>NZ_JAKZBV010000001.1:0-2400000 GCF_022539255.1 Sinomonas terrae
AGCTGGTAGCCCTCGGCGTACGACTGCATGAGGCCGTATTCGATGCCGTTGTGGACCATCTTGGCGTAGTGGCCGGCGCCTACTCCGCCCACGTGGACGAAGCTGTCCGCGCGTTCGCCCTCGGGGCGGAGCGCGTCGAAGATCGGCATGGCCGTCTCGATGTCCTCAGCCTCGCCGCCAGCCATAAGCCCGTAGCCGTTCTGCAGGCCCCACACGCCGCCCGAGACGCCGCAGTCGACGAAGCGGATGCCCTTCTCGGCGAGCTCGGCGGCGTGCCGCTGATCCTCGGTGAAGCGCGAGTTGCCGCCGTCGATCACGAGATCGCCCGCCGAGAGCTTCTCGCAGAGCTCCTTGACCACGGCGTCCGTGATCGCACCGGCCGGGACCATGACCCAGATGACGCGCGGAGCCGGTAGGGCGTCGACGAGTTCGGCGATGGAAGCGACATCGGCCACGTCGGGATTCCGGTCGTAGCCCGTCACCTCGAGGCCAGCGCGGCGTGCCCGCTCGCGCATGTTGAAGCCCATCTTGCCGAGGCCGATCAATCCAAAGTGCATGGTGTTCCTTTCGACGAGGCTGTTGGGCCCAAGCCGTGGTGGGCCCGGAAGCTCTTCCCTGAAGCGCGGGGTCGCCGCTCAGTTCGGGAGACGGACTGGCATGACGAGATAGCGGTAGCCGATCTCGTCGTCGCCCTCGAGTTCCCTCTGGGCGGTGAGCATCGCGGGCTTCGGCGCGCTCGTGAAGGAGAAGCGCACGTAGGGAGCCTCGATGACGCTCAGGCCCTCGATGAGGTAGTGAGGGTTGAAGGCTACTGTGATGTCCTCGCCGGTGAGGTGGGCCTCGAGTTCCTCGGACGCCTGGGCGTCTTCACCGGTGCCTGCGTCGAGCGCGACGAGGCCGTCGGAGAACGCAAGACGGACCGGGGTGTTCCGCTCGGCGACGAGAGAGACGCGACGCACGGCCTCGACGAGTTCCTGCGTTGAGACGATCGCGTGGATCGGGGTGCTCTCGGGGAACAGAGAGCGGATCTTGGGGTAATCGCCGTCGACGAGGAGCGACGTCGTGGTGCGGCCGCCGCTCTCGAAACCGATAAGGCGCGAGTCGTCGTCGGCGAGGGCGATGTTGAGCTCGCCTGAGCCCCCCAAGGTCTTCGCTACTTCGTTGAGGGTCTTTGCCTTGACGAGCGCGCTCGTGGACACCGACGACGACGCCGGCTTCCACGGGATCTCGCGCAGCGCGAGCCGATAGCGGTCCGTTGCGAGGAGCGTGATGAGCTCGTCTTCGAACTCCATACGGACGCCGGTGAGGATGGGCAACGTGTCGTCTCGGCTTGCGGCGATGATCACCTGGGCGACACCCCTGGCGAAGGCATCACCGGAGACTGCTCCCGTGAGCGGGGGGAGGGAAGGAAGCGGCGGGTATTCAGTCTCGGGCATTGTTGCGAGGTGGAAAGAGCTGCGGCGGCACGTGAGTGTGACCTTGGAGCCGTCCGTTTCGACGTCTACCGGTGCGGCGGGGAGGCTGCGGCAGATGTCTGCCAGGAGCCGTCCGGAAACGAGGATCGTCCCTTCGGTGCCGATCTCGGCAGGGATCTCAAGCCGTGCGGACGTTTCGTAGTCGAAGCTGCTCAGGCTGACGACGCCGTCGTGCGCTTTGAGCAGGAGACCGGAGAGGACGGGGACCGGAGGCCTCGGGGAGAGGGAACGTGCCGCCCAGCTCACTGCCTCGGTGAGGACATCCCGCTCGACTCGGAACTTCACGGAAGGGTTCCCGCCTTTCAACGACTTGGTGCGTGGCGCTTGCGCAGATTGGTGCATGGCCCTGTGCGCACTGGGGACAGCTTAGCCGCAAGATCGGTGGCTCGTTCAACGGCCCTCGGTCCTTTGGGGTCTCGACGGGCTCGACGCGTGGAGGCCGGGTTCCTGTTGTCTAACGGATCTTAGATTTTTTGGGATTCGTGGTGTTAATAACTGCTGTGGAAACTGTGGAAAACGGCCTTCTGCTCAGCGAAGACGCGGGGTCAGCTTGTTCACGAAGTGTTGAGGGTGTGCGGACGGAGATGCACTCGGCTGTGGAAGGGCAAATTCTTGTCATTCACTCTCTCCACAACCTCGGGGGGACTTTTAAGGCCATAGAGCGGGGATGTGCACTTAACCGCCCACAGGGTTGTCCACAGGCCGCTGTTAATAAGGAATGACAAGAAAGCCGTTCGCTCTCCGACAGTCCCTGCACAGGGCACGACGCCGACCCTCGCCGACAGCCCTCAGACGCCTCGCTGGGCCTGCTTGATCTTGTTCGTGAGCTCGGTGACCTGATTGAAGATGGCCCGCCGTTCCGCCATGAGCTCGCGGATCTTCCGGTCTGCATGGATCACGGTCGTGTGGTCGCGGCCGCCGAGGACCTGGCCGATCTTCGGCAGCGACATGTCCGTGAGCTCGCGGCACAGGTACATCGCGATCTGGCGGGCGGTCACAAGAGTCCTCGTCCGCGACTTGCTGTTGAGCTCCTCGATCGTGAGCTTGAAGTAGGCGGCCGTCTCCTGGAGGATCTGGTCCGCGGTGATCTCGAGGGCGGAATCGTCCGTGATGAGATCCTTGAGGACCATTTCGGCGAGGGCTACGTCGACGGGCTGCTTGTTCAGGCTCGCGAACGCTGTGACTCGGATGAGCGCGCCCTCGAGTTCACGGATGTTCGACGCAATCCGCGAGGCGATGTACTCGAGCACGTCGTCCGGTGCGTAGAGGCCCTCGCTGTTCGCCTTCTTCCGGAGGATCGCGATACGGGTCTCGAGGTCCGGCGGCTGGATGTCGGTGAGGAGTCCCCACTCGAAGCGCGACTTCATCCGGTCCTCGAAGCCATGCAGCGCCTTCGGCGGCTGGTCCGAGGTGATGACCACCTGCTTGTTGCTGTTGTGCAGCGCATTGAATGTGTGGAAGAACTCCTCCATCGTCCCCGTGCGGCCCGCGAGGAACTGGATGTCGTCGATGAGCAGGAGGTCTACGTTGCGGTACGTCGCCTTGAAGCTCGTGCCCTCGTCGTCGCGGATCGAGTTGATGAAGTCGTTCGTGAACTCTTCCGAGTTCACGTAGCGCACCCGAATCCCCGTGTAGAGGCGCCGGGCGTAGTGGCCGATCGCGTGCAGGAGGTGGGTCTTCCCGAGGCCAGAATCGCCGTAGATGAAGAGCGGGTTGTAGGCCTTGGCCGGAGCCTCGGCCACGGCGACGGCGGCCGCATGGGCGAAGCGGTTGGAGGCCCCGATGACGAACGTGTCGAACGTGTACTTGGGGTTGAGCCGGCCGAACTCCTGGGACGTGCTCGGAGGGGTGGGTGCCGGGCGGAGGTCCGGGATGACTTCCTGGCGCTTGACCGGCTCGAAGATCTCTTCGCGCGCCGGCAGCATCTCTGTGTCGACGTCGATCGCGCAGCGGACGTCATCGGAGAAGACCAGGCGCAGCGCAGTGTCGAGCGGTTCCTTGAGCTGCGTCTGGAGGACCTCGCGGGTCAGCTCGTTGGGGACGGCGACGAGCAGGGTCGATCCGATGAGCCCTTGGGCCTGGGCGAGGGCAACGAATCCGCGTTGCCGAGGCGAGACACGGTCATCTTCCTCGAGCAAGCGCACGACGCGCCGCCACGAGCTGCCAACCGTGTTGGCCTCCTCAATCCCCATATGCCCTTCTTGCCGTCTTCTGCCAGTGATTCGTCCTCCCTTTGTCCACATGGCTGTCCACATGTAGGAGGGAGGTGCACTGAGCAAGCCTAGAGTACGGAGAATCCAGATGAGAACTGGGGAGAGGGGCTCAGTGAATTACACTGATGGAGTTCACCCCGCATGCCGCACCAGCTCGCTGTCCACAGGCTCCGCGTGCAATTCACCACAGCTGGGGAAAAAGAACCGAGAGTTGGCTCCGGCGCCTCAGGCCGCACTCGAGGCGCGCGCCGCGGAGGCCCGGCATTTTCGCGCGCCAGTTTGACGGCCGTGCGGCTCCTGCCCTAACGTCATTAAGTCCTTTGTGTCTGTCTACTGTCCTGTCGCATGCCCTCGGACGCCGTTGGAAACCAGCTACCGCTGGCCCGTGGCGACCGGCATGAGGCGCGGCGGGGCGGCAGGCACCGCCTATACAGCGTCCGCCAGAGCCACCCGCGCCCCCTGGGCAGACGCCCCGGAACCACTGGAGTGACAACCGTGAGCAAGCGGACTTTTCAGCCGAACAACCGCCGTCGTGCCAAGAAGCACGGCTTCCGCCTTCGTATGCGCACCCGCGCCGGCCGCGCCATCCTGGCCGCCCGCCGCTCGAAGGGCCGCTCGGAACTCTCGGCCTGACGCCGCAACCGGCTCGGCCTCACCAGTGACGCGGCTCTAGCGGTCAGGGATGCTTCCCGCCCGGCATCGGCTGCGCACGAGCGCAGACTTCTCGCATACCGTACGTTCCGGCGTCCGACAAGGGCGCCGGAACGTCGTGCTGTATGCGGCTCTTTCGGACGACGGCGCTCCCTCGCGATTCGGCTTCATCGTCTCCAAGGCGGTGGGGAACGCAGTCACCCGGAACCTCGTTAAGAGGAGGTTGAGGGAAGCCGGCGCCGAGACCCTGCGGGAAAGGCCCACGGGCGTCGACGTCGTCGTGCGCGCCCTGCCCGCCGCATCTGCGGCGGACTGGCCCACCCTCCGCGGCGACTACGCATCCGCACTGCGCGGGGCGCTGCGTCGGCTTCAGCCGGCGCATGAACGTGAGGCTTCGCCTGAAGGCGGAACGGAGGTTGGCTGATGGCTGCGGTGAGCGACGCCGCTGGCGCGCCCATGCCCCCCAAGGCCGCGACCGCCGTCGGACGCTTTGTGTGGGACCTCCCACGCAACGCACTGATTCTGCTGCTCACGGTGTACCGTGCGGTCGTTTCACCTCTGTACGGCCAGGTCTGCCGGTTCTACCCGTCCTGCTCGGCCTACGCGCTCGAAGCCGTCACAGTCCATGGGGCTGTGCGAGGATCTTATTTGGCAGTTCGTCGGCTCGCGCGCTGCCACCCCTGGAATTCCGGAGGGCTCGATCCGGTGCCCGACGGGCACCGGCACTGGCCCGAAGGCCGCATGCCGCGGATCGTGGTGCTGAATCACCCCGACCGCTACTGGAAGGACGAGTCGGACTCCGGCCCTGCCAGCGATGACGACACGAGGAAATAGGGAAATTTCATGGACCCGTTAAGCGCCGTACTGCTGCCCTTTGAGTGGCTGGTCTCCTTTGTGATGGTGGCCTTCCACGAGGCGCTTTCATTCCTGGGCATGCCTTCGGGGAATGGTTGGACATGGACCCTCTCGATCATCGGCCTCGTGCTCGTGATCCGTGGAGCCCTCATCCCGGTGTTTGTTCGACAGATCAAGGCACAGCGGGGCATGCAGCTGCTCCAGCCGGACCTGCAGAAGCTTCAGGCCAAGTACAAGGGCAAGACTGATCAGCTCTCCCGCCAGGCGATGGCGCAGGAGCAGATGGCCCTGTACAAGAAGCATGGGACGAATCCCTTCTCGGCATGCCTCCCCATGGTCATCCAGATGCCGTTCTTCTTCGGGCTCTTCCGAGTCCTCTCGAACGTCAGCAGCGCTGCGAGCAACAACCCCGGCATCGGGGCGATGACCCCTAGCCAGGTCAATCAGTTCCACGGCTCGGAGATCTTCAGCGCGCCGCTCTCGGCCTCGCTCCTGCACGGCGGCGGCGGGAACCCCGTCGTCGTTGCGATCCTCTCGATCTTCATGATCGTCGCGATGACCGCCTCGCAGTTCATCACGCAGAAGCAGATCATGGCGAAGAACATGTCCGACGCTGCGATGCAGAGTCCGTTCATGCGCCAGCAGAAGATCCTGCTCTACATCCTTCCGCTCGTCTTCGGTATCGGTGGCATCAACTTCCCGATCGGTGTTCTGATCTACTGGACGATCAGCAACCTCTGGACGATGGGTCAGCAGTTCTACGTCATCCGCCGTATGCCGGCCCCCGGCTCGCCTGCCGCGAGGGCGCTCAACGAACGTCGCGCGGCGAGGGGCCTTGCTCCGATCGACGTGACGACCGGCAAGACCATGAAGGCCGAAGATATCCCCGAACCAGTGCAGCCCAAGGGGCAGCGCCAACAGCCTCAGCGCAAGAACAGGAGGAAGAAGTGAGCCCTGCTGAAACTGCCGCCGAGCGTGGCACCGAGGACATGGACTTCGAAGCCAACGAGGGCGAAACCGAGACGGCTGCAGCCGATGCCGAGGGTGTCGAGGACGCAGACGACGACGCCACAGAGACTCCGCTGAACCGTCTCGAGGAGGAGGGCGACGTCGCCGCCGACTACCTCGAGGAGCTTCTCGACATCGCCGATATCGACGGCGACATCGATATCGAGGTCCGGGGCGGGCGTACCTATCTTTCGGTCATTGCCGATGAGAGCAGCAACAGCGGTCTGACCGCGCTCGTTGGCCAGGGCGGCGAAGTGCTCGATGCGCTCCAGGAGCTCACCCGTCTGGCCGTGCTGTCGCAGACCGGCAACCGTTCGCGCCTCGTACTCGACATCAACGGCTACCGCGGCCAGCGCGCGAAGTACCTGCACTCGCTGGCTGAAGAGGCGGTCGCCAAGGTGAAGTCCGACGGCGAAGCCGTGCATCTGGTGCCGATGAGCTCGTACGAGCGGAAGATTGTGCACGACGCAGTGGCCGACCTCGGTCTTGTGAGCGAGTCCGAAGGCGAGGGCGCCAAGCGCCACATCGTCGTCTCCGCTGACTGACGTGGCACAGGATTCGGCTGCGACGCCGCCAATGGGTGACGGCGGTCTGCCGCACCTCGAGGGGCGTGAGCTCGCTGCTGCCGAGAAGATCTTCGGTGCGCGGCTCGCGCTCGCCAAGCGGTATGTCGAACATCTCGCGACGTCCGGCCTCGAACGAGGGCTCATCGGACCGCGCGAGGTTCCGCGGCTCTGGAGCCGCCACGTGTTGAACTGTGCGGTGATCGAGTCTGAGTTCGGCGCCGATGCGACGGTCGCGGATGTCGGAAGTGGAGCTGGCCTGCCAGGGCTGTGCCTCGCACTGGCCCGGCAGGATCTCACTCTCGTCCTGATCGAGCCGCTCGAGCGGCGCGTGGTCTGGCTTGAGGAAGTCGTTGCTGACCTGGGTCTCGAGAATGTTCGGGTATTGCGGTCCCGGGCCGAGCAGGCAGTGGACCATGTGACGGCAGACTACGTCACCGCTCGGGCCGTGTCCGCCCTTTCGAAGCTGGTTCCGATCACTCTGCCGCTGCTGGGGGGCTCCGGTTCCCTCGTGGCGATCAAGGGCCGCAGCGCCAGTGAAGAGGTCGAGAGCGCGGCCAAGGCGATCAAGAAGTATCGAGGGCACAGCCCGGAGATCAAGGTGATCGGGGAGGGTCTCCTCGAGGAGCCGACGACGGTAGTACGGATCGCCGTCGGCGCCGCCTGATCCGGGGCGAGGGCGAGGCTACCCGCTAGGCTAGAGTGAAGGACATCGACGCGACCCGAGAGTGAGTGAACAGTGACCAATGACGAGTCATCGGCTCAGCGGATCCCGCCTTTCGTGTCTCTGGGGCCCGCGCGCTCGACGACTGTAGCACCGGCTCCTGCTTCTCAACCGTCGAAGGTTGCTTCTGTTTCACGTGAAACGTCCCCCTCTAAGTCGGGCAACGGATCCGCTATCGCCATCGACGAATCGAGTCCTATTGGTAGCCAATTGGCGAACGAGACGAAGCGCCGTGAGCGGTTGAGCCAGCGCAAGCTCCGTCGTCCTGGGGCGACTCGCATCTTCACGGTCTCCAATCAGAAGGGCGGCGTCGGCAAGACCACGACGACGGTGAATATCGCCGCTGCTCTCGCGGCCTCCGGTCTCAACGTCCTGGTCATTGACATCGATCCTCAGGGAAACGCCTCGACTGCTCTCGGGATCGAGCATCACGCTGATGTCGAGAGCATCTACGACGTCCTCATCAATGACGTCTCGTTGGGGGAAGTGGTCCGGTCATGCCCGGACGTCGAACGACTTGAGTGTGCGCCCGCGACGATCCACCTTGCCGGCGCCGAGATCGAACTCGTCTCCCTTGTGGCCCGTGAGCAGAGGCTCCGCCGTGCAATCGAGATCTATGCGAAGGAACGGGAGTCGCAAGGGCTTGAGCGGCTCGACTACATCTTCGTCGACTGCCCACCCAGCCTCGGGCTGCTCACCGTCAACGCGTTCTGTGCTGCCAACGAGGTGCTCATACCGATCCAGTGCGAGTACTACGCCCTCGAGGGCCTCAGTCAGCTGCTCAGCAACATTGAAATGATCCAGAAGCACTTGAACGCTGATCTTCGCGTCTCGACGATTCTGCTGACAATGTACGACGGCCGCACCAATCTCGCCGCCCAAGTCGCGGCAGAGGTTCGGGAGCACTTCCCACAGCAGGTTCTTGCGGCTGTCGTCCCGCGTTCCGTTCGTATCTCGGAAGCCCCGAGCTATCAGCAGACGGTCATCACCTATGACCCGTCCTCTACTGGTGCTCTCTCCTACATGGAGGCGGCGGCGGAGATCGCTGAGCGCTAGTTTGCATACTGGTCACACCCTCAGCTCTGAGGGTCCGAAGGAGGAAGTTCGCGCATGAGCGAGAAGCGCCGTGGACTGGGCCGTGGCCTGGGGGCCTTGATTCCAAGCTCAGGAGCTGCTTCTGGCGGTTCTGGCTCAGCTTCGCGTCCTGTGGACCTCTTCTTCCCTGAGTCGCGGAATACCGCTCAGGCGGAGGAAGAAGCGAAAGCCGCGCCCTCGCCCGCCGCCGAGGAGTCGGCTGCGCCTGCCGTCGATACTGGACGGTCGGCTGATCAGGCGACATCTCAGACGGAATCGACCGTTCAGAGTGAGTCTGTCGATTCTACGTCGGCGGCCGACGGTCGTTCTTCATCCACGACTCGTTCGGAGTCCGCTTCGAAACCGGCCGACGAAGGCGCCGAGCCGCGTGATTCGAAGCCTGCCTCTCGCGGTTCCAAGGCTGGAGCTTCTGCGACAGCGAAGAGCAACGCCGGCGTATCCCGACCCGAGCCGGAGTCCGACGGCGAGGGAGCCGACGAACTCGATCTGGTCGAAGTGCCGGGAGCCCAATTCGCAGAACTTCCTGTTTCCTCGATCCATCCCAACCGGAAGCAGCCGCGAAGCGTCTTCGACGAGGACGAAATGGCGGAGCTCGTGCATTCAGTGCGGGAGATTGGGGTCCTCCAGCCCATAGTTGTTCGAAAGTCAACCGAAGTCGGTAGTGAAGGCTACGAGATCGTCATGGGCGAGCGCCGTTGGCGTGCGGTCCAGCAGGCCGGTCTCGACACCATACCCGCCATCATTCGTGATACAAGCGATGACGATCTCCTGCGCGATGCGCTCCTCGAGAATCTTCACCGGAGTCAGCTAAACCCGCTTGAAGAAGCAGCGGCCTATCAGCAGCTGCTTGAGGACTTCGGCACGACGCACGAAGAACTCGCCGACCGCATCGGTCGCTCTCGTCCCCAAGTTTCGAACACGATTCGTCTCCTTCGACTGCCTCCTCTGGTTCAGAGGAGAGTTGCCGCTGGAGTTCTTTCCGCCGGCCACGCCCGTGCACTTCTGTCGCTTCCCGATCCCGGAGCCATGGAGAGGGTGGCCCAGCGCATTGTGGCCGAGGGGCTTTCGGTGCGAGCCACTGAAGAGGCTGTCGCGCTGTACCAGGATCCGGGGGAATCGCGTCGGTCCAACATCCCGAAGCCTAACGCTCGCCACGAGCGCTTGGACTTCCTTGCGTCGACGCTCGCTGACCGGCTCGATACCAACGTGAAGATCACGTTGGGCGCGCGCAAGGGGCGGGTGAGCATCGAGTTCGCTAGCGTCGAAGATCTGAATCGCATCATGGGCGTTCTCAACCTAGGTTCCGAGTAATTTTCCCGCCAGTCTCGTAAGCGCCGCGTTCATCATGGACGCGGCCCCTGGGCTGCCCCTACTCGTCTTCGTTTCACGTGAAACGGGGCCATCCGAGTTCTGCCGGAGGCTGCGCTTCCCTGAGGCAAAGGCCGTTCTCGGCGCTCGCCATTTTTTTCCAGGGTTCACTACGAGGGGCGCTGGGCGCCCTAGAGGGATGAAGCGGGTCGGGGTTCACTGGATACCGGTAAACAACTGAGCAGAATTGACTGAGCTTCTCGGGCCCTGCTCAAGACTCGGGCCACGCTTCCACCTTCTGCTACCACGACGCTGCTACCGCGACGGCCCGTGCTTCGGACGGCCAACCTCGCAGCGTCTATCCGGTTTTTGGAAGTCGCTTTGCGGTCGCCTCCTGGTCCTAAGGGAGGAGCACACATTAAGGTGCTGACCAGTCCTCCCCTTATAGCCGTTAGGAGGACCAACCAAGCCAGAGCGGCTCGAGATTCGCGAAAATGCGAGGTTCGAAGAATCGCGCCTCGCGGACATAGAACTGCATGCCTTCCGGTCCGGAATTTTGCAGGAAACGCCGCGACGATGTTGTGGGGGACCGGTACATCCTGATCTGACGGCTTCACTAGTCGCCGATTCAGATTCGATCGGGCTACATTCCGCCGGCAAGCAACCCATTCGATCATAAAAATGCGCGTCGCCGTGGAGATCTCTAGGGAAACTGCAAGCTTCAGGGAAAACGGGAACGACATGTTCAGCGAACGACAGCTTGGACCGGATGAGGTCCTGCATTGCCGCCCTCTCTTGCCTTCCGTTCCCCGTGTGGTCGGCCCGCACATAGCCACTTGGTGCGCCTCTCGGCGATCTAGGAAGGCTTCCTTGCCGATCTGTATGGGAATGCTTCAAGACGAATGACCACGAGGTCCATCGGAGCTGACGAGCGATTTCGTAGGGAAATGGGGCCGAGCCCTACGACTTCTACCTTCGCTCGGGGCTGCTAGGCGTATCGCTTTCGGAGGTTTGAGCTCGATGAATCCTCGATGGCTTCTGCTTTGGCGTTTTGAGCCATTCACGTGGCGATAATGACCATGGCTGCTGTACGACGCCGGCCATTTCGTCTTGATTCTCTCGAGCGTGGGACGTGGCAGGTCGAAACGGGACAAGATTTACCTGGCTGATGAAAGATGACTTCGGTGGCTCATGTTGGAGTCTGCAGATGCTGGTGACTTGGGCGACTTCTGGCCCGGATGCTTCACGAGCAGCGGTGGGGGTTACAGATGGCTATGTGGTTGCCAGGTCGGTGGATTCGGGCTCTTGCCTCTCTGGACTGCGAAAGCTTCGAGAGAGAGAGAGAGCGGAATGGCGCCCATGAGTAGCCTGTGACGATTGTGATGCTCATGGCTCCTAGCGGCTCGTTGGCCCGTGTAGGGCAGCGGCGGTGCTTGTTTCACGTGAAACCTTACGCGGGGGGCGGTCCGGGAGTGCGGTATGAGAACCGCACCCGCGTCACAGGGCCCGTGAGCAGGCAGGAGACGGTGAGCCGGCAGGAGACAGTAAGTCCGGAATTGCGGGTTCAATCATTCCCTCGAAAAGTCCTCAACAGGCGCTTTCCTAAAGTCTCGTCCCCGTGGTGACAGCCGGCATGGACTGGAGGACGAGATGCCTCTGCGGCAGGACTGGGAACCAGAGTGGTCGGAATTGGGGCAATGGTGGGAATGGCATTTGCGAATTGGCGCAGCATCGACAGTTCTAGACCTCGGAGTTGGCACCAGTTTGAGTAGGGGCCATCGTGCTGTAAAGGGTGTGCCCTTTCCCTGCAGTCGCGCAGAGACGAATTCAGACAGCAGTGCGCTCGGTGCGGAGTTGCGTCTAAGCAGCGTCGAAGATGCAGCATGGTGTGCAGGTATAAGCGGATTCATCCTTGAGTGGAGTAGTGATATGATTCCGGTCAGTTCAGCAACCCAGGCCCGAGACCGGTTGCCGGGCTCGATGTAACCGCCTCTTCTGGTCCTACCGTGCGCCCGCAGGGCCTTTTAGACGATCTGGTACGGCCGTCACCAAGGCGAGGCCTCGGCGGCTATTCCTGATGCTCCTCTGAGCCATAGGTATGCATGTTTCACGTGAAACACGAGCAGCGCCTCTTAGCTATTCGAACGGGCGAGCGACCTGACCTGAGCGGAGCGAAGCATCGGGCGACTAGGTTGCTGGGGGAACGAGTTCGTCGGACGCCCGGACTGCGACCCGCGGTTGTGGACAAGGTCGAATTGTGCCTGTGGAATTGGCTGTGGATAACCCCGGTGGACAACCATGCCGCCCCGTGCCGCGCTGTGGATAACTTGGTCGTGCATGCCCCAGTTATGGTGGCGACTTGTGGGCGCGGGAGTTCGGGGAATGGGGAATGCGTGTGCGGACGATGAGTCTTCGGGCCTCTTTGCTTTCCTCGGTGTGGCAAGATCTCGCGGACGGCAAGAATCGCCGCGATGGCGGCGATTTCGTCGTGAAAAGAAACCGGCAAAAGGTCATCTGGCAGCCGACGAGAGCGGGTGCAAAGTTGTTCATTGTCCAGAGACGCCTGAGGGTGCGCGCGAGTCTCCTTGCCCCTCCAATGGTGTGGTAGCCACGGTGCGAGTTAACCACAACCGGGTGGCCCCAATTGTGGATAAGTGCTGTGGATCTGGCTGTGGATAACTTTCGGTTGCAGTGTTGATAGATCCCGGCCAGGAGTCGTGAGCACCAAATCATGGAGCCTAGCTGGGGATCGGCCGCTCTTGAACTCCTGCAGGGATCCGGTCATTAATCTGTGTAAGACGGGCGTCAGGAGCTGGAGATGGAGATGTTGGCACTATGGCGGGATCGAACAGGTATGCATGAAGGAGGGTCGTGGATGACCGGAGTGCCAGGAGGGAGAACGGCGTCGAGGGCAATAAGGGTGGGCCATGCCTGATGGGCACCTGCTGATGCTGGCCGTAGGTGCGACTGGGAGCGGCGGCCGTAATCCGGCTGATGTGGGGCTGGGACAGTGCATGGAGGAGCTGGCAGCTAAAGGAAGGGTCACGACCACAGGGTGTACAAGGACTCTCAGGGCGCACAGCGTCCAGCTCTGGCGGTCACACCCGCCTGTGCCGTACGGAGGGGGCTGAGGCCAGATTGGCAGGGCTAGCGGGCCAGTGCACCCTCCATCGTCGCTGCTACTCAAGAAGGGCAAACAGAACGGTCACCTCGATCGAGACCGAAGCTGACAGCAGGTACCAATGCGGCCTTTACAACTGCTGGGCTGCATAGCAGGGTTCGGCTCACAAGGGTCGCAGCCTGGTCATTCTGCCCTTCACAGTGGTGCTGCCATCAAAATGAGGTGAGGTGGTCCTGCAGGGTCTACAGAGGGGACAGGAAAATGCTTCCTGCAAACCGGAGCTTCAGGGGCACAAGAACGATGGCTGTCACGCGCACGTGGGGATGCAGCATTGTCGCCGCCAACGTTGCACCCCCAAGTCGTGAGCCGCTTATCTTTAGGACTCGTTGAGGCGTTTTACCCCGTGTTTCACGTGAAACAATTGCTGGGGTCGGCAATCCTGATTCCAAAGGTGGTCGACGCTGCGCGACTAAGACAATTACCCGGTGCCCACTTCAGGCTAGAGGTGACTGGTTTGCGCCGTGGGCTAGACGCACCAAGGCGGTCGATGAGGGCGATCCGCCAAGCAGCATGTGCCTGAGGAGCGGACCGCTGAGCAATGCCAGTTTGACGACCGATGCCGCCTCGACGAACGGTCGCTTGAGCACCGATGACAGCGCGGGAGGATGCGTAGATCGAAGGGCTGAGACGGATCCAGAAGCGACGGCAGCTCGCCTAAGCTAGCGGTTGGGCGTACGATGGCAGTGGCTTCCAGATGCTCCGGTCCCTGGGCGCCGGACCTTAGGCTGTGCTGAACCCACCCACTGGGGGCAGCGGGAAGGCCCGCGATGGATTCACCCCTATGCAGCACCGTTGAAGCCCGGTCTAGGAGGGCCGAGGGGTCTCCCTGTATGAAACGCTGAGGACCTTTTCACCGCCTCCAGCTCGTGTGCTTCGCCTGAGTTGTTTCTCGCTGCGAGGTTGGCCGGCACGAGTACCTATAAGCATCGGGCCTGGACCTCCCTCAGCTTGGGGCTAGTTGACGCCCAATGGCGCCCATTTTGGCTCGTCCTGACTGAAATCGTTGTCGACAGGTGAAGCGGATTTCCGGTTCGGATTCCTGCTTCAGGGTCACCAAGAAGTCAGAAGCGCGGAGCCAGAGGCCGGACCTTTGTCGCTCCGAGCGCCCAGAGAACACTTTGACAGCCCCCCAAAGGCGCGCTTATCAACTTCTGCCGCTCTATTACTGCGACTTGTCCCGCCCGGGTATCGGGCCGGCCGGACCTATTGCCCTTGACCAGGCTGTACCTAGCCTTCGCACAGTGCTTTGAGATGCGCCGTCGCTCCTGGCGCCGTGCTCTTAGACATGGTCGTCAGGCTCTTAGACGGCGTCGTCACCGAGCCTCGGGTGGTGTCTGCTACTCCTATGCCTCTCTCAATGTACGAGCTGTGGTCTAAAAGGCATGTCACTGAAAATGTGCGAGTGGATAGAGCTCGTTTGGTGATTTGTTGTGTCGGTGGCACGTCGAAATGCGGTCATCTAGATCAATCGACGCTAGTGCTAGTGAAACGTCCGGCCTGAGTCCGTGAGCGCTGCGGATGCCGCTCTCTCGTTGGCGGTGGGGACCTTTAGAAGCCGAGGGACCGGCTACCTGACGCGGGAGCATGAGTGGCCGGTTAGCCGCAGTGCAAGGGGGCTCTCATAACGAGCCATTGGGAATCCAGTACCTTCCCGCAGCTCCTACCAGGGTCGGTAGTGCGACGTGACGGTCTGTTTCACGTGAAACAGACCGTCAGAGATCTGGCAGGTCAGCTTCTTTATCAGGCTCTGTCGCAGCTGGCGTCGCGGCATACTCTGCAGCCCGCTTATAGCATTGTGGGAGGATTGGGTCGGACCGCTCGCGCCCGGATTCGCTGGCCCGCGTACGCGCTCGGACACGACGTGTGGTGGAGCCATCCGTGCTAAACGGGTAAGGATGCGTGAGCGTCTTGAAATTGGACCGAAGGGCCCCGCCTCTCTCAGCCGGAATCGGTCTGATCCTACTTTCCCTTCTGCGGGCCACGCTCGAACTGGAGGAGAGGTTCCAGGACTACGGGCTGAAGGAAAGGCTGTTTCACGTGAAACAGGTCCTGACCTAGAGCGAATGTCGCTCGAGGCAAAGAAGGCTCCAGGCAAAAAGAGAGGGACGCGGCCACGCCGCGTCCCTCTCCAAATCCGACAAGCTCTACTTGGTCAGTACCTCAGACCATTCCTTTTCGAAGTACTGCTTGGGCCGAGCACCGATAACGGTTCCAGTTACCTTGCCCTTCTCGAAGAGATAGACGGCCGGGATGGAAGTGATGCCGTATTCAGCCGCGATATTCGGGTTGTCGTCGACGTTCACCTTCACTACCTCGACCTTGTCCGAGTACTCAACCGAAATGTCGTCAAGGATGGGACCAACCTTGCGGCACGGGCCGCACCATTCAGCCCAGAAGTCGACGATCACAGGCTTCTCTGAAAGAAGAACCTCGTCGGTGAACTGCGCGTCGGTGACGTCTTTGGCGTTGCTCATGTCTACCTTCCGATTTGATAGAGGAAATTCAGGCTTGTTGGGCTGCAAGGCTCGGGGCTTCGAGATTTGCGAGGTAGTGCTCAACGTCCAACCCCGCAACGCAACCGGATCCGGCTGCGGTAATAGCTTGACGGTACGTGGGGTCAACCACATCGCCGGCCGCGAAGACACCAGGAATGCTAGTGCGCGAGGTACGACCCTCCACCGCAATCGTGCCTTCAGGAGTGAGGTCCAGAACATCCTTGACGAGTTCGGTACGGGGATCGTTTCCGATGGCGACAAAGACACCGGTGACGTCGAGCTCAGACTCCGAACCGTCAACGGTGCTGCGGAGGACGAGGCCGGTCACCTTGTCGTCACCGCGCACATCGGCGATCTCGCTGTTCCAGGCGAACTTGATCTTGTCGTGTGCCAACGCGCGGTCGGCCATGATCTTCGAGGCGCGCAGTGAATCGCGGCGGTGGACGACGGTCACGGAGCGGGCGAACTTGGTGAGGAAGAGTGCCTCTTCCATCGCCGAATCACCACCGCCAACGACGGCGATGTCCTGATCCTTGAAGAAGAAGCCGTCACACGTCGCACACCAGCTCACACCGTGACCTGACAGACGCTTCTCGTTCGGGAGGCCAAGTTCGCGATACGCGGATCCAGTTGCGATGACGACTGCCCGGGCCAGATGCTCTTCACCGTTGCCGAGCACAACGCGCTTGACCTCGCCTTCGAGGTCGAGGGACGCGACATCTTCGAACTCGATCTGCGCACCGAACTTCGCGGCCTGCTGTTCGAGCTTGTCCATGAGCTCGGGCCCCTGGACTCCATCGGGGAACCCGGGGAAGTTCTCGACCTCCGTCGTATTCATGAGCTCGCCGCCTGCCGTCACCGAACCAGCGAAAATCAATGGCTTAAGGTTGGCTCGCGCAGTATAGATTGCGGTCGTGTAGCCGGCAGGACCTGATCCAACCACGATGACGTCCCGCACCTCGGCGGCGTTGCTATCGGCAGTGCTCACGGGTGAATAACCTCTTCTTCTGACGCGCTGGACTCCATACGTTCACAGCTCACAACATGTCGACGAACGCCGGTATTCCGGGAGCCGTCGTCCTTCAAGCGTACCGAAGCGTGGGAGGGCGCATTGAACTGCCGTAAAAAGTAAAGGAACGACACGGAAAGGGCGCCCCGAGCTCTGGCGAGCTCAAGGCGCCCTGACAGCGGCGGGAAGCGTCGCCGTCGTTCGTCTACTGAACCTTGATCTCCGCCAACCGGAGCCCGTAGGGGTACACCTTGAAGTTCGTAAGCCGCGGCAAAGCGTTGATCTGGATGAGGACGTACTGCGCCTTCACCGCCGCTGGCAGCTGGAATACGAGCTGCGGGCCATTGAAAGAGCTCGTGCCGGCCAGTGCCGCGCCGCCGAGGTCGGGAGTCGCGTTTGTATACACGCTCACGCTGCCACCGGTTGCCCCGAGCTGGTCGAGCTCGACCTGCTTGATATCCGAGACATCCTTGAGCTTCACCGCGAGCGTGACACTCTTGGCGAAGCCGCCCCAATCCTCGCGGGCGAACTCCATATCCGACCAGTAGCTTGCCTGATTACCGTCGTAGGTAGAGACCAGCTTCGGGTCGAACTGGTCCGCGAAGCTCAGATCACTCGGGTTGAGGCGCGAAACAGAATCGATGACTGGGGCGACCACAGCAGGTGCGGGCGCTTGCGTCTGACCTGGGGAGGGCGTGCCCTGAGGCGCCGAGGCAGTCGGAGCAGCATTCGACGGCGGCTTAGAACCGCTGGCCTGCGGCTGGAAGACGCTGCCGAGCGTGGTGAAGGCAAAGATCAGCGCCGCGATCAGGACGACGGCCAGAATGCCGCCGACAAGCCACGGCACCGACTTGGGGCGCGTTGACTCATCGTCCTCTTCGAGCTCGTCATCCCGGTCGAAGATCTGATTCGAGCCGCTTCCCCGGCCGGCTCCTCGTGCCGCTGCTGGGAAGGCCGCTCCGCGAGCGGGGCCAGACGGGCTTACGGGCGAGGCAGGCGACTTCTGAACCGGCTGGGTCACGTCACTGTGCGCCGCCGGCTCGCTGTAATCAGTCGTTTGGTTGTGCTGAGCCGGCTGATTGTACTGAGCTGGCTGATTGTGCTGCGTTGGCTCGTCATACCGCGCAGGGTTGCCTGCGGCAGGAGTCGCCGGGGCATGGCTGGTCGGACTGCCCTGAGAGCTGGCATCGGTACCCCCGGAGGTGCGAGGGGTAGGCCAGGGAGTTACCTTCGGCGGATTCGGGAACTGGGATCCGGCGGCGGCTGCGGCCGCTGCGGCAGCCGCCGCAGCAGCGGCGCCGCCTGCTGAAGCGCCGCCTGCTGAAGCACCGTTGGACGGGCCGGGCGAATTTTCCGAGGGACCCTCGGCAGAGCGCGGCGGCGCAGCGGGGGGCGGTGGGACTGGGCGCGGCTGGGCTGCGGGTGCTGGCCGCTGTTCGCGGGGAGACTCCGGCCGGGCGCTGTTGACGTCGTCGGGGTGTGCGTTGGGGTACCGGATGTAGTCGTGGTCGCCGTGCTCGTACAGGCCGTCGTAGGTCTCCGGCTCACGCGAACGCGACTCACCGAAGATCTCGCTGCCCAGCGTGTCCGTGAAGAACGGCTCGACGTAGGGTGCGTCCTGGGCCACGATCAGGTCGAGCAGATCTGCCGCCGCTGCGTGGTTCGTGATGAGGTAGGTCGCCTCATGGCTTGTGCCGAGGTCCAGCACCTGAATGCCCACGTGGCGTTCGCCGGTGGCTACCTCCCGCGCACTCTGGGCCAGCTGTTGGGCGTTGTGCGGCGCAGAGACGAGGATGCTGACGGGACGGTTGAGGATCTGATCCACTCCGTCGAGGACCAGATCTCCGTCATGCGACTCAACGATCGAGGACGTGACCTTGTACCGACCGCCGAGCACACTGCCGACGTCGATGGACTGGGACACGGGTACCTCCTGGACAGTCTGCCCCGCCAGCCCGGACGTGCCGGGCGCTTGCTATCACTCGATCCTAGCGGACGGTACCCCAACCGCTTGATTCACGTCGCGTCGCGCGTGCTTCTCAGAGGCGTCGTTCAGACGTCGCGGAAGTGCGGATTGCGGCCCGGCGGCCCCTGATAGGTCCTGCGGCCCGGGAGGGGTTCCTGGCGCGAGGATCCGGGCCTGGCGCGGTACATGCTCGGATCGAATTGGCCCGAGATGCGCGGGATGATCCCGGTGTCGTCGGAGAGGGTCATGGCGCTTTCGCGGAGAGCATAGGCAGGTTGACGCGAGTTGGACGGTTCTTCGGCATAGCTGTAGGCATGCGCGCCGTGGTTCGAGGTCTCGTAATCAGCGGTGTCGTAGTCAGCGGCGTTGTAATCTCCGCTGTCGTAACCGTGGGCCCTGCCTTGGTGGGCGCCGGCTTCGTAGGCATTGCCCTCGTAGGCTCCCGCTTCGTAGCCGTGGGGAGCGCCGTCGTAACCCCCGCCCTCATAGCCGTGCGCTGCGTCGTCGTAGGCAGCAGCCTCGTAGCCGGCGGCACCCTCGTAGCCTGCGGGAGCCCCGGCGTCGTGCGCCGTCTGAGCGGACGACGGCGCGGGCCCGCCGCGGCGGGTGAGCCGCCCCATGATGGGACGCAGGAGGTCGCGGAGTTCGGTCACACCGAAGATCCGGAGCAGGGCGAGGTAGACGAGCAGCATCGCGACGCCGATGACGATGATCGACAGCAAGGCCGCGAAACTCGAACTCCAGATGAAGCCCCTCGAGGAGAGACCGCCGAGTAGCCACACCGCGAGGCCGCCGGCGACGGCCGCGCCAAGGGCGGCGTAGCCCATGCGGATGTAGGAACGGGCGACCGTGACCCCGTCGAGATTGCCGAGCTTGCGCCGCAGATAGGCGCCGCTCAGCACGACGGAGAGGATGTTGCCGACCGTATAGAGCGTGGCAATAGCGAAGATGATGTAGCGCGCCGGCAGGAACTGGATCACGGTCGCACCCACGACGTTGAGGATCCCGAGCCAGACCTGGACCTTGAAGGGCGTCTTCGCGTCCTCGTAGGAGTAGAAGACGCGGGACATCATGAAGTTTGCGCTGAGGAACGGGGTGCTGAGCGCCAGGATGCTGAGCGTCTGCGCGAGCATGACGCCGTCGGTGGCCGAGCCGCCCGAGAAGAACCTACCGAGGGGAGCAGCGAGTGCGAACAGCGCGAGGGCGCTGAAGACCGTCGCGACCGCCATGGTTCGGAGCCCTTGGGATAGCGCAATCCGGACGCCTCGTCGGTCTCCGGCCTGGGATGCCGCCGTCATGCGGTTGAACAGGACAGTGGCGAGCGAAAGCGCGATGATCGAGTGCGGCAACAGGTACAGCTGGCTCGCCATTTCGAGGACGGTGTTGCCGGGGATGAACTGCCAGGAGGGGTTGCCGGCTTCTCGGAGCTGCTCGCGGACCGCGCCCGGCTGGGACGCGATCTTCATGAGGTAGAGGAAGGTCAGCTGGCCGACAGCAGTGGTTGCGAGCGTCCAGATCCCGATCTTGGCTGCAGCACCGAGACCCACGCCCCGCCATCCGAACCGGGGCCGCAGGCCGAGGCCGAGTCGCGCCACCGGGATGAAGAGCATGGCGGTCTGGATGACGACGCCGACCGTCGACGCTCCCGCGACCAGCAAGGTCTGCGGCGTCCCCCAGGCTTCGATCGTGTGGGGGTTCGCGGCGTTCGTTCCGAAGATCCAGATGAACATGCCGAGGCCGGCGATGGCGACGATGTTGTTCACGAGTGGCGCCCACATCGCCGGCCCGAAGGCGCCGTGCGCGTTCAGGACTTGGGTCAGGAGCGCATACAGACCGTAGAAGAAGATCTGCGGAAGACACCAATATGCGAAGACGGTAGCGAGCGCGAGCTGCTGGGGACTGTAGTCGGATGTCGTGAGCCGCATGACGATGGGTGCACCGATCGTCACGAGGCCCGTGAGGACGAAGGTGACGACCACCCCCAGCGTGAGCAGGCGGCTGATGTAGTCCGCGCCGCGATCGGGGGCCCGGCTGGCCTTGAGGATTTGCGGGACGAGGACCGTGTTGAAGACGCCGCCCGCCACGAGCAGGAAGATGAGGTTCGGCAGGTTGTTCGCGTTGACGAACGTGTCCGTCACCGTCGAGCCGAGGCCCAACGCGTAGACGAGGAGCAGCTGCCGTAGGAAGCCGAGTACGCGGGAGAGGAGCGTGCCGACGGCCATGACCGCGCTGGATCTGGCCTCGGATCGTCCGGCTGTCGCTGCCGTCATCGAACCGTCACTTCAGTAGATGCTCCGGGAGCACTTCCCGGGCGAGGTCCGCGATGCGCCGCTCGTTCGGGAACGAGAGGCGGCGCGAAAGTTCGGAAATGGGCACCCACGCGACGTCGACGGCCTCCTGGTCGGGATCATTCTCGATGGTCAGTTCCCCGCCGACGGCCTGGAGCAGATAGTGGTGGACCGTCTTGTGGACGCGGTGGCCAGTGACGGTGAACCAGTAGTCGATGCTGCCGAGCGGCGCGAGGATTCGGCCGTCGATGCCGGTCTCCTCGCTGATTTCGCGGACAGCTGCGCTCTCGTTCGACTCGCGACCCTCCGGATGCCCCTTGGGAAGACACCACTCGAGACGGCCGCCTCGATTGAGGCGCGCGATGATCGCTACAGGAAGATTCGGATTGTCTGTATCGACGATGACGCCGCCCGCCGAGATCTCCTCGACGGTCGGAAGCGAGTGAATATAGGTATGGGCCGCCGGAGCGACGTGCGGCCCGATTGCGGACGGCAGCGGCGCACTCCTCCTCTTCTGAGGATCGCTCGGCAGCGGAATCACCATGCAGTCCACTCTAACCAGAAGCCTCTCGCGATGGCTCATGGTCTGCCGCGGCGCTCGGATCTGAAAGTGCCTCTCCGATCTGCGAAGCTTTAAGGGCTATGGCAGGAGAAGACTCGCACCCGGGGCGCGCGACGGCGCCGGAATCACCATCCGTTGGCTTCGCCGTCGAGCCCGTGGCCCTCGAACTCGGGCGTCGCTTCGTCGACGCCGGGTTCGAACTTTCGCTCGTGGGCGGACCCGTTCGGGACCTCTTCCTGCGGCGGAAGTCGCCCGACCTCGACTTCACGACCAACGCCACTCCCGACGAGACCCTGTCCATCGTCAAAGGCTGGGCTGACGCGTTCTGGGAGATCGGCAGGGACTTCGGCACGATCGGTCTGCGGAAGCAGGGCTTCCAGATCGAAGTGACGACGTACCGCGCCGAGGCCTACGACCCCGAGTCGCGCAAGCCCGTCGTCGCCTTCGGCACATCGCTCGAGGACGACCTTGAACGCCGCGACTTCAGCATGAACGCCATGGCACTGCGCCTCCCGTCACTCGAACTCGTGGATCCGTTCGGCGGCGTCCGGGACCTCCACGCGGGCGTCCTCCGCACACCCGGCGCCCCCGAGGACTCTTTCTCAGACGACCCGTTGCGCATGATGCGCGCGGCACGCTTCGCCTCCCAGCTCAAGGTCGACGTCGCGCCTGAGGTGCGTGACGCGATGACGGCGATGGCTGGCCGCATCTCGATCATCTCCGCGGAACGGGTCCGCGACGAGCTGGTCAAGCTCGTCAACGGAGACGCGCCCCGCGTCGGCGTCGACCTCCTCGTCGACACAGGGATCGCCGACGTCGTGCTCCCCGAGGTCGGCGCGCTGCGGCTCGAGGTCGACGAACACCATCGCCACAAGGACGTCTACCAGCACTCCCTCACCGTCCTCGAGCAGGCGGCGGCCCTCGAGACCGGTCCCGACGGGCCGGTGCCCGGCCCGGACTTCGTGCTGCGCTTCGCGGCGCTCCTGCACGACATCGGCAAGCCCGCCACGCGCCGCTTCGAGCCCGGCGGGGCTGTCTCCTTCCGCCATCACGACGTCGTCGGCGCCAAGCTCGTCAAGAAGCGCATGCGCGAGTTGCGATTCGACAACGAGACGATCAAATCGGTCGCGCGCCTGGTCGAGCTCCACATGCGCTTCTACGGGTACGGGGACGCCGGCTGGACCGATTCGGCTGTCCGCCGCTATGTCACCGATGCCGGGCCCCTTCTCGAGCGGCTCCACCGGCTGACGCGCTCCGACGTCACGACGCGCAACCAGCGCAAGGCAGACCGGCTTTCCTTCGCCTACGATGACCTCGAGCAGCGCATCGCCGAGCTCGCCGAGCAGGAGGAACTGGCCGCGATCCGCCCCGACCTCGACGGGCAGCAGATCATGCAGATCCTGGGCGTCCCGCCCGGGCCCGTCGTGGGCCGGGCCTATCGGTACCTGCTCGAGGAGCGCATGGAGAACGGTCCCGCGAGCGAGGAAGAGGCGCGGGCCAAGCTGCTGGCATGGTGGGCTGGGCAGCCCGAAGAGGCTGTTGATCAAGAGCGCACTGTTAAACAGAAGCGCACTGTTAAAGAGGAGAAGGAGAGCGAGTGAGCACCGAGGACTTCGGACTGCCGAGGCTGTGGCTTCTGCGGCACGGCGAAACGGAGTGGTCCAAGAGCGGCCAGTACACCGGGCTCACGGATCTTCCACTCACTCCCGAGGGCGAGGATCAGGCGCGGGCCGCGAAGGCGGCGCTCGACGGCGTGCACTTCGGTCTTGTGCTCACCTCGCCGTTGCAGCGGGCGCGGAGGACGGCGGAGCTCGCCGGCTTCCCGGAGGCGGAGCTCGAGCCGAACGCGGTCGAGTGGAACTATGGCGACTACGAGGGCGTGCGTTCGGCCGACGTCCGGCGGAAGAACCCGAGCTATCTCATCTGGAAGGATGGGGTCCCCAACGGCGAGACTCTCGCGGAGGTGGCCGCCCGCGCTGACCGGATCGTCGAACGCGTCCTCCACTCCGGGGTCGAGAATGCGCTGCTCGTCGCGCACAGCCACTTCTGCCGAATCCTCACAGCCCGCTGGCTTGGCATGGTTCCGGTCGAGGGCCGGCATTTCATTCTCGGGACCGCGAAAGTCTGCCGCCTCGGGTGGGACAAGAAGACGCCCGCTGTCGAGGCGTGGGGGCTTTAGCGCCCTTTTCTAGAATTTTTCATTTTTCCCTTGCCTTTTCTTTGATCGGTGAGTTAGCTTTGCTTTGTGCTTCTGAGGCGCGTTCGCCTCGGTCACCTGGCAACCGGTGCATTTGAGCGCTGGACCATTTCGGTAGCAGAGGGGGTAGGGACAATGATCACCACTGAGGCGTTCTTCCGCGGGATCTTCGCCGTGCGCCGCAACCGTGGCCTGCTCCCGGCATTTGGCATGGCACGGGCCTGACTCCCGCCCTGCCCAACAGACTTCTGCGCCCTTTGGACGCGCCCCCGAGCCCTTCGTAAGGGTCGATTGCGCGTTCGTCTTCGCTTTCCGGGCCCGCTGAGGTCTGCCTCCGCCATTCACTGACGCCGAAATCTCGCATTTCGGATTTTCCTTTAGTTGCCGCCTGTGCCGATTCCTCATGATTTCGCACGCCCTTTTTTATCCAGCAACGAAAAGGCTTCTTTCCGTGCTGTAGCGCGCTATTTTTGCGCGCCTTTTCCAAGGAACTGCCATGCCTTCGCTTCGCCATGCCCTGCGGCTCGAACCCCGAGCCAACTCGGAGCAGCAGTTTGCTCGACTGCCCGAGGCGGGCCCCCCGCCGTCGTACGTCTTTCCGCTCCCAAAGGAGGTGATCGCCATGCTGCAACGAGTAGTTCGTGCCCTCTCCCTGAAGATCGATGCTGGACGCATTGAAGCGAACCGCGCCGAAGTGCACCGGGAAATGTCGCTCACGTTGACTCTGCGGTAACCTCTGGCGAGAAGCCGTGGGTTCGGGAACAATCCGTGTGACGGTACGTGCGGTGCTCGAGGAAGAGGGACAATGCGCAGGAAACTCATTGCCGCCCTGGCGGCGCTCACAGCGGCCTTCGGGCTGGCCTTCGCCGCGGCTCCGGCCCAGGCGAGCACGGGCGGGACCGCCGACGGGGATGCTCACCCCGGCGTGGCGATGATCGTCTTCTACACGGCCGAGGGGCGTTTCCGGTGCTCGGGGGCTCTCATCTCGCCGACGGTCGTTCTGACGGCGGCGCACTGTACGGACAGCACGGTGGGCAAGACGCTTGTGACCTTCGACTCCGTGATCGCAGAGCAGTCGCCGGCTGGTTTCCCGGCGGCGGCCCATCCGAGCCTCGGCTACACGTCGACTGATCTCGCGGGCCACATCTCGGGCACTGCCGTGGCCGATCCCGCGTTTTCGAACTTCACGGACAAGAACAACTGGAACGACGTCGGCATCATCAAGCTCGACAGCCCGGTCTCGCAGCAGCCCTATTCGCTCGCTCCGGCGGGAACGCTTGACGCGATCGCTCCGGGAGACGTTCCGAAGACCGTGGTGACCGCCGTCGGCTATGGCGCTGAGCTCGCCAAGCCGGACTCGGGTCCGCAGCGCCGGGTTCCGGTCTCCTTCCCGATGATCCGTCGCTCGGTCGACATGGACCTCCAGAGCGTCGGCCCGCAGATCTTCACGACCCACGCCAACGTGAACCCCGCGCAGGGAACGGGTGGGATCTGCTCGGGCGATTCGGGGGGACCCATCTTCCTGAACGATCAGATTGTGGGTCTGACGAGCTTCGGCAACAAGAACTGCCTCGCACTCGACGGACTGCAGCGCGTCGATGTCGCCTCGATCCAGTCGTGGATCACCAGCATGGAGAACACTCCCGCAGGCTCGCCTGCCGCCTAGC
Organism: Sinomonas terrae; assembly: GCF_022539255.1. Lineage (NCBI taxonomy): Bacteria > Bacillati > Actinomycetota > Actinomycetes > Micrococcales > Micrococcaceae > Sinomonas > Sinomonas terrae. The sequence continues at coordinate 25,258 of NZ_JAKZBV010000001.1, forward strand.
CGACGTCCTGGCACCGCAGCCTCCGGCCCAAGGCCGGGGGCTGCGGCGTTTTCGCCAAGCCTGTCAGACCTCCCCGGTATGCTCGGAGCCATGGAACCGACCGCGGACGACGGCGGCCGCGCGCCCCGCGGCGTCATCTCGCCGAGCCGAAACGATCCCCTCGTGCATACTCTTTCGGAGGCGGTCGGCGGCCCCATTGGGAACCACGCTGCCCCCGGTCTTGTCAGGAGCGGGTGGTGGACCGCTGAGGTCGTGCTGATCATCCTCACGGTGCTCGCGGCGAGCGGCGGCGTGCTCATCAAGGGCTACTGCCAGGCGGTCGGCTGGAACCCCCCGACGGAGTTCTACGCCACGTGCTACTCGGACCTCCCGACGCTCTTCAAGGAGCGCGGCCTCGCGGACGGCGTGCTCCCGCTCTTCTCGCACTCGGCCCTCTTCGAGTATCCGGTCATCACCTCGCTCATCGCGGGCTTCACAGCGCTCCTTGTCCCGGGGGTGGGCGCGACGGATGCGAGGGCCACGACGTATTTCGACATCAACGCGGTGCTCCTCGCCGTCATGTGGCTGATCACCGTCGTCGCGACGGCGCGCTCCAACCCACGCAGGCCCTGGGACGCGGCCTTGGTCGCGATTGCACCGGGATTCATCCTGGCCGGGTTCATCAACTGGGACATGTGGGCCGTGGCTTTCCTCGCGCTGGGCCTCCTCGCCTTCTCCCGGAACCGGCCGGTCCTCGCCGGGCTGGCAATCGGCCTCGGCGTCGCCACGAAGTTCTACCCCGTCTTGGTCCTCGGCGTCCTCGTGCTGCTCGCCCTCCGCACTGGCCGTTGGCGCCAGACCCTCCTCACGTTGGCGTCGGCCGCGGTCGCGTGGCTCATCGTCGACGTTCCAGCAGCGATCGCCAATCCGCGCGACTGGTCCTTCTTCTTCACGTTCTCGGCGAATCGTGACCCGAGCTTCTCATCCGCCTACTACTCGTGGAACCTGCTCGCGGACAGGCTGCACTTCGCCAAGCTCTCAGCCACCACGACGAACACGCTGTTCATCGTGACGTTCGCGCTGTGCTGTCTGGGCATCGCCTTCGTGGCGTTCCACGCTCCGCGGCGGCCGAGAGTCGCCCAGCTCGCCTTCCTCGTCGTGGCCGCGTTCGTGCTCACGGGGAAGGTGTATTCGCCGCAATACGTCCTGTGGCTCATTCCGCTGTTCGCCCTTGCGCGGCCGCGGTGGCGCGACTTCCTCGTCTGGATGGCCGGCGAGGCGCTTCACTGGGTCGCGATCTGGATGTACCTCGGATGGACGACGAGCAACGGCCCCGTGCAGAACAACATCGACACTCCCTACTACGTCATGGCCGTCGTGGTGCACATGATCACGCTGCTCTACGTATGCCTCCATGTCATCGCCGACATCTACGACCCGGCGACCGATCCGATCCGCCGCAGCCGGGAGGACGATCCCCAAGGCGGGGCGTTCGACGGCGCACCAGACCGGTGGACGCTCGCGAGCCTCTGGAAGCCGCGGGTGCCGGCCGAGACCGCCGCTCCCTAGACCCGTGCCTCCATTCGCCCCACCGCGTCTGTTCGATCTCGACGCGATAGGTTCCGGCCTTGCGGTCGCCCGTGTTGCGGAGGAGCTCGGGCGCGCGCTCGAACCTGCGGGGGCGGCCGCCGTCGTCCAGGCTCCGCCGGGAACCGGGAAGACGACGTTCGTGCCGCCGCTCGTCGCCAATCTCGTCTCGGGGCGAGCGGCCGAAGCCGACCAGCCGCCTCGCGTCGTCGTCACCCAGCCTCGGCGCGTCGCGGTGCGTGCCGCCGCCCGCCACCTCGCGGCGCTCGACCGCAGCCCCCTTGGCGAGCGCGTCGGCTACACGGTCCGCGGCGAACGGAAGGTCGGGGCGCGGACGCTCGTCGAGTTCGTGACTCCGGGGATCCTCCTCCGGCGGCTCCTCGCCGACCCTGGTCTCGAGGGAACCGCTGCGGTGATCCTCGACGAGGTGCACGAGCGTGGACTCGAGACAGACCTCGCCGTCGGCATGCTCCCGGAGGTGCGTGCGCTGAGGGGTGATCTCACCCTTGTGGCGATGTCGGCGACGGTGGACGCCCCGCGCTTTGCGGCGCTGTTCGCGGACGACGGCGGCGAGCCAGCTCCGGTCGTCGACTCGCCCGCCGCGCTGTACCCGCTCGAGGTGGTGTGGGCGCCGTCGTCCGCCCCCCGCCTCGACGATCGCGGAGTGACCTGGGCCTTCCTCGACCACGTTGCGGAAACCGCCGCGGCCGAACATGCACGCCTGGTTGCTGCCGGTCAGGACGTGGACGCCCTCGTCTTCCTGCCGGGCGTGCGGGAGGTCCGGGCCGTCGCGGAGCGGCTGCGGGCGCGCTCCTACGGGGTGATTCGGGACGTTCTCGAGCTGCACGGGCAGGCTCCGCCTTCCGAGCAGGACCGGGCTGTCGGCGGGCGGCGGCCGGGTGATCGCCCTCGCATCGTCGTCTCGACCGCTCTCGCCGAATCGTCGCTCACGGTGCCCGGGGTCAGACTCGTCGTCGATTCGGGACTCGCCCGAGAGCCGAGGCGGGATGCGGCACGCGGCATGACAGGGCTCGTCACCGTCTCCTGCTCCCGTGCCTCCGCTGAGCAGCGTGCGGGGCGCGCGGCTCGGCAGGGACCGGGCCGGATCATCCGGTGCTATGACGAGCGTTCCCATGCGGCGGCGCCGCCCCAGTCGCTCCCGGAGATTGCGACCTCGGACCTCACCGAGGCGGCGCTCATCCTCGCGTGCTGGGGCGCACCAGGGGGACGCGGCCTCGCGCTCCCGGACGCTCCGCCGTCGTCCGCGCTCGACGACGCCCTCCGGACGCTCGACGACCTCGGGGCGCTGACTCCGGAAGGTCTCGCGACCGATCTCGGGCGGACCCTCGCGCGCATACCGGCCGATCCGCGCCTCGGCCGCGCGCTGCTCGAGGGCGCGCCGCTTGTCGGTCCCCGTGTCGCTGCAGAGGCCGTTGCCCTCGTCGCGCGGGACCTTCGGCCACCGGGGGCGGACCTCGGCCGTCTCCTGGCGTCGCTTCGCGCGGGACGCGAGGCGTCCGCCCGAGCGTGGGCCGACGACGTTCGTCGCTTCGAGCGGATCGCTCGGGAAAACTCGCGCCCGGGCGCATCTCTCGTTGCGCAGCTGGGGACGGATGCCGAGAAGATAGCCCTCGTCGTCGCCCTCGCGTTCCCGCGGCTCGTGGCGAGGCGAGTGCCGGGGGTCGAGGAGCGCTACTTGCTCGCATCGGGGACGCGCGCTGGCCTTCCAACGGGGAGCCCTCTCGCGGGGCACGAATGGCTGGCCATCGGGGACGTGGCCCGGGCCGAAGGGCGGGATGCGGCGGGGACCGGCGCCGTCGTCCGCGCTGCTGCGCCCCTCGATCGGGCGTCTGCCGAATTCGCGGCCGGCCACCTTCTGAGCGATGAGGTCGAGGCACGGTTCGCGGACGGTCGCGTGGTCGCGAGGCGCGAAGTGCGCCTCGGTGCGATCTCGCTTGCATCCACGCCTGTGCGGCCCTCAGCCGCAGAGGGGCGGGCCGCCGTCGCCCGCGCTCTGGCCGCAGGCGGGCTCGGAATCATCGGCTGGTCACCCGAAGCAGATGCGTTGCGCCGCCGGCTCGCGCTCGTGCATCGGGAGATCGGCGAGCCGTGGCCCGATGTCTCGGAGGCGGCGCTTCTGGCGCGGCTCGAGGAGTGGCTCGGCCCAGAGCTCGAGGCCTTGGCTGGCGGTGCGTCAGCGCGCGGAATCGATCTGGCCGAGCCCCTCCGGAGGCTCCTGCCATGGCCGGCGGGCGCCCGGTTCGAAGAGCTCGCCCCCGAGCGACTCGAAGTTCCGAGCGGCTCACGCGTGCGGATCGAGTACCCCGAGGTGGGCGAGAACGGAACGGACGACGGCGCCCGGCCAGTTGTCGCCGTCAAGCTCCAGGAGTGCTTCGGGTGGGCGGAGACGCCGCGCCTCGTAGACGGGCGCGTGCCCGTGCTCTTCCATCTGCTGTCCCCGGCCGGGCGACCAGTGGCCGTCACCGACGATCTCGCCTCGTTCTGGTCGGGCCCGTACGCCCAAGTGCGGGCCGAGATGCGGGGACGCTATCCCAAGCACCCGTGGCCGGAAGACCCTTGGACGGCCGTCGCGACCGGGAAGACGAAGCGGCGGCTGGAGGGGCGGTGAGCAGCCGCGGCCGGAACCAGTTCAGGACGCCAACCCGTTCGGTATTCCGCGGATGATCGAAGGAGCAGCAGTCTAAGGGCGGGCGACTGGGACCTCCGGTGAGCGCCCCCATTCCGCCCACGAGCCGTCGTAGACGCGGACCCGGTCGCGGCCTAGGAGGTAGCGCAGGGCGAACCAGGTGGTGGCGGCCCGGCCACCGACAGTGCAGTAGGTAATGAGCTCCGCGCCCCCGGTAGTTCCGTCGGTGTCCTCGAGTCCGGCGAAGATCTGGGCCAGCTCTTGCCGGGAGCGGAAGGATCCGTCATCGCGATAGAGGCCGTCGATGGGCTGATGCACGGCCGCGGGCACGTGGCCGGCGCGCCCAGCCGGATCCATCGCGCCAGAGGGCCAGAACCGTTCTCCCCGGTACTCGGCCGCAGTGCGCACATCGAGCAGGACGGTGTCCGGCCGGCCGAGGGCTGCCAACACGGCTTGACGGTCAGCCCGGACGGTGGCGTACTCCGCTGCAACACGGACAGGGGTGGGGGCGGGTCGGGTCGCCTCGGTGCTACAAGGGAGCCCGGCGGCGCGCCACGTGTCGCGAGAGCAATCCAGGACGCGCACCTCGGGATGCCCCAGGAGCGTCATCAGCCAGAAGCCGAAGCATGGCGCGTACCCGTAGAAGACCACCGTGGTGTCCAAGCCAATGCCGGAGCGCGCGACGAGTTCTTCGACCGCCGCGGACCCCACCGTCCGGTACTCGGTGTCCTTGAGGTCGGCGTAGATGTTCCAGAGCAGTGCGCCGGGGATATGCCAGTCGTTGTAGGAGGCAGGGCCGACATCGACCTCCACGACGCGGACCTTCGGGTCCTGCAGGTGGCGATCCAGCCATTGCGGGTCGACGAGCACCCGAGAGCGGGCGACCGCTTCGGACTCCTCAGCGACGGTTCTTGATGTCTTCATCGGAACCCCTTCAGGTTTGTACGGATTTGGCAATCCATATGAATTCGGTAATCCAGTTCTACGAGAGAGGGGTTGCCATGCCATTGGGGCGACGTTGGCGGAACCTTGGGCCTTGAGCAGAGCGAGACTGGCGGCTCAGGTTTCGGTCAGCAGGGACTCGTACACGGCGCGGGATGCGGTGCTGGGGGAGACTCCGAGCTGTTCACGCAGTCGATCGCACAGCTCCCCGTACACTCTGAGGGCCTCGGCGACGTTGCCCGTTGCCGCCAGTGCCCGCATCAGATAGCGGTACCCGCTTTCCCGCAATGGCGCGAGCTCGGTCAGCTGGCCTCCTGCGCGGACGGCCGCAGCGAGCTCGGTCCCGCCCAGGGTCAGGGCGGTCGCCGCATAGCACTCGAGGGCCCGCACCTGGATCTGAGCCAACTCCCGGCGGACGACCTCGATCCATAGCGCGTCCTCGCCTGGCAGGAAGCTGCGCCTGGACACGAACAGCGCCGTCAGCGCCGGGCCCCATGCCTCTGTCCATTCGCCCTGCGCCACACAGGATTCGGCACGATGGATGGCCGCCGCCGCGACCTCGAGATCGACCCAAGCATCGTCCAAGCGCAGTCGGACGGCGGAGCGCCCTTCCACGGCAGTGGTGCCGAAGACGCGCCGCAGCTTGGACAGCAGTGGATTGAGCCTGGACTCCACGCTTGCCGGATCTGGGTCGCGCCACAATGCCTCTGCGAGTTCGTCCCGGTCGACGCTACGATGCCGGTTGACGACGAGATACGCGAACAGCAGCCGGCCCTGCCTGCCCGGCAGGGCATCTTCGAGTTGGTGGCCGTCGCGCTCCACCGCCATCCTTCCGCAAAGTTGGATGCGGAGCGGAGGACCCGGCGACGCTGATGTCACACCGAAATTCTGGCACTACACTCCTGAGGCAGGCTACCGAGCGGAGGTTGCGATGGGAAAGCTCATCCGATGCGAATGCGGGTTCACCGCGCGGGGGGACGACGAGAACCTGCTCGTAGATGCCATCCAACGCCACCTCGCTGCCGATCACCCCGCACTGGCCGACGCCGTCACCCGCGAGGACATCCACAGCTGGATCCAGACCGAGTAGCCTGCTCGTTTCAAGTGTGGCTGGCCGCGTCGAGTGATTCGAGCGCGGCAGAGAAGCTGCCGCCTACAACCCTCCCGGAACTGGCGAGCCCGGCCAGCCCTATCTCCTGACCGAGCTGCTCCAGGAGCGCGGCGGAGAGCTCGGAGTCGCGCGAGGTGTCCCGTTCGCTGAGGTCGCTGAGCGCCCAGATGCGCTCGATCCCGTGTTCCGGGAGCGCGTCGCGGCCCAGTGCGTTGTGCCCGACGACGGCGACAACCGGCGCCTTGCCTACGCGGCGGGCGACGGCGAGGGGCAGCTTCCCCGAGAGCGTCTGCTCGTCGAGCTTCCCCTCGCCCGTGATCACGAGGTCTGCCTCAGCGGCCGCGGTGTCGAACCCGAACAGGTCCAAGAAGAAGTCCGCACCCGAAACCATGCGGGCTCCGAGCAGCAGCGCTGCGAATCCGAGCCCTCCGGCGCTCCCTGCCCCCGGCGTCCCTGCGCACGACGACGCAGGGAGCCCAGCGTCGTCGAGCCGCTGGACGAGGTGGGCCAGGCCAGCGTCGAGCGCGGCGACGTCGTCGGAGGTCGCGCCCTTCTGCGGCCCGTAGACGGGCGCCGCGCCGCACGGTCCGAGGAGCGGATTCTCGACGTCATTCGCCGCGACGACCTCGATCCCTTCCAAGGAGGCGAGCCCGCCGAGGTCGATCCTCGAGATGTCCCGGAGCGTCCCACCCGACGGGACGAAAGGCCGGCCGAGCCTGTCGAGGAACACCGCGCCCAGCGCGCTCAGCAGGCCCGCTCCGCCGTCGGTCGTTGCGCTCCCTCCGAGGGCGAGCACGAGCCGGTTCGGCCGCAGTCCGAGGGCCGCGCGCATCGCTTCGCCGAACCCCGCACTCGTGCTCGCGAGCGGTGCGAGGCCGCCGGGCGGGAGCATTTGGAGCCCGCACGTCGTCGCGACCTCGACGACGGCGGTGGTCCCGTCGAAGGCGAGGTGCGTCGTCGTCGGCTCGCCGATGGGGCCGGCGACGGCCGCGGGAATCGAGGTGAATCCCGCGCTGGCCGCCGCCGCCACGCTGCCGTCGCCGCCGTCGGCGAGCGGGAGGGCCCGCCACACGACGTGCGGGCGGCAGGCCAGGCCGGCCCCCAGCGCGGCGGCGACCTGCGCCGCGCTGAGGGAGCCCTTGAACTTGTCGGGTGCGACGAGAACCCGCAGCGCGTCGGTGCTCAGGCTCATCGGGCCACCTGAGCAGCGAGGCCGGCGACCTCGAGCTCGTCGTCGGGTGAGCTGTTCGGCACGGCCGCGGCGGCCGGAAGCGGCTCCACAGTCTCGCCGCGGAACACCCGGCGCACGCGCTGGACGTCCAGGGAACGGTCCCACCATGCCACGAACAGCGTCGCGACCGCGTTGCCGCAGAAGTTCACGAGCGCCCGGCACTCGGACATGAACTTGTCGATGCCGAAGACGAGCATGATGCCCGCGGGCGGAATCGTACCGAGCATGCTCAGTGTGGCCGTGAGCGCGATGAATCCGCCGCCCGCGGCGCCCGCAGCGCCCTTGGACGTGAGCAGCATGATCGCGAGCATCCCGAGCTGTTGGCCGAGGCTCAGGTGGGTGTTCGTTGCCTGGGCGATGTACAGGGACGCCAGGGAGAGGTAGATCGCCGCGCCGTCGAGGTTGAAGCTGTAGCCGGCTGGGACCACGAGGCCGACCGTTTCCTTCTTCACCCCGGCGTGCTCGAGCTTGCGCATGAGGCCCGGGAGGGCAGGCTCGGCGGTCGAGGTGCCGAGGATGATCAGGATCTCTTCCTTGAAGTGGCGCAGCATCGAGAAGACGTTCAGGCGCAGGAACGCCATGACGCTGCCCAAGACCACCACGACGAAGAGGATGGACGTCGCGTAGAAGAGCAGGATCAGGCCACCGAGGCTCGTCAGGCTCTGGACGCCGTACTTCCCGACCGCGAATGCCATCGCCCCGAACGCCCCGATCGGTGCTGCCTTCATGATGAAGTTGAGCACCTTGAAGACGACCTTCGTGAGCCGCTGGATCCCGTCCAGGACAGGAGCGCCTACCTTGCCGACGGCATTGAGCGCGATCCCGAAGATGACCGCAATGAAGATGACCTGCAGCATGTCGCCCTGGACGAACGGGTTGACGACGCTCGTCGGGACGATGTTGACCAGGAAGTCCCACCAGTTCTCGCTCTTGCCGCTCGCGATGTACTGGGCGGCCGAGCCCGTGGCGTGAAGCTTGTCCGCGTTGGCATTGACCCCGTCGCCGAGGCGGAAGAGGTTGATCGCGACGAGGCCCACGGCGAGGGCCACGATCGTGCCGACCTGGAAGTACGTCAGGGCCTTCAGGCCCGTGACGCCGACCTTCTTGAGGTCCGCCACGTTCGCGATCCCGCCGACGATCGTGAGGAACACGATGGGCCCGATGAGCATCTTCATCGCGTTGACGAAGACCGTGCCCACCGGCTCCATGGCCTGGCCCGCGTGCGGGGCGAGCCAGCCGAGGAGGATCCCGACGACGATCGCGATCAGGACCCAGAAGTAGAGCTGCCGGTACCACGCGCGGCGCGGAGCCCGGCGGACGCCATTGTCCACTGTGAGTTCCATTGCGGCCGCCTTACACCGTCGCGAGGGTGGCGGTCAGGGCAGCCGAGATCGCCTCGGTGACGTCCTCCGTCGTCGCCGTTCCGCCGACGTCGCGCGTGAGGTGGCCGGACGCCGTCGTCTGCGCGATGGCTGCCTCGACCCGCCGTGCCTCGTCGTGGAGGCCGAAGTGGTCGAGCATGAGGGCCGCGCTGGCGATCGCGCCGATCGGGTTGCTGATGCCCTTCCCCGCGATGTCCGGAGCCGAGCCGTGCACCGGTTCGAACATGCTCGGGAAGCGGCGCTCAGGGTTGAGGTTCGCACTCGCCGCGAGGCCGAGGCTGCCCGCGAGGGCGGAGCCGAGGTCCGAGAGGATGTCGGCGTTGAGGTTGGAGGCGACGACGACGGAGAGGTCCTCGGGCTTGAGCACGAACTTCGCGCTCATCGCGTCCACGAGCACGCTCTCGGTCTGCACGTCGGGGTAGTCGAGCGCGACACGGCGGAAGACGTCGTCCCACAGGACCATTCCGTACTGCTGCGCGTTGGACTTCGTGACGCTCGAGACCTTCTTCACGGCGCGGGTGCGGGCCAGATCGAACGCGAAGCGCATGATGCGTTCGCAGCCCTTCTCGGTGAAGAGCGCGGTCTGGAGGGCGACCTCGTTCCCGGGGCCGCGGCCACTGAGGTTGCGACCGCCGAGGCCTGCGTACTCGCCTTCGCTGTTCTCGCGGACGACGATCCAGTCGAGCTCAGCGGTCTCGGCCCTGCGCAGCGGGGACTCGACTCCGGGGAGGAACTTGACGGGGCGGATGTTGGCCCACTGGTCGAAGTTCTGGGTGATGTTCAGGCGGAGGCCCCACAGGCTCACATGGTCCGGGACGTTCTCCCAGCCCACGGCTCCGAAGTAGATGGCGTCGAAGCCCTTGAGTGCGTCGAGCCCCTCCTCCGGCATCATTTCGCCGTGCTTCGCGTAGTAGTCAGAGCCCCACGGGAACTCGGTCCATTCGAAGGCGAAGCTGCCGCCGGACTGGGCGGCGAGGGCCTCGAGCACCTGTCGGCCTGCCGCGACGACCTCTTTGCCGACGCCGTCGCCGGGGATCGAGGCGATGTTGAAGATCTTGGTCTCGCTCACGTTTGTGTCTCCTGTTCGAGCAATCCGCCCCCGTGTTATTCGCATCACGTCGGGCTGCGTGCTTTCCATGAGACCAGCCGCCGAATGATCGCGTCCAAGACCAAAAGTGGATGCGCGAGATAGGCAACGCCTATCTGTTGTGAGAGGCAGCGTAGCCTCGGGCGACACCCAGGAAGGCGCGCGCAGACGGCGTGAGGTCCGACTCCCTGCTCACAACGGCGACGTGGAGGACGGCGGCCGGCTCGATGCGGGCAACGCGCAGGCCGGAATGACGCGCCAGAGGGGACCACGAGGAGGGCAGGATGGCGTGCCCGACGCCGGCCAGGACGAGCGGGAGGATCGAGGTGCGGTGGGCGACTTCGACCGCAATCTCAAGCGGCACGCCTTCCGCGAGGATGTCGTCGACGATCCGCCGCATGAAAGAGCCGCGCTGCGAGACGATCACGCGCTGGCCCGCGAGGTCCGAGCGGCGCACGATTCCGTCCTCGCCGAGGTCACCGGCTTCGGAGGTCATGATGAGCACGAGCGGCTGCCGCTCGAGCTGCATGACCTCGACGCCGACCGCCCGCACCGGCTGTTCCGAGCCGAGGACCCCGATCTCCGAGCTCCCGCTGCGGATGGATTCGACGACGTCATCGGCGGTGAAGGCGGCCTCGACGTTGATGGTGACCGCCGGATGGCTCTGCGAGAAGGCTGCGATCATCGAGGTGAGCGGCTCGACGCCGGGCGAAGGCATCGCCGAGATGTCGAGCCTGCCGCTGCGGATCCCTTTCAGCTCGTCGACGGCGGCACGGGCCGCATCGAGGTCGCGCACGACGAGGCGAGCGGGGCCGACGAGTTCCCGGCCCGCCTCGCTCAGAACAGATTTGCGGCCCGCGCGGTGGAAAAGCGGAACGCCGAGATCCTGCTCGAGCGCCTTGATGGTCTGCGAGAGCGAGGGCTGTGCGATGAGCAGGTGTTCAGCCGCCCGGCTGAACCCGCCGTGATCCACCACCGCGAGGAAGTACCTCAGCTGCCGGACATCCACCGCAGTCCTCTCGCCAGATCCACATCTTCCCTGAACGGCACTCTATGGCAGCTCTTTCGGGGACGGTTGTGGATCAGCCGAGGTGTACGGCCCTGACATCGGGAGGAGTTGCGCCCTGGATGACCCAGCGGTTGCCGTCGGGATCGGCGAAGTAGGCGAATTGCACTCCGCCCATGTCATGGATCTCGCTGATGGTGACGCCACGCGTCAGGAGCTCTGCGCGCACGGCGCCCAGGTCCTCTACGACGAGCTGAAGGCCCTCGAGGCTGCCCGGCCTCATGCCAGTCATCCCGCTGCCGATCACGATCGAAGCGGCAGAGCCGGGTGGTGTCAGCTGCACGACCCTCATCCCGGGGAGGTGCTCTACATCGTGGTCGAGCGTGAAGCCTAGCTTCTCCGTGTAGAACGACTTCGACTCGTCGACGTCCGCCACGGGTACCTGCACGACTTCGAGGCGCATTTCCATGGAGCCTCACGCTACAGGGGCTTCGTTGCGCTTCCTACTCTGTGCGAGTGGGGATATGTCCTGCCGGCCCTCGCCTTAACTCGAGGTTTCGAATTCACGCTCGCGCCGTTGGACCAGCAGCTGACCACGCAGCAGGCGGCCGATCTCCTCGGCATCAGCCGTCCCACCCTGATCAAGCTCTTGGACAAGCATGAGATTCCTTACGAGCAGCCCTCGGGGGGGCGTCACCGTCGACTTCGTCTGAGCGATGTGCTCGAGTACAGGGAGCGCAGGCGCGGGGAGCGCCGCAGCAGGCTGGCGGAGATGACGCGTCAGGCTGCGGAGGACGGCCTGTACGAGAGGTCGGCCGAGGACTACCGCGAGGCGCTCCGGCGCGCCCGCCACGCCCGTTGAGGTGACGCCCTTCGCGGCCGTGTTGGACACCTTGCGTCTTGGTTCCGATGCCATTGTGCGACACGCTACTGAGGCTCGCCGACCGGGGACTCTACCGGCCCCTATGGTCCAGCCGGATCCTCGGCGAGCTCAGACACACCCTCGTGCACGTTCATCCCGGTCTGGACGTGGGGCGGGTCGATGCGAAGCTGCGATCTATGTCCTCGATCTGGATCCTGTGGGGACCATCAGGCTCCTGCGCGAGCAGGCGGCAGACCAGAAGCGTCCGCGGACCACTGTCAACGATGTCTTGATCGCCCTCGAAAGGGCCGGGGCGCCCTCATTCGCCAGCACCGTCCGACAGTTGCTGAATGACATGGATCCCGCGATTTGACGATCCGAGGCGCACCTCCGGACAGAAGCTCCCGATGGGGGACTCTGATGCTGCCTTGCGGGACGAATCCTTCGAGCCGAGGATTGTTCCAAGCCGTGGCTTGAGGAGCGGAGAAGCGTCATGAGCCGGGAAGTACCAGGTCTACGGCGCGGCAAGATTCACCTATCCGCCTCCGAGGAAGTGGACCCACCCTTAAACCTCGAGGAGGACACTGTGGACCCTCTGACAGCCCTGACCGAGCAACTCGATCCATTCCCTCAGTACCGAAGGCTGCGGGATGAATCGCCGGTCCTGTTCGACGTCCAGAGGGAAGCTTGGAACGTCTTCCGCTATGACGACGTCCAGCGGGTCCTCTCCGATCATCGCGTCTTTTCGTCGCAGCTCGGAGGAAGCGGAGGCCAGCGCCAAGGCGGCCTTTTCGCTTCGAGCCTGATCAGCACCGACCCGCCTCGGCACCGTCAGCTGAGGTCGCTCGTGACGCAGGCCTTCACGCCGCGCGCGGTCGACGCGCTCGGCCCGCGAATCGCCGAGATCGCCGAGGAGCTGCTGGACCGATCAGCAGGCGCCGGCGAGATGGACCTCATCGACGACTTCGCCTACCCGCTGCCCGTGATCGTCATCGCGGAACTGATGGGGATCCCGGCCGTTGACCGCGACCGCTTCAGGCGATGGTCAGACGTGGTGGTGAGCCAGACGCGGGCAGGTGGCGTGCCCCAGGGCTCTGGCGGCCACGCCGAGGCTCAGGCGGAGATGGGAGAGTACTTCCTTGGCATGATCGAGCGCCGGCGCACGGAGCCGGGCGACGATCTGATCAGTCGGCTTCTCGCCGCGCAGATCGAGGGAGAGCACCTTTCCGTGCCGGAGTTGCTCGGGTTCTGCGCGCTGCTCCTCGTGGCTGGGAATGAAACGACCACGAACCTGCTGGGCAACGCCGTCCTGACCTTCTTGGAGCGGCCGCACCTCGTGGAGCGCCTCCAGGCCGACGCCGATGCCCTGCCGGCCGCCGTCGAGGAGGTCCTGCGCTTCCGCTCGCCCGTGCAGTCCATGTACCGGATTGCGGCGCAGGATGTGACGCTCTCTGGCGAGCAGATCCCGGCCGGATCCCGGCTCGTGGCGTGGATCGGGTCAGCGAACCACGACGAACGGCAGTTCCACGACCCGGAGGCGTTCGACGTCGCGCGCACGCCCAATCGCCACCTCGCCTTCGGGCAGGGGATCCACTTCTGCCTGGGAGCGCCCCTGGCCCGGCTCGAGGCCCGTATCGCGCTCACCGCGCTCCTAAAGAGGCTCCCGGGCCTCGCCCTCCAATCTCAGACGGCCCTTGAGCGCATCGAGAGCTCGATCGTCTTCGGGCTCAAGCATCTCCCGCTGACTTGGGAGAATCTCAGTACTCGCCCTTGATCACGAAGAACGATCCCCGGATCACCCCGGCCAGCCTCGACTTCTGACGTGCAAACTTGAAGCTCGAGGCGAGTTCCTCGGGAACTTCCATGCCTTCCGAAAGCTTGAATCCTACTGCGCGCTTGGCCCCCTCTTCGATTCCGTACATCACGTTTATCGAAAGGCCGGATTCGTAGAAGACATAAGCCATGCGAAGGCCGTCAACCTCGAAAGAGGTCACTTCGAGAGGCCGGGAGGAGATGACGAGGTTGCGCTCGTCGAAAAGGATTCGGTTCACCCAGTCGAGGATTTCTGGCGCCTCGCTCGCGGGCGTGACGGTGAAAGCGTGATCGTACTTGTTCTTGTAATAGCGGGCCTCGTTGGCGCGCAGCCCGGCCAAGGCGTCGGCTACCGGGGATGATTCCAGCCCGACGGTGGAGACGTCCTTGAAATCCACGGTGTATGGCATTGTGCCCTCCTGATAATGATTCGTCGCACTCTTCACACTAGGTCCCGCGCCCCTGACCCGCTTCTCGATTCCTGATCGATTGGCACCAGAGCCGACCCATTCAGTCAGACGACCGTTGCCAGTCAGCCCACCGGCCCCGTCGTCACCATGACGTCCATGCGCCCGGCCTGCACGGTCTCGCCGTGTTGGTTGCGCAAGGTCAGCTGGCGCTCGACAATGCCGTACTGGCCTGAGCTCGTGGCCCGAGTCGACAGGATCTCGACCGTGCACGTAACCGTGTCGCCGATGAACACCGGTGCCGTGAATTGCCACTGGTCGATCCCCAACAAGGCGACGGCGCTCCCCTCGAAGACCCCCGTGCGGGCTATCAGGCCAAGGCAGAGCGAAGCGCCGAGCATGCCGTGAACAATGCGTTGGCCATACCGGGTGCTCTTGGCGAACTCCGCATCGGTATGCACTTGGTTGTTGTCGTTCGTCCACGCCGCGAATGACATGACGTCCGCTTCGGTGATCGTCCGTCCCGGCGTCACGAAGGTCTGACCGGCCTGTAGGTCGTCAAGATACAGGGGCATTGCTGGCAATTCCTTTCGTTAGGCCATTCATTTTCGCCCTCGGCCAGGGGAGGACCGTTCATGGACGCGCGGGCACCTTCTTCTGCCTGAGCCATGGGGGACCAGCGCACGTGGTGCCTAGAATGCGCTATGGCTAGGACCCGTTTGGCCGCCCGCGGCACTTTTGATGCGTCCGTGGCCGGCCGCTTTCCCGAGTTCGATGCGCTGAGCGGCGTCGCCCAGGTCCGCAGCGGCGAGGATCTCGTCTTCGAGGAGCAGTTCTTCGACACCGAGGACTTCCGCCTAGGCTCCCACGGCATCGTCCTCTACCGGCGAACGGGCGGACCTCGCGAGGGTTGGCACCTCGAGCTCCCCGACGGCCGCACCGCCGTCGAGCCCCTTGGATCGCACCAGTCGCCGCCCCCCTCCCTCACGGACGGCCTCCAGTTCTACCTGCGGGGCGAGCAGCTCGTGCGGAGCGCGGACGTGACGATCGTCCGGCGGGTCGCCCTGCTTCTTGCGGACGACGGCGGCGAGTTGGCGGAGGCGGCCGACGAGCACCACCGCGCGGAGCCGCTCATCGCGGACGGTGCTCCACGGGCTTGGCGGCTGTGGGACTACGAGGTGCGCGAGCCGGGCAACAAGCGGCTCGCGAAGGAGCTGTGCACCGCCTTCGCCGAATCGGGGGCGGAACCTGGCAGCCGGAGCAGTTCGCTTCTGACGCTCGCCGCCTCGGTCCCGCCACGCGGCCGAGAGGCGGAGCCTGAACAGCGCAGGCCGGGAAAGGTTCAGCGGGCGTTCGCGGACTATGTCGCGGAGCAGCTGGAGAAGTGGGAACGGCTCGATCCCGAGGTGCGCCTCGCAGCCCCCGACTCCGTCCACAATCTCCGCATCGCGACGCGCCGGCTGCGCTCGTGCCTCTCCGCGTTTCGGAAAGACCTGGACCCTGACTCGAGGCGGGCGATGCGCGACGAGCTCCAGTGGTTCGGTCGGGTCCTCGGGAGGGTGCGCGACGCCGAGATCATGCGCGAACGCCTGCGGGGGCGGGTGGGGAGCGAACGGTCCGAGCTGGTGTTCGGTCCGGTAAGGCGGTCCTTCGACGAGTCGCTGGGCGCTGAGCACGCCGAGGCGTCGCGAGAGCTCAGGGATGCTCTCGGCTCGGAGCGGTACTTCCGGCTCCTCGACGGCATCACGGACCTCGCCGCTACGGTCAGGGAGGCCGACGGAAAGTGGGAGACCAAGGCGACCGTCTCCGGCGTCGTGCGTCGCGATGCGAAGCGCCTCCGCGCCGCGGTGGAAGAAGCAAAGGGCGCCGAGGGCACGGAGAAGCACGACATCGCGCTCCACGACGTGCGGAAGGCCGCCAAACGCCTCCGGTACTCCGCTGAGGCAGCCGCACCATTCGGTGCGAAGAAGGCAGCGCGACTGGGCCGCCGCGCACGGAAGGTCCAGAAGGCGCTCGGCGAGCATCAGGATTCGATCGTTACCGCGGAGCTGGTCCGCAGGCTCGGGGTCGAGGCGTACGGGCGGGCTGAGAACGCCTTCACGTACGGTCGGCTCCACGCGAGGGAGCTCCAGCTCGCCGACGAGGCCGAGGCCCGCTACGACCGCATCCGTCGAAAGCTCCCGGCCAAGCTCGGCGGCGGGAAGGGGTGACCTGACCGTGGCGACAGTGCTCGTAACGGGCGGCTCCGGCTTCGTGGCCGCCCACGCCATAGTGCAGCTCCTCACCGCGGGCCACACCGTGCGGACGACGCTGCGCTCGCCGGACCGCCGGCCCATCGTCGAAAGGATGCTCGCAAACGCGGGAGCGCCCCACCAGGAGCGGGTCGCATATCTCACGGCGGACCTCAGGGCTGGCGGCGGCTGGGGCGAGGCCGCACGGGGGGCTGACTATGTGCTCCACGTCGCCTCTCCCTTCCCGAGCAGGCAGCCGAGGGACGAGAACGAGCTGATCGGACCTGCGCGCGACGGCGCGGGACGGGTTCTGCGGGCCGCGCGCGACGCCGGTGTGCAGCGCGTCGTGCTCACGTCGTCGTTCGCCGCGGTGGGCTACGGGCACCTCGACAGGCAGCACGTCTTTGACGAGAACGACTGGACGGACCCGAGCGCTCGCGGGATCAGCCCGTACGTCAAGTCGAAGACGATCGCCGAGCGGGCCGCGTGGGACTTCGTCGAACGCGAGGGCGGGATCGAACTCGCCGTCGTGAACCCGGTCGGGATCCTTGGGCCCGTCCTCGGCCCCCACCTATCGAGCTCCATCCGGATCATCTCGACTCTCCTGAGCGGCCAGCTCCCCGCCGCTCCGCCCATGTGGCTGAACATCGTCGACGTACGCGACGTCGCCGACCTCCACCTTCGGGCGATGACGGATCCCGAAGCTGCCGGCCAGCGCTTCCTCGCCGTCGCGGGTGAGCCGATCTCCTTCCACGAGATCGCGCTCACGTTGCGGGAGGCCCTCGGTCCGGCGGCCTCGAAGGTGACCACCCGCACGGCGCCGGCCTGGGTGTTCAAGGCGCTCGCCGTCGTCGTGCCTCCCGTTCGGGAGATTTCAGCGCAGCTCAACGTGGTTCGGGCTGCGAGCAATGAGAAGGCGCGCCGTGTGCTCGGCTGGGAACCGCGCTCGAACGAGGAGGCGGCCGTCGCGTGCGCGGAGAGCCTCCTGCGGCAGGGAATCGTCCGCACGCGATGAGCGAATCCGTGGACCGCCCGAACCTGCTCTTCATCCTCTCCGACGACCATGCTCCGCATGCCATCTCCGCCTACGGGAGCAGGGTCAACACGACGCCGGCCATCGATCGGATCGGCAGGGAGGGCGCGCTCCTCGGCTCGGTCTACTGCACGAATGCGATCTGCAGTCCCTCGCGCGCCACGATCCTCACGGGGACGTACAGCCACATCAATGGGGTGCCTGGGATCTTCGCGGAATTCGATTACCGAGTGCCCACGTTCGTCGACGTCCTCCACGATTCCGGGTATGCGACGGCGCTCTATGGCAAGTGGCATCTCGGGGAGTCCTCCGGCGCTCGGCCACGGGGTTTCGACGACTGGCTCGTCTTCCCCGGCCAGGGGGAGTACCTCGACCCCGTCATGATCGGGCCCGACGGCGAACGGCGGTTCACCGGGTACGCGACCGATCTCGTGACGGACCTCGCGCTCGACTGGCTCATCAACCGTGATCCGGGGCGCCCCTTCGCGCTCATGGTGCACCACAAGGCGCCCCACCGGCCCTGGATCCCGGACGAGCGGCACCGTGACCTGTTCCCGGTCGGCTCGATACCCGAGCCGGAGACGTTCGACGACGACCACGCGACCTTGGCGGAATGCGTTCGGTCTGTGCGGATGAGCATCGCCGACGATCTCACCGAGGAGGACGTCAAGGAGCCGACGCCGCCGGAGTTAGAGGGACCGGAGCACAGCGGGGAGCGGGCGCGGTGGAAGTACCAGCGGTACATGCGGGACTACCTCCAGTGCGTCCAGGCGCTCGACGACGGCGTCGGCCGCCTGCTCGAATACCTCGACGCACAGGGGCTCGCCGAGGACACGATCGTGGTGTACTGCTCGGATCAGGGCTTTTTCCTGGGCGACCACGGCTGGTTCGACAAGCGACTCATGTTCGAGCAGTCCCTCCAGATGCCTCTGCTCATGCGGTGGCCTGCCGAGATTCCGGCGGGGAGCAGGTGCGACGCGATCATCACGAACGCCGACTTCGCCGCGACGTTCCTCGACTTCTGCGGCCTCGATCCCGGCTCTGCCCTGCCCACTGCGCAGGGGCGCTCGTTCCGCCCGCTCCTGCGAGGCGAGCACGTGCCGGACTGGCCGGAGTCCATGTACTACCGCTACTGGGAGCATCGCGACCCGAGCCATCACGTCCCCGCGCACTACGGCGTCCGAACGCGCACGCACAAGCTGATCCACTACTACTGTGACGGCTTGGGCGTGCCGGGCGCCTCGCTCGAGCGGGAGCCGAGCGAGTGGGAGCTCTTCGACCTCGAGGCCGACCCTCACGAGCTCGTCAACGTGATCGCGGACCCGAGCAACGCGTCGGTGCTCGCGGAGCTCCGGGATGAGCTCGACCGACTGCAGGAGTTCTACGGGGATAGGCCATATGAGGGGCCGGAGACACCCAACCCAAAGTGGGGCGGCGCGTAAAAGCTCACCCCACCCCCGCCCCCGCTCTATCCGTTTCGGGTACGCCAACTCCCGCCCCTGGTCGTTTCGGGTACGCCAACTCGCGCCCGTGGTCGTTTCGGGTACGCCAACTCGCGCCCGTGGTCGTTTCGGGTACGCCAACTCCCGCCCCTGGTCGTTTCGGTACGCCAACTCCCGCCCGTGGTCGTTTCGGGTACGCCAACTCCCCATCTCGAAGGGCGAGGACGACGACGAAGCTCGCCACCCGTCGTCGTCGGTCCCCTCGATTTCAGGTAGGCGCAACCGAAAGGGGCGTGAGAAGGATTAGCTGTTCCCGAAAGGCCAAATGAGGGGAGTTGGCGCTCCCGAAAGGACCAAACGAGGGGGATATCTGTACCCGAAACGGCAAAAGAGGGGTGGTTTCTGTACCCGAAACGGGAGGGGGTGGGGGCGAGTGTGAAGCGCCGTTACATGGCAGTTGCCGCGGTTAACCGGTTTCTAGAAAACTGGCATCCAGAATCAAGAGTTCCGGTGACAAGCCCTGGCTGATCGGACGGCAACCCTCCTGCTGTAGTGGGGTGCTCCAGGTGAGGATTCGACGATGCCGGGTTCCGGCGTCGTAAGTATGGCGCCTGCGAGCCGCGGTGCCGCGACCGAGAAAGACCACCATGGCTACTCTGCTCCAGAGCGGGACCGTCCAGCTCGGCGAGACCCTGCGCGCCAAGCGGCGCGTCCTCTCCTCCGCATTCGTCGGGACCACGATCGAGTGGTACGACTTCTACCTCTACGGCACGGCGTCCGCACTCGTCTTCGGAAAGCAGTTCTTCCCGGGCGTGTCACCCGTCGTCGGCATCCTTGCCTCGTTCGCGACCTACGCCGTCGGCTTCATCGCCCGGCCGCTCGGCGGCGTCATCTCCGGCCACCTCGGCGACCGCATCGGGCGGAAGGCGCTGCTCGTGTGGTCGCTCCTCATCATGGGCGCGTCGTCGTTCTTCATCGGCCTCCTGCCGAACTACTCGGCCATCGGCCTGCTCGCCGTGGTCGGTCTCGTCACGCTCCGCCTCATCCAAGGCCTCTCCGCGGGAGCTGAGTGGGGTGGCTCCGCCCTCCTCTCGGTCGAGCACGCGCCGCCGGCCCGGCGCGGCCTCTTCGGATCGTTCACCCAAGTGGGTTCGGCGGCAGGGATGCTGCTCGCGACGGCGACCTTCGCCGTCATCCAAGGCGTGCTGACGTCCGAGCAGTTCCAGGCGTTCGGCTGGCGCATCCCGTTCCTGCTCTCCGGCGTGCTGGTGGCGATCGGGCTGTGGATCCGTCTCGGCGTCAAGGACGCGGAGGAGTTCACCGAGCTCCGCGAGAAGGAGCGCGTCGCGGAACACCCGGTCCGGCGGGCTCTGCGCGAGCATCCGCGTGGCATTTTCGTGACGATCGGCCTGCGCCTCGTCCAGCCCGCGCTCTACAGCCTCCTCACCGTCTACATGCTGGGCTACCTCAAGACCCGGCGCGGCGACACCGGCGAGGCCCTGACGGCCGTGCTCATCGTCTCCGCGGTCGGCCTCATCTCTGGACCGTTCTGGGGGTGGCTCTCCGACCGCATCGGCCGGCGCGGCATGGCTGTGGCGAGCGCGATCAGTATCGCCGTCTTCATCTGGCCGTTCTTCTGGTTCCTCGACCACGGCTCCCTCGCACTCCTCCCCATCGTGCTGCTGCTGCCCATGAACGTGCTGCATGACGCAATCTACGGACCGCAGGCGGCGTGGTTCGCCGAGCAGTTCCCGGTCGATCTCCGCTACAGCGGCGTCTCCTTCGGCTATCAGGCCGGCACGGTCCTCTCGGGCGGGATCACGCCGTTCGTCGCGGCGGCGCTGCTCGAGGCCGGAGGCGGCCAGCCGTGGCTCATCTGCGGCTTCTTCGTCCTGCTCGCGGCGCTCTCGACCGTTGCCGCGCTCGCTGCCAAGGACCCGGTTCGGACCGCTCGAAAGGAACTCCAGTGACCAAGCCCCTGCTCCTCAACGCCTTCGAGATGCTCGTGCCGGTGCACCAGTCGCCCGGGCTCTGGCGCCATCCCGACTCGCAGGCCAGCCGGTTCGCCGAACTCGGCTACTGGACGGACCTCGCTCGCACCCTCGAGGCCGGTGGGTTCCATGGCATCTTCTTCGCCGACGTGCTCGGCCAGTACGACGTCTATGGCGGCAGCGCCGACGAGGCCGTGCGCGGCGGAGTGCAGTATCCGACCCTGGACCCCCTGCTCATCGTCTCGGCGCTCGCCGCCGCAACGGAGCGGCTCGGCTTCGGTGTGACGGCCTCGGTCACGTACGAGCAGCCGTATCTCCTCGCCCGCAAGTTCGGCACGCTCGATCACCTCACGCAAGGCCGCATCGGCTGGAACATCGTGACCTCCTACCAGGAGTCAGCGGCGCGCAACCTCGGGCTCGGCCGCCAGCTCCCGCATGACGAGCGCTACGACCGCGCCGAGGAATTCATGGACGTCGTCTACAAGCTGTGGGAGGCATCGGCCGACGACGACGCGGTGCGGGCCGACGTCGAATCGAACGTTTTCGTCGACCCGGCTCGCGTACGCGGGATCGGGCACTCCGGCGCGGGCTACAGCGTCCCCGGGCCCGCACTCGTCGGGCCCTCCCCGCAGAGGACGCCGTTGCTGTTCCAAGCGGGCGCTTCGTCCCGGGGCAAGGCGTTCGCGGCGAAGCACGCGGAGGCGGTCTTCTTCTCGAGCTCGACGCCGGCCCAGGCACGGAAGTTCATCGAGGGGCTGTGCGCTGAGCTTTCGGCCGTGGGCCGGGCCGCCGACTCGGTCAAGGTCTTCAACCTTGCAACGGTCATCGTCGCCGAGACGGATGAGGCCGCCGCGGCCAAGCTCGCCGAATACGAGTCCTACGTGGACACCGACGCCGCCCTTGCGCTGTTCGCGGGCTGGACCGGCATCGACCTCTCGGGTCTCGACCAGGACGCTCCGCTCGAATACATCACGAGCGACGGCAACCAGTCCGCGCTCGCCCAGTTCACCACCCTCGATCCTGAACGAGAGTGGACCCTGCGCGAGGTCGCGAAGTTCGTCTCGATCGGCGGGAGGGGACCCGTGATCGTCGGTTCGCCGACAACGATCGCCGACGAGCTCGAGCGCTGGGTCGAGGAGGGCGGTGTGGACGGCTTCAACCTCACCTCCGCTGTGCGGCCGGCCGATCTGCTCGAGTTCGCACGCCTCGTCTCGCCCGAGCTGCGACGGCGTGGCCTGCTCGCCGACGCACCCGCGGGCGCGACCTTCCGGGAGACGATCCTGGGAGCCGGACCACGCCTCGCGTCCGATCACCCGGGCTTGCGCGCGGCGGGGGTTGCCGCGGGGGTCTAGCTCATGAGCTCACCGACTTGCGCTCGTACACCGCGCGGGACCAGAAGTAGCCGAGCGCGACGAACACCGCGCACCAGGCGAGTGACGCCAAGCCGTAGCGCGCGTCGGGCCCTTGCCCGGCGAGCAGGCTGCGGGTGGTTTCGATGAACGGGGTGAACGGCTGCGCGTCGGCGAACCATTGCAGCCACCCCGGCATCGAGGCCGTGGGTACGAAGCCGCTTCCGAGGAAGGGGAGGAGCGTGAAGATCATCGGAGTGTTGCTGGCACTCTCGACGGTCTTGCTGCTCATCCCCATCGCGACCGCCACCCAAGACACCGAATAGCAGACCAAGGCAAGGAAGGCGACGAGCACAAGCCACGCGAGCGGCCCGGCGCCGGGCCGCAGGCCCATGAGCAGCGCGACGCCCATGACGACGGCGAGGCACAGCAGCCCCTGGACGGTGTTGCCGAGGACGTGTCCGTTGAGGACAGCCGCCCGCGAGATCGCCATGGAGCGGAACCGCGCGACGATGCCTTCGGTCATGTCCTGAGCGATCCCGATGGACGCACCGTTGGCGATCCCGGCAACGCCGATGAGGAGGATGCCGGGGACGACGTAGGCGAGGTACTCCTGGCTCGCACCTTGCCCGCCTCCGGGCAGCCCCGCGCCGAGCATGCCGCCGAAGACGTAGACGAACAGCAGCAGAAGCAGCACCGGGATCCCGATGACGAACACCGTGAGGCCCGGGTAGCGCAGCATGTGGAGCAGATTGCGGCGGAACATCGTCGCCGAATCGGCGGCGGTGGAAGCGATGGCGGTCATTGTTCCTCCCCGGTGATGAAAGCGGTCGCGGACGCGGCTACGGAGGTGGGCGCGGCGTCGTCGGACGACGACGGGCTGCCGGTGAGCGCGAAGAAGACGTCGTCGAGGCTCGGCGCGCGCAGGCTCACGCTCGCGGATCCGTCGCCGTCGATCGCGGCGAGCACGTCGCGGAGGCCGCCGACGGTCCCGTCAACCGGGATCTCGGGGCGCGCGGTGCCGTCGCGCTCGGTGACGATCAGGACCTCGGTGCCAACCCGCGCCTTGAGCTCGCTCGGGGTTCCCTCGCCAACGACGCGGCCGTGGTCGAGCACGACGACGCGGTCCGCAACGCGGTCGGCCTCCTCGAGGTACTGGGTTGTGAGGAAGATCGTCACCCCGTCGTCGAGGAGTTCGCGGACGATCTCCCACATGGTCTGCCGGCTGCGCGGGTCGAGGCCAGTGGTCGGCTCGTCGAGGAAGACGATCTGCGGCGTTCCGACGAGCGTCATGGCCAGGTCGAGGCGGCGCTTCATGCCGCCCGAGTAGGTCACGAGCGGCTTGCGCGCTGCGTCAGTGAGATCGAACCGTTCGAGCAGTTCCGCGACGCGGCGGCTTCCGGCGTGGGCGCCGAGGTGGCGTAGGTCTGCCATGAGCCGAAGGTTCTCCTCGCCAGTGAGCAGGCCGTCCACGGCCGCGAACTGGCCGGTGAGGCCGATCGCGGCCCGCACGCCGTGCGGGTCTCGATGAAGGTCGTGGCCGGCGATCGTAGCGGTCCCGGCGTCCGGCCGGACGAGGGTCGAGAGAATGTGGACCGCGGTCGTCTTGCCAGCGCCGTTGGGGCCGAGCAGGGCGAGGACGGTGCCCGGTGCGACGTCGAGGTCGACGCCGTCGAGGACGATCTGCTCGCGGTAGCGCTTGGTCAAGCCGCGGGCGGTGATGGCGGAGGTCATGATGTGGCTTCCCTTCTGGTGCCGACGCCGGCGCGGCGGACGCTGACGTCCGCCCAGTTGGAGCGAAGGCGCAATTCGACCGTGCGGCCGCTCGTCGCGGCCTCGGGATCGGGGGTCAGTTCATTGCGCACGGTGCCGTGCAGGGAAGACGCATCCAGCCACGCGGCTAGGCCAGCGGGCACGCCGACCTCGACCTCGGCATAGCCGTTCTCGATCCGGATCGAGCCGCCCGTCACCTCCCGCACGCGGATGGCGCCGTGCGCGCTCTTGGCGGTGACGTCGTCGAGCGCGCGCTCGATGGTGAGGGGGCCGGACGTGGTGACTTCGACAGGACCGCCGGTGGTGCCCAGGTCGATCGTGCCGTGCGAGCCGCGTACGCGTGCCTCGCCGTCGATCCGGCCGATCCGGACCTGGCCGTGGCCGAGGTTCGCGTCGAGGCGGCCGGCGACGCGGTCGATGTCCACCGTGCCGTACGGCGAGACGAGGACCAGGCCGCGAATGGTGTCACCGGTGACCGTACCGTACTTCGCCGTGATGCTGCTTTCCCCGAGCTCGCCGCGCGTCCGCACAGAGCCGTACGCATTGTCGACGTCGACCCGGGAGCCGCTCGGAAGCTCCACGCGGACGTCCACCGAGTCGCTCGGTCCGAACAGGTTGCGTCGGCGCGGGACGCGAAGGCGCAGCCGGCCGCCGTCGAACGCAATGGTGGCCTCGCCCGCGAGGGAGACATCTCCGTTGCGGCCGGGGTTGGTCGGGACAACCTCAGCGAATACCTCGCTGCGGTCGGAGGCGAGCACTTCGACGTGGCCGACGCCGAGGTCGATGACGGCCTCGATGGGGCCGTCGGTGTTGTAGCTGGGCATAGTGATCTCCTAAGGGCCGCCCTGCTTTGGGTTTTGGGGCAGGACGGATTAGTCCCGCGGGGGGCGGGACGGCGAGTGGTGTCTGGTTGGGCTAGCGGACCCAGCCCGTGAAGCTGTCGCCGGAGCGCGACTCCCGCTGGGCGGTTCGCCGGGGCTTCGGCTCGAGGGCGGCCGCGATCGCGCGGACCAGCCAAGCGTTGAGGGAGATGCCGTCCTGCGCGGCGGCCCGTTCTACGCGGGCCTTCAGCTGATCGGGCAGGCGCAGGGTGGTGCGGGAGGTGACGGTGTCATCGAGGGCGTCGGCGCTCGCCGAGCTGTCCTCGTTCCCCGTCTCCACTGGCGCGGCGGGCGCAAGTGGTGTGGGCGCGTCCGTGAACTCGGTGGCCGGCGGGGCTGAAACTACGAATTCCGGGTCGCGACCCCGGAGACGCACATCGACCGATCCGGGGGCGAGCTCACGGGTGATCTCGCTCGCGGCGTCGCTGAGTGCCTCCAGCAACGCCAGCCGAGCGGCCGAATCAAGTGCGAGACTCAGCTGCTCGGCAAGTCCCCGCGCTTCCTCTCCGGCTGCCTCGGCGGAAACGGCGAGCTGGGAGCGGAGGTCGGCGACATAACGATCGAGATCCATGACGCCATCATGACACCACTATGGTGTCGCGCGCAAGAGGTCTGGTGTCACTCTTGCGTTGCGACGTCACGTCCGCAGGGTGCGCACCCTGCGGAGGTGACGGCGCGAGCAGCGACCCCCACCTTCAGCCCTCTTGCAGCGGGCGGGCCGAGACGATCAAGCTCACCTCGACTACTGCCCCACCGGGGAGGCTTGAGACACCGACCGCTGCGCGTGAGGGGCGTCCCCGCTCTCCGAAGACGCCGATCAGCTCTTCTGAGGCCGCGTCCAGGACTCGCGGGTGGTCCTCGAACTCGGGGCTGGCCGCGACGTAGCCGGTCATCTGCACGACCCGTTCGATTCTGTCCAGACCTCCCAGATGGTGATTGAGGCTGGCCAAGCAGTTGCGGACGGCAGTCCGGGCGCACTCTCGCGCGTCCTCGAGGCTGGGCGCGCCGTCCGTCCCGATGGGCCCCGTGAAGTCGAGCGCGCCTTGGATGGCGTGAGTGTGGCCGGACGTGAAGAGGAGCGGGCCAGCTTCGGTGACAGGGGCGTACCTGCCGGCGGGCTTCGGGGCCGGCGGAAGGGTCTTGGCGTAGGCCTCCAGTTGGGCGAACCCTTGAGAGCCGGGCTGCGGGATTTGAGCTTGGGTCACGGAATTCTCCTTCTGCTCTGATTATTGTTGACGATCAGACATTATGGGAAGATGGAGTGTGACCAGCGCAACAGACTTTGATCCAGAGGGCCCCGGAATCCAGCGATTCCTCGGAGTCGTCAGCCCCTACGACATGGCCCTCGACCGCGAACTGTGGCGATGGATGCCGAACGAGGTGACGCTGGCGTTTGCTCGGACCCCTTTCCATCCCCTCGTCGTCGACGCAACCATGGCGGCCACGATCGGAGACGACGAGGAGATCCGGCCCACGGCGAGATGCCTCAAAGCCATCTCGCCCGAGGCGGCCGTCTACGCATGCACCTCGGGAAGCTTCGTGAACGGGGTTGAGGGAGCGGCCAGGATCTCCAGGGCCGTCTCAGAGGAGCTCGAGGCGCCAGCAGTGAGCACATCCGAGGCCCTCATCGAGGCCCTCGACCTATTCGGGATAACACGCCTCGCGATCGCGACCCCCTACGTGCCGGAGCTCACGGCCCGCCTCGAGGACTTCCTGGCCGAAGGAGGCCGGGCGGTGACAGGCTGCGAGGGTCTAGGCCTCGACAAATTCATCTGGCACGTCCCTTACCGGGTAACTGCCGATCTCGTCCGCCAAGCAGACTCCCCTGCGGCGGAAGCCGTGTTCGTTGCCTGCACCAACCTGCCGACCTTCGACATCATCGAGCCCCTTGAGCGGGAGCTCGGAAAGCCGGTCATCACGGCGAATCAGGTGACGGCGTGGGCTGGCCTCCGTCGGCTGGGCCTGTCGCTTCCGGGCGGCGCCCGACTCGCGGAGGCGAGCCGGAGCCTCGCGGCCTGATACCAGCTTGGTATCATCAGGCTATGGCCATGACACTCAGACTCCCCGAGGACCTCGACCGAGAACTGGACCGGCTAGCTGTCGAGAACCACACGTCCAAGAGCGCGCTCATGGTCGAGGCCGTGCGTCAGCTCATCCAGCGCAACCGCCGTGAGGCCCTGATCGAGCAGGGATTCCAGTTCGCCCTCTCCCACGACCGAGAGGCGCTCCAGCGTCTGGCTGACGCATGACCCTCTTCCTCGAACTCGAGGAGGCCCTCGCCCTGGTCGCGAGGATGGGATTCCACGTGCGGGACGCGGGCCTGCTCGGTTCAGCCCTTGCCCGAGCGGCAACAACTGTGATGGGACAGCCCGCCTACCCGACGCTGCCCCGTCAGGCGGCCGCCCTGCTCGAGTCCGCAACCCGGAACCACGCACTGATCGACGGCAACATGCGCACCGCCTGGGTACTGGTCGTCGTCTTCCTTGCCATGAACGGGGCCGAGCACGACATGGGCGCCGACCAGGTGTTCGAGCTGGTCGTGGGCGTCGCCGAAGGCAGCACGGAACTGGAGAAGTCCGCCGAGACCATCGCCGCCCACCTGCGCCCAGCCAGCACCTGACACCGCCGGCCAGGAAGGCCTGATACTGCCGGCGGGAAGGAGAGAGCGGATGCGGAAGCTCAGTGGGCTTCGAAGAGCCGCCCCAAGCCTTCCGCGGTGGCGGGATGGCCGGCGAGCTTGAGGCCCTGCCAGGCCGTCACCTGGTTCGCTGTGAGCACCGGGATGCCGAGTGTTGCCTCGAGTTCGCCGATGATCGCAAGGGTGTGGAGGGCGGTGTCGGGTATGAGGAGGGCTTCGGCCCCCGAGATATCTGCGGCCTTGGCGACGTCGAGCACCCAGTCGGCGCCCAGAAGCCCCGCATCCTCGCCGCTCGGGACGTCGTAGGTCGACAAGGCGGTGACGGTGATCCCACCCTTGCCGAGGAACTCTACAAAGTGGGAGGCCACGTCGTCGGGGTACGTCGCGGCGACGCTGACGCGGGACAGCCCCAGGTGCCGGAGGGCAGCAGCAAAGGCAAGAGAGGTCGACGACGACGGCGCACCGCTCGCGGCTTCTACCCACCCCGCCTGCTCGGCACAGCCGTCCCACCCGTAGACGAAGCTCCCGGAGGTGCAGGCCCACATGACCGCATCGGCACCTGCCTGCCCAGCCTCCTTCGACGGGGGCTCGAGGAGGTCCCGGGACCCCAGCTTGAGGAGCGCGTCGACGTCGTGGTCGGTGCTGCCCTCCCAGGTGTGGATCACGGGGAAGCGGGCCCCGGGAACGATGCCTTCGAGCTCGGCGAACTCGTCTTCGGCGCTGTGCCCTGGGTAGAGGATGGCGACGGTGCTCATGAATCCCTCCTGATGGGTTTGCGAGTGGTCAACTAAAGTCTACAGTTGGATTGTAGACAATCACAGGGCGTCTTTGGGCGCCAGAGAGGCTAGGAGAACGATGGCCCGCTACATCACGATCACTCTCGAAAAGCGCGGCGTGAGCGCCCGCGCGCGGCTGCTCGACGAGGAGGCGCCTCGAACGGCGGAAGCCGTCTGGCAGGCCTTGCCGCTGAAGGGGGACGTGTTCCACGGGAAGTTCGCGCGCAACGAGGTCTACACCCTCGTCTCGCCGTTCGCGACGGAGGAGCCGGGGCCGGAGAACCAGACGATCACTCCCATCCCGGGCGACCTCTGCTACTTCACTTTCGAAGGCGTGCTGAACAACCCTGCGTACGGCTACGAGACGGAAGCGGGCACGAACGAGAGCCGGCTGCTCATCGACCTCGCATACTTCTACGGCCGCAACAATCTCCTCCTCAACGGCGATGTCGGGTGGGTCCCGGGCAACGTGTACGGAACCATCGTCGAGGGTCTCGATGAACTCGCGGCCGCGAGCCAGGACATCTGGATGGGTGGGGCGCGGGGCGAGCGCCTGGTGATCGAGCGGGCCGAGGAGGATTAGGAACACGCACCCGAAGGGCGTGGCCGATTTGTCCGGCCCCGCCCTTCGGGTGCTGCGTCAGCGGCTCCGCGCGTAGCCCAGCTGCTTGTCCACCCCATTCACGAGTTCCTCCCCGCGCTGCCATCTGGCGAGGTTGTCAGCGAACTGGTCGGCGAGCGTATCCCGCCAGCCCACGACGTCGCCGCTCATGTGGGCGGAAATGTGGACGTTGGGCATCTGCCAGAAGGGGTGCGCCGGCGGAAG
The DNA here is from genome assembly GCF_022539255.1 of Sinomonas terrae. Classification (NCBI taxonomy): domain Bacteria; kingdom Bacillati; phylum Actinomycetota; class Actinomycetes; order Micrococcales; family Micrococcaceae; genus Sinomonas; species Sinomonas terrae. Next base: position 54,251 of record NZ_JAKZBV010000001.1, read on the forward strand.
GGGCTCTTCGGTGAAGACATCGAGCGACGCCGCGGCGATCGTGCCCGCCTGCAGAGCCGCGATGACGGCTGGCTCATCCACAAGCGGCCCCCGGCCCACGTTCACGAGGTGCGCTGTGGGCTTCATGGCGGCGAGTACCTCGGCGTTGACGACCCCGCGGGTCTGATCAGTGAGCGGCGCGATCAGCACAAGGTGGTCAGCCCACTCAACGTGGCGGGCGAGTTGTTCCGTCGGAACGATGCTCCCGAAGTCGGGATCGTCCTCCCGGGCCAAGCGACCCGCACCCACGACCTCCATTCCGACGGCGCGGAGGAGGCGCCCGGTGGCGCGTCCGATGCCGCCGGTGCCGACAACAAGAGCGTGGCTGCCAGCCGTACGTTTGCCCTCCCGGTGCCGCCACTCGCCCTCTCGTTGCAGCTCCTTGCTCTCGTGCAGGAGCTTGTCGTGGGCGAGGATCGAGGCCAGTACGAACTCGGCGATGGGCCCGTCGAAGGCTCCTCGGGCGTTCGTGATCACGACATCGGACTCGCGCAGGCCATCGAACAGGAGCGTGTCGACGCCCGCGGCCGCGACGTGGATCCAGCGGAGGGAATCCGCGTGGTCCCAGGCGTCCCGGAGGGCGGTTGAGAAGAAGTCCCAGACGAAGAGGATTTCTGCACCCGGCAGGGCGTCTGGCAGCGAGTCAGCGGTTGCCCAGACGATCTCGGTCTGTTCCTCGAGCTTTTCCGTGTTGTAGGGAGGAACGGTGGTGGGCGAGGTCAGCACGACGACCTTCGGCCGCTCCCGCCCCGTGGGGGAATCCTTGAGCTCATTCACCTACACCACGATACGCAACATGATTATTGTTGACAATCATTCAATTGCCCTATCAGAATGGTCGACATGACGACTCTCAGCCCCATCCTCAAGCAAGCCACTCCGGTCGTGGTCGACCACGCGCTCGGCAGCTGGATCCACGGCACGGACGGCCAGGACTACCTCGACTTCACCACCGGCATCGGTGTGACGAGCACGGGGCACTGCCACCCGCGCGTCGTGGAGGCGGCCCGCGAGCAGGTCGGCAAGATCATCCATGCCCAGTACACGACCGTCATGCACAAGCCGCTCCTGCAGTTGACGGAGATGCTCGGAGACGTCCTTCCGGCTGGCCTCGACTCGGTCTTCTATGCGAACTCCGGTTCTGAAGCCGTCGAGGCCGCGATCCGTCTTGCCCGCATGGCGACGGGGCGCCCCAACATCATCGTCTTCCAGGGAGGTTTCCACGGACGCACCGTCGCGGCCGCGTCATTGACGACGGCGGGAACCCGCTTCTCTGCTGGCTTCTCACCGCTGATGCCGGGCGTCCACATGGCGCCGTTCCCCTATGCCTTCCGCTACGGCTGGGACGAGGCAACCGCGGTCGAGTTCGCCCTCAAGGAGCTCGACTACCTCTTCCAGACGCGCACCGCGCCGAACGACACCGCGGCCTTCCTCATCGAGCCCGTGCTGGGCGACGGCGGCTACCTTCCCACGCCCCCCGCGTTCATGGAGGGCCTGCGCGAGCGCGCCGACCGCCACGGGATCCAGCTCATCTTCGACGAGGTGCAGGCCGGCGTCGGGCGCACCGGGAAGTTCTGGGGCCATCAGCACTCCTCCGCCACCCCGGACATCCTCATCACCGCGAAGGGCATCGCCTCGGGCTTCCCGATCTCCGCGATTGCCGCCCCTACCGCGACCATGGCCAAGGCCTGGCCCGGCTCCCAAGGCGGGACCTACGGCGGCAATGCGGTGTCTGCCGCGGCCGCGGTCGCCACGCTGCACGTCGTCGAGGAGGAAGGCCTCGTCGAGAACGCCCGGGTCCGCGGCGATGAGCTCCAGGCCGGCCTGAAGGAGATCCAGAGCCGCTTCCCCGCGATCGGGAACGTGCGCGGTCTCGGCCTCATGCAGGGCATCGAGTTCACGCTCGAGGACGGGACCGCCGACGCCGCCACGGCGGCCGCGGTCCAGCAGGCCACGACAGGCCAGGGCCTCCTCACGCTCACGTGCGGTCCGTCCGGCAACGTCGTCCGGCTCATTCCCGCGCTCGTTGTCACCCAGGATGAGATCACCCTCGGCCTGCAGCGCTTCGAAGCCGCGGTCGCCGCGGTCACCGGCGCGGTTCCCGCAGCCGCCCAGTCCTGAGGCTCGAATGCTGGAGACTCGAACCGGAACTTCGCTCCTCGGCGAACTGGCGAAGGCTGGGATTCCGGCAGACTCGTCGCCGCGGCGCCGGGCAGAATACGCCTACGACGCCTCGAACTACCGGGTCGAGCCGCTCGCCGTCGTCTTCCCCCGCACGGTAGAGGACGTCGTCGCCGCGGTGGCGGCCTGCCGGGAGACCGGCACGCCGCTCATCTCCCGCGGCGGCGGGACGTCGATGGCGGGCAACGCCGTCGGCCCCGGGCTCGTCCTCGACTTCTCCCGGCACATGGACCGCATCGGTGCGGTCGATGAGGCGGCCGGGACGGTCGACGTCGAGCCGGGCGTCGTGCTCGCTGCGCTCTCCCGCGAGGTGGAGCGCATCACCGATGGCAGGCAGACGTTCGCGCCCGACCCCTCGTCCAAGAATCGGGCGACGGTCGGCGGCGCGATCGGCAACGACGCGTGCGGGAACCACTCCGTCCGCTACGGCCGCACGTCAGACCACGTGTCCGAGATAGACCTCGTGACGTCGGACGGCGTGCGGCTCACCGCGACGGAGACCGGACTGCGGGCCACGGATCCTTCCGACCACCAGTCAGCCGCTCGCGCTGCAGACCTTTCGGCGTCGCTGCGGCAACTCGCGCAGGAGAACCTCGGTGCTCTCCGCCGCGAGCTGGGCCAGATACCGCGCCAGGTCTCCGGGTACCACCTGGAGAATCTGCTGCCGGAGAAGAGGTTCAACGTCGCCCGCGCCGTCGTCGGCTCGGAGGGGACGTGGGCCGTCGTCGTCGGTGCCCGCATGAAGCTAGTGCCGAAGCCTGCGAGTGCCCTGCTCGTCTGCCTCGGCTACGAGGACGTCGTCGACGCCGCGCGGGACATCCCCACGATCCTCGAATTCTCCCCGGCTGCCGTCGAAGGAACCGACGAGGCCATCGTCGCGACGATGCGCCACCGCCGCGGGCCCGATTCGGTCCTCGGCCTCCCCGAAGGCCGAGCCTGGCTCTTCGTCGACCTCGACGGCGACGACGCGGCGTCCGTCCGCGCGCAGGCGGAACGTCTCGTGGCCCGCCTCCGGGAGAATGGACGCCTTGTCGATGGGCAGCCGGTGCCCGATCCGACCGAACGTGCCTCCCTCTGGAGAGTGCGTGAGGATGGAGCGGGCCTCTCCTCGCGCCTCGCGAGCGGAGGCGAGTCCTGGCCCGGCTGGGAGGATTCGGCCGTGGCCCCCGAGCGTCTCGCCGACTATCTCGCCGATCTGAGAGAGCTCCTCGCGGAGCACGAGCTGACCGGTGTCATGTACGGGCACTTCGGGGCCGGCTGCATGCACATTCGCATCACCTACGATCTGCGCACCGAGGAAGGCCGGGAGGTCTTCAGGAAGTTCACTCGGCGAGCGGCCGAGCTCGTGGTGCGCCACGGGGGTTCGCTCTCTGGTGAGCACGGAGACGGCCGGGCCCGCTCGGAGCTGCTGCCCCTCATGTACTCCCAGGAGGTCATGGCTGCCTTCGCCCGGTGCAGAGGGCTGTGGGATCCTGCCGGCCTCCTGAATCCGGGGTCTATGACCGATCCCGACCCGATCGACTCGCACCTCGCCCTCGAGGGGGTTCCCGAGCGGGAGTGGCGCACGAGCTTCGACCTCCGTCCCGCCGCTTCCACTGCCCAGACGCCATCCCCGCACACCGACCCCTGGGTGCACGCCGTCCAGGGCTGCATCGGAGTCGGGCGCTGCCGCGCGGACGGCGGAGGGGTCATGTGCCCCAGCTACCGGGCTACCCGCGATGAGAAGGACTCCACGCGGGGCCGCGCTCGCGTGCTGCAGGAGATGGTGCGCGGTGCCCGCACTGTCGAGGAGGGCTGGAAGTCGGAGGAAGTCCGGGAGGTGCTGGACCTGTGCCTGGCGTGCAAGGCCTGCTCGACCGACTGCCCCGCAGGGGTCGACATGGCGACGTACAAGTCCGAGTTCTTCGACCACTACTACCGCGGCCGCGTGCGCCCGCTCTCGCACTTCTCCCTCGGCTGGCTGCCCCGCTGGCTCAAGGTCACCGGCCGCCTCCCCGGCCTCGTCAACGCTGTCCTCGCGACACCGCTGGGCAAGGTCGCCGCGGCTGCGGGTGGCCTGACGACGAAGCGCGCGCTTCCGCGGTTCGCAGGTGCTGGGGAGTGGCGGCGCGAGGTCGACGACGCCGGCATCCGTCCCGCGGGCGCGGTCCGTCCCGTGGGCGGCGCCGACGGCGCGGACTCGGTGGTCCTGTTCGTGGACACGTTCACGCGGGGCTTCCGTCCGGAAGTCGCCGGCGCGGCTGCCCGGGTCCTCGCAGGCGCCGGCGAGGCGGTGGAATGCTCCGCCGACGCGTGCTGCGGTCTGACCTGGATCTCCACCGGGCAGCTCGGCACCGCGAAGCGTCTGCTGTCCCAAGCCGCCGAAGAGCTCGACGACGGCACGGACCGGCCGATCGTCGTCGTCGAGCCCAGCTGCGCTGCGGCCCTGCGGAAAGACCTCCCCGAGCTCGTGCCTACGGACCAGGCGAAGCGGGTCGCGGCTCGTGTGCGCAGCTTCGCCGCGCACGTCGCCGACCGGGTGGCCACCGGCTGGGAGCCCGCCCCCGCGAAGCCGGTGCCCGAGCAGGCCGTGCTCCAGACGCACTGCCACGAGTACTCGGTCTTCGGGGCCGCTGCCCAGCGCTCGGCGCTCAAGGCGGCCGGGGTGCGCGAGGTCGTCGACGCGAATGGCTGCTGCGGAGTCGCGGGGAACTTCGGCTTCGAAGCCCAGCACTACGACGTGAGCATGCAGGTCGCCGAGAATGCCCTCGCTCCCGCGCTGCGGGCCACCGGCCGTGACGTCGCCGTCCTGACCGACGGCTTCTCGTGCGCACGGCAGGTCGATCAGCTTGATTCTTCAAGGCCCGGCCTCCATCTGGCCCAGATCCTTGACCCCGGGACTGCGGGGCCGCCGCAGCTACCCACCAGCCAGACCGCCATGTCAGAAAGCCCCACCAAGGAAGCAGAGGAACTCCTATGACCACCAACCTCAGCGACCTCCGCGCCTCAGAGAAGGCACGCGAGGCGATCGCCAAGATCAGCACCGGCATCTTCATCGATGGCAAGTGGACCGAAGCCGCCTCCGGCGCGCGCTTCGACGTCGTGAACCCCGCAACGGAAGAGGTCATCGCGACGGTGGCCGACGGCGGCCCGGAGGACGCGAAGCGCGCCATCGAGACCGCGGGCCGCGTCCAGAAGGAGTGGGCCAAGACGGCCCCCCGCGTCCGCAGCGAGATCCTGCGCCGCGCCTATGACCTCATCATGGAGCGCCAGGACGAGCTCGCCCTGATCATGACGGCAGAAATGGGCAAGCCGCTCGCCGAGGCGAAGGGCGAGGTCGCGTACGCGGCCGAGTTCTTCCGCTGGTTCTCGGAGGAGGCCGTCCGCATTGGCGGCGACCTCACGACGACGGGCGACGGCAAGAACCGAATCCTCGTCTCGCGGGAGCCGGTCGGCCCCTGCGTGCTCGTGACTCCGTGGAACTTCCCGCTCGCGATGGGCACGCGGAAGATCGGCCCCGCGATCGCCGCGGGCTGCACGATGGTCTTCAAGCCCGCGAACCTCACCCCGCTCTCCTCGCTGGCCCTCGTCGACATCCTCGTCGAGGCCGGTCTTCCCGACGGCGTCCTGAACGTCGTGTGCACGACCAAGGCGTCGGATGTGGTCTCACCGTGGATGTCGAGCGGCATCGCCCGCAAGGTCAGCTTCACTGGCTCGACGGCGGTTGGCGTGCGCCTGCTCGAGCAGGCCTCGCAGCACGTGATGCGCTCGTCCATGGAGCTCGGGGGCAACGCCCCGTTCATCGTCTTCGAGGACGCCGACCTGGATCGGGCTGTCGAAGGTGCCGTGGCAGCCAAGATGCGCAACATGGGCGAGGCCTGCACGGCCGCCAACCGGCTGTTCGTGCAGCGCTCGGTCGCGGACGAGTTCGCCCGGAAGCTCGCGGCTCGCCTCGGCGCGCTCTCGGTGGGCGACGGCGCGGAGCCGGGAACCGACGTCGGGCCCCTTGTCGAGGAAAAGGCCCTGCGGAAGGTCCAGGAACTCGTCGACGATGCGGTGGGCAAGGGCGCCGTCGTCGTCTGTGGCGGTAGCCGCCCCGACCGTCGCGGCTACTTCTACTCGCCCACGGTGCTCTCCGACGTCTCGCCCGAGGCGGATCTCATGAACGAGGAGATCTTCGGTCCGGTGGCCCCGGTCGTGCCGTTCGACACCGAGGACGAGGTGCTCCGCCTCGCCAACGACACCCCGTGGGGACTCGTGGGCTACCTCTTCACGCAGGACGTCGACCGCGGATTCCGCGTGGGGGAGGCCCTCGAGGTCGGCATGGTCGGGCTCAACACCGGGATTGTCTCCAACCCGGCAGCCCCCTTCGGCGGCGTCAAGGCCTCCGGCCTGGGTCGCGAGGGCGGCCGCGTGGGCATCGAGGAGTTCCTCGAGTACAAGTACATGGCCGTGCCGCGCGTGTAGGAGCGCTTTCACGGCGAAGGCTCCCGACGGAATCCGTCGGGAGCCTTCGCTTTAGTTGGGAGCCTTCGCCTTAGGCGGTCGATTCTCAGGCTGGTTCCGAGGCTGCTTCCGGGGCCTGCATGAGGCGAGTCACGGCGTCGTCCATGTGGGCAACGAGGAGGCGGTCTGCTTCCTCCATCTTTCCGTCCCTGATGGCGGCAGCGATCTCGTGGTGCTCGTCTGCGCGAACGTAGTGCGAGGCGTAGCGGGTCTCGAGTGCGGTGATGCACATGCGAGTCTCGACCATGAGCGTGTTGTGCATGCGCGAAAGGCGCGGGCTCTTCGCGAGGGCTACGAGAAGCGCGTGGAACTCCACGTCGGTCTCAGTGAGCGCGTCGGCGTCGTCGTCGTTCGCCGCCTTGCGCATTCTCTTGGTCACCTCGAGAAGCTGCTTTCCGGCGTCCTTTGCATCGAGCTGGATGACGCGCGCGGCGGCTGCGCGCTCAACCGCTGCGCGCGCAAGGTACATGTCCCGCACGTCGTCATCGGTCACTTCAATGACGAAGACGCCGCGGTTGCGGATGCTGACGAGGAGACCCTCCTGGGTGAGGCGCTGCATCGCCTCGCGCAGAGGCCCTCGGCTGACGCCGAGGTGGCGGCTCAATTCTGCTTCGTTGAGCTGCTCGCCGGGGGCGAGCTCTCCTTGGCCGATCGCCCTGCGCAACTGGCGGGCAATGAGTGCAGGAGTCGTCTCCTGTACTACCGGCGTGAGCAACTGGGCCATGCCCTCTCCTCAAGTTCGTGAGACCCCCAAATGGGCCGATTGTCAACAATCATAACACGTGAGAGCGTGCTGTGGGGGAGAAGCTTAGTAGATCGGGAGAGTGGCACGGATCACATTCGGAAGGTATTGTTGTCTACAATCCTACAGCTTAGGTTTGGGGCTACCGCCTCCCGAGCAGTCGGCCAGCCCATCACTTACAAGCCCTCTTAAGAGTTAGGAAGATATCCGTGCGCATTACCGGTCTTCGCGCCACCCCCGTTGCTGTCCCTTTCGTCGAGGACGAGATCTGGGCGTTCGGAGGACGCCGCGGAATGGTCAGCATCCTCTTGGAGATGGACACCGATGAAGGCATGGTTGGACTCGGCGAGGCCGCAGCCTATCCGTCCGCGGACATCGTGCTGGCGGTCTTCAAGTCCATCGAGCCACTCGTCATCGGAGAGAGCCCCTTCGATATCGAGCGAATCATGAAGCGCGTGAACATCATCGGCACGTGGCACCATGTGAAGTCGACCAGCACGGCAATCGCCGCCGTTGAAATGGCTTGCTGGGACATCGTGGGCAAGGTCAGCGGCCAGCCGCTCGTCAATCTCTTCGGCGGCCGCGTCCGTGACGAAGTCGAATTCTTCTACTACCTCAGCCACAAGCCCGCCTCAGAGATGGCCGACGACGCCGCGAAGGGTTACGCCGAGGGCTTCCGGACCTTCTATATCAAGGTCGGTTCGATGGAGCCGAGCCAGGACATCGAGCGCGTTGAGGCGATCCGGGCGTCCACTGGTCCAGACGCGAAGATCCGCGTGGACGCCAACGAGGCGTGGTCCGCCGCAGCGGCGATTCGCATTGTCGGCGAGATGGAGCGCTTCGGCCTCGAGCTCGTGGAGCAGCCCATCTCAGGGCGGAACCTCGCCGAGATGGCCTACCTCCGGGGACGCATCAACACCCCCCTCCTCGCCAATGAGGCTTCTTGGACCCGCTACGACCAGCTCGAGCTCATCAAGGCCGGGGCGGCCGACGTCGTTTCGGTCGACAACCAGATGGACGGCGGCCTCCTGAACCTCAAGCGGGGCGCGGGCATGTGCGAGGTGGCCGGCCTCCCGGTGCTCAAGCACAGCTTGGGTGAGCTCGGGGTTGCGGCCTACGCCGCTGTCCACGTCATGGCTTCCACGCCCAACTTCATCTACGCCAACCAGGGCTACGGCTCGTTCCTCGCGGACGACATCATTGCGGATGCAAGCCCTCTTCCGTACAAGAACGGCTGCCTCGCGGTCCCCGAGAAGCCCGGTATCGGGATCGAGCTCGACACCGAACGCGTCGCGAAGTACGCCGAGCTGTACGAGAGCGAGGCCGAGAACTTCTCGTTCCACGAGTCCGAGAAGATCGCGAGCACGCCCCTCATGCCGAAGCGCTGAGAAAGAGAGCAAGCACGAATGACCCCGCCGTCTTCAGCATCCGCGTCCTCGGCCGCCACCATGACTATGGGCATGCCTCCCGCTGTGGCGCCGACCCCCTTTGTCGACCCTGAGGCTCCCTTCTTCAGCCCGGCGGAATTCGAACTGCGCGTGAAGCGCGTCCGGGAGGAGATGCAGCGCCGGGGCTTGGAAGCGCTCCTGCTCGTCAGCCCCGAGAACCTCTACTACCTCACGGGCCTGAACCATCAGGGGTATTTCGCGTTCACCCTTCTGGTTCTCCCGCTCGAAGGCGAGCCGCTCGTCGTCGCCCGCGCGATGGAAGGTGCGACGATCTCGGCGCAGATCCCGCAATGCCGCCACGTCGCCTTCGCCGACTACGAGGACCCGGCCGAGGTGGCCGCCAACGCCGTCGCCTCGGCCGTGCGCCCAGGGTCGAGGATCGGGGTGGAGGAAACTTCGATGTGCTTCCCCCTCAACGTATGGGAGCCGCTGCGGGACCGGCTCGAAGGCCTCGACCTCGTGGACGGTTCGGGCATCGTCGAAGCGTTCCGCCAGGTCAAGAGCGCAGCCGAGATAGAGCATGTGCGGCATGCCGCTCGTGCATCATCGCTTGCCATCGAGGCAGGCTTGGCCACGGTCTCGCCCGGCATCTCCGAGCGCGAGGTGGCTGCCGCCGTCTACCACCGCATGATGCTTTCGGGCAGCGAGTATCCCGGGTTCGCCCCGTTGATCCGCTCGAAGGACCTCCTTCTCCAAGAGCACGTCACGTGGAGGCCCCGCATCATCCAGCCCCAGGACGCGGTCTTCATGGAACTCTCCGCGTCAGTTGCGCGGTACCACGCCCCACTGACACGGATGGCCTACGTCGGGGAAGCGCCTCCGGGCACGGACCGGGCGGCAGAGATTGCTTCTGCGGGCCTCGAGGCGGTCCGCGAGGCACTGCGCCCCGGCAAGGTGAACGGAGAGGTCTACGACGCGTGGCAGCGGGTCATCGATTCCGGGCTCGGCCACAGCGATTACCGCAGGCACCACTGCGGCTATGCGATCGGCATCGGCTTCCCGCCCAGCTGGGTTGGTGGAGCAAGCGTGGCAGGCCTCAGAGCGGGCGGGACCACCGGGATCCGAGAAGGCATGGTCTTCCACGTCCTGTCCTGGATCCTCGACCAGAAGCCGGCCGACTACGTCGTCTCCGACACCATTCTCGTCACGGCGAACGGCGGCGAGATCCTCACAACGACTCGGCGCGACCCCATCGTGGTGGCCTCCTGATGCGCGGGCGGAATGGGCGCGGGGGATCGCCGAGGAGTGTGGGTAACAGAACTGGAGGATGGGTCCTCGAAGAAGAGAGGAAGGCGCAATGAACGATCTGGCCTTGCTGACAGCTACCGAACTGCTCGAGGGATACCGCCAGGGTGAGATCTCGCCCGTCGAGGCGACGAGAGCTGCGCTCGACGCCATCGAGGAGGGGAACGGGGACGTCAATGCCTTCGTCTCGGTCCATGCGGACGAGGCGCTCGCAGAGGCGGCCGAGTCCGAGAAGCGCTGGGCGGACGGCTCACCGCTCGGGCCGGGAGATGGGGTCCCGACCTCCATCAAGGACATCTTCTACACGCGAGGCTGGCCGACCCTTCGGGGAACCGAGCTCATCGACGAGGATCGGCCGTGGAACGAGGACGCGCCGTGCGTAGCGCGTCTGCGCGAGACCGGGGCGGTTCTGCTGGGAAAGACGACGACGCCGGAATTCGCCTGGAAGGGCGTGACCGACTCGCTTCGCCATGGGTCTACGGGCAATCCTTGCGCCCCGGGCCTCACCTCCGGCGGATCGAGCGGCGGCAGTGCCACGGCGGTGGGAATGGGAATGGGCCCTTGGTCCGTGGGCACGGACGGCGGGGGTTCCGTCCGCATCCCTGCCGCCTTCACGGGAACAGTGGCGATCAAGCCCACGTATGGACTTGTTCCGATGTTCCCCGCCAGCCCGTTCGGCACTCTCGCCCATGCCGGCCCGATGACCCGCACCGTGGCTGACAGCGCTCTTCTCCTCGACGTCATCACCGGCTTCGACCCGAGGGACTGGTCCGCCCTCCCGACGCCTCAGGGCTCCTTCACCGAAGGCCTGCACGACGGCGTCGAAGGCCTTCGCATTGCGTTCTCGCCAACGCTTGGGTTCGGACGGAACGACCCGGAGATCGAAGCCCTTGTCCGCGACGCGGCCGAGGCGTTCGAAGGTCTCGGAGCCCACGTGGAGGAAGTGGATCCCGGCATAGAGGACCCCGTCGAGGCCTTCCACGTGCTCTGGTTTGCAGGTGCCGCGAAGGTGCTCGAGCCCTACGGGGCAGCCGCCCTCGAGCGCATAGACCCTGGGCTTCGGCGCAGCATCGAGGAGCAGGGAACGTTCAGCGCCTCAGACTTCCTGGACGCTACTGCCGTCCGCATGGATCTCGGCGTGCGGATGGGCCTCTTCCACCAGTCTTATGACCTTCTCCTGACTCCGACTCTTCCCATCCCGGCATTCCCCCGGGGCCGGGACGTGCCTGAGGGGTGGAGTTCGCAGTACTGGACCAGCTGGACGCCCTACACGTACCCGTTCAACATGACCCAGCAGCCGGCCATGAGCGTTCCGTGCGGCTTCACGCCGTCGGGACTCCCGGCCGGGCTGCAGATCATCGGACCGCGGCACGCTGACCGGCTCGTTCTGCGAGCCGCACAAGCCTACGAGTCGGCGGCGAGTTGGCGAAGCGCCCTTCCCGCGCCTGCCCGGGCAGCGGCCCGCTAGGCACATGAAGGCCCTGTGGAGAGCTCCGTAGCTCTCCACAGGGCCTTCTTGTTGCTGTGAGCTTCAGTAGGATCGTTGACAATCCTACTGTGATCCAACTAACGTTTTTCTATCGCCAATTCCGAAAGCGGGGCCGCGCGTCCTGCAGTTCCATCTGGAGGTACTGATGAATCGGCAGCACCGAGCGGCGAACCCAATGGCGGGTCATCGCCCTGAAGCACCCGCGGGACCTGCGACACCCACAGGACCTGCCGCGTCTGCGCGGCCCGTCCGCATCCAACCGGATGCACGCACTATCCGACGGGCGGTTGCCGCCTCAGCGATCGGCAACGCGACCGAATGGTTCGACTATGGGGTCTACGGCTATTCGGTCACGTACATCACCCACAACTTCTTCCCGGGGCACGCAGGGACGTTGCTCACGCTGAGCACGTTCGCCTTCTCGTTCCTGATCAGGCCGTTGGGCGGCCTGTTCTGGGGTCCGATAGGCGACCGCCTCGGGCGCAAGCGGATCCTCGCACTCACGATCATCCTGATGTCCGCGGCGACGGCACTCATCGGCGTCCTGCCCACGGCTTCCCAAGTCGGCCTGCTGGCGCCCGTGCTGTTGATCGTCCTGCGGGCCATCCAGGGGTTCTCGACGGGAGGCGAGTACGGCGGTGCCGCGACCTTCATGGCAGAGTATGCGCCGGATCACAAGCGCGGCTTCCTCGGAAGCTTCCTCGAATTCGGGACGCTCGCCGGCTTCGCGCTCGGTTCCCTGCTCGGCCTGCTGGGCGAGGTCACGGTCGGAACCCAGGCGATGAACGACTGGGGTTGGCGCGTACTGTTCCTGTGCGCCGTCCCGCTCGGCGCCATCGGCCTCTACCTCCGCACGCGGCTGGCTGAGACCCCGGTCTTCGAAGAGCTCGAGCTTGAGGGGAAGGCCGAGGAAAAGGCAACCTCGAGCCTCAAGGACCTCGTGGCCAAGTACTGGCCGAGCATGCTGACGCTCACCGGCCTCGTGATCGCCCTGAACATCGTCGACTACACCCTGCTGACCTACATGCCGACGTACCTCGAGGGCGAGGCGGGCCTACCGAATCAGACGGTTCTGACGATCATGTTCGTCGCGCAGTTCGTCATGATGCTCGTGATTCCGTTCGCAGGCGCGCTTTCCGACCGGGTGGGCCGGAAGCCGATGTGGTACGCCTCATTGATTGGGCTCTTCGTGCTCTCGGCTCCGATGTTCATGCTCATGGCCCATGGGTTCTGGGCCGCACTGATCGGCTTCGCCGTTCTCGGCCTGCTGTTCATCCCGCAGCTGGCAACGATCTCGGCGACCTTCCCCGCCATGTTCCCGGCCCACGTCCGGTACGCCGGATTCGCGATCACGTACAACATCTCGACGTCGATCTTCGGCGGCACGGCGCCCCTGCTGAACCAGGCCGGCATCGATACAACGCACAATCCGATCTTCCCAGCGTTCTACATGATGCTCGCCTGCGTCATCGGCGTCATCTCGGTGCGGTTCATGAGGGAGACGGTCGGCGCTTCCCTGCGTGGCCGGGAGCTTCCCGAGACAAAGCCTCAGACGGTGGTCGGTTTCAGGGGAGCGCGCGCCCAGTCGCAGCCTGACTAGCCCTGTCGAACCGGCACGAGCACGGCCGAGGGTCTTCGGACCCCCGGCCGTGCTTTTTTGTCGGAACGCGCACGTTCATATTGTTGACAATGCTACATACGCCTCATAGGTTTGTAACGCAAGTCACAAAGTGAGGCGGCCTCTCGCCGCCGTCGGCCAAAGCGGGCCGGCTGAAAGGGAGCTGACATGATCGAGTTGTCGCGAAGAAGCGTCTTGAGAAGTGCAGGAGTGGCTGCTCTCGGAGCCTCGTTGGCTGGGTGGGCCACCGGATGTTCCAGCGTTCCTGCAGCGGGATCGGCAGCGTCGTCGAACGGAAGCCTGCTGGATACTGCCAAGTCGCAGGGGTTTCTGCGCGTCGCCATCGCAAATGAACCGCCCTACACCCAGGTGAACGCGGACGGCACCGTGAGCGGCTGTGAGCCCGACGTGCTGAGGGCGGTGTGCCAGCGGATGGGCATCAAGGACATCCAGGGCGTAGTCACCCCGTACGCTTCGATGATCCCGGGACTCAACGCGAACCGCTGGGACGTCATCGCGGCCGGGCTCTTCATGAAGCAGTCGCGCTGCGGCCAAGTGGACTATTCGGAGCCGGTCATTGTCTCCACCGAGTCCTTCGCCACACCGAAGGGCAATCCGAAGGGAATCACGTCGATCGCCGCAGTGACCTCGAACTCGGGCCTCAAGATCGCAGTGCTCCCGGGCGGCTTCGAAGAGGGAATCCTCAAGACCTCCAAGGTCCCCGATTCTCAGCAGGTCAAGGTCAGCGACGGCCGCAGCGGCATCGAGGCCGTCAAGGCGAACCGCGCAGACGCCTTCCTGCTGCCGACGCTCTCCCTCCGCGCGCTTGCGAAGGACGATGCGGGCTTCGACGTCTCGGCGCCCCTCAAAGATGCCCCTCGCACCGGCTCTGGCGCCGCCTTCAGGAAGTCCGATGCTTCCTTCCACGACGCATACAACAAGGAGCTCGCCGCGTTCAAGCAGACGAGCCAGTTCGCGGACATCCTCAACAAGTGGGGCTTCGACCCGACTGTGGTCCAGGGCGTCACGGCCCAGGAACTATGCCAGACCGCCGGATGACCTCGGGCTGTATCCGTGTGACGGGAGGCTCCGATGTCCGCTGTTGTTGAGTATTGGCCCCTGCTCTGGCAGGGCATGTGGACGACGGTCCTCGTCACGGCCCTGAGTGGGGTCGTGTGTATCCTGGTCGCCTTCGTGGCCGGACTCGGACGCCTCTCGACCCACTGGTTCCTCCGGGTGCCCGCCGCGGTCTTCGTCGAGGTATTCCGCGGGACGTCGCTGCTCGTGCAGATGTTCTGGTTCTTCTTTGCGCTCCCGTTCTTCGGGATCCAGCTCTTCCCGATGACGGCGGCCGTCCTGGCCCTCGGATTCAACGAGGGCGCCTATGCAGCCGAGGTGGTGCGCGGCGCGATAGCGAGCCGCCCCAAGGGGCAGACGGAGGCGTGCACGGCGCTGGGCATGGGCCCAGCGCTCCGCCTCCGCCGGGTGATCATCCCGCAGGCGATCCCTGCGATGCTCCCGCCCTTCGGCAACGTCATGGTCGACCTGCTGAAGAACACTTCGCTCGTCTCGCTCGTCACGGTTGCGGACCTCACGTTCCGCGCCCAGATGATCCGGAATACGACGGGACAGACGACGGCGATCTTCCTCACCATTCTGGTGATGTACTTCGTGCTCTCGTCGGTCCTGACCCTGTTGACCGGCGTCCTCGAGCGGCGCTTCGCCCTTGACCGCAAGGCCAAGGCGGCTTGGCGCGCAGAGCGCAGGTTCATGAAGGCAGGTACAGCATGATTTGGGACAACTCGTTCGCCGTCTCGATCATCCCGCAGCTGCTTCAGGGTCTCGTCGTCACGGTCGAGGTCACGCTCCTGGGAACGCTCATTGCCGCGCTCCTCGGTCTGGCCTTTGCGATTCTGCGTAGGTTGGCCATACCTGTCGTCTCCCAGGTGGTCACCTTCGTCGTCGTCTTCATCCGCGGCACCCCGCTCCTCGTCCAGGCGTATTGTGCGTTCTTCGTGCTGCCTGACTACGGAATCAGCGCCGATGCCTTCACCACCGGGGCAATCGTGATCGGAATCAACTACAGCGCGTACATGGCGGAGGTGTACCGCAGCGGGATCCAAGGCGTGCACGTCGGGCAGTGGGAGGCCTGCACGGCGCTCGGCCTTCCCGCCACGAGGGTCTGGGGGCGCGTCATCCTTCCCCAAGCCCTAAGGACGGTGGTTCCCATGCTGGGCAACTACCTGATCCAGATGTTCAAGGACTCGGCGGTGCTCTCCGCCATCACGGTCGTGGAGCTTCTCGGGACAGCCCAAGCCATCGGCAGCTCGAACTTCCGCTACCTGGAACCGCTCACGATTGCGGCCATCCTGTTCCTGATCATCAGCTACCCATCGTCACGTCTCGTCAACAGATTGGAGCGGCGTTATGCGCCCCAGCACTGAGCCGGTTCCCCTGCAGGGCGGCGCCCTTTCCGAGTCGGAGCTCACGAAGCCAGACCCGATCATCGCCTTCGAGAACGTGAGCAAGAGCTGGGGCTCGAACCACGTGCTGAAGTCGCTCAACTTCGACGTCCAGCCGGGCGAGAAGGTGTCGATCATCGGGCCGTCTGGTTCGGGGAAGACGACGATCCTCCGCATCCTGATGACGTTGGAGAGCCCGAGCGAGGGCCTCGTCAGCGTAGACGGTGATGTGCTGTGGAAGGTGGCGGCGGGCGAGAAGCCGAAGGAGACGCGTCAGCTGAGGCAGACACGTCGGAAGATCGGCATGGTGTTCCAGCAGTTCAATCTCTTCCCACACATGACGGCGCTCGAGAACGTCGTCGAGGCGCCCATCCATGTCCTCGGCATGGACAAGGGGGAGGCGCGGGAGCGGGCGGTGGACCTGCTCAATCTCGTGGGTCTGAGCAAGCACATGAACCACACGCCGCCGCAGCTTTCGGGCGGCCAGCAGCAGCGAGTGGCCATCGCCCGGGCGCTCGCCATGCGGCCGAAGGTGATGCTCTTCGACGAACCCACCTCAGCCCTCGACCCCGAGCTGATCGGCGAGGTCCTCAACGTGATCCGCAACCTGGCGCAGAGCACGGACATGACGATGCTCATGGTCACGCACGAGATGCGGTTCGCCGAGGAGATCTCCGACCGGGTCGTCATGTTCGATCACGGTCGAGCGGTCGAGAGCGGTCCGCCGGAGCAGATCTTCAAGAATCCCCTCGAGGAGAGGACCAAGACGTTCCTCCGGGCGGTGCTCCAGCACTGACCCGGCTACCCCTCCGGCTAGCTACCCTGTCGGAGTCTCACCAGCTTCTGGCCACCCCGGACGGCGTGGCGAAGCAAAACTGCAGCGAGTCGCGGCGCGACCACTCTGGAAACTGGTGAGACTCCGACGGCCAAATCCCCATAGCCGCTGCCCACGGCTGTGGGTCGGCTGCTACCGGACGCGGCCGTGCCGGAGGCACAAGAGCGCGTAGGCCCGTGCCGCCGTCAGGAGCTCGGCGATGCTGACCGATTCGTTGACCTGATGGGCCTGATCGTTGAGGCCCCCGGGACCCATCACGATCGTCGGGACGCCGAAATCGCGGGCGATGAACCCGCCGTCGCACGCCGCCGTCCAGCCGCCGATCCTGCTCTCGAAGCCGCAGTCTGCGAGGGCCGCGACGGCATCTGTGACCAGCGGGTGGTCCTCGTCCGTGCGGAACCCGGGCATTTCCATAGAGACCCAAGTGCTCACCGAGATGCCGTCCCGGGAGATACCCGCATCGAGGATGCGCTGCTGGAGAGACGCCAGGATGGTGCCGGCGTCGTCGTCGGGCATGAGCCGGCGGTCGAGCGAGACGGTGCACTCGCCCGCCACCATGGACGTCCCGCTCCCGCCACGAATGAGGCCGACGTTCCAGCTGCCGCTGCCAAGGAGGGCATCCTGTTGCGACTGGAGCTCGCGGTGATCGTCCCGGACGAGGTCGATGATCCGCGCGGCTGCGTCGATCGCATTGCGGCCATCTGCGGGCCGCCCGGAGTGGGCGGACTTGCCCTGGATCGCGAGTTCAATGTAGCTGTCGCCTCGACACCCGATCACGGTGGCGAGATCGGTCGGCTCTGCGACGATACAGCCCGAGAAGTGGGCGGCACCGGCGTGGGCACGCGTGTACTCACGGATCCCGATGCCGAGATCCTCTTCGTCGACCGTGCAGGCAAGTGTGACGTCGCCGGGCAGCTCGACGCCCGCCTCCTTGAGGGCCTTGAGCGCGACGGCGACGGCGGCGAGGCCGCCCTTCATGTCAGTGGAACCGCGGCCGTACAGCCGCCCGTCACGCTCGTACGGCTCGAACGGGGGCCGCTCCCAGCCGTCGCCTGCCGGGACGACGTCGGAGTGCCCGAGAAACAGGAGGCCGCGATCCGACCCCCCGGGCAGCACGGCCGTGAAGTTGGGGCGTTCCGGCGCGACCGGTTCAGTCGCCGTGACCAGGCCGGCGCCGAGGCAGAACGCCTCGAGCACCTTCACGGTCGCATCCTCAGTTCCGCCCGGGTTCTCGCCGCCGGCCGCGATGAGGGCGGTGGTGAGCGAGACGAGGTCGGCTTCGGTGATCAGCTCGAGGACCTCGTCCTCGAGCGAAGCGTTCACGCGCACGTGGCGCCCTCCAGCCCGGCCAGCTCGATGTCCATGGCCCGGCGAAGCCGTTGAATTCCCTCGTCCGTGCGTTCGGGCGTGCTCGTGGCGAAGCAGAGCCGCAGGGCGTCGTCGAACCTTCCCTCTGCCGAGAGCGCGGGTCCCGGGATGAACGCGACACCTTCGGCGAGCCCGGTCTCGAAGAGGCGTCGGGTCGAAATCCCGGCGTCGGCCCCTTGGAGCGTGAGCCACAGGAAGAAGCCGCCCTCCGGGTTCGTCGTCGTGACCCGGTCGCCCAAGTGGCGGCGGATGCTGGACTGCATGGCGTCCCGCCGCCGTCGGTATTCGGCGCGGAGATCGGCGAGGTGGCTGTCGAGCCGTCCCCGGCGGATGAACTCGGCGACGATGTGCTGCGCCGGGACGTTGGTGCACGTGTCCATCGCCTGCTTCGCGTTGATCACGAGCTGCCGCAGCGCGGGGTGGGTGTCGACCCATCCCACCCGGAGGCCCGGCGCGAGGATCTTGGAGAAGGTGCGCACTGAGAAGAGCAGGGGGTCGCCGGGGCTGAGCGCCTGGAGGCTCGGGAGGTCCTCGCCTTCGAACCGGAGGAGGCCATAGGGGTCATCGTCGATGATGACGGCGTTCCACTGGTGTGCGAGCTCAAGCAGCAGTTCGCGGCGCTCGAGGGAGAGGGTGGTGCCGGACGGGTTCTGGAAGTTGGGGATCGTGTAGATGGCCTTGGGCGTCCGTCCGGTGGCAGCAACCAGTTCCGGGAGGGCTTCGACGACGAGGCCGTTCTCGTCGAGTGGTGCCTCGAGGAGCTGGGCTCCGTAGCTCAGCGCCGTGGCGCTTCCGTTGGTGTACGTCGGGCTCTCGACGATGACCAGGTCGCCCGGGTTGAGGAAGATCTTGCAGGCGAGGTCGAGTCCCTGCATGCCGCCCGCGGTGATCGTCACGCGGTCTTCGTCGGTGGGGTCGCTCGTCGTCGAGAGGTACTCGACAAGCGCGCTGAGGAGTCTGGGCTCCCCCTCTGTCGCGCCGTACGTGAAGGTGTCGTGGCCCATCACCGTGCTCGCGATCTCACGGAACTCCTCGAGCGGGACCGCCTCGTTGGCGGGGGAGCCCATCGCGAAGCGGACAATGTCGTGCTTCATCGAGGCGAGGAGGGAGGTGCTCGAGTCGATGACGGAGCCCACGAGGCTTCCGGCGCGCTCGGCGAGCGGGAGGCCTTCGCGGGAGAGGAGTGCGAGGTTCTCGGTGGACATCGCTCACTGTCCTTTCTGGATGAGTTCGCGCGGGAAGCTCGTGAGGACTTCCGCGCCCGTGGGTGCGACCCGGATGGACTCCGAGAGCTCGTAGCCGTAGTGGTCCATCCACATCCCGCCGATGAGGTGGAAGGTCATGTTCTCGGCGAGGACGGTCTCGTCCTCGGTGCGGATCGAGATCGTGCGCTCGCCCCAGTCCGGCGGATAGCCGACGCCGATCGAGTATCCGATGCGGGAGGGCTTCTCGAGGCCGTACTGCGCGAGGGTCTTGTTCCAAGCCAGCGCGAGGTCGCGGACCGGCGCACCTGGGCGGACGGAGGCGATGACGGCGTCGAGGCCCTCGGCCACAGCGCCGGCGAGCGAGGACAGCCGCTCAGGGGCCTTGCCGAGCGAGATGGTCCGTGCGAGCGGGGCGTGGTACCGCTGGTGTGCGCCGGCGAGTTCGACGACGACGGCCTGCCCCGCTTCGAAGCGATCCTCGCTCCACGTCAGGTGCGGGGTGTCGGCTGCCTCTCCCGTGGGCAGCATGGGGACAATCGCGGGGTAGTCGCCGCCCACGCCGTCACTTCCGGAAATCTGCGCGTGGCTGATGGCGGCCGCTGCGTCGCACTGGCGCACGCCGACGTCGATCGTCTCGACCGCTGCCCGCATGGCAGCGCCGCAGACGCTCGCCGCCTTCCGCATGAGATCCACCTCGGCGGGGGACTTCACGGAACGGACCCAGTTGACGAGTTCGAAGCTGTCCACGAAGGTCCATTCCGGGAGCGCGTGGACGAGGGCTCGGTAGGCCTTGGGGGAGAAGAAGTGCGAGTCCATCTCGAGCCCCACGCAGCCTCCCGAGGCCCCCGCGACGAGGCCCCGCTCCCGAAGGGAAAACGCGACCCAGTCAAACGGGTGAACCGTGGGGCGGTGGACGTACTGTTCCGGGTACCCGACGATGCACTCCTGTGGCAGCCACGCCGTTCGGAAGGCTCCGCCCGCATCCATTGCGCGCGCGAAGAGCATCATCGGACCCTCGGCTGGAACGAAGACGAGCTGGGGCGTGTAGAAGGACCACGCGTTGTAGCCGGTCAGGTAGTAGAGGTTGGCGGGGTCGGTTACCAACAGGGCCGACAGTCCTTGGCGCGCCATGCGCTCACGCACTTTTGAGAGCCGGGACCGATACTCCTCGTCAGCAAACAGCACGATTCCTCCGATAGACGTCTTTTCGTTCCTTTGTTGACAATCTACCGGCGTGGCGCGGCTCACACAAATCTCTCGCGCGGGGGTCTTACCGCCCCCTCAAGGGCACTACGCACCGGGGAGCCGTCCGGCCTTGGCCCGGGCCCGGCTCAGGGGAGGATCGAGACCTTGACGGAGCCGCCGGCAGGGTTCCCGACGAGGTTGATCGCGTCGAGGAACCCCTCCAGGAAGAACTGATGGCTGCAGATCTCGTCCATCGGCAGGGCGCCTGATTCGAGGAGCTTGAGGGCTGCCGGCCAGCAATGGGGGCCGAGGTGGGCACCGAGGACGTTGAGCTCCTTGTCGTCCCCGATGATGGACCAGTCAACGGTGGCTTCGGACCGGAAGACGGAATACTCGACATAGGTGCCGAGCTTGCGGAGGATGTTCAGGCCCTGTGGCACGGCAGACGGATGACCGGTGGCCTCGAGGTAGACGTCGGCTCCGTAGCCCTCGGTCAGGTCCTTGACGATCTGGATCGCGTCCTCGTTCGAGACGTTGATCGTCACATCGGCGCCGCACTTCTTCGCGAGGGCGAGCTTCTCGTCGGCCATATCCAAGGCCACGACCGTAGCCGCATTCTTGGAGCGGGCTCCGGCGATCATCCCCAGACCGATGGGGCCGCATCCGGCGACGACGACGACGTCCTCGAACTTGATGTCGGCACGCTCCACCGCATGAAGGGCGCAGGAGAGAGGCTCGGCGAAGGCCGCGTGGTGTGCAGGAAGGCTCGATGGTGCGACGTGGACGCGGGCCCGAGCCGGGACGAGCAGGTATTCCGCCACCGCACCGTTGAATCCGCGGAAGCCGAACATGTCGTGCGGGGCGCACATCCAATACTGCCCACGTCGGCAGTACCTGCATTCCTCGCAAGGGACGATCTGCTCGCACACGATGCGTGCGCCGAGGGAAAGGCGGCGTCGTGAGAGCTCTTCCTCGCCTCCCGCCACGACGATGCCGACAAATTCGTGCCCCGGAATGACACCCGTCTGGGCCCACGCGGGCCGGTTCTCGTCCCCCCAGAACTTCGCGGCCCCGTGGTAGCACTTGACGTCGCTCGCGCACACGCCGACGGCCTCGACCCGGATAAGGAGCTCGTCACGGCCAGGGCGCGGAACGGGAACCTGTTCAAGCGTGTAGTTCTCAGGTCCATTGCAGACGACGGCGCGCATCGTCGCCGGCAGGGCTCCGCTGGTTTCGATGCCTTCAGCGAGACTTGTCATGCTGGTTCAATTCCTTTCGTCAGCCTTTGGCTCGTGCCTGCGGCATTCATTGCCTGTGATTTCGGCGGGCAACCAGAACGTGGATGCCCTTGTCGCGCAGTCGTGCAATGTGCTCCCTGTCCGTCCCGGCGTCGACGATGATGGCGTCGAAACGCTCGAGAGAGAGCATCGCGTGCAGGGCGCGCTTCTCGAATTTGGTGTGGTCCGCCAACAGAATGCGCTTGGCCGCGGCGTCGAACATCGCCCTTTTGATGTCAACGGTTTCCTGGGTCTGGTGGAAGGCAATGTCGTCGGTGATCGCGGAGGTCGACATGAGGAGGATGTCCGCTCGGAGCGAGGAGATGGCCTCGATCGTCATGCGTCCCATGAAGGCACTGCACCAGTTGTAGTACTGCCCGCCGAGGGCGAGCAGGGAGATCCCCTTGGTCCCGCGGAGATCGTTGACGATGGTCAGGGTGTTGGTGATCACCGTCAGAGGAGCTCGGTCCTTGAGATGCGGCACAACATGCAGCGTTGTCGTCGAGTCGTCGAGCATGATCGCCTGACCGGGCTCGATGAATTCGAGCGCGGCGTGGGCGATGGCTTCCTTCTCGCTGAGCTGCCTGCTCGAGCGGTAGACATCGCTCGACTCGACCAATGCGGTCGAGAGGGCGGTTGCCACACCCCGGTTCTTCCGGATGAGCCCCCGATTCTCAAGTTCGTCGAGGTCGCGATGGACGGTCATCACGCTGATCCCGAAGCGCTCTGCCAGCTGCTCGATGCGGATCGCACCCTCCGCCATGACCGCGTCGCTGATCGCCCGCTGTCGTTGCAATTGCCGGCTCTGACGTACGGCGGTCGCTGACTCGTCCGCTTTCAGCGTCATCTTCTCTCCCTCACCCGGTTCTCAGCTGAGGATCACGTAGCGCCAGGGCCTCGTCAAGAACGAGTCCGAAGCGGCGAGGATCGTGTGCGAAGCGCCCGAGGAAAAGCCCGTCGGCGGTCTCCCTCAGGGCCGAAAGGGTTCCGGGCTGGGCGCTGCCGCCGTAGAGGATCGACGAGGATCCGATCCGTTCATCGCTTTCGAGCACTTGTCTCAGCCCCGCAATGACCGTGCCCGCATAATCGGGGTCCGCTGCCTCCGCTTGCCCGATCGCCCAGCGAGGCTCGTAGGCGACGATGAGGTCGTGGCCGCCGTCGGACGCTGGCAGGTCTCTCGTCACGGCTTCGAGCTCAGCCGCCGTTTCCCGAGCCGCCGTCTGGGGGTCCGACTTCACGGTCTCGCCGACGCAGAGGACCGGGGTCAAGCCGTTCCTCAAGGCGGCAACGAGCTTCCGCCCGAGGATCACATCGTCTTCCCCGAACAACGCACGCCGTTCTGCGTGGCCGATCTCCGCATAACTGCACCCGACAGTGCGCAGGTCGGCACCGCTGACCGCTCCCGTGAACGCGCCGCGGTCCTCCCAGAAGAGGTCCTGGGCACCCACGCCCACCCCGGTGCCCTGCAGGGCGTCGACGACGCCGGGTATCGCGGGCAAGGAAGGCAGCACGAAGAGCCGCACTCTTCCGCCCTTGACAGCCGGATGGTCGCGGACGGCCTCTGCGACCGTCTTCGCCCATTCCACAGTGCTGTCTACATCCAGATAGAGCTTGAAGCTCACACCGAGGACGATCGGTCGCGCACCGCCCCCAGCCGCCGGAGCGGGAGGAGCAGACTCAGTCACAGGAGCCCGTGCTCTCATATCCGTCGATGACCGCGACCTTCTTGGCAGAGGCGGAATTCTCGTCGAACTCGTACCCGAGCCACTCTCTTGCGAGGCGCCGCGCGAGCTCGAGTCCGACGACGCGCTGGCCGAACGTCAGGACCTGGGCGTTGTTGCTCAGGACGCTGCGCTCGACGCTGTAGCTGTCATGCGCGGTGACCGCCCGGATCCCGGGGACCTTGTTCGCGGCGATGGCCACGCCGAGGCCTGTGCCGCAGACCAGGAGTGCGCGGTCCGCCTCGTTGTCGCGGACCTTCTCGGCGGCGGCGATGGCGATGGAGGGGTAGGCGGTATCGTCCTCTGCATCGACCCCCACATCGATGACCTCGGATACCCGTGGGTCCTTCTCCAGGTCAGCTTTGAGGGTCTCCTTGTAGTCATAGCCGGCGCCATCGGATCCGACGACGACTCGCCACGTGCGGCTCATATCAGTTCTCCTTCAGGTCGTATGCATCCAGGACAGCGCCCACCGCGGTCACGGCGAGGGCGAACGAGACGGCGCCGGGGTCCGGGGTGCCCAGGCTCTTCTCCATGTGGGGCCGTGCCCGGCCCAGCCGCGGGAGGAGGTCAGCTGTGCCGGCTGCAGCGGCCGTTGCCGTCTGAGCGGCTTCGGTCCATGCCTGCGCCAGTCCACGGCCCTCGGACGTGAGTGCCGTGAGCCGCTCGGCGAAGGGGACGAGCGCGTCCACGAGGGTCTTGTCGCCGATCTCGGCCTTGCCCGTGCGCTGCACGGCTTCGCGGGCCGCGGTCACGGCTTGGGCCACCGTCGCGGGCGCGGGGGCGTCGTCGTCGCCGATCTGCTGGCCCATCGTGCGCAGGGCGAGGCCCCACAGGGCCCCGGAGGTGCCGCCTGCCTTGTCAGCCCAGGCGTCTCCGGCCAGGACGAGGACTGTCCCAGCGCCAGCGCCCGCGGCGCTTGCGGCCGCGGCTGCCTGGGCGGCCGCTCTTGCGCCGCGCTGCATGCCAATCCCGTGGTCGCCGTCGCCGGCGATCGCGTCGAGGCGGCCTAGTTCGTCGGCCTCGCGGTCGATCACGTTTTTGATCGCATCGATGGCTTTGAGGACTTGTGCGCCTGCCGCGGCGGCTTCCTCGGACGACGCCGCCATCGCTGCCACCTCCGAGGCTGTTTCGTCGGGGGCGACGGCGGGGGCGGTTGCGCTGATGTCGACTGCTCCCTTGCGGTAGGCGGGGGTATAAGCGGGGGAACGCCATGCCTGCTCGAGTTCGTCGTCGAGCCAGACGACGGTGAGGGACAGACCGGCCATTTCGAAGCTGGTGGCGTATTCGCCGACCTCCGGGTCGACGATCGTGAGTCCCGCCTTCTCCATGAGCGGCACGATGGCTCCGTAGAGCAGGAAGAGTTCCTCCGACTTGACGGAGCCGAGGCCGTTCACGATCACTCCGATCCTGCCCGCCCCGTCTGCGGTCTCGGGACGTTCGGCGAGGAGGCGGTCGGTGAGGAGTCCTGCGAGCCCGCTGGCCGTGGCCATCGAGACCGTCTCGATCCCGGGTTCCCCATGGATCCCCATTCCCACGGCCATCATCCCGGGAGGCACGGTGAAGAGCGGCTCGGCCGTGCCGGGGAGGGTGCAGCCGGAGAAGGCGACCCCGATCGAGCGGGTGCGCTCGTTCGCGCGGGCCGCGAGGGCCGTCACGGACTCGAGGTCGAAGCCTTGCTCAGCGGCCCATCCCGCTGCCCGGAATACCACGAGGTCCCCGGCGATGCCCCTGCGCTTCTCCTGCTCGGCAGGCGGCGCGCTGCAGATATCGTCCGTGACACGCACGGTCTGGCAGGGTATGCCCTCGGCGCGCAGCTGGTCCTGGGCTTGGTCGAAGTTGAGCGCATCCCCGGCGTAGTTGCCGTAGGCCAAGAGCACGCCCGCGTCGGAGGCTGCCGCGCGGGCCACGGAGACGACCTGCTGCGCGCTGGGGGAGGCGAACACGTTCCCCATCGCTGCGCCGTGGGCGATCCCCGGTCCGACGAGTCCGGCGAAGGCCGGGTAGTGGCCGGAACCGCCGCCGATCACGACCGCGACCTGCCCGGGGGCGGTCGCGCCGGCGCGGGCGACGCCGCCGCGCACGCGGCGGACGAGATTGCGGTGTGCGGCGACGAACCCATCGGCGGAATCGTCGGCGAAGGAGGCCGCGTCGTTCAGTACGTAGCTCATGGTCCCTCTCAGTGGGCTGGGCGGGGGCGGATGCCTGAGGCATCCGCCCCCGTGTGGCCGCTCGGAAGCGGGCGGCCGGTCGTTCTGCTCTGATCAGCCGGAGTAGGTGAACGGCGCGGTCATCTTGTCGACGTTGGCCTTGGTGATCAGGATGCAGTCGAACGACTGCTTCTCCTGCGAGGGCTTGGTCCCGTTCTTGATGTACGCGTCGAGCTCGTCGACGGCCTTCTTCGTGAAGGTCGCCACGGGCTGCAGGACGGTGTAGGCGAGCGAGCCGTCCTTGACCGCGCTGACCGCATCCGGGGAACCGTCGAAGCCGCCGACGATGACGTTGGTCTTGCCGGCCTGCTTCAAGGCGGCGATCGCACCGAGTGCCATCTCGTCGTTGCCCGAGATCACGGCGTTGATGTTAGGGGTCGCCTGCAGGATGGACTGCATCTTCTGCTGGCCGAGGGCACGGTCCCAGTTCGCCGTCTGCTTCGCGACTTCCTTCCATCCCGGATACTGGGAGATGACGGTCTTGTAGCCGTTGGAACGCGTCGCTGCGTTGTTGTCCGACGGAAGCCCGAACAGTTCCGCGTAGCTGCCCTGGGTGCCGGCCGCCTTGATCCACCGCTGGGCTCCGATGGCAGCGCCCTGGGCGTTGTTGGAAACGAGCTGGCCGAGTGCCACCCCGGTCTGGTTGATCTCGGCATTGACCAGGAACACAGGGATCTTCGCATTCATCGCGCGCTTGATGTTCCCGATCGAGCCGTCCGCGTTCGCCGGGTCGAGGATGATGCCGGCGGAGTGGTTGGCGATGGCTGTGTCGATGATGGTGGACTCGGTGTTCACGTCGCCCTTCGACGCTGCCACCGTTGCCTGATAGCCGAGGTGCTCGGCTTCGGCCTTCGCGACGTTTCCTTCAGTGAGCCAGTAGGGGTTCGAGGGGTCGTTGACCACGATCGTGATCAGGCCGCCTGCCTTGCCCCCCGAGGCCGCCGAGGAGCCGGACCCGGAGCTGCTTCCACCCGAACAGCCGGTCATTGCGACGGCCGCTGTGACGCCGAGCGCCAGTGCTGCGCCAATAGCTTTGCGGAACATATGGATTCCTTCGCTCTCTTTCTTTTGCTTCCGGCTGAGGGGCTCAGACGGCCTTGTTCTTGACAGCTGATGGGACTGTGTCGCCGTTCTGGCTGCCCACCGTGGACGGCGGCAACGGGGGTGATCCTGCTCCCTCGCGCCCGGCGCGACGGCGTCGCCTGACCTGGATGCCGTTGAGGAGGACGGCGAGCACGATCACCGCGCCGGTGAAGACCGTCTGCACGTAGGCCGAGATGCCGACGATGGTCAGCCCGGCGGCGAGGAAGCCGATGACGAAGGCGCCGAGGAGGGTGCCGCGCACGGTGCCCTTGCCGCCCATCAGGGAGGCGCCGCCGATGACGACGGCCGCGATCGCTGTCAGCTCATAGGACGTGCCCTGAGTAGGACCGGCCGAGGTGAGCTCACTGGTGAGGATCACGCCTGCGATGGCCGCGCACACACCGGAGATGACGTACGCGCGGACGCGCACCTTGCGAACCGGGACGCCGGAGAGTTCGGCGGCGCGGGCATTGCCGCCTGACGCATAGAGCCATCGCCCGTAGACGGTGCGGTTCAGCAGGAGGCTCGCGACGATGGCGACGACCACGAGGATCCACACGCCGACAGGGATCCCGAGGAGGGAGTTGAAGCCAAGCCATTCGAAGCCGGTGTTGCCCAGATCGGCTCGGCCTCCGAGGTTGTTGACGGTCAGGCCGTTGGTGGTCAGCGACGCCAGGCCGCGCATCACGTACATCGTGCCGAGCGTTGCGACGAATGGTGCGACGTTCAGACGCGCGACCAGCACGCCGTTGATGAGTCCGATCACGGCCCCAGTCGCCACCGCGATGACGACGACGACCCACACCGGCGGGTACAGGACCACGCCGCCGAGCGGGAAGCCCTGGAGAGCAAGGCCCGCCACCATGCCGGAGAGGCCCAGAGTCGAGCCGACCGACAGGTCGATGCCGCCGTCCAGGATCACGACGAGCATGCCGACTGCGAGGATTGCGTACACCGAGACCTGCTGGCACATCACGATGATGTTCGAGAGGGTGGGGAACGCATTCGGGGCCAGGAGCGAGAAGACGATGAAGATCACCACGAGCGCGAGGAACGCGCGTGCTTCGAGGAGGACCGCGCCGATCGTGAGCCCCTCGAAGGGATTGCGCCGGCGCGACACCGATGCTTCAGCCATGCTGGATTTCCTTTGAATTAGTCACTGTTTCCTACGCCAGCACTGCTTCGCCCGAGCTGGCCATGATCTCTTCCTTGCTGGCGGACGGGCCGAATTCGGCCGCGATCTTCCCGCGTCGCATCACGATGATGCGGTGGGCGATGCTCAGGCATTCCCCCACCTCGCTCGTGGAGTAGACGACGGCGAGACCCTCACGCGCGCGCTCGGCGATCAGTCTGAAGACCTCCGCCTTGGCCCCGACGTCGATGCCCCGGCTCGGCTCGTCGAGCAGCAATACCTTCGGGCCGGTCGAGACGATCTTGCCGATGACGACCTTCTGCTGGTTGCCGCCGGAGAGCGAGCCGATCAGCGCGCCTCCGCCTGCCGTCTTGACCCGCACGTCCCGGATGGCGTCCTGGGTGTGCGATCTCTCGAGGTCCCGAGAGACGAACAGTCCCCTGACGAACGTGCCGAGGCTGGCCAAGGAGATGTTCTGACCGACGGTCATGGTCTGCACGAGCCCGTCGCGTTGCCGATCCTCGGGTACGAGGCCCAAGCCTGATGCCAGACGGTCCCTGAGGCTCAGCTTCGAGATCTCGTCCTCGCGCATCCGCACAGTGCCGCCCGCCATCGGGATCCTCCCGGCCACAGCCTCGAGCAGCTCGGTGCGACCCGCGCCCATGAGGCCGTAGATGCACACGATCTCCCCTTCGCGGACCTGCAGGGACATGTGGTCGACGAGCAGCCGTGCCGGCTCCTTCGGATCGGCCACGCTGATCTCGTCGATGTCCAGCGCTACGGGCCCGAACTCGTAGCCCGTGGGCGGAGAACCGAGGTCGAAGTTCTCGCCGACCATGTTCCGCACGATCCACTCGAGGTCGATGTCCTTCGCGAGACCGTTCGCCGTGATCGACCCGTCTCGCAGGACGACGGCGTAGTCGGTCACTTGGAGGGCTTCCTCGAGGTGGTGGGAGATGTAGACGATCGACACCCCACGTGAGGTGAGATCGTCGATGACTCCGAAGAGGATCTCGACTTCAGTGGCGGAGAGCGCCGAAGTGGGCTCGTCCATGATCAGGATGCGGGAGTCGGCCAACAGGGCGCGCGCAATTTCGACGAGCTGCTGCTGGCCGAGCCGCAGCTCGGAGACCGTGGTCAGGGGATTGATGTCGAGGCCGAGCTCGGCCAAGACCTTCCGGCTGCGACGCTCTTCCTCCTTGTAGTCGACGCCGAGCCCAGTGCGGAGCTCAGAGCCCATGAAGAGGTTGTCGCGGACGGAGAGGTTGGGTGCGAGGCTCAGCTCCTGATGGATGATCGAGATGCCGTGGTCCCGGGCATCGTTGGTGTCGGCGAACGTCACCTCTTCCCCGTCCAGGATGATCGTGCCCGAGGTGGGCTGCTCGACGCCGGACAGGATCTTCATGAGAGTGGACTTGCCCGCCCCGTTCTCGCCGAACAGGGTGGTCACCGTGCCCCGGTGGACATCGAAGTTCACGCCCTTGAGGGCCCGGGTCGCGCCGTACGTCTTGACCACGTCCCGTGCCGAGAGCACCGGTGCGCCTTCATGCTGCCGCGTGGTGCGGCTCTGCTCTGACACGGCTACTTCTCCACGTTGATGCGGGACGGAGTGACGTTCCACTGCTGGGGGTTGATCAGCGTGAAGGCACCATAGACCTGGATTGTCTTTCCGGTGAGCGACTGCGCGTTGACGCTGTTGAGCTCTGCCTTCAGCTGGTCGTTGATCGCCGCCCCGGCGTCCTGCAGCTGGATTTGGTTCTGGAAGTTGTTCAACGTGATGTCACCCGTGACGTCACGAAGATCAGTTCCGTTGATCGCCGGGCCGAGCTGGACGCCTACCTTGATTCCCGGGGGGAGCCCGGGGACGGTGATCGGAGTGTAGCCGTCGGGCGGGATCTTGCCGACGACGCCCGTGAACTTCACCGGGATCACGTAGGTCGCGCCGTCGGACGTCTTGCCGTACTTCTGTTCGGCCGCCGTCGGGTCCTTCTCGGCCGCTGCGGCGAGGGTCGCCGCATCCACGGCGTTCTTGTCGATGAAGGCCTGCTGCTTCGGGAACTGCTTCTTGCCGTAGTCAGCGGCATTGAACGCGGCGGGTCCTTGGGCTGCGCCCGAGCCGGCGGGGACGATCTTCGTGCTGAAGAACATCGCCAGCAGGAGCACGATTGCCAGGCCGATCCAGATCCAGCGCTTCGTGGCAGGGCTGAGTCCCTTCCGCTTGGCCGCGATCCGCGTTGTCGTTGTTGCGGTGCTCATCCGATCAGCACCCGCGATTCGGTGTCGTTCGGGCGGATCTGCAGCTTGCGACCCGTGCCCTTGCGGAACATGTCCAGCGCCTCCGAATAGTCGTCGAGAGTGAACGAATGGCTGATCATTGCCTTGGCGTTGATGGCACCTGCCTCGAACAGCTCCACGGCCCGCCCAAACGAGTTCAGGACCGCCATGGTCCCGACAATCGAGATCTCGTCGCGATACACGCGGAAGGGCGAGAACTGGGCAGTGCGGTCGGCGGGTGCTACGCCGAAGTCTTGGAAGAAGCCTGCCGGCTTCACTCGGGTCAGTGCGTCTTCGATCGCCCGGATATTGCCGGTGCAGTCGATGACGACGTCCCACTTCTCCCGGTCCGCGTCGTCGGGCGTGGTGTAACGGAACTCGATTCCGCACTCTTCCGCAGTCTTGAGCCGATCCTCGTTGAGGTCGACGATCGTCACCGTTGCCGCGCCTGCCTTACTGGCCAGCTGCGCCATGAGAAGGCCCATCGTGCCCGAGCCGTACACGAGGACGTGGTCGCCGAGGCGTCGCGGGAGAACATCCCACCCTCGGATCGCGCAAGCGAGCGGCTCGATGAGCGCCGCCTCGTAGAGATCCGTTTCCGGCTTGAGCTTGTAGACGTTGCTGGCGGGCGCGGTGAAGTATTGCTGCGACGCGCCGTCGGAAGCTACAACCCCGAGCCCATTCCAGAACCGGCACAGGTTCTGATGCCCGTTGAGGCAGAATTCGCATTCGCCGCACGTCGTGCTCGGATTCACTGCGACGTGGTCTCCGACCTTGAAGTCGAACACTCCGTCATTGACGCCCTCGCCCAGCTCCACGATGGTGCCCGTGGCCTCATGGCCCGGAACCAGAGGGAAGACGGTTCCCTCGAACTCTCCGTCGAACACATGGGTGTCGGTCCCACAGATGCCCACCGCGGCGGTCTCGATCAGGATCTCCTTGTACCCAGGGGTGGGCTTCGGCCTCTCCTCGAGTGCCAAGTTGCCCTCGGACTTGAATACAACTGCGCGCATCATTGCTCCGTTCTCGCCTCCGTCGGCGGATGTCTGTGGCGGCCTGACTCCAGTGCTTGAGCTGGTTCTCAAGATGGGCGCTTTGGTGCGGACGCCCCCGTGAACCGCGGGTACGAGCCGAGTCGAGGCCCGTTCCTCATGTTAAGTTCATGTGATCTTGCTCGCATGCTCGTGTTAGATACACCATAGATAGCGGTGCAGAACGTGTCAACGGTCGATCTAAGGGAGGCCCTTAGAGGGTTGTTATCGTGCTCGTTCGCAGTGTGATAAAAATCAGCCCAGCTCGCCGGAGGTGGGAGGGCTGCAGACAGCGGGACCGAATTGAGACCAGACGAGGACGGTTGATGGAACACGAGACAGAGCTGGCGCACGGGGCGGTCGAGGTTTCCCGCGGTGGGCTTGTCACGGTGGTCGGTTCGATCAACGCGGACATCGTCCTTCGAGTCGCCGCTCATCCCTTGCCGGGCGAGACGGTCATCGGGAAGTCCATCGCGGTCCATCCGGGCGGGAAGGGCGCAAATCAGGCCGTGGCCGCCGCGCGGCTCGGGGCTCGCGTCGCCTTCGTCGGCGCGGTGGGAGACGATGCCTATGCGGAGACCGCCACGAGCGGACTCCGGGAAGCCGGAGTGGACGCAACGGGCATCGTCACGGTTCCCGGACCCACCGGTCAAGCCTTCGTCACCGTAGACGAGCGGACTGCAGAGAACTCCATCGTCGTCATTCCGGGTGCGAACGCCCATGTCGACAGGGCATTGATCGAAGCGCAATCGGGCCTGCTCGAGAAGTCGGCCATCCTGGTGCTCCAAGGCGAGGTCCCCGCTGGGGCCGCGGTTGCCGCCGCGGCGGAGAGCCCGGCTCGGCTCGTCCTCAACCTGGCCCCCGTCATCCCTCTGGAAAGGCAGCTCATCCTTCGGGCCGATCCGCTCGTCGTGAATCAGCACGAAGGACGGCTCGCACTCGAGATGCTCGGCCGGGAAACCGCTGGTTTGACCTCGGAGGAAGGTGTCTTGGAAGCACTGTTGGAAGAGGGTATAGGTTCGGTTGTCATCACTCTCGGCGCCGTCGGAGCAGTCTTCTCGGACGGAGACTCCACAGTCAGGGTCCCTGCCCCTCGGGTGGAACCAGTGGATACCACGGGGGCCGGTGATGCGTTCGTGGGCGCCCTGAGCGCGAGGCTCGCTGTCGGCGCCTCCCTCAGCGAGGCGGTCACCTTTGCTGTGCGGGTGGGTTCGTACGCTGTCTGCCGCGCCGGCGCTCAACCCTCGTATCCTTGGCGCGGGGATCGCCTTCCAGAAGGGACAGCATGAAGAAGCGCGGAATTCTGAACGGTCCGCTGAGTGCGGCGATCGCTACCCTCGGCCACGGCGATCTGGTCGTCGTCGCGGACTGCGGCCTGCCTCTTCCGCTCAACGGTCCAATAGTCGACCTTGCACTCGTCCCGGGTGTGCCGAGCTTCACACAGGTCCTCGACGCGCTTTTGGACGAGTTGGTCATCGAGTCAGCTGTCGTCGCGGAGGAGGGCAGAGGAAGCCTCGTCGAAGGATGGGTGCAAAGCCGTCTCGTGGGGGTCTCATCGATTTCCCACGAACAGTTCAAACGCCTCGCCTCCGAAGCGAAGGTTCTCGTCCGAACCGGGGAGGCCACGCCTTACGCCAACGTGGCCTTGCGCTGCGGCGTGCCGTTCTAGCCCCTGCCCCAACCTCCTAGGAGCTGCCCCAACCTCCTAGGAACCGTGCTGGGGCGCCAGTAGGCTGAGCCGGTGGGGAACATTCGCACCGCTTCTCTTGTCCTTTCCGCTGTCCTGCTCGGGGCCGTTCTGACGTCGTGCGACGACGGGTCGAAGGCCGCGGCCGAAGCGGCGGCGAAGGAGCTCAGCAGCGGACTCTCGTCCCTCGACGTCTCGCACGCAGCGCTCATCGGAACTGATCCGGGGGCTGCCCAAAGCCAGCTCAAGTCGATCGTCGCAGGGCTCGGCGGCCTCAAGCCGTCGGTGACGGCGGGCCAGCCGACGACGGCGAACGGCACCACGACCGTGCCGTTCGACTTCAGCTGGGACCTTTCGGGGCGTGAATGGAAGTACACGACGACGGCGGAGGTCGCCCAGTCGAATGGCCACTGGGGCGTCAAGTGGGTCCCCGGACTCGTCGCGCCCGGGCTTCAAGCGGGCGAGGTCCTCAAGCTCCGCACGACGGCGCCGGCCCGAGGAGACATCCTCGGTGCGAACGATGCCCAGCTCGTGACGGAGCGGCCAGTCAAGCGCGTGGGCATCGACAAGGCGAAGGCTCCCGCGGCGCAACTCGACTCCTCGGCCCGTGCCCTCGCGTCCCTCGTTGGCGTGGACCCCGCCGACTACGCGAAGCAGGTCGCGGCCTCCGGCCCTCAGGCCTTCGTGCAGGCCATCGTTCTGCGAGACACGCCGGACCGGACTCCGACCGACGAGCAGATCGCCGCCATCCCCGGGGCCTTCGCCCTCGGCGACACGTTGCCGCTTGCGTCGACGCGCGAGTTCGCGCGGGCCGTGCTCGGAACCGTCGGCGACGCGACGGCGGAGCAGATCCAGAAGTCGAACGGCGAGCTGAGCGCAGGCGATCAGACCGGGCAGGGCGGGCTCGAGGCACAGTACGACGACCAACTTCGCGGCAAGGACGGCGTGACCGTGCTCGCTGGCCACCCCGACGGAGGGTCGGCGGCCTCGGGCACTCAGCCGGACCAGTCGCGGACACTGTTCACGGCCCCTGCCCAGACGGGGACACCGCTCCGCACCACACTCGACCCGAAGCTCCAGCAGCTCGCCGATGACACGCTCGCCTCGGTCGGGCCGGCGTCGGCCATCGTGGCGATCCGCCCCTCGGACGGCTCCGTGCTCGCCGCCGCGAGCGGCCCGGGAAGCAACGGCTACAACACTGCGATGCTCGGCCAGTACGCGCCCGGCTCGATCTTCAAGACTGTCGATTCGCTCGCCCTCTTCCGCCAGGGCGCGACTCCAGATCTCAAAGTGCAGTGCACTCCTACCCTCACTGTCGACGGGAAGACGTTCCAGAACGCGACGGGCTACCCGGAAGACCATCTCGGCACCATCACGCTCGAGGACGCCTACGCGCACTCGTGCAACACAGCGTTCATCTCTCAGCGCGACAAGGTCTCTCAGGCGCAGCTCCAATCCGCGGCGACATCGCTCGGCCTCGCCATCGATGCCCCACAGCTCGGCACGGACGCGTTCATGGGCTCCGTTCCCGCGACCGCGGGGACGACGGAGCACGCCGCCTCGATGATCGGCCAGGGGCAGATTCTCATGTCGCCGCTCTCGGCCGCCGTCATGGCCGCGTCCGTTCAGAAGGGGGGCCTCGTCTCGCCGCGGCTCGTCCTGAACACGGGCGAAAGCAAGCCGGCCACTCCGAGCGCATCGGCCACCCCGAGCGCCTCACCGAGCCCCGCGCAGGCGAACGATAAACCCATCACGGCAGCCGAGGCGGCCCCTCTGCAGGCGATGATGCGAGCCGTGGTGACGAGCGGCCACGCAGGCTTCCTGCTTTCTGTCCCTGGAGCCCCCGTCGGAGCAAAGACCGGCACCGCCGAGTTCGGAAGCGACAACCCACCCAAGACCCACGCGTGGATCATCGGGGTCCATGGAGATCTGTCGGTCGCCGTATTCGTGGACGAGGGCGGCCTTGGCGCAACCATCTCGGGCCCGCTTCTGACCAACTTCCTCACCAAGGCGAGCCAATGACCCGCGAAGGTGAGCAGAACTTGGCCGTCGGTTCCGAGGTGCCGGTGGACCGGCCCGCGGTGCGGCGGGCGGCAATCGCAACGTTCATCATCTTCGCCACCAACGGCTTCATCTTCGCGAGCTGGGCAGCGCGAATCCCCGCGGTCACCCAGACCCTCAGGCTCTCAACCGGCGAGATGGGCCTCGTCCTGCTCGTCGGGGCCATCGGCTCGCTGTGCTCGATGCCTCTCGTCGGCCCCATTTCAAACCGAGTCGGAATCGTCCGGACCGTGCGCCTCGGAGGGCTCTTGGCCGTCCTCGCGGGCGGCCTGCTCGCACTCGGCCTGCTGATCGTGTCCGTGCTGGTCGTCGCCATCGGCCTTGCCCTGTTCGGGATCGGAATCGCCCTCTGGGACGTCGGCCAGAACATCGAGGGGGCGGACGTCGAGCACCGGCTCGGTCGGACCATCATGCCGCAGTTCCATGCGGGCTTCAGCGGCGGAGCGTTCCTGGGCGCCATCGTCGGGGCGGCCCTCAGCGCACTGGGTGTGCCGCTCCCGCTGCACCTCGCGGCGATCATGGTCGCCGTCGTCATCATCATGATCTTGGTCCCCCGGCACTTCCTGCCGCTCACCGCGCATGCCGCGACGGAGGCTTCCGCGGACGACGGCGCACTGTCGGCTACCGAAGGCAAGGAACCTCGCGGGGCACGTGCCGCCTGGACGGACACGCGCACGCTGCTGATCGGCGTCGTCGTCCTCGGGGCAACGCTCACGGAAGGCGCAGGCAACGACTGGATCGCGAAGGGTTCGGTCGACGGCCTCGGCACGAGCCAGTCTGGGGGCGCGGCGCTCTTCGCGCTCTTCGTCGGCGCCATGACCCTCGCTCGCTGGTTCGGCGGCCGCGTCATCGACAAGCTGGGCCGCGTCGTCGCCCTGCGCCTGAGCATGGTCTCGGCACTCATCGGCCTCGCGGTCTACTCGCTCGCGGGCTCCTACTGGTTTGCCGCCGTCGGCGCTCTCCTCTGGGGCCTGGGCGCGGCGCTCGCGTTCCCGATGGGAATGTCCGCCGCGTCGGACGATCCACGGCACGCAGCCGCCCGCGTCTCAGTGGTGGCGACGATCGGGTATATCGCGTTCCTCGCAGGCCCACCGTTCCTGGGCTTCCTCGGCGACCACGTCGGCCTCCGGCACGCCCTCCTCGCGATCCTCGTGCCCATCGCGGTCTCGCTCGTGCTCGCGGGGGCCACGCGCAGGCGCGATTGAGCGCGTCCCGGTCAGAAGCCCGCCACGCCGTCAGGCGTTCCGAGGCCCGTCGGCCCGTCCCACCCGGTGCGCGCGGTGCACCACTGCGACGGCGAGCACGTGCCGTTGCTGCCGGCGCTGACGTCGAACAGGCTGCCGGCATGTGCGTAGGGCACTGAGTTCGCGTACGTACCCGTAGCCTTCGAGCCCGTGTTCCCGCTCAAGGCGTACACCGAGGCGATGATCGGCGAGGCCTCACTCGTGCCGCCGAACTGGCCCCAGGTCGAATTCGCGCTCGAGGTCGGGTAGTAGACCGCGAGGCCGCCGTAGTTGGGGTCTGAAACCGCGGCGACGTCGTTCATCGCACGCCCGCCGCAGCCCGTGTTGTCAGCCGAGGCCGCCTGCAGCGTGGTGTTGAGGCTCGAGCAGCCGGAGCCCGTGCCGCTCCACACCGACTCGCTCCAGCCCCGCGGGTTGGACGCAGCGACGAGCGAGGTGCCGCCCACAGCGGTCACGTAGCTCGACGAGGCGGGGTAGGAAGCGCCCTGATAACCGTTGTCGCCCGCGCTCGCAGTCACCGCGATCCCCGGGAAGTTGTAGTACTTCCCGTAGGTCGAATCAGCTGCATCGGATCCGCCGTAGCTGTTCGAGATGGCGACGACGCCCGGCAGCTTTGCGGCCGTCTGGACGGCCGTGCCGAGATCGCTGAACGAGGCGGTGTTGGCCTGCAGCACTACGATCTTGCAGTCCGGACACGCCGCGGAGACGGCGTCGACGTCGAGTGACTGCTCTTGGGCCCAGCCGAGGTTGAACCGGGGAAGCCTCGTGCCACCGGTCTCATTGACGACGCGGAGGCAGCCGTCGGACGTGGTGCAAGCGGGGAGGCCGAACTGCGAGCGGTACGTCGCGAGGTCGCGCGCGAGGTTCGGGTAGCCGTACGCGTCGACGATTGCGACCGTTCGTCCACCAGAGGCCGTCCCCGCCAGGTGGTATGCGCTCTGGAGCTGGGAGGGCCTGAGGCCGGTCGACGGCGGAGCGCTCGCATTCGAGATGACGTGCCCCGAGGGATCCACTGCCTGCCGGGCGGTGCAGGCCGCATCGCCCGCCCGCGGCGTCGCACACACCTGGATGGAGCGATCACCGCGGGCAGGCGCGCCGGGCGCCGCCCATGCTGGTGCCGAGCTCACGGCGAGACCCGCAACCAACAGCAGGGCCGACCCTGCGGCTGACAAGATTCTTCTCTTCACCGACGTCCCCTTTGTCCAGTGACCGCTGAATCTATGACAGCAGAGGTCAACACGGTCTGCTGGACTGTCGCAGACCGGAATGCGGATCACAAGACGCGGAGGACTATTCCCAGCCGATTCCCAGCTTCTATTCCTGCGCGGCTCGGGCGAGGGATCGGCGCACGAACCAAGCAAGGGCCGCGATCACGAGGACCACGACCACGCCGACGGGGATCGTCCAGACGGGGAAGCCGCCCGAAGAATCCGAGGCCGCCGCCGACGACGGCGTTGCAGCCGACGACGGCGTTGCAGGCGCCGTCGCATTGTTGCCGTTCGTCGCTTCCGTGCTCGAGGTTCCGCCGCCTGCTGCCTTCGCCGTGAACGTGAAGGTCCCCTCGATCGGATGGGAATCCGAGGAGACCACCCGCCACACGACCGTGTACTTCCCTGCGGGCGCTCCTGGCTTGATCGCCTGGGTGACGTTGTTGTCGACGACTGTCGCCGCGCCGTCGGCCTGATTCGTCCCGCTCGCGTCCTTGACCTGGATCTCGGTGCCGATCGCGATGGGCGTGTGGTCGTAGGTCAGGACCACGGAATGGGGCACGGCTGTGACCGTCGAGCCGTCGGCCGGGTTCGTTGTCTCGAGCACGTCGTGCGCCTGAGCGGCTGCGGCGGGCAGGGCGAGGCCGGCGGCCATCCCCAGGACGGCGACGGCCCGCAGGAGGACGCGGATGGGGCTTCTCATTTGGCTTCCTTCCGTCGGCCGCTGAGGACGAGGCCGAGTGCGGCTGCTCCGAGGATCACGCCGATCGCGCCGAGGATGAGTCCCCAGGTGCCAGCCGCATCGCTCGTCTGGGAAGCCGGGGTCGCAGTGCCTGCGCCCTGGGCCACGGGAGTCGCGCTCGGTGCCGGGCTCGCGTCGTCGGCCGGCGTCGTCGTGAACGAGGGGGCGGGGTGATCCGGCTCGGGCTGGCCGGCCTGCTGGATCTGGTTCCAGTT
This sequence comes from Sinomonas terrae, assembly GCF_022539255.1. Lineage (NCBI taxonomy): Bacteria > Bacillati > Actinomycetota > Actinomycetes > Micrococcales > Micrococcaceae > Sinomonas > Sinomonas terrae. Next base: position 92,438 of record NZ_JAKZBV010000001.1, read on the forward strand.
GACCACGCGGCCGTCCGTGTAGGTCTGGATGGCGGGCAGGACGATCTTGGTCCCCGCCGCGGGAAGGATGCCGACGGAGAGCGAGAAGGACTGGTACTCGTTCGGGCCGATCTCGTGCGACGCATCGTTCGCCGTCCACACGACCGAGGTCGGGGCCTTCGTGACCGTCGAACCGTCGATCGTCACCGGCTTCGGCAGCGTCGTCGTCGTGACCTGCGCCGTCCAGCCCTCGATGGGCTTGACCGAGACCGAGGTGAAGGGCGTGTCGGTCGGCAGCTTGACCTCGAGCTTGTTGGTCTTCGCTGTAGCGGACTCGTTCGGCATGTTGAACGTGAGGTGGGTGAAGCCGTTGGCGGCCGGATCGTCGGGGTCCACGCTGACGTGGGCGGAGGCGGCAGCAGCGCCGGTCGCGATGAGCGCTGCGGTGGCGACGGCGGTGCCGAACGCCTTCAGTCCGCGGCGAATGGTCTTGTTCATGATGATGGTTGGCCTTCAGTCTCACCGGGCACGGGTGCGCCCGGGCGAACGGATGGGGAACCCGCCACGAGCGGCGGGCGGTTGGGCCCGTCTCAGGAGACGGTGAAGGCCGACGGCGGTCCGCGCCGTGCGGGCAGGCGCAGACTGCGCCACGCCCGGGGGAGTGCCGCCTCGGTGAAGGCCGGGACGGAGGGCCTGGCGAGCGGGGTGATCGCGACGAGAAGCCGAACGAGCGGACGGAACCAGCCCAGGAGGGCCCACACCGCCGACTCGCCGCGGGCAAGGAGCAGTGCAGTCAGGACCGTCGCGATCGCATGCGCGAGCAGCATCGCGGTGCTGTCGCTGTGGGTGTGCCCGCCCGCGGCCGATTCCCCGAGCACACCGAGCACGTGGACGTGTCCCGCGTTCGGCCCGAGGGCGGCCGTGGTCGAGGCCGAGACGGAGAGGGCATTGAACGCATCGTGCAGCCCGAACTGCCCCGCGCCGAGCACGGCGAGCATGATCGGAGCCGAGATCCTGCGCCCCGCGAGGGCTATGACCGGAAGGGTGACGAGGGCGAGGACGCCTGTGACGATGAGCGGATCCGGCAGACTCCCGCCGCCCGCAGTGTGGGCGCCCGCGGCGAGCAGCACTGTCGTGAGGGCGACGACGACGGCGCGCGAGAGCCTGAACAGCGCACGCATGCTCGCACCACCTCTCGCCAGAACCTCGGGGACGACTCCTACTGTACGGAGGCGAGCGGTGCGACGCGGAATTCAGCGTTGGGATCGCGCGACGCGGCGACTACCACGGCAGGATGCCTGCGTCCTCGTGGAAGGTGCCGGTGGGCCCGTCCGGGCCGATCGTGGCGAGCTTTGCCACAATCTCCGCGCTCTCCGCTGCAGGGCGGCCGGGATGGCTGCCCGCCCCGCCGCCGCCGAGTTCGGTCGCGGTGATGCCGGGCTCGACGGCGTTGAATTTCACCTCCGGCACGGCGCGCGAGTACTGCACAGTGATCATCGAGACGGCCGCCTTGCTCGACCCGTACACGATCGAGGGGAAGCGGGAGGCCGGGCGGGACGGCTCGTGCACGGCCCAGAACGAGCCCAAGGCGCTCGAGACGTTGACGACGACGGGATTCGGCGACTTCCGCAGCAGCGGCAGGGCGGCCTCGGTGACCCGGATGATGCCGACGGCGTTCGCGTCGAACACCTCGAGGGCGCTGGGGCCGTCGAGGGCCTCCGCGCGGCCGCTCTGGGAGCGCTTGGCGATGCCGGCGTTGTTGACGAGGACATCAAGGCCGCCGTCTGCCTCGATCTGGGCAAGGGCTGCTGCGACGGAGGCGTCGTCGGTGACGTCGAGCTGGACGAACCTGGCACCGAACTCTTCGGCGGTGGCTTCTCCGCGTGCTTTGTCCCGAGCGCCAACGTAGACGGTGTGTCCTGCGGCGACGAGCAGACGGGCGGTTTCCTTGCCGAGGCCCTTGTTCGCCCCGGTGACAAGCGTTGTGGTCATGAATTCACCTTCCGCCTCACAGGCGGAGTTAGGCAGTCGTCTGGTTTTCGTAGGAACGGCAGGGCTAGGAAAAGGCCGCAAGCCGGATGGCAGACTGGGTGGGTGGAGCGCGAGGAGTTCGGGCAGACCGTGCGCCGGTGGCGCGACCGGGTGTCCCCTGACGTCGTCGGGCTGCCGCTAGGCGGCCGACGGCGCGCCGTCGGCCTGCGCCGCGAGGAGCTCGCCGCACTGGCTGGCATCTCGGTCGACTACCTCACCCGCCTCGAGCAGGGCCGAGCCACCAAGCCCTCGGGCCAAGTCGTCGAGGCGCTCGCTCGCGCGCTGCGCCTCTCAGACCCCGAGCGCGTGCTGCTCTTCCGGCTCAGCGGCCAGCAGGCTCCCGGCCGCGGGTCCGTCTCCCAACGGATCCCGCCCAGCGTCCAGCGGCTCCTCGACCGGCTCTCGGGCAATCCCATAGTCGTCTACGACGCGGTCTGGAACCTGATCGCCACCAACTCCGCCTACGAGGCGCTTACCGGTGCCTCGGCTTGGCGGGGCATCGAACGAAACGGGGTCTGGCGCAACGTCGTCGGCCCCGGCCCGGTCGCCGTACTAACCCCGGACGAGCTCGCCGAGCAGCAGGAAGCGCTCGTGGGCGACCTTCGCATGACCGCGGCCAGATACCCGGATGATCAGAGCGTCCGCCGCCTCGTCGCCGAGCTTCGCAGGCAGAGCCCGCGTTTCGCCGAGCTGTGGGATTCGGCCGCCCTTCCCTCGCGCCAGGACACATCACGGAAGAAGTTCATCGACCACCCGGAAGTCGGTCGCATCGGGCTCGACTGCGACACCCTCGTCGTCGCTGGCGATGACCTGCGGATCATGGTCTATTCCGCTGAACCGGGCAGCGAGGACGCAGATCGCCTTGCCCTCGCGATCGTGCTCGGCACGCAGTCACTCATGGGCTAGACCCGGCCCTCCGGGGGCGGGCAGACCGGCCAGAAGCCTCAGCCCTCCGAGCCCGTATCCCGGTGGTTCGACTCGCGGCGCGACCAGTCCTCGGGAATTGCGGCCTCGAGGGCATCGTCCACGGTGATGACGCCGATGATCCGGTGGTCCTCGGAGAGGACGGGCATGGCGAGGAGGTTGAAGTCGGCCATGCGGGTGGTCACGTCGACGACGTCGTCGGTCGCCTTGGCGACCACCACGTCGTCGTCCGCAACCTCGGCGAGCACGCTCGCGGCGTCGGCCTGCACCGCTTGGACGAGGCTGAGCGCACCTGCCAGCGTGCCGTCCGTGGCGAGGGTGTAGATCATCGTGAGCGCCTGAGGCTGGAGCAGGTGGGCTCCACGGACGGCCGTGAGGGCGTCGGCGACTGTCGCAGTGGCCGGAAGCGCGAGGAATTCCGTTCCCATGAGGCCGCCGGCTGTGAGGTCGTGGTAGCCGAGGAGCCGGTGGATCACGCTGCGCTGCGGCTCGGGTAGGAGGTCGAGGACGGGGAGGCGCCGTTCCTGGGGGAGGTCCATGAGGGCGTCGGCGGCGTCGTCGGCCTGCATGCGGGACAGGACCTCGGCGACCTCGTCGTCGGAGCGGTCCCGGAAGAGCTCGGATTGGCGGTCCTCGTCGAGTTCTTCGAAGACGTCGGCCTCGAGCTCGGGATCCTCGTGGACCTGGGCGAGGAGCTCGTTCTGCTCGTGCTCGGTGGCCTCTTCGATGATGTCGGCGATCTGGGCTGGCTTCAACTCAGGGATGCGGCCGGTGGCCATACGGATCTGGGCGGATTCGGCATGGCCGATGAGCGGTTCGAAGTCCTTCCAGTCCCGCGGCGCGTGTGCGGAGTGGCGCGGCCCGAGGCTGAGCCATCGCCGGCGGTGGACGTCGAGGCCGGTGGCGGCCCAGCCGTCGAGGACGGGGGAGAGCTGCACGTCGTACGCCTTGACGAATGCGACGCGGGAGACGTCGATGAGTCGGTGTCCCAAGACGTCCTCCGAGAGGAGCACCTCGCCTTCGCGGCGGCGGAACTCGCGTAGGTCTACCGTGCTCACTCCGAGCTGGACCTTCCCGGGGGCGAGGGCCGCAAGGTCGGCGGCGGAGACGAAGACATGGGCGCCTCCCACAGCGACGACGAGGCCGGTCACCAGCGGATAGCCGTCATGGCGCAGCCGGACGATAAGGTCCGAAAGGGTGCCCATTCGATGCCCGTCAGAGTCCGTCACTGGTTGGCGCAGGAGCACCGAGAGCGAGATGGAGGCGGTCTGGGCGGCGGTGGTCATCGGGTGCCTTTCAGTGCACAGTGCTGGTGCGTCTCGAGGCGACTGTACGTCACTCCGGGGTGGGCTGGGAGGAGGCCTCTCAGGCTGCGCCGAGGGCGAGCTGGACCACGCGTACTACGACAAGGACCATCGCCACGATCAGGTAGACCCACAGCACTCCCAGGCCGAGGCGTCGAGTGAGAGAGAGCTGCGGACGCTCGAGGAGGGCCAGCGGCGGCATCCGCCAAGTGAGTCGCTGGGAGCGGTCGACGGCGGGCCCCACCGCGATCTGGCCCCTCGCCCGGGCACGGATCCTGAGGGCGCCGAATGCTGCAGCGGCGAGGACGGCCACCACCACGCCGCCGATGAGGATCTCGATGATGGCGCTGCCGTCGATCGCCGGGAACAGCGTCGCGGCGGTCAGGACCACGGAGAGGATCACGAGGATCGCGATGACGATCGAGGTGAAGACGTTCATCGCCTTGCCGTTGACCCATGGGCCCATGACGGCCTTGTCATTGCAGAGCAGCAGGAGGAACAGGGTCGCGGAGGGCAGCAGGACGCCCGCCAGGACTTGGACGCCGACCGTGAGGAGCCCGAGAGGGCTGCCCGGGATGATGACGACGATCGCCGAGACGAGGATGATGCCCGCGAAGGCGGCGTAGAAGCCCTTGGCCTCACTCACCTTGCGGTGCAGTGAGTGCTTGAGGCCGAGGACATCGCCGAGCGCGTAGGAGGTCGAGAGGCCCACGGCGGCGGCCCCGATGATCGAGGCGTCGATGAGCGCGAGGGCGAACAGGATGCCCGCGAGGTGACCGACGTACTTCCCGAGGCCTTCAGCGACGCCTCCCGCGTCGGTGAACTGCCCGAACTCAGGGCGGCCGGCGAAGGTGAAGGCAGTGAACGAGATGATCGCGCCCGCCGCGATCACCACGATGACGATCCCGATCCACAGATCGGCCTTCTCGTACTTCATGTAGCGCGGGGTGATGCGCTTGTCGATGACGTAGGACTGTTGGAAGAACAGCTGCCAGGGGGCGATGGTCGTGCCGACGATCGCAATGATCAGGAGGGTCACGTCCGAGATGCTCGATCCAGCGGGCACGCCCGGGACGAGGAAGCCGTGGGCGATCTGGCCGTAGTCGGGTCCGGACATGAAGAAGATCGGCACGAGCAGGAGCGAACCGAACACCAGGACCATGCAGACGCGCTCGAAGCGCTGGAACGAGCCAGTGCTCGTGGCCCCGACCACCACGAGGGCGGCGACGATCACACCTGGGATCTTGGGGACCCCGAGGTAGGTCAGTCCGATGCTGATGCCGATGAACTCGGTCACGATGGTGAGCGCGTTGAGGATGAACAGGTCAATCACGCTGAACGCGCCCCAGAACTTGCCGAAGCGCTCCACGATGAGCCGCGCGTGGCCCACGCCGGTCACAGCTCCGAGCCGGAGCACCATCTCCTGGTTCACGTACAGCACCGGAACGAGGAGCAGGAGAGTCCACAGGAGGCCCGTGCCATAGTTCTGCCCGGCCTGCGTGTATGTGCCGAACGCCCCGGCATCGTTGTCGCCGACCATGACGATGAGGCCCGGCCCAATGATGGCCAGGAGGGTCTTGAGGCGCACCTTCCAGCTCGACTGGGCCGAGGACTCGTCGAGACGGATCGTGCCGAAGGCACCCTTGATGTCACCGACGTGCGCGGCATCGAGCACGGCTGAAGTGCTCGAGGTCTGGTTGCTGTGTTGGCTCGGCTGCGGCGTCCGCGCCTTGGCGGCGGGACGACGGGCACGGTTCAAAGAGGTCTTGGTCATCAGGACCGGCTTCCTCCCAGCGGTGGCCGGGGATCGTGAAGCGGGCACGCCGAGGGGCCCAGTCGGGGGCCGTCATCGGCGTGCGGGTGGGGGAAGACGTGCAGCTGGAGGATGAATCCAGTCAGAATGCGCGCAGGGAGGTACTACTGTCGCCGCTTGACAAGGCGAACCACCTCCTGCGCATCGTCTTCACGTGCCTGGGGAGGCCCCGGGCAGACTGCCCGGGGTGCCCTTCCTCGTAAGACCTTTGGCACTTCGCGTCGTGACCCTCTCTGGGAGGGAGCCAATCGGGGTTGCCCCTTAGCCCGGGGCAGCCTGTCCTGACCGGTGGCGTCTCTCGACGTTTAGGGTCGCTGGCTTGTATCCGCGAAGGAGCCTCAGCTAACGAACGGCACCTTGCGTGGACATGATACATGCCGGACCTCGGAGCGCAATTCAGAAAGGCTGCTTTCCCTTAGTCCTCGAGGAGGATGCTGGCCACACAGGTTCATCCCACGGAGCGTCGCGCGGCGGCCCCGCCGGTCCTAGCGTGGAATCGTCAGCTATCTCAGGAGGGGACATGATCCAGGCGACCGACCTGGCGAAGGTCTACGGTGCCAAGACTGCGGTCGATGGCGTCACGTTCACGGTTCAGCCCGGCCGAGTGACTGGGTTCCTCGGGCCGAACGGTGCCGGCAAGTCCACGACAATGCGGATGATCATGGGCCTCGACGCCCCTACACGCGGCACAGTTACGGTCAACGGGTCGCCGTACCCGAAGCACCGGGCCCCACTGCGTGAGATCGGCGCGCTGCTCGAGGCTCGCGCTGTACACCCCGGCCGCACCGCCTACAGCCACCTTTCGGCACTGGCGGCGACCCACGGCATCCCCTCGCAGCGGGTCAACGAGGTCATCGAGATGACCGGACTCGGTGCCGTCGCCAAGAAGAAGGTCAAAGGCTTCTCGCTGGGCATGGGGCAGCGCCTTGGCATCGCGGCTGCCCTCCTGGGCGACCCACAGGTCGTGGTCCTCGACGAACCGGTCAACGGCCTCGACCCCGAGGGGGTCGTGTGGGTGCGAAATCTCGTGAAGTACCTCGCAAGCGAGGGCCGCACGGTGTTCCTCTCGAGCCACCTCATGAGCGAGATGGCGCAGACCGCGGACCACCTCATCGTGATCGGACGGGGCCGCATCCTCGCCGATGCGCCGATTGACGACGTCATTTCGAGCCAAGGCAAGGCCCGGACTCGGCTCCGTACCGATCGCCCCGAAGAGTTCTCACGCCTTCTCGCACGCTCGGGAGTGACCATCCAGGCTCCTGAGCACGAGGTCCTCGAAGTGGGCGGCCTCGATCCTCGGACCATCGCCCAGACCGCGCTCGACCACCAGATCCTCGTCTACGAGCTGACCCCGCTCCAAGCCTCGCTCGAGGAGGCCTACATGCAGCTCACGAAGGACGACGTGGAATACCGCTCGCATGACGCGAGCCACCACGAGGAACCGCCGGCATCCAGCCCCAGTGGGGCGCTCGGGACAAAGGCTGCCCATGAGACACAGGAGGCAACGCGATGAGCACGGCAGTCGAAACCAACCGCCGCTCGGCTGCTCCCGAGGAGGGACTCGCGGGACCGAACTTCTTGCGTGTCCTCAATTCGGAGCGGATCAAGTTCCTCTCGCTCCTTTCGACGCGCATCCTGCTGCTGTGCGGCGTCGTCCTCCTCGTCGGCTTCGCCGCGCTCCAGGCGTGGGGCATCGGACAAGTCACGTCCGCTGCCCACAACGGTGGCCCCGGGGGTCCGCGAGCGGAGGCCTTGGATACGACGTCGGCCGTCCTGCACCTCCCAGCCGGCGGCGTCTCGTTCGCACAGCTCATCGTCGGCGCGCTCGCAGTCCTCATGATCAGCTCGGAGTTCACCACGGGCATGTCGCGCGCGACCTTCGCAGCCGTTCCAACACGCTGGCCCGTCCTCGCAGCGAAAGGCGTGTACGCCGTCGTCGTCGGCTTTGTGCTCACGTACGTCGGCGCCTACATCGGCGGGCTTGTCGCACAGCCAATCCTCGCGAACTACAACCTCCACCTCGACATGGCGAGTGGGGAAGTGCAGCGGTTCATGCTCCTCAATGCGGCCTACGTCGCGGCCGTGGCCCTCATGGGTCTGGCCCTCGGGGCGCTCCTGCGGAACTCGGCCGGAGCGATCGTGACCCTTGTGGCGCTTCTGTTCGTGCTGCCGATCATCTTCCAGCTCATCCCCGGCGACTTCTTCACCGAGGCCCGCAAGTACCTGCCGACCAACGCCGCGGACGCGATGTTCGAGGCAGGCTCCAGCAGTGCCCTCAATACCGCCTACCTCGAGCCTTGGCAGGGCACGCTCGTCCTCGTGGCGTACGTCGTCGCCCTGCTCGGCGCCGGGTTCGTCACACTCCGGCAGCGGGACGTGTGACGAACGGACCACAATGGACATCATGTCCCGCGTGATCAAGACGGGAGGTGCGCAGCCTGCGGGCGGCGCACCTCCCGCAGGCGTTCCTGGCGCTGCGTCTCGGCCTGCAGGGACTTCGCCCGCGCCACAGGGCATGGCCGGCCCCACCACAGCCCTGCCAGCCAGACGCGGCCGCCTTCGCCAGTTCCTGTATGAGCACCCGCTCGCAATGGACGGGCTCGTCGTGTTCTCGAGCGCCGTGCTCTCCCTCAGCGCCCTCATCGAAGAGGGACGGGGCGGGTTCTGGTGGCAATTCGCCGTCGTGCTCCTCTCGCAGGCAGCGCTCATGTTGCGCCGCCGGGCGCCGTGGCCACTCCTGGGCGGCATCGTCGCGGCGGACGCGATCGTCCTGTTCGCCACTCCTGAGCTCGGCAGCATGGGCGCAGCCGTCTGGTTCGCGCTGTACGTCGTCGCGCTCCGCCTTCGCACCGTCTGGGCGCTCGTCGTCGCAGTAGCCTCGAGCCTTCCCGCCGGCGCGTACTTTGCGTTTGTCTACCGGCCGGGGGAGGAGTTCCTCGCCCAGCACGGACCCTTCATCGGCCTCGTGGCATCCGTTTCGGTGATCCTCTCGAACCTCGTCGCGACGGGCGTCGGCATTGTGGTCCGCGGGAACCGCATCCACCAGGCCGAGGTGCGCGCGTGGGCGATTCGGCGGGCCCAACTCGCTTCTGTGCAGGAACGCAACCGGATCGCCCGCGAGATGCACGACGTCGTCGCCCACTCACTCACCGTCATGGTGGCTCTGAGCGATGGGGCCGCGCGCGCTCTCGATCGTGATCCCGACAGGGCGCGCTCCGTGCTCGGTGAACTCTCAAGCACCGGCCGGGCGGCGCTAGCGGACATGCGCCGCGTCCTGGGAGTCCTTCGCGCAGACGGCGGCGCGGTCGGCCGGGAACCCACGCCCGGCGGACTGCAGGCCCTGGTCGACGGCTTTCGGACGGCTGGCCTGCCGGTTGTCCTGACGCAGGAGGGGGAGAGCCTTCCCGACGACGCCGCGTTTGAGCTCGCCGTCTTCCGCATCGTCCAGGAATCGCTCACCAACGTCCTCCGGTACGCGAGGGGCGTGGGGCGCGTGGACGTCCTCGTTGCCCGGGACGCGAATGCCGTACGCGTGCGGGTCGACAACGACGGCGGCACTGCGCCTGACGGCGTCGACCCGGCCCTTGGAACCGGCGGCGGCCTTGCCGGGATGCGGGAGCGCGCCGCGATCTTCGGCGGTTCGCTGACGGCTGGGCCGCGCCCGGGCGGAGGCTGGCGCGTGGAAGCGGAGTTGCACTGGACGGAAGGGGACCGATGACAACGGATCCGGAAGGCCTCTCGGCTCCGGATGAGCGGACTCTCCGCCTCCTGCTCGTCGACGATCAGCCTCTCCTGCGCGTCGGGTTCCGCTTGGTCCTCGAGTCCGAGGAAGGCATCGAGGTGGTCGGCGAGGCCGGGGACGGTGCCGAGGCGGTGCGGCTCACGCGGGAGCTCGCGCCCGACGTCGTGCTCATGGACGTCCGCATGCCCAGGATGGACGGGATCGAGGCCACCCGCCTCATCGCGGCGGCTCAGTCCCCGGCACGGGTCATCATTCTCACGACGTTCGATCTCGACGAATACGCCTTCGCCGGCCTCCAGGCGGGCGCGTCTGCGTTTCTCCTCAAGGATGTCGCCCCGGCCGACCTCGTGCAGGCAGTCCGTCTCGTGGCCAGCGGGGACGCGGTTGTCAGCCCGCGCGTGACCCAGCGGCTCCTCGAGACTTACGTCAGGGCGACCGCGAACGGAGGAAGTCGCGCCACCGAAGCGCAGCCCGACCCGCTCCTCCGAGAGCTCACTCCCCGCGAACTCGAGGTGCTGCGCGCCATCTGCGAGGGACTCAGCAACGCCGAGGTCGCCCACCGGCTGTACCTCTCCGAGGCTACGGTCAAGAGCCACGTGCGGCGCATCCTCTCGAAGCTGCACCTGCGTGATCGAGTCCAGGCTGTCGTGTACGGGTACGAGACGGGGCTCGTTGTCCCGAGCAACCCGGACTACTGAGGTTTGCCGGGACGCTGAGCGGGTAGTAGGTAGGGCGTGATCGGCAAGAAGAGCCAAGTCGGCCCGTTCCTTCTCCGGGTCGTAGCCAACGCTGTGGCGCTGTGGATCGCCACCCTGATTCTTCCCGGTCTCAAGATCAGCGGGTCCGTGCCGGGTCAGGTTGCGGGCGCGGCGGGCCCGGGGGCCAGTGGCCCCGTTGCGTTCGTTCTGGGCTACCTCTTAATCGGCGCGCTCTTCGGGCTGGTGAACGCGTTGATCCGCCCCCTTGTCGGGCGCCTCGCGTTGCCCGTGACCCTCCTGACCTTGGGCCTCTTCGCCCTCGTGCTCAACGCCGCGATGCTCGAGCTGACCGCCTGGATCAGCAGGTACACGCCCGTGCATCTCATCGTCGACTCGTTCTTCTGGACTGCCGTTCTGGGCGCGATCATCATCTCGATCGTCTCGTCCCTCGTCGGTGCGCCTCTCGGGGCGGGCCGGAAGCGCCCGAAGCTGAAGTTCTGACCCCTTGTCCGCTTTGCCCCGCGCTCCCGCCCGGTTGTGGTTTCCCAATCAGTCGGAATCGCGGCGTGTCACGCCCAATCCACGTGTCGGCGGCCCAGACGTGGGCTGGAAGGGCGCCTCGAACCAGAGCCTCGGCCGCGAGCCGACTTCCCCGCAGCCAGCCGCAGCAGCAGAATGTCCGCATGCGCCCGTTCCTGCTCCTCGCCTCGCGCGACCACGATGTCGTCGCTGACGACGAGTACCGCGCGTTCTGCGAATACGGGGGCCTCGCCCCTGAGGAACTGCGGCGCGTGCGCGCCGAGGCGGGTCCGCTCCCGGACATCGAACTGGATGACTTCTCGGGCGTGATCCTGGGCGGCAGCCCCTTCACGGCGTCCGATCCTGTGGAGGAGAAGAGCCCCGAGCAGCTGCGCGTAGAGGCAGAGATCGGCAAGCTCCTCGACCGCATTGTCGACGAGGACTTCCCGTTCTTCGGCGCCTGCTACGGTGTCGGGCTGCTGGGCCAGCACGAGGGTGCTGTGGTGGACCGTCGTTTCGGCGAGCCGGTGGGCCCGGTCCGGGTGAAGCTGAGCCCGGCTGGCCTCGTGGATCCACTCTGCGCGGGGCTGCAGCCCGCGTTCGATGCGTTCGTGGGCCACAAGGAAGCCGTGCGAACCCTGCCGTCGAACGCCGCGCTCCTTGCGGGCTCGGCGAGCTGCCCCGTCCAGATGTTCCGCTTCAAACGCAACCTCTACGCCACCCAGTTCCACCCGGAGCTCGATCTTCCCGGACTCGAACGCCGCATCGATGCCTACCGGCATTCGGGCTACTTCCCGCCCGACGAGGCTGACGCGGTCAAGCAGCGCGCGCGGGCGGCCCACGTGTACGAGCCGCAGCGGATCCTGCGGAACTTCGTGGAGCGGTATGCGCGCTGACCCGCTGGCTAAACTCAGCTCATGCCTACCGCCGCGCACCGTCATGCCCAGGATCTCGGCCGTTTCGTTGTAGCCTCGCCGTCGAGCTTCCACGCGGCGCACGAGGGCGCGCGTCGCCTTGCGGACGTCGGGTTCCGGGTGCTGTCCGAGGCCGAGGAATGGCCGGCGACCCCGGGCGGCTACGCCGTGGTGCGTGATGGAGCGCTCATCGCCTGGATTGTGCCCGACGGCGCTGGCCCCCTCACGTCGTTCCGAATCCTCGGCGCGCACACGGACTCGCCCTCGTTCAAGCTCAAGCCCAAGCCGACCACGGGGGCGTTCGGTTGGCTTCAGGCGGGGGTCGAGGTCTACGGCGGCCCGATGCTCAATTCGTGGCTGGATCGGGAGCTGCGACTCGCCGGGCGCCTCGTGACGGTGGACGGCGCCGAGCACCTCGTGGCGACGGGTCCCCTTCTGCGCTTCCCGCAGCTCGCGATCCACCTCGACCGCTCGGTGAATGACGGTCTCAAGCTGGACAGGCAACGGCACATGAACCCGGTCTGGGGCCTCGGCGATCCGGGCGGAGCGGACCTGCTCGGCCTTCTGGCGGGTGAGGCGGGGGTCGATCCGGGGCAGGTGGGAGGGTACGACCTCGTGGTCGCGGACGCGCAGGAGCCCGCAGTCTTCGGTGCCGAGGGTGAATTTCTGGCGTCCGGTCGGCTCGACAACCTTTCGTCGGTCCACGCGGGACTCGCGGCGCTCGCCCGGGTGTTCGAGCAGACAGGGGAATGGTCCGGCGACCCGGTCATCCCGGTCCTCGCAGCCTTTGACCATGAGGAGGTCGGATCGTCAACGCGCTCCGGGGCTTGCGGGCCCTTCCTCGAGGACGTTCTCGCCCGCGTCGGTGACGGGCTCGCCGCAACGGCGACCGAGCGCCGTCGTGCGTTCGCCGCCTCCTGGCACGTCTCCGCGGATGCGGGGCACGCGATCCACCCGAACTACCCTGAAAAGCACGATCCGGTGAACCATCCCGTTCTCAACGGCGGCCCGCTGCTCAAGATCAACGCCCAGCAGCGGTATGCGACTGATGCGGCCGGCGCTGCCCTGTGGGCACGGTTGTGCGCGGAGGCCGAGGTGCCCTACCAGGAGTTCGTCTCGAACAACGACGTCCCGTGCGGCTCCACCATCGGGCCACTCACGGCGACGCGTCGGGGGATCCGCACAGTTGACGTCGGGGTCCCGCTCCTCTCGATGCATTCGGCCCGTGAGCTCGCGGGGGTTCAGGATCCGTGGCGGCTCGCGCTCGTTGCGGAGCGGTTCTTTGTGAGCTGAGCGCTGTCAGCCGCTCTGCGTGGCAAGCCCGATGACGAGGTTGATCGTGGCAGCGAGGATGACGGTCGAGAAGACGTAGCCGAGGATGCCCTGCTTGAGTGCTTCGGTGCGGATCTGAGTCCTCGTCAGGTTTGTGTCCGAAACCTGGAATGTCATCCCTAGGGTGAACCCAAGGTACGCGAAGTCGCTGTACTTGGGCGGATCGTCTTGGTTGAACTCGACGCCTCCAGGATGTGTCGAGCTGTAGTACAGCTCCGCGTAGCGGAGGATGAAGATCGTGTGCAGCAGGAGCCAGGACGCGGCGACGACGAGGATTGCGAGAAGGGCGAGGGTTACCTTCCCCGCGCCCTTGGTCTGGTTGCCTGAGACCATGACCATGATGACCGCGACGATTGCGGCAACGTTCGCGGACAGGATGAGGAAGTCTCGCACCGTCCGGCGAGGATCCTCCTCGCGGGCATGGTTCTTGGTCTGTTCGGCGTTCATCGGAAGGATCCTGGACAGGACCCAGATGTCGTAGAGAAGGGCCGCCGCGCCCCAGCCTGCGGCAGCTGCGTGCCACCAGGACGAGAAGAATCCGGTGAGGACGGCGGCGACTACGCCCACGCCGAGCATCGCCCACATGCGGCGGCTGGCGGAAACGGCGCGAGTCGAGCGGGTGGAGGCGGGCTGCGATGTCATGGGGCGATCCTCGCACTGCTACCTTCGGGAGCCCTGATTGTCCCCGCACAGGGGTGGCTGACGGCGTGTCGTCCACAAACCTTGAGAGGAGAACGGACGACGGCGTCGATCGGCCCTAGTGTTGAAGTCACCGAAGGGGGGCGCGGGCCGGGGCTCCAGGCAGTGATGGGGCGCATGGGCTGGGATCCGGTAGTATAGGGAAGTCTGTGCTGCCGCAGGTCGCAAACCTGTTTGGAGCACCGGCAAACGCAAATGAACCTCCTGTTGCGGAGAGACCGCAACCGCTTAGCCCAAAGGAGGTGGGTTCACACATGCGTGCTTACGAACTGATGGTCCTTATCGATCCCGAGATCGACGAGCGCACCGTTCAGCCGTCGCTGGACAAGTTCCTGAGTGTGATCACCACCGACGGTGGAACCGTCGACAAGGTGGACATCTGGGGTCGTCGTCGTCTGGCCTACGAGATCAAGAAGAAGAGCGAAGCGATCTACGCGGTCGTCAACTTCACTGCTGAGCCCGCTACGGCTCAGGAGCTTGATCGTCAGCTGAACCTCAACGAGACGATCATGCGCACCAAGATCATCCGCCCCGAAGACCAGAAGGTTTCCGCCAAGTAGTCTTGGCGTGAATCTCTTCGCTCATTCCGTAAGAACGTCCAAGGCTCGGACCAGGAGGCAGCATGGCAGGCGAAACCACGATTACGGTCATCGGCAATCTGACCAACGATCCGGAACTCCGGTTCACGCCGTCGGGTTCTGCCGTGGCCAACTTCACGGTGGCTTCCACGCCGCGCACCTTCGATCGCCAGTCGAATGAGTGGAAGGACGGGGAGACCCTGTTCCTCCGCGCGTCTATCTGGCGTGAGGCCGCCGAGAACGTCGCAGAGTCCCTCACCAAGGGCATGCGCGTGATCGTCAGCGGCCGGCTCAAGAGCCGTTCTTACGAGACCAAGGAAGGCGAGAAGCGCACCGTCATCGAGCTCGAGGTCGACGAGATCGGGCCGAGCCTGCGTTACGCCTCTGCCAAGGTGAACCGCACCCAGCGCTCCGGCGGTCAGGGCGGGAACTTCGGCGGCGGCGGCAACTTCGGTGGCGGCAATGCCGGGGGGAACTTCGGTGGCGGCGGCAACTCTGGCGGCTTCGGAGGCAACCAAGGTTCCCAGAACCAAGGTGGCTCCGGCGGCTGGAGCGGCGGCGGCGCGCAGAACGACGATCCGTGGGCAACCCCGGGCGTTAGCAACTCGGGTGGTTGGGGTTCTGGCCCTGACTCCGAGCCGCCCTTCTGATCACTTACATCAACCATCCCGTGGCGTGACCACGGGCTCCGCGAGACAAAAGGAGCTCCACGATGGCCAAGGCTGAAATCCGTAAGCCGAAACCAAAGTCCAACCCCTTGAAGGCCGCTGACATCACCGTCATCGACTACAAGGACGTCGCCCTGCTGCGCAAGTTCATCTCGGACCGCGGCAAGATCCGCGCCCGCCGAGTGACCGGCGTGACTGTGCAGGAGCAGCGGAAGATCGCCCAGGCGATCAAGAACGCCCGCGAGGTTGCCCTGCTCCCCTACTCCGGCGCTGGCCGCGGCTGAGAAGGGAAGCTGAAGAACCATGGCAAAGATCATCCTCACCCAGGAAGTGACCGGACTCGGCACGCCTGGTGACGTTGTCGAGGTCAAGGACGGCTACGCCCGCAACTACCTCCTCCCGCGTGGCTTTGCGCTGCGCTGGACGCGTGGTGGCGAGGCTCACGTCGAGGCGCTGAACGCCGCGCGTGCCGCCAAGGCCCACAAGACGCTCGAGGCCGCGCAGGAGCAGGCTGCTGCTCTCGCGAAGACCCCGGTGCGCCTTGAGGTGAAGGCAGGCAAGGAAGGTCGCCTGTTTGGCACCGTCCGCACCGAGGCCGTTGCCTCCGCCGTCGAGGCCGCTGGCCTCGGCTCGGTCGACAAGCGCAAGGTCGTCCTCCCGGGTCACATCAAGACCACCGGTAACTATGACGTCAGCGTGCGCCTGCACGACGAGGTCACCGCCACGATCAACCTTCAGGTTGTCGCCGCGAAGTAGTTCCGAACCAGTCTGGTGACTGTTGGACACAGAGAGGGCCCCCGCCGCAACGTCGGCGGGGGCCCTCTCGTTTCGGGTACGCCAACTCCCCTCCGACACGGTTTCGGGTACGCCAACTCACCTCCCACACTGTTTCGGGTACGCTAACTCCCCTCCCAAGAGATCTCGGGTACAGAAGTTCCGACACGGCAACTGGGCATGACGTGGTGCGGCGGATCAGGAGTTTGAAAGCGACGTTGTTCTGTAGCGCGATGCCATCCGACGGCAGTAGTCCGAGAACTTTCCATCTTGGAGATCAGGATTATCCGTACCCGAGATGGCGTGGGAGGGAAGTATCCGTACCCGAGATGGCGTGGGAGGGGAGTATCCGTACCCGAGATGGCGTGGGAGGGGAGTATCCGTACCCGAGATGGCGTGGGAGGGGAGTATCCGTACCCGAGATGGGGTGGGAGGGGAGTATCCGTACCCGAGACGGGGTGGGGCGGTGGCGAGAGGGTCTGGCGCACAGGGCGCGGGAATGCACAGGGCGCGGGAATGCACAGGGCGCGGGAACTGGACCGGGAATAGGCTCAAGGCTCCTCTGGTTGAGGAGGTAGATGCAAATGCATTTACCTTCGAAAGGAAGATCGGACACCATGGGTGCGAAGAAGATCGTGGTCATCTCGGCGGGTCTGGGGACGCCCTCGTCGAGCCGCCTCCTCGCAGACCAGCTTGCTGATGCGAGCGTGCGTCGTGCGGCAGAACTCGGGATCGAGACGCAGGTGGTCGTCTACGAGCTGCGTGATCTCGCGGTCGACATCGCCAACAACTTCGTGACTGGCTACGCTGCGCCGAAGCTCGCCGACGCGATCGAGGCCGTCGAGCAGGCCGACGCGCTGATCGCGGTCTCGCCGGTGTTCAGCGCCTCGTACAGCGGCCTCTTCAAGTCGTTCTTCGACCTGCTCGACAACAAGGCGCTCGACAGCAAGCCCGTCCTGCTCGGCGTGACCGGCGGCTCCGAGCGGCACAGCATGGTGATCGACTTCGCGATGCGCCCGCTCTTCAGCTACCTCCGCGCGCGGATCATGCCGACGGCCGTCTTCGCTGCTCCGATGGACTGGGGACGCGGTGCAGAGGGTGAGGCCGCTCTCGCGGGCAGCCTGACGTCCCGCATCGAGCGCGCGGCCGCTGAGCTCGCTTCTGAGCTCACCGAGGCACCCGCGGAGGCGAGTGCGCCGAAGATCGCGACCCGTCCGGAGGAGAAGAGCTTCGAGGAGCTCCTCTTCGGGCTCACGGGCCGGAACTGAGGACCGTCGTACGATGACGGGGTGCATTCCGAGCGCGCCTACGCCCCCGTCCTCGACGGACACAATGACCTTCCCTGGGCCCTGCGCCAGGATTTCGGGTACGACGTCGGAGCCGCGGCTCTCGACCTTGGCCAGCCCAGGCTTCACACAGACATACCCAGACTGCGGCGGGGCGGCGTAGGCGCCCAGTTCTGGTCGGTGTTCGTCCCCTCGACGCTGGCGCCCGAGCAGGCGGTCGTCGCCACGCTCGAGCAGATCGATTGCGTACATCGGATCGTCGCGGCCTACCCCGAGACATTCGAACTGACCCGGACTGCCGCCGAGGTCCGGTCCGCAATCGACCACGGTCGCATCGCGTCCCTCATGGGCATGGAGGGTGGCCATAGCATCGCCGGTTCACTCGGCGTTCTGCGCGCAATGGCCGAGCTCGGCGTGCGCTACATGACCCTCACGCACAACGACAGCCTCCCCTGGGCTTCCTCCGCCACAGGTGAGGGCGAGGATCAAGGGCTCAGCGAGTTCGGCCAGGCCGTCGTAGTGGAGATGAACCGGCTGGGGATGATTGTGGATCTCTCCCACGTCTCCGAGCGCACCATGCGGGACGCCCTCAACACCTCGAGTGCCCCCGTTATGTTCTCCCATTCCTCGTGCCGGTCCGTGTGCGGCCACCCTCGGAACGTCCCCGATTCAATCCTCGAACGACTCCCTGACAATGGCGGTCTGCTCATGGTCACGTTCGTGCCCAAGTTCATTTCCGAGGCCTGCCGCGACCACGCACGGGCCGTCCAGACGAAGCGACTCGAGCTGGGTCTTCCGGTCGGCTTCCACGATGTCGCCCCCGAGGAGGATCCGGCGGCGGCGGAGGCGTTTTCTGCCTGGCTGCGCACGCACCCCGCGCCCAAGGCGACCCTCGACGACGTCGTCCGTCACCTCGAGCACGCACGCGACGTCGTCGGGCCCCGCCATCTGGGCCTCGGGGGCGACTTCGATGGTACGCCGGAGCTTCCCGAAGGTATGGACGGCGTGGCTGGCTATAGGCCGCTGCTCGATGCTCTCGCGGAGCGCGGCTGGTCGCGCAATGAACTCGACGCTCTGTGCTCGGGGAACGCTCTTCGGGTGCTTGAGGCCACGGAGGAGGCGGCCTCAGAAGCGGTGTGAGGCGCGTCAGAGGAGCTCGACGAAGGCCCTCGCCTCTTCGATGCTGATATCAGAATGGCGCCACAGCATCTGCGCTGCGTCTTCGGCGTCGCCGATCTGCGCGAGGGCCTTGATCTCCCCGTAAATCTCGTCGTTGAGCAGGTTGCTCGCGACCTCGAGCGTCTGCCGGCCATTGCTGACAATCGCGCGATAGCGGTAGGGGTAGCGCGTCGAAGACCGCTCGCCGAACGTCGCGGGCACCTTGGGCTGCTGTGCGGACGACGGCGGAGCCTCCTCGCGCTGTTGCGGCACCACGGGCGTTGACGGCGTGATCTCTGGCTCAGTTCTCTCGGAGGGTTCCTTGGCGGGCTCCGTCGTCGTGCTTTCGCCAGGTCCGCCGCCGGGTCGCGTGAGGGAACCCGTGGAGGGCTGGCCAGTTTCGGCGTCCGACACCGGCTCTGCTTGTGCGGCCGCAGGGGAGCTGAACGACTGGGGGTATCGGTCCATCAGGAGGACTGCGTTGCGAGCCTCGATCAGGCGTGCTCCCGTGGCCTGGCGGTAGGCGGCGATGGCCTGCACGGTGAGTCCCTGTGCGATGAGGGAATACACCATCCGGTGCTGGTCCTCGCTGAGCCGAGAGGAGGCCGCCGCCGCGGCCTCGGGGCCGCCGGCAAGGGCACCTTCTGGCGAAGACTTGGACCTCCGCGCACCCCTGCGCAGCATCAGGACCACAATCACAACGACGCACAGCAGGATGATGACAGGCGGCAGAAGGTTTTCCATCGGGGCTTCCGGATCGGTGCGGAGGATGTGAACGCGGCCCCAGCCGGGGGCACTTTCCAGCGTAGTACGAGGCGCGGTACGGGGCATCCGGTGGCGAAGTCTGAGGTCCAGACACTGTATGCCTCAAAGAGAATGAGACCCTGCCCTTGATATGTGGGAGAAGTCACATATGTCCCCTCGGTTCTATGAAAACACAAACACTTGCTCAAAAAAGTGCATTCGGTCTGTGGATTTCGGATGTGGACAAAAAATATTAGTCCACATGCTGTAGGGCGAGTCTTCCCACGTCAGCGGCCGGTTCTCAAGGCTTCAGCGGTGATATCCACAGTTGTCCACAGGGATCTCAACATCTGGGAAGGAGTTATCAACAGCGATATCCCCAAGGGGTGTTCACTCCCAAGTTCTCGACTGTCGGAGGGCATGGGTACCGTCTTGGAGCATCCAGCATTCTGTGCCGGAGCTTGGTCTCTCTTCCTTGCGAGGTGCTTCTGATGTCCGCTACCCACACCGAGTCGGCTCCTTCCTACAGAGATTCGGACACTGGCCGAACGCCACCTCAGGACATCGTTGCCGAGCAGTCGGTGCTCGGCGGCATGATGCTTTCCAAAGACGCGATCGCGGACGTCGTCGAGGTTCTCCGTGCCCCCGACTTCTACCGGCCGGCACACGAGACCATCTTCGAGGCGATCACGGACCTCTACAGCCGCGGGGAGCCCGCGGACGCCGTCACCGTTTCGGACGAGCTCACCAAGCGTGGCGAGATCAACCGGGTAGGCGGTCCGGCGTACCTCCACGAACTCATCCAATCGGTCCCTACCGCCGCCAACGCCGGCTACTACGCGGAGATCGTCGCCGAGCGGGCCGTCCTGCGCCGGCTCGTGAGCGCAGGAACGAAGATCGTTCAGCTCGGGTACGGGCAGGACGGCGAGGTTGAGGACCTCGTCAATGCGGCTCAGGCAGAGGTGTTCGCGGTCGCGGAGCGTCGCCAGGGCGAGGACTATGTCGCCCTCTCCGAGGTCATGGAGTCCGCGATGGACGAGATCGAGGCGGCTGGGCATCGCGGTGAGGGCATCACCGGCGTCCCGACAGGCTTCTATGAGCTCGACGAGCTCACCCACGGCCTGCACGGAGGCCAGATGATCGTTATCGCGGCGCGTCCGGCCGTCGGAAAATCAACCTTCGCGCTCGACTTCGCCCGCTCAGCCGCGATCAAGCACAAGCTCCCGACCGTCTTCTTCTCGCTCGAAATGAGCCGCAACGAGATTGCGATGCGCCTCATGAGCGCCGAGGCCACGATCCAGCTCCAGGACCTCCGCCGAGGCACCCTCCGCGACGAGCAGTGGGCCAAGATCGCCAAGGTCATGGGACCGCTCAACGAGTCGCCGCTCTTTATCGACGACTCGCCGAACATGTCGCTGATGGAGATCCGTGCGAAGTGCCGCCGGCTCAAGCAGCAGCACGGACTCCGCCTCGTGGTTCTCGACTACCTGCAGCTCATGAGCTCCGGCAAGAAGGTCGAGAGCCGCCAGCAGGAGGTTTCCGAGTTCTCCCGTGCGCTCAAGCTCCTCGCCAAGGAGCTCGATGTCCCAGTCATTGCCCTTTCGCAGCTCAACCGTGGCTCGGAGCAGCGCCAGGACAAGCGACCGATGGTTTCGGATCTCCGCGAATCGGGCTGCTTGACCGCTGATACGCGAGTGCTGCGCTCGGACACGGGGGCAGAAACGACCATGGGAGAGCTCTTTGCGACTGGTGCCAAGGATGTCCCAGTATGGGCGCTGGATGAGAGTCTTCGTTATGTCGAACGGCATCTGACGCACGTGTTCTCGACCGGCATCAAACCCGTCTACCGAATGACACTCGCCTCGGGCCGCGCTATCAGGGCGACAGGTAATCATCCGTTCTTCACTTATGCGGGCTGGCGCGCTCTTGAAACGCTGACCGAAGGCGACCGCGTCGGTGTTCCTCGCCATGTCAACGGTCCAAGCTTGAGAGTTGACTGGGACGATCGCCAAGTGAAGATGCTGGCGCACCTCCTTGGAGATGGATCTTTCGTGCGACGGCAGCCCATTCGTTATGCGACGAAGGATGAGAAGAATGTGGCAACCGTCGCCGACGCTGCGACCTACTTCGGCGTGACTGCGGTACGGGATGACTATGAGGCAGCCCGTTGCGTAACAGTGCGGCTCCCCGCGCCCTACCGTTTGACTCACGGCAGGCGAAATCCAATCGCGGCGTGGTTGGACGGCCTAGGTCTATTCGGCGCACGAAGCCACGAGAAATTCGTCCCGGAAGCTGTCTTTGCTCTGCCGAAACGACAGATTGCCTTGTTCCTTCGTCATCTCTGGGCAACCGACGGCTCCGTTACGGTGAACAAGGCGGAAACAGGTGGGCGCATCCACTACGCCTCGACCTCCCGGCGGCTTCTCGACGGTATCGCGGTGCTCCTGCTCAGGTTCGGTATCACGGCGCGTATCAAGAAGGCGACGCCAAAGGGCGCTTACCACCCGGGCTACACCCTTGATGTCTCTGGCGCGGACGATCAGCGCCGTTTCCTTCAGGAGATCGGAGTCGACGGGGAGCGTTCCATCAACTGTGAGCGTCTTCTTCGAATCGTCAGAGAGGTCACCACCAACACCAACGTGGACACGGTCCCCCGCGAGGTGTGGGACGACGTACGGTCGATCCTGGCCGAAAAAGACGTTCGGCATCGTGATTTCCAGGCTGCTCTCGGGACCCAGTACTGTGGATCGGCCCTGTTCAAGAGTTCGCCGTCCCGCCAACGGCTCGCCCAAGTTGCAGAAGTCCTGAATTCGGCCGAGCTAGAAATTCATGCCCTCAACGACGTCTTCTGGGACGCGATTGTCAGCATCGAACCCGATGGTGTCGAGGAGGTCTTCGATGCGACAGTGCTCGGAACTCACAATTTCATTGCGAACGGTATAGCAGTTCATAATTCGATCGAACAGGATGCCGACATGGTGATCCTGCTCCATCGCGAGGACGTCTACAACAAGGAGTCTCCACGCGCGGGTGAGGCCGATATCCTCGTTGCGAAGCACCGCAATGGCCCGACCAAGGACATCGTCGTCGCGTTCCAAGGCCATTACTCCCGCTTCGCCAACATGGCTGTCGATTCGGGCGACGGCGAGGGCGGCGGCTTCTAGGAGTCGGCGAGCGAGACCTCGAGCCCTCGGAGTCGCGCCGGGTCGGCGACGACGTCGACGGACCCGATCCGGCCGCCGTCGACCGTGAACGCGAGCACGAGCCGAAGGTGCCCCCGCGGCGCAACGACGAGCCCGGGAGTGCCGTCGAGCAGGGCCACTCGGGCGAATGGCGCGCGGAGGGCCGAGGCAACCGCGGCGCGTGCCACCTCTTGGGAGCCGCGAAGCATGACGGCGATGTGCGCCGGCGTCGCAGCGGCGTCCGCAGTCAGTACGACGTCGGGGGCCAGCAGGCTGACGAGCGCCTCGAAGTCGCCGGAGCGTACCGCCGCCAGATAGGCCTCCACAGCCTGCCGCTGCCGGACCGCGTCGGGGGTGGGCGAGGCGGACCCCTTGACCCGACGGCGCGCCCGGCTCGCGAGTTGCCGCGTCGCCTCGGTCGACTTGCCGAGAATTGGCGCGATGCTGTCGAACGGGACGTCGAACATGTCGTGGAGCACGAAGGCGAGGCGTTCGGCCGGCTGGAGCGAGTCCAGGACGACGAGCAGCGCGAGGCCCACAGCGTCCGCCATCACGGCCTCCTCCTCGGGGTCGCTCCCAGACCGCAGGTCCGCTAGTTCGGGGATCGCGTCATCGAGGGGCGCCTCCCTGTGCGCTTCCCGGGTCCGCAGCACATTGAGGCAGATCCGGGCGACGACGGTCGTGAGCCAAGCGCCGAGGTTCTCGATGGCTTCGACGTCCGTGGTCGAGGTGCGCACCCAGGCGTCCTGCACGGCGTCGTCGGCCTCGGAGAGTGAGCCGAGCATGCGGTAAGCCATGGCACGGAGGCGGCCGCGCTCCGCTTCGAATCGACGGGCCAGGAGATCAGAGGCATCCACGGATGTCACATTTCAGCACCTTAGCGTGTCATGCAAGCACAGGAGGCGATCCAGCGGAGGGAGCAGAACCATGGCACAACCAGTTCTCGTGACGGGCGGGACGGGCACGCTTGGGCGGCAGGTCGTCGCCCGACTCAGGGAAGTGGGTCAGCCCGTCCGGGTGTTGAGCCGCCGCGCAGGCGGCGCGGATGACGGCGACGAGCACGTGAGCGGGGACCTCGCCACGGGAGTGGGGATCGAGGCGGCGGTCGACGGCGTTCACGCAGTTGTGCATTGCGCGGGAACCCAGAAGGGCGACGGTGACAAGGCACGGCGCCTCGTGCGGGCGGCCTCGGCAGCCGGAGTCGCGCATCTTGTCTTCATCTCGGTCGTGGGCGCGGACGCCATTCCGGTGGTCAGCCGGATAGACCGGGCCGCCTTCGCCTACTTCGCGTCCAAACGCGACGCCGAACGCGTCGTCGAGAACTCGGGAATTCCGTGGACCACGCTTCGCGCCACCCAGTTCTACGACCTCACGCTCCTCACCGTGCGGGCGATGGCGAAGCTGCCGGTCATCCCGGTGCCGCGCGGCTTCCGCTTCCAGCCGGTCGACTCGGCCGAGGTCGCAGATCGGCTCGTCGAGTTGGCGCTCGGTTCCCCGGCGGGTCTCGTGCCGGACCTCGCGGGGCCGGCGGTCTATTCCATGCAGGATCTGATCGGCTCCTATCTCGAGGCGACGGGGCAGCGCCGGGCGCTCCTCCCGTTCCCGATGCCAGGCGGTGCGGCACGGGCCATCCGAGCGGGGGCAAATCTTGCTCCGAGCCACGGGACCGGGCAGCGGACGTGGGAAGACTTCCTCGCCTCGGCTGTCGGTGGCACGACCTACAGTGGGTCGCATGGACCACGCCGGAGCCGAGGAGGCAGATCCTAAAGCGCGTGCGACCGCGGACGGCGGGGGAGCGCGGTCGGTCGCCCGCGAGATCCTGCGGCTCGCCCTGCCTGCGTTCGGCTCGCTCATTGCGGAACCGCTCTTCCTGCTCGCCGACTCCGCCATCGTGGGTCACCTCGGCGTCGACGAGCTCGCTGGACTGGGACTCGCGACGACGGTCCTCCAGACCGTCGTCGGGCTCATGGTGTTCCTCGCCTACGGAACTGGCCCGGCGGTCGCCCGCTTCCTCGGAGCAGGCCAGGCTGGGCGCGCGATGGCGGCGGCGCGCGACGGCGTCTGGCTCGCTCTGCTGCTGGGCGCACTGCTCGCCCTGGTCGGCTGGGCGGCAGCTCCCGCCGTCGTGCGCGCGATAGGTGCGGCGCCAGCGATTCAGACGTACGCCGTCGACTATCTCGTCTGGTCGATGCCGGGCCTCGTTGGAATGCTGCTCGTATACGCCGGAACGGGAGTGCTGCGCGGTCTCCAGGACACCCGGACTCCGCTCGTCGTCGCCACCGTCGGCTTCGCGGCGAACGCGATGCTCAACTTCCTATTCGTCTACGGGTTCCGCTGGGGCATCGCGGGATCTGCTATCGGAACGAGCGTCGCCCAACTCGGCATGGCGAGCGTGTACCTCGCGATCGTCGTCCCCCGGATGCGCCGCGAAGGGATCGCCCTCGGCCCCCACTGGCACGGGATCCTCTCCGCAGCACACGTCGGCTCGTGGCTCATGCTGCGCACGGCCACGCTCCGCGCCGCGATCTTCGCGACGGTCGTGGTCGCGACCGCGCAAGGTGCGGGGAACCTCGCGGCGCACCAGCTCGCCATGACGATGTTCAACTTCCTCGCGTTCGCCCTGGACGCGCTCGCGATCGCAGCACAGGCGCTCATCGGCAAAGAGCTCGGCGCCTCAAATGCGGCTCGCGCGCGCGAGCTCACGGGAACCATGGTCCGCTGGTCCCTCGGTTTCGGCGTGGTGACTGGAGCCGTGCTCGCAGTTGCCGCGCCATGGATTGGATGGATCTTCACGTCAGATCCGACGGTGCATGCGGCCCTGACTCCCGCGTTGCTCGTGCTCGCCGCGAGCCAGCCTCTGTGCGGATTCGTCTTCGTGCTCGACGGCGTGCTCATAGGGGCTGGCGATGCCCGTTACCTTGCGCTGGCCGGCGTGCTCAACCTTGTGGTCTACGGCCCGCTTCTCGCCTGGGTGAGCGTCTCTGCCCTGACGGGCCCGTCCGGGCTCGCGTGGCTCTGGGGCGCCTTCGCGGGCGGCTACATGCTCGCCCGGGCCCTCACGCTCGGTCTGCGGGCGCGAGGGAGCAGGTGGCTCGTGCTCGGCGCCCACTAGACTTGGCGCATGCCTGCCGACTCTCCGTCGCCCGATCGTGCCCACCTCTGGCTGCCCGTTCTGGGCCGCGCGCTCGCCGCGCTCGCCTTCGGAGCGGTCACGGTCTTCTGGGGGCAGCCGACGACGGCGGGAGCTGCTTGGGTGGTGGCGGGGTACCTGTGGCTCCTGCTCGCCGCGCAAGCCTGGCTCCTGCGCGCGGAGCGTCCCGCCCCGAACCGGGCCTCGGCGCTGACTGCCCTCATCCCCTACGCCTTGGCGGCCTGCTGCGGCATCGCAATCGTCACGGTACCGTCCGTGGGCCTGCTCGCTGCCGGCGGGGCAGCGGCTCTCATCCTCGTGGGCGTCTCGGATATCGCCCGAGCGGTGCTCGCCCGCCGAGGGCCCGTATCGGGCGTGAGCCCTCTCGCGAGAGATCTCCCCATCACGGGCGTTGTGAGCCTCGGAGCGGGAATCCTGCTTCCGTTCTTCGCCGGGCTCGGCCCGCACGCTATCCTCGGCGTCGCCGGGGGAGGAGCGATCATCACCGGCGTTCTGCTCGCGATCGCAGCCCTGACCCTTCGGCACGATTCCACAGCCGCGGCGCGAGTGGCCTAGAATTGAATGGTTCTGCTTTCTACTTGGCGTAGAAGTCCCACCTAGGCACACAACTAGGCACGTAACGGCAGAGCCTCAGATTCACCGCCGCACCCACAGCAGCGCTGGCAGCGCAAGGAGGGCCCATGACCGAAGAATCCCCACGCGGACCGCGCGTTGGCATCAAGGGACCCCTCATGTTCTCCGCCTTCTTCGGAGTCGTCTCGTTCGTCGCGGTCCTGTTCTTCGCATCCGGTGGCACTGGCCACGGGATGCGGTTCGACCTTGCCTTCGCGGCCGGCGGGATCGCGTTCATCGCGTGCCTTGTCATCGCCGCGATGCTCTCGATGACCTACAAGGAGAACCCCGAGCATCTCAGTCAGGGCTCAGGGGTCAACCTCCGCTCTGAGGACCGCCTCAAGCGGCCGAAGCCCAAGGGCGATGCCTCGGGTGAAGGTGCTGGCACGTCCGAGGGCGGGCCGACCAGTGAGGGCACCACGGAGGGCGAGGGCCGCGCCTGACCCGGCACCTGACCGTGCCTTGACGGACTGGCCCCGCTCTGGGCGTACACCTTGGGCCTGTTCGCGCCCGTGAGCAGGCCAGACGACGACGCCTATCGCAGACTTCTCTTTCGACATGTACATTGAGAAGACCCGACTTCTCCGGCTCGCCCGGCGTGGTTCGGAAAAGACCGACCCGAGACCTTGTGAGCCGAAGCGCATGATGTACCTCCCCGCGGCCCCGAGCCAGGAAGCCGGACTCGCTCCGGCGATCCGACTTTCGCCGCGCCGCCGTGCCGTGGCTGGCCTCCTCGGCATCTACCTCGGCGCCTTCGGCGCCCATCGCTTCTATCTCGGCTACACAGCCATGGGCATCGTCCAGATCATGGCGGCAATCCTGTTCGCCAGGGAGACCTACGGGGCAATCTTCCTCTGGGGCATCGTCGAGGGGACCCTCATTGTCCTCGGAGCCCAGCCGTTCCGAACGGACGCCCAGGGGCGCCTTCTCCGCTGACCGCTCAGCTCCAGACGGGGCTTTGGTCAGTCCAGCCGACCGGCACGCCGAGCCGCTCGACCGTTCCTGGGGTCGAGGTCTCCCCGCTGCCCGTCACTGCGAGCGCGTGAACCACGAGGCGTGTCTGCACGGCCGCGACCCAGGAAGCTGTGTCCGCGTGCTTGTGCCGCGCATCCACGACGAGCCAGACCTGGTCGGCCCGCAGGCGCTCGGCCGCCGCCGCGTTCGACGCCGTCCAGGCAGGCCTTCCCAATCCGAAGGCGACGACCACTGGCTTCCCGAGCGCAGCTCCCTGTTCCCGTGCCGCGACCGCTTCACGCCGGCCCTCTAGCGAAGGCCTTCCATACGCCTCGAGCAACCCGGACGTGTACAGCTGCCCGCCAACCGCCTCGGCGAGTGCCATCGCGGGGCCGAGTGCGCCGTCGTGCGGGGCCGCGACGACGATGAGGCTCCCTGGCGCCCGCAGCGGCCCCCCGCTGGCCTGCCCGTCGACCATGAGGGGCGCGCCGAGTTCGTGGAGCATCGCCGAGACGTTCTCGCTCGGAGCGATGGGCCCGAGATCGGGAAGGGTCTCGCGACCAGAGCCCGGAGCGGCAAGCTCGAAATCGGCCTCGTCGACATCCGGCACGACGGCCAGGCCCTCGAAGCGGAGTCCGCGCACTCGGCGGAGTCCCGAGGGCCGGACGGCCTCGGCGCTGATGAGACGCGCACCGGGTCCGAGGGCGGCGGCCTTGGCCTTGAGCTCGTCGAGCGTGCGCGCCCTCAGCAGCGTCGTGGGCACGTGCGGGCCACCCCCTGGATGTAGGCGTCGGAGACGGCTGGGGCCGGACGTCCGACGGAGACGGAAGGGCCCGGACCCCCGCCGTCGCACGGATCGGGGCAGGCCCTTTCCGAAGGGTACCAAGCGCCTCCCGGATCCCGGCTTAGCTCGCGGCCTTGCGTTCCCGATACGCGCGCACGTGGGCGCGGTTCGCGCAGTTGCCGGTGTCGCAGTAGCGCTTCGAGCGGTTCTTCGAGAGGTCGATGAGCACGGCTTCGCAGTCGTCGGCGGCGCAGACGCGCAGGCGGTCGAGTTCCTTCCCGCGGATGACGTCGACGAACGCCATCGCGGCTTCGGTCGCCATGCGCTGGGCGAGGGGGGCATCGGCGGTCGTGGCGTGGAGGTGCCAGTCCCAGTGGTCGTGCTTGACGAGCTGGGGGAGGGCCTGTGATTCCCGGAGGACCTCGTTGACGAGTGCAACAGCCTCGTCTTCCGACGCGTCCCACAGGCTTCGCAGGCGCGCCCGCAGCCCGCGTACCGAGGCGAGCTCGTCGTCGTCGTGCGTCCTCGAGCCCGTGAACCCTTCCTCCTCGAGGAAGCGGTCCAAATCGTCGGGCGTCTCGAGATGCTCGGCGCCGTCGGAATCGAGCGTGTTGACGAGGTTCACGACACTGCGCAGGGCAACTTCGGTGTCATTGGCGAACAGCACTTTGACTCCTGACTCTCCGGGGTCTAGTGTCACTAGCATACACTCGCTTTGGTCCTGACTAGCGATACTCACTAGGCGACATCCCCTAGACCACATTCGCTGGAAGCGCAGGATCCCGACCCCTCTGGAGGTGTCCCCGATGTCTGCCAACCGCTCAGGATCCGGCCTCGTCTTCGCGTTGCTCTCAGCCGGCACCTTCGGCGTGAGCGGGCCCCTCGGGAAGTCCCTCCTGGAGGCAGGCTGGAGCCCCGGTGCAACGGTCGGCACGCGCATCGGGCTCGCGGCCGCCGTCATGCTCGTCCCGACGCTCCTCATGATGCGCGGCCGTTGGTCCCAGGTGCGCAGCGGGCTCGGGATCATGGCGACGTACGGCGTGATCGCCATCGCCCTCTGCCAGTTCTGCTACTTCAACGCGGTGGCCCGCATGAGCCCGCCGGTCGCACTCATGCTCGAATACCTTGCGCCGATCATCCTCGTGGGCTGGCTATGGCTGCGGACCCGGCGCGGCCCGGGCATGCTGACGGTCACCGGAACAGCCGTTGCGATGGTGGGCCTCGTGCTCGTCCTCAACCTCTTCAGCGCCACTCGGGTTGATCCGGTCGGGGTCCTCTGGGGCCTCGGTGCGGCCGTGTGCCTCGCCGTGTACTTCGTGATCTCGGCGAAGTCCGACGGCGTTCTGCCGCCCTTTGCGATGGTGGGCGGGGGCATGGTCTTCGGCGCCGTCGGTATCGCAGTCCTGGCGGTCGTCGGTGTCCTGCCCCTCGCGGCTACGTTCGGAACGGTGCAGCTCTGGGGCACGCAGACGAGCTGGCTTGTGCCGATCCTCGGCATCACGCTCGTCGCCGCTGTGACGGCCTACTCCCTCGGCATCGTCGCGGCACAGCGTCTCGGTGCGAAGGTCGCAAGCTTCGTCTCCCTCACCGAGGTTCTGTTCTCGGTGTTGGCCTCGTGGCTCTTCATCGGCGACGTCCCAGCCCCGGTGCAGGCGCTCGGCGGGGCGCTCATCGTCGCCGGGGTCGTGCTCGTCCGGGTCGATGAGCTGCGAGCTCCTGTGGCGGAGCCGCTGCTCGAGGAGGCCGTGCCGGAACCCCTGCCGGCCCCGTCGAGCTAGCGGCCGAAGCGCGTGAGCCGGAGCGAGTTCGCGACAACCAGCACAGAGCTCGCCGCCATGGCCGCGCCGCCGATCATCGGATTCAGCAGTCCGAGTGCGGCCACCGGAATTCCGATGGTGTTGTAGGCGAAGGCCCAGAACAGGTTTGTCTTGATGACGCGCAGGGTGGACCGGGAGAGTTCGATCGCGAGGGCGACCTGGCCGAGATCGTCCGCCATGACGGTGAGGTCCGCGGCCTCGCGCGCGACATCCGTACCCGAACCCATGGCGATTCCAAGATCGGCTTGAGCGAGCGCCGCGGCGTCGTTGACGCCGTCGCCCGCCATCGCGACCCGGCTCCCTTGCGACTGAAGCCGCCGCACGGCGTCGACCTTTCCTTCCGGGCTCACCCCGGCGAAGACGTCCGACGGCGCGATCCCCACCTCGGCGGCGACCCGCGCCGCCACCGCGGGGTTGTCCCCCGTCAGCAGGACGGGCCGCAAGCCGAGTGCCTTGAGGCGTCCGACGGCGGCGGCGGACCCAGGCTTGAGCGTGTCCCGAAGGCTCACAAAGCCGGCGACGTGGCCGTCGACGGCGACCCATACGGCGGTTGCGCCGGCTTCCTCGCGGGCGGCGAACAGTTCGCGCAACGAATCGGGGGCGGCAACTCCGTTCTCGCGCAGCCACGAGGACCGGCCGACAACAACCGTCCTCTGGCCGACGATTCCCACCACGCCCCCGCCCGGTGCCGAGCGAAAGTGCTCCACCCGGGGCAGGGTCGAGACCGATCCGGCCGCGCTGCGCGCAGAAGCGGCGATCGCTTGGGCGATGGGATGCTCGCTCGCCGACTCGACCGCGCCGGCCAGCGTCAGCACCTCGTTCGCATTCCAGCCCGCGGCGGGGTCGACGGCGTCGACGGCGAGGCGACCGGTCGTGACCGTGCCCGTCTTGTCGAGCACGAGCGTGTTGACGGCGCGGGTGTCCTCCAGGACCTGCGGACCGCGGATGAGGATGCCAAGCTGGGCCCCCCTGCCGCTACCAGCGAGCAGGCCGACGGGGGTCGCGAGGCCTAGAGCGCAGGGGCACGCGATCACCAGCACTGAGACGGCGGCTGTGATTGCGGCGGCGAGGCCTCCGCCCACGAGGAGCCAGACCACGAAGGTGACCACCGCGATCGCGAGGACCACGGGAACGAACACACCGCTGATGCGGTCCGCGAGCCTCGCGATGGGTGCCTTCGAGGCCTGCGCCTCCGAGACGAGGCGGCCCATGGCAGCGAGCGTTGTCTCGGACCCAACGCGAGTCGCTTCGACCACGAGCCGTCCAGAGGCATTCACAGTGGCACCCGTGACGCGATCCCCTGGCCCGACCTCGGCGGGCACGGACTCGCCCGTGAGCAAGGAGACGTCGACGGCGGAGCTTCCTTCGCGCACGATTCCGTCGGCGGCGATCTTCTCGCCGGGCCGGACCGCGAAGACGTCGCCAGGAATCAGCTCGCCGGCCGGAATTCGATATTCGATGCCGTCCTTCAGGAGCACCGCGTATTTCGCGCCGAGGTCCAGCAGGGCTTTCAGAGCGCTTCCGGCCCGTGCCTTCGCTCGCGCCTCGAGAAACCGGCCAAGGAGAAGAAAGGTCACCACGACCGCGGCAACCTCGAAGTAGAGAGACCCGCTCTCCATCGAGTGCCCTGCGGTCAGGGCAGGATTCACGAGGAGCTGTCCAAGAGAGAAGGCGTAGGCCGCGACGACGCCCAGGGACACGAGGGTGTCCATAGTCGATGAGCCGTGGCGCGCAGCTATCGCAGCCGCCCGGTGGAACGGCCAGGACGCCCATGTGACCACGGGCAGCGAGAGAGCAGCAGCCCACCAGCCCCAGTTGGGGAACTCGAGACCGGGCACCATCGAGAAGGCGAAAACCGGAACGGTGAGGACTGCGGCGACGACGAGCCGCGGCAGCAGCTGAACTCCCGGATCATCGTGTTCCTCATGGCCCTCGGCCGGCTCATGGAGGCGCGCGGTGTAGCCGGCTGCCGCGACCCGTTCGATGAGCTGCTGGTCGTCGACGCCAGCGGGGGCGAAAACGCGCGCCGATTCAAGGGGCAGGTTGACGCTCGCCTGGACGCCCTGGATGGCTCCGAGCTTGTGCTCGACACGGCGCACGCACGAGGCGCACGTCATCCCTTGGATGTCGAGTTCAACGACCCGGGCGGTGTCGTGGAAAGACATACTTCCGATCCCCTTGCTTGCCTTGGTGCGATTGAGCCTTCAGCTACGCCTGGTTGTCGACGACGAGGTAGCCCGCTTCTGCGACGGCCTCGCTGATGGCCTCGTGCTTCAGCTTGCGATCGGAGTCGATGGTCACTTCGGAGATCCCTCCGGCATTGAGGTCCACGGAGACCTCTTCGACTCCCTCGATCGCTTCGAGTTCCTCGGAAACAGCGGCGATACAGTGGCCGCAGGTCATGCCGTCAACGTGAACGGTCGTCTTGAAATGCGTCATCTCGGTTCCTTCGGTTGGGGTGGTCTGGCCGACTGCGTCGGGGTTATCGGAGGAGGCGCCCGATTGCATCAGCGGCCTCCTTCACCTTCAGGTCGATCGCCTCAAAGCGGCGGTCGGGGTCCGGCTCGCTCGCCGCCCCCACGACGCAATGGCCGATGTGCTCCTCCAGAAGGCCGAGGCTCACTGCGTGGAGAGCCTTCGTGGCCGCCGAGACCTGGGTGAGGATGTCGATGCAGTACTTGTCGTCCTCCACCATGCGGGCGATCCCTCGGACTTGGCCCTCGATCCGCTTGAGGCGGAGCAGGTACGCCGCCTTGTTTGAGGTGTAGCCGTGGACCGGCGCCGTTTGCCCTTCCGCGCTGGATTCCGTTTCCATGCCTCGAAGCTATACCCGCCCGGGGTATCGGTCAACTACCCCTAGGGGGTATAGGACGACGCCGAGGCTCACCGGGGTCCTCACTGTGTCCGAGCACACAGCTTCTGGATTTGCCGCACCTCCGGGTGCCCGGTAATGTATTCCAAGTCGCCGACGGAGCGCGGAGCACCGCGAAGGCCTCGGCGGCCGAACCCCTTATCCCAAAGCCGGAACGGCAGCAGTGCCGCATGCCCGGTGGGATAAGGCAGACAATTGCATCGCCTCGAAAGGCCGAAAGGGAATTTGAGGGAAATGCGAGAGTCTGGTAAGTTAGAGAAGTTGCTTCGGAGCGAGCCAGGGGTTCTGGTGGGGTTCCGGAGGGGCCTGTTGTTTGAGAACTCAATAGTGTGCCATGTTCGATTGACGCCATTTTTTTGATGGCTGTATTGCCTGGCCTGCGCGCCCCTGTGTGCGGGCTGGGTTTTTGGCTTGGATCTGGTGGTCGGGGTGTCCTTTTCCGGGGCGTGCCGGCTGCCTGTGCTTTTTTGTTTTTTGACGGAGAGTTTGATCCTGGCTCAGGATGAACGCTGGCGGCGTGCTTAACACATGCAAGTCGGACGATGATGCCCCTTCGGGGGTGGATTAGTGGCGAACGGGTGAGTAACACGTGAGCAACCTGCCCTTGACTCTGGGATAAGCCTGGGAAACTGGGTCTAATACCGGATGTCCGCTTCCTGCCGCATGGTGGGGGGTGGAAAGCCTTGTGCGGTCTTGGATGGGCTCGCGGCCTATCAGCTTGTTGGTGGGGTGATGGCCTACCAAGGCGACGACGGGTAGCCGGCCTGAGAGGGTGACCGGCCACACTGGGACTGAGACACGGCCCAGACTCCTACGGGAGGCAGCAGTGGGGAATATTGCACAATGGGCGCAAGCCTGATGCAGCGACGCCGCGTGGGGGATGACGGCCTTCGGGTTGTAAACCCCTTTCGGCGGGGAACAAGCCGCTTCGGTGGTGAGGGTACCCGCGGAAGAAGCGCCGGCTAACTACGTGCCAGCAGCCGCGGTAATACGTAGGGCGCGAGCGTTATCCGGAATTATTGGGCGTAAAGAGCTCGTAGGCGGTTTGTCGCGTCTGCTGTGAAAGCCCGGGGCTCAACCCCGGGTCTGCAGTGGGTACGGGCAGGCTGGAGTGCAGTAGGGGAGACTGGAATTCCTGGTGTAGCGGTGAAATGCGCAGATATCAGGAGGAACACCGATGGCGAAGGCAGGTCTCTGGGCTGTAACTGACGCTGAGGAGCGAAAGCGTGGGGAGCGAACAGGATTAGATACCCTGGTAGTCCACGCCGTAAACGTTGGGCACTAGGTGTGGGGGGCATTCCACGTCCTCCGCGCCGCAGCTAACGCATTAAGTGCCCCGCCTGGGGAGTACGGCCGCAAGGCTAAAACTCAAAGGAATTGACGGGGGCCCGCACAAGCGGCGGAGCATGCGGATTAATTCGATGCAACGCGAAGAACCTTACCAAGGCTTGACATGGGCCGGACAGGGCTGGAGACAGTCCCTCCCTTCGGGGCCGGTCCACAGGTGGTGCATGGTTGTCGTCAGCTCGTGTCGTGAGATGTTGGGTTAAGTCCCGCAACGAGCGCAACCCTCGTTCCATGTTGCCAGCACTTGAAGGTGGGGACTCATGGGAGACTGCCGGGGTCAACTCGGAGGAAGGTGGGGACGACGTCAAATCATCATGCCCCTTATGCCTTGGGCTTCACGCATGCTACAATGGCCGGTACAAAGGGTTGCGATGCTGTGAGGCTGAGCCAATCCCAGAAAGCCGGTCTCAGTTCGGATTGGGGTCTGCAACTCGACCCCATGAAGTCGGAGTCGCTAGTAATCGCAGATCAGCAACGCTGCGGTGAATACGTTCCCGGGCCTTGTACACACCGCCCGTCAAGTCACGAAAGTCGGTAACACCCGAAGCCGGTGGCCCAACCCCCCTGTGGGGAGGGAGCCGTCGAAGGTGGGACTGGCGATTGGGACTAAGTCGTAACAAGGTAGCCGTACCGGAAGGTGCGGCTGGATCACCTCCTTTCTAAGGAGCCCCTCCCCGTTGCGGGTGCCGGCGCGCTGCGCCGGTGTGCCCGTGGGGCAGGTGGGAGCCCGTTGCGCAGGCGGATGCCCTGCGGCGGGTGCTCGTGGGTGGAACGTCATATCGGATGGCCTGGCGCCCTGTGGGGTGCCGTGGTGCGAGTACGTCCCGTGCCCTCCCTGTTCCCGTCTCTGTGCGGGTGCGGGGGGTGTGCTGGGGCTGGAAAGCGGCTGCGGTGCCCGGTGGGGCCGGGCCGGCGCGTGCGCCTTCCCTTGGTGGGGGGTGTGCGGGTGGTGGCACGCTGTTGGGTCCTGGGGCAGCAGTCCCGGATCTGTTCCCTTCCGGGTCCTCCCCGTTGTCCCCTTGTGGGGTGCGGGGGGCCGGTGGGGGTTGTTGTTTGAGAACTGTATAGTGGACGCGAGCATCTTGCGGTGCCATGGGCCCGGGTGCCTCCCTTTCTGTGGGGGGTGCGGGGGTCGTGTGGTGCCGTGTGCAATTTCTTCTTTTTGTTTCTTGGTCCTGCGCCCTGCTGCTTTCGGGTGGTGGG
This sequence comes from Sinomonas terrae, assembly GCF_022539255.1. Classification (NCBI taxonomy): domain Bacteria; kingdom Bacillati; phylum Actinomycetota; class Actinomycetes; order Micrococcales; family Micrococcaceae; genus Sinomonas; species Sinomonas terrae. Next base: position 127,523 of record NZ_JAKZBV010000001.1, read on the forward strand.
GTTGCGGGCCTTGTTCCTTGGAAGTGTTTTTTTGTGCCCGTGTGGGTGCGAGGTTTTCAAGGGCGTACGGTGGATGCCTTGGCATCGGGAGCCGATGAAGGACGTGGGAATCTGCGATAAGCCTGGGGGAGTCGATAACCGGACGGTGATCCCAGGGTGTCCGAATGGGGAAACCCCGCCGCATGTCATGTGCGGTGACCTGCCGCTGAACGCATAGGCGGTGTGGGGGGAACGCGGGGAAGTGAAACATCTCAGTACCCGCAGGAAGAGAAAACAACAGTGATTCCGTCAGTAGTGGCGAGCGAACGCGGACGAGGGCCAAACTGTGCGCGTGCGATACCCGGCAGGGGTTGCGCGCATGGGGTTGTGGGGTCCTGCTTGGTGCGTCTGCCGGCGTGCCGGGGCGTGGTGGGGTATAGGCGAACGGTCTTGAACGGCCGGCCGGAGTGGGTGTGAGTCCCGTAGCCGTGAATGCCCTGCTTTTCGTCCTTGCGGGTGTCCCCGAGTAGCACGGGGCCCGAGGAATCCCGTGTGAATCTGTCAGGACCACCTGATAAGCCTGAATACTACCCGATGACCGATAGCGGACCAGTACCGTGAGGGAAAGGTGAAAAGTACCCCGGGAGGGGAGTGAAAGAGTACCTGAAACCGTGCGCCTACAATCCGTCAGAGCCGGCTGTTCCGGTGATGGCGTGCCTTTTGAAGAATGAGCCTGCGAGTTAGTGCCGTGTCGCGAGGTTAACCCGTGTGGGGGAGCCGCAGCGAAAGCGAGTCTGAACAGGGCGTTCAGTGGCGCGGTCTAGACCCGAAGCGGGGTGATCTACCCATGGCCAGGTTGAAGCGACGGTAAGACGTCGTGGAGGACCGAACCCACTTCAGTTGAAAATGGAGGGGATGAGCTGTGGGTAGGGGTGAAAGGCCAATCAAACCCCGTGATAGCTGGTTCTCCCCGAAATGCATTTAGGTGCAGCGTTGCGTGTTCCTTGCCGGAGGTAGAGCTACTGGATGGCCGATGGGCCCGACCAGGTTACTGACGTCAGCCAAACTCCGAATGCCGGCAAGACCAGCGCAGCAGTGAGACCGCGGGGGATAAGCTCCGTGGTCGAGAGGGAAACAGCCCAGACCGCCGGCTAAGGCCCCCAAGCGTGTGCTAAGTGGGAAAGGATGTGGAGTCGCAGAGACAACCAGGAGGTTGGCTTAGAAGCAGCCACCCTTGAAAGAGTGCGTAATAGCTCACTGGTCAAGTGATTCCGCGCCGACAATGTAGCGGGGCTCAAGCACACCGCCGAAGCCGCGGCAGTCCCATGCGTCCCTAGCCTTCGTGGTTCAGGGGTGGGGCTGGGTAGGGGAGCGTCGTGCGGGCGTCTGAAGCCGCCGGGTGACCGAGCGGTGGAGCCCGCACGAGTGAGAATGCAGGCATGAGTAGCGAAAGACGGGTGGGAAACCCGTCCGCCGGATGATCAAGGGTTCCAGGGTCAAGCTAATCTGCCCTGGGTGAGTCGGGACCTAAGGCGAGGCCGACAGGCGTAGTCGATGGACAACGGGCCGATATTCCCGTACCGGCGAAGGACCGCCAGTGCCGGAGGGCCGATGCTAACCGACGGATCCCCGTCGCCCTTCCCGCCCTTCGGGGCGGGGGGTGCGGGGTGAGCGCGGGAACCGAGGCCCCGAGGCAAGCGCATTAACAGGTGTGACGCAGGAAGGCAGCCCGGCCAGGCGATGGTTGACCTGGTCCAAGGATGTAGGGCGGACGGTAGGGAAATCCGCCGTCCATGTGCCTGAGGTCCGACGGGACCCCCGCGAGGGGGGATCGGGTGATCCTATGCTGCCGAGAAAAGCATCGGCGCGAGGTCCTAGCCGCCCGTACCCCAAACCGACACAGGTGATCAGGTAGAGGATACCGAGGCGATCGAGAGAATCGCGGTCAAGGAACTCGGCAAAATGCCCCCGTAACTTCGGGAGAAGGGGGACCCCGACCCTGGAGGCCACGCGCTGGCCCGAGGGGGGAGGGGTCGCAGAGACCAGGGGGAAGCGACTGTTTACTAAAAACACAGGTCCGTGCGAAGTCGCAAGACGATGTATACGGACTGACTCCTGCCCGGTGCTGGAAGGTCAAGAGGACCCGTCAGCCCCCTCCGTGGGGTGAAGCGGAGAATTCAAGCCCCAGTAAACGGCGGTGGTAACTATAACCATCCTAAGGTAGCGAAATTCCTTGTCGGGTAAGTTCCGACCTGCACGAATGGAGTAACGACTTCCCCGCTGTCTCGACCGCGAGCTCGGCGAAATTGCACTACGAGTAAAGATGCTCGTTACGCGCAGCAGGACGGAAAGACCCCGAGACCTTCACTACAGTTTGGTATTGGTGTCCGGAGCGGCTTGTGTAGGATAGGTGGGAGACTGCGAAGCGGGCACGCCAGTGCCGGTGGAGTCGCCGTTGAAATACCACTCTGGTCGCTTTGGGCATCTCAACCTCGGCCCGTGATCCGGGCCAGGGACAGTGCCTGACGGGTAGTTTAACTGGGGCGGTTGCCTCCCAAAGGGTAACGGAGGCGCCCAAAGGTCCCCTCAGCCTGGTCGGCAACCAGGTGGCGAGTGCAAGTGCACAAGGGGGCTTGACTGTGAGAGAGGCATCTCGAGCAGGGACGAAAGTCGGGACTAGTGATCCGGCGGCACCTCGTGGAAGGGCCGTCGCTCAACGGATAAAAGGTACCTCGGGGATAACAGGCTGATCTTGCCCAAGAGTCCATATCGACGGCATGGTTTGGCACCTCGATGTCGGCTCGTCGCATCCTGGGGCTGGAGTAGGTCCCAAGGGTTGGGCTGTTCGCCCATTAAAGCGGTACGCGAGCTGGGTTTAGAACGTCGTGAGACAGTTCGGTCCCTATCCGCTGCGCGCGCAGGAGATCTGAGAAGGGCTGTCCCCAGTACGAGAGGACCGGGACGGACGAACCTCTGGTGTGGCAGTTGTACCGCCAGGTGCACCGCTGCTTGGCTACGTTCGGATGGGATAACCGCTGAAAGCATCTAAGCGGGAAGCCCGCTTCGAGATGAGATCTCCAAGGACGAAAGTCCTGAAGGCCCCCAGCAGACCACTGGGTTGATAGGCCGGACGTGGAAGCAGGGACCAAAGACCTGCGAAGCCGACCGGTACTAATAGGCCGACAGCCTCACACACACACACAACGGCACTGCCCGCGTCCACTCTACGGTCCCCGGACAACAACCCCACGGGACACCCCCCAAAAGGGGAACACCCCCCCAACGGGGGACCAGCACGACCGAACACAGCACAACCGAACACAGCACCGCGCACCAGCGCACCGCGACCGCACGCTTCCCCACCACTCCCGCACAGCCGGGGGCCGGTGCGAGGAGAGAGGGTTACGGCGGCCATAGCGTGGGGGAAACGCCCGGACCCATCCCGAACCCGGAAGCTAAGCCCCACAGCGCCGATGGTACTGCACCCGCCAGGGTGTGGGAGAGTAGGACACCGCCGGACAGCACCACACGCCGAGGGCCCCACAACGACCGTGGGGCCCTCGCCGCACTTAAAAGGACCACCAGGCAAGCCGGCACCCCGCAACACAGCCCGCTTCCCCGTCTCGGGTACAGAAAACCGCCCCCACAGGCATCTCGGGTACAGATCATCTGTACCCGAAACGGATGCTACGCCTGGGCACTGGGGGCGCTGGTGGCACAATTCACTTTGTGGCCAGCCCGCCCTTCCCGAACGACTTTCGCACTCCCCGCGGCCAGGTGCTCGCGGTCCACGTCGATGTCCCGAGGGCAGCATGAACGACAGGCCTGGCTTCGACCATCGGGTCGACGAGTACATTGACCGACTGCCTGAGTGGCAGCAGGCCATCTGCCGCCGGGTGCGCGAGACAGCTCACGCAGCTGATCCCGAGGTGCAGGAGACTATCAAGCGATCCGTACTGCCGTACTTCGTGCTGCAGGGCAACGTCTGCGCACTGCTCGCTGCAAAGGACCACGTCAACGTCTTCATCTACGACCCGATAGCGCCGGACCCGAACGGCATCATCAATCAGGGGCAGGACAACGCCACGGCGCGCAGCGTTCAGATCTACCCCGGCGACGAGACTGACTGGGCGGCCCTGCAGGAGCTCTTCTGCGCAGTCATTGCCGACAACCGTGCCGGCGGCTGGCGCCGTATTAAAGCCGCAAGCGAGGAATGATCGAGGAAGATCTCGGCACGCAGGAAGATCTCGGCACGCTAGAAGAAAAGAAAATGCCCCGGAGCGACGATTGGGGGGTGCGCGCTCCGGGGCGGTATGTGGAGGCCGCGTGGGCCTGCTATCAAGGGTAGACAAGGCCAGTACATTTCGCCACTACTCTCGGTCACAAAGTTGGGAGTCCACTCCCGAGACTGACGCCGGAATTGCGACGAGGAACTGACCACCGACTCCCCATGCGTCTGCCCTTGCCCAGCTCATCCCGGCATGCTCGGATATGCACATGGACAACCCTCGATACCTTTTGGCCATCGGCACGAAGAAGGGCCTGTGGCTGGCGACGAGCAACGACCGGCGCGTGTGGGAGCTTTCCGAACCGCAATTCCTCATGCAGGAGATTCCTGCAATCGGCATCGATACGCGCGGGGGTCGCAATCGGCTGCTCGTCGGCGTCCGCTCGGAACACTTCGGCCCCACTGTGGTCCACTCCGACGATCTCGGAGCGTCCTGGACTGAACCTGAGCGCGCCTCAATTGCGTTCGCCGAAGGCGATGATGCCGCCGTCGAACGTATCTGGCAGATCCTTCCCGACACCGAGGACCGCCCTGACGTTGTCTGGGCGGGCGCCCAACCCATCTCGGTGTGGAAGTCGACCGATGGCGGCGAGACGTTCGAGCTCAACCGCGGTCTGTGGGAGCACCCTGACAAGAATGATTGGGGTGCGGGCTACGGCGGCGCGGCCGCGCACTCCATCGTGCCGGACAGGCATGATCCTCAGTTGGTGCACATCGCGATGAGTACCGGCGGGGTGTATCGCAGCAGGAACGGCGGGGAGAGCTGGGAACGCGCAAGCAAGGGCATCTCGGCGTACTTCCTGCCTGACCCTGAGCCCGATATGGGGCAGTGCGTGCACAAGATCGCAGCTGACGCAGATGGCCGGCTCTATGCCCAGAACCACCGAGGCGTATTCCGGAGCGACAACCAGGGCGAAAGGTGGGTCTCGATCGCGGAGGGCCTTCCCGCAGACTTCGGCTTCGTCATGTTGACGCATCCAAGCCGCAGTGGGACCGCGTGGGTCATTCCTTTGGTTTCGGACTACGAGCGGATTGCTCCTGAGGGGCACCTGGCGGTCCACCGAACGGATGACGCCGGGGCGACGTGGCACAAGTTCGACGGCGGACTGCCTGCGCACGATTTCAACGTGGTGCTGCGCGACGCTGCTGCAGTCGACGGCGGAGACCCGGTCGGTGTCTACTTCGGAACACGCGGCGGCTCGGTCTACGCGAGCGGAGACGAAGGCGAATCCTTCGTCGAGGTGGCCTCGAGGCTGCCGGACGTCCTGTGCGTTCGGGCAGCGGTTCTGGACAGTGCGGGGACGGCGGGCTGAGCCGTGGTCACCCTCGTGCTGCCAACGATCTTGGCGGAGGTGGCAGGCGGCCGCACGGAGTTCGCCCTGAATGGCGTCAACTCCGTGCGGGCCGCCTTGGACGACGTGGCCAGCCGTTACCCGATCCTCGGGCGAAGGCTGCGCGATGAGCGGGGGCCAGCTTCGGCGGTATGTCAACGTGTACGTGGACGGTGATGATGTGCGACGGCGCCAAGGGCTCGATACCGCCGTCGCGGAGGGGCAGGAGATCCTCGTCATCCAGTCGGTTGCTGGAGGCTGATGTCAGGCGACGAGGTCGCCTCCTTTGTAGGTGACCTCGGTCTGTACGTGCCAGAGGGAGAAGTCCTCCTCCTGGATAGCGCGGCGATGGCGGGTATCCTCGTCCCGAATCCAGACAAGGCCGATGCCTGGCGCGGTGTCGTAGACGGTCCCCCGGAGGACAGTGACGCCGCTGCGGGCCTCGATGAGGTCCCCGCGGCGGAGTTCGCTGAGCTTCCGGATGCGGCGGTGGGTCTCACTGGTCATCAGGTGCTCCTTCAAGCGTCAGTGGTGTTCCGACTGCTTCAGTCTCGAATACGGCCGTTTCGGCCCGGTTTCTACCGCGTGAGCGTTCAGTAAGGAGTTGGAGGCGTAAGCGTTTCCGCACGTCAGCGGCGTAATTTAGAACACGGAACCCCCTCCTCGCGAGTCAAGCAGGGCTTCCGCGTGTCCGCCCGCTAAACCAGCGGTCATAATGCGAAAATAAGCTGTGACTGCGCCCAGTACTCGTCAGTAGGGGTATCGCAACCGGACCGCGCACGATAGCGTCTATGACCTGACCCAGCAATGAAGCAGGGTCGAAGTGGGTACTGAATTCGGTACTTGGGTGACAGGCGAAGGGGCGTGCCGTGGCAGCAAGGTTCGAGGTGCTCAAGGATGAGGCAAGGCTTTACCGAGTGCAGTTGAGGTCGGCCGAGGGGGTGGTCGTGGCAGTCGCCCAGGGACTTCAGTCTCTTGATGCGGTCAAGCACGTGATCGCCTCCGTGCGGGAAAGCGCAGCAATCGGGCTAGTGGTGGATATGACGCAGCCCTTCTGACGCCTCCAGCGTCATGACGAGGTGCAACGTTGGTGCAACCTCGTCGGACGCGATGAGAGAGGCCCCCGCGTACACTGTGAGGCACGGCACACATAAGGGAGTGGGTGGACGTGCGGACAGTGCAGCGGGTGCCCGCGGGGCAGGAGGCAGCGCGCGACGTCGTGGAAGACTCGTGGCGCCGTTCCTTCCGGACGCATCCACGTCGCGAAGATGCCGCGGTGGAGAGCGTACTGGGGGAGGACGAGCTTCGAAGCTACCGTGAAGGCCACGCGCTGGCTCCCGTCATGCCGCTTATCTCGGAGCTCTTGGTGCAGCCCGCAACTGACGCAGGGACCGTCGTCGCTGTCGGCGACGAGAGTGGAAGGCTCCTGTGGATCGACGGTGATCGGACGGTCCGTCGGCGCGCCGAGCGGATGGCGTTCCTCGAGGGCGCCGACTGGTCGGAGGGCAGCATCGGCACGAGCGCGCCGGGTACGGCGCTCGCGACGCGCGGTCCGATCCAGATCGCCGGGCCGGAGCATTTCAGCCCTCTCGTCGAGGCTTTCTCGTGCACGGCTGTGCCGATACGCGACCCGCGCTCAGGCGAGCCCATCGGCGTCGTCGACATCACGGGAGGCGAGCAGGCCATCTCCGGCTACGCGATGCCCCTCGTCCGGGCCGCCGTCGCCGCAGCGGAGGAGCGCCTCCGCGCGCTCGCGTCAGCGTCAAGGGGAAGCCGCCGCGCGCCGTCGTCCGCTCCTGCCGTGCTCTCGGTCACCGGGCGCGATCACGGGGTCCTCCGCTCGGGCGAGAGGACTCTGAACCTGTCCGTCCGCCATTCGGAGATCCTTGTGGTCCTGGCAGACAACCCAAGAGGCCTCACCGCGGAAGAGCTTTCCGACCGGCTGTACGAGCAGTCCGTGCCGGCTGTGACGTTGCGCGCGGAACTGGTGCGGCTCCGCAAGGTCATCGAGCGCTTCGACGGCGGTGTCGTGCTGCATTCCCGCCCCTACCGCGTCGAGGGGCTCGAGGTCGACTCAATGCACGCACTGGCCCAGCTCGAGCGGGGATCCCACCGCCTTGCGCTGAATTCCTACGGTGGCCAGATCCTTCCGCGTTCGGAGTCCCCAGCGATCGCGGAGCTCCGCGACGAGCTCTCCGCAACCCTCCGCGAGGCCGTGGTGGGAAGCGCGGGCGCCGATGTCCTGATGGCGTACCTCCAGCTCCCCGAAGCAGCGGACGACACCGAAGCCTGGCAGACCGCGCTCCGCCTCCTTCCGCCGCGCTCGCCCAAGCGGGCAGCCGTTGTGGCCCACCTCGAGCGGCTTCTGGGCGCCTGAGGGATCTGGGGGCGCGGGCCTCCGCTTCTCCCTCTTGATGGGAGGCGAAGAAGGTCGCGGACAGGGTCTGGAATTCTGTCGGTGGGGGAACGTACGCTCCAGATGTCGGAAGCGTCCGGCTCCCGCAGACGACCAAGGAGATCTGTTATGCCCACGATTCTGAACCCATACCTCAGCTTCAAGGACAACGCCCGCGAGGCGATGAACTTCTACCAGTCGGTCCTCGGGGGTGACCTCACGATCTCCACCTTCGACGACTTCCATGCGGCTCAGGACGAGTCCGAAGGTCCGCTCGTGATGCACTCGATGCTGACGACTCCGAGCGGTATCACCCTCATGGCCTCGGACACTCCCGAACGCATGGAATACCGCCCCGGAACCAACTTCTCGATCTCCCTCAGCGGGGATGACGAGGAGGAGCTGCGCGGCTACTGGGACAAACTCACTGACGGCGCGACCATCACGATGCCCCTCGAGAAGGCCATGTGGGGCGACACTTTCGGCATGCTCGTCGACAAGTTCGGCATCTCTTGGCTTGTCAACGTCGCCAGCCAGCCGGAAGGCCAGTCCAGCGAGGAATCAGCAGCTGACGTCACACCGCAGGTGTAGGGGCAGCGCACGCTGCTGCAAACGGGCGTGCGGATAACGGGCGACTGGGCGCTCACGAAGCGGGGCGGTCCTCGCGCTTCTGCTTCGTGAGCGTCTCGTCGATGATGTCGCGGATTTCGAGCAGCAGTTCGGGCGAGAGATCGCTCGTGAGGCTGCGGGCTGCGAAGCTCTTGACCTCGGCCTCCCGCATGGCGCGCAGGAGGTCGAGCTGGGCCGCCACCCGGGCCGGGGTCTCGGCGTCGGCGTTCGTGAGGAACGCTGCCGGAACTCCGAAGAAGTCCGCGAGGGCCTCGAGGAGGTCCGTGTCGGGAGTCATCGGTCCGGTACCGGCGCGCATATAGTGCCACCGCTGGCGGGAGATGTGGAGGCCGCGGTCCTCGACGGCCTTCTTGATGTCCGGGAACGTGTACCGGTGGCCCCCCTCGGCCGCGACGACGTCCAAGAGCGTGTTGAGACGCTCCGCCAGAACCTCCTCGGGCTTCTGAGGTTCGTGCTCAGGCATAGAGGGCTCCCTCCGATTTCTTGACAAGCTTCGATTCGGACTCGCTCAGCAGATTCCCGCCTGCGGCGAGATTGCTGTCGAGGATCTCGACGAGGGTGCGATGCAGCCGCGCGCGTGGATTGCGGCCAAGCACTCCCTTGAGAGGAACGGATACCGAGTCTATGACGACACCGGCGTGAGCGGTGCGCCGCCACACGGGGTGGAGCCGCAGGAGATGGTAGCGCTCGTAGAGCTGCCACTGGGCTACGCGCTCCGAAATCGAGGGCAGCATGAGACCGAACGAGAGCAGGAGCGCTGCAGTGCCCTCGAGGGCCTGGAAGGCGTTCTGCAGAAACGGCTCGTAGTCCAGACCGACGAAGGTCAGGACGATGAGCTGCCGTAGGAATTTCGCGGCGAAGGCCACCACGGTGATCACGCAGCCCAGCGCGACTGAGGTGAATCCGGTGCGGAACATGGCCGAAGCCATCTGGGGGAGGTAGCGCAGGCAGACGATGGTCACTTCGACGGACACCGCGGCAAGGAACGCGCACAAGGTCGCCATGAAGACGAAGACGCCCACATCGCTCTGCGACACTGCGTCGAACGCGGGACGGGAGAGATGCTGGTCCACCGTGACGGCGCCGGCCGTGGACGCGCAGGCAAACGCCACGCAGTAGACGGTCATGGCCGCCGTCGTCTGCAGGAGGCCGCGTCGCAGGACCGGCTCCTGCTCCTCGGGGGCGACCACTGCCTTCACGATTGCCGTTCGGAACAACCCGAACGAGAGCATGATGAGGCAACCGCTCATGAGGCTGGCCATGCCCGGCAGTCCCAGGCTGGAGTCGACCGAGCGGAAGACGGCTGGGTAGCTGATCGTGGTCGCGAGCGCGGCGGGCAGGGCGACGAAGAAGACGAGGTCGCCTCGCTGGCGAATGCACGAGGGGAGTCGCGAGAGTACGAGCAGCCACAGCGCCACGATGGACGCGAGGACGATCACCCGAACACCCCTCTGAAGTTCCCCGGCTCTACTCGCCCGGCGCGACGGGTGCGGGCCAGCGCATCCGCGAAGAGGTCGGCGAGTGACTCGGCGACGATCTCGGGCTCCGTGTGCCGCTGGCAACGGGCGAGGCACTTTGATACAAGGCTCGGACTGAGATCGGGCAGGAGGGTTGCGAGGTGCTCCTCTTCGTCCATGAGCCGCTCGTGGTTGAGGGCCATGTGGGCGAATTCGTGGAGGATGATCTGCTCGCGGTGCAGCGGCGAGGAAGTCTCGGCGTGCAGGATGAGGTCGGTTTCTGGGAGGGAAAACCAGAGCCCGGAAATTTGGTTTCTGGCGAGTTCCTTGACTTCGCGGATCACGATCGACTTGCCGCGATCGTCCTCGAGGAGCTCGCGGAGGTCTTCGAGGGTGACGCGTTCGGGAACGTCGAGGTCGTGAAACGCCGCGGCTGCTTGGCCGCGAAGCTGTTCCATGTCCATAACGCCACCCTTGGTCTCACCTGCGGACTCGCACCAGAATATCAGGGCTTGGACACGTCCATTTATCACGACAAACCAGAAATGTCACAAAAGATACATAACCCTTTCACAAAAGTGATGGACACGTGACCGTTTCGGTCAGTAGAGTCGGTCGCGTGACGGTCGCTCGGCCGGTCGGTTATCCCTTTGTGTTCAAGGCTGGCAAGTGATCAAACGGTTGTGGCAGTTTCCCGCTGTCATCGGCGGAACTGCGCTGCTCACTTTCTGCGGCGTGAGCGCACTTCAAGCCAGCGTGAACGGCCCGCTCCGCGCCTTCGGGGCGAGCGTCGAGGCGGCGCGTGCGAGCGCTTCGGCCAGCGCGGCTGCCCTCGCCGTTGCAGCCGGTGCCCCCGTCCACGCGTCCTCAGGATCGCCGCTCGACGGTGAGCCGACGAGCATCGGGGCCGCGGGCGTCGTCGTCCCCCCGTCGCCTCAGCCCACGCCGGCGGACGACGACGCGCCCTCCATGTCTGAAAGCCGCGCCAATGGTGCAGGTTCTGGGGGCGCGGGTTCAGACGGAGCTTCGGCCAACACGGGAGCGGGCGACGGCGGTCCGGCCGGCGGTGGCGGTAGCGGCCAAGGCTCTGACGCGGGAGACGCCAAGAGCCCGGGCCAAAACGGAAGCGGCCAAGATGGAAGCGGCCAAGACGAAAATAGCCAAGACGAAGCTAGCCAGTACGGCGCCGCCGGCGGCAACGGTCTGCAGGCTGTGGTGGGGCAAGGGGCTACCGGCAGTACAGACGGGATGGAGGGACTGAGCGGGGGCTCAGTTTCAGGACCTGCAGGAGCCGCGTCGGCTCTTCCGGGTGTCGCTCATCCTGGCTCAGGCGCCAGCGCCGCGGGAGGTGTGCACTCGTCGTCGTCCGCCACCGCGGGGGCGAGCGCATCGGCGCGGACCCAGCAGCTCACCCAGGAACTCAGCCGATGGCTCGGACTGACCCCCGGCGGCAATTCTCAGGGGAAGGGCCACGGCTCAGGACTCTTGGGCGGCAACTAGCCAAGGGGCATGCGGAGCGGCCAGCCCTGCCCGTCGAGGATGGTCTGGGTGCTCTGGCCCGTCGCCTCATTCACGATGACGGGAGCCATGAGGTTCACCGTCGTGCCGTTTCCGCCGGGGGTTGCGACCACGAGGACTCGCGCGTCTTCAGGAGAGGCGAGCCCAAGGGTGCGGCAGGGGGCTGAGATCTCGGGAGCGTAGCCCGGAACGTACACCGCGGCGTCGAGCAGGAAGAGGCGGACCTCGGGAGCTGTCTCGGGGCGGAGGCTGAAGAGGCCGGCAGCGCCGTCGACCGCTTCGAGCGTGAAGTCGGTGTGTGGGGCGAGGCCGGGGAGCGGCTCCGCGAAGGTGAGCGCGCTCACTTGAGGAAGTCCATCAGGCTGGGCTGCAGCGTCCGCGCGGTGACCGCGAGGGCGGCCTGGTAGTTCGTCTGCTGGAGCTGCAGGTCGAGGGCCGCCTGGCCGAGGTCGAGGTCCTCGATGCCCGAACGCTTCGCCTCGAGCGCATTCTGCTGTGTCATGTTCTCCGATCCTGCGCGCTGGAGTTGGGCGAGCCGAGTCCCGACATCGGCGCGACCATTGACGACTGCGTTCATCCCGGCGTCGAGTGATTTCAGCTGTGAAGTGGGATCACTGCCGTTCCGTAGGTCGGAGGATATCGCGTCCAACACGTTGAAGACCGAGTTTGATCCCGTGCCGAAGACTGCCGCGCCGTTCGCGTCTACTTGGACGGTCTGATCGGGGCCGATTCGGCGCTGGACGGTGTCGCCCGCTGTCCCGTTGAAAGTGGGCGGCGTGCCGTCGGTGAACGCGCTCGCTGCGTCCGAGGTCCCCGCGAAGATGCTGCGTCCCAGGTATTTCGTGTTGGCAGCGGCGAGCAGGTCGCTGCGGAGGGAATCGATCTGGGCCGCGAGTGCGTTCTTCGCGTCCTGGTTGAGCGAGCCGTTCCCGCCCTGGACGGTGAGGTCGCGGACTTGGCGCAGGTAATCCGTCGCGTTGCTCAGGGTTGAATCGAGGGTCGTGAGCCAGGACGTCCCGTCGTCGATATTCCTCTTGTATTGGCTGTTGGCCGCAATCTGGGCGTGCACGTTCAGGGAATCGGCGCTTCCCACGGGATCGTCCGAGGGGCGGGTGATCCGCTGCCCTGAGCTCGCGGCGTCCTGCGCTGAGGAGAGGCGCGCTTGGCTCGTGCCGAGGCGGCGCTCTGCCGCACGCAGCATGGTCTGGTCGGTCACGCGGAGCATCTCAGAGTCCTACCGTTCCCATGTGGTTGATGAGGGTATCGAGCGTCTGGTCGAGCGCTGTGAGGACCCGCGCCGCCGCCTCGTACGCGTGCTGGCCCGCGAGGAGGTTCACGTTCTCCTCGTCCAGGCTCACCGAGGCGTTGGACGTCTGGGCGGTCTTGGCGTTCGTCGCGGCGCTCTGGGCCGTCGTCGCCTGCTGCTGCGCGGCTTGGGACGCGCTGCCGAGGACTGAGACGAAGGAGGTCCATCGGCTGTCCGGCGAGTTGGTCTGGGTGCTGAGCTGGGAGATGGCATCGGCGTTCGAACCGTCGTTGGCGCCCGAGCTGAGCGCTCCCGTGGCAATCCCGCTCGCGTCGGTGGGGACGACTCCGAGGCCTTGAGCAGGCGGAAGGGAGGGGTCGAGGCTGAAGAAGTCCAGCCCGGTCGTGCCGGCCGGCGTCTTTCCCTGGGCATGCGCGGCGTTGACGGCCTGCGCGAGGGACGTGGCGAACGCGTTGTACCGTGCTGCGGCTTCGGCGATGGGTCCACCCGTCCCTGAGGCGTTCGCGGGAGCGAGGACCGAGAGATCGCCGGCGATGGTCCCGCCGTCGAGCCCGACCGGGACGCTCGGGCGATCCGCCCACACGAGCGAGGGCGCGCCCGACGACGTGTCCGCCATGCTCTGCGGCCCGGTGAGCTGGACGGCGCGCGCCGTGCCGCCCGTGACGAGGGCGTTGCCGCCGAGGAAGACAGTGACCGTGCCGTCGGCCTGCTGTCGAACGGATCCACCCGCGAGCGAGGCGATCGTTTCGGTGAGCTTCGACCGCTGATCGATGAGCTCGTTGGCGTTGCCGCCCGCGGCCAGAGTAGAGCGGATGGTCGTGTTGAGCGAAGCGACCTGGGTGGCGGCGTCGTTGAGCGAGGTGACCATCCCCTGCGCCTCCGACTGGGTCGAGGCCCATTGCCCAGCCAAGGCTGAGTAGCCACTCGAGAGCTTTGCGGCGAGCTGCTTGCCGTTCTGGATGACTGTCGAAGCGGCGGATGCATCGCCCGGCTGGTTCGCAAGGTCCTGCCAGGACGACCAGAAGGACTGAAGCTGAGCCGAAATTCCGTTGGCCCCCGGCTCCTGGAGGGTCCCCTCGATGTCTTGGTACGCCGTCGACCGCTGTGCCGCGTAGCCTGCGGACGACGACGTCGACCTCACCGAGGCGTCGAGCAGCGCGTCGCCGAGCCTCGCGATGCCATCGACCGAGACGCCCTGGCCAACCTGCTGAACCGGGGCGGATCCCATCGTCTGGGCAAGCGGACCCATGGCGGACTGCTCGATGCGTTGGCGCGTGTAGCCGTCGGTCCCGACGTTGTCGATGTTCTGGCCCGCGAGGTCGATCGCCTGCTGTGCGGCGGAAAGGCCGCGGTACGCCGCGTTGAGGGCGCCGAATGTGCTCACAGTCGTCCTTCGGTCAGAGGTCCCGGGCGAAGAGGCGCGATTCAGTCGCAGCCGCGGGGCGCCCCTGGGCGTCGTAGGTCTTCGCCATCGATGTCACGTCCGCGAGGGTCTCCTGAGTGGAGCGCGAGGCGGCGCGGAGGAACTGCGCGTTGGAGTCCCGGAGTTGGCGGATGACGGCGGTCTGTTCCGTCATCGCCTTGAGGTGCGCCGTGAGAATCTCGCCCCACGGCCCTTCCGGAGCGCCCGCAGCGAGCTCCCGCAGGGTCGCTTCCTCGGGCAGGCCCCATTCGGCGGCGACCGCCGCGGCGGTGACGGCCCGCGCGAGCCCGGCGGAAGAGAGCCGTTCGAGGACCTGCTCGACCTCGCGCGTCGCGTGCGAAACCCACCGCGTCTTGCCCGCAGTGAGGAGGAGCTGCTCCTCCTCGAGCTTGAACGTCAGGAGGTCCAGCAGTTCGCGCTCATGCCAGAGCTGAGCCGAGAGGTCGTGGATCGCCATTCCGTGGCCAACTCCTCATCCGTGAGCCTTACAGGACGCGAACGCGGCGGTCGGCGCCCCGTTGGAGGACTCTATCGGCGGGGTGCGGGCCGTGGTAAGCGGAACCTGCAGGGCGTGAGGAGAGCAGGGTCCGGTGACGAGGACATCGCGCTACGAGACGGTGGTCGTCCCGTTGATGACGGTGATCTTGCCGCCTTGGAAGTTCTGGGCCGTGCCGTTGGGCACCGAGTACACCTCGCTGGTTGGATAACCGAGACGACCGCTCTCGAAACCCGTGGACTGCCACGCTGCGCGGATCGGGCCGTACGACTCGTGGGCCCCGGATACCGGGGACCAAATGATGGCACCACCCTGATAGTTCTGGTAGACGCCGCCGCTTCGCAGGCCGCCCACCTCGTCTGTTGTGGGGTAGCCCAGGAGGCCGCCCTCGAAGCCGGTGGCCTGCCACTCGCCTCGGATGGCACCGATCGACTCGTGTGTTCCCGACGCCGGGGAGGAGACGATCGCTCCGCCCTGGTAGTTCTGGTATGAGCCGCCGTTCAGGATGCCCTTGACTACCTCGGTGGTCGGGTACCCCAGGGGGCCGCTCTCGAAGTTGGTGGCCGCCCACTTCGAACGGATGGGGCCATAGGACTCGTGCGTTCCCGAGGCGGGCGACGACACGATGGCCCCGAAGATGAAGCCTTGGTACGAGCCACCATTTCGCAGCCCGGTGACGACCTCGGTGAGCGGCCAACTTAGAGGGCCGTGCTGCAATCCGGTCGCCTGCCACTCCGACCGAATCGGGCCGAAGGTTGCGTGCGCGCCGTTGAGTTCCGGCGAGGACACGATCGTCCCGCCCTGGTAGTTCTGGTACGAGACCTCGTACTCCATCCCGTCCAGCACCTCGCTTGTCGGATATCCGAGAACGCCGTTCTCGAACCCCGTGGCCTGCCACTCCGACCGGATTGGGCCATACGACTCGTGAGCTCCGCTGGCCGGGGACCATATGATGGCGCCCTCCTGATAGTTCTGGTAGACGCCGCCGTTGCGCAGGCCGCCGATCTCGTCGGTTGTGGGATAGGCTAGAAGGCCGTTCTCGAACCCCGTAGCCGCCCACTCACTGCGGATCGCGCCGCGGGAAACGAACAGATTCTCATCGTTTACGGCGATGACGGCGCCGAACTGGTAGTTGCGGTAGTAACCCGCATAGCGGATGCTCGTAACTGCGCTCGTGGCCGCTCCGAGTCCCCAGACGGCGGCCTTCGCATCCATGGCCTGGGCGAGCGTGAACGATGGCTCGGCGGTGAACGGCACGGTGAGGGAAGCCACGCCGGGTGACGTGACGCCCACCCGGTGGGATGCTCCGATCGGATATGTGGGAACCACGGTGTTCACCGTGAAGGTGCCGTCGGCGCCGACGGTCGGCGAACCCACGACCGTGGAGTCGAAGGTTACCGACGCGGTACTTGAGGGGGTGTAGCCGGTACCGGTGATCGTCAATGACGAGCCGGGCGCCCCGGAGGAAGAAGAGAGGGCGACGGCGGGGCAGGTGGCTGGCGGTGGGCCATTGTCAGGGACCTTCAGCGGCATCGGCGAGCCTCCCCAGATCGCTGCGGAGTTGCCCGTGTTCAAGTAGGGGTTGTTGGTGTACTCCGCGATGATCAGATCGCCCGCATTCCGGCACGAATAGTCCACGGACCACGTTGCCACCGTCTGGGTCACCGTCGCCGTGGCGGGGACGAGCGTGCCGCCGGCCGTTGCACAGGTGGTGACGGTCGGATCGGTGGCGGTGCTGGTCTTGCTGGGCCACTGCGAGAGCGGGGGCGAGTAGCGGATCACTGCGTTGGTCCAGGTCAAGTTGCTGAAGGAGACGCTGAGGGTGCCGTCCGGGGCAGTCTGGGTCTGGGTCGCGCACTGAGGGTCGGAGAAGGTCTGCCGGTACAGCGTCTGGGTGCTGAACGTGACCGTCCCTGATCCGCCGACCCTGCCTGGGGTGAGTGTGACGTTGATTGCCCAGGGTGGCGCTGCGGCGTTTGCTGCTCCGGCGCTGGCAACGAGGCTGGCGCCCAAGAGCACGGCTCCCACGAACGCGGCCAACCATGCGTGAATGAGCGCTGACTTCTTTTTCAATGGATCCCCCGGGCGTCAAAGCCGAATCGATGCGAGAACATCGGCTGGGCTCACGCTAGCGGGCGAAGGCTGCGACGACAAGCTTTCTCGATAGTGAATTGGCAGCCACCGAAATGCCAACGGAACAGCAATGATGGGCGTCTATGAAGACGTGCTAGTTTCCCCGTCATGACTTTCGCAAACGCGGGCACCCTTGGCACCGTGCCTGGCAAACGTGACGAGCTGGTAGCGCGTCTCACCATGCGCAGCCCTCTGTTGGAGCAGCTGGGGTGCCTCGCTTATGAAGTCGGGGTCAACGACGATGAACCTGACACAGTATTCGTCGTCGAGATCTGGGAGAGCGCGGAAGCCCACAGATCCTCGCTCGCTGATCCAGAGGTTCAGGCGTCAATCGCCTCGGCACGCCCGCTCTTGTCCGGCGCCTTTGGCGGCTTTCGGTTCGACATCGTGGGATCTCCGCTTCGCGATTGAAGCGCTCGAGCCGCCGCAGGCCGCAGAAACGCTCAACGCCCCGCCGTTGCCGGGCACAACATACCCGAGCATACTGGGGTCCGTCCTGAGGCTCGCCTTTCCGAAGGGTGAGCCCTATCTCGAGAGGCGGCACTTTGGCGGTTCAACGAATGGACAACGTGGCGGTCGTCGTCGATGACCTGGACGCGGCTGTCGCGTTCTTCACTGAACTCGGCATGGTTGTCGAAGGCAAGGCGTCAATCGAAGGCGTCTGGGCGGACCGTACGGTCGGACTCGACGGCATCCGAAGCGACATCGTGGTGATGTCCACTCCGGACGGACACGGAAAGCTCGAGCTGACCAAGTACCACGCGCCTGACCTGTCCGAGGCGAGCCCCGAGAACCCGCCGCCCAACACGCTTGGCCTGCATCGAGTCATGTTCGCCGTCGACGACATCGACGACACCATCAGGCGCCTGCGCGCCCACGGCGCAGAGCTCCTCGGCGAGGTCGCGCAGTACGAGGATATGTTCCGGCTCTGCTACCTCCGCGGCCCGGCGGGCATCATCCTCGCCCTGGCTGAGCAGATCGGCTAGGTCTGGGCGTGCGCAGCGTCACCTACTCGATGAACGTCTCACTCGATGGCTATATCGCGGGGCCGGACGGCGACTTCAACTGGTCGGAACCCGATGAGGAGCTCTTTCGCTTCGTTACCGACGAGATACGAGGGGTCGGCGACTACCTGTTGGGGCGTCGGCTGTACGAGACCATGCTCTACTGGGAGACCGCCGATCAGGGCCGGACGCTCAGTGACTCACAACGCGAGTGGGCCGAGCTCTGGAAGTCGCTCCCCAAGGTGGTGTTCTCCGGCACGCTCTCGTCCGTTCAGGGCAACGCCCGTCTGGCCTCAGGCGATGTGAGGGATGAGATCGAGCGGTTGCGAGCCGAGCCTCGAGAAGGAAACATCGCGATCGGCGGTGCGACCCTCGCTGCCGAAGCGGCCGCACTGGATCTGATCGACGAGTACTTGGTCCGGGTCTGCCCGGTGCTGCTCGGTGGTGGCATTCCGTTCTTTCCCCATCAGGAGCGCCGGGTTCATCTAGACCTCGTGGGGAACCGCGTCTTCAGCTCGGGAGTCGCTTACCTCCGCTACCGAGTGGTGCCCTGAGCGTCCGCGGCGCGTTGAGTGGCCGGTCGTGAAGATTTTTCGCTGCGTCACTTACGCATCTTGCGCGTCAGCCGATTAGTGGCAATGAGGGCCCACGGACGGGCCTGGAGCAGTAAACACAACTCATTCATGGAGGACTCACGATGGCTTTCACCGTCAACACCAACCTCATGGCCCAGCAGGCCTACCTCAACCTCAACAAGACCTCGGCCGACATGGCGAGCTCGATGGCCAAGCTTTCGAGCGGCCTTCGCATCAACACGGCGGCCGACGACGCGGCCGGCCTCTCGATCTCGCAGGGCCTCACCTCGCAGGTCAACGGCTTCAACGTTGCATCCCGCAATGCGCAGGATGGCATCAACGTCGTCCAGACGGCGGATGGCGCACTTGGCGAGGTTCAGTCGATTCTCCAGCGCATGCGCGATCTCGCCGTGCAGGGCGCGAATGACTCGAACAATACCGACTCGAGGGGTGCGATTCAGAAGGAAGCAGACGCCCTCGGCTCGGAGCTTTCCCGAATTTCCGAGTCGACCAACTTCAACGGCATCAACCTTCTGCAGGGCGGTGCAACTCCGGGTCCGAGCCAGCTGAGCTTCCAGGTCGGTGCTGATGGGAACAGCGCATCTCAAGTCAGCGTCACCACGGCAAATCTCAAGAGCGACGTCGCTTCCGTCGTCACCCTGACTGGGGGGACGGTCGTAACCAGCGCTGACAAGTTCGATGTCTCGACGTCTGCTGCCGCGCAGACAACGATTGCCTCCATTGACACCGCAATCAAGGCTGTTTCGTCTGATCGGTCCAACCTTGGGGCGTCCGTAAACCGTCTGACCCACGCGATGAACATCGCGAACACGACGGCGCAGAACCTGAACGCCGCCAATTCGCACATCACCGACACGGACATGGCGTCCGAGATGGTCAACTACACGAAGGACTCGATCCTCTCGCAGGCTGGCACGGCGATGCTCGCGCAGGCCAACCAGTCCGGCCAGGGCATCCTCAAGCTCCTCGGCTAGAAAACGGATCAACGCTGATGGCGGTCAGGGAACCCAAAAAGCTCCTGACCGCCATTGGCGTCTGACTGACGCGAAGGAGTCAGAGCATGACCGGAATTTCCATCAACGGCCTGGGCAGCGGGCTCGACATCACGTCGATCATCAATTCGCTCATGCAGGTCGAAGCCCTGCCACAACAGCAGCTGCAGCAGACCCAGGCCAACGACCAGAGCATGATCAGCGCCCTACAGACCCTGAACGGCAAGGCGTCCTCGCTCGCTACTCTCGCGGACAACATGGCCCTTCCGGGTGCGCTCAACCTCTTCACGGCAAGCTCAAGCAACAGCGCGGTCACGGCCACTGCGGGCACGACGGCGACTGCGGGCACCTTCAGCGTCCAGATCAACCAGGCTGCCCAGACCCAGGTCGACGTCACCGCCGCGATGGCGACCTGGCCCACGGACTCGACGGGGGCGCCGTCGGCCCTCACCCTCGTCGACTCGACGGGCAAGCAGACCCAGATCACCCCGGCGAGCACCTCGATCGACGACGTGGTGAGCGCCATCAACGCGGCCGGTGGCCCGGCGACGGCGATGAAGGTCGCCTCGGGCACGGATGCGAGCGGGAACACGCTCTACCGGCTCCAGCTCAACGCCACGCACTCCGGCGCAGCTGGCGCGTTCCCCGTCTACCAGGGGACGTCCGCCGACGTCACTGCGGGCACGGCCACGGACCTCATGTCCCAGCCGGGTGCGGCCGTCGTCACCACGGCCCAGGACGCTTCGGCCACCCTCTATGCGGGGACAGCCGCCCAGCAGACGGTCACATCGTCGTCGAACACTTTCACCAACCTGCTCCCGGGGGTCGACGTCACCGCGACACCGGCGGCGGTGGGCACGACGGCGACCATCACCGTCGCGAGCGACAACACCGGCATCACAAAGCAGGCAAGCGGCCTCGTCAGTTCCGTCAACGACCTCCTGAGCAACATCTCGGACAACACCAAGGTCACGACGACGATCAACAGCACGGGCGGCTCGACCGCGTCAGGCGGCCTCTTCACGGGCGAATCGACAGTGCGAGGCGTCTCTGATGCGATCACCGACGCGCTCTACCTGCCGACAAGCAACGGGCAGTCGCCGTCCGCCCTCGGAATCAGCATCAACCAGGACGGATCGTTCACGTTCGACCAGAGCAAGCTGACCTCCGCGCTCGCCGCCGATCCCGCAGGAACCGAGGCGTCGCTTCAGGAGATCGCGTCGCGCGTCTCCACGGCGGCGAAGAACGCCTCTGACCCGGTCACAGGCTCCATCACGTCGCTCATCTCGGGCCAGCAAGCCGAGGTCTCAGACCTGACCACGCAGATCAGCGACTGGGACACCCGCTTGGCCGACCGCAAGGCGACGCTCACCGCCCTCTACAACAACATGGACACGATGATGGGCACCCTCAAGTCGCAGCAATCGTGGCTCACGAGCCAGATCGCAGGCCTGCCCACGTACTCCTCGTCATCCAGCAGCTCCAGCTCCAACGGTTAGGAACTCCCATGACCCTCCAGCCAGCCCGCGCCCGGCAGCTGTACAACCGGGACGCCATCCTTTCCGCGAGCCCGGTCCGGCTCCTCACGATGATCTACGACCGGCTCCTGCTGGACCTCCACCGCGCCGAGACGGCGCAGGGGGCCGCGGACTGGCAGACGGCGAGCGATTGCCTCCTGCACGCGCAGGACATCATCGTCGAGCTCGACGCGACCCTCAAATCGGGCGTCTGGGACGGCGCGGAGGGCCTGCGCAGCCTCTATGACTACGTGCGCCGAGCCCTGGTCAACGCGAACGTCAACCGCAGCCCCTCCCTCACGCGCGAGGCGATCACGCTCCTCGAACCGCTGCGGCAGTCGTGGCATCAGGCCGCGGCGTCCCTCCCGGCCGAGCGTCCCGAGGTCGCGACGGCAGCGGGAGGCTATGTTGGCTGACTCGTGGGATGAGGTGCTCGGGCGCCTCGAGGCGGACCTGGATGCCGTCGAGTACCGCCTCCGAGACCCCGCCGCTCCCGTCGTTGAGGCATGGCCCCTGCCGACTGGGCTCGGGCCCATCCCCGAGCGTCTGGTCCGCCGGGCCCTTGCGCTGAGCGATCGGCAGGAGATTCTCGCCGGCCTCCTCGAAGAGGCGAAGGCCAAGACGGGGCGACATCTCGCCGTCGTCCGCTCGGTGCCGCCCAACCGGGCCGTGGGAACCGCAATCTACCTCGACGTCAAAGGCTGAGACCCCAAGGCCCTAGTTCAGGCGGCCGGGTTAGGCGAGGCCGGCCCGATGGGCAGGATAGGCGAGCCGAAGTCGGTGATGGTGTAGCGGCCGCAGTGGATGGTGCTCGACGGCGCGGTGTCGGCGACGGAAGGCAGCACGAGCGGTGTGGGCTCGGAGTCGGTCACTACGAACGAGACCTTGGCGCTCGAGTAGTCCGTCCGGTCCGTGAGCCACGCGTACTTCCCGAAGTGGCTGTCGACCTGGATCAGCTGGCTGGGTTCGGCGAGGAAGGCCTTGGGCGCGCGGATGGCCCAGAACCTTCCGGCCCCGGTCTCGTGGCTTGAGCCGACCCAGGCATCGACGCAGAGAATATCGGGGTCGACGACGGCGGCCGACTTGGCGAGCGCTCCCGTCGCGGCTGCCGAGGCACCCAAGCAGGCCACGATGAGCCCGGCGAAGACCCCCTTGACGGCCTTCCGCGGGAGACGACGGAAGAACGCCGGAGCCTGGGCGAAGAGCCTCGGTGCGAACACGAGGGTGCACACGGGAGCGAAGTACATCGGCTGGAGGTAGCGAATCCAGAATTGGCCGAGGACGATCATTCCGCCGAGCAGCACCAACGGAGCCACCCACGCCATGCCGCTGACGACGGCGGCCCCCGCATCGCGAGTGGCCAGAGACTGGCGGAACACGATCACCGAGACGAGGATCAGCGCGATGACGACTGTCACGGACACGGCGCCCTCGATCGTCGAGGCCCTCTCTGCCAGCATGTGCGGATAGAAGAGGGCGGCCACGCTGGCCAACCCGGGGTTGGCGTAGGCCGGGCCGTCCTTGAGGATGAGGGACCCGAACGGAATCCTTGCCACGAGGCCGATCCCCCCGCCGAGAGCCAGGAGAGCGCCCGCGAGCGTGAAGCGCCGCCAGCTGATGATGCGCTTCCACGCGATGAACGCGAGCACGACGCCGAGCGGCAGCACTTCCCAGGCCAGGAACAGCGGGTTCGTCAGGCTCGAGAGTGCAGCCAGGCCGACGAGCACGAGTTCGAGCCAGTGCCAGCGGCTCGAACCGCGGGTCTTCAAGAGCCGCACGGTGAGCGCCGTCGTGGCGACTGAGGCGAGCACGGTCATGCTGTAGTACGTCGTGGTCGCGAGGAGCGATGCGAGTTGGAAGTCGTTGTAGCCCGAGGAGCTCTCCAGGAGCGCCAAGCCCGTCATCGCGGCGAAGGCGACAAGGGCGCCGGCGACGCGGTGCGCTCGCGACCGCTCGCGCTGCACGGCCCCGCTCAGGAGCCTGAGGCATCCGTAGAACAGGAGGAGATTGACGACGGCGTTGAGCGCGAAGGTGCCCTTGATCCCAAGCCCCAGTGCAGCCAGGACGAGGTACAGCCCCATCTCCGGGATGAACAGGACGGCCGAGAGGCCCCAACTCTGCGACTGCCCCGACAGGATCGATCCGCGGACGAGTGCCGGCAGCACGGAGTCGCCGTCATAATACAGCATCCACGAACGGTCGGTGGCGTCGAGATGCCACACGGTCAGCAGCGCCAGGGTCAGCACGATGACGAGGCCAGCCCATTCGGCGCGGCGCCGCCCTCCGAACCGCGGGAGCGGGCTCCCTAACTGCCGGAGCGGGCGCGCCGGCTTGGTCGCCGAGGCCGCATCGGTCAGCACCACGGAATCAATCACCCTGCGATCGTTGCAAGCGCAGGGGCTCTACGGGCCGGTGCTCGGCAAATTCTTCGGCCTTCCTTGGGAGAAACTTGGACTCGATTCCAAGCGGGTTCGTGTCCTAACGCACGGCTGCACACTGCCGATAGACAACAGCGAGCACGGACTGCTCGTTACGACCTGGCCACGGATCGGCCGGACATCCCCCTACCCAGGCAGGACAGTGTGCTCGATTCCGTGACCTCTGCCGCGCTCACGAGCGCGCTCAACGGACTTTCGCTGCGCCAGCAGGCCATCGCGGACAACATCGCGAACGTCAATACGCCCGGCTACCACGCGAAGCGCGTCCAGTTCGAGAACGCCCTCTCCGCGTCAGTCGCGGCCGGCAACGGCACCGTGCAGGCGACGACGTCGATCTCGGAAGAGCCGACGCAGCTCAACGGGAACAACGTGAACCTGGACACCGAGACGCTTTCGAATGTCGACACGGTGCTCCGCTACCAGTTCGCGTCCCAGGCGCTCAACAACGAGTTCACCGCCGTCCGCACCGCGCTGAAGACGTCCTGAGGGGAGAGCCATGACCTTCGACACGATTGGCATCGCCGGGACCGCCTTGACCGTCAACCGCAAATGGCTCGACGCGATCTCGGATAACCTCGCGAACGTCAACACGGCCACCCCAACGAGCGGTCCCGCCTTTCAGGCCCGCTACGTCGAGGCGCAGGCTGGCCCGGGGAACACCGGCGTGTACGTCGCGGCGACGCCGCAGGGTGACGCAACGGGGCGACTCGTCTACCAGCCGGACAGCCCCATCGCCGACAAGAGCGGCTACGTGCGCTACCCGGACATCGACCTCAGCGAGCAGATGGGCTCGCTCATCATGGCCCAGAGGGGCTATCAGGCCAACACGGAGGTCGTGAACCGGGCGAAGGACATCTACGAGGCCGCGCTGCAGATCGGAAAGTCGTCATGAGCATCTCGGCAATTTCACCCGCCCTTGCCACCCCCATCCAAGGCGTCGCCCCAACCGGCTACCTCGCCTCTGCTGCCCAGCCGACGACGACGGACGGTTCCGGTTTCGCGGCAAGCCTCGCCGGCGCCGTCGACAACCTCCAGCAGCTCCAGTCGACGTCGAACCAGCTCGCCGTTCAGGCCGTCACGGGCAACCTCGACGACATCCACAACGCGACTATCGCGGCGACCCGCGCGCAGGTCACGCTCGAGCTCGCGTCCACGATCCGCAACCAAGGCGTTGACGCCTTCAACGAGATCATGAGGATGCAGGCCTGATGCCGCCGTTCATCTCCGCCGCGTGGCGCCGCCTCTCCGCGACGGTCAAGGGCTTCACGGTCGGCCAGCGGACCGTCGCGATCATCGGCCTCGCCGTGCTCGCACTCGGCGCGTTCGCCCTCGTCTCGTGGCTCACGAAGCCGAGCTACGCGCCGCTCTTCACGGGGCTGCAGAGCTCGGACGCGAGCGCCGTCGTCCAGCAGCTCGGCAAGGACAACGTGCCCTACCAGCTGACCGACGGCGGCTCGACGATCCTCGTTCCCCAGGACAAGGTGTACGACGAGCGGCTCAAGGCGGCTTCCGCCGGCCTGCCTTCGGCCCCGGCAACCGGCTACTCGCTCCTCGACAAGATGGGGGTCACGTCCTCGCAGTTCCAGCAGGACGTGACCTACAAGCGCGCAATCGAGGGCGAGCTGGCGACGACGATCTCCCACCTCGACGGCGTGAAGTCGGCGAGCGTCCAGCTCGCCATCCCCGACAAGACCGTATTCACGTCCCAGCAGACCGACCCGACCGCCTCGGTGTTCGTCCAGACCCAGCCGGGCGTGACCCTGACGAGCGACAAGGTCGACGCGATCGTCCACCTCACGTCGGCATCGATGCCGGGCATGAAGGCGACCGACGTCTCGGTGGTGGACTCGCAGGGCAACGTGCTCTCGGCAGTCGGCACCGGGACGACCGGCAATTCCTCCAAGCTCGCCTCGGACTACCAGCAGCAGACCCAATCGGCCGTCCAGGCCGTCCTCGACCGGGTCCTCGGCCCCGGGAACGCTACGGTCGCCGTCATCCCCGACGTGGACCAGCAGTCTGCCCAGCAGACCTCGGAGACGTTCTCGAGCGCCAACAACACCGCGCCCCTGAGCCAGTCGACGACCACCGAGAAATACACGGGGACTGGCGCCTCGGGGGCATCGGGGGTCCTTGGGCCGGACAACATCGCGGTGCCGTCCGGGACGAGTTCGGGCGGCGCCGGGTCAAATGGGGATGCGGGCGGCAACGGCACGTACGACTCGACGACGGACACCAAGGACAACGCGGTCGACAAGACGACCGAGGACCGCACGATCCCGGCCGGAGCGCTCAAGAAGCAGTCGGTCTCTGTGGCGATCAACCAGTTCGCCGCGCAGGGCCTCAACCTCCAGAACATCAATTCGCTCGTCTCGGCCGCTGCCGGGATCGACGCGAAGCGCGGCGATGTCCTCTCCGTGCAGATTGTCCCGTTCAGCACGGCCGCGGCGGATCAGGCCAAGGCGGCGCTCGCGCAGCAGCAGGCGGACGACGCCGCGAAGGCGCAGCAGGCGATGTGGACGAACATCATGTGGGCAGGCATCGCGCTCCTCGCGCTCATCGGCGTCGCCCTATTCCTGTGGATGCGTGCGCGCCGGGCTGCGGTCCGCGAGCCCCTCGACCTCGGCGGCAGCATCGTCTTCGACGAGCTGCCCGAACCCGCCATCATCGAAGCGTCCACGACCGTCGCGCTGCCGACGATCGCCGAGCCGCTCCCGGCACTGCCTGACCCGGGTGCGGAAGTGCTCGACGCCGAGCGGCGGCGTGCCCAGGTTGATCGCCTCGGCGGCGCGGACCCGCAGAAGACGGCGGAGTTCCTGCGCGGCCTCATGGACGAGTCGAGGGCGGGCGTATGACGCCGGCTCTCGCCCCGGCGCTGACGGGCACCCAGAAGGTCGCGATCGTGCTCATGCAGATGAGCCCCGAGAACGCCTCGAAGGTCATGGCCCACTTCAGCGAGTCCGAGGCCGAAGAGGTGGCCGCGGAGATCGTGCGGCTCAGCCGGGTGGACGCCGGGGTCTCCGAGCAGGTCATCGCCGAGTTCCACGAGATCGCGGTGTCCGGGCGGCGCACGACCCGCGGCGGCCGGGACCTCGCCGTCGGCCTCCTCGAATCCTCGTTCGGCCCGGACAGGGCTGCGGGCGTCATGGACCGGCTGGCCTCGACCATGGCCGGAAAGTCCTTCGAATTCCTCGACAGCGTCGACGCCTCCCAACTCCTAACCCTGCTCGACGGCGAGCTCCCCGAGACAGTCGCGCTCGTCCTCGCGCATCTTCGGCCTGCGAAGGCGTCCGAGGTGATGGCGGGCCTCGGCGAGGCGCAGGCGATCGACGTCGCCCAAGCGCTCGCGACGATGGGCTCGGCGACGCCGGAAGCCGTGACGATCATCGCCGAGAGTCTCAAGGCGCGCACGAGTACCGCTGTACCCTCGGGGCGCAAGCAGGCCGAGGTCATGGGCGGCATCCAGCCGCTCGTCGACATCATCAACCGCTCCGACATCGCGACTGAGCGCACCGTCCTCGACGGCCTGCAGGAGCGCGACCCCGAACTCGCCGAAGAGGTCCGTTCCAAGATGCTCACGTTCGCGGACATCGTGAAGCTCGAACGCCGCGACGTCCAGCAGATCCTCCGCGGCATCGACGCGGGGGTGCTCGCACGCGCGATGAAGGGGGCGGCGGCCCCTGTGCTCGAGGCCATCAACTCCAACGTCTCCGACCGCAACCGCGAGATTCTGCAGTCCGAGATTGCCGCCGTAGGGCCTGTGCGGGCGTCCGAGGTCCAGGAGGCGCGCGCGTCGATCGTCCGGACCATCCGCGAACTCGAGGCCTCTGGTGACATCACTGTCCGCCGCGGCGAGGAGGACGATCTTGTCTACTGAGGCGCACGTCCCGCGGCCCGTCGTGTTCCCGTCGCTCCATGCTTCGGGAGAGGCAGAGGGCTTCACGAAGGGCCACGCCGCTGGGTACGCGGCCGGGTTGCGGAAGGCCGAGGCCGAGGCACGGACGCGACGTGCCGAGTTCGAGGCCGAGCACGCCGCGGCCCTCGAGGAGGGCAGACAACGGGCTGAACGCGGCGTCGCCGTCCTCGAAGCCGCCGCCCGTGCCCTGCACTCGCGGACCGTGCCTGTCCTCGCGGAAGCCGAGGCCGAGGTCGCGGCCTCCGCGATCGCGCTCGCCGAGGCTGTGCTCGGGTGCGAGCTCTCCGACGCCGCGACGGGCGCCAAGGCCGCTCTTGCCCGCGCGCTCTCAGGGACGGATGCTCCCGTCGTCGTCGCCGTCCGCCTCCACCCCGCCGACCTGGCGCTCGTCGGAGAAGCCGCTCCGGCCGGCGTCGTGCTCGTTGCCGACCCCGCGCTCGCGAGGGGCGACGCCGTCGCCGACTATCCGGACGGGGAACTCGATGCCCGCATCTCCACCGCGCTGGCCCGTGCGAGGGCCGCGCTCGCAGGGGAGGGCGCGTGAGGGGCCTGGCCGCCGCGCTCGAGGCGGCCGCGCCGGAGCGGGTCGGCGTCGTGACATCGGTGCTCGGGCTTGGGCTCGAGGTGGCGGGACTCGATTGCGCGGTCGGCGACACGATCGCGGTGGCTACGGACGACGGCGGCACGAGCGAGGCCGAGGTGGTCGCCACCGCGCGGGGAACCCTGCGCTGCATGCCGCTCGGACGTCTCGCCGGGGTCCGCCCGGGCGCCCCCGTCCGGGCGCGGCTTGGCGGCAGCGGCGTACCGACGGGGGAGCAGCTCTTCGGCCGCGTCCTCGACGGCCTCGGCCGCCCCATCGACGGGCGCGGGCCGCTCTCGGGCCACCGTGTCCCGCTCGAGCACGCGACCCCCTCGGCCATGCACCGGGCTCGGATCGATACCCCTCTCCAGACCGGCGTCCGCGTCCTCGACACACTTGCCACCCTCGGGCGCGGGCAGCGCCTTGGCCTCTTCGCTGGTTCGGGGGTCGGAAAGTCCTCGCTCCTGTCGATGATCGCGCGGGGCACCGAGGCGGAGGTGTCCGTGATCGCGCTCGTGGGGGAGCGGGGACGCGAGGTCCGCGAGTTCCTCGACGACGACCTCGGGCCGGAGGGCTTGGCCCGCTCGATCGTGGTCGTGGCCACCTCCGATGAACCCGCGCTCGTGCGGCTCCGCGCCGCGTTCACCGCCACGCGCATCGCCGAATCGTTCCGCGACCGCGGCGCCCATGTCCTGCTCATGATGGACTCCCTCACGCGCGTCGCGATGGCGCAGCGCGAGATCGGGCTCTCCGCCGGTGAGCCTCCCGCTACTCGGGGCTACCCGCCGTCGACCTTCGCGCTCCTCGCGCGCCTTCTCGAGCGCGCCGGAACCGGGGAAACCGGCTCGGTGACCGGCATCTACACCGTGCTCGTCGACGGCGACGACCACAACGAGCCCGTCGCCGACGCGGCGCGGTCGATCCTCGACGGGCACGTCGTACTCGATCGGCCGCTTGCCGTCGGCGGGCACTATCCGCCCATCGACGTCCTCGGCTCGGTGTCCCGGGTCGCGTCGAAGGTGAACGCGCCCGAACGCACGGCGCTCGCCTCAGAGCTGCGCCGCGTCCTCGCAGCCCGCAAAGCAGCGCAGGACCTCATCGACGTCGGTGCGTATCAGCGGGGGAGCAACGCGCTCGTCGATGCCGCCGTCGCCCACGAGGGCGAGATCGACGCCTTCCTGCGCCAGAGCCTCGACGATCAGACGCCGGGACCCGAGGCGTGGGCCCGCCTCGCCCGCCTCACTGCGACCCTCGGAGGTGCACGATGACCCCTCAGTTCCCCCTTGCTGGGCTCCTGCGGCTGCGCCGTCTCGAACAGGACCAGGCCGCGGCCCGTTTCGGGGCCGTCAACGCCCAGCTCCGGGCCGTGGGTGCGCAGCAGGCCTCGGCCCGGGCCGAGGCAGAGGAGATCGCGTCCGACGTCGACAGCTCGGCCGCGCTCCTCGCCGTCGCCGCGGCTCGGGCCGCCTCGGCGAGCCTCCTCACCGAGCTCGACGCGCTCGCCGCGGTGACCGAGGCCGAGCGCGGGCAGGCGCAGCGCGACCTTGCCGTCGCGCGGGGCCGGACCGTTGGGCTCGAGAAGCTCGAGGCCCGGCATGGTGCCCTCGTCGTTGCGGCCGAGCTCGCCGCCGAGCAGAGCGTCCTCGATGACCTCGGTTCGTCCGCGCGCCTTCGGCAGGGTCCCGACGCGCTGAACCGAGGAGGGTCGACGACGTGAGTGTCAGTGCCGCGATCGGACGTGTGCAGGAGATCCAGACGACCCTGACCCACCTCACCGACCCGACCCTCGACACCGCCGCCGGCTCGCCGTCGTCCGCCTCCGCCGCCCCGGCCGAGGCCACCGGCACGCCTTCGGCGAGCCTTGCCTCATTCGGGCAGGCGCTCGCCGGCGCGCTTGGTTCGACGTCGACGGCGCTGCCCTCTGCCGGTGTGGGGCTGGCCTCCGCGGGGGTGGGGCTGGCGGCGACCGGGGCAGTCCCGGCGAGCGGCAACCTCGCGGCGAGCGGCGGCGTCACAGGCGACGAAATCGCCGCCGATGCCCAGAAGTACGTTGGCGTGCCGTATCTGTGGGGCGGCACGGACCCGTCGAAGGGCCTGGACTGCTCGGGCTTCGTGCAGCGCGTGTACCAGGACCTGGGGATCTCGCTCCCGCGCGTCGTGCATGACCAGATGCAGGCTGGGACGCCCGTGGCCTCGCTCGCGGACGCGAAGCCGGGCGACCTGCTGGTCAGCTTCGGCGGGGAGCACGTGGCCATCTATCTCGGAAACGGCAAGGCGATCGACGCTCCCGTGCCCGGGCAGACGATCCAGGTCCGTGACGCGTGGGAGCAGTACGGGAACCTCACGGCGATCCGGCGCATCGTGCCGGAGAGCGCAACTGGTTCTGCGGCCGGCGTCGCTGGCTCTGCTGCCGGCGTGGCGGGGCTCGACCCTTCTCAGCAGCAGTACGCCCAGGACATCGTGAATCGGGTTGCGCAGCTCGGCCTGCCCGCCCAGGCCGCCGTCGACGCAGTCTCGACCGCGCTCCAGGAGTCGTCGCTGCGCATGTACTGGAACCCGAAGGTCGCCGGCTCCCAGGCCCTCGCGCCGGAGCAGTCGGCGGTTGGGACCGACGGATACTCCGTGGGCCTCTTCCAGCAGCAGGTCAACGGGAACGCGTACTCGTGGGGGACGGTCTCGGACGCCATGGATCCCGTGGCCTCTACGGATATGTTCCTCAACAGGCTCACCGCCATACCGGGCTGGCAGAACATGCCCGTCACCGCCGCCGACCAAGCCGTCCAAGGTTCCGCCTACCCCGACGCCTACGCCAAATGGGAAGCGGAAGCGCGCCAGATCGTCTCAGCCCTCTCACCGACGGGAGCCTGATGCCAGCCCTCCTCTCCCCGCTCCCGGGCTCGCTCCCGCCCGCGGTCACTGCCGCGACGCACTCGGCCTCCACTCCGGGCGGGACCGGTCCCGACGCCGGATCGCCCGGCACCGAGGTTCCCGGCCTGTTCGCGGCTTTGCTTGCAGCGGCGTCGCCCGGAGCGGCGGGTGCCGATGTCGGTGGTGTCGATCTGAAGGCAGATACCAAGGACGGCGGCAAGGCGGACGGCAAAAACGACACCAACGACCCCGCCAAGGCCGATCCCACCCTCAACCCCTCGTTGGCCGGCCAGACAATGACGGCCGTCCCGCCGTTCATCGGTTGCCCCCCGACGGTTTCTCCATCTTCCGAGGGCCACCTAGTGCCTCCGCACGGCGCAACCTTCAGTGGTCTGGCGACGGTCGCTCAGACGACGACGGCCGTACCTACCCTCGGGGGCGCAGCCACGGGCGCACCGACCCTGAGGGGCGCCGGCGCACCCGCATTGCCAGCGCCGGACCCGTCAACGTTGGCCTCGCAAGTGCCAGCATCGCCAGCCTCGGCAGCGGCAGCCCCTTCGGCTCCAGGAAGCCCTGCGCTGGGGTCAGGGCTTCCGGTACCCCGCACTTCTGAGACCTCCACGAGCCCCGCCAAGTCCGCGGCCGCGATTTTCCGGGACGCAACTTTCCCGGACCTGCCCCTCCGGGACCCGACCGTCCCGGACGCAACAAGCGCGAAGACGGACGATCCCGCGCTCGCGGGCATCCCGTCGTCGTCCGCTTTCGCTGCGGCGCCGGACGCAGCGCCAGCCGGCGTCCCCGAGACTCCACCGCCGACTGCCGCCCAGCCCTTCTCGGCACAGCTCGCGAGGCCCGTCTTCACGCTTGCGGCCGCGGGCCCGGGGGAGCATGTCATGACGGTCAAGGTCGCCCCAGAGGATCTGGGACCGGTCACCGTACAGGCCCACATCGGGGCAGACGGCGTCAAGGTCCAGCTCTTCGTGCCCACCGACGCGGGACGGGCCGCCGTTCAGGCGGCGCTCCCAGAGCTGCGGCGAGACCTCGCCGCGGCGGGTCTCGGGGCGAACCTCGATCTTTCGGCCCGGAGCGCCCCTCAGCACGGAGCGCCCCAGCACGGGCCACCGCAGCACGGCGCCCTGCAGGATGGCTGGGGATCCGGGGGCCGAGACAGTCCCGGGCGAGGTGCTGGGGGCCGGGGCGGCGGGACGCGGGGGGTCACCGCCGTCGGACTCGACGGCACCTCGCCGTCCCAACTCCCGTTCGGCCGCCTGCCCACCAGCGACAACCGACTCGACATCCTCGCCTAGAGAAAGCAGCCCATGAGCATCAGCCCCGTCAGCAGTCCTGTCGGCACCGCGGCCGCGAGCAGCGCCGTCGGCGGTACGAGCCTGACCTCGTCGACGCCCACCAGCACGCCCCAGCAGACCCTCAATTCGAGCGTCTTCATGGACCTCCTCGTCGCGCAGCTCAAGAACCAGGACCCGAGCTCGCCCATGGACACCAATGCGATGATCCAGCAGACGAGCCAGCTCTCCATGGTGGAGCAGCTCACGCAGCTCGCGACGGACAGCAGCCAGGGCCTGAGCGTTCAGCAGCGCGCTGCCGCCGCCGAACTCATCGGCAAGGCCGTGACGTACCTGGGCGCCGACGGCACCTCCGGCAGCGGCACCGCGAGTTCCGTGTCCTTCAGCGGGACGTCGCCGACCGTCAACATCGGCGGCGCATCGATTCCGCTCGGTTCGATCACCGGCGTCACGGGCACCACCGGCGTCACGGGCGCCACCGGCGCCTAGCCGGCCCCCAACCTCAGACCAGCCCCAGAAAGGAAGCCACCATGCTCCGCTCCCTCTACTCCGGCATCTCGGGCCTGCGCGCCCATCAGACCATGCTCGACGTCACGGGCAACAACATCGCCAACGTGAATACGGTCGGCTTCAAAGGCTCGTCGACCGAGTTCGAGGACACGCTCTCGCAGCTGACCCAGGGTGCCTCGGGCCCTCAGGGGCAGACGGGCGGAACGAATCCGGCTCAGGTCGGCCTCGGCGTGAAGGTCGCGGCCATCACGACCAACTTCAACCAAGGCTCGGCCGAATCGACGGGCAAAGCGACCGACATGATGATCTCGGGTGACGGCTTCTTCATCACAAGCAGTGGCGGGCAGCAGCTCTACACGCGTGCGGGCTCCTTCGACTTCGACGCTTCGGGGCGGCTCGTAACGCCCGACGGCGCCCTCCTCCAAGGCTGGCCGGCGAACGCCGCCGGGGTGGTCAACACCGGATCGCCCATCGGGAACATCACCCTCTCGCCGACGACGACGATTCCGGCCGTCGCGACAAGCCAGGCCACTGTGGACGGGAACCTTCCGTCCGACGCCGCGACGGGAACGTCGCTCGAACGCGACCTTCAGGTCTTCGACGGCAACGGGGTGGCGCGGAACCTCGCGCTCACGTTCACGCGCTCGGCTACCGGCTGGGACGTCTCGGGCGCGGACGCCAACGGGACCACGGGCACCGGCTCGCTCGGCTTCACGAACGGCAAGCTCACTTCCGGGGGCTCGGTGACGGTCGGCGGGATCACGGTGAACCTCAGCACAGTGACGGGTTATGCCGGAATGACGACCATCGCCGCGAGCGGCCAGAACGGCTCCGCCGCCGGGACGCTCGAATCCTTCACGCTCGGCAACGATGGCTCACTCGTCGGGTCCTTCAGCAATGGGCTCAAGCAGGTTGTGGGCCGGGTCGCGTTGGCGAAGTTCACAAACCCGGCTGGCCTCGAGAAGTCCGGCGACTCCTCGTACACGAGCACGGCGAATTCGGGGAGCCCGCAGATCGGTCAAGCCGGTGATCCGGGTTTTGGGACTCTGGCTGGTGGGGCTTTGGAAATGTCGAACGTCGACCTCTCACAGGAATTCACGAATCTCATCGTGGCGCAGCGGGGATTCCAGGCCAACGCACGAATTATCACCACTTCCGACCAGGTGCTGCAGAGCCTGATCGACATCAAGCAATAATTCCTCCGTCTCGGGTACGCCAACTCGCCTCTCTGGGCGTCTCGGGTACGCCAACTCGCCTCCCTGACCGTCTCGGGTACGCCAACTCAGAGTTATCTGTAGCCGAGTTGCTTCTGGTGAGGATTATCTGTACCCGAAACGCCAAAGGCGGTGAGATTGGATTTAGGCGAGGACGACGACGCACCTCTGCCGCGCGTCGTCGTCCTCCGTTTCGGGTACGCCAACTCGCCTCCCTGGCCGTCTCGGGTACGCCAACTCAGAGTTATCTGTACCCGAGTTGGTTCTGGTGAGGATTATCTGTACCCGAAACTTCCCTGGGAGGGAGTTGGTGTACCCGAAACAAAGGGAGAGGGGTGGGTTTGGGTCACAAGTCGAGGCACTCGTTGATTTGGATCGTGCCGCCGAGCGCAATGTAAGGGTGGTTTGAGAGCAGAGTCCGCGCGTCCGCGAGGGAGCGGGCCTCGATGATCGTGTAGCCGTCGATCTCGACGGCGTCGACAGGCTCGCCCGAGGCGATCTGCCCACCCTGGAGCACGGGCGCCCCGAAGTCGACGAGCGCTTGGCCGAGT
The DNA here is from genome assembly GCF_022539255.1 of Sinomonas terrae. Lineage (NCBI taxonomy): Bacteria > Bacillati > Actinomycetota > Actinomycetes > Micrococcales > Micrococcaceae > Sinomonas > Sinomonas terrae. The sequence goes on from NZ_JAKZBV010000001.1 coordinate 161,927, forward strand.
GACTCCTGGGCCCACTTTCGCAACGCTCCCCGAGTGGCCGCGATGACGTCCGGCTCTGGGTACGGCATGCCGTGGTAGGTGATGAGGAAGCGCGTCATGGCTGTCCTTCCGGCCAGTTGTGCCTAACGCTACAACCGCCCGCGGCCCCTGCGAAGGCCTCGACCACTACCGCGGCCACTCCTTCTAGTTCACCCGCACCAGATATCCCCCGCGCAGAGACGGGTGATCTGCGCTCGGGCCTGCTGTTCGCTCAGACCGACTTCGAGGAGGGAGGGGATGAGCCGCTCCTGCCGCTTCAGCGTTTCGGGGTCGGCCGCTCGTAGGTAGAAATCAGGGTCCATAACGCTCCTCTCGGCACAGTCCACGGCTCAGCTAGATAGCCGGTCGTGAATGGGCGTACCGAGCAGCATGCCCGAGCACGGCCTGGGACACGTAGGGCCTTAAGGCCCTACCTTCCCGCGATCAGGCAGCGACCTTCCGGCGCATCCGGTCGAGGAGCCGCTTGAGAAGCCGCGAGACCTGCATCTGGCTCACGCCCAGAATCTCGGCGATCTCGCTCTGGCTCATCTCCTCGACGAAGCGCAGGTGCAGGAGACGCCGCTCGTCCTCGGTAACCCCTTCGAGGGCCGCCGTCAGGAGCTGATGGGACTCCACTTCCTCGAAACCGGGTTCGACGACGGAGAGCGCCCGGGCCGAGGGGTCCGGCCGGGAATCCTCATCACTCGGCGGCTCGATCGAGAGTCCGACCATTGCTGCGTCGGCGAGTTGTGCCTCGGCGATCTTCTGTTCAGGGACGCCGGCCGCCTCGGCGAGCTCGGCGGGGTTCGGCTCGCGCCCAAGTTCCTGGGCAAGCCGGCGGCGGGTCGAGTTCACTTCGAGCCGAAGTTCTTGGACCGACCGAGGTGGCCGGACTGCCCACGAGTGGTCGCGGATGTAGCGCTTGATCGTTCCCGTGATGGTGGGCACTGCGTAGGGGACGAAGCCCTGCCCCGCGCCCTCGCGGTAGCGGCGGATCGCCACCATGAGTCCCAGTCGTGCCACTTGGCGGAGGTCCTCGGGGTCGTGGCCCGGGTACCGGTGGCGGTTGGCCAGTGCATCGGCCACGCCCAGGTACTTGAGGGCCATCTCCTCCTCATGCTCGCCCGATTCGGGCTGCAGCTCTTCGGCTTCGTCTGCTGCTAGATCGTAGAGATCAGTCATCGCCTTGCCCTTCTCGCGCTAACCCGTCTGTGAGACAGACTGTTCTGTCTGGTCATCGATTAATACAAGTAGACAGACCTGTCTGTCCATCTTTGATGATTACAGATTGGTAACGGAGGATTGGAGATAGACAGAAAGGCCTGTCTACTCGCGCTAGCATCGTTACGTGGACGCCCGAGTTGAAGCTCGCGCGATCGTGGGTCTACGGCACGGTGCGCGCGACAAGATTCTTGATACTTCGTACGAGCTTTTCGCCCGTCGCGGGATTCGCGATGTCGGCGTGGACGAGATCATCTCCCGTTCAGGAGTGGCGAAAGCGACCTTCTACCGACATTTCCCCTCCAAAGACGCTCTCGTCCTCGCGTATCTGGACCGGTGGTTCGTAGCGCGCAGCGCGGCGATCGAAGCAGCCACGGAGGGGATCGAGAGCAGGGATGAGGCCGTGCTGGCCGTGTTCGGCGTCCTGCGCGACTGGTTCGAGCACGGGACGGCTGAGGCCAGCGCGTTCCTGCACGTCATGATCGAGATGGGGCCGGACCATCCTCTGGGCCGTGCGAGCATGGACTACCTCACGCGTACCCGCCAGCAGCTCGCAGAGCTCGCCGAGGCCGCAGATCTCTCCGATCCGGAGGGATTTGCCTGGTCGTGCCACATCCTCATCAAGGGCGCCATGGTGGCCGACTCCGAAGGGGACGCCGAGGCCGCTGCCCGCGCCCTCACGATGGCGCGGCTCCTGGTCGAGGAACATCACCAGAAGAAGCCTTCTGCTTCGGCCCCGCGTCACTTTACGGATTGGAAGGACCCCGAGGGGCTCAATCGGGACGTCGCTACATCCGTGCCCCAGCGCGCGGCTACTCCGCAGCGAGCTCGCCGAGCCGGGACACGGTAGCCCTCAGATCTGCCGCGCTGGCCCTGCCGGGCCGCGTGGTGTAGGCGCTGTCCGCGTTGAGGAAGAGGGCCGCGAACACGAGTGCCACGGCAAGATGCGCCCTCACGGGATCGGCAGTGCGCTGTTCGGCGAGCTGGATGACGTGCTTCCGCAGCCCAGACGTCCACTGATGGAGGGCCGCGAGCAGGTCGGGCTCCAGCCGGATGAGTTCCCGCATGCGCGGCAGGTTGTCCTTGCCGCTCGAGACGCTCGCGATAAGCTCGCACAGCTCGTCGAGCAAAGGCCCTGAGCCTTCGAGGAAGCGCCGCTCGTCCTCCTCTGCGATGGCGGTAGCAGGCAGTCCGAGGGCCGCCGCGGCCTTGGACGGGAAGTAGTTGAAGAAGGTCCGCTCGGAGATCGTGGCGCTCGCGCAGATGTCCGCCACGGTGACGTGCGCGACGCCGCGTTCGCTCACGAGATCGAAGGCGGCGTCATGGATGGCGCGCCAAGTCTTCTGCTTCTTGCGCTCGCGGAGCGAACACTGCTTGTCGACGAGGGGCGAGTTGGTGGTCACGGTAGTTCCTGGGGAGTGCGAAACGGAGCCGGGGCCCCACGAGGGCGTGGGGCCCCGGCCAGAGGTTTACGAGCGGTGGACGCGGATGGTTCCGGTTGCCGGAGCGGCCTGCGCGCCCGTCTCGGCCGCAGCCGCGGCGACGTAGACCTCGAGGTCCTCGGCCGACTGCTGCTGGTCGGCCTGCTCCTGAAGGGCGGAGCGCTGGCGCAGCGGCGGAACCTTGAAGAACCAGCTGAGGATGAACGCGAGCAGAATCACTGCGAGGCCCACCCAGTAGATGCTCACGGCCGCGGCGTTGAAGCCCACCATGAAGGGGCGGGTCAGTCGAGCGTCAGCGCCCTTGAGGAAGGACGTGTCCGACGTGGATGAGGACGAGGACGACTGCGCCTGCTTCGAGTCCTGAATCTGGCTGATCATCGTCGGCACCACCTTGTCGACGACGGCGGTGCGCTGGGTCTGGTTCGAGAAGTCGACCGCAAGGCGACCGTCGACGACGGACACGCCACCCTTCTGGGCAGCCATCGCGAGAGCCTGCTGTTCGGCGGCTGGCTTCGCGGCTGCGACCTGCTGGTCGATGATCGACGGCGCAGCAGCGGCGGGGATCATGCCTGCGGAAACCTGCTGTTGCACGGCCGCAGTGACCTTCTGGGTGACGGCTTGATCGGCAGCCTGCTTGGCCGCCGTCGTGCCCTGATCTAGCCCGCTCTGGATCTGCGACTTCACCGGGGTGACGATCGGGTTCCAGATCTGCTGCATGACGCCAGCGTTCGCGGGGTTGGTTGCGACCGACGGCGTGAGTGCGGCGTCGAGAGCGCTCGTCAGATCAGCCTTGTTCGTCATCGCGGTCATGATGTTCGTCGGCATGAGCGCGAACAGGACCGAGAGCAGGACGGCGGTACCGAGGGTGCCGCCGATCTGGCGGAAGAAGGTCGCCGAGCTCGTTGCCACGCCCATGTCCTGCGGCGGCACCGAGTTCTGGGACGCGAGCGTGAGCGACTGCATGAGCTGGCCTAGGCCGAGGCCGATGAGGAACATGGCGATCATGAGGAACCACAGCGGCTTGTCGATCGACATGAACGTCAGGACGAGGTAGCCGCCCGCCGTGAAGAGCGTGCCCGTGATCGGGAAGATGCGGTACCTGCCGGTGCGGGCCACGATCTGGCCGGAGACGATAGAGGCGATCATGAGGCCGCCGACCATCGGGAGTGTCGCGAAGCCGGATTCCGTGGGGGTCAGGCCGGTCACGAGCTGCAGGTAGAGCGGCAGGGTCAGCATGGCGCCGAACATTGCGAAGCCGACGAGGAAGCCGAGGACCGTGGCCATGGAGAACGTGCCCGAGTGGAACAGGCGCAGCGGGATGATCGCGTTGGTCCCCATGGCGCGCTCGATGTAGATGAACGAGACGAGGCCGACGACGCCGATGACGTAGCACGTGATCGAGGCGGCGGACGTCCAACCCCAGTCGCGGCCCGACTCCGCGACCAGAAGGAGCGGCACGAGAGTTGCGATGACGGCCGTGGCGCCCCACCAGTCAATGCGCGCGGTCGAGCGGTCGTGGAACTTCGGCAGGTGCAGGAACGCGAGCACCATGCCGAGCGCGATGAGGCCGATGGGCACGTTCACCAGGAAGACCCAACGCCAGCCGGAGATGAAGAGGATCTGGCTCGCGCCGGAGAAGACGCCGCCGACGAGCGGGCCGACCACCGAGGAAACAGCGAAGACTGCGAGGAAGTACCCCTGGTACTTGGCGCGTTCGCGCGGCGCGAGGATGTCGCCCATGATTGCGAGCGGCAGCGACATGAGGGCGCCTGCGCCGATGCCCTGGAAGGCCCGGAATCCGGCGAGCATGAGCATTGACGTCGAGAACGAGGACATCATTGAGCCGATGATGAAGACCCCAAGGCCGAAGATGTAGAGCGGGCGGCGGCCGAACAGGTCGGACAGCTTGCCGTAGATCGGCGTCGCAATCGTCGACGTGATGAGGTACGCGGTGGTCACCCACGCCTGCTGGTCGAGGCCGTGCAGATCGTCGCCAATGGTCCGGATCGCGGTGCCGACAATCGTCTGGTCCAGCGACGAGAGGAACATCCCAGCCATGAGGCCATAGATGACTAGAAGGATCTGACGGTGAGTCATCACCGGGTTGGGGTGAGCGGCGCTACCGGTGCGGGATCCGGGGCTGGCTGCTGCGTTGGACATGGAAGACAATCCGAATCTCTCAAAGGGGAAGAATCGAGGGGCCGCGAAGGCGACTCAAACTTGCAGACCCTGCAAGTTTACACACTCTGCAACAAAGACTCCACTTGAGCTTTCATCGTGCATCCACTACCCCGGCTCGTCCGCCGAACGCATCTTCCCCCATGAGCACCCCAGCTGGCCCTGTTAGCCTGTGCCGAATGCGAGCCGTACAGATTTCTTCTCCCGGTGCAGCCTTCGAAACCACTGAGCGCGCCCTCCCCGAGGTTCCGCGTGGCCACGTCCTCGTTCGCGTCGCCGCTTGCGGCATCTGCCACAGCGACGGAATGGCGGCCGCTGGTCTGGCTTCCTCCTACCCCCGTGTGCCCGGCCATGAAGTAGCCGGAACGGTCGAGTCGGTGGGCGAAGGCGTTGTCCAGTGGACGGAGGGCCAGCGGGTGGGGGTCGGCTGGTTCGGAGGAGCCTGCTTCGTCTGCGATTCCTGCAGGCGGGGCGACTTCATCTCATGCCGTTCCCTCAAAGTCACCGGCCTTACGTTCGACGGCGGCTACGCGGACTATGTCCTAGCCCCCGCCGATGCGCTCGCGGCCGTCCCAGACGGGCTCTCGGACGCCGAGGCGGCGCCGCTCATGTGCGCGGGGGTGACCACCTTCAACGGGCTGCGCAACAGCGGCGCCCGCGCCGGCGACGTCGTCGCCGTCCTCGGTCTCGGGGGCCTCGGGCACCTCGGCGTCCAGTTCGCGAGCCGTATGGGCTTCGAGACAGTGGCGATCGCGCGTGGGGCAGAAAAGGAGCAGTTCGCCCGAGAGCTGGGCGCTCACCACTACATCGACAGTACGACGGCGGACGTCGCAGCCGAGCTTCGCGAGCTCGGCGGGGCGAGCGTCGTGCTTGCGACTGTCACCGACGCCCACGCGATGGCTGTGACCGTGCCTGGCCTTACGCCCCGCGGGCGGCTTGTGGTTCTCGGTGTCCCGCATGAGCCGCTCACCGTGAGCGCGGGCGACATCGTGGGTGGCAGCCGCCTCGTTGCGGGCCATGCTTCCGGCAGTGCCAAGGATTCCGAGGACACACTGCGCTTTGCTGCGCTCACGGGCGTGCGCCCCCTCATCGAGACGTATCCGTTGGAAAAGGCGGGCGATGGTTTCGAGCGGATGATGTCGGGCAAGGCACGCTTCCGGGTGGTCCTGACCGTCGACTGACTCAAGACGGTTGGTTCGCTGGGAGCAGGCTGGGTAAGCCATTGGGGAAGGAGGTACGTCGACGTGCCAGAGTTTCATTTGACCGTTCTCCGCACCACAGGTGCGGATGCAGGAAAATCAGCTGCCCCTGAGATCACTTTCATGGCAAGAGATCTCTCCTCCGCCAAGACGCTCGCGGAGTGCATCATCAAGCAAGATCGCTTCAAGGGGCCGGCCGCGGATGAGGCGACGCTCGTCGGCCCGGCCACAGCACCCGCGGCCAGGTGGACGAGCAGCTCCGGGTGGGACGAGGCGCTCGAGCCAGTGAACTGACCCCACTGGGCGAGCGGCCAGTCTGGCTCCCACCCTCTGCTCGAATATTTGTTTGGGCACATGTTCGCTTTTCGAATAGGTCTTCGATAGGCTGAGGCCATGGTTGGGGTGGGGGACTGGCTTCGTGGAGGCGATCCGACCTGTTCGGGCGGCTCGGCTCGTTCGGGCGGTTCGGCGGCCCCTGGTGCTTCCACGTCTACGGCTCCCTCGGATACACGCGATTCCACCGCTTTGCGTGGTTCCCCTCGTCTTCCCTCCTCGGAAACACAGCTCGTTCCATCCTCGGAAACACCGCCCTCCCTCGAGGCGTCTCTTGATTCCGCCGCGGCGCCGACCCGCGCCGCGGAGGCACGCGCCGAGTCTCCCGCACCCGCTGCGCGTGCCGGACTTCCGGGTGCTCCTTTGGACGATGGTGCGCTCGTTGAGGGCAGTGCTCCTGTGGAGGATTGGCGGAGCGCGCTGGGTGCTCTGGTGGCCCGTCCGGTGGGTGGGCCGTCGAATTCGGAGGTCGTGTCGTTCCTCGCCCGGCTGGGGCTGCCCGGCCTGTTGGGGGATCTGGATGGTCCGGGGCTGATCGACCGGCTGGATGCGCTGGAGCGGCTCAAGGCGGCCGCGGCGGCGGAGCAGGCCAGGGTGCAGGTGGAGTTCGCGCTCCTGTGCGAGGCGGGGATGGACCCCCGGGCCGCGGCCCTGGAGTCCCGGACGGGGCGGGCCGCGGCGAGGGCGGGGGAGCGTTCGGCGTCGGCGCAGATCGCCCTGGCCCGGAGGGTCTCCCCGGCCCGGGGGGCCAGGCTGCTGGCCGCGGCGAGGCGGCTCGTGGCCGACCTGCCGTGCACGCTGGGGGCCCTGTCCGCCGGGCAGCTGAGCGAGGACCGTGCGGTGTGGGTCGCGGAGGGGGTCGAGGTCCTCTCCCCGGCGGAGCGGGCGGCGGTGGACGAGGCCCTGGCCGGGCACCCGCGCCGGCTGGAGGGCCTGGGCGACCGGGGGGTCCAGGACGCGGTGCGCGCCGCGGTCGACGCGGTGGACGACCGGGCCGCCGCGGCCCGGGCGAGGCGGGCGGGGCAGGGTCGGCGGGTGACCCTGCGGCGGCTGCCGGACGCGATGGCCCAGCTCACCGCGATCCTCCCCGCCGCCCAAGCCGCCGCCGTCGCCGGGGCCCTGCGCGCGGCGGGGGCCGGCGCACGCGCGGCCGGGGACTCGAGGACGGCGGGGCAGGTCGCCGCGGACACCCTGGTCGAGCGCGTCACCGGGCAGGAGCACGCCGACGCGGTGCCGCTGCGGGTGGGGCTGGTCATGACCGACTCCTCCCTCTTCGGCGCCGGACGGGAGCCGGCCCTGCTCCAGGGCTACGGCAGGATCCCCGCCGGGCACGCCCGCGCGATGGTCGCCGCCACCGCGACCGGAACTGCCCGGACGGCCGCGGCCGGAACCACAGCCGGGACCGCCCGGATGCCCGCGGGCGCAGCCGCGGACGGCACGCTGAGCTCGGCGGCCGGCGCCTCCCGGAACGGTCCGGCGGGTGCGCCTCCGACGGGCACGGCCGCCGACCCTTCGGAGAGCGCGGCGGCCGTCGCTTCGGGGATGCCTCGGGGTCCGGCGGCGGTTCCTGCCGACGGCCCTGGTGGCCTGCCTGCCGGTGGTGGGCGTTCTGGGGGTGCTGCGTCGTTGGCGGGGGTGTGGCTGCGGCGTCTCTACCTCGATCCCGGCACGGGGGAGCTCGCGGCGATGGACTCCCGGCTGCGCCGCTTCCCGAGGGCCCTGGCGGAGTTCATCCAGACCCGGGACCAGGCCTGCCGGACCCCGTACTGCGAGGCCCCGATCCGGCACATCGACCACGTGGTCCCGGTCGCCTCGGGCGGGGAGACGAGCGTGGAGAACGGGCAGGGCCTGTGCGAGGCGTGCAACCACGCCAAGGAATCCCCCGGCTGGGAACGGCACGTCGTCGGGTGCGAGGACCCCGACGGCACCAGGACCGAGGGGACCCGGGGCGACATCCTCACCGTCACCCCGACCGGCCACGAATACTACTCACCACCACCCAAACTCCCCGGCTCCGACCCGTACGCCCGGCGCCGAGAGCACGCCCCGGCCCAGTGGGAGCACGCCCCGCCCCAGTGGGAAAGCGTGCCCCAGTTGGAATACTCGCCGCAGTGGTGGCAAACGCCCAGGCGTCAGCATGGCTAGGCGTCAGCATGCTAAGCACCGGGAACGCGCTCCGACCCAGTGGGAAAACGCGTCTCCGCAGTAAGAGCATGCCGCAGAGAAAGGTTGCGCCGGCTAGGCCTAGTTTCCTTAGCCTGGCAGTGGGACGTCGGGGGCGTCGTCGTCGCCCCCGTAGGCCTCTTTCTCCAGTTCCTCGGCCCGCTCCGGGTCCTTCTCTGGCGCGATGCTGCCCTTCTCCTGCTGAGGCTCGGGTACCTGATCCTCAGCGCGCTCGAGATCGTCGTCGGGCTGATCGATAGGTGAGGTCACGGCCCTCTCCTTCCCCGTCGTCTTCTGGATGGGCTTAACATACCCCTCAGTCGAAAGCTGAATCGGCTTCTAGACAGAACAGTCTGTCTACTTCTAGCGTGACGAGTACATGGGGCTTCCAGCCCTGCCGAGAGGAGTCAGCGATGGAGGAGAGCGCATTCTGTGCCGGAGCCTTGGGAGCTGACCCGCCAGAGGGGGCATGTCCTGACGTCGTCGTCCATGCGGCAGCGGCCGGGCAGCTCGCTATCGAGTGTTATCGCGACCGGGCTTGGGCGACCTGCCCGCCCCGGAGCCTCACGGCGATTCGGATCCAGGCCCATGATCTGCGGGATGTGCTCGCGCAGATGCTGGGACGTGAGCCCTCGATCGAAGAAGTGGCCGAAGCCCTGCGGATTGACGGGGATGCCGCCCGGGCCGAGACTCCGGGCCTCCCGACTCCAGCCCCTATGATGTAGAGGCGTAATTGGACAGACCGGTCTGTCTACTCCTAGCATTCCAGACATGTTGGATATGAGTGGCGCTGCAACGGCGCAGAAGCCGCAGGACGCGTCGCCTGATTCTGGTCTTCCCGTGGAGCCCGAGCAGCATTACCGCTCGCTCTGGATTCTGCAGCATCTCCTCGAAGGCTCCGAGCTGGCAGCCGAGACCAAGACCCGCCTGAAGGAGCTCGTCGAGGAGCATGCCGCCGATCCTGACCAAGCCCTCCTGGAACACCTCCGTGAAGTCCGGGCACCACTATCCTGATCCGCGCAGCGCTGGGGCTATCCCCGGCCCGCCAAGCGCCGGGCCGCCTCTGCGATCGCCGCGGCGTCGATCTTCGCCCAGGCCATGAGTTCCGGACCCGTGCCCGAGCCGGGCATGCCACGCACCGCGAGGTGCTCGAGGTCGAGGCTTCTACGTCCTCCCGAGAGGAGGCTCTCGGCCACGGCGGAGCCAAGCCCACCTTCGGGGTGGTGGTCCTCGACGACGACGAACTTGCCGCCAGTTGCGTCCGCGGCTGAGCGCAGGGTCGCCTCGTCGATCGGCTTGATCGAGTAGCAGTCGATCACCCGGGCATGGATGCCGTCCTTCTCGAGCTGTTCCGCGGCCTCAAGACACGCGTGCAGGGTGACGCCGGCGCCCACGAGGGTGACGTCGTCGCCCTCCCGTAGCGTCTTCGAGCCGCCCACGGCGAAGTCCTCGTCCGCCCCGTACAGGACGGGGTAAGCCCCGCGTGTCGTACGGAGATAGCTGATCCCGCTTGTCTCCGCCATGCGCTCGACGAGTGCAGCTGTGCTTGTCGCGTCGCTTGGATAGAGCACCGTTGAGCCGTGGACGGAGCGCATCATGGCGAGGTCTTCGAGGGCCATCTGTGAAGGGCCGTCGGCCCCGATCTCGATCCCGGCGTGCGACCCCACGAGCCGCAAGTCGGTCCTTGAGACGGCACCCATGCGGACGAAATCGTGAGCCCTCGTGAGGAAGGCGGCGAACGTTGATGCGAAGGGGATGTAGCCGCGAACGCCGATTCCAGTCGCCGCCGCGACGAGCTGCTGCTCCGCGATGTACATCTCGAAGAAGCGGTCCGGGATCTCCTTCGCGAACTGGTTCGCGTACGTCGAATTGCTCACCTCGGCATCAAGGGCGACGACGGCGGGATTCGCGGCTCCCAGCGCGGCGAGCGCCTGGCCGTAGGCCTTCCGCGTGGCAACCTTCTCGCCGACTTCGTACTGCGGGAGTTCGACCTTGCCTGCCTGGCCGCGAGCCCCGCCGTCGGACGCCCCGTCTGAGCCCCCGCCCTCGGGTACCGGGCCGCGCACGCGGACGTCGCGCTCGCCGCCGAGTTCCTTGATGGCCCTCTCCGCCATGTCTTCGGGGAAAGGCTTCCCGTGCCAGTCCGGGCTGTCCTCGACCTCTGAGAAGCCCTTGCCCTTGATCGTCTTCGCGATGATCACTGTGGGGCGCTCGTCCGAGTCGTCCTCCGCCTCGGTCAGAGCCTCGTCGATTGCGGTCAGATTATGGCCGTCAATCCTGATGACTCGGGCGCCGAACGCCTCCGCCCGCCGCGCGTAGGCCACGGTGTCCCAGCCGAGATCGGTCTCGCCGCGCTGCCCGAGCCGGTTCACGTCGACGATTGCGACGAGGTTCGAGAGCTTGTAGTGGGAGGCCTTGTCGAGCGCTTCCCAGATCGAGCCCTCCGCGAACTCGCTGTCGCCGCACAGGACCCACACCCGGTAGGGGATCTTGTCGAGGTACTTGCCGGCGAGGGCGATGCCGACGCCGTCGGGGAGGCCTTGGCCGAGCGAGCCGGTGGCGACGTCGACCCACGGCAGCACGGGCGTCGGGTGGCCCTCGAGGCGCTCGCCGAAGCGGCGGTAGCCGTTGAGGAGTTCGTCTTCTGAGACCACGCCGGCTGCGCGGAAGACTGAGTACACGAGGGGCGAGGCGTGGCCCTTCGAGAAGACGAGGTGATCGTTGCGGGGGTCGTCGGGGTTGTCCCAGTCGTAGCGCAGGTGCCGGCTGATGAGCACGGCCAGCAGGTCCGCGGCGGACATGGACGACGTCGGGTGGCCGGATCCAGCGCTCGTGCTCGCGCGGACTGAGTCCACCCGCAGCTGAGCTGCTACTTCGGCGACGGTCTCGAGGTCGGGCTTCGTGAGTGTCTCTGTCATCGTGTGACCTTTGCCTTCTTCGACGGGTTCATCGACGTTACCGGTAGCACCATTACCCTCCAGCCCACTCCGGCAAGCAAGGGTTTGTGAGGACGCTGCTCGTTCCTCGGCTTACGGGAGGGTGCGCGCAGCCGATAAAGGAAGGGGAAAGCGTCACCGCACCCGTCCCACCAGAAATGGCCCCATGATCGTTGTCACCCGGCTCAACGGGTCCCGCTTTGCGGTCAATCCCGATCTCATCGAGCGCGTTCAGGAGAATCCTGACACGACGCTCGTCATGGTCGGGGGCACGACGTATGTGGTGCGGGAGAGCCTCGCCGACGTCATCGAGCTTGTCGCGGGCTACCGGGCTCTCGTCCTCGCGACGGCCCGCGGGCTGCCGACCTTCGAAGGCCAGCATCTGAGCCTTGTTCCGCCTCCCGAGGACGAGCCTGGGCCAACGACCGCTACACCCCTGCGGCCCGGACAGCATTAGGAGAGGGCCTCATGGATCCTTCAATCGTCATCGGCCTCGTCTTGGCCTTCGGCTCGGTGGTCGCGATCGTGACCATGGAGGGAGCGAGCGTCACGGCGCTCCTCCTCCCGCCGCCCATGATCCTCGTCTTCGGCGCGACGCTCGCCGTCGGCCTCGCCGGCAACACGCTCAAGGACACGTTCCAAGCGTTCAAAGCCATGCCGAAGGCGCTCATGTGCAAGGCCCCGAAGCCGCAGGAGAGCATCGACCGCATCATCGCCCTCGCGGAGAAGGCTCGTGCCGAGGGGCTTCTCTCGCTCGAGTCGGAAGCGACCGACGCGAAGGACCCGTTCCTCGCGCGCGCCCTGCAGAACGTCGCGGATGGCACCGACGGCGAGGAACTCCGCATCATGATGGAGGACGAGATCGGCACGCGCTCGCGGGCGGATCAGGCGAACGCCCGCTTCTTCGCCGCGCTCGGCGGGTACGCACCGACCATCGGCATCATCGGCACCGTGGTCTCCCTCACCCACGTACTCGAGAACCTCTCCGACCCCACGAGCCTCGGCCCGATGATCGCGAGTGCCTTCGTCGCGACGCTCTGGGGACTCCTCTCCGCCAACTTCATCTGGCTGCCGTTCTCCTCCCGCATCGCGCGACTGTCCGAACTTGAGATCGAGCGGATGACGCTCGTGATGGAGGGCATTCTCGCCGTGCAGGAAGGCGCGCAGCCGATGCTTCTCGCCGACCGTCTCCGCGCGATGGTCCCCGACCACCATTTCAAAGGCAAGGGGAAAGCCGACGCGAAGGAGAACGTGAGGGCTGCAGCGTGAGCCCGCGTCGTCGTCGTCCGCTCAAGAAGCCCGCTCCCTTCCACGTCGATGAGCGCTGGGCCATTTCCTATATGGACATGATCACGGTCCTCTTCTGCCTCTTTGTGGTGCTGTTCGCGATGTCCACGGTGGATCAGAACAAATTCGACAAGCTGAGGAATTCGCTCGCGACGGGATTTGGAACAACGGTCACCCAGAAGATCGACACGGCGACCGGAACAGTCGTCCCTCCGGATCAGGTGAACAAGGACGCGCAGGGCTTCACGAATCTCGATCTTGCGATCAAGGAAGTAGACCGGCTCACAGCCCTCGAGAAGCAGATGAACGATCGCCTTACCACCGAAGGTCTCGCCCAGGACGTGCAGTTCCAGATCGACCAGCGTGGCCTGACCGTCAAGCTCGTCGGGTCTGAAACGTTCTTCCAGCCCGACAGTTCAGAACTCACCCAACGCGCCCATCAGGTGCTCGACGCCGTCACCCCAGTCATGGTGCCGACGAACCTCGAGGTCTCGATCGAGGGGCATGCCGCGAATGCGATCACTGCCTACCCGTCCGTGTGGGAACTTTCCGCAGAGCGCGCCACGAAGGTGCTGCGCTACATGGTCGAGCAAGACGGGCTCCCCGGTCCCCGCGTGGGCGCTACCGGGTACGGCTCGTCCCGGCCGGTCAACGCGGACAAGACCGAGGCGGAGCACGAGCAGAACAGACGGGTCGACATTGTCGTCCTGTCCGACCAGCCGGAGACGGTGCGCGCGCTAATTCCCGAGGCGCTCAAGGCCCGGGTGAGTCAGAAGTAGGGCGCCCAGAAGTAACCGCCGAAGGGATCATTCGGACAGGAAGGCATTGATCCGGTCGATGAATTCCTTCTGGCGCGGCATCAGCGAGAACGCGTGGCCGCCGTCGAACGCCTCGAATTCGGAGCCGCCGATTCCTGCGTGCAATTGTTCCGCGCGCTCAATTGGAATGGTGCGGTCCCTCCGGCCGTGCACGACGAGCGTCGGGGCGTGTATACGCGGCAATTGTGCTGTGCCGTCATATCCCGTTGCCGCTTCCCGCTGTCGAAGGTGCGCATAGCGCGGCTGGGGGTCGAGCCTCCGCAAACCGGGGAGCCGGATCAGGGCGCTCATGAGCCGCATCGGCAGCGACATCCTGATCCGGCCGGTCCCGGCTGCAGAGGTGCTGACGAGGACGAGCTTGCGCACCCTTCCCGGATGGTCGGCTGCGAGTTCCAGCGCGATTCTCCCGCCCATGGAGATGCCGACGACGTCGGCCTGCTCGATTTCGAGCGCCTCCATCAAGGCGAGTGCGTCGAGCGCCATCATGGGGATGGAATATGGAACATCCGGCTTGTCGCTCTGCCCGGCCCCGCGGTTGTCGAACGCGATGACCTGGTGTGCGGCTGAGAACCCGGCGATGAGTTCCTTGTGCAGCGCGACCGACGCGCCGAGCCCTCCGATGAGCAGGAGCGGATAGCCGCTCCCATGTACCTCGTAGTACAGGTTCAGGCCGCGCACGTGGGCAATGGGCACGGGACGCCTAACGCTCGTGCGAAGCGTTCCTCAGAGCATCACGCTCCGCGATAGTCACGTCCGCTTTCGACCAGTGCTCCGTAGCAACCTCCCGAATGATCACAGTCATATTCTCGCGTAAGGCCTCGACGCTTCCTTGCGCCGCTTTGTGGAGTGCGGAGATGAGGGCTCGCAACTGCAGTCTCGCTCGTTCCCGACCTTCTTTCATTTGGCCAAATCGCGACTCGCCGTCCGACACGCCGACAGGGGCGTGAATCGGCGTCGAAACAAGGTCGGGAACGGACGCGGTCCAGCGCCTCCCGCCAAGGGCTCAGGCGAAATCGCTCTCCTCGTGAGCGCGGGCGGCTGTCGGGTCACTGGTTGAGACAGTGCAAAGCGGGTGGAGCGCGCGCGTATGGTCGACCACCCTGGTTGGCCCGGTCAGGGTCACACTGCGGCGGAGCACGATATCGGCACTGGACCGGCCCAACCCCAGGACGATCTCGCCGGGTTCAACGATCCGCCTCCCGTCCCGGCCTGTGAACGAGACGAGATCAGCAGGCACCGTGAACGTGAGCAGGGCTTCTTCCGCTGTGTCCAGATCGATCCGCTGATAGCCGATGAGTCGCTGGAGGGGCCGCACGACCGAGGCGACCGGATCATGCAGGTAGAGCTGGACGACGTCGGACCCACTCCGCGCGCCCGCATTCCGGACCCGAACCGTGAGCCGCACGTTTCCGTCGGTGGACATGGTGTCGGCGTCCGCCTCGAGGTCGCTCCATTCGAAGCTCGTGTAGCTGAGTCCGTGCCCGAAGGCGAAAGCAGGGGTCGGGTCGATGTTCGAGACGGAGGTCTTCCGGCCCAGAGCGGGGGCGAGGTAGGTGGCGGGCTGGGCGTCGGGGTGGCCGGGAACGCTGACGGGGAGACGTCCGGAAGGATTCACCCTTCCGCTGAGGACACCCGCGATGGCGGCCGTACCCTCCTCTCCCGGGAAGAAGGCCTGGACGATCGCCCCGGCTTCGGAGCGCGTCTGGCGACTCAGCGCGTAGGGTCGCCCTGAGAGAAGCACGACGACGGCGGGTGTCCCAGCCGCGAGGACCTGGTCCAGGAGCGCCTGCTGAGCCCCGGGCAGAGCCAGCGAACCGGCGTCACAGCCTTCACCGCTGGTCCCTCTTCCGAACAGGCCAGCGCGGTCGCCCAAGGCGAGGACGACGAGATCGGCGTCGGCCGCCGCTTGAGCGGCGTCCGCCAGTTCATCAAGCTCACCGCCGTCGATGCTCGTGCCCTGAAGGAAGGTGATCTCGCTTGCCGGGAACTCCTCCTTGAGGGACTCGAGAAGGGTCGGCAGCCGCAGTCCGATGGGTGTCTCGGGGTGCTGCGCCCCAACGTGTGCGGGGAACGAGTAGCAGCCGAGGACGGCCATGGGGTCGTTCGCGGTCGGGCCGATCACCGCGATCTGCTTCGGAGCCGCCAGCGGCAGGATCCCGTCATTGGCGAGCAGCACAACCGCCTGCTCGGCCAGTTCCCGGGCAAGCGCGCGGTTCCGCGGGCTGTCCAGATCGATGGTCTCCCGGAGGGCCGACGGGTCGGAGAGGTCAGCGTTCTGCAGCGCCTCCGGGACCGGCGACCACTCGGGGTCCAGCATGCCGAGCTGGATCTTCTGGATGAGCACCCGCTCGAGAGCCCGGTCGAGGAGTTCTTCCTTGATCCGGCCTGCACGTACGGCCTCGGCGAGAGGTGCACCGTACGCCTTCACGGTGGGCAGTTCGACGTCGACTCCTGCGCTCAGGGCCTGTTCGGCGGCCTCCTCCCAGGAGCCGGCGACCGCGTGCAGGGTCCGGAGGAAGGCGATGCCGAAGTAGTCCGCGACAACCGTCCCCTCGAAGTCCCAAGTCTCCCGAAGCAGCCCGGTGAGCAAGTCTCTGTCGGCAGCGGAAGGAACGCCATCGATGTCGGTGTACGCATGCATGACCGACCGGACTCCTGATTCCCGGACCGCCATCTCGAAGGGCGGCAGCAGGACGTCGGCGAGCTCGCGGCGGCCTATCGAGACGGGCGCGAGATTCCGGCCGGCCTTCGACGCCGAGTATCCAACAAAATGCTTGAGGGTGGCGACGATGCCCGAGCTCTCGAGGCCCTTGATGTAGGCGGTGGCGATGCTTCCAACCAGATAGGGGTCCTCACCGATGGTTTCCTCGACGCGGCCCCAGCGCGGATCCCGCACGACATCGAGGACGGGGGCGAGCCCCTGATGGACGCCGACGGAGCGCATGTCGTGCCCAATGCTCGAACTCATCTGCTGGACGAGCTCCGGGTTGAAGGTGGCACCCCATGAGAGCGGAACGGGGTATGCCGTTGCGCCCCACGTGGCGAAGCCCGCGAGGCACTCTTCGTGCGCGAGGGCGGGGATCCCAAACCGGTTCTCAGCCACGATCCGCCGCTGGGTCCGCATGAGTGAGAGCGCGCCGAGCGCCGGGTCGACGGGTGCGGTCCCGAACGGCCGGGTCAGCTGGCCGAGCCCAGAAGGCAGGAGTTCGTCGAAATCGACCCCCTCTTCCATCTCGTGCTGGTGGGGAGCGACCTCGCCGCCCTGATCGGAGGCGCCGACCCACACGCCGTAGAGCTGGGCCACCTTTTCCTCGATGGTCAATTCGGCGATCAAGGCGGCCGCCCGCTCGGCAGCAGGCCGGGCAGGGTCGCTCCAAGGGCCCGCCAGGGCAGTACTTGACGTGGACATGCAGTGCTTCCTTCCGAGGGCCCTTAACGAATTCCTGCGGCAGCGTAAATCGCGTCGATGGCTGCCATATTGCCAAGATAGTCGGGCCCCTCTGTTGCGAGCGGTTTCCCCGAACGGAGGCCGTCAATCACCGCGGCGAGTTGATGGTCGTAGGTATCCAGACCAGCGACAGTCGAAATGTGTGTGACACCATCACGTTCAATTTGAATTGAATGCCCGCGGGCTGGAAAGACGAGGTTGTCGACGCGCAGGCTCCCCGCCTCGCCAATGACAGTGAGGCTGGACTCGAGCGTGGCATCCGGTTTCATGCTCGCGCTCACAACCCCGTGCACCCCGCCGTCGAACTCGGCAAGCGCCTCAATCCACACGTCCACCCCCAGGCGATTACGTTCCGCTGTTGCGTGGGCAATCCGGGGTTCGCCGAACAGAGTCCGCACCCAGTGCACCGGATAGCAGCCGAGATCCATGAGCGCTCCGCCGCCCAGTTCGGGCACGTGGCGGATCGAGGTGGGATCGAAGGGATTCGCGCCGTTGAATGTTGCCTTGACTGAAACCGGCGAGCCCAGCGCACCCGATTCGAGAAAATCGCGGACCCATGCTTGGAGCGGGTGGTAGTAGTCGTGGAACGCTTCGAATGCCCTTTTGCCCGTGCTCTGCGTCGCCGCCAGAACCTTCTCCGCCTCCGCCGCGTTCATGGCCATCGGCTTCTCGCAGAGGACGTCCTTTCCGGCCTCGAGCGCAGCAATTGTCCACCGCGCGTGCTCCGAGGGCGGCAGCGCGATATAGACGAGTCCGATCGAATCGTCGGCGAGGAGTTCTTCGTAGTGAGAGTAGGCGGTTGGAATTCGGTGCCGCTCGGCAAATTCCCCCGCACGACGGCGGGAGGCGACGGCGACGAGCTCGACGTCGTTTCGGCGTCGTGCGGGATTGATCATTGCGGCCGGTGCAATGCCGGCGGCGCCCAACAGGCCGACCCGGAGAGGGGCCCTCTCCATCAGTTCAGCCAGCATTCGCTCGGCGGGACCAGGGTCTCCAGCTCGGCCCACAGCGCTTCCGGAATCTCCAGAGCCGCGTACTCGAGGGTCTGGCCTACGCGCTCAGGAGAGGAGACGCCGACAACAGTCGCATCGATGAAAGGCGCCCGGAGCGAGAACTGCAGCGCGGCCGCTGCGAGCGGGAAGCCATGCCGAGCGCAGGCCGCGCCCATCGCGCGAGCGGCATCGGCAATCTGCTCGTCGCGCTCGCCGTAGCCGTATTTGCTCTGCACGTCCGGCCCCTTCGCGAGCATGCCCCCACCGAAGGGGGCGGCATTGACGACGCCGATACCCCGCTCGTGCGCGGAGGCGAAGAGCGGCTCCGCCGAGCGGTCGAGCAGCGTGTAGCGGTTGTGGCTCAGCAGGACATCGAAGTTGCCCGTGTCGAGGTACTGGGCGAGCAATTGCACAGGTCCTCCCGCAACCCCGATCTGGTCGACCCTTCCCTCCTGGCGTAGCTGTACGAGGGCCTCCACCGCGCCCCCAGGGGCGACGGCCTCCTCGAAGGGGATCCGCTCCGGGTCATGCAGGTACAGGAGCGGCACCCGGTCGACGCCGAGCCGCACGAGGCTCTCCTCGTAGGAGGCGAATACCCGTTTGCCCGAGAAATCGCCCGTGATCGGGTCCGGGTCGACCTTTGTTGCAAGCACGACGTCGGCCGGGAGCCCGCCGCTCTTGGCGAGGGCGAGCCCGATGCGCTTCTCTGCCTCGCCGTGCTCGCCATAACCGTTGGAGGTGTCGATGAAGCGGATCGGGCTGGCGAGGACAGCCTCGATGGTCGCAACCGCCCGCTCGTCGCTCACGTCGTAGCCGTAGAGCCGCGCCATGCTGGCCAGCGGGCTCGTGCCCACGCAGAGCTCGGTGACCTTGAGGCCGGTGGAGCCGAGGGGCCGGGTGGCGAGGGTCACGATGCATCCTCCGCGAGTGCCGGCGCCCGATCGGCGAACGCCTGGTGGGCTGCGTGGTACGCGTCGACGATGCGGTCGAGGATTGCCTCCGTGGCGGCGTCGCCCGCCGCCGTCTCGGGGTGGGCCTCGCGCCACTCGAGCATTCGCCGTACGGCCCGCTCGAACGTGAGCCGTGGGGTGAAGCCCGGGACGAAGCGGCGGATCTTCGAGTTGTCGAAAACCGCGGAATGGCCGAGGTCGCCGACGAACTCGCCGGACCAGAACCATTCGGGCGCCACGACCGGGTAGAGCTCGCTTGCCACATGCACGAGGCGAGGCTCAACGCCGAGGGCCGTGGCGAACAAGGTGTAGATCTGGTCCCACGTGAGGACGTCGTCCCCAGTGATGTGGAACGTTTCGCCGATGGCCCGATCGCTTCCGAGCAGCCCGACGAGTCCCTGCGCGAAATCCTCCGCGTGCGTGAGCGTCCAGAGCGAGGTGCCATCGCCGTGTACGGGGATCTCAGCCCCGCGCGCGATGCGGTCGATGACCGTCCAGCCGCCCGGCAGCGGCGGGTTGGCGTCGTCGTACGTGTAGGAGGGACGGACCACGGTGACGGGAAAGCCCTGCTCACGGTACGCGCGGGCGAGCGCGAGCTCGGCGCGCCATTTCGCAGTCGCGTACGGCAGCGGTGGGTTGGGGCCGACTGGCGTCGATTCGGTGATGGGGGTGACGAGGACCGGCTTGGCGTAGATCGAGCCGGAGCTGATGTGGACGTACTGCCGCGTGCGCCCGGCGAACAGCGCGACCCACCGGGCGACGTCGTCCTCGTCATAGGAAAGGAAGTTGACGACGGCGTCGAACTTGCGGCCGCCGAGCGCGGCGCGCACCGACTCGTTGTCGGTCACGTCTCCGGTGAGCTGCTCGACCTCCGGTGGGAGGGAGCGCCCTGCCCGGTTGGCGCCCCGGTTGAGTACCGTAATCGCCATGCCGTGGGCGGCGGCGAGCCGCACGCAGGAAGCGCTGATGGTCCCCGTGCCGCCGAGGAACAGCACCTTGAGGGGCGCCGCGTCGTAGCTGAGGATTTGATCTTCGTTAGGCATCTGATCTTCTTCCTTGGTCCGAGGCGACGAACTTAACAAGTTCGAAAACTCAGCGTCAAGGTTTATAGGAAGGATCGAAACTTTTCGTGCTCTAGGCCTAAGCGCGGGGCGCGGTGCTGCTCTCGCGCACTACGAGTGAGGTCGCCATGTCGACACGGCTGAACGCAAGCTCGGGCTCGTCACGAAGCCGTAGGACGAGGTGCATCGCCTGCTCGGCCATTTCGGCGAGCGGGACCCTCACAGTTGTCAGGGTCGGCCCGACCCACTGGGCGATCGCAAGGTCGTCGTAACCGACCACGGAGAGGTCGTCGGGAATGCGGAGGCCGAGCGAGCGGGCAGCCTCGTAGACGCCGAGGGCCTGAAGGTCGCTCGACGCGAAGATCGCCGTGGGCGGCTCGGCAGCGGAGAGGAGCTCCCGTCCTTCGACCACGCCGTCGTCCCGGTGGAACGTACCAGGACGGATGTAGTCCCGGCGAACCGCGATGCCGGCGGCCTCGAGCGCTGCTCGGTAGCCTGAGAGCCGGGCAGTCGAGGCCATCATGCTTTCCGGGCCGGTGATGATGGCAATTCGCTTGTGCCCCAGTTGGATCAGGTGCTGTGTGGCGAGGAATCCGCCGTTCCAGTCAGCCGATCCGATGGACGGGGCATCCGTTGCAGGCGCGCCGTAAGGGTCCATCATCACGATCGGGATCGCACGGCTCCTTAGCCGCGCCAGATCCTTGTCGGGCAGCAATGCGGCGACCAGGATGACGCCTAGCGGCTGGCGTCGGAGCACTCCGTCAACCCATCCCGGGCCTGGCAGATGCGATTCCTCGGCGCTCGCGAGGACGATGCCGATGCCCTGTTCGCGGGCGGCATGCTCGATCCCCGAAATGGCGGCGCCGGCGAATGGGCTGTCAATCTCGAAGCAGAGCACCTCGATCAGCGGCGCAGTGCTCTGGGCGCTCAGCCGACGGTTGTAGTTGCGTTCCTCGAGCAGTGACTCGATGCGGCTGCGAGTTTCGTCGGATACGCCGCTGCGTCCGTTCAGGACCTTCGAGACGGTTGCAACCGACACATTCGCAAGCGCGGCGACCTCTGAAAGCGTTGCCCGTGTGCCCGGCATGTCGCGGGTCGCCTCGTTCACCATGCGATTCATGCTATCGGCGCGAGACGATCGACGAACACGAAATTTTCTACTTGACTACGACCGTTTTCGCAGGCCTTTAGGCTATGAAGGCGGTGGGACGGAGTCATGCAAGCCGGAACGAGGCACGAGGAGTGAGATGAATGGATGAATCGTTCGCGGGGAAGACCGCTGTCGTCACAGGAGCTGCCAGCGGGATCGGGTACACAGTGGCCCGCCACTTTGCGGAGCGCGGGGCGCGCGTGGTGGGGGTGGACTTGGCGGAGCGCGTTGTAGAACTCATGGGGGAGCTCGCGGGCTCGGGGCACCATGGGATAGTCAAGGACCTGACGGAGCCGACGGCGGCCACGCAGGTCTTCGAAGAGGTCCAGCAATTCGTGGGGACGCCGCACATTCTGGTCAACTCAGCGGGCATTGCCCTGCTCGACTCCGCTACTGATGTCTCCGCCGAGCGGTGGAAGGCCACTTTGGATGTCAATCTCAGCGCAAGCTTCTACATGGCTCAAGCAGCCGGGCGGATCATGCTCGAAGCCGGGTACGGGCGCATCATCAATCTCGCTTCCCAAGCGGCGGTAGTCGGGCTCGATCAGCACGCTGCCTATTGCGCGAGCAAGGCCGCCATCGTCGGGCTGACGCGGGTCCTCTCGCTTGAATGGGCGCGTCGGGGGATCACCGTGAACGCCGTCTCGCCCACCGTCGTCGAGACGCCGTTGGGCAAGGCTGCCTGGGCGGGGGAGAAAGGCGAGAAGGCCAAGGCTGAAATCCCAGTGGGCCGCTTCGCCCAGCCGGAGGAGGTCGCCGCCCTCATCGGGTTCCTCGCGAGCGACGCGGCGGCGATGATCACGGGCGAAAATGTGCTCATCGACGGCGGATTCACCTCGGTCTGAGCCGTCAGATCTAACAGTGGCGGCGCTACTACTCCCGGATACGATGTCCGAGGCTCGTGATGAACCGGCCGACGGCGTCTTCGGCTGTGGGAACTCCAAAGACTTCTTGCTGGCGTTTGGTGTCCGCCACGTAGCGGCCAGTCGCGAACCACTCGAACGTGGCAGCCATGTCTTGGGGGACACGGGCGCCTCCAGCGGCGGCTTTGCCAGGTCTGGGCGCAACTCGAATTTCCCTGCCGAGGAGACTGCTGGAAATGTCGGCGGTGTCCTGCATGCTCACGGTATCAATGTCGGAGGTGTCGCCCTGCTGCCTGCAGCCGGGAAGCGTCGGAAGCCGGGCGAACAAGGGCTCGGACCGAGTTGCCACGCTCGAGCAGGGCCGTGACGACTTGGCCGCCGAGATGCCCTGTGCCGCCCACAACCAAATCCGGGGATGTACTCACGATCCGACTCGTTGCCTCGACGAGCGAGCATGCAGGGCCTGCGGCGAATATAGCGGGCTATCCGGAGTTGTTCCATGGAACGCGGCCTGCAGCCGTGGGCCAGCGAGGCTCCCGCACGTCTCAGCCGCGAACGCCTATCTTGAGGGGCATGGACATCAGCGAGGCCCCGCAAGTCCTCAACGGGCAGACCTCGATCGAGGACCTGCTCGGCGAGCTAGCGGCCTGCAGGACTGATGTTCTCCCCCTCCAGGGCTTCTTGCCGGGCCTCGAAGACGTGTCGTAAGCCCGAGGTGACGCTTCAGGCCTCGCAGTCGGCGCAGTACGCCGCCTCGCCGTCCACTCTGGCGATCTGCGAGCGATGGCGGACCAGGAAGCAGGACTGGCAGACGAACTCGTCCTCGCCCTGCGGGACGAGCCGGACGGTGAGCTCTGCGTCCACGAGCTCCCCACCTGGGACGCCCTCCCCCTCGTCGTCGCCGTCGAGGTCGCGGACGACGCTGCGCGGATCAGGTGCGTTGGCGGACTTGACCGCCTCGAGCGAGTCCTCCTGGGACTCCTTGACGTCCGGGCGGAGCTCGTCGTAGTCAGCCAACTTGGTCTTCTCCTTGGGTTCGTCTCGGACAAATTGCGTCTCGAAGTGCGAACCAGCAACCGTACACTACCCGCGGTCGTAACCCGAGCCAGCCTGAGAAGGCGAAAGCTATCCGTAGCCGCGCTTGAGGAGCATTCGAGCGGCCTTGCCGAACTCGGCATCGCTTGGAATCGCGAAACCCAGAGCGTCGGAGTATCTGGTGATGATGTTGAACAAGGCCCCAATCGCGGCCGCGTCCGCGAGCTGCTCTCGGGTTACCCCAACAGCCATTGCCGCGGCTGCATCGGCTGGCCCGAGTTCGGCGGGGCGCAGGGTCATGGTCTCAAGGAAGGCCAGCGTTGCCCGAAGGGGCTCCGGGATCGGGGCGGAGCGGTAGTCCGACAGACACGCGTCCACGGTTTCAGCCCCGATACCGTGCACCGCGGTGGCCCGGTGGGCGCCGATGCAGAACGTGCATGAGTTCCACTTGGCCACCATCGCCGCCATCAACTCCCGCTCCCCAACAGTCCAGGCACTGGTCCCGCGCATCGCGGCCTGGGTCCAAGATCCGAGGGCCGGCGCGACGAAGTTCCGGTGGTAGAAGGCGACGCGCGCTGCGTCCGGGAGTCGCATGCGTGAAACGGCCGATATGAGCCGGATCAGAGATCTGCTCCGGAGGTCCTCGCCGCGCTCCACCTCAGGCAGACGCATCGGTAACACCCTCAATGGCGCGTATGGCTGCGTCCCAGCGGGCCAATCCCGCTCCAATGCTCGCGGACATGATGATCTCGAAGGCACCCTTGTCGCTCCCCAAGGCCTCCCGGACAGCAGCGACTTGCTCAGTCGTCACGCGGTAGGCGGCCTCGCCGATCTGCCGGGCCAAAG
Organism: Sinomonas terrae; assembly: GCF_022539255.1. NCBI lineage: Bacteria > Bacillati > Actinomycetota > Actinomycetes > Micrococcales > Micrococcaceae > Sinomonas > Sinomonas terrae. Next base: position 185,867 of record NZ_JAKZBV010000001.1, read on the forward strand.
AGTCGTAGGGCTCGGCGATCGAAGCTCCTGCCGCTGCCCTGGCTTGGACGGCTGTGCGGAGGAACGGCGGCGTTCTTCCGGCTTCGGAGGCGACGGCGGTGCGCAGGGCATCCGAGTGATGGCGGTGCTCGTTGATTGGGTCCATCTGAAATGTCTCCATTCAATGCCTCGGCAGCATTGCCTCGGGGTCCGTTCCCGGCGTCAGAGGCCCCTCCGCTGCCGGAATTGTCCCACGCCTCCTCGGGCCCCTCCAGATGGTGGTCGACCCGTCGTAGGACGACGACGAGCACGCGCGGTTGCACGTTCCCCAGTAGGTGTCCGCTGCCTGTGCATTCCCTTCTCCTTATCTCCCTCCGGCACCTGCCGATAGTCGTCCCCGTGACCGTGCAGGACCGCGAAGCGATCGCCCCGAGAATCGTCGAGGCCTACGACTTCCGCCGTCCCACGACGCTGGCGCGCGAGCACAGCCGCATCCTCGAAGCGGGATTCGAGAGCTTCTCAAGGCAGTGGGGCACGCAGTTGACGGCGAAGGTGCGTGCCAAATCGACGGTCGCGGCCGAATCAGTGGTGATGCAGACGTACGACGAATACGTCGCAACGCTTCCAGGTACGACATCAATGGTCCTGTGCGCCGTCGAGGGCACCGCAGCCAAGGCCGTCCTCCAGTTCCCAACGGCAGCCGCGCTCGGCTGGGTCGCACGCATGCTCGGGGGCCACAGCGACAAGAGCGGCCTCGAGCGCAAATTCACGCCCCTCGAATACGCGCTCATCAAGAGCCTCGTCGACGAGGGCCTCGAGGTCCTCGCCTACTCGCTCGGAGGCCTCCTCGCGGGAACGCCCCGTTTGGAAGCAATCCAGTACAACTCCCAATTCGCCCAGGCCGCCGCGACGACGGACCTCATGATCGTCGTCGCCTTCACCGTCGTCGTCGGCGACTCCGCGACCCAGACCACGCTCGCGATCCCCGCCGATGCGCTCCTTCCGCAGCTCGGTGCCGTCAACCCCATGGCGAGCAGCGCGAATGCGGCCGAGCTCGTGGGCGGCCAGATCGCAGAGGTCCCGATCGACGTCGCCGTCCGGCTCGAGCCCGTCGCGGTCACGCCGGCTCAGGTCCTGAATCTCGCAGTCGGGGACACCCTCGCTCTCCCGCACCCCGAGCACCACCCGTTCCACGTCGCCGTCGCGGGCAAGAATCTCGCGCGGGCGATGGTCGTCCGCAAGGGGTCTCGCGTCGCCGCGCGCATCGTCCCGTCCGCAAGGGACGCGGTGCAGGACAGGCCGTCCATGAAGGAGAAGCACTCTTGAGCAATCTCGCCCTCCACGCTGCCGCCGCAGACCGCCTCGCGGCGGCCCTCCCGGTCCCCGGGCTCGCGGTGACCGGGACGGTGGCACCAGCCGTCGCAGCCCCGCACACCGCGCTCGCAGTCTCGGCGTCGTTCGTGGGAGCGCTCACCGCTGACTTCGCGCTCGCACTCGCGAGCACGGACTTCGTCGCCGAGGCTGGCGGCGGCCCTGAAGCAAGCACGACGGCGGTGCTGCGGCCCGCGTTCGAGCGGGCCGCCGAGGCGCTCCAGGGAGGCGTCCTCTCCGAGCTGGCCGAGGGGGACGCGAGCGAGCTCTTCGCAGACCCGGAGGCCGCGGTGTACGAGATCTCCGATGGTGCTGCACCCTTCGGCTGGTTCGCGGTCCGAGTGCACGACGCCGACGCCGCACCTTCCGCTCTGGCCGACACCTCCGGCTTCGTGTCACGGCTCGGACGGATCCACGACGTCGAGATGGCCCTCACCGTCGAGATCGGCCGCACCCGGATGAGCATCCGGGACGCGCTCTCGATGGAACCGGGAAAGGTGATCGAACTCGACCGCTCGGCCGGGGCGCCCGTGGACGTGCTGCTCAACGGGCGCAAGATCGCCCTCGGTGAGGTCGTCGTCGTCGATCAGGACTACGGGGTGAGGATCACGCGCATCCTCGACGTGGCCGAGGCGCCCCGCTGAATGGACTCGCTCATCCTGGGCCTGCGGGTCCTCGTCTCGCTCGGCGCCGTGCTGGGGCTCATGTGGCTCCTTCACCGGCGCCTTCGCCGTGGGAGCAGTCCCACGAAGGCGAAGGCGCTCACCGTGGTGTCACGGCAGACGGTGGGGCCGAAGGCATCGGTCGTCCTCGTGGACACCGACGGGCGGCGCTTTCTGCTCGGGGTGACGGAGCACGGCATCAACGTCCTGCACAGTACTGAGGTCCCAGAGCCTGTTGTCCTCACGGAAGCGCCGCTCACCCGCCGCGCGGCGCTTCGGGGCGGGCATCAAGAGGCCGGCGGGCCGGCGTTTGACCGAGAGCTGAGGCGCCAGCTGGGAGCGGGCCGGTCTCAGGTGCAGCCGCTTGCGGGTTCGGCTCTCGACCCGGCGACGTGGCGGATGGCGCTTGATGCGCTCCGCGGCGGGCGCCGGCAGTGACGGGCAACGGTCTCGCAGTCAGGGCCGGCCGGATCGCCGTCGTCGTTCTCCTCGCTGCCGTGACGGTCTATGCGGTGCTGCTCCTCGCCTCCCCGGCGAGCCACGCGGCGGCACTCCATGCCCCGCTCCATGCCCCCCTCGATCCAACCGCTCCCGTGGGACCGGCCGCACCGACCGCGCCGGCGACCCCGTCGCCCGCCCCGACCGGCTCTGGAACGGGCACGCTCAACCTGCAGATCAACTCGCCTGACAACGGGCCGTCGTCGGCCGTCGTGACCCTCATCGGGATCACGCTGCTCTCGGTCGCGCCCGCGCTCCTGCTCATGATGACCTCGTTCACCAAGATCTTCGTGGTGCTGTCCATGACGCGGAACGCCCTCGGGCTGCAGGCGGTCCCGCCGAACCAAGTGATCGCGGGCCTCGCCCTCTTCCTCTCGCTGTTCATCATGTGGCCTGTCGTGAGCGACATCAGCACGCACGCCGTCCAGCCGTACCTCAATGGGCACCTTGACTTCGCGGGCGCGTTCAACGCCGCCACCGGCCCGCTCTCGAAGTTCATGATTGCCCACACGCGGCAGGAGGACATTGCGCTCATGACGCGCGCAGCCGGCCTGCCCAACCCGGCCTCCCCGGCGGCGACCCCGCTCCAGACGCTCATCCCCGCGTTCATGATCTCGGAGCTCCGCGCCGCGTTCATCATCGGCTTCGTCATCTTCGTGCCGTTCCTCATCATCGACCTCGTCGTCTCCGCGGCGCTCATGTCGATGGGCATGATGATGCTCCCGCCGGTCATGATCTCGCTGCCGTTCAAGATCCTGCTGTTCGTCCTCGTGGACGGCTGGGACCTCATCATCACGTCGCTGATCCAGAGCTATCAGGGAGGCTGACGTGAACACGGCCGCCATTCTCGACATCTGCCTGCAGGCACTCATCGCCGCCGCGAAGCTCGCCGCGCCCGTGCTCGTGACGAGCCTCGTGGTGGGGCTCGCGATCTCCCTCGTCCAGTCGATCACCCAGCTCCAGGAGGCCACCCTCTCGTTCGTGCCCAAGGCGGTTGCGGTCGCGATCGCACTCATCGTCTGCGGGAACTGGATGATCTCGGAGATGGTGAGCTTCACGAACGACCTGTTCGCCCGCATCCCGTCACTCCTCGCCTCGCACTGATGCGGCTGACATGAATATTCCGGCGTGGGCATGAACATTCCGATCGACCAGACCTGGATCGAGGCCGTCATCCTAGCGGCCGTGCGCATGACCGCGTTCCTGTTCATCGCGCCTCCGTTCTCGCACAACGCGTTCCCCGCCCAGATCAAGGGGATGCTCGGCGTCGGCCTCGGGCTCGCGGTCGCGAACCGGGCGCAGACCGGCTACAGCGCACGCGACACGGCTGGCTTCGTCACGGGCCTCGTGCTCGAGCTCGTCACGGGCCTCGCGCTCGGCTTCCTCGTCTATCTCGTGTTCGCGGCGATCCAGTCCGCCGGCTCGCTCATCGACCTCTCGGGCGGCTTCCAGATGGCACAGGGGTATGACCCGCAGAGCCTCGTCAACGGCGCCCAGTTCACGCGGCTCCTCCAGATGGCGGCCCTCGCACTCCTGTTCTCCTCCGACGGGTACCAACTCGTGCTCGGCGGGCTCACCGAGTCTTTTCAGGCGCTCCCGCTCGCCGGCGGCCTCGACCTCTCCCACCCCGTGCAGGCCATGACCGCCGCGACCACCGGCATGTTCGTCTCTGCCCTCCAGATCGCGGGGCCCCTTATGGTGGTGCTGTTCCTCGCGGACCTCGGCCTCGGGCTGCTCACACGCGTCGCCCCAGCGCTCAACGCGTTCCAGATGGGCTTCCCCCTCAAGGTCCTCATCACGCTGAGCCTCGCGGGCGTCCTGTTCCTCGGACTCCCGAGCATCGTCTCGTCGCTCGTGCAGCAGGCAGTCAACACTGTTCTGGGGGTGGGCTAGTGGCCGAGGCCCAGGAGCGCACCGAGAAGGCCACCGACAAGCGGCTGCGCGAAGTCCGCTCGAAAGGCCAGCTCTCACGCTCGCAGGATCTCACCGCGTGGCTCGCCGTCGGGGCGGGGGCAGCCATGCTGCCCGCGACGATCGACGCCGCCTCGAAAGCCGGGACGGCCCAGCTCTTCACGGTCACCTCGGTCATTTCCAGCCCCGATCCGGGGAAGGCCGTGCACGCGCTCACCGACGGCCTCGGTTCGATGGCCGCGACGCTCGGGCCGCTTGCCGCCGTCGTCTTCCTCGCCGTGCTCCTCGGATCCGCGGCCCAAGGAGGCGTCCACCCCAAGCGGCTCACGCCGTCGTTCGAGCATTTCAACTTCGCTGCCGGGATCAAGCGCATGTTCGGCACCCAGGCGCTCTGGGGCGGGGTCAAGGCGCTCCTCAAGACGGCCGTCGTGGGGCTCGTGCTCTGGAGCGTCGTGCAGGGGCTCGTCCCGGTGCTCATGTCCGCGGGCGGCCTGCCGATCTCGGGCGTCCTCGCCGCAGCGAACGACGGCGCGGCCTCGCTCGTCCGCTTCGCCGTCGCCGCGGGGCTTCTGCTCGCCGCGGCGGACGTGTTCGTCGTCGTCCGGCGGAATCGCACCAAGACCCGCATGACCAAACGCGAAGTCAAGGACGAGAACAAGAACAGCGAAGGCGATCCGCTCATCCGCTCCCAGCGGCGCTCCCGGCAGCTCGCGATGTCCCGCAACCGCATGATCGGCGCGGTGGGCGGGGCCGACGTCGTCCTCGTCAACCCCACGCACGTGGCCGTCGCGCTCAAGTACGAGCCGGGGAAGTCTGCCCCGCGGATCGTCGCGAAGGGGGCCGGCACCATCGCCGCGCGGATTCGCGAGGAGGCCGAGAAGGAGCGCGTCCCCATGGTGCAGGACGTCCCGCTCGCGCGCGCCCTGCACGGGGCGTGCGAACTCGGCCAGGAGATCCCCGTCGAGTTCTACACAGCGGTCGCGGGAGTGCTCGCGTTCGTCATGTCGCTCAAGGCGCGCGGCGGATCGGCTGGCGTCCACACCCTTCCACCCGGCCTGAGAGGAATCCACGCGTGAACCGCAATCTGGCACGGCTCGCCGTCCCGGTAGGGATCGTCGGCATCGTCCTGCTGCTCGTCGTGCCTGTCCCGGCGGCGCTCCTCGACGTGCTCATCGTGTGCAACGTCCTGCTCGCGCTCGTGATCCTGCTGACGAGCATGTTCGTCAAGAAGCCTCTCGACTTCTCGGTCTTCCCATCGCTTCTGCTCGTCGCGACGCTCTTCAGGCTGGGGCTCAACGTTGCGTCGACGCGGCTCGTGCTCGGCCAGGGGTACGCGGGGCAGGTGATCGAGGCGTTCGGCAAGGTCACGGTGGGCGGCTCGCTCATCATCGGCGCGGTCGTGTTCGTGATCCTCGTGGTGATCCAGTTCGTCGTCGTGACGAAGGGCGCCGAGCGCGTCGCAGAGGTCGGGGCGCGCTTCACCCTCGACGCGATGCCGGGCAAGCAGATGGCGATCGACGCCGACCTGAACGCGGGCTTGATCACCGACGTGGTGGCGCGGCAACGGCGGGCCGAGGTCTCTGCGGAGGCCGACTTCTACGGTGCGATGGACGGCGCCTCCAAGTTCGTCAAGGGCGATGCGATCGCGGGCATCGTCATCATCATCGTCAACATTGTGGGCGGCCTCGGCGTCGGGATGCTGCAGCGTGGGCTCTCGATCACGGACGCCCTCAACACCTACTCCCTCCTCACCATGGGCGACGGCCTCGTCTCCCAGATCCCGGCCCTGCTCATGGCCGTTTCCACCGGCATGATCGTCACCCGCTCGAACGCCGAAGCCGACCTCGGCCAGGCAGCCTCGACGCAGCTTTCGCAGTCCCGCACGGCGCTCCTCATCGCCGGCCTCGCCGCCGTCGTCATGGCGCTCATGCCGGGCATGCCGCCGCTGCCGTTCCTGGGCGTGGGGGCGGGGTTGATCATTGTGTCTCGGCGGATACGAGCCTCAGAGGACGGAAGAGGCGATGGCGGCGCCTCCTCTGATTCGAGCGGCGCGAGGGGCGGGGGAGGGGCCGAGCAGGACCCCACGCAGCGGCTCATGGAGGAGATGCGCGTGCACCCGCTCGAGATCATGCTGGCACCCGACCTCGTGGACCTCGTCAGCGGCTCGGCGGACGATCTGCTCGCCCGCGTGAAGTCGCTCCGCCACAAGATCGCGATGGACCTCGGCGTCGTCATCCCGCCCGTGCGGACGAGGGACTCGGTGGAACTCCCGCCGTCGACCTATGCGATCCGCATCGCCGGCGTCGAAGCCGGGCGCGGAACCGCGCCGTCGGGCAAGCTCCTCGCCCTCGGCGACTTCCTCGACGCGCTGCCGGGGGCCGCCGTCGTCGAACCTGTCTTCGGGCTCGCCGGCAAGTGGATCCCGGCGGAGATGCGGCACAGCGCGGAGCTGACCGGGGCGACCGTGATCGACCGCGTGAGCGTGCTGATCACGCACCTCTCCTCGATCGTGGTGGCCAACGCGGCCCGCCTGCTTTCCCGCGAGGACGTCCGCGTGCTCACCGAGGGAGTCAAGACCCTGAGCCCGGCTGCGGTCGAGGAGCTCACGCCCGCGCTCCTCTCGCTCGCCGAGATCCACCGGGTGCTTCAGGGCCTCCTCACGGAGCAGGTGCCGGTCAACGACCTCACCCGCATCTACGAAGCGCTCACCCTCCGCGCCAAGGCGTCCACGGATCCCGAGGGGCTTATCGAGTCGGCTCGGCTTGCGATTGGGCCCGCGCTCGTGCGGCGGCTCATGGACGGGGAGCGACTCACGGTCATCACGATCGAACCGGTCCTCGAGCAGAGCCTCGTCCAGGACCTCCGACCGGCCGAAGGCGGGACGCAGCTCGTTATGGAGCAGTCGAAGCTCGACGCGATCATGTCATCTCTCAGTTCTGCCGTCGCCGCGGCCGAGTCCGCAGGGAAGAGCCCTGCCCTCGTGTGCGCGCCGATGCTGCGGCCCGCCGTGCGGAAGCTCGTGGCGCTGCCGCCCGCGGGGGTCCCCGTGCTCTCGTATGCCGAGGTCACCTCGACGTCCGTGAACATCGAGACGATCGGGGTGGTGCGCCTTGGCGCCGCAACAGTATCTGCTTAGGGGCTCGAACCTCGAGGACGTGACCCGCCGGGCCGTCGATCTGTACGGCCCCGAGGCGCGCATCGTGAGCGCCGACAGCGTGCTGGACCCTGGACTCGGTGGGCTGCTGGGCCGCCGCCACGTCGAGGCGACCGTGATGGTCCCGGCCCCGATCGTGAGGCTCGCGCCGTCGGTGGATCCTGCCGGTCCGCACACTCTGGGCGCCAGGGCGGGCATCGCGGCGCTGCTCGACGACGCCGACACCGCTGAGGATCGGATCCACGCTTTCCAGGCCGCCGCGCCCGGACCGCGACCCTCCGGGCCCCCCGTTTCTACTGAGGCCGAGGACTTCGACGCGCTCCTCGAACGGCTGCGCAGCCAGACGGATGCGCCCGAGGAGCGGGTCCCCGTGCTCCTTGACGGCCCCGGTGACCTCGTCCTCGTCCTCGGAACAAGCGATACGGCATTCGCGGTGGTGCAATCGATGGCGGCGCGCCTGCCTGAGGCGTTCTCGCTGACGAGCGCGGGCGAGCTTTCGGAATGGCCTCATCTCGAGGATGTCCGGGACGCGACGGCTGCTCGGGCCGAGGGCGTCGAATCCGGGACCGCCGTGCTCGCGGCCCTCGGCCTGCGGGCGTTCGACCGGCTCGGCCCGCAGCTCGGGCGCGCTGCAGCGCTGAGGGCTGATCAGGTGTGGCTCGCCGTGGACGCGCGGCACAAGGCTGAGGAGACAGCGGAATGGGTGGAGGCCGCGAAGGCGCGCCTCACGGTGAGCGCGCTCGCCGTCGTGGGCGCACGCGAAACTCGCACGCCGGAGACCGTCAACACTCTGGGAATCCCCTTAGGCTGGGTGGACGGTTCGCACGCACCACGGACGGTGCTCTGATACGTCATTCCACGGAAGGAAAGCCATGCTCGTACTCACTCGGAAGCCCGGCGAGAAGATCATGATCGGCGACGAGATCGTTATCACGTTCCTTGAGAGCAGGGGGAGCGAGGGCATTCGGATCGGCATCGAGGCGCCACGGCATCTCGCGATCAAGCGCGAGGAGATCTTCGAGGCCGTCGCCGACGCGAACCGCGAAGCTGCCCACGCGCCGTCGGACGCCGAGGCCATCCTGAAGGGGCTGCTGCGGCCGGAGGGCTGAGGATTGCTCTTTTCGCGGTTGCCCCCTACGGGCAGACTGTCAGAGTAGGCGGAGAGAAGGAGAGGGACGATGGATATCACCGAGGTCATCTTGAACGATCATCACGAGCAGCGCCGCATGTTCGGCATCCTCGAAGAGGTCTCCCCGGCCGACACTGAGGCGCTCGGATCAGTGTGGAAGCGCCTGCGCATCCTGCTGGAGGTGCACGCCGCCGCCGAGGAGAAGCTCTTCTACCCGCGACTGTTGAAGCTGCAGAAGGACCTCATCGCTCAGGAGTCGCCCGGCGAGGAGACCGAGGATGCCGTTCACGATCACAACGAGATCCGCGACGCGATCGCCGCGGTCGAGGGCCACGAGGTGGGCTCGGTCGAATGGCTGCGCGCGGTAGCAGAGGTCAACGAAGTCAACGGCGATCACATGGCCGAGGAAGAGCGCCAGGGCTTGACCGACTTCCGCCGCCACGTCGGTCTTGAAGAACGCCACACGATGGCCGTCGCGTTCGCGGCGTTCGAGGCCGAGCACGCAGGCGGTATCTCGGCACACGACGTGGATCCGAAGCAATACCTGCGCGAGCACGGCTGAGGGCAACATTTCCTAGGGGTGATTTTTGATTGGGACGGAGGGGAAGCGAACAATGTCGGATTCGTCGACTATCACTGATGATCTTTCCACGCCCGGGGAGATCCTTCTCGAGGAGTTCCTCGAGCCGTTCGGGGTGAGCCAATACGAGCTCGCAAAGCGCATCGGCGTCGATCAGTCGCGCATTTCGCGGATCATTCGTGGCAAGCAGGCCATCACCGCCGACACAGCTCTTCGCCTCAGCGTCTTCTTCGGCACGTCGCCACAGTTCTGGCTCCGACTGCAGGAAGGCTACGACCTCGCTCACGCCCGGGTCGACACGCCGCTCAGCGCTATCCAGCCGCTGAGTGCCTGACGCTCCACCTGGACGCAGGAATTAGTTGTAGGAGTTACGGTCGATAGCTGACTATCGTGGCCCTCGTGGAACTTGCTCCCAAGCTTCGCCGCATCGGCAACGACATCATCGCTTGCCACATCGTCGTCGGCGACGATGGCCTAACGGTCATCGACACCGGTCTTCCAGGGCACTACCGCGACCTCGTGCGCGAGCTGCAGGAACTCGGCCGACCGCCCACCGACATCAAAGGGATCGTGCTCACGCACGGCGACAGCGACCATATCGGTTTTGCCGAGCGCCTGCGCAGCGAGCTCGGAATCCCGGTCTACGTCGGCGCTGAGGATGCGGAGCGCGCGAAGGGGGCCAAGCCCCCGGCGACGCCGAAGGACCCCCGGCGGATCGGCGCCGTCGTCCGCTTCTTCGCCTACGCAATCGCCAAGGGTGGATTCCGCACACGGCCGCTGCGTGAGGTCATCGCTGTTCACGACGGTGACGTGCTGCCTTTGCCGGGTTCGCCGCGTGTCATCGCGATGCCTGGCCACTCGCCGGGCAGCATCGCGGTCCACGTGCCTTCTGTGCAAGCGGTCTTCGTCGGCGATGAACTCACCACGCGGCACGTGCTGACAGGCGCCGAGGGTCCGCAACCGGCACCCTTCACCGACGACCAGGCGGGATCTTCCGCATCGATCGAGAGGCTGTCCGGCTTGGACGTCGACTGGGTCATCCCCGGTCACGGCGCCCCGTGGCGCGGCGGCACCTCCTCGCTCATCGCCGCTTACCGCTCCGCGGAGGGCCGACCGGCTGCCGGCTGACCAAGGCGGCCGCCCACTCCTCAAGCCTGCTTCGCAGCAACCCGGGGCCAAGTTCGGTATGACCGATTCCAAGGTAGTTCGGCGCCCACTCTTCGACTCTCGGATAGGCGCTCGCGGCAGCCTGGAGGTCCCAACTCAGAAGGTCGGGAATTGTGGTTCCGGCCAATTGTTCATATTCGGCCGCAAACAGATCGGCCGCTGATGCGTCGCCCAAAAGGACGAGGTCCAATCGGCACCAGGCCACATCTACACCTCGAGGTGCATTGCGGGCGCCCGACCAATCCACGACGCCCGCGAGCTTTTCCCCGGACCATAAGGCATTTCCGCACCAGTAGTCGGAATGCGTCAGAACCCGGTCTCTGAGGTCGAGACCGTTCCAGGCGTCTCTGGCAGCCCTTGCCACCGGACTGTCACCCGATGGCGGCCCCTCGGGCGCAGGTCTCAGTCCGTTTCCCGAGAGGCGGTGGATTCGGACAAGGGTCGCCGCCATTTCGTGGGCGATGGCCGTCAGGGATAGCTGGGGATCGGGGTGGCCGCCTTCGACTCTTGTGGTGACGATGAACGGCCAACCCGAACGGGTCGAATGGCAAATATAGCGCGGCACCACATCGCCGAGAGCGTGAAGCCGATCAAGGATCTCCACTTCACGCAAGACGGTGGACGGTTCTTCGGGGAAGCAGCGGATCACGTAATCCGAGAGGCCGTCGCTGGCCAGAATGCTGGTCGCATGCGTCCCGCCTTCGAGGAAAGCCAGGAAAAGAAGCCTCTTCCCCAGCTCGGTGGAGGCCTCGGCAATTAGATGATTTACGAAGGAGCCAGTCAGCATCTCGGGCTGGGCCGCTCAGCTCTCTCCTGATTCGAAGCCGATGAGCCAGTGAAGGCCGAACCGGTCGAGAACCTGGCCGTCGGACGCACCCCAGGGGCGCTTCTGAAGGTCGTCCACAACCTGACCCGCGGCGGCGAGGCGCTCGAACCACCTGCGGAGGTCAGCCTCGCTGGAGGCGCCCAAGAGCGAGAGCATGAGGCCTTCCGTGCGGACGCCCGCCGAGCCGTCGTCGGCGTCGGCTCCGAAGAGGTCGACGACGCCCTTCAGGATGCCGTGGGCGACGCCATCGGGGGACCCGTCCGTGCGCCCGAGCTGGGAGCGCGTGTAGATGGTCAGCTCCCCGCCGAACACCTCCTGATAGAACGTGAGCGCCTCGCGGGCGTTGCCTTGGAACAGGAGATAAGGGGTCGGCGGGGTGGACATGCGGTTCAGAATAGGCCCGGCAATGCGGCGGAGACTAGTGCTCTTTCATCGGCTGGCCCTGGCGATACATCTGCCGAGGCTTGACCCCGGCCGCCTGCCCTCCGTCGATGGGGACAACGGCGCCGTTGATGTATGAGGCTTGCTCCGAGCACAGCCATACGACGAGTCTTGCGACCTCGTCCGCCGTGCCGATTCGGCCCATAGGGCTGGCTAACCCGGCCATCCGTTGGGCCTCGTTGCCCGCCGCCTCGAGATGATGAGTGAGGATCGCCCCCGGAGCGACCGCGTTGACGCGTATTCCTTGACCGGCATAGTCGAGCGCGGCGACCTTGGTCAGACCGATGATCCCCGCCTTCGCGGCCACATAAGCGGCGAGGTTGGCCACCCCGTTGACACCGGCCAGCGAGGCCATGTTCACGATCGCTCCGCCACTGGACGCCAGCATCGCTGGGATCTGGAACTTCATTCCGAGAAGGTGCCCCTTACGTTCGTGGAGATTCCACGATCGAGTCTTCTGGCGCGATGTCCGCGAGGGGAGCTGGCATGGGCCCGTCGCTCGCGTTGTTGAAGGCACAGTCAAGGCGCCCGAATTCCTCGACTGTACGGGAGACGACGTCGCTCATCGACTGCGGGTCCCCGACATCGGCGATGATGGCAGTCGCTGTTTTGCCACGGGCCCTCATTTGTTCCGTGACGGCCTCCAAGGAGGACCTGCTGCGGGAAGCCACTGCAACCGACGCCCCAGCTTCGGAAAAGGCCAGCGCGGTCGCAGCCCAATTCCCTTGCTGGCTCCGACGACCAGCGCCACTTTCCCCGCCATATCGAAGCCAGTCATGATCCCTGCCCTGTTTGGTTCGGCCTTGTGCGGTTTGGCTCTGCGCGGTTCGGCACATCGTGCCGATTCTGCGGCAGGAGGAAACCGACGACGGCGAGCCAACCGAGGCCGGCAAATCGGACCACGGGCAGTAGGTAGGCGGCGCCCGGCACGAGCAGCGTGAAGAACGAGAGTTCGCCCAGGGCGGCGAGCACGAGCCCGGCCCATGCGAGCCACCGCGGCGTGAGCCGGAGGATGAGGGCGGGTACCGCGATCCCCGCGATCAGCAGCCCCAGCCCGGTGGCGAAGCCGACGCCACCTAAGGCGAAGGCGACGACCGCAACGAGGTGGACGACGGCGGCCGGCGCCTCCGCACCCGTCGCACCAAGGGCCCAGACGAGGAGTGCGGACACGGCAAGTGCGATCGAGGCGACGATTCCGCCCGCAAAGCCGATGCTCGGACCGGGCACGCGGATGCCGAGTCGGAGGAGGCGCGAATACAAGGTTGCCGCATAGATGGCGAGGGGAACAGACGCCCCGAAGGCAAGGAATCCGATGAGGGTTGCGGAGAACGCATGGTCCCCGAAGAAGCGTCCGACGACGTCCGACGGCGCCGATGGCGGCGGGTACGGGGCGGCAGAGACGACTCCTGGCGAGCTGACCGTCGGCGAGATGACCATCAGGAGAAGAGCTGCCGCGACCGAGAGGCAGAGCGCCACGACCGCGAGGATTCCAGCATTCGGCCCGTCCGGCCGGCGCCGCAGCCGTGGAGCCTCACGGCTGGGAAGGGAAGCGGAAAGATCGGTCATAGCCAAAATTATTCACTCGGTGAATCATGCAGTCAATGCTGTATTCTGAGGATATGCCACGGGAAGCGATGCAACGGGAAGCTGGGCTCGGGAAGGGGCGGCCGGCCCGCATCGGATTCCTGCTCTCTCAGCTTGGTGCCCACGCGACCGAGCTCTTCGCGGCACAGACCAAGGAACTGGGCATCACCCCGTCGGAGGCCGGCGTCATCCGGATCATTGGCCGGTCTCCTGGTATCAGCCAGCGCGAACTCGCGGACATTCTCGGCTCGGTGCAGAGCCGGGTGGTAGCCCTCATCGACCGGCTCGAGGGCGCTGGGCTTGTCACGCGGACGCGCAGCTCGGCGGATCGCAGGGTCCAGGAGCTGCGGCTGACCGAGTCAGGGGCAGCCACGCTCAAGCTGTTGCGTCGCGCGGCGGAGGCGCAGGAGGCAGCGATCGTCGAGGGCCTGACGCCGCAACAGGCCGACGAGCTCTTCGAGCTCCTGTCAGCGCTGGGTTCTCTGCGCGGCCTCGACTCCGAGATCCACCTCGGCTACCGCGACTCGGCCCGCTGAAAAGATCGCGCCTGAGGCCTACTTCTTCCGGCTCTCCGCCGTCTTCTTGTCGTTGGCCTTCTGCAGCGCGTCGACGAGTTCGTCCTTCGACATGTTGGAGCGGCCCGGAACATCGAGTTTCTGGGCGAGCTCATAGAGGTGCTTCTTGGAGGCGTTCGCGTCCACCCCTCCTGCTGTGGGACGGGACGTCTTCTTTCCGCCCTCGGCCTGTGCGTCCGAAGGACCGTTGCCTTCCTTGGGTTCCCAGTGGTCGCCGACCTTCTCGTGCGTGTGCTTCAGGGCAGAGTACGCCACGCGGTGGGCGCGCTGCTCGTCGCCGTAAGTCTCCTCGGCCGAGTCATGCGCCTTCGCGAAAGTCTGTTGGGCCTTCCGGTCCGAACGCTGGAGCGTCGAGGGGAGTTCGCCCTTCTTCGCCTTCCCGCTCTTATCTGCCTTCGGCATGCTTCCTCCGATCAGGGTTACTGTTCTGAGCTTGCCCTTCCACGCTAGGCCTCGGCCTCTCTGAGAGGCAACCGTTTGCATTCTCGGGTTGCGCGTCTGCATGTTCATCCGGCCATTGCCGTCGCCACAGTGGAGGCTTACATTGAGGCACGAGGCGGCGAGGCCATGCATGAGCTTTCCATTACCCAGAGCCTTATTGGCGCTGTCATTGAACGAGTCGGCGACCGGCAAGTGACGGGCGTCAATCTTTGCATCGGGCGCCTGTCGGGTGTCCTTCCCGATGCAGTTCGGTTCTGTTTCGAGGTGGTCAGCGAAGGGACCTGTTTGGCGGGTGCGGCTCTCAACATCGATGAGCCGAAAGGCAGTGGGCGCTGCCGTGACTGCGGGACTGAATTCGCCCTCGAAGACGCCATTCTGCTCTGCCCCTGCGGAAGTGCTGACGTATTCGTGACCGGAGGCCGCGAGCTGACGGTGACATCAGTGGAAGTGATCTGAAGATGTGTTCAACGTGCGGTTGCAGCGACGATGCGGGAACCCGGATTTCACGAATCGATCTGGATACGAGCATTGGCTCAGAAGCGGGCGGACTTCCCCACCTGCACGACCATGAGCACCTGCACAACCATGAGCATCACGATCACGAGCATCACGAGCATCACGAGCATCACGACCACGCGGCCGAAAGCACGACGATCTCACTCGAGCAGAGCCTCCTGGCACGCAACGATCTCGAGGCGGCGCGGAATCGGGGATGGCTCGAGGGGCGGAAGATCTTCGCACTCAACCTCATGAGCTCTCCGGGGGCCGGGAAGACGACCCTCTTGGTCCGCACCATTAACGAGATGGCCGGGCACTTCGAGAGTTTCGTGATCGAGGGCGATCAGGAAACCACATTTGACGCGGAACGGATCAGGGCCACCGGCAGCACCGTCGTGCAGGTCAACACCGGAGCTGGGTGCCACTTGGACGCATCGATGGTCCACCGTGCGCTCGATTCGCTCGACCCATCGCCCCGCTCCACCGTCTTCATCGAGAACGTGGGGAACCTCGTGTGCCCGGCGCTTTTCGATCTCGGGGAGGCCGCGAAGGTTGTGATTGTGTCCGTGACGGAAGGAGACGACAAGCCCGAGAAATACCCGCACATGTTCCTTGCCGCAGACCTGCTGATCGTCAACAAGGCCGATCTGCTGCCCTACGTTGAGTTCGACGTCGAACGGTTCCTTGAGCGGGCCCGGCGCCTGAATCCCCACGTCGAAGCCATAGTGGTGTCAGCTACGACAGGCGAAGGCCTGACGAGCTGGTTCGACTGGCTGACGCAGAAATCCGGCGCGTCTGGAGAAAACGCAGCCGCCGGGATTCCCGAGCACAGCGTCCACGCCTGAAGACGAGCGGAATTTCCACACAGGATTCCCTCGGCGGGCGGCCATGGCCCTTTGGTGGGCTCTAAGGAGGCAGTGATGCCTACTAGCACTTCCACCGCGGCGGAAGATGCACTCATTCACGTTCTATGGATCAATGCGGGCCTGAGCTGCGACGGCGATTCGGTGGCCCTCACAGCCGCCATGCAGCCTTCGGTCGAGGAGATTGCGCTCGGGGCATTGCCTGGCCTCCCGCAGGTGGCGGTGCACTGGCCGCTCATCGATTTCGAATGCGGCCCTCAGCAGGGGGCGGATGATTTCCTCGAATGGTTCCGCAAGGCAGATCGCGGTGAACTCGAGCCGTTCGTCCTCGTGGTCGAGGGATCTATACCCAACGAGAAACTCCACGGCGACGGCTACTGGAGTGGGTTCGGAAACGACCTGGAAACCGGCCAGCCGATCACGACGAGCGAGTGGCTGGATCGGCTCGCCCCGAAGGCGACCGCAATCATTGCCGCCGGAACCTGTGCGACCTACGGGGGAATCCACGCCATGGCAGGGAACCCGACCGGTGCGATGGGGGTTCCCGACTATCTGGGCTTCGATTGGAAGTCAAAGGCCGGAATTCCGATTGTCTGCGTCCCGGGCTGCCCCATTCAGCCGGATAACCTCTCCGAGACGATCACGTATCTGCTCTATCAGGCCACCGGCCAAGCGCCGATGATCCCCTTGGACGAAGCGCTTCGCCCCACCTGGCTCTTCGGCAAGACGGTCCATGAGGGGTGCGACCGGGCCGGCTACTACGAGCAGGCAGATTTTGCGACCGAGTACGGCTCGCCCAAGTGCATCGTCAAACTCGGCTGCTGGGGGCCGGTCGTCAAATGCAACGTGCCCAAGCGCGGTTGGATGAATGGAATCGGCGGGTGCCCCAACGTCGGCGGCATCTGCATCGGCTGCACCATGCCGGGATTCCCCGACAAGTTCATGCCCTTCATGGATGAGCCGCCGGGCGGAAAGCTCTCCACGACGGCAGTGGGCCTCTACGGAACCACGGTGAAGGCGCTGCGTTCCATCACCACCCGCACTGTCGACAAGGAACCCTCGTGGCGCAAGCCGGGAGGCCAACTGCTGACCGGCGCTACGAGGACTTGGTAACCCACTGAGAGAGGCAGAGCAATGACTTCGACTGTCCCCGCGCCCTCACAGCAAGGGACCAAAGGCAATCTCGTAGAGATGAACTGGGACCCCATCACCCGCATTGTGGGGAGCCTCGGCATCTACACGAAGATCGATTTCGACAACAACGAAGTGGTGGAATGCCACAGCACCTCGTCCATCTTCCGCGGATATTCCATCTTCATGCGTGGAAAGGACCCAAGGGACGCCCATTTCATCACGAGCCGCATCTGCGGAATCTGCGGCGACAACCACGCGACCTGTTCCTGCTATGCGCAGAACATGGCGTATGGGGTGAAGCCCCCGCACCTCGGAGAGTGGATCGTCAACCTCGGTGAAGCCGCCGAGTACATGTTCGACCACAACATCTTCCAGGAGAACCTTGTCGGCGTGGACTACTGCGAGAAGATGGTCTCGGACACCAATCCCTCGGTCCTCGCGAAGGCGGAGAACACTCCGGCGCCGCATGCGGGCGAGCACGGCTACCGCACGATCGCCGACATCATGCGTTCGCTCAACCCCTTCACGGGCGAGTTCTACCGCGAGGCCTTGCAGGTCAGCCGCCTGACGCGCGAGATGTTCTGCCTCATGGAGGGCCGCCACGTCCACCCCTCGACCCTGTATCCCGGAGGCGTCGGGACGGTCGCGACAGTTCAGCTCATGACCGACTACCTGACGCGGCTCATGCGGTATGTGGAGTTCATGAAGAAGGTCGTGCCGATGCACGACGACCTCTTCGACTTCTTCTACGAAGCACTCCCCGGCTACGAGCAGGTTGGCCTCCGCCGGACGCTCCTGGGCTGCTGGGGTTCCTTCCAGGACCCGGAGGTGTGCAACTTCGCGTACCGGGACATGACGGAGTGGGGGCGGCACATGTTCGTGACGCCCGGCGTCGTCGTCGACGGTCAGCTCGTCACCACGGATCTTGTGCGGATCAACCTCGGCCTGCGGATCATGCTCGGCTCCTCGTACTACGAGGACTGGGAGGGCCAGGAGATGTTCGTGACACATGATCCGCTCGGCAACCCTGTGGATCGGCGCCATCCGTGGAACCAGCACACGAACCCGAGGCCGCAGAAGCGAGACCTCGAGGACAAGTACAGCTGGGTCATGTCCCCACGCTGGTTCGACGGGCAGGACAACCTCGCGCTCGACACCGGGGGAGGCCCGCTCGCAAGGCTCTGGAGCACGGCACTCGCGGGCCTCGTCAATACGGACTACATCAAGTCGACGGGACGCAGCGTCGAGATCCATCTGCCGAAGACCGCCCTCAAGGGGCCCGTGACGTTCGAATGGAAGATCCCGCAGTGGAGCAACACGCTCGAGCGGAACCGAGCTCGCACGTACTTCCAGGCCTACGCTGCGGCGGCTGCGCTGACGTTCGCAGAGAAGGCGCTCGCCGAGATCCGGGCGGGGCACACCAAGACCTGGGAGAAGTTCGAGGTGCCGGACGAGGCAGTCAGCTGCGGCTTCACGGAGGCCGTCCGTGGCGTGCTCTCGCACCACATGGTGATCCGGGACGGAAAGATCGCGAACTACCATCCCTACCCGCCGACCCCGTGGAACGCGAGCCCTCGGGACTCGTCCGGGACGCCGGGACCGTACGAGGACGCGGTCCAAGGGCAGCCGATCTTCGAGGAGAACGACAGGGAGCACTTCAAGGGCATCGACATCATGCGCACGGTCCGCAGCTTCGATCCGTGCCTTCCCTGCGGTGTGCACATGTACTTGGGGCAGGGGAAGTCGCTCGAACTCGTCCATTCGCCGACCCAGGCTATGGGAGGCGAGTAGGCGGCGATGGAGATGGTCGAGCACACCGATGGCCTTCAGGCGGGGCAGGACGACCGCCTCCAAGGCGTTGGCGAGACGATCAGCTCCCTTCTGGATTCGCTTTCCGCCTCGGGCCCCGTGGTCCACGAACGCGCCGAGGCGCTGGTCCGCGAGGTCACGGCGCTCTACGGTGCAGGCCTCGAACACCTTCTCGGGATCCTCGAGAGCACGGGCAAGCTCGACGACGCGCTGGTCGCCGAGCTTGCCCGGGACGAGCTAGTCTCCGGCCTCCTCGTGGTGCACGGCCTCCATCCGCAGAACGTGGGAGCCCGCGTGGCCGGGGCGCTCGAGAGCGTGCGCCCATATCTCGGCTCCCATGGGGGCGACGTCGAGCTCGTGGGGATCGAGGACGACGGCGCGGTGAGACTGCGGATGCTCGGCACCTGCCAGGGGTGCCCGTCGTCGTCGGTGACCCTCAAACTCGCCGTGGAAAGCGCCATTACGGCGGCCGCTCCCGAAGTGACCTCGATTCTTGTCGAGGAAGCCAAGAAGCCTTCCGTGATTCCCGTGGAAGCCCTCAGGCTGAGGATCGACCATCCAGACGGGAGCGTCGCCGAAGCGGGCGCGGGCGCGTGGGAAGCCGTTCCCGAGTTCGCGGAGCTGCAGCCGGGCGAAGTGGGCGGCTTCGAGGTGCAGGGGCACTCGCTCATCGTCTGTAGGACCAATCAAGGCCTCTACGCCTTCCGAGCCCGGTGCCCGCGCTGCACCGGTGATCTCACGGGCGCGTCGCTCCAGCGCGCTCTCGCCTCGCCCGCTGACGGGGCCCTGCTGCGCTGCCCGGCCTGCCGCAGCCATTACGACGTGCGGCAGGCCGGACTCTGCGTCGAAGACCACGAGCTCCATCTGGATCCCTTCCCCCTGCTAGTGCGCAAGGGCGTGCTCTCCATCGCCCTGCCAGCCGGAGCCGGGCCGAAGGAGCCAGCCGGTAGCGGTCGAGAGGAGATGGTGTAGCAGTGCCGGCGAGCGGGGCAGGCTCGGACGTGTTCTCGGTCCTGCGGAGGATCTCGACAGCGAGGCCCGTAGCGGCAGGCCCGCGCTGCGAGATGTGCTCCGAGCCGATCGACGACGGGCACCCGCACGTCGTCGATCTCGAGAGCCGGGGCCTCCTGTGCACGTGCCGCCCGTGCTACCTCCTCTTCACCGATGAATCGGCCGCGCTGCGTTACCGGGCCATCCCCGATCGGTACGCAACCCTCGACGAGGTCGAGCTGGGTCAAGGCGCCTGGGATGAGCTTGAGATCCCGATCGGCATGGCGTTCTTCTTCTTCAATTCACGCCTGGGCCGCACCGTGGTGTTCTACCCCGGGCCGGCGGGGGCCACAGAGTCCGAGCTGCCCCTCGGCGCGTGGGAGACCCTCGTGGAGCAGCACCCGAGCCTCGGCTCGGCCGCCGCGGATACGGAGGCCGTCCTGATCCGCATGGAGCCGGACGCAGGGGCCGTGGAGTGCTACATCGTGCCCATCGACGCGTGCTACGAGCTCGTAGGGCGCCTGCGGTCCTCGTGGCGCGGCTTCGACGGCGGGAGTGACGCCCGGGCCGAGCTCGATGCCTTCTTCGGGAAGGTGCGGCGGCTGAGCCGACCCGTGCGGACGGAGCGACAGCATGGCTGACGTGTCCTTCGAGGTCCTGGACATCCTCCCCGAACGCTTCTCCACAGTGCCGCAGCTCGTCGCGCGGCTGCGCATCACCGAGTCGACGGGGACGCCGATCCACGCGATGGCGCTGCGCTGCCAAGTGCGGATCGAGGCGCAGCGGCGGAAGTACGACGACGACGAGGTGCCCGGGCTGCTCGACCTCTTCGGCTCGCGCATGCGCTGGAGCTCGACGCTCAAGCCGTTCCTCTGGCTCAACGCGAGCACGATGGTCCAAGGATTTAGCGAGAGCACCGAGACCGACCTCGTCATCCCCTGCACCTACGACTTCGACGTGACGGCCTCGAAGTACCTCCACGCCCTCCGCGAGGGTGCCGTTCCGCTCGCGCTGCTGTTCTCCGGGACGATCTTCGAAGCAGGCGGGACAGGCTTCCGAGTCGAACAGGTCCCGTGGGACCGCGAGGCCGCGTACCAGATGCCGGTGGCCGTCTGGCGCGAGCTCATGGAGACCCACTACCCGAACGCGGGATGGCTCCGCCTCCACCACGAGACGCTCCGCGCCCTCGCCCACTACAAGGCAGCGAAGGCACTGCCGACGTGGGAGGCGGCCATCGAGGCGCTCCTGGCACGCGCCGAGGAGGAGGTCAAGTGAACACGAACCTCAGTCTGGCCCGCGCCATCGCGGATGCCGTTCTGTACGAGGGCTACCTCCTCTACCCCTATCGGGCCTCCTCCCAGAAGAACCGCACCCGGTGGCAGTTCGGGATCCTGGGGCCGTCTGGCGCGTCCGAGGCCGGGCTCGGCGAGGACGCGCGAATGTCCGCGGAGTGCCTCCTGCGCACGACGGCGGGCACGCGGCTCGAGGTGCACGTGCGGTTCCTGCAGCTGCAGTCCCGGACGGTGGAGAGGCTCGACGAGGGCCGCTACACCTCTGTCGAGGAGCTCACCGCGGGCGCGGAGCGGTGGCTGAGCTGGGACGAGGCGACCGAGCGCGAGCTCAGTTTCGGGCCCTTC
This sequence comes from Sinomonas terrae, assembly GCF_022539255.1. Taxonomy (NCBI): domain Bacteria; kingdom Bacillati; phylum Actinomycetota; class Actinomycetes; order Micrococcales; family Micrococcaceae; genus Sinomonas; species Sinomonas terrae. The sequence goes on from NZ_JAKZBV010000001.1 coordinate 207,116, forward strand.
GAGACGGGTGAGCTCGCCGCGGGACACACGGTCACCATCGAGGTCGACGGCGGCGAGGACATCGAGCCGCTGACGGCGGGAGGCCGCGCCATCGGACGCCTTGTGCGCCGCCGTCGCCCGCTGTGCGCAGAGCTCTCGATCACCACCTCGCCGACGGCAGAGCCCGAGCTGCTCCGCCTGAGCACAGAGCTGCGGAACACGGCTTTGGGCGCCCAGGGGGACAAGCACGACGCCGAAGCCTCCTCATTCCTCGGCACGCACCTCCTGCTGCACGCCACCGACGGTGACTTTGTCTCGCTCGTCGACCCGCCGTCGTCGGCCGCCGAGGCTGCCGCAGCCTGCACGCAGCACCGATGCTGGCCCGTCCTCGCGGGCCCCGAAGGGCAGGCCGACGTCGTCCTCGTCTCACCGATCATCCTCGAGGACCACCCAGCGGTGGCGCCCGAGAGCTCGGTTGCCCTCTTCGACGCGACCGAGATCGACGAGATCCTCACGCTGCGCGTCCTCACGCTCACGGAGGAGGAGAAGGCCGAGGCGCGGGCGACCGATCCGAGGGCCGCTGCGATCATCGACGCGTGCGAGGCCCTGACGCCGGAGCAGCTCGGGGGCCTCCACGGGGCGCTTCGGGCTGGATCAGATGGAGTTGTATCAGCCGGCGTTGTCCCCGACGGGGTTGTACCAGCCGGGGTTGTACCAGCCGGGGACGACGTTCCCTGGTGGGACCCAGAGGCGGACGCGAGCGTGAACCCGGGGGAGGACAGCATCAACATCGGGGGAGTGGCTGTCTCGCGGGGAAGCCGGGTGCGCGTCGTTCCGCGGAGGCGCTCGGACGCCCAGGACTTCTTCTACGAGGGGCAGTGCGGCCAGGTCATGGGCGTGCACTTCGACGTAGACGGGAGCGCGTACGTCTCGCTCGTGCTCGAAGACGATCCGGCTGCGGACCTGCACGAATGGTATGGACGCTACCTCTACTTCTCCCCGGATGAGCTCGAGCCGTTGGGGCCCGAGCAAGGCGAACCGCGAAAGGACTGAATCCCATGAAGACCGTAGGCGTCATGACCACCGTTCTGGGAGCGCTCGCGGGGGTCGCGCTGCTTGTCGTCGGCGTGCGGTCGATCCCCGACATCATGCGCTACCTCAAGATCAGGCAGCTGTGAACGACGTCCTCGTCGCGGGAATCGGCAACATCTTCCTGGGGGACGACGGGTTCGGGAGCGAGGTCGCCCGGGCCCTTTCAGCGAAGCCGCTCGGGGAAGGGGTACGGGTCGTGGACTACGGCATCCGCGGGCTGCACCTCACGTTCGACCTCTTGGACGGCGTCGACTGCCTCATCATGGTCGACGCCGTACCGCCCCGCGCGGGGGAACCTCCCGGCTCATTGCGCCTCCTCGAGGTCCGAGCAGACGACCTCGAGACAGCTTCCGCCGTGCCGGACGCCCACGGCATGGAGCCGCTCGCCGCGCTGCGGCACCTCGTGCAGCTCGGCGGAGACCTGCCGCTGACATTCCTGGTCGGGTGTGCTGCGGCGAGCGTCGAGGAGGGGATCGGCCTGTCGGAGCCTGTCGCGCAGTGCGTCCCGGGAGCGGTCGACGCCGTGCGCAGGCTCGTCGCTGAGAATCTCGGCGCCCAGAAGAGATTGGCCTGAACAGATCGGCCTGAGGAGGGCATCCCTATGTGCCTCGGAATTCCGGGAAGAGTCGTCGAAGTCCTCGAGGGCTACGGCGGCCAGCTCGCGCTCGTCGATGTCTCGGGCGTGCAGCGGAAGATCAACATCGGCCTTCTCGACTCGCCGCCCCAGCCTTCGGAATGGGTCATCATCCACATGGGCTTCGCGCTCGAGCAGGTCGACGAGGCGACCGCACATGAGGCGTTCGTCGGCCTGCAGATCCTCGGCCGCCCGGCCGAGGCCGAGTAGTGCCCGCGAGGCTAGTGATCCAGCGCGATCGCCGCGCCGCGATGGTCGAGGCCGCTGTTGGCGATCTCGAGGTGCCGCGCGGTGAAGTGGCGCAGCTGGGCGAGCTGCGCCGTCGTCAGTCTGTCGCACACCCAGTCCCAGTGGAGGGACACGACGTCGCCCACAGTGAGGTCGGAGACGAAGGCCGTGCCTGCGACGGCGTACTTCGCCGTCTCGACCACGTCCGGCCCGACGGCCAGGACCGAGCCGTCCCATGCGAGGGTCCGCGACCGCACAACCACTTCGTCGCCGGTCACGGCCAGGACCTCGCCCCAGCGGATGCTGCAGCGGTCCAGGACCTCGAGCGCCGTCGTCGAACGCCGATCATCCTGAAGAAGGCCCAGCCACGGGTAGATCTCGAAGACATGGAAGCTGTGGTGCGGGACGCCGCCCGCCAGGACGCCCTCGATCAGATGCGGGAATTGGAGCCCGGTCCTGGCCCGGAACCTCTCCTCCATCGAATTCCCGATGTTCGTCACGCCCACCCGGTCCAGGAGGCGGTTTCCGACCCAGTACGCCTCGACCACCCGGTGGTCGAGGGGATCGCGGATGCCGGTCGCGGTGGCGATGAGCTCGAGATAGGGCCAAGCGCCCGCAAACCCCTTGGCGAGCTCGCGCAGGCCACTGTCCGTCACGCCCGACTGCCCGTACTGCAGGAGGGCGTCGCTGTCCGGAGGCCCGCAGCTCCCACGGGCATTGGGCGGATAGGCGTAGCGGACGAAAAGCTGGGCCCCGTCGATCATGGTGCCAACCTCGTTCCAACGAGGGATTTGTATCGACAAGCTAGCACCGCCTCCATGGGCGGACAAGGATTCGACGATCCATTGACAGCCCCCGGGGCCGGACGGATGCTGGGGGCACTCTCGGCACCGCAAGACTCAGTGGATTCCTTTGACGGGCGGAGGTCAGCCAAATGACGAGCTTCCCTGAGATGTCGCGACGCTCGCTCATCAAGGGCATTCTCGTCGGCGGCTCAGCGGCGGTGCTGGTCGGCTGCGGGGACACGGGGACAACCTCGGGTAGTTCGCCATCGGCCTCGGGGGAAGCGGGCGGAGGATCTGGCCCGATCACCATCAAGGACCAGCGCGGCAAGACGCTCACCTTCGAGCGGCCCGTCACGAGCGTCGTCACGATCCCTATGCCGGCGGCCTCGCTCCTCGTCGCTGTCGACGAGAGCGCGGCGCACCTCTCCGCGATGCACAGCGCCTCGTGGACGGCCATGCGCACGGGCATCATGGGCACGATGTTCCCCAACGCCCTCAAGGTTCCCCACGACATCGCCGCCCAGGACTTCACCCCGAACGTGGAGAGCATCCGCGCACTCAACCCCGACGTCGTCATCCAGTGGAGCGACGCGCAGCTCACCGCACCGCTCGAGGACGCAGGGCTGAAGGTCGTCGGGTTCAACAACACGGGGAGCGAACAGGACGTCGAGGCCTGGACCGCCCTCTTCGCCCAGATGCTCGGCAAGCCCCAGAGGGCCGCGCAGCTTCAGGCCCGCAGCAACGACGAACTCCACCAAGTCCAGTCGCTCGCCAAGGGCCGCACCGCGGGCCCGCGTGTCCTCTACTTCAACCGATTTGTCGGCGGCCTCAAAGTAGCGGCCGCAGGCACCTACAACGACTTCTACATCCGCCTGGTCGGCGCCCAGAACGCCGCGGTCGGGCCACACGGCGCGGGTGCTGCGGGACTCGTCGGGGTCGACGTCGAGCAGGTCCTGGGGTGGGATCCCGAGATCATCCTGCTCGGCAACTTCGACGCCGCCCTCCCGAAGGACGTCTACGCGAACTCCGTCTGGCAGAGCGTATCCGCGGTCCGGAACCGGAGGGTCTACAAGGTCCCGCTCGGCGGCTATCGGTGGGACCCGCCCGGCCAGGAGTCTCCGCTCATGTGGCACTGGCTCTCGGACGTCAGCTACCCCCAGCCGCACTCCGACCTCAGGGCGAAGATGGTCGACTACTACCGATTGCTCTATTCCTACGAACCAACAGCGGCGCAGATGGACGGCATCCTCTGGCGCGATGCGAATGCGTCCTCGGCCGACTACGCGCAGTTCCTCACGACCTGAGCCGCCGATGCTGCCCAAGACGAGCCGATCGCAGCGCGAACCCCTTCTCGCGACAGACGCCGTTCGCATCGAACGTCGCCCAGTACGCGCGGCCCCCGCCGTCGTCGTCGGCGCCGTCCTCCTGTTCGTCGTCGCGGTCGCAGCGCTCGCCGTCGGCCGCTACACCGTCTCGATGTCCGACGTCCTGCGGATCCTGTTCCCGTTCGCCGCCCCCGGAAGCGACGATGTCTCCGACGCCGCGCGCAGCGTCGTGCTGCTCGTGAGGCTGCCGCGGATCCTGCTCGCGCTGCTCGTGGGCGGGGGCCTCTCCATCGGCGGCGCCGCCCTGCAGGCCACTTTCCGCAACCCCCTCGTCAGTCCCGAGATCATCGGCGTCTCTTCCGGTGCGTCGTTCGGCGGCGCACTCGCTCTCCTGCTCGGGGCGGGTGCGGCCGTGCTCGTGGGCTCGTCGTTCGTCTTCGGGATCATCGCGCTCGTCCTGCTCTTCGCGATCACGGCCGGGCGGGAGGGCGCCCCGCTGCTCATGGTGGTCCTGGGAGGCGTGGTCACGGGCTCCTTCTTCTCCGCGCTCGTAGCCCTGATCACGTACATCGCGGACCCGTACACGACGCTCCCGGCGATCGTCTTCTGGCTTCTGGGGAGCGTCGCCTCGGCGACTTACGCCAAGGTGCTCGTTGCCCTCATCCCGGTGCTCCTCGGAACGGCGACGCTCCTTGCGGTGCGGTGGCGGATCAACATCCTCTCGCTAGGCGACGAGGACGCCAAGGCGCTGGGAATCCGGCCCTCGCCCCTGCGCTGGACGGTGCTCGTCGCGGTGGCACTGATCGTCGCCGGTGCGGTAGCGGTGAGCGGAGCCGTCAGCTGGGTGGGCCTGGTCGTGCCGCACCTCGCTCGCATGTGGGTCGGCCCGGACCATCGCGTGCTGCTGCCCGTCTCCTTCCTCATGGGCGCGGCCTACATCATCGTGGTCGACACCCTCGCGCGAACCCTGACCCCCGGGGAGATTCCCCTCGGCGTCCTGACCGCCCTCATCGGGGCGCCCGCGTTCTTCGTCCTCCTCAGGCGCAACCGTACGAGGATCTGGGACGATGCCTAGTCGCGGTGAGACGATGCTGAGCTTCGCCGCGGTGGGGTGCCGCTACTCGCGGGCCCGGTGGGTCTTCCGGAATGCGAGCTTCAGCATCGCGGCGGGCAGCACGATGGCCATTCTCGGGCCCAACGGGAGTGGCAAGACAACCCTCATCCGCTGCGCCGCCGGTCTCCTGTCCCCGCGGGAAGGCTCCGTCACGCGTAACGCCCCGCCCGGCTATGTGCCCCAGTCCCATGGGAGCGCGTTCGCGTACACGGCGTTCGACATGGTGCTCATGGGACGAGCCCAGGGCAAGGGGTGGTTCCAGCAGCCCAACTCGTCCGATCGGGCGGCGGCCGGCGCCGCGATGGAACGTGTCGGGATCTCCGGACTCGCCGACAGGCTACTTCCCACACTGAGCGGAGGGGAGCGGCAGCTCGTCCTCATCGCCCGCGCGATGGCCACGGGTTCCCCTCTTCTCATCCTCGACGAGCCGTCCACAGGGCTCGACCTCAAGAATCAGGCCCGTGTCCTGGGCCTCCTCCGGGACCTCAGGCAGGCGGGAATGTCCCTCCTGCTGAGCACGCACCATCCCGACCACGCGAGGGCAGTCGCCGACCAAGTCGCGATTGTCCAGAACGGCGGCGTGGAGTGTGGGAGCGCGCCCGAGATGCTCACGGAGTCTCGGCTTTCCGCCCTGTACGGCGTGCCGGTCTCCGCCGTCGACTATCTCGATGCTGCCGGCCGTCCCGTCCAGACGATCGTCACTGGGCTCGGCGAACCCACGAACCCGGTCGTGCACCGGCCTGTCGGGGGAGGCGGGTGACCGTGCCGGCGTCGCGGACCGCTCGGGAAGGCCTCCCTCGGGCTCGGCGCCTCGCCGAGGGCGAATGGGCTTCGATCGTTGCGATGGCGGGCGTGGTGCTGGGCCTGCATCTGATCGGCTGGGGTGCGCTGCTCTGGATCACGGCGGGGCAGAACCTTCCCTCGGGCTCCGTCAGTGTCTTCGGCGTCGGGCTGGGGGCCTCGGCCTACGTCCTCGGCGTCCGGCACGCGTTCGACGCCGACCACATCGCCGCGATCGACAACACCACCCGGAGGCTCATGCACGGTGGTGCGCGGCCCGTCTCGGTCGGGTTCTGGTTCTCCTTGGGTCATTCGAGCATCGTGTTCGGGCTGTGCGCCCTGCTCGCCTCGGGCGTCCGGGTCTTCCTGCAGCAGACAGGGGCGGACGGTTCGGGCGTGCATCAACTGCTCGCCCTCGTCGGAGCCGGGATCTCGGGACTGTTCCTGTGGATCATCGGCATCCTCAACCTGATCGTCCTGATCCGAATGGGCGCCGTGCTCCTCCACATGCGCCGTGGCGGGAAGGAGGAGGCGGCCCTCGAGCAGCTGCTCGGCCAGCGCGGCCTCATGAACCGGTTCTTCGGGCGTGCGGCGAAGGTGGCCAGGCCCTGGCAGATGTACTTCGTGGGGCTCTTGTTCGGGCTCGGCTTCGACACGGCGACCGAGGTGGGTCTCCTGGTTCTGGCCGGCGGGGCCGCGGCCTTTGCCCTGCCTTGGTACGCCATCCTGACCCTGCCCGTGCTCTTCGCCGCGGGAATGAGCCTCTTCGATTCCCTCGACGGGTGCTTCATGAACTTCGCGTACGGCTGGGCTCTCGCCCGTCCCGCCCGAAAGGTCTTCTACAACCTCCTCGTCACGGCCCTCTCGGTGGCCGTGGCTCTGGGAGTCGGCACCGTCGAGCTAGCCTCCGTCCTCGATGCGAGGGCAGGGATCACGGACGGACCGCTTGCGGCGATCGGTCGGATCGACCTCGCTACGGCCGGCTATGCCGTCACGGGCCTGTTCCTCTTCACGTGGGCCGTTGCGATCAGCATTTGGAAGTTCGCCCGGATCGAGGAACGGGAGGGCGCCCCGCGCAAGGGCGGGCGAGACAGGCTCGCGAGGTGATGCTTCAGCGCGCTGCGAGGATGTGTTCGAAGTCCTTGAGCGCTGCGGCGGCCGTGGCACGGGGGTCGGAGGCGCCTCCGATAACGGTCAGCGGGCCCATCTCATCGGTCACCGCGGTGAGGCCCTTCATGCTCCCGCGCAGATGGGCGAAGGGGTGGTCCTGCCCGTAGGTCCGGAGTTCGACGCCGGCCCGGAAGCCGCCGTCGTCGCGCTCGACGAAACCGACCAGCCGCGGCGACTGGCCCTCGCTACGCCACCGAGCGACGTCGTCCGCGCCTACGTGCCTGATTCCCTCCCGCGGGAGGGCGTCCAGACGTAGGCCGGCCCCGAGCGCCGCATTGGCGATGATGACGAGCTTCGCCGCGGTGTCCCAGCCCTCGACGTCGAAGCTCGGGTCAGGTTCGGCGATGCCGCGCTCCTGGGCGAGGGCCACCGCATCGCCGAAGCCGAGGCCGTTCATCATTTCCTCGAGGACGAGGTTCGCGGTGCCCGTGAGGACCGCTTCGAAGGAAAGGACGCGGCAGCCGGCCAGACTGTGCCGAAGGAAATCGACTGTGGGCAGGCCGGACGCTGCGGCTGCGCTGAGCCGGAGGCTTCCACCGTGGGCGTCGGCGAGGCGGAGAAGCCCGCGAAGGTCGACGACGAGCGCCCCCTTCGAGACGGCGATCGCCTGCATGCCGCGTTCGAGGGCGCCGCGGAGGTAGAGGAGCGAGGCCCCTCCGGTGCGGTAGTCGCTCGGGCCAGCCTCGATGAGGACGTCGGCATCCATCTGACGGAGGAACGTCTCACCGGTGAGACCCTGGGCGACGCGCTCCCGGTCATCCAGCCGGGCGGGCTCGAGCCCTGCGAGGTCGATGAGGCCAGCGGCAGAGCCGCAGACTCCGGTGATCCGCACGTCGGCGCCGTAGCGCTCCCTGTAAGCCTCACGCCGGGCGAGCAGCATCTGGGCGATCCGGCGTCCGATGCTCCCAAAGCCCGTGATGGCGACGGCGATGTTCCGCTCGGTCTTCATGGCGGGCCCCAGCGTAGCATTTTCGATTTGCCGCTGACCCTGTGACTCCAGCTGTCATGCTCGCGACACGCCATCAAATAGACATGTCTAAAGGCTGTTGTACACGCACAATTGACATGTCCAACGGAAGCCCTGACGCGCGGGGGAAAGCGGGTCTCACGCTTGGGCTCCATTGACGACATTCGTCTCGCAGGAGTGTAGGTGAAGATCGAAGAACGCAACCGCCTGGTGGTGGAGCATCTCCCGCTCGTGGGCTATCTGGTCTCAGACCTGTGCGCCCGAGCCACCCACCTCTCCCGCGAGGACATGGCATCCGCTGGCTCGCTCGGCCTCGTGCTTGCGGCCGAGTCGTTCGACCCGAGCACAGGGGTTCCCTTCGGGGCCTTCGCCCGGCGCCGCATCACCGGGGCACTCATGGATGAGCTCCGGTCCCTGGACTGGGCGGGCCGAGGGGCGCGCAAGCGCATGAAGGCGGTCGGCGCCGTGACGGAGACCCTCACGAGCAGCCTTGGCCGGAAGCCCTCCCATGATGAGATCGCGGCTGCCCTCGGAGTGAGCCGTGAGACCGTCGACGAGGCCGCCGCCGACGCGGCCCGCACGGTGAGTCCCCTCGACGAGACCGTCTCCGACACGCTCGTGGCCGACGCGGTCGCCCCCGAGGAAGCGACCTTGGCGGGCGAGCGAACGCGCTACCTGCGCGCCGCCGTGGACTCGCTTCCCGAGCGGCTGCGGCTCGTGGTGACGGCGATCTACCTCGAGGGCGGCTCGGTCAAGGACGTCGCCGAGAGGCTCGGTATCAGCTCATCCGCCGTGTCCCAGCAGAGGAGCGAGGCGATCCGCCTCCTCCGCGAAGGCCTCGCCGTGCACTACGCGGACGGTCCCGAGGCGGCCCCGGCCGTCGAATCCCGGTCCATGTCGCCACGCCGCGCCGCCTATCTCGAAAGCTTCGCGGAGGCAGTCCGGGGCGCGGCCTCCGGTCATCGTCTCGTATCCCCGGCGGCGTCGTAAGTTTCTGCAAGCCGCAATACACTGCACCCAAGACTCAGCGTTGAGGGAGGCCCAGTGGACGTCGGCGTCGCGCGTGAAAGCATCCTTGGGGAGAAGCGCGTCGCGGTCACTCCGGAATCGGCGAGGCAGCTCATCGGGCTGGGGCTCGGCGTCGTCGTCGAAGCGGGCGCGGGTGCGGCGGCAGGCTACCCAGACGCCGCGTACGCTGCGGAGGGCGCGCGGATCGTCCCGTCCCTCGATGTGGCGACGGTCGACGTCATCGCCCACGTCCGCCCGCTCGATCCCCCAGCAGCGGCCCGCCTGAAGCCAGCGACGGTCACGGTTGGTCTCGCCTCGCCGTCGTCCGAATTGCCCACCGTCCGCGCGCTCGCGGAGGGGCGCGTCACGGCTTTCGCGCTCGAACTCGTGCCGCGGATCTCCCGCGCGCAGTCGATGGACGCGCTCACCTCGCAGGCCCTCGTGACGGGTTATCGCTGCGTGCTCGAGGCGGCGATACGGCTTCCGCGGTTCTTCCCCCTCTACATGACGGCTGCCGGGACGATTCCGCCCGCCCGCGTCCTCGTCCTCGGCGCCGGTGTCGCCGGCTTGCAAGCCATCGGCACTGCGAAGCGGCTCGGGGCGCGCGTCTCCGCGAACGATATCCGCCCGGCCTCGGCCGACGAGGTCGCGTCGATGGGTGGGACGTTCATCCGGCTGGACCTGGAATCGGCCGAGGCCGCGGGCGGTTACGCGCGAGAGCTCGGTGCGGACCGGGCAGTGCTCCAGCGTCAGCTCCTCGCGCCCCACGTCGCGGAGGCGGACGTCCTCATCACCACCGCAGCCGTGCCGGGCCGCCCCGCACCGCTCCTCGTGACGAGGGATATGGTCGCCGCCATGCGCCCGGGGTCAGTCGTCGTGGACATGGCCGCGGAGTCGGGAGGCAACGTCGAGGGCTCGGTCGCGGGGGTGGACGTCGTCGTCCCGACGGCCGACGGTTCCGGCGAGGTCACGGTCGTCGGCCTCAAGGACGCCGCCTCGGCCATGGCCTCCGACGCATCGCGCCTCTATGCGAAGAACGTCGCCAACTTCATTGCGCTCCTGACGCGGGAGGGGGAGGTTCACCCCGACTTCGACGACGAGGTCGTCGCCGGAGCATGCCTGACGCACGACGGCGGCGTCCTGCACGAGCCCACCGCGCAGGCTCTCGCGGCGCTCGCCGCGGCGACGGGATCGCCGGTGCTGAGGGCAGGCGAGGGGCGGGAGGACGAGGAGATCGAGGGAGGGGCAGGCTGATGGGCGGAGTTCAGCTTCTCACGATCACGGTTTTGGCCGTGTTCGTGGGGTTCGAGGTGGTCTCGAAGGTCTCGAGCATCCTGCACACCCCGCTCATGTCGGGGGCGAACGCGATCCACGGCATCATCCTCGTCGGTGCCATCACGGTGGCCGGCCAGGCGACGGACGGGTGGGTGCTCGCGGTGGCGCTGCTCGCCGTCGTCCTCGCGACGGCCAATCTCGTGGGCGGGTTCGTCGTCACCGACCGGATGCTGGAGATGTTCCGCGGCCTGAAGTCCGCGGGGCAGGAAACGGTTCAGGGCCCGGGGCGGGAGGCGAAGTGACGCTCATCGCCCCGACGTGGACGGCCCTGCTGTACCTCGTCTCTGCCGTCTGCTTCATCCTCGCCCTCAAGGGGCTCAGCTCGCCCAAGCACGCGCGCCGGGGGAATCTGGTCGGTGCATTCGGCGCCTTGATCGCGCTCGTGACGGTCTTCCTCTCCAGCCGGCTCGAGAACCTGCCGTGGATCCTCGCCGCGATGGTGCTTGGTACCGCGATAGCTGCTCCCGTGGCCCGCCGGGTCAAGATGACCCAGATGCCGCAACTCGTCGCGATGTTCAACGGCGTGGGCGGCGGAGCGGCCGCGCTCGTCGCGCTGCTCGAACTCCCGCACGCCGAGGACGGCTGGCTACGGGTCGCGATCGTGTTCACGCTGCTCGTGGGGGCGATCTCGTTCGCCGGCTCTGGCGTGACGTTCGCCAAGCTCCAGGAGCTCATGACCACTCGGCCCGTCGTGTTCCTTGGCCTGCCCGTGCTCATGGGGGCAGTGCTCGTTGCCGCGGTGGGCACCGCCGCGCTCGTTGTGGCGACGGGTTCGGTGGGACTCGCCGTCGTCGTCCTCGCGGTGGGGCTCGTCGCTGGGCTTCTCTTGGTCCTGCCCGTCGGCGGCGCCGACGTGCCGATCGTGATCTCGCTGCTCAACGCGTTCACGGGCCTCGCCGTCGCCGCGTCGGGGCTCGTGCTCGGCAACGTGCTGCTCGTCGTCGCCGGCACGCTCGTGGGTGCATCGGGCACGATCCTCACCCGGCTCATGGCCGCCGCGATGGGCCGGAGCGTCTCTGGGATCATGTTCGGCGCGTTCAAGGGAGGCTCGACCGCGGGGTCGACCGTGGCGAGCGAGAGGCCTGTCCGCTCCTCGAATCCCGAGGACGTCGCGGTGCTGCTCGGGTATGCGCAGCGGGTGATCATCGTTCCCGGGTATGGGCTCGCCGTCGCGCAGGGCCAGCACACGGCTGCTGAGCTCGCGCAGACCCTCGAATCGCGTGGCGTGGACGTCGAGTTCGCGATCCATCCCGTGGCGGGGCGGATGCCCGGGCACATGAACGTGCTGCTCGCCGAGGCCAATGTGCCGTACGAGTCGCTCAAGGAGATGAGCGAGGTCAACGGGGACTTCAAGCAGGCCGACGTGGCTCTCGTAGTGGGCGCCAACGACGTGGTCAATCCCGCGGCCAAGACCACGCCGGGGTCTCCGATCTACGGAATGCCGATCCTTGAGGCAGGGGACGCGCGCCAGGTCGTGTTCCTCAAGAGGTCGATGAGGCCCGGGTTCGCCGGGATCGAGAACGAGCTTCTGTACGAACCGCAGACGACGCTTCTGTTCGGCGACGCGAAGGAGTCGCTCGCGAAGGTGCTTTCGGCGGTCAAGGCCCTCTAACGCCTTGGGGCCTCGCTCCGGCCCACTTCTGCCCGCGCGACACTCGGGATCCGCGCGACTCGCCGCGCTCCCGACCGATTGGGAAAACACAACCGGGCGGGAGCGCGGGGAGGTGCGGGTCAGACGCCTGCCAGGCGCCCGGCCTCGTACTGGTTCGCTGGACGCGGCAGCCCGTAGTGCTCCCGGAGCGTGCTGCCGGTGTACTCCTCCCGGAACAGGCCGCGGGCCTGGAGCAGCGGCACCACGTGGTCCACGAACTCCTCGAGCCCGGACGGCAGAGCGGCAGCCATGATGTTGAACCCGTCGGCTGCCCCGCCCAAGAACCAGGACTCGATCTCATCCGCGACCTGCTCGGGCGTGCCCGCCAATGTCCGATGCCCGCGGCCCCCGCCGAGACGCCCGATGAGCTCGCGCACGGTGAGCCGCTCGCGCCGAGCGAGCGCGACGATGAGCGTGTACCGGCTCTTCGCACCCTCGATCTCGTCCTCGTCCGGCAGGTCGGCAGGAAGCTCCCGGTCGAGCGGCAGGTCCTCCGGGGCAACGCGCAGGGTCTTCGCTAGCTCATTCCGCGCGTACTCAGGACGGATGAGCTCGTCGAGTTCGCGCTCGCGCCGCAGCGCCTCGGCCACTGTCCCGCCAAGCACTGGCACGATCCCGGGCAGGATCTTGATGCCCTCCGGATTGCGGCCGACGACTGCGGTTCGCACCTTGAGGTCGTTGTAGAACGCCTGTGCTTCTTCGAGGGTCTGCTGGGCGGTGAACACTGCCTCGGCGTACCACGCGGCCAGGACCTTCCCGTCCTCGGACGAGCCCGCCTGGACGATCACGGGCCGGCCTTGCGGGGAGCGGGGCACGTCGAGCGGTCCGCGCACCGAGAAGTGCTCTCCCGCGTGGTCGACGGCCCGCACCCGCTCCGCGTCCGCCCAGACGCCGGCCGCCTTGTCGGCCAGGACGGCGTCGTCGTCCCATGAATCCCACAGCTTGAAGGCGACTTCGAGGAACTCGGCTGCGCGTTCGTATCTCGCACGGTGCAGGGGCTGGTCCTCGAGACCGAAGTTTCGCGCGGCGTCTGCCCCCGCCGTTGTCACGACGTTCCAGCCCGCGCGGCCACCGGAAAGGTGGTCGATCGAGGCGAACCGCCGCGCGAGGTTGTACGGCGAGTTGTAGCTCGTCGAGGCGGTCGCAATCAGCCCGATCTGCTCCGTCGCCGCTGCGAGGGCGGCGAGCAGCACGGTGGGTTCGACAGCCCCCACGGGCCGTCGGCCAACGGAACCGAACAGGACGGGTGAGTCGGCGAAGAAGACGGAATCGAACTTGCCGCGCTCCGCGGTCTGAGCCAGCCGCGTGAAGTGGGCGAGGCTCGTTCCGGCGTGTGGATCGCTTTCGGGCAGCCGCCACGACGCCTCGTGGTGGCCTGTGCTCATGAGGAACGCATTGAGATGCAGCTTCTTCGCCACGGTCAACCACCCGTCCCGACGGAGGCAACCTCGGACCCGACGGCGACAATCTGGGAGTAGTGCGAGGAATCGCCCTCGATGGCCTGGCTCTGGGTCCCCTCCACCCCTCTGGGAATGTCTCCGGCGACGGTCACTCGATTGAGCTTGCGCGGCTGGTCGTCGTAGTTGGACGGCGCATAGTGCTGAGTGATCCGGTTGTCGAAGAGGACGAGCTGGTTCGGCTCCCAGCTCACGCGCACCACGTTCTCGGGCCGCGTGATGTAGGCCTGCAGGAGGCGCAGGATGTCCCTCGATTCCGTGTTGGAGAGCCCCACTATCCGCAGCCGCTGGGCGAAGCCGCCGATGAACAGGCCTCGCTCGCCGGTCAGGGGATGCACGCGGACCACGGGGTGCGCGGTCTGGTACTTGACGCGTGTGAAGACCTTGCGGCGCTCCTCGGCCCCCGCGTGCTCGAGGTTCTTCGGCACGGCGTAGTCGTAGTCGTTGGTGTGGATGGCCCAGAGGGTGTCGGCGAAGTTCCGCAGCTCGGTGGGAAGGTCCTGGTAGGCGCCGGCGGAGGAGGCGATGAGCGTCTCGCCGCCGTACGCGGGCACGATAACGCTCCGCAAGGTCGAGGCCTGCGGCGGGTTCAGCACAAACGTGACATCGGTGTGCCATGTGTTGGCCGAGCCGTCCTCGCTGTCGACGGGCAGCACGTTCTCGGCGCCGTCGACGGAGGCAACCGTCGGGTGTGCCTTGGTGAGCGGACCGAATCGCGAGGCGAAGCGGACCTGCTCCTCGTCCGTGCGGATGTTGGCCTCGCGGAACACGAGGGCCTTGTGCTGGTTGAGGGCATGGCGGATCTGGGCGACTACCTCGTCCGGGAGGTCCTGGCTGAGGTCGAGACCCCGGATTTCCGCTCCGATGCGTGAGCCGAGCTTGGTGAATTCGAGCTGAGTTTCAAGGGCGGTGGTCATTGTTGGATTCCTTTTGGTTGGTTCCGATGAGTTAGCTGCGGGTCTCGACGCGCCACTTCGAGAAGTGGCGTTCGAGGGCAACGAGGAGGGAATTCACGGCGAGCCCGAGGAGCGAGACCGTGAGGATTCCGGCGTACATGTCGGGGATGAGGAAGCTCGACTGCGCATTGATGATCAGGTAGCCGAGCCCGGCCTTCGCCCCGACCATCTCGGCGGCGATGAGCACGAGAATCGAGGCGGTTCCCGCCATCCGGATGCCCGTGAAGATCGTGGGGACAGCCGAGGGCAGGATCACCTTGCGAAACAGGGCGAGGCTCGAGAGCCCGAGCGAGCGGGCCGCCCGGACGAGCAGTGGGTCTACCGTGCGGACCCCCGCGATCGTATTGAGCAGAACGGGGAAGAACGCGGCGTACGCGACAATCGTGATCTTCGATTCCTCGCCGATGCCCAGCAGGAGCGTGAACACCGGCAGGAGTGCGAGAGCCGCGGTGTTGCGGAACACCTCGAGCAGGGGCGTGATGAAGGTGTTGAGCGGGCGATACCACGTGATCAGCAGGCCGGCTGCGACTCCGAGGACGACGGCGACGCCGAACCCTGCGATCGAGCGCGTCAGGCTCGCCCCGATGTGGTTTTCGAGCGCTCCGGTTGCGAGGAGACGCCAAGTTGCCGTGAGGACCTCATGCAGCGGCGGGAGGAAGACGCGGGTCGACGGCGGCGCGAACCACTGCGGCCCGATCTCCCACAAGAGTAGGAAGGCGACGATTGCCGCGGACTTCCAGACGGCGGTTCGGACGACGGCGAGCAGTCGCCTAGTGAGGCGGCGTGTGGGCGCGGCTTGGCTCGCCGTCATGGGGCCTTCGGTTGCGTCGGCCCCGGAATTGGCCTTGGCCTGGATCGGAGCGGTGAGGGTGCTCATCAGGCGGGAATCCTTTCTGCGGTGGCCCGGCGCACCTCGTCATGGAGGAGGTTCCAGACCCTGTGCCGGTAGTCGACGAAGGCGGGATCCGAGCGGATGTCCGCCTCGTCGTCGTGCGCGGGAAGGTGGATGTCCACGATCGCCTTGAGGCGACCTGGGCGGGAGCTCAGGACCGCGACCCGCTGCCCGAGGTAGACCGCCTCCTCGATGCCGTGCGTGATGAACACGATCGTCTTGCCAGTGGCGCGCCAGATCCTGAGCAGTTCGCCCTGGAGCTGTTCGCGGGTCTGGGCGTCGAGGGCCGCGAAGGGCTCGTCCATGAGGAGGATCTCGGGTTCGTAGGCGAGGCTCCGGGCGATCGCGACGCGCTGCTTCATCCCGCCGGAGAGCTCGTGCGGGTAGCGGTCCTCGATGCCAGCGAGGCCCACGAGTTCGAGGTGCTGGCTCGCCTTTTCGGCACGCTCGCGTTTGCTCAGTCCCGTTCCTTCGAGTCCGATCGAGACGTTCTGGGACGCTGTGCGCCAGGGGAAGAGCGCATATTGCTGGAACACGACTGCGCGGTCGGGGCCTGGGCCGGTGACGGGTTTGCCGTTGACGAGGACTTGCCCTGACGTCGGCCGGGTGAGGCCGGCGAGCAGGTCCAGGAGGGTGGTCTTGCCCGAGCCGCTCGGCCCGACGAGGGTCAGGAATTCACCGGCGCGGACGTCGAGCGTGACGTTGTCGAGTGCCGTGAAGCGCCCGGCTCCGCCACGCACTTGGAAATGCTGGCTGACGTCGCGGAGACTGATCTTCGGCGTCATGCGTCATCCTTCGAGGCCGTGGCCTGCGTTGTTGGCGCAGAGTTTGCAAGGCCATTGAATTGGTTCGTGTAGTACTTGGAAGGATCGACCGGGCTGTTCAAGATTCCCGTTTCGTTGAGCCATTTCTGCCAACGGGTGAAATCGGCATCCGTGATGATTCCGGCATGAGGCACCCCGACGCTCTTCCAGTACTGGAGGCTCTTGGTGCTTTCGCCGCGATTGCGCTTTTCGATGATCTGCGTGAATCGCTGGATCACCTGATCGCGTGGAGTCGTACGCTCCCACTCGATCGCCTTCGCGACGCCGGTGGTGAACGTGCGCACCGTATCCGGATTCTGGGCGATGAAATCGTTGCGGAAGACGTATTGACCCCCTGCGAACGTTCCGAAGAGGCCGTAGTCGCTGAACAGGGATCGGAGGCCGCCGGCCGCGACTGCGTTGTCCTGCAGCACGCCGCTCAGCGAGCCGACGTCAACTTGGCCGCGGCGCACGGCTTCTTCGGTGTCGTTCGGCGGGAGCACGACGGGCTGGACCTGCTTGATTTCGTCCGGTGTGAGGCCGTTCTTCTCAAGCCACGTGTCGGTGACCGCCTCGGAATGGGCGCCGAGGGTGTTGACCGCCACCTTCTTCCCGATGAGGTCCCGGGCGGTGTGGATCGGGCTGTCGTTCTTGACGTAGAAGCCGGTGAAGGTCTTCGCGTCCTCGCCGTAGTAGTTCACGACTGCCTTGACCGGCGCTCCGGCCTCGACGAGTTTGACGACCGCTCCCGCGAACGCGCCGCCGAAATCAGTCTGGCCTGTCGCCGCAGACTGGATATCTTGCGGACCACTCGTCGTATTGCCGACCCATTTGAGTTTGACGTTGCCGAGGTATCCGAGGTCTTCGGCGAGTTCGGGAAGGGTTACGTTATTCGCCGAGCCTTGGTATCGGAGTTCGGTGACTTCCGAGCCGGGGCTCGTGGCGGCCGCGGAACTCGAGCAACCGGAGGCCGCCACGGCGATGACGACGGCGGCTGCCGCACTCGCAATCGACGCAATTACTTTCATGGCTGTCTCCTTGACGTTGTCTGCCTCGCCGAGAATTCGGTGAATTCTTCCGGTGGGTCTATCTAAGCCGCCGGTTTATGGAGACTGAAGGGCGAGAGTCAAGAAGAGAAACAGCGGAACACGGGGAAATATATGACCTTGGATTGCGACGTGATTAATTCGGCGTCATGCAGCCTCCACTCGGGGTCAGGGCGCACGGCACGGAGTTTCCACTGAGGCTGTCGCCCGTCGCAGCACGCAGAGTCCGTCGTTCCACCACCTAGTCGGAAACGAGGATCGGCAGGATTGCGATGAGTCCAGCACGGTTCTTCGGCGATCGCTGATCTCTGTGGAGCGAGAGCGTGGGACGCTCGTGGCGGTCGGGCCAACTCGACCGGTCCGGGGCCAGAGGTGTGATGTTCCTGCGTCTCTTGGGGCCCACATCGAGGAGAGGGCTGAGTGTGATCGAATCTGGCGGAATGAGATCGACGACCTTCCGTCGTAGAACGCCTCGCTGGGTGCGGATTGTCGGCCTGGCCATTGTTTGCGTGGAGGTCTCGATTGGTGCTCCGGTGGCGATCTCCGCCGGTTTCGCTCCTCCTCTCCTATTCATCGGTAGCGCAGTTCTGCTCGGGCTCCTGGCAGCGGTGGCGGTCAGCATGGCGACAATCTCGTTAGACGTAGATGAGCATGCGATTACCGTCCGCTTCTGGCCTATCTACCGCAAAGTGATCGCAGTGAGCGACGTGATCTCCGCAACTCTCGTTGAGCGTGCCTCGGTTGCTGAGTTTGGGGGCGTTGGGCTTCGGATGATGCCGCGGCGCGGAGTGGCACTCCTATGGGGAGGCTCGCCAGCAGTCCAACTCACTCTCCGGGACGGGCAGAGGTTCGTTGTGGAGTTGGATGAGGCTCCTGCTGCGGTTGCTCGCCTTTCGCTTGGTGGTCCCGCTTAGCTGGGTCTTTCGGCGTTCCAGCTCACTGAGGGCCACGTTCCATTGGTCGCGGCTCGATGCAAGAGGTGCATGAGCGCAGCCGCGACAGCTTCGGCGGCTGGCGTCGGGCGTGCTGTGCGAGGTGTGGCAAGGACGAGGTCCCGCGCGGCTGCCGGATCGTGTAACGGGGCTATCGAGAGCGAGTGGGATGTCAGTTCGTCCATGAGGCAGACCGCTGGCAGGACCGTCCATCCATGGCCGGCGGCCACGAGCTGTTTGAGGACCCGGGCCGAATTGGTCTGAACCCCGATCTGCGGTTCTGTGGCCGCGCGCGCTGCGGCCTCATCCACCAAGGTCCGCAGAGCGTTACCGCGGGTGGGCAGGACAAGTGGATGGGCCGCCACCTCCGAGAACCGGATGGGTTCCTCGGGCTTGAGACCCGCTTCTCGGGGTGCCACGGCCCACAGCTTCTCGCGGGCCACCGGATAGACGGTGATGGCGGAGGGGTCAGAAACGCCGAACAAGAGTGCCACGTCGAGTTCCCCGTCGTACAGCCAGCGGCGCAGGTGGCCCGCGAAGGCAGTGAAGACATGCAACTCGATGTCGGGGTGCGTGTGGGCCATCGCAGCGACGAGGGGTTCGGCGACGAGGTCGGTGACGCTGTCCAGTAGGCCAACGTTGACGATGCCGCGCACGACCCCAGGGTCTGCTCTGACTGCCGCCCGCCCACGCTCGAGCTCGGCGACCGCCCGCCGGGCATGCTCGACCAGCAGCTCGCCAGCTTCCGTCACGATCATCCCGTTCCGGCTGCGTTCGAACAGGGAGACACCGAGTTCGGATTCGAGCGCCCTGATCTGGCGCGTGACGGCAGGCTGCACGAGATGCAGCACTTGGGCTGCTCGGGTGACGCTGCCCGTTTCAGCGACGGCCAGGAGCGCGTTGAGCTGTTTGATGTCCATTGATCCTCGCCGTTCTCCGCCTCTGGCCCCTGCGGCCGGTATCCAATCGATGCATCATTCCATCACATATTGGCATTCGACCTGTCCTCAGTTAACAGAAGATGATGGTAGCTATGACTTACATCACTGAGGAGCGAACCGCCTCGGGCGAGGATGCACTCGTCGGGCGGCTGCAGGCGCTCCCCACCGCAGCGGTCTCGGACGCAATGGACGCTTTAGGCGTTGCCGGCCAGATTCTGGGAGTCGCGCGGCGAACTGCATCCGGGGCCGTCGCGGGCCGCGCATTCACTGTCAGATATGAGCCGGTCGACGAACAGGGAGGAACGGTCGGGGACTTCCTCGACGATGTTCCTGCCGGCCACGTGGTGGTGATCGAGAACGCGGCTCGGCTGGACTGCACGGTGTGGGGTGGGATCATGAGCCGGGTCGCGGCGGCGCGAGGTGTTTCTGGCACGGTGGTCTATGGCGCATGTCGGGATCTCGCGGCGTCCGAGGAGGCCGGTTACCCTCTCTGGTCGGCCGCGGTCTTCATGAGGACCGGCAAGGATCGCGTGCGCTGCGCTGAGGTCCAGGGCCGGGTGCAGGTTGCGGGGATCGGAGTCGACCCGGGCGACTACGTGCTCGCCGATGCCGATGGTGTGCTGGTCGTACCGGCGAACAGAGTCGACGAGGTTCTGGCGCTCGCGGAACAGATAGAGAGGACCGAGACGGCGATCGCGGAAGCGGCCATCGAAGGCGGGTCACTGGTGGGTGCACGCAGAGCCTTCGGCTACCACGCCCTGCAGAGCCCGAGGGACGGCCGGTGAGCGCGCTTGCAACGGCGCACACAAGCGCCACCTTGCTGGAAGCGTCCAAACTCAACGTGGCGCTCGACCCCGGAATCCGAGCACTCTGGCGAGGTGCTCGTCTGGCCGGTCCTGCGTTTCCCGTCCAAGGAGTGGGGGGAGACAATCTCGCCCTGCACAACGCCGTCCTCGCGGCGCCCCCCGGAAGCATCTTGGTAGCGGACGTCGGCGGGCAGGACTTCGGGCACTGGGGCGAGATCCTCGCTGTCGCAGCGATGTCCCGTGGCATCGGCGGCCTCGTCATCGACGGCGCCGTGAGAGACAGCGTCGAGCAGGAGGCCCTCGGCTTCCCGGTCTTCTCCCGCGGCACCGCCATCCGTGGAACGGCGAAGTCCTTCCCTGGCTGGATCGGGCGGCCGGTGCGGGTTGGCGGGGTGCTCATCCGCCCCGGCGACCTCGTCGTCGGAGATGCCGACGGCGTCCTCAGCCTTCCGTCTGCCCAGGCGGCCGAAATCCTCGAGCGCGCCGACGAGCGTGTGCGCCAGGAGGAATCCATCATCGCGGCGCTCCGCAACGGAGCGACAACCATCGACCTCTACGGACTCGACCCTACAGGTCGGCAATCATGAGAAGGGAAACACCCATGCCTCTCGACGAGGAGAGCACCCTCGCGGCCCCGGCGCGCGCCGAGGAGCCGACCGCCCAACGAAGCACCCGGATCCGCTGGTACGGTGGCGCGATCATCTTCATCATCTGCTTCGTCGCCTACCTTGACCGCATCGTCTTCTCGGTCTCCGCGAGCCCGATGATGGCCGCGCTCCACATCTCACCGGTGCAATTCGGGCTCGCGACGACCCTGTTCAACATCGGTTACTTCGTCTGCCAGATCCCCAGTGCGGTGATGATCCGACGCGTCGGGACGCGGCGGGCGATGACAGTCGCCTTCCTCGCGTGGTCCATCTGCACCGGCCTCACCGGTCTGGCGAACTCTTTCCTTCTGCTTGCAGTGGTCCGGACCCTCTTCGGAGCGGGCGAGGCCCCGGTCTTCCCCGCCGCGAACAGCTTCTTCGCCGACTGGTTCCCCTCCAAGGAGCGTGGTCGGGCGAACTCCTTGATGAACGCTGGGGCATTCCTTGGCCCGGCTCTCGGCGCAGTCCTCCTGGTCCCGATCATCCAAGCTGTTGGATGGCAGGGCGGATTCTTCATCTGCGCAATCCTGGGCTTCGTCCTGACCGCGGTCTGGTACCTGTTCATGCGCGACCGGCCATCTCAGCACCGCCTGGTGAACTCGGCCGAGATCGATCTCATCGCCCTGGGCAGCGACACGGTCGCCTCTCCGGAACGTGCCCCTTGGGGGCTCTTCCTCCGAAAGCGCTCCTTCTGGATGCTCGCGCTCGGGTTCTTCGGCACCCTGTGGACGATCCAGTTCTTCATCTACTGGCTGCCGTACTACCTTCAGAAGGGCCTGCACGTCCCCTTCGGTTCGATCGGAGGGTTCACCAGCCTCTCCTTCGTCGCGATCACCGTCAGCGTCATGGTCGCCGGCGTCGTCAGCGACAAGCTCCTGACCTCCGGACGGCGCCGGTATCAGGCCCGGAACCTGGTCGCCGTCGCCGGACTCGCGATCGCGGCGGTGTGCCTCGTCATGAGCACCACGTCCCAGAACGTCCTCGTCAGCGTGATCTGGCTCAGTGCCGCCCTCGGAGGAGCCGGTGTGGCCCAGACTCTCGCCTGGACGATCGCCACAGACATCGGCCGCGCCTACACCGCCGCCGTCGGGAGCTGGATGAACGCGTGGGGCTTCGTGGCCGCAGCCATCGTTCCGACGGTCGCCCCGATCATCGCGCAGCAGTTCGGATGGACCAACGTCATCGTGCTTAATGCAGCAATGGCAGTCGCCGGTATTGTCGGGTTCCTTCTGACGACGTCGGACCGACCGCTCGTCGCTGACCAGCCAGCGGTCGCGCCCCAATAAGACTGACCCGGCGGCCGGAAGGGCAGCACTGCCAAGTCCGAATGTCGCGGATCTACGGAAAGCCAACAGCCGCGCCCCAGATGGATCTGGGAGCGCGGCTGTTGTGTGCCCCGCCCCGCCCCCACGCCACTGCAACCCGTCCGCAACCCTCGCGCTCCTACGCTCATCGCAACGCCGGCGCCACCGGCCCCCGCAAGGGGAACAAGAGACGAAGGAGTTTCGCCATGACCGTCTACGCGCAGCCGGGAACCGAGGGCAGCAAGGTCGCCTTCAAGGACCGGTACGAGAACTTCATCGGGGGCGAGTGGGTGGCCCCGGTCGGGGGCCAGTACTTCGAGAACGTCACCCCGGTCACCGGGCAGGTGTTCTGCGAGGTCGCCCGCTCGCAGGCGGCGGACATCGAGCTCGCCCTCGACGCCGCGCACAAGGCTGCCCCTGGCTGGGGCAAGACCTCGGTCGCGGAGCGGGCCCTGATCCTGCACCGGATCGCGGACCGGATCGAGGAGAACCTCGAGCTGCTTGCGGTCGCCGAGACGTGGGACAACGGCAAGCCCGTCCGCGAGACCCTCGCCGCGGACCTGCCGCTCGCCGTCGATCATTTCCGCTACTACGCCGGCGCCATCCGCGCCCAGGAGGGCTCGCTCTCCCAGATCGACGAGACGACGACGGCGTACCACTTCCACGAGCCGCTCGGCGTCGTCGGGCAGATTATCCCGTGGAACTTCCCGCTCCTGATGGCGACGTGGAAGCTCGCGCCGGCGCTCGCGGGGGGCAACGCCGTCGTCCTCAAGCCCGCGGAGCAGACCCCGGCGAGCATCCTGGTTCTCGCGGAACTGATCCAGGACCTGCTCCCGGCGGGGGTGCTGAACATCGTCAACGGCTTCGGCGTCGAAGCCGGCAAGCCGTTGGCCTCGAGCCCGCGCATCCGCAAGATCGCCTTCACGGGCGAGACGACCACCGGCCGGCTCATCATGCAGTACGCCTCGCAGAACCTCATCCCGGTCACGCTCGAACTCGGCGGCAAGAGCCCGAACATCTTCTTCAACGACATCGCCGCCGCCGACGACGCCTTCTATGACAAGGCCCAGGAGGGCTTCACCCTCTTCGCGCTGAACCAGGGCGAGGTCTGCACCTGCCCCTCGCGCGCGCTCATCCAGGAGGGCATCTACGAGAAGTTCCTGGCCGACGTGGTCGAGCGCACCCAGAAGATCAAGCAGGGCAACCCCCTCGACACCGAGACCATGATCGGCGCCCAGGCCTCCAACGACCAGCTCGAGAAAATCCTCTCCTACATCGAGATCGGCAAGGCCGAGGGCGCCAAGGTCCTCACGGGCGGAAGGCGCGCCGAGCTCCCCGGGGACCTCGCGGGCGGGTTCTACGTCGAGCCCACCATCTTCGAGGGCAACAACACCATGCGCATCTTCCAGGAGGAGATCTTCGGGCCGGTGGTCTCGGTCGCGAAATTCGCCGACTACGCCGAGGCCCTCGAGATCGCCAACGACACTCTCTACGGCCTCGGCGCGGGCGTCTGGAGCCGCGACGGCAACGTCGCCTATCGCGCTGGGCGTGAGATCCAGGCCGGGCGAGTGTGGGTGAACAACTACCACGCCTACCCCGCGCACGCCGCGTTCGGCGGCTACAAGTCCTCCGGCATCGGCCGGGAGACGCACCTCATGATGCTCGAGCACTACCAGCAGACAAAGAACCTGCTGGTCAGCTACAGCGAGAACAAGCTCGGCTTCTTCTAAACCCAGACGAGTCAAAACCCAGGCGAGAGGACGACGGCGGGTGCGCGCCGCCGTCGTCCGCCTCACCCAGCCTTCGATTCCCAACTTGATTCCGACCACGATTGGCCGCCACATCGCAGCATTCCACGGCGTGTCGCAGCGACTCGCCGATCCGCGGCGGCCGATCCCGGTCGGAATCTGCGTCGCGACCCACCGTCAGCCCATCCACCCAACCATGCAAAGGAGCATGACCATGAGCAGCACCCTTCCCGAAACCTTCAAGGCCGCCGTCGTCCACAGCTTCGGCGACGAGCTCAGCGTCGACGAACTCGAGATCCCCACGCCCGGACCGGGCCAGGCCCTCGTGAAGCTCATCGCGAGCGGCGTCTGCCACACCGACCTCCACGCGGCCCAAGGCGACTGGCCGGTCAAGCCCAAGCTCCCGCTCGTTCCGGGGCACGAGGGCGTGGGCACCGTCGTCGAAGTTGGCGAGGGAGTCCTGGACCTTGCGGTCGGCGACCTCGTCGGCAACGCGTGGCTCTGGAGCGCGTGCGGAACATGCGAGTTCTGCCGCACCGGCTGGGAGACCTTGTGCGAGTCGCAGCAGAACGGCGGGTACGGCGTGGACGGCTCATTCGGGCAGTACATGCTCGTCGACACGAAGTTCGCCGCGCGCATCCCCGAAGGCGCGGACCCGTACGAGATCGCACCCGTCCTGTGCGCGGGCGTCACGGTGTACAAGGGCCTCAAGCAGACGGAGGTCCGGCCGGGGGAGTGGGTCGTGATCTCCGGCATCGGCGGCTTGGGGCACATTGCGGTGCAGTACGCCGTCGCGATGGGGATGCGCGTCGCGGCCGTCGACGTCGCGGACGAGAAGCTCGCCCTCGCCCGCAAGCACGGCGCCGAGGTGACGGTGAACGCGTTCGCCGAGGATCCGGCGTCGGCCATCCAGTCCGCCACCGGCGGAGCGCACGGCGTCCTCGTCACCGCCGTCCACCCGGCGGCGTTCGGGCAGGCCATCGGGATGACGCGCCGCGGCGGGACGATCGTCTTCAACGGGCTCCCGCCGGGGAACTTCCCGGCGCCGATCTTCGACATCGTGCTCAAGGGCCTCACGATCCGCGGCTCGATCGTCGGAACGCGGCAGGACATGGTCGAGGCGCTCGACTTCTACGGCCGCGGCCTCATCCACCCGACGTTCCACACGCGCGACCTCGAGGAGATCAACCAAGTCTTCGACGAGATGCACCACGCGAAGATCGACGGCCGCGTGGTCATCAAGTACTGATGGCAGCCCTGGCAGCGCGGCCGGCGCGCCCGGGGGAGGACTTCTCCCGCGTCGCGCTGACCGAGCCAGCCGCGGCGCTCCTCGATACGCTCTGGGAGCGCCACGGACCGCTCATGTTCCACCAGTCCGGCGGCTGCTGCGACGGGTCGGCCCCGATGTGCTACCCGGCTGGGGAGTTCCTGACGGGCGACGCCGATGAGCTCCTCGGCGTCTTCGACCTCCCTGGGCGGGGCGAACTGGGCTTCTGGATGTCGAAGGAGCAGTTCGCGTACTGGTCGCACACGCATTTGACGGTGGACGTCGTGGACGGCCGGGGGAGCGGCTTCTCCCTCGAGGCGCCCGAGGGGAAGCGGTTCCTTATTCGAAGCGAGATTTTGGACATTCCGTAGGGCCAGAGACCGGCAGGGGACCCCGCGACGCAGGCGAGCGTTGCGGGGTCCCCACTTTTGCCTTGCCAGTCTCTGGCCTCAGGACACCTGGCTGCGCGCCGGTGAGCGCTTCCGGGGCCGGGCGGGGGGAGCGTCGGCGTCTGGTTCCCGTACCCGGGTGTCGTGCCCCATCGCCTCGCTCGCCTCGCGCGCGGCGAGGGCGACGGCGGGGCCCAGCCTCGCGACGTCGTCCGCATGGACCCGCTGGAGCGGGAAGCCGAGACCGAGCACCGCTGCGAGCTCGCCCGTGTGATCGAAGACCGGGGCACTGATCGAGCCGACGTCGATATTGCGCTCGCCCAACGCGGCGAAATACCCCTGCTCGCGCGCCTGAGCTGCCTGCTCGTCGAGGGCTTCCCACGTGACGGGGGTCGAGGGGGTGAACCTCGTCAGCTCCTGGTCCTGAAGCTCGGCGCGCGCCTCCGGGTCGAAGGCGAGGAAGATCTTCCCCGGCGCGCCTGCGTGGATCGGCATGACCTGGCCGACGTGGAAGGGACGCATGACGACGTGGCGCGTCTCCGCGACCGCGACCACCGTGCGGTGGATTCCGTCCCGCACGTAGAGGCAGGCCGTCTCACCGGTCTCGTCGCGCAGCCGGTGCAGGATGGGCCGCACGCTGCGGACGATGTCGAGGCCGATGGTGCCGGGCGCGGACCAGCGCACGAGGCGGATGCCGATCCTGTACTTGTCGCCGTCGCGATCGAGGAAGCCCTCGCGCACCATGTTCTGCACGAGGCGCTGGCATGTGCTTGCGGGCAGGCCGGTGCTGCGGACGATCTGCTGGAGGGTCGGTTCGGGGTCTTCGACCGAGAAGCAGTCGAGGATGTCGCTGACCTTGCTCAGAACAAGGAGGGGCGCGCCGCCCCCGTTCGCTTCCCTTGCCATGGATTGCCCACCGCCCATTCCCGCGGACCGCTTTGTCGCACATGGTATTCGAGGCCGCCGAAAAGGCCGCTTCATGACCCATTGACAGCTTACGCCAACACCCGGATTATGGGTCCGGAACTCACGATACGGGTTCTAGAAGGATGCGGGTTCAAGAAGTCTGTACAACGACGCGGGGTATTCAGTGATCCAACCTCAGCCAGACGCTCCACCCAACGACAGGTCAAGAATCGGCCTGATCGTCCCAAGCTCCAACACCACGATGGAAACCGAGCTGCCAGAGCTCTTCCGCCGTCAAGCCGAGGCGACGGGCCACCACTACACCTTCCATTCGGCGCGGGCAGCCCTCAAGAACGTCACGCGTGAGGAGCTCGCCGCGATGGTCTCGAAGGCCGCGGACTGTGCCGTCGCTGTCTCCGATGCCGACGTCGACGTCATCGCCTACGCGTGTCTCGTCGCCGTGATGGCACAGGGGCCGGGCGCCCATGCGGAGTCCGAGTCCGTCATCGCGGAAGCTGCCCGCTCGAACGGCCACCCGGCGCCGGCGGTGAGCAGCGCGGGCGCGCTCGTGCGAACCCTCACGGGCCTCGGCGCCCGGAGGGTCGTCATGGTCACGCCCTACATGCCCGAACTGACGAGGATGGTCAGCGACTACATCGAGGGGGCGGGCATCGAAGTCCACGACGTCATCGGACTCGAGGTCGCAGACAACCTCGAGGTCGGCCGACTGGACCCGGCCCAGCTGCCCGGCATCGCGCGGCGGCTTGACCGCGAAGGCGTGGACGCCGTCGTCCTCTCGGCATGCGTCCAGATGCCCTCGCTCGCCTCGGTCCAGCCGGTGGAGGACGAACTCGGCCTCCCCGTCGTCACGGCCGCGACGGCCACCGCCCACGAAATCCTCAAGGCGCTCGGCCACCGCCCCGCCATCGAGGGGGCCGGCCAGCTCCTCGCCGGCACGCTTGTCCCGCATTTCAGCAAGTAGCACCTAATCACTCGCAACGCACCCGGATCCCGCGGGATCGAACATCAGGCCAATGGAGGAATGATGAGTGTCCAAGGAATAACCCGTCAGCAGGCGGTTCGCCGAGCGACGATAGCGAGCGTGGTCGGCACCACCATCGAGTGGTACGACTTCTTCCTCTACGGAACCGCCGCCGCCCTCGTCTTCCCCCAGCTGTTCTTCCCCGGAGGCGAAAGCTCGCTCACCGGCACGATCGCGGCCTTCGGCACCCAGTTCGTCGGGTTCGTCGCACGGCCCATCGGCGCGGCGATCTTCGGCCACTACGGTGACAGGATCGGCCGCAAGACGACGCTCATGGCAACCCTGCTCCTCATGGCCATCGGCACCGTGCTCATCGGCGTCCTCCCCACGTACCAGACCATCGGAATCTGGGCACCCATCCTGCTGACCGTGCTGCGCGTCATCCAGGGCATCGGCGTCGGCGGCGAATGGGGCGGCTCCGTGCTGATCGCTATGGAATGGGGCCATGAGCGCCGCCGCGGGCTCGCGGCGAGCTGGCCGCAGATGGGTGTTCCGCTCGGCCTCATCCTCTCGACCGGACTCGTCCGGATCACGACGGCGGCGACCGGCCATGACTTCGCGACCTACGGCTGGCGGATCCCGTTCCTTGCCAGCATCGTCCTGATCGGCGTCGCGCTCTTCGTACGGCTCCGCGTCGTCGAGAGCCCCGAGTTCCAGCTGCTTCGCAAGACCGAGAAGGTAGTGGTTGCGCCGATCATCGAGGCGATCCGCCGCCAGCCCAAGGAGATCCTCCTCTCGGCCCTCGTCCGCATGTCCGAGCAGGCTCCGTTCTACCTGTTCATCACGTTCGTGATCACCTACGCGACGAAGCACGTGAAGGTCAACAGCGACGCAATCCTCGTGGACACCCTGATCGCCGCGGCGCTCGGCCTCATCAGCATCCCGGTGTTCGGCATCCTCTCGGACCGGTTTGGGCGGAGGCTCATCTACGGCATCGGCATTGTCCTCACGGCGGTGTACGCCTTCCCGTACTTCGGACTCCTGAACACCGGCAACGCCATCATCATGGGGATCGCGGTCGTGGTCAGCCTCATCTTCCATGACATCCAGTACGGACCGCAGGCGGCGCTCATCGCGGAGAGCTTCGACCCCGACATCCGCTACACGGGGGCAGGCCTCGGGTACCAGCTGGCGAGCGTGATCGCCGGCGGCCCGGCGCCGCTCATCGCGGCCGAGATCCTGCAGGGCACCGGCAGCTCGACGTGGATCTCGGTCTACATCATCTTCTGTGCGGTCGTGAGCATGGCGTCGCTCCTCCTGCTTCGGCGGACGACGACGGTGGGCGGCGGCGTGAAGACGCGGCCGACGCGGGCCTTCCGGAAGGGGGCGACGACGGTATGACGGTGAGCGAGACTGCGCGCGAGCCGCATGAGCAGGCGCCCGGGCCACGGCCCGAGGCCCCGCCGGCCAGCGGCCCTCTGCGGGACCTGCTCGTCCTGGACCTGAGCCGCATCCTGTCCGGACCGTTCGCCACGATGACGCTCGCTGACCTCGGCGCGGACGTCATCAAGGTCGAGCAGCCCGGCCAGGGCGACGACACCCGGCATTGGGGGCCGCCGTTCCAGGGCGGTCAGGCGGCCTACTTCCTCTCAGTCAACCGCAACAAGCGCAGTCTCGCCGTCGACCTCAAAACGCCGGAAGGACTCGCAGCCGTGCGGAGGCTCGCGCTCAAGGCCGATGTGATCGTGGAGAACTTCCGGCCGGGAACCGCCGCGCGCCTCGGCCTGGGCTACGAGGAACTCTCGGCCGCCAATCCCGGGCTCGTCTACGCCTCGATCAGCGGGTACGGCCAGACCGGCCCGGAATCGGGGCGCGCTGGCTATGACGCCATCGCCCAAGCGCGGAGCGGGATCATGAGTGTCACGGGCGAGACGGACGGGCCTCCCGTCCGCGTCGGCGTGAGCAGCGCGGATCTCGTCGCGGGAACCTGGGCCGTCATCGGGATTCTCGCGGCCCTGCACGAGAAGACCCGGACCGGGCAGGGTCAATGGGTCGACATCAGTCTGCTAGACGGCTCGGTGTCCTGGCTGACCTACGTGGCGAGCGGGTTCTTCGCGAGCGGCGAGACGCCCCGACGCTACGGCTCCGCCCACCCGACCATCGCGCCCTACCAGGCATTCCCCACCTCCGACGGGTTCGTGATGATCGCCGTTGGAAACGACAGCCTGTGGAGGAAGTTCGCCGCGGCCGTCGGGCGGCCGGAGCTCGCGGACGACGCCCGCTTCGCGACGAACCCCTCGCGCGTCGCGCACCGCGGCGAGCTCATCCCCCTCCTCGAGCGCGAGCTTCAACGGGCGACGACGGCGGACTGGGTCGCGCGGCTCGACGCGGCGGGGGTGCCGGTCGGGCCGATCCAGACCGTGGACCAGGCGCTCGCGGACCCGCAGGTGCTCGCGCGGGGGATGGTTGCCGAGGTCGAACATCCTGAGGCCGGGACGCTGAAGGTCGTGAACTGCCCGGTGCGGCTCACGCGCACCCCTGCGTCCGTGCGGATGCCGCCGCCGCTGCTCGGGCAGCACAGCGACGAGATCCTGACGGGAGCGGGGCTTTCCCCCTCGGACATCGGCCGGCTTCACGCGCAGGGCGCTGTTCAGTGACCGGGACTGGAGTGGG
The DNA here is from genome assembly GCF_022539255.1 of Sinomonas terrae. Lineage (NCBI taxonomy): Bacteria > Bacillati > Actinomycetota > Actinomycetes > Micrococcales > Micrococcaceae > Sinomonas > Sinomonas terrae. Next base: position 236,933 of record NZ_JAKZBV010000001.1, read on the forward strand.
TGTCATGGAGGGAGTGTCCGTCGACATCGCGGACGCCGTCGCGACCATCGCCTTCGGCAACGGCGAGCGGCTCAACGCGCTCGGGATGGAGCAGTGGGACGAGCTCGGGCGCGCCGCGCGGGAGCTCGCTTCCGCCGATTCGGTGCGGGCCGTCGTCGTGCGCGGACGCGGGGGCATGTTCAGCGCTGGTTCCGACCTCCGCGAATGGGAAGCCGCCGAGCCCGACGAGGTGACGCAGCGCTTCTGGCGCATGGAGCAGGCACTTCGGGCGATCGAGGACCTCCCCATGCCCACTGTCGCCGTCGTCGAGGGAGTTGCCGCGGGCGGCGGGTTCCAGCTCGCGCTGGCCTGCGACCTGCAGCTCACGGCCGCTTCGGCGCGCGTCGGGATGCCGATCTCGCGGCTGGGAATCCTCGTGCCGCCGTCGTTCGCGGCCCGGCTCTCGCTGCGGGTGGGGCCCTCTCGGGCCAAGGATCTGCTCTACGGCGGCCGGATCTTGACGGGCAAGGAGGCGCACGACGTCGGCCTCGTCACCACGCTTGCCGCCGACGGCGAGGTCGACGCCGGATTGGACGCCCTGCTCGAGACCTGGGCAGGGGTGGCGCAGGGGTCGCTGCGCGCGGCCAAGGCGGCGGTGGATCAGGGGCTCGTGCCGCTGGTCGGCCCCGTGCGCGAGGTACCGCCCGGGCTCGCGACCGACCCCGAGGAGTTCCCCAAGAGGGTCGCGGCGTTCCTGCGCCGTCACCGCCACTGACCCCTCGACGGGCAAGAAGTGCCCACTCGTCGGGCGAGAAGTGCCCACTCGTCGGGCGAGAAGTGGCCACTCGTCGTAAAAGAGGTGGCCTCTCGTTGGAAGATCCCAACGAGAGGCCACCTCTCGCGTGACGAGTGGCCAGATCTCTTGCGATCCTTGGCCAGATCCCTACTTCGAGCCGCGCACCCTGTTGCCGAGCTCGTGGATCGGCGTCCGGAAGGTCTCGCGGCCCCAGATCGCGCCGATGAGCGCGAGCACCGAGGAGCCTGCCACGATCCACGCCGCCGGACCCCAGTTCGAGGGGACGCCGCCGACGAGCGCGGTGCCGAGCAGCGGGGTGAAGCCCGCGCAGAGGATACCGATCTGGAGACCGATCGCCATGCCGGAGTACCGGACACGGACGTTGAAGAGCTCCGCGAACCAAGCCGGGTAGATGGCGTTCGACATCGCGTAGGTGCCCGCGGTGATGAGCGTGCTCGTGAGGAAGACGAGGGGCACGTTCTTGGTGGAGATCGACGAGAAGTAGATGAAGATCAGCACCGCCGAGCCGATGATGCCCGTGATGAACAGCGGCTTGCGTCCGAAGCGGTCCGCGAGCATGGCCGCAAGCGGCTGCGTGCCGATGGCGATCACATTGCCGACGATGCTCACCCAGAGCATGGTCGACGCCGGGATACCGACCGAGACGGCGTAGGCAAGGCCGAACGACTGCATGAAGGTGTTCGTCACCGTCTCGAAGGACATGAGCGCGACCTGGATGAACTGCGGCGTGTGCGTCTTGAACATGTCCGCGACCGGCAGCTTCACGAGGTCATTGTGCTCGGCCTTCTCCTCGAAGACCTCGGGCTCCTCGAGCGAACGGCGCACGAGGTAGGCCACAACGAGGACCACGAGCGAGCACCAGAACGGGATACGCCAGCCCCAGGCGAGGCGATCGGCCTCGCCCATGGCGGCGACGGGCAGGAACACGAGCGACGCGAGCACGATGCCGGTCGAGATGCCGCTCATCGAGAAGGAGGGGAAGAACGCGCGGCGGCCCACCGGCGATTCCTCCATGGTGAGCGCCGAGGCGCCAGCCGTCTCGGCACCGGCCGAGAGGCCCTGGCAGAGGCGGAGCACGACGAGGAGGATCGGCGCGATGTAGCCGGCCGCGTGGAAGTCGGGGAGGGCTCCGATGAGGAACGTCGAGCCGCCCATGAGCACGAGCGTGAGCACGAGGGTGTTCTTGCGGCCGAGGCGGTCACCGAGGTGGCCGAAGACGACGGCGCCGAACGGCCGGGCCACGTAGGCGACGCCGAACGTCGCGAACGAGGAGATGAGCGCGACGGTCGGGTTGCCCGCGGGGAAGAAGATCTTCGAGAACACGAGCGACGCCGCTGTCGCGTAGACGAAGAAGTCGTAGTACTCGAGGGCGCCGCCGAGGAAGGCAGCGAGGGCGGCCTTCTTCGCGCGCTTGAGGCGGCGCGCTTGCTCCTCGGGGGTCTTGACATCGGGATCGGTCATCCCGCTGAACTTGGCCATGGGCTCTCGCCTTTCGTGCGAACGGGTGGAGTGGGACAGATGAAGGGGATCAGGCCACGGCTACCGGGGCCGGTGCTGTGCTGCTGCGCACAATGAGGTCCCCGGAAAGATGGACTGTGTTGGCGGGCCGCGCCGGGTCCGCGATCCGCTCCGTGAGGAGGCGGAGGGCGACGGCGCCCCCGCGCTCGTACGGTGTGTTCACCGTTGTGAGCGCGGGCCGCGAGGCGGACGCGAGCCAGATGTCGTCGAAGCCGATGACACTGATGTCCGTCCCGGCCGCGACGCCGCGGTCGGCGAGGCGGTTGATGCACCCGAACGCCATGAGGTCGTTGTGGGCGATCACCGCCGTGACGGGCTCGGCAAGGACGAGGTCCGCAGCCCGCACCCCCGCGGCGTACGTGGGCTCCGCGTGGGTGAGGACGATGAGGGTGCAGCCGAGGTGATCGGCGGCCTCCTCGGCAGCGGCGAGGCGCACTCGGCTCGAGTAGTTGTCCTCGAGGCTTGCGAGGTACGCGATCGAGCGGTGCCCCAGCGCCGCGAGGTGCTCGACCGCCTGCCGCGCGCCTTCCGGTGCGGAAAGGATGACGGCGGGCAGCCCCTCGGCGACGTGGTTGATGAGGACGACGGGCGAGACCGCGTCGAGCGCTCGGAGCCTGTCGGCGTCCATGCGGGGCGCGAAGATGATCGCGCCATCGACCCGGCCGATGACGCGCTCGAGTTCTTCGGCGTCGGCCTCGGGATCGTTCTCACCGTCGACGACGAGCAGTGAGATCGACTGCCGGCGGCAGGCCGCCTGGATCGACTTGACGAGCGGCGGGTAGTACGGGTTCGCGATGTCGGGGATGAACAGCGCGATGGTGCCCGTGGCCTCGGCCTTCGCCGGTGCCGGGTTGTAGCCCAGATCGGCGGCGACGGTGAGGATCCGCTCACGGGTCTCGGTGTTGACCGAATCGGGGCGGGTGAACGACCTCGAAACGGTCGACTTCGAGACTCCCGCGACCTTCGCGATCTCGGCAATCGTGGTCATCCCCACCTCCTCGTGTGTTCGGCATCACAGCGTCCAGCTCAGAATGACACGGTTTCTGCAACGCGTCAAATGTTTTCTGCAACCTGCTGCATCGACGTCATCTGTTCGCCCTGCCTAGGCAGCCCGCGAGGGGGTAAACCTCGACTGCCCGAGGGTGCGAACGCGAGAGGAGGGGCCGACGTGCGGCCGAGGAGACCAGAAGAACGACGACGCCGGCAGCCGCCGCTGCGAGTGGCCTTGGTCTGCGGCCGGCCGAGCGCCGAGCTCGACGGCGTTGCGGGCTATGTCGAGCGGCTCGCCGACGAGCTGCCCGCAGCGGGAGTGGATCCCGTCGTCGTTCCCTGCGGGCCCGATGTCAGGGGCGCGGCCGCTGCCGGGCGAGCCTTGGCCAAACTGGACCTCGACGCAGTCCACGTCCAATTCGCGCCGTCGATGTACGGCTTCCGCGGATCGATCGGGCTCCTGCCGCTCGGGCTCCCGCGCTCGGTCCCGCTCCTGGCGACCCTCCACGAGTACGGATCGTGGGAACTCCCGATCGCGCGACCGCGCCCGCTTCAGGGCCTCTATCCGTGGTCGGAGCGGCGCGCCGTGCTGGATCGCGAAACGGGCTTCCTCGTCCCGCGCAGCCGGGCCGTCGTCGTCACCAACCCCCTGCACCTGGCCACCCTGCAGAGCCGGTTCCACGGCCGCGTCCCGGCGCGGCACATCCCGATCGGAGCCAACGTCGAGGTGGACCGGGAGGCAGCCCGCGACGAGTCGCGGGAGCAGATCCGCCGCCAGCTCGGCCTCGATCCCGGGAGTACGCTCCTGGCCTTCTTCGGCTTCGTCCACCCCGTCAAGGGGCTCCGGTACCTCCTTGAGGCCATCGCCCAATTGCGTGATCAGGGCGAAGAGCTGCATCTCGCCGTCGTCGGCGGCTTCGAATCCCTCGCGTTGCCCGGGCGAGAAGCGAGCGATTTCCGTTCGGAATTGGAGGGCCGCGTGCGGGAGCTCAGGCTCGAGGGGCAGGTGACCTTCACGGGATTCCAGCCGCCCGCGGAGGTTTCGCGCTGGCTTCTGGCCAGCGATCTGGGCGTCCTTCCGTTCACGGCCGGAGTCACGACGAAGAGCGGGTCCCTGCTCACGATGTTCGCCCATGAGCTCCCGGTCGTGGCAACCGCGGGCGAGGACGAGTCGATCGAGGGCGGCGAAACATGCATCGCCGTGCCCTCCGTCCGGGATGCCGAGGCCTTGGCCCACGGGGTGCGGCGCGCCCTGCACGACGACGGACTGCGGCGGCGCGTTGCGAGGCGCGGCAAGGCGCTCGCAGACCGGCATTCGTGGCCCGACATCGCGCGGCGGCATGCGGACCTCTACCAGGAGGCCGCCGGATGAGCAGCTTCCGGAGAATCCTCTTCGTCGAGGTGATGGGCGGACTCGGGGACGTGGTCCTTGCCTTGCCGGCGATCCACGCCCTCGCGCTGTCGCACCCTGATGCGACCGTGCACGTCCTCACGCTCGAGCCTTGGCATGTGCTCCTCGAAGGGGACCCTCTGATCGAGGAGGTCATTCCGCTCGCCGGCCGCGAGAGCGACGACGTGCAGCGGGCCGTCCGCGAGGCGCTCGCCAGCATCCGCCCCGACCTGAGCATCACGACCAACCGCCGCCACGGGCTTCCCGAGCTTCTCGAGTCTGCACCTGGCGTCGCTGTCACGAATCTCTGGCGCTCCCCGCCCCCGGAGCAGAGAGTGGACGAGCGCTATCTGGAACTGCTGGCGCGCGACGGAATCATCGCGCCGCAGTTCGTCGGGCACCCGCCGCGCGTCGCAGTGGAGGTCGAGGAGCTCGAGGCCGGCCGCGAGCTCCTCTCGGCGCTGGTCCCGGAGGGGCGGCAGGCGGTCATGCTCGTGCCCGATTCCGGGATGGCCGTGAAGCGCTGGCCTCAGCAGCATTGGGCGCGCCTCGCCTCCCTGCTGCAAGCAGCCGGCCGAACGCCTGTTCTCGTCGCGGAGGAGCCGGGGCACTGGCCGGCGCTCTCCGACGCCGGGGCCGTCCCGACGCCGCGGCTGACTCTGCGGCAACTCGCCGCGCTTTACGCGGCTGCGGCGGAGCGCGAGGGCGTCTGCGTGGGCGGCGACACCGGCCCTGTCCGCCTCGCGACCGCCGCCGGGATGCGCGCCGTCGGACTCTACGGCCCGTCGGTCGCCACCCGCTACGGGCTGCACCCTGATCGCGGAGTCAGTCTTCAGGGCCTGCCGGAGTGCTCGGTGCGGCACCCTGCCAACTTCACGGAGCAGGTGTGCTGGTGGGACGCCCGATGCCCGCTCGCGGATGCCGGCGCCGGTCCGGCCTGCATGAGCCACATCGCCCCGGAGGCGGTCGCCTCGGCCCTCGGCCTCTAGCCCCTCCCGGCCCCTCCCGTCGCGCCGTCACCTTCGCAGGGTGCGCACCCTGCGAAAGTGACGGCGCGACGAGAGGGGTACTCACATCATGGTGACTGTTGCCGCGATGTGAGAGTTGTGCCACTATCGATGCATGCCCTCGATCACTCCCGACGAGCAGCGTGTCGCTAGCGTAAAGAACGTCGAAGACGCCAAACGCGAAGACGACAAGCGCGAAGACGACAAGCGCGCCAAGACCGACATGGTCGGCAAGGCCCTGAGTCTCCTCGTCATGCTCGGCGACGCCCCGGGAGCCACGACGGCGGCCGATCTCTCGCGCCGCGCGGACCTGCCGTTCAGCACGGCCTACCGGCTCCTCCAGTCCCTCCAGCGGGCGGGTTTCGTGGACTTCGAGCCGGAGGGCAAGAAGTACAGCCTCGGCCTGCGGGTCTTCCAGCTCGGCCTCTACGTCGCCAACAGCCTCGGCTTCGCGGGAACGGCCACCCCCGTGCTCTCGCGCCTCACCGAGAAGACCCAGGAGGCGAGCATCCTCGCCGTGCCGGACGAAGACCGCTTCCTCACGGTCGCCAAGGTCGACGGGCCGAGGGCCTTCCGCGTCACGAGCGATCCCGGGTACCGCGGCTATCTGCACTGCTCGGCGGTCGGCAAGGCGCTTCTCGCCTTCGCCCCGGAGGAGGAGCGCGAGCGGCTCGTCGAGGGAATCGAGCTCGTGCCCGTCGCCCCGAAGGCCATCACCGATCGCGCCGAGTTCCGCGCCGAGCTCGACCGCGTCCGCAGCCAGGGCTATTCCCTCATGGACGAGGAGAACGAGATCGGCATGCGGGCCGTTGCGGTGCCCATCCTCGCCGAGTCGCGCCCCGGCGAGCCGGCACGAGCGATCGCGGCCATCGCCTGTTCCGCCCCCACTGTCCGCATGAGCGTCGACGAGCTCGTCGACCAGCTCCCCGCCCTTCGCGAGGCCGCCGAAGAACTCGCGGCTCGCCTGCCCCGTCATTAAGAAACCCTGAAAGGACTCCGAGTGAGCCTCCCCACCGAGTCGTACCTGATCGGTCTGATCGGCGACGGCGTCGTCCCGTCCCTCACCCCGTCCATGCATGAACGCGAGGGCGCAGCGCATGGCCTGCTCTACCTCTACCGGCCGATCGACATCGCCGTCCTCGGACTTCCCGCCGCGAGCGTCGGCGACCTCGTGAGGGCCGCGCGGAACCTCGGCTACAACGGGCTCAACATCACCCACCCCTGCAAACAGCTCGTGATCGAGCACCTCGACGAGATTGATGACGACGCCGCTCGCCTCGGTGCCGTCAACACGGTCGTCATCCGTGAGGACGGGCGTACCGTGGGCCACAACACGGACTGGTCCGGCTTCCTGGGCGCGTTCCGAGCGGGTCTCCCCGGTGCGGCTCTCGGCCGCGTCGTGCAGCTCGGCGCGGGCGGTGCGGGCTCCGCCGTCGCCTACGCCCTGCTCACCGCCGGTGTCCAGCACCTCAGCATCGTCGACGTCGACGCAGCGCGCGCCGTCGACCGCGCCGCCGAGCTCGCGGCCATGTTCCCGGGCGCGTCCGTCGAGGGGCGCACGACGGCGGAGCTCGCCTCGCTGCTCAAGGCCGCGGACGGCGTCGTCCATTGCACCCCGACGGGGATGGCCGCGCACCCCGGGACACCCTTCGATACCTCGCTCCTCGAGCCGCGCCAGTGGGTCGCAGACATTGTGTACCGGCCCATCGAGACCCAGTTCGTGCGCGAGGCGCGGGCCCTCGGCTGCCGTGTGCTCGATGGCGGGCGCATGGCGGTGGGGCAAGCCGTCGACGCGTTCCGGATCTTCACCGGTCTCGAGCCGGACGCCGAGCGCATGAGGATGCACTTCCTTGAGCTCATCGACCGCGAGGAGCAGGCGGATCAGGGGGCTCGGGCGGTGGCTGGGGCCGAGGTGGGAGCACGCTGATGCGCACAGGGATTGCGACCGTGTGCCTCTCCGGGACGCTCGAGGAGAAGCTGCGGGCGGCGGCGAAGGCGGGGTTCGGAGGAGTCGAGATCTTCGAGGCGGACCTCGTGACCTCGTCGTTGAGCCCTGAGTCCGTCCGGTCCCTCGCCGAGGATCTGGGCCTCGGGCTGGACCTCTACCAGCCGTTCCGCGACTTCGACTCGGTGCCTGAGGAGCTGTACCGCGCGAATCTTCGCCGCGCCGAGGCCAAGTTCAAGCTCATGGATCGGCTGGGCATCGAGACGATCCTCGTGTGCAGCACGGTGGCCGCTGGAAGCGCAAAATACGCAGACGACGACGGCCTTCGGGCCGAGCAGCTTCACGGACTCGGGGAGCTCGCGGCGGACCATGGGGTGAAGGTTGCGTACGAGGCCCTCGCGTGGGGCACTTTCGTGAACGACTTCGAGCACGCCTGGCGGATCGTGGCCGACGCGGACCACCCGAACCTCGGCACCTGCCTCGACACGTTCCACATCCTCTCCCGAGCGTGGGACACCGAGCCGATCGAGCGGATCCCGGGGGAGAAGATCTTCTTCGTGCAGGTCGCGGATGCTCCCAAGCTCTCGATGGACGTTCTCAACTGGAGCCGCCACTACCGCGTTTTCCCCGGCGAGGGCCAGTTCGACCTGCCCAAATTCCTCGGCCATGTAGCACGGACGGGCTACAACGGGCCGGTCTCACTCGAGGTCTTCAACGATACGTTCCGGCAGGCCGATGTGGAGCGCACTGCAGTCGACGCCATGCGCTCCCTCATCTGGCTCGAGGAGCGGACGGCGAAGCATCTCGCCGCGCTAGCCGCAGAATCCGGGCCAGAGTCGGGCTCCGCCTCGGCCGCCGCTGCCCCGACGCCCGCTCAGCTCGCCGCGGCGTCGCGCGCCTATCCCATGTCGCTCACGACGCTCCCGCAGGTCGCACCGCCGTCGGGCATCAACTTCGCCGAGGTCAAGGCGGATGCCGCGGCAGCGGGCGGGGGCGAACTCGAGCGGCTTCTAGCGCAGCTGGGCTTTGAACCGCGGGGCGAGCACCGGACCAAGCCCGTGAGCCTCTGGACCCTCGGCGACGCGCGGATCATCCTCAACCGCCAGCAGGCCCGCGGCGTCGCCCCGGCGATCTCGGCGCTCGGCTTCGACGTCGAGAACTCCGTGACCGCCGTCGCCCGCGCCCTCCAGCTGAAGGCAGTCGCCGTCCCGCGCACGTCCCAGGCCAACGAGGAGGTGCTGCAGGCGGTCGAGGCGCCGGACGGCACTGAGGTGTTCCTCTGCCAGGACACGCTTTGGACCCAGGAATTCGGTTCGGGCTCACCTTCGGGTGGTGCCGCCGTCGCGCGGATCGACCACATCAACCTCGCGCAGCCGTGGCAGCACTACGACGAGGGCGTGCTGTTCTACTCGTCGGTGCTCGCGCTGAGCCCGCAGCCGTCGCAGGAGGTCTCGAGCCCGGCGGGGCTCGTGCGTTCCCAGGTCATGCAGACGGAGCTTGTGGAGGGGGAACGGGCTGTGCGTCTCGCTCTGAACCTCGCCCCGTGGGTGCAGGCCGACAGCGTGCGCGGCACCGTGGAAGACACCTTCCAGGAGCACATCGCGGTCGCCGTGCCGGATCTCGTGGCGACCGCCCGCGCGTGCCGGGCCCGGAAGCTGCCGTTCCTCGAGATCCCCGAGAACTACTACGAGGACCTCGACGCGCGGTTCGGGCTCGATCCCGAGTTCCTCGCGACCCTCCGCGAACTCGACCTCCTGTATGACCGGGACGAGAGGGGCGATTTCCTGCACTTCTACACCGCAACTGTGGGAAGCGTGTTCTTCGAGATGGTGCAGCGGATCGACGGCTACGACGGGTTCGGCGCGCCGAACGCCCCCGTCAGGCACGCTGTGCAGCATGCCGCGCGGCAGGCGAAGTAGGGGCCTGCTGTCTGGGCCGCGGGCTCTTGCGGGGGGCCGGCAACTGTCGCTGGGGACGCTAACGTGAGGTCGGGCCGGAATGAGGCGCGGACTTTGGGTCCACTTTGGGGGCGGCGGTCACGATATTGGGTGTTTCTGTTGTGGTACCTGCACCGAACATTTCAGCGTGCGGGGTATAGGTGTGCTGGGCTGGCTTGAGGCGTCGGGGGAGGCTTGCCCGAGTGGGCGACACGTTGCAGGGCCGGCTTAACGGGCAGTGCGATGTGCTTCGTGGATGTGCTCGATGACGTCTCGGATCTGGTGCAGTACGGGGTGTCGGTTGTGGTTTGGGGGTTGCTGGTGACCACGGGCGAACCGGAGGAAGCGCACGTTGAGGTCTTCGGCGATTTCCTCGTCGTGGTTGGTGTCGCCGATCATGAGCACGCGTCTGGGGTCGTGGCCTGAGGTTTCCAGCCAACCGGCGACGACGTCGGCTTTGGACGCAGCGTACGCGTCAGCGATGCCTAGGATGTGCGTGAAGTGCCCGGCGACGTTATGCGGAGCCAGCTGCTGCCGGAGGGTGCTCTCGATGGTGGCTGATATGAGGACCTGCTTGAGGCCCAAGCTGCTGATCGCAGCGAGGGTCGCGCGTGCTTCTGCCTGCAATTGTGCCTGGCCGATCTGGGCTGCGAACAGCTCGAGGTAGCGGGAGGCGGCCAGGCGGAAGTCGGCGTCGGTAATCCCAAGCCGTGCGTAGAAGCCCTTGATGGGGAAGGCGAAGGCGTTCCGGTACGCGTGCTGGTCCGACAGGACCGGCAGGCGGCGTTCTTCGAGGACGGCGTTCATCGCGGCTCGCGCGATGTCCACGTCGTCGAGCAGCGTCCCGTTCCAGTCCCAGCAGACGGCATCGACGGTGGGAGCGTTTGTGGGCATCACAACAGATCAGTCTTCCACAACGCGTTCTCCGGGGCCCCGCTGCCCCAGCCGTCGGCCTGCTGCCTCTGAAGGATGTCACGCCCGAGGTGAAGGCCAGCGTGGGCTGATCATGTTCCTGGCACCGCTGCTCGATCAGCTGCACGAGCGGGAAAGGCGTGGTTCGGAATGAGACGGCCTCGCTCCTCGCCCCGATCGTCAGCCCCCGCTGGGCTGCCAGGGAGCCGCTAGACGCCGAGACGTCCGAACGGCCTCCTCTACGAGCGCCGGGTCCACCATGACCGGCTCCCGGATGTCGGCGTCGACCATGGACTGGCCCATGAACGCGAAGAACTCCGTGTTCGACCCGCAGGTGATGCAGAATTCGTCGCGGATCTCGTGGACGATCGGCTGCTTCTTCGAGGCCATGGCGTCCTCCTCCTGGGGGACGGGGCACGGGCCCCTCTGCCCGCCGGCAGGGACCATGTGTGCGGAGCGCCCAGGTTCCGGTCCCCGCCTCCGCCGCATACAGAGCGCCCGTGGCGCAGCTACCGGTATAGGAGGACCGGCCGGCTCTGGAAGATCACCGGGATCTCATCACTGTTGGGCCCTCCACGGCACCTACGTGATCCCCACCGGGGCCGCGTCCGCCGCTGACAAGACGGGCGTGGCCAGACACGTTCGAGGAGGCCCCAGCATGGGCCCAGCCGTCAGCAGGACCAAGCCAACGGGCGCCGGCTGCCGCTGTCCGCTCCAGCTTGAAGCAGGGCGAAGGCGAACCCTGGCAGCCATCAGGGCGGCGAGCCATTGCACGCTCGCATCAGGCCTCCTCTTGGGTGGACCAGACGTCGTGTGACGATGTGCCCGCCGCCTGAAGCCGCAGTATCCAATGAGCCCGTTACTCGTCCTGAGGATATTCAGCATGTAACGGTTCCTGCGCACCATGGGCCTTGGCGAAAAGCAGAGAACGGCTGCATATTGTCTGCCGCGCGTGCATTGGCCTTTGACGTCAATGCAGCGAGTCGTCGGCAGAATACGGCGCCGGTATTCGTCAAGAACCGCAGGGAATCGACAGCGCGGACAATATAAACGAGACCCCTCTTTTTTTCATGGAGGCGCCACTTCGCTGAAGGCCAGCATCGGTACCCCAAACGGGTCCTTTGCCCCTAGTCGCGGGCTGGGCAAGTAGCCGAGTGCGTACCTGACGGGCGAAACCAAGTGTCGGTGCGGGAGAGCCGGGGTCCTTTTCAGGTATCGACCACTCGTGTCCGGCTCAATTCCACTGCATAGGGTCGGGTGCAAGACGCTCAGACCACCCGGTTGGACCATGAATTCCTGCCGGGAAATGCGGGTCTGCTGGAGGGTGTCTTGAAGACGAAGTCGGCGATTTGGCTGCCTGGGATTTTCGCCGGGCGGCTACAGCTCATCGCCTTTATCTGCTGGGTCTCGGGGTTTCAACATGCACAAATTCCCAAACGCTGGGAGGGTCACGGCTCTCACCGCGGCTTCGCCCGGCCGTCGTCAGTTCAATGCCGATGCGATAGGACGATTGGCGCGACTTCTTCGTTTCGCGGGGGTAGGGGCGAGTGGGCTTGGGGTGAACCTCGCTGCTTTGGCACTGCTTCTGGCGGCGCACTTGGATTCCCCGGTCATCGGCGGGAACGCCGTCAGCGCGGTCTTGGCCACACAGATCGCGGTCGCGTGGAATTTTGCCCTGACCGAGCGCTGGGTGTTCAAGGGGCATCCGGGTCATTGGGGGCGGCGGCTTCTGCCGTTCTGGGTGATCAGCTGCGCAACGCTGCTCGCCCAATTGCCGCTTGCTGCGGTGCTTCAGCCGCTGCTGGAGGGTTCCTACCTCCTGGCCACAGCAGCCGCTGTGTGCGCCCTTGTGACGACTCGTTTCGCCGTCTGTGATCTTTGGCTCTACCGCCGCCGCCCGGCCCCCGCAGGCGCGCATGCCTGCAGCCCAGACGGTCGGAGGGGAGTCTCCAAGTGAGCGTGTTGGTCTTATTCCTTGTGCTGGGTGCCGCCCTGCTGTTCGTGGTCTGCGGGGGAACTCTCTGGTGGATGCTCCACGCCTGGCGGACCCCAGAGAACTACGAGTCAACCAACTTCCCGGTGGACGATGTGCCGAATCGGTATTCCTTCTCGCTGATCGTTCCCTGCCGAGACGAACCGTACGAGGTCATGGCTGCGACCGTCCAGCGCCTCCTGGACCAGACCCATGGCCGAGTCGAGATCGTGGTCTCCGTGGGCGACGACGATCCGGACACAGCCGACCGGGCTTGGATCCTCGCCTCTCTTCATCCGCACCGGGTGAAGGTGTCGGTCAATGCCGACCCGGTCAAGAACAAGCCTCGTCAGCTCAATTCGGCGCTTCAGCTGTGCACGGGAGACATCGTCGGGATCATCGACGCAGAGTCGCTGACCGCTCCCGGGCTGCTGGCCCGAATCGACGCCACGTTCCAGTTCGCCCGCGCGGATGTCGTTCAGGGCGCAGTTCATCTGGTCAACTACCGCACCCGCTGGTTTACCCTCCGCAACTGCCTCGAGTACCGCATCTGGTTCCGATCGCGCCTGCACGGGCACGCAAACTCCGGCTTCATCCCCCTCGGCGGGAACACCGTCTTCGTGTGGCGCCATCTCCTCGAACAGGTGGGCGGCTGGGACGGCGACTGCCTCGCCGAGGACTGTGAGATCGGTGTGCGGCTCTCGGCCCTGGGCAAGCACGTCGTCTGCGTCTACGACCCCGTGCTCACAACGCTGGAAGAGGCGCCGACGACAGTCCAGGCCTTCGTCAAGCAGCGGACCCGCTGGAGTCTCGGATTCATGCAGGTACTCGCCAAGGGGGACTGGAAGAAGCTCCCCAGCTGGCATCGACGCCTGCACGGTTGGTGGACACTGGTCCAGCAGTACGCGATCGCACTCGCCGGCCTGCTCCTGCCCATCGCCTTCGTGACGGCAGTCGCCTGCTCCCTTCCCACCGGCATCGTGATGATCACTTACGCTCCGCTCATCCCGCTGATGCTCACCATGGTCTTCGAGGTCCTCGTGCTGCGCGAGTTCGGGCACGACATGAACTTCAAGATCGGACTGCGCGACTATGCGCTCCTGATCGTCTCGACTCCGTTCTACCAGGCTCTGGTCCTCTACTCCGCTGTGGCGGCCGCGGGCAGGTTCCAGCGTCGGAACTTCGCCTGGGACAAGACCCCCCACATGGGGACGCACTTGGGCCTGGCCGCCGACATCACCAACATCCGGGAGCAGGGTGCACAGGCGTGACGGCGATCCAGGAGAGCACTCGCAACACCCACCTGACCGGGACAGCAGCCCCTCCTCAGGTGATGACCCCCGGCGCTTCGCCGCGCTTCCGGCATCGCCTCCTGAATGCGGTGCCCCTCACCATCGTCCTCACGCTGGTGGCTGTCCTCTACGGGGTGAATCTGAGCGGATACCCGGAGTTCGTCAACGACGATGAGGGCACCTACTTCGCGCAGGCGTGGGCGGTGGCCAACGAGGGGGCCATGGCTCACTACACATACTGGTATGACCACCCACCCCTTGGGTGGATCCAGCTGGCGGTACTGCTCAAGCCGCTCCAGTGGATCTGGGGCGGCAATACCTTTCCCGTCGAGACCGCCGGCCGCGGCATGATGACGCTTGTCGCCATCTTCTCAGCGGCACTGATCTACAAGATCGCCCGTAACCTCGGAGTGCCCAGATCCGTTTCCCTCGTGACCCCGCTGGTCTGGGCGCTGTGTCCGTTGACGATCAACCTCGGTCGCCAGATCTTCCTGGACAACATCTCGATGGTCTGGCTGCTTGCCTCCTTCGCCCTGGTCACGGGAAAGCCAAAGCTCCAGTACCACGTGGCGGCCGGGGCCGCGTTCGGTGTTGCGGTCCTGAGCAAGGAGACGGCCGCCGTGGCCTTGCCCGCGGTCCTGACGGCTCTCTGGTCGTTCTCCTGGGCTCGAACCCGCGCCTTCTCGATCGCTGGGTTCCTGGGCACAGGGGCCTTCGTGGTCTCAGGATGGTTGCTGTTCGCGGCAATCAAGAACGAACTGCTCCCAGGACCCGGCCACGTTTCGCTCTGGGATGCCATCGTATGGCAGCTCCACGGCCGTGGCGGTGGAGGCTTCATATTCACCGAGGGCTCGGGCGCGAACGACCTGCTCATGGGATGGCTCGGCCAGGACCCGTATCTGGTCATAGCAGGGATGCTGATGAGCGTCGTGGGGCTGTTCCTGGGACGGTTGCGCGGCATCGCACTGGTTCCGGTGATGTACCTCGTCGTGGCGCTGCGTGGGGGCTAACATCCCCGGGATGTACATCATCACCCCGCTGCCTTTCTTCGCATTGACCATCGTCTACCTCACATGGAGGTTATGGCATGCAGCGAGTCTTCGAGCCCCTGCGATCAGGTGGACGGCTCGTGCCGTCATCGCAGCCCTGGTCTCCGCCTCCCTCGTCGTCATCACTCCGTCCTGGGCGCCCGTATCGGCTAACGCCCTGACCGAGAACCAGAACGTCCCCTACGAGGAGGCCCTCGCCTACGTCGACGCCCATCTGCCTCGGAACACCACCGTTCTCACCGACGACGACTCGTGGAACGACCTGGTGAAGATGGGGTGGAGCGCCAACGGCTGGTCCGGGCCGATCTGGCACTTCAAGCTCGACCGAGACCCCATAGCCCAGACGGAGAACCTTCCCGGCAGCTGGAAGGACGTCGACTACATTCTCCTGAGCCGTCCCATGGAAGTGTTCGTCGGCACCCCGATCCTGAGTCAGAAGGAGGCTCCCCTCGCATACGCCGCACTCTCTCACAGCGAACTCGTCAAAGCATGGGGCCCCGTCGGACTTCAGGTTCGCCTGCTGAAGGTGAACCCCGACATGAATCCCGTCGACCCCGAATGGATGCGCATGCACCCTGACCGGGCACCCACAGCCGCCATTTCGCCTTGACTGCAAATTACCTCGTGTTCGAGCGGGCTCCCGACAAAAGGTTCACGTTCGGCAGTGATGCCATCACGAACTCCTACACCAGATGGGGGAAGCCGAGGAAGTTGGTCGAGGCTAAGGCCGAGTTGAGCGAGGAGCAGAAGGGCCGCTATTTCAACCCGCCGTACACGGTCGGCAGTGCCATGATCTGGCCAGTCAGGAAAACCCACCGGCCCGCCCTGAACACCGCCAAGGGAATGAGACTACGGATCGCGGACCGTATCGACCTAACTCTGGAATGCATCCGGCGCCACTACGCTGGGGAGCCAGCCAGTCCCCTCGCCGACGTCATCAGCAACTACGCGGACTTCTTCAACCTCTTCTGCACGTTTGAGCAGTTCGTGGAGTTCTTCCACCTCCAGGATCTCGTAACGCCGGAGGGAAGGATCGCCTTCTTCCTAGAGGAGGATGAGAACTTCAGGCGCCCCGGCGTCCCGACCACAAAGGACGAGTACATCAGGGTTCGGGAAGCTTCGCTGAAGTTCATAACGCTGCGGGGCAACCGGATGGCCGACTGGGTCGAGAAGAACCATCCCGAGATTAAGGTCCGACGGCATTGAACAACAACGTTCCCACCAGCCCCTGACGATGTCGCGAGGACGAGGCGTATAGCCTCGGGACACTCAGGCGATCCACCCGCGGAGGATGCGGCAGCCCGACGTCGCATCCTGTCTAGACCTCGCCCAAAGGAGTTGCGGAAGCCGGAAAAGGACCCTGTGGATCCCAGCGGTAAAAGGCGTGGTCTCCGCCGGACCATCCAGCAGATACGGCGCCTCGCAGCGGTGCGAGAGGCGTGGAGACCGCTGCCGGCCGCCTCGGGACCATCCTGCCCTCGGGGACGTCTGCACTGGTGTTTCTGTGCTTGCGGATGGGCCGGACGGTCCCTACCCTCGTGACATCAGATGGGACCGGGATTCCGGAGGCCTGGGATGGTGCCAGAAGCCAGGACGGCCTGCACCCGCCAGATGGACGCGCTCAACGGTGCGGGGTGCCGATGATGGAACCTGCCGCACGGCTCGCAGCAGAGCTAGCCGGACTCGCCGACCGAGACGAGTACCTGGGCGCGGCGAGCGAGATGCTGATGAAGCTCTTCCCCTCGGACCACGTCGTCTACAACATCCTCGACGCCCGCTCGCCCTCCGCACGGGTTCTGAGCTTCCCGGAGTACGAGGACGGCAATCTCTCGGAAGCCTTCCTCTCTGTCTGCGACGACCACCCGATCATCCTGAGCTACCTGGGCGACACCACCCCTGGTCTGTGGGCGCCGAGGCGGCTGAGCGACCTCGTCACCGACCTCGCCCTCTATCGGACACGCACCTACCGGGTGCTGCTCCGTCCCTACGGTGTCAACCGCAAGCTCGCCCTCATGACGGCAGACCCGTCCTCCGGCGTGGGAAGCGCATGGGGCATGAACCGCTTCGACTGGGACTACACGGACAGGGAACTGGAGCTCGCCCAGCACATCCAGCCGATGCTGCGCCTGCTGGAAGCTGCCTTCCCGGCGGGAGGCCCGGGAGGGCGGCCGCGGAACAGGGCCGAGGACTTCTCCCTCACGCCGCGGGAACAGCAGGTCCTAGACCTGTTGGGGAAGGGGCTCAGCGGCATCTCGATCGGCTGGCTGCTGGGCATCAGCCCGAGGACGGTGGCGAAGCATCTGGAGAACGCCTACGCCAAGCTCGGCTGCACGAACAGGCTCGATGCGCTGCGCCTCCTCGATGGCCGATGGCGGGCTACGTATTTTTGCGTATTCTCCAGCCGATTCCCGCGAGGATATAAAGGACATGGGGCCGCAGCGGTCCGGGCGAGTAGCGGCGCACGGGCCGCGGGCCGCGCCCCACGCGCATCCTCGACCTAGAGGCATGCCGGGCGAGCCTGCCGGAAAGAGGGGGATCCGTGCGCACGCATCCTGTAGCCGGCCCTCTGAGGCACCGTCCCGTCAGCACGCTCTACATCCCAGCGCACCGCCCTGCTGCCGCCCGCCATGCGCCCCCGGCCCATCGGGCGGGGGAGACGGGGAGGGACGATCGGCACTGGGCGCCGGCCGTAGCCGTCTGCGCACTTGCTGGAGTCCTGGCGGCCGCCCTCCTCGGCGCTGCGCCCGAGGCATCCACCGGGGAGGGCCCGGCCAGCGTCCCGTGGCGGGCGGCCACACCGGCGGGGCTGCTCTCCACAGCAGGGGTGCAAGCCCACCGCTCCGTGCTCGCTGATGGCACTGGGCCGCTGGTGCAGCCGCTCGCCAGCACACCGCTCGTGCTGCCCGTCCCGCACTTCATCCATCTGCCGTACCGGCAGAGGTGACGCCTCGTGCTGGCCAGCCGTCGCGGCTAGCCAGGTCACGGATCCGATCCGCTTCCTGAAGGTCTCGGCGAAGTCCTGCGCGGGCCGCTGCCGGCCGTGCCCGCGCTCGAGGCGAGCAGCAGCTGGTCATCCACGCCAGGCCTGTCAGGCCGCCACCGCCGAACACTACGGCGGTACTGCTCGACCCCGTAGGCTCTTCCGTCACGGCTCGAGGATCCGCTGGTACATGCGGTGGTCCTGCCATTCGCCGGCGATGCGCAGATACGCCTTCGCGAGCCCGTAGGGCTCGAAACCGTTTTTGGCCAGCACGCGCTGCGAGGGCATGTTGCGGGGGAGCGTGGCGGCCTCGATCCTGTGCAGGCCGAGGCCGTCCCGGGCGATCTCCAGCACAGCCGCGACCGCTTCGGTCATGATCCCGCGCCCTTGAACTCGTTCGGCGATCCAGTAGCCGAGGTGGGCGTTCTGGAAGGCGCCGCGGACGATGGAGGTCAGGGTCGCCTTGCCGACGATCGATTCGCCCTGGGCGAGGACGAGCGGCAGCTCGGTCCCGCGGACGAGCTCCCCGAGGGAGTGGGCGACGGCGTGCTTCTGGCCTTCCTCGGTGTAGTGCCCCTCGGGGCGCTGGGGTTCCCATGGCGCGAGGTGAGCGCCGTTCAGGGAGTAGGCATCGGCCAGCGGGCCAGCGTCCTCGGCGCGCAGGAGCCGCAGCACTGTCCCGCCGGCGAGGGTCCTTTCGGCCTCCATCGGCACAGCATAACTGCGAGGCTCAACTCGGCCCATGATCGGGCCGGAGGACTTTGGTGCTTCGCCCCTTGCCGCCACGCCGAGCGCCGGGAGTCCATGCGCGCCGCGCGCCGTCGCGCTGTCCCGTCAGCCGGTTGCTTCTCCCGGATCCTGCTTGCGGTGCTCGGTGAGGATCTTGGCGAGGGTGGCGAGGTCGGTGTGCACCTGCCGCTGGTACGCCTTCTCGATCAGCTTGTCGGCGATGCGTCCGAACACTCCGCCGAGGCCGGGGTCGGCTTATGCCCGGTAGGTCAGCCTTGCCCCGTCGCCCTCAACGGCGACCGTGGTGTCGATGGTGAAGCCGATCCTGCTGCCTTCAACGGTCTTGTCCACAGTCTTCGTGGGCCGGTCATGCTCCGTGAGTTCGACGGTCCAGGTCAGTATTCGAGGTGTCCGACGACGGCCGAGGGTGTCACGAGTAGGTGATGATGGTGGCCCCGTTGATGTCGGTCACTCGCCCGCCTTGGAAGTCCTGAGCAGTGCCGCCGGGGACGGGGTAGACGTCGGTGGTGGGGTAGCCGAGGCGGCCGCGTTCGAAGCCGGTGGACTGCCAGGCAGCGCGGATCGCACCGTACGACTCGTGTGTCCCGGCGGTCGGCGAGGAGACGATGGCTCCGCCCTGGTAGTTCTGGTACGAGCCGCCGTTGACCAGGCCGGTGACGATGTCGGTGCTCGGGTAGCCGAGGATGCCGCGCTCGAACCCGGTGGCCTGCCACTCAGTGCGGATCGGCCCGGTGGACTCGTGGGCTCCGGCGGCGGGGGAGGAGACGATGGCTCCGCCCTGGTAGTTCTGGTAGGAGCCGCCGTTGACGAGGCCGGTGACGATGTCGGTGCTCGGGTAGCCGAGGATGCCGCGCTCGAAGCCGGTGGCCTGCCATTCGGAGCGGATGGGCCCGGTGGACTCGTGGGCTCCGGCGGCGGGGGAGGAGACGATGGCTCCACCCTGGTAGTTCTGGTAGGAGCCGCCGTTGACGAGGCCGGTGACGATGTCGGTGCTCGGGTAGCCGAGGATGCCGCCCTCGAAGCCCGTGGCCTGCCATTCGGAGCGTATAGGCCCGGTCGACTCGTGGGCCCCGGTCGCGGGGGACCAGACGATGGCCCCGCCGTCGTAGTTCTGGTAGACGCCGCCGTCGCGCAGGCCGCCGACCTCGTCTGTGGAGGGGTAGCCCATGATGCCGTTCTCGAACCCGAGGGCGGCCCACTCACCGCGGATCGCCCCGTGGGAGACGAACAGGCTCCCGGAGGGCGCGGAGATGATCGCCCCGTACTGGTAGTTGCGGTAGTAGCCCCCATTGCGGATGGCGGTCACGGCGCCGGTGGCGGCTCCGAGGCCCCACTGGGCGGCCTTGGCGTCCATCTGCTGGGCTAGGGTAGCGGCCACGGTGATGGTCGCGGTGGAGGTGCTCGAGCCGTTGCCGTTGGTCGCGGTCAGGGTGGCGGTGTAGGTCCCGGGTTGGGTGTAGGTGTGCGACGGGTTCTGTGCCGTCGACGTCGTCCCGTCGCCGAAGTCCCAGGACCAGGACGTCGGGGAGCCGGCGGAGGTATCGGTGAAGGCCACGGACAGCGGCGCGGTACCGGAGGTGGGGCTGGCGGTGAAGGAGGCCGCCGGCGAGTTCCCATATGCCTCCCATCGGTCGGTGAAGGAGGTCCCGTCGGGGGAGAGGCCGCCGGGGGAGGCAAGGGTGCGCCCTGTGGAGTCCTGCATGGTGAGCGAGTCTGCCCCGCTCGCGGGCGTGTACTGGGGATTGCCCAAGGCATCCACGTCGTAGTAGGCGTGGGTGATGTCGACCTGCCCATAGTCGGCAAGGTCGGGGAAGGTGCCGTTGATGGTGGGCCGCTCGACGATCCACTCCGCCGAATTGCCCGGGGCGGGCGAGGCCTGGGAGCCGTTCACGCAGGTGTTCTGGGTGTAGTCGCACAGCGTGAAGTCCGCGGTTCCGTTGGCCCAGTACACGTGGGTCGCGACGTCGTCGCCGGCCTTGGGAACGAGGTTGTTGACCTGCATCTCGTTCTCCATTGGGTACAGCTCGAACCAGAAGTAGGTCGCCTGCCCGTTGGCCCCGGCGTCCTGCTCGGTGCCGTCCTGGATCAGCTCGTTGGTCGCGTCCATCCCGCCGATCCCGGGCCAGACGCTCGAGTAGGCGGGTTCGCTCCCGTTCCCCGTCACGGCCGGGACCGTCCACTCGGCCTGAGCGTAGTTCGGCGCGGGGGTCTGGGCTGCGTAGCCGGACCAGTTCGACGAGCTGTAGGCCGCCGACGAGTGGGCCGGGACCTTCGTGTGGTGCGAGGGGACCTGCGTGCAGTCCAACGTCGGCAGCCACTTCACGTGCCGGGCGGCCGCTTTGGCGAAGATAGGGGATCCGGCGGGAGCGCCGGCCTCGGCAGCCGTGAGGGTCCCGTCCGGCGAGGACGGGGAGGTCACAGTCATGTGCCCGCAGCTTGACGCGTCGTGCCTGAGGGCGGAGGGAACGGCGGCGTCGGCGCTGGGGCCGGCAGCCAGGTTCCCGACCGCCGCGAGGAGGGTGGCGGCAAGGGCGTACGTCCATCGGCATCTCACGCTTGACAAGACTAGTGTGACGCTTTTCGTAAGATCAATAGACATATTTGACATTGGGCTTTCTCGGATAGAGGGCTTGGGGTAGTCCACGGGGGTGCCCCGGCCTGAGAGGAGCACTGGCACCATCCGACGGGCGGATGGTGCCGGGAGGCCGTGGGTGAAAGCATCTCCGGCTCCTGCCCCGGCGATCTCGTCTCCGGACCGACACTACTGGCACCGACCTCTGGCGTGAGAAGTACGGCGGCATCCTTCCCGAGGACTTCTTCAGCGACGAGTTCGTTGGCCAGCGTCGAACGATGTGGACGAACAATCTGCGGTCGATCTCTCCAAGGTGGGACTTCCGCGTGGCCGAAGCTGATGGAGAAATGGTGGGTTTCGCGCTGGCCGGCCCGACTAGCGGCGAATCCCCAAGAGCGCGAGAACTCCACATGATCTATGTGTTGCGCGCACACCAGTGCACCGGCTTGGGGCAGCTGCAACCGTTTTTTCGTTCAGCGGGTGACGTAGGCGCGGAGGTAATCGGCGAGGCCGGGGATGGCGAATTCAACGCGGCCATAGCCGGCTGGTTCGATCAGCCCCGCGTCGATGAGGCGGGCTCGGTATTTTCCGACGAGACTCGGTCTTGCCCCCATCCTCCGGCCGATATCGCCGACCTCCGAGGCATCCTCGTCCTGGGACATCGCGATGAGGAAGTCCATATCGCGCGCCGTAGCGGTGGAGAGGGCGGCCTCGATCACGGTGCGCTCGTTTCGGCGCCGAGCGGCCGCGATGGCGCGCGAGACTGCGCCTTCGTCGAGATCCCCATTTCCGGCCTCGGCTTCCTGCCAGAGGCTGTACCCCACCAGTTGGATGAGGAAGGGGTAGCCTCCGGTGCCCTCGGCCGCAGCCCGCGCGAGCTCGGGTGAGAGACTGTGGCCCCCTTCGGCAAAGAGCCTCACGTAGGAGTCTGCGGTCTCTTCAATGGAGGCAGAGTGGAGGTCGATGCGATCGGCCCGGCGAAGGAAGGTGGCCACTCCCTCATTGAGCAGATCCGACACTGCGGCGGGGAGGCCCGCGAAGAGCAGAGCGATCGGGAGGCCGTCCCGGATGAAGTGCTGCACATTGGCCGCCAACGCCGCAATCTCGCCCCGGTCGGCCGCGTGGACCTCGTCGACCGTGATGGCGAGGCCAGTTCGGTGTTCGTCGAGAAGCCGCAGCAGCTGCTCGCCGGCATCCCGCCAGCTGACCTGTTCTTCGGGAGGAAGCTGGGTGGTCACGCCGAAGCCCGCGAGGCTGACTCCCGTGATCCGGCGCCCGATCGGGCCGTCCCCCAGCTCGTCAAGTCCGCGACGCATGGCCTCGCCGATTCGCGCCATGAATCCCGGCGTGGCGGTTTCCGAGATCACGAGCCAGCCCTGCTCCTGAGCCAAGTCCTCAGCTGCTCCGAGCATGACGGTCTTGCCAACACCACGTGCGCCGGTGAAGATCGTGAGGAGTCCGGGGGCTCCGGATCTGATCGTGAGGCCATAGGCGAATTCCCGCAGCAGCCCCTCACGACTCACCACGATGGGCGGCGTCGCTCCTGCGGTAGGACGGAAGGGATTCTGCATCGAGTCCTCCGGTGAATCTTGGTGAATCTGGTTAATCTGGTTAATCTTCGGCGAGTCTACGTCGGTTTCACTCTCCTCCGCCGGGTAACCACCTTCTACCTGGAGGCCAAGGAGTGGAGGATCCGTGAAATCCAAGCAGAGTGCCGTACTCGGAGTCGTGTGCGCGGGAGCGCTCGCCTTGGCAGGCTGCACCGGCGGGGGAGGGACGACGCCGACCCCGACGTCGTCGTCGTCCTCCAGCGCAGCGAGCACTCATGTCTACAGCGAATCCGAACTGCGGAATCTCATCTCAGGATTGAAGGATTCGGACGGCAACGCTCTGAACCTGTATTCCGGCGCGCAGGTGACGGCGGGCAAGGACCTCGGGAACCTTCTTCTCAGCACAGCCACGGTCGACCCCTCGGATTGCAAGTCGATTGCCACGGCGGGACTTGTGAACAGCGTCGACAACGGCTCCGTGGCCGTCGCCATCTCGGACAGCCAGAAGCCCCGCACGGTCTCGGCGCAGTCGGGCTCGCAAGGACCCGACGCTGAGCAGCTGGTTAGGGACATCCGCGGCAAGATGACCCAGTGCTCGACCTTCACGGTCTCCGCGGTGGGGCAGAAGGTGACGGTCTCGAGCAAGCAGCTTCAGGCCAAGACGAACGCGGACGAGACGTTCGGCACGGTCAGCACCAAGGGCGGGAATTCCTCCGACATGCTCATGCAGGTTTCGGGCGGTCAGGGCAGACTCCTGGTGGTCGCGACGAAGAGCGGTGGAAATCTCGGGGACACCGACCAGCAGGAACTCGAGGATCTCGTCAACAACGTTCTCCAGAAGGCCTCCTCGTCCGGCACTTCGGGAACTGCATCGCCGTCTGAAAGCCCGTCCGAAACCTCATCGGGCTCCGGCTCGGGTGGCCAGACCAGTGCCCCGACCGTCACCGAGACCGTGACGGCCACGCCGACGGACGGCACGCAGGGCTCGGGCGGAGCCACGCCGACGAGCACCACGGGCCACTAACGACGACGGGCCAATAGCCCCGGCTCGAGAAGGGGGAGTGGCCCCTACCTCCCCAGCATGATGGCAATGACCGTGGCTCCCGCCAAGGCGATGATCGACGTCGTCGTAGTCATCAAGAGCGACGCTGGTGCCGCCGTCGTGCTCCGGAGTGCCCAGCTGCGGTAAAGAACGCAGCCGGCAAGGACGGTAGTCGCGGCGGCGGCGACCGCGGCCGCGATCCCCAGGCCCAGGGCCGAGCCCTCGATGCGGCCGGCGTGGCGTGCGAGGGACGCGATCCACGAGCGCCAGATGAAGAAGTCCGAGACGAGGAGAGCCAAGAGCGTGCGCCGCCACGCGAGGGAGGTTCGCTCGGGCTGGAGCCCGGGATCGCGGGTCTCGTCGCCACCGTCCTGACGAGGGGTCACCGCACGAGCAGGATCAGGACGGCGACGACGGCGCCCGCCGCGGCCACGACGACGGTCATGGCGACCAAGAGCCAGGCGTGCGGGAGTTCCCGCTTGTTGCGCATGGCCTGCTCCTGAAGCGACCAGCGGCGGTACGCCTCTACCGCCAGAAGGGCGCCGATGACGGCGAGGACGAGGCACAGGACGATCCGCACCGGTGCCGGAGCGATCTGGGGAGTGAGCTGGTCGACGGCGATCGCACCGGCCAGAATGGCCATCGCCGTGCGGATCCACGCGAGGAAGGTGCGCTCGTTGGCCATCGAGAAGCGGTAGTCCGGCATCTCGCCTTCCCGGCGCCACTGCGGCTCCCTGAGCTTCACTGGGCTTCCCGAGGCTGGGCCGTGGTCGCGTCGATACGGAAGCCGTCGGGCATGCAGCAGTCGGGGGTGTGGGCGGATTCTGTGGCGGGATCCATGGTTCCTTCTGCTCCTCCTGTCGCGCCGTCACCTTTACACGGTGTAGGTGACGGCGCAAGGGGGGTGGACCCTGCCGAGGTGACGGGGCGAAGGGGGTGGACCCTGCGGAGGTGACGGGGCGAGGGGGGTGGACCCTGCGGAGGTGACGGGGCGAGGGGGGTGGACCCTGCGGAGGTGACGGGGCGAGGGGGGTGGACCCTGCGGAGGTGACGGGGCGAGGGGGGTGGACCCTGCGGAGGTGACGGGGCGAGGGGGGTGGACCCTGCGGAGGTGACGGGGCGAGGGGGGTGGACCCTGCGGAGGTGACGGGGCGAGGGGTTCAGAGCATCCCGGTGACCGCCTGCAGCCCGAGGCTCGCGAGCCCGACGGCGACCCAGAGCGCGCCGCCGAGCAGGAGTGGGCGCGCCCCGGCCTTGCGCATCTCCGCGATCCGGAGGTTGAGGCCGATGCCCGCGAGCGCGACCGTGACGAGGAACGTCCCGAGGGCCGAAAGCCCCGGGTGCCAGGAGGCCGGTACCGCGCCGACGGTGTCGAGGGCGGCGGCGAGGACGAACCCGACGATGAAGGCCGGGACCATTCGCCGCCAGGGCAGGCGGGAACGGGAGAGGCCTTCTGCGGCGCGTTGGCGTTTGGTCCGGAGGGCGACGAGGGCCATGACGATCGGGATGATCATGAGCGAGCGGGTGAGCTTGACGACGATGGCGTACGACGACGCGCCGCCGCCGTAGCTCTCGGCCGCCGCGACCACGGAGGAGGTGTCGTTGACCGCGGTCCCCGCCCACAGGCCGAACGAGTGGGCGCCGAGGCCGAGGAGGTGGCCGATTGGGGGGAACAGGAGGACCGCCGCGATGTTGAACGTGAAGATCGTCCCGATGGCGTAGGCGACGTCGGAATCCTTGGGCTTGAGGGCCGCGGAGGCGGCGGCGATCGCCGACGCGCCGCAGATGCCCGTACCCACGCCGATGAGGGTGCGCGTGTCCGCATCGAGCCCCAGCGCCCGGCCCACGAGGGCCGCACCCCCGAGCGCGACGGCGAGGGTTCCCAGCATGACCGGCAGCGAGGTGGCACCCACCTGGGCGACTTCCCCGAGCGAGAGCCCGGTGCCGAGAACCACGATCGAGGCTTGCAGGACGAACGTGCCCGCGGTGCGGTAGCCCGCCGTCATCGGCTGCGCTCGCAGGGGCCGGATCCCGGCCGCGGCGACCACCCCGAGAAGGATCCCGAACACGGGGCCTCCGATGAGGGGAACGAGCTGGCCGAGGAGCGCAGCCACACAGGCGACGACGACGGCGACCGCGAGTCCCGGGAGGGCCCCCACCAAGGCTGCGGAGCGGTGTGAGCGGGGTGTTTCGCGGGGAACAGGCGCCGTCTCCGATTTGAGTCCTTCGTCAGATTTCCCCATGGAATCAACTCTCCGCTCATGCGGCGAAGGCCAGTAGAGGGCAATTCGGCATGAGGCCATGCGCTGGTGATATGGGTTGCGGCCGCGGATTGTGGGTACTGCTCGACTGGGGGAGGTCTGGCTGGTTGGGTCTGCAGGGAGGAAGCGG
Source organism: Sinomonas terrae (assembly GCF_022539255.1). Classification (NCBI taxonomy): domain Bacteria; kingdom Bacillati; phylum Actinomycetota; class Actinomycetes; order Micrococcales; family Micrococcaceae; genus Sinomonas; species Sinomonas terrae. The sequence goes on from NZ_JAKZBV010000001.1 coordinate 263,026, forward strand.
GTGAGTGGAGGCAGGAAGGCCAGCGGCCGCAAGCATCCCGTGGCCGCTCTTGCCCTCGGCGTGCTGGCCGGCATCGGCGGGTTCCTCGACACGGGCGGCGTGATCACCGCCGTCTCGGCCGGGGCTCGGTTCCAGTTCGCGCTCCTGTGGACGGTCGTGCTGGGCCTCGTCGGCTTCTCGGTCTACGCGGAGATGTCGGGCCGCTTGGCGATCTCCTCGGCCCAGCCCACGTACGAGGTGATCCGTACGCGATTGGGCCCGCGGCTCGGCGCCGTCCCGCTGATCGCCAACGTCGTCGTGCACGTGCTGGTCCTCGCGGTGGATCTCGTCGGGATGTCGCTCGCGCTGGAACTGCTCACCGGCATCGGGTACAGAGTCTGGTTGCCCGCGGTGGCGGTCGCGCTCGCGCTGGCCCTGTGGATCTTCAACTTCAGCAGAGTCGATACCGGGGCGGCCCTGGCCGGGCTGACCATGCTCGTCATGATCCCGGCGAGCGTCGCCCTGTCCCCGAACTGGGGAAAGGTCGCGGCCGCCGTCGTGCATCCGAACATCGCCCCGTCCTATTCGATCCCGGGCTACTTGTTTGCGACCGCGTCTCTGCTCGGCTCGTTCATGACCCCCTACCAGTTCGACTTCTACTCCTCGGGCGCAATTGAGGAGGGCTGGACCGGCAAGGACCTCGGGCGGAACCGTGTTGTGGCCGTCGTGGGAACACTCTTCGGCGCGGTCATGACGATGGCCGTCATGATCGCCGGGGCGAAGGCCTTATACCCCTACGGACAGCCAGTGGATTCGATCCGGGCCGCGGCGCAGCCGGCTCAGGCAGCGTTCGGCGAGTTCGGCTTCGTCGTCTTCGTGATCGGCGTCTTCGCTGTCTCGGTGGCCGCCTCGGTGGAACTGTGCCTCTCGGGCGGGTACGGCGTCGCCCAGTATTACGGGTGGGACTGGGGGAAGAGCGCCCCCGCCCGCGGTGCCCCCGCCTTCAACCTCGTGTTCCTGGCGATGATTGCGCTCGCCATGGTCATCGACCTGACGGGGGTGGACCCCATCAAGTTCACCGTCATCACGATGGCCTTCGGCTCCGCGGCCCTTCCCTTCACGTTCGGGCCGCTGCTCCTCCTCGCCAACGACTCCCAGTTCGTCGGCAAGCAGCGGAACTCACTGCCGGTCAACATCGTGGCGAGCATTGTCCTGGCGGTGCTCGTGCTCACGACCCTTGCAACAATCCCCCTTCTGGTGATTACTGGTGGCAACTTCTAGGCGCGCGAGCCCGCAGGAGGCGGGGATGGACGACGACGGCCGGCTGAGCGGGCTTTCGATGGGCCAGGTCATCGACCACGCAATCCTGGACCGCGACGGGCGCCGGGCCGGGCGCGTGGACGACCTGCAGTTTGAACTCGTGCCCGGGTCTGCCGAGGACGATCCGCCGAGGCTTGTGCTGCGCGCCATTGTCTCGGGACCGGTGCCGCGCCCGACGCCCAAGGTGCTCAGGGGCATTGCGCGGGCCTGCTACCGGCTCATCGGAGTGCACGATCCCGGCCCGGCCACCGTCGACTGGTCTCACGTGAAGGCGATCGACGCCTTCGTGCATCTGGACGTCGACCGCGTCGAATCCGGCCTGCGGAAGGTCGACGAGGCAGTGCTGCGCTTCGTCGGGAAGCTGCCCGGATCCGGGAGGGAGCAGGGATGATGCTGACCTACAGCCGCCTCCGCGGCTTGGCGGTGTCCTCGGACGACGGCCGCGTTCGGGGCCGGGTCCTCGATGTCATCGCGGCTCCCGAGGGCGATGAGATGGTCGTTCGGGCTCTCCTCATCGTGCCTCACCGCTTCGCCCTCCTTGCGGGCCGGTTCACGCCGAGGCCGAAGACGACGACGATCCCGGCGAGCCATATCGTCGCGATCGACGACGGCGGAATCCGCCTCAGGGGGAGCGATGGCTGAGGAACTCATCGGCTGGGCCGTGAGCGCGCTGGTGGTGCTCGTCGTCGTCGCCTTCATCGTCTATCTGTTCGCGGTGGCCCGGCTCCCCGACGAACGCCCGCGCGTCTCCACCTACGACAGGCACGGGAAGCTCATAGGCCGGTACGAGAACCCGGGCGAACAGATCGCGCCCGGACGGCGGGGGGATCCGCGTGCCCAGCGGAAGGAGCACGGCGGCTGAGGCGGGGAGAGCGCCGGGCCTCCGGGCCTCCGGGCCGCCGGGCCGCCGCGCTCGCCGGGCCGCGCTTGCCGGGCCGCCCGGCCGCGACTCGTCAATCGGTTGCCGACCGGCATTGACTGGCCTCCGTGGCCGGCAGCGGCGTGTTGCGGAGCGACGCGCCGAGGAAGCGGATCGATGATGGTCGGAATCTGCGCTGGCCCGCGCTTGCCCCGCGGGGCTCGCCGCGCGCTGGCCGATCACGCGGCGAGGCCGTCCGGCAAGGGGAACGCCTCGACGGGGTTGACGAGTTCTCCGAGGCCCTCGACCCGGATGCTCACGTCGTCCCCCGCCGAGATGGGTACTGCGGGCGCCGGCGCGCCGGTGAGGACCAGATCGCCGGGCCCGAGCGGCATGAGCCTGGACAGATAGGCCAGCACCTCGCCGGGATCGCGGGCCAAGTCCCTCGTCGAGGCGGTCTTCGCCTCGGACCCGTTGACGGCGAGGGTGATCGCCACGTCGGCCGGGTCGAGGTCGGTCTCGATCCACGGGCCGATGGGGGTGAACGTGTGGCGGCTCTTCGCCTCGGTCCAGAGCGGGTCTCGGCTCTGGGCCGCTCGGTCGGTGACATCGTTCGCCGCGGTGAAGCCCAGGACGCAGGAGAGCAGGTCCACGGGCCGAACCCCGGCCGTATCCCGACCGATGACCATGGCGAGCTCGCCCTCGGCGACGACGTGGCCGCCGTCGTCCGGCAAGCGCACCTGGGCGCCCGGGCCGATGACCGAGCGCGCTGCCTTGAGGAACGCAGCCGGAGGCAGCGCGCGGTCCGCCGGCCCGGTGTTGTGGGCCATGCCGACGACGGTGCGGGGCTCGATCGGGGCTAGCAGGCGTGCGCGGGCGGCAGGCACGCGCACGCCGGTTGTCCGTGGCTGGGCCTCGAAGGGGTCGAGGAGGAGAGCGAAGCCCTCCTCCTCGAGGACGGCATAGTCGATGCCGCCCGGATGGGCAATCCTGCAGATGCGCACCCTCAGGAGTCCGCGTTCGCGCGGAGCGTGGTCCCGGATGACTTGTGCGGGCGCGGTACCTTCACGAACGGGATCAGGATGGCGGAGCCGGCCAGGCTGACGGACATGAGCAGGAACGAAGCACTGGTTGATCCGGTGGTGCCGTCGAGCCATCCCACGAAGTAGGAGCCCGCGAAGCCGCCGAGGGCGCCGAGGGAGTTGACGAGCGCGATCGCGGGTCCTGCCACGTCCCGGGGCATGAGCTCGGGGATGGCCGCGAAGAACGGTCCGTAGGGAGCGTACTGGGCGGCGCCGGCGATCACGAGGAGGACGAAGGCCGCCCAGAAGTTCTTGGTCCCCACGAGGTAGGAGCCGTAGAACGCGACAGCGCTGAGGGCCAGCCACGGCCAGACGTAGCGGTTGCGGTGGCCGGAGCGGTCGGAGAGCCGGCTGTTGAGGACCATGAGCACGACGGCGAACACGTACGGGATGGCGGAGATCAGGCCGGTCATGCCGATTCCCTGGCCGCCTGCAGCCTTCACGATCGAGGGGAGCCAGAAGACGAAGCCGTAGACGCCGAGGCTCCACAGGAAGTACTGCACCGAGAGGATGACGACGTTGCGGGAGCGGAGGGCGGTCATCAGGGAGGCGGCAGGAGTCATGGCGCGCTGCTCTTCGGCGAGGGCGTCCTCGACGTAGCGGCGCTCGGCGGGATCGAGCCAGCTGGCCTGATGCGGGTGGTCGCGGACGAGGGCCCGGAACACGAACGCCCAGATGACCGCGGGCAGGCCCTCGACGATGAACATCCAGCGCCACGAGGTGGCCTGGACAAGGTAGCCGGACACCGCCGTCAGCCACAGCACCGTCACCGGATTGCCCAGGATCAGGTAGGTGTTCGCCCGCCCGCGTTCGGCCTTCGTGAACCAGTGGCTCAGGAAGATCACCATCGCCGGAAGGACGGCAGCCTCGACCACGCCGAGGAGGAAGCGCACCACCATCAGGAACGCGACCGAGGAGCCGATGCCCTGGAGGGAGGCGAGAACGCCCCACGCGATAAGGCTCCAGAAGATCAGGTTCCTCGCGCTGCGCCGCTCCGCGTAGACGCCCGCGGGCACCTGGAACAGGAAGTAGCCGAGGAAGAACAGTGCTCCCAGCAGGGCCGAGACGCCGGCGTCCAGGTGGAGGTCGGTCTTCATTCCGCCGGCGACGCCGATCGAGTAGTTCGAGCGGTCCAGATACGCGAGCGAATAGGTCACGAACGAGATGGGGAGGAGCCTGGCCCATCTGGTGCGTCCGGGCGACGCTGCGATCGGGCCGGGAGCCGTGCGGGATTGGTCGGACATGAGATCACCTCACTGTGATGTCCCTCTGCGGGATGTTCCGTGTCGGGGGTTCGATAGGCTGCCGTTCCAGATGATGGAAGGGGATATCGCCACTTGGAAGCAAGTCTGCTCCTCTTGTGCCCGCTCGCACAAGGGGGTAAGTCAAAAAGATTCCTTCTTGTGGCATTCCCTCCCATATCGTGGAATGGTCGTGAAATAATCCGAGGGTGAGCCAAACACCTCCAGACATGGTCGGCAAGGCGCTTCTGCTTCTTACCCTGCTCGGCGATTACCCAGACGGCGCCTCGCTCTCAGACGTCGCAAGGCGGGCGGGCTTCCCGCTGAGCACCGCGCACCGCCTCGCCTCTGCCCTCGTTCGCGACGGCTACGCGTGCGTCGACGAGACCAGCCGGCGCTACAGCCTCGGGCTCCAGGTCTTCTCGCTTGCGAGCCGCATTGCGCACCGGCATGGTTTCGCCGGGTCCGCCCTGCCCGTCCTGCGCAAGCTCGCCGAGCAGACGTCCGAGAGCGCGCTCATGTCGGTCATCGATGGGCACCACCAGCTCTACGTGCACCATGTCCAGGGCAGGCACTCCGTGAGCGTCAGCGGCGAACCGGGGCGGCGTGGCCCCCTGCACTGCACCTCGATGGGCAAAGTCCTTGTTGCCTTCGCCCCCGAGGCGCAACGTCACGAGCTCGTCGAAAACCTCGAGCTGACCCCCTTCGTGCCCCACACCATCGTGGACAGGCAGCAGTTCCGGGACGAGATCGACGCCGTCGCGGACCAGGGCTACGCCATCGCCGACGAAGAGCACGAAGCAGGCATCCGCGCCATCGGCGTCCCAGTGAAGGACCTCAACGGTGCGACGATCGCGTCGGTGTCCATCGCGGCGCCCGCGTACCGCGTCAGCCGGGAGAAGCTCCTCGACTACCTCCCCGACCTCAACGAGGCCGCCCGCGAACTGACGGTCCTGCTGCCGCCCCGATGAGTCGGCGCCCTATTCCGCGGGCCTTGGCCGAGGGTCGAGAATCGGGGGATGGAACACGAAGCCAAGGTCACCTCCACAGTTGTCTTCGTCAGGGACCTTGAACGGTCCGCCGAGTTCTACACGAGCGTCTTCGGCTGCCGGAAGACGCTCGACGCCGACGGCGGAGCCCTCCTCCTGGCGCCCGGTGGGTTCCAGATCTACCTCGTCGCGAAGGGCGAGGACGCGCCTCATCCGTTGGAAGGAATCGGTGCGCAGTACCTGATGTGGGCCGTGGACACCCCGGAAGGCCTGCAGCAGTTCGAAGCGTCGTTGAAGTCGGCCAGCCTCTACTCCGACACGCATTCCTCAGGCGGCGTGACCTTTGTAGAGGGCCGGGATCCCGATGGCATTCGCGTCGTCATCGCACATCCCAGCCCCCTACAGCAGCCCCGTTCGTCCCTCGACAACCGGATCTACAGCTAGACCCAGCCTGATTCGATCCGCGTCAGCTCGCGGTGGTGGTGGCCGTGCGTCCGCCGTCGGCAGTGAGCGCGACGGTGATCGGCAGGCCCCCGGCGACGGTGATCTGGGCCGTGGTGCTGGCTCCCGGGGTCAGGGCGGCGGCGACCGGTACGGCGAACTTGCTCGGGTCGCGGCCGATGATCTGGGCCGGCTGGCCGGACGGGGCGGTGATGGCCTGGAGGCGCAGGTCGTGCGCGGTGGCGGGGCCCTCGTTGCGGACGGTGAGCTGCCACGTCGTCGTGCCCCCGGAGTAGGTCTTGGCGACCGAAGCGGTGAGCTTCGCGGACGCCGGCTGGGCGCCGTCGTCGACCTCGAGGATGAGCGTGTCCCATCCGGGGCCCTTGCCTGCCGGCGCCGGGGAGCCATGGGCAAAGGTGATCGTGTTCTCCCCGGCGACGAGCAGCCCGGCCGGGAACGACAGCAAGGCCGTGCGGGGGTACCCGCTGCGATCGGCTTGGCGCGCGATGGTCGAGTCGTTGTTGCTGGGGAGGGTTCCGGTGATGGCCGTCGTGTTGCCGTTGACGGCAACGATGGGCGCGCCGCCCTGCTGCATCGCCGTGGCCACGGTGAGGTACGCCGTGCCCGTGTATGCCCGCTCGAGGGTGAACTTGACTGTCCAAGTGCCCCTGTTGGTCTGGGCGTAGTACCAGTCGGTGGGCTCCCAGCTCTGGCCGATCGTGAAGGTCAGGTCCGCCGGGATGGTGGAGGGCTTTTCGTAGCCGCGGGGCTTCGCGGTCACGGGCGACTTCGTGGCGAGTGCGTACTCTCCGGCTGTCCGGTCTGAGCGGCCGATCTGCCACAGGAACGTCCCGTGCGTCGTGGGGGACCACACGATCTCGCCGAGGTCCTGCTGGGCGCCGCGGACGACGACGCCGGGCTGGCGGTAGAGGTCGGTCACCGACCCTTCTGCCGGCTGGACGTAGAGGACGTAGGATCCCGGGGCCGTGCTGCCGGGCTGCCACGCCGGAGGGATGCCGGGAAGCTCGAAGCGCCCATCGGCGTCGGTCTTGACGAAGTAGGTCGGCTCGGCGATCGGGAAGACGCTGTCGCTGTCCTGGGTGGAGAGGATGACGTGGAAGTCCGCTGCGGGGCGTCCGTCGGCTAGGCGGACGCGTCCTGTCACGGTGGTTCGCTGGGCGGGGGAGGGGTAGAGGGAGTCTGCCATCCACGGGGCCCCGGCCCGGTGCTCGCTGATCGCGGCCCGAGCAGTGCGGGCGGCCTCGGCGATCATGGCGTCCGGCGTGCTCGGGTCGCCCACTGTGAAGAACGTCAGCCAAGGCCCGTAAAGGCGCCGGTAGCCGGCTTTGATCGGGTAGGCGGGCTCGCCGTAGTGGTTGCGGGAGAAGTAGTTCAGGATCAGGGCGTCCTGATGGATGGCCAGATCCTGGTGCTGGGGCCCGGCCCCGTAGAACGCGCACAGCGTGTCATCGGTGACGCCGCCCAAGGGGGTGAACCAGGCGCCGAAGCCGTGCCCGAAGTGCCCGAACATCGGATTCTCGTGGTGGTACAGGCTCCAGTCGTACTTGCTGTAGACGCTGCCGGCGGGAAGGTGGCCCGAGTTGCTCTCCGGGCTCGGGAGGCTGGGGTTGTTGACCCCATCAACCCGCCACGTCTCGTCCTGCACACTCTGCTGAGTGGCGAGGTAGGCGTAGGTGGGCTGCTGCCCCGCGCCTCGCTCCCAGTTGTAGGCGTGGTCCAGGAGGCTGCGGTCCCAGCGCGTGTTCATGCGCACCTCGTTGATGGACGTGTCGGTCACGGCCGTCATGATGTCGTACCCGTAGATGCCGCGGTGGCCGGACCTCATCACGAGGTGGTGCTCGTGCTGCAGCGGGGTGCTCGTGGTGTCCACGAACGCCACCTCGACGAGGCCGGGCTCTGCCCGAAGAACGTCCACCCGCGAGCACACCAGGCGCGTCTTGCCGCCGGAGGCGTCGACATAGAAGGAGTGCTGGCGGTCGGGGTCCCGCGGATTGACGCCGTTGAGGTTGTGGGCGAGCTCGGTGCCGGCGACGACGATCGAGGTCGCAGTGATCGAGACGTTCTGCCACCCGGTGGGGACTCCGACGTCGTCCCGGCCGAAGGCTGCCCGCACGAGCCCGTTGTCCAAGACCAGCTCGGGCACCTCGTTCGGGAACGAGTAACTCCCCACTTTGGCGGGAGCGCCCCCGATCAGCACCTTCACGCCGTCGCCCTCGCCCGGTGTGGGTGCAGCGACAGCGGTGCCGACCCCGGCCGGCCCCACGAGCGCCGCGCCGATCGCGGCGCCGCCTAGTCCCTGCACAACCCTGCGCCGACTGACTCCCTTCGGTCGCTCCGGGCGCGCCTCTCGCTGTGCTGGCTGGATCTGGTCCGACTTGTCTGGCTGCATCTCTCGCTCCTCAATGAGCTAGTTCGCTGGCGACTAGGAAAGCGGTTTCCGAAGGAATTGAAACGATATTCCCAGAGAGCCGCGAGCAAAGTCAATGCTCTGGTGAGGAGGTTGTGGCTGAGCGTCAGCGCTTCGGATCGATCATCGTCATGCCCGCGACGTTCGCCGTGTCGAAGCGTGGCAGCAGCTCAGCGCCGTCGTCCAGCCCGATGACGCGCTCGATGAGCTTCTGCGGCTCGAGCGCGCCCGTCGCAATCAGGGCGAGCATCCCGGGGTAGTCCGCGGCGGCCATTCCGTGGCTGCCGAAGACGTCGAGTTCCCACGCGATGACGCGGGCCATGGGCACGCGGGGGTGGCCGTCCACGGGTGGGAGGAGGCCGATCTGGACGTGCCGTCCGCGGCGGCGCAGGCTCAGGATCGCGTCGGAGCTGGTCTGCTCGCTGCCGACGGCGTCGACTGCGACATGGCTTCCCCCGCCCGTGAGCGCGTGCACCTGTCCTGGGATGTCCGTGCCGTCCGCCAGCAATACGTGGTCGGCCCCGAGGGAAGCCGCCACGTCAAGGGCGGCGGCATTGCGGTCGACGGCGATGACCTTGCCCCCGAGCGCCTTCGCGATCATGACCGCGCTGAGCCCGACGCCGCCCGAACCGACGACCGTGACCCACTCGTCCGCGGCGAGGCGCGCCCGCGCGGTGAGCGCGCGGTAGGCGGTCGCGAAGCGGCAGCCCAGGCTCGCCGCAGCTTCGAAGCTGACGCCGTCGGGGATGGCGACGAGATTGGTGTCGGCCGCGTGGATCACGACCCGCTCGGCGAAGGAACCCCAGTGGGTGAAGCCCGGCTGTTGCTGCTCCGGGCAGACCTGCGCGTTGCCCGAGCGGCACCACTCGCACCTGCCGCAGCCTTCCACGAAGGGAGCCGTGACGCGGTCCCCGACGTTCCACTTCGTCACGCCCTTGCCGACAGCGACGACGACCCCCGCGAACTCGTGACCAGGCACGTGGGGGAGCGCGACGTCGTCGTGCCCTGCCCAAGCGTGCCAGTCGCTGCGGCACAGCCCGGTGGCGACGACGTCGACCGCCACGCCGCCGTCCGGCACCCGCGGCTCTTCGACCTCCCGGACGGCGAGCGGTCCGGCGATCCTGTCCATGACAATCGCGCGCAAGGAATGGCCGCCTAGGCGTTCGCGGAGCTGAGGGCGAAAGCGGCGATGCGGTCGAACGCTGCGTCCAGTTCGTCGTCGACCGGCTGCAACTCGGGATGCACCTCGTAGTGGGCCAAGAGGCGTCGCGCGCCCTCGTCGAACGTGATGGTCGAGCGGAACTCGGGGACAAGCGCCCGCAGCTTGCTTGTGTCGAACACGACCGAGTGCGTGCGGTCCCCAAGGAGCCCGGGGCCCAGCGGGGGATGAAGCCGGGCGATCGTCTCCGAGGCCACGTGGACGAACTCCGGGCTCTCGACCCCTGCGGCGTCGGCGAGCCAGCCGTAGATCTGGTTCCATGTCGGCACGTGGTCGCCGGTGATGGTGAAGGCTTCGCCGATGGCATCGGGATGGCCGAGCAGCCCGGTGAAGCCCACTGCGAAGTCCTCGCTGTGGGTCAGGGTCCACAGGCTCGTGCCGTCTCCGTGGATCAGGACCGGCTTCCCCACGCGCATGCGGGCGACGTCGGTCCAGCCGCCCAGGTTGGGGAAGAGCCGGTGATCGTAGGTGTGGGACGGGCGCACGATGGTGATCGGCAGGGCGCGCTCGCGGAACGAGTTCACGAGGAGGTCCTCGCAGGCGATCTTGTCCCGCGAGTACTGCCAGAAGGGGTTGCGCAGGGGAGTGGACTCCGTGATCGGAAGGCGCCGCGGCGGCTTCTCGTAGGCCGAGGCGGAGCTGATGAAGACGTACTGGGCGGTCCGGCCCTCGTACAGTTCGATGTCGGTTGCCACCTGATCGGGGGTGAAGGCCACGAACTGCGCGACGACGTCGAACTCCCGGTTCCCCAAGGCATCCCGCACGGACTGCCGGTCCCGCGCGTCGGCGACGACGCTCTCCACCCCGTCCGGGAGGGGCTGCCGTCCCGTGCCCCGGTTCAGCACGGTCACCGAGTCTCCCCGCTCGAGGGAGCGTGCGACGCACGCGGCGCTGATGGTGCCGGTTCCGCCGATGTAGAGGATGGACTTTCCTGCCATGGAGTTCCTCCTGGTTCAGTGATCGCGCGCCCGACTTCGTCGCTGATGCTGCGAAGCGGGGCGCCGGGGTTGGCCGTACCGTATCGCCGAATTGGAGAGCCTGTCCAGATTTTGTTAGCGTTGCTAACTATGCACCACTCGGCAGGACTGTCATGACCCACCACCCGCGCAAGGGGCTCGTGCTCGCCATCTGCTGCATGAGCCTGCTCATCGTCTCCCTGGACGCCACTGTCGTGAACGTGGCGCTGCCCTCGATTCGGCGCGACCTGAACACCACCGTCTCGACGCTGCAGTGGACGATCGACGGCTACACCGTGGCGATCGCCAGCTTCCTGCTCCTTGCCGGCTCCGCTGCCGACCGCATCGGCCGGAGGCGCGTCTTCCAGACCGGGCTCGTGACCTTCGGCCTCGCCTCGCTCCTGTGCAGTCTGGCGCCGACGATCCACCTGCTCATCCTGTTCCGGATCCTGCAGGGCATCGGCGGCTCGATGCTCAACCCGGTCGCTATGTCGATCATCACCAACATCTTCACCGAGCGCCGCGAACGGGCGCGGGCGATCGGCGTCTGGGGCGCCGTCGTCGGCGTTTCGCAGGCCTTCGGGCCGCTCGTCGGCGGGTATCTCACCGAGCATGTCGGGTGGCGCTCGATCTTCTGGGTCAATGTGCCGATCGCCGTCCTTGCGGTCGTGCTGACCGCGCTGTTCGTGCCGGAGTCGAAGGCACCTCGTGCCCGCGGGATCGACCCCGTGGGGCAGGTCCTCGTCATCGTGGCGCTCGCCTCGCTGGTCTATGCCCTCATCGAGGGGCCAGGGCAGGGCTGGGCCTCGCCGGTCATTGTGGCGCTCATCGTGGTCGCGGCCGCAGCGGTGGCCGGGCTCATCGGCTACGAACGCCGGCTGGAGGAGCCCTTCCTCGACATGCGGTTCTTCCGCTCGGTGCCGTTCTCCTCGGCGACCCTCGTCGCCGTCCTCGCGTTCGGGGCCTACGCAGCCTTCCTCTTCGTCAACGCGCTCTACCTGCAGCAGATTCGGGGCTACTCGCCGTTCGCCACCGGGCTCTACATGCTGCCCCTCGCGGCCTGCACCCTGGCCGCCTCGCTCAACTCGGGGCGCATGGTGGGCCGTTTCGGCACCCGTCCCTCGCTCATGATCGCCGGCGGCCTGCTATGCGCGAGCGGGATCAGCCTCACGTTCCTGCGGGCAGACACGCCGTACGCGGTCCTGCTGATCTCCTACGTGCTCTTCGGCCTCGGGTTCGGGACCGTCAACGCTCCCATCACCACCACGGCCGTCGGGGGCATGCCGATGTCCCAAGCCGGCGTGGCCGCGGGCGTCGCTTCGACGAGCCGTCAGGCGGGAACGTCGATCGGCGTCGCTCTTGCCGGCACGCTGACCGGCGCCGGGGCGAGTGCGGCGATCGGCCCGTCCTTCACCGGCGACACCCACCTGTTGTGGTGGGTCGTCGCGGCTTCGGGCCTCGCCGTCCTGCTGATCGGGTTCGTCTCCACGACACCGTGGGCGCACCGCTCTAGCGACGCCGTGCGGATGCTTTTCGAGGAGAGGGGCGAGCGGGCGGGGGTTTAGGGGGCTTCTGGGCGGAGACGGACGTGCTGAGAGGCCTTTGGGCCCTCCCGGGCGGGGGCGTGCCCCGGCTGCGGGCGAGTCACTTTCTTCCTTGCCGCGCGCCGAGCGGCGCATCTGCTGATGTTCATGCCGTGGCACGATGTCTAGACCCTCGCACCGAAGTGGGGCGGAAGGTTCGGAAGGGCCCTATCGGCCCGCGTACTGCCGTCGTCGAAGAGTGAGGCGTTGGGATGCACCTTGTTGCGACACACGGGGGGATTGTCGCTGTCCGAAGGACGTTCCTTTTCCGCTGCACGGCGAGGCCAACCGATGGGTCCTGGTGCGCCGCCATCGCCCGGAGTGCGACAGGGCTGTTGAGAGTAGGGTGACTTCGAAGGACACCGGCTTCAAAGCAGCGGAGCTACTACAATCGTCTGGGTGGTGACGGACTCGGAACGCTCTGACCCGACGCGTGAGAGTTCGGTGCTTCTGCGGGGTCTGGCGATTCTGGGGTGCTTCGACAGCCCCATGCCGGTGATTACGGCCAGTGCCATCGTCAAGCAGACGGGCCTTCCTCCGGCGACGGTGCACCGTATTCTGACCATCCTCATCGAGGGAGGGGCGGTGGAAAGGGTATCCCGGGGCTCGTACCGGTTGGGTTTGAAGATGTGGCGTCTTGGCTCGTCTGTTCCGCAGGCCCGGGTCCTCCGCGACGTTGCCCTGCCGTTCTTGGAGGACCTCTACGAGACTACTCACGAGGTTGTCCATCTGGCGGTGCGGGACGGTCTTGAAACCCTGTACATCGAGAAGATCTCGGGACGCGGCGCCGTCTCGGTCACGTCCCGCGTCGGTCGACGCCTTCCGCTTCATGCCACCGGTCCGGGAAAGGTCCTTCTGGCCTATGGGCCTCGGGATGTCTTCGACCAGCTTGTGGCCCGCGGGCTACCCGCGCTCACTCCGCAGACGATCACGGACCCTGACGCGATTCGACGTTCCATAGCGGAAATAAGGCGGTCCGGCTACGCGCTCTCGCGAGAAGAGTCATCGGTAGGGACCGCCTCGGTCGCCGCCCCGATCTTCGGCTCGCTGCGCGAGATCATTGCCAGCGTCTCGGTGGTGGTTCCGGCGTCAACGTTCAACCCCTGGACACTTGCGCCCGTGGTCAGGGCCGTGGCGCTGGGGATATCCCGCGGCATGGGAGCTCCGTCACGCTGAGGTGTCAGCCCGAATGCGTGCCGCTGTCCTGGAGCAGCAGGCTCCAGGACAGCGGCGTGGCTGGTCCATATGAGTCGGCGAGCGTCCGGCGCCCCTTCCGACGAACGGGTCAGGCTATGGCCGGCGGGCGTCGAGGCTGGGGCTGTCCGCGATGACTCTGGGGAGCAGGAGCATGAGGATCGTCCCGATCAGCAGGAATCCGGCGAGAACGAGGGTCGCGATCGCCGAGCTCCCGGTGGAATCGACCAGCCATCCGACCAGGAAGTTCGCCACGAAGCCTGCCAGATTCCCGAGGGAGTTGATGACCGCCAGGCCCACTGCGGCCGCTCCCGCGGAAAGGAAGGCCGTCGGGAGGCTCCAGAACAGGGGCAACGCAGTGAAGACACCAGCGGCAGCCAGCGCGAGTCCTAGCATCGTGAGGACTGTGTTGGCGGACCCCACGCTCACGATGACCAGGCCCACACCTCCCAGGCAGGCGGCGGCGCCGACATGCAGCCGACGCTTTCCTGTCCTGTCCGAACTGCGAGCACCAAGGACCATCAAGACCAGGGCGGCAGCCCAGGGGATCGCACTCAGCAACCCGACCTGCAGGGGATCCGCAACTCCCGTGCTCTTGATCACCGCGGGCAGCCAGAACGCTATGCCGTAGGAACCCAGCACGAAGCAGAAGTAGACGGCGGAGAGCAGAAGGACCCGGCCGTCTTTGAAGCCGCTCCATGTGCTGTGGACTGGCTTGTGCGACGCTTCTTTGTCGAGCTCTCCCTGGATGCCGGACTTCTCTGCGTCGGTGAGCCATTGCGCAGTGGCCGGGCGGTCTGGCAGGGAGGCGAGAACGAGGAGGCCGACGAGGACTGCCGGTGCGCCTTCGATGAGGAAGAGCCACTGCCAGCCGCGCAGGCCGCCGATTCCTGTGAGCCCGTGGAGGATCCAGCCCGAGAGGGGTCCTCCGATGATGCCGGCGACTGGCGTTGCTGTGAAGAAGAAGGCGGTGGCACGCGCCCGGCGGGGGCCGCTGTACCAGTAGGTCAGGTAGAGGATGACGCCGGGGAAGAAGCCTGCCTCGGCGGCGCCGAGCAGGAAGCGCATGAGGTAGAACTGCCATGGCTCGTGCACCACGAGCATCAGGGCAGAGATGGCGCCCCAGGAGATCATGATCCGGGCGATCCATACACGGGCGCCGACCCGCTGGAGCAGGAGGTTGCTCGGGACCTCGAGGAGGAAGTACCCGATGAAGAAGATCCCGGCACCGAGCCCGTATGCTGCAGCTGAGAAATGGAGGTCCTTGCCCATCTCGAGTTGTGCGAACCCGATGTTGACCCGGTCCAGGTAGTTGCAGATGTATGCCAGGAAGAGCAGCGGGATGAGGCGCAGGGTCACCTTGCGACAGGCGCCGCTCATCGCAACACCGGGTGGGGACTGCCACGGCTTCGTGGCACGGTTCAGGCTTTCCATGATGGTTCTCGCTCCTAGGTGTGAGTAGTTCTTGGCGCTGGTCGTTCCAGCCGTTGATGAAGCTCTGGGTTCCAAATGGGGTGCTCGCCGAAGTTGGAGGGCCACGGAGGAGGGCTAACGTGCTTGAGCTCTAGGTGGCGGTCACCGCGCAGGTCTACAGGGCGTCGATCGACGATGCAGCTGGGTCGGTGTGAATGGTTTACCCTGCCCTCCGAGGGCGTTGGGCGGCCATGACGTGGGTCAGTTCGCGGTTCTGATCCGCACCAGACGGCACAGGGTCTCGAGTACGGGCGTGGGGACGCCTGATTCCCTACCGGTTTCGACCACCGCACCGCCGATGAAGTCGACCTCGGTGGGGCGCCCGGCCTCCAGGTCCGCCAGCATCGACGTCTTGTGGGCCGCGTGGTTGGCGAATGCGCTCTCGACAGCTCCGCCGACCCGCTCGACCGAGAGGTCGATGCCTTCTGACGCCGCAACACTGCGGGTCTCGGCCAGGACGGCCGAGATCAGGGCTCGCGCATCCGGGGACTTGGCCAGATCGCCGACGACCTTCCCCGTCACGGCCGACAATGAGTTCAACGCTGCGTTGAAGGCGACCTTCTCCCAGATGGGGATCCGGACATCGCTTTCGACTTTCGCGTTCAGTCCTGCCCTGTTGAACGCCTGGGCCACTTCGTCAGCGTGCCCTTGCGGGCCGAGCGAGCCGATGCGCACCGATCCGCGCTCACTGCTCTTGACACGGCCGACCGCTTCGAGGTCCGCCGGGAAGTCGGTCACCCCCGCCACTGTGTGCTCCGGTCCGAAGAACTCCATCAGGATCTTGGCGTGCCCGAGGCCGTTCTGGAGAGTCAGTCCGACCGAACCGGGGCCCAGGAGGTGCTGCACGGATTCGACGGCCGAGCGGGTGTGGAATCCCTTCGTGAAGACCACGAACAGGTCAAAGGGACCGCGTTCGTCTTCGGCCCGTCGCGCCTTCACCGAGACATGTTCGGTGCCCTTCTCGGTCTCCAGGGAGATCCCGGAGGAGTTGAGGGCGTCGATCGTCCGCTGCTGGGTGTCGAACAGCGTCACGTCTTCCCCGGCCAGTTGGAGGCGTGCTCCGAAGAGCTGGCCCATGGCCCCGGCGCCCACGATTGCGGTCTTCACTGCATGATCTCTCTTTCTTCCTTGGCCCACGCATTGCTGGGCTCTTCCGTGTTCCGCGAACACCGCAAACCCCGCCGGACTCGCGTCGTTCTGCGCTGCGTGACCCTTGCTGGGAGAGGGGAAAGCGGGCGGGGGACCGGACGCGGTGCACAGAGGGATGGCACCCGTCGTCCGGCGCCAGGCGAGGTTGCTAGTGCGTGACCACCCTGGCGTCGATGAGGACGGGCCCTGTGGAGACCAGCGCCTTCTGGTATGACTTCTCGAATTCCTCGCGGGTCGTGGTCCTCTCGGCGGTCACTCCGTAGCCTTCGGCGATGGCCACGAAGTCGATGCCGCCGAGCTTGAGGCCAGGCACGTCTGGGACGCCCATGCGCTGTGCGAATCCGGCAAGGGCGCCGTAGGCCTCGTTGTTGACGATGATGAAGACGGTCCGGGTGTTCCGCTGGGCGGCCGTGTAGAGGGCGGTGATGCCGTAGTTGGCCGAGCCGTCGCCCACGGTGGCCACGACGGTCTTGTCCGGGTCGCCGATCGACATGCCGACTGCGACCGGCAGGCCGAAACCGAGGCCGCCGGATGCCGGGAAGTTGTACATGCCCGGACGCTCGATCGCGATGCGCTCGAGGTAGTCGAGGTCCAGTGTGGTGGTCTCGTTGACGTAGGCCACCGTGTCGTTGACGTTGGCATTGAGCACTTCGAGGATCTCGGTGCCCGTCATGCCCTCGGACGAGGTTCTGGCTGCCGGCAGCTTCCGGGAGCCGGCAGCACCCCGGCGGCGGCCACGGTCCTTCACGCCCTCGTCGAGGGCCTTGGCCGTGGAAGCGACGTCGGCGACGATGGAGCGTCCGAACGGAGCGCGGGTTGCCTCGCGGGGGTCCTGGGTGACGTGCAGGACGGCGGTGCCCGGCGCGAGATAGTTGCTCGGCTCCCAGCGGTGGTATCGGAACATTGCCGCGCCGAGCACGAGGACGACGTCGTAGCCGGCGAGGCGGTCGCGGACCGACTTGATCCCGGGCACCAGGACGCCCTCGAAGTTCGGGTGCGTGGTGGGGAAGGGGCCGCGGGAGGGCGACGGGGCCACGAATACCGAGGCGTCGGACTTCTCCGCAAGGGAGACCACGGCGCCGAACACCTCGGGATCCTCGATCGCGGCGGCGTCCACTTGGGGGCCCACCACGATGGCGAGCCTCTTCGCGCCGTCGATCGCTGAGGTGAGCTCCTGCGACAGCTCTGGGGTGAGAGCGCCGGCTGTTGAGACCGAGCGCGCCATGAGGAGGACGTCGTCCTCGAGAGCAGGCTGGGCCCAGTCGTCCAGGGGGACGGAGACGTAGACGGGGCGCTTCGGGTGGGTCGTGGTCTCGAAGACTGCCTGGGCGAGGGTGCGGGGCACATCGGCGGCATCCAGTGGCTCGTGCGAGTACTTCACGAGCGGTGCGGGCAGGAGCGAGGCGTCGGTGCTCGCAAGCATGGTCTCCTGGCCCACGGTGCGGCGGACCTGCTGCCCGGCGAGGATCACCATGGGAATGTGCCCGTAGTGGGCATTGGTGAGCGCGCCCATTGCGTTTCCGGACCCTGATGCCGCGTGGAGGTTCACGAGGGCAGGCCTTCCGGTCGCGCGGGCGTAGCCCTCCGCCATGCCGACGACGACCTGTTCATGGAGGCCGAGGATGAAGTCGAAGTCTCCATCGAGGCCGGCGAGGAAGGTCAGCTCATTTGATCCGGGATTGCCGAAGATCGTGGTCAGTCCGTGCGCCCGGAAGACGTTCAGGGCTGCTTCAAGGACTGTGTTCTGGGTGGTTGCCACTTCTTGTTTCCCTCGGATGGTCTTCATCTCGGACGTCGTTGTTTGGCCGCCCCGGAATGGGACCCGGAGTGCTTGGCGCCTGCCGGGTCCCATTCTCAGCGGTGGGGCGTCTGGCGGGTTGGCCGGGCTCAGAAGGGGACCGGGCCCATCGCGGAGCGCACCCCGACCCAGTGCAGGGTCGTGAAGTCCTCGATGGCCTGCTCGCCGTTGAAGCGGCCGATGCCGGAGTTCTTCTCGCCTCCGAACATGACGTTGGGCTCGTCGTTGACGGTGGAGTCGTTGACGTGGGTCATGCCGGCCTTGATGCCGCGGGCGAAGCGCACCCCGCGCTCGACGTCGCGGGTGAACACGGCCGAGGACAGGCCGAACTCGGTGTCGTTCGCGATCCGCAGGGCATCGGCCTCGTCCAGGGCCTTGATGATGCCGATGGCGGGGCCGAAGATCTCGTTCTTGGCGATGTCCATGTCCTCGGTGACGTCGGCGAAGACGTGGGGGCCGATGAGGCGGCCGTCGAGCTGGCCGCCGACTACCTCACGGGCGCCCTGCTGCCGGGCGGAGTCGATGAGCCGTGTGACCGTCCGGACCTGGTCGTCGTTGACGAGCGGGCCGAGGAGGACAGCATCGTCCGTGGTGTCTCCGGCGACCAGCTGCCTGGCACGGGCAGCGAAGCGCTCGACGAAGTCGTCGTAGACGGCAGCGTCGACGATGATGCGGTTGGCTGCCATGCAGATCTGGCCCTGGTGGAGGAATTTCGCCATGAGGGCGCCGTTGACCGCTCCGTCGAGGTCCGCGTCGTCGAGGACCACGAGCGGGGCGTTGCCCCCTAGCTCGAGGGCCACGTGCTTCATGTGCCCCTGGGCTGCAAGCGAGCCGACTCGCTGTCCGACCGGGGTGGAGCCGGTGAAGGAGATCATTGACGGGATGGGGTGCTGGACGAAGTGGTCCCCGATCTCGGAGCCGGCGCCCGCGACGACGGACAGCAGGCCCGCCGGGAGGCCGGCTTCCTCGAAGATCTCGGCCACGATCAGGCCGCCCGAGACCGGGGTGTCCGAGGCCGGCTTGAGGACGACGGCGTTGCCCAGGGCAAGGGCGGGGGACACGGAGCGGATGGAGAGGTGCAGGGGGAAGTTCCAGGGGGAGATGATGCCGATGACGCCGCGGGCCTCGCGGTAGACACGGTTCTCCTTGCCCGGGAAGGCCGAGGGGTGCAGGGTCCCGTGGGCGCGGTTCGGGAAGGTGGCGGACTCGCGCGTGATGCCGATCGCGGAGCTGACCTCGATGTTGGCCTTGAGCGCGGAAGATCCGGACTCGACGCGGAGCAGTGCGGTGATCTCCGCGCGACGGCGTTCGAGGATCTCGGCTGCCCTGGCGATGACGGCCGCGCGCTCGGCCGGCGGCGCTGCGGCCCATTCCTTCTGGGCCTGCGCCGCGGCCTCGTAGGCCTCGTCGACGTCGGCGGCGGAGGCGCCCGGGAACGAGCGCAGCTCGGTGCCGTCGATGGCGGAGGTAATGGTGATCTTGCGGTCAGACGAGCCGTCGCGCCAGCTGCCGCCCAGGAAGGCGCCGGCCTTCAGCCCTTCGATCACGGAGACAGCATCATCGAAGATCTGGGTGGGCGTGGGAGTAGTCGTAGCTGCAGTCATGAGAGCCTCTCTGGGTTCGGTGGCGGAATGGAGTTCAGTTGTTGGTGGTCGTTGATGCGTGCGCCCCGGGCGCCTGCGACTCGGATGCGCTGGGGCGCGGTTTGGGCACGGCCGCGATCGCGACCACTCCGAGCAGCGCTGAAGCGGCGAAGACGTAGAAACTCATCGGATAGGCAAGATGCGCCACGACGAGCATGCCCGTGAACCACGGGCCTGCGATGGCACCGAGACGGCCGAAAGCAGAGACGAAGCCCATGCCCGTAGCGACGACCGTCCGCGGGTAGATGTAGCCCACGAAGCCGTAGACAAGGACCTGGGCACAGAAGACGAAGATCCCGGTGACGAATACGAAGCCGTTGAGCACCAACTGGTTGTCCATCTTGAGGCTCAGGACCATGAGCAGCACCGCTGCGGCCCCGAACCAGAACATCGTGGTGCCCTTGATCCCCCGCCGGTCCGCGACTCGCCCTCCGATCAGCATGCCGGCCACAGCTCCCACGTTCAGGACGAGGAGCAGGACAAGGGAATCGGACACGTTGTATCCCGCGCCGCGCATGAGCTGGGGCAGCCACGTGTTCAGGCCGTAGACGAGCAGCAGCCCCATGAAGGCGGCAGTCCAGAGGCCCACGGTGATCCTCAGGTAAGGGGGCCGCAGGAGACCACTGAGGCGAACTGCGCTGCCTTCGCGCTTCACGACAGCGGCGGGAGCCGTCACCGTCCTCGTCTCCGGGAGCTTGGCCCACATGACCAGTGCTGCCACCACGCCCAACACGCCGCCGACATAGAACATCACGGGCCACTGCCTGCCAGCCAGGATCGCAACCAGGGACGCGAGGATCGCACCGACGTGGTAACCCGTCATCGTGATGGTGCTCGAGTGCGCTCGGGCGTTGCTCGGGGCGGCCTCCTGCATCGCGGTCACAGCCACCGGCATGCACCCGCCCAGGCCGATGCCCGCCAAGAGGCGGAGGACCCCCATGATGGTGGTGTTCGGAGCCAACGGGAACAGGATCGTGAACACAGAGAAGGCCAGAACGCACGCGATCAAGGGGATGCGCCGCCCGAAACGGTCGGAGATCGGGCCGATCAGTGCGGCGCCCACCCCGACGCCCACGGACGAAATAGTCGCGACGAACGTCGCGCTAGCGGCATCGATGCCTCCGAACTTCGTGTCCAGGAGCGTCGGTATAGCAGCGCCGAGCGCAACGAGGTCATATCCCTCGAACACAACAGTCAGCCAACACAGGCCGACGATCCAACGGCGATGTGGATCCATGGCATGAACTTCCTTGTCTACGCCAGCCGAAGCCGTCCTACCAGATGGGGGTGCGGGGACGCCGGACCTCGAATTCGAGGTCAGGGGGCGACCTGCCTGACCGCAAGTAGACCCTTTCCATGATCCACGCCACAGGCCTTGTCTCACTCAGCGGAAAATGGTCTGCCTCCCTCGGCAGGAAGGAGAGGTATCAAGCCTCCCCGTGGCCGGGAGCGTGCATGACAATGCGAGACCGATGGCGCCCCAGTCAGCCGCCGCGGATGGCAACTCCGCCGCCGAACGGCGGGGCCAGGCGGTGGTGGACTTGGACCTCCGCGCGGCCGCGTACCCGGTCCGACGTTGAGCCCGAGGACCAGAGTCCGGCGAAGCCTTAGCGAGCACCCAAGAAGGCGCCGCCCGAAGCGCCGGAGCGAGTCAACTTTGACGATTACGAGCGCAAAGAAGCAAGACTGCGGGAAGACCAGGTCGACGAGCTCGCCGCCCTGGTAAAGCGCATCAAGCGGACCAAGAAACCCGGAGGGGAAAGGATCACCGACATATGTCCACGGTGCTGCTCATGCTGGAGATGTCTCCCTTCGAGAAGGGATGACCTCGCCGGGCTGGGCGGACACAACAATGACGAGCCATCGGTCGAGCAAGGTCCTATGAAGTCACGTCCCGCCCGCCCCGGCCGCCCGGAACACAGGCGCGGACCCCAGGTCGGGCCGACCAGTCGGTGTCAGGACAGCTTCATTGTTATTCGGACAGTCCCTTTCCGCAGGCCGGGTGTCCAGACGACTTCGAAAAGTGGCAGCGTGGGGTGCACTCCACCGCGACTTGAGTTGCACTCTTGATCTACTGATCAATCAGTGGGCCAAGGATCGGTGAAGCCTTGCGAGGGGACCATTTCGCTCTAGGTGGCACAAGCAGGCGTTTGGTGGTGTACGTCGACGGTCCGAGGGGTCAGCTTGGTGCGCTTCCGGTGGTGGCGCTGTTGGAGATTGTAAGTTCGACGGCGGAGTGGTCGAGGGCACCTAGCCCTTGCGCGCTCATCTGCTCGAAGACGTCGTTGAGGGTGGTGGAGACGGGCAGGCGGAGTCCTTTCGCTCGGGCGGTGTCGGCGGCGAAGCGGAGGTCTTTGAGCTGGTTGGCGGCGCTGCCGCCGCCGGTGAAGTCCCTGTTGAGCCAGCGGTCGCGCTTCTGGGCGAGGACTTCGGAGTTGGCGAGGCCTCCGGCGAGGATGCGCAGGAGCTGTCCCCGGTCCAGGCCGTAGGCGTCGGCGAGGACGAGCGCTTCGGAGACGGCGGTCACGGTGCTGGCGACGACGACTTGGTTGCAGGCCTTGGCGATCTCGCCCGTGCCCGGCGCCCCGAAGCGGACGACGGTGGAGCCGACGTTCTCCAGGACTGGCATGGCCTTCGCGACGGCCCAGTCTTCGCCTCCGACCATGACGCTCAGGGCACCGCTCTCGGCCCCGGCGACCCCGCCCGAGAGGGGGGCGTCGACGACGCCGATCCCCTCATGGGAGAGTTCTTCGGCGAGCCGGGCGACGCCGCTGGGGGAGACGGTGCCGTGGATGACGAGCACAGGGTGCTCTCTGCCTGCGCTGCGCCAGCCGGACAGCAGCCCGTTCTCGCCTTCCAAGACGTCCTCGACGTCCGAGAGGTCGGTCAGGACGGTCAGGGCTACGTCTGCCGCGGCGTCGGCGGGTGTGGCCGCGGCGCACGCTCCGCGGGCTGTTGCCGCTTGGGTCCTGGAGGGGGTGCGGTTCCAGACGGTGAGGCTGCCCAGGGAGTCCAGGAGCCTGCGGGCGATGGGCTCTCCCATCCGACCCAGGCCCAGGACGGAGACGGTGGGGCAATGGGTCACGGGTGTTCCTCTTCGGTGTCGGAAGGAGGTCGTGGGGGACCTTCTTCGGGGTGGTGGGTTCCAGAGGGATGGGCCGTCTGTCGAACTGCTGCGATTCTTCCCTTCATGGGGTTTCTTCCCTTCATCGTGTTCGATTCGTCTTGGGAAGGGGAAGCGCTGGAGGGGTATGGGCAGAGTGGCCAGGCGGGATGGGCTCGGGGGCCGGTAGGAGCGTCTCAGCTGGTGCTCAGGCCCAGGAGGGACGGCAGGACGGTGCTGAACCAGGGGACGAGCGCCAGGAGGACGACTCCGGCGAGGAGGATGAGGAAGTAGGGGATGAAGCGGCGGATGCTGCGTTCGACGCTCTCGCGTCCTGTAGCGGCGGCGACGTAGAAGCCGATGCCTGCGGGCGGGGCGAAGGAGCCGATGCCCATGGCCATGACCAGGACCATCGAGTACTGGACGGGGTTGATGCCGAACTGGACGGCGATCGGCAGGAGCAGGGGGGCGAAGATCAGCACGGCTGGCATCCCCTCCAGCAGCTGTCCCATGACGACCAGGATCAGGATGCTGACGAGCATGAACAGAAACGGGGAGGCCGAGAGCCCGGACATCGCGTCACCGATCGCGGCCGAGACCCCGGCCGAGGCGAGGGTCTGGGCGAATGGGGCGGCTGCGGCGATGATGAACAGGACCATGCCCGCGGTGGTGACCGTCTCCCTGACGGACTGCCATCCCAGGGCCAGCCGGCGGGGCCTGGAGGTGCATGCGAGGACTACGGCGTAGGCCACAGCGAGTGCCGAGACCTCGGTGGGGGTCGCCACGCCGGTGACGATCCCGGCGACGAGCCCGACCGGGAGGATCAGGGTCGGCAGCGCGAGCACGACTGAGCGCCCCTTCTCGGCAGCCGAGGTCGGCTCGGCCCGCTCCGTGCCCTTGGCCCGGAAGAAGACCAGGGCCATGACGCACAGGCCCAGGACGGCGGCCGGGACGAGGCCGGCCATGAACAGGGTGGTCGTGGAGAGGGAGGTGATCGAGCCAAGGATCAGCAGCACGATGCTGGGGGGCACGGTCTCGCCCATGATCGCCGATGCCGACAGGACCGCGACGACCTCCCCTCGCGGAACCCTGCGGTCCTCGAGCATGTCGCGCATCGTGGTGCCGACCGCGGCCACGTCGGCCACCTTGGACCCGGAGATGCCGGAGAAGACGTACATCGTCGCCACGACCGCCATCAGCGCCCCTCCCCTGATCCGTCCCAGGAGGGCGTCGACGAGCCTGGCCAGCGGGGCGGTGAGGCCGGCGCGGCTCATCAGGGCCCCGACGAGGATGAAGAAGGGGATCGCCAGGAGCAGGAACGAGTTCGCCCCGGACTGCATCCCCACGGGCACCGCCGAGAGGCCGGAGGGGTCCCCGCCCCAGAGGACGTAGACGGCCGAGCCCAGTGCGAGGACGAAGGCCACGGGCACCCCGAGCAGGAGGATGGCGAAGAGGAAAGCGAGCACGGCGGCCAGGAGGGCGTCCGAGCTCATGGCTGCCATCGCATCCTGGACCGCGAACAGGGCCGCGAACAGGGCAGCTGCCGCTGCCAGGCCCACCAGCGCTGCTCGCCTTGGTGCACGGGCGAGCCTGACGAGGGCGAACCAGGCTGTCAGCACCAGGCCCAGGGCGAAGGGCAGCGAGACCAAGGATTCGGGGAGGTTCAGGATCGGGGTGGACTCGTGGGAGCGCTGGGCGAGCACCGGAAGGAACAGCCCGAGCATCCCGGCAGTGGTGCCGAACACCAGCCAGTCGACGAGGGCGAGCTGGTACCTGTGCCAGGATGCGGGCAGGCGGTCGGCCAGGATCCGGATCGACATGTGGGCTCCGCGGGCATAGGCGATGGCCCCTCCCATGAACGCCGCGGTGTAGAGCGCGAGCTCGGAGACCTCCTGGGTCCAGGTTACCGAGTTGCCCGTGATGGCCCGGACGAGGACGTTGAACAGGACGACGAGGAACTCGACAGCGATGGAGAGGCCGACGAGGCCCTCGAGGCCTGCGTCGAGCCACCCGGCTCCGCTCCACGCCCCCGTCCTCTCCGGGCCTGCGTGCTCGTCCGCACGGACTACTCCGGTGCTCTCGTCAATTGCTGTTTTCATTCTGCCTTGATCTCCACGCTTCTGGTTCCGGGGGAGGCCGCGACGGGGACTCGCTTGCCGCGGGCCCCCGTGGCGGTCACTGCCCGTCGACGAAGTCGACCGTCGTCTTCAGGAAGTCCGCCCCGCCCACCGTGTCGGCGAACTGGGGGTACAGCGAACGGGCGATCGTCTTGAACTGGGCCGCCCCCTCGGGCGAGAGGTCGTTGACCTTCATCCCCTGGGACTCGAGCTGCTTGACCTGCGTGTCGGCCAGTTGGGCGTCGTTCTTGGTCTTGAACGCGGCCGTGTCGTCGGCGGACGCCTGCAGGGCCTGCTGGTCCTTGGAGTCCAGGCTGTTCCACTTCTTGTCGCTGATCGCCAGGACGAAGGCGTCGCTCATGTGGTTTGTCATGGAGAGGTATTTCTGCACCTCGGCGAACTTGTTGGTCGCCGGGACCTCGACGGGGTTCTCCTGGCCGTTGATCGCCCCGGTCTGCAGGGCGGTGTAGACCTCGGAGAAGTTCATCGGCGTCGGGCTCGCTCCCACGGCGCTGAAGAACTTGGTCCACAGCGGGTTCCCCGGGACGCGGATCTTCAGGCCCTTGAGGTCATCGGGAGTCTGGATGGGGCGGACGGAGTTGGTGACCTCCCGGGGGGTGCGCGAGAGCATGGCGAGTCCCTTGGTGCCGCTCTGGGCGAGGTCCGAGAGGAGCTCCTTGCCCGGTGCCCCGTCCAGGTACTTCACCTCCTGGTCCACCGAGGAGAACAGGTAGGGAAGGCTCACCGCGTTCATCTTCTTGTCCGTGGCCGCGTAGACGGAGGTGGAGAGGATCACCGCATCCAGCGACCCGCTCTGCACCCGGCTCACGGCCGCGTTCTGGTCGCCGCCGAAGCTGGTGCCGTTCGGGATGACCGTGACCTTGACGCTCCCGTTCGACTTGGCCTTCACCTCGTCGGCGAAGTGCTGGGCGGCCATCCCCACCGAGGACCCGATCGGGTCGGGGATGGACAGCTTCACCTCGACGGTGCTGGATCCGGAGGCAGCGGCGCCCCCGGAGCAGCCCGCCAGGGCCAGGGCAGTGACAGAAGCGGCGGCGAGGGCCGAAATCCAGCCGGCTCGTCTCATCATGGGTTTTCCTTTCATCGTCGAAAAGGGGTCATTGCTTGCATGGTCAGACGGTGGCGCCGATGAGGGACTCGGTCTCTCTGCGCAGTTCGAGGGCGGTGGCCAGAGACTCGTCGATGACGATGTCCTCCCACTTGACGCTGGCGCCCTTGGCGACAGGGTTCTTCAGCTCGACGTGGTGGGCGAGCGCCACCGGGAGGAGGCCCTCGCGGACCGAGGTCTCGGCCGAGACGAGCTTGCCCCAGACGGTGTACCCGCCCTCGCCGTCGAGGAACTCCCCGGCTGTCAGGTCCTTCTTCGCGGTGGCGACGACGTCGCCGAAGAAGCCCTTGGGGGAGCCGGTGGGGATTCCGCGAAGGACTGCGTTGACGATCGAGATGTTCAGCTCCAGCCCGACGTAGTGGTAGGGGCGGTAGAGGGCGGCGTATTGGCCGGTGGGGTCGGGGTGCCAGGGGTACTCGGTGAAGCAGCCTGAGACGTACCGGTTGGTGGCCTTGACGACCACGAAGACGCCCTCCTGCGTGTTGAACGGGATCCAGTCGCCCTCGCGGGTGACGCTGGACATGACTTCGACCGAGCCCTCGTGGGCGAGCACTCCGCCGACGGCTGAGGGCCGGCAGATGGTCGCTATCTCCTCGATGTTGCCCGGGGTGAAGGTCAGCCCGCTGTCCGAGGGGACCAGACCGGCGGCGTTGGCGACCGCGGCCATCTCGATCGCGGCCTTCGTCCCGTCGCGGAAGGAGGTGTGCATGTAGGGGTTGAGCTGGCCCGAGTCGGTGAGCTCCTTGGAGAACTCCCAGTTCTCCCAGACGTTGTCGGGGTTCATCCCATGGTAGCGGGGGAGGTACTTGGCGCCCTTGCCGGCGCAGACGACGTCGAACCCGGAGGTGCGGGCCCAGTCGACCAACTCCATGATCAGGGCGGGCTGGTCGCCGTAGGCCATCGAATAGACGACTCCGGCCTCCTGGGCGCGGCGGGCCAGGGCGGGCCCCGCGAGGGCGTCGGCCTCGACGGTGACCATGATGATGTGCTTGCCGGATCCGATGGCCCGCAGGGCGTGCTCGATCCCCACGATCGGGTTGCCCGTGGCCTCGACGATGACGTCGATGTCGGACTCGAACAGGGCCGAGGCGTCCGGGACGACGGCCGTGCCGCGGCGGGCGAGGGCGTCCTGGATGGTGGGGGAGAAGGCCTCGGCGGGCCACTCGACCAGCTCCAGGGCGCCCTGGGCCCGCTTGGTGTTGATGTCCGCGATCGCCACGACGTGGACGCCGGGGATGTTCCGGGCCTGGGAGAGGTACATGGTACCGAACCGGCCGGCCCCGATCAGGCCGACCCGGATCGGGCGGCCTTCGGCTTCGCGCTGTTCGAGGAGGGAGTGGAGGTTCACGGTGCTCTTCCTGTCATCGGGCGGCCGACGGGGGTCGTTCGAGCCGGCTTCGCCCGACTGCCTCGTCGTCCGCTTGGACCCCTTGGGTGGTAACGGTTACACTTTTGTACCAGCGGAAGGACCGTGACGTCAATCACCCCGACCGGGGGACTCGTCTAGTCTTTCCAACACGACCCAAGGAGGAGCCGGTGAGGAAGCCAGCAACGATCCGAGACGTCGCCCGCGAGGCAGGCGTCTCGGTCGCCGTCGTCTCGCGGGTGCTCAACGATGGCACCGGCCCCGTGGCCCCGCAGACCAGGGCGAAGGTCGTCGAGACGATAGAGCGGCTCGGCTACCGGCCCAGGGCAGCCGCCCGCGAGCTCCAGCAGAGGACGACCTCGACGATCGGCCTGGTCCTGGCGGACCTGGCCAACCCGTTCTTCGCGCGCCTCGCCGACAGGGTGGTCTGGGAGGCCAGGGCGCGGGGAGTCCACGTCGTCCTCCTCACCACCCAGGAGGACCCGCACCTGGAGGCGGAGTCCATCGACACGCTCGTCGAGCGCTCGGTCGCCTCCGTCATCGCCACCCCCGCCGGGGACAACGTCGAGAAGTGGGCACGGCTCATCGATCTCGGCATCGATGTGGTCTTCGTCGACCGCGAGATCGAGGGCCTGGAGGAGATCGACGTCGTCACGATCCGCAACGACGTCTCCGCCGAAGTCGCCGCCAGCCACCTGATCGGGCTCGGGCACCGGCGCATTGGCTTCATCTCCGGCCCTGCGGACACCTCGACCGGCAGGGACCGCGTCACCGGCTTCCGGCGCGCCCTCCAGGGCGCCGGACTGACGGCGGACGAGGACCTGATCCACCACATCCCCTTCCGCGGCGACGCAGGCAGCGACGCCGTCGGGGCACTGCTGAACGCCGCCGAGCCACCCTCGGCCATCATCGTAGGGAACACCGCCCAGGTCCGATCCGCCCTCCGGCGGATCAAGCAGTCCGACGTCCGCGTGCCCGAGGACCTCAGCCTCGTCGTCTTCGACGACAACCCCTGGACCGAGCTCGTCTCCCCGCCCCTGACCGTGATCCGCCAGCCCATCGACATGCTCGCCGTCCACTCGGTCGACCTCGCCGTCGGCCGCGCCAAGGGCCTCCTCCCTGCCCAGCGCCGCAGGGTCGAAGTCGAAGCCGAGTTTGTCCGCCGCTCCAGCACCGCACCTCTCACGCAGCACGCTCCGGCGCCCTGACCCGCCCCCGCCCACAGCACATCCCCTCAGGGGCTCGGCCGCCGCCCTAGGGCCTAGGGCCGATGAAGTGGCCGCTCTGGCTGCCCCGGATGCCTTCAGCGGCGCCAGTACCTGCTGGATGGCCCCGTTGGACGCGCGTCGACAGGCGTGGATTTCCGGTCCCATTCCGGAGCGCGAGGGAGAATGAGGCCTTCAGCCTGCTACCGCCGCTGCTGGATTGTCCACGAGGACTCGGCGGATGTCCTCGGGAGTGAATCCCGCGCCGCGCAGGGCTGCCGCCCACCGTTGGATTCCGCCGACGATGGGGCCGTTGTGGGGTTGGCCGAGGTCGCCGGTGAGCAGGGTCGAGCCTGGGCCGCAGGCGCGGATGCCGTGGAGCGCGGCGTCGAGGGGGAGCTTGCCTTCGATGACCGACGCCATGGTCCTTTCGATCCAGGCGCCGCGGCGGGCCATCTCGATCTGGGCGTCGCCGGTGATTCGCTGCCGCGGAAGATCGGGGTGGGTGACCATGACGCGCTCAATGCCGTGGTCCTTTGCGGCGTCGATGACGGCGAAGACTTCTTCGCAGTCGAGGTGGCCGGTGGCCAGGAGCATCCCGTGGTCCTTGACGATGTCGAGGACGTCGTGGACCTCGGCGACGATGTGCCCCTCCTCGAGCACTTCGATAGGGGGTCCATACCCGGGGCGAGCGGCCAGCTCTGCCTGCGCCCCTGCCCATACGGGCGCGGGTCCGGCCACTGCAGTCTGCTCGCGCTGGCGCCTGCTGTCGACGGTCGGGAGCCAGACGACGCGTGCGCCGAGGCGGGCTGCGATCTCGACGGCGGCTGGATTGAGTCCGCCGACGGGCCGGTTGAGGACGATGGACCCGAAGGCGCGGGCACCGGGATGTCCCGTGTACGTGCTGCAGAGGCCTGCGGTGGAGGAGACGTGGGACTTGGCGACGAAGCCGGCGAAGCCGGCGGCGGTGAAGTCTTCGAGGGCTTCGGGGATGCTCTGGGAGCGGGGGACGATGTCCGGGGATGGGTGGGTGTGGAGGTCGATCGCACCGGAGAGCGTCTCAGGCAGTCCGTCCACGCTCAGTCCCCGAGCTGCCCCGTGGCGGCCGCCGGGGCGTCATCGATCCTTGACCGCCCGACGAAGAGCAGCGCGAGCAGGCCCACGAGGGCGGACGCGGCCATGTAGGCGGCCGGGGCGAGGTTCCATCTGCTGGCGGTGGTGAGCAGCTGGGCGATGTAGGGGCCGAAGCCGCCGCCAAGGATGGTGCCGAGGGCGAAGCCGAAGGCCACGCCCGTCATGCGCGCCTTGGAGCCGAAGAGCTCGGTGAAGAGCGGGTAGCCGACGGCCTGGGAGAAGACCCAGGGCACGAATGAGACGGCCATGGCCAGACCGAGGGGGACGCCGCTTCCGGGGGCCATCCACAGGAAGGCGGGGAGGGCGAGGACGACGTAGCCGGCCATCGCGGCCCCGTAGATCCGGCGGCGGCCGAAGCGGTCCGAGGTCAGGGCCGCGAAGGGCATGAGCAGGGCGAAGACGACGGTGATCAGCGAGTTCGTGCCCAGGGCCTGCGCTGCGGGGATGTGGAGCTGGGCGGTGAGGTAGGTGTTGAGGTAGACGTGCCCGACGTAGGCGGTGCAGGTCATCGAGAAGGAGAGCACGACGAGCTTGACCACGGCTGGCCACTCCTGGACGAGCCCGCGGAACGGGCTGGCCGCCGCGGCCCCGGTGCGGATGTTCCTGGCGAACTGCGCAGACTCGGGCAGGCGTGTGCGGAGGTAGAGGACGGCGAGGGAGAGCGGCAGCGAGAGCAGGAACGGCACGCGCCAGCCCCAGGCGGCCATGGCCGTGCTTCCGACGGCGGAGCTGACGAGGGCGGCGAGACCGCCAGCGGCGGCGGTGCCGATCCCGATCCCGGCGGGGTTGAAGGCCCCGAAGAATCCCCGCAGCTTCGCCGGGGCGGTCTCGGCGATGTAGGTCGAGGCGCCGCTTGCCTCCCCTCCTGCGCAGAAGCCCTGCAGCAGGCGCAGGACCAGCAGCAGCAGGGGCGCGACCACCCCGAGAGCCGCGTAGGTCGGCAGGACCCCGACGGCCGAGCTCGCCAGGCCCATCAGGACCACGCTGACCAGCAGTGACGTTCGCCGGCCGTGCCGGTCGCCGAGCCATCCGAAGAACAGGGCCCCGACCGGGCGCATGAGGAATCCGCTGCCGAAGACGGCAAGCGTGTCCAGCAGGGCGGCGCCCGGGTCCGTCCGGGACAGGAACGCGGCCGAGATGTAGATGGCCAGATTGGCGTAGAGGGAGAAGTCGTAGTACTCGATGACCGACCCGGCCCCGCCGGCGAGGGCGGTTCTCCACACGGTCCGACCCGGGGCATCCGGTACAGGAGTCGGGGATGGCGTGGGGGCGGCGGGTGTGGCGGCGCGGGGCTGCGCTTCTGGTCTCTTCATTGAAATCTTTCCTCTGAGGAGCGTACACTCCTCGCCTCAAATATCACTGTATGATATTGACTATCACCATAATCCAGTGTGATGGGGACCATATGACTGTGTCAACTGGGGTGGGCTTGAGGACGCGGCTACCGGGCTGGGTCCTGACTGCGGCGATGGCTTAGATTTCTTCATGATCCTAGGAGGGAAGATGGCAGACGACGCCGCGGGCCAGGAGCGTTCGACGATGAGGTCGGTGGAGCGGGCTTTCGATGTGGTCGACCTCCTCTCGGACAGCGGCAGGCCCCTCCGGCTCGCCGAGGTCGCCCGGGGAGCTGGCCTGCACATTGCCACGGCGCAGCGCATCCTGCGGGTCCTGGAGCGCAGGAACTACGTCGTGCAGGATTCGGCGGGGTACAGCGTCGGGGCCGCTGCCCTCGCGGCCGCACACTCCTTCCTCGTCGGAAACCATCTGGTGCTCACTGCCACCCCCGTCCTCCAGGAGCTCGCGGCAGCGCTCGGCCTGACCGCGTCCCTGTCCGTACGCGTCGGGGCGGCCCGCGTCATGGCCGCCCGGGTGGAAGGGGCCAGTCCGCTGCGCTACCAGCTCCCGGTTGGGGGCAGGCTGCCCCTGCACCTCGGCGCGGGGAAGGTCTTCCTGGCCTACATGGACGAGGCCGCCCGTGACGAGGTCCTGGCGGGCATGGAGAAGGTCGAGACTGCCGGCGGGTCGGCGATCCCCATGGACGAGTACGTCTCGCTCCTGGAGGGGATCGCCGCGACCGGCTACGCGGTCTCGCGCAACGAGCGTGTCGTGGGGGCGGTCTCGGTCAGCGCCCCGGTGCGGTCGCGGGACGCCGGGGAGCTGCTCGGGGTCGTGCAGGTCTCCGGCCGGGAGGAGGACCTTGAGGACCGGCTCGCCGAGGCCACCCGCGAGGTCCTCAACGCCGCCGCGAGCATCGCGGCCAGAATGCGCTGAGGCTCCCCCCGGGCAACCTTTCAGACGGCAGCCTTCAGACGATGGCCGTGGCGTTGGCGGGGGACCCGACGGCGCCGGGGAGGTTCAGCGGCTTGACCGTCAGGAAAACCTCGTAGCGGCCCGTCCGTCCGCATTCGCGGGCGAGTCCGTTCAGGTGCCACAGCTCCCCGAGGGGGCAGCCGAGCTTGGCGATGAGCTCCTGGTGCATCATCCCGCCGTCGTCCTTCCCGGCTGATGCGTGGAAGGGGCTCTCGGGACTGGCGGGGAGGGCCTCGACGGCGAAGGTGTCGGTGCCCAGCAGGGCCACGCGGCTGTCCCAGAGCCAGGCGAGGAACTCCTTCGACTGGGCGATGCCGGTCGTGCGGCGCTCGGCCTTGGCGGCGGCGCGGCCCTCGGGGTCCAGCCGGAGGAACCACTCGGCCCACCCCGTGTGCAGGAGCAGCATGTCTCCGGGCTCGAGCGGGGATCCCTGGGCCGCCAGCGCCGAGGTGATGTCGCCCAGCCCGATTGGCTCGCCCGCCTGGTGGTCGATCGGCGAGCCCGCGTCTCGTCGATGGCGTTCGACGTCGGCAAGGACGGCACGTCCGACGATGGGCTTCTCGGCCCAGCGCTGGATCCCGAGCTCGGGGGTGCCTGCGGCGATGCGCGCGTCCGGGATGCCGTTGTAGAACCCGTGCCCATGGGCTCGGCGGTGGCGGAGCCCGTCGATGTGGCTGCTGGCCTGGGGCCAGTAGCCGTCCCAGACGTCGTCGAAGCTGTCCGGGTGGGCCGAGGTGACCGTCTGGGCGGGCGGTTTCCTATTGCGGGACATCGAGGGCTCGAAGGCGTCCGCCGGGTAGTCGAGGCTGAACGCCGCACCGGTGCGGATGGCCTCGGTGCCCCGGAGGACCTGTCGGGGGCCGGCGAAGTTGGCCATTCCCCGCTCCGGATCCTCGGGGAACAGGCCCCAGCTCGAGCCCGGCGGGGCGTCGGTGCGCAGGAGCAGGCGGTCGTAGGTCGGGAGGTTCTCGTTCATGGTCCTTCAGGTCCGCTGGAAGAAGGGGACGGTGCCGGGAGCCAGGCGGAACGCGTGGTCGCAGGCGAACAGGTCGGCGTAGTGCAGAATCCAGGCCTCGGGCTCCCCGGTCTTGAGCGGGCTGGTCGCCGCGTGCGTGCCGACGAGGGTCACGACGGCGTCGGGGAGGCCCGCCTCCTTCAGCAGCATCGCCCCGAGCACCCCGTGCGGCAGGCCGGCTCTCCCCGGGTCCGCGGCCACGGCGCCGCCGGCGCGGGTGTAGAGGAGGGCCTTGTCGATGTCGTGGAGAAGCAGCGCGGCCAGCAGGATGTCCTGGTCGAGCCCGACTCCCCAGCGCTCCTCGGCGTAGTCGGCGAGGAGGATCCCGGCGTCGGCGACCTCGTTGGTGTGGTCGAGCAGGCGGTAGTCGGGGGCCTGGAGGGAGTAGGGCATCGACTCGAGGGA
Organism: Sinomonas terrae; assembly: GCF_022539255.1. NCBI lineage: Bacteria > Bacillati > Actinomycetota > Actinomycetes > Micrococcales > Micrococcaceae > Sinomonas > Sinomonas terrae. Next base: position 296,164 of record NZ_JAKZBV010000001.1, read on the forward strand.
ATCGTGGGTGCTGGCGAGCCAGGCGCTGACCCATGCCGTGGTGGCCTGCTCCCGCAGGGGTGCCCCGAGTTCCGCCAGCCTCGGCATCGCCCGGAGCACCTCCTCCCGCTGGGAGGCAGATCCGGATTGGATGGTGTAGAGGGAGCTCATGCGCTCTTCAGGGCTCCGTCCCGCAGGTGCAGCAGCGAGTCCCGTGCGGCGGCGCTCATGTGCGAGGGGGCCCCGAGGGCCTCGCAGTAGTCGGTGACCGCGGCCATCTCGTCGGCCCTCCGCGCCGCGTGCTTGGCAGAGCCGGTGAGGAAGCGGTCGATCGTCGCCTGCCCGTCTCCGGAGAGCTCGGCCGCGATCTGGCCGCGGATCCAGTCCTCGTAGCCGGCGCGGCGGCCTGCCTCGACGGCTTCGCAGACGACGGCGGCGAGGCCCTTCATGAGGATGCTGCGCAGGAGCTTGTGGGCCATGGCGTCCCCGAGGGCCCCGTGGACGACCTCGACGGGGGCCCCGACCGGCCGGAGTAGGTCGGCGACCCGGTCCGCGCCGGGGCCGGCCGCCATGAGCGGGGTCGACGCTCCGAGGGCGATGACGGGGCCGAGGATCGCGATGTCGGCGCCCATGACGCCGGAGGGGAGGATCTCGTTGAGGGCGAGCTTGGCCTTCGGTGCGGCGGAGGTGAAGTCGGCGTAGACGGTGCCCGGTGAGAGGTGGGGTGCGGCGTCCCGGGCGACCGGGAGGGAGGCGCGTGCGGTGGTCATGACGATGACCGCCTCGGCTTCTCCCACGGCCTCGGCCATGTCCGCCGCGCGGGCCAGGCCCGGGGTGGGGATGGGGGCGACGTCGTAGCCGAGGACCTCGTGCCCGCGGCTTTGGAGGGCATGGGCGTAGATGCGGCCGGCTTCACCGAGCCCGATCACCGTGCAGCGCATGCCGCCTCCTTCACGTCGTTCGCGGCAGCGAGGATGCTCCGCATCCGCTCGGCCTCGTCCTGCTGGACGGCCTCGGCAGCGAGGAGCACCTCCTCGGCGCGGTCGCGCGGGACGACCACTGCGCCGTCGTCGTCGCCGACCACGATGTCTCCGGGGAGGACGGCGACGCCGCCCACGGCGACCGGGCCAGCGAGGGCTCCGGGACCGTTCTTGTAGGGCCCGGCGGGAGAGGTGGTGCGCGCGAAGACGGGCATGCCGACCTTCTCGAGCCCTGCGGCGTCGCGCACGGCGCCGTCGACGACGAACCCGGCGATCCCTGCGTTCTTGGCGCGGGCACCGATGAGGTCGCCCAGGAGGGCGCGGGTTTCGTCGCCCTGGCCGTTGACGACGACGACGTCCCCGGGCGCGGCCTCGGCGAGGGCCTTGTGGATGTAGGCGTTGTCGCCGGCGCGGGTCCAGACGGTGAAGGCGGGTCCGGCGAGGCGTCCGCCGGACCAGACGGGCTTGATCGCGGAGTCGAGGACGCCGAGGCGTTCCATCGCGTCGCCGATGTTGGGGGTGGGCAGCGCTCCGAGGCGTTCGCAGAGCTGCTCGGTGGTGAGGGTCATGGTCTGTCTTTCCGGTAGTGCAGGTGGTGGTTGTCAGGCGAGGCGGAGGAAGGCCCTGGCGCGCTCTGTGGCGGGGCTGTCGAAGAACTGCGCCGGGGCGGCGTCCTCGACGATGTGCCCGTCGGCCATGAAGACGACCCGGTCGGCGACTTGGCGGGCGAACGCCATCTCGTGGGTGACGACGATCATGGTCATTCCGTCTTGGGCGAGGGATCGCATGGTGTCCAGCACCTCGCCGACCAGCTCGGGGTCCAGAGCGGAGGTGGGCTCGTCGAAGAGCATCAGGTCCGGTGCCATCATCAGGGCCCGGGCGATGGCCACGCGCTGCTGCTGCCCGCCGGAGAGCTGGGACGGGTAGGCGTTGACCCGACTGGCGAGGCCGACCTTGGCCAGCAGGTGCCGTGCCTTCTCCTCGAGCTCGTTCCTGCCGCCGAGCCTGTGGGCGCGCGGGCCGAGCATGAGGTTCTCGCGCACGTCCAGGTGGGGGAAGAGGTTGAACTGCTGGAAGACCATGCCGATCCGCTCGCGCTGGACGGCAGCCTCGCGGCCGCTGAGGTCGTGCAGCTTCCCGTTCTGGACCTTGCGGCCGATCAGGGTCCCGCCCACGGAGACGTGTCCCTTGTCCGGCATGACGAGCCCGTTGATGCAGCGCAGCAGGGTGCTCTTGCCGGACCCGGAGGGTCCCAGGAGGCAGACGACCTCCCCCTGGCTGACGCGGAGGTCGATGCCCTTGAGGATCTCGTTGTCCCCGAAGCTCTTGTGCACATTGACGACGTCGACGCTGCTCACAGCGATGCCTCCTTGGCGGTCTCGGCCGGTCCGGCCTTGGCCCTGCGCTTCTGCTGGGCGGCCCCGCGGGCGGTGCGCCGCTCGATGATGTTCTGGCCCAGGGTCGCGGCGCTGGTCACGGCCAGGTACCAGATGGCGGCGACGATCAGGAGCTCGACGGTGCGCAGGTTGTAGCCGGAGATGTTCTCGGCATGGCTGAGGATGTCCCCGCCCGCGATGACGGACACCAGGGAGGTCTCCTTCAGCAGGGTGATGAACTGGTTCCCTGCCGGGGGGATCATGACCCGCAGCGCCTGGGGGAGGATGACCTTCCGCTGGGCCTGCCACCAGGTGAGGCCGAGGGCGGAGGAGGCCAGGTGCTGGCCCTCGTCGACGGAGAGCAGGCCGGAGCGGATGATCTCGGCCAGGTAGGCGCCGTTGGCGATCGAGAGGGCCACGATCGAGGCTGCGAACGGGGAAAGCACATCGTTGGTCGAGGCCGAGAACAGGGTCCAGCCCGTGCCGGGGATGCCGATGCCAAGGCGCGGGGCGAAGAGGGCCAGATTGCCCCAGAAGAGGATCTGGATCAGGGCCGGCACGCTGCGGAAGACCCACACGTACAGGGCACCGAGGGTCCGCAGCACCGGGTTCGCACTGAGCCGGAAGAAGCCGAACACGAGCCCGATCGCGGAGGCGACGAGCATCGACACGACCGACAGGAGCAGCGTCTGCCCCAGCCCTTCGAGAATTTGGCCGTCGAAGAGGAACTGGCCCACCACGCCCCATTCGAGCTGGGGGTTCTGCGCGAGGGACTTCGCGACCCCGAGGGCGAGGGCGAGGAGGACGACGACCGCGGCCCAGCGGCCATAGTGGCGCTTCACCGCGACCGCGTCCGGGACCTCGGCCCTCGGCGCCATGGTGCCGGTCGCCGTCGTCGCCTGCCAGGTCTCGGGAGGATTGCCGGGGGGATTGACTGGAGATTGCATGAGGGCCTGCTTCATCACATCGGGATCTGGTCGTTGATCTCCGCCTTGTCGACCGCCATCGTGCCAAGGTCCCACTTGTCGAGGATCTTCTTGTACGAGCCGTCGGCGATCATGGCGTTGAAGGCGGCCTGGAAGGCCTGGGTGAGCTGGGTGTCCTCCTTCGGCAGCGCGACCCCGGTCTCACGGGAGGCGAGCTTGCCCACGAGGGTTGCGCCGAGGGTCTTGTCGGCCTTGACCGCGAGCTGGATCTGCGGGGTGGAGTTCAGGAACGAGTCGATCCGCCCGGCCTTGATCGCGTCCTCGCCGGCGTTGAAGCTCTGGTAGTAGAGGTACTGCAGCGCCGGCTTGCCGGCGGCCTTGCATTCGTTGTTGATCGAGTCCGCGATGTTCTTGTTCACCGTCGATCCCGTCGTGAGGCCGAACCGCGTGCCGCACGCGTCGGTGTCCGAGGCGTAGTTCTTCCCCGCCGGGACCAGCAGCGACGAGGAGGCGTTGTAGAAGGCCAGGAGGTTCACGACCCCCTTGTTCTCGGGGGTCTTGCTGATCTGCGCGCCGGCGATGTCCACGCGCTTGGACTGCAGCGCCGGGACCAGGCCCGAGTAGGGGATCTGAGACCACTTGATCGACAGGCCCAGCTTGCCGGCCGCCGCGTCGAGCAGGTCGATGATCACCCCGTCGGGCTTATTGCCCTGGGCGTAGAAGTTCATTGGCTGCGTGTCGAACGATGCGCCCCCGGCCAGGGTCCCTTTCGACTTGATGTCGTCAGGGACCAGCTTCGCCAGGGCCGGGTCTGCGCTGCCCGTGGCGCTGGCCGCCGGGGCGCCGCCGGACCCGGCAGTGGAGTTGTTCGCGCACGCCCCCATGAGCAGGGCCAGGGACGCGACCGCGCCGACGGTGATGGTGTTGCGGATCAATCTCTTCATTGACATCTTTCCTCGGATCGGAGCCGTCATTGGCTAGGGTTCCTTTTGGACTATCACTGTATGATAGAAGCTATCAGTAAATACAGTGTGATGCGGGGCACGCAGGGATGTCAAGGGGATGCGCCGTGAAGAGGGGGGTCGGGGCGGGACGCAGGTGGCTACGTCCCGCCCCGTGGGCCGACCAGGACCGGGACGCCCGTCAGGGCGGGCCGGATCAGGAGTGCAGCTCCGCCGGGATTGCAGGCCGGGCGGTCGACGCCCGCGGAATCAGCGTGGGGGCGAGCACTCGGTGGGCCGCCCTGACAGGCCGGCCGTGGATGGAGTCCAGCAGCGCGTCGACGGCGGCGGAGGCGATGTCCGCGAATGGGACCCGGACGCTGGTGAGGGGGACCGGCAGGCGGGCTGCGAGGGGTATGTCGTTGTAGCCGACGATGGAGAGGTCTTTCGGGATGCCCAGCCCGGCGCGCTGGATGACCGAGGTGAACCCGAAGGCGGTGTTGTCGTTGACGGCGAACACCGCTGTGGGCCGCTTCCCGGACGAGAGGAAGGCCTGCGCGGCGGCTTCGCCGCTCTCCATGCTGAAGGTGGACGGGTAGACGAGCTCCGGCGCCTCGGGGATGCCGGCCTCGCAGAGGGCCTGCCGGTAGCCCTCCCGCCGGGCCAGAGCAGTGGGGGCGTGGTCGGGACCGGCGACGATGGCGATCTCGCGGTGGCCGAGGTCGATCAGGTGGCGGGCGGCGAGGTAGCCGCCCAGGACGTCGTCCCCGACGACACTCGGGCTCTCCCCGTGGGCACGCAGCGCCAGCACATGCGGGATCCCGCGCTCTGCGAGCTCCGTGCACAGACCGCCGCCGGTGGTGGCGGTGGTGAGGATGAGCCCGTCGACCCGGGAGGCGAGCATGGCCAGGCCGTTCTCGCGCTCGAGGGCGGGGTCGTCGTAGGTGGTGGCGACGAGCGCGTGGTAGCCGCGAGCGGCGCTGGCCGCGGCGATCTCCTCGAAGAGCATCGCCATCACCGTGTCCGTGAGCCGGGAGACGAGCACCCCGATCGTGCTGGTCTGCTGGCGCCGCAGGTTCGCGGCCGTCGGGTTCGGCTCGTACCCGAGCGACTCGGCGACGGCGCGGATCCGCGCCGCGGATTCGCTGCGGTAGAACCGGTGCTCGCGGTTCATCGCCCGCGAGACGGTCGAGCGTGCGACGCCGGCGGCCTCCGCGACGTCCGCGATCGTCGGCCGTGCCCCGCTGGGCTCCCTGGTCTCCATGCTTGCCCTCCCAGGCTCTGGAGCCGGCTCTACGGACGGACCCCTTGACGTGCTCCTGTGAACCAGCTTACAGTCGAAGCAATCGATAAGGGAATCGATTGCACAACCCGATCGAAAGCAAGCCTGCACGACCCGAAGGAGAACCCGATGACCACGATCGATCTGCGCGGCCTGGTCCCCGCCCCCGTCACCCCGTTCACCCGCGACGGCGACGTCGACGTCGCCGCGATCCACCGCCTCGGCGGCTGGCTCGGGAGCGTCGAGGGCGTCAAGGGCCTCGTCGTCCTCGGCCACGCCGGGGAGGGCACGTTCCTGACCCAGGCCGAGCAGGCCCTGGTGATCTCCTCGTTCCGGGACGCCGTGGACGGGAAGCTGCCGATCATCGCCGGCATCACCGGCGAGGGCAACAAGGTCGCTGCAGAGGAGGCAGTGCGGGCGGTCGAGGCCGGCGCCTCCGCGGGCCTGGTCTACCCCTCGCACGGCTGGCTGAGGTTCGGGTACCAGCAGGGCGCCCCGCAGTCCCGGTACCGGGAGATCCACCGGGCCAGCGGCCTGCCGCTGATCCTGTTCCAGTACCCGGACGCCACCAAGGCCACCTATGACCTGGACACCCAGCTCGAGATCGCCGGGCAGGAGGGCGTGTTCGCGACCAAGAACGGCGTGCGCAACATGCGCCGCTGGGACACCGAGATCCCGGTCCTGCGCGCGGCGTTCCCGGAGTTGCAGATCCTGACCTGCCACGACGAGTACCTGCTGCACACCATGTTCGACGTCGACGGCGCCCTCGTCGGCTACGGCGGACTCGCCCCCGAGCCGCTCGTCGAGCTCATCGCCGCAGGCAGGGCAAAGGACTACACCAGGGCCCGCGAGGTCCACGACCGGCTCCTGCCCGTGACGAAGAACGTCTACCACCGCGGCTCGCACATGGAGGGCACCGTCGCGCTCAAGGAAGGCCTCGTCGCCCGCGGCATCCTCGAGCACGCCACCGTCCGCACCCCGCTCCTGCCGCTGGCCCCCGGCGCGCACGAGGAGATCGCCCTCGCCCTGGCCTCCGCTGGCCTCGGCCGCGTCGCCGTACCGGCCCGCGCCTGAGGCCAAGCCCGGCCGGGCCAGACCATGGCCTGGCCGGGGGAGCGCACGACGGCGGGCTCCCCGCCCGCCGTCGGACGCGCACCGCGTGCCATCCGGCACGCAGAGGGCTCCGCTTCACTGGCGGCGGCCCCGCAGGATTCAATGGAGCCGGGAGCGTCGGCGAGTGCGACGGCCGGCAGAGACCTCAACGACGAGGAAGTGCACGTGACCCACATCATCAAGCCGCCCGCCAAGGCGGGCATGGCAGCCCTCTACTCGCGCCGCGAGGTCCGCCTGATCCTGGCCTTCGCCCTGCTCGGGACCCTCTTCGACGGCGCGGAGCTGAACCTCATCGGCTACCCGCTGGTCTACATCTCCGGCAGCCTGCACGTGGATACGATCGCCCTGATCACCGTCACGACCGTCCAGGGCTTCGCCTCGATCCTGGGCGGCTTCGTCTTCGGCACCCTCGGGGACACCCTCGGCCGCCGCCGCACCTTCGCGATCTCAGTCCTGGCCTTCGGGCTCGCCGCGATCCTCGGCGGACTCTCCGTGAACTACGCGATGTTCATGGCCACCCGGCTCCTGGCCGGGATCGGCATGGGCGGGCTCTTCGGCCTCTCGTTCTCGATGTTCACCGAATGCTGGAAGACCGGCCGCCGCGGCACCATGGGCGGGATCATCCAGGCCATGTACTTCGGCGGGGAGATCCTCACCGAGGGCATGATCTTCCTGTTCCTGACCCTCCTGGGCCACGACCTCGGTTGGCGCGCGGGCTACATCGCGATCGGTGCCGTCAGCACCGTCATCGGCGTCGCCTCCCTCAAGCTCCTGCCCGAGTCAAAGCAGTGGCTCTCCTACCAGCAGCACCTCAAGGAAGGCACCCTCCCGAAGGAGATCCGCAGGACCAAGGTCCCGGTCATCGACATCTTCAAGCCCCAGTTCGTCTTCGGCACGGTCCTGTTCATGGTCCTCTCCACCGCCATGTTCCTGACCACGAACTCCGTCGGGGCCTACCTCTCGACCTACCTGCTCAAGGTCCAGAAGCTCTCCCTCAACACCGTCAGCCTCATCGTCCTGCTCGGCTACATCGCCACGATCATCGCCTACACCCTCACCGGGATCGTCTCCGACGCCCTCCGGCGCAAGTACGCCTTCACCCTCGCCTGCGTCCTCGGCACCGTCGGGTTCGTCTGGTTCCTGGCCCTCCTGGCCACCCATTCAGCGCACATCGGGGCCGACTTCTGGGCCTGGCCCACGTTCTGGGCGCTCATGCTCTGCGCCGGCGCCGCCGGGGGCTTCGGGGTCCTGGGCGTGTGGATGTCCGAATACTTCCCCACCCGCATCCGCTCCACCGGCTCCAGCGCCAGCTACTACGTCGGCCGCGGCCTCGGCGCCGGAGTCTTCCCCCTCTTCGCCCTCGCTATCGCCGGAACCGTCCCGTTCGCCCTCGCCCTGGGCATCATCGGCCCCGCCGCCGGCCTCCTCTTCTCCCTCATCGCCCCCGACCGCACCGGACGCACCATCGCCGACCTCGAATAACCGAAGGCACCGAAAACCAACGGGCCCGGGCTGCGCACTCAATGCGCAGCCCGGGCCCGTGGTGTTGGCGACGGGATCCCCGCTGCCGGGGGCCCGGTCCGGCTCCGCCCCGGCCTCCAAGGCTGCCGGCCCAGACGGAGCGTGAGCCGTCATTTCATCGTGGAGACAAGTGTTGACTGCAGGGTGGTGAGGGCCTCGGTCGGGGTGGCCTTGAGGGAGAGCAGGCTTTGGGCGAAGGTGGTCATCGCCGGGGTGCTGTCCACGGTCGAGATGTTCGCGAAGAGGGCGCTTCCTCCGGGGGCCGCCCAGGTCTTGCAGATGGGCTGCCAGACCTGGACCATCTTCACAGCATTGGAGTCGGACTTGAACTCCGGGGTCGAGGCGATCGATTTGAGAACGGGGAGCCCGGGCCCGGTCTTCTGGGTCCACAGCGGGCTCATGTTCTTGTAGTAGTAGGTCAGGAAGGCTTCGGAGCCGGCCTGGCTGGGCGTGTTCTTGTACATCATGATGTTGTTCGGGAAGTAGAGGGCGCCCTTCGTGCCCCTGGCGCTGACCAGCGGGTCCCCGACGAGCATGTCGCCGGCGACGCTTCCCCCGAGCTGCTGCGCCAGGCCCGGCGCCTCGAAGCCCATGGCGAACTTGCCGGCCTTCCATTGGCTCTGAGCATTGGTCGTCGAGTAGCCGATGCTGCCGGGATCCATGTAGCCCTTGCGCACCATCTCCACGATGTACTCGAGGGCCTGGACGTTCTCGGGGGTGACGCAGTTGGGCTTCTGGTTCTCGTCGAAGATCCCGCCGCCGTTGTTGATCATCAGCCCGACGATCACCTGGAACCCGTTGCCCTGGGCGCCGGCGGCGATCCCGAATCCGAACATCCCGGCCTTCTTCAGCGCCTCGCAGACGTCGAGGTGGGACTGCCAGTCCGTCGGAGGTTCCGCCCCGGCCTTCTCGAGCAGCGACTTCCGGTACCACAGGGCGCGCATGTCGAGGTTGTAGGGCACCGCCACATGGCCCTGGGAGGTCTTCATCGTGTCGATGAGGCCGGGGAGGAAGTCGTCGTAGAGGCCGTTGGCCTTCCAGGACTCCAGCAGGCTGTCGGCTGGGGCGATCTGGTTCTGCTGCGCGAACTGGAACGCCTGCGTCCCGCTGCCGCTGCTGACGGCTGGCCCGGTGTTGGAGGCGACGGCCGAAGCGAAGGTGGTGGTGAAGTTAGCCCACTGCACCTCCTGGTAGGCGGCCGGCGGCAGGCCCTTGGCGGGGGAGTACTTCTGCGTGATCTGCCGGTCGAGCTGGGAGAACTCGGTGTTGCCCCACGGCATGTTCCAGAATTTGATCTCACCGGACGCCCCTCCCGTCCCCCCGCCTGAGGGGCCGCACCCCGTCAGGGCGGCAAGGGCCGCGATCCCTCCTGCGCCCGCGAGCAGCCCACGCCGGGAGATCGTCCTTCCGCTGTCGAGACCGGCCATCGTCTTCCTCCATCCCCGGCCTCCGCCGGTGTCCGTCGTCCGGCGGCAGGGAGCCGCCCCAGGAGGAGCATCGCCTAAGAATTTGCGCAAAATCGAGGCGACGTTCCTCCGCTTTGCAGATCCTGACAGGCAATACAGAGCGGCCGCAAGGCGTTTGGGGGAACGAAAAATTTCGCAATCAGAACCTGTTGTAAGCTCGCCTCATGCCTCCCGCCGAGCTCCAGCGCAACAAGCAGCCGACCCTCTCGGACGTCGCTGTCGTCGCGGGCACGAGCGTGCCGACGGTCTCGAAAGTGCTCAGGGGCGGGACGGACGTCTCTCCTGCCACCCGCGAGCGGGTCATGGATGCCGTCCGCGAGGTCGGGTATGCCAGGTCAGGGCCCCGGCCCAGTGCCAGGCCGTCGGCGCCCGAGGCTCCGCCCCTGATCCACCTGGTGGTGAACCACGTCGATGGGAGCTGGGCCAACCGCGTCCTGGTCGGCGTCGAGCAGGCAGCGACGGCAGCGAACGTCGACGTTGTCATCGCCATCGCCCGAGGAGACGGCGAATGGGTCTCCCGGCTCCTGCGCCGCCCGTCGCAGGGGGCCGTCGTCGTTCTCGTCGATCCCACAAGCGTCCAGCTCGCCGTGCTCTCCGCCGCCCGGATCCCGGTCGTGCTCGTCACGCCGATGAGCCGGCCGGCCGCGGCCGTGCCGAGTGTGGGGGTGACCAACTGGGAAGGCGGCCGTTCGGCCGCCGAGCACCTGCTTGCGCTCGGCCACCGCCGCTTAGGCGTGGTGGGCGGGGGACGGGACCACCTCTACAGCACCGCCCGCATCGACGGATTCCGCTCCGCGCTGCGCGATGCCGGCGTCGAGGAATGCGAGGTTGCATACGCCGACTGGAGCAGGGAACAGGCCGCCCGGCAGGCGGCCGCGATGTTCGCAGCCGAGGCCCCGCCGACCGCGGTCTTCGCCTGCTCCGACGTCATGGCCCTCGGCGTCATCGACGCCGCCGCCGAGGCTGGCCTCCGCATCCCGGCCGACCTGAGCGTCGTCGGGTTCGACGACGTCCCGGAGGCGGAATGGGCCAGCCCGCCGCTCACCACGGTCCGCCAGCCCATCGCTGAGATGGGCGCGGAAGCCGTCGGACTGCTGCTGCGCTCGCAGACGTGGCAGGGACCCCGATCGCGATCGGACCCGCCGCGCGTCGACCTCTCCACCAGCCTCGTTGTCAGGCGATCCACAGCAGCGGCCCCGGAACCACCCGGGCCAACCCCGCGCGCGACCAGATTCCCACCGAGGGATTGAAGCCCGCGGGAAACTGGGCTGCCGAGCGCCGTCCTCAGGCGTTCAGATCCCCAGGCTGCCAAGGCCCAGGGACGACGCCGGGGGGCAGCGCCGCGTTCTATGTCAAGGACGGCCGTTCTTGGGCGAACCGAGGCCCACTTGCAGTTGATCGCGACCCCGCGAGCCCGTCTACCTGACGCGCCGTGACCACGTGGCTGCGTGTTGACAGCCAAGGCGTCTTAGTCCAGTAGGCGATTCCGGCTTGCCAGCGTGGCGAAGACGGCCATGGCCGCCATCGTCGTCGCTGTGAGGGCGAGTGGGATGCTCCATCCTCCGGTGAGGTCGTGCAGCCAGCCGAACACGATCGGCCCGGCTGCGGCCAGAAGGTATCCGACTGACTGGGCCATGCCGGACAGCGCGGCGGCTTGGCTATGGGTGCGGGTGCGCAGGCTGAACAACGACAGGGCCAGGACGATGGTAGAGCCACAGCCCAGTCCCCCGGTCACGGTCCATAGCAGGGCCATCTGTGGGACAAGCAGCAACCCGACGTAGGTGAGGAAGCACAGCAGCCCTCCGGTCAGGCCGATCAGTCGTTGGTCTGTGAAGCGGTGCGCGAGAGTTGCGGTGCCCAGATTCCCCAGGACCGAGACGATCTGGAACAGGAACAGGTACCAGCCAGCCGTTCCCGCGGAGATTCCCCGGTCGTGCAGAATGCTCGGCAGCCAGGCGACAAAGATGAAGAAGGGAACGGACTGCAGTCCCATGAAGATCGTGACCTGCCACCCCAGAGCCGAAGTCCAGGGGGAGGCAGGTGGCGCAGGGCTGGTGCCGGTAGCGGCCCGGGCCTCTGGCCCGGGCCCGGCGCGGAAACGGGTATGCGGCAGTGGCACGGCCATCGCGATCAGCGCAATCCCGGCCCAAACGCCCAAGGCGAGGCGCCAGCTCAACGGCGAGGCGTCGGCGATGGGCACGACAACTCCCGCCGCCAGTGCCGCGACCGACGACTGAAACGCTGAGTACACCCCGGTCACCTGGGCCACGCGATGCGGGAAGTCGCGTTTCACCAGCGACGGAAGCAGCACGTTGATGATCGCGATCCCGATTCCGAGCGAGCCGGTGCCGGCCCAGACGCCGGCCTCCCCCAGGACGGATCGGGCCACGATCCCCAAGGCGATCAACAGCAGGGCCAGCCGCAGGGCGCGGTCAAGGCCGAGCTTGCGGGCCAACGACGGCGCCACCGGGGAGAAAGCCGCGAACGCCAACAGCGGCAGGCTGGTCAGGAGGCCGGCCGCAGCCCCGCTCAGTCCCAAGTCCTGGCGCATCAGCCCCAGCACAGGTCCGACGGCGGTGAAGGACGCCCGCAGGTTTGCCGCGATAAGCAGCACCCCGACCAAGGCCAGCCCGAAACGGGGAAGACGACCGGTGGTTGAAGCTGCTGCTGCCGTCGTCGACCGCCCGCTCACTTGCCCCCCGCCCGCTGCTCGTTGCCGACGACGGCTAGCGGGGAAGCGTCGGACGAGCGCGCGCTGAGCAGCCGTGCCTCTGCCACCAGTTCCCCGGCGATGGCATCCGCCGACTGGGCATCACCGGCTTCGATGGCCGTCACCAGAGCATAGTGCTTCTGATCCAGCGAGGCACCCAACGCCGGGTCAGGGCTGATCCTCAGGTTGCCCGCAATGGCGTCGCGGATATGCGAGTGCAGTTCGGCCAGCAGGGCATTCCCGCCGGCGGCCACCACCATCGCATGGAAATCCAGATCGATCCGGAAGTATTCGAGTACGTCCCCGTCCCGCTGCGCGGCATCGCGGTCCGCCAAAGCCTGACGCATCGCCGCATGCTGCTCTGGTGTCGCGTTCCGGGCCGCCAGCCTCGCACCACGCTGCTCGAGCAATGCCCTCACTTCGTAGGCATCCTGCGGATCCGCGCCGTCCAACCGGCGGTGCAGACAGACGCCGAGCTCACTGCTGGCGCGCACATAGGTACCGTCTCCGGGTCGGGCCTCCAGCAGCCCGGCATGAACCAGCGACCGCAGCGCTTCCCGGACGCTGTTCCGGCTGATAGCCAGGTCGCGGCTCAACTCGTGTTCCGACGGCACGCGGTGGCCCACAGGCCAACTGCCGTCGGCGATCAAGGCCCGGATCTGTCCCGCGACCTGCATGGGTAGCGGAACCGAACGGCTCGGGCTGACGAGCTGCATCCCTCTCCTCCTAATGTCCTACATTTGGATATCAGGTCGTTTGCCCGGGAGGCAACCTCGTGAGTTGAATCGTGGTCAGTCCAATTGCCAGGTCTCGGACTAGCGGCGGTCGAAGGTGAGGCCGCCGGGGACTTGGAAGGTGGGCGTGATCTCGATCATGCCGATGTTGACGTGGCGCGGGGTCTCGATGGCGTAGTCGAGGGCGTTGACGATGTCGTCGGTGGTGAGGGACTCGTAGCCTTCGTAGTAGGTCTGCCAGGCCTCCTCCATGGCCTCGGGGGAGCCGCCGAGGTTGCGGCCGAAGATCTCGGTCTCGACGCGGCCGGGGCAGATCTCGGTGACGCGGATGCGCTTGCCGACGGTGTCGTTGCGCAGCTGGCGGGAGATCTGGTGCACGGCGGCCTTGGTGGCGTGGTAGGCGGTGTGGCCGTAGAAGTTGTAGAGCCCGGCGATGGAGCTGATGTTGACGATGTGGCCGAGGTCGCGTTGGGCCATTCCGGGCAGGGTCAGGCGTGTGAGCTGCAGGAGGGCCCGGAGGTTGACGTCGATGATCTCGTCGAGGTCCTCCTCGGTGGAGTCGAGGATGTTCCCGGGCCGGGAGACGCCGGCGCAGTTGACGAGGACGTCGACCTCGAGGGGGCCGAGCGCGGAGGCCAGCGCTGCCGTGTCGGTGAGGTCGAGGACGTGGGGGACGGCGCCGGTGCGGTCGGCGAGCTCGGTGAGCCGGTCCTCGTTGCGGGCGAGGGCGTGGACGGTGAGCCCGCGCTTGGCGAGGCGCTCGGCGATCGCGGCGCCCATCCCGGTCGAGGCTCCGGTGACGAGGGCGGTCTTGTAGTCAGCGAAGGGCATCGGTTCTCCGGGGAAGGACGAGGCTGTGCGCCAACGGCACGGCCAGATGGTCTGGTGTGGTCGGAAGCTGCGGCGGTGTCGGGGCGGTGACTTGAGCGGTCACTACCCTGACACCGCCGCAGCCGCACTGGTGGAACTGCTTGCGGGCTCGGACGAGGGACGGGGCGTCAGTCCACTGTGCGGGGCTTGGCAGCGAGATCGGAGGTGGCCCTGGCCGGGAGCCCGATGGCGGCGGTGATGACGGCCTTCTCCCGCTCGCTCTGCTGCACGTCGTCGAGCTCCTTGAGGGTGTACTTTCGGGTCTCCTTGGCGGTGAGCGCCGAGACCCCCGCGAAGAGCATGAACCCGATCGCGACCAGGGACGGGCCGAGCCAGTCCTTGAGGTTGGCGCCCGCGAGTGCTGTCGCGAGGACGGGGCCGATGACCCCCGAGATGGCGAAGCCGATCTGGGTGCCGAGGGCGAGCCCGGAGACGCGCAGCCGGCCGGGGAACATCTCTGCGAAGAACGAGGGCCAGGACGCGTTCACCATGGAGTAGAAGAGGGAGTAGTTGATGATGCCGAACAGGAAGATCAGCGCCCAGTTGCCGGTCGTGATCGACCAGAGGTAGGGCGCCATCGTGATGCCGACGCCGATCGTTCCGCTGAGGAACATCGTCTTGCGGCCGACCTTGTCCACGAGGAACCCTGCCAGGGGGGTGATGGCCAGGGCGATCACGGCCGAGACCGTCGTGGTCAGGAGCATGGTCGGCTTGTCCAGCTTGTACCCGGAGGTTCCGAACGCCACCGAGAAGGTCTGCATCATGTAGCTCGTGCCCGCGATGAGCGCGCAGAACACGATCCGCAGAACCGCGCGCCAGTGGAAGCGCAGGAGGTGTCGGAGCGGGGCGACGTTCGCCTTGGCGCGCTGGGCCTCGACGAACTCCGGCGGCTCCTGGACATGGCGGCGGATCAGGTAGGCGACCACCACCACGACGGCCGAGAACCAGAACGGGAGCCGCCAGCCCCAGGACAGCAGCTGCTGCGAAGGCATCGCGGCGATCGGGATGAAGAGCAGCAGCGTCAGCAGCGTGCCCGAGGATGCGCCCAGGGTCGTGAAGCTCGTGATGAACCCGCGACGGCGATCTGAAGAGTGCTCCAGGCTCATGGTGATCGCGCTGGGCTGCTCGCCGGAGAGGCACAGCCCCTGGATGACGCGGATCGCCACGAGCAGGATCGGAGCGGCGGCACCGATCTGGTCGTACGTCGGCAGGCAGCCGATCAGGAAGGTGCACCCGCCGATGCCGAACAGCGTGATCATCATGACGAACTTGCGGCCGAAGCGATCGCCCATCGGCCCCAGGATGAGAGAGCCGAGGGGCCGCACGGCGTAGCCGACCGCGAACGTGACCAGGGACAGCAGCACGCTGATGCCCTGGGGCAGCTGGGGCGAGAAGAAGAGGACGTTCAGAATCAATGCCGACGCAGTGCCGTACACCGCGAAGTCGTAGTACTCGAGCGTGGTGCCGATCCAGGCCGCGACTGCCGCCCTGACCGGGGTCTTCTTGGGAAGTATGGTTTCAGTCATTTCGTCTCCATTGGCGATGGGTGAGCAGCGGCTTGTCCACAGGCAGAAAGGGCGAGAGCGGAGACAGCCGGGAGGTCCGTGGCCGCTGCGCGATGCTTCGCATAAAATCTCATAATGTGCTCTTTCTGATGCGAGAAAATTCAATCTTGGCCATTTGCTAAATAGGCCGAAAATCGATGGCTCGGGTGTTTTGGAACGGTCCGAGAACACTACCGACCAAGGCGGCGACGCTGCGGACTGGTCACAACTTCAAAGTAGCGTTTGAGGTGTTGGTCACACAAAGACAGCTTTTGTGTTCCTACATAGCGATCGATTATGACGTGGCGCCCCAAGGCGTGAGACGTTGGACGCCCGGAAGCTCGAGCACTTCGGGAGGATCCTGCGGTGGGTGGCCCGGCGCGTCATCCGGAACGGCAAGCTCAACCTGACGTTGATCTTCGAGCAGTGGGAACGAGGCGCCACTGAGCTCGAGCTGAAGGACCATCCATAAGAGGGCCTTATCCGGTCAATTCACTTTCATCTTATTCAGTGCCAATTGTGCTGCCTACCATTGAGCTGCAGGCCGATTTGTCATCAGCGGACTCGCCAACGCAGCGCAAGGAGGCTTGGAGTGAACAAGATCAGCAGCGCCGACCGAGCCTTGGGAAATTCCCAACGAGCCACGGTCGTGCACACCGGGTCGCATTGCCCCATGAGTGGCTTGTGGCAGCCCCTCGAATCATCGGCTGAACCGATTTTCATTTTCGAGGGCAGTATGATGCCTCCGCACGACGGCGGAAGCGCAACGTGGACTCTGATTGATGCCGGGGACGGATCGCGAGCCGGGGGGAGTCTCAGAACTACACCCAGAAGAGAGAAGTAAAGGAGCGGAGTTCTCGGCCCAGATGCACCTCTTGGGCATGTGACCGCCCTTCTCAGGCGGTCGGCGAGTTGGCCGGCGTAGCGAGTTGGCCGCTGCGTCCTGCCCCAACAGAGTTGTGGCAGCTACCGTTGGGCGCATGGCGGATTCTGAGGTCCTGCACGTGGACGGCCCCGACGGCGCGCGGGAGGTCAAGCTGAGCAGCCCAGACAAGGTGCTGTGGCCCGGCGTCGAGGGGCATGGTCCCCTCACCAAGCGTGACTTGGCCGGCTACCTGATCTCGGTGGCATCGCCTTTTCTGCGGCTCAACGGCGACCGGCCCATGACTCTTCAGCGCTTCCCCGAAGGGATCGACGGCGAGGAGTTCTTCTCGAAGCGGCCGCCGCGGGGCGCGCCTTCCTACCTCAGGACGGTGACGTGCACCTACCCGTCGCACAGACGCCACGACCAGCTGGTCTTCGACGAGGCCGCCGAGCTCGCGTGGGCAGCGCAGATGGGAACGATCACCTTCCACCCGTGGCCAGTGCGCACGGCCAATCTGGACAACCCGGACGAGCTGCGGATCGACCTCGATCCGCAGCCCGGGCGCGACTTCCGGGACGCCGTCACCGCCGCGCTCGCGCTGCGCGAGGTGATGGCCGAGGCCGGGCTCACGGCCTACGCCAAGACCTCGGGCAACCGGGGCGTCCACGTCTACGCGCGGATCCGGCCCACGCACGAGTTCCTTGAGGTGCGGCACGCCGTCATCGGGATTGCACGCGAGCTGGAGCGCCGCATGCCGGACCTCGTGACCAGCTCGTGGTGGAAGGAGGAGCGTGGCGAGCGGGTCTTCGTCGACTTCAACCAGGCCAACCGCGACCGGACGATCGCCGCCGCCTATTCGCCCCGGCCCTTGCCGCACGCGCCCGTCTCGACCCCGCTGACGTGGGACGAACTCCCCGACGCCGACCCGCGCGACTTCACCGTCCGTACGGTTCCCGCGCTGCTGGCCGCCCGTGACTGCCCGTGGGCAGAGATCGACGCCGTGCCGGGTGACATCTCGGGCGCACTCGCCTTATGGGAGGCGGACCTCGAGCGCGGCCTCGGCGAGCTCAACTTCCCGCCGGACTACCCCAAGATGCCCGGCGAGCCGCCGCGGGTGCCGCCAAGCAAGCGCAAGGCGGACCGAGCCGACGTCGACTATTCGGCGCCCAAAGCGGAGCGCGACGCCGAGTGGGGCACCGCGATCGCTCCCCCCTACGGGCCGATGCTGGCCAAGCCGGTCAAGAAGCTCCCCATCGGGGAGTACCTGTACGAGCCGAAGTGGGATGGCTTCCGCTCGATCGTGTGGCGCTCGGGTGATCGGGTGGAGATCGGATCGCGTAATGCGCTGCCCATGACGCGCTACTTCCCGGAGCTCGTCGAGGCCATCGTCGCAAGCTTCCCCGACCACTCGGTCATCGACGGCGAAATCGTCCTCGTGGATCCGGACACCGGCGACCGGCTCAACTTCGATGCCCTCCAGCAGCGCATTCACCCCGCGGCCTCTCGCATCGCCAAGCTGAGCGCCGCAACGCCGGCGAGCTTCGTGGCGTTCGACCTGCTCGCTCTGGGCCAGACCAACTACGTCGAGCGCCCGTTCCGCGAGCGGCGCGCAGCTCTTGAGGAGGCCTTCAAGGACGCAAGGCCCCCGGTCTACCTCACTCAGGTGACCAAGGACCCCGATCTCGCGCTGGAATGGTTCAGCAGGTTCGAGGGCGCCGGCCTGGACGGCGTCATCGCCAAGCCCCTCGGGGAACTCTATGCCGAGGACAAGCGGGTCATGTCCAAACTCAAGCACGAGCGGACAGCCGACTGCGTCCTCGCCGGGTACCGGCTCTACAAGGACGAGCCCGACGCCGTCGGATCCCTGCTCCTGGGCCTGTACGACGCCCAGGGCAGGCTCAACTCAGTGGGCGTCATCGGGGCGTTTCCCATGGCTCGCCGCAAGGAGCTGTTCGAGGAGCTGCAGCCGCTCGTGACCACGTTCGAGGGGCACCCTTGGGCGTGGGCGCAGCCCGCCGCGGTGCTGCCGGACAACCGCGACCAGTCGGCACCGCGCACCCCGACGGCGGCGGCGCGCTCCCGCTGGAATGCGGACAAGGACCTCTCGTTCGTCCCGCTACGGCCGGAGCGTGTCGTCGAGGTCAGGTACGACCACATGGAGGGCGAGCGGTTCCGCCACACCGCGCAATGGGTCCGATGGCGCCCGGACCGCTCGCCAGAATCGTGCACCTATGACCAGCTCGAGGAACCCGTCAGCTACGACCTTTCCTCGGTGCTGACCTAGGACCGGCCCGCGTAGGCCGCCGCGCAAGGGGCAGTTCCTTGACCCCGCCCTAGCGCAAACGCTCAGGTTTCTGACCGGGATTGCGGCGAGAAACGGCTGAGACCGCGGCGTGTCGGTCGTCGACACGCCGCCGCCTCATTTCAAACCTGGTCGGAATCACCAGCTGGTCGGAATCACCAGCTGGTCGGAATCACCCCGGCCCGGGCCCGACGGCGGCCCCTACGCGGAACCCGCCCCTACACCGCCCCCGCCCCTACACCGCCCCCGCACCACCGGCTACTGTCGAAGGAACCCGCGAAGGAGGCCGGACGTGGCGCGCATCTTCATCACCGGATCCACCCAGGGCCTCGGCCTCGCCGCGGCCCGGGCGCTCATCGCGCAAGGGCACGACGTCGTCGTCCATGCGCGCACGGCCCAGCGGGCCGGCGACCTCGGCGAGGTTGCCGCGGAAGCGGCGGGCGTCGTCGTCGGCGATCTCTCGGTGCGCGCCGAGACGCTCGCGCTCGCCGACGAAGTCAACGAACTCGGGCCCATGGACGCCGTGATCCAGAACGCCGGCGTCTACACGGAGCAGCGCCGGATTGCGACGCCAGAAGGCCATGCGAGAGTGCTCGCGGTCAACGTCCTCGCCCCGTACCTCCTCACGGCCAAGCTCGCGCGGCCGTCGCGCATGGTCTTCCTGACGAGCGGCATGCACCGCAGCGGCACGGCCTCGCTCGACGACGTCGACTGGCTCGCGCGCCAATGGGAGGCCTACCAGGCGTACTCCGACAGCAAGCTGCTCGTGAGCGCGCTCGCCTTCGGGCTCGCCCGGCGCTGGCCCGACGTCGCGAGCAACGCCGTCGACCCCGGCTGGGTGCCCACGCGCATGGGCGGCCCGAACGCCCCCGACGACCTCGAACAGGGCCACCTCACCCAAGTCTGGCTCGCGGCAGGGGAGGACGACGCCGCGCGGACCAGCGGCGGCTACTGGTATCACCAGCGCCGCCGCGAGCCCGCCGCCCCGGTCCGGGACCCGGCGTTTCAGGATGCGGTGATCGACAAGCTCGCCGACATCACGCGCGTGGTCCTGCCGAAGTAGCCGAGCGAGGCTAGGGCAGGCTAGGGCCGGAGCAGCACCTTGATCGCGCGCCGCTCGTCCATGGCCTTGTACGCCTCGGCCGCCTCATCGAGCGGAAGTTCGAGGTCGAAGACCTTGCCGGGGTTGATCTCCCGGTTCCAGATGAGCTCGATCAGCTGCGGCAGGTATTCGCGCACGGGCGCGGGGCCGCCGTGGAGGTGCACGTGCGAGAAGAAGAGCTCCTGGCCGGGGAGTTCGACGTCGTGCGAGACGCCCACGTAGCCGACGTGCCCGCCCGGGCGGGTCGAGCGGATGGCCTGCATCATGGACTCCTGGGTGCCGACCGCCTCGATCACCGAGTGCGCGCCGAGCCCGCCCGTGAGCTCCTTGACCTTCGCCACGCCGTCGTCGCCGCGTTCCTCGACGATGTCCGTCGCGCCGAACTCGCGCGCGAGGGCCTGTCGAGAGGCGTGACGAGACATCGCGATGATCCGCTCCGCGCCGAGCTGCTTCGCGGCCAGGACCGCGAGGAGCCCGACGGCGCCGTCCCCGACGACCGCGACTGTCTTGCCGGGGCCGACCGCGGCCGCGACCGCGCCGAACCAGCCCGTGCCCAGCACATCGGAGGCCGCGAGCAGGCTTGGGATCAGGTCGTCGTCGGGCATTCCGGGCGTTGCGACGAGCGTGCCGTCCGCGAGCGGGACGCGCAGCAGTTCCGCCTGGCAGCCGAGGCTGCCCATTCCGACGCGGTGGACGCACGAGGTCTGGTAGCCGGAACGGCAGATCTCGCACGTGTTGTCCGAGGCGAAGAACGAGCCGATGACGAAGTCGCCCGGCTTGACGTTCCGCACCTCATCGCCGACCTGCTCGACGACGCCCACGTACTCGTGGCCCATCGGGGAGGGCTCGTTCACCGAGTCGGTGCCGCGATAGGACCACAGGTCGGACCCGCAGACGCAGGTGGCGGCGAGGCGGATGATCGCGTCGGTCGGCTCGAGGATCGACGGATCCTCGCGCTCTTCGACCCGGACGTCGCCGGGGGCATACATGACAGCTCCACGCATGGGGGGTGGTCCTTTCTGAGGTTCCTTGGAAGGTCTTTCGGAGGTTTGGAAGGTCTTTCTGGGATTTCTACTGCGTCACGAGCGGCCCGCGGCGCCCGAGGGCCCAGACGGCGAGCGCCCAGCAGCTCATGACGATCCCCGCAACGGTGACACCCGCCCACCCGGCCGAGGACCACAGGAGCGCCGCGACGCCCGAGCCGATGGCCCCGCCGATGAAGTTCGACGTCACATACGCCGTGTTGAGCCGGCTGCGGCCCTCGTGCGAGAGCGAGAGGAGGCGCGTCTGGTTGAGGACGTTCTGCCCCTGGATCGCGACGTCGAGGAGGAACACGACGAGCACGAGCATCCACACCGACCGGCCCGAGAACGCTGCGAGCACGAACGAGGCCAGGACGAGCACCCACGCGACGCCCGTCACGGGCAGGGACCAGCCCTTGTCGTGGAGCCGGCCGGTGCGCTGGGCGGTCACGGCCCCGGCGATGCCCACGAGCCCGAACAGGCCGATGACCGAGACGGGGTAGTGGAACGGTGGCCCCGCGAGGAGGAACGTGAGCGAGGTCCAGAACATCGTGAACGCCGCGAACCCGGTCGTGGACAGCGCGAGCGTCCACCGCACCGCGCGCTCGCGGACCACGACGCCGGCCACCGACGCGAGAAGCCTCGCGTACGGGACGCGCGCCTTCCGATGGAGCGGCGGCAGGGCGCGCCACACGAACCCGGCGAGGACGACGACGGCGACCGCGGCCGCCGCGTACACGGCTCGCCACCCGCCGAACGTGGCGACGAGGCCGCTGATCGCCCGCGACGCGAGGATCCCCGTGAGGATGCCCGCGACGACGGTCCCGACGACGTGGCCGCGGCGCTTGTCGTCGGCGAGGTCGCCCGCGAGGGGCGTGAGGATCTGCCCGGAGATCGTCGTGATGCCCAGCAGGCACAGGGCCACGAGCAGGAAGACGAACGACGGCGCGAGCGCGCACGCGACGAGGACGACCGCCGAGACCAGCATCATGGCCACGGTCAGCCGCCTCCGGTCGAGCACGTCGCCGAGCGGGACGATGAAGAGGATCCCGACGGCGTAGCCGATCTGCGTCGAGGTCACGAGCCAGCCAGCCGCCGAAGGAGTCGCATGCAGCTGCTCCGCAATGGTGTCGAGGAGCGGCTGCGCCCAATACAGGTTCGCGACAGCAGCCCCCGAGGCGACCGCGAAGAGCAGCGTGAGACCACGCGTCATCGAGGGCTGCTGGGCCGGGGGTTTGGCCTGTGTTCGGCTCAAGTGTCTCCTTTCGGGCTTAGGCCCAGTTCCCCGTGAGGGTCTCGGTCCTGTCGTTTGCGGGCGCCGGGGTGGGGGACAGCTCGGAGATCCGGCGCCGCAGCTCCGGGGTCATCTCGACCTCGAGCGCGGCGAGCGACCCTTCGAGCTGTTCGAGGTTCCGCGCACCGATGATGGGCGCCGTGACGCCCGGGTGCCCCATGGCCCAGGCGACGGCGAGGGCGGCGGGCGCGATCCCGGCGTCGTCCGCGAAAGCTGCGAAGCGCTCTGCGGTGGTGCGGTCGCTCTCGAGCCCGTAGCGGTCCGCGTAGCGCGCGTTCTCGACCAGACGCCCGCCCTCGGGCTGCTGCCCGCCGCGGTACTTGCCCGTGAGGAGGCCGCCGCCGAGGGGGCTGTAGGTGATGACGCCCATGTTCTCCGCTTGGGCGAGGGGAAGGATCTCGACCTCGGCCTGCCGCTTCACGAGGTTGTACATCGGCTCGATGAGCTCGAACCGGGCGAGGCCTTCCCGGGTCGAGACGCCGAGCGCCGTCGCGATCTGCCACGCCGCCCAGTTGCTCACGGCCGGGTAGAGGATTTTGCCCTGCTGCTGGAGGTCGTCGAGCGCATGGAGGGTCTGCTCGATCGGCGTGCGCGGATCGAACGTGTGAAGGAAGTAGAAGTCGATCCGGTCCGTTCCCAGACGCGTGAGGCTCGCGTCAACCGACTGCATGAGATGACGGCGCGAGAGGCCCTGCGCATTGGGATCGCCCTTGACAGGGAAGCCGACCTTCGACGTGATGACGATGTCATCGCGCTCGCCGACAGCGAGCTTGCCCAGGATCTCCTCCGAGCGGCCGCCGCCGTAGACGTTGGCGGTGTCGAAGAAGTTGATCCCGGCCTCACGGACGCGGCGGTACATCGCCGCCGACGTCTCCTCGTCGGCCTCAGAGCCGAACGACATCGTGCCGAAGCACAGGGGTGAAACCTGGACGCCGGTGGCGCCGACGGTCCTGTAGTCCATGGGTGTCCTTTCTCCGCCAGACTTATTGCCCGGCACCTTGCTGCCCAACACACTCACCATCCATGCAAACGCCTTGCTTGGTGATGAGGGAGTACCCTGCCGATACCGGTTCTGGCAGTACCTCCCTTGCCGTATCCGAGGCCGCGTAGCGTTGGCAACATGGACAACCGGTTGGAAGCGCGCGAGTTCCTGGCGTCGCGCCGTGCGAAGATCACGCCAGAACAAGCAGGGCTGACAGTCTTCGGAGGCAATCGCAGGGTCCCCGGCCTCCGCCGCGAAGAGGTCGCGATGCTCGCCGGCGTGAGCGTCGACTACTACACCCGGCTCGAGCGCGGGAATCTCGGCGGCGTCTCGGACAGCGTCCTCGAGGCCCTGGTCCGGGCGCTCCAGCTCGACGAGGCCGAGCGCGACCACCTCTTCGACCTCGCACGGGTCGCGAACGCGTCCTCTCGTGCCAAGCCGCGAGCCGTGCGGCAACGGGTGCGGCCGAGCGTCCAGTTCATGCTCGACGCGATCACCGGCGCCCCCGCATTCGTGCGCAACGGGCGGATGGACATCCTCGCCACCAATCGCCTCGGGGCCGCCCTCTATTCGCAGCTGTACACCGACCCGGTGCGTCCGGCCAACCATTCGCGGTTCATTTTCCTCGACCCCCGGGCTCGTGACTTCTACCCCGACTGGAATCTGGCGGCCAACAACAATGTCGCGATTCTGAGAACCGAATCCGGGCGCAATCCGTATGACAAGGGCCTCGCGGATTTGGTCGGCGAGCTCTCAATGCGAAGCGACGAATTCCGGACTCGCTGGGCTGCCCACAATGTGCGCCGGCACTATTCGGGCAACAAGAAATTCCACCACCCCGTGGTGGGCGATCTCGAACTCCTGTATGAGGCGATGGAGCTCGCCGAGGATCCGGGGCTCACCCTGACGGTCTATCCCGCTGAGCCCGGGTCGAAATCGGAGGAGTCGCTGCGGCTCCTGGCGAGCTGGGCGGCGACCGAGCGGATCGAGGACCTCGCGCGGGCGACGGCGGGCGAGTAGACGGCGGGGAATGATGGACGACGACGGGGGTGCTCCGGCGGCGAACACTGAGTCCCGCTGATGGCCCGACGCGGAGACAACTGTGTCCAGCCGCGGTACGACCTCGGGGCACGCCTGTGACTGGACGGAGATCGCCGCCCAGCACCACTGAGATCCCTCGTCTCGCCACGGATGCTCCTCGAGGCGCGCCTAGTGTCGATGGACATGACGTCGGAACTGATCGCTCGCCTCGCAGAAGCCTCGGGCAACCGTTGGGGACTCGTGACCACAGCCCAGGCAGAAAGGGCGGGCATCAGCCGTAAGCAGATGTCCCGCCTGGCCTCGTTGGGCGCCGTCGTCCGGGTTGCCCAAGGCGTCTACCGGATGGCGCCCGCCTGCGACCCGCGGCTCGAAGGGCTCGTCGCGCGCTGGCTCATGCTCGCGGCCCCGGTGGAGCCGACGACGGCGACTGGCGCACCTTCCGTCGTCACGGCTGGCGAGAGCGCAGCGCTCCTGCACGGAATCGGGAGCATCCGATCCGGCAACTACGAGTTCATCGTGCCCGAGCGTCGCCGGACCCGGCTGTCCAGCGTCGTCCTCCGAACGGACGCCCTCACACCCGGGGAGGTGACCGTCGTCGACCGCATCCCTATACTCACGGTCGAGCGGACCATCGCCGACCTCATCACGACCCGGACGCCGCTGGCCGTCGTGGACCGGATGCTCCGCGAAGCCGTGCGGCAGAAGAAGCTGCTCTCGACGGACAAGTTCGCCCAGTACCTGGCACCGAGGGCTTCCGACCATGGCCTGCCGCTCGGAGACGGCCGCGGACTCGCCAAGCTGCTCTTCCAGAGGGCCGGGGTCATTACCCTCCCGCCGAAGAATTCTGCCGGGAAAGCCTTCTCCCGAGTGTGATTGCTGAATAGGCTGGAACGCGGCCCCTCAGTAACCTCACACGGAGGATCGTGATGGAATACCGCAATCTCGGCGCCAGTGGCGCCGTCGTCTCAGCCTTCTGCCTCGGCACCATGACCTTTGGGCATGAAGCCGACGAATCGACGTCGCACGCAATTCTCGACGATTTCGTCGCGGCGGGAGGCAACTTCATCGATACCGCCGATGTCTACTCCTCGGGAACCTCCGAGGAGATCATCGGCCGCTGGCTCGCGGCGGACCCCGGCCGGCGTGACCGGCTCGTCATCGCGACGAAGGGCCGCTTCCCGATGGGGCAGGGGCCTAACGACCTCGGCATTTCCCGGCGCCACCTGCGCACGGCCCTCGACGCGTCGCTGCGGAGGCTCGGCGTCGACCACATCGACCTGTACCAGATGCACGCGTGGGATCCGCTGACCCCCATCGAGGAGACGCTGCGTTTCCTCGACGACGCCGTCGCGTCCGGGAAGATTGGCTACTACGGGTTCTCGAACTTCACCGGGTGGCAGCTCACGAAGGCTGTCTACGAGGCGAAGGCGCACGGCTGGGCGCCCCCGGTCACGCTGCAGCCGCAGTACAGCCTGCTTGTGCGCGGCATCGAGTCGGAGATCGTGCCCGCGGCGCTCGACGCCGGGATGGGACTGCTGCCGTGGTCGCCGCTCGGCGGCGGCTGGTTGAGCGGCAAGTACCGGCGGGACACCGCACCGACCGGTGCGACCCGCCTCGGAGAGAACCCGCAGCGCGGCATGGAGGCGTGGGAGCCGCGCAACGCGAAGTCCCGCACGTGGGAGATCATCGACGCGGTCCGTGAGATCGCGGATGCCCACGGCGTCTCCTCCGCCCAGGTCGCGCTGCGTTGGCTCGCGGACCGGCCCGCCGTCACCTCCGTGCTCCTCGGGGCCCGCACCCAGGAGCAGCTCGCGGACAACCTCAAGGCCGACGCCCTGCAGCTCGAGCAGGAGGAGACCGAGCGGCTCACGAAGGTCAGCGAGCCGGAGCTCGATGTCTACCCCTACGGCGAGCAGGCCCTCCAGCAGCGGAGCCGCAAGATCGAGGGCGGCCGCTAGACCCGGGGGTCCGCTTCAGGCGGGGAACCGTGCCTCAGTGGCACGGCTCCCCGCCGAGGAGCCCGCCCAGCCCGGAGAGCGGAGAGCACTTCGACGGCGTGGGCGTAGGTGTGGGCGCTGGCACGGCTGCTTGAGTCGTCGGAACGGTGGCAGTTGGGGTGGAAGGACCTGGTGCCGCAGCAGACGCGACCACGGGAGCGAGCGTGGCGACAGGCTCATTGGGCGCCGGGCCCACAGCCTGCGCCGGG
Source organism: Sinomonas terrae (assembly GCF_022539255.1). Classification (NCBI taxonomy): domain Bacteria; kingdom Bacillati; phylum Actinomycetota; class Actinomycetes; order Micrococcales; family Micrococcaceae; genus Sinomonas; species Sinomonas terrae. The sequence continues at coordinate 322,420 of NZ_JAKZBV010000001.1, forward strand.
CCTGGGTCTGGGCCCGGGTCTGGGCCTGAGCCTCGGCCCGGGACGGCGTGCGCGGTCGCTGGGGCGCCGGTCCCAGAAGTCCAAGTAGGTGCTGGAGACGTCGTGGTAGGCGGAACCGACTCGAGCGAAGGCGAGGCGAGTCCGGCAGGAGAAGAACCCAGCGTGGGTGCCTGGGAAGGCTCGCCCGCCCTCGCACTCAGGCCGGGGTCCGGGAGAGTTGTCCTCCACAGAATGGCGCTGACGGCGATTGAGAGGACGGCGACTCCCGTCCAGAAGAGGAGGCGGCGCCTGTTCCTGATACGCCGGCGTAGCCGCCTCCGCCCCGAGGGCCTCGTAGCGACTCCACCGTTGGACCGATAACCATGGCGCATCGGCCGCATTCTCGCACGTTGCGTCGCGAACTGCTCGAATTCGAAAGCGGGTCGAGTCAGGAGGAGGCGATGGAGAGGGTCCCGTTGATGTCGCTGATCCGGCCGCCCTGGAAGTCTTGGCACACACCATTTGGGATGGAATAGACCTCGCTGGTCGGGTAGCCGAGGGTTCCGCCTTCGAAGCCGCTGGACTGCCACGCCGCCCGGATTGGCCCATACGACTCATGGGTACCCGAGGCCGGCGAGGAGACGATGGCCCCGCCTTGGTAGTTCTGGTACGAGCCGCCATTTGCGAGGCCGGTGACAACGTCCGTGGTGGGGTAGCCGAGCACTCCGTGCTCGAACCCGGTCGACTGCCACTCAGAGCGGATGGCCCCGACCGACTCATGGGTGCCCGAGGCCGGCGAGGAGACGACGGCCCCGCCTTGGTAGTTCTGGTACGAGCCCCCGTTCACGAGGCCGGTGACCACCCTTGTGGTCGGGTATCCGAGGACGCCGCCCTCGAAGCCGAGCTGCTGCCATTCGGCGCGAATAGGCCCCAGCGACTCCTGAGCCCCAGTGGCAGGGGACCAGATGATGGCCCCGCCCTCGTAGTTCTGGTACACGCCGCCGTCGCGCAGTCCGCCGATCTCGTCGGTCGTCGGATAGCCGAGAACGCCGTTCTCGAAGCCGAGCGCCGCCCACTGGCCGCGGATGGCGCCGTGGGAGACCTGCAGGGTGTGCCACGGCGTCGAGATGACGGCGCCGTACTGGTAGTTGCGGTAGAAGCCGCCGTCGCGGATCGGCATGACGCCGCTCGTAGCGCTCCCGAGCCCCCAACTCGCCGCCTTCGTGTCCATTTCCCCGCTGAGAGTGCCCGCCGCGTAGACGCGGACCCAGTCGACGTACATCTGCGTTGGAGTGGTGGGCGTTCCATTCGGAAACCAGTCGAGTTGGAGCGTCTGGTGCATCGACTCGGACGGGATGTCGGCGGGATTGGTGTCTCGGAACCACTCCACGCCGTCGACATAGCCGATGATTCCGCTCGGTGACCAGTCCACGGCGTAGTTATGCCACTGGGTCGTGTCCAGAACCTTGCTCGCCGAAGCCTGGAAGCTGCTTCCGGAGCAGGCATAGTGAAGGAAGAAGTTGATTCTCGTCGTGTCGCTTTGGCCCTCGGCGTAGTCGGTCTCCGCGCACGTGGGCGAGTTGTTCGAGTCGGGCCAGAGGATCATGACGGGGTGATACTTGGGGTCCCGCGCGGAGGTCCTCATCCTGGCCTCCCACCGCCCGTACTCCTGCCGGGCGAACTTCGAGGCGAGGCCCCCAGTCGTCCCGTTGGCGTCTCCAGAGATGGTCAGCATGCCGTTCGCGACCGTGACCGCGGACGGGGAGCGGACGCCCTGCCCGGCGTTGCCGGCCGAGTTGTACACCTCCCACAGGAGCGGGTTGGGGGTGCTGCCCGTGTTGAACTCGTCCCCGGCCACGACCGGCCCCCAGCCTTGGGTGACTGCGGCCTGGGTGCCGTCGGAGGTGGAGGTAGTCGTCGCCACTGTGACTGCCGGGCTGGTCGTCGTCGGATAAGCCCAGCCTGACAGCAGCAGTGTGCCGCAGACGGCCGCTGCAGCGGCCCACCTCGTCGCCATGCGGCCGAGCGTACCGGTGCCCTTCGGCTGATCCCGGTATTGCCGCGGACGGCGAGTTGAAATCAGCTAGGCAGCGATCCATGGATCGCTGCCTAGCCCTTGGGGGACTCTCAGACCGTCTCGGGCTTCCGCGCGCCCAGGATCGGCGCGAAGAACGCGCCGAGCTCGGCGGTGGCGGTCAGCGGCAGGATGTTCGCAACGTACTGATCCGGGCGCACGACGACGACGACCCCACCGCGGTCAATGCCGCGCACGTCGAAGATGTCTGCCTTCGGGTCGGTCCCGTAGACCTTCTCGAGATAGGTGAGCTTGAAGGGGCCGACTTGGGGCTTGAACGCTGCGGGGACGGCGTTGATGTCGACGTTGCTGTGGTCCTGCTGGTAGATCACCTTGACGTCGAACCACGCGTCGCGATCGGCGCCGGCCGGGGTCGCCGCGAGCGGCGAGTCCGGCGCGGTCTCGAGCCATTCCGCGAAGTCCGCAACCGGCGACGCAGCTCCCGCGGGGGCGGCGTCCGCGAACACGTAGATCCGCCACCGGCCATCGGCGGTTGCCTGATGCCCCAGCTGGAGGGGATTCGTGTCACACACCCGCACCACGGGCGCGGACTTGAAGCGCTTGCCGATCGGGAAGCCGGCCGCGAGGTCCTGATGCGCCGACTCGGCAATGAGCATGGACGGCGCGTACTGGGTCATGAAGCCTGCGGGGAACTCGGCGGTCCGCACGTAGAAGTCCTCGAGCTCGGCCGGGTTTTCGAACTCTTCGGGCTTCTTCGCCATGAGCGTCGACCACTCCTTGTCGAAGTCGATGAGGTTCTTCGCGATGACCTGCCGCTCCGCCGAGTACGTCGAGAGGAGGCTCTCAAGGCTGCGTCCCTCGAGGACGTGACCGAGCTTCCAGCCGAGGTTGAAGCCGTCCTGCATCGAGACGTTCATGCCCTGTCCGGCCTTCGCGCTGTGCGTGTGGCAGGCGTCGCCCGTGATGAACACGCGCGGCGTGCGCGTGCCGAGCTGCGCCGGGAGGACGTCGTCGAACCTGTCCGTGAGACGGTGGCCCACTTCGTAGACGCTGTGCCACGCGACGTTGCGCACCTCGACCGTGTAGGGGTGCATGATCTCGTTCGCCTTGGCGATGATCTGCTCGATCGTCGTCTTCCGCACGGCACCGTTGTCGTCCGCCGCGACCTCGCCGAGATCGACATACATGCGGAAGAGGTGGCCGCCCTCGCGTGGGATCAGGAGGATACTGCCGCTCTCGGCCTGGATTGCGCACTTCTCGCGGATGTCGGGGAAATCGGTCACGGCGAGGACATCCATGACGCCCCACGCGTGGTTGGCCTGATCCCCGGCGAGGGTGCAGCCGATCGACTGCCGCACCTTGCTGCGTGCGCCGTCGGCCCCCACGACGTACTTCGCGCGAACCGTCCGCTCCTGGCCCTCGAGCTCTCCCGCGGTGTGCGCCAAGGTGACCTCGACGGGGTACTCGCTGCCGTCGTCGGCCGTCTTGAGCCCGCGGAACTCGTAGCCGTAGTCCGGCCTCATCCGGGAGGGTGAGTTCGCCATGAACTCGGCGAAGTAGTCGAGGACGCGGGCTTGGTTGACGATCAGGTGCGGGAATTCGCTGATGCCCATCTCGTCGTCGACCGCCCGGCCGCCGCGGACGATGCGCGACGGATCGGAGGGGTCCGGCTTCCAGAACGCCATCTCGGTGATGCGGTACGCCTCGGCGATGATCCGCTCGGCGAAGCCGAAGGCCTGGAAGGTCTCGACGCTGCGCGCCTGGATGCCATCCGCCTGGCCGATCGCGAGGCGTCCGGGCCGGCGCTCCACGATGCGCGTGGTGATGTCCGGGAATTGGGACAGCTGCGCGGCGGTGATCATGCCCGCGGGCCCCGTCCCCACGATGAGCACATCGACCTCGTCGGGAAGTTCGTCCGGTCGATTGATGCCGACGCCGGCGGCCGGCTGGATGCGCGGGTCGCCGGAGACGTAACCGTGGTGGTGGAACTGCACGGGCTTTCCTCACTTCGTTGTGGCTGGCTGTCGCCAATTTCAGACTGTTCGATAATAGAACTCGGTGTTCTAATATCGCTCAATCCATGGTAAGGCAGGTCACAGTCGCGCTTCAAGCCCCAGAGCGAAGGGGACGACGACGGCGGTGCGGCCTGCCGTCGTCGTCCTCCGCGCGCAGCCGTGCGACGACTCCGTGGTGGGTCGAAGAATACTGAGGCTCCTCATGGAACTAAAGTTCGAGCAATTCAGTAGTTGGGTTGAGAAATTGGCGCAACCATGCAGGTTTCTCCGTGGTAATGCTCGCTTTCTCCGTGTTTCGCACTGCATGAATCTCCGTGAGAGGGCTTGGATAAGTTCTCGCCGTCGAAAAGGGGCGGGATTACGCCCTTTGGAGCCCAAGCCGCAGATTTAACACTATTAGGTTGACAAAGGGCATCCCGGGATGAAGGCTCGGGGCAAAGTGAGCTCCTCGCTTTCTAGGCCGATAGGACCTAAATGCTCAAGACCTTGGTGAAGGTGACATCCTTCGGCATCGCGATATTCCTCTCCCTCCTCGCGGGGATAGCGATGTCAACAGCCGAGAGTGCATTTCCCTGGGGGACGGAATTCAAGGCGAGCCTTGATTTCACGCACAGCGGTCTGTCGAAGGATCAGGCGATCGCAGAACTGGATTCGATGGCGGATGGGTCGGGCCTGCGCTTGGCCAAGGTGGTGGCAGACCCGAACGACTTCTTCAATTCGCGGTCCCTCTACGTTTTCAGACGAGCCGCACCCCAGGAGCCGCAGGACATCGACTGGTTCAAGCCGGGGATGCACGGCCGTCTGCTTCCGTCTCATGATCTCGGAACGGCTTCCCTCAACGGCCCCTACGTGTACTCGGGAGGCCCTGCCGCAGAAAGGGCCTTCCTCGAGTGGACCGACGCCAACGGCGTCGGGCGGAGCGTCGTAGCGCGGAATCCCGCAACGATCCTCAGCCAAGCGCTTATCGAGAGCGGAGCCTGGCTCACGCTTCTCACGTGCGCTGTCCTCTCGGCCACCGCGGTCATCTCCTGGTATGTGCTGCGTGCGCGGGCCCGGGCCCTCAAGGCCCTCCACGGCGCGCGGACGTTGAGGATCGCATCTGATGACATCTTCTCGCTTCTGGGATCCTTCGGCGCGTCTGCTGCCCTCGGCCTGGCGGCCTCCGCTGCCGCAGTCGTGTTCCAGGGCAAGGCCTCCCACCTGCCGGAGTTCCTTCTTACGGCGGGTTCATTCATCGCTTGCGCGGCGGTGGGGGTGGGACTCTGCGCACTGGTGATGGGTGTGATGACCTGGCCGACGATAGATGGCTTGGCTTCGCGCCGACCGCCCGAGAAGCACTTCGGTATGGTCAGCGAGATCCTGAAGGCGGGAACACTCGTGCTGGTTGCCGTGACGCTCCCCGTCATCGGCGCTTCCATCGCTCAAGCCGCGAATCTCTCGACACAGAACGCGAAGTGGCAGGTGCTGAAGGACAACGTCGCACTCCGGATCTCGGTCCAATCCGACGCGGAATTCGCCACTCATCAAGAGGCTCTCCGCAATATTGCTGCTTCAGCGTCCCGTGCGGGAAAGCTGACCATGTCCTATGCATTCCCACCTGGGAACAGCGGTTCGGGCGAGTTCGACGGGATCGTGCTGGTCAACCCTGAGTACCTGCAGACGATCGCCCCGCTCCTCATCCACGAGACGTCGCAAGCCCAGAATCTGCTGGACAGGGTCGCGGAGCCGGTCGTATACGACTTCCTTCCCCCGGGAGCCAAGGACTTCTGGAGTCGTCAGTTCCCCCTGCTGAACCGAGCCGGGAACAACCATCAGGGGATCGATGAGACTCTGCGGTACTACCGGTATACCGGCCCCGAGGAATTCCCCGCCCTGCCTCCGGTAGTCGGAGAGATGGTGCAGTTCCACCATCCTCTGATCATCGTGGCGGATCGCCCAGCGGAGACGTTCAACGACTCCACTATGGCTGCCTTCCTCTCCTCTGGGAACCTCACGTTCAGCGATGCGAGCTGGGTCAACACCAATCTCCAGGAGTCATCGCTCGCGGCCGCCGTGCTGTCAGTCGACAGGATCGCCGATGCCGCCCTCTACAACAGCCAGCTCCAGAATCAGTCGGCCGGCCTCAAAGCGCTTTCCTTCGCCCTCGTGCTGCTGGCCTTGACAATGGGAATCGCCGTCTCGGCCATCGTCTACTCGATCTCCGGGGCAAAGCGACTTTTCGTCCAGCGCACGGCTGGCTGGACGTGGTCACGCGTGCTTCGTCGACGCATGACGTGGGAAGGCGCCCTCGCGACAGCCCTCGCAGGCGGCATGTTCTTCGCCCTGGGCGCGGACCGACGGCCGGAGACCTTGTGGACCCTGACAGGGATACCGCTTTATGTCGCGATTTCTTTAACCCTGCACATCGCCTTCGCCAAGGGCGTTTTCGCCAAGACATTAGCCCGCAGAGCCTGAGGTCCCTCGCCTGAAAGGAGTGCCGGTGGAAATCACCGCACAGAACGTCAACGTAAAGATCGACGGGCAACAGGTGCTCCACGACGAGAGCGTGTGTGCCAAACCGGGCCGCACGCTCGCTCTGGTCGGACCGAGCGGCTCCGGCAAGACAACCCTGCTCAATGTACTGTCACTCCTCCGCCGCGTTGACGGCGGAACCGTACTGGTCGGCGGACAGGACGCCACGGCATGGGACGATCGCCGGCGACGCAGATTCTGGCAAGAGCACGCCGCCTTCGTGTTCCAGGACTACGGGCTCATCGACGAGGAATCCGTCGCGTACAACGTAGCCCTTTCGAAACTTCCCCTGTTCGCCCAGCGAGCCGGCCGTATAGCAGGGGTCAGAGATGCCCTCGAGCGTGTAGGTCTCGACGGGCGTTCGGCCCACAAGGTCTCAACCCTGAGCGGCGGCGAGAAGCAGCGTGTGGGACTTGCCCGCGCGATGTTCCGCTCGGCAGACGTGATCTTCGCCGATGAGCCCACTGCATCACTCGACCGCAACAATCGGAGCCTCGTCACGAATTTCCTCCTCGAAGAAGCCGCACGCGGAGTTGCAGTGATTGTTGCAACCCACGACGAAGTCCTCATGGCTGCCTGCGACCAGCGACTCAACCTGGAAGGCACTGATCAGGGGCTGGCTCCTCCGTGACCACCGATCTTTGTGTCCGCGGCCTACCGCCGCTTGATCTCCAGCTGCGCGTTGTTCGCCGGCGTCTGTCCCTTGACGGGAACGTCGCCGAGGGCCCCGTCGATGGCGGCGAGGACGTCGTCGCTCAGCTCGACCCCCGAGGCGGCGGCGTTCTTGTGGACCTGCTCCGGCCGGGACGCACCGATGATCGCCGAGGCGAGTTCGCTGCGGCGCAGGACCCAAGCGAGGGCCATTGTCGTGAGGTCGAGGCCTGCGCCTTCGGCGATCGGCACGAGCCGCTGGACCGCCTCGAGGATCGGATCCTGGAGAAAGCGGTCCTTGAACGCGTTCATGGACTCGTTGGCGAAGCGGCTGTCCTCGGGCACGGACTGCCCCGGCTTGTACTTGCCGGTCAGCACGCCCTGCGCGAGCGGCGACCACACGATCTGCGAGATGCCGTTCGCGGCGCACAGCGGGAAGACCTGCTCCTCCGGTGCCTGCCAGAGCATCGAATACTGGGGCTGCGACGAGACGAACAGATCGGGCCCGGCGATATCGATCGCCGTCTGGATCTGTTCCGGGGTCCACTCGCTGAATCCGAGGTACCGGGCTTTGCCCTGCTCCACGACCTTCTGGAACGCCTCGATCGTGTCCTCGATCGGCACGCTCGAGTCAAACCGGTGCGCCTGGTACAGGTCCACGTAGTCAGTCTTGAGGCGGGTCAGCGACGCGTCGATCTGCTTGGCAATCTGCTCGGGGGACAGGCCAGAATCGGTGTCCGACATCTGGCCGAAGACCTTCGTCGCGAGGATGTAGGAATCGCGCGGGTGCTTGGAGAGGATCTCGCCCCACGCCGTCTCGGCCGCACCCCGCCCGTAGACATTCGCCGTGTCGAAGAAGTTGATTCCGGCATCGAAGGCTGCCTCAGTGCAGGCCAGCGTCTGTTCCGCTTCGATCCCGCCCGAATACGTGAGCCATGAGCCGAGGGAGATCTCTGAGACTTCGAGGTCGGAACTGCCGAGTTTGCGATAGCGCATGCTGGTGCCTCCATTGTCGTAATGGCCTACCCTCCATCAGTACGCCCGTTTGACCGGGCCGAGGAAGGTCCTCCCAGACCTAGTTACGGCCCAGCCCCAGCTATTGCCCGGACCTCATTATGGGGAGCACGCCCGCGCTCCAGCCCGGTTGTGTTTTCCCAATCAGTCGTGGAAGCGGCGTGTCGCGGGAAAGCCTCGTGCCGGGCAATCAGAAGTGGGCGGGAGCGGGGGGAAGGTGAGACTCTGCAAGCCCCTCGACCAAGTACTTCCGTTGAACGGAAGAACCTCTACCTCATCTGACCCCTCACTCCTAGCCTGAGAGAACCGCCCGTGCTCACATCTTGTTCGCATCACGAACACTTGTGCAGAATGCGAACGGCGCTGTACTTTCGAAGAGGAGACGGTGCCGCGCGCAGGGCACTCAGCAAGGAAGCTAGAGGAGGAACTATGGGCGAGCCCGTCAAATCGTCCGACGTCGCAGCTGACAATCAAGCGATCGTCAGCCAAGAGATCCGGGACATCGAAGAGGGCTACCAAGCGGCTCGCGCCGCCGGCCAGCCCGCGGAGATCCAGCCGCGCGTCGACTACCCGCCGTATCGCAGCTCGATCCTGCGGCATCCCACCAAGAGCCTGCACCACACCGATCCGGAGACGATCGAGCTCTACAGCCCGGCATTCGGCCACCAGGACGTGCACGCGCTCGAGTCGAATCTCACCATCCAGCATGGCGGTGAACCGCTCGGGGAGCGCATGGTCCTGCGGGGCAAGGTGCTCGACGGCAATGGCCGTCCGGTCGCGGGCCAGCTCGTCGAGATCTGGCAGGCGAACTCCGCCGGCCGCTACATCCACAAGCGCGACCAGCACCCGGCGCCGATCGACCCGAACTTCACGGGCGTAGGCCGCTGCATCACCGGCCCCGACGGCTCCTATGAGTTCCTGACCATCAAGCCGGGTGCCTACCCGTGGAAGAACCACCTCAACGCGTGGCGCCCGGCGCACATCCACTTCAGCCTCTTCGGCACCGAGTTCACCCAGCGCATCGTGACCCAGATGTACTTCCCCGGAGATCAGCTCTTCCCCTTGGACCCGATCTATCAGTCGATCGTCGACCAGGATGCGCGGGACCGTCTCGTGGCCCGCTACAACCACGACCTCACCTCGCCTGAGTGGGCGCTGGGCTACGAGTGGGACATCGTCCTCACGGGCTCGAAGCGGACCTGGACCGAGAACGAAGCGTATGGAGAGCAGGGCGAGAGTGAGCACTGAAATGCCTGCAAGTGAGCAGCTGACCCCCACACCCGGCCAGACCGTCGGCCCCTTCTTCGGTTACGCGCTCCCGTTCGAAAAGGGCGGCGAGCTCGTGCCCCCGGGCAGCCCGAACAGCGTCAAGCTCCACGGCACTGTGTACGACGGCAACGGCAACCCGATCCCGGACGCCCTCGTCGAGATCTGGCAGGCGGACTCGAACGGCAACATCCCGGACGAGACAGGCTCACTGGTCCGCGACGGCTACACGTTCACGGGCTGGGGCCGCACCCCGGTCGGCAACACGGGCAAGTACGTCTTCTCGACCGTGAATCCGGGCCCGACGGAGCCGGGCAAGGCGCCCTTCTTCGCCGTCGCCGTCTTCGCACGCGGCCTCATGAACCGGCTCTTCACACGCGCCTATCTGCCTGAGGACACGGAGGCACTCGAGAACGACGCGCTGCTCAGCTCCCTCGAGCCCGCCCGCCGCAAGACGCTGATCGCTGAGCGTCTCGCCGATGGGTCGCTCCACTGGGACATCCGCCTCCAGGGCGAGGATGAGACTGTCTTCCTCGACTTCCACGCCGAGGGCTGACGGCCGTGACGGACCCCGCAGATCGCGGCCTGCTCTCCCCGGCTTGGGCTAGCCCGGCCCTTGCCGGAGCGACGGGCGACGACGCGATCATCGCCGCGATGCTCGAACTCGAGGCATCGTGGGCGGAGACGCTCGAGGCCGCGGGGCTCGTCGAGGCGGGATCCGGGGCCGCGGTACGCGATGCCGTGAAGCAAGGCACGACGGCGGGAACATACGACGGCGCGCGGCTCGCCGAAGCTTCGCAGGGCGGCGGCAACCCAGTCATCCCGCTCGTCAAGACACTTCGAGAGACCACGCCAACGCCGGGGAAGGCAGCCGTCCACAAGGGTCTCACGAGTCAGGACGTGCTCGATTCGGCACTCATGCTGACCGCCAAGCGGGCGATTGCGGGGATTCTCGCGGACCTGAGCCCCGCCGCCGAGGCACTCGCGCGGCTCGCCGACCGTTACCGGACCACCCCGCAGGTGGCCCGCACGCTAACCCAGCACTCGCTGCCCTCGAGCTTCGGGCTCAAGGCGGCGAACTGGCTTCAGGGTGTCGCGCACGCCGAATCGCGACTCTCCTCGCTCGCCTTCCCGGTGCAGTGCGGGGGAGCGGCCGGGACGAACGCCTCGCTCGTCGCACTCGGCGGCGAACCGGCCGCCCTCGCGGCGGACTGGGCGCAGCGCTCGGGCCTCGAAACCGCGGTTGCGCCCTGGCAGTCGTTCCGGGGACCTGTCACGGATCTCGGCCATGCGCTCGCGGCCGTGACCACGGCCGCGGGGCACGTGGCCAACGACGTCATGCTGCTCGCGCGCCCCGAGTTCGGCGAGCTCGGCGAACCTCTCGCCGAGGGCCGTGGTGGCTCCTCAGCGATGCCGCAGAAGCAGAACCCTGCCCTTTCGGTGCTCATCCGCTCGGCCGCGCTTCAAGCGCCGGCTCAAGTGGCGCAGCTCGAGATCGCGGCGGCCCTGAGCGAGGACGAGCGCGCCGGCGGCGCGTGGCACAGCGAATGGCCTGCCCTCCGGGAGCTCCTGCGCCTCGCGGGTGGTGCTGCGGCCTCGCTGCGTGAGCTCGTCGAGGGCCTACGCGTGTTCCCGGAGGCGATGCGCCGGAACCTCGAGCTGAGCGGGCCGCTGCTCGTGAGCGAGCGGCTCATGCTTGAGCTCTCCGGCGTAGCAGAGGGCGGGCGGGCGGGTGTCCAGAAGGCAGTGGATGCGACGCTCGCCGCCGCTGCCAACGGTGCTGGCACTTCCGAACAGGCGTGCATCCTGCGCAAGGAACTGCGCGCCGTCGTCCGTTCCGAGGCAGCCGGCGAGGACTTCGACGCGCGGCTCGACGAGCTGCTCGACCCCGCCGGATACCAAGGTGACGCGGCTGGGATCGTCGACCGGATCCTGAAGACCTACGAAGAAACCGCGGCCGAGCGCCGCCACGACCCGTCGCGCCGTCACGTCCGCAGGGTCTGAACCCTGCGGACGTGACGGCGCGACGAAAGACGCGACGAAAGAAAGGAACGGAACAGACGTGAGCGTGCCACAGATCCGTGCCGTGCGGCTCTCGCCGCGGGAGCAGCTGGGCGAGAAGGAGCTCGTGGTCCTGGGGCCGTCCCTCGGGACATCGACGGTCATGTGGGACGCCGTCGCCCACCTCCTCGGCGAGGACTACGACGTCCTCGGTTGGGACCTCCCGGGCCACGGCGTCTCGCCTGCACCGGCCCCGGACGCAGAGTTCAGCGTCGGTGATCTCGCGGACGCCGTGGTCGCACTCGTGGACTCGATTGTGCCGGGCGCGGCGTCCTCACCTACGGCGTTTCACTACGCCGGCGATTCAGTGGGCGGCGCGACCGGCGCCGAGCTCGCGCTGCGCCACCCTGACCGCCTGCTGAGCCTCGCCATGTTCTGCTCGTCCGCGCGCTTCAACGGCGCCGAGGGCTATGCCGAACGCGCCGAGCTCGTCGCGAAGCAGGGCACGGCAGTTCGCCTCCAGGCCTCGGCCGAGATCTGGTTCGCGCCGGGCTTCCTCGGCGAGCACCCGGCCGAGTCGTCCCGGCTTCTCCACACGCTCCGCGATGCCGACCGCTTCGGCTACGCCGCGGTGTGCCGCGCGATCTCGGCCTACGACGTCCGCGACCGCTTCGGCGACATCGCGGTCCCGTTCCTCGCCGTCGCCGGCGAATTCGACTCCGTCTGCCCGTTCTCGGATGCCGAATGGATGGCCGAGCACGCTCAGCAGGGAACCGCCGTCGAGCTTCCCGGAGTGGCACACATTGCGCCGGCCGAAAATCCCGTCGCCGTGGCCGAGCTGCTGCGCAAGCACTTCTCGGCCGCTGCGCTGGACACGCGACGCGATCCGCGGGCCGGTGCCGTCCAAGCCGACGCCACCCAGCGCGAGGTGTACGACGGCGGCATGGTCGTTCGGCGCGAAGTCCTCGGCGACGCGCACGTCGACAGGGCGAATCAGAACACCGACGAGTTCACGGCCGAGTTCCAGAACATGATCACGCGCATCGCATGGGGCGGCATCTGGACGCGGCCGGGGCTCACGAGGCAGATGCGTTCGGTGGCTGTGCTCACGGCGATGATCGCCCACGGGCACTGGGACGAGTTCGCGATGCACGTGCGTGCGGCCCTGCGCAACGGGCTCACGCGGGACGAGATCAAGGAAGTGATCCTGCAGTCCGCCATCTACTGCGGGGTGCCCTCCGCCAACACGGCTTTCAAGGTGGCGCAGAAGACTTTGGCAGACGTTGATAAGGAACAGCAGTGACTGAAGCATTTGTATACGACGCGATCCGCACGCCGTTCGGCAAGTTCGGCGGTGGCCTCGCCGGTGTCCGGCCCGACGATCTGGCCGCGCACGTTGTCCGCGCCATCGTCGGCCGGGCCCCGGGCCTCACCGCTGAGGCTCTGGAGGGCACCGACGGCAAGCACAGCGCGGTCGACGAGGTCATCTTCGGCAACGCGAACGGTGCTGGCGAGGAGAACCGGAACGTTGCCCGCATGGCCACGCTCCTCGCGGGCCTCCCGACGTCGATCCCGGGCACGACCGTGAACCGGCTATGCGGTTCGTCGCTCGACGCCGCGATGATTGCCTCGCGCCAGATCGCGGTGGGCGACGCCGACGTCGTCCTCGTGGGTGGCGTCGAGTCGATGAGCCGCGCGCCCTGGGTGCGCCCGAAGACCGAGAAGCCGTACCCAGCTGGCGATATGAAGCTCTCCTCGACCACGCTCGGCTGGCGGCTCGTGAACCCGAACATGCCCTCGGAATGGACCGTCTCCCTCGGCGAGGCGACCGAGCAGCTGCGCGAGCGGCACGCCATCGGCCGCGACCGGCAGGACCTGTTCGCCGCGCGCTCGCACAACCTCTCGGACAAGGCGTGGAACGAGGGCTTCTACGACGAGCTCGTCGTCCCTGTGCCCGGCACGGATCTCACCCGTGACGAGGGCATCCGCCCGGGCTCGAGCGCGGAGAAGCTCGCGGGCCTCAAGACGGTCTTCCGCCCGGACAACGGCGACCGCTCCGGCTCGACGAAGGGCGGCACCGTGACCGCGGGCAACGCCTCGCCGCTCTCCGATGGCGCGTCCGCCGTCCTGCTCGGCTCCGAGGCTGCGGCCGGCACGCTCGGCCTCGAGCCCATCGCCCGGATCGCGGGCCGCGGGGCGGCAGCGAACGAGCCGCAGTTCTTCGGCTTCGCCCCGGTCGAGGCCGCGAACCGCGCCCTCGCGAAGGCGGGAATCACGTGGGACCAGGTCGGCGCCGTCGAGCTCAACGAGGCGTTCGCAGCGCAGTCGCTCGCGTGCCTCGACGCGTGGAAGGTCGACCCCGAGATCGTCAACCAGCACGGCGGCGCGATCGCGATGGGCCACCCGCTCGGCGCGTCCGGCGGTCGCATCCTCGGCACGCTCGCCCGCAGCCTGCAGCGCAGCGGAGAGCGCTGGGGCGTGGCGGCCATCTGCATCGGTGTGGGGCAGGGGCTCGCGGTGGTGCTTGAGAACGTCGCGGCTGCCAAGTAAGGACGGAAGAGATGCTGGAATTCAAGGAGACCGTCGCCGAGGCCGTTGCCGGCGTTCAGGACGGCTCGACGGTCATGATCGGCGGCTTCGGCAACGCAGGGCAGCCGTTCGAGCTCATCGACGCCCTGCTGCAGAGCGGGGCAACAGGCCTCACCGTGGTCAACAACAACGCCGGGCAGGCCGACGAGGGCCTCGCGCTCCTCATCAAGGAGGGCCGGGTGCGGAAGATGATCTGCTCCTTCCCCCGGCAGAGCGACTCGTGGCACTTCGACGCGAAGTACCGAGCGGGGGAGATCGAGCTCGAACTCGTCCCGCAGGGCAACCTCGCCGAGCGCATTCGGGCGGCGGGCGCGGGGATCGGCGGCTTCTTCACGCCGACCGGCTACGGCACCATGCTCGCCGAGGGCAAGGAGACTCGCTTCCTCGACGGCAAGTGGCAGGTCTTCGAAACGCCGATCCACGCAGATGTCGCCCTCATCAAGGCGCTCAAGGCGGACGGCAAGGGCAACCTCGTCTACCGCAAGACGGCGCGGAACTTCGGGCCCATCATGGCCGCGGCTGCGAAGCAGACCATCGCGCAGGTGTCCGAGATCGTGCCCATTGGCAGTCTGGACCCCGAGAACGTCGTCACGCCGGGCATCTACGTCAACACGATCGTGAAGGTGGGCTGAATCATGGCTGAGACCTCGATTTCCTCTGTGCACAAGACCAGCGATGCACCCCTCGGCCGCGACGACCTCGCGCGGCTCGTGGCCCGGGACATCGCCCCCGGATCGTTCGTGAACCTCGGCATCGGCCAGCCGACCCTGGTCTCGAACTATCTCACCGAGGAGCAGAACATCACGCTCCACACGGAGAACGGGATGCTCGGCATGGGCCCGGAGGCGAAGGGCGACGAGATCGACCCGGACCTCATCAACGCGGGCAAGATTCCCGTGACCGAACTCCCCGGGGCGAGCTACTTCCACCACGCCGACTCGTTCGGGATGATGCGCGGCGGGCACCTCGACGTGTGCGTGCTCGGCGCGTTCCAGGTCTCCGCGACCGGCGACCTCGCGAACTGGCACACCGGCGCGCCCGACGCGATTCCCGCCGTCGGCGGCGCAATGGACCTCGCGACCGGCGCCAAGGACGTGTATGTCATGATGACTCTGCTCACGAAGGACGGGAAGTCCAAGCTCGTCCCCGAGTGCACGTACCCGATCACGGGCGTCGGCTGCGTGACGCGGGTCTACACGGACAAGGCGGTCTTCCTCATCACGGACGACGGTGTGCGGGTGCGGGAGACGTTCGGCGTCACCTTCGAGGAGCTCGAGAAGCTCATGGACGTCCCGCTGCTCGCGGTCTGAGCACATAGTGTTGCGAGGTGAACGGTGATGGGTGAGACGGTAGCGGCGCCCGGCGATCAGTTCGTGCAGTCGCTCGCGCGGGGACTCGCTGTCGTCCGCGCGTTCGACGCCGAGCATCAGGAGATGACGCTCTCCCAAGTCGCCGCCCGGACCGATCTCACCCGCGCGACGGCCCGGAGATTCCTGCACACGCTCGTCGAGCTGGGCTACGTGCGTACGGACGGGCGTCTGTTCGAGCTCACGCCCCTCGTCCTGCAACTCGGGTACGCGTACCTCTCCGGCCAGCGGCTGCCCGAGCTCGCGCAGCCGTTCCTCGAGGACCTCTCGCATCGCGAGGGCGAATCCACATCGATGGCGATCCTCGACGGGACGGACATCGTGTACCTCGCGCGGATCCACACGCGGCGCATCATCTCGGTGGGGATCTCGCCCGGGACCCGTTTCCCGGCGCACGCCACGTCGATGGGTCGGGTCCTGCTCGCGGCCCTCTCACCCGCCGACCTCGATGCATACTTCGCCGCCGCACGTCTCGACGCACTCACACCCCGCACCCTCACGTCGCGCGAGGCGATAGAAGCGGAGCTGGCGAGGGTGCGGGCGCAGGGATACGCCGTGGTCGACCAGGAGCTCGAGGTGGGGCTGCGTTCGCTGGCCGTGCCTGTCCTCGCGGCAGACGGCCGGACGCTCGCGGCGATCAACCTCGCCCTGTCCGCTCGACTCGAGGAGAGCGAGGATCGCGACGCGGACGTGCAGCGCCTCGTTCCAGAGCTGCGGAAGACGGCGGCCGGAATCGCGGATGCGGCGCGGGCCGCAGGGGTAGCCTAGGGCGCTGCCCGTCTCCTCGCGCTCCGGCCCACTTCTGTCCGCTGGACCCCGCAACACGCCGACGATTTCCCGGCGACACGGTTTTGGCGGCGCAGAAACGGGCTGGAGCGCGGCGGATCGGCGCCGGCGGCAGGATCAGGCGAGCCGCAGGAACGTGTCGAGGATCCGGAACGCGTTCTCTGCCCGCCGGAGCGGGTTCGGCCGCTCCTGGAGCCGGTCGAGCAGACTCCCGTTGTGGCTGAGCCGTCGGCGCGCGCGGCTCAGCGCGGACCGGGCCACGGTGACATCGCCCGGGTGGCGCAGGATCGGCTGCGTCACCCCCTGCATGGAGCGGAGGCCTACTGCCAGAGCGTTCGCCTCCTTCTGGCGACCGGCTGCCCGGTGCCGGCGGAGTTCGTCGGCGAACTCGTCCCACACCTTGCTCGCGGCGATGCGGGCTACTTCCGTTCGAGCCTCGCTGTCGCTGAGGCCTTGTCCGACGAGCACGAGCCGGAGCCTCTCCCAGCGGGAGACCAGGTCGTCATCGACCGGCGGCTGCGGGGGAACGTCGTGGGATGGCTGGTGATTCGAAGGGTGTGCCCGAAGCGAGCGCGAGCGGGAGGTTTCTTCTTCCGAGGGCAGTGCATGGAGTCGGGGACGAACAGTGGCGGGGGTGTCGGCGAACATGCCGTTTCCTTTCCACGGCCGCTACCGTCAGTGGGCGGCCAAAACTACATCGATCTGTCCGCGGGAACCGCTGCCTGATTCCCAGCTAAGGGGCGGACGGTGCATCCTTCGGCCTCGCAATCTGAGGACCCGGGCGGGACAGCACCTCCATCAGGATCGCCGATGTGACCTCGCGCACTATAGGGCTAAAAGTCCCTATTCGGCGTGATTGAGGTGAATTTCGGCGAGTTGGGGCCCATCGGGGCCGCGCGGACGACGCCGACCACTGACTTTGGTCCCTAGCCTTCGCTGCTCGCTCGGTTCCAGACTGAGAGCTTGCTGCTCGGTGAAGGGCCTGGAAGCCCCTCGCCGTGCGCTCGCGCGTGGGGGCGTTGCGAAGCAAGGGGAGTCATCGAAGCGATGGGAGACGGTCTCGGCATGACAACAACAGCAGTGGAGGACACGCGCATCGACGCGATCCGCGTGTTCATCCTGGATGACCACGAGCTCGTGCGTCAGGGTCTCCGCGACCTGCTCGAACACGAGGGGATGGACATCGTGGGGGAGAGCGATTCCGCCCACGAGGCGGGCCGCCGCATCCCGGCCTTGAAGCCTGACGTCGCCGTGCTGGACGGGCGGCTGTCCGATGGCACCGGGATCGAGGTCTGCCGCGAGGTGCGCTCGGTAGACCCCCGGATCCGCTGCCTCATCCTCACGAGCTACGACGACGACCAAGCCCTCCGTGCCGCGATTCTGGCAGGCGCGTCAGGCTATGTCCTCAAGCAGATCCGCAGCCATGATCTCGCCAACGCGATTCGGCGAGCGGCCAAGGGCGAATCCCTCTTCGACCCGATCCTGCGGGACGCCGCGCTTAGGGGGATCGTCGCCGGCGGAATGCCCGACCCGCGGCTGGACGTCCTGAGCCCGCAAGAGCGCCGAGTCCTTGAGCTCATCGGCCACGGCCTGACGAACCGTCAGATCGGCGAGGAGCTCCGGCTCGCGGAGAAGACGGTCAAGAACTACGTCTCGTCGATGCTCGCGAAGCTCGGCTTCGAGCGCCGTACGCAGGCGGCCCTGTACCTGACCCAAACGGGGCAGGCATAAGCCGGGCCTGCTCCGCCTGGTCGGCCTGCTCTGCCTAGCCCGGCCTACTCCGGGAGCGGGACTCGCCAGGTGATCTTCGTCCCCTCGCCGAGGGCGCTCTCGAACACGCTCGTCCCGCCGAGGGAAGCAGCCCGGTGCTCCATGTTCGCGAGGCCGCTCAGGCGCTCGGGATCTGCGAACCCCTGCCCGTCGTCCTCGATGATCACCTCGAGCGACGCGTCGTCGCTCGTGACAGAGACGCTCACTCCTTGGGCCCCTGAGTGCCGCACCGCATTGCTCACGGCCTCGGAGACGACGGCGAGGAGCTGGCGGGCGATGGGCCCGGGGACCTCGTCGATGCGGCCAGCAACGCTGATCCGTGGCCGGATCGGCGAGTTCAGGAGCCCCTCCTGCACAGTGTTCAGGAGGGTGCGCGAGAACGATTCGTCCTCTTCCTCCTCCGCCCGCAGTGAGTAGATGGTGTTCCGCAGCTCCCGGATGGTCTCGTCCAGCTCCTCGGTGACCTTGGTAATGCGGGCCTCGGCGGTGGGATCGGTCGTGAAGCGCCGCAGGTTCTGAACGCTGAGCCCGGCGGCGAAGAGCCTCTGGATCACCAGGTCGTGGAGATCCTGGGCGATGCGATCCCGGTCGACCGAGAGCAGCGCGTGTTCGCGCTGGCGGTTGGCACGGTTGAGGTCCAGGGCGAGCCCGACATGGGAGCCGAACACTGCCGAGGAGTCGAGGTCCGACGGCGGGTAGGGGCCAGTGCCCTCGCCCCGGGCCAGGATGAGAAGCCGGTTCCCCATCCCGCTGTGGCCGAGCGGCACGGCAAGGATCTCGCCGAGCTTCTCGGCACCTTCCGGCCCGAAAACCTCCTCGGCGTCGCCGATGATGACCGGTTTGCCCTGTTCGTCGACCTGTTGGAGGGCGGGGGAGAAGGGGATGTCTTCCCCTGCGAGCAAGGCCAGGGCGCCGACGGCGGTGCGCACCTCGAGGTGGTCATCGCCGGGCCGGGCGATGACCGCGAGCACCGAATCGCTCGCGTGGAGGGCTCGTTCGGCGACGAGGTCGAGATCGGCGGAGGCGTCGAGTTCGACCGTCACGTCGGCGCCGGAGACCGCCCCGCCGGGGGCGATGAGGGTCGTGCTGGCTTCCATGCTCGCCTCGAGCCACCGCTGCCGCCGTCGGCTGTCGTCGTAGAGCCGCGCATTCTGGATGGCGACGCCGGCCGCCGCGGCGAAGGCCGTCGCGAGCTCTTCGTCCTCGACCGAGAAGTCCTCCCCGTCCTCCTTCTCCGTCAGGTACAGGTTGCCGAAGACGGCGTCCCGGACCCGGATGGGGACCTCGAGAAGCGTGTGGAGCGGCGGGTTGTCCGCGGGGAATGCGGCCGAGACCGGAAGTTCGCGGAGATCGTGGAGGCGCACGGGCCGGGGGCTGTGCAGGAGGTCGCCGAGAGCTCCTTCCCCCGAGGTGAGCTCGCGGAGAAGCTGGGCCGTCTCCTCGTCGGTCCCCGCTGTGACGAAGTGGCTGAGCGTCTGGCCGTCAGCTATGACCCCAAGGGCGCCGTACCTGGCGCCGACAAGGGCGCGGGCGGATTCCACGACCCGCTCGAGAACAGACTGGAGGGCCAGATCCTCGGCGATCGAGACGACCGCGGAGAGCAGGCCGTTCATGTGCTCCTGCAGGCGCATGAGTTCCTCGGCGCGGGAAACGAACTCGCGGAGCAGGCCTTGAAGGCGGCGGGGTAGACGGTCCGGCATGGCAGCAACCTCCGATTCAGTTGTCGGCTCTCACCGCTGGGAACTGCGCCGGAACGGATCGGCACAGCTCCTGACCGCGAAAGCAGGCGCCCGGTAAGGCGTCTGGGACGTCCGGCAACTGCCCGGCGGCTGCTTCACCGGGTGGCCCGAAGGCCGTTGCTTTCCATCCTCAGGTACGAACGGAACAAGACCAGTCTGGCCGAAGGGCACATCCTCGGGAAGAGTCACGCGTCAGATTTCAAGCGATTGGACAAACGTGGCGGCTCGCTTGCGCTCGGCGTGCCTGAAAGGGCAAGGTAGAAGCTTGACCTTCCATTGAATAGAAGGAACGTTCGGTGGCTAATTCGAGCTCGGGGGACTCCGTCATCGACCGCGTCGTCCGCGTCCTGGAGGCGTTTCCCGAAGGCGTCAGTTCGCTTCCGCTGACCGAACTCGCCGATCGCGCGGGACTTCCCCTCACGAGTGCGCACCGCCTCGTGCGCCAGCTAGCGGATCATCGGCTGCTCGAACAGGCCCCGGGCGGAAAGGTCCAGCTCGGCCTGCGTCTGTGGGAGCTCGTGAATCGCAACTCGCCGATCCTCCTCCTGCGGCAGGCGGCGCTCCCTTTCATGGACGACATCCATCAAGTCCTCCATCAGAATGTCAACCTCGGGGTCCTCCAGGGCGACGACGTCCTGTTCGTCGAGCGACTCTCTCGCCGAGGTTCGGTGGCGAACCGAGCGAAGGTGGCCGGGCGCATGCCGGTCCATGTCTCGTCGGCCGGGGTCGCGCTCATGTCCGGCCAGCCCCGCGCCGCGCAGAATGCCTACCTTGCGCGGTTTCGGGACCCGACGGGGAAGGTCGACGCCGACCACGTCCGGCGGCTTCTCGCGACCTCGGCGGAGAGGGGCTATGCGGAACTCGCCGGTGTTGTCGACCCGGAGACCTGGGGCATCGCTGTGCCCATCGAGGATCGCCAGCGGCGCACGGTGGCGGCGATCGGCGTCGTCGTCCCGCTCGCCGAAGTGCGCATCCACCAGATCGTGCCAGCCCTCCGCACGGCCGCCCGCGGCATCGGCCGCCAGCTCGGCACGCTCTCCCCAACCCCCTAGCCCCTGAACCCCCAGCCCCCTAGCCCCCGAACCCCCAGCCCCCGCCCCACCCTGTCGTCTCGGGTACAGATAATCCCCTGCTCAGACGTTTCGGGTACGCCAACCTCCCCTCCAGAGCATTTCGGGTACAGATAACGCCCCACATGGTTCCGTTGAACGGAAAGCCGATAACGCCGTCGTCGTGATTCGGCGCACACTCGAAGTAGACGTTCGCCGCCGCCCAAGGACGGGCGCACCGGCCGGAAGGAAGCAGAAAGCGAGTGACCACGATGACCGAGCGCAAGACCCACAAGACCCAGGTGGCGATCATGGGGGCGGGGCCGGCCGGCCTCATGCTCTCGCACCTGCTGTCCCGCGCAGGGATCGACAGCACGGTGGTGGAGGTCCGGAGCCGCGACGCGATCTCGCGGACGGTCCGCGCGGGCATCCTCGAGGCGGGGTCGGTGGACCTCCTGGTCGGATCCGGTGTGGACAACGTGCTTCGCAACGGCCACGAGCACGAGGGCACCGAGTTCCGTGTCAACGGCGAGGGGCACCGGATCGACTTCAAGGGGCTCACCGGCCAGTCCGTCTGGCTCTACCCGCAGAACGAGGTGTTCGACGACCTCTCGGCTCGGCGCGAGGCCGACGGTGGCGATGTGCGGTACTCGTGCTCGGAGACGCAGGTCAGCGACCTCCTCGGGCGGCCGAAGATGCAGTTCAAGGACGCCGAGGGCCAAGAGTGGGAAATCGAGGCCGAGATGCTCGTCGGCGCGGACGGCTCGCGCTCGCATTGCCGCGTCCACATCCCCGAGGCTGAGCGCACCTGGTATTTCAACGAGTACCCCTTCGCCTGGTTCGGCATCCTCACGGAGGCACCCCGGAGCGCTCCCGAGCTGATCTATGCGAACTCGTCGCACGGCTTCGCCCTCATCAGCCAGCGCACCGACACGATGCAGCGCATGTACTTCCAGTGCGATCCGAAGACCAACCCGACCGACTGGACCGAGGAGCAGATCTGGGAGCAGCTGCGCCTGCGAGTCAACGGCAACGGCTTCGAGCTCAAGGAGGGGCCGGTCATCGACAAGGTCGTGCTGCCGTTCCGCTCCTTCGTGCACACTCCGATGCGCCACGGAAACCTCTTCCTCGCGGGCGACGCGGCCCATACCGTCCCGCCGACCGGTGCGAAGGGCCTCAACCTCGCGCTCCACGACGTCCGCCTGCTGTTCGAAAGCTTTGACTCGTACTTCAAGAGCGGTTCGACGGCGCTCATCGACACCTACTCGGACCGTGCCCTGGATCGGGTGTGGAAGGCGCAGTACTTCTCCTACTGGATGACCACGCTCCTGCACACCGTCCCGACCGAGGAGAACCACGGCTTCTTCCGCTCGCGTCAGCTCGGCGAACTCCGCTCGCTGCTCGAGTCGGAGCATGGGCGTGCCTACATCGCCGAGTGCTACACGGGGTGGCAGGGCAAGTAGCCCCCCGTCTCCCGTTGCGTCGTCACCTTCGCAGGGTGAGCGGACGACGGCGGCCGGGATCCCGCCGTCGCCCGCTCGCCGCTCGCTGTTTCCGACCTTGATTGAAATGCGCGCCCCGGAGTGTCGCGAGGGACACGCCGTTCCCGCCCGGACCTGGCGGGCAATCAAGGTCGGAAACCGGGCGGCGCCGCAGCAGAGGCCCCGGATTCGGGTGAAAGGATGCGTCTATGGCAGACGCACCTGGCACCCGCACGTCCTTCTACCTCGACAAGGCCGACCCGGCGTCGTGGAAGGCGCTCAACTCGCTCGCCGCCGCCGTGCGGGATACGACGAGGGCGGCAGGCTTGGGGCGCGACGTCGTCGAGCTCGCGAACGTCCGGATCTCCCAGCTCAATGGATGCGCCTACTGTCTGGATCTCCACGTGCGCCTCGCGGAAGAAGCCGGCGTCGCGGCCGTGAAGCTGCGCGTCCTGCCGGCCTGGAAGGAGACCTCGATCTTCACCGAGACCGAGGAGGCCGCGCTGACGATCGCCGAGGCGGTCACGCTCCTGCCCGACGAGGACGAGCGGGTGGCCGCGCTCGATTCGGCGCGATTCGTGCTCGGGGACCAAGCCTATTCGGCCCTGTGCTGGGCTGCGGCGACGATGAATTCGTTCAATCGAGTCTCGATCGTGAGCCGTCATCGGGTCAGATCCTGACCCAGCCGAGCCCGGAAGGCCCTGCACGCAATGAGCGTGCGGGGCCTTTCTCATATTCGTAGGCCTTGTTCTTCGACAGTCACCGATATATCGTTAAGCACCGGATCACATCCGACCCGAATTCCGTTAACGCTCAGGAGGACACCATGCGCGGACATCCAGAACACCACCATCACGAAGGGCGCGGCTTCGGCCCCGGCGGCCCGGGCGGCTTCGGTCCCGGCTTCGGCGGCCCGGGGTTCGGCCCCGGCTTCGGGCGCGGACACGGCTTCCCACCCGGTTTCGGCCCCCGGGGAGGCCGCCGCGCGAGCCGCGGCGACGTGCGGGCGATGATCCTCTCGCTCCTCACCGAACAGCCCCTCACCGGCTACGGCATCATCCAGGCCGCGAGCGAGCGCACCAACGGCATGTGGCGCCCCAGCCCCGGCTCCGTCTACCCAACGCTCCAGCAGCTCGTCGACGAGGACCTCGTCGAGCAGGCGGGCGAGGGAAAGCGGACGGAGTACACGCTGACCGAGGCGGGCCGGGAGTACGTCGCCGGCCACGCCGAAGAGCTCCGCAAGGCCTGGGAAGCCGCTCCGGGGCGGAGCGAGGAAACCGATGCCTTCATGGAGAGCGCCATGAAGTTCATGGGCGTGCTCCACCAGTTCAAAGTCGCCTCGACCGACGAGCAGCGCGCGAAGGCGGCGGCCGCCATCGACGAGGCGCGCAAGGCGCTCTACCTCATCCTCGCCGAATAGGGCGATCGACTAGCCTAGGAGGCCTATGTCCCACAACGTCCCGGGGCGACCACCCGCCGTCGTCCGCGGGGGCCGCATCTCGAGCGGTGACGCGGCCCTTCAACGGAAGCTCAACGCGGAGGCGCCGCGCATTCCGCACCTCTTCCGCCGGATCTCGGAGCTGTTCGCCCCGCACAAGTATTCGCTCCTCCTCACCGTTGTCCTGGTCCTGGTGGGGGCGGCGCTCTCCGTCGTCCCGCCGCTGCTCACCCAGAGGACGTTCGACGACGGGCTGTTCCCGCCCGGCGGCCACCCGAACCTTCCGCGGTTGGCGCAGCTTGTGGGGCTCATGATCGGCGTCTACGTCGTTTCCGCGCTGCTCGGGGTTTGGCAGACGTACGTGACGTCGACTGTGGGCAACGCCGTGATGGGCTCGCTGCGCGTGAAGCTGTTCAGCCACCTGCAGTCGATGGAGCTGAGCTTCTTCACGCACACGAAGACGGGCGTCATCCAGTCGCGACTTCAGAACGACGTCGGCGGCGTCGCCAATGTCCTGGCCAACACGGTCTCGGGCGTGGTCGGCAACGTCGTCACGGTCGTCGCGGCGTTTGTCGCGATGCTCGCGCTCAATCCGCAGTTGACCCTCATCGCCGTCCTGCTCATGCCGCTCCTGGTCGTGGCCCAGCGGCGGGTCGGCCAGGTGCGTGCCCGGATCGCGACGAAGACCCAGGAATCGCTCTCCGACATG
Source organism: Sinomonas terrae (assembly GCF_022539255.1). Lineage (NCBI taxonomy): Bacteria > Bacillati > Actinomycetota > Actinomycetes > Micrococcales > Micrococcaceae > Sinomonas > Sinomonas terrae. Next base: position 346,820 of record NZ_JAKZBV010000001.1, read on the forward strand.
ACGGCGATCACCCAGGAATCGCTGAGCGTCTCCGGCATCCTCCTCTCGAAGAGCTTCAACCGTCAGCGGGACGAGATCGGGAAGTACTCCGCGGAGAACCGCAACCTCGTGGGCCTTCAGATCAAGCAGGCTATGAGCGGCCAGTACTTCTTCGCGCTCGTGAGCATCTTCCTCTCCTCGATCCCGGCGATTGTGTACCTCGTCGCCGGGTGGCTCCTTTCGGGAGGCTCAGTCAACATCACTGCGGGCACGATTGTCGCGTTCACGACCGTCCAGGCCCGGCTGCTGTTCCCGCTCATCGCGATCATGCGGGTGGCGCTCGATTTGCAGACGTCCGGCGCGTTGTTCGCCCGCATCTTCGAATACCTCGACCTGCGCCCCGCGATCGTCGATGCACCGGACGCCGCTCCGCTCCCGGCGGACACGCCGCGCCTCGGGGAGGTCGAGTTCGATCGGGTGTCCTTTCGCTACCCGGACGCTCGCGGCGAGGAGCGCGCCACGCTCGACGACGTCTCGTTCTCCATCCAGCCCGGCCAGTTCGCCGCGTTCGTGGGGCCGAGCGGCGCGGGCAAGACGACCGTCTCCTACCTCATCCCGCGCTTCTACGAGGCGAGCGCCGGGTCCGTCCGGTTTGCGGGGCGGGATGTGCGGGAGATCGACAGGGAGTCGCTCGTGAGTCACATCGGGATCGTGAGCCAGGAGACGTACCTCTTCCACGCCACGATTGCCGAGAACCTGCGGTACGCGAAGGTCGACGCAACCCAGGAGGAACTCGAGGCAGCCGCCCGGGCGGCCAACATCCACGAGACGATTGTGACCTTCCCGGACGGTTACGACACCGTTGTCGGCGAGCGGGGGTACCGGCTCTCGGGCGGCGAGAAGCAGCGCATCGCGATCGCCCGCGTGCTGCTCAAGGACCCCGAGGTCCTCGTCCTCGACGAGGCGACGAGCGCCCTCGACACCATCTCCGAGCGCATCGTCCAACAGGCCCTCGACACCGCCGCGCACGGCCGCACCACCATCGCGATCGCCCACCGACTCTCGACTATCGTCGGCGCGGACGTCATCTATGTCGTGGAGCGGGGGCGGATCGTCGAGCACGGATCACACGCCGAGCTCCTCATTGCAGGCGGCGCCTACGCGAGGCTCTACGCGGAGCAGGCGGCGGAACCGTCGGCGACGGGACAGCTCTAACCCAGCTCTAACCCCCCACCCCCGTATTGCCGTCTCGGGTACAGATATTCCCCTCCCTGGTCGTCTCGGGTACAGATAATCCCCTCCTTGGCCGTCTCGGGTACGGATAATCCTCTCCTAACGCGCGCACGACGGCGGGTTCGCCGCATGCGAGGCCCGGGCACCCGGCGTCGTGCGTCAGGAGAGCCGGGGGCCCCGGCGGATCTGTACCCGAAACGATGGAACCTGCGCGGATCTGTACCCGAAACGACGAATCGTGCGCGGATCTGTACCCGAAACGACGAATGGTGCGCAGATCTGTACCCGAAACAGGCAGTGGGCGGGGCAGGAGAGCGGAATCATAGTCGCCCGATTGGGAATCACGAAAACCGGCGTGGGATGATGGACGGGATGACTTCCCCCACTCGTACCCCGAACACCCCCGTGACCTCCGACGCCGGCGAGCGCCCTCAGGTGCGCCCCGCGGCCGAGGGCTGGGAGCAGCAGCGCACGGCGGAGGGCCGGCCGCTGCTTCAGTTCGCGTCCCCGCGGGTGAAGCAGCCGCCACAGCACCTCGCGGACCTCACCCTCGCGGAGCGTCAGGCGAAGCTCAAGAAGCTCGGACTCCCGGCATTCCGGGCGAAGCAGTTGAGCACGCATTACTTCCAGCACTGGACCACGGACCCGGAGCGCATGAGCGACCTGCCGAAGGCCGGCCGCGAGGAGCTCGTAGAGGCGATGTTCCCGCCGCTCCTCACCGAGGTCCGCCGCCTCCGCACCGACGACGGCAACACCATCAAGTTCCTCTGGCGCCTCTTCGACGGCGCGCTGGTCGAGTCCGTCCTCATGCGCTACCCGGGCCGGATCACGCTGTGCGTGTCCTCCCAAGCGGGCTGCGGCATGAACTGCCCGTTCTGCGCGACGGGACAGGCGGGGCTCACGCGCAACATGTCCACGGCTGAGATCGTGGACCAGGTCGTCGCGGCGAATCGGGTCATCGCGGCGGGGGAGCTAGGCGTCACCGAGCACCCTGATGAAAGGGTCACCAACATCGTCTTCATGGGCATGGGCGAGCCGCTGGCGAACTACAAGCGCGTCATGGCCGCCCTGCACCGCTTCGTCGACGCTTCGCCCGAGGGCCTCGGCATGTCGGCGCGCAACATCACGGTCTCGACCGTCGGCCTCGTCCCCGCGATCCGCAAGCTCGCCGAGGAAGATCTGCCCGTCACGTTCGCGCTGTCCCTCCACGCGCCCGACGACGAGCTCCGCGACGAGCTCATCCCGGTGAACAACCGCTGGAAGGTCGATGAGGCGATCGACGCCGCCTACGACTACTTCCGCCAAACGGGTCGGCGAGTGAGCATCGAATACGCGCTCATCAAGGACATGAACGACCACGCGTGGCGCGCCGCCCTCCTCGCGAAGAAGCTCAACAAGCGCGGCCGCGGCTGGGTCCACGTCAACCCGATCCCGCTCAACCCGACCCCCGGATCCATCTGGACGTCGTCCGAACCCGAGGTTCAGGACGAGTTCGTCGAGACGCTCCGCGCCGCCGGCATTCCCACGACGCTGCGCGACACGCGCGGCAAGGAGATCGACGGGGCCTGCGGGCAGCTTGCCGCCGTCGAATGAGGGGCGCAAAGACTCCGGACACCTCAGGAAGCGCGGGAAAGCCCGCGGAGGCGGACGACGGCGGAGCTCGCCAGCGCGCGCCGCTCGCCGTCGTCGGCCGCTTCCTGCATGAGGTGCTGTTCAGCATCGGCCCGGGGAAGAACGACCATCACGCGGCGCTCCGCGCGGCGGCGGGGCTGTTCATTCCGCTGCTGACCCTCACGCTCACCAACCGGCTCGACCTCGCGATCTTCGCGAACTTCGCCGCGTTCACGGGGATCTACGGCCGCAATGAACCGCATCGCGTCCGTCTCGTGGCCCAAACGCGGGCAGGGCTGCTCATGATCGGCGTCATCCTCGCCGCGACGCTGTCAGCCCGGCTCAGTCCGGGTGGGGCGCTGGGTCCTTGGGGGATCGTCGCTGGAACGACGATCGTGGCCTGGGGGTGCAGCGTCGTCGTCGGCTATTGGCGGCTCCGACCTGCCGGCTCGCTGTTCCACATCTTCGCGTTCGCCGCGATTGCCTCGCTTCCGCATCAGCCGCCGCTTGCCGACGCGACACTCACTGTCGTCGCGACGTTCCTTCTGTGCCTTGCGATCGGCGTCGTTTCGCGCGTGCACCCTGGGCACCGGACGCCCTTGGCGTGGAAGGGGCTGCGGGCGGCCTGGCGAGTACGTCTCGGAGCCACGGAACGGCGGGTGCTGTGGCTCGAGTCCATCGGGTATTTCGTGGCGTCGGCCGCTGCGGGCTCCGCGGCCACGGCTGTGGGCCAGGCGCTCGGCTTCGGGCACAACTATTGGGCGATCGTTGCCGCCGTCGTGCCGCTCGTGGGCCACTCGACCCGCCACCGCGTGAACCGCGGGCTCCAGCGCGTGCTGGGAACCGTCGTCGGCCTCGCGCTCCTCGCCGGGATCGCGGCGCTGCGACCGGAGCCTTGGGTCATGGTGGTGCTCATCGGCCTGTGCCAGTTCGTGGTGGAGATGCTCATCGCGCGGCAGTACTTCCTCGCGCAGGTGTTCGTGGCGCCGCTCGCGCTGCTCTCCACCCTCCTCGTCGCGCACACGAGCCCCGGCGCGCTGCTTCACGACCGGTTCATCGACACCGCAATCGGCTCCGCGGTCGGTGTGCTCGTGGTGCTCGCGCCGAGCGCGTACCGGCGTTGGGCGGCGCGCTGGGAGCCTGCTCGCGTTCGTTCCTGACCTTCATTCGCCGGCCCGTTGGCCCCCAAATCGGCGTGTCGCGAGGGACGCGCCGATTGGGTGTCTGAAAGACGGTCGGAATCGGACGGCGAACCGCCGGGTGAGGCGCCCTCTCAGCTCGCGACGGCGTGGATCCGCACGGGGGACATGATCGGCTTCGCGTAGCAGGTGGACTCCTCGACCTCCTGATACGGCCCGAAGTTGGGGACCTTCCGGTAGCCTGCCGCCTCGTAGAACATCCTGCCGTCGGGCTGCGCGGAACCGGCCTCGGCCATGATGAGCGTGATGCCGGCCTCGTGGGCTTCCGCCTCGAGCGCAAGGAGGATGGAGCTCGCAACACCGGACCCCCGCGCATACGGGAGAACGTAGACCCGCTTGACCTCCGCCGTCGTCCGGTCGAACCAGCGCAGCCCGCCGCAGCCGAGGGGTTGGCCAGTGGCGCGCTCGTAGGCGATGAGGAACACGGCGATGTCGGCCGCCGTGGGAGGCGTGCCGGCTTCGTGCCCGGAGTGGCCGAACCGTGCGTCGAGCTCCGCCTGCTGCGCGGCGCGGAGGTCGCGCCCCACGGGGTTGAACCATGACGTTCTGCGGATTGTCAGCTTCGGATGGGTCTGCATGCCGCCTCCTGATTCGGGGGTATGCCTCTCAACGCTAGGCCCCTGCCGTTTCCGTGCCGTTACGCCCCTGTGAGTTCTGCGGAACGCTTTGCGGCGCGAGGGCTCCCTGCGGAGGCGGACGACGGCGGGCGCCCACCCGCCGTCGTCCGCTGACTCAGCCCCCGGCGCCGTCCGCCGGCACCGTCCGCTGGGGCCGTCCGCCGTTCGTGACCTTCATTCGGACGGACTCATCGGCGCGTCGGTGGCGACACGCCGATGAGGCCCGGAATTCGCGGCCAAAGATGGTCGGAATCGGGAAGCAAGCACAGCCGCGGAAGGCCGCGGATCGGCGAGCTAGCGAACCGCAGCGATCGCCTCGTCGAGGGCGCCGAGAATGAGCGTCACAGAGGCCGGGGTCGCGTTCGGCCCCATGAGCCCGATCCGCCAGACCGATTCCGCGTACCGCCCCACGCCGGCCCCGACCTCGATGCTGTACCGCTCGAGCAGGTGACCGCGCACGCGGGCTGAGTTCACGCCGTCGGGCACCTTCACGGTGGTGAGGCTCGGGAGCCGGTGGCCCTCTGCGGCGAAGAGTTCGAGGCCCATCGCCTCGAGACCGTCGCGCAGCGCCGCCCCAGCCGCCTCGTGCCGGGCCCACACGTTCTCGAGCCCCTCGGCGAGGATCCGGTCAAGGCCGGCCTCGAGCCCAGCCACCATCGTCACCGGCGCCGTGTGATGGTAGGTTCTGCTGTGCCCCTCAGCCGCGCCGACGTACCCACCGAGCAGGCCGATGTCGAAGTACCACGAACGTGGATCCGTCACGCGCCGCTCGAACGCGCGCTCCGAAACCGTGAACGGCGAGAGGCCAGGCGGCACTCCGAGGCACTTCTGGGTGCCGGCGTACCCGATGTCAATGCCCCACTCGTCGGCGCGGAGTTCGAGACCGCCGATCGAGGTCACGGCGTCGACCAGCAGGAGGGCGTCACCCTTGCTGGCGCCGAGCGCGGCGATGTCCGAACGCACACCCGTCGAGGTCTCCGCATGCACGGCGGCTATCACCTTCGGGTGCGGGTGCGCGCTGAGGACCCGTTCGGCGTCGACCGGTTGGCCCCACTCGTGGTCCACTCGGACCACCTGCGCGCCGCAGCGTCGCGCGATCTCGCACATGCGCTCCCCGAAGAGGCCGTTGACGGCGATGACGGCGACATCGCCGTCCGACACCATATTGACGAAGGCCGCCTCCATGCCGCCCGAGCCGGTCGCGCTCACAGGCCAGGTGCGGGCGTTGCGGGTGCCCCACACGCGCCGGAGGCCCTCCGCGACCCGGTCCAGCCTGTCGATGAAAGCCGGGTCGAGATGCCCGATCACCGGGTGGGACAGAGCCGCCATCACTTCGGGGTAGGCGTTGCCCGGACCGGGGCCGAACAGATAGCGGAAGGGCAGGATTTCGGGCACGCTTCACTGTCTCACACAGCACCGGAACGGGCGACGGCGCGAAGCGGCGACGGCGATTCGCAGCACAGCGGCGGCGCCCCCCTTCGTGCGGAAGGGGAGCGCCGCCGTCGTGCGCTTTGAAGAGGTACCGCGTTTGATCAAGCGCCCCGCAAGCTAAGCCGTGACTGACTCGGCGTCGAGCTCGACGGCGTCCTCCTCCCGCATGCTCACGTTGATCGTCTGGCGGAAGCCCCGCGTCATCACGAGGAGGCACACGATGCCGATGCTGAGCCAGATGGCGCCGTAGGTGAGGGCGTCGGCCTGGAGGTTCGCCCACAGGACCCCGGTGAGCCCCATGCCGACCACGGGGAGCACGATGTTCCGGAAGACGTCGCGCGGCGAGCGGAACTGCTTCCGGCGGAAGACGAACAGGATGATCACCGTGAGGTTCACGAACGTGAACGCGATGAGCGCGCCGAAGTTGATCATGGAGGAGATGAACTCGAGCGTGAAGGGGATTGCGAGGAGCGAGACGGCTCCGACGAAGAGGACCGCGTAGGTGGGGGTCCGGTACTTCGGGTGCACGAACGAGAAGAAGCGCGAGACCGGCCCCCGGCCGTTGCGGCCCATGACGTAGATCATGCGCGACACCGACGCGTGCGAGGAAAGGCTCGAGGCGACCGTTGCGGCGAACGCGGCGGACGTGAAGAGGATCTTGAAGAACTCGCCGCCGACCTTGAGCGCCATCTCGGGGAGGGTGTCGTCCGTGTTCTGGAAGCCGTCGAGCGTGGGGAAGACCGACTGGCCGAACCACGCCGCGACGAAGAAGATCGCGCCGCCGATGAGGAGGGCCAGGACGATCGCCTTCGGCACGGTGTTGGTGTCCTTGGCCTCTTCCGTGTACATCGTGATGGCGTCGAAGCCGATGAAGGAGAAGCAGACCACCGTCGCGCCGCTGATGACCGCCGACATGTCCACGCCGTCGTGGAAGAGCGGGGCTGAGGAGAAGAGGGAGGCGTCCCCGGCTCCGTGGGTGAGGGCGTTCCAGGCGAGGACCACGAAGACGCCGATGAGCACCACTTCGAAGACGACGAGGATCCCGTTGACCTTCGACGTCGAGTTCATGCTCCAGAGGTTCATCACCGTGATCAGCACCACGTAGGCCACGACCCAGATCCACGCGGGAACGTCCGGGAAGAACGACTGCATGTAGATCCGGATGAGCAGGGCGTTGACGAGCGGGAGAAGAAGGTAGTCGAGGAGCGAGGCCCAGCCCACGAGGAAGCCCACGTTCGGGTGGATCGTCTCGGAGGTGTACGTGTAGGCGGAGCCGGCGGACGGATAGATGCGGGTCATGCGGCCGTAGCTGACGGCCGTGAAGACCATGGCGACGAGCGCGACGAGGTACGCGAGGGGCACCACGCCATTGGTCTCGCCGGAGACGATGCCGAACGTGTCGAAGACGGTGGTCGGGGTCATGTAGCCGAGACCAAGGCCGACGATCGCCCACAGGCCGAGTGACCGTTTGAGCGCTGTTGAATTCTGAGACATCAGAGGCCATTTTCTTTCGTGCGATCCGCGGCGGCAATGCCAGCGGATGGGCGGTGGCCAGAGGACGGCGGGGGGACCGGCCTCGGGCCCTGGGGAGTATCACTCCTTGGGTGCGAGTGCTTCTGCCTGAAGGGCAGTTGTCTGAAGGGCAGTGCGGGGACAGCGTCAGGCCGGGTATGGCCCTTCGTCGCGGCTAGGCGATCAGTGGGTCCTGCCGGACGCGGGCTGCTGCTGGGTGATGCAGTGGATGCCGCCGCCGCGGGCAAAGATGACGCGGGCGTCGACGGCGGAGACCTGCCGACCGCGGTAGGCGTCGGCGAGGAGGCGCAGGGCCTTTTCGTCCTGAGCGTCGCCGAACGAGCAGGCCACGACCCCGTCGTTCACGGCGACGTGGTTGATGTAGCTCCAGTCGACCCAGTCCTCGCCGTCGTGCAGTTGCTCCGGCGCCGGGACCTCGGCGATCTGCCAAGGCTTGCCGTCCGCGGTTCGCGAGGCGTGGAGGACCTCGAGGAGTTCGTGGCTCACCTCATGGTCGGGGTGCTCCGGATTGGTCTGGACGTGCACGAGCAGCGCCCCCGGCGACGGGATCGCCGCGACGAGGTCCACGTGGCCGCGCGTGCCGAACTCCTTGGTGTCCCTCGTGAGGCCACGTGGGAGCCAGACTGCGTGGCGGGCGCCGATTGCACGCTCGAACTCGGCTTCGACGTCGGCCTTCGTGAGGCCGGGGTTCCGGAATGGATCGAGCTGGACTGATTCCGTGAGGAGCACCGTACCGAGGCCGTCGGTCTGGAACCCTCCGCCCTCGTTCACCAGCGTGCTCCGGACGATCTCGGCGCCCGTGGCTTGGGCAACCGTCGCTCCGATCGCCGAATCGTGCTCCCACGAGGCCCAGCTCTGCTGCCCCCAGCCGTTGAAGACCCAGTCGACCGCCCCCAGCCGCCCGGCGTAGTCCTTGACGAAGCTCGGGCCGATGTCACGCATCCAGGCGTCGTCGAGCGGCGCCTCGACGACGCCGATCCGGGCATCGAGGTAGGCCGCTGCGATCGCCCGGTCCTCCGGGCGGACAACCATGGTGACGGGCTCGAAGCGGAGGGCGGCATGGGCGACGGCGGCCCAGGCAGCGCGCGCTTCATGGGCTTCGGCGTCGGTCTCTCCGAGCGTGTAACCGCCGGAGGGCCACGCCATCCAGAGCCGCTCCTGCGGCTCGGTCTCTGCAGGCATGCGCCAGGTCATGCTCGGGCGCCTTCGAGTTGACGGGCGACGCCGGGTTGACGGGCGACGCCGAACGGAGCGTCCGCGTCGACCGGTGCGGTGAGCGCGGCGTAGGTCTCGGGACGGCGCGTGGTGAGGAACGGGAAGAGGGCGAGCCAGTCGCGGCGCTGGTCGAGGTCGAGGTCGGCGATGAGGACGGCCGAGCCCTCTCGCGGGGCTCGGGCGAGGATGCGACCGTAGGGGTCGGAGATGAAGGACGAGCCGTAGAACGTCACGAGGCCCTCGCTGCCCCAGCGGTTGGGGACGACCATGAAGAGGCCGTTGGCGATCCCGTTGCCGACGATCACCTGACGCCAGAGCGGCTCGGTGTCGAAGTCGGGATGCCCCGGCTCGGAGCCGATGGCCGTCGGGTAGGCGAGGATCTCGGCGCCGTTGAGCGAGTAGACGCGGGCGAGTTCGGGGAACCACTCGTCCCAACAAGTGGGCAGGCCGAGGCGTGCGCCGCCGAGTTCCGCCGGAGCGTGGATGGGGTAGCCCTCGTTGGCCGCCTGCGGTTGGCCGGGCTGGGGGCCCTGATGGAAGAACTTGTCCTCGTAGTAGCCTTCGGTGACCGGGATGTGGAGCTTGTCCGTCGCGGCGAGGAGCGAGCCGTCCGGGCCGACGAGGATGGCGGTGTTGAAGCCGCGCTCGTCGCCTGCCTCGCCCTTTCGGTAGAGGCTTGCGTGGACCGCGACGCCGTGTTTCTGGGCGGTGCGGCGGGCGAAGGCGAGCGTGGGGCCGGTCTCGAGTTCTTCGGCGATGCTGCTCGGCGTGTAGTCCGGGAGCATGTCCGCGGGGTAGCGCGAGAGCGTGAGCTCGGGGAGGAAGACCACCTTCGCCCCGCGGGCCGCGGCCCGGCGGATGCCTTCCTCGAGTTCGGCTTCGGTCTCGGCCGGGTCCTCGTGCCAGCGGTGCTGGACGAGCGCAACGCGCAGTGGTTCTCTGCGTTGGCTGTGGCCTTCGGCCGCGTCGCTCGTGCGGGCCCACGACACCGGGGGCTGCAGGGCAAGGATCTCGTGCATGGGGTCCTTCTTGAGAGTGGGAGTCTAGGGAGTCACTAAATGAATGACGTTCGTTTATTAGAGCAGTGACGCAGCCCACGGTCAAGAGCGTGAACTCGGGGCGTCCGTCCCCGCTGGACAAGATCTGCCCACTCGTCGCGTAGGAAGTGCCCACTCGTCGTAAGGGGGCGAGTGGTCACGTCTTGCCCGACGAGTGGTCACCTTTCGCCCGACGAGTGGTCACCTTTCACCCGACGAGTGGTCACGTCTTGCCCGACGAGTGGTCAGCTCCGGGTCGCCAGCGTCGCGGCGAGCGTGCCGCGGAGGCCCGCGATGAGAGCGTTGAGCCCGAGGGCGAACGCGTCGTCGGCCGCTTTGCGCCCGCGGCCCCGCCGGGCCGCCACCGCATCCGCGAAGGTCGGAGCGAGGTCGCGCTGCTCGCCGACGTCGAAGATCCATTCCGGGGCCGCAACGTCCATGGCGGAACCGAGCACGAACGACTCGACAGCCACGATCGTGTCGATGACCAGGTCCTCCGGCCATCCGCCGGCTCGCAGGCCTTCGGCCACGCGTTCGTACATCTCGAGCGTGTGCGGTGCGCCCGTGATCGGGAGGACGGCGATGACCGGGATGAGCGGCGAATGCTGTGCGAACGCGTCCCGGTAGGAGTAAGCCCAGCGCACTAAGGCGACATCCCAGGGGTCGTGGCCGAAGGCCGAGGTGTCGATGGTGTCGTTGACGTCGTCCTGGACCCAGTTGAGGACCTCGTCCTTCGAGGCCACATGGTTGTAGAGGGCCGACGGCGCCGTCTTGAGTTCGCGGGCGAGGGCCGCCATGGTGAGCCCGTCGTAGCCTGCCCGGCCGATGATGGCGAGCGCCGCCGTCGTGATCTTGGCGCGCGAGAGGACGGGCCTCGAGGGACGTCCACGCCGCCGCGGCGCGGGCGCGCCCGTCGCCTCGGGCGCATCGGGCAGGGCGGATTCCATGTCTCGGAGTCTAGGCGACGGGAAGGGTTGCGCCCGCAGATAAATGAACTATATTCATTTAGAGACCTCCACCACTTTTCGCGAAGGGAACACCATGGCAGAGCAGAAGCCGGAGCTCCAGGCCGACGTCGTCGTCGTAGGAGCCGGACCAGCAGGCCTCATGGCCGCACGCACGCTGACGAAGGGAGGCGAGCGGGTTGTCGTGCTCGAGGCCCGGGACCGGGTCGGCGGCCGCACATGGAGCGACACGGTCGACGGCGCGTGGCTCGAGATCGGCGGCCAGTGGATCAGCCCGGACCAGACCGAGCTGCTGGGCCTCGTCGAGGAGCTCGGCAAGGAGACGTACCAGCGCTACCGCGAGGGCCGAAGCGTCTTCGTGGCGGGCGACGGCGCGCGCACCGTCTACGAGGGCGCGGACTTCCCCGTCTCGCCCGGGACCCTCGCCGAGGTCGAGCGCCTCACAGCCATCCTCGATGGGCTCGCCGCCGAGCTCGGGCCGGAGGAGCCGTGGGCCCACGAGAAGGCCCGCGAGCTCGACACCATCTCCTTCCACCACTGGCTCCGCATCCAGTCCGCCGACGAGGACGCGTGCGAGCTCATTGGCATGTTCATCGCCGGCGCCATGCTGACCAAGCCCGCCCACGCCTTCTCCGCGCTCCAGGCGGTCCTCATGGCCGCCTCCGCCGGGTCGTTCAGCAACCTCCTCGACGAGGACTTCATCCTCGACCGCCGCGTGATCGGCGGGATGCAGTCCGTGAGCCAGGCCATGGCCGCGGAGCTGGGGGACGCCGTCGTCCTCAACGCCCCGGTGCGTACCCTCGCGTGGGGCGGGGACGGCGTTCGCGCCGAGGCCGACGGCGTGACCGTCACCGCGCGCCGTGCGATCCTCGCGGTCCCCCCGACCCTCTACAGCCGCATCTCCTACGAGCCGCCGCTGCCGCGCCGCCAGCACCAGCTGCACCAGCACCTCTCGATGGGCCTCGTCATCAAGGTCCACGCCGTCTACGAGCGCCCGTTCTGGCGCGACGAGAACCTTTCGGGCACGTGCTTCGGCGTTGGTCAGATCGTGCAGGAGGTCTACGACAACACGAACCACGGCGACGAGCGCGGAACCCTCGTCGGCTTCGTCTCCGACGAGTACGCCGACGCGATGTTCGCCCTGAGCGCCGAGGAGCGCAAGGCCGCCATCCTCGGCTCGATCGCCCACTACCTCGGCCCGGAAGCGCTCAACGCCGAGGTCTACTACGAGTCGGACTGGGGCTCCGAGGAGTGGACCCGTGGGGCCTACGCTGCGAGCTTCGACCTCGGTGGCCTTTCGCGTTACGGCGCCGACCAGCGCACCCCGGTCGGGCCGATCCACTTCGCCTGCTCGGACATCGCCTCAGAGGGGTACCAGCACGTCGACGGCGCCCTCCGCATGGGCCGGCGCGCCGCCGAGGAGATCCTCGCCGCCCGCGTCTGAGCCAGTCAGTCCCGTGTGGCGCCCACGAGGTGCCACACGGGCCGGTCCTTTCGGTACCGTGGGACGAGCCCCCGGCTCCGCACGACGTCGACCATCGCCTCCGGCGGGTGGACGTACCCGCGGAAGGACCGTCCCGACGCGTTGAGCATCGCGTTCATGCTCCTGATGAAGAGCCGCGACACCGGATTGGCGGTCGGGTAGCTGAACACGAGCGCCCGGCGCGCGTGGTCCGCCGCCGTCCCCAGCAGGCGAGCGTAGTCCGGATAGCAGCACACCACGCGGTGGAGGACGACGACGTCGGCGGGCTCGACGTCGTCCGGCGCCTCGGCGATGTCCACGCCTAGGCGGCGCTGCACACGTCCTTCCAGCCCCGCGGCCGCGGCGAGCCGCCGCGCGTCGTCCTCGTATCCGGCCGACAACTCGAGGTTCGTTGCGCGGGCCGCCCCGCGTCGGAGCAGTTCGAGCTGGATCTCGCCGACGCCGCCGCCGATCTCGAGCACGGACGCGCCCTCGATTCCCGCGCTCGCGAGGAAGTCGACCATGCCCTGCTCGACGGGCCCGAGGCCCTTGCGCCCGTAACGTCGCGCGACGGCTTTCGAGAACCGCGCGTCGAAGATGGCGTCGTACCCCCGGGGATCGCGACCGGGGACGCGGGGGCCGCAGCAAGAATCCATGGCACGAGTATCCGCCTTCGTTGACGTTGCGTCGCCTGGACGGAAGGCTGGGCTCTGTTCCCGATGGAAGGGCCCAACACGTGCGGAATTCCCTCGACAGTGACGTCATCGTTGTCGGCGCAGGCCTTGCCGGGCTCGTTGCTGCGGTCGAGGCCGCCGAGGCTGGCCGCCGGGTGACCATCGTCGAGCAGGAGCCCGAGCAGTCTCTGGGCGGGCAGGCCTTCTGGTCGCTCGGCGGACTGTTCCTGGTGGACTCTCCTGAGCAGCGGCGTATGGGCGTGAGGGATTCGCGGGCCCTTGCAGGGCAGGACTGGTTCGGGAGCGCCCAGTTCGACCGCCCCGAGGACTACTGGCCGCGCCTCTGGGCCGAGGCGTACCTCGATTTCGCGGCGGGGGAGAAGCGCGCGTGGCTGCATGGGCTTGGCGTCCGGTTCTTCCCGGTCGTCGGCTGGGCCGAGCGAGGCGACGGGCGCGCGGATGGGCACGGAAACTCGGTGCCTCGATTCCACCTCACGTGGGGTACCGGCCCGGGCGTTCTGGAACCCTTCGTGCGCCGGGTCCGTTCGCACGTCGATGCTGGTCGCGTCCGTCTGCTCTTCCGGCACCGGGTGGACGCCCTGCTCACCGAGGGAGGCTCCGTCGTCGGCGTGCGCTGCGCCGTGCTCGAGCCGTCGTCGACGCCGCGCGGGACGGCGAGTTCCCGGAGGGTTACCGGGGACGCGCAACTGCGGGCCCGTGGCGTCGTGGTCGCCTCGGGCGGGATCGGGGGGAATCACGACCTCGTGCGGAGGATGTGGCCCGCACGGCTCGGGACCCCGCCGTCGTCAATGATCGCGGGGGTGCCGGCTCATGTGGACGGGCGAATGCTCGGAATCGCCGAGTCGGCTGGCGGGCGGCTCATCAACGGGGACCGGATGTGGCACTACGTCGAGGGACTGCGGAACTGGGACCCGGTGTGGGAGAACCACGGAATCCGGATCCTCCCCGGTCCGTCCTCGGTGTGGCTCGACGCGACCGGGCGACGGCTCCCTCCACCTCTGTTCCCGGGCTTCGACACGCTCGGCACGCTCCGGCATCTGCGGGGCACCGGGTACGACTACTCCTGGTTCGTCCTGACACAGAAGATCATCGAGAAGGAGTTCGCGCTCTCCGGCTCAGAGCAGAACCCCGACCTCACAGGGAAGGACCTGCGGCTCCTGCTCGGGCGTGTGCGTGGTGGTGCTCCCGGGCCGATCGCCGCTTTCATGAGGCACGGCGCGGATTTCGTCGTGGCGACGTCGCTCGGCCAGCTTGTGGAGGGGATGAACCGCGTGGGCGAGCCGGGCCTCATCTCGGAGAAGGGGCTGCGCGCTGTGCTCGAGGCGCGGGACCGCGAGATCGAGAACCCTTTCGGGAAGGACGCGCAGGTGATGTTCCTGCGCGGGCACCGGCGGTACCGAGGCGACCGGCTCATCCGGGCTGCAGCCCCGCATCGGATCCTGGACCCCTCCGCCGGCCCTCTGATCGCGGTTCGGCTCAACATCCTCACGCGCAAGACTCTGGGCGGTCTCGAGACTGATCTCTCGGGACGCTGCCTCTCGGCCTCCGGCCAGCCGGTGCCGGGGTTGTTCGCCGCGGGGGAGGCCGCCGGATTCGGGGGCGGCGGGATGATGGGCTACAACGCCCTCGAGGGGACCTTCCTCGGCGGGTGCCTCTTCTCAGGCCGGGTGGCCGGGCGGGCGGCGGCTTCTGTTTGAGGCGGGGCGGCTCCGGGTTCGCGCTCCTGCTCGTTTCTCTGGTGCCCGTTGCCCGCTTCAGCCCGTTTCTGTGGTGCCGTCAGCCGTGGCGGCGCGAGACACGCCGATTCCCGAGTGATTGGGAAAACACAACCGGGCGGGAGCGCGGCGGCGCGAGGACTTGAGGGGGAAGGCGAGGATTTGATGGGCCAAACGCGAGGACTTGAGGCGCGAAAAAGGCCCCGGATCCAATCGGATCCGGGGCCACACGTGGTTGCGGGGGCAGGATTTGAACCTACGACCTCTGGGTTATGAGCCCAGCGAGCTACCGAACTGCTCCACCCCGCGGCGCTTGATCTACTTTACCCGCTCGCGGCTCAGGACGCGAATCGACGGCCCGCGGCCTACGCCCGGCGCCCGGCCTGCACCAGGCGCCCGGCCCGCGGCCTGCGCCCGGCCTAGGCCGGCCACGTCTGGGCGAACAGAGGCGGCCGGAGGATCAGCGGAGGTGATCCACGAGGTCGCTGGCGATCCCGTTGTACGAAGCGGGCGTCAGGGCGAGGAGCCGGGCTTCGGCGTCGGACGAGAGTCCGAGGCCCGAGACGAACTCCTTCATGCGTGCGGCATCGACGCGGTGGCCCCGCGTGAGGTCCTTGAGCCGCTCGTATGGGTTGTCCATCCCTGGGACGCCCGCGATGGCTTCCGCCCTCATGACCATCTGGATGGCCTCGGCGAGGACTTCCCAGTTCTGGTCGAGGTCGGAGGCGAGGACATTCTCGGCTACATCGAGCCCGCCGAGACCGCGCACGACATTGCTGATCGCGAGCAGCGAGTGGCCGAATGCGACTCCGATGTTCCGCTGGCTCGAGGAATCGGTGAGGTCGCGCTGCCAGCGGCTCGTCACGAGCGTCGAACCGAGGGTGTCGAGGAGGGCCGAGGAGATCTCGAGGTTGGCCTCGGCATTCTCGAAGCGGATGGGGTTGACCTTGTGCGGCATGGTCGAGGACCCGGTGGCGCCCGCGACCGGGATCTGTGCGAAGTAGCCGATCGAGATGTAGCTCCAGACGTCGGTGCAGACGTTGTGCAGGATCCGGTTGAAGCGCGCCATGTCGGCGTACAGCTCGGCCTGCCAGTCGTGGCTCTCGATCTGGGTAGTCAGCGGGTTCCACGTGAGGCCGAGGCCTTCGACGAACGATCGCGAGACCTGCTGCCAGTCGGCGCTCGGAACCGAGGCGACGTGGGCCGCGAAATCGCCCGTTGCGCCATTGATCTTCCCGAGGAATTCCGTTCGCTCAACACGGTCGAGCTGGCGACCGAGGCGGTGCGCCATGACGGCGAGTTCCTTGCCGAGGGTGGTCGGCGTGGCAGGCTGCCCGTGAGTGCGGGAGAGCATCGGCACGTTCCGGTTCTCGCGTGCCATGGCCCCGATCTGCTCAACGAGCTTGCGTGCCGCAGGCAGCCAGACTTCCTCGACAGCGCCCTTGATGCCCAGCGCGTAGGAGAGGTTGTTGATGTCCTCGGACGTGCAGCCGAAGTGGACGAGGGCGGTGAGATTGCCGAGCCCCAGCGCCTCGAGCCGGCGACCGATGTAGTACTCGACGGCCTTGACGTCGTGCACAGTGACAGCCTCGATCTCGGCGAGCTCCTTGACGGAGTCGGCATCGAACTCCGTCACGATAGACCGGAGCCCTGCCTCCTGCTCCGCGGAGAGCGCTCGTGTGCCGGGAAGCACGGAGTTCCGCGTGAGGTGAATGAACCACTCGACCTCGACCGCGACCCGGTCACGGTTGAGGGCAGCTTCCGAGAGGTAGTCGACGAGGGGGGCGACCGCCGGACGGTACCGACCGTCGAGGGGGCCGAGCGCGATCTGCTCAGAGGAGCTCGCGAGGGACAGCCTGCCGGAAGGAATACGCGCGGGGGTCTCAGCCATGGCCTCCATTCTTCCAGATCTGCCGCGCTGAGGAGGGTCGCCTGTGGATAACGGGCCGCCTGTGGATAACACAGTGCCGGACGAGAGGACTTCAGGCGGTTTTCCACATACGACGGCGGAGGCCAGCGGAGCGACGGGCAGCGCGCCTAACGTCGATTGCGGGACGTGCGAGCGGCGTGCGGACTAGCGAAGGGGGACACATGCAGTGCCGTCACGATGAGGCGCTTCTCCGGGCAGGCCAGGAGGGCCTCGCCCGGGTGGACGCGGAGGTAAGGGAAGCCGAAGCGGCGCAGCGCCGGGCGGACGACGCCGAGTGGGAGGGTGCCGCTGGAGACTCCTTCAGAGCCAGGACCGCATTCATCGCGGCTGAGCTCGCGGCAGTCACGGCCGGCGTGGCCGCACTCGGCTGCTTGTTGGCCTCCATTCAAGGTGAGCTGCGGGATTGCGAAGCCAAGCAGGCCACGACGGCGGCGACTTCCGGTGGGCTTCCGCTCGGGGGACCACGCTTGCCCATAACCTCTGCTGGGCGTCCTCTCCTGCCGACTGGGTCTTCAGGTTCTCTCCTCCCACAGGTCACGCAGTCACCGCTGCTCCCTTACCAATCAGCGTTTCCGGCTGCG
Organism: Sinomonas terrae; assembly: GCF_022539255.1. NCBI lineage: Bacteria > Bacillati > Actinomycetota > Actinomycetes > Micrococcales > Micrococcaceae > Sinomonas > Sinomonas terrae. Next base: position 364,023 of record NZ_JAKZBV010000001.1, read on the forward strand.
CCTTTGGCGAGCGGGCAGGAGCTCTGCCGGTGATGGCCGGGCCGGTCAGGGCAGGAAGCGAGGGCTTCGTCGTGACGGGAGGACCACGCTTTGTCGTGACGCTCGAGTCTCTCGAGGCTTCGGCCGTTGCACTGAGGGCGGCGTCATCGAGCCTCGAACGGGCCGGGCGAGGCCTCTACGCGAGTCGGCAGTCGGTGATCGCGGGCGCGTGCTGGCCGTCGAATCTCGCGTTGCGGTTCGACGATGAAGCCCGGCGGGTGGACGTGCGGGCAGCGCGGGCACGTGAGGAGTCCGAGGGCTGGGCTGCCGCTGTGGCGAGAGCCGCAGAGACCTACAGGAAGGAGGAAGCGGCTCGGGCCAGGGCGATGGACGGGCTGCAGAACATCGTCTTCCAAGCGGGAGCCATTCCAGGCCTCCTCGACGTGCTGGGTCTTGGGGGACTCAGTGTGGCAGGAGCGAGGGTCGTTCCCGGAACGACGCTCGCAACCCTTCTTCGGTCTCTTCAAGCCGGGCGGCTTGCAGGCTCTGCCGGCGAACCCGCAGGGGTGAACCGCGCCTCGATCGCGGCGGGAACTGGGGACCCGAGTTGCTTCTTGTACGCGGTCTCGAGCCTCCGCCGGGCCCAGGGCCAGGAACCGCTCGAGGACGGAAGCTTCGTTCCCCCTTCGTCGATCCTCGTGGAGAGGGTCCCGCGCGCTGACGGGAGCATCGCCGTCATGGTGACAGTGCCCGGAACCCAGACGTGGGCTCTCGACCCTGAAGACGGCAACGTCTTCGATTCCGAGGGAATCCTTGATGGCATGGCGTACCGCGACAGCCAGGTACGCGGCCTCATCGACGAGGCCCTCCGGGACCAGAACCTTGGGGCAGACGATGTGGTGCTCTTCAACAGCTACAGCCAAGGCGGGATCCACGTGCTGGGGCTCCTCGAGGACCAAGAGTTCCTTGAGCGGTACCGGGTAGCCGCTGTGACCACCGTTGGAAGTCCCGTCTCAGCTTTCGCGATCCCGGAGGGCATTCCGGTCCTGAGCCTGACCAACGCGGACGACATCGTTCCGACCGCGTCCGGGCAGGTGGTTGAACCCAGCGAATCCGTCGTCAACGTCCGCTCGCCGAGCCGGGCCGGTCCCGCCGCCCTCCTCTTCCCGCAGGAAGTCGTCGCCAAGGCTCACGACCTGGGGAATTACGCGCACGACGCAGAGCGGCTCGACGAGTCCGCCGACCCCGCGGTCCTCGGGCACCGAGCAGCAGTCGGAGCCGCGCTGGGAGTGGGGGTTGCTGCGGGCGCCGCGGCTGGTGCTCCCCAGACGGGGAGCCCTCAGCGCGAGCGCTTTGCCTACACAGCCACGGACCCCAAGACGAAGAGCTGAAGAGCCGCCCTCGGCGCAGAGCATCAGCGCTTGCGATTGGCTCCGAGGATCCACCCCATGATGGCGGAAACGATCGAGATGATGATCGCTCCGAAGATCGCAGTCCAGAAGAAGGAATTGATGGTCAGATGAACAGGCGTGTAGCTGCTCAGCCAGGCAGTGAGAGCGAGCATCGCGGCGTTGATGATGAGCGCGAAGAGCCCGAGAGTCAGGCACGTGACGGGAAGGGAGAGGACTTCGATGATCGGGCGGACGAGCGCGTTGACGAGGCCGAAGATGAGGCCGATGAACAGATACGCGAGCACAATGCCCACCACGTCACTGTGCTGGCCCGCGCCGTGATTGGCGGCGAGGTCCGTGACGGCCGTGGAGTTGATCTTGATCCCCGGCAGAATCCAACTGGCCACCCACAATGCGATGGCGTTCACGACGACGCGGATCAGGAATCGCAGCATGCGCCCATCGTTCCACACGGCGTCCTCCACGTCTCGGGACCCGGTTACGCTTGAAACCATGACTTCTGCACTCAACAGTCACGACGGCGTCGAAGCAGCCGCCGTCGTCGCAGCCGGCCCCGAGGGCAACACCCAGAGCCCTCTGGTCGTCGGCCCGCGTCCCGTCGTCGGCCGCCTCCCGAAGTATGCAGCTGGAAAGCCGCCGGCTCCCGTTGAAGGGCTGGAGAGCTTCAAGCTGTCCTCCAACGAAAACCCCCTCCCGCCGTTGCCAGCAGTTCTGGAGGCGATCGCCGCCGAAACCGCCATCAACCGCTACCCGGATCCCGTCGCAAGCTCGCTTCGTGCCCGGCTCGCCGACTTCCTCGGTGTCCCGGCCGAGGACATCGTCACCGGCGGAGGAAGCCTCGGGGCGCTCAATCAGCTTCTCGCCGCGTTCGCGGGCCAGCAGGACGACGGCGTCCAGGACGAGGTCGTCTACGCTTGGCGGTCCTTCGAGGCGTACCCGATCTCGGTGGGGCTCGCGGGTGCCAAGAGCGTCCAGGTTCCGGTGAAGGATGACGGCCGCCACGATCTTGAGGCGATGGCGGCAGCGTTGACGGACCGGACACGCGTTGTGCTGCTCTGCACCCCGAACAACCCCACTGGGCCGATCCTGCGAACGAAAGAGACCGAGGCCTTCATCGAGTCGGTCCCGGAGGACGTCGTGATCGTCATCGATGAGGCCTATCAGGAGTTCGTGCGCGATCCGGAGGCCGTCGACGGTCTCCGGATGTACCGCAAGTACCCGAACGTCGTGGTGTTGAGGACCTTCTCGAAGGCCCATGGGCTCGCGGGACTCCGCGTGGGCTACTCGATCTCGCGTCCCGAGATCACCCAGCACCTTCGGGTCGCCGCAGTTCCTTTTGCCGTCTCGTCGGTAGCAGAGCGGGCCGCGATCGCCTCGCTCGACCACTACGGGGAGGTTGTAGAAAGGGTACAAAGCCTGGTGGACGAGCGGGATCGTGTCACGCAAGGGCTCCGCGAGCTCGGATGGTCGGTTCCCGAGGCGCAGGGGAACTTCGTCTGGCTCAAGCTGGGCGAGGCGACCCCGGCCTTTGCCGCGGAAGCCGCTGCCCGAGCCCTCTCTGTGAGGGCGTTCGGGACCGAAGGAGTGAGAGTCAGCATCGGCGAGGTCGAGGCCAATTCTCGCTTCCTCGAGCTCTGTAGGACGTTCACAAAAGCCCCCATCGCTTCCTAGCGGTTAGGCTGAGCCGGCGGCCCGGCTGCACTCGGTAGAGTTGCAGCTGGGCCGACCGCATATATTCCAGATGCAGTACGTATTCCCCCGGCGGAATATCTGGCCCGGTGCACGCCGTCCGGGGCGGAAAGACGATTACGGCAGGAGGCGGCGGAATGGCAGGAGAACTGCCCACCACGGAGTTCGACGACATCCCCGAGGAATTGCTCGACGAGCTCGAGGCCCTCGCTCACGAGCGCACCGAGGGCCACGTCAACATGGTGCAGCTCCTCGACGAGGACGGGCGCTTCCTCAACCGTTCTCATTTCGCCGAGCGGGCCGCATCGCTGAGCGTCGACGAGCTGCGCGCGCTCTACCGCGACATGGCGATGATCCGACGGTTCGACGCCGAGGCGACGGCGCTCCAGCGCCAGGGCCAGCTCTCGCTGTGGGTTCCGGTCAGAGGTCAGGAGGCGGCGCAGATCGGTTCCGGCCGCGCGACGCTCCCGCAGGACTACATTTTCCCGACCTATCGCGAACATGGCGTCGCGCTGACGCGGGGAGTCGAGCTCGGTGAGCTTCTGCGGCAGTTCCGGGGCGTGTCGAACGGCGGCTGGGACCCGAAGGAGAACAACTTCCACCTCTACACCCTCGTCCTTGCGGCACAGGTGCCGCACGCGGTCGGCTACGCGATGGGCCTTCAGCGCGATGCGTCCCGTGCCGCAGCCGCGGGCCGGGAACTCCCTGAACCCGCAGCTACGATCGCCTACTTCGGCGATGGAGCGAGTTCCGAAGGCGACGTGCACGAGAGCATGGTCTTCGCCGCGAGCTTCAAGGCGCCGGTTGTCTTCTTCTGCCAGAACAACCAGTGGGCTATTTCGGTCCCGACCCAGGTGCAGTCGCGCATACCCCTGCACAACCGCGCGAAGGGCTATGGCTTCCCCGGCCTTCGGGTGGACGGGAATGATGTCCTTGCCGTCCGGGCCGTGACGGAATGGGCCCTGGAACGGGCGCGGAGCGGCAAGGGGCCCGTGCTCATCGAGGCTTACACCTACCGCCAAGGTGCCCACACCACGGCCGATGATCCCACCAAGTATCGGCTCACGGCCGAGGAGGAGTCCTGGCTGGCGAAGGACCCGATCACGCGCTTCGAGAAGTTCCTCCGTGCTGAAGGCCATGCCGACGAGGCCTTCTTCGCCGAGGTTGCAGCCGAAGCGGAAGCGCTGGCAGCCAAGTCCCGCAGGGACGTTCTCGCGTTCGAGGCTCCGAGTCTGGCGGCCGAGATGCAGAACGTCTACGCGGAGCGGCACCCGCTCGTGGAGGAGGAGCTTGCGTGGCACCTCGAGTACGAGGCCGGCTTCGCTGATGCCGATGCCGGTGCTGATGCCAATGCCGATACCGACGCTGCGGAAGGCGGTCGCTGATGCCCACGATGACTCTTGCGAAGGCCATCAACGCTGGCCTCAGGGACGCCTTGGCCGCCGACGAGATGGTCATGCTCATGGGCGAGGACATTGGTTCGCTCGGTGGTGTCTACCGAGTGACCGAGGGACTCAAGGCCGAGTTCGGCGAGGATCGGGTCGTTGACAGCCCACTCGCCGAATCGGGGATCGTCGGGACGAGTATCGGTCTTTCCCTGCGCGGGTACCGTCCAGTCGGCGAGATCCAGTTCGACGGTTTCGTGTTCCCGGGCTTCAACCAGATCACGACCCAGCTAGCGAAGCTCCATGCCCGCAGCAGGGGCCAGCTCACCGTCCCGGTGACCATCCGCATCCCGTACGGCGGCGGCATCGGGTCGGTCGAGCACCATTCGGAGTCGCCCGAGGCACTTTTCGCCCACACTGCGGGACTCCGGATCCTCACGCCGTCCAATCCGCATGACGGCTACTGGATGACTCGCCAGGCGATCGAGTGCGAAGACCCCGTCATCCTCTTCGAGCCGAAGCGCCGTTACTGGCTCAAGGGCGAGGTGGACTTGGAGGATCCGGGCACGTCGGCGGACCCGTTCCGCGCACACATTGTGCGCGAGGGCAGCGACGCGACGGTCGTGGCCTACGGCCCGCTCGTTCCAGTGGCGCTTGCGGCGGCGGAGGCGGCAGCGGAAGACGGTCGCAGCGTCGAAGTCGTCGACCTCCGGTCGCTTTCACCCATCGATTTCGAGACCGTGACGGCATCCGTCCGCAAGACCGGTCGGCTCGTCGTGGCCCATGAGGCACCGACGTTCGGTGGCCTCGGCGGCGAGATTGCTGCTCGCGTGTCCGAACGAGCCTTCCTGTCGCTTGAGGCCCCCGTGATCCGGGTGGGCGGCTTCCACATGCCGTACCCGGTCTCAAAGGTCGAGGGCCAGTACCTTCCGGACATCGACCGCATCCTCGAGGCCCTCGACCGGGCGTTCGCGTACTAGGAGCCCCATGAGCAAGCAGATCTTCACCCTCCCTGACGTCGGCGAGGGGCTGACCGAGGCAGACATCGTCGCCTGGAAGGTCAAGCCCGGCGATACCGTCGCGATCAACGACATCCTCTGCGAGATCGAGACGGCGAAGAGCCTCGTCGAGCTCCCGAGCCCGTTCGAGGGCACGGTGCTCGAGCTCCTGGCTCCCGAGCACGAGACCATCGAGGTTGGCTCGCCGATCATCGCGATAGGCGCGGCCTCCGATGCGGTCCCTGCAACGACTGCCCCCCTCTCCAACGCCCCGGCCTCCAACGCTCGTGCTTCCAAGGCCCCGGCCTCCAAAGAAGCGGACGACGGCGGGAGCGCACCTAGCGTCGCCGCCGCACCGTCGTCGTCCTCCAGCGCAGCGAGCCGAGCGCCTCAGGTGCCCACGGGAGAGACCGTCAACGCCCCCGTCCCGCACCTCAACGAGCCGGGGATCGAGAGCGGCCCCTTGGTGGGCTCTGGTCCGAAGGCAGACGCCATAAGGCGCCGCCCCCGCAAGCAGCAATCAACGAGTCCGAGCTTCCCGCTCCCTAGCGCCTCCCCCCAGCAGCCGACGTCCCGTCAGCAGCCGGCGACTCCGCAGCAGCCTGCGCACCCCCAGCAGCCGGCGACTCCCCAGCAGCCTGCGCACCCCCAGCAGCGGACCATGCACCCTGCTGCCGATCCGACCGCTCGAGCCGGGGCGGACGCGCAAGAAGCGAGCACCGCCGTCGCCCGCCTGCTGACCCGCGTCCTCGCCAAACCCCCGGTCCGCCGGATAGCGAAGGAACTCGGCATCAACCTCGCCGATGTCCCGGCAACGGGTGCGCGCGGGGAGGTGACCCGCGCGGACCTGGAGTCCTACCAGGTGCAGCGCGAACGTGAGATCGCCGCCGCGCCGACGTTCTGGGAACCTGCGAAGAAGCCGCTGGACCAGCGAATCGAAGTTGTCCCGGTTCGGGGTGTCCGCAAGGCCACGGCGAAGGCGATGGTGGATTCGGCCTTCACAGCGCCGCACGTGAGCATCTTCGTGGATGTGGACGCGTCGCGGACGATGGAGTTCGTTCAGCGGCTCAAGAAGTCGCGCGATTTCGAGAACATCAAGGTCTCCCCGCTGCTCATCCTCGCGAAGGCGGTGATTTGGGCGGCGGCGCGCAATCCGAGCGTGAACTCGGAGTGGGTCAGCTCGCAGAGCGGCGACGAAATCCACATCAAGCACTTCATGAATCTCGGGATCGCTGCTGCGACACCTCGTGGACTACTCGTGCCGAACATCAAGAACGCCCAGGACCTTTCCCTCAAGGAACTGGCGGTCGCGCTCAACGATCTCGCGACAACCGCCCGCGCAGGGAAGACGAAGGCCGCCGACATGCAGGGCGGAACGCTCACGGTCACGAATATCGGTGCTCTCGGCATCGATATCGGCACGCCGATCATCAATCCGGGGGAGGTCGCGATTGTCGCCTTCGGCACGATCAAGCAGAAGCCGTGGGTGGTTTCAGGCGAGGTGATTCCACGCTGGATCACGACCCTCGGCGGCTCGTTCGACCACCGGGTGGTCGACGGCGACCTTTCCGCGCGCTTCATGGCGGACGTCGCGGCGATCATGGAGGAGCCGGCTCTCCTGCTCGACTGACGGTCCGGGACGAGGGAAGCGGCCGCGGCTCCGAGTTGCGTACTGCGCCTTGTATCGCCGGTGGTGCAGGCGCACAATGGCGCCAGCAGCCGGGGCAGTCCTGGCACGGTACGCGCCACCCCGGGTGTGGGAGGTTGATCCATGTGAGCTCGTCCATGGACGCTGGTTCCGTCAGCGCCCCCTCAGGGGAGCAGATCGTTGCCCGACTCGAGCGGCTTGAGGTGTGGAGTCTTTCCTACCTCTTCATCGGGATCATTGGGCTTGGATTCCTTTTCACGTTCTACGACATCTTCGACATCAACGTCTCGTTCATCCAGACCTGCGTGGAGCTGAACAAGGGCTGCACCCCAGAGAATGCGCTGGGTGCCCTGCCGCTTCCAGTGCTCCTCAATCTCGCCGGGTACGTGGTCGGCACCCTCGTGTTGAGCCCGATCGCCGATCGTGTGGGCCGGCGCAACATGCTGATGGTCACGATGCTCATCACGGGCCTCGGCTCCCTCTACAACGCATTCGTCGGCGACTACGCGAACTTCAACATCGCCCGCATCATCACGGGCATGGGCATCGGCGCCGACTTGGCGATCGTCAACACTTACGTGAACGAGGTGGCGCCTCGGAGATCGAGGGCTCAGTTCACGACCATCATCTTCATCATGTCGGCCCTAGGCGCCTTCGTCGGCATCTGGCTCGGCCTCATCCTGACGACGCCGCCGACGCCCTGGCCGCTCGGGCTCCCCTTCGCGGCGGCCGGGCCGGGGTTCGACTCCGGTTGGCGGTGGATGTATGGGATCGGTGCGATTCTGGCCGTCATCGCCGTCCTGCTCCGGTTCGAACTGCCCGAGTCGCCGCGATGGCTCATCGGGCAGGGGCGCTTTACTGATGCGGACGCCGTCGTCCGCGCGATGGAGGTGCGCGCCGCCCGGCGCGGACCGCTCGCCGAGCCGCTCCTCGCGGACACCTACGGCGCGACTGTGCCGCCGTCGCCCGTGCCGTACCGTGACCTGTTCGGGCGCGCGCTGTACGTGCGCCGCATCATCCTGCTGTTCCTGATCTGGTTCATCGGCTACATCACCGTCTACTCGTTCGCCTCGGGCTTCACGGCCGTCCTCGCTGCCCTGCGCTATCCGCCGCCTGAGGCCGGAGTCATTGCCGCTGTGGGCACGATCGGTTTCGTCGCTGAAGCGGCGGTGATGAGTGTGATCGTCGAGAAGCTCGAGCGCCGCTACTGGCTCCCCATCGCCGCAGCGGTGACGATCATCGGTTCGCTCGTCGTCGCCTCCGCGGGCACCAACATCTGGGTTTCATTCATCGGCGCGATCCTCATCTTTGCCGGGTTCAACCTCTGGGTCTCACCGACGTACGCGCTCACGGCCGAGTCCTTCCCGACTCGGGCCCGCACGACGGGCTTCGCCCTCGTGGACGGCGTCGGCCACATCGGCGGGGGCATCGGCGTCATGATTATCGCGCCGATCCTGCCTCAACTGTCGGTCGTGTGGGCCCTCGGTCTGATTTCCGTGTTCCTTGTGGTGGCGGCGATCTTGGTCCAGTTCACTCCGCATACGCGGAATCGGCACTTGGACCACATTTCGCCGTGATCTCGGCCTGTCCCTCGAGCGCCACCGTCTGACGCGGCTCGAGTCCCTCAGGAAGCGAGTGCGCGATGAGGATGACGAGCCGCGTGCTGGCCCATTCGGCGAGTTCGCCTACAAGGGTCTGGACCCCGTGGTCGTCCATGCCGTTGAAGGGCTCGTCGAGGATGACGAGAGGCGTGGGCAGTGCGGTGCACGCGAGGAGCCAGAGCTTGCGCTGGTTTCCCGTAGAAAGCTCGGCGGCAGCCACCTCGAGCCAGTCGCCGAGGCCGTAGCGTTCGGCGCGCGCGAGTGCGGGGGCCAACTCGGTGCGCCGGCAGCGAGCGGCGAACGCAAGATGGTCCCTGGTAGTCATCGACGGGTACAGCGCTGGGGCCGTCCGGCAGACGCTTCGGAGGAGCCGTGCCTCAGGCGCGCCGGCACGCGTCCCAGAGATGCGGACCTCGCCGTCGAAGGGAGCGAGGAATCCCGAGACGAGTTCGAGCAGCGTCGACTTTCCGCTGCCGTTCGGGCCAGCGATGCGGACGAGGCCCGGACCCTGCAGCGAGAGGCTCAAGTCGCTGAAGACCGGCTGCTCGCGATCGTAGCCCGCGCGGACCGATGTGAATTCGAGGTGAGGTGGCTGAGGCGATAGCGAAGGCAAATGAAGGCTCCCAGTGTCAAAGCGAGGGCGTAGAGGGTCACGAGCAGTTCGGCGAGGTACGGATCGAGGACAAGGGCCGCAAGGCACGGCGTCATCAACCCGTAGGCGGCGACGCTGCCCGCGATATCGAAGGTGCGGCTCCCGTCCGTGTTCGGAAGGGGAGCGACAAGTGACTCGCCTGCGGTCTCCGCCGCGGCGCCCACGAGGGCGACCGCGAGCGGCGAGATGAGGACGTGCCCGGTGAGAAGCCATGCGGCGAGGGTGGCGAGCGCTCCCATTGGCAGAGCCATGGCGACGTAGAGACCGAGCAGCGACGTCGCAGCACGCTGGACGGGGATCCCGCTTTCGAGGGCGAAGCGCGCGTGGTAGATCTTCGCCGTAGGACCGATGCGTTCGAAGGCGATGGCCAGCACGCATGAGCAGAGTAGGAGGACAGCTCCGACGACGGAGCGCAGCACGTCAGTCCGGGGCAACGAGGCGAGCGAGGGGACCGGGAGCAGGGCAGAGGCGCCAACCAGGCCGCTGCAGACGGTGATCACAGCGAGGTAATACACGGAAACGAGCGTCCCGTGCGGCGTTCCGGCGAGGTCCTGAAGGAACGCCATCGCGAGGCCCCTCGCTTGACGGTCCCCCGAGCGCTTCCGCCTCGAGGGCAGGAGAAGCGCCGCATAGTGGCCTGCGTTCAGGCAGACAATGGTGGCCGCGACGAATCCAATTGTGGCGATCATCGCCATCGTCGTTAGCATCGGTACCGCAAAAGGAGGCAGCGCTGGCACGCTTATGACCGCGCCTGAACCGAGTGTCACCGCAGTTGCGGCCCCCAATGCGAGTCCGACGACGGCGCACGCCACCGCGCGAGCCCATGTCGCCGATCCGCGGCGCGGGGGATTCAGCGCGCACCATGCCGCGATGAAGCAGGCCGAGGCGGTGGCACAGAGGGAACCGGGCAACAGCCAGGCGTAGGCTGCGGTCCGGGCTGGGTCCTCCGCACCGAACACAGCGACAAACAACGCTGTCGCCACCGGGAGCGGCGCCGCGGCGAGTCCGGCAGGGAGTACTCCATAGCGCAGGGCGACGTGGGAGAGCGGCAGGTCGAGGTCGCGGAAGAGTCTCAGGTGCGGATTGGCGACCACTGCGAGTCTTCGGCTCGTGAGCAGGCCCGATCCAACCACAACGGCCGAGACGTACAGGACCACGAGCGACCACAGCTGCCATGCGAGATCCCGATCATGGCTGAAGACGCTGTCCCGCAGTACTCGAAGCGTCAGGAACCACAAGACGCCTCCCACAAGGGTGCCCACGCCGACCCCAGCACTCGCCAAGAGCTTGAAGGCCCCGAGGCTGAGCGGGAGTCGGAAGGAATTGACTATCTCGAAGGCACGAAAATCGCGCGCGAGCCGAAAGTCGGTGATCCAGACGGAACGAACCATGCTCAGAATTTGCTTTTAGGGTCGTTCGCCAAAATTGATCCTTGCAGCTCAAGAACTTGTCCGGCTGCCAAGAGCGTGCAGACGGCGGCTGCCAGAAATGATGCTGCGGCCTGAACCGGCGTTGCGAGGTAGGGGCTCAGGCTCAAGCCGTGGGATACACCGGCGAGGGTGTAGACCACGAGCTTGAGAGAGGACAGCGTGGAAGTTTTGGTGAACATGAAGATGAATGGAATGATCGCACCGAAGAGCGACACGCCGGAAATGGCGATTGTCTTGGCGGCGACGGGATCAAGGTTTTTGAGGCCCGTTGCCAGAGGTGCGAGCCATAACCCCGCAATAGCGACTATCGAAGAGACAACCAGTGCCCCAAGCTGGATCTTCGCAAAGAGCGGAAAGAAGCGGATATACAGTTTCTCGAGCATCCTTGTTCACCGCCTCATCCGAAGCTGATAAGAAGGGGGAGTACGACTGCGGTCGCCACGGCGAGCACCTTCCTGCCTACGGTGAACTCCCACCAATAGCGCCGATAGGCGACGAGGGCGAGAACTCCGACGAGCGGAAAGTATGCGTAATAGCCTGGGACTCCGCGCAGGTCGGGGTACTGCGTGACAACGCTCGCGAGGTGTACCGGCACAGTGCTCAGGATGGCGACGACGAAATAGAGCCCAACCCTCCACTTCCCCCACACCACTGGCTTGGTCAGAATGATCCGGCGGTCAAGGAAGGCGGCGAGGAGCAAATAGAGGGCAATGATCACGGTGTAAACGAGGACGAACATGATGCCGCCCACCGTGGTGGAAAAGTTGACGAGCCTTTCATCGCCGATCTCCGCCTTAACATCCTCGGGTATTTGAGACGCTGCTTGCCGAAGGACGAGCGGGAGTCGCGCGAGCACGAGGGCCATGATGAGGAGGTAAGCGAGGACCCACAGGAGTCGTGGCGTCTTCTGCTGGCCGTCGTCTGGCCGTTCCTCGGGTTTCATCTGGCCAACGTGTGCGACGGTGACCAGAGGTTCTTCGTAGCGCGGGGATTCTTGAGGGCGAGGAGGCTCGGGGGTTGAGATGCTCATTGTTCCTAGATGGTTCGGAGGGAGATGAGGGTCGCCTCGATCGCTGCGGCCACGAGAATCAAGGCCAGCGCGAGAGCGAGGGTGCGAAGTGAGTCAGCGAAATCGCGATGAAGTGACGCGAGCGAGATCTTGTCTCTGTCGATCAGGACTAACCTGACCGCGCCGCATGCTGGCTGGAGCCCGGCGGTGGCGGCGAGGACCAAGCCCCCGAACTCGAGAGGCACATACAAGGCGACGTCTGATGCGAGTTGGGCGACGCCTGTTGAATGGACGCCGAGGGAAACTGTCGCACCGACGTACAGAGCGAGGATTCCACCGGCAACGAGCGTCGTCAGCCCAAGCGTCACGACGCCGGAGTACAGCACGAGCGCCGCTCCCGCGTTCCGCATGAGGATCTGAAGGAATCCTCCTGAGAACAGGGAGCTCTCCTCGAAAGCAGCATTGTCTGCAATCCACGAAACGTCGAGCGCCGCATATGCTGCCCAGGCAACCGCCGTCATGCCTGCCGCCGTGCCGAGGAGCAGGCCCATGGGCACGCTCCTCAGCACGGCGACCATTTTCGTTGAGCGCACTTACCGAATCGCCGCAGCAGCGCCGAAGCGCATGAGGAACGCGCGCGTGGACGCAATGACGATCCCGGCAATTCCGGCTCCGACTATCGCTCCGACGATCGCGAGCGCCCAACCTCCGAGCGCGGTTGCTTGCACAATCCGCTCTGCCGCTCGTTGGGACAAATTCTGGGAGGCGATAAGCCAGCTGACAGCGACCGAGGTGCTGACGAGGCCTGTCGTTCCCAAAAGCAAGGCAGTAGCTGTAGCTCTGGGCGCGAAACGATTGATCTGAATGCTTGCCACTGGACTCCTCTTCGACTTGCCTGCCATGCCTCAGGCGACGGCCTGGGCGCGTCCCCAGCGGAGCGCGACCGAGCGGGCGGTCGCGATGAGCGCACCGGTGATCCCGGCACCGAAGACAGCGCCGATGACCACAAGGGCCCAGCCACCGACCTCGATAGCCTGCATAATCTGGCTTGCAGCAGCGGCGGAGATTCCGAGCGAGCCAGCGATCCACGAGACGGCCAACGATGCGCCCAGCAGCCCGACGATGCCGAGCACAGCTGCAGCTGCAGTCGTCAGAACCGCGCTGCGTTCGGTGGACGTGGTTTCCATAGCGATGCCCTTCCTGTTGGTTGCCTAATGACAATTCGCACAGTAGCAATCACCTCTTTCAAAGTTTCAAGCCACTGTTGCCTGGGGGACTTGTCAGGCCCGACAACATGGGGGAAATGGCGCCGAACTCAGTGGCTCAAAGCGTCCCGGACGGGTTCACGGATGGGACCGTCAGTGACCGGTCAGTGGAACGCTCCCACCCCTGTGAGCTTCTGGCCGAGGATGAGGGTGTGCACCTCGTCGGTGCCCTCGTAGGTGCGCACGGATTCGAGGTTGTTCGCGTGGCGCAGGGGCGAGTAGTCGAGGGTGATGCCGTTTCCGCCGAGGATGGTGCGGGCCTCGCGGCAGATCTCGATGGCCTCGCGGCAGTTGTTGAGCTTGCCGACGCTGATCTGGTGCGGCTCGAGAGTCCCCGCGTCTTTGAGTCGGCCGAGGTGCAGGGCGAGGAGGAAGCCCTTGTCGACCTCGAGCGCCATGTCCACGAGCTTCTGCTGGGTCAGCTGGTAGGCAGCCAGCGGCTTGCCGAACTGGAGTCGCTCCTTCGAGTAGGCCAGGGCGTCCTCGAACGCGTCGCGGGCGGCGCCCATCGCGCCCCACACGATCCCGTACCGGGCCTCGTTCAGGCACGAGAACGGGCCCCGTAGCCCCACGACCTCGGGCAGGACCGCCTCGGCCGGGAGCCGCACGTCGTCCAGCGCCACCTCACACTGGATCGAGGCGCGCATCGACAGCGTGGGCTCGATCGGGGTCGCCGTGTAGCCGCGGGTGGAGGTCGGGACGAGGAAGCCGCGGACGCCGTCGTCCGTCTGCGCCCACACGACGGCGACGTCCGCGATGTTGGCGAGCCCGATCCAGCGCTTGGTCCCGGAGATGACCCAGTCCGAGCCGTCGCGGCGGGCGAAGGTGCGCATGGACCCGGGGTCGGAGCCCGCCGTCGGCTCGGTGAGCCCGAAGCAGCCGATCGCCTCCCCGGCCGCCATGGCAGGGAGCCACTCCTGCTTCTGCGCCTCCGAGCCGTGCTTGGAGATCGCACTCATCGCGAGCGAGCCCTGGACCGAGACGAACGTCCGCAGCCCTGAATCGCCGGCCTCGAGCTCGGCGGCAGCGAGGCCGTACTCGACCGCCGAACGTCCCGGGCACCCGTAGCCTTGGAGGTGCATCCCCAGCACGCCCAGCTTCGCGAGCTCCGGCACCAGCTCGAGCGGGAACCGTGCATCCTCGTACCAGCGGGCGATATTCGGCTTGATCTCGACGCGCACGAAGGCGCGCACGCGCTCGCGGAGGTCCAGTTCGTCGTCGCTGAGGAGGGAGTCGAACGAGATGAGGTCGGCGGCGTCCATGGGGCAAGAGTAGCGGCGCCGCTCCCGGGCGTAGGGTGGAGGGCGTGACAGAGACCACCCACACGGCTCCGCTCCCTGCCCACCTCCGCCTCGCGGCGTCCCCGAAAGCCCAACCGGCCGCCGTCGTCCAAGGCCCGAACTACCGTTTCACGGTCTTGACTTCCCAGCTCATCCGCCTCGAATACAGCGCGGACGGAGAGTCCGAGGACCGACCGTCGCAGGTGGTCCTCCACCGGGACCTCGACGTCCCCGACTTCCGCGTCTTCGACAAGCCGGAGGCGCTCGAGATCATCACGGAGCACGTCCACCTCGTCTACGACAAGCGCCCGTTCACCCCGCACGGCCTGTCGATCAAGGTCCTCGGCAACGTCAGCAATTACCACAGTGTGTGGCACTACGGCGAGGTCGGCGAGAAGAACCTGGGCGGCACGGCGCGCACCCTCGACGGGGTCGACGGCGCGTGCGAGCTCGAGCCGGGCCTCATGTCCCGCTACGGATTCGCGGTCCTCGACGACAGCGAGACCCTCGTCTTCGACGACGCGGGCTGGCTCGATACCCGTGGCGAAGGGAGAACCGACCTCTACTTCTTCGGCTACGGCCGCGACTACCGCAAGTGCCTCCGCGACTTCTATCGCATCTCGGGTTTCACGCCGCTCGTGCCCCGGTTCACGCTCGGCAACTGGTGGAGCCGCTACCACCGGTACACCGAGGACGAGTACCGCGGCGTCATCGAACGGTTCGCGGCCGAGCGGATCCCGCTCTCGGTCGCCGTGCTCGACATGGACTGGCACCTCACGGACATCGATCCGGTGCACGGTAGCGGCTGGACGGGCTACACGTGGAACCGCGAGCTCTTCCCTGACCCTGAGGGCTTCGCGCGCTGGCTCCACGATTCGGGGCTCGCGCTCACGCTCAACGTCCATCCTGCCGACGGCATCGCGGCGCACGAGGAGGTCTACGCCCGCACGGCCGAGGCGCTCGGCCTCGACGCCGAGGCAGGCGACGCCATAGCCTTCGACCCCACAGACCCGGAGTTCCTCCGCGCCTACCTCGAGGAGGTCCACCACCCGCTCGAGGAGGCCGGCGTCGACTTCTGGTGGCTCGACTGGCAGTCCGGCCCCTACTCCCGCATCGAGGGCCTCGACCCGCTCTGGGTCCTCAACCACATCCACTTCCTCGATTCGGCGCGGAACGGCAGGCTCCCACTCACGTTCTCGCGCTACGCCGGCCCCGGCAGCCACCGCTACCCGATCGGCTTCTCAGGCGACACGATCGTCACGTGGGAGTCGCTCGCGTTCCAGCCGTACTTCACGGCGACGGCGTCGAACATCGGCTACGGCTGGTGGAGCCACGACATCGGCGGCCATATGTGGGGGTACAAGGACGACGATCTCGCCACCCGTTGGGTCCAGCTCGGAGTCTTCTCGCCGATCAACCGTCTGCACAGCTCGTCCATGCCGTTCACCGGCAAGGAGCCATGGCGCTTCCGTCCGGATGCGGAGGCCGCGATGGGCGAGTTCCTGCGGCTCCGCCATCGCCTCGTCCCGTACCTGCACACCATGAACCACCGCATGGCCTCGGGAGGCCAGCCCATCGTCGAGCCGATGTACTACGAGTATCCGGAGGTCGACGAGGCCTACGAGGTGCCGAACCAGTACCTGTTCGGCAGCGAGCTCATGGTCGCGCCGATCGTCGCTCCCCGCGAGCGGGCCTCCAACCGCGCGAGCGTTGACGCTTGGCTCCCTCCGGGGCAGTGGATCGACTTCTTCACGGGTGTGCGCTATCGGGGAGGCCGCAGGGCGCGGCTGTTCCGCACCCTCGACTCCATCCCGGTCCTCGCGAAGGCCGGCGCGATCGTTCCCCTGGTCCACGGGAAGTCCTTGGGGAATGGCGTGGCGGAGCCCGAGCAGCTTGAGCTTCGTGTCTTCGGGGGCGCCTCGGGGGCGTTCACGCTCATTGAGGACGACGGCGGCGCCTCGGCGGGGGAGCGCGGCCACCAGGTCCGCACCCCGATCGAGTTCGACTGGGGCGCGGGCGAGCTGCGGGTCCGTCCATGCGAGGGAGCGGCCGACGGCGTCCCCACCGTTCGCTCGTACGACGTCGCCTTCGTCGGCGTCGAGGAGCCGTCCGCTGTGCGGGTGCTTTCCGGCGATCGCGAGGTCTCGGCTTCCGTCTCCTACGACGAGGCGGCGGGGACTCTGCAAGTGCGCGTGGACGGCGTCGCCGCGCACGTGGGCTTCACCATCGCAGTAGATGGCTCGCTGGCCTTGGCACCCAACTCGACGGTCGACGCCGTCGAACGCCTCCTCGAGGACGTGCACGCCAAGTTCACTGTGAAGGGGGATATTTTCGCAAGGATTGCTTCTGGCGAGTCTCCGGCCGCCGTCGTCGCTGCGCTCGCCGGGATGAACCTCGACGCGGACCTTTTCGGCGCGCTCGTGGAGCTCATCCTCGCGGACGCGGGTTAGCCGACGTGGAGGCACCGGCCCCAGCCCGACGGTTCGCTGTCGCGCGGGCGATCACCGAGGCGCTCCAGCCGCCGATCGTCACCGCCGTCCTCATGCTCCTCAGCCCAGCCGGCAGCCCCGGTTTCCCTGGCACGCTCTGGTACGGGTTCGTGGCGGCGGCCTTCACGTGCCTCCTGCCGTTCGGGATACTGCTCGTGCTCGTTCGGGTCGGCAAAGTGACGGACCATCACGTGAGCGACCGCCGGCAGCGCGGCCCAGTGCTTGCCGCCGCGATCCTGTGCGTCCTGCTCGGCCTCGCCGTGCTCCTTCTGCTCCGGGCGCCCGCGAGCGTGATCGCCATGGTGCTCGCGCTCATCGGAGGCCTAGCGCTGCTTGCCCTCGTGAGCCTCGTCTGGAAGGTCAGCGGGCACGCCGCCGCGATCACCTCGGCCACCGTCTCGGTCCTGTTCCTGTTCGGCGTGGGCTGGTGGCCCGTGCTGCTGCTCGTTCCCGCGGTCATCTGGTCCAGGCTCGTGCTCCGCGCCCATACCCCCGCGCAGCTGGCCGCCGGGGCGCTCTTCGGCGGTGCTGTCATCGTCGGACTCTGGCGGGGGCTTCTCGCCTGGATGGGCTGAACGCCCGGAAGGCTTAAGCTCCCTCACCAGAGCCGATGGCTCGCATTGCCTGAGGCCCTCCACGCGGCGTCCCTCAGCCCGTCGGTGGTCTGGGACATCTCGCCCCCTCGCCGCCAAGCCGTCCGCAGGTCGGTGAGCGCGCGTCGGAGCGGCGAAACGCGATGTATCGCGCTTTCCTCTGGCACCTCTGACGGCGCCGCGGATGGGGTCCAGACGTGCTTCGGATGGGAAGTTAGAGCTGCCGACCCCTGACGGGCAATGGTTGACATGGTGGTCCCCTCTTGGTTGGTCTTCGCTTCGTGGTTCTTCGGTTGTTGCCGACTACCGAGCTTCCCCCTGCTTCAAGTCTCCTAGCTGAGCAGGACAGGTTCGGTCCGCTAGATTTCGAGATATAACGCGTTGTTCGATTCACGATATATCGCGAGTTCGGGGAAGGCAATGGTCTCATCCTCTTCCTCCTTCTTCCTTCTCTTTCTCCTCTGTTCCGGACAGTTTCTGTCCTAATTCAGAGGGATGATTGACCCATGGGTGACACGACTCAACGCGTGCTGAGCCTGCTCAACCTGCTCCAGCAGCGCCCCGTTTGGACCGGAAGCGAGCTCGCCGACAGGCTAGGAGTCACGACCCGCAGCGTCCGCCGCGACGTCGAACGCCTCCGCGCCCTTGGATACCCGGTCCGAGCCGAGCATGGGACGGGCGGCGGGTACCAGCTCGGGGCGGGCAAGGCCCTCCCGCCCCTCCTCCTCGACGACGAGGAGGCGGTCGCTGTCGCCGTAAGCCTGCGCCTTGCGGCGGGCGGCACCGTCGCGGGCCTCGGTGAAGCCGCCGTGCGGTCACTCGCGAAGCTCGACCAAGTGCTGCCCGCCCGGCTGCGGGCCGAGGTCAAGGGCGTCATCGAGGCGACCGTGAGCCTCGACAGCCCGGTTACCGCCGTCGACGCGGATGTCCTCGTCGCCCTCGCCCGGGCGATCCGTACCCCCGAGCGCGCGACGTTCGACTACACGAAGGCCGATGGCGGCCACGGCGAGCGGCGCGTCGAGCCCTACCGGCTCGTGGCGGCGGCGCGCCGCTGGTACCTCATGGCGTGGGACCTCGACAGGGATGACTGGCGGACGTTCCGACTCGACCGGATGACGGCGGCCCGCGGTACAGGCTGGCGCTTCAAGCCGCGGGACGCGCCGGACGCCGTCGAATTCATCCGCTCCTCGATCACGCAGGCCCCCTACCGCTTCGTCGCCAAGGTGAGGATCGAGGCGCCGGCCCACGAGGTTTCGCAGTTCGTGCCCTCGACCATGGCCGTCGTCGAGCCCGACGGTGACGGCGGTTCTATTCTCACCGCGGGGGCCGACGATCTCGATTACGTCGCCTACCACGTAGTGCGGCTCGGCTGGCCGGTCACTGTCATCGATCCGCCCGAGCTCAGGGATGCGATGCGGAGCCTGGGCGAGAGGCTGAAAGCGGCGAGCGGGTGACCCTGCGCGAGATCACGCCAGCATTCTTCCGCTTCCTTCCTTGATCATCCCCTCGCCGACGGGTGCAATGGACCTCGACGGCCTGAGCGCGCCGTCGCCGTTGCCGCGTCGAAGGAGCCTTCATGTTCACGAGCCCGTTGCCAGACGCCGAGATTCCCGAGTCCACGCTCTACGACTACCTCTTCGGGACTCTGGGCGACGAGGACCTCGACCGCGTGGCCGTCATCGACGGCACGAGCGGGGCCGAGCTGAGCTATCGCGGCCTCGTTCAGCGCATCGACGCTCTCGCGGGATGGCTCGCGAGCCAAGGCGTGGGCGCGGGGACCACAGTGGCACTGTTCAGCCCCAATATCCCGGCGTTCGCCGTCGTCTTTCACGGAATTCTCCGCGCGGGCGCCGTCGTCACCACGGTCAATGCCCTCTACACCGCCGAGGAGACTGCGCGGCAGCTCTCCGACGCCGGTGCCGAGTGGCTCTTCACGGTCTCGCCCTTCCTCGAACGAGCCTGGGCCGCTGCCGAGGAAGCGGGCATTCCCGCAGAACGCCTCGTAGTGCTCGACGGCGGAGAGGCGGCCGCCGCTGGGGGGCACCCCTCCCTGGCCGACGCGCTCAAGGCCGGACTTCCGGCGCCGGACATCCGCATCGACCCCCACGCCGTCGCCGTCATCCCCTACTCTTCCGGGACAAGCGGCTCGCCCAAGGGCGTCATGCTGAGCCAGTACAACCTCGTGGCCAACGTCGCGCAGGCGCACGCCCTCGTGGGAGTCACTCGGGACGACGTCCTGCTCGCAGTGCTGCCCTTCTTCCACATCTACGGCATGACGGTTCTGCTGAATGTGGCCCTGCGCGAGCGCGCCCAGCTTGTCACGATGCCGAAGTTCGACCTCGCCGAATTCCTCCGCCTGGTGCAGGACTTCCGCTGCACTTACCTGTTCATCGCGCCGCCCATCGCCGTCGCCCTGGCGAAGCATCCGATGGTCGATCAGTACGACCTCTCGTCCGTCCGCGCCGCGCTCTCCGGCGCCGCGCCTCTCGACGGGGAGTTGGGGCACGCCGTCGCCCGTCGCCTCGGCTGCATCATGCTCCAGGGCTACGGCATGACCGAGCTGAGCCCGATGTCCCACGCCATACCGCTCGAGACCGCCGACCGGTATCCGCTTGATTCCGTGGGCATCACCGCCCCGAATACGGAATGCAAGCTCCTCGACCCCGCCACGGACGAGGAAATCCCGGTGCCTACGGAGGGCGAGAGCGCACGTGGCCAGCTCCTGGTCCGCGGCCCGCAGGTCATGCTGGGCTACCTCAACCGGCCCGACGCGACCGCGGCGACGATCGATCCAGACGGCTTCCTCCGCACGGGCGACATCGCGACCGTCTCGGCCGATGGCGCCGTCACGATCGTCGACCGACTCAAGGAGCTCATCAAGTACAAGGGCTACCAGATCGCCCCTGCCGAGCTCGAGGCACTGCTGCTCACCCATCCGCAGGTCGCCGACGCGGCGGTCATCGGAGTACAGGCGGACGACGGCGAAGAGGTGCCGAAGGCGTTCATCGTGCGGCAGGCGGGGGCCGAGCTGGGCGACGAAGACATCATGGGGTTCGTCGCCGAACACGCGGCCCCGTTCAAGCGCGTGCGGTTCGTCGAGTTCGTCGACGCCATCCCGAAGTCGTCGTCCGGCAAGATCCTGCGGCGTGAGCTGCGGGGGACGAAGGCTTAGCTCTCACTGCTTCGAGCTGGATTCGTCGAAGCCTGTTCCCGCGCTCACCGACTCCCACACCTCGATGTCGGCCGCCTGCGCCTTGGCGACCGCACGGTAGCCAGCGAGGGCGTCTTGGCCTAGCAGGAGGAAGCGCGGTGTGTTCTCCGCTTCGACTGCGGAGATGATCGCTTCAGCGGCCTTCGCGGGATCTCCGGGCTGGTTGCCGTGCGCGGTGTCATGCTCCTTGCGGCGCTTGCCGGCCGTCTCGGCGTAGTCGCCGATCGGCTCGGCCGACTGGGTGAGCGAGCGGCCGGCGAAGTCGGTCCGGAAGCCCCCGGGCTCGACGATCGTGACCGTGATGCCGAGCGGCTCGAGTTCCTTCTGCGCTGATCCGGAGAGACCCTCGAGCGCGGCTTTGCTTGCGGAGTAGTAGCCCGATCCGGGCGCGCAGCCGCGCGCACCGATGGACGAGATGTTGACGATTGCGCCGCTGCGCCGGGCACGCATCCCCGGGAGCACGGCCTTCATCATGGCGACCGGACCGAAGACGTTGGTTGCAAACAGGCGCTGGACATCGTCGTCGTCGCCCTCCTCGAGCGCCGCACGGTAGCCGTAGCCGGCGTTGTTCACGAGGACGTCTACCGTGCCGAACCGCTCCTCCGCGACGCGCACCGCCTCCGTGACCTGAGAGGGATCGGTGACGTCGAGGGCCAGAGCGAGGGCCGTCTCGGGGTAGGCGGTAGTGAAGTCCTTGACCGCATCGACATCGCGGGCGGTGACGACGGCGCGGTGTCCCTTCGCGAGGACCGCGTCCGCGAGGGACCGGCCGAGGCCCGTAGAGCAGCCGGTAATGAGCCAAGTGGTCGAGTTGTGCGAGGCCATGCGTTTCCTTCTTTTGGTTAGGGATGTCACTCGGGGACGTGACTGGAGGATGTCACTTGGGGATGTCACGTCAGGTCGTTTGCCTTCCTCACGCTATTGTCCCCGTGCTCTTTGAGGGAGGGCCTGACAGTACATGGATCGCCCAGTGCATGGGTCGTCGCGGGGACCCGGGTTGTGTCGATGCGGAGGCTTCAAAACGGTGGGGGCTCTGGCGGAGGCTGCGGTTGGAGGGAATCGGGCTGAGGGGGTTCGGGCTGAGGGGGTTCGGGCTGAGGGGAATCGGGCTGAGGGGGTTCGGATTGAGGAGGATCTGATTGAGGCATGCCATGCTCCGCCCGATCGGGTGCGGCTGTCACGATGTGCTCGCGCTGCATCCGCCTTCGCACGATCGGATCGACGACGTGAACTGGCTCAGTCGAGAAGGTGCGGCCGAGGGGTGAACGCCAGTGGAGGATGCCGTCTGGCCGGTGATGGCCTGCGGGGTGGCCTTCGGGGTCATGGCCTTCCCGTTGGTGGCCTTCCCGGTGGTGGCCTTCAGTGTGGTGGTAGGTCCAAGCGCCGATGGATTTGAGGGCGTGATGTTTTCGGCACAGCAGGGCCAGGTTGTCGGGGTCTGTTCCTCCTCCGTCCTGCCATTCAATAGTGTGGTCGGGTTCGCACGCCCTTGGTCTACTGGTGCAGCCGGGGAAGGTGCATCCGCCGTCGCGGTAGGCGAGGTAACGGCGCAGGGCCTTGGGCGGCCGGTAGGCGGTCCTCCCCATGCCAAGCAGTGCCCCGGTGTCCCAGTCGGTATAGATCCGGTCCCAGTTCGGGGCAAGGGAGGCCAGCCGCCGGGCAGTCGCCGAGTCGATCGTCCCGTAACCTTCCAACTCAGCGAACCCCGAATCGGCAGGCGACGCAGCCTCGCCACTGCTCGACAGGGATTCCGACTCAGCTTGGGTCATGTTCGTGGCTGTGCAGCTCTCCGTCGCCCCGTTCTGGGCTGCGTGGTTCTGGCCTGCGTGGTTCCGGACTGCGTGGTTCTGGCCTGCGTGGTTCTGGACAGCGCGATTCGGGGCTGCGTGGTTCGGGGCTGTGTGGTTCTGGACTGCTCTATTTTGTGCCCTGTCGCCCGCCGTCTTGTCGTCCTCGGTGGGGACGACTGTCCGGACGGGGATGGTGAGGGTGACGTGGGGGCGGAACGGGCCGGGGAAAGCGGGGTCGAGACTGCCGAGGAGGCGGTGGACCAGGGCGTCCGCGCGCAGCTGGGACAGGGTCCTCTCCTCCGCGGCCAACCTCAGCGGACCGGCGCCTTCAGCGCCAGAACTGCAGGCCTCTGCGTGATGGTCGGGGAGGGTGCCGTCGTCGATGAGGGCTTCGGTGTCGTTGAGGGCGCTGGTGCCAGTGAGGGGGCCGGCATCGGCGAAGTGACCGGTGTCGGCGAACGCACCCGTCGCAGCCACTCCTGCCCTCGCCAGCACACGGCCAGCGTTGCGGGCGGCGCGGGCATCGGCGTCGAGGCCGTTGTACAGGGCGAGGCCAGCCTCGGCTGGCAGGAATGCGGTGAGGCTGCACATCCCGTCCGGCTCACGGGCGAACCAGACCCCGCGGTCCTGTACCGCTGCCTTCTTCCGCGTTTGGATGCTCTCCGGGTGCTCCCGCTCCCGCAGCCGGCGCAGGGTGGAGCGGAGCTCCGCGGGGGTTCGGCGCCGCCCGGTGCGGGTGGTGGCGCGTTCGAGGGCGTCGTGGGCGAAGGTGGCTGCGTGCTCGGGTGGGAGGGTTCTGGACTGGTCGAGGATGACCTTGGCGTGCTGGAAAGAGAGCCGTCCATCCTGAAGGGCGTCCAAGACGGGGCGTTGGGGCCCCGTGAGGTCGGCGGCGTCGTGCAGGAGCCGGGCGGCCGTGGCCTCGGAGACGGCAGTGGAGGTTGCAGTCTCGGCCACGGCCAGAGCATGGACCTCTGCCCCGCCCAGACGCACGGGCTGGCAGTCCCTTCGTGGGGTGGGCTCGTGCGCGAGTGCCTGTTCGAGGCGGGCCAGGGCGCGCAGCTTGAAGGCGGTGGCCCAGCCGATCACGCGCTCGGCACACTCAGCGACGGCTAGAGCGGCATCGGCGGTCAGCGCCTCGGTCGCCGGCAGACCGACCGAGCCGAAAAGGGGCGAGTCCGGCCTGTCACCGAACACCACCACTGAGTCCCACGCCTCGGCACGCGGCAGCGCAGGAACGGGCAGCGCAGGAACGGGCAGGGCGGTCTCCTGGAATGGGTCCTCCGTCCACTCGCCGGTGGCAGACGCGGTGAAGTTCTCGGACTCGTTCTCCAGCCAATCCTGCGGCCAGTCATCGGGCCAGCCCTGATCGCCAGCGTCGGTCTCAACGCTCATTCTCTTCACCCCCGTCCCGTTCACGGATTCGTTCCCTTGAACTCTGATCCGAGCCTACAAAGGTGCTCCGACAAAATAAGGCGGGCGCCGAGGCCGGGCGACTGCGGGGTCGATCCCGGGCTGGCGCCCTACTGCCACGACGGCCTCGCCACCCGGTGTTTCGGCTGCGTACACCTCGCCAGCCGTTTCAAAGGTCCGCGTGACTTCGACCCTGAACTCGCACAGCAGTACGCGCAGCGCGCGATGCACGAAGCTCGGCAGCGAGCCCACGCGCCTAGACGAGCCACGCGCCTAGAGGAGCGGCGCCACGGCTACGACCTGTGGCCGGCCCGGCCCGGGACCTGGCTCCATGTCGACGAGCGCGAGTTGGGTGAGGCGCAGCCGGACGCTCTCCTCGGCCGCTCCACGCGTCGTCGTCGTGATGTGCGGCCGGAAGCCCTCGCCGGCGTAGTGAGGCGAATCGAAGGAGGCGCCGAGCGGGGCGAGGGCATCGAGGAGGGCGTCGTGCAGGAGGCGGATCGCAGGGGAGTCAACCAGGGCGGCCGGGGTGTCGTGTCGGGGCCCGAAGAGTTCGTTGCCGCCGACGACGACGTCGATCACCGCGTGCGCGGAGGCGACCTCACTCATCCGGGAGGCGAGCATCGGGGTCGTCGCATCGGTCGAGAAGACAGGGGCAACAGTGATGTGCAGCGGCCAATTGCGCACGGCGTACCGCTCGCCCACCTCCATGGGGGCCAGGGGGAGGACGACGGCGAAGCGGTGCACCTCCCGATCCTACGGTCGGAATGTCGGAGGTGGTCGCTAGGCTGAGCAATATGACCACGACACCCCGCATCGCGATCCATGGCGAGCCGCTGCCCTTCCTGATCGACGCCATCGCGGGGGGAGGCGGCGCCGTCGTCGGCCTCAACGAACAGCCGGAGGGGCTGGTCCTCGACCACGGCAACGACAAGCGAGCCCTCCAAGGCATCCTCGACTCGACGCCCTCGATCCGCTGGGTCCAGCTGCCCTCGGCCGGCATCGAGTCCTACGCGCACTCGCTCGCCACGCACCCCGACAAGATCTGGACGAGTGCAAAGGGGGCCTACGCGAAGCCGGTTGCCGAGCATGCGCTCGCCCTCACGCTCGCGCTGTTCCGGCACCTTCCCGAGCGCATCAACGCGCGGAGCTGGGGCAAGTCGGCAGGGACGTCGCTGCACGGCCTCACCGCCCTCGTCATCGGTGCGGGAGGGATCGGGCTCGAGCTTCTGCGGCTCTTCTCTGCGTTCGACATGGAGGTCGACATCGTCCGCCGCACCGAGGCGCCCGTTCCCGGCGCGCGGCGCACGACGACGGCGGACCACCTCGCCGAGCTGCTCCCGGAGGCCGACGTCGTGGTCGTGGCCGCCGCGCTCACGCCCGGGACGTCGAAGCTCATCGGAGAGGCGGAGCTCGCGGCGATGAAGCCCGGCTCGGTGCTCGTCAACATCGCGCGAGGCGGTCTCATCGACACCGACGCGCTCGTGGCCGAGCTCGCCGAGGGGCGCCTCCTCGGGGCGGGACTCGACGTGACAGACCCGGAGCCGCTGCCCGATGGCCACCCCCTGTGGGACGAGCCGCGGGCGATCATCACCCCGCACACTGCCGACACTATCGAGATGATCCGCCCTCTCCTCGGCGAGCGGGTCGAGATCAACGTGCGGCATCTCGCGATGGGACTTCCACTCGAGGGCGTCGTGGACTCGGCGGCGGGGTACTGAGGTGGAGTACACCATCCGCTCGGGCGGTTACACCGCCGTCGTGACTGCACGCGCCGCCGCCCTGCGAAAGCTGACGTACCAAGGCCGCGATCTCGTGGTTCCCTTTCCCGAGGGCGGCCCTATTCCGGACTATCGCGGGGTCGTCGCGGCGCCTTGGCCCAACCGTATCGAGGACGGCCGCTACACCTTCGACGGCGTAGCCTTCCGGGTCGAGGCGAACGAGACGGAGCGGGCGTGCGCCCTGCACGGCCTCGCGTTCCCTCTCGACTGGGACCTCGTCGCCGAGGACGAGCATTCCGTGACGCTCGCCGCTGAAATCGCGGGTGATGGCCGCTACCCCTCGTCCCTTCGGCTTGAGGCGACGTATTCACTGGAGGGCGAGGACGGGCTCGCCTGGGCGGTGCGGGCAGCCAACACGGGCGACGCCGCGGCCCCCTACGGCGTGTGCCCCCACCCTTATCTTGTGGCGGGTGAATCGCCTCTGGACGCATGGGAACTCGAGGTCCCGGCCGAGCGGTTCCTCGAAGTCACTCCTGACCGCCTCCTGCCGTTGGGGGAGCGGAGCGTGGAGGGGCACGAGTTCGACTTCCGGAAGCCGCGCCCCATCGGGGCCACCGAGATCGATCACGCCTTCACCGCAATCGACTTCGAGCCCGACGGGACCGCTCGAGTAGCAGTGCGGGACGTCGAGCGGGGCACCGGCGTCGGGATGGAGTGGGATCGCAGCTGCACGTGGCTCCAGATCCACACCGCGGACAAGAAACCGCCCGCGCCGAATCGCCTCGGCCTCGCGGTCGAGCCCATGACCTGCCCGCCGGATGCCTTCAACTCAGGCACCGACGTCATCCGCCTCGAACCGGGCGCCGAGCACACCGCAAGGTGGAGGATCTATGCCCTCTGACGACTCCCCGCGCAGGCGCATCAACGCGGTGCATACTGGATAGCGATGCCGATGGGGGCTAGCTGGGAGGAACCGAAATGATTGCGGTCTCGGTCGAAGAACATGAGGGTTACTCCGAGATCGTGGTCAAGGGCCGCCTGACCATGACCGGCGTCGGCCATCTCAAGAGCGCAGTCGCGGACGCGATCGCCCAGGGCCACCGTCTCCTCGTCCTCAACATGCGCGAGACGGAGTTCATGGATTCCTCCGGGCTCGGCGCGATCGTCGGCTGTCTCAAAGTCGCCCGCGAGGCCGGAGGCGATCTGCGACTGGGCCAAATCAGCGAAGGGGTTGGCGCCGTCCTGACGAGGACCAGCATGGACAAGGTCCTCGCCCCGAACGGCGCCAATTCCGCCGCGACCTCTACAGAGGAGCCGTAGCCCGCCGCCGCCCTGCTCCTCGGCCGCGTTAGGCCCGGGTCTGATGGGCCGGGATCTGATAGGCCCGGACCTGCTTAGAGCAGACCGCGCTCGGCGTTGCCTGCAGCAATCGGCGTCATGGTGGTGACTGTGGTGGGCTGCGAGATGAACGGGTCGACGGCCTTTCCGAGCGCCTCGACCGCCGAGCCCTTCGAGTGGGCTTCAAGGGCCTCCGCTGAGCTCCACTTTTCGATCATGGTGACCGTGCCGTCCTGAGCGTCATGGATGGCATAGAGGAGGCAGCCGTCCTCCTCGTGCACGGCGGGCATGGTGGCTTGGAGTGCCTCGATCAGCTGATCCTTCTTGCCCTCCGCGGGGTGGAAGATGGCGGTGACGACGACAGGCATGTTGCTCCTTCTCAGGTATGTGCTGGGACTGGTTGGTGAACGTGTGGGTGGTCCGTCGAATCGTGGGGGATCAGTCGAATCGGACAGGGTCCCACGCGAGGATGCGCGGCGACGCGAGCCCCTCGGTGACGAACGGATCGCTCGTGACGAAGCGTTCGGCGTCCTCCCGGGAGGTGAACAGGCCCATCGACCCGTTGACCACCGGATTCTCGAACGTCCCGAGGGCCTTTACACCCCCGCCCGCCGCGTGGAACGCCTCGTAATACGCCTTGTGCCGCGGAAAGACCTGGGGCAGACGCGAGACGTCGGCGCCCGGTCGGATGTCATAGAGGACCACGAACTCCATGAATCGATCCTATAAGCGCGGGATACTGGGAGGCATGCCTCAGAACATCGTGGGTGACGCCGCGACCGTCGTCATCCTCCGCGACGCCTCCGGACCCGCAGGGGAGACCTGGGTCGAAGTCCTGCTGCTCGAGCGTCCGGGGCGCGGCTCGTTCGCGGGCGCGTGGGCGTTTCCGGGCGGGCGTGTTGACCCCGAGGACGCGCTTCCCGAGGACGCGCTTCCCGAGGATGCGCTGCCCGACGACGGCGGCACCTCGCCGCAGCCTGCGCCCATCGCCGCCCGCCGTGCTGCCGTTCGCGAGACGTTCGAGGAGACGGGCCTTGAACTGCAGGAGGAGGCAATCGTTGACCTCTCCTGCTGGGTGCCGCCGCAGGAGGCGAAGAAGCGGCTGCGCACGTGGTTCTTCCTCGCGGCCGACCCGGGGGGCGACGTCGTGCTCAACGTCGGCGAGCACATGGCGTTCGTGTGGATCGCCCCCGCCGTCGCCCTCGCCCGCCACGCAGCGGGGGAGATGACCCTGTTCCCGCCGACCTGGGTGACCCTCCATGGTCTGCTGGGGGCCGAGGCGTCCGCCCTCGCGATCGCGGATGCTGCCTCACGCGAGCCCGAGCTCTTCGAGAGCCTTCAGCTGTACGCCGAGGACGGCCGGATTGAGGCCGTCCTCTGGGCCGGGGACGCCCAATACGGCAATGAGGCCGCTCAGGGGCCGGCGCGCCATCGGCTGCGGATCGGCACGTTGCCATGGGACTACGAGCGTCGCGACTGACCGGGAGGTGGCCCTTGAAGCCTCAGTTTGACTTCGCCGCCTGAGCTTCCACGGCCGCGCAGATCACGGGAGCGAGGCGGCGGACGCCCTCGTGGATCTGCTCTGGCGCGACCCCGCTGAACGCGAGCCTGAGCTTGCTGCTGGGCTCGTCCGACGGCGTGAAGGCGGCTCCCGGGATGAAGACGACGCCGGCGTCGATCGCCTGATAGAGGAGGGGGTATGTGTCGATCCCCTCCGGGAGGGTGACCCACACGAAGAAGCCGCCCTCCGGCGTCGTCCATGTGGCCTCGGCGGGGAAGTACTCGGAGAGCGCCTCGAGCATTGCCGCGCAGCGCTCCGCGTAGTCGCTTCGGGATTCGGCGAGGTAGGAGCGCCAGTCGAAGACGCGGAAGAACTCGGTGACGATGAGCTGCGTGAGCGTCGACGGGCAGAGGACGACGGCCTCCGCGGCGAGGTAGAAGCGGCGGTAGAGGTGCCGCGGAACGAGGGCCCAGCCGAGGCGCACGCCCGGGGAGAAGATCTTGGAGAACGATCCGCAGTAGATGACGTCGTCCGGGTTGTCGGCGCGCAGGGGCGTAAGGGGATGGCCGTCGAAGCGGAGCATGCCGTAGGGGTTGTCCTCGAGGACGAGGATGTTGTGGTCGCGGCAGATGTCGACGACGCGCTGGCGGCGCTCGGCCGCGAGCGTGATGCCCGAGGGATTGTTGAAGCTCGGGATCGTGTAGAGGAGCTTGATGCGCTTGCCCTCGGCCTCGAGCGCGGCGATGCGGCTCTCGAGATGCTCGGGGATGAGGCCGTTCTCGTCCATGAAGATCGGCTCGACCTGGACTTGGTACGCCTCGAAGGTGTTGAGCGCGCCCACATAAGTGGGGTCCTCGACAAGCACCACGTCGCCGGGGTTGCAGAAGACCTTCGCTGCAATGTCCTGGGCGGACTGTGAGCCCGTGGTGACGACGACGTCCTCCGGCGAGGCGCCGAGGATCCCCTCTTCGGCCATGATCCCGCAGATGAGCTCGCGGAGCTCTTCGGTGCCCTTGCCTCCGCCGTAGTGCAGGGCCGTCATCCCGTGCTCGCGAATGACACGGGACGCGGTCTCCGCGACAAGGTCCACGGGCAGTTTGGACAGGCTCGGGGAGCCTCCGGCGAGGGAGATGAGGCCCGGGCGGATGGAGATGTCGAAGACATCGCGGACGGCCGACTGCTTGATGTTGTGCGCGCGCTCCGAGTACAGCGCTTCGTGGCGATGGCTAGCTTCGGCACGCTCGAGCGCTGTCTGGGTTTCGGCGGTCAGTTCCACGGTGGTGTCCTGTGATGTCACCCACATAGGGTAACGCGAGGTTTCCGAATATGCACCCTTTGTTGTTCGCAATCACTTCTCGAGGGGTCTGCTCAACATCCGAAGTGACCTAGATGCGGCGCAGGTCACACTCTCATGCCTACCATTCAGGTATGTCTGCCTACACCGTCACGCGCAGCGCCTTCATCCCCGCCCCGCCCGATCAGGTCTTCCGGCACGTGAACAGCTTCCGCAGATGGACCGCGTGGTCGCCGTGGGAGGACCTCGACCCGCAGATGGAACGCGTCTACACCGGGCCCGAGGAGGGGCCAGGCGCGCAGTACGCGTGGATGGGCAACCGCAAGGCCGGCTCCGGCCGGATGGAGATCGTGGAGTCCGTCGAGCCTAGGAGCATCCGGATCCGGCTCGAGTTCCTCAAGCCGTTCAAGTCCCTCAGCCCGACGGGCTTCACGTTCGAGCCGCAGTCGGGAGGGACGCGCGTGACGTGGTCGCTCGCAGGCGAGGTCCGGGGCGCCGCGAAACTATTTGCCCCGTTCATGAACCTGGACAAGATGGTCGGGAAGGACTTCGAGAAGGGCCTCGCGCGTCTCTCCCAGATCGCGGCACCGCGTTAGCTCGGCGGCCTGCGTCTGCCTGTCTGTGTCGGGCCCACTCGGTCGGGCACTCGCCCGCCTAGGGCCTACTCGTCGTCGGCGCCCTCGGCCGGGTCCTCCGAATGGGCACGGATCTCCGTGGCGTCCAGTTCGTCGTCGCCCTCAGCCGGAGCCTCGGTGTGGATGCGGTCTTCGTCGCCTTCGATGCGTGACATCTCAGCGTCGCCTCGATTCTGTCCTTTTGTCGTTTGTTCCCCCGCATCCAGCCTAGGCGCGTCCCGCGGCGGGGGCCATGGCGAGGAGAGAACCAGTCCCGGTGAGAAGCCGCGCGCATGAAAGAACCGCCGCTGGCACCCGAAGGCGCCAACGGCGGTTTCTCTGCGAAAGGGCTCAGTCGTCCTTGCCCTTGAAGGAGTCCTTCACATGTTCGCCAGCCTGCTTGAGGCCTGCCTTGGCCTGATCGCCGTGGCCTTCGGCCTCGAGGCTGTCGTTTCCGGTTACCTTGCCGGTCGCTTCCTTGGCCTTGCCCTTGAGCTCTTCGGCCTTGTTCTCGATCTTGTCGTCGGCACCCATTGCTGCTCCTTCCGTCGGGAGTTGTCGGTCTGACAGCTTCCGCCTTCGCGGATGTGCCACTCTGTTCCCCAATCCGGGATAGGTCCAAACATGGCGCGGGAAGCGCGTCTGAGTTTGAACAGACTAGTCGGTCTGCCTAGTCTGAAGAGTCGAGCAGCGGCACCCCTCCCTTCCTACGGAGTTATGCCGATATGCCCTCAACCCGAGCCGAGGACGGCCCGGGCCCCGAATGTGCGCCCGACCTGACAGCTGCCGACCGAGCTGAGCTCGTCCTCCGGCACCTCGGCCTTGCCGATTCCCTCGCCCGTCGGCATGCAGTGCGCGGCCATGACCTCGCCGATCTGGTCCAGGTGGCGCGGCTCGGGCTCCTCAGTGCGGCCAGCCGCTATGACGCGGGTGAGGGCGAGTTCGTGAGCTTCGCCGTCCCGACGATTCTCGGTGAGATCCGGCATTACGTGCGGGACTATTCCTGGGTGGTCAGGCCGCCTCGCGGTATTCAGGAGCTTCGCTTGCGGGTCAACGGTGCGCGTGTGGACCTTGAGCAGGCTCTTGGCCGCGAGCCGACGACGGCGGAGATCGCCGAGCATCTTGACCTCACCCTCGCTGAGGTCGCCGAGGCGGTGGTCGCAGACGCGGCGCTCGTGCCGCATCCGCTTGCGGGCGGCGAGGAGGACGACGGCGCCCCCGAGATGGGCGTCCTGGATCCCGGCTTCCGCGAGGCCGAGCTTCGCGTCATGGTCGAGAACATTCTTCAGGACGTCTCTGCCAGGGAACGGCAACTGCTCCACCTTCGGTTCGTCCGGGAGATGAGCCAGAAGGAAATCGCTGGGGAGCTCGGCGTAAGCCAGATGCAAGTCTCCCGGCTGCTCCGGAAGGTCCTGCAGCGCCTCCGGGAACGTCTCGGCAAGGAACCGCGTCTTGACGGGCCGCCGTCGGAAGTCCAGCCTGAGGAGCAGGACAGCTGGTGAGGAGGCCACCGCATGATCATGGAGGAGTCGCCGTCGAGCGGCCCGCTGGGAAATGAGCTCAAGAACGTCCTTGTCACCCACGACGACCTCCAAGAAGTCATGGATGAGCTCGCCGCTTCGACGGCCCGCTGGCTCTCCAAGCACGCACCAGATCTTCAGTGCGGCATCGTCGTGGAGCGGCCGAAGCACAAGACGGTCGTCTCCGGAAGCACGGCCGAGGCGGCGCGCCTGCTGACGTACTGGGTTGAATCGCGCAACGAGGCGCTCTACAGCGCGCTCGCGGACGGGCGGACCGTCGTCGAGCGTGCCGAAAGCGGGCGCATGCCTTGGCCGGGGTTCGTCCGACCGTTGTCGCTCATCGTCATGCCAGTCGATGCGGACCACGCCGGCCGCGGCGCCATGGTGCTCATGGGCCGCCTTTCCCGCGGGCCGAGCAGGCGACTCATCGGCCTCGCAGGCGGTGCGCGCAACCAACTGAACTGGTCGCTCCACCTCGCCGCGAGGTATCAAGAGCAGCGTGAGCTCGCGGCGAATCGGGCGAAGGCAATGGAGAACAGAACGGTGATCGACATCGCCATCGGCATCATCATGGGGCAGAACGGCTGCACCTCGGAGGAGGCCTTCGAGGTTCTGCGCCGCGCCTCGAACGCGAGGAACGAGAAGCTCCAGGACATCGCCCGCGAACTCGCCCGAAAGGTCGGGGGCGGAGACGTGACGACGAAGTTCGAGGCCTAGCGCGGCGAACTCCAGATATGGCGAACTCCAGATATGCCGAACTCCAGATACGCCGAGGCCCGCTACGCGACGCGCAGCGGGCCCGGCGCGGCGAGATCCGGAGATGCCAAATCCGGCGCGGCTAGATCCGGATCAGGCCGAGACGAGACCGTGCCAGTCGGCGGCGAGCGGAAGGCCGTGCGCCTCCGAGACGGAACGGTTCGTCACGCAGCCGCCCGCGACGTTCAGGCCCGCGGCAAGGGCCGCGTTCTTCTCGAACGCCTTCTCGACGCCGAGGTCGGCCAACAGGACCGCGTACCGCAGCGTCACGTTCGTGAGTGCGTACGTCGACGTGTTCGGGACCGCGCCGGGCATGTTCGCGACGCAGTAGAAGATCGAGTGGTGGACCGTGAAAGTCGGGTCCTGGTGCGTCGTCGGGCGGGAGTCCTCGAAGCAGCCGCCCTGATCGATCGCAATGTCGACCAGCACAGAACCCGGCTTCATGCGGGAGACGAGCTCGTTCGAGACGAGCTTGGGGGCCTTCGCGCCCGGGATGAGCACCGAGCCGATCACGAGATCCGCCTCGACGAGCGACTTCTCGATCTCGTACTTGTTCGAGGCGACGGTCTTGATGCGCCCGTTGTACAGGGCGTCGATCTCCTGGAGCCGCGCGATGTTGATGTCGAGGATCGTGACGTCCGCTCCGAGGCCCATCGCGACCACGGCGGCGTTGGTCCCGGCGACGCCGGCCCCGAGCACGACGACCTTCGCCGGGCGCACACCGGGCACACCCCCGAGGAGCACTCCCTTGCCGCCGTTCGGCGCGAGGAGCGACTGTGCCCCGACCTGGACCGAAAGGCGGCCTGCCACTTCGGACATGGGTGCGAGGAGCGGGAGCGCGCGGCCCTCCTGCACCGTCTCGTACGCGATGGCGGTGACGCCCGAGTCGATGAGCGCCCGGGTGAGCGCGGGCTCGGCTGCGAGGTGGAGGTACGTGAACAGGATGAGGCCCTGGCGGAAGTGGTGGTATTCGGAGGCGATCGGCTCCTTGACCTTCATGACCATGTTGGAGCGCGCCCAGACGTCCGCTGCGTCCTCGACGATCTCGGCGCCGGCCACGCGGTACTCGTCGTCGGCGATCCCAGAACCGAGCCCTGCGCCGCCCTCGACGAGGACAGTGTGACCGTGCGACACGAACTCGTGCACGCCAGCGGCCGTGATGGCCACCCGGAACTCGTTGTTCTTGATCTCCTTGGGGACTCCGATGATCACTTTCGTCTCCGTACTTCGGGGCCTTGCGGGGGCCGTGTGAGAGGTTTCTTCCGCGGTGTATCCAGCGTAGGCATGGTGTGAGCTAGGCAACACCGGTCAGGCGATGCCTGGGAAGGCGACTTCCGCGGAATTCCGGGGATCTTGCCGTCGTGCGTTCGACATCTGTTGCAGCTAGGGGCGGCAATTGTCCCCGCGTGTGGGGTGTTCCCCGTATGCTGGAGGGCATGCGTGAAGGGGTCGAGGAACTCGTCGAAAAGGCCGCCACAACACTCGGGAGAGGACTCTCCGTCGAGGACCTCGACGGGCTGCTCGTCGCGTACTCCTCGAACCAAGCCCACGCCGACCCCGTGCGCGTGAACTTCCTGCTCAGCAAGCGCGTGCCCGCTGACGTCAGCGCCTGGCAGCTCTCACACGGGATCGCGACGGCGGTCCGGCCCGTCACAGTGCCGCCGAACCCGGACCTCGGCATGTACGGGAGGGTGTGCGTGCCGCTCCTGGTCCGCGGGTTCCGCGTTGGCTACCTCTGGGTGCAGCAGGAGCCAGACGAGGAAAGTGCGACGGCGATCCTCGCCGCCCTGCCGAGCGTCCGCCTTGAGATCGAGCTCATCGCGGCGCTCCTGCTGGACTCGAACACTGCGGCGTCTGCCCACCGTCGCCAGCGCGAGTCGCGGTTCCTCGCCGCGGCGTCGGGGGAGAAGTCCGCGCAGGCCGAGATCGCGGGCTGGCGCGAAGTCCATGGGCATGCGCCGTGGCAGGTGGTCACGCTGCTTGACCCGGACGGTGCCGACCCCGAGGATCCGCAGGCCGCCGTCGTCGCCACGAGCACCGCCGCCATGCTCGCCACCGCGGGCATCGACCCGGCGCTCTTCACCGCTGGGACCGAGACGCACGCCGTCGTCCTCTTTATGCACTCGACCGGCCGCGCCAACCACGCCGCCGTCCTGACCCACTACGAGCGAGAGCTCGCGAAGCGCTCGGGGAGGCCCGCGGGGCGCGTGCTCGTGGGGATCAGCGAGCCGTTCACGAGCCTGCGCGCGCTTCCCGACGCGTACGTCCAGGCCAAGGTCGCAGCTCAGGCCGCCGCCGTCGACCCTGCGCTCGGCGAGCTCGTCGACGTGCGCTCGGTCGGCGTCTACCAGCTCATGGGCTCGGTCGCATCGGAGCCGTCGAGCGTATTCGCCGATCTGCTTGCCGAGGAGGACCGTGACGGGGAGCTGCTGCCGGTACTCGAGCAGCTGTACGACAGCGACGGCGCCGTCCAGATCGTGGCGGACCGGCTCCACATTCACCGTTCGACCGTCTACCACCGGGTGGCCCGGGTTCGGAAGCTCCTCGGCGCCGACCCCCTCGGCGGCCGCGTCCGCCAGGAGCTGCACCTCGCCCTGAAGGCGCGGCGCTGGGCTGGGCGGCCGCGGATCTAGGACGGCCTGAGCTGCCTAGTCGGTTGCGCCCTTCTGGCCCGCGACCCACGCGAGGACGTCCTCGCGCCGGATGCGCCGGTGAGTCCCTCGATACTCGACCGGCCATACCCCCTGATCCGTGAGCTTGCGGACGTAGCTGTGGCTGATGCCCGCGAGCTCGGCGGCCTGCGCGACGGTCAGTACCTCTTCCGCGCTGCTGACCGTCACCGATTCCCCGCGGGCCAGCCGGGCGAGGAGGTCCAGGACTGCGTCCCGCGCTGCGTCCGGCAGGCGGTAGGCGGTGCCGTCGGCAAAGACCGTGACGTCGCCAGCGCCGAGTGAGCGCGCGAGCGCTGCTGCGTCGGCGGGGTCGAGGGCAGGCGCGGTGCGCGGGGCGAAGCGGCTCATGAACGTCAGCGTAGCCGCCGGTGGGTGGCGGTCGGGTGGCGGGGGCTGGCGACGGTCAGCGGCTGGGGTGGCGGTCGGCGTCTTTGGCTATCGGGTGGCGGTGGCCTGTGGTCGGGGGAGGTGGATGGCGGCGTCTTTGCGGCGGACCCCCTTCCCCGATCCAGTTCCGCCGGTTGGCCGGACTTTCGGGGGTGGCCACCCCCTCCTTTGCGGCCAGCCCCCTTCCCCGATCCAGTTCCGCCGGTTCACCGCTTTGGAGGGGCGAGGTGGTGGACGTCGGTGGGGGCTGGCGGCGGTCAGCGGCGGGGGTGGTGGGTAGTGGTCGGCGTCTTTGCGGCGGACCCCCTTCCCCGTCTCAGTTCCGCCGGTTGGCCGGACTTTCGGGGGTGGCCACCCCCTCCTTTGCGGCCAGCCCCCTTCCCCGATCCAGTTCCGCCGGTTCGCCGCTTTAGAGGGGGCGAGGTCGGAGCGAGTAGGTGTACCCGAGATGGTCGGGGTGGGGGGGGTGGTGTACCCGAGATGGTGGGGGGAGCGAGTATGTGTACCCGAGATGGTCGGGGTAGGGGGTTGGTGTACCCGAGATGGTCAGGGAGGAGAGTTGGTGTACCCGAAACGTCTAGGGGGTGGGGACGTCCTCTCCGCGCTCCACGTCCTCCTCGCGCTCCTCACGCTGCCGCCGCTCCTCACGCTGCCCCTGCTCCCAGCGCTCCCTGCGCTCGTCGCGAAGCGTGCCCGCGTGGGCGGCGATTCGTGCCTGGTGCAGTGGCGAGCGGCGCAGCACGAGCCACGCGACGCAGAGGATCGCGAACCAGATCGGGGTCACGAGGAGCGCGATGAGAGTGTCGGGCTGGGTCGTGAGGGCCCACACGAGGAACGCGAAGAACGCGTAGACGACCCACACCATCACGGGTCCGCCGGGCATCTTGTAGCTCGAGGCCTCGTGCAGTTCGGGGCGGCGCTTCCGGAACACGAGGTAGCTCGCGAGGATCACTGACCACACAAACATGAAGCACACGGCGGAGACAGTGGTCACCATGTCGAAGGCCGTGCCGATGTCCTTGCCCGCGTAGAGGAGCACGACGCCGGAGAGCAGCAGAATGCAGGAAAGGAACAGCGCGTTCTGGGGAACCTTGCGCGAGGAGAGGCGCCCGAACACTGATGGCGCGTCGCCCTCTTGGGCGAGTCCGTACACCATCCGGGACGTCGAGTAGATGCCCGAGTTCGCGCTGGACATCGCCGAGGTCAGGACGACGAGGTTCACGAGGGTCGCGGCGGCGCCGAGGCCTGCGAGGGAGAACATTCCGATGAACGGCGAGTGGCCGGCGTGGAACTCGGTCCACGGGGTGACGGACATGAGGATGATGAGCGCCCCGACGTAGAACAGGCCTACGCGGATGGGAATTGCGTTGATCGCCTTGGGGAGGTTCCTCTCCGGGCTCTTGGTCTCCGCCGCTGCCGTGCCGACGAGTTCGATGCCGACGAACGCGAAGACCGCGATCTGGAAGCCGGCCACGAAACCCATGAACTCCTTCGGGAACAGGCCACCATGCTGCCAGAGGTTCGTGAACGAGGCCGTGCCCGCGGCGGACGTGAAGCCGGAGAAGATCATGATGAGGCCCGTCACGATGAGCGCGAGAATGGCCACGATCTTGATGAGTGCGAACCAGAACTCGACCTCGCCGAAGGCCTTGACGGTGGGCAGGTTGAGGGCGAGGAGGATGAGGATCGTTGCGAGTCCGGGGATCCACAGCGGGATGCCGGGCCACAGGGTGTCCGCGTAGCCGGCGATCGCGACCACGTCGGCAACCCCTGTCACGACCCAGCAGAACCAGTAGGTCCACCCCGTGAAGAAGGCGGCCCAGGGCCCGAGGAGGTCTCCCGCGAAGTCGCTGAAGGTCTTGTAGTTGAGGTTGCTCAGGAGGAGCTCGCCCATGGCCCGCATGACGAAGAACAGCATGAAACCGATGACCATGTAGACGAAGATCACCGAGGGCCCCGCGACGGAGATGGTCTTGCCCGACCCCATAAACAGGCCCGTGCCGATGGCGCCCCCGATCGCCAAGAGTTGGATATGGCGGTTGGAGAGGCCGCGGTTCAGCCCCTCTGAAGCACCTTTTTCAGGTGTGATCTTGCTCATAGTGCGAAGGCCTTCTCGTGATAGCTGGAAATGTGATTCCCGTAACAGGTTTCTATGTACATTACCGCTACCTGTACGGCTCAAAGAGCATGCAACCTGCCGAAGATTCGGCAAGGTACTTGCGAAGAGCCAGCAGGCTTACCCTAGACTGGACGATCTGAAACACAACTCTTGACTCGGAAGGAGGGTGCGCATGTCCCCCGATGTGCACCACCATCACAGCCTGAGCGTCGTCGTCGACCATGCCCATGAGATCGACGCCGCACTGGGCACCGCAATTGAGACGCTTCAGCAGACAGCTGTCGCGAACCCCTGCTGCGGGATCCTCGTGACTCGCGAGGCCGCCGGTCAGTTCACCGTGGCCCACGACATGAGCGTCCCCTTCGGGATGACGCACCAGCGCATCGCCTGAGTCGAGACGACCGACCCCCCAGCGGCCGCCTCACCTGCAGAAGCACGACGGCGCGCGGACCCTTCCAGCGGAAGGGGCCGCGCGCCGTCGTTCTTGTCCGGTCTTCTCATTCCGGTTCCGCTCGCGCGGATGCCGCATCAGCGGGAAGCCGTGAAGAGCAGTCCCTTCGGGTGGATCTCTGCGAGCTGGGGGATCGGGGTGAGCGAACCGTCGGAGAGGTTCACGGAGGCGAGGTAGTCCGCGCCGGTATCAGGGGTCACGGACGTGATCGCCTCGCCGGAACGGAAGTCTCCGTCAACGGCGTACACGGTGTTGTGGTCCGGGTCCGTGATCCACAGCTCGCGGTGCGACTGCGTGGCGAAAGCCGTGTCGTCGACCGGAGAAGTGAGGTTGAGGACCTGGAGCTGCTCCTGCGGCGTGCCGGAGTGCTTGGCGAAGACCAGCTGCTGATCACCCTGGGAGTCGAGCAGGAAGTCGTTGGCAAAGCGGGCGCTCTGCGGCGGGACGACGGTGCTCGAATCCGGGTCCGTGAGGGCTAGCGCGGTGGAGGTTCCGGCTTGGGGGCCGTTGGCGAGGACTGCCTTGGCGTCGTCGGCGAATACGGGGGTCAGGGCCGCAGTCGAACCCGAGAGCGTGACCTCGTAGACGGCGGGCCCCGTGCTGTCTGCCGGGTTGGATGCCGAGACGAAGATCTTGCCTTCGTAGATCGTGACGGCGTCGGTGCCGCCGCCGTGCGTGATACCGGAGTACGAGAAGTCGCTGACGCCGCGGGCGCCCTCCTCGGGGGTGACCGTGTGGAAGGACGAGTTGCCATCCTCGTTCGTGGTGACGAGCAGGCGGTGGCCCGCCGCATCAGCCCCCATCCCGTCGATGCGTCCCGGGATGCTCCAGGTTCCTCCCGGCTTGCCATCGAGGGAGTACTGCTGGATCGTGCTCGCGGTGGCCCCGCTCGTCGAGGCCTCGCCCATCGGGCCCACGCCGTTCTGGTACGCGACGTAGATGCTGTCGCCGAGGCGTGTGATGTCGTCCGGGACGGATTCACCCGACTGAGCCGGAAAGGCCTTGACGGTGAAGGCCGATGCCGGTTGAGCGGGGGCCGGGGCAGCGAAGGCTGGAGTCGCTGTCAAGGCAAGCGCCGCGCTCGCGGTGAAGGCGGCAGCAGGCAAGAGGGTTCTGCGGGAGATGTTCATGTGGTCCTCCGTGATTGGTCGCAATCCGTCCCCCACCCAAGGGAAGAGTTCGCCCAATCCCTTGCCGGAGGATGGCGCAAGGGTGAACCTGCGGTGGACTCCACGTGGGAGCAAGCTGGGAAAGCGATCGCGAAGGCCGCGGCCTAGGCGGTGGCGGGCTCCTTGAACGCCGCCTTCGGGTCCTGGAGTTTCGCATTGGGGAGGGCCAGCGTGATGAGGAACGCCACGACCATGAGGCCTGCTGCCGTAAGCATTACGACGTCCACCGACTGCGAGAAGCCGTCCTTGATCGGATGGGTGAGCACTGAGTTCGCCTTGGAGAGCCAGCTCGTGTCGTTGAGGTTGTCAGCGCCGAGGCCGCCACCCGAGGTGCCGCCCTTCAAGAGGTCGAAGAGCGGCTTGTTGGCTGGGTCCGCCAAGACTGCGGGGTCGTGAAGCGTCTTGAGGAAGTCGGGCTGCGTCACAGCCGTCTTCATTGCCGAGGTCACTTTGTCCGCGGCGAGGCTGAACAGCATCGAGATGAAGACGGCGGTGCCGAGCGCACCGCCCATCGATCGGAAGAAGGCCGCGGTCGAGGTGCCGACCCCCATGTCCTTGAGCGGAACCGAGGTCTGCATGGCGAGCACGAGGGGCTGCATGCAGCACCCGAGACCCATGCCGAAGAAAACGGCGATGGCAGCGGGCACCCACAGGGGCGAGTCGGCCGTGAGGGCGAACCCCATCGTGGTCGAGGAGCCGGCCAGTAGGAGCGTTCCGAGGACTGGCCAGATTTTGAACTTGGAGGTCCGCGAAATAGTCCGCCCAGCTGTGATGGACGCGGTCATGATGCCGACGGTGAACGTGATCATGAGCAGGCCGGCCTCGGTCGGGGTCAGCCCCTGCACGAGCTGGAGGTACAGCGGGAGCATGGCAATCGCGCCGAACATCCCGATGCCGATGATGAAGTTCAAGAGTGCCGAGAGGCTGAACTGCGGGTTCTTGAACAGGCGCAGCGGGATAAGGGCATGGTCCCCGGCGCGCTTCTCGAACAGCACGAAGGCGGCGAGGCCGATTGCGCCCACGATGTAGCACGCGAAGGAATTCACGGAAGTCCAGCCCCAGCCGCGTCCCTGCTCGGCCACGAGGAGCAGGGGCACGAGGCCGATCGTGATCGCCGCAGCGCCCAGATAGTCGATGCGCTGGCGCGCGTGCCGGGTGGGCAGATGTAGGAAGAGGAAGACGGTGATGAGGGCCGCGACGCCGACGGGGATGTTGACGTAGAACACCCAGCGCCACCCGGTGATCCAGAGGATCTGGTTGGCCCCCGCGAACGCGCCGCCGACGACGGGGCCAAGCACCGAGGAAACGCCGAACACCGACATGAAGTAGCCCTGGAACTTCGCGCGCTCCTCGAGCGGGACGATGTCGCCGATGATGGCGAGCGCGAGGGCCATAAGGCCGCCGGCGCCGAGGCCTTGGATGCCGCGCGCGACGGCGAGTTCGTTCATCGAGTGAACCGAACCGGAGAAGATCGATCCGCCGAGGAAGATCGCGATGGCGGCGATATAGAGGGGGCGACGGCCGAAGATGTCCGACAGCTTGCCGTAGAGCGGTGTGCTGACCGTCGAGGTGATGAGGTAGGCAGTGGTCGCCCACGCTTGGAGGCTCAGGCCGTCCAGATTGTTGGCGATGGTGTAGATGGACGTCGCGACGATTGTCTGGTCGAGCGAGGCGAGGAACATGCCCAGCATGAGCCCGACCATGACGCCGGTGATCTGGCGGCGGCTGAGTGCTCCTGGGGCGGCGGCGGACGATGCGGCGTGGGACACGGAGTGCTCCCGAAGAGGAGAAGGGAATCAGCAGGAGGAGAGAGGGAAAGGAAGCGCAGGAACATCGTTGCGAACCGTAACCATCGTGCGGCTGATTCTCTTCCCGAATTTCCGGAAAATTAGTTCGAGGTGGCTTTTCCGGGCCGCACGAAGAGGGTTTCCGCCTGCTCGAGCGACATGCCGTTCGTCTCCGGAACCTTCGCGAGCACGAAGAAGAACGAGAGTGCGGCGAACAGGGCGTACATCCCGTAGGTGATCGGGAGCGACCACGCGGCCATGGGCGGGAACGAGACCGTGATGAGGAAGTTCGCGATCCACTGTGCGGCGGCCGCGATGCCGAGACCGCGCGCGCGGATCGACGGCGGGAAGATCTCGCCGAGCAGAACCCACACGAGCGGGCCCCACGAGGCGCCGAAGCACACCACGAACACGTTGGCGGCTACCAGTGCGATGGGACCCCAAGCTCCTGAGAGGGCAGGCTCGCCATTGACGAGGCTGGCTGTGGAGAACGCGAGGGCCATGGTCCCGAGCGAGACGGCCATGCCGATGGACCCGACGAGGAGGATCGGACGGCGGCCCACGCGATCCACGAGCGCGATCGCGATGAGCGTGACGAGGATGTTCGTGATCGAGGTGACCACTGAGATGGTGAGCGAATCCTCCTCGCGGAAGCCGACCGACTTCCACAACGTGGTCGAGTA
Organism: Sinomonas terrae; assembly: GCF_022539255.1. Lineage (NCBI taxonomy): Bacteria > Bacillati > Actinomycetota > Actinomycetes > Micrococcales > Micrococcaceae > Sinomonas > Sinomonas terrae. The sequence continues at coordinate 405,879 of NZ_JAKZBV010000001.1, forward strand.
GTAGAAGATCACGTTGATCCCGACGAACTGCTGGAACACCGAAAGCGCAATCCCGACCCACAGGACCGGCTTGAGTCCGAAGGCGTGGCCCCGGAGGGCGCCTCGACGTTCGGAGAGCTGATCCTCCTCGATGGCCTGCCGGATGTCGCGGATCTCGCGCTCGATGTCGTCGTCGGGGGCGATCGACCGGAAGACATTGCGGGCGCCCTCGTCATTGCCGCGGAGCACGAGGAAGCGCGGCGACTCCGGGAGGACGAAGGCGATCCAGCCGTAGACGACGGCGGGCACCGCGCCTGCGATGAACATCCACCGCCACGCGTCGACGCCGAACCACAGCGTGTGCGTAGCGCCGCCCGCCCCGTTGGCGAGAAGGGCGTCGCTCAGGAGTGCGGCGAAGATGCCGGTCGTGATGGCGAGCTGTTGGAGGGAAGCGAGGCGGCCACGCATCTGCCGCGGCGAGATCTCCGAGATGTACGCCGGCGCGATGACCGACGCGAGGCCGATGCCGAGGCCTCCGACGAGCCGCCAGGCGATGAGGTCCCACAGCCCCACAGAGAAGCCGGTGCCAATGGCGCTTGCGAGGAAGAGGAGCGCCCCGAGCTTCATCGCGGGGATTCGCCCGAAGCGGTCGCCGACGGCGCCGGCGAGCCAGGAGCCGACGGCGCAGCCCAGCAGTGCGACAGCCACGGCAAAGCCAGTGACGGCGTGGGAGAGCGAGAAGCTCCCCTGAATGGCGTCGACGGCGCCGTTGACGACCGAAGAATCGAAGCCGAAGAGGAATCCGCCGACAGCTCCCGCAACAGCCAAACCGACGACTTTCCCGTGAGAGGCCTTCGGCGCCGACGAGACGACGGCGTGTTCTTGAGGTTCCTGCACCACAGTGGGCCCTGCCTTCGCATGTTCACCTTGCACCTGCCTGGACGAACAGGTGTGCGCGCTGGACCCACCAGCGGGCGCGCAGAGCGCCGTGCCAGTCTGCCACTCCTCGTATCCGGGCACCACCACGGGGAACAGAAGTGTCCTTTCTGTGACAGAGTCCGTCATCGGCGAGGTCTATGCCCGCCCCCTCACGCCCGTCCGGTCCCGCCGTCGGACGTCCCTCGTGGTGCGCCCCTTCAAGCGCGGCGGCGTCGCGATGCATGGTTCGGCCTCCCACCGGGTAGCTAGAACGCAATTCCCTAGCTGAAAGGCACGACAATGCCGCAGCCAACCCCGTCCGTCCCGTCCGTTCCGCAGACCACCTCGCACATCTCAGAGAACACGCCCCCGCGCCCGAGTCTCGCAACCCTCTGGACTGACGGTCTGGGGAAGGCGAGCATCCGCTCAGTCCAGGCGCTCGCGGTCGCGGCGCTCGTCGTCGTCGTCCTCTGGGCGATCACGCGGGTGCCGCTCGTCCTCATCCCGGTGACGCTCGCGCTCATCCTCGCGTCGGCGATCTCGCCGCTCGTGCACTTGCTCGCCCGCCGCCACTGGCCGCAGGCGCTCGCTGTCGCTGCGTCCTTCCTCGCAATCCTCGTGGTCTTCGGCGGCGTGGTCACCGGGGTCGTCTACCTGATTAGGGCTCAGGCGAGGGAGCTCGCCGTGCGGTTCACGAACGGGATCCAGCAGCTCCATGACCTCCTCAACAACGGACCTGTCAAGGTGAGCGACGCCCAGCTCAACAGCGCCCGCGACTCGATCCAGCGGTTCTTCACCAACGGCAGCATCGGCGCCGAAGCGCTGAGCGGGGCCAAGGCCGTGGGCGAGATCTTTGCCGGCGTTGTGCTCATGGTGGTCATCCTGTTCTTCTTTCTCAAGGACGGCCCCAAGATCCGCGGCTTCTTCGTCGGCTTCATGCCATCCGCGCACCAGGCCACCGCGCACCGCGCCCTCGAACGCAGCGCCCGCGTCCTCGGCGGCTATGTGCGCGGCACCGCGCTCGTAGCGCTGACCGACGCCGTGATCGTCGGCGTCGCGCTGCTCATCCTGCATGTCCCGCTCGCCGTGCCGCTCGCCGTGTTCGTCTTCATCGGCGGCTTCATCCCGATCGTGGGCGCCACCGTCGCCGGGTTCCTCGCCGTCGTCGTCGCGCTGGTCTCGAACGGACCCGTCGCCGCGGTCGTCGTGCTCGCGGTGATCATCGCCGTGAACCAACTCGAGCACCACGTCCTCCAGCCGGCGTTCATGGGCCGCGTCCTCAGCATCCACGGCCTCGCCATCGTCCTCTCGCTCGCGGCCGGCACGATGCTGGCCGGGATCGTCGGCGCTCTGCTCGCCGTTCCCGTCACGGCTGTCGGCTGGACGATCATCAAGACGTGGAGAGGGCGGGACGAGATTCAGGCCGCTTAACGTTCGCCCAGAGCCTCCCGCACCGTCTTGAGCAATGAGCCGAAGCGTTCGTTCCGGGGGAGCTCGTCGAGCAGGATCGCCTCGCCGTCCGGACCGGCGAGCGGGATCCGCCAGTTCGGATACTCGTTCTCGGTGCCTGGCTGGTTCTGGGTGCGCCGCTCGCCGACAGCGTCGACGAGCGCGATGCCGAGCAGGGCCGATGGCGTGAGGGCCGTGAACGCGTAGAGGGCCTCGACCGTCCGCTGGACGCCCGCCTCGGACTCCAGGGGCGGCAAGAGCCCGCGCTCGCGGACACGCGCGAGGACTGCCTCCCGTTCAGCCGCGTCGGCAGCCCGCTCCTCCTCGACCGGCCGGCGGAGGAGGCCGAGCGATTCGCGCAGCTTCACGTGCTCCCCGGCGAGGTAGCCCGCCGTCGGGGGCAGGTCGTGGGTGTTGACGCTCGTGAGGCAAGCCCGCCGGTACTGCTCCGGCGCAAGCGGGCCGCCGTCGTCGTGCTCGAACCACAGAATGGACGTGCCGAAGATGACCCGTTCGGAAAGGTAGTCGCGAACCCACGGCTCGAACACACCCAGATCCTCGCCCACGACAATCGCGCCCGCGCGCTGCGCCTCGAGGGCGAGGATCCCGATGAGGGCCTCATGGTCGTAGTAGACGTACGTGCCTTCCTCAGGGCCGCCGCCCTCGGGGATCCACCACAGGCGGAAGAGGCCCAGGATGTGGTCCACCCGGATGCCGCCTGCGTGGCGGAGGATCGTGCGGAGCATATCGCGGTACGGCGCGTAGCCGGCCGCCGCGAGCCGCGCCGGGTGCCAGGGCGGCTGGTTCCAGTTCTGCCCCTGCTGATTGAAGACGTCCGGAGGGGCGCCCACCGTCACTCCCTTGGCCAGGACGTCGGAGAGCATCCACGCGTCCGCGCCGTCCAGCTTCACCCCCACGGCGAGGTCGTGGACAATGCCGATCTCCATGCCGGCCTGCTTCGCGCTCCGCTGCGCCCGCTCGAGCTGCTCGTCGCAGATCCATTGGAGCCAACGGTGGAATTCGATGCGGTCCGCGAGCTCCTCCCGCAACTCATCGGCGCGGCGCGAGGAGGGCGACGACGCCGCGGCCCACTCCGCGGACGACGGCGGCAGCGTCTCGGCCAGTGAACACCAGAGTGAGAAGTCGTCGAGGCCACGGCCCAGCTCGGCTCGGAAACGCTCGTACTGCCGCTCCCGAGAGGGGCTCCGCGGGACGGCGAAGACGAGCCTGAGCGCGGCGAGCTTCGCGTCGAAGCTCGTGGCCCGGTCGAGCAGGTCGGCGGCCCGGTTGGCCGGGTGGAGGCGGTCCGCGAGCCGTTCGATCTCCTCGCGTGCTGCGGGCTCGAGATAGCCGTACTCGGGAATGTCCTCGATACGCACATAGAGCGGATTGAAGAACCGGCGTGTGGCCGGAAGGTACGGCGAATCCTCGACGGGAGGCTTTGGCTCGGCCGCATGCAGCGGGTTGACGAGGACGAAGCTCGCGCCCTCAGCCCCGGAGATCGCGCCCAGATCGTTGAGGTCGGCGAAGTCCCCGATGCCCCACGAGCGGGACGACCGAACGGAGTAGAGCTGGGCCATGAGTCCCCAACTGCGGCTGTCTTGCAGCCGGTCGGTCGTCGCGAGCCGCGCGGGCGTCACGACGAGCGGGCACTCCGAGACCCGGCCCTCGTTCTCCGCATACAGGGTGTGCCATCCCAGCGGGAGGCCGAGCGGGAGGCTGAATGTCGCGCGGCCGGTCAGGACGCCGTCGACCTCTCGCGGCGACTCCCAGTCATCCGTCTGCGCGACATCGAAGCGGCGGCCGTCCTCCGCCGAAATCCACACTCGGAGCGCGCTGCCGTGGGGGACATGCAGCGGGACGCGGCTTTCCTGGCGTTCACGGACGACGACGACGGGCGGCAGGAGCCGGCGCCATGGCTCGAGCGAGGCGTCGGCAAGGGAGGTTTCGACCTCCTCGGAGGTGTTCGCCGGGACGCCGAGCGCGGTGAGGACCTTGCGCAGGGTCTGGGACGAGACGGCGCGCTCTTGGCCGTCGAAGCCCCAGAAGGAGGTGGCAACGCGGTGGGCAGAGGCCAGTTCGCGAAGGAGAGTGTCGGTACGGTCGTGCTGGATCTGCTCGGTTCCGGCCATGGCCCCACTCTAGGCTGCGGTCCGGCGTGCAACTAGGAAGGCCGGCTCGGGAGGGCGGGTTCGGGAGGGCACTGCTGGGAAGTCCTCACTAGGAAGAGGGAGTACCGTGTCGGTCTGTGACTTCCCTGAACAGCACCAAGGTAGAGATTTCTACCGCCGACGGCGTCGCCGACGCCTACTTCACCCATCCCGACGACGGCGCGGCGCACCCGGGCGTGCTCCTCTACATGGACGCGTTCGGGCTCCGTCCGCACCTCGAGGCCATGGCCGACCGCCTTGCCAAGGCGGGCTATGCGGTCCTCGTGCCGAACGTCTTCTACCGCAGCGGGCCAGCTCCGGTCTTCGACCTTCCCGAATTCATCGACACCTCGCAGCGGACGGGCATCTTCGAGCAGATCGGCCCCGTCATGCGTGAGCTGACGTCCGAGCGCGCTGTGAGCGACGCCGAGGCGTACCTCGCGTGGCTCGCCGACCGGCCCGAGGTCACGGAGGGACCCGTCGGCGTCACGGGCTACTGCATGGGTGCGCGCCTCGCGCTCCGCACCGCAGGCGCTTTCCCCGATCGGGTAGCGGCCGTAGGCGGCTTCCACGGCGGCAACCTCGCGACCGACGACGCCGACAGCCCCCACCTCGTGGCCGACCGCATCAAGGCCGAGCTCTACTTCGGACACGCCGACCACGACCACTCTCTCCCGCCGGAGCAGATCGATCGGCTCAACAAGGCGTTCACGGACGCCGGTGTGCGGTTCCGGGCCGAGGTCTACGAGGGCGCGAGCCACGGCTACACCCAGGCGGACACCGCCTCGTACAACCGTGACGCTGCGGAGCGCCACTGGAAGGAACTGTTCGCGCTGTTCGAGCGGACCCTTCCCCAAGGCTAACCAGAAGCCCCGCAAACCCAAGGCAGGACCGGCGGATTCGTCCACCGGTCCTGTCGTTGCATAGGGCCTCTCGGGCGGACCCTCCGGCAGTTGGCTGCTGATTCGCCGGTTGGCCGCAGGGGCGCCGGTTGGCCGGAGCAAATCCGCCGGCTCGCTGCAGATCCGCCGAGTGCTCGCTGCAGATCCGCCGGTCTGGTGCAGATCCGCCGAGTGCTCGCGTCAGATCGGCCGGTCTGGTGCAGATCCGCCGAGTGCTCGCGTCAGATCCGCCGGTGTTCGCGCAGATCCGCCGGTTGGCCGTGGGGGAGCCGGTTGGTGCCCCCTCTTTTGCGGCCGACCCCCTTCCTCGACGCAGCTTCGCCGGTTGGGCGCAGTTTCGCCGATCGGCCCGGAACAGAGCCGCCGGTTGGGTGCAGTCTCGCCGCTTGGCCGGAGCGGATCCGCCGGCTCGCCGCAGGTCCGCCGGTTGGCCGTGGGGGAGCCGGTTGGTGCCCCCTCTTTTGCGGCCGACCCCCTTCCTCGACGCAGTTTCGCCGGTTGGGCGCAGTTTCGCCGATCGGCCCGGAACAGAGCCGCCGGTTGGGTGCAGTCTCGCCGCTTGGCCGGAGCGGATCCGCCGGCTCGCCGCAGGTCCGCCGGGTGGCCGCAGGGGAGCCGGTTGGTACCCCCTCTTTTGCGGCCGACCCCCTTCCTCGTCGGAGTTTCGCCGGTTGGCAGCAGTTTCGTCGATCGGCCCGGAATAGAGCCGCCGGTTGGCAGGAGTTTCGCCGGTTGGGCGCAGTTTCGCCCGAGGACCGAGTTTCGGCGGAGGGAGCGAGCGTGATCGTGCATGGGGAGCCGTCCCGTGCCGCCGAAGTCGCAGAGCGGCAGCGGATCACGGCTGGGGAGCCGTTCGCTGCCGGCGCGGTGGACGAGATCGTAGAGGAAGGGCTGGATACGCGTCGGCTCTGTCGCCGGGTGGCGGAGGCGGTGGCGCGCCAGCTAGATCAGTGAGCCACGCGCTCAGTCCAGGCCTTCGGTGATAGTCCCATAGGGATTGTTCTCATCGACGAGTGCCTGCACGCTTCCGCCCGTGAAGCGGACGTGCACTCCGTGCCTCTGACCCGCGGCGGACTGCTCGAGTATCGGCCGCACAGTCTCGACGAAGGCGGGGTCCTTGTCCGCGAGGTACGCGGCGTACTGCTCTGGAAGCTCGGGCATCGAAGGTGGTTCCCTTCTGCTGTCGTTGAGGTCGTTTCGCAATGATTGCGTAATCGCAAGAGTACGTCGCGAACTGGGTCGAAGAAAAGGCCGGCCTCGACGGCAGCGGGCGGTGGCCTCAGTGGCTGTGGTCGCCGCGGCTGTATTCGAACACCCACCCCAGAAGGCCGATGATGGCGAAGGCCGCGCCGATCGGGACGAGCCAGAACGCTATGGCCACGCCGAGCACCGATATCGCGCAGGCGGCTCCGAGCGAGATGGGCCACCAGCTCCAGGGGCTGAAGAACCCCTGATCGCCCGCGCCCTCGTGGATCTCGGCGTCCTGGCGGTCCTCCGGCCGGGGGCCAACCCGCCTTCCGGTGACCCAGAGGTAGGTCGTGATCATGAGGGCGAGCCCGGCCACGAGAGCGAGCGGCACGCCGCCGGCGAATTCCGCGAAGTGGGTCATGAGGGCGTAGATGAACCCCACGATGAGCAAGAAGACGAAGATCGCTCCGAAAAGCAGGGACTCTATCTTCATGACCGCTCCTCCAAGAGGCCTCGCGGCGCGGTCGGAGTGGGCCGCACCGCCATGCCAGATTAGGCACCTCGGGTGCCAGATAAGGAAGCCCCCGGCACGAATTCTCCCGCTGCAATTCGGGACCGTCCTCAACGCGGTGCAGGCTCTGCATGTGCGCTGGAAGCCTCCACCATTGCCGAGGCGCAAGGAGGTCACCCGAGCAAAACCTATCGGATATTCGATATAGGATTTGAAGGTTTGGTTGGGATGTCCGTGCACTGCCGGCACGGGTAAAACCCAGCAAGTAAGGAAGGAGTGCGCCGTGGATCGGAAGCCCCGAGTCGTCGTAACCGACTTGGACCAGCCGTCGCTGGCGGAGGAAGAGGCGGTCAGCGCCGCCGAGGGGTTCGAACTGGTGCGGACCGACTGCCGCACTGAGGACGACGTCATCCGCGCCGGCGAGGGAGCCGACGCCCTGATCGTGCAGTACGCACCCATCACGCGCGCCGTCTTCAAAGCGCTGCCAGGCCTCAAGGTCGTTGCCCGCTACGGCGTCGGCGTGGACACCGTCGATCTCGAGGCGGCCACCGACGCCGGAGTCGCTGTCTGCAACGTCCCCGATTACGGCACTGAAGACGTGAGCGACCATGCGATCGCCCTCGCGCTGAGCCTCGCGCGCGGCGTCGTGGGTCTCGACCGCGAGGTGCGCCGCGGCAACTACTCGCTCGCACCGGTCCAGCCGCTGCACCGCGTTGCCGGTCGGGTCTTCGGCGTCGTCGGGCTCGGTCTCATCGGCGCCGCAACCGCGCGCAAGGCGCGCGGCGTGGGCTACGAGACCGTCGGCTTCGACCCCGTCTATGAGCCGGGGACGACGACGGCGGAAGGCACCGCCGTCGTGAGCTTCGACGAGCTGATCAGCCGCGCGGACGTCATCTCGCTCCACGTGCCCCTCAATGCCCACACGCGCCACCTCATCAATGCCGACGTCCTCGCCGCCATGAAGCCGGGCGCCATCCTCGTCAACACGTGCCGGGGCGGCGTCGTCGACACGGAGGCGTTGATCGAGGCGCTGCGCTCGGGCGGCATCCGTGCCGCCGGGCTCGACGTCTTCGAGGAGGAGCCGCTGCCGAAGGACAGCCCGCTGTTCGATGTCCCCAACACCGTGCTCACGCCCCACGCTGCCTGGTACAGCGAGGAGTCGCAGGTCGAGCTCAAACAGAGGACGGCGCAGAACGTCGCGGACGTGCTGGCCGGACGGAAGCCCAGGAACATCGTGAACCCGGAGGTATTGGCATGACGACGATGAGCCCGAACACAACGCCGGCCGCACCCAAGGCCGGAACAGGCGCTCGGCCTGAGGTGAGCCACAAGCCGGGCAGCGCCCCGGCTGTGCAGGCTCCCGACGCGCGCGTCGCGGTGCGCCGCCAGCTGCCCAAGATCTCCGAGGTGCGCGAGCTCCTCCAGTTCCGTGCCCCCGTCCTGGACCCGGTTCGGCGTCGCCTCGAGGGTGCGCTCACGATCGGGGACCTGCGCAAGATCGGCCGCCGGACCACGCCGCGCGCGGTCTTCGACTACGTCGACGGTGCGGCCGAGTTCGAGATCACAGCCCAGCGCAACCTCGCGGCGTTCCGTGACGTCGAGTTCGTGCCGGAGACCCTCAACTCGGTGGCCGAGCCCGACCTCTCGACCGAGCTGTTCGGCGAGCGCATCGCCTTCCCGCTCGTCTTCGCACCCACGGGCTACACCCGCATGATGCACCACGAGGGTGAGGCCGCCGTCGCCCGCGTCGCTGAGCGCAGCAACCTCCCGTACTCGCTCTCGACGGTCGGCACCACGACGATCGAAGAGGTGCGGGACGCCGCCCCGAACGGGCAGAACTGGTTCCAGCTCTATCTCACGAACAACGAGGCGCTCAACGAGGAGATGGTGGGCCGGGCCCTCGACGCGGGCTGCAAGACCGTCATCCTCACGGTCGACACGGCCGTAGCCGGCGGCCGGCACAAGGACACCCGCAACGGCCTGACGATCCCGCCGTCGCTGACGGTGAAGACATTCCTCGACATGTCTCGCTTCCCGTACTGGTGGTTCAACAAGCTCACGACGGCGCCGATCAACTTTGCGCTGCTCCGTGACTACCCGGGGACGTCGGCAGACGTCGCTGCCATGCTGTTCGATCCGGGGCTCAACTACGAGGATCTCGAGTGGCTGCGCAAGGCCTGGCCGCACAATCTCCTCGTCAAGGGCATCACGAACCCGCAGGATGCTGCGCGCGTCGTCGAGCTCGGCGCTGACGGCGTCGTCGTCTCGAACCATGGCGGCCGGCAGCTCGACCGGACGCCGGCGACGCTCGACGTCCTTCCCGCAGTCCGGGAGGCCGTCGGAAGCGATGCGACCCTGCTGCTCGACAGCGGCGTACGCAACGGGCAGGACATCGTTGCGGCGATCGCGCGCGGTGCGGACGCCGTGATGATCGGCCGCGCCTACCTGTACGGCCTCATGGCCGGCGGCGAGCGCGGCGTCCAGCGGGCGGTCGAGATTCTGCAGACCGAGTACCGGCGCGCGCTGCAGCTGCTTGGGCTCAAGGAGACCTCGCAGATCGCGTCGCGTCACGTGCGAACGCGGGGCTGACCTCTCCGGCGAGGCGGGACAGGGGCGGCCACTGAGGGTTTCGCGGCGGGAGACGCAGAGGCGTGCCGCGCGTCGGTTAGGGTCGATGCAACTGACCCGTTCTTCGAAGGCAGGGGAGTTATGCGCGCAGAACCGCCAGTCGATGGCCTCATGGGCCCACTCGAGCTCCTATTCACCGGGACCGTGTGGGCCGAGGGCCCCGTCTGGGTCCCGTCGTCGCAGACCGTCCGCTGGAGCGATATCCCCAACAACCGCATCCTCGAGTTCGATCCGGTCACGGGCAAGGTGCGGGACTACGCGACGGAGGTGGAGTTCACCAACGGCCGCACTCTCGACGCCGATGGGAGCGTCGTGCAGTGCAGCCACGGGCGGCGTCGGGTCGAGCGGGACCGCGACGGCGACGTTGTCGCCATCGTCGATTCCTTCGAGGGCAAGCGTCTCAATTCGCCGAACGACGTGGTCGTCGCACGAGACGGCACTATCTGGTTCACCGATCCGCCCTACGGCATTCTCCCTGGGACAAACGAGGGCCATGAGGGGGAACAGGAGTACGGCGCCTGCTACGTCTTCCGCTGCGGGTCTGGGGGAGAGGACCTCACCCCCGTGGTGACAGACCTCGTGCATCCCAACGGCCTCGCCTTCTCGCCCGACGAATCGCTGCTCTACGTCGCGGACACCGCCGGACTGCGCCACAACGTTCCGTTCCGCATCGCCGTCTATGACATCGTCGACGGCGCGTGCCGTAACGGCCGAACTTTCGTGCAGTTCGACGACGGGCACCCTTCGGACGGGTTCCGCGTGGACGTCGAGGGACGGGTCTGGACCTCGGCCGGCCCGTCGGTGCGCGTCTACTCACCGGACGGCACACTCCTCGCCGAGACGGAGCTGCCCGAGACGGTCTCCAACGTGTGCTTCGGCGGCCCGGACGGGCACGATCTCTACATCACCGCCACCACGAGCCTGTACCGCCTGCGAACCGCCACCCGCGACGCTGTCCAGGCCCGCCGCGCCAGATGAGGGCCGTGCTCGCGCTGCTCGTGCTGCCCCTAGTGTTGGGGCTTCTGGGTATGCACGCCCTGGCCGCGCACGCGGTCGAGCCCGCTGCGGCTCCCGGACAGGCCGCTGCCGACCACTTCGCTGCCGGGCACAGCTCTAGCTCCGGAATGGACGACGACGCCTGCCACCCCGGCTGCCCACCTTCCGGCGCCGCCCATTCCTCTGACTGCATCCCCGCACCGGGGGCCCAAGCGCCCACAGTGCCCGCCGCCGTCGTCCTTCTGCGCTCGGACGCAGTCCTGACGGGACCCGCGGGGTCTGTCGCACCCCGCCCGGATCGCCTGGGCGCCTCTCCCGCACCTGAGCTTCACGACCTGTCGATCAGCCGAACGTAGGCCGAGCCCGCCGCGGCCATCGATCCAACAGCGCCTTGGCCGCGCTCGCGCGTTCCCGACATTTCTCATCGACAGGAAGACCATGACCACACTTCAGCACACCCATGCCCGCCGTCGTCCGCTCGGCTTGACGCTCCTCGCGGTGGGCGCGCTCGCGCTCGCGGGGTGCGGGGCACCCGCCGCGACGCCGGCGTCGACGGCCACGGCCGACATCCATAGCGGGCACTCGATGCCGAGTGCCTCGGCCGGATTCAACAGCGCCGACGGGATGTTCGCGCAGATGATGATCCCGCACCACGAGCAGGCGGTGCAGATGAGCGAGATCGTCCTCGCGAAGCCGGGGCTCGACCCACGGGTCGTCGCCCTAGCCCAACAGATCAGGGCCGCGCAGGCTCCCGAGATCGCCACGCTCAAGGACTGGCTCGCCGCGTGGGGCCAGCCTGAGAGCATGCCCGGCCATGGTGCGGGCGAGGCGATGAGCGGAATGATGAAGGACGAGGACCTCGGCCAGCTCCGTTCGGCCGAACCGGCCAAGGCATCGAAGCTGTTCCTCACGCAGATGATCGCCCACCACGAGGGCGCCGTCGAGATGGCGCGCACGGAGACGCAGGAAGGGCAAGATGGCGGCGCCGTTGGGATGGCTTCGGCGATCGTGGCGTCCCAGAGCAGGGAGATCGAGGAGATGAAAGCGATCCTCGCGCAGCCCTAGCACTGCTCTGCATGCACGTCCCGCGGGGGAACCAGCGGGATCGCCGCGAGCGGTGCCGCCGCGACGAGGCAGAACGCAAGGGGGTAGCCGAGGACGGTGACGAGGGCGCCCACCGCGGGTCCAACGCCCGACGCCGCGATGAACTGCCCGGTGTTTTGCGCCCCGAGCGCCTTGCCCGACCAGCGCGGTCCCGCCGCCTCGGCGACGGACGTGAACGCGAGGCCGTTGTCCGCGACGCTGACAATGGTGGCGATCACGAACGCCGCCACAGCGGCGGCCCGCAGGGACGCGACGTCGGTCGCGGCCGCCAAACCCATGGTCACGGCGGCCGCGACCGCGACCCAGCGGAGGAGCCGCACCCGGCTCCCGAGGCGATCGCTCCACACGCCGACCGCGATGCGCCCGAACGCTCCCACGACCTGCGCGATGCTCACAGCCGCGCCTGCCGAGACGCTGTCGAGACCGACGTCGGCGATGAGCCACACGAGCCCGAACGTCGAGAGAGTGAACTGCGGGACCACGAGGAGCACCGAGACAGCATGGATGCGCAAGAGGAACGAGCCCGCGCGATACGGGTTCGGCCCGCTCGCGGAGCCGCCGCGGCTGGGGGTCCGCGGCGGATTGACGAGTCCGAGGCCGCAGAGGACAGCGAGCACAGCGTTGAACACGAGCGGGAGGATCAGCGCTGCGCTCGTCCCGTGCCCCGCAGCGATCCACGGGACAGTGAGCGCCGCGACGGTCACGCCGAGCGGCTGGGCCATCTGCCGGATCCCCATGGCCAGCCCCCGGCGGCTCCGCGGGAACCAGCCGACGACGACGCGCCCACTCGCCGCGTTGCTGCTGGCCGCGGGTCTCCCGATTCGCTCCCTTGGCCATGCCGTCCATGCCGCGCCCCTTCCGCCACGGCCATCGTGCTCCAATGTCCACTAGGTGAGCATTTTCGTCTCACTATTCGGAAAATGACTAGCGGCGCGGCAGGTTGTGACTTCGCCGCCGTCGTTTCGCCGCGCTCCACGCGAGGTAGCCGCCGAGGCCGCCGAGGGCCGTGAGCCCGGTCCGCATGAACGGTGCGCGCCACCCCGTCCACCGCTCGCGATCGATGGAGACGAGTTCTCCGACACCACGGATGAACGCCGCCGTGATCACGCCCGCCACCACGCGGTCGCCGATCTTCTCCGCGCGGATGAGGAGCGGCTCGAGCTCGGCAGCGCGGAGGCGCACCTCGAAACCACCCGAATCGACGATCCGCACGAGCCCGTCGACGAGGTGCGGGAGATCCTCGACGAGGTCCATCGCGCCCAGCCCCGCGTCCTTGAGCCCCTCGAGGATCGCCTGGGGCGAGTGCCGCTCAATGAACAGGTCGACCACGTAGGGCTGGAGCGCCTGGCTGAGTCGGAAGCTCGGGTCGAGGACTCGGCCAAGGCCTTCGGCCATGACCAGCATCTTGGAGATGACGGCGATCTCCTCCGGCAGCTGAAGCCGGTGCGTCCGCACCACCGTTAGCAGCCGCTGCACAAGCCGGGCCGTGTCGACGTCCTGCAGATCCACCCGGTCGTAGAGCGAGATGAAGTCGGCAACGTCGTCGGCCAGGTCCGGGAGATCGGCCTCGTGGCTCCCCGCTGACATGTCGAGCAGCGTGCGCGCGAGCCGTCGAGCGTCCTTGCGGGCGACGGCGAGGAGCAGGCGGCTCAGCTGATCGTGGAGCCGGGCATCGATCTCCCCGATCATGCCGAAATCGATGAGCGCGATCGCGCCATCGGTCTGCACGAACATGTTGCCCGGGTGCGGATCCGCATGGAAGAAGGCGTCCTGGAAGACCATCTGGGCGAGGGCGCTGGCAGCGTTGAGCGCGAGCGAGGAACGATCGAAGCCAGCGGCGTCCAATCCTTCGACGTCGTTGATCTTGAGCCCCTCGACCCGCTCGAGCGTGAGCATGCGCGATGTCGTGGTCTCCCAGAAGACGCGCGGAATCCGGATGTGGGGATCCTCGGCGAAGTTCGCCGCAAAGCGCTCGGCGTTGCGGGCCTCCTGGAGGTAGTCGAGTTCCGCGAGGATCGTGCGGCCGAACTGCTCGACGAGGCCGACGAGGTTGTAGTCGGCCGCCGCGGACCACTGGCGGCTCGCCGACGAGGCGAGGTTCCGCAGGATCTCGAGATCCTCGCGGATGCGGTCCACCGCACCCGGCTTCCGGACCTTGACGACCACGCGCGTCCCGTCCGCGAGGCGCGCACCGTGGACCTGGCCGATGGACGCGCTCGCGATCGCTTCGTCGTCGAACGTCGCGAAGGCCTCCTCCACGTCGACGCCCAGCTCCTCGCGGACGACGGCGCGGATATCCTCTGCGGGGACGGGCGGCACCGCGTCCTGGAGCTTCGCGAGCTCTGCCTGATACGCCTCCGGCACGAGGTCGGGGCGGGTGGAGAGGATCTGCCCGAGCTTCATGAACGTCGGCCCGAGCTCCTCGAGGGCGAGGCGCAGGTGCTCGGGGCCGCCGGCCGTCGCGTCAACAGCGTCGCCGAGCAGGTTCGTGGGGGACCAGCGGCCGAGGCCGGTGGCGTGGAGAAGGTGCCCGAGGCCGTGGCGGGTCAGGACTTCGCCGATCTGGGCGTAGCGGGCGGCGCGGGAGCCGGAGATTCCGAAGGCCATGCTCTACTCCGGGAGTCTTCCGGCCAGGCCGTCAATGACGGGTTGGCGGCCCAGTTCGATATGCGACGCGGCGAGCGATTCTGCGAGTTGGGTCCGGCCGGCGAGGATGGCTTCTCGCAGCTCGTCGTGCTCGATCGTGTTGAGCTCGACCGGCCGGCTCACGCCCAAGCCGAAGATCCATCGAGTCAAGCCTTGGAGCGGCCGGAGGGAACGGGCCAGGAGGCGGTGGCCGGCGACGTTGACGATTTCCGCGTGGAATTCCGTGTTGAGGTCAGAGGCCAGCTCGTCGTCGCCCGCTGCCGTTGCCTCTTTGGCGAGCTTGAGCAGCTCGCTCAGCCGGCCGCCGTCGGCCCCTGCAGCGACGCGCTCCGCGGCGCGGCGGGCTGCGAACGATTCGAGGATCACGCGGAGGTCGAAGAGCTCCTCGACGTCGGTGAGCGTCAGCTGGCGGACGACGGCGCCCCGGCGCGGTGCGGTGACGATGAACCCATCCTGCTCGAGCCGGTGCAGGGCCTCCCGCACGGGGATGCGCGAGACGCGGTGCTGTTCTGAGAGCTCCCGCTCGCGGAGGCGCTGCCCCGGGGCAAGCCGTCCAGCGACGATGTCCTCGAGGATGAGCTGGTAGACGTGGTTCGCAAACGCCTCCTCGGGGGCGGCCTGCACAGGGGTCTCCATGAGGGAGACAATACCGGTGCCGCGGTCGAGGGGCGCTGAGCCGAGAGCGGAGGTTTGGCGCGAAGGCGCAGGTTTTCCGCGAGAACGCACGTTTGGGGGCGTTCAAACCTGCGCCCTGAGAAGAAACGTACGTCTTCGGATGCAACCTGCGCACTCGCGTCACGGCCTCTTGGGCGACGCTCCCGGACGAACAATAAACCCACCCCAAGGGGGCCGGGCGGTATGGACTTACACTGACACAGTGTTAGTCGAGGTCCGCTCCCGACCCTTGGCTTTGCCGTCACCGTGGCGTGGCACCGTCGAGGATCCCTCAGCGATCAACCGCAAGTGAAAGGCCTCCCATGACCGACATCCTCGATGAACGCGAGTCCCGGAAGCAGCCGAGCGAAGCGGACCTCCGCGAGCGCATTGGCTGCTTGAACCTCGAGGAGAAGGTCCGCCTCCTCACGGGCAGTTCGTTCTGGTCCATTGAGGCCGAGCCGAAGGCCGGGCTACGCCGTTTCGTCGTCTCGGACGGCCCCGTCGGTGTGCGCGGCGAGACCTGGGATGACCGCGACTGGTCCGCCAACGGCCCCTCGCCCACAGCCATCGCAGCGACGTGGGACCCCGAGCTCGTGGAGCGGATCGGTCACGCGATGGGAGCCGAGGCCCGGCGCAAGGGCGTCGACGTCATCCTGGCCCCGACCGTGAACCTGCACCGCACGCCCGTCGGCGGACGCCACTTCGAGTGCTTCTCGGAGGACCCGCTGCTGACGGGCGCGATCGCGGCGGCCTGGGTGCGCGGGGTCCAGGGACAGGGCGTCGGCACGTGCGTCAAGCACTTCGTCGCGAACGACCAGGAGACGGAGCGCATGGGCGTCGACAACATTGTCGACGAGCGCACCCTCCGCGAGCTGTACCTCGCGCCGTTCGAGCACATCGAGCGAGAGGCGAAGCCGTGGTCCTACATGGCCGCCTACAACAAGGTCAACGGAACAGCCATGACCGAGTCACCGCTCCTCGACGACGTGCTCAAGGGCGAGTGGGGCTCGGACGCGCTCGTCATGTCCGATTGGTTCGCGACGCGCTCCACCATCGAGTCGGCGAACGCAGGCCTCGACCTTGCCATGCCTGGGCCCGTTTCCCCGTGGGGCCAGGCGCTCGTGGATGCGGTGCGCGCGGGCGACGTCGACGAGACGAAGGTCGACGAGAAGCTCCTCCGCCTGTTCCGGCTCGCCGCGCGGACCGGTGCGGTCGAGGGTTTCGAGGGCAGAGAGGCCCAGCCGGTCTCTGAGGAGGAGATGGACGACCTCCTCCGAGAGGCCGCGGCGGCGGGGTTCGTGCTGGTCAAGAACGATTCCGTACTCCCGCTTCCGGACGTGACCTCGCTCGCCGTCGTGGGCCCGAATGCGGTGCGTGGCCGCGTCGCCGGGGGCGGTTCAGCATCGGTCATGCCGAAGCACGTCGTGCATCCGGCCGAAGCCCTCGCCGCGGCACTTCCCAACGCCAAGGTGCGCACAGCCCTCGGCGTCCGCTCCACGGAGCGGGTCGGCGTCCTCGAGGGAGCCGCGGCACAGCTCCCAGACGGCTCCGGCGAGGGCCTGCTCGTCGAGTTCCTCGATGCCGAGGGCAAGGTCCTCGGGAGCGAGCAGCGCCGCATCGGGCAGTTCGTGTGGATGGGAGACTTCGCGCCCGGCATCCCCGCCGATCGGGTCGCCACGGTACGGACGACGACGCGCGTCACTGCAGCACAGCCCGGCACCCACCGCTTCGGCGCCTCGGGCGTCGGGCGCATCACCGTCGCGCTCGACGGCGACATCCTCGCCGACGAGGACGTGCGGCTTCGCGAAGGCGCCGACATCGTGGAGGCGCTCATGCTTCCGCCGCAGCTCCTCGTTGAGCGCGAGCTCGCGGAAGGCGAATCGATCCTGCTGGCCACGACCTTCGCCGCCGTCGCCGACCCCACGACCGGTGCCCACTTCTGGGCGACCCTCGTCAATCTCGAAGAACCCCACGGGACGGACGACGAGGAGATGGCCGCCGCCGTCGAACTCGCGCGCTCCTCGAACGCCGCCGTCGTCGTCGTCGGCACCACCGAGGAGGTGGAGTCGGAAGGCTACGACCGCGAGTCCCTCGGCCTCCCCGGGCGCCAGGACGAACTCATCGAGGCGGTCATCGACGCCAACCCGAACACGGTCGTCGTCGTCAACGCGGGCGCCCCGGTTCTCATGCCGTGGCTCGCGAAGGCCAAGGCGGTGCTCCTCGTGTGGTTCCCGGGGCAGCAGATGGGTGCAGCGCTTGCGGATGTCCTGACGGGCGCCGTCGAGCCCGGTGGCCACCTGCCGACGACGTGGCCCGCGCCGGGCGGCATCGTCCAGCCCGAGAACGTCCCCGTCAAAGGGACGGTCGGGTACGAGGAAGGCCTCGATGTCGGCTACAAGGCCTACCTGCGGCGCGAGATCCAGCCCGCAGTCCCGTTCGGCCACGGACTCGGCTACACGACGTGGAGCCTTTCGAACCCCGAGACTGCTGGGGATGCAGTGAACGTGAGCGTGACAAACACAGGGCACCGTGCGGGTGCCCACGTCGTCCAGGTCTACGTGTCCCGCCCCGACTCCGCCCTCGAACGTCCGGCTGCTTGGCTCGCAGCCTTCGCCAAAGTGACGCTCGAACCAGGGGAGACGCGCCGCGTCGAGATCCCGATCCCTGCCCGCGCCTTCGAGCACTGGGACGCCGAGGGTCACAGCTGGACAGTGGAACCGGGCGAGTTTGTGGTCGAGGTCGGCCCTTCGATTGCTGAGCGGACTCGGGCCGGCAGCGTGGTGAGATGACCTCACGTCTCATGCCCGGGCTCAAGGCGCGCTTGGCGTTCGGGCTCGAAAGTCACGTTCTCGGATTACTCTGAGTCCGGGTGCCGCCTCTGTGCCGAGGGGGCCACGACCGTCGGGAGCCACGCATGAGTGCAGACGCCTCACCGCAGCCTGTTCCCCAGTCCGCGCTCGCCGAGCCCGTACGGCGAGTCGGACCCCTCTGGATCACCGGTCTCGTCCTGGTCAACGTCGGCATCAATGCTGCGTTCTTCGGGCCCATCCAGGTCCTCCTCGGCCTCCAAGCGCAGGCGTTCGACCCAAGCCAGAAGGAAGCGATCCTCGCCCTCATCACGGGGGCGGGGGCCGCCGTCGCCCTCGTGGCGAATCCCCTCTTCGGTGCTTTCTCCGACCGCACGTCTGGCCGCTTCGGGCGCCGTCGGCCATGGGTCCTCGTCGGCGCGGTGCTCGGGACGATCGCCCTCGTCGGGCTCGCTGGTGCGCCCAACGTCGCCGCCGCGACCGCGCTGTGGTGCCTCGTGCAGGCGGGCTGCAACGGCGCCTACGCGGCGATCACCGCCGCCATTCCTGACAGGGCGCCCATCGAGCAACGAGGGATCGTCGGCGGTCTTGCCGCGATGGGCCAGACGGCCGGAATCCTCCTCGGGGCGGTGATCGCCGCTGTCGTCGCCGGGAGCTTCGCGCTCGGCTACATAATCTGCGCGGTGGCACTCGTGCTGGGCGTCATCCTGTATCTCACGACGGCGGCGGACGATCCCCTTCCGCGCTCGGCTGTGGGCCCCTTCTCGCTCGCCCGCTTCTTCGCGTCATTCTGGGTCAGCCCCGCAAAGCACCCCGACTTCGCGTGGGCCTGGATCACGCGCCTGCTCGTCAACATCGGAAACCACATGGTGACGCTCTATCTGCTCTTCTTCCTCACCGATGAGGTCCGGCTCAAGCAGACGCAAGGCCTCGACCCCGCGACGGGCGTCCTCATCCTCACCGGCCTCTATGCGGTGTTCGTCATCATCACGAGCGTGATCGGCGGGAAGCTCTCGGACCGGCTTGGCCGCCGCAAGCCGCTCGTCATCGGCTCCTCGATCATCATCGCGATCGCCTCGCTCACCATCGGGTTCTTTCCCGTATGGCCGGGCGCGATCGTGGGCGCGTGCGTGCTCGGCATCGGCTTCGGGACGTATCTGGCTGTCGACTTCGCCCTCATCACCCAAGTTCTCCCCAAGGCGAGCGACCGCGGCAAGGACCTCGGCGTCATCAACATCGCCAACTCGCTCCCGCAGGTCATCGCACCGCTCATCGCCTATCCCTTCGTCGCGTACTGGGGCGGCTACATCTCGCTCTACGTGGCGGCGGCCGTGATCGGCCTGCTCGGGGCCGTCTTCGTGACCCGCATCCGCAGCGTGAATTGAGCGGGCTGGAGCAGGTCAAAGGGCGCCGTCGGGAGGACCCGCCTACGGGTCTCTGAGGCTCGGGCGCTATAGTTGGGAAGACCCATTGCGCCATGAGCCGGGGCGCAGCCATGGGTTCGGACCGTTGCCGGACGACAGCCGGAAAGAGGTTGCTGCGAGTGCTCGAACTGCCCAAGGACCTGGTGTCGATGGAGGCTCCACCGACCACACCTCGCCTTGCCGAGCGTTACCGCAGAATGCTCGATGCCACGGCAGAGTTCGCGCGGCTCGAATACCCGCAGGTTGAAGTTTCAGCGATCGCCACCCGCGCGGGTGTCTCTCTCAGCACCGCCTACCGGTACTTTCCGTCCACGGCCCATCTCCTGCTCGCGCTGCACCGCCGGCAGCTCCTCGAACTCCGCGAACGCGTGGAGAGTCGAGCGCGCAATGCGCGGGGCAGGGGGATCGAGGAGCGCTCGCGGCAATTGGCCGGCGCCGCTATCGAGCTACTGCAGATGCGACTTTCGCAACCTGCCGTCAACAGCTGCCTCGACGAACTCGTCGTCCCCGCGGATCACGAGCTCGCCCGCATGATCGGCGAAGTCGACGAGCTCTCGTGGTCCGTGCTGGGCCGCTTGGGTGGCGGCGCCGCGCGCGGCAAGAGCATCGTCCTCATGGTGTCCGGGCTTGTCTCTGCGATTCGCACGGGCCGCCTCCTGCCCTACGAGGCGGAGCAGCAGCTCAAGGAAGCGTGCGCGCTCCTCGAGCCGCGGGCTTCCGCCGCACGGCTGGCCTGACAGGGCCCGCCCGGCTCACAGTCACCGTAACTTCCGCGTCCGTAACTTCCCCCGGTAATTTCCGCTGCGCGGAAACCGGTGTTGCGGAAACTCTCGGCCGCGCCCGTATGATGGGGATACCTCCTTCCCCGAGGCCAGCCACGCGGACATCCCCGCATCGCCGAGTCTCCCGGAAGCGCCTCATCCGGCGCATTACCCCCGGAACCTTCACTTGCCACTTACCTGATGCGGTTGCGCCCTGCCCGACGAAGTACAGGACGCTCCCGCAGCAGCCGAGTGGCGCCGTCGGCCGCTCGTGCCGGCGACCGATCCAGGAGACAGCGCGATGTCGACTTCTTCCACCTCTGTTTCGTCCACCCCCGCCAGCATCAGCCAGCCCTCGCGTCCGCAGGGCGAGCAGTCCGCCGAGCCGATGGGCAACGAGCCGATCACGAGCGAGGAGATCTTCGCCGCGCATGAGGGCGGGAAGCTCTCGGTCGCGGTCGGCCGCCCGCTTGCGAGCAAGCGGGACCTCTCGATCGCGTACACCCCTGGGGTGGCCGAGGTGTCCCGGGCGATCGCGGCCGATCCGGATTTGGCCCGCACGCACACGTGGGCGTCCCGGCTCGTGGCCGTGGTCTCCGACGGGACGGCGGTGCTCGGCCTGGGCAACATCGGCCCGAGTGCTTCGCTGCCGGTGATGGAGGGCAAGAGCGCCCTGTTCAAGACCTTCGGCGGGCTGGACTCGATCCCGATCGTCCTGAACACGACCGACGTGGACGAGATCATCGAGACCCTGGTCCGGATCTCCCCGAGCTTCGGGGCCGTGAACCTCGAGGACATCGCCGCCCCGCGCTGCTTCGAGCTCGAGCGGCGCCTGATCGAGGCCCTCGACATGCCGGTCATGCACGACGACCAGCACGGCACCGCCGTCGTCGCCCTCGCGGCCCTGGAGAACGCGGCGAGGGTCGTGGGCAAGGACCTCGGATCGCTGCGCACGGTGATCGCCGGGGCGGGGGCGGCGGGCATCGCCGTCGCCGAGATCCTGCTCACCGCCGGGGTGCGCGACGTCGTCCTGCTCGACTCGAAGGGTGCCCTGCACGCCGGACGGGGCGACCTGACGGGGATGAAGGCCGAGTTCGCGGCCCGGACCAACCCGCGCGGTGTAGCCGGTGGCACGGCGGAGGCCCTGGCCGGGGCGGACGTGTTCATCGGCGTCTCCTCCTCGAAGGTGCCGGAGGAGCACATCGCGGCGATGGCCGAGGGCTCGATCGTGTTCGCCCTCTCGAACCCGGACCCGGAGGTCGCGCCCGAGATCGCCCGGCGGCACGCCGCCGTCGTCGCCACCGGGCGCAGCGACTTCCCGAACCAGATCAACAACGTCCTGGCGTTCCCCGGGATCTTCCGCGGCGCGCTCGACGCCGGCGCCCGGCGGATCACCCCCGCGATGAAGCTCGCCGCCGCCCGCGCGATCGCCGCCCTCGCCGAGGACAAGCTCTCCGCCGACTACATCGTCCCCAGCCCTCTGGACCCCCGCGTGGCCCCGGCTGTGACCGCGGCAGTGGCCGCCGCCGTCGTCTCAGGGGAGTAGGCCGGACGCCGAGATCGCAGCCAACGGACGAGACCGCAGCCAACGGACGGGACCGGAGATCGTTCCTTGCGGTCTCGTCCGTTGCGTGGGTGTTCGCTAAGCGAACTGGCCGCTGGGCTAGGCTGGGGTCCCGTGGACGGACCCGCTCTCGCTGCCTTACTGACCGGCCTGGCCCTCGCTGTCGCAGTGGTCGGCACGATCGTGCCGGTCCTCCCCGGGAGCCTGCTGGGAATCCTCGCGCTCCTCGAATGGGCCCTCTTCGGTCGCTCGGGCTCGGGCGGCTGGATCGTCTTCGCAGTAGGGACCGTGCTCTTCGCCGCAGGGATGGGCGCCTCCTGCGTCCTCACTGGCCGAACACTGGCGGCCCGGAAGATTCCGAACAGCTCGATCCTCGCGGCGACCA
The DNA here is from genome assembly GCF_022539255.1 of Sinomonas terrae. Taxonomy (NCBI): domain Bacteria; kingdom Bacillati; phylum Actinomycetota; class Actinomycetes; order Micrococcales; family Micrococcaceae; genus Sinomonas; species Sinomonas terrae. The sequence continues at coordinate 427,948 of NZ_JAKZBV010000001.1, forward strand.
TCGTCGGCGTCGTCGGGATGTTCGTCGTGCCGGTGCTCGGTCTGTTCATCGGCTTCGTCGTGGGGCTTCTCGGGAGCGAGTGGCTGCGCACGCGCGACTTCCGTGCGGCCACATCGTCGTCGCTCCTGGCTCTCAAGGCCATCGGCATCGGCCGCATCGTCGAGTTCGCGTGCGCGGCCAGCGCGGTCACCGTGTGGGTCATCGCCGCCTGGATCTACTTCTCGAACCGGTGAACGCCTTCGTTAGCATGGAAGCCATGGCTTCCAGCGATGTGGACCGCCAGCGCACGTTTCACGATCCCCGTGACCTCACGCCCTTCCGAGGCGTGCGGGTCTCCACGCCTGTCCACGATATCCTCGATCGTTTCGCACGGCGGTCGCGCAGCCCCCGGCTGCGAAGATTCCCGGCGAAGGTCGAGCGGGCGGTGTTCGACGCCGTCTTCCGCTCCCACGAGCCCGAGCGGCTGGTTGTGCTCGCCCGATCCCACTCCGGCTGGTCTGGCCTCTGCTACGTGCTGGCCGGGCTGCTCGCGTACCGCGCGCATCAGCATGCGCAGGCTGCCGAGCTCCTCCAACGCGGGCTCGCGGGGGAGAACGAGCCCGCCGCCGCGCAGTTCGCTGCCGACTACCTCGGCGCCTGGTCGCAGTGGATCGAGCTCTCAGAGGGCGTGAGCGTCGAGGTGCTGTTCAGCGAGGAGGCCGTGTGCCTCGCCCTCGCCCACAGCCTCCGCGAGATCGGTCACCCCGGCGAAGCCCTCACGGCCCTCGCCCCGCTCCCGCCGTCCCTGCCGACCACGCTTGCAGGTGCGCGGCTCGCAGAGATCCTGGGCCGCCCCGTCGACGTCGTCTCGTGGACGGAAGGGCTCACCAATCGCGACGACCTCGCAGCGGCCCTCCTTCTGCTGCGGGCGCGGGTGCTTCGCTCCCTCGGGCGCCGCGCTGACGCTCAGGAGGCCGTGCGCGAGGTCCTGCGCCGTCGTCGTACACCCCTCGTGCTGCGCCACGCAGCCATGACGGAGCGCGCGCTCCTGCTCGTCGGCGTCGGCCGTCGCCGTTCCCTCCGGAAGGCGCACGACGCCGGGCAGCGCCCGGGTGCGAAGCGAACCAAAGACGCGGAGGTGCGCGAGCTGTGGCTCCGTGACTTCGAGCGGCTCACGGGGGAGCGCCCCGAGTAGTCGCTCTGCCTACACCGAGGGCCCCTGATCCGACCGCATGATGTGGTCAGGTCAGGGGCCCTCAGCTGTGTGAACAAGAAGCTGCGAATGCGGCCGGGCCGGTCGGTGCCCGTTGTCCGGCTCCATGCGGTGGTGTGCGCAGGGGCCGTAGCCTGGCTCAACGGTCTCGTGAACCGTTGAGCGGATTGCCAACATTCCAGCAGTGTGGCAACAGTTCGTGCAAGAGTCACGAGCTAGACTGGTCGATCTGACCAACCGCAGCACGCTTGTCCCGGGAGAAGTGATCAGATTGCCTCAGCTCGACGCGACCGACCGCAGGATCCTTCTCGCGCTGGATTCCGATCCGCGCATGCCGATCATGGTCCTGGCCCAGCGCCTTGGGCTGGCCCGCGGCACCGTTCAGGCACGGCTCGAGCGAATGACGGCGAGCGGCGCCCTCCGGCTCCACAGCACGAGGGTCGATGCGACGGCGCTCGGCCGCGGCGTCTCCGCCGAGGTTGCGGCCGAGCTCGACCAGAGCCACCTCAACGAGGCGATCGCGGCCCTGCGCGAGATCCCCGAGGTCCTCGAGTGCCTCGCACCCGCCGGCGACACGGACCTCCTGATCCGGGTCGTCGCGACGAGCCCCGACGACCTCTACCGCGTCTCCGAGGAGATCCGGCTCTGCCCGGGGATCACGAGGACTTCGACCCGGATGATCCTGCGGACCGTGATTCCGTATCGGACGACGGCGCTTCTGGCCGAAGGTGAAGAGCAAAGGTGAAGAGCCGGGGTGAAGAGCGGGGCTGAAGAGCGCGGCTGAACAGCCGCCATGCTGGGTCGGCAAAGCAAAGGACGGGATCCTGCCCCTGCAGGATCCCGTCCCTCGGACGTGGTGGTCTGACGAAAAGTGTGCCGCTCCGAAGGTCAGCCGGCTTTGACGAGGGGCTGGGTCCCCGTGAACGGCCCCGTGCGGTCCGGGAAGGCGAGGGTGAGGGCTGCCTTTTCCGAGACGGCAGTCGCACGGGCTGCGGGAGCCTTCTCAGCCTCGGTCTTGGCTGCCCGGCGCATCCGCTCAGCCTCGGCGGCAGCGGCCTCCTCGGCCTTTGCGACCGCAGCCGATTCCTCGGCCTGCACCCGCGAGGCCGCGAGGATCGCGTCCGCCTTGGCGAGCACCGCGTTCCGCACGTGGGCCGGCGTCGAGTCCTCGACCGCCGTCGTCTGCTCAGGCCGGTACACGAACAGCCGCTGGCCGAGCTTGACGAGGGAGATCAGCGTCTGCGTGACCCCGGCGATGAGCATCGTGCCGACGAGCGAGACGAAGATTATCACCAGCATGACGCCACCGATCACGAGCGTGCCGCTATACACGAGGTTTGCCACAACGGTTGCGTCGTCCACGCTGTCTCCCATCCCCAGAGAAGTGTGTGAAGGAAGTCCTGAGAGCCGCCTGCGTCTCGGACAAGATCCATTGTTGCTTACCCCGTCAGGTGCTTTTCAATGGTGTGACTGTGATGTTGTGGAAAAGCAATGGAGACGTTATCGAACGTGACAAACATCTCGCTCGGTGTGTGAAGAGGGCCACACCAACAGTCGGGGCGGGAACAAGACCAGCGGTCCCAAGGTTGCCTAGCGTGTGACTGCGCTCTCCGTCCTCGACCTCGCTCCCATTGTCCAAGGCTCCTCCGTCGCCGACGCGCTCTCGAGCGCCACGCGCTTCGCCCAGGTCGTCGAGGAGGCGGGCTACGAGAGGCTCTGGTACGCGGAGCACCACAACAGCGCGGCGCTCGCCTCGAACGCGACGGCGCTGCTCATCGCGAATGCGGCGGCGAACACGCGCACCCTCCGAATCGGTTCGGGAGGGATCATGCTGCCGAACCACTCGCCCCTCGCTGTCGCGGAGGCGTTCGGCACGCTCGCCAATCTCTACGGCCCGCGCATCGACCTCGGCCTCGGCCGCGCGCCGGGCACGGATCCGCGCACGGCGGCGATCCTCCGTCGGGGCGCGAGGGACGACGACGAACAGCACTTCGCGCGGAGCATCCAGCTGCTGGCGTGGTACTTCGGGGAGCAGGAGGATGACGCCGAGAGCGTCCAGCTCTCGTTCGGCGTCCACGCCGAGGTCGCGCGCAACACGCACGTTCCGCTGTGGGTGCTGGGAAGCTCGACGGCGGGCGCTGCGATCGCCGGCCAGCTTGGCCTGCCGTACGCGGCGGCGAGCCACTTCGCGCCGTTCCAGCTCAGCGAGGCGATCTGGACGTACCGCCAGATGTTCAACCCGTCCGCCCCCACTGCCCAGATCGCGGAGCCGTACGTGATGGCGGGGGCGAACCTCATGGTCGCGCCAAGCCATGAGGAGGCCGAGTACCTGTTCACGTCGCACCAGCAGATGTTCCTGGGCATCCGGCGCGGCGAGCGCGGCCCGATCAAGCCTCCCGTCGCCGAGATGGACTGGGCGCCGCACGAGCAGCAGATGGCGGAGTCCGCCCTGCGCGTCTCGGCCGTGGGCGCGCCTGCAGAAGCGGCCGAGTTCCTCCGGACGTTCGCGGCTTCCTACGGGGTGGACGAGATCATCCTCACCGGCTATTCGCACGATCCGGCTCTGCGCGAGCGCAGCTTCCGGCTGCTTGCCGAGGAGTGGGGAAAGGTTCCCGCCGCCTGACCGCGGTTCGGCGTGGCGTCAGCGTCGCCGCACGAGGCCGATGGTCATCGTGAAGCCGAACTCGCGCCAGATCTGCCCGTCATCCCACTCCTCGGGCACGGACTCCGCGCGCAGCTCAAGCACGGAACCGATGCGCAGGAGCGTCAGCACCGTTCGCTGGCCCTGGGCGAGCGATCCAGCGACGGCCGCGGTCGCGCCGTCGAACGTCTGCACGGTGAGCGCCCCCGCTCCGGCGATGAAGAGGGCTCGCCGGAGCTCGCGCACATGCCGCAGCACGACGACGGCGTCCCGGTTCACGTAGCCGACGAGCGGGCGGCCGCCAGTGGTCTGGAGGGTCGTCCCGATCTGCTCCCGATGGACACTCTGCGCACCGGTGATGCGCGCGTTGTCCTCCCACGCGGTGCCCCGTGAGCCTGTGACAAAGAGCGAGCCGATCGCCGACTGCCGCGCGTTCAGGCGCACGACGGCGTCCCTCGCCGTGAGCTCGGGCCGAACCCCGAATGCGGGGGCCGGGTAGAGGCGTGGCTCGGGAGGGGCGGACGCGAAGTTCCCTCCGGGGGCGCGGGGGAGGGTGAGGCCGTCGTCGTGATGGCCGGGCGCGATGCGGCGGGTGAGGTAGGGGAAGTCGAGGGGGTGCTGTTCGGGCATCACACATCCAGCCCGAACTCGGCCCCGACGCCCGCGAGGCCGTTCTCGTACGCGCGTCCGAGGGCACGGAATGCCCATCCGTCCTCATAGCGGTACAGTTCGCCGCACAGCACGGCCTGGGCGTCCTCGGGGCTTGCCGGCGAGGCATCGAAGCGGACGAGCTCCGAGCCGTCCGGACGCACGACGCGCAGGTGCAGCCCCCCGACCTGAGCGAAGGAGCCGGCTCCGCGGACTTCGGGATCGATATAGGTCACGAACGCGATGCGGGCTACCTCGGGCGGCACCTGGGAGAAGTCGACGTCCACTTGTTCGGCGTCGGCGGCGTCCCCGTAAGTCGCCCGGTTGGGGTCCTGGGCGGCGAAGGCCACGCCGGGGGACGCCGTCGTGAGCTGGTTGAAGAACACGAGGTGCTCGGGCGTGAGCGCGCGGCCGTCGTCCCCGCAGACGATCGCGAGCGGAACGGGCTCCGGCTGGGCTGCGGAGACCGGTTCGACCCTCCAGCCCATGGCGACCATGACTCCGGTCAGCCCGGGGTCCTGCCCGGTGAGCCCCACACTCTCGCCAGCGGCCAGCGTGCCCATCAGCGTGACTCTTTCGTGCCGGGATGGATGCGGACGCCGTCTACATCGAACCTGTCGCGCAGGAAGCGCCCGTGGGCGCTGAGCTCGGCGATCGCGCCCGTGCGGACCTGGTGGTCGAGGTCGAGGGCGGTCGCGTAGAGGATGTCGAGCTGCTCGAGCAGCTTCTCTGTCTCGGGGCTCGAGTCCGTCTGGGTCTCCGGCGGGAGGGCGCGGTACACGCGGAGAGAGGTCGGCAGGTAATCCGAGGCGATCGCGTGGAGCAGAACGCGCTGCTCGGTCGAGGCGCCGTGCTCGGCGACATAGTCGAGCAGCAGGCGCAGGACGTCATCGATCTGGCGCATGTGCGAAGACGCGAGCGGTGGCAGGAGCGAACCCGCCCGCCGGATCGAGCTGCGCAGCTCAGCGAGGGCCTCGCGCGTCTGCTCGAGCTCCTCGGCCTGAGTGGTGGGCAGGTCGTCATCGAGGATGCGCTCTGGTTCCCGTCCACCGCCGAAGAGCGATCCGAAGAACTTCGCCATGGACTCACGATAGCCGCTCGGCCTGAACGGTGGCCCGGTGCGGGGATCTGAAGGCAAACTGTAAAGATTCCTTCAAGTGTGCTTGGGTGGAGGGGTGGAAGATCCGGTGGCCACGAAGGGCTTGTCAACCGGCGGAGACGCCCCGCCCACGAGCGCAGCCTCCGCCCAGGTGGCGGCCGAACTGCGCGGTGTGCTGGGCCGACTGAACCGGCGGCTGCGGCAGCAGGCCGACGTCGGCGACCTCACGCGCTCCCAGCTCAACCTCATCTCCCGCATAGAGCGCGACGGGCCGGCAACCGTGAGCGACCTCGCCCGGGCCGAAGGCGTACGCCCCCAGTCGATGGGCGCGACTGTGGCCGCGCTTGAGGAGGCGGGCTACCTCCGCCGGGACCCCGATCCCGGCGACCGCCGCAAGACGGCGATCTCGCTCAGCGACTCCGCCCGCGAGCAGATCGCCGCGAGCCGCCTCGTCCGCCAGGACTGGCTCCAGCGGGCCTTGAACCGCGAGCTCACGCGCGAGGAACTCGAGCAGGTCCGTCAAACCATCGGGCTGCTCGCGCGAATTGTAGGCAACACCTGAACTGGCGTTTCCGTTTCTCAGCGCAGCGCTTCCTCAGCGCAGCGCATTTTCAGCCCAACCCCTCAGTAGAAGGAGTCCCGAGTGACCATCTCCGCCCTCGACCCGAAGACTGCCCTCGTCGTCATCGACCTTCAGAATGGGATTGTGAATCGCCCGCAGCCTCCGGCCGACGGCGCGAGCGCCCCCTCGATTGCCGAGGTCGTCTCGAACTCCAAGGCCCTCGCCGACGCATTCCGCGCGAACGGCCTGCCGGTCGTCCTGGTGAATGTCGCGGGCGCGCCCGCCGGCCGCAACGAGACGCCGCGCCGTATGCCGGCCGATGTCCGGGCCGACTACTTCAACCTCATCGACGGCCTCAACACCTCTGAGGACGACATCCTCGTGACCAAGCGCAGCATCGGCGCGTTCGCCACGACCGATCTCGACGATCGCCTTCGTGAGAGTGGAGTGACGCAGCTCGTGTTCACGGGCATCGCCACGAGCATCGGCGTCGAGTCGACGGCGCGCTACGCCTACGACCTCGGGTACAACGTCGCGTTCGCCCGGGACGCGATGACGGACCTGACGGCGGCTGCTCACGAGAATTCCGTCAGCACCGTCTTCCCGCGGATCGGCGAGTCCGGAACGACCGAGGAGATCCTCGGCCTCCTCGCCGACCGGGCGTGACCGAGCAGGAGCGCGCACCCGCCGGAACCGTGGCGCAGGAGGGCAAGGCCTTCGGCATCCGCTACCTCGGGCCGCTCCTGCTCGGCTCCACGCTGAATCCGATCAACAGCTCGATGATCGCCACGGGCCTCATCGGGATCGGCAGCGAGTTCCATCTCGGACCGGGCCAGACGGCGTCGCTCATCTCGGTGCTGTACCTGTTCAGCTCCGTCATGCAGCCGACGATGGGCAAGCTCGCGACGCTGCTCGGGCCCCGCCGTGTGTTCGTCTCGGGGATTGTGATCCTGCTCGTCGCGGGCCTCGTGGGTGCGCTCGCGCCGTCGTTCGCGTTCCTACTCGTCTCGCGTGCGCTCATCGGCATCGGCACCTCGGCCGCGTATCCCACGGCGATGGCGCTCGTCAGGGCCCGCGCGGACGCGCGCGGCGTCGGCGTCCCGAGCCGGGTGCTCGGGGCCTTTTCGATCGCTGCCCAGGTGACGATCGTCGTCGGCCTCCCACTGGGCGGCATCCTCGTCAGCACGCTCGGCTGGCGGGCGCTCTTCAGCGTCAATGTGCCGCTCGCGCTCGTGACGCTAGCGGCGACCCTCGCCGGCGTCGAACGCGACGCCAAGCGGTCCCAGACGTCGTGGAGAGCGCTCCTCCATGCGCTCGACCTGCCGGGCATCGCGCTGTTCGGGGGCGCCGTCGTCGCCCTCCTCATATTCCTCTCGGGCATGGCGGAGCCGCAGTGGTGGCTTGCCGCCGTCGCCCTCGTTCTCGCCGCTGGGTTCATCTGGCGCGAGCGCCACGCCTCGAGTCCGCTCATCGACGTCCGCGCGCTCGCGAGCAACGGGCCGCTCCAGCGGACCTACTCGCGGCAGCTCCTCGTGGGTCTCGGGATCTATGCGTGCATGTACGGGATGAGCCAGTGGATGGAGGAGGGGCGGGGCCTGGATGCCGCGGCGGTCGGGGTCATCATGATCCCGCTTTCGCTCGTGAGCATCGTGGTCGCGCGGCTGGTGTCGCTGCGCGGCTGGGTGCGCACGCCGCTCATCCTTGCCGGTGCCGCCTTTGCGGGGACTGCCCTCATGATGGGGACGGCGAATGTCGGGACCTCCGTGGTGCTGCTCGTCGTCATGACGAGCCTCCTCGGCCTCACGAACGGCTTCGCGGGGTTCGCGAACCAGACTGCGCTCTACGTGCAGGCGCCCGGGGAGGGCATCGCCGTCGCCGCCGGGCTCTACCGGACGTTCAACTACATGGGGGCGATCTTCTCGTCGAGCCTCATCGGTCTCGTGTTCGGGCCCCGCGCGACGGACCCGGGGTTCCACTCGCTCGCGTGGGTCCTGGTGGGGATCGGTGTGGCAGTGCTCATCATGACGATCCTGGACCGGAGGATCCCGCGGATCGCGAAATGACAGCGTCAGGCGAAATGACAGCCTCAGGCGATCAGCGCGAACCGATCGGGGACTCGCGGGCTCAAGCTGGCGTACTCTCTTGGCATGCCAAAGAGCCGCACCCGCAAGCCCAAGAGCCGTTCGACGAGCCCGGGGGACCGGCGGCAGCGCCGCGTCGACGCACTCATCGACGGTCTCGCCGACGACTACGCGACGTGGGCCGTCAACTCCGCTGAGGCAGACGGCGCCGACGACGCCGCGCGGAGGGACTTCATGGTCTTCGCGCGGGGGCAGCTCGACATCGTCAAGTTCCTGTACGGGTTCCTCGGCGCCGGCGAGCGCTTGGTGCCGAACCTGAGGATCGATCCGGGGGCGCTTCCCGATGCGCTCGACGGGCTGCTCGACAGCGACGACGTCGACGACCTCCGCTACTACATCGGCACCCTCGTCGACTGGGTCTCCTTCCTCGAGGAAACCGAGCGCTGGGAGGGCACGGCCGAGGACCTCGAGGCCGTGACCGAGCTGCTCGACGCCGAGGCCGAAGCCGTGGGCGGAATTGTGGACATCGGCCTCGATGAGGACGGCGAGGTTGTGCCGCGCCGCGAGCCGAGCGAGGAGGAGGCGCTCGCTTTCGCGACGGCGTCGCCCCTTGTGAAGCATGCGCGAGCTCTGCTCGACTGGGTCGGCGAAGGGCGGGCCGTGGCGTCCGACGGCGCGCTGACGCCGGCTGAGGCGACCGAGGCCGCAGCCCTCGTCGGCGAGGGATCAGCCGACCCGGCCCGGCGCCTTGCCCGACTGTGGGCAGCCCTGCATCACGCCGAGCTCATCGAGATCGACGAAACACGGGCTCCCGACGACAGCGGGAGCACCGCCCGTCTCGGGGAGGACGCGGCGCGCCTCGGGTCCGGGGACGCCCTCGGTCGGCTCGAGGCCCAGTTCCTCGCAACCGAATTCATCATCACGACGTGCTCCCGCGCCCTGTACACGCCCGAGGGAGACGCGGTCGAGGCCGCCCTCGCGACCCTCCTGACGCGTGCCGTCCTCGAGGACCCCCTGCCCCTGACCGTCGTCGAGGACCTCGCCGTCGATGCGCCCGACGACGCCGACCCGGCCGAGCTGCAGACCGTCTCCGTGGTCCTGCTCGACGAGCTGCGCGAACTCGCGGCCCTCGGCCTCGTCGACCTGCGCGCAGGACTCGTCGACGTCCCGGCCGCGGCGCTCGACGCTGTGTACGACGCGTTCGAATCGCCCGAGGGTGACGAGGACTGGGAGGACGACGTCGACTGACAGCTCCCCGGTGTGCCGCCCAGGAGCACGGGGCGTGCGGCGACGTTCGGCGCAAGCCAATCAGCCGTCGTCGTCCGCCTAGCTGGCGTTGCCCTCCTGGCGGCGTACGCGCTCGATGTGCGGGCGGGCCTTCTCAAGCCCCTGCTCGAGGGCTTCGACGGTGCTTTCCATGCTCTTCGCGGCCTGGGAACGGAACGTGTCGATCGCGTCCATCGTCTGGTAGAGGTTCGAGAACGCGCGCTCGAGGGTCTCGACTGAGACGCCCGAGCTGGTGGCCTGCTGGTGGATGCGGCCGGTCTGCTCCTTGAGCATCTCCGACGTGCGCAGGATCATCGCGTTCGTGGTCGTGTTGATCGCATCGATCTGGTCGAGGACGAGCTTCTGGTTCGAGAGCGCCTGGGCCGTGATGACCGCGGTGCGCAGGGCCGAGACTGTGGTGGCGCGGGCGCGGTCCACGCCCTTGATGAGCTCGTTGTTGTTCTTCCTGATGACGTCGATCGCGAGGTAGCCCTGCACGGAGACCGCGAGCTGCGTGAGGATGTCCTGACGGCGCTGGCGCACCGGGAAGAGGACGTCTGCCTCGAGCTGCTGCGCGTGCTCGGTCTGGCCCTGGGCACGGACATCGCCGATCTTCGTGACAGTCGCCCGGTCGAGCTGCTCCGCGAACACCGCGTACTCGGAGAGCTGCTGCATGACCTCCCACAGGTTCTGCTTCTCCTGCGCGAGCGCGGCGTTGTCGCGGAGGAGCTCGTCCTGGCCTGACATGAGGGCCTTGATGATCTTGTCGAGCTGCGTCTGCGCCGACTCGTAGCGCTGGAAGTACTTCGCGACCTTCTTGCTGCCCGGCACGAAGCCGAGGATCTTGCGCCCCGTGCCGAGGTCCGCACGGTTGGGGGTCAGGCTCTCGACCGTGCTGCGGAGATCCCCCAGCGTGGTTGCGACGTAGGTCTGGGCGCTGTCGCCGGATTTCTTCGCGCCGCGCACGGACGTCGACGCGCGGTCGAGGAGGCGGCCGGACGCGTCCGAGGACGCGATCATCTCGCGGCCCGCGACCTTGTTGATTCCCTCGACCTTCCGCGCGAACTCCGGGCTGCGAGAGTCCATCGCCGCTACCTCGGCCACCCACGCCTTGGCCTGCTCGGCGATCTGGGCCTGCCGGTCGGGTGCGACAGGCACCATCCCGGGCGCGTCTTCTTCGCGGACCACGGGGGCCGCGTCGGAGGCCTGCAGCACGAGGGCGTCTTCGCTGGGGTCTGGAGGGGTCAGAGGGGTGCTCATCGGGTTCTCCTTGGTCACTGCCCGGACGAAGTCAGGCTATCTCGCCCAACGGGGGAGCGTGAGGGGAGGTTCCCGGAGGCACCCCTGAGGTGCCCCTGAGCCCTGGCCGGGGTGTGCCGCGTGTTTTCCCGAAACCGTAGGAAACGGACGACGCCGCACCTCATCACCTCGGGTTTCGTCAGTTTGCTGCCGGTTCGGGATGCGAACACACGGGGTTTATCCACATACGGGTCCTGGGCCGCCTTCTTGGGGCACTGAAGCTGCGAGATTCGGATTATGCAGCTCGAGCTCCCTCATCCAGGACCATGGCAGGCCTTTGAACTCGCCGACCGCCTCGCATCGCCCAAAGCAGCGGAACGCCTCGTGCAGGCTGGGGTCCTCGTTCGAATTCGACACGGGGCGTACTTCGTCGCCGACGAGTGGCGGAAGCTCTCCCCGGAGAACAGACATCTCGCGGCGCTTGCGGCCCACTACGACAACGCGTCCCGCAGACGCGAGATTGGGTTCGACTACAGCCACCTGAGCGCGGCCAGACTCCACGGCATCCACCTCTGGAATCCGGACCCCTATGTTCACTTGACGATGCCGCGATGCCCTAGCAACCAGGGGCGGGCGAGTGATGTCAGGGTCCACTCGGCGATCTTGGGGGAGGACGACCGCAGCTCCATCCGAGGGCTACCGGCAACGTCGCTCGAACGAACCGTCGTTGACTGTGCGCGAATTCTCCGACGGGGCCAAGCACAGATCGTCGTGGACCACGGTGTCCGCCTTGGAGCAGACCCTTCCCGGGTCACAGAACTCTTGGCCGACGCGCAAGGCAAGAGGGGCGTCCGCATTGCTCGGGCTGCGTGGGACATGGCGTCCGGCCTCTGCGAATCGCCCGGCGAAAGTCTCCTGCGTTACGTGCTGAGCCGGATGCCATTCCCGCTGCCAGCTCAGCAGGTAGAGGTCCCGACGCGCCTCGGAACGTACCGACTCGACTTCGCGTGGGTGAAGATCAAACTGGGCCTGGAGTTCGATGGAGACGTGAAGTACTTCGCCTACGATCCCACTGCTGATGTGCTGCTTCGGGAACGGAAGCGTGAGCGGGCGCTCATCGAGGAAGGGTGGATCCTGCTGAGGGTCGAGTGGAAGGATCTCTTCGACGAGGCTGCGCTTCGTCGGCGCATTGGCAGCGCTCTGGCCGCGGCGGGACTGTGAGCGGCGTTCTCCAAACCGTAGCTATCGGCCGACGACGCGGGTAACGGACGACGGCGCAGGTAACGGACTGCGGTTTGGTCCGTTTGCTCGGGTCTCGCGAACCACGTCCCGCGAACCACGTCGGCGAGAGGGAGGCGCGGCGCCGGTAGACTGGGCTGCCGTGCCAGAACCCGCCCCGAGCCGCCACCGCCCTCCGTCCGGGGCGCCGTCGTCGGCCGCGATGCTCGGGCGGCTCGCGGAACTCGAGGTCCTCACCAAGGGCCCCGCGTGGGCGCTCACCCGCTCGGCGCCATGGGTCATCGCAGCGCTCCAGACCGCGTTCACGCGCAACCGGCCCCACGTCGAGCTTGAGGCCTTCCACGACGAGATCGATGAGTTCCTCGCGGAACTCCGTACCCGGGACGCCTCGATCGGGGCGCCCAGCACCGCGGGGACTCTCACGGGCCGTCTCGTCGCCGACGATTGGACGCGCCGCCGTTTCCTCGCCCGCCGCGCCCAGAGCGGCCGCATCGTCTACGAGCTCACTGAACCTGCTGCCCGCGTCCTTGCCTTCCTGGATTCGCTCTCCTCCGACCGCTCCACCCTCACCGGCTCGCGCCTCGGCACGCTCCTTGCGGATGTCGAGAAGCTCGCCCAGGAGACCAATCCCGATACGAGCGCGCGCGTGGAGACCCTCGAGGCCGAGATCGGGGAGCGGCGCGAAATGATCCGCGGCCTCGAGACCGGCGAGATCGAGGCTGCCCTCGAGACGGACGACGCCGTCGAGGCCGCAGAGAACATCCTCGACCTCGCGGCTGGGCTCCCGGCGGACTTCAAGCGCATGCGCGACCGGATCGAGGAATCCGTCGGCCAGCTGCGCAACCAGATCATCGAGGAGTCCCTCAGCAAGGGCGCCACGATGGCGCAGGTGCTCGAGGCCGACCGGCGGCTGCGCGAGTCGAGCGAGGGTCGCACCTTCCGCTCGTTCACCGCGTTCCTCGAGAACCCCGAGCAGCAGCTCCGCTTCCGATCCGCCATCGCAGAAGTGCTCTCCCGCGACTTCGCGGACCGCCTCGGAGCCGAGGAGCGCCAGACCCTCCGGCACCTCGTCGCCGAGCTCCGCGACCAGCACTCCGAGATCCAGGGCATCTACGGAAAGCTCTCGGAGAGCCTCAACACTTACGTGCAGAGCGATGACTACCGCCAGTCCGTGCGGCTCCGCGACGCGATCCGCCGCGCTGAGCAAGCCGTGCGTCGCTTGCCGTACCAACGCGAGCAGACCGGGTTCGCTCCCGCGCCCGAGCTGTTCGGGGCCGAGTTCGATTCGCTCTCCATGGTGAAGCTCTTCGACCCCGACGAGTACGTCGCCCCTCCGCGATTGGCGGAGCCGATCGCGTTCGCCGAGGAGGATCGCGTCCGCTCCGCCCGGACCGGCAAGGCGAAGGCCGCGGCGCTGCGGCAGGCGTTCGACGTCGCGCTCGCTGCGGGAGGCGGGCGGGCTACGGCGGCGAGTGTGTGGCGCGAGCTCCCGCCCGAGGAGCAGCACATCAACTCGATCCGCGCCCTGCTCGGCGAGCTTCTGCACCGGGGGGCGGCGTTCGCGGGAGAGCCGGGCGAGGGCTCGGTTGGCGAGTGGGAGGCCCTCGACTTCGAGCAGGTGGACGGTTCGACCCGGCGGGCCTACGTGCCGGCCGTGGAGGTTGAAGCGCGGGAGGGCCACGGGGCCGATGTTCAAGAGAGGGGAACGGCATGAGCGAGGACGTTGAGGCGGAGGCCGAGGTCGCGCCGGAGCTCGAGCGCGGGTTCGAGGCGGGCACGCGCGAGCCCGAGGCCGCTCTTGGCCGGCTCGCGAATGCGGCGGCGCTGTACGACGGCGACACAGGCGTGCTTCCGCTGCGCGTGCGGCAGGTCCTCGTTCGCCTCCTCAAGGGGCCCTACCTCGACGGCGGCCGCGACGAGCGTCTCTGGACCACCCTGCTCGACAGCCAGGACGTGCTCCGCTCCCGCCTGTCGGAGCTGTTCCTCGGCCTGCACGTCGACCACGCGCGGAAGATCGCCGTCGTCCGTCCTGTCGATCCCGAGCTGCTCGGGGCGGCCTCCCGCTCGACGATCCTCCGCCAGCAGCGCGCCCTGAGCCGGGTCGAGACCATCCTGCTCCTGCGCCTCCGGCTGCTCCTCGACCGCCACACGACGGCGCAGACCGAGCCGACGGTCACGCTCGAGGAGCTCTCCGACGTCGTCGCCCATTACCAGCCGTCCGACCAGCGCGACGCCCTCCGCGACGCCGATACTGTCTCGCGCGCCGTCCAGAAGCTGCAGGCCCGCCGGCTCCTCCTGCCCACGCCGCTCGAGGACGTCTACCTCATCTCCAACGCGCTCCCGCTCGCGCTGCCGTTCGAGAACATCGGGGACGTCGCCCGGCACCTCGAGGCGCTGGCCGAGGCCCCGGACGGGGCGGACGACGACGGAGCCAACCCGACGCTCGACCTCGACGGCGGGGCATCGGGTCAGGAAGGCGAGGCCGACGAGGAGGGGATCGAATGAGCATCGCGACCATGCTCCCGCTCGACGACCAGATCAACCCGGGCCAGTTCCGGCTGACCCAGGTCCAGATCGTCAACTGGGGCACGTTCCACGGCGCGCACACGATGCACGTGGACCGCGCGGGAACCCTCCTGACCGGCAACTCGGGCGTCGGCAAGTCGACGCTCTTCGACGCGATCGCCCGCGTGTTCGACGCCCGCCCCCGCTCGAACGAGGCAGCCGCAGCGCGCACCGGCCAGAGCGAGGACCGCCGTACGACGTTCACCTACATGCGCGGGAAGGTCGGCGACGTAGCAGTCGGCGAGAGCCAGGCCAGCGCGTTCCAGCGCCCCGGGGCGACGTGGAGCGCGATCGCCCTCACGTTCGACAACGCCGCAGGCACCCGCCACACCCTCACGGCCCTGTTCGACCTGCCGAAGAACGGCACGGAATCGAGCCTCGGCCGCTTCTTTCTTCTCGACTCGGCCTCGCTCGACGTCCACGCGATCGAGGGCATCGCGGACCGGCGGTTCACGCGCGGATCGCTCGAAGCGCTGTTCCCCGGTGCCCAGGTGTTCGACGTGCACAAGAACTTCGCCGAGCGCTTCCGCCGCCTCCTCGGCATCTCCTCGGATCAGGCGCTCCCGCTCCTGCGCGTCATCCAGGCCGGCAAGGGACTCGGCGGAAGCGTCAACAGCTTCTTCCGGGACCAGGTCCTCGACCCGCCCGAGACGCTCGCGGCTGCAGACCAGGTGGTCGAGGAATTCAGCAACCTCATGTCCATCCGGCAGCGGCTCGAGGATGTGCGCGAGCAGCGCGACCAGCTGGCCCCCGTGCCCGGCCTCAACCAGCAGTACGGGCAGGCCCTCCTCGACGCCAACCGCCTCCGAGACCTCTCGGGCGAGGCGTTCGAGCGGGTGCGGCAGCAGCTCACCGTGGCCGTGCAGGAGCGGATTGCGGCCCGGGCCGCGGAGGCCGCCCAGTCGAAGGCGGCCGAGCTCGCCGCCGAACGCAAGGTCCGGGACGCGCTCGCGAAGGAGCTCCGTGCCCTCGAGGCCGAGTACAACAACGCGGGCGGGAACCAGATCAGCGCGCTCGAGCAGCAGGCCGAGAACGCACGCGTGGGCCTGCGGCTGCGGCGCGAGGTCGAGGCCGCGGCGCGGCAGGGCCTGGACGACGCCGGGCTGGAGCTTCCGTGGTCGGCTGAGGGCTGGGCGGCAGCCCACGAGGAGGCCGCGGCTGCGACCGAGTCGCTCGAGGGTGATTCCGCCGCGCTGCGAGAGGCCCGCTTCGAGGCCTTCGACGCGCATGCTTCCGCCAAACGCGACCTCGCCGAAGCCCGCCGCGAGCTCGAGTCGATGGCCGTGCGCAAGAGCCTCCTGCCGCCGTCGTCCGTTGAGAACCGGGCCGCGATCGCCCAGGCGACCGGCATCCCCGAGGAAGCGATGCCGTTCGCGGGGGAGCTCATCGATCTCGCCGAGGGGGAGGATCGGTGGCGCCCGGCCGCGGAGCGGGCGCTCCGTTCGCTCGCGACGACGTTGCTCGTCCCCGGTGAGCACTTCGCTGCCGTCACACGCTACCTCGATGCCCACGCGGTCCGCGGGGCGCTGCGGGCCGTCGATCTCTCGGTCCCCGTCGCGGGTTCCGCGCAGGCGCTCGACGACGTTCGTGCCGATGATCTGCTCACCAAGCTCCAGATCCTCGACGGGGAAGCTGGAGACTACGTCCGCGCCCGCATCGCGAGCGAGTTCGCGTACCCGTGTGTGGAGGATCCGGACGAGCTCGCGCTGCGGGACCGGGGGCTGAGCCTCGGCGGCGTCGTCAAGCGGCACCGTGGCACCGTCGAGAAGGACGATCGCTTCGCTTCCCGCCAGGACTGGGTGCTCGGCTTCGACAACGCCGTGAAGGTCGCCGATCTCACGGCGCGCATCGGGGAGCTCGAGGCCGTTCTCGTCCGGGCTGCCGAGGCGGCGCAGGCGAGCGAGGACTCGCATCAGGGGATGGCCCGGCGCCTCGAGGCTCTTCGCCGGGTCGCGGCCGATCCGCGGCCCTGGGAAGAAGTGTCCGCCGCCGTCGCCGAGGAGGAACTCCGGCGGGCCGAGAAGCGTCTCGAGGACGCCCTTGCGGGACAGGCGGACCTCGAGCCGCTACGCGCAAAGGTCGAGCGAGCGCGGGCCGATCACCAGGCTTCGACAGAGACGGCGGCCGTCCTCCAGAGCGAGCATCGCCAGCTCGACGCCGCCGCATCATCGGCGGCGCGCCTGCTCGACGCCGCGCGGGAGCAGCTCGCCGGGATGCGGCGGCCGGTCTCGGGCGATTCCTTGTCTGGGGACGAAGCCCTTGCGCCGTACTTCGAAGGTGCCGCAGAGCTCACCGAGCTCCACGCGCTCGACACTCTCGCCGGCGATGTCCGGGCCCGCCTGCTCGAGGAGCTCCACGCCGCCGAGAGCCGTGGCCAGTCCGCGGGGGAGCGGCTCACCCGCATCTTCGAGGCGTTCGAGCGGGAATGGGGCCCGGGCGTCTCCGCGGACCACGGCGTCTCGGTGGCCGCGGCGGGCGCCTTCGAGGCGCGGTACCACGAGATCGTCTCGGAAGGGCTGCCCACCCAGGAGGCCGAGTTCCGGCGCTTCTTCCAGCAGCGCACCCACGAATCGTTCAGCACCCTCCTGCACCTCCTCGACGAGGAGCGCCGCGCTATCTCGGCCCGGATCCTGCCGCTCAACAGCAT
Source organism: Sinomonas terrae (assembly GCF_022539255.1). Lineage (NCBI taxonomy): Bacteria > Bacillati > Actinomycetota > Actinomycetes > Micrococcales > Micrococcaceae > Sinomonas > Sinomonas terrae. The sequence goes on from NZ_JAKZBV010000001.1 coordinate 445,127, forward strand.
CCTCGGCGGGGTCGGGTTCCATGAGGGCAGCTACCTTGAGCTCGACATCAAGCAGACCGTTCCGGCCTCGGCACGCCAGTTCAAGGAGGCCATCGTCTCGGCCCTCAAGGCGCGGCACGCCGTCGAGAGCGCCGAACCGGCTGGCGAGGACGCCCTCGCGGCTCGCTACAAGACCCTTGAGACGCTCGTGAAGCGCCTCGCCTCCTCGGCTCCCGAGGATCGGCGCTGGCGAGCGGAGGTCCTGGACGTTCGGACGCACGTGTTCATCTCGTGCAAGGAACACCGCGCCGTCGCCCTTCCCGGCGGTCAGACACGGGACGAAGTCTTCGTCCACTCCGATACCGGCAGCATGTCCGGCGGCGAACGGCAGCGCTTCACTGCGTTCATCATGGCTGCGGCGCTCAGCTACCAGCTCGGCATTGCGGAGCAGGGCTTCACTACGTATGGCACCGTGATGATGGACGAGGCCTTTGTGCTGGCCTCAGAGGAGTTCGCGGGCGCGGGCATCTCAGCCCTGCACGAGTTCGGTTTCCAGCTCCTGCTCGCGGCGCCGGAGAACGTCATCGACCTCTCGCGGCACCTCGGTTCCGTCACGGAGATCCTCCGCGACCGCCGGACCAACCGCTCGGGACTCCTCGAGGGCCTCGGGCGCCCCGACGCCGGGCGCCCCGACGCCGGGGGGCCCGTGTCGCAGGCCAACCCCGTCGACATCGTGCTCCGCGCGCCCGTGTAGCCCGAGCCTGACGCGGGTAGCGTGATGCTGTCATGGCTACCGAAGAGCGCTCGGCGGGTGGAGGACACGGGTGGCGAGCCGTCGCCGTCGTCCTCGTGGGAGCCTTCATGGCTCTTCTCGACACCACGATCGTCAACGTCGCGCTGCCGTCGATCCGCTCCGGGCTGCACGCCTCGCCCGCAAGCCTCGAGTGGATCGTCTCCGGCTACGCGCTCGCGTACGGACTCGTGCTGGTCCCAGCCGGCCGCGTCGGCGACCGCATCGGCCACAAGCGGCAGTTCATCGCGGGCCTAGCGCTGTTCACCCTCGCCAGCGTCGCGTGCGGCCTCTCAGTGACCCAAGGGCAGATCATTGCCGCGCGCATCGTGCAGGGCCTCGGCGCGGGCGTGTTCTATCCGGCCATTTCCGCGACGATCCAGCTCTCGTTCACGGGCCATCAGCGGTCGAAGGCCTTCGGGACGATGGGCGCGGTGATCGGCGTCGCGACGGCGCTGGGGCCGGTGCTCGGCGGCCTCATCATCCAAGCTGCGGGTCCCACCAACGGCTGGCGGTGGGTCTTCCTCGTCAACCTGTTCGTCGGCGTGGTTGCGCTGCCGGTCGCCGCCTGGCTCCTGCCGCGGCCGACGTCGCACACCCGCCGCAGCATTGATCCCGTGGGGCTGGGGCTGCTCACCGTGGGCCTCCTTCTCGTGCTGATACCGCTCGTCGAGGGGCAGCCGAGCGGATGGCCCCTTTGGACGTATGTCGCGTTCGGAGCGTCCGTCCCAGTGCTGGCCCTCCTCGTGCTGTGGGAAGTGCACACCGACCGGCGCGGCGGCGACGCGCTGCTGAAGCCGGGCCTGCTTTCTCGCTCGTCGTTCTCGGCGGGGGCGGTCTTCGCCGTCGTCTATTTCGCTGGGTTCACGAGCGTCCTGTTCACGCTGTCGATCCTGTGGCAGGTCGGGCTGCAGCGCAGCGCGCTCGCGAGCGGTCTCGTGTTCACGCCGTTCGCCCTGGGCAGCCTGGTCGGGGCCTCCAACAGCGCGAGGCTCTCGGCGCGGCTTGGCCGCTCCGTGCTGGTCACGGGGTGCCTTCTGGTCGCGGCGGGCCTCGCCGGCGTGACCGTCGTTCTCTATCTCACGGCACCGAATCCCAGCGGGTGGGGACTGGCCGGGCCCTTGGCGGTGGCAGGATTCGGGAGCGGGATCGTGATCGCACCGAACCAGGACTTCGTCATGGCCTTCGTCCCGCCGGCCGAGGCTGGCACTGCCAGCGGCACCCTCACCACGGCCCAGCGCGTCGGCAACGCGATCGGCATCGCCGTGGTCGGCACCGTGCTGTTCGGCACGGTCAGCGTCCGACCCGGGCCGGACGGCGCGGCCCGTGCGTTCGCCTCGAGCGCCCAGCTCGCCATGCTCGTGAGCGTGGCCTTCGTTCTCGTTTCCCTGTTGCTCGTGATCGCCCTCCCGCGCCAAGTGCCGTCCCGCCGCTGAGTCGGTCCCTGAGCCGCCCCCGAGCCGTCGGCGAGGCTCTCCACGTAGGCCCTCGGCGCCGTCGTCCGCCTGCAAAATAACCGCGAGTTGTCTGGAGAGGCGGCGAGCCTCTCAGCTTTCACAGAGTTTGCATCGCTAGTGTGGGCCAGCGCGCCTTAGCGGGCGCGCGTCCTGAAGCCAACCTTAGGGAGCCGCATGCGGCGCAAGCCTGACACCCAGAGGGACAGCAGCCAGAGCAACGAGCCATGGCACAACCTGTATGGGCAGCTCATCGATCGCGACCGCCGCCGGAAGTTCCGGCGGCGCAGAACGCTCGTGCTCTCGATGGCTCTCGTCATCGCCCTCGTGGTCGGTGGCGGGGTCTTCGCGCTCACCACCTACATCAGCTTCGAGAACGGAATCCGCCGCTCACAGGCGCTCACGGGCGGCGCGGGGCTCGACCAGGACCTCAACATCCTCGTCATGGGGCTCGACAGCCGCCTCGACGAGAACGGCAACCCGCTGTCCCAAGAGGAGTACGACGCGCTCCACTCGGGAGATTCGTCCGACGGCGGGTACAACAGCAACGTCCTCATGGTCCTGCATGTCCCGAAGGACGGAAGCCAGGCGACCGTCATCTCGATTCCCCGCGACGACTACGTGGACCTCGCGGGTTCGCCGGACGGCATCTCGCAGGGCAAGATCAAGCAGGCCTACGGGTATGCGATGGACGACGCCATGAAGAAGCTCAAGGCGGATCCCCAGGGCAAGAGCGACTCCCAGATCTATCAGGAGGCGCGCGACGACGGCCGCAAGGCCGAGATTCAGACGGTCCAGAACTTCCTCAACATCAAGATCGACCACTTCGTCGAGGTCACGATGGGCGCCTTCCTCGATGTGGCGAAGGCCCTCGCACCGATCACCGTGTGCCTCCAGGAAGCCACGCAGGACACGTACTCGGGGGCCAACTTCAAGGCTGGCGTCCAGCAGCTCAACGCCCAGCAGGCCGTCGCCTTCGTCCGGCAGCGCCGCGACACGACGGGCTCCGGCGTCGCCCTCAGCGACCTCGACCGCGAGCGCCGGCAGCAGGCGTTCATCTCCTCGCTCCTGACGCAGCTCAAGCAGAAGAGCACCTTCACCGACCTCAACAAGATCGAGGGCATCCTCAACGCCGTCAAGGACAAGATGGCCGTGGACCAGTCCCTCAACCTCATCGACTTCGGCCTCAAGGCGAAGCAGCTCACGGCGGGCCACATCCGCTTCGCGACGCTGCCTATTGTGCAGTTCGGCACGTCCGACACCGGCGAGTCGGTGAACATCGTGGACAAGGGCGCCGTCCAGGCCCAGGTCGCGCAGCTGCTCTCGCCGCAACCCACGGTTACTCCGACGCCGAGCGCCGTCCCGGACTCGGGTTCGCAGAATTCGGGCACGCCGGCCCAGCAGGCGCCGGCTCAGCAGGCCCCGGCTCAGCAGGATTCGTCGGCTCAGCAGGCGCCCGCCCAGCAGGCACCGGCTGCGCAACCCGCTGCCACTCCTTCGCCCTCGTCGTCGAACGGCACCTTCAACGCTGGCGATTGGTCGAACGTCCTCCAAGGCGGCGGGATCCCCTGCGTCAAGTAGCGGCGTTTACCTGATCGTCGCCGGGCCGTTGCCTCTGCTTGGCCTTGCGTGCCTAGAGTGCGGCGCGTGGGCGGTAGCGTTCGACGGCGGTATGTCGCCCTCGGAGATTCCTTCACCGAGGGCGTGGGCGATCGAAATCCGAACCTGCCCAACGGCGTGCGCGGCTGGGCGGACAGGGTTGCCGAGAAGCTCGCGAAGCACGAGAAGGGCTGGGAATACGCGAACCTCGCCATCCGTTCGAAGCGTCTCCGGCAGATCATCGACGAACAGCTCGAACCCGCCGTCGCCCTCGAGCCGACCCTCGTGACGCTCTACGCGGGCGGCAACGACATCCTCGATCTCGGCACCGACATGGACCGGCTCCTCGAGGAGTACTCGGGCTTGGTAGGGCGGCTCGCGGGGACGGGGGCCACGCTCGTCCTGTTCACGGGCTACGACGTCAAGGTCAACCCCCTTCTCGAGCCTCTCCGACGGCGCAACTGGCAGTACAACGCGCGCGTACGGGAGCTCGCACGGGAGCACGGAGCGGTGCTCGTGGACTACTGGTGCTTCGACGAGTACAACGACAAGCGCATGTGGGACGCGGACCGGCTTCACATGTCCACCGCTGGCCACAAGTTCCTCGCACGCCAGGTCCTCGCCCACCTCGGTGTGCCCACGACCTTCAAGCCGCGCGATGGGGAGCCCGTCGCGCCGCGGAACGCGCGCGAGTGGGTTGCCGCACAGCGTGAGTGGATGAACGACTGGGTCGTTCCGCTCATCGGCCGCAAACTGAGGGGCGTCACCCTCGGGGACTTCCTCCTCCCGCGGTGGCCCGAACCCGTGAAGGTTCCGCGCAAGGGCGGCCTGCGGCGGTACGCGCTCGAGCATCCGGAGGTCCTCGAAGGGAGGACGGTTCTTCGCGGATCCTGAGTCCTGGATGCCGGGCCGAGTCTGGATGCCGGACCGAGTCTGGATGCCGGACCGAGTCTGGATGCCGGACCGAGTGCGTCCCTACGGCGCGGGTAACTATCCTGTCAGGGCACCCGGAAGAACCCGAGAGGACTCGAGAACCCGACATGCCGCTGCCTGCCCTGAACCGCGCCGGGAACCTCAGCGCCGCTTGGCTCCTGGTCCTCGCGTTCCTCGCGACGACGGCCCCGCTCTCGACCGACCTCTACCTCCCCGGCTTCCCCCGCGTCCAGCAGGACTTCGCCGCGAGCGCCTCCGGAGTCCAGCTCACGCTCACGGGATTCCTCGCGGGGATGGCTTTCGGCCAACTCGGGTTCGGAGCGATCTCGGACAAACGAGGGCGCATCGTCCCGCTCCTGTGCGGCAACGTCCTCGCCCTCGGCTCCTCCGTGCTCGCGGCCCTCGCGCCCTCGATCGAGGTGCTTATCGCGGCCCGGCTCCTTCAGGGCATCGGTGGGGCGGCCGGCGTCGTCATTGCCCGCGCCATCATCGTGGACCTGACCCACGGCTCCGAGTCCGCCCGCACGATGAGCCTCATGATGACCGTCGGCGGCATCGCGCCGATCGTGGCGCCCTCGCTCGGCGCTCTCCTGCAGGGACCGGTCGGATGGCGCGGCGTCATGTGGACGCTCGCGGGCCTCTTCGCGCTCATGATGTGCGCCGTGTCCCTCGTGTTCCGCGAGACGCGACCCCCGGAGGCGCGGGACGGTTCGAGCCTCCTCGGCGGCCTGCGGGCCGTTGTCCGGGAGCCCCGATACCTCCTGTTCGCGGCCCTGTTCGCCACGACGTTCGCGGTCATGATGACGTATATCTCTGCGTCGTCGTTTGTCTACCAGGACGTGATGGGCTTCAGCCCCATCGGGTATGGGCTCGCGTTCGGCATCAACGCCGTGGGGCTCATCAGCTCGGGCTACATCTCGTCCCGGCTCGCGCGGACCGTCGGGCCTCTCGCCACAGTCCGTGTCGCGGTGCCGCTGCTCCTGGCATTCAGCATCCTGACCCTCGTGGCCGCCGTCCTGCCCGGCCCGCGGTGGCTACTCGCCGTGCCGATCTGGCTCTCGGTCACGACGGTGGGGTTCATCATGGGCAACTCGTCCGCGCTCGCCCTCGACGCCGTGCGGCACGTCTCCGGGAGCGGCTCGGCCGGGCTCGGTTTCGCACAGTTCGTGTTCGGCGCGGTCGTGTCGCCGCTCTCGGGCATCGGCGGCGCTGGCACCGCTCTGCCGATGGCCGTGATCATGACCGTTGCGGCGGCCATTGCCGCGCTGCTCCAGGCCGCTGCAGCCCTCCGCGCGCGGCGACGCACGACGGCGTCGACCACCCCCTGAACGGCGCCGCCTGACAGCGCGGGCCGGGTGAGGGACGACGGCGCGGGCTACTGCCCGAGGTCCGCGACCTCGAAGCTCCACAGCTCGGCGGAGACGCCGACGGGCCGCTGGCGTTCCTGCGCTGCGCCTTCTGTGCCCGCGCCTTCTGCGGCTGCGCCTTCTGTGCCCGTTGCACTTGCCGCGCTGGCACCGGCAGTTGCCTCGCTGCCCTCGGCGCCCTGTGCGCCGCCGCCCTGCGCGCCGCCGGGACGCCCGTGGCCGTGCCCGAACGAGGCCGAGTTCCGCCACGCCTCGTAGCTCTCCTCGTCGGCCCACCGGGTCACAACGAGCCACACGTTGCGGCCGTCGCTCGGCTGGAGTAGCTCGAAGCCCTCGAACCCGGGCTGACCGTCCACGGCGTTCGCACGGCCGGCGAAGCGGCGTGCGAGTTCGTCGCCGGAGTCGGCGGGCACGGTGATGGCGTTGATCTTGACGATGCTCATGCTGACCATTCTGGCAGCCGCCACCCGGCCGAAGTCACCTTCTCGCGGAGAAGTCACCCTCAAGCGAACTTCTCGGCGAGAAGGTGACTCCAATCCGATGTGAAGCGCCCCGCTACGCCCCCGCAACCCCTCGGCCACGCGCCGCCGCTACACTCGGCACCAGGCCAGCAGCGCAAAGGAGCACCCGCATGACCACGTGGCGGATCCGGGACTTCCATCCCTCGGACCTTGACGGCATCCTCCATCTGTGGAGCGCCATGATGGAATCGGGCATCGAGCCTGTGTATTCCCTCTCGGAGGTGCTCGCGAGCTGCCAGGCCGACTACGCCGTCGTCGCCGTCCACGGTGAGGACATCGTGGGGGCCGCGGTCGGACGCGCTGCGCATGAGCAGGGGTGGATCGTCTTCCTCGCGACCCTGCCCGAATGGCGGGGGAGGGGCATCGGCACCGGGCTCCTCGCGGCACTCGAGCACCGCATGGCGCCGCTCGGCCTCGCGAAGCTCTCGGCGCTCATGCCCGACACTGAGACCCGCATCGACGCGTTCCTCAACCGCGGCTTCAAGGACGTGAAGAACCTCCGGTTCTTCGAGCGGCAGATCCCGGTGCAGCGGGCGGAACTCGGCCCGCTCGCGCAGCTCGGAGGCCGCGTCCTGCCGCGCAATCTGTGGGACAACGTGGCCGGGATGCAGCGCGAGAAGCAGCTGCTCGAACGCCGGCTCGTGCTTCCGCTCGCCGAGGCGGAGCTCGCGGACGAATTCGGCGTCGTGCCGCCGCGCGCCGTCGTCCTCTTCGGCCCTCCCGGCACGGGCAAGACGACGTTCGCGAAGGCGATCGCTTCCCGCCTCGAGTGGCCGTTCGTGGAGGTCTTCCCGTCTCGTCTTGCCGCGGACTCGGAGGGCCTCGCCGGCGCGCTCCGCCGCACGTTCCTCGAGATCGCCGAGCTCGAGCACGCCGTCGTGTTCCTTGACGAGGTGGAGGAAATCGCCTCGCGCCGCGCCGGCGATCCGCCCAGCCCCACTCAGGGCGTCACGAACGAACTCCTCAAGATCATCCCCGCGTTCCGCGAGCAGCCGGGTCGGCTCCTCGTGTGCGCGACCAACTTCATCCGGGCCCTGGACCCCGCGTTCCTCCGGCACGGGCGCTTCGACTACGTCGTGCCGATCGGGCTTCCCGACGCCGAGGCGCGGCGCGCTATGTGGAACCGCTTCATTCCCGAGGCCGTTCTGGGGGGTGTCGACGTGGAGCTCCTCGTCGAGCGGACCGAGGGCTTCTCCCCGGCAGACATCGAGTTCGCCGCGCGTTCGGCGTCGCAGCGGGCGCTCGAGAAGGCGGTCTACGCCCCCGCCGAGGCGGCCGCCGCCCGCAACGGCCGCCGAGGCCCCACGACCGAGGACTACCTCGAAGCCGTCTCAGAGACGAAGACGACCGTGAGCGAGGAGGTCGCGGCGGCCTTCCTCGAGGACATCGAGGAACTCGCCCGGGTTTGACCCCTCCCCTCGCGCCGTCAGCTCTGCAGGGTGATCACCGCGCAAAGCTGACGGCGCAACGGGTTCTGCGACGGGCCACCAGCCGTGGCAGAGTGTTGCGCATGACTGGAGCGCTCCTGAAGGCCGCCCACCGTGTCGGCGACCGTGTCCACGCCGCCCAGACCGTGTGGGCGCGGAGGCTCGGCTTCGTCCCGCAAGTGGTGGCGTACCGGGGTTACGGCACCACGTCTCGGGTACGGATCCTCGCGCGTGTCCTGTATGGCGCCCCGGGTCTGCACAGGATCGGCGCGAATGCGACGACGGCTCCCGACCGTGGACGCGGGCGCTGCCGCGACGCGGGCTGGTACGAGCCGCCGACGCCGAGCGGGTGGACCGGCACCGAGGACATCCGCGGATGGCGCGCGTTCACGAGCATTCCGATCGAGTATTCGGCCGTCACCATTGAGGTCGGGGGGCATACGACGACGGTGCGCGCCGACTTCGGCGGCGTCATCGACGCCATGGTGCATGTCTCGCTCGAGCCCGGATGGCACGACGTCAAGATGAGCGCCGAGGGCGCCGAGCCGGCCGTGGGCCAAGTCCTCGTCATCGATCCGTCCTCGACATTCGGGATCGTCTCCGACATCGACGACACCGTGATGGTCACGGCCCTCCCGCGCCCGTTCCTCGCCCTCTGGAACACCTTCGTGCTGAGCGAACGTGCACGGACCCCCACGCCAGGGATGTCCGTGCTGCTCGACCGCCTCGCGGCCCACCACCCCGCGGCCCCCGTCATGTACCTCTCGACGGGCCCGTGGAACGCGGCCCCCACCCTCGCTCGCTTCCTCGGCCGCAACCTCTACCCGTCCGGCCCGCTCCTCCTGACCGACTGGGGCATGACGGCGGACAGCTGGTTCCGCAGCGGCCGCGAGCACAAGGCCCGGAACCTCGCGCGCCTCGCCGCCGAGTTCCCGGACCTGAAATGGCTCCTCATCGGCGACAACGGCCAGCACGACGAGTCGATCTATGCCGAGTTCGCTCGGCGCCATCCCGAGAGCGTCGCGGCCGTCGCGATCCGCGAGCTCTCCGCGGGCGAGGCGGTGTTCTCGGGCGGCACAACGCACGACGGCGGTCCCACCCCGGTCCCGGGCGTCCCCTGGGCATCCGCGCCCGACGGCGCCGGGTTGGCAGAGCAGCTCGAGAAGTTCGGCCTCCTCTAGCCTCCCGCCGGGAGGTGACGCTTGGACGTTTTCGGCCGAGAGCAATACCCAGCCCCTTGCCCTCGCCGTCCCTCCCGTAGAGAGAATGGCCCATGACAGTCCTCCTGAGGTCTCTCCAAACCGCTGTCCCTCCTACGGTTCTCAAGCAGGCGGAGGCGCGCGATGTCTTTGCGGCGCAGGAAGGCCTCACGAGGCTCGGGACCCGCTTGGTCCGCACGTGCTTCGATGCGGCCGCCATCGACACCCGCCACTCCGCCGTCGCCGAATTCTCATGGGACCTCCCCGAGACCGCCCCCGACTTCTTCGACCCATCGACCGGCCGCATCCTGAACCCGAGCACGAAGACGCGCAACGACGTCTTCGTGTCCGAGGCCACCCCGCTCTTCACCGAGACCGCACGCGCCGCACTCGAGGCCGCCGACGGGATCGGTCCCGAGGACGTCACCCACGTCATCACGGTCTCGTGCACGGGCTTCTTCAACCCCGGTCCGGACTATCGAATCGTCCGGGAGCTCGGCCTCCGCCCGTCGGTCCAGCGTTTCCATCTCGGATTCATGGGCTGCTACGCAGCCTTCCCGGCCCTGCGCGCCGCCAAGCTCTTCTGCGAGGCGGATCCGAACGCCGTCGTCCTCGTCGCCATCGTCGAGCTCTGCACACTCCACGTCCGCAGCTCGAACAACCCGGACACCATCCTCGGCGCATCCCTCTTCGCGGACGGCGCCGCGGCCGCCGTCGTCACCGCACGGGATCTCCCGCTCACTCGCCCCGCCCTGAGCCTCGATGCCTTCGAGACCACCCTCACGCCCGTGGGCGAGGACACGATGGCGTGGAACATCGGCGACCAAGGGTTCGAAATGGTGTTGGGCTCCTACGTCCCGCACATCATCGACGACCACATCACAGGCGCGCTCGAGCCGCTCCTCGCCGGGGACCCCGCGCTCGCAGGACGCCCCCACAACGGGATCGAGCACTGGGCGATCCACCCGGGCGGCCGGAGCATCGTCGACAAGGTCGTGGCCCGGCTCGGCCTGAGCGAGGCGCAGGCCGAGCCCGCGCGCGAGACGCTTCGGGAATTCGGCAACATGAGCAGCGCGACCATCATGTTCGTCTTCGAGCGGATCCTCGGCCTGCCTCGGCCAACCGGGCAACCGGCGGGCCCTGACGCGGAGCGGGTGTGTGCGATGGCCTTCGGCCCCGGCCTCACGGTCGAGACGGCGCTGCTCACCCGCGTGAACCCTTGACCTCTGGCATCGAGACCTCTGGCATCGAACGCCACGAGGTCGTGATCGTGGGCGGCGGCCCCGTCGGCCTCTGCCTCGGCGTGCTGCTCGCGGACCGGGGGATCGACGTCGTCGTCCTCGAGTCCCGTGCCGAGCGGAGCCAGCACTCGCGGGCTATCGGCATCCATCCGCCCGGACTGCGCGTTCTCGCGGCAGCGGGGGTCGCCGAGACGCTCAAGGCTGCGGGCGTGGAGCTCACCGAAGGCAGAGCCCGTTCGCAGGGGCAGGAGGTGGCGCGGCTCGAGTTCGATCCCCCCGTCCTCTCCGTCCCGCAGTGGCTCACCGAGCAGACGCTTGAGGCGCGGCTCGCCGAGCTTGCGCCGGGGGCGCTCCGGCGAGGAGTGCACGCGGTAGGGCTCGGAAAGGCGGGCGGGGCGGGTCAAGGCGGTGCCGCCGTCGTCCGCGCTCTCGACGGAGGCAGCGAGGTGAGCGTCGCCGGCCGCTGGGTCGTGGCGGCCGACGGCGCGCGCTCGCCCCTGCGCGGCGCCCTCGGCATTCCGGTGCGGGAGCGGCAGTACCCGGACGCCTATCTCATGGGCGACTTCGCGGACACGACGCCCGACGGCGCGGCCGCCGTCCTGCACCTCGAGCCGGAGGGCATCGTCGAGTCCTTCCCGCTCCCGGGTGGCGTGCGGCGGTGGGTCGTGCATACGGACGCGCTCGAGACGGACCCGACTCCCGAGCGGCTCGCGCGCCTCGTCGTCGAGCGGACGGGCCTCGCCGTGGATCCGCGGACCAGCACGATGCTCAGCGCGTTCACCGTGTGCGAGCGCTTGGCGGCGGCGATGCTTCGCGGCCGCGTCGTGCTGATCGGCGACGCGGCGCACGAGGTGAGCCCGATCGGCGGCCAGGGCATGACCCTCGGCTGGCTCGACGCAGAGGCCTTCGCACCGCTGCTCGCCGAGGACGTCCGGGCGGTGCGCTACGGGTGGGAGTCCGATGGCGCAGTGGCCTGGCCCGCCCTGCGGGCTCGGGTCGCCGAAGGACGACGGCGGGCGGCGGCCGAGGCGGCCCGGCATGCCGCCCTCAACATGGCCCTCGGGCGCCCGCTGCCGCCCACGCTCATGGCGGCGCGCAACGCGGTCTTCCGTGGGTTGTACGGGGCGCCGGTGATCCGGGGCTGGACGTCGCGGCGCTTCACCATGCAAAGCTGACGGCGCGAGCTCGAGGACCGCGACCCCTCTCGTCGCGCCGTCAGCTCTGCAGGGTGCGCTCCTGTCGCGCCGTCAGCTCCGCAGGGTGCGCTCCTGTCGCGCCGTCAGCTCCGCAGGGTCGAGAACCCACGGGTCTCGCGGCAGCGCGGCTGCCGAGAACGCCTCGAGAGCGGCGGGAAGCGAACGGGGCAGGCCGAGGGACGCGAGGAGGATCTCCGCGACCCGCTCGGCCGGAACGCCGTGAGCCGCGAGAGCGGCGAGCGTCACGGCGCCGTCGCGCTTCGCGAGCCGCCGCCCCTGCGGGTTGAGCACGAGCGGAACGTGCGCGTACTCCGGCACCGCGTATCCCAGCAGCCCTGCGAGGTAGGCCTGCCGCGGGGTCGAGGGCAGGAGATCGTCGCCGCGGATCACCTGGTCCACGCCCTGCGCAGCGTCGTCGACGACCACCGCGAGGTTGTACGCGACCACCCCGTCGTTGCGCCGCAGCACGAAGTCGTCGACGAGGCCCACGTACCGGCCGTGCAGCACGTCCGCGACCGCCCCTTCGGTGACCCCGGCACGGAGCCTGACGGCAGCGGGACGCTCGGCCCGCCGTCGTCCGCGCTCCGCCTCAGTGAGGTCGCGGCACGTGCCCGGGTAGGCGCCCTGGGGTGCATGGGGGGCACTGGGGGCCTCCTGGATCTCGCGGCGGGTGCAGTAGCACTCGTACGTGAGTCCGGCGTCGGTGAGGGCGTCCAGGGCCCCCTCGTAGAGCTCCGTGCGCTCGCTCTGCCGCACGACCGGCCCGTCCCAGCCGATCCCGATCGCCGCGAGGTCCCGGAGCTGGGCTTCCTCCGCTCCCGCGCGGGCGCGGTCGAGATCCTCGACGCGGACCAGGAACTGGCGCCCGGTCGACCGGGCGAACAGCCACGCGAGCAGTGCAGTCCTGAGGTTCCCGAGGTGGAGTTCGCCGGAGGGGCTGGGGGCGAAGCGGCCGGCGGGCATCATGGCCACAAGGTTAGCCCGCCCTCCTGCGCTCCCGATTTGAGGGTGCGCTACCGCACGCGCCTATGCTTGATATCCGTGACAGATCCCCGCTGGCTCTCGGCTGAGGAGCGCCGCGCGTGGCTGGCCCTCTTGAGCGTGACGACGCTCCTGCCGGCCGCCCTCGACGCCCACCTCATGTCCCTCGGCAGACTCTCGCTCTTCGACTACAACGTCCTCGCGATGCTCAGCGAGGCGGACGGCCGCTCCCTGCCCATGAAGGAACTCGCGGCCCGCACCTCGGCCTCGCTCTCGCGCCTCTCCCACGTGGTGACGAAGCTGCAGAGCCGCGGCTGGATCGATCGGCAGCCCTCGCCCGACGACGCCCGCGTCACGAACGCGCACCTCACCGACCTCGGGTGGGAGACGATCGCCGACCTTGCGCCTGAGCACGTCGAGCGCGTGCGGGAGATCGTCTTCGACGGGCTCGGCGCAGAGGATGCGCGCCGGCTCGGCGATATCGCAGAGAAGATCGTCGCCCAACTCGACGAGGCTTCCTGGATCTTCCGGGACAGCGAGCGGGACTCCGGCCTTCCGTGTCCCACGCGGCGCGTCGTGCGGGAGACACCTCGAACAGCGGACGACGGCGGGAGTGCGGCATGAGCGGGGAGTTCACGAAGCGCTGGGTCGCCCTGGGCGACTCGTTCACTGAGGGTGTCGGTGACCCGGATGCGTCACGGCCGAACGGTGTGCGCGGGTGGGCCGATCGGGCCGCCGAGCAGCTCCAAGCCGCTGATCCCGATTTCGGGTACGCCAACCTCGCCATCCGCGGCAAGAAGCTGCGTCAGGTGATCACCGAGCAGCTCGAACCGGCCCTCGCGCTCCGCCCGACCCTCGTGACCCTGTACGCGGGTGCCAACGACATCCTGCGTCCGAAGGTCGACATCGACGGACTACTCGAGGAATACGACGCCGCCGTGGCCCGCCTCCAGCAGGCCGGAGCCCAAGTGCTCCTGTTCACGGGGTTCGACGCGGGGACATCGAAGATCTTCGGCGCCATGCGTGGTCGCACCGCGATCTACAACGAGCAGATCCGCTGGATCGCCGACCGCCGCGGGGCCATGCTCGTCGACTACTGGCGCTTCCACGAATTCCAGGACTGGCGCATGTGGGCCGAGGACCGCATGCACATGTCCAGCCTGGGCCACGCGACCATGGCCAACCGGGTCCTGGGGATCCTCGAGCACGAGGGCCTCGCAGACCTGCCCGACGTGCCCGAGCTCCCGATCCTGAGCGTCCGCGAACGGTTCCGCGCCAACGCAACGTGGGCCCGCGAGTTCGCCGGTCCGTGGGTGATGCGGCGGCTCACCGGCCGCTCCTCGGGGGACAACCTGAGCCCGAAGTACCCGGAGCTCGTGAGACTCTAGCCGCTCGGACGCCACCTCCCGCGTGTGGGGAGGCGTTCGGTTCGACGGCTCTTCCGCCGGGTTCCCCGGTTTCTGGGCCGGGTTCCCCAGTTTCTGGGCCGGCTTCCCCAGTTTTTGCGCCGGGTTCCCCAGTTTTCTGGGCCGGCTTCCCCAGTTCTTGACCCGGCTTCCCCAAGGTCTCGAGTCTTGACCCGGCGTGTCGCCCTGTCTTCGCGGCGAGTCGCCTCGTCGTCGGCCTAATGGTTGGTGAGCGCGGCCGGGAAGTTGGGGAGGACGGCGCGGATGGTGGGGAGGACGGCGTAATGGTTGGGGAGTGCGGCCGGGAAGTTGGGGAGGACGGCGTAATAGTTGGGGAGCGGGACGCCGCACCTAACGCGGGCCGCCGGCCGCGTTACGTGACCAACGAAGGGCCCGCCCCGCCTACGCCGCGCGCGGGGCGCGGAAGCCGGGGGTGGCGAGGAGGCCGCCGTCGTTCGTCACGGCCAGCACGTCCACGTCCCACTGCGCCGTCGCGAGGTCGAGCATTTCGCGCCCTCCCGCCACGATCGCGGTCGCGAGGACGTCGGCGGTCTCGATGTCCCCGGCCGCGACACTGACCTGCACGAACTCCGGGCTGCCGCCGCCCACCGCCCAGATGTGGTCGCCGCGCTCGGCGCTGCCCGACGTCGCGAGCGCCCTCCGCGCCACGCAGCCCGGCGCCCCAGCCAGCGGGTAGGCGCCCAGCAGCGTGCGCCGGTCGTCAGGGTCGACGACGCCGGCGAGCCACGGGCGGCCGGCGTCCCCGCCGGGAGTGGCGTCCGACGGCGATGGCGTGCCCGAGACCAGCACGTCACCGCCAGCGTTGAGGCACCAATCGGTGAGGCCGAGTGCCACGAGGGAGCGCCCCGCCTCGGCGATCGCGCGGGCCTTGACGATGCCGCTGAGGTCGAGGACGCCGTCGGGCCGTTCAGGGGTGAATGAGCCGTGGGTCCGCCGCCGCCACTCGATCGCGTCGGTGTATACCGCCCGCGTCTCAGCGCTCGCGTTGGCAAGACGCAGGACGCCCCGTGCGAGCGCGCTGGCCTCCGAGTCCTCTCGGAACAGGCTGAACCGGTCCTCGAGGGTTGCGAAATCGGCCTCGATGATTCGGACGGCCGCGTCGAGCCGTCTCGACGCAATGGCCGCGCCGTCGGGTCGGGCAGGGAAGGCGGCGCTCAAGCTCACGACCGTCCCCATCGCCAGGAACGTCCGCGCGTTGAGGCTCGTCGGCTGGGTCTCAGGCATGGGCTGCATTGAGGGCCGCCTGCAGGGACGCCACGTAGCCCTCCGAGGTGTAGGTCGCGCCGCTCACCGTGTCGACGTTTGCCGACTGCGCCTGGAGCACTTCGGAACGGAGGATCGGCGCCGCCTCGGAGTTGATCATGTCGGAGCGCATGTCGTCGCCGGTCAGCTGGGGCGTCTGCACGTCCGTGATCTTCCCGCCGGACACCACGACCTGCACCTGGACGATCCCATAGCGGGTTTCTTCCGCGGTCCCGGTGAACGTGCCGTTCTTGAGCGCGGACGACGTCGACGCCTGGCCCCCGCTGCTGGCCGATCCCGAGTTGGAGGTGCTTGAGCCGCTGGTTCCGCTGGACCCTGTGGTTCCAGAGCCTGTGGTTCCAGAGCCTGTGGTCCCAGCAGCCGCCCCGTTCGTACCAGAGCTTCCCGTCGAGGTCGACGATCCGCTGGAGGCAGTTCCCGCGTTCCCGTTCGTCGCCGAGTTCGTGACGCCGGTGACCTTCGAGGCTTCGATGCTCTGCGCGCCGGCCTGCCAACCGATGGCGAGGATTCCGAAGGAAGCGAGGGCGGCTGCGGCCGCTGCCCGGGCCCTCACCAGTCGAACCTTTCGTGATGGAGCTGCTCGTCCGAGAGGCCTGCGGACTTTGCGTCTTCGAGGACGGCGTCCGCCCACTTCTTGGGGCCGCAGACGTACACGTCGGACGCCCTGAGGTTCGGCACGTAGTTGCTCAGGGCAAGGCCGGTCTGGTGCCGGGGCAGCCAGGGGTTGCCGTGGCGCGCACGCTGGCCGACGAGTTCGTACATGGTTGCTCCTCTCTGCCTGCAGAGTTCGGCGATCTCGTCGCGGAGGTAGAGGGTCTCAGGGGTTGAAGCACGGAGGATCACGGTCGCCTCGCCGGGCTCGAACTCGGCGCGCTCGAGGATGGCGCGGAGCGGGGTGATGCCGATCCCGGATCCGACGAGCACGAGCCCCGGGCGGGTCCGCGCGGCATGGCCGAACAGGCCGTAGGGACCGGATACGGCGACTTTGGTGCCGGGCTTGACGGACGTGAGCGCCGCGCTGCCCTTGCCGAGGTTCCGGACGGTGATCCGGAGTCGTCCGGCGGCCGGGTCGGCCGAGAGGCTGAACGGGTGGTGGTGCCACCAGAGCCGCGGGGCCAGGAAGCGCCAGATGAAGAACCTGCCGCCTGCTCCGGCGAGTTCCTCGAGCCGCAGCCCTGTGAGCTCGATGCTCACCGCGCCGTCGCCCGCCGACACCACCCGTGTGACGCTGAGCTGGTGGCGGAACGTGAGGGCCACTGGAGCCCAGACCCGGTAGCGGAGCAGCGCCGCGAGCACCACGAGGTAGAACACGATCCAGTACCACCGCTGCCACTGGCCCGGGCTGAAGAGCTGGCCCTCGCTGAACTGGTGGGGCAGGGCGGTCAGGACCGCGGCGTACGTGAGGAGGTGGACCACGTACCAGAATTTGTACGGGTACCTCTTCCTGACCGCGACGAGCGAGGTCACGACGACGAGGATGAACAGCACCATCGAGATGAACGCGATCCACATGTCCGGGAGGCTGTTCCACATGGAGACGCCCTCGGCGATCGGGTTGAGCCTGTCTGTGAGACCGTAGCCGATGAGCAGGAAGACCATGTGCGCGAGGATCAGGTAGAGCGCGGGCTTGCCGAGCTTGCCGTGGATCTCCATGGCACGGTCGTGCCCGATGGTGCCGTCGATCAGGGGGATCCGCGCCGCGAGCAGCAGCATGACCAGCACGAGATCGGTGCCGATGAGGCCGGTGATGATGCCGACCGAGGTCGTGGCGGTGGTGAAGTTGTTGAACTGCGCCGCCCCGCCGTCGGCCAAGTAGAGCGCGACCGAGGCCGCCGCGGAAGCCCAGGCGAGCGTCGTGAGGAAGTCTTCGCGCAGCAGGCGGCGCCGGCCCCTTTGGCGCAGCTCACGGGCGAGCCCGTTGCTGCCCGGACGGGGGCGGGGCGGCGGTGCGGGCCGCTCGGCGGATCGGAATGCTGTGGTCATGCCATTAACTTTCGGCTTCAACCCTGTTGAAACCCTGTGACCGCGCTTGACGCCGAGTATGGGAGCCCGCTAAAGGGTGTGATGTGCCTCCTACCGGCCCGGGAAGACTGCCGCGCGCTTCTCGATGAACGCCGTCGTGCCCTCTTTCATGTCCTCCGTGCCGAAGGCCGCGCGGAAGGTGCGGGCCTCGATGTCGAGGCCCTCCGTCGTCGTCCTGCCGGTGGCCTGGTTGATGGAGCGCTTCGAGAGGGCGACGGCGGTCGGGGACTTGGTGGCGATCTCGCGGATCGTCTCGGCTGCGGCTGCGAGGAGTTCCTCGCGGGCGGGAAGCACACGGTTGACGAGGCCGAGGCGGTGGGCCTCGTGGGCGTCGATGCGGCGGCCCGTGTAGATGAGCTCCCGTGCCATGCCGAGGCCGATCCGCTGCTGGAGGCGCACCGAGCCGCCGAAGCCGGGGACCAGCCCGAGGTTGACCTCGGGCTGACCGAACTGGGCGCGTTCGCTCGCGTAGATGAAGTCGGCTGCGAGGGCGAGTTCGCAGCCTCCGCCCAGAGCGAATCCGTCGACGCAAGCGATGACCGGGACCGGGACCGTCTCGAGCGCGAGGGTCACGGCGTGCATCGATCGGGCGTAGAACTCGGCCTGGTCGGCGTCCATGCCGGTCATCTCGCGGATGTCCGCGCCGGCCACGAAGGCCTTCCCGCCCGCGCCGGTGAGGATGACGCCGCGAACCGGCCACGCGCCGTCGTCCGCCGTCCCGTGAACGCCTGTGGATGCGGGGCTCGTGCCCGTCCCGCCGAGCCTGTTGAGCACCTCGCACACCCTTGCGAGTTCCTCGACGACCTTCCCGGAGAGGGCGTTGAGCGCATCGGGGCGGTTGACGGTGACGGTCGCGACCCCGCCTGACGTCTCAATGGCCAGGGTTTCGAAGCTGCCGAAGTCCATGGATCCTCGTTCCTCATGCTCGTCGTCGGGCCGGGGCTGGAGGTATGCCCGCTGTCACAGGCTAGCGGAGGGCGTGGGAGTTGGTTCAGTACCGCGAGGCTCAGTGATCGGCCACGGAGTCCTGTCGCGGCCTGCTTACGGTCTTGGCGTCCATGCTGCACATCGAGGAGGACCAATGAAGCTCGCCATTCTCGCCTCAGCGGCCGGCGAGCGGATGACGGTGGCGGGGCACCGTCTGCACGCCAGCGCCACTGCGCTCGTCTCCGAGGCGGGGCTAGGCTGGGGCCATGTCGACGGAGCAGACTCAGTCCCAGTCCCCAGCAGCGTCAGGCACCGACAGCACAGCCACCTACAGCACCTCGGGTTCCTACGTGCACAGCGGCGAGGAGTTCACGCGCGACACGAGGTACATCGAGGACAGGATCACGCGGGACGGCACCTTCCCGCCCGGATCCCGGGCCCCGGAAGGGGCGAAGGCCTGGCCGGTCGAGGCCGGCCGCTACCGCCTCGTGGCCGCCCGAGCCTGCCCGTGGGCGAACCGCACGATCATCGTCCGCCGGCTCCTCGGCCTCGAAGGCGCCATCTCCCTCGGCCTGCCCGGCCCAACCCACGACTCCCGTTCATGGACGTTCGATCTCGACCCCGACGGCCGCGACCCGGTCCTCGGCATCGAGCGGCTCCAGGAGGCCTACTTCAAGCGCTTCCCCGACTACCCGCGCGGCATCACGGTCCCCGCGATCGTCGACGTGCCGAGCGGCGCGGTTGTCACCAACGACTACCCCCAGATCACCCTCGACTTCGGGTCCGAGTGGACGGAGTTCCACCGCGACGGCGCTCCCGACCTCTACCCGGAGGCGCTCCGCGACGAGATCGACGAGGTCAACGACCGGGTCTTCAAGGACGTCAACAACGGCGTCTACCGCTGCGGCTTCGCGGGCTCGCAGGAGGCCTACGACCGCGCTTACGACCGTCTCTTCGACGCGATCGATTGGCTTGAGGAGCGCCTCACGAGCCGCCGCTATCTCGTCGGGGACACGATCACCGAGGCGGATGTCCGCCTCTTCACGACGCTCGCGCGCTTCGACGCCGTCTACCACGGCCACTTCAAGTGCAATCGGAACAAGCTCAGCGAGCAGCCAGCCCTCTGGGCCTACGCCCGCGACCTGTTCCAGACCCCCGGCTTCGGCGACACGATCGACTTCGTGCAGATCAAGCGGCACTACTACATCGTCCACGAGGACATCAACCCGACGCAGATCGTCCCGAAGGGCCCGGATACGTCCAACTGGCTGACCCCGCACGGCCGCGAACAGCTTGGAGGCCGACCGTTCGGTGACGGCACGCCTCCCGGGCCGCCGCCCGAGGACGAGCGCGTCGCCGCGGGCCATAACCCGCTGTACCCGGGGGAGCAATCGTGACGCCTCCGCGCATCGCGGTCACCTGGCCCGGGTCTGCGCCCGCCTACCCCGAGTGGTTCCATGCCGAACTCGATCGCCTGACCAAGAGTGCGGCGGACGCGGTCGAACGCGCAGGAGGTACCGCCGTCGTCTTCGACGCCGCCGATCCACAACTCGCGGGGGCACTCCTGCGGGACGACGACTGGGACGGCTTGCTCGTCATGGGCGGTGGGGACGTGGACCCGCTGCTGTACGACGGCGACCCGCACCACCCGAGCGTGTCCGACGTCGATCCCACAGCGGACGCTTTCGAGGCCTCGGCGGTGGTCCACGCCCGCGCGGCCGGCCGCCCTGTCCTCGGGATCTGCCGTGGCCTCCAGATCATCAACGTCGCACTCGGTGGGAGCCTTCATGAGGACCTTCCGTTCGAGGGCACGCCGCACCGCAACTATGCGGACCCGAGCGGACCGATGGTCCCGCACGAGGTCACGATCGAACCCGGTTCCCGCCTCGCCGCTGTCGTCGGCACGAGCGCCACCGTTCCCTCCGGCCACCATCAGGCCGCGGCGCGCGTCGCCGACGGACTCCGCGTCGTGGCGCAGGCCCCGGACTGCGTCATCGAGGCGCTCGAGGCGGAGGACCCAGGGGAGTGGATCGTCGCTGTCCAGTGGCACCCCGAGGACGCCCAAGGCGATCCCGAGCAGCTCGAGGCGATCATGGGCGCGCTCGTCGAGGCGTGCCGCCAGAAGGGGACCCGCGGCGCCGAGCACGCGCGGGAGGAGGCGGTCCAGTGAGCGAACACCTCCGTTCCGAGGTCCGCGGCGGCCTCGGCATCATCACCCTCGACCGGCCGAAGGCCCTCAACTCGCTCGACCACGGCATGGTCCTCGCCTTCGAGCGGCAGCTCCGCGAGTGGGCGGAGGCGCCCGAGGTGCGGGCCGTCGTCGTCCGCGGCGGGCCTCGGGGGCTGTGCGCGGGCGGCGACGTGCGCTCGCTGTACACCGGGGCCGACGACGACGCCGTCCGCTTCTGGGCGGACGAATACCGGCTCAACGCGCTCATCGGCGCCTACCCGAAACCGTACATCCCGCTCATGGACGGGATCACGATGGGCGGTGGCCTCGGCATCTCGGCCCACGCGCCCAAGGCCTCGGGATCGGTGCGCGTCGTGACCGAGCGGACGGTCGTCGCGATGCCCGAGACGCGGATCGGCTTCACTCCCGACGTCGGCATGAGCCTTCTGCTCGCGAACGCGCCCGGCGAGCTCGGTACGCACCTGTGCCTCACATCAGGGCAGGCCGGGGGAGCGGACGCGATCCACCTCGGGTGGGCCGATGCGATGGTCCCCGCCGAACAGCTCGACGCGCTCGTCGACGCGCTCGCGGAGGCGACGGCGGCGGACTCCTGGATGGCGGCCGGTGCGGACGACGTCGTAGCCTCCTTCGCCGTCGAACCTCCGCCCGCGCCGCTCGCCGAGGTGCGCGCCTGGGCGGACGACGCATATGCGGGCGATTCGGCGACCGCCATCGCTGCGCGCCTGGAAGAGCTCGCGGCGTCCTCCGGACCGCACGCAGACGCCGCCGCGGCCGCACTCAAGGAGCTCCGTTCGGTGTGCCCCTTCTCGGTCGCGGTGGCACTCGCGGCCCTCCGGCGCTCCCCGAAGCTCGGTTCGCTCGAGGCCGTCCTCGAACAGGACCTGGCCCTCGGCACCGCGATGGTGGCCCGCCCCGACTTCCGCGAGGGCATCCGGGCGCTGCTCATCGACAAGGACGGGGCGCCCGCGTGGAACCCGGCCCGGATCGAGGACGTGGATCCGGCCGAGGTCTCGGCGGCCTTCGGCCCCTAATCCGTCGGTTGGTCGCCTCCCGCGAGCGCCTGCTCCCGCCTCCCGCCGCGCCGGCGGGACCTGACCATCGAACGCTAGTCGCCCACCCGCCGTCGCACGTCCGGCTTCCCGCTGGCACCCTCGCGGCGCTCGGCGATCCACGGCCCCGTTCCCTCGGACTGGTCGAGGATGCCCTCCTCGAGCCACGTGAAGTCCCCGTCGAGGACGCGGCGGGTGAGCCGGTGATCGGCGGGATCGGTGTTGACCCAGAGCGCGTCGAAGAGCGCTTCGACGCGGTGTCGGGACTGCTCGCAGAATGCGTCGGCGAGGTCGCGCGCGCTGTCCCCGCCCGGCGCTCCGCTGGTCCGGAGGAACTCGGCCCGACTGCAGGAGGCCGCCATCGCGAACAGCTCGGCTCCGATGTCCACGATCCGGCCGAGGAACGCCTGCCGGTGCTCGAGGCCGGCCTGCCACCGCCCCATCCCGGCGAAGGTGTGCCGCGCGAGCCGCCGCGAGGCGCGCTCAACGTAGCGGAGGTGCTTTCCGAGCGGACCGAACTCGCGGAATGACCGCGGGTCGAGGCCTGGCCCCGCGAGGAGCTTGGGGAGCCAGCGGGCGTAGAAGCCGGAAGCGTCCTTCGCGGCCCGGGCCTTTTCGGCGAGGGTTGCGTCCGGCCGGGCGAGGTCCCCGGCCGCGGCCAGATGGGCGTCGACGGCCTCGCGCGCGATGAGCAGCTGCATGATCTCCGTCGATCCCTCGAAGATGCGGTTGATCCGGATATCCCGCACGAGCTGCTCGGCTGCGACCCCGCGTTCTCCGCGTGCCATGAGGGAATCGGCCGTCTCGTACCCACGGCCGCCGCGGATCTGCACCAGCTCGTCGGCCACCCGGTAGGCCATTTCGCTCGCCCACATCTTCGCGAGCGCTGCCTCGATCCGCACGTCCTTCATGCCGGCATCGGCGAGGGCAGCGGAGAGCTCGAAGACGGACTCGAGCGCGAATGCAGTGGCCGCGATGAAGGCAATCTTCTTCCCGACCGCCTCGTGCTGGCCGATCGGCCGGCCCCACTGGACGCGGGCCTGCGACCATTCGCGCGCGATCTTGAGCGACCACTTCCCTCCGCCCGCGCACAGGGCTGGGATCGAGAGGCGCCCCGTGTTCAGGGTGGTCAGCGCGATCTTGAGCCCTTGCCCCTCGCGGCCCACCCGGTTGGCTGCCGGCACGCGCACGCTGTCGAAGCGCGTCACCCCGTTCTCGAGGCCCTTGAGGCCCATGAAGGAGTTGCGGTTCTCGACCGTGATCCCGGGGGTGTCCATCTCGACGACGAAGGCGGTGATGCCGCCCTTCCCGGCTGGCACGTCCCCCGCCTCGTCGTGGGGGAGGACCTTTGCCATGATGACCACGAGCTCCGCGACGACGCCGTTCGTCGTCCAGAGCTTGGAACCGTCGAGGACGTAGCTCTGGCCATCTTCGGCGAGCTGCGCCGTCGTCGTGAGCCTCGCGGGGTCGGAGCCGACGTCGGGCTCGGTGAGCAGGAATGCCGTCACGGCTCCGGCCGCGCACCGCGGGAGGAAGGCGTGCTTCTGTTCCTCGGTGCCGAACATCTTCACGGGTTCCGGGACGCCGATGGACTGGTGAGCGGAAAGCAGAGCGCCAATGCTCGGGTGCACGGTTCCGAGGAGCATGAGTGCGCGGCCGTAGTAGACGAGCGAGAGCCCGAGGCCCCCGTACTCCTTCGGGATCTTCATTCCGAAGGCGCCGAGGTTGGCGAGGCCGCGGATGTACTCGTCGGGAATGCGGTCCTCGGACTCGATCCTGCGCCCGTCCATCCCCCGCGCGAGCTCTTCGAGGCGCCGCAGGAACTCCTCGCCCTCGGCCACCTCCTCCTGCGGTGCGACCGGCGGCGGGTACAGGAGGTCCCACTGGAAGTCCCCGAGGTAGAGGGCCTTCGCGAAGCTGGGCCGCGTCCACGTCGTCTCCCGGCTGGCCTCCGCAACGGCGCGGGACTCCTCCCACCCCGGCTCGTGGCCCTCGGGCTGCGACTCCGGCTGGGGCTCGTTCGGGTCGGATTCGGCGTGGGTCCCGGTCGTCGTCGTGTCCGTGGTCATGGCAGCTCCCTCGCTCCCGGGGCCGCCGTGGGCCGGTGACCCTTCAGCTGTCTTTCTATGTTACGCCGGGGTACTACCCGCGGGTAGGGCGCCTCTCGGCGCTGTGCCCAAGGGACGTACGACGACGGCCGCGCACCTTTCGCGCGCAAGCTGCGAAGTCCGCGTTAAGGACGCGCTAAGAACGCCGGTTCGCCGCGTATCGGACGGTAGCCTTACTGGCGGTTGATGCGGGCATTCCCCCATACGTCCGCATCGCCGCCTGTGGTCGCCCCGGCGCGTGTTTCCCCCAAACGCACGCTGGGGCGACCCTTTTTTGCTGGCCGTTTTTTTGCTGGCCGGTTTTCTGCTGGCCGGAACCTATTGCGGCCCACCCTCGCCACGTCCGGGCGGATAGGCGTGGCGCCGCCCGACCACGGTCATCCCGAGCGCCACCGCGGCCGGTATGGCGGCGGCGAGCGGAACCAACTGGGCGCCGGCGACGCTGAGGGACAGCGCCCCGTAGGCCGCGCCGAGCGCGATGCCGAGCTGGATCGTCACGACGCTCAGCCCGTTGGCGGCCTCCCCCTGTTCACCGCCCGCCCGGAGGATGGCTGCCTGGTTGTAGATGCCCACCGCGCCGATCCCCGCGCCCCACAGCGCGGTGAGCGTGATGAGGCCACCCCACGTCCCCGAGAACAGCGGCATGGCGGCGAAGGCAATCGCGATGACCGCGATGGTCACGATGAGGGACCTGCGCGGGAAACGGTCGGCGGTGATGCCCGCAGCCCAGATCCCGAGCAGACCCGCGACTCCGATGACGGAGAGGGAGACGCTCGTGGCGGCATCGGGCAGTGCCTCGGCGCGGACGAACAGGGCGATGTAGGTGAAGAGCGCGAAGTGGGCGAAGAGGAGAAGCGGCCACGCCGTCGCGACCGTCACGACGCCGGGCTGACGGACGGCCAGGCGGATCGAGGGGCGCGCGCTCGCGGCGCTGAGGCTTATGGCAGGGAGCAGCAGGATCGCGAGCACGCCGAGCACCGCGGCCACTCCGGCGAGCACGAGGAAGGAGGCTCGCCAGGACATGATTCCGCCGAGGAGCGTCCCGAGCGGGGCGCCCGCGGCCATCGCGATGCTGTTGCCGCTGAAGACGACGGCCATGCCACGGCCCATGGCGTCGGCCGGCACGATCTTGGCCACATAGGGCGCCATGGTGGACCACAGCAGGCCGTGCGCGATGCCGCCCAGGAGGCGCGCCGCTACG
Organism: Sinomonas terrae; assembly: GCF_022539255.1. Lineage (NCBI taxonomy): Bacteria > Bacillati > Actinomycetota > Actinomycetes > Micrococcales > Micrococcaceae > Sinomonas > Sinomonas terrae. The sequence goes on from NZ_JAKZBV010000001.1 coordinate 470,002, forward strand.
GCAAGCGCGAGCACGGGGCTGGCCGCGAGCAAGACGTTGCTGAGCGCGAAGAGGAAGACGACGCCGACGAGGAGTCGCTTCCTCGGAACCCTTCCCGCGAGGAACTTCGAGAGCGGCAACGCCGTGACGACAATGACGCCGGCATAGGCGGCCGTGAGGGAGCCCACCGTCGACTCTCCGACCTGGAGGTCGCGGCTGATCTGGGGCAAGAGCCCGGACGGGAGGAGCTCGGTCGTCACGGCCGTGAACCCCAGCGCTGCGAGCACCACGAGGGGGGCCCACGGGAGGTTCCGGGAACGGACGGGCGGCGAGGGGCGAACGCTGCTGGCCGCGGTGGCTGTGGGCTGCTTCTCGGCAGCCATGGGGCAGTCCCTTCTGCGGGACTCGCCTGCGGGCTGGCCCGCTGGTCGTTCAACGTGTTCTTTCTAGAGAACCACAGGCCGAGTGCGGGCGGGGCGCCGAAAGGTGGTCCTAGGAGTCCTAGGGTGGCTTGACGCGTAGGAAATTTCCTACGTATGGTGGAACCCGTGCCACGGCAGAGCAGGGAGACCCCGACGGACCACGTGTTCGGAGCCCTCGCGCATCCCGTGCGCAGGGACCTGCTCGCTGCGCTGCTCGAGGGGCCGCAGACCGCTCAATCGCTCGCCGACCGCTACGAAATGGCCCGGCCGAGCGTTGCCGAACACCTCAGGGTGCTTCGCGCCGTCGGCCTCGTCGCCGAACGGCAGGCGGGGCGCAACCGGTACTACTCCCTCACTCCAGAGCCGCTCTCGCTCCTGCGGGCGTGGCTCGAACCCTACGAGCAGTTCTGGCGGGGACGCGTCTCGCGGCTCGCCGCGCTGCTCGACGAATCCGCTCAGGATGAATCCGCTCAGGATGAATCCGTTCAGGATGAATCCGCTCAAGAAAGGGACACTTCCCGTGACTGACGCCAACTCCGCCGATCCCACCGAGATCCGAGTCGACGACTTCCTCCCGCACCCTCCCGCCGTCGTCTGGCGCGCTCTGACCACGCCCGAGCTGCTCGCCAAGTGGCTCATGCCCAACGACTTCGCACCCGTCGTCGGCCATCGCTTCACGTTCCGGAGCGCGCCGATCGAGGCGACCCGCTTCTCGGGCGTCACCGCGTGCGAGGTCCTCGAGCTGCGCGAGCCGGAGCTCCTGGTCATCTCGTGGGCGGATGCATCGCCCGGGAATGACATGAAGACCACGGTCACCTTCCGCCTCGAGGCGCACGACGGCGGCACGCGCCTGAGCCTTGTGCAGGCAGGCTTCCGCCCAGATCACGAGAACGACCAGCTGGCCCGTAAGATCATGGGCGGCGGCTGGGGAGGCCACCTGTTCCGCCGTCTGCGGGAAATCCTGGACGAGGGGGCGGGCGTCTCACCATCCCAGACCGCCTGATTTGCAGGCCCCGCACGCGCGGCCTAGTATTTAACGCTGTCGTATGCAGTGGAGTCCACTTCTCGGCACTGAAGACACCGTCTAACCCGCGGCGAGGAACTTCGGCTGGCTCTCACCCCGCCTGGTCACCCTCCGGAAAGCTGCAGAACTACGGTGCATCAAGGTGGCGGGACGCATCTGCGGACCGTCATTTTTACTGCAACTGTTGACTACAACTTGGAGGAGCGAACTGTGGCAGCTCATTGCCAGGTGACCGGGGCCAAGCCCGCGTTCGGTCACTCAATCTCCCACTCGCACCGCCGCACCAAGCGTCGGTTCGATCCGAACATCCAGAAGAAGCGCTACTGGGTGCCTTCCCTGCGCCGTAACGTGACCCTCACGGTCTCGGCCCGCGGCATCAAGACCATCGACGTGCGCGGCATCGACTCGGTCGTCGCCGAGCTGCTTGCGAAGGGTGTGAAGCTCTGATGGCCAAGAAGGACAAGGACGCACGTCCGATCATCAAGCTCAAGTCCACCGCGGGCACCGGCTACACGTACGTGACCCGGAAGAACCGTCGGAACGACCCCGATCGTCTCGTGATGAAGAAGTACGATCCGGTCGTCCGCAAGCACGTCGACTTCCGAGAGGAGCGCTAAACCATGGCCAAGAAGTCCAAGATTGCCCGCAACGAGCAGCGCAAGGTCATCGTTGAGCGCTACGCCGCGAAGCGTGCCGAGCTGAAGAAGACCCTCGTCGACGAGAACGCGTCGGACGAGGCCCGCGAGGCCGCTCGCCTCGGCCTGCAGAAGCTTCCGCGCGACGCCTCGCCGGTCCGCCTCCGCAACCGCGACCAGATCGACGGCCGCCCGCGCGGCACGTTCCAGAAGTTCGGGATCTCCCGCGTGCGCTTCCGTGAGATGGCGCACCGCGGCGAGCTGCCGGGCGTCACGAAGTCGTCCTGGTAGAGGCCTGCGCTTCCTGAGCGCAGCGTCAGCCACGTCCGAAGGGGCGGCACCCGATGGGGTGCCGCCCCTTCGGCGTTCCCGGAACCCTCTTCCGTTCGCGGCGCTGGGCCTTCCGTTCGAGGGGCGGGGCCGGGCAGCATGGGACCCATGGAGAGCATCTATCCGTCCGTCTACAAGCTCCAGCGGAGCGTCGGATCCAACGGCTATGCAGTGGTCGACGGCGATGCGGTCGCCGTCGTGGACCCCGGAATGCCCGCGGGGAGTGGCCGGGTGATCGAAGAGCTGACGAGCGCAGGACTGCTCGACCGTGTGACGGACGTGCTAGTGACCCATGCGGACCTCGACCATGTGGGAGCCGCGGCGGCCGTTCAAGGCGCTACAGGTGCCAGGGTGTGGCTCGGGCGTGCTGACGCCGAGATTCTCGAAGGGAAGCGACCGCCGGCGACGTGGTTCCGTCGGCTCCTTGCGCGGCGGGAGGCGCCCGAGGTTGCAGGGGGTCTTGAATTGCTCGACGGCGGGGAGGAACCATTCCCCGGAGTGAAGGCGATTGCCACTCCCGGGCATACGCCGGGGCACATGGTCTTCACTTTCGAGGAGGTCGTCTTCGCCGGGGATGCCGTGCGCGGGACCGACAAGGGCCTGCGACTCATGCCGCGGGCCCTCACGAGTGACCTGAGCGAGGCCAAGGCTTCCCTCGACCTGATCGCCGGACTCGGTGCGCGATGGCTCTGTCCTGGGCACGGGCGCATCCGCGAGTTGTCGGCCCTCTGAAGCACGGGGTTGCCCGCGGGGTGCTGGCGGTATGCGAGGGCTTTGGCTGGGCGGGTGCGGACGGGCGCGGAGCCCACGGGCGACCGATTTGCGAGGCCCTTGGGGAGCCTGTAATGTAGTCCGGGTTGCCGCCGAGCAGTGAGCGGCACGAATCCTTGAAATCCGAACCTTCAACAGTCGAGTTGGACCATGTCCGAATCGGCTGGGAACGGGCGAAAAGGAGCCCCTCTTGGCAAATTCGAGCGGATAGCGCGGATTTGCGGGAGAGCGGGAAAACCGATAAAGTTTTACCTCGTTCGGTTGGGAGATATCCCGGGTTTTGGTGCCTGGGGGATGTACTTTCTGGGCCTGTTGTTTGAGAACTCAATAGTGTGCCATGTTCGATTGACGCCATTTTTTTTGATGGCTGTATTGCCTGGCCTGTGCGCCCTCGTGTGTGCGGGCTGGGTTTTTGGCTTGGATCTGGTGGTCGGGGGTGTCCTTTTCCGGGGCGTGCCGGCTGCCTGTGCTTTTTTGTTTTTTGACGGAGAGTTTGATCCTGGCTCAGGATGAACGCTGGCGGCGTGCTTAACACATGCAAGTCGGACGATGATGCCCCTTCGGGGGTGGATTAGTGGCGAACGGGTGAGTAACACGTGAGCAACCTGCCCTTGACTCTGGGATAAGCCTGGGAAACTGGGTCTAATACCGGATGTCCGCTTCCTGCCGCATGGTGGGGGGTGGAAAGCCTTGTGCGGTCTTGGATGGGCTCGCGGCCTATCAGCTTGTTGGTGGGGTGATGGCCTACCAAGGCGACGACGGGTAGCCGGCCTGAGAGGGTGACCGGCCACACTGGGACTGAGACACGGCCCAGACTCCTACGGGAGGCAGCAGTGGGGAATATTGCACAATGGGCGCAAGCCTGATGCAGCGACGCCGCGTGGGGGATGACGGCCTTCGGGTTGTAAACCCCTTTCGGCGGGGAACAAGCCGCTTCGGTGGTGAGGGTACCCGCGGAAGAAGCGCCGGCTAACTACGTGCCAGCAGCCGCGGTAATACGTAGGGCGCGAGCGTTATCCGGAATTATTGGGCGTAAAGAGCTCGTAGGCGGTTTGTCGCGTCTGCTGTGAAAGCCCGGGGCTCAACCCCGGGTCTGCAGTGGGTACGGGCAGGCTGGAGTGCAGTAGGGGAGACTGGAATTCCTGGTGTAGCGGTGAAATGCGCAGATATCAGGAGGAACACCGATGGCGAAGGCAGGTCTCTGGGCTGTAACTGACGCTGAGGAGCGAAAGCGTGGGGAGCGAACAGGATTAGATACCCTGGTAGTCCACGCCGTAAACGTTGGGCACTAGGTGTGGGGGGCATTCCACGTCCTCCGCGCCGCAGCTAACGCATTAAGTGCCCCGCCTGGGGAGTACGGCCGCAAGGCTAAAACTCAAAGGAATTGACGGGGGCCCGCACAAGCGGCGGAGCATGCGGATTAATTCGATGCAACGCGAAGAACCTTACCAAGGCTTGACATGGGCCGGACAGGGCTGGAGACAGTCCCTCCCTTCGGGGCCGGTCCACAGGTGGTGCATGGTTGTCGTCAGCTCGTGTCGTGAGATGTTGGGTTAAGTCCCGCAACGAGCGCAACCCTCGTTCCATGTTGCCAGCACTTGAAGGTGGGGACTCATGGGAGACTGCCGGGGTCAACTCGGAGGAAGGTGGGGACGACGTCAAATCATCATGCCCCTTATGCCTTGGGCTTCACGCATGCTACAATGGCCGGTACAAAGGGTTGCGATGCTGTGAGGCTGAGCCAATCCCAGAAAGCCGGTCTCAGTTCGGATTGGGGTCTGCAACTCGACCCCATGAAGTCGGAGTCGCTAGTAATCGCAGATCAGCAACGCTGCGGTGAATACGTTCCCGGGCCTTGTACACACCGCCCGTCAAGTCACGAAAGTCGGTAACACCCGAAGCCGGTGGCCCAACCCCCCTGTGGGGAGGGAGCCGTCGAAGGTGGGACTGGCGATTGGGACTAAGTCGTAACAAGGTAGCCGTACCGGAAGGTGCGGCTGGATCACCTCCTTTCTAAGGAGCCCCTCCCCGTTGCGGGTGCCGGCGCGCTGCGCCGGTGTGCCCGTGGGGCAGGTGGGAGCCCGTTGCGCAGGCGGATGCCCTGCGGCGGGTGCTCGTGGGTGGAACGTCATATCGGATGGCCTGGCGCCCTGTGGGGTGCCGTGGTGCGAGTACGTCCCGTGCCCTCCCTGTTCCCGTCTCTGTGCGGGTGCGGGGGGTGTGCTGGGGCTGGAAAGCGGCTGCGGTGCCCGGTGGGGCCGGGCCGGCGCGTGCGCCTTCCCTTGGTGGGGGGTGTGCGGGTGGTGGCACGCTGTTGGGTCCTGGGGCAGCAGTCCCGGATCTGTTCCCTTCCGGGTCCTCCCCGTTGTCCCCTTGTGGGGTGCGGGGGGCCGGTGGGGGTTGTTGTTTGAGAACTGTATAGTGGACGCGAGCATCTTGCGGTGCCATGGGCCCGGGTGCCTCCCTTTCTGTGGGGGGTGCGGGGGTCGTGTGGTGCCGTGTGCAATTTCTTCTTTTTGTTTCTTGGTCCTGCGCCCTGCTGCTTTCGGGTGGTGGGGTTGCGGGCCTTGTTCCTTGGAAGTGTTTTTTTGTGCCCGTGTGGGTGCGAGGTTTTCAAGGGCGTACGGTGGATGCCTTGGCATCGGGAGCCGATGAAGGACGTGGGAATCTGCGATAAGCCTGGGGGAGTCGATAACCGGACGGTGATCCCAGGGTGTCCGAATGGGGAAACCCCGCCGCATGTCATGTGCGGTGACCTGCCGCTGAACGCATAGGCGGTGTGGGGGGAACGCGGGGAAGTGAAACATCTCAGTACCCGCAGGAAGAGAAAACAACAGTGATTCCGTCAGTAGTGGCGAGCGAACGCGGACGAGGGCCAAACTGTGCGCGTGCGATACCCGGCAGGGGTTGCGCGCATGGGGTTGTGGGGTCCTGCTTGGTGCGTCTGCCGGCGTGCCGGGGCGTGGTGGGGTATAGGCGAACGGTCTTGAACGGCCGGCCGGAGTGGGTGTGAGTCCCGTAGCCGTGAATGCCCTGCTTTTCGTCCTTGCGGGTGTCCCCGAGTAGCACGGGGCCCGAGGAATCCCGTGTGAATCTGTCAGGACCACCTGATAAGCCTGAATACTACCCGATGACCGATAGCGGACCAGTACCGTGAGGGAAAGGTGAAAAGTACCCCGGGAGGGGAGTGAAAGAGTACCTGAAACCGTGCGCCTACAATCCGTCAGAGCCGGCTTGTTCCGGTGATGGCGTGCCTTTTGAAGAATGAGCCTGCGAGTTAGTGCCGTGTCGCGAGGTTAACCCGTGTGGGGGAGCCGCAGCGAAAGCGAGTCTGAACAGGGCGTTCAGTGGCGCGGTCTAGACCCGAAGCGGGGTGATCTACCCATGGCCAGGTTGAAGCGACGGTAAGACGTCGTGGAGGACCGAACCCACTTCAGTTGAAAATGGAGGGGATGAGCTGTGGGTAGGGGTGAAAGGCCAATCAAACCCCGTGATAGCTGGTTCTCCCCGAAATGCATTTAGGTGCAGCGTTGCGTGTTCCTTGCCGGAGGTAGAGCTACTGGATGGCCGATGGGCCCGACCAGGTTACTGACGTCAGCCAAACTCCGAATGCCGGCAAGACCAGCGCAGCAGTGAGACCGCGGGGGATAAGCTCCGTGGTCGAGAGGGAAACAGCCCAGACCGCCGGCTAAGGCCCCCAAGCGTGTGCTAAGTGGGAAAGGATGTGGAGTCGCAGAGACAACCAGGAGGTTGGCTTAGAAGCAGCCACCCTTGAAAGAGTGCGTAATAGCTCACTGGTCAAGTGATTCCGCGCCGACAATGTAGCGGGGCTCAAGCACACCGCCGAAGCCGCGGCAGTCCCATGCGTCCCTAGCCTTCGTGGTTCAGGGGTGGGGCTGGGTAGGGGAGCGTCGTGCGGGCGTCTGAAGCCGCCGGGTGACCGAGCGGTGGAGCCCGCACGAGTGAGAATGCAGGCATGAGTAGCGAAAGACGGGTGGGAAACCCGTCCGCCGGATGATCAAGGGTTCCAGGGTCAAGCTAATCTGCCCTGGGTGAGTCGGGACCTAAGGCGAGGCCGACAGGCGTAGTCGATGGACAACGGGCCGATATTCCCGTACCGGCGAAGGACCGCCAGTGCCGGAGGGCCGATGCTAACCGACGGATCCCCGTCGCCCTTCCCGCCCTTCGGGGCGGGGGGTGCGGGGTGAGCGCGGGAACCGAGGCCCCGAGGCAAGCGCATTAACAGGTGTGACGCAGGAAGGCAGCCCGGCCAGGCGATGGTTGACCTGGTCCAAGGATGTAGGGCGGACGGTAGGGAAATCCGCCGTCCATGTGCCTGAGGTCCGACGGGACCCCCGCGAGGGGGGATCGGGTGATCCTATGCTGCCGAGAAAAGCATCGGCGCGAGGTCCTAGCCGCCCGTACCCCAAACCGACACAGGTGATCAGGTAGAGGATACCGAGGCGATCGAGAGAATCGCGGTCAAGGAACTCGGCAAAATGCCCCCGTAACTTCGGGAGAAGGGGGACCCCGACCCTGGAGGCCACGCGCTGGCCCGAGGGGGGAGGGGTCGCAGAGACCAGGGGGAAGCGACTGTTTACTAAAAACACAGGTCCGTGCGAAGTCGCAAGACGATGTATACGGACTGACTCCTGCCCGGTGCTGGAAGGTCAAGAGGACCCGTCAGCCCCCTCCGTGGGGTGAAGCGGAGAATTCAAGCCCCAGTAAACGGCGGTGGTAACTATAACCATCCTAAGGTAGCGAAATTCCTTGTCGGGTAAGTTCCGACCTGCACGAATGGAGTAACGACTTCCCCGCTGTCTCGACCGCGAGCTCGGCGAAATTGCACTACGAGTAAAGATGCTCGTTACGCGCAGCAGGACGGAAAGACCCCGAGACCTTCACTACAGTTTGGTATTGGTGTCCGGAGCGGCTTGTGTAGGATAGGTGGGAGACTGCGAAGCGGGCACGCCAGTGCCGGTGGAGTCGCCGTTGAAATACCACTCTGGTCGCTTTGGGCATCTCAACCTCGGCCCGTGATCCGGGCCAGGGACAGTGCCTGACGGGTAGTTTAACTGGGGCGGTTGCCTCCCAAAGGGTAACGGAGGCGCCCAAAGGTCCCCTCAGCCTGGTCGGCAACCAGGTGGCGAGTGCAAGTGCACAAGGGGGCTTGACTGTGAGAGAGGCATCTCGAGCAGGGACGAAAGTCGGGACTAGTGATCCGGCGGCACCTCGTGGAAGGGCCGTCGCTCAACGGATAAAAGGTACCTCGGGGATAACAGGCTGATCTTGCCCAAGAGTCCATATCGACGGCATGGTTTGGCACCTCGATGTCGGCTCGTCGCATCCTGGGGCTGGAGTAGGTCCCAAGGGTTGGGCTGTTCGCCCATTAAAGCGGTACGCGAGCTGGGTTTAGAACGTCGTGAGACAGTTCGGTCCCTATCCGCTGCGCGCGCAGGAGATCTGAGAAGGGCTGTCCCCAGTACGAGAGGACCGGGACGGACGAACCTCTGGTGTGGCAGTTGTACCGCCAGGTGCACCGCTGCTTGGCTACGTTCGGATGGGATAACCGCTGAAAGCATCTAAGCGGGAAGCCCGCTTCGAGATGAGATCTCCAAGGACATCTGTCCTGAAGGCCCCCAGCAGACCACTGGGTTGATAGGCCGGACGTGGAAGCAGGGACCAAAGACCTGCGAAGCCGACCGGTACTAATAGGCCGACAGCCTCACACACACACAACGGCACTGCCCGCGTCCACTCTACGGTCCCCGGACAACAACCCCACGGGACACCCCCCAAAAGGGGAACACCCCCCCAACGGGGGACCAGCACGACCGAACACAGCACAACCGAACACAGCACCGCGCACCAGCGCACCGCGACCGCACGCTTCCCCACCACTCCCGCACAGCCGGGGGCCGGTGCGAGGAGAGAGGGTTACGGCGGCCATAGCGTGGGGGAAACGCCCGGACCCATCCCGAACCCGGAAGCTAAGCCCCACAGCGCCGATGGTACTGCACCCGCCAGGGTGTGGGAGAGTAGGACACCGCCGGACAGCACCACACGCCGAGGGCCCCACAACGACCGTGGGGCCCTCGCCGCACTTAAAAGGACCACCACAGGCACCCAGAGACGACCACAGGCAAGCCGGGCCCCGCGCCCACCGGCCCGCCCGCATCCCCGTCTCGGGTACAGAAAACCGCCCCCACAGGCATCTCGGGTACGCGAACCCACCCCCACAGGCGTCTCGGGTACAGGTCATCTGTACCCGAAACCGGACGGGCGGGGAGCTACCGCACCCGGGCGGGTCGCTCCCAGAGTCGAATCCTTCGGCGAATCGCTCTCTCAGGCGAATCGTTCGACGACCCGTGCGAGCATCTCGCGACCGTTTTGCTCAAAAGGTGCGTCACCGACGTCGTGCGCCCAGACTATGGTGCCCAGCGACTGAAGGAGGTTGTCGAGGAGCCAGGAGCCGGGTTCATCTTCGGGATCGCGCCGATATGCGCCTAGGAAGGCGCTCCTCAATTCAGGATGGTCCGTGAAGTACGCGTGCTCGAGTCGTACGAGGTCTGTGACCCACGGGCGGTAGCCGGCGCGACCGAAGTCGATGACCCGAACGACGCCTTGGTCTTCGACCCAGTTGCGAGGTTGGTAGTCGCCATGCGTCGCATAGAGCATCCGGGGCGCCGGGCGGTGCGTTCGGAGCAGATGGCGTGCGGCTTCGAGGTGCGGCTGCGGCGCAAGGCGATCGGCTCGATTGAGGAAGTCGCCGATCTTGTGAATGGCAGCCGGGTCATAGCTTGGTGTCTCTTGAACTGGCCGGTGGAGGAGCGCCAGGAGTTCGCCTGCTTGCCGGAACGTTTCCGGTGAATATTCGTGCGCACCGCCTTCAACGAGGTGGCCGGGGAGCCAGGTCGCGACTATGAGGCCAACTCTGCCGTTGCCATACAAGAGGCGCGGGGACCGCGTTCCGAGGGGCTCGGTCATATCCCGATATGCCCTGATCTCCCGCTGGATGTGATGCAAAGTCGGGCTGGCCTTCACGACGACAGGACCTTCGGGGCTCCTCACACGGAGCACTCGGATGTCCTGCACACCCCACGACATGTCCTCCTCTAGATGCCATTCGCCGAGCCAATGGTCGAGGAGACGGAGCTGCTCCCGCGGGAGAAGATCGGCGCGTGAGACGGTCACGGCACCACGCTACGCCCCTGATCAGGGCCCCAAGGGCACCATTTGGCCCAAAAATCCTTGAAAACACGCGGAATCTGCTGGCGCGCCGCGCATTAACTGGTAGTTTCGTCACCAGCAGTTCCGGGCGAACGCTCGCGGGCTGACGTACCAACCGACGTCCAGGAGGACACATGGCTAAGAACCGCAGCGAGCTTGTTGCCGAGGTGGCGGGCAAGACCAACCTCAGCCAGACTGCCGTCAACGGTGTGCTCGACGCACTGTTCGAGGTCTTCGAGAGCTCCGTCGCCAATGGCGAGAAGGTCAGCATCCCCGGCTGGCTCGCCGTCGAGCGCACCGAGCGTGCTGCCCGCACGGGCCGCAACCCGCAGACCGGCGAGGAGATCCAGATTCCGGCTGGCTTCGGCGTCAAGCTCACCGCTGGCTCCAAGCTCAAGGCCGCCGCTTCCACCAAGTAGCACCACACTTTCTGCCCTCGGGGGCGGCGGTTACGATCGCCGCCCGCGAGGGCTTTTTGCGTCCTGCGCATGCTCGACCTCGTGGTCTTATCCACATAGCGAAGATCCCGGCTCTCAGCTCCCCGCGCATCTGGGAGAATGGTGGGGTGCCGAGCTCCACACGATCTGCCCCCGCCCCCTCAAACGTCAGCAGTGAGGAGCGCGGAACCGCAAGGGGCTATGTGTACGGGGCGGTCGGAGCGGCGGTTGTCGTGCTCGTTGCCGCCCTGGTGTTCTCTGGCGCGGCAGGTGCCCGGCAGGTTCTCGACCCCGGAGCCCTGGTCAGGTGGGGCTTGCCGATCGCCCAGACCGCCCTCAACATCTCTGCATCGCTCGTCATCGGAGGGCTGGCTTTCGCTGTCGGCATCCTTCCTCACGTAAAGCGTCCGGAGCGCGTGTACGGCGGTTCGCGTGACGACGGGTCCAGTCAGCCCGAGGAACACCCTGCCTTCAGCCGCGCACTCCGGATCGCGACCGTAGCCTCGCTCGTTTGGACCGCAAGTGCCGTAGCCGTTCTTGTCTTCACCGATTCGGATCTGATTGGCCAACCGGTCTCGGGCAGCTCGGACTTCACAAAGCAGCTCGTCTTCTACATGACCCAGCTGGACGTTGGTCGGGCCTGGCTCATCACGGTCATCGTCGCCGCGACAGTAGGCACACTTCTGTTCGCGGTGCGCTCGCTCACCGGCCTCGCACTGACGTTTCTGCTGGCTGTTGGCGGTCTCGTCCCGATGGCCCTGATTGGCCACTCCGCGAGCTCGGGAGACCACGAGGCGGCAGTCAACTCGTTAGGCCTTCACCTTGTAGGTGCGGCTTTGTGGGTTGGGGGCCTGGGGGTGCTTGCGCTCCTCGGGGGGACACTCGTCGGGCGTGTGCGAACCGTTTCGGGGCGAACCTCCGGGCCCGATCTGATCGAGGCAGTCCTGCGACGCTACTCTGCGCTCGCCCTGTGCTGCTTCATCCTCGTCGTCGTCTCTGGCATCATCAACGCCTCCCTGCGGGTGTCCAGTTGGGGAGCGTTGTTCGGGTCGTCTTACGGTCAGCTCGTCATCGGGAAAGTCGTGTTCGCGGTCGTCCTCGGAGGGATCGGCTACATGCACCGGCGATGGGTCATCCCACAGCTCTCGCGAGGGGCTTCGCCGAGACGCGTCCTGTGGCAACTCATCGGCGTGGAGGCGATCGTCATGGGCGGCGTGTCCGGCCTCGCGGTCGCGCTGAGCCGGTCGGCGCCACCGCAGCCCACGTCGTACGCCTCGGATGCCTCGCCTGCCTTCATCCTCTCTGGCTACAATCTGCCGCCGGAGCTTACGACGCCGCGCTGGTTCACAGAGTGGCGACCGGACTGGCTGTGGGTCGCCATTGCGGTCTTCGGAGCGCTCACCTATGCGCTCGGTCTTCTGAAGGTGCAGCGTCGCGGTGACGGGTGGTTCTGGCCGCGGAGCGTCTCGTGGTACGCGGGGCTCGTTGTCTTGACCTACATCACGAGCGGCCCTCCGGCGGTGTACGGGCGCGTCTTGTTCTCAGCGCACATGGTCGACCACATGATGCTCACCATGGTCGCGCCGCTCTTCCTTGTGCTCGGCTCGCCGATCACACTCGCGCTCAAGGCGCTTCAGCCGCGGCAGGATGGCAGCCGAGGATTGCGCGAATGGATCCTCGTCTTCGTGCATTCCTGGTGGTCGAAGCTCATCACGCACCCGCTGTTCGCGGCCGCGAACTTCGCTGGCTCGATCATCATCTTCTACTACTCCGACCTGTTCGGGTACGCGATGCGGGACCACATCGGCCACGAGCTTATGAACGTCCATTTCACGCTCACGGGCTACATCTTCATCCTCACGATGATCGGTTCGGACCCCCTCCCACGCCGCGCCCCGTACCCGCTCCGGTTGCTCCTCCTCTTTGCGACGATGGCCTTCCACGCCTTCTTCGGTGTCACCCTCATGGGCTCGAATGTGCTCCTCCAGCCGACCTACTTCGGCAACCTTGGCCGATCGTGGGGCCTTTCTGCCATTGCCGACCAGCAGCAGGGCGGTGCCGTCGCTTGGGGCATCGGCGAGATACCGACGCTCGCCGTCGCGATCGGGGTGGCCGTCATGTGGTCGCGCTCCGACGCACGCGAAACAAAACGACGGGATCGCGCTGCCGACCGTGATCACGACGCCGAACTCGAGGCCTACAACGCGATGTTCAACAAGCTCGAGGAAAGGGACCGTACCCGCGGCATGTGACGCGGAGCTACGCAACCGGATGGGTACCGGAACAAAGCCTTCGATAATGGGGTTGCCCCTAAACGACCCTTTATCCGCCGACACGTCAGGAGTGCCTGTGACCGCCGAGTCTGCCGAGTCCGTCAACGCCAGCACCGCTGGTCTGCGTACAACCCATCGCGTACGCGCGAGCGAGCTCGCTGGCCGGGGCTGGCTCAACACCGGCGGGACTGAAGTCGATCTTGCTTCCCTGCGCGGCAAGATCGTGATTTTGGACTTCTGGACGTTCTGCTGCATCAACTGCCTCCACGTCCTTGACGAGCTGCGCCCGCTCGAGGAGAAGTACGGCGACGTCCTTGTGACCGTTGGCGTCCACTCACCGAAGTTTGAGCACGAGGCGGACCCCGTTGCGCTGGCCGCCGCGGTCGAACGGTACGAGATCCACCATCCGGTGCTCGACGACCCAGAGCTCCTCACATGGCAGGCGTACACCGCCCGCGCGTGGCCGACGCTGGTCGTCGTCGACCCGGAGGGCTACATCGTCGCGCACCTCTCAGGCGAGGGGCATTCTGCAGGCCTGGGAGTCCTGGTCGAGGAGCTCGTCGCGGAACACGAGGCGAAGGGCACCCTCCACCGCGGAAATGGCCCCTACGTCCCACCCGAGCCGGTCTCCCGCACCCTCCGGTTCCCGGGCCAGACCGTCCCCCTTGAGAACGGTAACTACCTCGTGGTCGACACAGGCCATCACCGCCTCGTAGAGCTGCGCGCCGATCTTGAGACGGTCCAGCGCGTGATCGGTTCCGGGACAAAGGGCTATGCGGACGGCGCGGCCCAGGCTGCCCAGTTCAACGAGCCCCAGGGCATCGCAATCCTCCCCGCCGACATCTCGTGGCAGACCGGCTACGACGCCGTCGTCGCCGACACGGTCAACCACCGCCTTCGCGGGGTGACGTTGAGCTCGGGCCATGTTGAGACGATCGCCGGCAACGGAATCCAGCGGCTGCTCGACGCCGGCCCAGCTCGTGTCGACGGCGATGGAGCCGGGACCTGGGCTGGAGGACGGGCGACGGCGAAGGTCGCCCCGGGAGCCGCAGGCGCTTCTGATGGGACGAAGACGGCTGACGACGATGCCATCTCCCCCGCGCTCGGCGAACACGCCAATGACTATGCTGGCGACGCGTTCGACATCGGTTACGTGGGCCACGGTAGGAACGTTTCGCTGTCATCCCCTTGGGATGTCGTTTGGAGCGAGAAGCTGCGCAAGGTGGTGATCGCGATGGCGGGGACGCATCAGCTCTTCACCTTTGACCCGCTGACCAACGAGGTCGCGATCCTTGCGGGCTCAGGGCTCGAAGGCCTGCTGGACGGAGGGGGTCCGGAGGCTTGGTTCGCCCAGCCTTCTGGACTCGCCGTTGACGCCGAGGGAAACCTCTGGGTCGCGGACTCCGAAACCTCGGCACTCCGCCACGTGGTGATTGACGTCGACGCCGACAGCTCAGGGGGCGGCGTTCGGGTTGAGACTGCTGTTGGCAAGGGCTTGTTCGACTTCGGCTTCCGGGACGGCGACGCTAAAGAAGCCCGCCTCCAGCACCCGCTCGGTGTCACAGTGCTGCCCGATGGCTCAGTTGCTATCGCGGACACGTACAACGGCGCCGTCCGCCGTTACGACCCTTCCACGCAGACAGTTTCGACGCTTGCACGGTCCCTCGCTGAGCCGAGTGACGTCGTCGTCGTTCGCCCTGAGGAGGGTGAGCCGCTGCTCCTCGTGACCCAGAGCAACCGCCACGAGCTCACTCTCGTACCGATCCCCAAGGACGCCCAGCAAGTCGACGAAGGCGCGAGCCAGACGCAGCGGCCCAAGTCAGCACTCGCGCCGGGCGCCCTCGGCCTGACGGTTCGCTTCAAGGCGCCGACCGGGCAGAAGCTCGACGAGCGCTGGGGCGACCCTACCCAGCTCAAGATCTCGTCGACGCCTCCCGAGCTGCTGCGCGCTGGTGCAGGGACCTCACAGGGGCTCCTCCGGACCCTCGAGCTCAATCCCGAGGTGGTCGAGGGCGTACTGCACATCACCGCCCGTGCGGCGGCGTGCGACGGCGCTCCCGGGGAGGAGATCCCCGACCACGCGGCCTGCCATCTGTATCAGCAGGACTGGGGCATCCCGGTCGTGCTGCAGGAGGGTGCCGAATCTGAGCTCGTCCTGGACCTGCGCGGAATGAACTGAGCGCGCTCCCTACTTCATCGAGCGAGGGGGTCTTGGGGCGGAGCCTCAGCCGAGGACCGGAGTCATGGTAATCGTGGTACCCGAGACGCTCAGATCCACCCTGAAGATAAAGTCTGTATCAATATTCAGCTGGCTCACCTGGCCGGTGAAGAGGTCGATCTGCCGCGCCGTCAGATGCGCTTTTCCCGATAGCGGCGAGACGGTCCATTGGCCGCTGAACGGCGTGACGCTTGCGCTTGGATACTGGGTGATCGACCACGCGATGGTCCCGTCGACGATGCGGTTGTCCGTCGAATAGGAGAACGGGCAGTCAGGCTGCAATCGCTGCTGCGACGAGGCCGTCTTGGCGCATTCGTCGAGGAAGTCTTTGGCTTTGGCGTCTAATGCAGTGGTGAGGGCGGGGGTGGCTTTGGTGTCGAGTGACATCGATTCGGGGCTCGTCTTCTGCGAGACGACGGTCGTTACCGGACTGGCAGCAAAATACTCGCCGGGGAGCGAACCGACGTAGCTTCCCGGATAGAAGACGGGAAAGGAATTGTGGCCGGAGGGCATGTTGACGGCGGCGCCGTTGATGGTGGCCCGCGATGAATTCACGACCGACGCCTGGAGGGTCGGCAGTTGGTCGGGGACGATGCTCCAGCGGGGGAAGAAGATCCAATCTGACCCCGTCTCCTCCACGAGGAAACTGCTCGTGTAGCTCTTCCCGCCGGACGTGAAAGTAACAGGCACCGACTCTTTGCCGTTGGCCGCCGGCCGGGCGGCCCCGACCTCAAGATCATGGACGCGGGACATCGAATCGCGGAGGGGGCCCCCGTCGAGGAGCGCGGCGCTGCCGGACGGCACCTGGGCGTGGAGGGCACCTAGGGCGCGCCCGCCGTCGCCCGCTTGAAGAGCGTCCAGATACGCGCGGACTGGCTGGTCCGGTCCCTGCGCACCGGCCACAGCCATGATCGAGACAATTCCAGCGATCACTGCGAGCACGAGGCCCAATCCCCAGAGCAGCGCGACCCGCAGAGGGCTGGTCGGCATCCGCGTCCCCCCACTCACGGACGCTGCACTCACCGGCGGCTCGTCGTGGCCTCGGCCACGCACATGGAACTCGTGCGGATGTGGGTCGAAGGCAGAGCAAGCATGTCGCTAGCCTAGCGGCCCGCGGCTTTCAGACCATTTCGGGTACGGATACTCCTCTTCCTGAGCGTCTCGGGAACAGCTAATCCCACCTCCGCGGCTTCCGGGTACGACGACGTCGCCGCCTTCCGAGCGAAAGGCGGCCCTCGTCGTCGTCCGCCTGGGTCTTCACGGCCGAGGGAGGGGAGTTTGTGTACCCGAGACGGGCGGGGAGGGGAGTTTGTGTTACCCGAGACGGGCGGGGAGGGGAGTTGGTGTACCCGAGATGGTTAGGGAGGGGAGTTGGTGTACCCGAGACGGGGCGGGTGGGGGGTTAAGAGAGCAGTCCTGCCATGATTGCCATTGCGGGGACGGCCAGGACCGTCGTGATGAGCACCGTGTCCTTCGCGACGACCAGACCGTGCTGGTATCGCTGAGCCGCGACGTAGACGTTCTGCGCGGTGGGCAGGCCGGTCGTCACTACGGCGGCGAACAGGGCATGGCCCCCCATGCCGAGGCCGAACCGCGCGAAGGCGAAGGCGATGAGCGGATGCACCACGAGCTTGATCCCTGAGGCGAGCATCGTGTCGAGGCGCCGCCCGTCGTCGGCCCGCAACGGGCGCGAACCGTGGAGGGATATTCCGAAGGCCATGAGGATCGCCGGGATCGCCGCGCCCCCGATGAGGTGGATCGGCTGCATGATGAGGTCAGGCAGCTTCCAGCCCGTACCGGCAAGCACGAGGCCGATGGCGGATCCGACGATGTTCGGGTTCGTCACGACGGGGAGCACGAACTGGAGGGCGCGGGCCGCACCGGGCTTCGCGGTCGACGTCGTGCCGTCGAGGATGAGCAGGTACGACGGCGTGAGCAGCGCGAGCTGGAAGATCAGCAGGGGTGCCACGTAGCTCGCGTTGCCGAGGACGAAGACGGAGATGGGGATGCCCAGGTTTCCCGAGTTGGCGATCGACGAGCTCATCGACGCGACGAGGGCCTCTGGCAGTTGGCGTCGCCGGATGAACCGGAACGCGCCGAACGAGACGATCCCGACGAGAGCCGAACTCACGGTGATGACGAGCAGGTGGGACGAGAAGACCGTGCGGAGGTCGGCGTTGCTCAGCGTGTCGAGCAGGAGCGCTGGGCTCGCAACGAAGAACGAGAGGCGGCTGAGCACCGTTTGGGCGCCTTCTCCCAGAAGTTGCTTCCGTGCTACAAGCCATCCGGTACCGATGATCGCCCAGACGACGAAGAATCCGGAAAGGACCCCTAGCACGGCGCGCTGCCGCGTGTTTTCAGGTCAGTCCTTTGCACGGGGTACAGCCTAGAGCACGTTTCCCGACGGAAAGAAACCGATTTCGCATGTCGGCGCGTTGGGGTCGAATCGGAGGTTCAGCGGGCCTAGTTGAGGTGCGCCTGGATGGCGAAGGGCGGCCGCATGAGGCCGGGCGTGATGCCATCTGCGGGATCCGTGCCGAGCTCGACGACCTTGTTGTCAGCATCGACGTGCACGACCGTTGGCACGAATTCCCGTGCCTCCTCGTTGCTCATGGCCGCATAGCTGATGAGGATGACGATGTCCCCCTCGTGGATCAGGTGCGCCGCGGCGCCGTTGATCCCGATGACGCCCGACCCGCGCTCGCCAGCGATGGTGTACGTCTCGAGGCGCGCCCCGTTCGTGACGTCGACGATCGAGACCAGCTCGCCGGGCAGGATGTCGGCCGCCTCGAGCAGGTCAAGGTCAACCGTCACGGAGCCGACGTAATGGAGATCGGCGTGCGTGACCGTCGCGCGGTGGATCTTCGACTTGAACATTGTGCGGTTCATCGCACGCAAGTCTACTCCGGCGGCCTTGGGCGCGCCGTGGCGAGCCTCACTCGAGAGGCGCGCTGCGCCGTCGTGCGCTCCCGCCCTGACGCCTTAGGTACGGCTCAGCGTCCGCCCCATGATCGCGTCCGTCAGTGCGTCGACGGCAGCGGAATTCGCGAGCGGATTGCGGATGAGCGTGAAGTCGACGTCGCCCACCGGCGGAAGGTCGAAGCGGCGCGTGATGATCGAGAGGTCCTCGGGGACGAGCGTGGTCGGCATGACGCCGACGCCGAGGCCCGCGCGCACCGCGGCGAGGACGCCGGCGATCTGCTTCGTGCTGCACGTGACCTTCCACGTGCGGCCGCTGGCCTCGAGCGCCTCGATCGCGAGCGTCCTGCTGAGGCTCGGCGCGGGGTAGACGACGAGGGGGACCGGCTGGTCTCGCTCGAGGACGGTCTGCTCGACGCCGACCCAGGAGAAGACGTCGTGCCGCACGACCGTTCCTTCCTGTGCGCCGGCGACCCACTTGATGAACACGAGGTCGAGCTGGCCCGCCTTGAGCCGACGGTGCAGGTCATCGCTTTGGCTGACCGTGAGCTCGAGGTTCAGCTGCGGATAGGCGCGTCGGAATTCGCGCAGGATCTTTGGCAGGCCGGTAATGGCGAGGTCATCCGCTGTGCCGAACCGGAGGCGCCCGCGCATGGCCGAACCGCGGAAATAGCGAAGCGCTTCGTCGTGGGCGGCGAGGATCGTCCGGGCGAAGCCAGCCATCGCGTCGCCGTTGTCGGTGAGGCGAACCCCGTGGGTGTCGCGGATCAGGAGCCCCCGACCCGCGGCCTTCTCCAGCTTCGCGACGTGTTGGCTCACCGTGGGTTGCGCGATTCCGAGCCGCTCTGCCGCGAGGGTGAAGCTGAGGTGTTCTGCGACGGCAAGGAAGCTGCGGAGATGGACGGGATCGAACATGTCTCCTATCCTCTCGGGGCAAATTGCAGAACGCAATAGCTCTTATACGGCAAATAACCTTCCGCAATGGTTTCCGGGCTGTCTAGCGTGGAATTACTCGAACGCTCAAACTGACCCGAACGAAACTTCAGGACTCTTCCGTGACCTCGCCCAGCTCTGCCATGCCCTCTTCCGCGTCCGACTCCTTCCGAGCCTCGCTCTCCCCGGGTCCAATGAACCCCTCCACCGAGCCCATCGCCGTCGTCCCCGAACGGCTGCCGTGGCGACACACGTTCATCTCGCTTCGGGTCCACAATTACCGGCTCTTCGCCGCCTCGAATTTCATCGCAGTGATTGCCGTCTGGATGCAGCGCATCTCGCAGGACTGGATCGTGCTCCAGCTCTCGGGCTCCGTCGCCGCCGTCGGCGTCACGGTGGCGATGCAGTTCACGCCCGTGCTCCTGCTCGGTCCGTGGGGCGGGCTCATGGCCGATCGGTTCTCGAAGCGGCGCCTCCTCCAGATGTGCCAGGCCACCGCCGGACTCTGTGCCGCGACGCTCGCCTTCCTCGCGCTCACGCACTCCCTTCAGGTGTGGCACGTCTACGCCATCGCGGTCGTCCTCGGGCTCGTGACCGTGCTCGACCAGCCGTCTCGCCAGGTGTTCGTCAACGAACTCGTGGGGCCGCAGTACCTGCGGAACGCCATCAGCATGAACTCGACCATCTTCCAGCTCGGCGGCCTCATCGGCCCCGCTGTCGCTGGCGCGCTGCTCTCCGCCGTCGGGGGCGGGTCTGCATTCGTCTTCAACGCCGTCGCCTGCACGTTGACCGTCGTCATGCTCTCGTTGCTTCGAGTGGACGACCTGCACACCGCGCCTCCGACGCCCAAGTCGAAGGGCATGCTGCGGGAGGCCGTGCGCTATGCGTGGGCGAAGCCCACGATCCGCTGGCCCTGGGTGCTCGCGGGCGCCGTCGCGGTCTTCGCTCTGAGCCTGCCGGTGCTGCTCGCCGGCTACGCCGACCATGTCTTCGGGATCGGGGCGAGCGGCTATGGCCTGCTCAATACCCTCGTGGCCCTCGGCTCGCTGACCGGCGCCGTGGCCTCGGCGCGCCGCCGGCTTCTGCGGCTCAGGACCGTGGTGTTCGGCGCAGGGCTCTACGGGGCGCTGCTCGCACTCGCCTCGTTCATGCCGTCGCTCCCCGTGTTCGGCGCCCTCATGGCGGTCTCCGGGTTCTGCGCCCTGACCTTCCTGACCTCGGCGAATCAGCTCGTCCAGACGAGTGCCAACATGGCAATCCGCGGCCGCGTGATGAGCCTCTACACGATGGTCCTCATGGGCGGGCAGGCACTCGGCGGCCCCATGCTCGGCGGGCTCGCCCAGCTGTGGGGGACGCGCTGGGCCCTGCTGCTCGGCGGCACGGTTCCGGCTGTCGTCGCCGGTCTTCTGGCCCTGTGGCTGCGGGGGAAGCACGAAGAATGAGCGCTTGGCAGGCGGCAGCCCGCGCTCCAGCCCGTTTCTGAGCTGGCCGCCGTGCGATTCCCTCCGGACACGCCGCGTCCCGCCCGATTGGGAAATCACAACCGGGCGGGACGGAGGGGATGCGAGGTGCTCAGGCGGTCTTGGCGGCCGCTCCGGCCTCGTGGCCGACGGAGCGGTCAGCGGTGTCGAGCGCATCGAGGCTCAGGTGCGAGGTCTCACGGGTGGCCCACGTCGCGATGGCCGAGATCACCGCGAGCCCGAGCGTGAGGCCGCCGATGAGCAGCGGGACGTTCGCCGATCCGGGAGGCGCCACGAGGGTGAAGATTGTCGGCAGGAACGCGACGATGAGCAGGCCGATGTTCTGCGAGATCGCGAAGCCCGTGACGCGGGTCCGCGTCGGGAACAGCTCCTGGAAGAAGCTCGCGAACGTCGCATTCCACATCTGGTACAGGACGCCCCACATGAGGATCGCGAGCACGAGCGTGAGCACCACGTTCCTCTGGCTGATCGCCCAGAGGTACGCGAAGGAGAGCACGCCGGAGCTGAGCGAGCCGAAGATCATGAGGGGCCGGCGGCCGATCCGGTCGGAGAGCTTGCCGAAGAAGGGGATGAGGATGACGGCGACGATGTTGGCCATGACGGGCATCCACAGGTAGGTCGCGGGGCTCATCTTGATCCCGTACGAGGGCTGCGTGGCATAGGCGGTGCCGAAGACCGCGGCAGTCGTGCCGATGACGTTCGTGAGGCCCATGAGGATCGCGCGGAAGATGGTCCAGCCGCTCTCGCGGACCACCTTGACGATGGGGGCCTGCGGCACCACGTGCTCCTTGGCCTCCTGGAGGAACACGGGGGTCTCCGCGACGCGGCGGCGGATGAGGTAGCCGGCGATGACAACGAGCGCGCTGAGCAGGAACGGCACGCGCCAGCCCCATGAGTGGAAGGCCTGGGCGGGAAGCATCGCGGAGAGCGGGATGAAGGCCGCGGAAGCCAGGATGCTGCCCGCTTGAGTGCCCTGGAGGCTGAAGCTCGTGAAGAAGCCGCGGCGTCCGGCGGGCGCGTGTTCGGCGATGAGGGCGCTCGCACCGCTCAGCTCACCCGCGACCGCGAAGCCCTGGATGAGGCGCAACGCCACGAGAAGGATCGGGGCGAGGATGCCGACCTGGCTGTACGTCGGCAGGAGGCCGACGGCGAACGTCGAGAAGCCCATGAGGAGCAGCGCGAAGACGAGGACGTTCTTGCGGCCGTGACGATCGCCCCAGTTGCCGAGGACGAAGGCACCGATCGGACGCGCCACATAGCCGACGGCGTAGGTCGCGAGAGATGCGACGAGGGCCACCGTGGGGTTGCCGCTCGGGAAGAAGACCGAAGGGAAGACAAGCGCGGCGGCGGAGGCGTAGATGGAGAAGTCGTAGTATTCCAGGGTGCTGCCTAGGAAGCCGCTCAAGGCCGCCTTCTTGTGCATGTTTCCGGGCTTCTGCTGCTGCTCTGGGCTTGATTGCCCGCGCACCTCTTCGTGCATGAGACCCTCCTAGGTCATCGTGACTGTAACGCTCGTCCGGTGCCTTGGCCCCTGGTGGAAGCGGTCCGGATAACGCTTGGTAAGCGCTTTCCAATGAACCACGCCACATCCGTGCTGTCAATCCCTTCGCATCTCGTGGCGCCGTTCCGGGTGGCCGTCTGGCGGGTCTTCGAACGGCCTTCCAGAGTCCTCCCGCAACCTTTCACGCAGTCAGAGCGGCGACCCGGGATAAGGCCCGTGGGCCAGCTTCGGCGGGAGATCGTTGTGGCGTCGGAGAGCGAGCCGCAGCCCGACGAGACCCACCGCCGAGATGATGATGATCCCTGCAAAGTAGAAGACCGAGGAGAGCGACGAGACCTCGGCGGAGGTGCCGGGCCGCAGGAAGCCATACTGGAGCGCCGGCACCGCGTTCCCGGTGACGACGACGGCGATCAGCGCGGCGAGCCCGCCCATTGAGTCCCAGAGGGCGTGCAGGATCACGACCACGATGAACGCGACAATGACCCGTCCCGTAAGCCTGTACTTCGCGGTCCGGCCAGTCGCGCCGAAGATCACGGCTCCGAGGAGCGCGGTCCACAGCACATGGCAGACGGGCGTGAGGATGGACCGCATCGCCTCGGTCTGAAGCATGGACGCCAGATCGATCCCCTGGGAAGTGACCGCCGCATTGAACGCATACCCCGCCGATTCGAAGGCTGCGAAGCCCGCCCCCACCGCGGCGCCGAGGAGGGCCCCCTGACGCGCCGTCTTGGGCACCACAGAACGGCCGACGACGAGCAGCACCACTGCCTTCACGGCCTCCTCGATGAGCCCGACCCGGAGGTAGATCCAGGTCGTCACGTGCAGGTCGGCCTCGAGCAGCGACGCGGCCAGGACCCCGACGACGCCGCCCGCGAAGAAAGCGAGGAACACGTGGATCGGGGCGAGATTCCCCGTAACGCGTTCAACGGCGAACAGGACCACGCTGAAAGGCACGAGGAAGCTTCCGAGCAGGATGAGCGTCGGGATCAGATTCGTGTTCAGGGTTGACGCCGTGACGAAGATCGTCGCGATCCACAGCGCAAGCCCGATGAGGAGGGCCTTCCACCACCAGCCGTGGCGATGGGTGCGTCGGGCAGGGTAGTAGTTAGCGTCCACGAGGCGGCAATACCCGGCCGTCTGCACCCGAAACGCCCCCTGAACAGGCCTCAGACGACGATGTCCCCGCGGCCAAGGGCTGCGGGGACATCGTGCACATGGAGCGGCCGACGGGAATCGAACCCGCGTATCAGGCTTGGGAAGCGTGCGCTCTGCCATTGAGCTACGGCCGCGTTGCCCCGGAGGGCTCCACCCAGCTTACCGCACCGGGTGGAGTGCTCCGTGCAAGGAAATCACCTCCCGCGGAGGGGTCGGTTGGCGATGACGGGTGCTGTTCCGGTGTGGCCGTTGCGGGTGGCGGCGATGTGGTGGATGCGGTCGCGGCAGGCGTGCCAGCCGATGACCATGAGGATGATGGCGATGGCGGTGGCCAGGAGGGTCCAGGGGGAGTCGGCCAGGATCATGGTCAGGACGACGGCGAGGAAGGCCAGGGTGAGGTAGCCGGTGTAGGGGGCGCCGGGCATGCGGAAGGCGGGGCGTTCGAGCCAGCCCTTGGCGGCCCAGCGTTGGAGCTGGATCTGGCAGATGACGATGGTGGCCCAGGTGGCGATGATGCCGACGGAGGCGACGTTCAGGACGATCTCGAAGGCGTCGGCGGGGACGAGGTAGTTCAGGGGGACGCCCAGGAGGGAGACGGCGGCGGTGATGGCGATGCCGCCGTAGGGCACTCCTGCCTTGTTCATGCGCAGGGCGAATTTGGGGGCGGAGCCGGCGGCGGCCATGGAGCGCAGGATGCGCCCGGTGGAGTAGAGGCCGGCGTTGAGGGAGGAGAGGGAGGCGGTGAGGACGACGAGGTTCATGATGACGTCGACGCCGTTGACGCCGATGTGGCCGAAGAAGGTCACGAAGGGGCTCACGCCCTCCTGGTAGTCGGTGTAGGGCAGCAGGAGGGAGAGCAGGACGACGGAGCCGACGTAGAACACGGCGATGCGGGCGACGACGGAGTTGATGGCCCGGGGCATGATCCTGGCGGGGTTCTGGGTCTCCCCGGCGGCGGTGCCGACGAGTTCGACGGAGGCGTAGGCGAACACGACGCCCTGCATGAGCAGGATCATGGGCATGATCCCGGCGGGGAAGATGCCGCCGTGGGCGGCGATCAGGCCGGGTCCGACGGGGCCGCCGGTGGGGGTGCCGAAGACGACGAAGTAGATGCCCAGGGCCAGGAAGGCCAGCAGGGCGGCGACCTTGATCAGGGCGAACCAGAATTCCATCTCGCCGAAGACCTTCACGGAGACCAGGTTCAGGGCCAGGACCAGGACCAGGGCGATCAGGGCCCAGGCCCATTGGGGGACGGTGTCGATCCAGGGCACGTACCGGCCGAAGAAGTGCATGTAGAGGGCGGCGGCGGTGGTGTCGACGATGGTGGTCATGGCCCAGTTGATCCAGTAGAACCAGCCGGAGACGAAGGCTGCCTTCTCGCCGAAGAACTCGCGGGCGTAGGAGACGAAGGACCCGGAGGAGGGCCGGTGCAGGACGAGCTCGCCCAGGGCGCGCAGGATCAGGAAGACGAAGAGGCCGCAGATCGCGTAGGAGAGCACCAGGGAGGGCCCCGCGGCGGCCAGGCGGCCGCCGGCGCCGAGGAACAGGCCGGTGCCGATCGCGCCGCCGATCGCGATCATCTGGATCTGGCGGGCCTTGAGGCCCTTGTGGTAGCCGGCATCCTCGGCATGGATCACATGGTCCGTCGAATGCGCATGGCCATGATCCTCAACGTGGTCTAACTCGGGCTTGGGGGACGACATAAGGCTCTTTTCGGAAGGGAGAGAGTTTCCGAGGCGACAGTGTGCCACAGGCCACGTGCTTGGTGCCACACGAGCCCTGATTCAGACAAGAGGGGTCCGCATGTTGGATACATGGCCAAAGTGTGGACGCAAAATTTGGACCAGACTGACTAGGCGACGGCCGCCGAAGAGCTGAGGGTCGGCGTCGTCCGCTCCTCGCTCAGGGGACGCCGAAACCCGTTCCCGCCCTCCGCTACGGTATTTTGGGGAGGTGCTCCTCTCCGACCGCGACATCCGAGCCGAGATTGACGCCCAGCGGATTGTCCTCACGCCCTACGAATCGGCGATGGTCCAGCCGTCGAGCGTCGACGTGCGGATCGACCGGTTCTTCCGGCTCTTCGACAACCACAAGTACGCGCACATCGACCCCGCGCTCGAGCAGCCCGAGCTGACGCGGCTCGTCGAGGTCGGTGCTGATGAGCCGTTCATCCTGCACCCGGGCGAGTTTGTCCTCGGATCCACGTTCGAGACGGTGAGCCTGCCCGACGACATCGCCGCGCGCCTCGAGGGAAAGTCCTCGCTTGGCCGGCTCGGACTCCTCACGCATTCCACCGCTGGCTTCATCGACCCCGGATTCTCCGGCCACGTCACGCTTGAGCTCTCGAACGTCGCGACCCTGCCGATCAAGCTGTGGCCCGGCATGAAGATTGGCCAGCTCTGCTTCTTCCGGCTCACCTCAGCCGCCGAGCACCCGTACGGCTCCGGCGCATACGGCAACCGCTACCAGGGCCAGCGCGGACCCACCGCCTCGCGCAGCTACCTGAACTTCCACCGCTCCCCGGTCTGACCTGCTCAGAGCGTCTGGGCGTAGAACCACTCGATGTGGTCCCGCACGAGCCGCGCGGCGCGGTCGCCGTCGCGGGCCTCGACGGCCTCGAGGATCTCCCAGTGCTGGCGGCGCAGTTCGGCGACGATGTCATTCCACTGACCCCGGGTGCTGACCGCCTGGTCGACGTATTCGCGGATCGACTCCCGGAGGGAGTCCATCATCGTGCTCACTACGGAGTTGCCCGCGAGGGCGCTGAGTGCGACGTGGAACTGGGCGTCGAGGGCCGTGAATGCGGGGGAGGGGAGGCTCGGATCGTCCATCGCCTCGAGCAGGCGGCGCGCTTCCTCGGCCTGGCTCGGCTCCCACTCGACATCTGCCGCGTGAGCCAACGACCACGTCTCCATCATGACTCGCGCCTCGACGATGTCCTTGACTGGGAGGCGTTGGCTCGCAACATGCAGCCGCAGCGCTGAGCCGAGGGCAGACGACGGGTCGGAGACGACAATCGTGCCAGCGTTGGGACCAGAGCCGGTCGCCGAACGGACGATGCCCATGACCTCGAGCGCGCGGATGGCGTCCCGGACTGAGGCCCGGGAGATGCCGAACTGTTCGGCGAGGGCCCTCTCGCCCGGCAGCCGGTCTCCCAGCTTGAGCCCCCCGGACCGCAGGCTGTCCTCGATGTGGCGGAGGACCGCGTCGTGGGCACGTTCGCTCGCGCGTTCAACAGACATGGGTCCATCTTGCCGCAGGCCGATTGCCGGTGGCGCCGCAGGCCGCACTTCCGGTGGCGCCGCGGTCTGGCCCACTTCTGCCGGGGACTCCGGCTCCGCAGCGGCGTGTCGCGCGGCGACACGCAGTTGGCGGCCTCAGAAACGGGCTGGAGCGAGACCCTCTTTGGATTGCGGCGGCCGGAAATGCCTGACAGTATGGTCAGACCACATGGTCCGGTCCTCCTGCCCGGGCCGGAGAGGACACCATGAAGATCGCGCTCTTCGCCACGTGCATCGTCGACGCGATGTATCCGCGCGTTGCGCAGGCCACGGTCCAGATTCTGGAGCGGCTCGGGCACGAGGTCGTGTTCCCGGCCGGGCAGGCGTGCTGTGGGCAGATGCACTTGAATTCGGGCTACTTCCGCGAGGCGCTTCCCGTGGTCGAGAACCATGTACGGGCGTTCGAGGCCGGGTTCGACTCCGGCGAGTACGACGTCGCTGTCGCGCCTTCCGGTTCGTGTGTCGCGTCTGTGAAGCATCAGCACGCGATGGTCGCGCAGTGGGCGGTGGAGCGAGGGGGCAGCGGACGTGCCGACCCGACGCTCGCCGCGCGCGCCGACGCCGTTGGGCAACGCACCTACGAACTGAGCCAGCTCCTCACCGACGTCCTCGGTGTCTCCGACGCGGCCGCCCAACTCGGCTCCTACCTGCCCGGCACGATCACGTACCACCCCTCGTGCCACGGAATGCGGCTCCTGCGCCTGGGCGACCGGCCGCTCAGTCTTCTCCGCACGGTGGAGGCGCTCGACGTTGTCGCGCTTCCCGAGGCAGACCAGTGCTGCGGGTTCGGTGGCACCTTCTCCATCAAGAACGCCGACGTCTCCTCGGCGATGCTCGCCGACAAGGTCGCAAACGTCTGCGGGACCGGCGCGGGGGCGTGCGCGGGCGGCGACGTCTCATGCCTCATGCACATCGGCGGCGGCCTCTCGCGGGAGGGGCGCACGACGGCGGAGGGCACGCCCGTGCGGACCGTCCACCTCGCGGAGGTGCTTGCATCGACGCGCGAGAATCCGCTTCGCTTCGATGGTGAGTTCGCCCTGGTGGGAGGTGCGCGATGACCACGGTGAATCTCGGCCTCCCCGCCGTTCCGCCCCGCGGCTTCGGCAACATCTCCGCAACCGAGCCGTTCCCGAAGGCTGCCCATCGCGAGCTCGGCAACGCCCAGCTGCGCGCGAACCTCGGCCACGCGACCCACACGATCCGCGACAAGCGTCTCCGCGTCGTGTCCGAGCTTCCTGACTGGGAGGCGCTGCGGGACGCCGGCTCGGCAATCAAGACCGATGCCATGTC
Source organism: Sinomonas terrae (assembly GCF_022539255.1). Classification (NCBI taxonomy): domain Bacteria; kingdom Bacillati; phylum Actinomycetota; class Actinomycetes; order Micrococcales; family Micrococcaceae; genus Sinomonas; species Sinomonas terrae. Next base: position 497,881 of record NZ_JAKZBV010000001.1, read on the forward strand.
ACGTCTGCCCGAACTGCTGGTGCAGTTCGAGGAGCAGTTCACCGCTCGTGGTGGCACGGTGCACTGGGCCCGGGATGCAGCCGAGGCGAACGCGATCGTCGAGCGGCTCGTGCGCGCGACCGGCTCGCAGGACGTCGTCAAGGTCAAGTCCATGGCGACGCAGGAGATCGGGCTCAACGAGTACCTTGAGGAGCGTGGGATTTCGGCCTTCGAGACCGACCTCGCCGAGCTCATCGTCCAGCTCGGGCACGACAAGCCGAGCCACATCCTCGTCCCCGCGATCCACAAGAACCGGACCGAGATCCGCGACATCTTCCTGCAGGAGATGCCCGACGTTGACCCCGAGCTGACGGACGAGCCGCGCCGCCTCGCGATGGCCGCCCGCGCCCACTTGCGCAAGAAGTTCCTCTCCGCGAAGGTCGCAATTTCGGGTGCGAACTTCGGTATCGCCGAGACGGGGACGCTCGGCGTCGTCGAGTCGGAGGGCAACGGGCGAATGTGCCTCACGCTGCCCGAGACCCTCATCACGGTCATGGGCATTGAGAAGGTGCTCCCGCGGGCCCAGGACCTCGAGGTGTTCATGCAGCTGCTCCCGCGTTCTTCCACGGGCGAGCGCATGAACCCTTACACGTCGCTGTGGACCGGGGCCACTTCGGGCGATGGGCCGCAGAACGTCCACGTCGTCCTGCTCGACAACGGCCGCACCCGCGCGCTCGCGGATCGTCATGGTCGCAGCGCGCTACACTGCATCCGCTGCTCGGCGTGCATGAACGTGTGCCCCGTGTACGAGCGGACGGGCGGTCACGCCTACGGCTCGACGTATCCAGGGCCGATCGGCGCGATTCTCTCGCCGCTGCTCACCGGCGTCGAGGCCGAGGAGAATTCCTCGCTCCCATACGCATCGTCCCTCTGCGGCGCGTGCTTCGACGCTTGCCCAGTCAAGATCAATATCCCCGAGATCCTCGTGTACCTCCGCGGCGAGGACGTCGAGGCGAAGCATGGGCGGGGCCGGGCAGCCGGTGAGGCCGGCGGCGCGTCGGATCTGAAGGGCAACGGACGACGCCGGAGCCTCCCCACCCAGATGGACGTGGCCTTGGGCGCGGCGTCTTGGGCGCTGTCGTCGGGTGACCGGCTCGGACTGCTCGAAAAGGGGCTGCCGGTGGCGCGGGCGCTCGCCGGGCGTGATGGGAAGATCTCGCGGCTCCCCGGCCTCGCGGCTGGCTGGACTCAGAGCCGGGACGTCCCGGCTCCGCCGAGCGAATCGTTCCGGAGCTGGTGGAAGAAGCGGGCGACGGGTGGCGCACCCGGCGAAGGTGACGGCGCGAGGAGGGGAGGCGCTCCGGGAGGGGGCGCCGCACCCGGCGAAGGTGACGGCGCGAGGAGGGGAGGCGCAGAGTGAGCGCGCGTGAGGAGATTCTGGCCCGGGTTCGTGAGGCGCTCGGCGACGATTCCCAGCCGGTCACACAATCCGTGGCGCCGTCAGGTCCGCAGGGTCGTGCGGAGGGTGCGCCTGTCGCGCCGTCAGGTCCGCAGGGCCGTGCGGAGGGTGCGCCTGTCGCGCCGTCAGGTCCGCGGGGTCGTGCGGAGGGTGCGCCTGTCGCGCCGTCAGGTCTGCAGGGTGCCGCCTCACCGACGGCGGGTGCCGGGGAGCGGGGCTATCGCACCGCCTCTGGCCTCGACGAGGACGCTCTCGTGGAGCTGCTCGTCGATCGGCTCGTTGACTACAAGGCACGCGTCGAGGTCGTGGGACCGGATGCCCTCGCGGGAGCGATCCGCACCCGTCTGGAGGGCAAGCGTTTCGTCGTGCCGGAGGGCCTCCCGTCCGAGTGGCTGGACCCGAGCCTCGCCGGTGTGACGGTGACGGATTCACGAGAGGCGCCCATCGGCGTCGAACGTCTCGATGAGCTGGACGGGGTCGTGACGTCGTCGGCGGTGAGCATCGCCGAAACCGGCACGATCATCCTCGACGGCTCGCCGGATCAGGGCCGGCGGGCGATCTCGCTCGTGCCGGACCACCACGTGTGCGTGGTCCCGGTCGAGACGATCGTGGGGATCGTGCCCGAAGGTTTCGCACGGCTGGACACGACTCGGCCGCTGACGCTCATCTCGGGCCCGTCGGCGACGAGTGATATAGAGCTCGAACGCGTCGAAGGCGTCCATGGTCCACGAACACTCGACGTCATCATCGTGCGGTAGGCGCCAATTGGGGACCAATACCCCTATGAACCGTTGCTCCATCGGGGCACAATGGCGCCATGAGCGACGCTGCGGTCGTGGCGATGCTGCCGGTGCTCGTCTTGGCGGGCGGCCTCGCGTTCTGGGCGATTTCGATCCTCGATTTCGCGCGAAGTGATGCTCGCGTGGTGCGGACCTTGCCGCGCGACGCGTGGGTCGTGATTCTCGTGTTGGGCAGTGTGGTCGGAGCTGCCGCCTGGTGGACGTTCGGCCGCCCGCGCCATTAGTTGCCGGCCGTCCAGGACCTCGGGCTCAAGGGATCGGCGCCGTCGCTTCCTTGCGCGCACGGCGGCTGCGGCGAACGTTCTGAACCGTCCGCATGGCTGGGTCGACGAATCGCGCCCCGAGCGGGCCGATGACGGCCATGAGCAGCACGTAGGCGGTCGCGAGCGCTGCGAGATCGCTCGAGACAGCACCCGAGGTCACCGCGAGGCCGGCGATGACGATCGAGAACTCGCCCCGCGGGATGAGTTCGACGCCGGCCCGCGCCCGGCCCGGAATGCCTATCCCGGCCCTGCCTGCCGCCCACCAGCCGGTGGCGATCTTAGTAAGCGATGTGACGACGGCGAGGAGAAGCGCCCATCCGAGCACAGGCGGGATTGACCGGGGATCCGTGTTGAGCCCGAAGGCGACGAAGAAGATGGCGGCGAACAGGTCGCGGAGCGGCTCGAGCAGGCGCGAGGCGAGGTGCGCCGTCGTCCCCGAAATGGCGATGCCGAGCATGAACGCGCCCACAGCCGCCGAAACCTGCATCGCGGAGGCCAGCCCCGCCACGAGCAGCGCGAGCCCCATGACGTTGAGGAGGAAGACCTCGGAATTCTCGCTGTGGACCGCACGCGAGACCTGGTTCCCGAGACGCAGCGCGACCACGAGCACAACCGTGATGACGGCGAGCGAGATGGCGACAGTCTGGAGGCCGCCGAACCAGCTCACCCCCGCGAGAGTCGCCGTGAGGATGGGCAGGTAGATCGCCATCGCGAGGTCCTCGAAGACGAGGATCGAGAGGATGGTCGGGGTCTCCCGGTTGCCGAGTCGGCCAAGGTCCGTGATGACCTTCGCGACGATCCCGGAGGACGAAACATACGTGACGCCGCCGAGGACGATGGCGCCGATCGGCCCCCAGCCGAGGAGCAACGCGAGCCCGACCCCGGGCGCCATATTCAGCAGGCCGTCCACCACGCCCGCCTGCCACGACCGGCGCAGCCCGGTGAAGAGCTCCTTCGCCGTGTATTCGAGGCCAAGCAGCAGCAACAGGAGGATGACGCCGATCTCGCCGGCCAAGTGCGAGAACTCGCGGACCCCGCTGAGGTCGACCAGGCCGCCGGCGCCGAAGATGAGGCCGCCGAGGAGGTAGAGCGGAATGGGGGACATGCTGATCCGCCCAGCGAGGCGCGCGAGCAGCCCGAGGGCGAACACGACGGCCCCGAGCTCGATGAGAGCGAGCGCGAGCGGATCCATGGGTCAGCCGTTGCGCAGGATCGTCGCGGTCTGCTCCAACCCTTCCTCGGTTCCTACCGCGACGACGAGGTCACCCTTGCGAAGGACGACGTCGGGCCCCGGCGAGGGCACGACCTCACCTTCACGCATGATCGCCACGATCGAGACGCCGGTGCGAGTGCGGATGCTCGCATGGCCCATGGGCTGGTCACGGTACGGCGAGTCCGCGAGGATGGTGAACTGGCGAGTCACGATCCCGGGCACTTCCTTGTGCTCCTCGGTGAGCTGCATGACGATCCGCTGGCTTCCGAGAAGATTGCCGAGGGCTGTCGCCTCGTCGCCGGTGAGCGGAATGGACGCCTGACAGGAATCGGGATCGTCCCACGTCGAGATGATGAGCTCGGTTTCGCCGTCGCGATGGGTGACGACACCGATGCGCCGCCCCGCCTGCGTCATGAAGTCCTTGCGAACGCCGAACCCGGGCAGTTCGGTCTCCTCCACGTTCATGGAACAACTCTAATCCGGGCCTCCGACAATCCAGCGGAGAGTCGGGAGGCGACGGGTGGGCGGGCCAGCCTAGAGCTCGGGGACGACGGCGGTCGCGACCTTCGCGGGCGGCCGCACGGGGAGCAGCACGAGGAGGCCCGCGAGGAGCACGACCATGATGCCGAGGATGCCCCAGCGCTGGGCCTGGCCGCTAGCGACGAGGGGTGTTGCGACGGCGATGGAGAGGCTGAAGAGCGTCGGCGAGAGGAAGCTCACCGCACGGCCGGTCGTCGCGTACAGGCCGAACAGTTCGCCGGACTCGCCGTCGGGCGCGAGCCGGGCCAGATAGGCGCGCGCGGAGGCCTGCGCCGGGCCCACGAAGAGGCACAGGAACAGCCCGAACACCCAGAAGGTCGCTGCTCCCGGCCACGTGAACCCCCCGAGATCGTAGGTCCCGTTGCCGAGCGCCAGTACGGCGAAGCCCGCGATCAAGAGCCCAATGAGCGACCCGACGATGACACGTTTGGGACCGATGCGGTCGTCGAGGATCCCGCCGAGGATCGCCCCCACAGCCGCCACGACGTTCCCGAAGACCGCGAAGAAGATGACCTGGCTCAGTGAGAACCCGAACGTCCCGGCTGCGATCACCCCGCCGAACGTGAACACGGCGGCAAGCCCGTCCCGGAACACCGCGCTCGCGATGAGGAAGTAGAGCGTGTGCGGGCTCGTCTGCCAGATCGCGCGGATCCTGCGGAACAGCAGCGCATACGAGGCGACGACTCCCAGCTTGGCCGCGCGCCGTCGTCGTACTTCCGGCACCGAGACCATGACCGGAACGGAGAAGACCACGATCCACAGCATCGAGAACACGGCGACGAGCCGGATGTTGAGGCTCTCCGCCGTCGACGATCCGAACCAGTGGAAGACGGGCTGGACGAACAGGACGAGGACAAGCAGGAGCGCGACGATGCCGCCGAAGTACCCTGCCGACCATCCGAGTCCCGAGACGCGGCCGATGGTCTTCGGCGTCGCGATCTGCTCGAGCATCGCGTTGTAGTTGACGCCCGCGAGCTCGGAGAACACGTGGCCTGCAGCGATGAGGCCGGCTCCGTACCAGAGGAACTCCGGGCGCGGATACGCAAAGAAGCACAGGCCGGTCAGCAGCGCGACCACAGCGGTGTGGATCCCGAGCCACAGCTTGCGGCGCCCGCCCGCGTCGGAGCGCTGGCCCGAGACGGGGGCGAGCAGCGCGATGAGGAGGCCACCGATGCCGAGCGCGAGGCCGAGCACCGAGGAAGCGTGGTCGGAACCACCGAAGGCCGAGGACGTGAGATATACGGTGAACACGAACGTGGTCATGACGGCGTTGAAGGCGGCTGACCCCCAGTCCCACGCGGCCCACGCGAGGACTTGGCCCTTCCGGACGGGCGCAATGTGGAGCTCGAGCTCCGAGGGCTGCGGCGCGGCAGTCGACATAGCTCGCATGCTAGCGCTTGATAGGCTGATGTTCCCGACAGCACCGAACCCAACTGATGATCGCCCGACCCCAACTCCCTTTGACTCGATACCGACTGACGTAGCGGAGGCGCCCTGTGGTACCAGTCATCGCCCTGCATTATGCGGTGGCGGCTGGTGCGCCCTGGATCTTCCGGCGGTGGGGCCGCGCGTCGTTCCTCATCCTCGCGGCGGTGCCCGCGCTCTCCCTCGTCTGGCTCGTATTCCAACACGGCGCGGCCTACGGGAGCGGCTTCGTCGAGACGTACCCGTTCGTCCCGGCGCTGCACTTCGACGTCGCGTTCCGCATCGATCCGCTTGCCTGGGTCATGGAGCTGCTCGTCCTGGGCGTGGGCGCGCTAGTCCTCGCCTACTGTTCGCGGTACTTCAAGGACGACGACGACGGCCTCGGCGGATTCGGAGGCCAGCTCCTCGCGTTTGCCGGGACCATGTTCGGCCTCGTCGCTGCCGACGATCTCGTCTCTCTCTACGTCTTCTGGGAAATCACGAGCGTCCTCTCATTCCTCCTCATAGGCTTCGCGCGCACACGGCTCACGGCGCGGCGCTCCGCGGTCCAGGCGCTCATCGTGACGACGGCGGGCGGCCTCGCGATGCTCGTCGGGATCGTCCTGATCGGGACGGCGGCCGGCACTTACCGCATCTCCGAGATCCTCGCCAGGGCGGATCAATTGACGACGGCGCCCGGCACCTCGGGCGTGATCGCGGCGGGGGCGCTCTTGCTCCTCGTGGGCGCGTTGAGCAAGTCGGCGCTCGTCCCGTTCCATTTCTGGCTGCCTGCCGCGATGGCCGCACCGGCTCCGGTCTCGGCGTACCTGCACGCCGCCGCGATGGTCAAGGCAGGGGTCTACCTCGTGGCGAGGCTCGCGCCCGGCTTTGCGGACACGCCGTTCTGGCGGCCGGTCGTCCTCGGCCTGGGAGCGGCCACCCTTCTCGTCGGCGGCTACCGCGCCTTGCGCCAGACTGACATCAAGCTGCTCCTCGCGTTCGGCACGGTGAGCCAGCTCGGGTTCATGGTCGCCGTCGTCGGCCTCGGCACGCCCGAAGCGACGCTCGCGGGGCTCGCACTCGTCGTCGCCCACGCCCTGTTCAAGGCGGCGCTCTTCCTGATCGTCGGGATCGTCGACCACCAGACGGGAACGCGCGACATCCGCCAGCTCTCCGGCCTCTACCGCCACGCCCCACGGCTCACGGTCCTTGCGGTGCTCGCCGCGGCGTCCATGGCCGGGCTCCCGCTCTTCGGCGGCTTTGTCGCGAAGGAGAGCATCTTCGCGGCATTCACCGAGGCGTTCGGGGCGCACGGTCCCCTCTCGGCACTTGCGGGAGTCGCCGTGCTCGCGGCGCTTGTCGTTGGTTCCGCCCTCACCGTGGCGTACAGCGCGCGTTTTGTGTGGGGCACGTTCGCACGCAAGCCAGGTCTCCCTGACACTCACTTCAAGCCCGTCACCGCGCTGTTCGTCGCGGCGCCGCTGATTCTCGCAGTGCTCGGGCTCGTGTACGGGGTGTGGCCGGCCGCCGTCGATGCCTGGGTGAGCCCGTACGCGCACGCCGCGAGCCACCTCTCGGCCTGGCATGGCTTCGAACTGCCGCTCGCCCTGTCTGCTGCCGCGTGGGCCGGCGGTGCCCTGCTGTTCTGGGCGCGCGAGCCTGTCTACCGGCTCCAGGTCGCGCTCTCGGGACTGCCCGACGCCGAACGGGCCTACCGGGGCCTCGTCGGTGCCGTCGACGACGCTGCGATCTGGGTGACGGGCCGCACCCAGCGCGGTTCGCTCTTCTTCTACCTCGCAGTCATCCTCTCGGTCGCGACGCTCCTGCCGCTCGTCGTCATGCTCTTCACCCGCCCTGCCATTCCAAGCGGTACCTACTTCGTCGACCCGAAATCGCCGCTGCAGGCGGTCATCGGCGTCGGGATTGTGATCGGGGCGCTCGCCGCCGTCCGGGCCAACAAACGCTTCCTCGCTGTCCTCATGGTCTCCGTGACGGGCTACGGGATCGCACTCATCTTCGCGCTGCAGGGTGCGCCGGATCTCGCCATGACCCAGCTGCTTGTCGAGACGATCGTGCTCGTCGCGTTCGTGCTCGGCATGCGCCGGCTGCCAGCGCAGCTGCGCGGGCGAACCGGCGGGGCCTACCGCGTGACGCGTGTGATCATCGCCGTGCTGTTCGGCGCGGTCATCGTGTTCGCGGGGATGTTCGCCATGGGGGCGCGGACGGACGCGCCGATCTCGCTCCGGTTCCCCGAACTCGCCTACACCGAGGGCGGCGGGAACAACATCGTCAATGTCACGCTCGTCGACATCCGCGCATGGGACACCTTCGGCGAGATCTCAGTCCTCGTCCTCGCAGCCACGGGCATCGCGAGCCTCATCTTCATCAGCCACCGCGGGCGCCGACCCGGACCCACGCACGAGGTGGAGACGGGGAGCATCGGGCGCGTCCGCGGCGTCGACCCCACTTCGCGCGGCGGTGCGGAGCTCGCTGTTGCCCGGACGTTTGCCTCAGTCGAGCGCGATGCCTGGCTCGTGGCCGGCCGGACCCTCGCTCCCGAACGGCGATCCATCATCTTCGAGGTCATCACCCGGCTCGTGTTCCACAGCATGGTGCTCTTCTCGCTCTATCTCCTCATCGCGGGCCACAACGCGCCGGGGGGCGGGTTCGCGGGCGGACTCATCGCCGGCATCGCCCTGACGATCCGCTACCTCGCAGGGGGACGGTTCGAGCTGCACGAGGCCGCGCCGTTCAACCCTGGCATCCTCCTCGGCGCCGGGCTCGCGACGGCGGCGCTCTCTGCCGCGGTTCCCCTGCTGGTGGGCGGCCAGATCCTCCAGAGCGCGATCATCACCCTGTGGCTCCCCGTCTTCGGCGATGTGAAGTTCGTGACGTCGACGATCTTCGACGTCGGCGTGTACCTCATCGTCGTCGCCCTCGTGATCGACGTCCTGCGCAGCCTCGGCTCGCGGATTGACGAGCAGCTCGAGGACCAGGCGCACACCGAGGCTGCGCACGACCTCCGGAACCTGAGTGAGCGCGAGCAGGAGAGGGAGCGCGCATGAACCCCAACGTGACCCTGCTCATCATTTCCGGCGTGCTCTTCGCGTGCGGGATCTACCTCGTGCTCGAGCGGAGCCTCACGCGTGTGCTCCTCGGCCTCATGATGCTGACGAACGGCGCCAACCTCCTGCTCCTCACGACCTGCGGCTATGCGGGCCTCGCGCCGATCTTCGCCAAGGGCACGGACCCACGGGCCTACACGGATCCGCTCCCTGAGGCGTTCGTGCTGACCTCGATCGTCATCTCGTTCGCGGTGACGGGCTTCATGCTCGCCCTCGTCTACCGGACGTGGCAGCTCGGCCGCGGTGACGAGGTCGCCGACGACCTCGAGGACCGGCGCGTCGCGGCCCAGACCGGCTCGCAGCCGGAGGAGGACGCGATCCTCCCGGAGGACGTGAGCGAGTTCATGGACCGCGAGGAGGCGGCGGCAGCGGATCGGGCCGCGGTCCATAGCGCGCGCCAGAAGGTCATGGCGCGAGAGGCGGCCGTGCCGCTGGGCGCGGCTCATGATCCAGCACCCGACGGCGTAGCCCGCGACGGGGAGGACGCCGAGTGAATCTGGCCAGCCTGGCGCCGCTCGCCGTCGTCCTCCCCCTCTTCGGCGCGGCGGTGACGTTCGTGCTCCTGCGGCAGGAGCGCGCCCAGCGGATCGTGAGCATCGGCGTCGTCGCGCTCACCCTAGCGCTCGAGGTGACGCTGCTCGTCTCGGTGTGGGGCGGTGGGACCGTCGCGGTGCCGATCGGGGAGTGGGTTCCCCCGTGGGGCATCACGCTCGTCGTTGACCAGTTCTCCTCGCTCATGCTCGTGATTTCGAGCTCGGTGAGCCTCGCCGTCCTCATCTACGCGGTGTCCCAGGGCATTGCCGACGGCGACAAGGACGGCCCGATCTCCGTCTTCCACCCGAGCTTCCTCATCCTCATAGCGGGGGTCTCCGACGCGTTCCTCGCGGGCGACCTCTTCAACCTGTACGTCGGCTTCGAGATGCTCCTCACCGCGAGCTATGTCCTCCTCACCCTCGGCGGCACGACGGCGAGGATCCGCGCCGGGGTGACGTACGTCGTCGTCAGTGTGGTCTCGTCACTCCTGTTCCTCATCGCGATCGGGATGGTCTACGCCGCGACGGGCACCGTGAATATGGCCGACCTCGCGGTCAAGCTTGGGCACCTGAGCCCGGGCATGCAGCTACTCCTGCACGTCATGCTGCTCCTCGGGTTCGGGATCAAGGCCGCCGTTTTCCCCCTCTCGTTCTGGCTGCCGGACTCGTATCCCACCGCTCCCGCGCCGGTCACCGCGGTGTTCGCCGGCTTGCTCACGAAGGTGGGCGTGTACGCGATGGTGCGTACCGAGACGCTCCTGTTCCCCGAGGACCAGCTCAACGCGCCTCTCATGGTGGTCGCGCTCCTCACCATGGTCGTGGGCATTCTGGGCGCGCTCGCGCAGACGGACATCAAGCGCCTTCTGTCCTTCACCCTCGTGAGCCACATCGGGTACATGGTGTTCGGGCTTGCCATGAGTTCCGTGATCGGTCTCGCGTCCACGGTGTTCTACGTCATGCACCACATCACGGTGCAGACTTCCCTGTTCCTCGTCGCCGGGCTCATCGAACGCCGCGCGGGATCCGCCTCGATCGACCGGCTCGGCGGCCTCGCGAAGCTGTCCCCGCTGCTCGCCCTCCTCTATATCCTGCCAGCGATGAACCTCGCAGGCATCCCTCCGCTTTCCGGCTTCCTCGGGAAACTCGGTCTCATCCAGGCTGGCGTCGCGCTCGGCACCCCGCTCGCGCTCGCCGTCGTCGTCGCTGGCGTTGCGGTGAGCCTTCTGACGCTCCTTGCGCTCGCGCGCGTGTGGGCGCGCGCCTTCTGGCGGACGCCGGACGACGCCGAGAATCCCGACCGCGCGCTCCTCGCCCCCGCGCACGCCGGTTCGATGCCCCGCGCCATGGTCGGCGCGACGACGGGGCTTGTGGCCCTCGGCCTCCTGTTGACGGTTTTCGCGGGCCCGCTCTTCAGCGTGAGCCAGCAGGCCGCGAACGACATGCTCAACCGCACGCCGTACATCACGGCTGTGCTGGGACAGCAGGCGGCGCAGGAGGCCGCGCATCAGGCTGCGGAGGCGGGGGTGGCGCAGCCATGAGCCCGGTTCGTCGCATCTCGCTTCGCACGGAGCTGCCTCTGCTGGCGTGGCTCGTGATCGTCTGGGGTGCCCTGTGGCAGGACTTCAGCGTCGGGAACCTCGTGTTCGGGCTCGTGCTGGCCCTGCTGGTAACCCGGTTCCTGTATCTGCCGCCTGTTGAGCTCAACGGCCGATTCAACGTGTTCCATGCCCTGCGCTTCGCGTTCGTCTTCGTCTGGCACATCATCGACGCGAGTCTGAGGCTGCTGCTGCTCGCCCTCGTGGCGGGACCGAAGGCGAGCAGCGCCATCGTCGCCGTGCCCCTGCGGAGCCACAGCGATCTCATGGTCACCGCCACGGGCCACGTGATCTCGCTCATTCCCGGGTCCCTCATCGTGGACGTGGACCGCGCCAATGCGACGCTGTATGTCCACGGAATCGATGTTCCGGACGCCGCAGCCGCCGAGAAGCTGCGCCGCTCCGTGCTTGCCGCCGAGGCAGAACTCATCCGGATCATGGGGTCGCAGGAGGACCTGAAGGCGCTGCGGGACGAGGAGGCGATGCTCGTGTCGGGGCGGGGTCCGTCGGGAACAGACTCGTCGGGGCCCGGCTCCTCCTCCGCTGGAAGGCGGTCCGACTCGTGACGTTCCTCGACGGAAGTGTTCTCGCGTGCGGCGTGCTGCTCGCGCTCGCTGCGCTCGGTGCCGTCGTCCGGATGATCAAGGGGCCCGCGCTTCTCGATCGCGTGCTCGCGGCGGACGTGCTGCTCGTGGTCCTCGCGTCCGGCCTCATCGTCAATATGGCGGTCAGCAGGAACACCAACAATCTCGCCCTCGTCGTGGCGATCACGCTGATCGGCTTCGTCGGCTCGGTGACCGTGGCACGGTTCGTGCAGGACCGGAGGCGGCCATGAACTCCAATTCGATCGTCGACGTCGTGGCTGGCGTGCTCATGGTGCTAGGTGCGCTCATGTCGCTTGGCGCGGCTGTCGGCCTCCTTCGCTTCCCCGACCTGCTCACCCGGATGCACGCCGCAACGAAGCCCCAGGTGCTCGGGTCGCTGCTCCTGCTGACGGCGCTCGGGCTTGAGCTGCGTTCGTGGGCGCTCGTGCCGCTCCTTGTCGTCGCGTGGATCTTCCAACTGCTGACCGTCCCGGTGTCTGCGCACATGGTGGGGAGAGCCGGCTACCGGACCAAGCACGTCGACAAGGCGCGCCTCACCGTCGACGAGCTCGACGACGTCGTCGCGCGTGTCGAGCGGGCCGACGACGACGCGTAGGTCCCGGGAGGCGGGCCTCCCCAGTTTCTGTGGCCGGTTTCCCCAGTTAGTGTGGCCGGCTTCCCCAGCTCTTTGGCTGGTTTCGTGCCGGCTTCCCCAGTTCTGTGGCCGGTTTCGTGCCGGCTTCCCCAGTTCTGTGACCAGCTTCCCCAGTTTCCGCTCCGGCTTCCCCAACTTCTGCGCCGATGACGACGCCGCGGGCCCGGTTTTCCGCGGCTGACGGCCTTTACTCGAGCGAGTAGTTGGGGAGGACGGCGGAGAACCTGGGGAGGACGGCGGGGGAGTTGGGGAGGACGGCGGAGAATCTGGGGAGGCCGGTACGGAGCCCAGAAAGATCTCTCAGCCAACTTATCCACATAGCTAGGCTCCGGCGTCGTCCGGGCATGGTGAGGTTGGCACGATGGCTTGATGGCCGACGTTTTCGAGGTGCTCAGACGATGGGGCGGCGTCGCACGCCGCGGCGACCTCTTCAAGGACGGGATCACGCGGATGGAGGTGGAGGCTGCCCTGACAGCCGGCACGCTGGTGCGACCGCGGCGCGGTATCTACGCGGTGCCCGATGCCGACCCACTCCTCGTGCGATGTGCGGCCACTAGCTCTCGGCTCACCTGCGCATCGGCGGCGCGACATCACGGCTTCTGGGTGCTCCGGGAGCCGGACGAGGTCCACATCCTGAGGACGGATGGCCGGTACGACTCAGGACGAGCCGTCGTTCACCGACAGTCGTGGTGGCCACCCGAACCGCGAAGCCATGTGGCTTCTCGCGCCGACGTGCTGCTCCATGCGCTCCGGTGCCTTCCAGAACTCGAAGCGTTGGTGATGGTTGAGTCTGCCGTGCAACAGGGGTTCTCGCTTGACTTCCTTCTGGAACGACTTCAAGGACGGCGGAATGGGCCAGCCCGGAGAGTATTGGAAGCCGTCGAACCCGGTGCTGACTCCCTCCTCGAGACTCTCGCGAGGGAGCAGTTTCGGCGGGCCGGCCTGAGCGTTCAGACACAGGTCCAGGTAGAAGGGGTTGGCTGGATGGATGTGCTCGTCGAGGGCTTCGTCGACGTGGAGACCGATGGACAAGTCCACAACGAACCTCTCCAGCGCGCGAAGGATTACCGACGCGATCGGGCGGCGCAGCTTCGGGGATACGAAGTACTGCGTTACACGTACAGCGACATCGTCGAACGTCCTGAGGCGATGGTGGCAGAGGTGCGTGAAGTGGTTGCGAGGCGCCGGGCCCTCGGCGGACTCACAGCCGTCGGATGAGTCCGCGTCGTCGCCGAGTTCCCCAGCTTTCGGCGCCGTCTTGCCCAGCTTCTAAGCCGAACTCCCCAAGATCATCGGCGGGCTCCCCAACAGCTGACCCGAATTCCCCAGCTACTCATCCGACCTCCCCAACTTCAAGGCCGACGACGCCGCGCGTTCCCGAGAAGTCCCGGTCGCGAACGGTTGGGGCCAGCCAAAGGGTGGGGATTCCGGCGCGGAACGTGGGGAGCCCGGTTCGAGAGGTGGGGAAGCCGGTTCGAGAGGTGGGGGATCCGGCGTGGAAGGTGGGGAAGCCGGTTCGAGAAGTGGGGAGCCCGGTGCGTCCAAAGGCGAGTGGGGAGCCGGGCCCGGGAGCGGCGACGCCAGCCCGAGACCCGGCTCCAGCCCTAGCCCCGGCCCGGCCCGGCTCCAGCCCTAGACCTTCTCGGGCGAGTTGTTGAAGCGCGCAACCGCCTTCTGCGTGTACCGCTGAGTGAACACCTGCACCACGGCGCCGACGGCCGATGCGACGAGCGCGAACACGAGTGTGTCGCGGAGGCTGGCCTCGAGGTTTGTGGGGTCCTTCGGCGGCTTGTGCCCCGTCCCCTTCTCCCAAGCCTTGTCAAGGACCTTCGTCGCCACGAAGCCGGCTCCGATGCCGATTACCGTCCCGAGCATTTTGATGACCACAGTCACGTCCGTCTCTCCTTCGCGTTCGGTACAGTTCCGCAGCTAGCCAGAGCTTTCCCGCTCAGCCTAGCGGTAGACTGGCTCCACTTCATACGACAGGGGAGCGCCGTGCCGCCGGGCCAACCGGGGGCAGAGGGCGCTGAGAGTGCGGACCACCGCAGACCCTCGAACCTGCTCCGGCTAATACCGGCGAAGGGAGTCGAGTTCTCAGGCAGTCGCACTGCCGCCCCTCCTGATCCCAGGGGGAGAAAACTATGAGCACCACCATCAAGAAGCGCACCGCATCCTGGCGGGTCGTAGACATCGTCGTCGCCGCCGTCGTGTCCGTGGCGTGCGGCGTCATCTTCTGGCTGTGGGACCAGGCTTACGCCGGGGTCGAAGTCGCCACTGCCGCCTTCGCACCCCTCAGCGGCCTCTACTCGGGCGGTTGGCTGCTGGCCGGCGTCCTGGGCGGCCTCATCATCCGGAAACCGGGGGCGGCACTGTTCTGCGAGATCCTCGCGGCCGTCGTCGAGGCGCTCCTCGGCTCCCAGTTCGGCGTCACGGTCCTCCTTTCGGGCCTCGTCCAAGGCCTTGGGGCCGAGGTCGCGTTCGCGATCTTCGCGTACCGCCGTTGGAACCTGGGCGTCGCGCTGCTGGCCGGTGGCCTGTCCGGCCTGGCTCTCGGCGTGAGTGAGGTCATCCAGTTCTTCCCGGCCTGGGAGTTCGGCTGGCAGGTCGCGTACACGGTGTTCGCCGTGATCTCGGGCATTGTGATCGCAGGCCTCCTGAGCTGGCTCGCGGTCAAGGCGCTCGCGAAGACGGGAGCCCTTTCCGCCTTCGCATCGGGGCGCGCCGCGGACGTCTGAGATGCCCCACCTCCCTTCCGGCCCGGCCCGGGTCTGCGCGAGCGGTTGGGGTTGGCGTCACGCGGGCCGCAAGGCCTTCGCCGTGAGCGGCGTCGACCTGGATATTTCTCCCGGCGAGCGGGTCCTGCTGCTCGGCGCGTCCGGCGCCGGCAAATCGACCCTTCTGCACGCGCTCGCGGGCGTGGTCGGGGCCGCCGAAGAGGGCGAGGAGCGGGGCGAGCTCAGGGTCGACGGCGTCCCCGCACCTGCCGCACGGGGACGTGCCGGCCTCGTGCTTCAGGATCCGGACGGCCAGATCGCGATGGCCCGCGTGGGCGACGAGGTCGCGTTCGGCTGTGAGAACCTCGCCGTGCCCCGCGACGAGATCTGGCCGCGAGTGCATCGGGCGCTCGACGACGTCGGCCTCGACGTCCCCCTCGACCGATCGACCGCCGCGCTCTCCGGCGGGCAGAAGCAGCGTCTCGCCCTCGCCTGCGTCCTCGCGATGGAGCCGGGCTTGGTGCTCCTCGACGAGCCGACCGCGAACCTTGACCCCGAGGGCGTCGAGGAAGTCCGTGAGGCCGTGCGGCGCAGTCTCGACCGCACTGGGGCGACGCTCGTCGTCGTCGAACACCGTGTCTCGGTGTGGGCGGAGCTTGTGGACCGCGTCGTCGTCCTCGGCGCGGGAGGCGGACTCCTTGCGGACGGCTCGCCCGAGCGTGTGCTCGGCGATGCAGACGTACGACGGCGACTGGCCGCCGCGGGCGTGTGGGTCCCCGGCTGGCATCCGCTCACCGGAGAGCTCGCCCCGCGTGCCCTCCGAGGCGAGGCCTCTGCCGGCGAGGCCTCTCCCGGCGAGGACGGCCATGCCGAGCTCCTCAGTGCTCAGGGCCTCGCGGTCGGGCGATCCCCGAAGTCGACGCCCGTCGTCGGCGGGATCGACCTCGTGCTCCGCGCGGGGCGGGCCGCGAGCGTGACCGGGCCCAACGGGGCTGGGAAGTCGACCCTAGCCCTCACGCTCGCTGGCCTGCTGCCTGCCGTCGGGGGCCACCTCGAGGCGCTCCCGGCGCTCGCCCGCGGGGCCGGGACGAGCCCTCACCGCTGGCGCTCGAGCGAGCTCGTGAGCCGGATCGGCACCGTGTTCCAAGAACCAGAGCACCAGTTCCTCACACCCCGCGTGCTGGATGAGCTCGAGTTCGGCCCGCGCAGGGTGGCGCGGAGGCCGGAAAAGGAGGTGCGGGCGCTGGTCGACGGACTCCTCGAGCGGCTCCGCCTCGAGCGGCTTGCCGAGGCGAATCCGTTCACGCTCTCGGGCGGCGAGAAGCGCCGCCTCTCCGTGGCCACGATGCTCGCGACCGAGCCGAGCCTGCTCGTGCTCGACGAGCCGACGTTCGGGCAGGACGCGCTCACATGGGCCGAACTCGTCCGACTCCTCGCGGAACTGCTCGAACAGGGCACATCGCTTCTCGCCGTGACCCACGACGAGGACTTCACCAACGCCCTCTCCGACACGGTGTACCGGGTGGACGGTGGCCGGGCGGCCCGGGTGGAGGCGGTCGCATGATCTCGCGGGTCTCCACCCGCTGGGCCCGGCAGGATTGGGCGGACCCCGCATGAGCGTCGACATCCTCACGCCAGAGCTCGCGAACTCCGTCCTCACCCGCGCCAACCCCGTCGCAAAGCTGGCCGCGGCGCTCTGCATCACCATCACGCTGCTGCTGAGTGTCGACTGGGTTTCGGCCTCGGTGGCGCTGGTGTGCGAGCTGTTCATGCTGCCCCTGCTAGGCGTGCGTCCTGTGACGTTCCTCCGCCGTACCTGGCCCCTCGCCGCCGCAGCAGCGGTCGCGGCGTACTCGACCGCCCTGCTCGGTGCGAAGCTCGGTCCGGTCTGGCTTCAGATCGGCCCGGCGGTCTTCACCGAGCACTCAGTGCTGACCGGCATTGCGATCGGCCTTCGCGGCCTCGCCGTCGCGCTCCCCGGCGTCTTCCTCCTGTTCTCCACCGATCCCACGGACCTCGCCGACGGTCTCGCACAGAAGCTCCGCCTTCCCGCACGATTCGTGCTCGGTGCGCTCGCGGGGATGCGCCTCGTAGGCCTCCTCGTCGACGAGTGGCGGACGCTCGGCCTGGCTCGGCGGGCCAGAGGGGTTGGGAGCGGCCACAGCCCGATTGCGCGGTTCAAGGCGTTCCTCGGGCAGGCGTTCGCGCTGCTCGTCCAAGCCATCCGGCGCGCGACGCGGCTCGCGGTCGCGATGGAGGCGCGCGGCTTCGGCGGAACGGTGGACGGCCGGCCAGCCCCGCGCACGTGGGCGCGCGAGTCGAGCTACTCGCGCCTCGACGCCTGGGTGCTCGCCGCCGGCGCCGGCGTCGCCGCGCTCTCGGTGGGGGCCGCCGTCGTGCTCGGAACGTGGAATGTGGTGTGGGGCTGAACTGGGGCGCAGCGCCTCTGGCGCGCCGACGCGGGTGAGTGGGATCGTAGCCGCGGGGAGGAACCGCGAACGAAGGAGTGAGCGATGGTTGAGATCGTCGGTTCGTTCTCGAGCTTCAGCGTGGACGATATTCCGAAGGCCCGCGAGTTCTACGCCGAGACCCTCGGCTTCAAGATCGAGGAGGTCATGGGCGGCCTCCGGATGACGCTCCCCGGTGGCGGCCAGGTGTTCGCCTACCCCAAGCCGGACCACGTGCCCGCGAGCCACACCGTGCTGAACCTCGTGGTCGCCAACGTGGACGACGCCGTCCGCTCGCTTCATGAGAAGGGCGTCCGGACAGATCACTATCCGAGCAGCGAGCAGATGCCATTGGATGAGAACGGAATCCTGCGTGACCGAGAGGGCGGAGAGGGCCGCGGAATCGCGTGGTTCAAGGATCCGGCCGGCAATGTTCTCTCAGTCGTGACCGATTAGTGACAGGATCTTTATCTCATGGTATGACGCTTTTGCGGTCTAGACCGGTCGGACGCGTCCAATGGTGTGTCGATTTGCAGTCGGCTATCGCATAGGTGATATTTTGGCTTTATGGCACAACAGACTGCTGAGACCGTCGGCGCGATCCTGCGCGGAGTGCGCAGCGACAGGGGATGGACGCAGGGGCAACTGGCTGCCGAGCTAGGGACGAGCCAGAGCGCCATTGCCCGGATGGAGCAGGGCAAGCAGAACCTGAGCCTCAAAATGCTCCAGCGCATCGAGGACATCCTCGGGCAGCGAATCCTGAATATCGGCCCGTCCAAGATGACGCACCTGCGGGTCGAGGGCGGCCGCCGCCTCTCCGGAGCCGTCGACGTCAACACGTCCAAGAACGCCGGCGTCGCGCTCCTGTGCGCGAGCCTCATCAACCGCGGCACCACGACGCTTCGCAACCTTGCCCGCATCGAGGAGGTCAACCGCATCGTCGAGGTGCTGACCTCGATCGGCGTCGAGTGCACGTGGCTCCCCGGTGCCCCCGGCGCCCAGCCGCGCGACCTCCAGATCCGCCGTCCTGCCAAGCTGAGCCTCGAGGCCATGGACGTCGAGGCCGCCCGCCGTACCCGGAGCGTCATCATGCTGCTCGGGCCCCTGCTCGACGAGCGCAGCGAATACAAGCTCCCGTACGCCGGCGGCTGCGATCTCGGCACCCGCACGGTCGAACCGCACATGCAGGCGCTCCGCACCTTCGGCCTCGACGTCGAGGCCTCGAACGGCTTCTACTCCGTCAGAGCGCCGGAGGCGGACCAGCACGACCGCACCTTCGTCCTCGCCGAACGAGGCGACACCGTCACGGAGAACGCGATCATGGCCGCCGCGCATCGCGAGGGCCTCACGGTGATCCGCAACGCCTCGCCGAACTACATGGTCCAGGACCTGTGCTTCTACCTTCAGAGCCTCGGCGTCGAGATCGATGGCATCGGGACGACGACGCTGCGGATCCGCGGCCGCTCGCGCATCGAGCAGAACATCGACTACTTCCCGTCGGAAGATCCGATCGAGGCGATGAGCCTCATCACGGCGGCGATCGTCACGAACTCCGAGGTGACGGTTCGGCGCGTGCCGATCGAGTTCATGGAGATCGAGCTCGCCACTCTCATGCAGATGGGCCAGAAGCTCGAGATCTCGGGCGAGTACATGGCCCGCAACGGCCGCACCCGGCTCGTCAACGTCACGACGCTGCCCTCCGAGCTCGTCGCGCCGACGGACAAGATCCACCCGATGCCGTTCCCCGGGCTCAACATCGACAACCTGCCGTTCTTCGCCGTCATTGCGGCCAACGCGACGGGGCAGACCCTCATCCACGACTGGGTCTACGAGAACCGGGCCATCTACCTCACGGAGCTCAACCGTCTCGGCGGGCAGGTCCAGCTCCTCGACCCGCACCGCATCTACGTCAACGGCCCCACCAAGTGGCGTGCCGCCGAGGTCGGGTGCCCGCCCGCGCTTCGGCCCGCCGCGTGCATCCTGCTGGCCATGCTCGCCGCGCGCGGCACGAGCGAACTCCGCAACATCTACGTGATCGAGCGCGGCTACCAGGACCTCGCCGAGCGCCTCAACTCCATCGGCGCCCGGATCGAGTACTTCCAAGACTGACCGGCGGCGGCCCGCCCGAACCCGGCGCGCCCAAACCTCCCGGTTGCGCCGTCACGTCCGCAGGGTAGTGACCCTGCGGAAGTGACGGCGCAACGGGATGTTGAGGAGAATCGGGCTCATGAAGGCGATCATGTACAACCGCACGGGGGACTCCTCGGTGCTCGAACTCCGCGAGCGCGAGATCCCCGAGCCGGGAGACGGAGAGGTGCGCGTGCGCATCGCCGTCTCGGGCGTCAACCCCACGGACTGGAAGGCCCGGGCCGGCGGCACGTATGGCAAGCTCGAGGGCTGGCACGTTCCGAATCAGGACGGCGCTGGGGTGGTCGACGCCGTGGGGCCGGGTGCCGAGGGGTTCGAACCCGGGCAGCGGGTCTGGCTCTGGGACGTCGCGTACGGCGGTTCGGAGGGGACGGCCCAGGAGTACGTCGTGGTGCCCGGCGAGAAGGCGGTCCCGCTTCCTGACGGCGAGACGTTCGACGCCGGAGCTTCAGTCGGGATCCCGGCCCTCACCGCGCACCGGGCACTCACCGCAAGCGAGCACGGTCCGGCCCAGCTCGCTCCGGGAGCGCTCGAGGGCCAGACGATCCTCGTCACGGGTGGCGCTGGAGCGGTGGGCCACGCCGCGATCCAGCTCGCAAAGTGGGCTGGGGCGACCGTCATTGCGACAGTGAGCGGGGAAGCGAAGGCCGATCTCGCGCGGAAGGCGGGTGCCGCCGTCGTCCTCAATTACCGCGAGCAGGACGTCGCCGAGGAAGTCCACAAGGTCGCTGAGAAGGGCGTCGATCTGATCGTCGACGTGAACGCCGCGGCCAACCTCGAATCCGACCTCAAGGCCCTCAAGAACGGCGGGACGATCTCGATCTACGCCTCGTCCAAGAATGACGAGGTCCTGCAGGTCCCCGTGCGGCCCAGCATGAGCAAGAACGTGCGCTTCCAGTTCATCCTCACCTACACGGTGACCGACGAACAGAAGCAGGCCGCGGTCTCGGCCGTCTCTGCGGCTCTCGCCGACGGCGCGCTGCCGGTCGGTGCCGAGCACGGGCTTCCGCTGACCCGCTTCCCGCTCGAAGAGACTGCTGCGGCGCACGACGCCGTGCAGGAGGGATCCGTGGGCAAGGTCCTCATCGACGTCGCGGGGGAGGGCGTCGGAGAGGCCCCGGTGGGCTGACTTCCGCGTTTGACGGGCGCCTCCCGCGGATGGACCCGCAGGAGGCGCCGGTGAACACGGGTCAGGCCGCGGCGAGCTCCGTCATCGACTCGAGGGCGTCCCACGCGAAGCTCGCGAGCCAGTGGGTCGACATGAAGTCGTCGCTGCTGAGGGCCGCGAGCCCGGCACGCAGAAGCGGCTCGAGCGCTCCCGCGAGCACGGGCTCGGTCGCCGAAGCGGCCGACGCACCCTTGAGCGCCTGCACGATCCGCGCGATCTGGCCTGCGCGGCTGAGGTTGAGGCCGTGGAGGTGCACCATGTACCCGTCGGACTCGTCGGTCACGCCAACGACCGAGAGCATCCGCGAATCGGCCCGCAGCCCCGGCAGGAACCGCTCAAGCCACGCCGCGAACTCGTCGGCCGGGAGCACGCGCTGCATGAGGTCGGCCTCGCTGAGCCCGGCCGAGAGGAAGTCCTGGCCGCTGAGCTCCCACTCGCTCGCCCAGCCCGCGTCAGACCCGAACCAGCCCCGCGCCGCTGCCTCGCACGCCTCCACGGCGTCCGTCCGGCCGAGCGAGCGGAACGCGTCGAGCAGGAAGGCGACGCCGAAGGCTGAGTTCGTGTGCAGCCCGTGCCGCACGGGGTACTCGGCCTTCGCGAGCCACTCCTTGACCAGTCGGGCGACGACGTCGACGCACCCCTCGAGATTGCGTCCCCAGCCTTGGATCTCCTCGTCCGGGGAGGCAGCGCAAGCAGCCGCGAGACGGACGAGCCAGGCCCAACCGTACGGCCGCTCCCACGACGGGTTCGCCGCGAGATACTCGGCCTCGACGGCGAGCTTCTCCGCCGTGAGGTTCTCGCCCAAGGCGGCCCGCAGCTGAGCCGCGGTCGCAGCGTCGAGGCCGCGTCCGCCGTCGTCCGCTGCGCCGGCGTTGCCCACACCCAGCACGGAGTTCAGCACGCTCACGCCCAGCCAGTGCATGTGGACGCACGAGTGCCAGTCGAACGACGTGTAGAACGAGGGGTGCAGCTCGGAGGGCGTCGGGCGGTCGTCGGGCGAACTCTGGGTGTGGTGCGCCGAGTACGGGTACGCGCGGCCCAGGTTGTCGAGGACGACGCCGGCGCAGTGCTCGGCGGCGGAGGGGAAGAGGTCGAGTTCCATTCAGGTGCTCCTAGAAGGCGAGGAAGTACATGAGGGCGGTGTTGACGACGAGGAGCGGGAAGGCCGTGCCGAGCTGCGCCCCGATGACGCCGTACTTGTTCTTCATTTCCAGGAGAGCCGAGGGGACGAGGTTGAAGTTCGCCGCCATCGGGGTGCAGAGCGTGCCGCAGAATCCGGCGAGCATGCCGATCGCGAAGACGATCGGCGGGTTGCCGTGGAACTGCTGGACGAGCACGGGCCAGCCGATGGCTGCCGTCATGATCGGGAAGGCCGCGAAGCCGTTGCCCATGAGCACCGTGAACACGAACATGCCCACGCAGTACACAATGACGGCCGCGAGAAGCGAGCCCTTCGGCATGACGCCCGTGGCGAGCGTGCTCACCGCGGTGCCCACGCCGGCCTTCGTGAAGAGGATCCCGAGCGTCGAGAGCATCTGGGGGAGGAGCGCTGCCCAGCCGATGGATTCGAGGATGCGGCGGCTTTCGAACACCGGCGTGAGCGGGTGCTTGGGCCGGAGGATGAGGAGGGCGACGACGGCGGCCGCGACCGCGCCGATGGCCAAGGCCACGAGGGTCGTGTTCTTCGGGTCGAGGATCGGGGTCTTGCCGATGTTGAGCACGGGCGCGAGCAGCACGAGGATGACCGTGACGATCGGCAGCGTGAGGGCCGGGATGAAGAGCTTGTTCCCGAAGCGCGCGGCGAAGGCCTCGCGCTGTTCACCGCTCGACGTCTTGGCCCTGCCGTCCGCGAGCTGCCCGGACGCGGCGAGCGCCACGAGCACGAGGACGGCGATCCCGAGGATCCAGCCGGGCGCAGTGCCGGCCTGGACCCACGTGCCGTAGAAGAAGCACAGGCCGAGCAGGCCCCAGAAGGCGGAGCTTCCCCAGCGGCGGGGATGATTCGGGTCGCGCACGATGAGCGCGGCCCACGCGATGAACAGGATTCCGATGAACCAGTAGACGGCTTCGACGTTGATCACTTGGCTTCTCCTGCAACCGCGGGTTCCGTGGCCTCGAGCTTGCGGTATTCCTTGTCGAGCTGCTTGTCCAGCCGAAGGAGCCGGAAGCCGTGGATGAGGAACGCCGCGATCGCGCTGGGGATGGCCCAGAGGGCGAGCTGGAGAGGCTCGAGATGGAGGTGGTACGTCGTGTCGACGAAGGTCGTGATGAGCAGGATCGAGCCGACGGCGACGAAGACGTCCTCGCCGAAGAAGACGCCCACGTTGTCCGCGCCGGCCGAGTGCCCCTTGATGCGCTCCTTGATGTGCTCGGGAACGTGGCCGTAGCGGCGCAGCGCCGCGCCCTCGGCCATCGGGAAGACCAGCGGGCGCACGGTCTGCGCGTGGCCGCCGATGCTGTTGAGGCCGACCGCGGCCGTGATCTGCCGCACGGCGAGGTAGCCGAGGAGCACGCGGCCGGCGGTGAGCTTCGCGAGCTTGCCGATGAGGGTCTTGGCCTGCTCTTGGAGGCCGAAGAACTCGATGATGCCGACGACGGGCAGCACCGCCACGAAGATCGTGACCGAGCGGCTGCTGGCGAAGCCGCTGCCGAATGCGTCGAGGATCTGGACTGGGTTGAGGCCCCCGAGGAGGGCGGTGACGATGCCGGCGACCGTGACGACGACAAGTGGGTTCAGGCGGATGGCGAAGCCAACAATCACCAGAAGAACCCCGATAAGTACGAGCATGATGATCCGTTCCGGAGGGAGTGCTGTCCTGGGAAGGGGGTGCGCCGAAATGGCGTGTGATCTAAAGCATATCCTTTTGTTCAACAATCAGGCAAGAGCTTGTTGAACAATCGCCGTTCTCGCACTGTGCGCGGCAGTTCCCGACCTTCTTTCGCCACGCAAAAGAGTGCACGACGGCGTGGCGCGCGGCGTGTCGCAGAAAACGGCGTTGAAAGAAGGTCGGGAACGGGCGGCGCAAGAGCGAGAAGGGGGCGCGGCGAGGAACGGGCGGCGCACGAACCAGACAGGGGCGCGGCGAGGGACGGTTGCGCGTGAGGTCGGGTGTCAGGCCCCGACAGCGGCCAGGAGTTGGCGTTCGGCCCGGTCGAGGTAGTCGGCCATGAGCTCCGCGGCCTCGGCGGGGTTGCCGGCCTCGAGGAGCTCGACGATCCGGGCGTTGTCCTCGACATACGGCGCGTGGAACCGCGGATCGGAGCCCATGGTCGCGAACACGAGGCGCATCTCGGCGAGGATCTGCTCCATGAGGCTGTCGAGGCGCTCGCTCCCGGCGCGGGCGACGAGCGCCCGGTGGAACTCCTGGTTCGCGTTCGCCATCGCAGGCACGTCCCCGACTTCGGCGGCCTTCCGGGCTTGGCGCACGATCTTCCCCAAGTGCTGGGTCGGGCCAGAGGGCGACCACAGGAGCGACGCCGGCTCGACGAGCCGGCGGGCACGGTAGATCTCGCGGATGTCGTCCGGTGTGGGGTGGGAGACGAAGACACCGCGATTGGGGATGCGGGTGACGACGCGCTCGGCGTGCAGCGTCGCGAACGCCTCGCGCAGGGTGTTGCGGGATACGCCGAGCGCCTCGCGCAGGGCCTCTTCGGCGAGTTTGGCGCCGGGGGCAAGGTCGCCGTCGGCGATCCGCTGGCGAAGCTGTGCGGCGACCCAGGTGCTCGTCTCGGCGTGCTTCGTGCTCCGCGCCTGCGCACGCAGACTGGCCAGAACCCCCTCGGATGTCATGGCTCCACCCTAATGGCGGTCAGGGGTGTGGCCCCCGATCACAGCTCGGCGGGCTTCCACGCCCGTCCGGCCTCGATGAGGATCTTCCGCATGGCTGTCCCGGCTGGAGTGAGCCGCTCCCCCCGCCGGTGGGCCAGCACGATGCGCCGGGACGGCGGCTTCGGCGAGACGACCCTGAGGACCCGGGTGTCATTCCGGAGGCTGTAGAGCGAGAGTCTGGGCACCAGGGCGATGCCCATGCCGACGGCGACCATGGCCTGCGCTTCCTGGTAGCTGCGGGCTTCGAAGGTGACGATCGGGTCGAATCCGGCCGCCTCGCAGGCTGTCTGGAGCAGGGCGAGGACGTTGGGCGAGGTCCGGATGATCCATGGCTCGTGCCTGAGCTCGTCCATCCGGACCGTTGACCGGTCGGCGAGTGGATGGCCGGCGGGCACGAGGAGGAC
Source organism: Sinomonas terrae (assembly GCF_022539255.1). Lineage (NCBI taxonomy): Bacteria > Bacillati > Actinomycetota > Actinomycetes > Micrococcales > Micrococcaceae > Sinomonas > Sinomonas terrae. The sequence continues at coordinate 522,741 of NZ_JAKZBV010000001.1, forward strand.
GTTCGGGTCGCGGAAGATCAGCTCGCTGCTCAGGCCGGTCGCAGAGGTGCCGTCGGAGCCGTCTCGGTCCCAGGTGATCGCCAGCTCGATCTCCCTCGCCTCGAGCAGATGTTCCAGACCCGAGAGCTGGGCGCTGTGGATCCGCAGGTCTACGCCCGGGTGGCGCTCCCGGAAGGCCGAGATCGCCGTGGGAAGGAATGACTCGGTGACTGTCGGGATCGTCCCGAGCCGGAGCCTGCCCGAGTTGAGCCCGGCGAGGTCGCGCAGCTCCTCGTGCGCGGCGGAGACGATCCGCTCGATCTTCTCGGCGTGGCGTACGACGGCGTTCCCCGCCTCGGTCAGGGTCACGCCCCTTGGGCGGCGCTCGATGAGGGGTTGGCCCGCCTCGTCCTCCAGCTGGCCGACCTGCTGCGAGACAGCGGAGACCGTGTAGTTGAGGGCCGCGGCCGCCGCCGTCAAAGAGCCTGTCCGGGCGACTTCGACCAGCACGAGCATGCGCCTGATGTCCATTCCCATGCGTCGATCCTACAGCATAGCTAAAGGAGACTTCAGAAACTTTAGCTGGTTCAAATCCTCCTCGCACTTCAGGCTTGATCTGGAAGGAATCAGTCAAAGGAGTCGCCGTTGAATCCGAATCCAACAGAGGCCATGCTCGACATCGCGGGAGCATGGGTGCGAGGAGGCACGAGCAAGTGCTGGATCTTCGCCGCCGAGGCGGTGGAGGCCGCCCATCTGGACCTCGATGTCCTGCTGGAGAACGCCCTTGGATCGGGCGATCGCCGACAGGTCGACGGCGTCGGCGGCGCCACCTCGACCACATCGAAGGTCGCGGTCGTCTCCCGCTCTGCCCAACCGGGCGCGGATGTCGACTACCTCTTCGGGCAGGTGGGAATCGAGGACCGCGTGGTCGAGTGGGGCAGCAACTGTGGAAACTGTGCCACAGCCGTCGGCCTCTACGCCGTCCAGGAGGGCCTTGTCGCCATCGAGGGGGAGACGACGACCGTACGCCTGCGCAACATCAATACAGGCGCAGCCCTGCAAGTCGCGGTCGCGACGCCGGGCGGCCTCGCCCCCCGCGCGGGGCAGGCCCTCGTGCCCGGCGTCGGATCGGGCGGAGTGCCGGTCGAGCTGACGTTCCACGGTCCGTTCGACTTCGCGGGAGCCTTCCCCACCGGCCAGGCGCGCGAACTCGTCAGGGCCGGCGAGGTGGCCGCCGAGGCGACCATCGTCAAGGCCGGGGCGCCGGCGATCCTCATCGACGCGCACAGCGTCGGGATGACCGGGACCGAAAGCGCCCGGGACATCGCGGGGATGCTGCCCATGCTGACAGGCTTCCGGGCCGCTGGTGCGGTGCTGCACGGCCTGATCCAGCCGGGCGAGCCCGCCCCGAACGCGGTGCCCAAGACGGGCGTCGTCGGACCGGCGACGGACTACCGCGCCTCGGACGGAACCCTTATCCGGGCCCAGGACTACGACGTGGCGGTGCGGATGCTCTCCATGCACGCAGCCCACCCGGCGATCGGGCTGACCTCGGCGGTGGCAGTCGCCACGGCTGCGGCCACCCCCGGGACCGTCGTGCACTCCTCCGCGTGCAGCCGTGGGAACAGGCTGCGGATCGGCACCCTCTCGGGGGTCGTCGAGGTGGAATGGACGACCTCCGAGGACGGCAGCATCGAAGGCGTGTCCCTGCACCGGGCCGCACGCAGGCTCGCCACCGCGATCCTGCACGTGCCGACCGCAGCCGACCCCCGGCTCATCAAGGCAGCCGCAGGGGATTCCAAGGCATCGACGGCCAAGCTCGCCGTCCCAGCCTAGAAGGGCTCCCCCGGAGCAGCCCTGCCTTCAATCCATCGACTACCCCTAGGCGGCGGCGAAAATGTCGCCGACCATTTCTATCAAGGAGGATAGATTGCTCACCCCATCCATGACGGCAGCACGGCTGGACCGTCTTCCCATCACCAAGGCGCACAAGATCGCCCTGGTGACCCTGTCCTTCGTGTTCCTCTTCGAGTTCGGAGACTTGAACACCTTCGCGTACGTCGCTCCGGCGCTCGCCAAGCACCTCAAGTTCTCGGTCCAGGACATTGCTGTGGTCACCTCGGCCGCGTTCCTGGGAATGGCCGTCGGCGCCATCTTCGGCGGCCGGGTCTCGGACATGATCGGACGCAAACGCGCGCTGCTGTATTCGACCCTGATGTTCTCGGTCTTCTCCCTCCTCAACGCGGCTGGGTTCAATGTGCCGACCTTCATCGTTTTCCGCTTCCTGACCGGGGTGGGCCTCTCGGCGATGGTCGTCGCCGCCACGACCTACATCTCGGAGGTCATGCCGGCCCCACGGCGCGGGCGCATGCAGTCCGCCGTCATGGCAGTCGGTCTGGCCGGTATCCCGTTCATGTCGTTCTCGGCCAGGGGGATCGTCCCGATCGGCAGCGAGAGCTGGCGTCTGGTCTTCGTCCTCGGCTCGGCCGCGCTGCTGGCCGTCCCGGCCCTGCTTCTCCTGCCCGAGAGCCCTCGCTGGCTCGTCCACAAGGACCGCCTGCAGGCCGCCGAGGCCGTCATCGCACGGCTTGAGCGTCTGGCCGGTCCCCTCGCACCCCTCGAGGAGACGACCGCGGCCGTGTCGGCGACGCAGCCCAAACTCGGGTATCGGCACCTCTTCCGCGGCCGGACTGGACGCACGACGCTGTTCCTCGCCGTCGTGTGGATCTTCCAGACGCTCGGCTTCTACGGCTTCGTGGCCTGGGTCCCCACCCTCCTCGCGCAGCACGGCTTCAGCGTCGCAGAGTCCCTGGGCTTCTCCGCCCTGACCACCATCGGCGCCGTTCCCGGAGCGCTGCTGGCGTGGCCGGTCACGGACCGCCTCGGGCGCAAGGTTCCCCTCGTCGTCGTCTCCCTCGCCACCGCAGCCAGCGGTCTGGCCTACGGGCTGACCTTCAACCCCGTGGCGATCGTCGCCTTCGGCTTCTGCGTGAACCTCCTGATCCAGACCTTTGCCACCCTGCTCTACGCGTACAGCCCGGAGCTGTTCCCGACCGGGCTGCGCAATGCCGGCCACGGCCTCGTCTATGGAACAGGGCGCCTCGCGAACATCTTCGGCCCCATGATCGTCGCGGCGATCTTCGCGGGAATGGGCTACCAGGCCGTCTTCGTCTACATCGCAGCCTGCTGGCTCGTCGTCGCCCTCGCGATCGCCTTCTTCGGGCCCCGCACCGGAAAGCAGCCGCTCGAGGCCCTCTCGCAGGAGACCGTGGAGACGGTGAGCGCACCGAAGCCCGGCACGCGCACGGAATCCTCCCCGGCCTGACCGCCACCACAGAACCCACACCAGTCCGGCGCTGCCCTGCGCGGCAGCGCCGGATGCAATGAAAGGCACACACTCTTGAGCGAGTCCAAAACACCCAAGAACCCGAACAAGGCCGCGGACGTCATCGTCGTCGGGGGAGGCAACGCTGCCTTCACCGCGGCACACGCAGCAGCAGTGCGCGGCCGGAAGGTCCTGCTCCTGGAGAAGGCGCCGCGGGAGCTCTTCGGCGGAAACAGCTACTACACCGCCGGAGCCACGCGCATCGCCCATGAAGGACTAGCCGACCTGGCGGACTTCATCGAACCCGACGAACGCCACGCGCGAACAGAAGTTCCGCCCTATACGCCTGCGGACTACACGCGGGACATGGAGAAGGTCACCAGCGGCCGCAACGACCCTGACCTGACGCAGGCCCTGGTCAACGAGGCCGGACCCGGTCTGCGCTGGCTGAACTCCCTCGGCCTGAAGTATCGCCTGATGTACGAGCGCCAGGCCTACGAGCGCCACGACGGCACGTACCTGTTCTGGGGCGGCCTGCACGTCGGAAACGTCGGCGGTGGGGAAGGGCTCATGCACGACCACCTCAAGGTCGCCGAACGGCTCGGCACCGAGGTGCGCTACAGCCAGGACGTCTTCGACCTCCTCGTCGAGGACGGGGCCGTGAGGGGAGTCAGGGCCCGGCAGCAGGACGGCACCGTGCAGGAGCTGTTCGCAGAGTCCGTGATCCTGGCCTCAGGCGGGTTCGAAGCGAACAGGGAGCTGCGTCGTGAACACCTGGGCCCAGGCTGGGAGAACGCCAAGGTCAGGGGCACTCCCTTCAATACCGGCCAGATGCTAACGGCCGCCCTCGAGCTCGGCGCGGCGAAGGGAGGGGACTGGGGATCCTGCCACTCCACCCAGTGGGACGCCTTCACGCCGGGGAACGAATCCAACCGGGAGCTGACCAACAGGCTCACGCGGCAGAGCTACCCCCTCGGCATCATCGTCAACAGCCGAGGCGAACGGTTCGTCGACGAGGGAGAAGACTTCAGGAACTACACCTACGCGAAGTTCGGCAAGGACATCCTCGAGCAGCCCGGTTCGATCGCCTACCAGATCTTCGATGCCGCCCTGCGGCCGATGCTGCGCTCGGAGGAATACGAGATGCCCGGCGTCTCGGTCGAGACGGCCGACACCCTCGAGGAGCTCGCCGAGCGGATCGGCCTGGACCCGGAGGCCCTGGCCAAGACGGTCAATGACTACAACAACTCCATCGACCCCTCGATCCCCTTCGACCCCAACATCAAGGACGGGCGCAGGGCGAACACGACCCCAGTGAAGAGCAACTGGGCCACGCCCCTGGCCACCGGACCCTTCTACGCCTACCCGGTCACCTGCGGGATCACCTTCACCTTCGGCGGCTTGAAGTCAGACACGCAGGGACGGGTCATCGACACCGCCGGCGATCACATCCCGGGGCTCTACGTCTGCGGCGAGATGCTCGGGGGCCTCTTCGCCGGTAACTACCCGGGAGGCTCAGGACTCGCGGCCGGCGTTGTCTTCGGCCGCCGCGCAGGCTCGATCGCCTGACCACGACCTCCGGCGCCGGCACGCATGGGAGAACTCGCAACAAGCACCTCGAAAGCCGAGGGCCGGCGCCGGAACCCCTCTCCCGACGATCTCGCACTTCGGTCTCGGGTACGGATACTCCGGGTACGGATATTCCGGGTACGGATACTCCGGGGTCGCCTACTCGATCGTCGTGAGAACAGCTCCCGGAACGACGGCGTCCCCCGCCGCCACTGCGTGCTCGCCGAGGGTCCCAGCGCGGTGGGCTTGCACGGTCGTCTCCATCTTCATCGCTTCGACGACGACGACGCCGGTCCCCGCCTCGACTGCCTCACCCGGGCCGACGAGCCACTTCACCACGGTGCCGCCCATGTGCGCCGTGAGGTTCGCGGCCGAGGCACCATCCAACGCCGCGCCCGAGGCGCGGGCGGCGCCGTCGTCCGCCGCCGTCGTCGTGCGCTCGCCGGTGCCCGCGCCGGCCCCGCGGGTTGCGGCGCCCACGGCCAACCCCGCGAACAGCGCCTCGGGGACGCCGAGGGAGACGCGGCGTCCGTCGACGTCGATGGCGAAGGTTCGGCGCCCGCTTTCCGGCGCGGCGGGGCTGAACTCGGGGTTCGCGGCGAGCTCGGAGGCGAACTCGGACTCGATCCACGTCGTGTACACGCCGAGCTCGTCCTCCGCTGCGAAGGCGGGGCTGTCCACGACGGCCCTATCGAACGGGAGGACGGTCGCGAGGCCGTGGATCTCGAATTCACGGAGGGCGCGCCGGGCGCGGCGGAGGGCCTGCTGCCGGTCGGCGCCCCACACGACGAGCTTGGCGAGCAGCGAGTCGAACTGCCCGGGCACCACGGAGCCGTCGCGAACGCCCGAGTCCACCCGAACTCCGGGACCCGTCGGCGCCGCAAAGCGGGTCACGGTCCCCGGCGAGGGCAGGAAGCCTCGCCCGGGATCCTCGGCGTTGATCCGGAACTCGATCGCGTGGCCGCGCGGCTCGGGATCCTCGAGGACGGGCAGGAGGCCGCCGTCCGCGATCATAAGCTGCGCGGCGACGAGGTCGACGCCGGACGTCTCCTCGGTGATCGGGTGCTCGACCTGGAGGCGCGTGTTAACCTCGAGGAAGCTCAGGGTGCCGGTGCCGTCGAGGAGATACTCGACGGTCCCGGCGCCGACGTAGCCCGCCTCGCGGCAGATCGCCTTGGCCGACTCGTGGACGCGGGCCCGCTGCTCGGAGGTGAGGAACGGCGCGGGGGCCTCCTCCACGAGCTTCTGATGCCGCCGCTGGAGCGAGCAGTCCCGGGTCCCGACCACGACGACGTTCCCGTGCGTGTCCGCGAGAACCTGCGCCTCGATGTGCCGCGGACGGTCGAGGAACTTCTCGACGAAGCACTCCTCGCGCCCGAACGCCGCCCGGGATTCCCGGACGGCCGAATCGAAGGATTCCTCGATCTCGCCCATCGTGCGGGCGACCTTGAGCCCGCGGCCGCCGCCGCCGAACGCCGCCTTGATCGCGACCGGCAGGCCGTGCTCCCGAGCGAACTCGCGCACTTCCTCCGCGCTCGCCACCGGCCCGTCGCTGCCCGGTGCGAGGGGCGCACCGGCACGGACGGCGACTGCACGCGCGCTGACCTTGTCGCCGAGGAGCCGGATGGTCTCGGGGGAGGGGCCGATCCACGTGAGACCAGCGTCCAGGACCGCCTGGGCGAAATCGGCGTTCTCGGACAGGAAGCCGTAGCCGGGGTGGACGGCGTCGGCGCCTGTTCGCGCCGCGACAGCGAGGATCTTCTCGGCGTTGAGGTACGTCTCGGCCGGGGACGTGCCGCCGAGCGCGTACGCCTCGCTGCAGACTGAGACGTGCAGTGCGTCCGCGTCCTGGTCGGCGTAGACGGCCACGCTTTCGAGGCCCGCATCGTCGCAGGCGCGGGCCACGCGGACGGCGATCTCGCCGCGGTTGGCGATGAGGACTTTACGCATCGGTGTTCCTTAGATGGATCGGTGTTCCTTAAGCGGTTTGCGTACGTACTAGTGGGTGGCGGCCGGCGGCGCGACCATCACGAACCGGACGCGCGCCCCGGGCGGGAGCTGGGCGGCGAGGTCGAGGTCGGCATCGACGACGACGCCGATCACCGGGTATCCGCCCGTCACGGGGTGGTCCGCGAGGAAGAGGACGGGCTGTCCGTTCGGCGGGACCTGAACGGAGCCGAGGACGGTCCCCTCGCTCTTGAGCTCGCCGTCGCGGCACCGCTCGAGCTGCGGTCCGGCGAGGCGCAGCCCCACGCGGCTGGACTGCGGCGTCACGCTCCACTCTTCCGAATAGAACGCCTCGGCCGAGGCATCCGTGAACCAGTCCTGCCGCGGCCCGGGGACTACGCGGAGTACCGCCACGCCCTCCGGCAGGGGCGGCGCGCTCTCGGGGGCTCCGACGACGTGAGCGCCCGCAGGCGGGAGGACCGCGAGCGTGCTTCCGGCGCGGAGGGGCTCGGGCCCGATCCCCGAAAGCGTGTCGGTCGAGCGGCTGCCGAGGATTTCGGGCGCGTCGAGGCCGCCGCGGACCGCGACATAGCTGCGCAGGCCCGCCGTAGGCGCGCCGAGCGTGAGGGTTTCGCCCGCGAGGAGAGCGAACGGTGCGTCGAGCGAGGGGTGGCGTTCGACGGCGGGCGCGCTCCCGCCGTCGTCCGCGCTGCCGCCGTCGTCCGCGCTCGCTTCGGCGCGGCGGACGCTGAGCGGCACGCGCGCGCCCGTGACGGCGAGGACCTGGTCGCGTTCGGCTCGCACGACGAGGCCGCCGAACAGCACCTCGAGCCCAGCCGCGGTCTCGGGATTGCCGGCCAGGCGGTTCGCTCGCCGGAGCGACGAGCGGTCCACCGCACCGGCGGCGCTCACTCCGAGCGCGGCGAGCCGGGGCCGGCCGAGGTCCTGGACCGTGCTCTGCAGCCCGGGGGAGACGATGACGAGTCCCGGGTTCGCGGCGGGCCCCGCGGACGAGGGCGCGGGCGTCGTCGTCGGCTGGCTGCCCTGTGTCTCGGCGAGCCGCGCGCTTGCCCGCACAGGCTCGAAGCGGACGCGGTCGCCGGGCCGGATGAGCGCCGGGTTGGCACGCTCGAGGTCCCACATGACGGCGGACGCGCGGCCGAGGAGCTGCCACCCGCCTGGCGACTCCCGTGGATACACCGCGGAATAGGTGCCCGCGATCGCGACCGATCCGGCCGGGACCGCCGTCCGGGGCGAGGACCGGCGCGGGACGTCGAGGCCGCCGTCGCCCGCGAGATAGGCGAAGCCAGGCGCGAAGCCGCCGAACGCCGCGTTCCACACTTGCCCGGAGTGCGCGGCGACGACCCCTTCACGGCTCAGCCCGGTGAGCTGGGCAACCTCGTCGAGGTCGGCGCCGTCGTACACGGTCTCGATGACCACGAGCTCGCCCGCGCGCTGCTCGCCCGAGGCGAGGTCGAGCGAGCGCACCCGACGCGCGATCAGGGCGAGCGCCTCGGGGGAGTCGGCGACGACGAGCACGGTCGTGGCCGCCGCGACGACGTCGAGCTGGCCCGGGAGCGGTTCGGCGTCGAGCTGGCGCTGGAGGCTCAGGACAGCGTCGAGCGAGGGGAGCTCGATGAGGACGGCGCGGTCGCCGGCGGGCCGGAGGCCGACGACGGCGGCTCGGCTCGGGGCTGCGACCGAACCCTCACGACTGGGCAGGTGAACAGACATGGCCTACGCGAAGCTCCGGATCTCGACGCCGGCCTCGGTGATCGCGGCGCGGATGCGCGCGGCCATGGCGACCGCGCCTGGGGTATCCCCGTGGACGCAGATGCTCTCGGCGCTGATCGGGACGACCGTGCCATCGACCGCATGGACCTTGCCGTCGAGGATACGGAGCACGTGCTCGACGATCGCGTCGAGGTCGTGGAGCACCGAGCCCGGCTCGCGGCGGGAGACGAGGGTTCCGTCCGGGTTGTAGGCGCGGTCGGCGAAAGCCTCGACGACCGGGCGCAGGCCGATCTTCTCGGCGGCGCGCTGGATCTCGGAACTGGGGAGGACGAGGATCGGTAGGTTCGGGTCCACCTCGTGGACCGCACGCGCGACGGCCTCCGCCTGGGCTGCGTGGTGGACGATCGTGTTGTAGAGGGCGCCGTGGGGCTTGACGTAGCGGACCTCGGTGCCTGCGGCGCGGGCCAAGCCCTGCAGTGCGCCGATCTGGTACACGACTTCATCCGTCAGCTCCCGCGGGTCCATGTCGATGAACCGGCGGCCGAACCCGGCCAGATCCCGGTACCCCGGATGGGCCCCCACGGCGACGCCCGCCGTCGCCGCGGCTTCGCACGTCTTGCGGATGTGGTGCGGGTCGCCGGCGTGGAAGCCGCACGCCACGTTGGCGCTGGAGACGCTCGTGAAGATCGCCGCGTCGTCGCCGAAGGTCCAGTTGCTGAAGGACTCGCCGACGTCGCTGTTGAGATCGATGCCGAAGCGATCGCGCCCGAAGCGCTCGCGTCCGAAGCGGTCGCCGCCTGAGCCGTCGATGCGTGCCAATGTGACCTCCGTCGCAGATGTGATGCTTCAAGCATGCACGATCCCGACGGATTGTTCAACAATTTAGCGTGTCTTACTCGCTGACCCGCCGCCCGTCGACCATCCTCGCCACTCCGAGGGGGTTCTCCTCGCGGAGAGCCTCCGGAAGGAGATGCTGCGGGAAACCCTGATACGCCACGGGGCGCAGGAAGCGCTCGATCGCCGCCGTACCCACGGACGTCGAGGTCACCGCTGTCGTTGCAGGGTAGGGGCCGCCGTGCTGCTGGGCGTAGGTCACCGAGACTCCGGTGGGCCACTGGTTCCAGAGGACGCGGCCGGCCTTTCGCGCGAGCACGGCGACGAGGTCCGCGACCTCGCACGTGTCGGTCCCTTGGATCGTCGCAGTGAGCTGACCCTCGAAGGACTCGGCGAGCGGCACGAGTTGGGACTCGTCGTCGTACTCCACGATGACCGCGGTGGGCCCGAAGCATTCCGTCTGAAGCGCGTGCGGCTCGGCGAGCATGTCCGCGGCCGTGGTCAGGAGGAGGGTCGGCGTGGGCGGGTCGGCCAGCGGCGAAGGTCCCTCGGCAAGGACCTTGAGGCGCGGGTGCCGCTCGAGCGTGCTGAGGACTTCGACGTAACCGGATTGGATCCGTTCGTTGAGCAGCGGCGCGGCGGCCGGAAGCGCGGTCCGTCGGAGGGCCTCGACGAGGCGCGAGGCGGCAGGGACGAAGAGTGTCCCGGGCTTGGTGCAGAATTGCCCGGCACCGAGGGTGAAGGATGAGACGAAGCCTTCCGCGATCTCCTGGCTGCGCGCCGCGGCTGCCGCCTCGGTCACGAACACCGGGTTGTTGCTGCCGAGCTCGCCGTAGAACGGGATCGGCTCGGAGCGCGAGTTCGCGATGTCGAAGAGGGCACGACCGCCCGGGATTGAGCCGGTGAACGAGCCGGCCTTGACTCGGTGGTCTTTGAGGGCGGTGGAACCGGCCGCGGTGCCGACGATGAGAGCGAACGTACCTGCAGGGGCGCCGGCCGCGGCGAGCGCCGAAGAGACGATTCCGGCGGTGAGTCTGGACAGCCGCAGATGGCCAGAGTGCGCCTTGAGCAGCACCGGGCAGCCTGCCGCGAGGGCCGAGGCCGTGTCGCCGCCCGCGACCGAGAACGCGAACGGGAAGTTGCTCGCGGCGAAGACGACGACGGGCCCGAGCGGGATGCGAACGCGGCGAAGGTCGGGGCGCGGCGCGCCCATGGGCCAGGCAGCGTCGGCGTGGTCGATGCGCGCGTCGAGGTAGTCCCCGTCGCGCAGGACCTCGGCGAAGAGGCGGAGCTGGAAAGTGGTCCGCTGGAGCTCGCCCCGGAGCCGTCCTTCGGCGAGATGCGTTTCGGCTTGGGCGACCGGCACGAGTTCGTCCGCGGCGGCGTCGAGCGCGTCCGCCACGGCTTCGAGGAACCGGGCGCGCTCGGCGGGGCGCAGGGCCGCGAGCGGCGCGGCCGCGCGGTGCGCCTCCTCGAGGAGGGTCTCGAGCTGCTCGTCGGTGGTGGGGGTGGTCGTCGTTTCGGTGGCGGATGGGGAAGTCGCGGTCATGCGAGAGTTCCTTTCTGCGAAGTCGGTCTAGGGTCAGTCGGTCTAGGGTCAGTGGACGGCGCCCTCGGCGGCCGCGTCTTCGAGACTGGCGAGCTCGCCGAGGCTCACGGGCGCGGCGAGGGGACGCCTCGCCGTTGCCGCAAGGGAGGTTTCAGAGGGCTGATTCCCTTCCGCCAGGCACGACGCCGCGAAGCCGCACACGCGGCCCTGGCACCAGCCCATTCCCGTGCGGGTGAAGGATTTCAGGCTGCGGGAATCGGCGGCTTCGAGGTCGCTGCGGGCCGCGACGATCTCCCCGGCCGTGACTTCTTCGCACCGGCACACGATCGTCTCGGGAGTCAGCCAGTCAGACCATCCGGCCGGAACGGGGTGGGCCTCGTGCATCGCGCGGGCGAAACGGCGGTGCCGTGCGGCGCGGGCGGCGGCCTTGGCTGGCAGGGCCGAGCTGCCTCCCGCAGCAGACCCCGCGGCGAACCCTTCGAGGACCGCGAGTGCGGCTCCGCCGACGCCGGTGACCTCGCCGGCAAGGAAGAGGCCCGGGACGCTTGACTCCTGCCGGTCGTCGACCACGCCGACGAGGGATCCGTCCGCGTCCACCCTCGTGCGAACGCCCAAGGAGACGGGAAGCTCGAGCTGCGGCGTGAAGCCCCACCCGAAGCCCACGACGTCAACGTCCTCGTAGACGCGCTCAGAACCGGGCAGCACTCGGCCGTCGGCGTCGGCCCGAGCGGTCCGCACCGCCTCGACTCGGTCGGAACCGAGGACCTCGGTGACGATGCTCCTGGTGCGGTAGGGGATGCGATGCCGGGCGAAGACGGCGGCGTAGGCCGCACCCTCGAGCGCCTTCTCGGGGACTCCGGCCGCGGCCTTGAGATGCGGCAGCCAGGCCGACGGCGCCGAGGCCTCAAGCACCGCGACGACTATGCCGCCAGCCGCGGCGATGCCAGCCGCCACGGGCAGGAGGAAGGGACCGGTCCCGGCGATGACGAAGCGTCTTCCGGGCAGCGAGCCGTTGGCCTTGACGAAGGCCTGGAGCCCACCGGCCGCCATGACGCCCGGCAGGTCCCAACCGGGCACGGGCAGCTGTCGGTCGTAACCTCCCGTGCACAGGACGAGGCGACGAGCGCTCACAGCCCCGGCCCCCGCCCCGGCCCCGCCCCCCTCTGCTTGCGCCGTCACGTCCGCAGGGTGTGCACCCTGCGGACGTGACGGCGCAACGGGAGCGGGAGAGGCGATGGTGGGCGTCGTGCGGAGGGTGAATCCGCCGTCGTCCTTCTGCGCCATCCACACCGAGCGCCCCGGAAGATACGTGATCCTCCCCAGAGCCCGGGCGGCGTCGAAACGGGACCGGAGGTCCAGGTACACCGACCAGTCGTGATGCCCGTGGCCGTCGGGCTCGGGCACCACAGTTTCGGGCCGGTGCCGCCAATACTGGCCGCCGGGCTGGGCGGCGGCATCGACGACGGCGACGCTCGCCCCAGCTTCCGCCGCGGCGACGGCGGCTGCGAGGCCCGCAGGACCGGCGCCGACGACGGCGACGTCGGCATGGGTCGAGGCCGCGGTCACGCGAGACCTCCCCGAGCCGCCTCGGACCCCTCGATCGCCATGCCGTCGCGCACTTCGGCGAGGCACGCGCGCTGGTTGGGGGCGCCGTCGACCGTCACGAGGCAGTCGAAGCAGACGCCGATCCCGCAGAAGAGGCCCCGCGGGCGGGCGCCCTTGCGCGTGGTGCGCCAGGCCGTGATCCCGTTGGCGGTCAGCGCCGCGCCCACGGTCTGTCCCGGGCTCGCTTCGACGGGCCGGCCATTGAAGGTGAAGGAGATGCTCATGCGTAGGCCTTTGCGAATCGGGCGGGGGAGAAGGGGGCGAGATCGAGGTCGGGCGCCTGCCCGGCCAGGGCTTGGGCCAGGAGCTTTCCGGTGCCTGCCGAAAGGCCGATGCCGGCGCCCTCATGGCCGGCCGCGTGCCACAGCCCGGGGGCGCGCTCGTCGTGGCCGATCACGGGAAGGTGATCCGGGCAGTACGGCCGGAAGCCGTGGTAGTGCCGGATCGCCTTGACATCGGCGAGGAAGGGGAAGAGCGAGACGGCGTTCCGCGCGAGCAGGCGGAGGGCTTCCGTGCTCACGGTGCGATCGAAGCCCACCCGCTCGCGGGTCGAGCCTATGAGGATCGTGCCGCTCGGCGTCCCCTCGACGACGGGCGAGGCCTGGAGCCCGGCGTCGGAGCTGCCCACGTTGTCGATGTACTCGGCGGCGTAGACCTTGTGGTGCACCATCGGCGGGAGCGGTTCGGTGACCATGACGAAGCCGCGGCGTGGCATCACAGGGACGTCGACGCCGGCGAGCGAGGCGAGATTCCCCGCCCACGTGCCGGTGCAGTTGACGACGGCCGACGCCGGGAAGTCGCCCCGCGCTGTCCGCACGCCTGTGACGCGGTCGCCCGAGCGCAGGAAGCCGGTGACGGGCGTGTCCGCGTGGAACTGGGCCCCGGCTTCCTTCGCGAGCCGGACGAGATGCGCGGCCACGAGCATCGGCTGGACTTGGCAGTCCTCGGGGTAGTAGGCGCCGCCGAGCGCGTCACCCGTGATGTTCGGCTCCGCCTCACGGAGCCCGTCGCGGTCGAGCTCCTCGACCTGTACTCCGAAGGTCGTCTGGACGGCCATCGCACGGTGGAGGGACGCGAGACTGCTCTCGCGGGACGCGACGATGACCCCACCCTTGCGCTCGAACTCCCACAGGTGCTCGTGTTCTGCGAGATCGCCCTGCCAGACGCCCAACGAATAGCGAGTGAGCTCGAGCTCGGGGCCGCGCTCCTTGTCCGAGACGAGGATGTTGCCCTCGCACGCCGATGAGGTCCCGCTCGCGGGGCGCCCCTTGTCGAGGACGGTGACGCTCAGGCCCTGCCGAGCGGCGAAGTAGGCGGTTGCGGCGCCCATCACGCCCGCACCGACGACGACGATGTCGCTGGGTGGGTTCATGCTCTCTCCTAGTGTGGTTGCTCCTGCTCGCCCGTGGCCCAGAGGCCGCGCGCGTGGCTGATGTGGCGCCGCATGAGGGCGAGGGCGGCCTCGCTGTTGCCTGCGTCGAGGAGGTCCAGGAGCTCGTGATGCTCCTGTGCCGAATCGGCGAGGCGGTTGGATTCGCTCAGGCTCTTGAGCCCGTACATGCGCGTCTTCATGCGCAGGCTCGTCGCGAGGTCCACGAGCTGGGCATTGCCCGCATACCGCAGGACCTCCGCATGGAAGTCACGGTCCGCGGCCAGGTACGCGGCGAGGTCACCCTCCCGGGCGGCGGCGACGATCGCGTCCGCGAGGGCGCGGAGGGAGGTGATTCCCTCCGGCGGGATGCTTCCCGCGATGTCGGCGACGACGGGCGGCTCGAGGAGCAGGCGGATCTGGGTGATCTCGTCGAGCTCCCGGTCGCTCATCCTCGTGACCCGGAAGCCCTTGTTCTTCACGGTCTCGACCAGCCCCTCGCGGGCCAGATCCATCATCGCCTCGCGGACCGGCGTCGCCGAGACACCGAAAGCGGCGCCGAGGGCAGGAGCTGAGTAGAGCGTCCCCTCTTCGAGGGAACCGGCGATGATGGCTGCGCGGAGTGACTCGGTCACGGATTCGCGCAGGCTCCGCTGTGGGCCTAGCGGTGCGATGGGAAGGTTGTTGCTGGCTGCCACGGCGGACACTCCTTGGGCGGGCGTCATTTTCTCGTGCCCCCTTCATACACCAAGGCCGCGATCACGAGGTCTTCCCAAGCCATGCCGACTCCCGCGTACAGGCACGGCCGCCCGGGTGTCCTCGCCAACCCACCCTGCACGAGCTCCCGGAGGTTGGCCGGCTTGATCGCTTTCCACTCCTCGGCACTTCGTGCGGGAATGAGGTCCCCGGCCTCGCGCAGCGCCGAGGCGCGGCCTTCCACGACGATGTCGCTGCGCCGCACGAGCGTCGCGTCGACCTCCCGCGCGTCGAGCCCGTGTTGCCCAACCGCGGCAATCACGGCGTTCGGGGCCACGAGAGCGCCGTCGAACAGGGGAGCGGTGGACGTCGTCGTGCAGAGGACGACGTCGGCGTGAGGCACTTCTTCGACCCTCCCCTCCCGCGCGTCGATCCCCTCCTCGGCGAGCGCCGCGATGAGCTCGCGGACCCTTTCGGGACGGCGGCCGACGACGGCGAAGCTCGCCTCGGGCAGGAGCGCGTGGGCCGCGCGAACGTGGTTGAGGGCCTGTATCCCGGCGCCGAAGACGAGCACTCGCGGCCTCTCGGGCTGGCCGCCTGGCGTTGCGGCGAGGATTCTGCTGACTGCGAGAAGCGTGGTGGCGGGCGTCCGTACGGACGTGAGCTCGGTGCCGTCCATGACTGCGAGCGGGGCGAGGGTGTCAGAATCGATGAGCACGTACACGCCCTGGATCTTCTCGAGGCCGCGGGCCGGGTTGCCCGGCGCAACCGTGAGGGCCTTGACTCCGCTGTACCCGGCGCCAGATGCGGGCATGAGAAGGAATTCGCCGCCCGGCGCTGGGCTGAACAGTCGCGGGCTGTCCTGCTCGGGGTCCACAGCGCCAAGGAGGGCGCGCTCGAGGGCCGCGACCGCCGTCGTCCATGGAGCCGCCGTCCGCACGGCGGCTGCGCCGAAGTAGGGGAGATCCGCCGTCTTCGGGCTCTCAGCCTTCGCCGTCACAGCAGGAACCCTGCTGGGAAGGGGTCGGTGGGGTCGAGGAAGTACTGCGCGGTGCCGGTGAGCCATGCGCGGCCGGTGACGGTGGGGACGACGGCGGGGCGCCCGGCTACCTCGGTCTCCTCGACGAGGCGGCCGATGAATTGGGAGCCGATGTAGGACTCGTTGACGAAGTCGGCGCCGAGGGCCAGCTCCCCCCGGGCGTGGAGCTGGGCCATGCGGGCGCTGGTGCCCGTACCGCACGGGGACCGGTCGAACCAGCCGGGGTGGATGGCCATCGCGTGCCGGGAGTGCTGCGCCGTCGAGCCCGGCGCCTTGAGGTAGACGTGGTGGCAGCCCCTGATGTCCTCGCGCTCGGGGTGCACGGGCTCGCCGGAGGCGTTGATCGCATCCATGACCGCGAGCCCCGCGCGGAGGAGGTCGTCCTTGCGCGCCCGGTCGAACGGCAGGCCGAGGGCGTCGAGGTCCACGATGCCGTAGAAGTTCCCGCCGAACGCGAGGTCGTACCGGATGCGGCCGTAGCCGGGGACCTCGACGCTCGCGTCGAGCCTGTCGACGAACGAGGGCACGTTCCGGATCGTGACCGATTCGGCGTGGCCGTCCTTGACGGCGACGTCGGCGAGGACGAGGCCCGCCGGGGTGTCGAGCCGGACGGTCGTGACCGGTTCGACGACGTCGACCATGCCGGTCTCGACGAGGACCGTCGCGACGCCGATAGTGCCGTGCCCGCACATGGGCAGCAGGCCGGAGACCTCGATGTAGAGGACCCCGTAGTCCGCATCGGGCCGGGTCGGCGGCTGGAGGATGGCCCCGCTCATCGAGGCGTGCCCGCGGGGCTCGTACATGAGCAGCGTGCGGATCCAGTCGCTGTTCTCCATGAACCACAGCCTGCGCTCGGCCATGCTCTGGCCGGGGATCGTGCCGACGCCTCCCGTGATCACGCGCGTCGGCATGCCCTCGGTGTGGGAGTCGACGGCGTGGAAAATGCGGCTCGTTCTCATGCTCCGCTCCTGCTTGTCTGTATGGGGTCGGGGCCGCCGGGCCGGCACCTTGGGTGTTGCACCTTGGGGTGTTGCACCGTGGGGTGCCGGGCCGGCGGACTGGGCTGGCTGGCTGGACTGGGCCGGGGAGGGCCTACTTGTAGCCCTTGGCGAGGGCCGCCTCGGTGTCGCGGGTGATGGCTTCGCGGATGTCGGGGGCGAGCGGGCCGCGCGGGGGCCGGCAGGTCCCGCCCTTGCGGCCCACGATGTCCATCGAGAGTTTGATCGCCTGGACGAATTCGGTCCTGCTGTCCCAGCGCAGGAGCGAGTGGAGGTCGCGGTAGATCTCGCCCGCCCGCGCCAGATCGGCCGCGTCCCCGGAGGTCGAGAGCCGGTAGAGCTCGAGCGTGGACTCCGGGATCGCGTTCGGGTAGCCCGCGATCCAGCCCACGGCCCCGGCCAGGCCCATCTCGAGCACGGTGTCGTCCGACCCGATGAGCATGTCCAGCCCGGGGGCGAGCTCGCGGGTCTCGTAGGCGCGGCGGACATCGCCGCTGAACTCCTTGACCCCGACGATCAGGCCCTCGCCGTGCAGGCGCGCGATCAGCCGGGGAGTGAGGTCAACCTTGGTGTCGATGGGGTTGTTGTAGGCGACGATCGGCAGGCCGACCGAGGCCGCGCGCCGGTAATGGTCCACGACCTCCTCTTCGTTCGCGCGGTACGTGTTCGGCGGCAGGAGCAGGATCGAGTCGGCCCCGGCCTCCGCGGCCTGCTCGACCCAGCGCTGGGTCTGGAGGCCGCCGTATGCGCCAGCGCCCGCCATCACGCTGAAGCCCTCGGGCGCCGCCTCGACCGCCGTCGTGATGACCCGGGCGCGCTCGTCATCGCTGAGCGTCTGGTACTCCCCGAGCGAGCCGTTCGGGGCCACACCATCGCAGCCCGCCCCGGCGAGGAACCGGACGTGCTCGGCGTACGCGTCGAAGTCGACCCCGAGGTCATCATTGAAGGGGAGAGCGGTCGCGACGAAGACGCCGTGCCAGGGCTTGCGGTTTTCGGTCATCTTGATTCCTTTCGAGGAGGCCCTCCGAGCGGCACCTTACAGTGCTTGCTGTGATCGGCCTCACTAGTATCTTACTATGTGACATTGCACAGATAGGGGTAGAAGAAGCCGCGGCGAGTGGCCGCGGCTTCTTCCGGGGCTTTTTCGGGGCTGGGCTCAGCTTGAGGGAACCACGTACTGCTGGGCACCCACCTTGCCGAGGCCTGCCGAGAGGCCGGCGTCCGTCAGCAGCTTCGTGATGGTGCCGTCCCGGCGCTGGGCGAGGATTCCGTCGTCGAGCGCCTGCTTGAGGCTCGTGTTGCCCTTGGTGAGGGGGAAGGCCGCTTCCGGTGCGTGGGTGATCGCGCCGACGCGGGGATCCGGCTTGTCGTTGGCAAGCGACACCGTCACTCCCTGGACCCCCTTGAACTGCAGGACCTGCACGCCGTAGGCGTCGACATCGCCCTGGATGCGCCCTGCGTCGAAGTCGGCCTTGAGCTCGACACTGCTCGGGTACGTGACGAGCTTGTTGCCGAGGATCTTCTTGAGATCATCGACCCAGAGGTAGCCGTCGATCGTGCCGACCTTGCTCATCTTCTCGAGGTCGGACACGGTGGCCGCGCCGCTCTTCGAGGCGATGCCCATCCCGTCGAGGTACGTCGACGCGGAGAAGTCCCCGGCCTTGAGGCGCTTCTCCGTCGCGTCGATCGTGCCGACGGCGAGGTCGATGTTGCCGCCCGAGATCGACTGGACGGCGTCCGCGTAGGTGGCCTGCTGATAGGTGGGGGTGAGGCATTCGTCCTTGGCGATCTTGTTGACGATCGAGATGTCGATGCCGGTCGGGTTGCCGCTGTTGTAGCTGCTGAACGGCGGGATGTCGATGACGCCGATTGTCAGCTTCCCTGGCGAGACCGTCTGTACGCCCTGGTGCTTGGGCGTGCAGTCGGATTGAGCGGCGCTCGTACTGCCTCCGCAGGCAGTCAGGCCCATGCCGGCGGCGAGGACGACGGCGGCAAGGGCGCCAGCGCGGGCCAGATGTCGGTTCTTCATGATGGTTCCTCTCATGAGGGTTAGGGCGGGTGAAAGGGCAGGGCGTAGTGGCGGGTGCCTAGGCGTGGCGGGCTGTGTACTTGGCGAACTCGGTCAGGCGTGGCGTGCCATTCGCTTCTCAAAAAAGACAGTGATCCACGTGGCCGGCATCGAGATGACGGCGTAGCAGATGCCAGCGAGGGTGAAGATCTGCAGATAGTTGAAGTTGTCGCTGCCGATGTTGTACGCGGACTTCATCAGCTCGGGGACGGCGATGGCGTAGGCCAGGGACGTTCCCTGGAACATCTGGATCGCTACGCCCATGAGCCCGGGGACAGCCGAGCGCATTCCCTGAGGCATGATGATGCGGAAGAAGGTATCGCGGGAGGAGAGGCCGAGGGCGTTGGAGGCCTCGAGCTGGCCGCGTGCTACGGACTGGATTCCGGCTCGCATGATTTCGCTCGAGTACGCCGCGGCGTTCCAAGTCAGCGCGAGGCATGCGGCAGTGATGCTGCCGAAGGTCACGCCGAACTTGGGAAGCCCGTAGTAGAAGAGGTAGAGGATAACGAGCGCGGGGGCGCCCCGGCCGATTTCGACGACGGCGAGTCCGAGGGTTCGCACCGCGAGGTTCTTCGCCGTGACCATGAGGCTGAGCGCGAGGCCCAACGGGTAGCCTGCGGCGATGGAGATGCCTGCGATCATGAGGCTCACGCCGAGTCCGGACATCATCTGTGGGAGGTATCCCACCCAGTCTGTGAGCCAGCTCATGCGAACACTGCCTTCCTCATACGCGAATCGAGCCGACGGGACAGGTAGGCGATCGGCAGGCTCAGCACGATGTACAGGACGCCGACGATGATGTACGGCAGGATGCCCTCGACGGTCGGGTGCTGTCGGGCGAAGGACTGCGACTGGAAGACCATCTCCGAAACGATGATGGTGGAGGCGATCGAAGAGTCCTTGAGCAGGCCGACCAGATACGTTGCGATCGACGGCGACACGATCCGGAAGGCCTGCGGGGCCACGACCCCGGCGAAAGTTGTTCGGTTTGCCAGGCCCAGGGCATGGGAGGCTTCAAGCTGCCCGCGTGGGACGGCCTGCAGCCCGCCACGGTAGATCTCGGCGAGGTACGCGACCGAGACGACGCCCAAGCCCACAATTGCCACATTGACCGGGTTGAATCTGAAGGTGCCAGCGTGGATGCCGAACTTGAGCAGGAACAGCCAGACGATGATCGGGACGCCACGCACGAGGTCGACGAACAGCCGGGAAACGAGTCGGAGCGGGGCGAGCCGCGATGTCAGGCCCAGCGCCAGCGGGACAGCGCCGACAATGCCGATCGCGAAGGCGGACAGGGTCAGGATCAGGGTCATCGGCAGGCCCTGGAGCACTGCGGTGAAGGGGTTCATGTCAGCGCTCCAGCACCGCCCGGAGGAAGCGGCGAGTGCGGGCTTCCTGCGGGTCGCTCATGATGGCGCCCGGATCGCCCTGCTCGATGATCTTGCAGTCTGCCATCACCACCAGGGTGTCCGAGACGTCTCTGGCGAACTGCATCTCGTGCGTCACCACGACCATCGTCATCCCGTCTGCGGCCAGCTCCCGCATGACG
Source organism: Sinomonas terrae (assembly GCF_022539255.1). NCBI lineage: Bacteria > Bacillati > Actinomycetota > Actinomycetes > Micrococcales > Micrococcaceae > Sinomonas > Sinomonas terrae. The sequence continues at coordinate 543,002 of NZ_JAKZBV010000001.1, forward strand.
GCGAGAACCTCGAGGCCGACTTCGGGGTCGAGGGCGGAGGTCGGCTCATCGAACAGCATGATGGACGGGTCCAGCGCGAGAGCGCGGGCGATGGCGATCCGCTGCTGCTGTCCGCCAGAGCATCGGCCCGGGTGCTGCCCGGCCTTCTCCTTGAGCCCGACGCGGTCCAAGAGCTGCATTGCCCGCTCGTCGGCTTCCGCCTTGCAGCGTCCGAGGACGCGCTGCTGCGGATAGCTGATGTTCTTCAGCGCCGTCATGTGCGGGAAGAGGTTGAAGGACTGGAACACCATCCCGACGCTGCGCCGTAGCGCCGCGAGATCCCGAGCCGTCACATTCTTGCCCGGTTCGATGGTGTGCCCGGCGACGCGAATCGTTCCCGAGTCCGGTCGCTCGAGGAGGTTGATGCACCGCAGGAATGTGCTCTTGCCTGCTCCCGAGGGTCCGATGAGTGCGGTGACGGTACCCGGCTCCACATTGAGCGAGACGTCGTCGAGGACCACATGGTCCCCGTACCGCTTGGAGATGTTGTTGAGTTTGATTCCTACGTGTGAGGCTCTTGCCTCGTCTGTGGTCGCTGAGACAGTCATTGTCATGCTTCCCTGATCTTCCGCTTGCGATCCGAGACCCTCGACCGAGTGGTCGGCGTCACACCATGTGAAATGTTACATTGCACAGTGCCCGTGTCAAGAGGTCTTCCGGAGTTCAGTATTGGGGCGCGAGAGCATAAGGAAAATCAATGTTTTTCGCACGGTATCGATCAGCTCTGTCGAAGGTTCCCCTCAGTTCGCCTTCTCGGCACCTCTGGAACCCGGGCGCTTGCGGGCGCTTTCCCCTCTGACGGGCGCTTTCCCCGCTCAAGTGCCGCTGCCCCACGGCACTTATGAGGGCCAGGGCGTCACGTGAGGGCGAGGGCGTCACGTGGGGGCCAGGGCGCCAGATGCGGGCGACGGCGCCAAATGCGGACGACGGCGCGCGGCCGGCCAGGCAGCGCAGTTGGCCAGGCGCGGCCGGCCGGACGCGCAGTTGGCCAAGCGCGGGCGGCTAGGAGCGTGGCCTCGGGCCGAGAGCACGGCCTCGGGCTCGCCTCTCTTCGGACATGCGACGCCGGCGGTCACCTTCGCGCCGCTAAAGACGTCGCGCCGTCACGTTTGCGCGGTCCTCACCGCGCAAACGTGACGGCGCAAGCTCACGCCTCCAGGGTCACATCCTGCGGGTCCTTGTCCGGTCGCCAGCCCCGCCACACGGGATGGCGCAGCCGCCCCGCGTCCGTCCACTCGCCGTAGCGGACCTCGCCGACGAGCTTCGGCTGGACCCAGTGGACGTCGACGGTGTCCTCGCGGGGGATGTCGCCGAATGGCGTCGTCTTGCGCTCCAGACGGTGGAGCTTCTTCGCGATTTCGACCAGATCCCGCTCGGAGAAGCCGGTCCCGACCTTGCCCGCATAGCGCAGGCCGCCGTCGTCGTCCGGGATCCCCAGGAGCAGGGAGCCCACCGTGTTCTCCCGGTTGCCCTTGCCCTCGCGCCAGCCGCCGATCACGACTTCCTGCATACGCTCGTGCTTGATCTTGAGCCACGCCCCCGAGCGCTTGCCGGGCTCGTAGCGCGCGGAGAGCCGCTTCGCGACGACGCCCTCGAGCCCGTGCTCAGCCGAGGCCTCGAGCACGGAGTCGATGTCGTCGTGGAAGATCGGGGAGAGCTGCACGTTCTCGGGAAGGCCGCCCTCGGCGAGGACTTCGAGAGCCTCGCGCCGTTCGCGGAACGGCAGGGGAGTGAGGTCGCGTCCCTCGAACTCGAGGAGGTCGAAGAGCACGATCTGCACGGGATAGTTGCGTCGGGCGGCCGCGACGTCGGTTGGGTCCGTGAGGCCCATGCGCTGCTGGAGCCGGGAGAACGAGGGTCGGCCGCGCGAATCCATGGCGACGATCTCACCGTCGAGGATGGCGGGGCCGAGTTCGGCGAGGCCCGCGAGTTCGGGATAGGTCCCGGTGGTGTCGAGGCCGCGCCTGCTGATGAGCTTGAGCTGGTCTCGCGCGTCGACGACCGCGCGGACGCCGTCCCACTTCATCTCGAGGGCCCAGTCGTCGCCGTGGACGAGGCCCGGTGTGCCGATCTGGGCGAGCATGGGCGACGGCGCCGCCCCGCCTCCCGTTGCGCCGTCACCTTTACCGTGTAGACGTGACGGCGCGACCGGGGGACCCTGCGTAGGTGACGGTGCGACAGGGGTGGGTTCGGCGCTGGGGGTGGGCTCGGCGCCCGGGGTGGGTTCGGCGGCGTCGTCCTCCTCGTGGTGACGCGCGCCCTGTCGCCAATGGCCTTTCGCCTGGTCCTTCATGAGGTGGATGAGCCAGTTCTTCTCGTCGCCCCCGCTGCCAGTCTGGATGAGCGCGATCCGCACGGGCCTGCCGTCGGCGATCGAGGCGAGGCCGCCGCCCTCGCGACCGTGCAGGATCGCGATGATCTCCTTGTCGCGCCACTTCTCGAGCTCGTAGGTGCCGGTGTCCCAGATGAACATGTCGCCGGCGCCGTATTCGCCCTTCGGGATGCTCCCCGAGAACGTGAGGTACTCGATCGGGTGGTCCTCGGTGTGCACGGCAAGATGGTTGCGCCCTGCGTCGGAAGGCACGCCCTTCGGCAGCGCGAACGAGGCGAGCACGCCCTCATGCTCGAGCCGCAGGTCCCAGTGCAGGCGGCGCGCGTGGTGCTCATGGATCACAAAGGTGTTGCCCTCGCCGGGCGTGGGGGATTCCATCGGCACGGGCTCGGGAGTCGCGGCGGCGTCCCGCTTTGCGCGGTAGGCAGTGAGGGAGTCGTTGCCGCCCTTAGTGGTGGTGGCCTTGGAAGGCGCGGACGACGGCGGGGGCGGGCTGCCGTCGTCGTGCGCGGCCTTCTTGCGGCTCCCCGAGCCGTGGTCGTCGGACGAACGCTCCACGGGGTCCGACAACAATGGCGCGAACAGGTTCCCGTACTTCTCGATCCGCGCCGCCATCTGGTCGTAGCGCACATGTGCCAGATCGGGCGATTCGAGCTCGGCCCATGTCCTCGGGGCCGCAACCATCGGCTGGGCCCGGCCGCGCAGCGAGTACGGCGCGATCGTTGTCTTCTGCCCGCTGTTCTGGCTCCAGTCCACGAGCACGCGGCCTTGGCGCAGCGTCTTCTTCTGGTCGCTCACCACGAGGTCGGGGTGGTCGGCGGCGAGGGATCGGGCGAGTTCGTGGGCGACGGCGGAGACCTGTTCCCACTTCTGGCTCATGTCGAGCTTGGCGTAGAGGTGGATGCCCTTGCTGCCGCTCGTCACAGGAACCGTGGTCATACCGAGATCGTCGAGGATCGGCTTGATGAGATGGGCGACTTCGACGCACTCCGGAAGCCCCGCGCCCGGGCCGGGGTCGAGGTCGAGGACAAGCCTGTCGGGGTGGAGCATCTTGTCGTCGCCGGCGACCCGCCACTGGGGCACGTGGATCTCGAGGGCGGCCATCTGGCCGAGCCAGATGAGGGTTGCGAGGTCGTTGACCAGGGGATACGTGTTGGTCGAGTGGCGGTGATGGAGCGTCACCCGCTTGACCCAGCGGGGAGTGGAATTGTCGAGGTTCTTCTGGAAGAACACCTGACCGGGCTCCTCGGCAGTCCCGACGCCGTGCACCCAGCGCTTGCGGGTCGCAGGCCGATCCCTCACGACAGGGATCATGAGCGGTGCGACCAAACGCAGGTAGTCGAGGATCTCGGCTTTGGTGACCCCGGCCTCTGGATAGAGCACCTTGTCCAGATTCGAGAGGCGGACCTCGCGGCCTTCGACCTCGACGATCTCGCGATTCGCTGCCATGGCGTCACCTTTCCACTCGGCGCGGCAAGAGTGAAGGGTTGCCTGAAAACGCCTCCGCTCTGTTTGAATACCCAGAAGCGACGCAGGATATCGGCATGGACCTTCCTGTGATGCCGCCCATCGAACCGATGCTCGCCAAAGCCGTGCCCGAGATCCCGGACGTCGGCCACAGTGAGCCAAAATGGGACGGCTTCCGCACGATTGCCTTCAAGGACGGCGACGAGATCGTGCTCGGCAGCCGAAACGACAAGCCGATGACCCGCTATTTCCCGGAACTCGTCGAAGAACTTCGCCGGGCCCTTCCCGAGAAATGCGTGCTCGACGGCGAAATCGTGCTCATCCGCGATGGGCGGCTCGATTTCGAGGCACTCCAGCAACGTATTCACCCTGCGGAAAGCAGGGTCAAGCTGCTTTCGAGGGAAACTCCTGTGGCACTCGTTGCCTTTGACGTCCTCGCGCTCGGCGACTCGAATCTCATGCGCAAGCCCTTCGAGGAGCGCCGCGACACGCTCCGCGAAGCCCTCGACGAGGGAACGGAATCGGTATTCCTCACGCCCTCGACCAATGATCTCGAGCAGGCGAAGAAATGGTTCCGAGAATTCGAGGGAGCAGGCCTCGATGGAATTGTCGCGAAACGGCTCGACAAGCCCTACGAACCGGGCAAGCGGACCATGTTCAAGGTCAAGCACGAACGGACAGCCGACTGCGTTGTCGCAGGATTCCGGTGGCACAAGACCGGTGGCGTAGTCGGCTCGCTGCTCCTGGGGCTGTACGACGGCGAAGGCCGGCTTCATCACGTTGGCGTCGCCGCCTCCTTCCCCATGGCGAAGCGGCGGAGCCTCGTCGGGGAACTCGAGCCGCTCGTCGAGAAGGATCTCTCAGCCCATCCGTGGGGAGACTGGGCGAACCAGGAGGCGCATCAGGGAACGAGGATGCCGGGCGCGGTCAGCCGCTGGAGCGCCGGGAAAGACCTTTCGTTCGTCCCCCTGCGGCCGGAGTTGGTCGTCGAAGTGGCCTACGACCATATGGAGGGCGACCGCTTCCGCCATACCGCGCAATTCCGCCGCTGGCGCACCGACAGGGATCCCGAGAGCTGCAACTACGCGCAGCTCGAAACCGCGGCATCGTTCGACGTCGAGAAGATCCTGGGCAGGTAATTCGCCACCCGCAGCGCGGGGGAAAGCGCGCGGGAAAGGGGGACGCCGGCCCTCCCCGGATTTGGGACGGCCGGCGTCGACTGCTTTCAGCGAGTTCTAGGCGCGAACTCCGAGTTCTTGCCACGAACTCCTTTTTAGTCGTGCTTCTTAAAGGCGTCCTTGACGTCCTCGAAGGCGTCCTTCACCTTCTCGCCGGCCTGCTTCAGGCCCGCAGACGTCTGATCCCGCTGGCCTTCTCTCACGAGCTCAGGGTCGTCATTGGAGCGGCCCAGCGCTTCTTTGGCCTTGCCGCCGAGTTCTTCGGCCTTATTGCTGGCCTTGTCGTCGATTCCCATGCTGCCCTCCGTTCCAGCGGGCACTTTGCCTGGCCCGCTTCTTCAGTCAGATCGGCGCTCGCGATGCGGCGGGCGCCAGCGCTTGGGTCGGGGCTGCTCTGTTCCTTACCCGGAAGGGTGGGATTCAATCCGCTAGGAGAGCCGAGAGCGGAGGAGTTGGTGAAGCGAAGGGGCTGATAAGGGAGGGCGCCGACCGATCGCGGCAGTTGCCCGGCTACTGATCGCTGGGCGGTTTGCGTCGATGGAATAAGTATCGCTGCGGAACAAAAAACCAGAACAGGAAGAGGATCATTAGAAGAATGACCACGACGTCCGCATTGAGCAACGTCTTCCCCGTCGCAGCCCAGAGGAGGATGTATCCAGAACTGGTTGCGCCGACGCAGGCAACGTAAGTGACTAGGCGACTCATCGGCGTGGACGGAGTTCGTATATCCCTTACGCGACGAATTCTCCCCCTGCTGGGATCTCGAGGGCGGAACCAATATTGCTGCGGTAACCAAAAGACATAAAGCGGCGACGCCGCGCTCACAAGCACGCCCGCTAGGCTCCAAAGGGGAAAATTTGGCGAAATCAATGGCCCACAAAAGCCACAATGTTCCCCAAAGGGCGATGCCAACACATAGCGGTGGTAGCAGCGTAGTAGCCGCCTGCCGCGAACCATGCCCATCCGCAGCAGCTCCGGGCCGTCTACACCGCCAAGGACCCCGCAGCCGGAAGGAGGACTGTAGAGGGGTCCTGGCCGTCTTCCCGGCCTGCCCGATCCCCGAGATCGGGCGGGCTCGGGAAGACCCTGCGCCGTTGGAGGAAGGCGTTCCTGCCTACTTCACGCCAAGGACGCTTCCAACGGACCCACAGAGGACGTCGACGGAGTCATCGAGATAACTCGGCGGGTCGCCCGCGGCTTCCGCGACTTCGGCATCTACCGGCAAATATGCCTACTCTCAGCCGGTGGCCACCGGGCCTGGAGGAAGGCCCCCCAGCCATGCTTAGATCCGAAGCTCCCCTACACCGCGTGCGCCGACTCCCGTTCCCGGACAACAGGGGCAGGCTTGAGTGGGGTCAAAGTAAGCCCGATCAGCTGCGCCGTCCCGCCGACCGCGTAGACGGAGGCGCCTGTGCTCGCAGAACCGGGGAAGACCTGCTCCGCGAACGTCACCAGCCCTCCCTGAGCGAAGACCTCGACCGAGCCTGCGTCGACGTAGATCTCGAGCCGGAGCCGGTTGCCGACCAGCTCCACTGGTGCCCCCTCGACGGAGGGGAACAGCGGATGGAGTTCGGCGTGCCCGGAGGCGCGCCGGTCCAGCACAAGTTCACCACGTTCGACGTCGTAGCACAGTCGTGTTCCTTCCTCGCCGGATTGCTCTCCCGGCTGCAGAAGCACAAGGCCGAATTCCTCGGCGGAGCCGGCGTCGAACGTCGCCTCGACGAGGCACGGCTCGGCGCCGCACTCCACGGGAAGCCGGTGGACGCCTTCCGGCACGTCCAAGAGGCCGAGCGATCGAGCGGCGCCAGTCGCCTCGAGGCCGGGCACCACGCGCTGCTCGAGCACCAGACGCCCCGCACGAGTGCGGAGGGCGGCCTCGCGGGGGAGGGCCATCGAGCCGCGCCAGGGGGAGGTGGGCAGGCTGCGGGCGTAGTCCCAGTTGTTCATCCAGCCGACGAGGATCCGGCGGCCATCCGGGACATTGTTGAACGAGACGGTCGCGTAATAGTCCCGGCCGAAGTCGAGCCACCCGTATTCGGCGGCGGGAGCGCCGTCGTCGTCCGCCGAGGCCCCCACACCTGTGGAGGTGAACGTCATGCCGTCGAAATCGCCGAGGAAGTAGATCCCGGCCGAACCGCCCTCGCCGTCCTCACGGTGGAGGTTGATCACGAGGACCCACTTCACGTGCTCGGGGTTGCCGTCGACGGCAAGGGGGAACAGATCGGGGCATTCCCAGATGAGCCCCACCTTGCCAGCCGCCTCGAAGTCGCTGAGGTGGCTCCAATTCCGCAGGTCGTCGGAGCGGTACAGAACCGCCTTCCGCTCGACCGCCTCGACCGCAACCATGACCCAGTACGAGCCGGCAGCCCCCGAATAGCGGAACACCTTGGGGTCGCGGAACTCGCGCGAGCCGCGGTCCAAGACGGGGTTGCCCTCGAACTTCGCCCACGTCTCCCCGCCGTCGAGGCTGTACGCGAGCGACTGCGCCTGCAGGCCGTGGAACCGCGAGTCCTCGGCGTACGCGCTCGTGTAGATCGCGACGAGGGGCGAGCTTCCCGGCTCCCCGAAACCGCTCGTGTTGCCCTCGTCCACCACCACGCTGCCGGAGAAGATCTGCTCCTCGTCGTCACACAGGATGGCTACGGGCCGGTCGTGCCAGTGGATCAGGTCGCTCGAGACCGCATGGCCCCACGACATGTTGGCATGGGTGGTTCCGTACGGGTTGTTCTGGAAGAAAAGGTGGTACAGGCCGTCCGCGTAGACGAGGCCGTTGGGGTCGTTGATCCAGGTGTCGGCGCCCGTGTAGTGGATCTGGGGTCGGTAGGCTTCCTCGCCGAAGGAAACGGGCTCGCCGGAGGTGGAGGGCGGGGTCGGTTCGGTCATGGTCTTCTTTCAGGTGTGGTCAGCGGAACGAGCCCGCGGTGATGCCTTCGACGAAGTAGCGCTGGGCGAGCAGGAAGATGGCGATGCTCGGGATCAGGGCGATGACGATGCCGGCCAGGACGATCGAGATACTGCCCGTGCCGAAGTTTCCCTGGAGGGAGACGAGGCCGACGGGGAGGGTGAAGTTGTTGGTGGACTGCAGGAAGATGAGAGGCCGGAAGAACTCGTTCCAGTAGGCGGAGAAGTTCAGGACGGCGAGGGTCGCCATCGGCGGGAGCGCGATCGGTGCGTAGATCCGGGCGAAGATCTGGAAGTTCGAGGCCCCGTCGACGCGGGCCGCCTCGGCGAGCTCCGACGGCATCTGCAGGAAGTACTGCCGCATGAGGAACGTCCCAAAGGCCCCGCCGACGGCCGGGATCACGAGCGACCAGAGGTTGTCCGAGAGTCCGAGGTAGCGGATGAGGATGAAGATCGGGATGATCGTCGTCTGGGCCGGGACCATCATGGTCGCGAGGACCATGGCGAACACCGCGCCCTTCCCACGGAACCGGACCAGGGCGAACGCGTACCCGCTCATCGTCGACGTGATGAGCTGGAGGATGACGATCGCGCCCGTGACGATGACGCTGTTGAGGAAGAAGGTCGCGAGCGGCACCTGATCGAACACGGCCGAGTAGTTCGACCAGACAGGGTTGAGCGGGATCCACTGCGGCGGATTGTCGAAGGACTGCGCTGGGATGCGCAGCGACGTCGAAATGGTCCAGAGGATCGGCAGGACGAAGACGGCTGCGATGACGATCAGGAGGACGAGGCCGAGGCCCCGGTACACCTTCCGCCGGCCGACGTGGGGGATCCGCGCCTTTTCGATGGTCGACGACGGCGGGGCCGGCTGGGGCTTGATGGCAGTGCTCACGAGTAGAACACCCACTTCCGGGAGATGAGGAACTGCAGCCCGGTGAGGACAAGCAGGAGCACGAACAGGACAACTGAGATGGCCGAGCCGTACCCGAACTGTATGTTCTGGAAGGCGGTGCGGTAGATGAGCATGACGGTGGTGGTGGTCGCGTCGCCGGGACCGCCCTTGGTCATGACGTAGGGCTGGTCGAAGATCTGCATCGCGTTGATGAGGCCGATGACGGCGGCGAAGAAGATCGTCGGGCTGATGAGCGGGAGCTTGATGGAGAAGAACGTCCTGATCGGGCCGGAGCCGTCGAGGGAGACCGCCTCGAGGATGTCCTTGGGGAGGGACCCCAGAGCGGCGACGAACAGGATGAACACGAACCCGAGCTGCTGCCACACGGCGACGATGACGATGGTCGCCGTCGCGCCGCCGGAGGAGCTGAGCCACTGCACGGCAGGGAGGTGCAGAAGCTGCAGATAGTAGTTGATGACGCCGAAGTGATCGTCGAAGAGGTAGCTGAACACGATCGAGATCGACGCCGCGGAGACGAGCAACGGCAGGAAGAACGCGGTGCGGAAGATCGAGCGTGCCCACATGGACTTGCGCTGTTGGACCAGGAGGGCCATGGCGAGGCCGACGACGATCTGCAGCACCACGATCAGCGCGGCCAGCAGGGCGGTCACCCCGAAGGAGTGGATGACCGACTGGTCGGCGGCGAGGTGGGTGAAGTTCTTCAGGCCCACGAACTGGGGCGGGCTGATGATGTCCCACGAGAAGAACGAGAGCACGAACGTGAAGACGATCGGGGCGGCCGTGAAGACGAGGATCGAGGCGGCCGAGAGGGAGATCATGGCCCATCCGAACGCCCCTTCGCGGCGTGCGGCGCGCTTGCGATTGCGGGCCCTGTCCCCTTCAGAGCCGGGAGCGGCCCTGAAGGACTTGGTGCGGGTAGTGAGAGTGGTCATGGCTAGCTTCCGACTGATGCTGCTGCGGTTTCGAGGTCCTGCTGAAGGCCGTCAAGGGCGGACTTCGCGTTGCCCGAGGACATGGCCTGGGTGGTGCGCTGGTTGAGGGCGTTCGCCATCGCGTTGTAGTAAGGCGGGGCTGGGATGGGTGCGGTGTTGGGGAGCTTGTCCAGGGTGTCGTAGAAGACCTGCCAGTTCTTCGGCCCGGTGCTCGCGTAGCGGTCCGCCGTCATCATGGAGCGGCGCGCCGGCGTCGTCGAATTGCCCGCGGTCAGCACGCCAATCGCGGCCGGGTCGACGAGGGACTTGAGGAACTCCCACGCGAGGTCCTTGTTCTTCGAGGACTCGAAGATGCCGTAGCCGCCCGTGCCGAACAGGTGCCGCTGCACCTTCCACTTCGGGAAGAACTGGACGTCGAACGAGCCGTTGGGCATTCCGGCGTTATGGAGGCCGCCGGCCCAGAATCCGCCGCCGATGCTCATGCCGATCTTGTTGCTCGCGAAGAGGCCCTGGAGGGTCGAGCCGCCGCCGACGTCGGGCTTCGCGGAGAGCCCGCTGTTGGCGAGCTCGACCATGTAGTCGAGGGACTCGACGACGGCGTCCGAGTTCGCCGTCGGCGCGCCCCACTTCCAACCGCCGCCGCGGCCTGCGGCGGCCGGATCGTTGGCGTAGAACTGGCTCCAGAGCCAGTCGCCGCCGTCGTACTTGCCCTCGGTGACCAGATTGCCGCCGTTCGCGTACATGAACGAGGTCCACGAGCCCCACAGCCGCACGACCCAGTCGAACGGGATAGCGCCCGAATTCGACTTGAGGCTCGTGGCGACGGTGTGGAAGTCGTCCATGGTCCACGACGATGAGGGCAGCTGGAGGCCGGACTTCTGGAGGAGGCTCGTGTTGAAGTACATGTTGCCGGCGTTGAAGTCGGTGGGCAGCTCGTACAGGTTGCCCTGGTACATCATGGCCTCGACGAGGCTCGGGTGGACGTCCTTGAAGTAGGGGGCGAGCTGGTCCTTGTCGCGCTTGACGTAGTCGTCGAGCGGGTGGGCGAGCTTCTTCTGGGCGAAGAGCTGGACGCCCTCCGTCGCGACGCTCACGATGTCCGGCGGGTTGCCTGCCGCGATCTGCGTGAGGACCTTCGTGAAGAAGTCGTTCCAGTCCGTGCCGTTGATCCCGTTGAACTTCACCGTCACACCGGGATTGGCCTTGATGAACGGCTCGGCCACCTTGGCTGTCGCGTCCGCGGCTTGCTGGGTTCCGAAGTAGGCGACGTTGAGCGTCTTGGAGCCCGACGACGACGCCCCCGACGGGCTGCAGGCCGAGAGGCCCGCCGTCCCCAGGAGAGCGGCTCCGCCGATCAGCACTGACCGTCGGCTGAGCGGCGACGAAAGGAAGGAAGTCATTGTGGCCCTCTCTATTCATACGTATGAACGACCTGATGCGAATGAGTGTGACGCACATCTCGGAGCGGTGTCAACCCCGCTTTCGGGAGGCGGAGTTTTGAAACGATCTGAAGCGGGTACGCTCGCCAGCTCGTGCTAAAAGGGCCTCTCGGAGCCGCCTGAGGAGGTGTTCTAGCGCCGGGCTGGCGCGGCTACTGAGCCTCGGCGAACGAGGGCGCCGGGGATGGTCGCACCCTTGGGGGCGCGCCCCGAATCGAGGGCGTCGAGGAGATGTTCGACGGCGGTGCGTCCCATTTCGTAGTGGGGGATCGTGACCGTCGTGAGGCCGGGGGCGATCTGGTCCGCGAGGTCTTCCTGGTCGTCGTAGCCGACCACCGAGAGATCCTCCGGAACCCGCAGCCCATGCTCGAGCGCGGCGGTGATCACGCCCACCGCCATGCGGTCGTTGCCGCAGACGACGGCGGTCGGAGAGTTGCCGCCGTCGAGGATCCGGGTCGCTAGGTGGTGCCCGCTGCTAATCTGGTAGTCCCCTGAAAGGACCCATTGCTCGTTGACCGGAATTCCGGCGTCGGCCATCGCTTTCCGGAAGCCGGCTTCGCGCTCTATGCGCGCCGGGTCGTCCTTGGGTCCGCCGAGGAAGGCGATCCTCTCGTGCCCCGCCTCGATGACCGCGCTCGCGGCGAGCCGGCCGCCTTCGGTCTCGGCCGGAACGATCGCCGGGATCTTGCGGCTGCCCGAGGGCCAGGCGTTGACCAGAAGCGACGGGAGCTTCGTGAAGCCCGCCGATGCGTCGACCCCGCGCCATGACATCGCGGCGTAGAGCATGCCGTCGACCTGGCGCGCGAGCAGGGTGTCTACGGCGGCGGACTCGATCGACGGATCCTCCTTCGCGTCGACGAGCAGCAGGAGGTAGCCGCGTTCCCATGCGAACTCTTCCGCGCCGCGGAGCACACGGCCGGCGAACGGGGAGGAAGCGATGCGGTCGGTGACCATCCCGATGGTGTGGCTGCGGCGAAGACGCAGGTTTCGGGCGGTCTCGTTGGGCCGGTAGCCGAGTTCGCGAATCGCCTCGCGGACGCGCTTCTCGGTTTCTTCGGGGATCTTCCCCGTCTGGTTCACCACGTGGGAGACGGTGCTCTGGGAAACGCCCGCGAGAATTCCGACGTCCCTCATCGTGGGCTTCGCGGATCGGACTCCATGCGGCGGCATGGCTCTAGGTTAGTGGTGCCTCCGCAGAGGCCGTTCATATCGATTGTTATTCTTATCGGTGGCTCGCGGATAGCTGGACCTGGGGGGAAGATGGCTGACATCTACATGTACGCGGACGAAACCGGCAATCTCGATTATGACGCTGGTACCAAAGATGGAGCTTCTACTTACTTTGGCTTCGGGACAGCTACCTTCGATGGCGACCACGGCGATGCGCTCTTTCAAGGGTTGCGCCTGAGAGCAGAGCTCGAAGGAGTAGGCGTCCAGCTCAAGGATGGGTTCCACGCCAAGAACGACAGCGCTCGAACGAAGAGTCAGGTGTTTGAAGTCATTAAGGATCAGGCGCCGCGGTTCGATACGACGTTCCTCCTCAAAGCTGCGGCAACTCCAGCTGTTCGGGAGAAGGGACAGAATTACCTCTACAAGCTCGCTTGGTACTTGCACCTTAAGCAGATTGCCCTCCAGGTCTCCTCCAGGAGGGACACTCTCTACGTCATCGCTGGCAGCTTTGGGACGGCGGCTCGGCAGACGGCAGCCCGAGTCGCTCTGGAAGACGTCTGCAGTCAGGTGGCACGAGATATCCGCCTGTGCGTGTGGAGCGCTGCGTCCTCGTGGGGCTTACAGGTCGCAGACTATGGCCTGTGGGCAGTTCAGCGCGACCTCGAAGGCAAGCGGTGCGGGTGGCTCGGATCGAGTGTGGAACCAACTCTGCAGTCCGTGTTCATGCCGTGGGGCACGACGGGATGATACGCAGCTAAAGGTAATGCCGGCTATCCCTAAGGAAGACATCCCCTGGACGTCTTATCGCCGGCCACTCCATCGTCTGATGCACTTCAGGCTCACGTCAAGTGCGGGTCACTCGCCAAGCCCGGGATTCTGCGGTTCACTGGGGTCATGCGGTCGATCTGGAAGGGCGCCATCAGCTTTGGGCTGGTGAGCGTGCCCGTGAAGGTGTACAGCGCCACTGAGGACCACGACCTGAAGCTCCACCAGGTCCACGACAAGGACAAGGGGCGCATCCGGTATCAACGCAAGTGTGAGGTGTGTGGCGAAACCGTCGAGTACGGAGACATCGACAAGGCGTACGAGGAGGGCGGCCGCACGGTGGTCCTCACGGACGAGGATCTCGAGTCGCTCCCCGTCGAGCGGAGCCGCGAGATCGAGGTAGTCGAGTTCGTCCCCGATTCGCAGATCGATCCGATGCTCTTCGAGAAGAGCTACTACCTCGAGCCCGAGAAGATCGGCGCGAAGCCGTACCAGCTCCTGCGGAGGACCCTCGAACAGACCGAACTGACCGCCGTCGTGAAGTTCGCCCTCCGGCAGAAGACGCGGCTCGGCGCGCTCCGCGTCCGCGGCGACGTCATGGTGCTGCAGGCCCTGCTCTGGCAGGACGAGGTGCGCGAGGCCGAGTTCCCGATCCTGTCCGAGGACGTGAAGATCTCGGACAAGGAACTCAAGATGTCCTCCTCGCTGGTCGAGAGCCTCTCGACCGATTTCACCCCCGACCAGTTCACTGACGAGTACCAACAGCAGTTGCGCCAGCTCGTCGAGGCGAAGCTCGAGCAGGGCGAGGCCGTGGACACCGAGGCAACGTTCGGCGAGGCCCCCGAGGAAGGCGAAGGCGCCGAGGTCCTCGATCTCATGGAGGCCCTGCGGCGCAGCGTCGAGAGCAGGCGGAAGGCCTCGAAGGGCGCCAAAGAGGGCGAGGAGAAGGAGACGACGGCGGAGAAGCCCGCCGCGAAGAAGCGCACCCGCAGCGCGGGGTGACTCCACCGTCACTTCTGCAGGGTCCCCGTCGCCAAACCTCAGCAAACGGACGAGACCACAGGGAACGCCCTGCGGTCTCGTCCGTTGGCTGCGGTCTCGTTAGTTGCGGTCTCGCGATCCCAGGAACTGGTCGGCTGAGGTGTGGTGTGCCGAAGGCGGACGTTTGGTGCCGAAGGCGGACGATTGGCACGAGAGCGCAGGTTTCAACGCGTTGAAGGTACGTGCTCGTCGCAAACCTACGCCCTCGGGCTGAACACCTCCCCGCGACCACGTCGCCCCGTCACCTCTGCAGGGTCCGCGCCGCCAAACCTCACCAAACGGACGAGACCACAGGGAACGCCCTGTGGTCTCGTCCGTTAGCTGCGGTCCCGTCCGTTTACTGCGGTCTCGCGATCCAGGAACTGGGCGGCTTGGAGTGTCGGGCGCCGAAGGCGGACGTTTGGTGCGAGAGCGCAGGTTTCAACGCGTTGCAAGCTACGTGCTCGTCGCAAACCTACGCCCTCAGGCTGAACACCTCCGGCGAGTACGTCGCCCCGTCACCTCTGCAGGGTCCCCGCCGCCAAACCCCAGCAAACGGACGAGACCACAGGGAACGCCCTGCGGTCTCGTCCGTTAGCTGCGGTCTCGGTAGCCGCGGTCTCGCGATAACCCAGACCCGGGACCCCGCCCCTACGCCCGCGCTCGCAACTGGACGCGCCCGTCCTGGACCCGCGCCTCGTAGCTCGGCTCTGGCGCGGCGGCGGGGCCATGCACGGCGGCGCCGTCGGAGAGGCGGAACTGGCTCCCGTGCCAGGGGCACGTGACGCAGCCGTTCTCGATCGTGCCCTCGTTGAGCGGGCCGCCCTCGTGGGTGCAGATGTTGTCGAGGGCCCGGATGATTCGGCCGTCGCGCACCACCATGACCTGCACGTCGCCGAGCGAGGCGAGCTTCGGCTTCCCGTCCTCGAGGTCGCTCTCGGCGAGGGCGTCCTGCCAATCGGTGGGCGCCTCGTGCCACGCGGTGTGGTTGACCTTCACGCCCTTCGTGTACGCGAGGTGGCCGCCGAGGTAGCCGCTCGCGAGCAGGACGCCGAGGCCCGCGAGGGCGAGCGTGCAACCAGCCCCGCGTCGGCCGGCCTTCCTCGCGACGAGCGAGGTCGCGTAGAAGCCGAGGGCCGTTACGTTCAGTGCGGCGTGCGCGACGCCGATGCGGCTCGTCTCGCCGAAAGTGTCCGACCAGTCGTTGAGGCCGGAAGCCGCTGTCGGGACCGCGGCGACGAGCCCCGCCCCGATGAGGACGTCGGCCGCCTGCTCCGTCGATTGCCCTCCGACGAGGTCGAGCAGCGAGGCCATCGTCCATGCGCCGATGGGGATGTCGGTGATGACGGCGTGCAGCGGATGCCCGGTCGGGATGCCGCTGAGAAGATTTCGGACCATGCGGGGCTTGACGGCGACCTGGGTCGCTTTGCGGAGCGGATCCCCGACCTTGTCGAGGAGCGGCCAGCGTTCGAGGCGGCTGACGGCGGCGTCCAACACGTTCATTGCGTCCTCCTGTGCTGCGGACAGAGACACCGGAAGGTTACCCCCGTGGCAATGATTGACCCAGACCCTACGCGGGTACTGGCCCGGCATGAGCGAGAACGACCTGAACAGCGACGAGAGCATGGCTGAGAACCAGTACAAGCCAGGCAACCCCGACGACGAGCCCAAGGACTCGGGCGATCAGGCGAACGACATTCGTTTCAGCGAGGAGGAGCAGCTCATCCGCGAGCAGGCTCACGGGAACATGCCGCAGAAGGACGATGTCCCGCGCGATATGACGAATATCGATCAAGCCATGGCCGGAGTCGACGTGCCCGACGCCGACATCAAGGGCGGCGACGCGAGCGACGACCCGGCGCACTACGGCGAAGAGCAGTAGTCACCTCGTGAGCAGCTGGGCGAGGCTGAGCGGTCGGCGGCCGGTGAGGCGTTCGACGTCGTCCGTCACCTCGGCGAGCTCGCCAGCCGCGATCGCGGTGTAGGTCGAGACCCAGGCGTCGTATTGCCACGGCGGGGCCGGCCACTTCTTCCGCGATTCGTAGGCTTCGTCGATCGTCTCGTTGTGGAAAGTGAACGGACGGCCGCGGACAGTCGAGATGACGTCCGCGGCCTCCGCGAGGGTCAGTGCGGGGCCCGTGAGCGTGTACGCAGTTTGCGCGTGCGCTTTCGGGTCCCGAAGCACCGCTGCGGCTGACCGGGCGACGTCGGCCTGTGCCACCGCGGCGACGCGGCCGTCGTCGGCCGGCCCCCGGATGACGCCTTCCGGGCCACCGAAGGGCTCGAGGAAGTCCAGGTAGAGGCAGTCGCGGAGGAACGTGAAGCCGAGGCCAGCGGCCTTGATGTGTTCCTCCGTGTGGAAGTGGTCGCGAGCGAGGGTGAAGACGGCGTCCGGCGCCGCTCCCATGAACGACGTGTAGACGATCTGCCGCACGCCAGCAGCCTTCGCCGCATCGATGAACGCCTTGTGCTCGTCCAGGCGGTTCTCGTTCTCCCGGCCCGACACCATGAACAGGGTTTCGACACCCTCGAGCGAGCGCTCGCAGAGCGCGCGGTCGCCGTAGTCGCAAGGAAGGACGACGGCGCCAGGCAGCTCGGGTGCCTTCGCCGGCGTCCGCGCTAGGAGCCGTAGCTCGACGCCAGCCTCGGCGAGTAGGCGGGAAACAAGGCCTCCAACGGTGCCCGTGACACCCGTAATGGCGAGCGGGGGAGGGGTGCTCATGAGGGGATCGTACGCTCGGTTCAACGAACCCTCGAATAGTCACCTGCCCTATGTTGTGTTGCCGATTGCAGGTCTACAGTGTGCGCATGACAGAGCAGCGTGACACCCCCAGCGAGCCTCCTGACGACGACGCCGAGTCCCGCCCCGAGCGCAAGGACACGGGCCCAGGCGATTCTGGCGACGAAGCCAACGACCTCCGCTTCTCCGAAGAGGAGCAGCTCATCCACGAGCAGATCCGCCGGCACCGCGAGGAGCGCGAGCGGCGGGAGCGGGAGCAAAAGGGGTAGCTCCGCTAACCCGCGACTGCATTGGCCACCGCGAATACGTCCGCCGGCATGGGACGCTGAAGGCGCCACGTGATGGCAATCGGGCGTTCTCCGTTGTGCTGGACATAGTCAACTGGCCCAAGACACGTATATGGAACACCGGTCCCCCAGTCGTCCTTTGCAGCGCGACGCGTGAAGAGCAGGACCGTTGAGTCTCCGCTCAAGTACCGGCGCGCCGCCGGTGACGCGAGTGTTGTCGTACTCTGCGATTCCCAATGGAACAGCTCGGGCGAGATCGCATAGTCTCGGTACATTGTGGTCGGTGAATGTTGGGCCTCGTCCTTATCAAGTGTCACAAAGAAGACATCCGCGCCCGTGTTCTCGCACCACGCGACGCCCTCACGGTGGCTTCCGATTCGAGAGTCGTCCAAGCCCAACGCAGCAAGTACCTCATACCGGTTATAGGTGGCGTGTGTATACAGCGGCACCTGAGCTAGGCCAAAGTGCGAGCTTCCTGCAGTTCCGAGCGTTCGTGGTGCATGGGCAGCATTCCGCACTCCGAGCTCGACAACCTGTGAAATCTCCCTGCACACCCATGGGAAGCTTCGTACGTAATCAAGTCCAGTGTCGTACGCCTCCTCACCCAGTCCGAACTTTCGCTGCAATTCGAGCGTGAAGAAGATCATGCGTGCGAAAGCCTGCTCCCGCACGCCAAGCTCTTGGTAACGTGAGCCCACTGAGCTGAGCAGGGCGGTGTATGAGTCGGCACGTTCTCTGTCATCTACATGCAGGAAGCGTCCTATTTTGCGCAGCAGCTCTTGTTCGGCTTCCTCTGCCCCGACCGCAAGGGCAGCGGCGGCGACCTGCTCGAATATTGAATCCGGACTGATGAGCCTTGCTGTCCTCAGGTAACCCGTCCAGGAGTCTGCCGTGCCGCGGTAGACGTCTCGAAGCTCGCTGCCTGAGCGATCAAGATAATCCGCGAGGTAGGTGGTGCCGTAGGAGCGGATGTCTTCTGAAAGGGCGCGGCGAGTCAATCGTAATTGGGCGCGCACTCCTTCTAGCACAGTGCGCTGGGCGACACGGTCGAGGACGAGCTGGCAACCCGATGGTAGGGATGGGAACTCGGCTTCGATCTCCCGCCCTAGCTGCTTGCGCCCGATCCCAAGCAGCGCGCGATATTTGAGGTCGAAGCGGAACTGGCGATGCTGCTGACCGATAAAGTCGAGCACGGTTAGACGGTATGGAGTAACCGCCTTTCGTGGGTGGTTGCGGGCCGGGGCCTCGCTCACGCAGATTCGTGGGTTACCGAGCAGAGTCCCCTGCTCGGCCTATCCGACATGCGTGGGAGGTCCCGAATCTTCTATGTCGCGTCAAGCTGCTGCGAGTGCGTCGCGGTGGAGTGCGTTGAGGGTGCGGTAGAGGTGGCGGGCGAGGTATCTCTTGAGGCAGCGACGGATCTCGCGTGTGGTTCTGCCTTCGGCTGTGCGTCGTTCGGCGTAGGCACGGCTGTCGGGATCGTGGACCATTCGGGTGATGGTGGCCATGTGCAGGGCCCGGTTGAGGCGTCTGTCGCCTCCTCGGTTGAGCCGGTATCGGACGATGTTCCCGGAAGAAGCCGGGACGGGGCTGACCCCGGCAAGAGTGGCGAAAGCGGCCTCGGAGCGGACCCTCCCGAGGTGTGACCAGGCGGTGTAGACCACGGCGGCGGTGACCGGTCCTATGCCGGTCATCTCCAGCAGGGGCGCGGCGGGGCTAGCCTTGACGAGCTCGGATGTGCAGTGCTGGTTGTCCGCGAGCTCCTCGTCCAGAACGCGGATTCGTTTGGCAAGGCGGACCGCCTCCGTCCGGGCGGTGGCAGCCGCGACGCCCTCTTCCCGTGCCCGCCATCGCGCCATCTCCGTGACCTGGGTGGCTGAGAGGGGCCGGCGGGCGTCGATCCCGAGGTCGACGGTCCGGGCCAGGGCAGTGAGTGCGTTGACCTTGGCCGTGCGCTCGAGCGTCATCTGCTCCCTTGCCGCGATGAGCACTCGCAGGGCAGCGCGCACGCCCTCATCCTGGCGTGGGATACGCAGGCGGGTGCCCTCGAGCGGGAGGGCTGCGGCCGCGATCGCGGCCGCGTCCAGCGGATCGGATTTCCCTGTGGTGGTTCGTGAGCGAACGTAGCCCCTGGGGGCTTCCACAGCCTCGAAGCCGGCCTTCACGACTGCCGCTGCGAGCTGGGCTCCATAGCTGCCGATTCCCTCGATGACCCAGAGTGCGTCTGCGTCTCCTCCCGTGCGGCGGGCCGCCCAGTCGAGGGCCCTCCGCATGCCCGCCGCGGTGGCCGGGAATTGCTGGCAGCCGAGCTGTTCACCGGTCGCCGCGCGGACCATGGCAAGGGTGTGGGTGCGGGCGTGGGTGTCCACGCCGATGACGAACGGGCGCGTCTGTGCGACAGTAGTCTTCGCGGCCACGGGGTTCCTTCCTCGAGTAGGGGCAGATGCTTCTGGCCGCGGCGCGGCCGGCGTCGGCCCGGGTGAAGGTCACTCCGAGGCATTCCTGTGATGGGCCACGGCCCCGCAGGGGTCGGGCAGTCTTCTGATCAAGCCATCGGTGTGGGCCGGGCGGGCGCCGGGCACCAACCCCATGGCTGGACAATTCGGGGCGAAGGCCTATGAAGGGGCCAGTGTTCATTCGAGTCACAGCCGAGGAGAAGGCGTCCAGCACCTACCCTGCCAGCCGGTCCCGGACCAGCCGCTCCAAGACTCACAGGTGTTCATTGAGCGTACGAGTGTTGGGCTGGATGTGCACGCCCGTTCGGTTGCCGCGGCGGCGATCGACGGGGTGACCGGCGAGCTGGTGCAGGCCAGGCTCGCCCCGTCCGAGGAGGCGATCACGGGCTGGCTTGCTGGTCTTCCGGGCCCGATCGCCGTGGTCTACGAAGCCGGCCCGACGGGGTTCGGACTTGCGAGGGCCTTGACCTCACAGGGAGTCAGGTGCGTGGTCGCCGCACCGTCGAAGCTCCAGCGGCCATCGGGAGACCGTGTCAAGACCGACGCCAGAGACGCGGTGCACCTGGCCAGGCTGCTGCGCCTGGACGAGATCACTCCCGTGGCGGTCCCGACCATATCCCAGGAGTCCGCGCGTGATCTGGTGCGGGCCAGGGAGGACTGCCGTGGGGACCTGATGCGCGCTCGGCACCGGCTCTCGAAGCTGCTGCTTGTCAGCGGCCATGAGATTCTCCCCATTGGCGGCCAGATAGTTCCCCGCTGACGGCCAGTTCTTTCTCCCCGTCCACGGCCAGTTGTTCTCCCCGGGTGCGGGATTCCTTCCGCCGGTCGTGGTGATGATCGCGGATGAAGAGCAACGAGGAGATCATGGAGATTCTTGAGGCGTATGACCTCACCGGCAGCTACCGTGCCGCGGCGGAGCTCGCGGGGTGTGACCATCACACGGTGGCCAGGTATGTGAAGCTGCGGGCTGCCGGAGGGCCGGATCGCGAGAAGGGGCAGCGGGCCAGGCCGATCGACGGGTTCCTGCCGAAGATCGAAGAACTCGTCGAGCGCTCGGGAGGCCGGGTCCGGGCGGATGTGGTCCATGAGCGGCTGGTCGCGATGGGGTTCACCGGCGCGGAGAGGACCACGAGGCGCACGGTCGCGGAGGCCAAGGCGCAGTTCGCGGCGGGGCGGCGGCGCGTGTTCCGCCCCTGGATCGTCGAGCCTGGGCTGTGGCTGCAGTGGGACTACGGATGGGGGCCGAGGATCGGGGGCCGGGCGACGCTGCTGTGGTGCGCGTGGCTGGCGTGGTCGCGGTTCCGCGTCGTGATCCCGATCTGGGACAAGAGCCTGCCGACGGTCGTGGCGTGCATGGATGCCACGCTGCGCAGGATGGGCGGGGTCCCGGCGTTCGCGCTGACCGACAACGAGCGCACCGTGACCGCCGACCACATCGCCAGGGTCGCGGTGCGCAACCCGCAGATCGTGGAGATGGGCCGCCACTACGGGATGACCGTGCGCACCTGCGTTCCCGCCGACCCGCAGTCCAAGGGCGGCTCGGAGTCCACGGTGCGGATCTCGAAGGCGGATCTGGTGCCCACGGCGGCGAACCTGCTCGAGGAGTACCGCACCTTCGGGCAGTTGGAGAAGGCGTGCCACGATTTCTGCGACGAGGTCAACGCCCGCCCGCACCGGGAGACACGGCAGGCGCCGGCGGCGATGCTCGCTGCGGAGCGGGAGCGGCTGCATCTGCTTCCGAAGGCGCCGTTCACGGTGGTGTTCGGGACCACCCGCCGGGTGAACTGGGACGCGACCGTGTCGATGAACGGGGTCCGGTACTCGGTCCCGCACGAGCTGGCCAACACCAGGGTCTGGGTGCGCGAGGCGGGCGAGGAGGTCATCGTCACCTCCGTGGCCGAGCGCGGGGAGGCCCGCGAGGTGGCCCGGCATGCGACCGGGCGTCCCGGGACCCCAGTCCTGGACGACGCGCACTACCCGCCCCGGGCGGATGAGGCCGCGGACCGCCAGCCCAGGGCGACCACCCCGGAGGAGGCAGCGTTCCTGATGCTCGGCGCGGGTGCCAAGGCGTGGCTGGTCGAGGCCGCCGCCGCGGGAGCCAGGCGGATCCGGGCGAAGATGGCCGAGGCCGTCGCGTTCGCCAAGCTCTACGGCACCGACCAGGTCGACCGGGCCCTGGGCACGGCCGCGACGACGGGCAGGTTCGCCGACAGGGACCTGGTCTCGATCCTGGGCTACCAGGCCGGGCTCGCCCACGTGGAGCCCTCCCGGGCCTCCGAGGCCCATTCCCTCCAGCCGGGCACGGGCGGCTGGGGCCGCCTCGATGGCTCAGAGCCCGCCGCCGCCGACATGACGGGCGAGGAGGAGGGCCGGTGACGATCACAACGATGCAGACCGTGGTCGCCCGCGCCCACGGCGACCCGCTGGCCGAGGCCCTGGAGCTGACCCGCCGGCTGAAGCTGCCCCACATGCGCAAGGCGCTCACGGACCTGATCCCCACCGCGAAGGCCCAGCGCTGGGACCCAGCCGAGCTCGTGCGGGTCCTGCTCGCGGAGGAAGTCGCCGGCCGCGACCGCGCCAACCTGATCACCCGCCGCAAATCCGCCGGCTTCCCGGCAGGGAAGACCTTCGGCGACTGGGACGAGGAGCTCTCCCCGATCCCGCGCCCGACCCAGGAAGCACTCAAGTCCCTCGAATGGGTCCGCCGGCGGGAGAATCTCGCGATCTACGGGCCGTCGGGGACTGGGAAGTCGCACTTCTGCGAGGCGCTCGGCCACGCGGCAGTCGAGGCCGGCATGATCGTGTCCTGGTTCGGGATCGAGGATCTCGGCGCCCTGGTGCGCAAGCACCGCGCCGACGACTCCATCGCCCGGGCCCTGACCAGGGTCGTGCGCAGCGATCTGATCATCGTGGACGACATAGGCCTGCTCCCGGTCTCCCCAGACGCCGCCGAGGGGTTCTACCGCCTCGTGGACGCCGCCTACGAGCGCCGGGCGATGGCGGTCAGCTCGAACCTCGCCCCGGCCGGATTCGACGAGATCATGCCCAAGACCATCGCGACCGCGACGGTGGACAGGTTCATGCACCACGCCCACCGGGTCGAGACCAAGGGCGAGTCCTACCGCCTCGCCCAAGCCGCCTCCGGCAAGGGGGTGACGCCCTTCCGCTGACCCGACAGACAGTCCAAACCCGAACCGGGGAATCAACTGGCCATACGTGGGGAGGAAAGATGGCCGCCACCGGGGAGAACAACTGGCCGTCCACGGGGAAAACCAACTGGCCGTTGACAGCTGCTGCGCCACGGGATCGTCTACGAGGGTGGGGACGCCTGGACCGGCGCCCACGATGCCTGGCTGCGGAAAGAGGCCGCTCTGCAGCTGGGGTCCACGGCTACCCGGACGGCCTTCGACTCCGGCTACGAGGCCGCCCTCGCCACGAAGTCCCGTCGTGGCCGGCTCGACTCCGCGATCGAAGAGCTGGCCGCCGAGAGCGAGTTCGCACCCGTCGTGCGCCGCCTGGGCTGCCTGCGCGGTGTGAGCACCCTGACCGGTTTTGCCCTCGCAGTGGAGATCGGGGACTGGCACCGGTTCACCGGGGCTACGATCGGCTCCTTCGTCGGACTCACCCCGTCCGAGCACTCCTCGGGCTCCTCCCGCGCCCAAGGACCGATCGCCAAGACCGGCAACTCCCACGTCCGCCGGCTCCTGGTCGAAGCGGCTTGGCACCACAGGGCCCGCTACACCGTCGGGAAGACCATGCTCGACCGGTGGGATCTGGCCCCCGCCGCCGCGCGGGTCCGGGGCGATGAGGGCAACCGTCGCCTGCACGCCCGATGGGTGAAGTTCCTCGAGCGCCGCAAGCGCCCCACCGTCGCGAACGTCGCGATCGCTCGCGAGCTCGCCGGCTGGTGCTGGTCCCTGGCCGTCATGGACGACGACTGAGCCCCCGCTGACTGCTTCGCCCGGGGTTGGGTGTTGGCGGCAGCGCGTGGAGCCACCCGCGAGAGTTCTATGAGCAGGGCCGAAGGCCTCACGCTCGTTCTTAGACACGCGGACCGGCTCCAGCCGAACCACCGTCCTGCGGTAGCCAACCCGCGCATATCAGTGTGACCGCGCGTCGCCCAATGACACGCTCGACCAACACCCCCCGCTCGCGAAGCAGCGAGGCGCCGCCGGGAAACCTCCCGACGGCGCCTCACCATGCCCACTTGACAGCAGGCCACTCCATATCAGTACTGCCTTGCCCTCTGCTCGTCGCAGCCCGCGCCCGAGCTGCTGGAGAAACACAGTCGCGCTTTGGGTGGGTCGGAGCAGCAATACTGTGTCGATTTCGGGGACGTCGAGACCCTCGTTGAAGAGGTCGACAGCGAAGAGGCAGTTGATTTCACGATCGCGCAGCTGGCGAAGGGCCTCGTCACGCTCTGGTTGGGAGGTGGAACCTGAGACAGCCGACGACGGGATGCCGGCGCGAGTGAAGACCTGCGCCATGTATTCGGCATGTTGAACCGAGACACAGAATCCGAGTGCTCGCATCTGGGAAATATCTAGGACTTTGTCACGTAATTCCGCGATTACTTTTGCGGCCCGCGCCTCATTTCCGGTGTACAAGGCGGAGAGCTGGGCTATCTCGTAATTACCGCGCCGCCATTCGAGGTTCCGAAGATCGGTCTCGTCGGCAACTCCGAAATAGTGGAAAGGCACCAGGAGGTCCTCGCCGAGAGCATCCCACAGCCTGAGTTCGCTCGCGATGCGTCCCTCGAAGAACTCGTCGGCCACACTCTTGCCGTCCCCGCGTTCCGGCGTTGCAGTAAGTCCGAGGAGGTGGGTCGGTCTCAGGTGCTCGAGAAGCCGTCGATAGGTCGGAGCGTCGGCATGGTGGAATTCGTCAATCACCACTACGGCGAACCGAGAAGGGTCGATCTTGTCCAGCCTCTCCGGCGTCAGGGACTGGACTGATGCGAAGACGTGAAGCCACTCGGTGGGTGCCTCGCCGCCTACGAGCAGTTCGCCGAAGCTGCCATTGTTGAGGACCCGGCGGTAGGCGCGCAGAGACTGCTCGAGGATCTCACGCCGGTGGGCGACAAATAGCAGAGTGGGGAGGCGGCCTAAGCCATCTGCCAGGCGCTTGTAGTCCAGCGCAGCGACGACAGTCTTTCCTGTGCCGGTTGCTGCAACAAGGAGGTTCTCCTTGAAGCCCTTTGTGCGGGCTGCATCGAGGTCCTCGAGCATCTCCTGCTGATGAAGGAACGGGACGACTTCGAGTCCAGTGGGGCCGAATTCTCGGCTGGGAGTCGTGCCGCCTGCCCTACGCAGAGCATCATCGAGGCGCTCAGCATCCGTCGCCGGATCGTACGGGACGAAGTTGGCCTTCTCCCAATACGAATCGAACGTGATCTGGAACTTCTGGACGAGCCGCGGGGTGGCCACCCCGGAGAGGCGGACATTCCATTCGAGGCCGTCGAGCAAGGCCTGCTGACTGAGATTCGAACTCCCGACGTATGCAGTGTGGAAACCAGTATTCCGCTTAAAGAGCCACGCTTTCGCGTGGAGCCGCGTCGCGTTGGTCTCATAATTGATCCGGATTTCGGCGTTATACCGATTGGCGAGTTCGTCGAGGGCGTGGCGCTCGGTGGCTCCCATGTAGGTAGTGGTGATGACACGAAGTCGAGCGCCTCTTTCGGATAGCTCTTTGAGAGCCCCTTCGAGGAGGCGGAGGCCGCGCCACTTGATGAAAGCGCAGAGCAAATCAACTTGATCTGCAGATTCGAGCTCACGTCGCAGCTCATGGGCAAGATTCGGGTCCTCGTGACTCGCTGTCAGCAGGGCAGCATCGCTAAGCGGCGTAGTTGGCCGGCGGAGGGCGCGGCGGCGGATCTGCTTCGTGTCGTAGACCGCGTGTAAGACCTGCGGCGGATCGGTTATGGCGTCAGCTCGGGCGAGGTTCGACAGGAGCTGATTGGCCAGTTCGAGGCGGGCACCGCTCGGTGCTGAAGAGAGAGCCTTGCGGACCACTCGTCCGATATGGCGAGCAAGAGCCTCAGGAGCTTCCTCCTCCGAGACGGTTTCGAACTGGGTGGCCAGTCCTTCGCCAAGGTGCTTCAAGTTTCGCTCGATGTGCTCGGTGCGAAGGGTTTCGTATAGCCCCTGTGGCAGGTCTTCTTCTAGTTCATCCGGCACGGCGGATCCCCCAACGGTGAGTCATTTGACCAGGCTATTGGTTGACGAAGGTCCTTCAGTGATCGGCACGCGCTTCGAGAGGCGCTCATACTCCTCAACGATGAATCCTGCATCGAACTCGGTAGCCACGGCCCTGACTAAAGTCATGGGTCCGAAGAGTGCGACGTGATTTTGGATTTGCAGTCCAAGGAGGTGATCAAGGGGTGCTGGCGAGCCAGAAGAATCGCCGATGAGGCATTCCAATGCATCGGCGGCATGGTTCTTGAGGGTGTCTGGACTCTGGGCGGCGCAGATTGTATGGATCGCCCACGTCAGTTCGGCGTGTAGAGACAGGAATGCTTTCACGGTTTGACTCTCACCCGCATAGCGCATCGCGTCGCTCCCACTCGGTCACGTTGTCTCCTTTGGTCAGCCTTCCTCTAGGAGGGTAGAGGTCCCGACCGACAAAACAGCGTGGGCCTGAAGGTGCATACTCACGAATAGGATGAGACGTGTCCGACTCCTACCTTGAGATCCCCCTCCCCGGCGGCGACGTCACCGAGGGCGTCGTGCGCGTGGGCAACACCGTGCGCCGGCCACTCGGCCGGCACTCGCCACTCGTCCACGCGATTCTTCGCCACCTTGAGCACAAGGGATTCGACGGCGCACCCCGCTTCCTCGGCATCGACGACCAAGGCCGCGAAACCCTGACCTTCATCGAAGGCGAGGTCGCGAACCGGCCTCACCCGGACTGGCTCGCCGACGAGACTCGCCTCGTCTCCCTGGCCCGCCTCGTTCGGCGACTCGACGACGCCATGGTTGGCTTCGCGCCGTCGTCGGACATGCTTCAAGCAGCGGCCTCCCCGGAAATCCCAGGAATGCCGCCTGCTCCGCCCGAAGAGCCGGAATTCATCGGCCACATGGACATCACCCCGGAGAACGTCGTTTTCCGCCAGGGCGAGGCGGTCGCGCTGATCGACTTCGACATCGCCAAACCGGCCACCCGGGTCGACGAGGTCTTCAATCTGTGCATGTGGTGGGCACCCTTCGCGCCTGACGAGGACCGCAGCGAACCGCTCAAGGGGGTCGACGCCGTCGCCCGCACGCGCCTCATTGCCGACGCGTACGGTCTCGGCCGCGAGGACCGTGGGCGCCTGATTCCCACAGCCCTCCGCCGCAGCGAGCGCAGCTGGTACCTCATGAAGTACCGCGCGGAGCACGACGGCGGCGGCTGGCTCCGAATGTGGCAGGAGGGGGCGGGGGAGCGGATCCAGCGCCGCGTCGCGTGGCTCGAAGCGGAGGGGGAGCGGTTGGCCAAGGGGCTCGCCCTCTAGGCAAGAGGCCGAGCCCAAACGGGCTCTACTCGTCCCGGCTTCCGCCAAGTAGTGCCACGGCAAGAATCCCCCGGGCGACGGCGGCGCGAAGCCCGGCGGGCACCTCAAGGGCGCCCGCGGAGGCGCCGGTGACGAGGCCGGCCGACTCGAGGTTCCGCAGCGTCCACACTGGACCTCCGCCGGTAATGCCGGACTCCGTCTGGTTCAGCTCGAAATCCTCCGGCGCGAGAGCATGCATCAGCTGGGCGACGGATTCCTTGGCGATGATCGCGCCGAAGGCGCCCTGGTCCAACGGGCGCGTCAGCGTCTCTGCGACGAACATTGCCGCGACGACCTCGGCCAACTCGAGCGGCGGAACCTCCTCGGTCTTCCACTCGGCGGCTGCCGGCCCTGGCCGCACGCGGGAAGAGTTGGTCTCGATCACCTCCGTGATCGAGAGCGCCTCCCACCACTGAGCGAGCAGGCGAACATCGGACATCGACCGCGCCTGGATCGGCGCGTTCTCATGGGTTTCGAAGCCGTCCCGCTTGGCGACTCCAACGGCGCGGACGCCCAGCATCCTTGCAACAGTCTCGATGTCCGCTCGGCGCACACCACCGGTCTGCGTGACCGGCCTGCCGGTGCCGATCCACTCGAGCAGCTCGCTGACGGCCGCGATGAGCGGAGTCCGAGCGAGGGCGCCGCGGCGCGCTTCGGGGTCGACCTCCTCCGCCCGAGCGAGCACCGCGGCGAGGGCTTCCGATGGGCCGCTGTACTCGTCGAGCGCAGACTCGATCGCCTCGTGCGCCTCCTCCCATCCCGCAAGGTCCTGGCCTTCGTCGAGGCGGAAGTGCACGTAGTCGTGAAGTGTCTCGAGCACGCTCTCGAGCGCCTCGGCAGGCTCGCTGTCCTGAGGGTCGAAGAGCAGGTCGACTAACCCCCCGACGTCGGGCCCGCGGTGCAGATCGAGGCCTTGGCGGCGCGCGAGGTCCACGAGCGCCTGCATCACCTCCAGCTCCTCGGCCACGGAAGGCGCGGCGATCGACGGCTCTTCTTCGAGCCACGCGCCGAAGCTGCGCCGCAGCGCGCGGTCGACGGACGGTGGTGTGCCATCGCGCTGAGGAGCTCCGGCGCGCCGTGCCGTCGCACTGCGCTCCGGCTGGGGGCGCATGAAACTGCTTCCCGGCGCATGGGTGGACGCGGCCCGCGGGACGAGCGGCACCGGAAGTTCGCCCGACTCGCCGTCGACCAGCATGCGCCCGGCGACCTCGCGCACCGATGCCTTCTCGCTCGCCGCGCACGCCATCAGGGATGCCGCCACGACAAGCGCCGATCCCTCGAAGAGCGCCAGCCCTCCATGCCGGTGCAGTCTGTTCAGCGACGCGAAGGCGCGCCCCTTGCGGGCGAGGGCGAGGACATCGGTCGCCGCACCGCGAGCGGCGCGATTCCACTTCGGCACGCGTGTGGCCGCCAAGGCAGCACGCAGCGCGGGGTCGGTGTGCCAGCCGTCGAGGAGCCCGAGAGAGACACCGATGACGTGCGAGATTGCCGGCGCATCGCCCGCCGGTTCGCTCTCGACGGCGGCAAGCACGGCAGCGGCGTGGGCTTCATCGCCCTCAGCGAGTGACTCGGTGAACGCCCGGAGAACCGCAAGGGCCCCGGCACGCTGTGCACCGACCGGGGTGAACAGCATGAGGTTGTGCCGTTCGGTCGCACGGGCGAGCGCTGCATTGAGGGCGTCGAGGTCGCCGTCGAGGTTGTCGAGGTCGATCCCGTCCTCGGCGAGCAGTGGCGCGAGGTCATCCATCATCCTGGCCGCCATGCCAGGCGTATGGACAATGCCCATCTCAGCCATTTTCGCGACGAACTCGGGGTCTTCGAAGGGCGAAGTCACCCGACTAGGGTACGCAGGCTTGGCCGGCGCGCGAGCATTCGGGCGCCGGCGCCCCCAGTACATGGACCAGCATGACGGCGGTTACTCGTCACCTCTCGAGGAGCAGGGCGTCGCCTTGCCCACCGCCGCCGCACAGCGCAACAGCCGCCCGCCCGGTGCCACGGCGCACGAGCTCGTGCACGGCCGTGACGACGAGCCGGGCGCCCGACGCGCCGATCGGGTGCCCGAGCGCGATGGCCCCGCCGTGGACGTTGACGCGCTCGAGGGGCACTCCGAGGAGCTCAGCCGAGTGCGCGGCGACGGAAGCGAAGGCCTCGTTGATCTCGACCAGGTCGAGGTCGCCCTGGCTCCAACCCTCACTCTCGAGCGCAGCAGTGATGGCGCCCGCCGGCTTGTCGGGAAGCGTCGTGTCCGGTCCCGCGATCTGCCCATGAGCGCGCAGTGCGGCGAGGATTGGCAGGCCGAGGCGTTCAGCGGTCGCGCGGGTCGAGAGGACGACGGCGGCGGCGCCGTCCGTGAGCGGCGAGGCGTTGCCGGCCGTGACGGTTCCCTCGGGCGAGAACGCGGGCCGGAGCCGGGCGAGGACCTCGGCCGAAGTCTCGGAACGGATGCCCTCGTCCTCTGCGATCTCAACGAGCGCGCCCTTACGCTGCGGGACTTTGACCGGCACGATCTCCTCGCCCCACACGCCTGCCTCTCGAGCAGCCGCGGCGCGCTGATGCGAGGCGGCCGCGACAGCGTCCTGCTCCTCTCGGCTGATCCCAAGCGCAGCGTTGGCCCGGTCCGTCGCCAGACCCATCGCCTCGTGGTCGAACGCATCGGTGAGGCCGTCACGAGCAGTGGAGTCCAAGAACTCGAGCGAGCCGTACGCCTTGCCTTCGCGGGTGCCGCTCACGAGCCGCGGTGCCTGGCTCATCGACTCCTGCCCGCCGGCGACGACGATGGAGGCCTCCCCGAGCCGCAGCATCCGGGCCGCTTCGATCACCGCGGAGAGCCCTGAGAGGCACACCTTGTTCACCGTGACAGCCGGGGCGGTCAGCGGGATCCCGGCGGTGACGGCGCTCTGACGGGCCGGATTCTGGCCCGCCCCGGCTTGGATCACGTGACCCATGACGACGGCGTCAACGGCCTCAGGTTCGACCCCGGCCCTTGAGAGTGCCCCGGCGATCGCGGCACCTCCGAGCTCCACGGCCGTCAAAGAGGAGAGCTGGCCGAGGAGCCGGCCCTGGGGCGTCCGGGCCGCCCCCACAACGACTACGTCAGAGCCGCTGGCGCTCAGGTCCGAGCCCCTCAGGCCAAAGCCGCTCAGGCCCGAGCCACTCACGCCGTCACCCTCTCGGCCAGGAGCGGCGTGAGGCCGCCCTGGGGGTAGTTGGCGCCGAGCACCATGCAGAGGTCTAGGTCTTCGGCACTGCCGACGGCGCCTTCCTCGAGCATCAGCTGGACCTCCTCGGCCAAAGCGGCCCGGACACGTTCGCGCACGTCCTCCGGATCGACGTCGTGCGGCTCGGGAAGCAGCTCGCGGACTTCGGGCCGCAGCGTGCCGTCGGCGCGGAGGAACCCCGGAAGGCCCGCCGCGACGACCGCGGCAAGCGAAGCCGGCTCGCGGAATCGGTCCGGGAAAGCCGCGTGCAGGGCAGTGCAGATGTGCGCCTGGACGGCTGGGCCGATGTAGTCGATGAGCGCCAGCGGCGTCATGGGCAGTCCCCACGGGACCAAGGCGCGGTCGACGGCGACGGGGTCTCCGCCGTCGTCGATCTCTTCCAGCACCTCATCGAAGAGCCGCGTAAGGAGGCGGTTGACGACGAACCCGGGGGAGTCTGCGACGGGGACCGCGGTCTTGCCCAGCCGCTCCGCGAGCCCGGCGGCCGCGGCCATCGCCGCCTCGGAGGCGAACGGTGTGCGGACGAGCTCGAGGAGTGGAAGGACAGCGACCGGGTTGAAGAAGTGGAACCCGACAACCCGTTCGGGGTGCCGCAGCCCTTCCGCCATGGCCGCCACCGACAGGGACGAAGTG
This sequence comes from Sinomonas terrae, assembly GCF_022539255.1. NCBI lineage: Bacteria > Bacillati > Actinomycetota > Actinomycetes > Micrococcales > Micrococcaceae > Sinomonas > Sinomonas terrae. The sequence goes on from NZ_JAKZBV010000001.1 coordinate 574,023, forward strand.
TTGGTCAGGAGGAGCGCCTCCGGGCTGACAACGGCTTCAACCGCGCGGAAGACGCCCCGCTTGACCTCCAATTCCTCGAAGACCGCCTCGATCACGGCGGTGCAGCCGGCGAAGTCGGAGGGATCGGTCGTGCCGGAGATGAGCGCAGCGATCTGCTCTGCCTCCGCTGGCCCGAGCCGCCCCCTGGCCGCGTCCCTTTCGAGGCGGGACCGCATGCGGACCACGGCGTCCCGGACACGTTCCTCGGAGAGGTCGCTGATGACCACGGGAACGCGCAGCTTCCGGGCGAAGAGGAGCGCGAGCTGGCTGGCCATGAGGCCCGCACCGACCACGCCGATCTTCGCGACCCCGAGGGAATCGCTTCCCGTCACTGGCCTGCCTCCAGGATCGAGGCTTCGCCGCCCGCGGGAGCGGCGTCGGATTCGAGGCCACGGTCGGCCTCGGCGACCCGACGGCGCTCGTCCTCGAGATCGAGCGAGCGGGTCAGGATCCAGTAGACGACGACGGCGACCGCCAGGCCGATGAGCATCGAGACGTCGACGCCGCCCATCGCCTTCGCGACGGGGCCCTCCATGGTGCCGACGACGGCGAACGGCATCATCGAAGCGAAGCCGATCACGTAGGCGAGAAGCCCCCGCCAGTTCCACCGGCCGTACATCCCACGCGGATTGAAGATTTCACGGATGGAGTAGTGGCCCTTCCGCACGACATAGAAGTCGACGAGGTTGATCGCGGTCCACGGGGTGAACAGGTAGCCGAGCACCGTGAGGAAGTCGCCGAACTGCGAGAGGAAGCTCTCGCTGGAGGCGAAGGCGATGACGGTTGAGAGGCCGCCGATGACGAGGAGGGTGATGACGCGCGTCCGGACCGTCAGCTTGACCCGCTTGATGGAGTCCATCATGGACAGCAGCGTGAGGCTGCCGCCGTAGAAGTTGAGCGTTCCGATGGTGATCAGCGGAAGCACTGAGATCACCAGGAGCGCCGTGCCGAAGTGCGGGAAGATCTGGTCGCCGGCAGCGATCACCGCGGGCACGACGTCGTCCTTCGGGAACATCCCGGCAGCCAACGTGCCGACGAGCATCATCCAGGCGCCGCCGACGCCCGCGCCGAGGTACGTCCACCAGAAGGAGGCGCGCACGCCGACGTTCGGCGGCAGGTAGCGCGAGTAGTCGGAGACGTAGATCGACCAGGAGAGCTGGTAGACCGCGGCGGTGAAGAACTGAATGAGGAACGGGGTCAGCGCGAACTGGCCGAGATCGAGCTGCGCGGCCGTGAGCGGGTGGACGGCGATCATGCCGATGCTGAACGTCATGAGCACGACGAACATGAGCATCGTCAGCCAGCGCGAAGCCTTGTGGATGACGTCGTAGCCCACCACAGCGAGCACGACGCCGACGACGGCGTACCCGACATAGCTGACCCAGCTGGGCACTGAGGCGAGGCTGCTCAGCGTGCTCCCGACGAGGATCTGGTTGAAGCCGGTGTAACCGACGTAGGTCACGAGCGCGACCACCCACACCAGGAGGGCGCCGAGGAAGCCGAACTGCGGCCGCGACTGCACCATCTGCGGAAGGCCGAGCTGGGGGCCCTGCGTCGAGTGGAACGCCATGAAGAACGAGCCGAAGAACGAGCCCAGAACGACGGCGATCGCGGACCAGATGAGGTTTCCGCCGAGTGAGATGCCGATGACGCCGACGGCGATCGTCGCCAGGTGCGCGTCGCCCGCGAACCACACCGGGAACAGATGCCAGACCTTGCCGTGGCGTTCCCGGAGGGGGACGTAGTCGATCGAGCGGGCTTCGACGCGCAGCCGGGATCCGTGGGCCTCGGCGCTGGGGGTCACTGTTTGAGGATAAGTGTTGACAGAGTCGACCATGACAATCTCCTAGAGGAGGCCTGCAGCGGGACGGCGTCAGTGCGGTCCGGCCACAGGGATGGGTCTTCTTGGCTGGTGCGGTTCTTAGCTGGTGCGGTTCTTAGCGGGGCTGGTTCTTGGCTGGTGCGGTTCTAGCTGGTGCGGTTGAGTACGGCGTACGCGAGCTGTTCGAGCAGCAGCGCGGTGTGGTGCGACGATTCGGCGGCCGCGTCGATGACCTGACTCGTGAGGGTCAGCGCGAGCGGCGGCGCCTGGAGCAGTTCGTCGGCGATCTGCAGGGCACGCTTGAGATGGGTTCCTGCGCTGACCGTCTCGGTGATCAGGCCCCACTGTTCTGCGAGCGCGGGGTCGAAGCGGCGACCGCGGAGGATCAGGTCGCGTGTACGGGCGGGGCCGATAGTCCTAACCGCTCGGGCCACGCCGCCCGAGGAGGGCAGGATGCCCAGTCCGATCTCGGGGAAGCCGAAGACAGCCGTGTCGTCGGCGACCCGGAAGTCTGCGGCCAGTGCGAGCTCGAGCCCTCCGCCGAGGCAGTAGCCGGCGATCGCGGCGATGGTCGGCATGGGCAGCGAGGCGAGCTGCTCGTAGACGGCCCCCGAAGAGCGGTAGTAGGCGCTGATCGCTTCGGGAGTCATCTCCCGCAGCTCGGTGATGTCCGCGCCCGCGGAGAACACCTGGTCGCCGCCGGTGATGACGACGACGCGGCTCGTCGCGACCGCTTCAGACGCGAGCTGCTCGGCGAGCTGGGCCTCCAAGCCGGTCGAGAGCGCATTGCGCTTGCGCTCGCGTCGAAGGGTGACGACGGCGATCTCGCCCTGCCGCGTCACTCCGACGGTGCCGGTGTCCTCCGCGGGCATCGCTCACGCCTCCGGGCCGAGGAAGGAGACGAGGCCGGCCAGGCCGCGCTTCTTGGTCTCGTTCGCGATGACGAGCCGCTGGATCTCCGAGGTGCCTTCCCAGATGCGGTCGACGCGGAGCTCGCGCCACAGGCGCTCCACAGCGTAGTCGCGCATGTAGCCGCGGCCCCCGAAGATCTGCTGGGCGCGGTCGACGACGCGGTTCGACGCTTCGGACGAGGCGAGCTTGACGGTGGCTGCCTTGGCATGCAGCGTCTTGCGGACGTTCGGGTCGGTGAGGTCCGAGTTGTCGAACTCCCACGCGACCTGGTGCGTGAGGGCGCGGTTGGTCGCGATGTCGGCGACGGAGTCCGCGATCATGCCCTGGATCAGCTGGCGGTCGATGAGCTTCTCGCCGCCCTGCTCGCGCTGCTTGGCCCATTCGATGGCGAGGTCGAGGGCGCGCTCGGCGGCACCGATGGTGCGGGCGCCGATCATGAGGCGCTCCTCGGTGAACCAGTCACGCGTGAGCTCGTAGCCGTTGCCGACACCGCCGAGCACGGCGTCCGCGCCGACGCGCACGTTCGTGAAGTGGAACTCCGGGTGCTCGTAGACGAAGGTGTGGGTGTAGCGGGGAGTCTTGGCAACCGTGACGCCGGGCTGGTCGACGTCGACCAGGAACATCGTCGGCCCCTCATCGGGAACGTTGGCCAGCACGAGCAGGAAGTCGGCGACGTCGCCGACCGTCACGAACCACTTCTCACCGTTGATGACGAAGCCCTCGCCGTCGCGGTGCGCCGTCGTCCGAATCCCCGACGGATCCGAGCCCGCGTCCGCCTCGGTGATTGCGACCGCGTCGCGCCGCTCGCCGCGAGCCTCCGGGATGAGGTACCGCTCGCGCTGCTCCTCGGTCGCGTGGGCCAGGGGATTCGCCGGCCGCCAGACGGCGTCCCAGAGCGCGTTGGTGAGCTTGCCCAGCTCGTCCTGGACGACGACCTGCTCGAGGACCGTCAGGCCCGCGCCGCCGAACTCGGCGGGCGTGTTGATTGCCTGCAGCCCGGCGCTCAGGACCGCCTCCTTGATCACGGCATGCGATTCCGCCGACAGGCCGTTGTTGGCCTCGCACTCGTCCTCGAACTGCATCATCTTCGTGGTGAGGTCGCGAGCGCGCTGCTTCAGCTCGACGAGCCTGGGTGTGTAGGCGAATTCCATTGCTCGTTCTCCTTGGGTGGTGAGGGCTTAGTGCCCGGGTGCCCCGGGCACGGGTCTTGTTGGGGTCTTTGTGTCTTGTGGGGTCTTCGTCTGGCCTAGTGAGCCAGGACGATGCGGGCGTCCAAGCCGAGCGCCCCCGACGGGGTTGCGAGAAGCGGGTTGACCTCGAGCTCGGCGATCTCCGGATGGGCAGCCGCGAGCTCGGTGACACTCGCGATTGCCGCCGCTGCCGCGTCGAGGTCGACGGCGGGCCGCCCGCGGACGCCGTGAAGAATGGCGGCAGCGTGCAGCGACTCCAGCAGCTCCCGGGCCGATTCGGCGTCGATCGGTGCGAGGGCGAAGGCGACGTCTTCGAGGACTTCCGTCATGATCCCGCCGAGCCCGACCATCGCGACGGGCCCGAACCGCGGATCGGTCTGCACCCCGACGATGAGCTCGACGCCGTCGGTGAGATCGGCCATCGCCTCGACGCAGTATGCGGGCGCGGCCAGCCGCCCGTCCATGCCGGCATAGGCGGCGCGAAGGGCGACGGCGTCCTTCAGGCCGAGGGCGACCCCGCCGGCGTCGGACTTGTGGAGCAGGCCCATCGCCTTCAGGACGACGGGGTACCCGGCCCGCTCGGCCGCCGCGACGGCGTCGTCGGCGGAACCGACCATCTCGGCCGCTGGGTACGGCAGGCCGGCCCCGGCAAGCAGCTCCCGCGCCTCCCAGTAGCTGTCGCTCACGGCGGGCAGTGCAGCGGGCACTTCGGCCGGTGGGCGCGGAGCCGCGGCTCCCCGCGCGAGGATGCCCAGGGCCCTCGCCGCGTCCTCGACTGCGGAGAAGACGGGCACTCCCTGTTCGGCCAGCACGCGGGCCGCGGGGGAGGAGGCCCGCATCGTGTGCACGGCGACTGGCTTCTGGTGTTGCCGCGCGACCTCGGCCAGCCGGTGCGCGGTCTCGATCTCACGGCGCGCGAGGCCCTCGCCGTATTCGCCGTACCCACCGAAGTAGCCCGTCATGAGCACCGCGTCCACGTCGGCGTCGGAGAGCATCGTCTCGAGCACCCGGCCGAAGGACGTGATGTCCTGTTCTCCGGCGCCCGCCAGGTCGACAGGGTTCGCGACGCCCGCCGAAGGGGGCAGCTCCGCGGTCAGCACCGCTTGGGTCGCGGGCGCGAACTCGGGCACGGACAGGCCGGCGGCAGTGGTGACGTCGGAGGCGACGCTCGCGTGCCCTCCGCCGTCGGCCAGAACGCCGACGGAACGCACCGGGCGCGGCGGGCAGCTCAGGAGCATGGCGACGACGCCGGCCAGCTCGCGTGGGCTGTTCACGCGGTAGACGCCCGCGGCCCGGCAGGCGGCGTCGATCACGGCCGTGTCCGAGGTGAGGGAGCCCGTGTGGGACTGCGCTCCGCGCACCGACGCCTCGCTGCCCCCGACCGTCAGCAGGACAACCGGCTTGCCCGCCTCACGCGCCGCCGCCGCCGCGGCGACGAAGTCGCGGCCGTCGCCGAAGTCTTCGCAGTAGGCGGCGATGACGTGCGTGCCCTCGTGCTCAATGCATGAGCGGATCAGATCGGCGACCCCGACGTCAGCCTGATTGCCCAAGGAGGCGAATCGGGCAAAGCCGAGGTTGTGCTCGCTCAGGAACTGGCTGAGCTCAAGGGCCATGTTGCCGCTCTGGGACAGGAGCGTCACCGGGCCGGCTGGCAGCGGGTTCGAAGCGAGAGTGAGACCGACGGTCGAATCGATGACCCCAAGACAGTTGGGCCCGAGAAGGACGGCACCTGCTTCGCGGACCTTCGCGACGATGCGCTCCTGGGCCGCGCGGCCCTCGGCGCCGGTCTCAGCGAAGCCCGCCGTCACCCCGACGAGAGCCCGCGCTCCGGCGAGGAGCGCGTCGTCGACCGCTGCCTCGAACGACTGCGCCGGGACGGCGATCACGGCCAGATCGACGGGCTCGGTCAGCTCGGCGAGGCTCCGCACGGTCGGGCGGCCGAGTACCGGCTCGCCGCGGCGGTTCACCAGATGCACCGTGTGGGTCTCGACCATGCGCAGGGCCTGGACGCTGAGCCAGTTGCCGTACTTCGTGTGATCGTTGCTCGCGCCGATGATGGCGACTGATCGGGCATCGAAGAGTGCGTTGATGTCGCGTTGCGTGGCCGTCTTCATTGGTGGCCTCCTTCCGGCGTCGGAGCGGCGTGTCCGATGCCCCAGGCATCGGCGCCTCCGTCCACCACGATCGTCGTTCCAGTGATGTAAGAACCGCCAGCGGAGGCGAGGAATGCGACCAGCCCGGAGACGTCTTCCGGCGCGCCGAGGCGGCCCATCGGGACGGCCTCGGCCCAGCGCTTGCGGTCCTCGTCCGTGTAGTTGTCGCCAAGGCCCTCGGTCGCGATCGTCCCCGGGGCGATGCAGATGCTGCGGATGCCATAGCGGCTCCATTCCAAGGCCAGGCCCGCGGCGAGGTTCTCGACGGCGGCGCGCGCGCTCGCGGCGTGGACGAAGCCCGGAATGCCGCGGCGCGGGGAGAAGGCCATGAAGAACACGACCCCCGACCGGTTGGGGATCATCGAGCGCGTCGCGACCTCGCGAGTCAGGGCCCACGTGGCGTCGACGGCGAGTCGGTGGACCGCGCGCCAGCCCTTGAGAGTGATGTCCTCGGCGGCGGCGCTGAACTGGCCGCCCGCGTTGTTGACGAGGATGTCGATGCGGCCGAACTGGTCGAGTGCTTCGGTGACGAGCGCGGCGATCTGGTCTTCCTCCCGCACGTCTGCGACGACGGCGAGGCCCCGCGCCCCGAGGGACTCGATCTCGGCGACCACCTTCTCGAGCAGCTCGAGCCGGCGTCCCGCGACGACGACGTCGGCGCCCGCACGGGCGAGGTCGAGCGCCGTCGCCCGGCCGATCCCGGTACCTCCGCCTGTCACGAGGGCGACTTTGCCCTGCAGTGCATCGGGCTGCAGAACTTCCCGATCTTCGGGTCTGGGTGCAACAGTCATGGCTTCAAAACCTCCGGTCTGACTGGTCAGTCAGTCAACGCTGATTCTGGGGGACTGTCAAGAGTCTGAGAGAGATGATTTCTCGATCTCAGATCCCCTGAGCCTTTGTTTTCCGCAGGAATTCGCGGATTCTCCCGGCGGAGTCATCGTGGTTTGCGTCGCTGCCATAGACCTGACTCTAGCGTCAGATATCCCCTTACTGACTCTAGCGTTGGTAAGCTGTCCCCGTCGGGTCGAAAGGAGATCGCACGTGACTCAGACTGCTCGCGAAGACCGTATGGGCGCCCGGGGCTCCAACGACGAGGTGCGGAAGGCTGCCATCTTGGACGCCGCCGCCCAGCTCATCGCAGAACGCGGATACCACGCGGTGCGAATCGCCGACATCGCGAAGATCGTCGGAAGCAGCACCGGGGCGGTCCACTACTACTTCCCAGGCAAGAGCGATGTCCTGCGCCTCGCGCTCAACCATGCGATCACGCGCGCGTTTGCGAGGCAGAGCGCCGAGCTCAAGAACATCCCCTCGGCCCGCGAGCGATTGCTCAAGCTGATCGACATGCAGCTGCCGCGAATCGGGCAGGTCCGGGACGAATGGTCTGTGTGGGTGCAGTTCTGGGCCGAGGCTGCGGTCCGGCCCGAATTGCGACCCGAGCACAACGAGTTCTATGCACGATGGCGAGAGACCGTCGAACGCATCATCGAGCGCGGGCAGCGCGCCGGCGAGTTCCGCGCCGACGTCGACCCGAGTCTCGTCGCAATGCAGCTCACTGCGATGACCGACGGCGCCGCGATCCAGGTGCTAACGGGTTCCCCCGGCCTGAACGTCACCGCGATGCGGGAGCTGCTCATCGCATTCGTCCAGAGCGCCCTCGTCGACTGACCCTCCCTGAGGGGCCGGCGGCGGCTCCCAAGCTGCCAACCCCGCCGTCGCTCCGCGCGCGAGTTCGCGCTCCGCATCTTCCGTGCGGAGCAGCCACGTCTTGCGTCCCCGGCTGACTACGGTCCGCCTGCCTCGATGGAGCACATCGCAGAGGATCTGGTCCCAGTGGCGGTATTGCACATCATGCCCCTCGTTGGCATAGAGCCGGACGAGGGGCTGCTCGGGAAGCACCTCCACCCAGCGGCGCAGGTGGGCGGTCGGCACCACGGCGTCGTCGTTCCCCCAGTAGAGGAATGCCGGCGCGCTGAGCCCGGAAAGGCCCGGCAAGTCCCCGTGCTCATAGAGCTCCAATGCCTGCCGCAGTCCGTCCGGCGTCGAGGATGCGCCCTGCGCGAGCAGGGCGTGGGTCGCCTCCTCAACGGCCGACGCCGCGAATCCAGGGATGCGGTGCACTGGGCTCGAGGCGGGGAAGGCCCACCATCCGACAGGATCCGCGATGACAGCGTCCAGATCGACGTGCAGAGGAGCGCCCGCGCCGTGATCGGAGAGCGTGCAAGCCAAGTGCACACTCGTGACGCGCTCGGGCCGTGCCGCTATCACATGGGCCGCGTAGGGGCCGCCGCCGGAGATCGCAACGACCGCGACCCGCTCTACGCCAAGCCTGTCCAGCAGATCCCACACGTCCCCCGCATGCTCGGCGGCCCCGCACTCCGGGTCGAAAGGCGTCAGGCCGAGCCCGTTCCTCTCGACTGCCACGAGCCGTATGCCCAGCTCCTCGCGAAAGCTGCGTGCGAACTCCAGAAGCCGGAGGACACGCACCGAGGTTCCCGCCCCGCCGAAGACGAGTGCGACCGGCCACGGCTCCCGTCCCTCGTCGATATATCTCACGTGCCGCCCCGAAGCGAGCTGACAGGTGCGGACGGTCGGCCCGAGGGGGTCGAATGCCGTCGATCCGACCTCGATGGCTGAGGGGCCGAGCGGGACCCCATGCTGAACCACGGCACCCTCCTTGGTGTCGTTGACTGTTGTCGAAGCGCATCTGACGCTTGCGTCAGTGTTCGATTCTCGTTGGATGCTTCAGGGCCTGTCAATGGGCGTCGTGGCTTGCGATTCGGGCTTCAAGCGATGATTGACGCGCGAATCAGATTCCCGGTAGTTTGAGGGCGTTTGAGAGGGAGGCAACCATGGGCGCAGCCGAGATCGAATTCAGACCTGACGAGACGGGCCTCGACGCGGGCGCGGTGCCCTCGCTCGAACAGCTTGCGCTGCGGGCGGCCGAGCGGCTCGCCGATCGGCCGCACCGCGAGCTGCCCCGTGCCCCGCACGAGCGGCAGGCGGCGGTGGCGATCACACTGATCGAACGCGCCGGCGTCCCCTGCGTGCCCGTGATCAAGCGAGCCGCGCGCGGACGCAATGCCGGTCACTGGGCACTTCCCGGTGGACGAGTGGAGCCGTCCGAATCCAGTGAGTCGGCGGCGCTGCGGGAACTCGCCGAGGAGACCGGCCTGTTGTGCGAGCACGACGACGTCCTCGGGCGCCTCGACGACATCACCACTGCCACCGGTCATGTCATCAGCCCTTGGGTGGTCGCAGCGCCCGGGAAGCGTCCTTTCAAGCGGAGCGCCGCGGAAGTCGCCTCGCTCCATCCCATCCCGGTGGCCCGCCTGCTCGCGCCGGGCGTTCCTCGCTGGCGCGAAACTCCCGAGGGCTCGCTTCTCCAGATGCCGTTGCGTCATGACATGGTCATCCACGCGCCCACCGGGGCGATTCTCTGGCAGTTCGCGGAAGTCGTGCTTCGAGGTCGCGACGTTGACTTCGGTCATATCCTCGAGCCTGCCTTCGTTGGGCGCTGACAGGAGCGACGCCGTCCAGCAGGGAAGCCGTCCCGCAGGGCAGGTCGCCCACCAGGGCAGGTGGATCAGTCGCCCCTCAGGAGCCTGAGCGCATCGATCCGGTTCGTGCACCCGAGCTTCGAGTAGGCGTGTTCGAGGTGCTTCGCCACCGTCCTGGGACTGATGCCGAGCAGGTGGCCGATCGCCATCCCTGTCAGCCCTTTGCTGAGGAGGCGCAGGATTTCCTGTTCCCTGCTCGTCACGTCGTGCTCCTCGGCCACCCCCTCCCATCGCTGGCCGAGCCGCCCGTCTGAGCGCGCCGCCTCGAGAAGCCTGAGAACAGGTTGGAGGTGCCGAGCGAGTTCCACCTCATCGTCCGTGAAATCCATGCCGAGCCGGTTCATCGTCCAACCTTGGATGCGGAGCGGAGACGTCCTCCGGGCGAGGAAGGAGAGCTGCCTGTTCGTCCCGAGCTGGGCGAGCCCCTCGCGGTACGCGCGGGTCCGGTACAGCTGCTCATCGGTCACGAGATCGCTGAGGCGCCGGGGACTCCAGATTTCTTCGCCCCGGGCCTCCAAATAGCTGAGAACCAGAGGATGGTCCTCCCAGAGCTCAAGCAGGATCCGGGCCACGTCGGCATCGGCCAGAGGACTTCCCGGGTAGGCGCGGACTTCGGCGCTCGGCGCCTCTGCGTCCAGCATGTTCCATGCGACGTTCTCGCCGGGGAAGAGCTTGAAGAGGAGTTCGCTGGCGGCGCGGAGGTACTCGTCGTGGTCTGGGAGGCCGAGGAGGTCGGCCGCAAGTTGGGCGCGTGGCTCCATGACAAGCCTCCCGACTCTCTGCTCGATCGGATGGCAAGAGAGTAGGAACGTTGCGCTATACGTACAAGTGCGCATTGCGCGGAGAATGCGCAGGACCTCAACACCTTCCCCTTGGCGACTGGCTGAGGGCAGGGCCCGAGACTTCGCACCAATTTCTTCAGACTCCCCGGGTAACACAAGCGATCCCGAGGTGTCGGGTTTGTGAGAGCTTGGCGAAGAAGAGCGCAAACCCTTGAAAAAGAGCCACGGGCTGGGCACGGCTCTAGTGCGCCGCGGGGAGACAGCGCACTAGAGGTATTGGGGGCTATCGGCTCAATTCGCGACGCTCTTGATGATGAGATCGTCGATGTAGGAATCACCCATTTGCTGGTAATGCTCGGCACCGAGCTGCACCTTGGTGGCGGATGAAGCCACCGTGCTCACGCTCGAGCTCGAGTAGACCTTCAGACCGTCGAACCACACCTCCACGGTGGACGCACTGCCATTCGGGATGACATGCATCACGACGTGGTGCCAAGCGCCCAGTGAAATGCTGGACGACAGCAGCCGCGTGTAAGTGAACGACCCGCTGGGTGCCAGAACGCGCAGCCACAATTGCCCATTGCTGTTGTACCGGTAGACGTCGACGAACCGGGTGCTTCCGGAGAAGAAGCGGAAGTACGGGACGTCGTTGCCAGAGAGACCGGCTGTCGTGATGTTGAACCAGGCCTCGGCGTAGACCTGCCGAGTCCCCGAGGGCAAGGCGGCCGAAAAGTCCGCGAGCGAACCCGGGTCCGAGGTCACGTGCAGGTAGGCGGAGCAGGCCCCATCGTGGGCCCGGGCCGAGGAAACCGTTGCGGTTCCCGTCCCGCTCGTTTGGACGGAGTACCCGGACAGGGTCCCTGATTCAAAGTTGTTGGCCGTCACGACGGTGCCGGGGTAGCCGTCCGTCGGTGTGCTCGTCCCCGGCAAGCAGGTGACGGCATTCGCTGGAGCGGCTAGGACCGCTGACCCTCCGGCCACTGGCAGGGTGAGTGCGGCCGCGGCGGCCAGAACACGAATGAGCTGTCTCGATGATGGCATGGTGAGGTCTCCTTCAAGCGGCCTGTCATTGGCTCGGGGGTGCGTATTGCCGGATCCAATCCACTTGCATCCACGAGAGCTGTGGTGGGGTGGTGTAGCCCGCGGGGAACCAGTCGAGCTGGACCGTCTCATGCATCGGCACGGTCATCGACTGGGCAGCGGCACTCGTGTCGCTGAACCAGAGCACGCCGTCGATCCAGCCGCGGATGCCGCTGCGAGACCATTCGACCGCGTAGTTGTGCCACTGGGTTGTGTCGATGGTCACCGTGGAGGAGTTGCGCAGCCCGCAGGTGGGGTAGTGCAACCAGAAGTGCATCTGAGTGGTGTTCTGGGTCCCTTCGGCGTAGTCAATCTCGGAGCACCCGGTATTGGAATCCGGCCACAGGATCAGGACCGGGTGGTACTGGGGGTCGCGCTGATTGGTCCGCATGCGGGCTTCGATGCGCTGGTACGGGGCGATGTTCCGGTCCCAGATTGCAGACATTCCGCCGGTGTTGCCGCTTGAATCGCCGGTCACCTGGGCCACCGACCCGTTGACGTACCAGGCCTTGGGGGTGCGGATGCCGTTTCCATTCTGGCCTGGGCTGCTGTAGACCCTCCATTTGGTGGGATCGGGCGCACCGACGTAGTTGAATTCGTCGCCGTTGATCACCGGCCCCCATCCGAGCACGACGGCGGCCTGCGTCCCATCAGTGCTGGAAGTCGTGGCGCCGACGGCGGGAGTGCCTATTGCGAACGTGGCCGCGAGGGTGGCGAACATCAGGGCAGAAGACGTGACGAATGCGAGGATTTCTTTTTTCATGGTCTCCCCGATCAAAGGCCGACAAATGCGCCGGGGGGAGGGAAGTTCGGGTGGCAACGGTGAGGCTGTCCCGCGCCGGGTGTCCGAGGGTGCGGCGGAGACCTTCGGATGGTTGAAACGCTTCCGGGGTACATGCTCCGTCCGCAGCAATTTTCGAGCAATACGCAGTTGTACGTATTCGGTGCGGTTCTCAGACTGGTCAGAGGATTCGGAATCTAGGAGGACCCCGTGACCGCAGAAGGCATCATTGACACCTCAGCCGCCCTTCGTTCCTACTACGCGGTCCTCCTCGGCGGCATCAAGCGGTACGGCGAGGGCGGCGAACTCCTCCCGCTCCTCGCCGAGGACTTCACCTTCGACGGGCCTCTCGCAGGCCAAGTCTCCGGCGCGGACCGCTTCGTCAGGGGCGTCAAGGGGTTCATCGAGGCCGTCCGCGAGATTACCTTCATCGAGGCGGTGGCAACGGACGACGGCGCGGCCCTGCTTTACGACGCGGAACTCCCCAATGGGACGGTCCGCTTCGCAGAATTCTTCGAGCTCCAGGACGGAATCATCAAGACGATTCGCATCCATTACAACGCCGCCGACTATCTGGCCGCGGGCGGCCACTAAGGGGATCGTGCCGCGAGAGCACGGTCCGCTTTGCCGTGGCCTAACCGGCCGAAACCTTCCCGGCCTCGGCGGCGGCTGCCAGGGCACCGTTGCGCCGGATGATGTCGAGGAGTTCGCCCGTCCGCGCGATGAACTCGTCCCGGCCCGCGAGCTCCTCGCCGAGCAGGTGCTGCTCGCCGAGCACTCGGCTCGCCAGCTCGGCGGACGACGACGACAGCTCAGCCGCGCGGGCAAGCATCGGCCGAGCCGGATCGACCATAGCGGCGGCGTGAGGCCCGGGGTCGAAGCCGGGCAGGGGAGCGAGACACGCGAGGTACGCGGCGGCAGTCAGCGCGAGGAAGTGCGGCGCCCGGCCGGAATCGAGCGCGGCGAGGGCCGGAACGGGGATCCGCTGGCGGAGCTTGAGCGAACCGTCCGAGCCGACCTGGCTCGTCCGATGCCCCAGCGCCGTGTTCCGCCAGCGCGTGAAGAGCTCTTCCTCGTAGGCATCGAGGTCGACGCCGCGCGGCGCCGTCACGCTGGGGCGGTACTCGTCGCGCAGCACGGCCCGTGCTGCGGCTTCGATCTCCGGTTGCCGAACGGACTCCGGGATGGTTGCGGCGCCCGTCAGCGCCCCGAGGTACGCGATGAGCGAGTGCGTGCCGTTGAGCAGCCTGACCTTGAGCTCCTCGTACCGGGAGACCTCGTCCGAGAACACGGCCCCGCCAGCTTCCCAAGCGGGCCGCCCCGCCGCAAAACTGTCCTCGAGGACCCACATCGTGAACGGCTCTGCAGGCACCGGCACGTCATCGCGGTAGCCGCATCCCTCGGCCACGAGCCGACGGTAGTGGTCCGCGGTCGCGGGCACGATCCGGTCCACCATCGTGGACGGGAACGTCACGTGACGCTCGATGAACGCGAGGGTCTCGGCAGCCTCGCCTTCAGGCAGCAGGCTGGCGAACTCCTTCACGAGCCGCTCCGTGTGGTGCCCGTTGTCGGCGAGGTTGTCGCAGCTGAGCACCGTGATCGGCGCGCCATGGCCGCGCGCCCGCGACTGGAGCCCGCGCACGATCTGCCCGATCGGCGTCGACGGACGCGCCGCCTCGGAGAGGTCCCGCTGGATGGCCGGATCGTCGACGGCGAGGTGGCCGGTCCGGGGGCTGTAGTAGTAGCCGTTCTCGGTCACCGTGAGCGAGACGATGCGGGTCTCGGGGGCGCCGATCGACGCGACCACCCGCTCGGGCTCGCCAGCGGCCGTGAACACGTCAGTGTGCACCCCCGGGATCGAGAACGACTCGCCCTCGGGCGAGATCTCGATGACCGTGTAGAGCAGATCCTGGGCCTTCATCGCGTCGGGAACGGCCGCGGACCGGCTCCCGACGCCGATGATGCCCCAGTCCGAGGCGCCATCGGCGCCCGAACCGGCAGCCTCGAGAGCGGCCCGCGTGTAGACCGCCTGGTGCGCGCGGTGGAAGTTGCCCAGGCCGAGGTGGACGATCCCGGGACGCAGGGCACCAAGGCGAGGGGCGCCGTCGTACGCGGCGGAAAGGCGAGGAAGTGGGGAAGCGGCCATGCTCACCAGTCCCTCATGGTGCCGTCGAGGTCCCGGGCGATTGGCAGGTAGGCGGGGGAGTAGGGGAAGCGGGCGGCGGCGGCCTCGTCGACCTCGACGCCGAGCCCGGGCTCGTCGCCGGGGTGGAGGTAGCCGTCCTCGAACGTGAAGCTGCTGCGGAAGATCTCGGAGACGAGCGGGTCGTAGCCCATGTACTCCTGGATGCCGAAGTTGGTCGTCGCGAGGCCGACGTGCAGGGAGGCGGAGAGGTTGACGGGGGAGACGTCCGAGGGCCCGTGCGGGGCGCCCTTGACCTGGTAGACCTCGGCGAGGGCGAGGATCTTGCGGACGTGGGAAATGCCGCCCGCGTGCACGACGGCCGTGCGGATGTAGTCGATGAGCCGCTCACTCAGCAGCTGCTCGCAGTCCCAGATCGTGTTGAACACCTCGCCGATCGCGAGTGGGACCGTGGTCTGGGCGCGGACGGCGCGCAGGAGCTTCTGGTTCTCCGCGGGCATGACGTCCTCGAGCCAGAACAGGTCCACGTCCTCGAGCGAACGCGCGAGCCGGCCGGCTTCCGTCGGGGTGAGGCGATGGTGCACGTCGTGGAGGAGCCTGAGCTCGGGACCGACGTGCTCGCGGACGGCGTGGAGCACCTTCGGGGCGTGCCGCAGGTACGCGGAAGTGTCCCAGACCTCTTCGGCCGGGCCGCCGCCGCGGCCCGCGGGCTCGTAGGACGCCTCGCCCTTCGTGACGCCGTAGACCTTGTCGAGCCCCGGCACCCCCGATTGGGCGCGGACCGCGCGGAAGCCCTGCTCGCGCCGTCGTTCGATGGAGTCCAGCAGCTCCGGCAGATCCCAGCCGGTCGCGTGCGTGTAGGTGAGGACCTTGTCCCGCGCCGCGCCGCCGAGGAGCTGGTAGACGGGCACGCCGAGCGCCTTGCCCTTGATGTCCCACAGGGCGAGGTCGACGGCGCCGACCGCGGCCATCGTCACCGGCCCGCGGCGCCAGTACGCGCCGCGGTAGAGGAACTGCCACGTGTCCTCGATGCGATCCGCGTCCCGGCCGAGCAGCGCGGGCGCGAGGTGGTCGCGGAGGTAGGCGGCGACGGCGAGCTCGCGGCCGTTGAGGGTCGCGTCACCCCAGCCGACGATGCCGTCATCCGTGGTGATCTTGAGGGTGACGAAGTTGCGCGACGGGCTCGTGATGAGGACGTCGACGGCGGCAATAAGACGGGTCATTCTCACTTCTTTTTCGAGGGGATGGGGGAGATTCGAGGGGCGGAGGTGGAGCCGCGGACGATCAGCTGGGACCCGAGGCGCACGGGTGCGGCCGGGCGGGGCTTGC
Organism: Sinomonas terrae; assembly: GCF_022539255.1. Classification (NCBI taxonomy): domain Bacteria; kingdom Bacillati; phylum Actinomycetota; class Actinomycetes; order Micrococcales; family Micrococcaceae; genus Sinomonas; species Sinomonas terrae. The sequence continues at coordinate 589,814 of NZ_JAKZBV010000001.1, forward strand.
CGGCGAGCTGCTCGAGCAGGAGGTCGAGGGCGAGGGCCCCGCCGCGCTCGATATCGACCCGCACCGACGTCAGGCCGGGCTCGGCGGCGGCAGCGACATCGAGGTCGTCGATGCCGACCACGCTGAGGCCCTCCGGGCAATGCCTGCCGAGCTGGCGCGCGCCCGCGAGCAGGCCGATGGCCACGAGGTCGTTGTACGCGATTGCTGCCGTGGCACCGCTCGCGACGACCGACGCCGCCGCCGCCAGCCCGCCGTCGACCGTCGCATTCTGGTGGCCCACCGAGGCGAGCTCGATCTCCCACTCCTCGCACAGCCGCGTCACCGCTTCGAGGCGCTGAGCGTCCGCCCAGGACGTCGGCGGCCCAGGCACGTAGGCGAGCTTGCGGTGCCCGAGCGCGAAGAGATGCTCGACGGCTTGGCGGAGTCCGTCCCCGGCATCGAGGAGCACGCTCGGCGCGCGCTCGGCTTCGCCGTTGACGACGACGGCGGGCACCGGCCCAACCAGGCCCCGCAGTTCGTCGGCGGGCAGGCGCGGCGAGCAGAGGACGACGCCGTCCGCCACCGCTGCCAGGGCAGCGACCTGTTCGCGCTCGCGGTCGGCCGACTCGGCGGTGTCGGCGAGGAGCATGCGGTGCCGGCCCGGCCACGCCCGCTCCTGGATCGCCTTGATCAGGGCCGCGAAGACGGCGTTCGCGACATCTGGGACGACGACGCCGATCATGCGGGGTCCGCTCTGCCCCGGGGCCTCGTAGCCGAGTTCCTCAGCGGCGGCCGTGACCTTCTGGCGTGTAGCGGCGGCGAGCCTGCCCGGCTCGCTGAAGGCCCTCGAGGCGGTGGCGAGGGAGACGCCTGCGCGTTTTGCAACGTCGGTGAGCGTCGCGGGCATCGGGGCCTCCTCAGGTTCGCATCATTCGTCTTGGCAAGACTTGTGCAAGGTTATCAGGGATCTTTCACTTGTCTTGTGACCTTGAAACGTTCTTGTTACTTTCGTTATACGGAAATATGATTCCCTCTTGTGGAATAGCCCAAGGCGCGCCTACGCTGGATTCGTCCATACAGCGTGAGGCAGTTCACATCGAACTCCTCTTCGACACGAGAATGGCAACCCCGTGACCCCCACCCCCCACAGCGCGCTGAAGGCGAGTTCGGCGCGCGGCGAGAACCGGCAGCGTAGCCGGTCCTCTCGTCTCCTGATCGCCCGTGTGGCCCCGAATCCGAAGGCCGCAAGCGGCCGTCGGGCGGGGCTGTGGCCACAAGCCCCGGGCTCAGGAATCTCTCGTTTCTGCAACTGATTCCCGCGAAGCCTTAGCCTTGATCCACCGATCCGCGGCCGTTCCTGAGTGGTTCTGGGGAGCAGCCCAGGTCATTGTTATCGGGCGTGGGGTATCGGCCGGCCTCGCTGCTGACGCGTTCCACGGTGGCTGTGTTCTGGGCCTGATCGGGCCGGCGGGCGGGTTCCTATGCCGTTCGCGGAGGTGCGTGGGCGGTGATGAAGAGCTTTTCCCACGCGGCCTGCCATGGCCAGGAATCGGGCAGGCGGAGGCGGATCTTTCGGGCGCTTGAGGCGATCCGGGCCGGGATGTTGACGAGCTTGCGGCGGATGGTGCCGGTCCTGGCCTTGATGAAGGGTCCGGCGGCGAGGATCCCGGCGGCCCGGGCGAGGTTGAACGCCATGGCCGCGGCGACGAGCCAGGCCGAGTTCGCGGCGAACTTTCCGGAGGGCAGATGGGCCAGGGCCGAGTCCTTCAGATCGGCATGGACCTGCTCGATGACCGCGTGGCCCCGGTGGGTCGCATCCGCCGCGACGGTGCCGAGGTCCTCGGCGGGGACGGTGGTGAAGAACGCGTGGTGACGGTGGGTGGCGAACAGGGTTCCCTGCCCGTTCTCGGCCTTGGGGTTCAGGTCCGGGATCCGGCGCACGACGAGCCGCCCGCTCACGCGCTCGGCCTTCTTCCGGGAGGCGAACGCGGTGAAGGGCACCTCGGCGACCTCCGCCTTCGAGACCCAGGCTCCGGCTGCCTCGTCGAAGACCGCGTCGGTGTACTCGATCGTCGTCCACGCCTCGTCCCGGATGGAGCTGATGGCGCGCTTGATGGCCGGGTCCAGACGGACCGTGACCGAGATCTCGGCCCCTGCGGCGCGGGCAGCGGAGACGGTCGGATGCCCGTAGAAGGCCGAGTCGGCCCGCACCAGCACCCGCCCGGCGGTGCCGGTACGGCGCAGGGCCGAGAGCGCATCGGCGACCAGCCGGGAGGCCCCGCGGGAGGAGTTCGCCGCGCCCTTGCGCAGCCGCTGGGCCAGGATGACCGGGGCGGTGTCCTGCGTGGTGGCCGTGGCCAGCAGGGCGTTCAGCCCGCGGACCCCGGAGTACCCGTACCCGGATCCCTGCTTGGCGTAGCCGTGGACCTCGACGATCGTGTCGTCGAGGTCCACGAACACGAAGTCCCCTTCCTCCCGGTTCCCAAAAAGGGGTGCCCGGGCGGCCAGGCTGGCCAGGAACCGTGCCGCGACCGCGTCGAGCTGGCGGACGTGGCCGAAGGCGAACGCGCGCAGGAACGAGCCCAGGGTCGAGGGCGCATAGCAGCCTTTGAACAGCTTCTTCATGCCCCCGTGCCGCAGCAGGGCCATGTCGTCGATCGAGTCCGCCCCGGCGACCATCCCGGCCACCAGCGCGCCCAGCTTCAGCCCGGCATTCGCGCCCTTGTCCGTCGGCACGCTCAGGTGCTCGTCGGCGAGAGCCTGGAGACCGGCGGCCTCGGCCAGGCGCATCACCGGCACCAGCCCCGCCGCGGAGACCAGATTCGGCTCGTCGAAGGACGCCGCCACCGCGGCGCGAGTGTGGGAAACTAGCACCTACGAGATGCCCTCTCATCCTCAGGCAATTGGTTCTGTCGCAAGTCCAATTTTCCCCGAGATGGCGGGCATCTCGCCTTTAATTACGCAGCGCTACTCACAGGCCCCATCGGTGGATCAAGGCTTAGGAGCTAGCTGTGTCCTCTCAGCTTTCCAAGAAGTCCCCTCACGAGGGCCGGAAGAACCGCCCTCATCCAGGAGCCCAGACTGCGGCTCGCTCAGAAGCCCAGGCTGAGACCATCGCCCGGCCCCGAGGCAAGGCGCGCTGGAGCATCGCCCTGCTCATGGGCTTCGGCATCCTCATCAACTACGTCGATCGGCTCTCCATCTCGGTCACGCAGAAGCCCCTGACTCATGACTTCGGGCTGACCGCCACGGAATTCGGCATCCTCTCGTCGGCCTTCCTCTGGTCCTACGCGATCATGCAGATCCCGTCCGGGATGCTCCTCGACCGCTTCGGCGTGAAGAAGATCTGGGGCGGAAGCGCTGTCCTGTGGACGATCGCCTCGGTCCTCACGGCCGTTGCCTCCGGTGCGTGGATCATCGTCATTGCGAGGATCCTGCTCGGCGTCGCCGAGGCACCCGCCTTCCCGGGCGCCATGAAGGCCACGGGCCAGTGGTTCCCGCGGCATGAGCGCGGCCTGTGCACTGCGATCTTCGACAGCGGCACGCGCCTCGCCAACGTCATCGGGCTTCCCCTCATCGCGTTCACGGTCGCGACTTGGGGCTGGCGTGAGGCGTTCTGGCTCCAGGCGGCGCTCTCCGTCGTCTTCCTCGTCGCGTTCCTCTGGCGCTACACCGGCCCGAAGGCGCGCCTCGCGAAGGGCCGCATGTCGGAGGAGGAGTACGGCTACATCGTCGATGGCGGCGCGTCGAGCGAAGAGATCCGCCCGTCGAGCGACTGGGCCACGGTCGGCTACCTCCTGAGGCAGCGCAAGGTCTGGGGCCTCTCGCTCGGACTCGCAGGTGCCGGGTACGTGCTGTGGATGCTGCTCACCTGGCTCCCCGGCTACATGCAGACGAGCATGAACCAGAGCGTGCTCCAGAGCGGCATCTACGCCGCGGTCCCGGCCTTCGCGATGTTCGTCTCGGAGATGACGATCGGCGGCTGGTGGGTCGATCGCGTGATCGGCCGGGGCGCGAACCCGGACAAGGTGCGCAAGGGCATCCTCGTGGCTGGAATGATCGTGGCCCTGTTCACGGTCGGTGCAGCGTTCTCGAACACTCCGGTCGTTGCGATCATCTGGATCGCGATCGGCAGCGCAGGCATCGCCCTCGTGTACGTCACGAGTAACTCGCTCCCCGCGCTCATCGCCCCCGAGGGCAGCGCCGGCTCGCTCGCTGCGATCGTGAACTGCGTGAACCTCCTCGCGGGCGTCGCGGCTCCGATCGTGACCGGCTTCGTCGTCGACACCACCGGGCACTTCTTCTACGCGTTCATCATCGGCGGTATCGCACTCATCGGCGGACTCGCCTCGTACGTCCTGCTCATGGGGAGGATCGAACCGATCCCGGCACGCGGCGTCGTCCGCGAGCCCCTCGAAGGATAGGCGCCTCGAAGGGTAGAGAACGGACATAGAAGGGGCCCAGCATTTGGCTGGGCCCCTTTTTTGTCCGTCAGGGGGTTAATCTCAAAGGGATGACTTTGGAACCCCATGTCCTGCGCGAGCTCGCGATTCAATTGCGCGAGCTCGCTGGCGTGCCTGAACCGGCAGCCGTGACGCTCCCCGAGCTGGCCCACCCCGTGCCGCGGCCGGCGCGGGCCCCGGGTTCCGGCGTCGAACTCCGGCCCGAATTCCAGCGCCGCCTCACCGCCGTGGCCCATTTCAAGGCCGAAAATGGGCGTCTTCCCCAGACCGGCGGCATCATCACGCCCGCAGAGCGGTCCCTCGGCGTCTGGCTCCTGCGCCAGCGACGGCGGAACCAGGGCGGGCGGCTCCCCGACCCCGAGCGGGACGCGCTCACCACGACGCTTGGCCCCGCGTGGGTGCTCCCGCCCGGCGACGCCTGGTGGGCCGAGAACGGCGGGGACGCGAACGGCGGGGACGAGCTGGAAGAAGCGCGGCCGCGTCGGCGGAACCGCGCGACGGCCGACGACGACCGCCACCGGGCCCCCTGGTCACCCGAGGAGGAGGACCTCGTGCTCAACGCGGACCTCTCGCTCGCGGAGATCGCGGCCAAGATCGGGCGGACTCACGCCGCCGTCAGGAACCGGCGGCAGATCCTCCGCTCTGCAAGCCGCCGGACTTGGTAAGGGGCCCTCGCGGAGCCTGGCCGGAGGCCCTCGCGTGCATGGCGAGGGGCCTCGCGGAAGACCCGCCGGCTGCCCTCAGTTCCGCCGGTTGGCCGCACTTCCGCCGGTGGGAGCCCCCTCTTTTGCGGCCGACCCCCTTCCCGGACGCAGTTCCGCCGGTTGGCCTCACTTCCGCCGGTTGGAGCCCCCTCTTTTGCGGCCGACCCCCTTCCCCGACGCAGTTCCGCCGGTTGGCCTCACTCCCGCCGGTTGGCCTAGCTTCCGCCGGTCGGGACCCCCTCTTTTGCGGCCGACCCCCTTCCCGGACGCAGTTCCGCCGGTTGCCCTCACTCCCGCCAGTTCGCTGCAGTGCCGCCGAGAGCCCATCACGTCGCTGACCTATGGGGGCAGCAACTGTCAGGTGGGTTTAGGCCGGTTCTGGGGGCGAGACCGCTGCCGAAAGCCGCATCTCCTTGGTAAATCCCGGCCGGAGATGCGGTCGAGGGCAGCTGTTGCGGCTGACGGCAGCATCTGGCGGGATTGCCTGGCTGCCTGAGGCTGCTCATGACGGCTGGGAGCGCCACAGACCCAAGCGACATCGTGTCCGGTGGGGGAGTCCCGCCAGTCGACCCCAGTTCCGCCGGTCGGCCTCAGTTCCGCCGGGGTGCTGGAGTTTCGCCGGTTGGAACCCCCTCTTTTGCGGCTGACCCCCTTCCCGACGCAGTTCCGCCGGTTGGGCTCAGTTCCGCCGGTTGGGCTCAGTTCCGCCGGTCGGCCGCCCTCACGCCCCCGGGCGCACCACGTACGTGTTGACCGGCCGGCCGGTGGTCCCGTACTCGAGGGTCAGCTCGAGCCGCCCCTTGCGCTCGAGCTCGCTGAGGTACCGCTGGGCCGTCGGCCGCGAAATGCCGATGAGCTCGGAGACGTCCTGGGCGCCGAGTGGCCGCTCGGCCGCGCGGACGGCGTCGAGCACCTTCTGCATGGTCGGCGGGAGGCTGCGCGCGGTGGGCCCCGGGGTCGGCGCGTGCCGCGCGGCGAAGAGCGCGTCGACGTCGTTCTGCCCCGATATGTGACGGGAATCCGCCTCGGTGCGCCACCGACGGTAGGCCGCTAGCTGCGCGGTGAGCTGGTCGAAGCCGAACGGCTTGACGAGGTAGTAGACGGCGCCGCCGCGCATCGCGGCACGCACGGTCCCAACGTCGCGGGCGGCGGTGATGATGATGGCGTCGACGTCGTGCGTCTCGCGGAGGGAGCGCAGCAGGGCGATCCCGTCCTCGTCGGGCAGGTAGACGTCGAGGAGCAGGAGGTCGGGTTCGAGGCGGGCGACGGCGTCGCGCGCCTCCGCGGCGGTGTGCGCCTCGCCGATGCACTCGTACCCCTGAACCCGTGCGATGTGCGCGGCATGGATTCGCGCCACCCGGTAGTCGTCGTCGACCACGAGGGTTCGGATCATAGAGCCGCAGCTCCTTCCGTTCGGTGGGCCGGCGCCGGTGCCGGCACCCATACTTCGAAGCGTCCGCCGGGGCCGGCGAACACGTCAATCGTGCCACCAGCACGGTGCACAATCCGCGCCACGAGCGCGAGCCCGATCCCGCGGCGCATCCCGGGGCGCGGCACCTTGGTCGTGTAGCCGTCGCGGACGACGGCGTCGATCGCCTCGGCCGGCACACCGGGGCCGTTGTCGGTCACCGAGATGAAGATGCCGGACGAGTCGTCGAGCTGGAGAGTCACCTCGCGCGGCGCGGGCTGGCTCACGACGGCGTCGACCGCGTTGTCGAGGAGGTTGCCGACGATCGTGACGAGGTCCTGCGTGCCGAGGAACGGCTGGCGGAGCTGCGAATCGTCGGTCACGGTCAGCTTGACGTCCTGCTCACCGGCGACCGTGATCTTCGCCAGGATGAGGGCCGCGAGCTCGGGCGGTTCGACGCGGCCGCGCAGGCCCTCGCCGAGGGAGCGGGAGGTGTCCGCGACGCCGGAGATGAAGTTGCGGGCCTGATCGACCTCGCCGAGCTCGAGGAGGCCGCTCACCACGTGCAGCCGGTTCGCGTACTCGTGCTCTTGAGCCCGGAGCGCCTGCATGAGGCCCTCCGTGGAGCGAAGGTCGCGGACAAGCGCTTCGACCTCGGTGCGGTCGCGAAGCGTGACAACGGCCCCGATGCTCCGACCGCCCACGCTCACGGGCATGCGGTTCGCGACGAGCAGGGCATCGTCGGTCAGCACCGCCTGGTCCGCGCCGCGAGTGTCCCCCGTGAGGATGTCGCGGAGGCGCCCGCCTGGCAGAAGCTCGTCGATCTTCTGGCCCAGCGCGTTGCCCTCAAGCTGAAGGAGGCGCCGGGCCTCGTTGTTGATGACTGTGACCCGATCGTCGTCGTCGAGCCCGATCATGGCCTCCTTGATCCCGTGCAGGAGCGCCTCGCGATCCTGCAGCAGCGAGGCGATCTCAGCCGGCTCGAGCCCGAAGGTCGCGCGCTTGATCGCCCTGCCCAGCAGGAGCGAGCTGACGGCTCCGATGAGCAGCACGAGAGCGGAATAGCCGACGATGAGCCCGGCCTCACGGCCAATCGCCGAGTTCACGTTGGCCTCGAGGATGCCGACCGAGACCTCGCCGATGACGTTTCCGCGCGAGTCGAAGATCGGTGCCTTGGCGTTCGCCGAGTTGCCCAGACTTCCCGGATCGGTGCCCAGATGGGTCTGGCCGTCGAGGACCGCGACGGGTTCTTCGAGTCGCTTCCCGATGAGCGCGGGGTTCGGGTGGGAGTACCGAATGCCGTTCCTGTCGGCGACGACGACGTAATCCGGCTGAGCGTGGATCATCACCTGTTCGGCGAGGGCCTGGATCTGGTGATTCGGGTCCTTGGCCTCGAGGTCGGCGACGATCTGGGGCATCGCGGCGACCGTGGTGGCGATTCCGAGGGCGCGGAGACGGTATTGGTCGTCGAGGACCTGCCGGGTGATCTGGCTCGTGACGAAGCCGCCGAGGGCGACCGTGAGCAAAAGTATGCACAGCGTCCACACGAGGATCTGCGAGGCCACGGGCCGGGCGCTCCACCATTTTCGCGGGCTTTTCATCGTGATGCGCCTTGGATGATCAAAAGGCTCAAAACCTGAATGAAAGCTAATAATCCTCGCAATCCGCGCAACTCTGGCCGCACCCTCGTGGTCCTTTCTACGGTTGTACCAGTCGCTGTGATTCAGCTCACCGGGTACATAGAAAGGATCCCGCAGCCAAAGGCATCCGCGCAAATTACCGAGTATGCCGAATCGCAGCCAACCTGCACTGAAAGACGCAAAGCTCTTTCCCGAAAGACAGAGAGGTCTTTGACCATGGGTGGAAATCATCCCCGCCGCACACCGGCGGCCCCAGGCCAAGCCGACGAGCCTGCAGGCATCGAAATTGTCGGTCTCACCAAGCGCTATCTGACCCCGAAGGGGGAGACCTTCACGGCCATCAAGGACGTGACGGTCTCGGTCGAGCCCGGCCAGTTCTGCTCGATCGTCGGGCCGACGGGCTGCGGCAAGTCCACCACGCTCGCCCAGGTCTCGGGCCTCGAGCGGCCCAGCGCCGGCTCGGTCAAGGTCGGTAGCCACATCGTGGACGGCATCACGAGCGGTGTGAGCTACATGTTCCAGGCGGACGCGCTGTTCCCCTGGAAGAGCGTGCTCAACAACGTCATGATGGGCCCGATCCTGCTCGGCACGCCGAAGCGCGAGGCCACCGAGCTCGCCATGGACTGGCTCCGCCGCGTCGGGCTGGCCGGCTTCGAGGACCGCTACCCGCACCAGCTCTCCGGCGGCATGCGCAAGCGCGTGGCGATGGCCGCGGCGCTGATCAACAACCCGCGGATCCTCCTCATGGACGAGCCGTTCGGCGCGCTCGACGTGCAGACCAAGGCGATCATGCAGAACGAGCTCCTCAAGCTCTGGGAGGAGCTGCGGCCCTCCGTCCTCTTCATCACCCACGACCTCGACGAAGCGGTTGCGCTCTCCGACCGGGTCGTCATCATGACCACGAGCCCGGGCTCGGTCAAGGACATCTTCGACATCGACCTGCCCCGGCCGCGTGGCAACGTCCAGGAGATCCGGCACGAAAAGCGCTTCCTCGACCTCCAGGGTCAGATCTGGGACTCGCTCAAGGACGAAGTGACCCGAGCGTACGCCCGAACGGCAGGTGCAGCAGCATGACAACAGCAATCAATCCGGCAAGGACTCCTGTGGTTGAGCGAGCGACCGACATGCAGGCGGCGGGACGCCGCAAGGCACGGCGACGTACGACGGCGATCTGGGCCGGCCGTGCGGCCCTCGCCGTCATCGTCGTGGGCGGTTGGCAGTGGTTCACCGAGATGGGCTGGGTCGACAAGTTCTTCTTCGGCCAGCCGTCGATGATCTGGGACAGCCTCGTCAAGCTCTTCACCGAGGGCACCGCGTTCGGCTCCATCTGGGACAACCTCTGGGTCACCGTCCAGGAGGCCTTCCTCGGCTTCCTGCTCGGCACCCTCGTCGGCGTGGTGCTCGGCATCCTCCTCGGCTCGAACAAGTACCTCTCCTCGGTCATCGGCCCGTACATCCGGATCGTGAACTCGATCCCCCGAATCGTGCTCGGCTCGATCTTCATCGTCGCGTTCGGCCTCGGGGTGTTCCCGAAGATCCTGCTCGCGGCAGTCCTGGTCTTCTTCGTCGTCTTCTTCAACGCCTTCCAGGGCGTCCGCGAAGTCGATCAGAACCTCGTTGCGAACGTGCGGGTGCTCGGAGCCTCACCGCTACAGGTCGCGATGCACGTGACGATCCCCTCGGCGATGACCTGGATCATCGCGAGCCTGCACACCGCCTTCGGCTTCGCGATCATCGGCGCCCTTGTCGCGGAGGTGCTCGGCGCCCAGAAGGGCGTGGGCCTGATCATCAGCCAGGCGCAGGGGACCTTCGACCCGAATACGGTCTTCGCCTGCATGGTGATCATCGCGATCGTCACCCTCGCGGCCGAATACCTCATCAGCCTCCTCGAGCACAGGCTGCTCAAGTGGCGTCCGCCGAACCGCTCCGAGGCCCAGGCAATCTGAGGCCCAGACAATCTAAGGCCTAAGCGATCTCATCGCAGATTTCCGAACCGTGGATTTCCGAACCGCAGATTTCCCCACGAAGTTTTCCATCACAACACCCGAATCAGAACAAAGGAAAAGTGCGCCAATGAAGAAGCACACGATTTTCTCCGTCGCAGCTGCAGGAGTGATTGCGCTCGGCCTCGCGGCCTGTGGCAGCAACAGCGCCAGCAGCGGTTCCGCCAGCGGCGGCTCGAGCGGCAGTGCCAACGCCTCGATGCCCACCGTCAAGATGATGGTCGGCGGCATCGACAAGCAGATCTACCTCCCGTACCAGCTTGCAGAGCAGCTCGGCTACTACAAGAAGTACGGCGTGAACGTCCAACTCTCCACGGAGCAGGAGGGCGGCGTCGGCGCCGAGGACGCGATGGCGTCGGGCCAGGTTGACTTGGCTGGCGCCTGGTACATCCACACGATCGACTTCCAGTCGAAGGGCAAGGATGTCATCAATCTCGTGCAACTCTCCGGCGCTCCGGGGGAGCGGATCATGTGCAACCCGAAGGCCAACGTCCACTCGGGTGCGGATCTCAAGGGCAAGACTGTCGGCGTGACCGACCTGGGTTCCGGCACGGATGAACTGACCCAGTTCATCGCCGCGAAGGCCGGCGTGTCGAAGAACGACTACCACACCATCGCCGTCGGCGCTGGCTCCACGGCGATCGCGGCTATCCAGCGCGGCTCCGCCGACTGCGTCATGACCACCCAGCCAACCGTCGGCGCACTCGAAAGCAAGAACCTTGCTGTTCCTGCGATCGACCTCGCGACGGCTGACGGAGCCAAGGCCGCCCTCGGCGGCACGCTGCCCTCGGCGGGTCTCCTGGCCCGTGCCGACTGGGTCAAGAACAACGAGGACACGGTGCAGAAGGTCGTGGATGCGCTCGTCGACACGATGCACTGGATCAGCACCCACTCGGCGGCCGACATCGCGGACAAGCTCCCGCAGTCCTTCGTCCAGAACAGCACCATCACCAAGGACCAGTACGTTTCGGGTCTGAACCAGGACAAGGCGCAGTTCCTGCCTGACGGCATCATGCCGGCCGGCGGCCCGAAGACGATCTTCGACGAGGAGAAGACCATCGGCGTCGATACCTCCAAGATCACCTACGCCGACACCTTCACCAACAAGTACGCCCAGGCCGCGCTCAAGCTCGAGGGCTACACCGCAAGTTCGACGCCGGCTGGTGACAATGGCTAACCACCTCCGCGCTCGATAAACTCCCCGGGGCCGCGCCCCCCATCGGGCCCGGGGAAAGCGGCGGGCTCGCACCTCGAAAGGTGCGGGCCCGCCGTCGTGCGCCCAGGGCGGAGAAATCACCGGGAGTCGCTCCGAGGACTTGACGTGGGGCACACCCCAAGGGGTTGGCTGGAGGCATGACTGAGCAGACGCGAACCCTCGGTACCGTTTCCCCTCTGACTGTTTCCTCCATGGGCCTCGGCTGCATGGGGATGTCCGAGTTCTACGGAGCGCCGGACGAGGCCTCGGGCATCGAAACCATCCACCGCGCACTCGACCTCGGCATCACGTTCATCGACACGGCTGACATGTACGGGCCGTTCACGAACGAGAAGCTCGTGGGCCGGGCGATTTCCGGCCGACGCGACGAGGTCCAGCTCGCGACCAAGTTCGGCAACGTGCGCGGTGAGAACGGCGAACGGCTCGGCATCAACGGAAGCCCCGAGTATGTGCGCTCGGCCTGCGATGCCTCGCTCGCCCGGCTCGGCGTGGACCACATCGACCTCTACTACCAGCACCGGGTCGATCAGAAGGTCCCAATCGAGGAGACTGTGGGCGCGATGGCGGAGCTCGTCGAGGCCGGCAAGGTTCGTCACCTCGGCCTCTCGGAGGCTTCCCCGCAGACCATTCGCCGTGCGCATGCCGTGCACCCGATCACTGCCCTGCAGACGGAATACTCGCTCTTCACGCGTGACCTCGAAGACGAGATCCTTCCGACAATCCGCGAGCTCGGCATCGGCCTCGTGCCGTACTCCCCGCTGGGCCGCGGGATCCTCACGGGCCGCCTCACAGCCGAGTCGCTCTCGAAGGAAGGCGATGCGCGCAGCAGCCGCTACTTCCCACGGTTCCAGGGTGAGGCGCTTGAGGAGAACCTCCGGCTCGTCGACCAGATCAAGGCGATCGCCGAGCAGAAGGGCGTGACCCCGGGCCAGATCGCTCTCGCGTGGGTCCTAGCTCAGGGCGACGACGTGGTGCCGATTCCCGGAACCAAGCGGGTCAAGTACCTCGAGGAGAACGCGGCCGCCCGCGATATCCGCCTCTCCGGCGACGACCTCAGGGCCCTCGAGGAAGCCGTGCCGCGGGGCGCCGTCGTCGGCTCCCGCTACGGCGACATGAGCAGCATCGACCAAGGCTGAGGTGCTTCGGGCGCCTCCCGGCCGCGAGACGGGAGGCGCCCGCATCGTGTCAAGATCCCTTATGCGGGCAGAATGGCGTCATGCGCACCTTTGGGGTAGAGGAAGAGCTCCTCGTCGTGGATCCCACGACGGGCCAGGCCCTTCCGCTTGCCGATCGCATGCTCGCGGTGGCCGGCAGACCACAGGACATGTCCCACGAGTTCAAGCTCGAGCAGATCGAGATCCAGACCGTCCCGTGCCGCGATCATGACGAAATCCTCGGCGCCCTGTACACCGGGCGGCGGCTCGCGGACAGGGCGGCCCGCGCGTGCGGCGGCCGGATCGCAGCCCTTGCCACCTCGCCCCTCCCGGTCGAGAGCTCGCTTACCCCGAACGATCGGTTCGCCCGGATGAACCACGAATTCGGGCTCATCTCCCGCGAGCAGCTCACATGCGGCCTGCACGTGCATGTCGGCGTGGACTCGCCGGCCGAAGGCGTCGCCATCCTCGACCGGATCCGGGAATGGCTCCCGGCTCTCGTCGCGCTCACGGGCAACTCGCCTTATTGGTTCGGCATCGACACCGGCTACTCGAGCTTCCGGACCCAGGCCTGGAACCGCTGGCCCTCCTCAGGCCCCCAAGAGATCTTCGGGGAGGCCGCGACCTACCGCAAGCGGGTCGACGCCATGATCGCAACGGGCGCGATCCTCGACGAGGGCATGGCCTACTTCGATGCGCGGCTCTCGCGGCTCCACCCGACCGTCGAGGTCCGGGTCGCCGACGTGCCGCTTCTCGCCGCCGATTCCGCGCTGGTCGCCGTCCTCGTGCGCGCACTCGTCGAGACGGCGGCGCGGGAAGCGAACGACGGCGTAGCCCCCTTGGGCACTTCCGTCGCCCTCCTGCGGCTCGCCGCATGGCGCGCGAGCCGTTCGGGGCTCGACGGCGAGTTGGTGCATCCCGCGACGTGCCTCCCTGTCCCCGCTGCCGAGGCGCTCGATGCACTCCTCGCGCACGTCGCCCCCGTGCTCCGCGAGACGGGCGAGTTTCGCCGCACCGAGCGGGCTTTCGCCGAGGTGCTTGAGCGGGGAACCGGGGCCCGGGCGCAGCGCCTGGCCGCCGAGGCGGCCGGCATCCCTGCAGCCGTCCGGATGGCGCTCGAGCGCACAGCGTCCCCCGAAGGGACCTGGGACGACGGCAGCAGGGTCGCGCTGAGCGTCGTGCGCCGGGCGACCAATGTCTTGAGCGCCTAGCGTTCGGCAGCCTCAGGCCGGGCGTGTCCCAGCGCGCGTCTCAGTCCGGGCGGGTCTCAGTCCGGGCGCGTCTCAGTCCGGGCGCGTCTCAGCGCGCGCCTCGTCCGGGCGCGTCTCGGTCCGGACATACCTCCGTAGCCGCGAGCCCTCCGTTTCCCGCCGCCCCATCTCCTGCCGCTGGGCGGCGGCGGCCTCGTATCCGCTTCCGCCCCCGCCCGTGGCCGCGTAGCCGGTGGCGGTCGTCGCGGCATCAGTGATCGGCCTCTCCCCGGCGTCGGGGCCGCGGCCGGTCCATCCGAGGCCACGGTAGTAGTCGTAGAGGCGGTCTTCCTCGTCTTGCTCCAGCCGATTGTCCGGGTCGATGTGGGGCGCGTCCTTCACCTGGTCCTTCGAGTAGGGAACCACCAGGTCATCGTCCTGGAGCCTCGCCTCATCGAGCGGAACGAAGGACTCGTGGGTCCCGAACAGGCCGGTCTTGACTGTCAGCCAGTTCGCCTCGCCCGTCTCGTCGTCGAGGTAGAAGTGCCCGATTCCCCCGATTTTCTCCCCGTCCGGGGTGACGACGTTGCCGCTCTTGTCCGTCAGGCTGTCGATCTGATCGTTGGTGAACATTGACCCTGATTACCCGCCGAAGCGAGTCGGCAAGCACCGGCCGCCGGGCTTTCACCCGCGAAGCAGCCGCTTGAGCGTGACCCAGTACGCGGGGCGGGCGACGGCGAACGCCGCCAGGCCTACGATCCACGGGAAGCGCGACAAGCCGAAGTCCTGGACCCAGCGCACCGTGGAGCCCGCCGTCGTCCGTTCTTCGGGGTGACCCGCGGCGCCTCCGCGCCCCGGACTCACAGTGACCTCGATCGAGCCGCGGACGAGCTTGCCCGACTTCACAATCCGTGCGTGCCCCGCGCGGGAGCCCTCGGGCGGATCGATCTCCTCAACCGTCATGACGTCGTTGAACCCGAGCAGGCGGCCGCGGAAGCCAACACGGGTGAGCAGCGTGCACGCAACGAATCGGTGGCCTGGCTGCAACTCGTCCGCGGAGGCGAGGCCCTCGATGATATGCGTGAACGGGATGAGCCGGTCGTGGGCCCGGAGATCCAGGATCCGGGCCCACGCGACCGGGGCAGGCAGCGGCGTCTCGAGCCGGAGTTCGAAGTGCCGCAGCCGCCCGGGCACGCTCAGGCCTTGAGAGCCTGCTCGAGGTCGCCGATGAGGTCGCCGACGTCCTCGAGGCCCACGCTGAGCCGCAGGACGCCGTCGCCCAGCCCGATCGCCGCGCGGCCCTCGGGACCCATGGCCCGGTGGGTCGTCGTCGCCGGATGGGTGACGAGCGACTTCGAGTCGCCCAGGTTGTTCGAGATGTCGACGATCCGCAGCCCGTTGAGGAACCGGAACGCGGCGTCCTTGCCGCCGCCGTCGGGCGCGTTGAGCTCGAACGTCAGCACGGTGCCGCCCGCGCTCATCTGCTTGCGGGCGAGCTCGTACTGCGGGTGCGACTTGAGGTGCGGGTACTTGACCCAGCCGACCTCCGGCTGCGCCTCGAGCCACTCCGCGATCGCGAGCGCGTTCGCCGACGAGTGCCGCACCCGCAGGCCCATCGTCTCGAGGCCCTTCGTGAGGACCCACGCGTTGAACGGGCTGAGCGCTGGGCCCGTGTGCCGCATGAGCTGCTTGACCGGGCCTTCGATGTAGTCCTTCGGCCCGAGGATCGCGCCTCCGAGCACGCGACCCTGACCGTCGATGTGCTTCGTGCCCGAGTACACGACGACGTCGGCGCCGAAGTCGAGGCTCCGCTGCAGGAGCGGGGTCGCGAAGACATTGTCGACGACGACGGTCGCCCCAGCCGCGTGCGCAAGGTCCGCAACCGTCTGGATGTCCACGAGCTCCTGCATCGGATTCGACGGCGACTCGAAGAAGACCGCCTTTGTCGGTACCGAAAGCGCCTCGCGCCACTGGTCGACGTCGGGGCCGTCGACGAAGACGGTCTCGACGCCCCAGCGGGGGAGGATTTCGTTGAGGATCACGAAGCACGAGCCGAAGAGGCTGCGGGCCGCGACGACCCTGTCGCCAGCCCCGAGCAGCGCACCGAGCGCGGTGAACACGGCCGACATGCCGGAGGCCGTCGCGAAGCACGCCTCGGTGCCCTCGAGGAGCCGAAGCCGCTCTTGGAACGTGGCCACGGTCGGATTGCCGTAGCGGGAGTAG
The DNA here is from genome assembly GCF_022539255.1 of Sinomonas terrae. Classification (NCBI taxonomy): domain Bacteria; kingdom Bacillati; phylum Actinomycetota; class Actinomycetes; order Micrococcales; family Micrococcaceae; genus Sinomonas; species Sinomonas terrae. The sequence continues at coordinate 605,794 of NZ_JAKZBV010000001.1, forward strand.
ACGAAGCGCTCGTCCTCGCCGGTGAACGCCCTCTCGGCTGCCTCCGCCGACTCGTATACGAAGCCGGAGTTGAGGAACAGGGCCTCTGAAGTTTCCTGAAAATTGCTGCGGTCAAGCCCGCCGCGCACAGCCTGGGTGTCTTCGCTCCAGCTCGCGGCGTCGATGTTGAAGGTCACTGACTACTCTTGTCCTACGTTCGTGGGGAGGCCCCGGTTCTTCCATCCGTTCACGTTCCGCTGCCCATCGGGCCCGGGCACGCCCTCGAAGCCCTCGAGCACGTTGTACGCCCTGAAGCCGAGGTTCGTCGCGGCGGCCGCCGCCGCAGCGGAGCGCTGGCCCGAGCGGCACAGGAAGAGCAGCTCAGTCTCGCGGTTCTCCGGGCCTTGGAGCTCGAGTTCGATGACGAAGTCCGGGTTCGGAATGCCGCCCGAGAAGACCCACGGGATGAACAGCGGGTCGTTGTCCGTCTGGCGCGTGTCGGGGATCCCGATGTGCGCCCACTCTTCCTCGGTGCGCACATCGACGAGGACGGCGGAGCCCGACTTCAGCTTGTCCCAGGCCTGCTCCGGCGTGAGGTCACCTTCATAGAGGCTCATGCGTGGCCCTCCCCGTCGTACTCGCCCTCGCTGGTGATTCCCTCTGCGAGCTCGTCGACGGCGGAGGCCACGGCCGCGTCCGCCCGGGCGACGGCGTGGGGGAGGATGATGGCCTGGGCGACGATCACGTCCGTGCCGTTGAAGGTGGCGGCAGGGCTCCCGTGGAGCACGTAGCCCTCGGCAAGGGCTTGGGAGATCCGGGCGCAGAACTCGCGAGTGTCCGGACCGGTGAGCAGACGGTAGGCGAGGCGCTCCTCGGAGGCGCTCGCCGGTGCGGCGGGATCGTTGAGCGGTGTGGCGGCCGCCTCTCCCGTCTCTGTGGCAGTGTTGGACATGGGCGGGCTCCTTCTGGCTTGCGTATCGATGGTCGAATTGCCGAGTCGTCACCTGAGGCACCCCGCCGGATGGAGGGTTGCCGGCCAGCAAGTCAGGGCAGTGCGACCGCGCGGGGAGGCCCCGCCGTCGCGCGCTGGCGCTCGTTACTCTGGCTTGAAAGTAGCACGCGACCACGGGGCCAGCCACGGCGAGCCGGTAACGATTGGCAACACCGCGAAACACGCGCGCCGAGCCGTTTCTAGCTTTCTCCTGTGAGAAGGCCGGGGGCACGAGCGGAACGCTTCCCTGCAGCCGCCGGAGACCTATGCTCATGGTGGAGGAACTGAATAACACGACGCGGAGGTAGCCCGGGTGAGTGAGGCAGAGCGGCCCACAGTTCTCGAGGTGCAGGATCTCGTTGTCCGCTACGGTCAGCAGACCGCAGTGGACGGACTCGGCTTTTCCATTCTGCGGGGTGAGATCTTCGGGCTCCTCGGCCCGAACGGGGCGGGAAAGACGACGACGCTGAGCGTCATCGAGGGCCTGCGCAAGCCCTACTCCGGACGGGTTGTGATCGATGGCGTCGAGACCGTTCACGCTCCGCTCGCCGTCAAGGCGAAGCTCGGCGTGCAGCTCCAAGCTTCGAGCTTCCAGTCCGAGCTCACGATCGAGCAGATTGCGCGCCTGTACGCTGGGCTCTACGGGCTTGACCTCCCGCAGCGGCAGATCAGGGAACGGCTGGCGGACGTCGGGCTCCAGCAGGAGATCACGAAGCCGTTCAAGAAGCTCTCGGGTGGGCAGCAGCAGCGTTTCTCGCTCATGGTCGCCACGATCCACAATCCCTCGATCCTGCTCCTCGACGAGCCGACCGCAGGCCTCGACCCGCAGTCCCGCCGCCAGCTCTGGGACCGCATCGAGGGCTCGCGGCAGAGAGGCGGAAGCATCCTCCTCACGACTCATTCCATGGAGGAGGCCCAGGCGGTCTGCGACCGGGTCGCCATCATCGACCACGGTCGGCTCCAAGCCCTGGGCGCCCCGAAGGAGCTCGTCGCCATGCACCGCGACGATCCGCGCGTGCTCGCCGTCGCCCACGGCGACGTGACCCTCGAAGATGTCTTCATCGGGCTGACAGGAAGTGCCATCCGTGACTGAGACCATCGCCCCCGTCGTCCCGCCAATCGGGCTGACCCTGCGCTCGCTCCTTCGTGCGGACGCCACCGTCCTGCTCCGCAGCAGGCAGGCCTTCGTCCTCAACCTCGCCGTCCCGATCCTCATCCTCATCGTGACCAACCGCGGCGGGAGGCTCGGAAATCCGGGCTTCCTCATCGGCATGGCGCTCACCTACGGGCTGCTGTCCTCGGCGCTCATCGGCTACTCGATCACCGTGGCGCGCGACCGGGAGGCAGGCGTCTTCCAGCGGCTTCGGGTGACGCCGACTCCGACGTGGGCCATCATGGCAAGCCGCCTCGCAGTGCAGCTCGCGGCAAACCTGATCGTCTCCGTGATCGTCATGATCGTCGGCAGCATCATGCACAGCACGACGTTTTCGTTCGGCGTCTACCTGCTCATGTTCGCTGTCTCGCTGCTGGGCGCCGTCGTCTTCCTCAGCATCGGGCAGGCGCTCGTGGGGCTCGTGAAGAACGCGACGGCGGTCAACGCGGTCGGCAGGGTCCTGTTCATCCTGCTGATCCTCACCGGCATTCTCGGCTCGACCGGCATCCTCGGCGACGACTTCAAGAACTTCGCCTCGTGGACGCCGGTCGGTGCCCTCATCAACCTGTTCTCGGCGGTCCTGAACACGTCGGCGTGGGGCGCCGACCAGACGGACGGCATCATCGCCTCCATCGGCTACATCGTGGTCTTCGCGGGCATCGGCATCCGGTGGTTTCGCTGGGAGCCGCAGTAGGTCTGGCTCGAGGTCTTCAGGATCCGGTCTCCAGCAGGTGGTTCGGAAGGCGGTTCCCCGGGGCCCGGCCTCGGATCTCGAGGAGCTCGCGGGCATGCGCCCACAGCCGCCGGTCCTCGTCCGAGACCGGCACCCAGGGCCTGACTGACCGGGCGGTGCCGTTCTCGTCGCGCGCCACCATGACGGTGAGGCAGTACGTCGTGAGGTGCAGCTCGCCTCCCTTGGGGCTGCCTGACCGGACGTGGACAGCAATGTGCATGCCCTTGTTGCCGGTGTAGACGAGACGCGCCTCGACCTCGACCACGTCGCCGATGAGCAGGGGCCGGTAGAACCGGACACCGCCCGAGAACACTGCCACCGTGTCTTGGCCGGAATACCGCGCCGAGCACACGTACGCGGCCTCGTCGATCCACTTCATGACGGTGCCGCCGTGGACCTTGCCGCCCCAGTTGACGTCGGTCGGAGCAGCGAGGAAGCGCAGGACCACGCGCTCCGCCGTGCCCGCCTCCGTGTACACCTGGCGGCCCATTGATTCGACGATCTCGTCGCGGACCTCGATCCGAGCGACCGCGTGCGCCTCGGCCTCCCGCTCCGCGTCCGTGCTCGGCACGAACTTCGGCACCTCGACAGGCTTCCCGTCAGTCCCGACGGCTACGAAGATCACGAGGCACTGGCTGCGCATCGTCGGCGTGCCGCCCCTCGGATCGCCCGAGGAGACGACAGTGCTGATGTGCATGGACGAGCGGCCGGTGTACACGATCGTGGCCGTGACCTCGACCATGTCGCCCACGTTCACGGGATCCGCGAAGTGGATGTTGCCGACGTAGGCGGTCACGGCGTACGTCTTCGACCAGCCGACGGCGGCTGCGTAGGCGGCCTTGTCGACCCACTCGAGGACGGTTCCGGCATCGACCGAGCCGGAATGCCCGACGTCGGTCGGCGCGGCCAGGAAGCGCAGGGTGACTGTGTTGCTCTCAGGCTGGGTCACGCCGTCGTCCGCCCTCAGCCCCAGAGCCGCTCGGTGGCGAGGCGCGCGCCTTCGGAGAGCGCCTCGAGCTTCGCCCATGCGATCTGCGGGTGCACGCGGCCGAGGATCTGGGCGAAGCGCTCGATCCGGTCCGCGACGAGCTCGGGGTGCTCGATGACGTTCGTCGCGTGCGAGACGACCCCGGGCACGACGGTCTTCTCCTCGGGCAGCGTGAGGTCGCGCCACACCTTCCACTCATGCTCGTGCCGCACGTTCGCAGCCTCGAACGAGTAGGAGCCGGCATTGATGGAGAGCATCGTCTGGGCAAGGTCCGCGAACGGGAGGTCGGTCGTGTGCGGGCCGTGCCACGAGCCCCAGCACAGGTGGAAGCGGATCTGCTCCTGAGGCAGGTCGCGGATCGCATAGTTGAGGGCCTCGACGCGCAGCCGGGTGAACGCGAGGTAGTCCTCGACGGTGGGCTCCGGGTTGATCATGTCCCAGTTCTCGGCGATCGAGGGGTCATCGATCTGCACCGTGAGGCCGGCCTCGACGATCGCCTTGTACTCCTCGCGCATCGCGTCGGCGCACGCGTAGACGAGCTCCTCGTCGCTCTTGTAGTACTCATTCGCAATCCGCGATGCGGAGCCGGGGGAGAGGGCGGGGAGGAAGCCGGTCTCGAAGCCGTTCGCCGCGAGGGCCTCCTTGAGGTGCGCGATGTCGCGCCGGACGGCGTCCTGCCCCGTGTAGGTGATGGGGCCCGTCACGGAGGGCTGGGGTACGGCCTTGCGGCCGGTGAGGATGAACGAGTTCGGATCGTTGTAGGCCTCGTCGAAGCGCACCCGGTCGCGGCGGTCCCGCATGCTCGTGAGGCGGATCTTGCCCGGCTCGGAGCGGACCCTCTCCGTGCTCTGCCACCGGTCGACGCCGCCGGGAGTGAGGCCGCCGAGGCGCGAGAAGGAGTAGTTCCACCAAGCCCCGTAGTCAACGGAGTTCGACATCGTGTGGCCGTACTCGCCGTCGTTCGGGAAGGTGATGCCCACCTCGCGCTGTCGCGCCACGACATCCTTCACCGAGCCCGCGAGCAGCTCTTCGAACGCCGCCGGGTTCTGCGGGTTCTCCGTCATCGCTGCGTTCGCGGCGAGAAGCTCGGGTGAGCGGGGCAGGGAGCCGGCGTGCGTCGTCTGGATGAAGTCGGTGTTGTGCATGGGGCCAGTCTGGCCCATCGCACCGACAGAATTGTCGGGTTACGGCGGGTTAAGCAGTGCCGCCCCCGCGGCAACCCGACAATTCCGCCAGGAGTGAGTCAGTCGCGGTCCTCGTCGCCGAAACCGGTCTGCGTGTGGCCCCCGCTCTCGGAAGGGATGCCCGCGGCCCCCGCTGTCCCGAGCCCAATCCCGCTGCCACGCCGGCGCCGCTCGCGATGCGGAGGCTCCTTGGCCTCGCCGTCGGTGTGCGGGTGGTGCAGCAGCATGGACTCCTGATTGTGGCCGTAGCCCTCGTCCTGGTTGTAGCCCTCGCCCAAGCCCGGGTCGTCGCCGTAGACCGGAGTGTCGATGTTGGCTGGCTTGGTCGAGGGGGCGGGCTGGCTGGCTTCGGTCTCGGTCACTTCGCTCGGGTCCATACCGGAACCGTAGGCATACGACGGCGAAGGGCGCCAGATGCGTCCGCCCTCGGCTGAGCGGGGCCGACCGGGCGCGCCCTCAGACGAACGCCGACTTGCCCGTCACGGCCCGCCCGACGATGAGCGAGTTGATCTCGTAGCTGCCCTCGTACGTATAGAGGACCTCGGCGTCCCCGAAGAGCTTCGCCATCTCGAAGTCGCTCGAGATCCCGTTGCCGCCGAGCAGAGACCGGCCGAGGGCAACGGATGCGCGGGCGAGGCGCGTCGTCGTCGCCTTCGCCATGGCGGCCTGCGCCATCCCGAGGCGGCCTTCCTGTTGGAGCCGCGCGATCTCGAGCATGAGCGAGAGCGAGGCGTGCGCGTTGCCGAGGATCTCGGCGAGCTGCTGCTGCACGAGCTGGAACGAGGCGAGCTCGCGCCCGAACTGCTGCCGGCCGAGCGCGTACGCGCGGGCGACGTCGAACGCTGCGAGCTGGATTCCGGCCGCCTGCCAGCCAACCCACGCACGCGAGTCGCGGAGGAGCTCGTTCGTGTGCGCGAAGCGCGTCGCTCCGGGCAGCCGATTCCCCTCGGGCACGCGCACCTCTTCGAGCGAGATGTCCGCGTTCTGCATGATCCGCAGCCCGATCTTGTGCGGGATCTTGCTCGCGCTGAACCCGACGCGGTCGGTCTCGACGATGAAGCCCTTGATCTCGTGGTCCTCTTCGTCGCGGGCCCAGACGAGCACGAAGTCCGCGACCGTCCCGCTTCCGATCCAGCGCTTCGCGCCGTTGAGGATCCAACCCTCGCCGTCGCGCCGGGCCGTCGTCGCAAGGCCGCCCGCGATGTCCGAGCCGTGCTCGGGCTCCGTGAGCGCGAACGCGCCGAGCGCGGCGAAGCTCTCGAGCGGGGCGATCCAGCGCCGCTTCTGCTCGGGCGAGCCGAGGGAGCCGATCATGCCGAGGATGAGCTCGTTGTGGATGCCGACGAGCGCCGAGAGCGAGACGTCCGCCCGTGCAACCTCGGCGTAGACGAGGCCCTTGAAGAGCGCCGACGTGCCGTCCGTGTGCAGCTTTGCGAGTCCGGCGTCCGCGAGGCCAGGGAGCAGCTCGTGGGGGAAGGCCTCGTTGTTCCAATGCTCGATGCTCGCGGGCCGGATCACGCTCTGGAGATAGTCCCGTATCGCGTGGTAGCGGCGCTGTTCGCCGGACGGGAGCAGGTCGACGACGTGGAGCAGGTCGGCGTCGGGGAACGGCGGGGCCGCGGGCGGGCTGGTGGGCGACGCGAGGGCTGGTTGGGGCAGCAGTGGAACTTCGAGCATGGGTGGCACTCTCCGTGGTGGGGCTTCCCGGCCCTTGTGAGGCGGGAAGCAGTCTTCCGAACCGTTGGACGTCCTAGTATATTTCAGGGTGACGTGGATCACTAGCTCGGGTCCAAGGGGGAGCGCGGGCGAGGGCGAGAGGCGCAGCATGACAGTCACCGACGACTTCCGGGCGGCCCGAGACCGGCTCCTGGCGCTCCGAGAGGATTACGCCCAGGCTCACAGCGAGTTCGAATGGCCGCAGCTCGCAGAATTCAATTTCGCGACCGACTGGTTCGACCACCTCGCCGCCGACCCCGAGCGCGGTCCGCAGCCAGCCCTCGTGATCGTCGAGCAGGGCGGCGCCTCCACGCGGCGGACCTTCGCCGAGCTCGCCGAGAGCTCGCGGCGAGTGGCCTCGTGGCTCCGCGAGCAGGGTGTGCGGCGCGGCGACCACATGATCATCATGCTCGGCAACCAGGTCGAGCTGTGGGAGCTCATCCTCGCGTGCATTCGGCTCGGCGCCGTCATGATCCCCACGACGACCCTCATGGGTCCTCGCGATCTGCAGGACCGCGTCGAGCGCGGCGCCGTGCGATGGGCCGCCGTCGGCGCGGCCCACGTGGGCAAGTTCGACGACGTCGCGGGCGACTACGAGCTCATCAGCGTCGGCAGTTCGGCGCAGCCAGCGAGAGGTGCGGACGACGACGGCGCGCGGCAGGGCGGCGTCGTCCGCTCTGTCCTCGACTACAACCAGACGGCGACAGCGGGCCCCGACTTCGAGCCGGACTCCCCGACCCGCGGCGACGAGACGCTCCTGCTCTACTTCACGTCCGGGACCACGTCGAAGCCCAAGCTCGTCGAGCACACGCACACGTCGTATCCCGTGGGCCACCTCTCCACGATGTACTGGATCGGGCTTGAGCCGGGCGACGTGCACCTCAATGTCGCCTCGCCGGGGTGGGCGAAGCACGCGTGGTCGAACGTCTTCGCGCCGTGGCTCGCCGAGGCCACCGTGTTCATCTACAACTACGAGCGCTTCGACGCGCCCGCTCTCCTCGAGCAGATGGGCCGCGAGGGCGTCACGAGCTTCTGCGCGCCGCCGACGGTCTGGCGCATGCTCATCCAGTCGGACCTCACGCGTCTGGCCACGCCGCCGCGGAAGGCTGTCTCCGCGGGCGAGCCGCTCAACGCCGAGGTCATCGAGCAGGTCGAGCGAGCGTGGGGCCTCACGATCCGCGACGGCTTCGGCCAGACCGAAACCACGGTCCAAGTCGCCAACACACCGGGCCAGCCCGTCGCCGCCGGTGCGATGGGACGGCCGCTCCCGGGCTACGACGTCGTCCTCGTCGATCCCGCAACCGGCGAGGAGGGCGACGACGGCGAGATCTGCCTGCGCCTCAATCCCCGGCCGGTCGGGCTCATGGCGGGGTACCACGGGGACCCCGAGCGGACTGCCGAGGCGTTCCGCGGAGGCTATTACCACACGGGCGACATGGCGCGGCGGGACGCCGACGGCGTCATCACGTACGTCGGCCGGGGCGACGATGTCTTCAAGTCCTCGGACTACCGGCTCTCGCCGTTCGAGCTCGAGAGCGTGCTCATTGAGCATCCCGCCGTGGCGGAGGCCGCCGTCGTGCCGTCGCCGGATCCGGTGCGCCTGTCCGTGCCGAAGGCATTCGTGGTGCTAGCCCCGGGGTATCAGGCTGGGCCCGAGCTCGCGGAGGAGATCCTGCGGTACTGCCGCGAGCACCTCGCGCCGTTCAAGCGCATTCGCCGGCTCGAGTTCAGCGAGCTTCCCAAGACGATTTCGGGCAAGATCCGTCGCGTCGAGCTGCGGCACGGTGAGGAGGCGCGGCATTCGGGGGACTTCGCCTCTGATGGGGGCGTTGAGTACTCCGAGGCCGACTTTCCGAGCCTGAAGGAGTAGCGGTGGGCGCTCCGCTTCCGCGCGATCCGATCGGCGATGCCCAGCGCAACTGGGAGCGGCGCGGGTGGGGCGAAGTCGCCGCGCCCATGGCTGCCATCACGGCCATCATGCGGACCCAACAGATCCTGATCGGACGCATCGAGGAGGTGCTCAGGCCGTTCGGCCTCACGTTCGCACGCTACGAGCTGCTCGCGCTGTTGAGCTTCGCGCGCGGGGGTGCCCTCCCCATGAGCCGGGCGAGCGCCCTCCTGCAGGTCCACCCGACCTCGGTGACCAACGCCGTCGACCGCCTCCAGGACGCCGGGCTCGTGGAGCGATCGCCCCACCCCACGGACGGCCGCACGACTCTCGTCGGGCTCACCGCCGAGGGCCGCTCCCTCGTGCAGCGGGCGACGGCGGCGCTCAACTCCGAGGTCTTCGCCCAGTCGGGCTTCACCGACGACGACGTCGAGCAGCTCATCCGCGTCCTGCACGGCTTCCGACGCCGAGCAGGAGACTTCACAGACCCCTAACCTCCCGCCCTTTCCTCGTTTCGGGTACAGAAACTCCCCCTCTTTTTTCGTTTCGGGTACGGATAATCGCCCCATTTCTCCATTTCGGGTACGGATAATCGGCCTCCGGATCATTTCGGTACGGAGCGGGAATGCCCGCGGCGTGGGTTATCTGTACCCGAGAGGGGTTTGGGGTGGGTTATCTGTACCCGAGAGGGGGTTGGGGTGGGTTATCTGTACCCGAAACGAAAAGGGGGTTAGGGGTTGGAGGAGCGGTCGCGGATGTCGGTGATGATGCCCGAGAAGTCTCGGTGCGCGCCGTCGCCCGCTGCGAACTCGTCGTAGATCTTCGAGGCGAGCGGACCCATCTGGGCCGCGACGCCCGCATGCTCGATCGCCTGGAGCGCGAGCCGGAGGTCCTTGGCCATGAGGGTGCCAGCGAAACCCGGCCGGTAGTCGCGATTCGCCGGGCTCGTGGGAACCGGACCGGGGACGGGACAGTTCGTCGTGAGGGCCCAGCATTGGCCGGAGGCATGCGCAGCGACGTCGAACAGCGCCTCATGGGTGAGGCCGAGCTTCTCACCGAGCACGAACGCCTCGGACACCGCGATCATCGAGACGCCGAGGATCATGTTGTTGCACACCTTGGCGGCCTGGCCGAGGCCGTGGCCGCCGCAATGCACAACCCGCTTGCCCATGAGACCCAGGAGCGGCTCGACCTCGGCGAAGTCCCTGCCCTCCGCGCCGACCATGAACGTGAGCGTCGCGGCTTCGGCCCCGACAACCCCGCCTGATACAGGCGCGTCGACAAAGCGGTGGCCAGCAGCGACCGCGACTTCGGCGGCCTCGCGGGCCTCCACGACGTTGATCGTCGAGCAGTCGAGGAACAGCGTCCCGGGAGCCGCGCCAGCGAGCAGACCCGGATCCCCATCGCCGCCGCGGTACAGGCCGAGGACTTGTTGGCCAGTCTGCAGCATGGTGAGGACGACGTCGGCTCCCTCCGCCGCTTCGGCCGCGGACTCCGCGACCTCCACACCGAGGGCGCGAGCAGCCTCGGCGGCCGGCGGGAACGGGTCGAAGCCGACGACCTTCTTCCCGGCCTTCACAAGGTTGGCAGCCATGGGGGCACCCATGTGCCCGAGTCCCAGGAATGCGATGCGCCCGCTTGCGGCTCCGTTCTCGCTCATCTCAGCTCCCTTCCGGCATCACGAAGTGGGCGCCTTGCCGGATGCCCGAGGGCCAGCGGCTCGTGACGGTCTTGGTCTTCGTATAGAACCGGAAGGCGTCTGGGCCGTGCTGGTTGAGATCGCCGAAGCCTGAGGCCTTCCAACCTCCGAAGGTGTAGTACGCGATGGGCACTGGGATCGGCACGTTCACCCCGACCATCCCCACCTCGACCCGGCTCGCGAAGTCCCGGGCGGAGTCGCCGTCGCGCGTGAAGATCGCGACGCCGTTGCCGTACTCGTTCTCGCTGCAGAGCCGTAGGGCATCTTCGTAGTCCTCAGCGCGGACCACGCTCAGCACGGGCCCGAAGATCTCGTCGCGGTAGATGCTCATTTCCGGGGTCACCCGGTCGAAGAGGGTGGGTCCGACCCAGAAGCCGCCCTCGTAACCCTCCACCGAGGCGCCGCGGCCGTCGCTCACGAGAGTCGCGCCCTCCTCGACCCCCGCCGCGATGTAGCCCTCAATCCGTTCCTTCGCGGCCGGCGTCACGACGGGACCGAAATCCGAGCCCTTGTCGAGACTTGGGCCGACGGTCAGGCCTTGGATGCGGCTTTCGAGTGCGGCGATAAGGCGATCTCCAGTCTCCTCGCCAACCGGCACCGCGACGGAAATGGCCATGCAGCGCTCGCCCGCGGAGCCGTAGGCGGCGCCGATGAGGGCGTCAGCGGCCATGTCGAGGTCGGCGTCCGGCATGATCACCATGTGGTTTTTCGCCCCGCCGAAGCACTGCGCGCGCTTTCCGTGCGCTGCGGCGGTCGCGTAGATGTACTGCGCGATCGGCGTCGACCCGACGAAACCGATCGCCTTGACGCGCGGGTCCTCGAGGAGAGCGTCAACGGCTTCCTTGTCCCCGTTGATCACGTTGAACACGCCGTCCGGCAGACCCGCTTCGGTGAAGAGCTCTGCGAGCCGCAGCGGCACGGAAGGGTCGCGCTCGGAGGGCTTGAGGATGAACGCGTTGCCCGCCGCGAGGGCGGGGCCGCACTGCCACAGCGGGATCATGGCGGGGAAGTTGAAGGGCGAGATGCCGGCGACGACGCCGAGCGGCTGCCGCAGTGAGTGGACATCGATGCCTTGGCCCACGCCGTCCGAGAATTCGCCCTTGAGGAGGTGCGGTGCTCCGGCGGCGAATTCCACCACCTCGATTCCACGCTGGACGTCGCTTCGGGCATCCGCGAGCGTCTTGCCGTGCTCACGGGCGAGGGGCTCGGAGAGCTCGTCGAGGTGGGCATTGACGAGGTCCACGAACCTGAGAAGGATGCGGCCCCGGCGCTGCGGATTGAGCGCCGCCCATTCGACCTGGCCCTTCTCGGCGCTCGCGATGGCGCTGCGGACTTCCTCCGCGCTGGCCAGCGGGACTCGCCCCTGAACCCTTCCGGCACACGGGTCGAAGATGTCGCCGAAGCGTCCCGACGCGCCCTCGACCCGCTGGCCGCCAACGTAATGGGAAAGCTCGTACACCGTCTGGGAAGGCTGCTGCACCATGACGGAACGCTCCTTTGCATCCGGTCGGGGTTGTGATCCGCGTCTCTTCGGGATCTAGGACCGAAGATACTCGGACTTCCAACTAATGGCCAGAGCCTGGGGCGCGGGGGCCAGGCCCGGCTCGATGCGTGCTCTCAGGGAGGACGACACCTCGATCTAGCCGGAGGACATGGTCGGCCGCCGCAATGTCGGCTCGATCATGGGTGACGCAGAGAACTGCTATGCCGCGATCGGCCTCCTCGGCGAGGATTCGGCGGGCACGAGTCTGGCTCTCGTGATCGAGGCCCGCGGCGGGTTCGTCGAGAATGAGGATCCGGGCGGAGCGGGCGAGTCCCTGAGCGAGGAGTGCTCGTTGGCGTTGGCCTCCCGAGAGGGCAGAGAACGGGCGTCGCTCCAAGCCGCCCATCTCCACCCGAGCGATGGCACGGCTCACGTTTCGGGCGCGTTCGCGGGAGGAGCGGGCCCCACGTCCATATTTCCGATCACCCCAGGTTCCCATGGCGACCACGTCCTGGACGGTGAGGCTGAGCGTTTCGGGTGCGGCTGGCCGCTGGACGACGAGTGCGACATCCGCGTCACGCTCGATGACTCCTCCAGCCGGCCGGCGGACTCCTGCTAGCAGTTCCACGAGCGTCGACTTCCCTGCACCGTTAGGACCCGTCAACGCAGTCACCGTGCCCCACGGCACCTCCATGCTCACGCTCTCGAGCACTCGGTTGCCGTCGAAGGCGTAGCAAAGACCCCTTGCTTGGATTGCTGGTCGCATCACATCGATCTCCCGTTTTGAGAATGAATCTCATTAATCTTAGACTCTCGGACATGCCTTCGCTCGCGGATCCTCCAGTCGCCGACTTTCTCGTTCGCGCGTTGGCCGGGGGGATGCTGGCCGCGCTGATCTGCGGAGTCGTAGGAACGTGGGTGGTGATCCGCGGGATGGCCTTCTTCGGAGAAGCCATCGGGCATGGCATGCTGCCCGGCGTCGCCGTCGCAACGGTGCTCGGCATGCCCGCCCTCGTAGGCGGCGCCCTCAGTGCGGTCGCGATGAGCGGAATGATCGGCCTACTCCAGAAGCGTGGGCGTCTTTCCTACGACACGAGCATCGGACTTCTGTTCGTTGGGATGCTCTCCCTCGGTGTCATCGTCGTCTCGCACTCACGAACATTCGCCACAGACGCCACAGTGATGTTGTTCGGGGACATTCTTGCCATTGGTGGGAGCGAGATTCTCGTACTGGCCGTCACCGCCGCGCTGACGATCGCGATCGCCGTTGCGTTCCATCGATCGTTCGTCGCTGTGGCGTTCGACGAGCGGATCGCCCAGGCTCTCGGGCTGCGGCCCCAGCTGGCGAAACTCCTGCAGGTGGGACTGGTCACGCTTGCGGTCATGGCGTCATACAAGGCAGTGGGATCGCTGTTGGTGGTTGGTCTTCTGCTCGCCCCAGCGGTAGCGGCGAGTCCGTGGACCAACAGGGTTCCCATCCGAATGTGCGCAGCTGTCGCATTCGGAACAGCCGCCGTCGTTCTCGGCCTGACCGTCTCCTGGTACGCCAGCACTGCTGCTGGCGCCTCGATCGCCGCAGCGGCCATTCTCCTCACCTGCTGCTCCGCGAGCGCCCACCGACTCTGGGTCCGGCTCGCGTTCCTGCGGGCCGCCCGCCACGACCAAACGCATCTGTCGATCGACCGTAAGAGGGAAAAGCATCCATGAATCGTCGCCTCGCCCCAGTGCTCGCCGCTCTGGTGCTCACAGCCGCGTCAGCGTGCTCGAACACCGCGCCGTCCGCCGAAGTCTCTCCGAGCTCGGGCACGCCGTCGGGCAGCGGCCACGGGGCGGTGACTGGAGCGGCGGAAGTCGCTGAGCCCCAGCTGCACCTCGTGGCCATCGATCAAACCGGCAACGTCGGCATGCTCAATTTGCTGGAGAACAAGGAGACAAAGATCGGTACGGTTGGCGCCCCGTCGGCTGTGGCAACCGATGGGCGTTACGTCTTCGCCACGACCTCGAAAGGGGTCGAGATCCTCGACGGCGGCACGTGGACCTGGGACCACGGTGACCATTTCCATTACTACCGGGCCGCGCCAGCACTCCTCGGGACAGTCCCCGGCGGCGGTGCCCCAGCCGTCTCGACCGGAATGGTCTCCACCGCGGGTGGTACCGGCCTGTTCTTTCCAGAATCAGGGGATGCTGTGCTGCTCGACAACGCTTCGCTGTCGCGAGGTGAGATCCGGGAGAGGTTCCGGGCGCAGTTGTCGCCGCACCAGGGGCTCGTCGTGCCGGTAGGTGAAGGCGCAATCGTGACTACTCCGGATGCCGAGGGAAGACCGGCCGCTCTGCAGTATCACGACGCCGGGGGGAAGCCGGTGGAGGGGGCCCGCGCCGATTGCCCCGAGGCGCGAGGCAGCGTCGTGACGCGAGTCGGCGCAGTCGTGGGCTGCGGCGACGGTGCCCTCGTGATCACCACGCAAGATGATGCCCCGGCCTTCGAGAAGATCCCGTACCCGAACGGGGCTTCAGCCAGCGCGGCCGTCAAGTTCGACGCGCGCAAGGGCCGGCCGACTGTGGCGGGCGTTGGCGGGCCTACCGGAGTGTGGTTGCTGAGTACCCGGCAGCGCTCCTGGCAATGGTTGCCAACGCCCGTCCCGATGGTGCACGCGAGCGCCGTCGACGACCAGAAGGGCCACGTCGTCACCCTCGACGCCGAAGGCCGGGTGCACGTCTACCTCGCAAAGACCGGCGAAGAGGTCGGCGTCACTGAGCCGTTGCTGCCGAAGACCCTTTCCACCTCACCGTCGCTGGATAGCGTGAGCCTGACGGTCGACGCACAGCGTGCCTACGTGAACGCCCCCTCGGAAGCGGTGGTGTATGAGATCGACTTCGCGGACAGCGCCCGGATCGCTCGAACACTCTTACCTTCCGTGCAGCCGGCGTTCATCGCGGAGACGGGCCGGTGAGGCGCGTTCTGGCCCTCGCGCTTGTTGTGGCAGCTGCACTGCTTTCCGGATGTGCCCCAAGTGGTGGTGGCGACAAGCCCCAGATCGTCGTGACCACCAACATCCTCGGCGACGTCGTCCAGCAAATCGTCGGCGACGGGGCCCAGGTTACAACGCTCATGAAACCGAACGCAGACCCCCATTCGTTCGAGATTTCCGCCCAGCAGGCGGCCCGGATGGGCGAGGCGGATCTCGTCGTCGCGAATGGACTCGGCCTCGAAGAAGGCCTCCAACAACATCTCGACCGCGTAGCCAGCGTCGGCGGAAGGGTGTTCACGGCCGGAGACCACTTGAGGCCGCTTCCCTATTCGTCGGGCGAGTCCGAAGGAACGCCCGACCCGCACTTCTGGACCGACCCGGGCCGAATGATCGACGTCGTGAAGGCCTTGGAGGGAGCGCTTTCCGGCATCAACGGCATCGAGCCGAATGGCCTGAGAGAGCGGGCCGCCGACTACCGCGAAAGGCTCCAGCGGCTTGATCGCGAAATGGAAGAGTCCTTCGCCGCCATACCACCCAGCCAGCGGGCCCTCGTCACCAATCACCATGTCTTCGGCTACCTCGCTGACCGCTTCAACTTCCGGGTAATCGGTGCGGTGATCCCGGGCGGCACAACCCTTGCCGCTCCGAGCGCCGCCGACCTGCGAGCCCTCGCGGAAGCGATCAGGCAGGCCGGCGTGCCCGCGATCTTCGCAGAATCGTCGCAACCCGATCGACTCGTTCAGGTGCTGGCCCGAGAGGCGGGCATCAACGTCGCCGTCGTCGCCCTCTACACGGAATCCCTGTCCGAATCGGGCCAGGACGCCGAAACGTATCTCGCGATGATGCGGACCAACACAGACCGAATCACCAAGGCACTGACCACAGCGTCCGTCCACTAGAGAGGAACACCCATGAAGAGATCACGATCCGTGCGCCTTGCCGCCGCGTCAGCCACCGCAGCAGCGGCGCTCGCCCTCAGCTCTTGCGCCAGCACAGCGACCCAGACTTCGCCCAACTCCGAATCGGCGGCAGCCGAGACCGCGGGACGAGTGGCGGTGGCCTACAAGAACGGCATCGCTGTACTCGACGGCAAGACCCTCAAGGTCGTTGGAACCTTCCCCACTGAAGACTTCACCCGCGTCAACGCAGTGGGGGACGGGCGTCACGTGCTCGTCACAACTTCACAGGGGTTCCAAGTCCTCGACACCGGCAAACCGGCGCTCACCGACGCTGTCTTCAAGGCCACCACCCCTGGGCACGTCGTGCGCCACGCAGATCACACCATCCTCTTCGACGACGGAAGCGGCACCACCACCATCTTCGACACTCGCGCACTTCTCAACAGCGGAGGCAAGCTTCCCAGCACAGAGACCTACACAGCAGCGGCGCCGCACCACGGGGTCTCCATTCGGCTCAGCGACGGCACCCTCCTCACCACGGTGGGGGACAAGACCGGGCGAACAGGAGCCGCAGCCCTCCGCCCCAACGGTGGAAAGTGGGACAAGGTGTCCGAGAACAGCGAGTGCCGTGGGATCCACGGCGAGGGGGCTGCAGCTGACGAGGCCGCCGTCTTCGGCTGCGAAGACGGCGCACTGCTCTACCACCATGGAAAGTTCGAGAAGTTCGCTGCCCCCGACAAATACGGCCGCATGGGCAACGCCTACGCCACGGAGACAAGTTCCATCGTCGTCGGCGATTACAAGAACAACCCGGATGACGAAGGCTATCTTTTGAATGCCGTCACTCTCATCGACACCGCGAAGCACACGTACAGGGTCGTGAACCTGCCGGACAACGTTCACTACACCTGGCGCGATGTAGTCCGGGGTTCCGATCACCGCGCCTATATCCTCTCCACCGACGGATCAATCCACGTGCTCGACCCGGCATCGGGAGAAATCGTCAAGGAATACCCGGTGATTGCGCCCTGGGAGGGTCCAGCGCACTGGCAGGACCCTCACCCCGCGATCGCGGTGAACGGCACTACCGGCTACGTCACCGAACCCGGCAGCAGCACGGTGCATGCTGTTGACCTCAAGACGGGCGAAAAGCTCGGGTCGGTGAAGCTGTCCGCGCCACCGAACGAAATCACGGTAGCTCTCGGCTGACCGGCCAGCCCGTCACGCGATCCGGTCGAAGAGCCCCGCGAGCTCCTCTGTGAGGGTCCTGACGAGCGAGGGCTCGCCGATCGGCTTGCCGTCGAGGTGGTTCACTGGGGTGAGCAGTCGCACCGAGGAGATGAGCCAGACGGCGTCGGCGTCGAAGAGGTCCTCGGGCTCCAACGGCCCGTAGCCGAGCTCCCACCCGGCCTGCTTCGCGGCGGCGAAGAGCGCCCCCTGCGACGTGCCGGGCAGAATCCCGGAATCGAGCTGGGGGGTGACGAGCCTCTTCGCGGTGACCCGGCCGTCGTCGTCCGTTTCCGCGTGGGCGACCAGAACGGTCGAGGTAGGGCCCTCGAGCACCTGGCCGTCCGAGGACGTGAAGATCACATCGTCGGCGCCCTGCGAATGGGCGTAGCGCAGCGCAGCCATGTTGACCGCATAGCTGAGCGTCTTCGCCCCGAGGAGGAGCCACGGCGCGCGCTCGGCGATGTCGGAGTCGTAGCCGCGGTCAAGGAGGACGACGTCGACCCCCTCCTCGCGCTGCCGCTTCGCCGAGTGCGCGGGGGCGAAGGCGGCGACCCAGCAAGTGGGGGCGTGCTCGCCCTCCACGCCTCGCGTCGCGACGAGCCGCACAACGACTTCGTCGAGCACCCCGACCGTCCGCTGGTACTCGGCCAGAGCCGTCACGATCGCGCGCTCCCAGACGTCGTGTTCGGGGACGCCGAGTTCGAGCATCCGCGCGCTCGAATGGAGCCGCGCGAGGTGCGCAGGGAGCTTGCGGACGTGGCCGTCCAGCACAAGGAGGGTCTCGAAGACGCCGTCTCCGCGGGTCACGCCAAGATCGGTCGCGTAGAGCGTGGGCCTACTCGCGTCCTCGACACGTCCGTCGGGATAGGCGGGGTCGAGGAAGACAAGTACGGTCTGAGTCATGGGGACAGCTTAGGCTGTGCCCATGCTGTTCCAGCTGCCTCTCATCGGCCTCCTGCCGGACTGGGCAACGTTCCTCATCGCGGTCATCGACCTCGTGATCCGCATTGCCGTCGTCGGCATCATCCCCGGCAACCGCCGTCCGACCACCGCGATGGCCTGGCTGCTGGCCATCTTCGTGATCCCAACAGTCGGGCTCCTGCTGTTCCTCATGTTCGGCAACTTCCGCCTCTCGCGGAACCGGCGTGAGCAGCAGCAGGAGGTCGACAACCGCGTGCGCGCTACGCTCGCGAGCTCGGACGACGTCGACACTCGCTTCCCGGGGGCGGACTGGCTTCACTCGGCCGCCGCGCTCAACCGGCATCTCGGTTCCCTGCCGATGGTCAACGGCAACAACGTCCGTCTCATCCCGGGCTATGAGGACGCGATCGCCGAGATGGCCGAGGCGGTGCGGTCCGCGAAGCGCTTCGTGAACGCGGAGTTCTACATCATGAGCTCTGACGATGTGACCGACAAGCTTTTCACTGCTCTCGAAGAGGCCGCGGAGCGCGGAGTCGAGGTGCGGCTCCTCTTCGATCACATCGGGACCGCCCGCATCCACGGGTATCGCGGGCTCCTGCACCGGCTCGGCGCATCGAAGATCCAGTGGCGGCGGATGCTCCCGCTTCTTCCGCTTCTGGGTCACTGGCGCCGTCCCGACCTGCGCAACCACCGCAAGATTCTGGTCGTCGACGGCCAGATCGCGTTCACGGGTTCGCTCAACCTCATCGAGCGCTCGTACCGGAATCCGCGGCACCGCCGGGTGGGCCGGAAGTGGGTCGAGCTCATGGCCCGGCTCGAGGGGCCCGCCGTGACAACCCTCAATGTCGTGTTCGCGACGGACTGGCTGAGCGAGACGGGTCAGCTTCTGGCCGAGCAGATGGAGCCACCGGAGCCGGTGGGGGAGATGCCGGCGCAGGTCGTTCCGAGTGGGCCTGCTTTCGCAAACGAGAACAATCTGCGGCTCTTCAACACCCTCATCTACTCAGCGCAGCACCGGCTCTCGATCTGCAGCCCGTACTTCGTCCCCGACGACTCCCTTCTCTACGCGGTGACGACGGCCGCGCAGCGAGGGGTCGACGTCGAGCTGTTCGTGTCCGAGCAGGGCGACCAGTTCCTCGTCCACCACGCGCAGCAGTCCTACTACGAGGTGCTGCTCGCGGCGGGGGTGAAGATCTATCGCTACCCGAAGCCGTACGTCCTCCACGCGAAGCACTTCACGGTCGATGACGACGTCGCGGTCCTCGGCTCCTCCAACATGGACATGCGCTCGTTCTCACTCAACATGGAGGTCTCGCTCATGCTGCCGGGGGCGAGCATCGTCGCCCAGATGCGCCGGGTCGAGGACATGTACCGCGAGATCAGCCTTCCGGTCGATCTCCACATGTGGCGCCAGCGTCCGCTCCTGAGCCGCTATGTGGACAACGTCGCCCGGCTCACGGCGACGGTGCAGTAACGGAGACAGCGCAGTAACGGGGACCAGTGCAGTAACGGTGACCAGCGCAGTAGCGGGGACCGGTGCAGTAAGGGGGACCAGCGCAGTAGTCGTCTGGCCAGGAGCAGGGCGGACCGGGCGTCGGACAGGCAGCAGTCACTTCGGGAATTGAGCACTCAGTGTGCTGAGGACCGCGAACGACTTGGCGCGGATCTCGTCGTGCTCGGCGTCCGGATCGGAATCGGCGACGACGGCGCCGCCCACCCCGAGCGAGAGCCGCGCGGTGCCGTCGGGGCGTTCGACGACGACGAGGGTGCGGATGACGACGGAGAGGTCGGCAGCGCCTGTGCGCGAGAAGTAGCCGATCGCGCCCGAGTAGACGCCCCTCGGCACTCCTTCGAGCCGGTCGAGGATGTCCATGGTGCTGATCTTCGGGGCGCCGGTCATCGAACCAGGCGGGAAGGCCGCCGCGACGGCCTCCGCCCGCGACGCCCCAGGCCGGAGCTGGGCCTCGATGGTGCTCACGAGCTGGTGGACCGTGGCGTAGGTTTCGACGGCGAAGAGCCGGGCCACGGCGACCGATCCGGGGACAGCGAAGTGGCTGAGGTCGTTGCGGAGCAGGTCGACGATCATGAGGTTTTCGGCGCGGTCCTTCGGGTTCCCGGCCAGTTCCGCACGAACGAGAGCGTCCTCCTCAGGCCCTGCCCCGGCCGACCGGCGGCGCGTGCCCTTGATGGGTTCGGCGCGGAGACCGCCGTCGTCCGTGATGCTCAGGAACCGCTCCGGCGACGTGCTTGCGATAGCGACCGAACCGAAGCGGGCGAACGCCGCGAATGGCGCCGGGCTGCGGCGCCGCAAGGATCGGTAGGTAGCCCAGGGGTCGAGCTGATCGGGGGCAATGTCCGCCTCAAGCGCCGTCGTGAGGCAGACCTCGTACGTGGTGCCCTCGGTGATCTCCGCCTTGGCCGCGCGGACCTTGTCCCGGTACGTACCGCCGTCGTCCCTCGCCCGGAAGGCGGGGGCGGGGGCGAGCTCAAGGGGCGTGTCGCTGGCCTCGGCCGCGGGCGCCCGGACGGCTCGCTCTGCCTCGTCGAGCCAGGACGCGGCATCGGGCGCGGCGAGGGCCAAGAGCCACACGCCACCGCGATCGTGGTCGACGACGACGGCGCGGGCAGCGTAGACGAGCTGGGCGTCGGGGATCCCGCTGTCTGGAGGGGAGGCGGTGCTGACATTGTTGCCACCGCACTCGCGCTTGAGCTCATATCCGAGGTACCCCAGCCAGCCGAGCGCGAAGCCGCACTCGAGGCCCTCGGGCGGTGCTTCTCCACTGTGGCCCCATGCGCTGTCGAGCCAGCGGAAGAACGGCTGGTCGAAGCGCGCTGTCGCGGGCGAGGGCGTTTCGGGCCCGTAGGTCACGCTCGTGACCCCGTCGCTGTGCACCGCCCGCCGACCAAGGAGGCCACCGTCGTCGGCCATGATGCTGAAGCGGCTCCGCGTTCGGGTGCTGGGCGGCCGCGCGTTGGGCCCTTCAGCGCGGTCGGAGTCCGGCCGATCGGAGGAGTCCAGCCATATCGCATGCTCCGATCCGCCGAACAGGGTCTCGAAGAGCGCGACCGGCTCGGGCGCGGCCGCGATCCGGCGGACGACGACTTCGGGGGACTCGCGCTGGGCACGTTCCGGCGCGAGGGCGTCGCGGAACGCCGGGAGTTCGGCGAGCGCATCGAGCACGCGGCGAGTGGCCTGCTCCGACCGCGCAGCACCGGGGGAGGAGACGACTGTGACGGTAGCGGCAGCCGCGACGTCGTCGGCGGCGAGCCAAGCATCCTCCTGCGCGGCCCAGCGCTCCCAGTGGGGCGCGTACGTCTCGCCGTCACGGTCGAGCGCACGGCGGCGGCGCTCGTCGGCCGGGGACTCGAGCCAGACGACGGCGTCGGCGAGGCCGCGCAACTGCTCCGCGCCGGCCCCGACGCCTTCGAGCACGACGATCTCTGCGGGTTCCGTGACCCGCTCCTCGCCTTCGTCCCCCGTGAGCCAGTCCCATGCGCGCCAGCGCGCGGTCTCGCCTCGGCGGAGCGGTGCGAGGATGTCAGTGGCACAACGTTCGATGCCGCGCGCTAGCCCGTCCCACCCCGGGTAGAGGTCTTCGAGGTGCACCAGCGCGACGGTTCGGTGCTCTCGCAGTGCCGCGACGAGTTCGACGGCGAGTGACGTCTTCCCAGCACCCGAGCGGCCGTCGACGGCGATCACGCTCGAGTGGGCGACGTGCTGCCGGGTCACGCCTCGGCGAGCAGCGGCGGCCGGTGCGTGAGCTCGTGGCGTACGTGCTCGACGATGCCGGGGACTGCCGCGTTGAGGAGCTGCCACGTCGTCTCGAAGTCGCTCTGGTCGCCGAACCAAGGGTCTTCGATCCCTTGGTCGAGCGCATCGAGATGGGCGACGGCGGGGTCGAACGAGCGCAGCATCCGCACCTTCTCCGCGGCCCCCTCGGGAGCAAATTCGCGGAGGTGGCCGTAGTGGTCGATGTCGAGCGCGAGAATGAGGTCCCGCTCGACGTACCACTCGGGCCGGAACTGGCGTGCGACGTGCTTGCCAGGACGGAGCCCATGGGCGTCGAGGACGCGTGCGGCGCGGGGATCGATCGGTCGCCCGGCCTCGTAGTTGGTGGTGCCCGCAGAATCCACGACAGCCCGGTCCGCGAGGCCCGCCATGCGCAGGGCGTAGGCGAGCATGAACTCGGCCATGGGCGAGCGGCAGATGTTCCCGGTGCAGACCGTGATGATCCGGTAGGGGCTCGCCGTCGAGTTCATGGATCAAGCATAGGGTTACGAGTCCCCACTGCCGGAATCGGGCGGCTAGATGGCGGCCAGCAGAATGCCGACGCCTACGAAGAGCGACCCGAATGCGCGGTTGAGCACGAGCTGCGCGCGTTCGTTGTGGGTGAAGCGCTGGAAGCTCTTCGCTGCGAGGGCGAAGAAGAACCACATGACCACGATGTCGACGCCCACGATCGTCGCCCCGATGACGAGGTATTGGCTCCACAGTGGGTGATCCGGCCGCACGAAACCCGGGATGAACGCGAGGAAGAAGACGATCGCCTTGGGGTTGAGCAGGTTGACCCAGAGCCCCCTCTGGGCCATCGACAGCGCGGACTCGTTGACCAGGGCGGCTGCAGCGGCTTCGGAGGCATCCGGCTTGCGGAGGAACTGACGCACGCCGAGGTACATGAGGTAGGCCGCACCGAGGTATCGGATCACATTGAAGGCGATCGGCGAGCTCGCGACGAGGACCCCGATGCCTGCCGCGACGATCGCAAGATGAACTACGAGAGCGGCCTGCTGGCCGAGAATGCCCCAGACGGACCGACGGAAACCCGCCGTCAGCGAGTTGCTCATGGTGTTGATGGCGCCGGCGCCGGGAGTGAAGCTGATGAGGAGGCAGGCACCGAGGAGGGCGGCCCAGATCGAGAAAGGCACCTTTCAAGATTAGTGCCCCCAATCACCAGAGGATGTCGAGGCCGTCCAAGGCCGAGAAGACCGGGTCGGCGGTGATCAAGGTGAATCCCTCGACGAGCGCTTGCGCCGCGAGCAGGCGGTCGAAGGGGTCACAGTGGTTCCAGGCGAGCCGTCCAGCTTCGAGAGCGTGTTGCGCGGTGATCGAGATCTGGTCCGAGACGAGTGCCAGCACGTGCTTCTCGTAGCCGGTGAACAGGCCTTCGAGGTGCGTGATCTTGCCGATCCGGCGCTTGTTCGAGAGCTCGTATGCGGAGACTGCCGAGGCCACGAGCTTGGAGTCTCAGGATTCGAGGGCATTCCGGGATTTCCGCGAAAGCCGCTCTGGTTCCGTCAGCGCCCAGACGAGGACGTGGGTGTCGAGGAGATAAGCGGCCCTTCCCATTCCGAGAGTTCCTCCTCACTCATCGGCTCGAGGAAGTCGTCCGGAAGGTGTCCCTTGATGAAGCCGAGCGGCCGTTTCTTGGGGGAGTCGATCCTGACGAGGCGAGCGACCGGGCGCCCCGCCTTCGCGATCACCACGTCTTCGCCCGACTCGAGCCGATTGAGCAGCTCGGAGAGCCGCGTCTTGGCGTCCAAGATGTTGTATTGCCCCATGCTGGTCAACTCTACTTGGTCAAGAAGGGGGCTGGAAGTTCTCATGCCTCGACGCTACGGCGCTTGGCTTCCGGGAAGGCGTGCTTCGTCGTCGTATGTGGACGACCCGCCACGGCGGGCATTGTGGAGGGGGAAACGGGCTTAAGCGCGCCCGATGACCTCCCCATTGGGG
The DNA here is from genome assembly GCF_022539255.1 of Sinomonas terrae. Classification (NCBI taxonomy): domain Bacteria; kingdom Bacillati; phylum Actinomycetota; class Actinomycetes; order Micrococcales; family Micrococcaceae; genus Sinomonas; species Sinomonas terrae. The sequence continues at coordinate 629,358 of NZ_JAKZBV010000001.1, forward strand.
ATGAGGAACCAGCCGTCCGCCGAGGAGCCCCAGCGGTGCCAGCCCGCGGCGATCCGGTCGAGGTCCGCTTGGTCGGCGAAGCCGTAGGTGAGGGCCTGCTCTGCAAAGGCCGAGTGCAGCACCCGCTCGCTCCAGACCCGTGCCTGCCACGCCCGGAGCTGCGGGGTCGCGTAGAGCCAGTTGCTGCTCGACGGTGCCACGTCGCTGAAACCGGCCTCCTGCATCCAGCTCACGAGCCGCCGCCCGGCGTCGGGCTCCGCTCCGTTGCGCCGCGCAATCCGCTGATACAGCTCCATCCATTCGGCCAGTTCGGGGATCTCGGGGTACCAGCTCATGCCGTGGAAGTCGGCGTCCCGGACCGCAACGATGCCGCCGGGCTTGGCCACTCGCCGCATCTCCCGCACTGCCGCGACGGGATCCGTGAGATGCTGCAGCACTTGGTGCGCGTGCACGACGTCGAACGACTCGTCCTCGAGGTCGAGGTCGTACACATTGCCGACGCTGAAGCTCACGTTGCCGATCCCACGGTCCTCGGCCAGAGCGCGTGCTTGGGCGAGGACATCCTCGGAACGGTCGAGGCCGACGACCTCGCCGGGCGCGGTGAGCACCGCGAAATCGCACGTGATGCTTCCCGGCCCGCAGCCGACGTCGAGCACTCGGACTCCTGGCACGAGATGGGGGAGGACGAAGGCGGCCGAGTTCTCAGCCGTGCGAGCCGCGTGAGCGCGCACAACGCTCTCGTGGTGACCGTGGGTGTAGACGTCCTCGGGGGTGGTCTGCGGGCCTTCCATGGCACAACGTTACGCAGGACACCCCGGAGTCGGTGATAGGCGCGACAGACGCCCGTGATCTTGGCTACGAAAAGGCCGTCTCTGCAAAAACTGCAAAGACTACCCGCCTACGCTTAAAAGGCCAAAAAGAAACGCGGCGGGCAACGGTGCCCATTCTCCGCAGCGAAAGGAGCACCATCCATATGTCCCTCTTGGACAGCCACACCCCGCACCGCCGCAAGGGCCGCTTCGGCCGCCGCACCATGCGCCTTGGCGAGGATATCCTGCTCGCTCGCCACGGCTCGCACATCAGCCGCATGAGCCACGATCGGCGCAACCACCGGATGGTCGCCGTTCTGGACAACGGCACCGTCGACTATGCCTCAAATGTCCTCCTCGCCCCTCGCCAGACGCCCATCGTGCGCCTTCAGCAGCAGATCCAGGACGTCCGCGACGACGTAGCGCCCATCAAGAAGGCAGACCTCCGCGTCCTCGGCTGGTTCACGCTCGGATGGGCCGTGATCTCGGCACTCTTCATCGTGGGCATCATCGCCCTCGCTTCGACGTCCGACGGCGCAGCGTTCGCTCAGGCAGCAACCACCTTCCCCTCGTACTGACCGAGCCCCTCGTGCTAACCGAGCGGGCCCCTAGCCCCACGGGGCATGGGCCCGAGACCGCAGGAGAAGGACCAGGCCGCAGGCAATGACCTGCGGCCTCGGCATTTAACCGCCTGTTCGCGTTGTGGACGGCTTATCCCACATCACGGACGCGAGCGTAGGCTGGATCGGTGACCCAGCCCGCGGGCCAGCCAGCCCAGCCCGAGACGCCCTCTGCCCCCACCGCGGCATCTTCGTGGAGTCCTCGGCTCGCGCTGCTCGTCGCGGCGACGTACTTCATGGAGTTCCTCGACGGTACGGCGCTCTCGACGGCGCTTCCTGCCATCGGCTCGGATTTCCGGGTGGTTCCGGCGGACGTGAACGTGGCGATGACGGCCTACCTCATCGCCGTCGCGATGGGCATTCCGTTCAGCTCGTGGCTCGCGGAGCGGTTCGGGCCTCGGCGCGTGTTCTGTTCGGCGATCGCCGTCTTCACCATCGCATCGCTCCTGTGTGCCATGAGCCCCAACCTCTTGGCCCTCACAGGGTTCCGGGCGCTCCAGGGCTTCGGTGGCGCGATGATGGTGCCCGTCGGCTCGCTCGTGGTGCTTCGAGGAACCCCCAAGGACCAGCTCCTCAAGGCCACCGCATATCTCGTCTGGCCCGGCCTGCTCGCGCCCGTGCTGGCCCCGCTCGTGGGCGGCGCGATCACCCAGTTCCTTTCGTGGCACTGGATCTTCTTCGTGAACCTCCCTCTCGGTGCGGCAGCGTTCGTGGCCGCGCTGCGGCTCGTTCCCTCTGGGGGAGCGGACCGTGGGCGGCGTCTCGACTGGGCTGGCCTTGCGCTCACGACGCTCGGTGTCGCCGGCGTCGTCGTCGGCCTCGAGCTGTTCAGCGAGGGGCGCCCCGTCGAATGGGCGGTGCCCGCCATCCTCGCGGGCTTCGCTTCGCTGGCCGCCGCCGTCGTCTGGATGCGCCGCGCGCCTCGGCCGCTCTTCAATTTCTCGGTCCTGCACGTCCGCACGTTCCGGGCGACGCAGACGGGCGGCTTCGTCTACCGCCTGACGATTCAGTCCGTCCCCTTTCTCCTCCCGCTGCTCTTCCAGGACGGGTTCGGCTGGGACCCTGTCCATGCGGGCCTGCTCGTCGCGGCGGTCTTCGTGGGCAACATCGGGATCAAACCGGCGACGACGCCGCTCATCCGCCGCTTCGGGTTCAAGCCCGTGCTCGTGGTCGCGGCCGCGGCCTCGGCCGCGACCTTCGCCGCATGCGCCTTCCTCTCGCCGGATGACCCGGACCTGCTCATCGCCCTCCTCCTGCTCGCTTCGGGGGCGTTCCGCTCGATCGGGTTCTCGGCCTATATGAACGTGCAGTACGCCGATGTCTCGGCCGAGCAGCTCCCGAGCGCGAACGCGATCGCGAACACGCTCGTCCAGCTCGCGGCGGCGCTCGGCGTCGCCATCGGTGCCCTCCTGATCCGCGCGGGCATCGCGTTCCTGCCGCGGGGGACCGACCATGCGGGCCCCTATCGGGTGGCCTTCGCCGCCATCGCGGTCCTCATGCTTGTGAGCGTTGTCGACAGCCTTCTCCTTCCTCGGCACGCGGGGACCCAGGTGAGCGGCCGCGGCGCCCGAACTTGAGCCGTCTGCACTCAAGTCCATTTGACACTGGGCACAGAGCGCGTAGAGTTGAGTGCAGATCGCTCAACTTGACCGTTCGACGTCGGTGACGGCGCCGCGGGCGGGTTGGCCTCTTTCGAGCATCAGCAATCAGCAGGAGGAACTATGTCCCGCGCAGTCGGTATCGACCTGGGAACCACCAACTCCGTCGTGTCCGTCCTCGAGGGCGGCGAGCCGACGGTCATCGCGAACGCTGAAGGCGGCCGCACCACGCCGTCCGTCGTCGCGTTCTCCAAGACCGGCGAGGTCCTCGTCGGCGAGATCGCCAAGCGCCAGGCCGTGAACAACATCGAGCGCACGATCTCCTCGGTCAAGCGCCACATGGGCACTGACTGGACCATCAACATCGATGACAAGAAGTACACGCCGCAGGAGATCTCGGCGCGCATTCTCATGAAGCTCAAGAACGACGCCGAGTCGTACCTGGGCGAGAAGGTCACCGACGCTGTCATCACCGTCCCGGCCTACTTCAACGACGCCGAGCGCCAGGCCACCAAGGAGGCCGGCGAGATTGCGGGCCTCAACGTGCTCCGCATCATCAACGAGCCGACCGCGGCCGCGCTCGCGTACGGCCTCGACAAGGGCAAGGAGGACGAGCTCATCCTCGTCTTCGACCTCGGCGGCGGCACGTTCGACGTCTCCCTCCTCGAGGTCGGCAAGGACGAGGACGGCTTCTCGACCATCCAGGTCCGCGCGACCGCCGGCGACAACCGCCTCGGCGGCGACGACTGGGACCAGCGCGTCGTGGAGTACCTCCTGAGCCAGCTCAAGGTCAAGGGCATCGACCTCTCGAAGGACCGCATCGCGCTCCAGCGCCTGCGCGAGGCTGCCGAGCAGGCCAAGAAGGAGCTCTCGTCCTCGACGAGCACGAACATCTCGCTCCAGTACCTCTCCGTCACCCCTGACGGGCCGGTCCACCTCGACGAGTCGCTCTCCCGCGCGAAGTTCCAGGACCTCACGAAGGACCTCCTCGAGCGCACCAAGAAGCCGTTCCACGACGTCATCTCCGAGGCCGGCATCAAGGTCGCGGACATCAACCACGTCGTGCTCGTCGGCGGTTCGACCCGCATGCCGGCCGTTTCCGAGCTCGTGAAGGAGCTCACGGGCGGCAAGGAGCCGAACAAGGGTGTGAACCCGGACGAGGTCGTGGCCGTCGGCGCCGCCCTCCAGGCTGGCGTCCTCAAGGGCGAGCGCAAGGACGTCCTGCTCATCGACGTCACCCCGCTCTCGCTCGGCATCGAGACCAAGGGCGGCATCATGACACACCTGATCGAGCGCAACACGGCGATCCCGACCAAGCGTTCGGAGACCTTCACCACGGCTGACGACAACCAGCCGTCCGTGTCGATCCAGGTGTTCCAGGGCGAGCGCGAGTTCACCCGCGACAACAAGCCGCTCGGCACGTTCGAGCTGACCGGCATCGCCCCGGCGCCGCGTGGCATCCCGCAGATCGAGGTCACGTTCGACATCGACGCGAATGGCATCGTCCACGTCTCCGCGAAGGACAAGGGCACCGGCAAGGAGCAGTCGATGACGATCTCGGGCGGCACCGCGCTGTCCAAGGAAGACATCGACCGCATGGTCGCCGACGCCGAGGCCCACGCGGCCGAGGACAAGAAGCGCCGCGAGGCCGCCGACACCCGCAACACGGCCGAGCAGCTCGCCTACTCCGTGGACAAGCTCATCGCCGACAACAAGGACAAGCTGCCGGAGGAAGTCCGCAGCGAGGTCCAGGGTGACGTCGATGGCCTCAAGAAGGCCCTCGAGGGGACCGACGACGACGCCGTGAAGGCCGCGTTCGAGAAGCTCCAGCAGTCCCAGTCCAAGCTCGGCGAGGCGATCTACGCGTCGCAGAGCGCGGCGTCTGCTGACGGTTCGCCCACCGCCGACGGCGCTGGCTCGGCCGGTTCCGGTGCGGGCGGTCAGGATGAGGACATCGTCGACGCGGAGATCGTCGACGAGGACGAGAAGAAGTAAGCCATGGCCCCCCACCACGGCAACGAGGAAGAGCACGAGGTCCGCGGCGAACCGCAGAAGCCGGTGATCCGGGACAACCGCAAGGTTGACCCGGTCACCGGCGGGGTGCGGCAGCCTGACCAGGACCAGCCGGAGACCGCCCCTGCGGGAGCTGCCGAGGCTGGCCAAGCCGGACCGACGAAGGCAGATGTGCCCGAGCACGAGGAGATTCGACCTGTGGACGATGCCCACGACTCGGAGGACGTCCTCGCCCAGGCCGAACGGATCCTGAGCGAAGCGGAGGGGGTCCAGAACGAGGCCGCCGAGCTGCGCGCTGATCTCCAGCGGCTTCAGGCCGAGTACGTCAACTACCGCCGGCGTGTCGACCGTGACCGGGCTGTCGCTGGGGAGGCTGCCGTCATGGGCGTCCTCTCCTCGATCCTGCCTGTCCTCGACGACATCGATGCGGCGCGCGCCCACGGCGACCTGACCGAGGGGCCGTTCGCGTCCATCGCTGCCAAGCTCGAGGGGATCCTCACGAGCCACGGCCTCGAGCGGATCGATGCGACCGGCGTCGAGTTCGACCCCAACATCCACGAAGCCCTGATTCAGCAGCAGGGCGAGGGGATCGAGGTCGACACGGTGCAGCAGGTCCTCCGGGCCGGCTACCGGACCCAGTCGCGCGTGATCCGCGCGGCGCAGGTCATCGTAGCCGTCCCGTAAGGGCAACCGCGGAGACGTCGGTTGAACCGCGGCAACTGCGGAGACGTCGGTTGGACCGCGGCAACCGCGCACGGACGACGGCGGGCGCCCACCCGCCGTCGTCCACCCCTTTCCGTTTCGGGTACAGATAATCCCCTTCGGAGACGTTTCGGGTACAGATAGCCTCGAGTTGGCGTACCCGAAACGGGGAATGGGGGCATTATCTGTACCCGAGACGATAAGAATTGATGCAGAGACGAGAAGGAGGCCTCAGTGGCTAGTCAGGACTGGGTGGAGAAGGATTTCTACTCCATTCTGGGCGTGCCCAAGGACGCCTCCGACGCCGACATCAAGAAGGCCTACCGGAAGCTCGCCCGCAAGTACCATCCTGACCAGAACCCCGGGGATGCCGAGGCCGAGAAGAAGTTCAAGGACATCACCGAGGCCAACTCCGTCCTGAGCGACCCCGAGGAGCGCCAGCAGTACGACGCGATCCGCGCCATGGGCGGTGCGCGCTTCACGGCAGGCGGTCCGGGTGGCGCGGGCCAAGGAGCCGCGGGCTTCGAGGATCTCTTCGGAGGACTCTTCGGCGGAGGCGCGGGCAGGCATTCGCGAGGGTTCAACACGGGCAACCTGCCGCCCGAGTTCGCCGACCTGTTCGGCGGCTTCAGCACCGGGGGCGGCGGATTCCAAGCCCCGCCCCAGCGCGGCGCCGACCGGCAGGCGAGCACCACCATCTCGTTCGCGGGCTCCATTCGTGGAACCACCGTCGGCCTGCGCGAGCAGAACGGCGAGGTGATCGAGGTGCGGATCCCAGCCGGCATCCGCGACGGACAGAAGGTCCGGGTGCGCGGCAAGGGTGGGCCGGGATCTGGCGGAGCGGGCGACCTCATGGTCACCGTGAACGTGACCCCGCACCCGTTCTTCACCCGCGACGGCGACAACATCCGGATCCACGTGCCCGTCAGCTTCGACGAAGCCGCGCTCGGGGCCCAGATCGAGGTCCCGACCCTCGACGGTCATACCGTGCGGATGAAGGTCCCCGCGGGCACGAACTCAGGCCGGACCCTCCGCGTGAAGGGCCAGGGCGTCAAGACTTCGAAAGGCACGGGCGATCTCCTCGTGACGGTCGACGTCGTCGTGCCTCAGAACCTCTCGAAGGAGGCGGAGGAGGCCGTCAGGGCCTTCGCGGCTGCGACGGCCAAGAACTCCGAGTCCAACCCGCGCTCCGGCTTGGCAGCAAAGGCGAGGCTGTAGACCATGGCCATCGATCCGTACGCTCCGATCTTCGTGATCTCCGTGGCGGCGGAGCTGGCCGAGATGCACCCTCAGACCCTTCGCCAGTACGACCGCATGGGCCTCGTCTCGCCATCGCGCCAATCGGGGCGCCAGCGGCGCTACTCGCAGCACGACGTCGAACTCCTCCGCGAGGTCCAGCGACTTTCCAAGGGCGGCGTCTCTCTCGAAGGCATCCGTCGCATCCTCGAGCTCGAGAACCAAGTTGCCGCGCTCCGAGCGCGCGTATCCGAGCTTGAGCAGGAAGTCGTCGACGCACGACGCCGGGGTCCCGACTCGCGCCGCGTGTTCGCCGCGGGGATCGCGGGCGACGTCGTGACCCTCACCCGAGGTCAGCGGCCCGAGCAGCGCTCGCAGGCCGTCGTCGTCTGGCGCCCTCGGCCCTCAAGCGGCGCTTCGGCGGGGCCAATCCAGTTCTGAGATCTGGCCACTCGTCGGTCGGGAGGTGGCCGCTCGTCGGTCGGGAGGTGGCCACGCGTTGGTCGGGAGGTGGCCACTCGTCGCAGCGGTCAGGCAGTGCCGAATTGCGGGCATGCCTCGTTTGAGCACCCGCGGTCGCGGGGGACCCAGCGATCGCCCTCCTGATTCCAGACGACGTGCCGATGCTGCCCGCACAGTTCGCACGACGGCGCGACGTAGCTGTGCTTTTCCTCTTCCGTGTAGCTGCGGAAGCCTGACATGACTCCTCCTCGCTTCGGGGTAACCCAATCTACTCCGGACCATGAAAACCGGGTACAGGTGTGATACCCGGGAGCGGGGAGGTTCAGCGCGTCCTGTTGTTGCCTCAGTAGCCGGACGTACCCGAGTTGTTCGATGAGCTGGACGGGTTCGTTGAGCTGGACGGGTTGGATGAGCTGGACGGGCTCGAGGTCGTGGCCATGAGCGGCGACTGGATCATGGAGCCGTCAGCGCCCACGACGTACCACACGCCCGCGACACCCTGCCCCTTCACCTGTCCGGGGGCGGTGTCCTTCGAGAAGTAGTAGATGGGCATCCCGTTGATGGTCACCTGCTGCTTGCCGTCGGCGGTCGGGAGGGTGCCGATCTTGCCCGTGACGCCCTGGAGGGTCGGAGCCGTGTCGCTCGTGACGGCCGGCCACAGCGCGACGCATCCTCCTGTGCAGGCGCTCGTGGTCTCGCCCGGCTTGTCCAGCGTGTAGTAGTAGACAGTCATTCCCTTGCCATCGACGACGATCGTCTGGCCGCCCACCGTCGACGTCTGGAGGCTCAGGGCCGCCGAGGTCGACGGCGCGGCTGCCGGGGCGCTCGAGGTCGCCGCGGCGGGCGCGCTCGACGTCCCCGAACCGCTGCTGCTCGTGCCGCCGCACCCCGCGAGTGCGAGCGCGGAAACCGCTGAGGCAGTCGCGAAGAAGAGAGCTGCTCGCTTGTTCATGATGTGCCCTTTCGTTCCGGGCGGCTTGTGGCCGCGCTGACCTAGAGACGGCGGGGTGCCTCATTCGGTTCAGACGGGAGCGCGTGTCGGCGGGGGCGAGGAGAATTGGCTGCAGCAAGCTGTGCGAGCAAGAAGTTTCGACGAGCAGTGAACCGTCGACGAGGAGTGAACCTTTCGAGACGCCACGTCGTCTTAGCGGGCGGAAGGGCCATTCGGCAGCCGGGAGGCAGCATGCCCATGGACGAGGATGCGGTCGCGGCGATCTACCGCGATCACGGCGCGGCGCTCCGGCGCTTCGCCCGTGGAGCCGTAGGCAGCGACGAGCAGGCTGAGGACATCGTGCAGGAAGCGATCGTCCGGGTGTGGCGGCAGGCGCCCGAGGTTACCGTGGGGCTGCGCGCATACCTCTACCGGACGGTGCGGAACCTGATCGTCGACCAGCACCGGCAGCGCTCCCGGAGGCCGAGGACAGTCCCGGCCCAGGGGACCGACGGCTTCGACGTTGCCGTTGACGCCGAACGGATCGACGAGCTCTTGGACAGAGTGGTGATGGAGGAGGCACTCATGCGGCTCACGCGCGAGCACCGGGAGGTGCTTGTTGCTGTCCATTACCGCAGGCTGAGCGTGCAGGAGGCGGCCCGCGAGCTCGGTGTTCCCGCGGGGACCGTGAAGTCGCGCTGCTTCTACGCCCTCAGAGCCCTCCGGACCGCGCTTGATGAGCTGGGGGTGGAACGATGATTCTGGATCATCACGACGCTCGCCTCGCCCTCGGCGCCTACCTCCTCGGCGCCCTCGACCCAGAGGAGGCCCGCGCCGTCGAGGCCCACGTGGCCACGTGTCCCGACTGCCAGGCGGAGATCGAGGATCTCGAGACGCTCCCCGCACTCCTCGACGGCGTCCCCTCGGCGCGCGCCGAGGCGCTCGCCGAAGCCCCTGCGTTGCTCAATGAGGGCCCGACCCCGCCGGCCCTCCTCGCTCGGGTGCGCGCCCGCCGTCGTGCGCTCCGCCTCCGGTGGACGGGGGCGCTGGCGGGGGCGGCCGCAGCCTCGCTTGCGCTCGGCGCCGCGCTCGGTCCAGTAGTCGTCGGGGCGCCGACGGCGACGCCGAGCCCTAGCACTTCGTCGCCCGCCGCTTCCTATTCGCTCACTTCGTCGGACGGCGCCCAGGTCGACCTCGCGCTCGTCCGCAAGGGCTGGGGTACCGAGCTCGACCTGGTGTGCCGTGGGATGCCTTCAGCGGGGGTGTTCAGCGTGTGGGTCGTGGCCGACGACGGCGCCCCGGAGCGGGCGGCAAGCTGGAGTTCGACCGGCTACGCGGGACGGGCGGTCCTGACGGGGGCGACGTCGTACCAGCTCGCCTCGATCCGCTCGATCCAGATACGGGACGACACGCAGCGGACGCTCGCGACCCTCACGCTCCCGGCCACGCCGTCGGGTTGACAGGGTGGTCCGGAATGCGCCCCGCGCCCATCGCGATGGCGTTGAGCGCGCTGAGGCGCGACATCTCGGCCCGCACGGAGACGGTCGCGCTGCCGATGTGTGGCAGGAGGACCGTATTCGGTAGGTCGGCGAGGCCCGGGGCCAGCAGCGGCTCGTCCTCGAAGACGTCGAGGCCGGCACCCGCGATCCTTCCGTCCCGGAGGGCCGCCACGAGCGCTGCCTCGTCGACCACCGGCCCGCGCGCCGTGTTGATGAGGATGGCGGATTCCTTCATGCGCCCGAGGACGTCTGCATCCACGAGGTGGTGGGTGTCCTCATTGAGGGGAACGTGCAGCGAGAGGTAGTCGCTCGCCGCGACGAGTTCGTCCCACTCGACCTTCCGGACCTTCCCGGCGAACTCTCCGAGTTCCGAGTCAGTGACGGCGCGGTCGTGGGGTGGACGCGGCGCGAAGAGCACCTCCATCCCGAAGCCTAGCGCGCGCCTCGCTGTGGCCCGCGCGATCCGACCGAACCCGGCCAAGCCGAGCGTCCGGCCCGAGACGTCTGCGCCGAGCATGAGCTCTGGCTCCCAGCCGTGGAAGCGCCCTTCTCGGACCATCCTGTCCGCCTCGATGACTCTGCGACCGGTCCCGAGAATGAGCAGCATCGCGATGTCCGCCGTAGCATCCGTGAGGACCCCCGGCGTGTTTCCCACCATGATCCCGCGCTCGGTGGCTGCAGCGATGTCGATGTTGTTGTAGCCGACCGCGAAGTTGGAGACCCCTCTGACCGTCGCCTTGGCGAGCAGCTCCGCGTCGATCCGATCCCGCAGCTGGGTCAGGACGACGTCGTACTCCCCGCTTGCGCAGCGCTCCGCAAGTTCCGCATAGGTGGGTGCCTCCTCCAGAACCGTCACATCGGCCGCCCCTGACAGGAGCGAAGGGCCGGGCTCCGGAATCGGCGTGGTGACCAGAATGCGGGGCCGCATCACGGGGCTTCCGTTCCCGAGAGCTCGCGGCTGCCCTGGATGACCCATTCGAACGCGTTGGCCTTGGAGCGTGCGCCTTGGGCTGCCTTGGAGCGGTTCGGCTCGTCGACTTCGCGGAGAACGTTCTCGGACAGCCGGACCAGACCCGCGAAGGCCGACGGATCGAGCCAGTCCGGGCGCGTCGCGAACAGGAGGTCCTCGCTCGAGGTGTTGCCGCTCGCCCCGGGAGCGAAGGGGCAGCCGCCGAGGCCGCCCAAGGCACCGTCGACGACGTCGGCGCCCGCCGAGGCAGCTGCGAGAGAGTTAGCGACCCCTTGGCCCCACGTGTCGTGCCCGTGGAAGACGATGCGCCGCTTCGGCGTCTCGGAGGCGACGCGCGAGACGAGCTCAGCGACCTGCCCAGGGAACGCCTGCCCCAAGGTGTCGCAGACGACGACGTCGTCCGCGCCGGCCGCGCGCTCGTCGTTCGCGATCTCGAGGACCTTCTCCGGGTGGACTGGCCCGTCGAACGGGCACGTGAAGGAGGTCGCGATGCACAGCTGAATCCGACCGCCGGCCTCCTTCGCGAGGGCGATCGCGTCCGGCATGACCGCGAGGCTCTGGTCAGTGGTCCTTCCGATGTTCGCCAGGTTGTGGGCGTCCGAGGCGGAGAAGCAGTACTGGAAGTTGCGTGCCCCCGCGGCGATGGCCTTCTCGACGTGCCGCGGCGTCGCGACCCAGATCCAGCACTTCTCAAGTTCCTCGGCCGTGAGCCCGGCGACGACGTCGAGGGTGTTGGCCATGGGCGGGACCAGATCGGGGCGGGCCATCGAGCCGATCTCGAGCTCGGGGACACCCAGACGGAGCAGCTCCCGTGCGAGGCGGATCTTGAACTCCGTCGGGAGGAGTTTTCCCGTGAGCTGGAGGCCGTCGCGGAGGGTGACGTCTCGGAGGACTGGTTTCACAGGAAGGCTCCTTCTGAATGCACGACGGCGTCGATCTGCTCCTCGCTCATCCCCAGGACCTCTGCGAGGACCGCCCGGGTGTGCTCGCCGAGGTCCGGCCCCAGGGAGCGGATCGGGAGCGACTTGCCCCCGATCACGGGGACGATGCCGGGGAAGCCGACGTTCTCGAGCACCTCCTCGCCCGTCGAGACGGGGAGGCGCTGGATCATGTCGCGTGCCGCGTACTGCTCGTCCTGGCAGATGTCGGCCGCCGTGTAGATGGGGCCGCTCGGCACTCCTGCCTCGTCGAGGATGCGGAGCGCCTCGGCCTGGGTGTGGCGGCCCGTCCAAGCTCCGATCGCAGCGTCGAGCTCCTCGCGCCGCGCCCACCGCGCGTCGTTGTTCGTCAGCTCAGGATCGTCGGCGAGGTCCGGCCGCTCGATGACCCGCATGTAGCGCTGGAAGATGGAGTCGCCGTTGCCGGCGACGACGATGCTCGCGCCGTCTTTGCAGACATAGGCGTTCGACGGCGCGATCCCCTCCATCCGCCCGCCAGTGCGCTCGCGCTTGAGCCCGTAGGCCTCGTAGTCGGGAACGAGGGACTCCATCATCGAGAGCATCGCCTCGTTGAGGGCGACGTCGATGATGCGCTCGCCGAGCGGGACGGCGGGCCCGGCAGTCCGTTTGCGGGTCTCGCGCTGGAAGAGCGCCATGACGGAACCGAAGGCGGCGTAGAGGCCGGCGATCGAATCGCCGATCGAGACGCCGACGCGAACGGGCGGACGGTCCGGATCGCCGACGAGTTCGCGGAAGCCTCCGAGCGCTTCGGCGACGGCGGCGAACCCGGGTCGTGGAGACAGGGGGCCGGTCTGGCCGAAGGCTGAGACCCGCGTGATGATCAGATCCGGGTTCGCCTCGTTGAGGACATCCGGACCGATGCCCCACTTCTCGAGGGTGCCAGGCCGGAAGTTCTCGAGCAGGATGTCGCAGTGGTGGGCGAGCTCGAGCACGAGCTTCCTGCCCGTCTCGGTCTTCAAGTCGAGCACGATCGACTTCTTGTTGCGGTTGATCGTGCGGTAGAGCATCGAAGTGGTCCCGGCTTGGAGACGCCAGTTCCGCAGCTCGTCCCCGGTGCGGGGGCGCTCGACCTTGATGACCTCGGCGCCGAAGTCGCCCAGGAGGCGCCCGGCCGTCGGCGCCGCGATGTAGTTGCCGAGTTCGAGGACTCGGACTCCCGCGAGCGGGGCGATGGTGTGGTCTCCGTGCATGGTGCTCCCTTGGTGCAGGCCTTCGTCGTCGAAACAGCCGAAAAGATCATCGGAAGTAACTACATTATGAGCAAGAAACCACGAAGTGGGCAAGAGGCTAGCGAGGAAGGCGGCCGCCGATGAGGCGGGTGGCCTGTTCTGCCGCCTCCACGAGCGGTTCGATCCAGGCCTGGCACTTGTCCGCTGTGACGCGCAGGGAGGGTCCGCTCACGCTCAGCGCGCCAGTGAGGTCTCCCATCGAATTGAAGATCGGCGCAGAGAGTCCGGTGGCCCCTTCGTCGCGTTCGTCGGAAGTGATCGCGTAGCCGTCGCGTCGCGTCTGGTCGACGTCTGCGTGCAGTCGCTTGGGGTCGGTGATGGTGTGCTCTGTCAGCCGCTCGAGCGTCGACGACAGCGCGGCTTCCTCGGCCTTGGGGTTCCAGGCCATGAGGACGCGCCCCGCCGAGCCAGCGTGAAGAGGCAGGAGCTTCCCCACGTGCATCTCCCTGCGGAGGGCGTGCCGCGTCTCGGCCATGGCGACGCACACGCGGAAGTTCTCCTCGAGGCGGAACAGCGAGACCGTCTCGCCCGTCAGGTCGCGGAGTCCCTCGAGGACGGGCTTGATGACCTCGAGCTCGTCGAGCCCTCTCGTGGCGGGGGCCGCCCAGTAGGCGAACTTCACTCCGATCCGGACCCGATCGCCTTCCCGGTCCAGGAATTCCTCGGCGACGAGGTTGGCCACGAGCCGCTGCACGGTCGAGGTGGGGTAGCCGGTTGCGGCCCGGATCTCCGAGAGGGTGAGGGCGGGCCGCGAGAGCGTGAACGCATCGAGGATTCCGCGGATCTTCCCGAGGACGAGCAGCGGCTTGACTCCGCTTGAGAGCTCCCGTGCCGGGCCTTCCCGTCGCTGAGGGGCTGGGCTCAGCTCCTCCTCGTCCCAGTTCTCCTGATCGGATGCGGTCACTTCCGGCCCCTCTTCATCGATTGCGGCTTCTGAAGCGCGAGTCTAGGCGCCTTGGCTGAAGCGGACGACCACGCTTCGGACGCAGACCTACCCAATCCGTATGACGTGGGTTATATTCGTCCATGACCTGAATCACATAGTGAGTTGTGAACCACTTCGTAGGTCTCAAAGAGGAGAGAACTATGGCTTCGTCGCCATCTACAAGCTCGATGACGAGCAGCAGGATCAGCTATCACCTGGACCGCCTGCCCGTCGGCAAGGTCCACTGGAAAGTGGTCGTCGCCGTCGGCCTCGGGCTCTTCTTCGATATGTACGAGGTCTTCCTCTCGGGCTCGATGAGCGTCGCCCTCGGCAAGGAATTCCGGCTCTCCGGGCTCGAGCTCAAGCTGCTGCTCGCCTCGGCCTTCCTCGGAATGTTCCTCGGAGCGGCGCTCCTCGGCCGGCTCGCGGACCGGCTGGGCCGGCGCAAGGCCTTCCTCTTCAACCTCATCTGGTACTCGGTCTGGTCCCTGGTCGGGGCGTTCTCGCCCAACGCCGGCTTCCTCGTCTTCGCCCGCTTCATGGCCGGCATCGGCGTCGGGGCCGAGTACCCGGTAGCCGACGCCTACCTCTCCGACGTCCTGCCCAAGGACAAGCGGGGAAGGCTCGCCACCTGGGCCTACACGAGCTCCTTCGTTGCGGTCCCTGTGGTGGGCTTCCTCGCCCTGTGGCTCAACACGACGCCTCTGCTCGGCATCTCGGGCTGGCGGTGGCTCCTCGCCCTCGGCGGCGTCGGCGCCGTCGTCGTCCTCTTCCTCCGCCGCTCGCTCCCCGAATCGCCGCGGTGGCTCAACAGCGTGGGACGTACGGAGGAAGCCGCTCAGGCCCTCGAAGTCTTCGCTCAGGGCGCGGGAACGAGTGTCAGCGAACTCGAGAAGGCGGCCCCGAGCGCGGCCGAACTGGCCTCGCGACCGGCACCGGACCAGGACGAGCGCAGGAGTCTCTCCCACCTCGGGAAGGCCCCGTACCGCGGCCGACTCGTCATGCTCGTGATCTTCCACGTGTTCCAGACGTTCGGGTACTACGGATTCGGGACTCTCGCAGCCCTCGTCCTCGTCGCGAGCGGCCACAGCGTGACGAACTCGCTGCTCTTCACAGCTCTCTCGTTCCTCGGCTACCCGATCGGCTCGCTCGTCTCCACGCCCCTCGTTGCCAGGTTCGAGCGGAAGCACCTGCTGATCGCGTCGATCGTCGCCCTCGCGGCGAGCGGCGTCGCGTTCTCGGTGTCCGGGAGCGACGCGCTCATCGTGGTGTTCGGCTTCCTCACGACCCTGATCAGCAACGTGTTCTCGAACGTCTACCACATCTACCAGGCCGAGATCTTCCCGACAGCGCTGCGCGCGACCGCCGTCGGCTGGACCTACTCGCTCTCCCGGCTCTCGAGCGGCGCCCTGCCGTTCATCCTGCTCCCGGTCCTCGACAGCTTCGGCGCTCCGGCCATGTTCGGCGTCGTCGCCGTCGCCCTCGCGATCATCGCCGCGACTGTCGGGATCCTCGGACCGCGGACCACCCGCAGGAGCCTTGCAGAGATCAACCCGGTCTGACGCTCGTCGGTGCGCGTTCAGGCGCGCACCGACGACGGCGTTGCCTCCGCCTCCGCGCGGGCTCCCCACCGCCGGGCGAGCCACGCGCACACCATGAGCTGGATCTGGTGGAAGAGCATGAGCGGGAGCACCATGAGACCCACCGCGGGACCGGCGAACAGCACGGAAGCCATCGGCACGCCGGTCGCGAGGCTCTTCTTCGAGCCGCAGAAGACGATCGTGATGCGGTCCTCCCGGTTGAAGCCGAGCCGGCGGCCCGCAAAGCTCGTGGCGGCTAGGACCGCGGCCAGCAGCACGATGTTCACGAGCAAGAGCCCGGCGAGACTCGACGGCGAGAGCTGCCCCCAGATTCCGCCGACGACGCCCTCGCTGAACGCGCCGTAGACGACGATCAGGATGGACCCGCGGTCGACGAGGGTCAGCACTTTGCGTGACGTCCCATCCAGGCCACGATCCACCGGCGAGCGAACTGGCCCGCGATAAACGGCACGAGCAGCTGGACCACCACGTCCAGGATCTGGCGGCCGACGTCGCCCCCGCCGTGCGTCGCGTGGAGCAGGAGCGCGGCGAGCAGAGGCGTGACCACGATGCCCGCGAGGTTGGAGAACGTCGCGCTGCACACAGCCGCGGCCACATTGCCTCGGGCGATCGAGGTGAACGCGATCGAGGACTGGACGGTCGAGGGCAGCATGCAGAGGAATAGGACCCCTTGGTAGAGCTGCGGCCCGAGGAGCGAAGGCTCGAGGAGGCCCGCGGCGAGACCCAGCAGCGGGAAGACGACGAAGGTCACCGCGAAGACGAGTCCGTGCAGCCGCCACTGCCGCAGTCCATCCAGAGCCTCCCGCGGCGAGAGGCGGGCACCGTACAGGAAGAACAGCAGCGCGACCGCGACCGTCTGGAGATCCGTGACCCCGTGAGCGAGGGCGTTCCGCGCCGGGAACAGCGAGGCGACCACAACCGTGAGCAGGAGGGCGGTGATGAATCCGTCGAACGGCCAGCGGCGGGGGAGCGAGACGGAAAAGCGGCGGGGCATGGTTCGATTTTCCCGAGCCAAGGCATCTATCGCGAAATGCCAGCCCGCAATAGACGGCCCATTCAGTCGCCAGACCCTGTGACTCGGCCCCGAATCTGGGGTAGCACTGGAACATGACGTCGATCGCAGTGCGCCCTCCAGTGAAGCGGCCCGGGCAGAAGACGGTACAGTCCCTCGTCGATGAGCTCCGCACTCGGATCGATGGCGATGTCGATGACTCCTCCCTCGCCAAAGCCCTCTATTCCTCGGACGCGACGAACTATCGGGTGGTGCCGAGCGTCGTCGTGCTTCCGCGCTCGCGGAACGATGTGCTCGTCGCGGTCGCCGCTGCGCGCGAGCGCGGCATCCCGGTGACCGTGCGCGGTGGGGGCACGTCCATGGCGGGAAACGCGATCGGACCAGGCCTCGTGATCGACTTCTCCCGCTACCTCAACCACATCCTCTCGGTCGATCCCGAGGCGCGCACCGCTGTCGTCGAACCCGGGGTGGTGCTCGCCGACCTCGAGGCCGCGTGCGCGCCCCACGGCCTGCGGTTCGGCCCGGACCCCGCGAGCGGGACCCGTTGCACGGTCGGCGGGATGATCGGCAACAACGCGTGCGGAGCGCACGCGATGTCCTATGGCCGCACGGCGGACAACGTCCTCTCCCTGACGTGGCTCACGGGGACGGGCGAGATCGTGACGGCGTCGTCCGGCCCCGAGACGTTCAATGCCGTCCCCGGCCTCGGCGAGCTCGTTGACCGGCACCTCTCGGTCCTGAGGAAGGAGTTCGGGCGCTTCAGCCGCCAGATCTCGGGCTACTCGCTCGACCATCTCCTCCCCGAGAAGGGCCGCAATCTCGCGGCGACTCTCGTTGGGGTCGAGGGCACGTGCGGCGTTCTCCTCGAGGCCACGCTCCGGCTCGTTCCCCGCGCCGAGAACCCTGCGCTCGCCGTGCTCGGCTACCGCGATCTCGCGACAGCGGCCGACGACGTCCCGAACCTCCTGCCCTTCCATCCCCTTGCGCTCGAGGGACTCGACACGCGGCTCCTCGACGCCCTGCGCCGGGCGAAGGGCGCGGACAGCGTGCCCGACCTCCCCAAGGGCGGGTGCCTCCTGCTCGCCGAGGTGCCCGGGGACACCCCAGAGGAGGCGGAAGAGGCAGCCCGGAAATTGGTCGACGCCGCAGCTACGGACCAGTCGCAGGTGCTGCCCGCGGGCGAGCAGAGCGAGCGGCTGTGGCGCATCCGCGAGGACGCCGCCGGGCTCGCTGGCCGGACGGAGAAGGACGACCAGGCATGGCCCGGCTGGGAGGACTCAGCCGTCCCGCCGGAACACCTCGGCGACTATCTTCGCGACCTCGCGGCGCTCCTGGACGAGGAGGGCCTCACCGGGATGGCCTACGGGCACCTCGGCGACGGCTGCGTGCACATGCGGATCGACTTTCCGCTCGAGCAGGACGGCAGCCTCATGCGCCGCTTCCTCGAGCGGGCCGCCGCGCTCGTCGCCCGGCACGGGGGCTCCCTTTCGGGCGAGCACGGCGACGGCCGCGCCCGCTCCGAACTGCTGCCCGCGATGTACAGCACCGAGGCCCTCACCGCGATGGCCGAGTTCAAGGCGATCTTCGACCCGGAGGACTTCCTCAACCCGGGCATCGTGGTGCACCCGGCTCCGGTCGACGCGGACCTTCGGCGACCCCGCGCCGTCGAACTCCACGTCGACCGAGGCTTCGCGTTCAAGCACGACGGCGGCAGCGTCACCAAAGCTGTGCACCGCTGCGTGGGCGTCGGCAAGTGCCGCGCGGATCCTCGGGGAGCGGGCGGGTTCATGTGCCCCTCCTACATTGCGACGCGCGAGGAGAAGGACTCCACGCGGGGGCGGGCGCGCGTGCTGCAGGAGATGCTCAACGGCACCGTCGTGCAGCTGGGCTGGCGGTCGCCGGAGGTTCACGCGGCGCTGGACCTGTGCCTGAGCTGCAAGGCGTGCTCGACTGACTGCCCCACAGGCATCGACATGGCCATGTACAAGGCCGAGACGCTCTTCCAGACGTATCGGGGCCGCTTGCGCCCCCGGAGCCACTATTCCCTCGGACGGCTCCCGCAGTGGCTGCGCCTCGCGGCGCCGTTCGCCTCCCTCATGAACCTCGCGGCCCGTGTCCCGGCGCTGCGCAAGGCGGCGCTCACGGCGATGGGTGCGGACCCGCGCCGCTCACTCCCCAAGCTCCCGAAGGCGCCGTTCCGCTGGGACCTGCGCTCGCGCCGTCGTCGTCCGGCTCCGGAGGGCGCGCCTCGGGTGGTGCTGTGGGTGGACTCCTTCTCAGACGGGTTGGATCCGGAGATCCCGCGCGACGCCCTCACCGTGCTCGAGGCGGCCGGCTGCGACATCGAGGTCTCCCCGGGCGAGGCGTGCTGCGGCCTCACGTACATCTCGACCGGCCAGCTCGACGCCGCGAAGGCGCGGCTCCGGAGGACCCTCGACGTCCTCATCCCGCACGTGCGGGCAGGGAGGACCGTCGTCGGCCTTGAGCCGAGCTGCACGGCCGTGCTGCGCTCGGACCTGCTCGAGCTTCTGCCGGACGATCCGCGCGCCAAGGAGCTCGCAGGCGCGGTCAAGACTGTCGCCGAGTTCCTCACGGGCATCGAATGGCAGCCGCCGCAGTCCGCGGAGAAGCTCCTCGTCCAGCCGCACTGCCACCAGTACTCGGTGATGGGCTACGACGCGGACCGCGCACTCCTCGACGGGATGGGCTGCGACGTGGACGTCTCGGCGGGCTGTTGCGGACTCGCGGGGAACTTCGGCATGGAGCAGGGGCACTACGAGGTCTCCGAGAAGATCGCTCGGGGCGGGATCCTTGCGAAGGCGGCCTCGGAGCCCGAGCGGGCGATCCTGGCAGACGGCTTCTCGTGCCGAACCCAAGTCGGGGACCTTGCCGGGCTGGGCAGCAGGCACCTCGTGCAGGTCATGGCCGAGGCTCTGCGGAAGGGAGGGACCCCGTGACTGCCATTTCCGTCATGCTGATCGTCCCGGATGCTGCGGCTGCGATGCTCTGGTATCGGGAGGCGCTGGGAGCCGTCGTGCTCTGGGACCTCGGCGGAGTGGCCGGGCTCGAAGTCGATGGCGCGCCGTTCTTCCTCCACGAGATCAACCCGGGCAACCCTGTCGAGACGAGCCCGGAGCACGCGGGTGTGACGAGCGCACGCGTGGAGCTTTTCGTCGACGACCCGGATGCCGTCGTCGGGAGGGCCGTCGCCTCCGGTGCAACCGCGGGCTCGCCCGTCGAGGACCGCCAGATGCCGTGGGGCGTCCACCGTCAGGGTGGCTTCCGTGACCCGTTCGGGCACGTGTGGTCGGTGGGGGACAGGTCACCGCTTCAGGGCCATCGGGGCGGGTAGGCGGGCGGCGTTCGGACGGAAGGTGACCGGGTGGCCGGAGGGCGCGCGTTGGTCGCGAAAGCGTAGGTCTGCCACGAGGGCGGACGTTTCCTCCCAGGACGGACGTTTGGGGCTGGAGAAACGTACGCGTTGGCACCAAACGTGCGCCTTCGGAGATCGGCGACCGGCGAGGGAGAGCGGCGATCGGCGAGGGGCGGCCTCCCGCAGGGGCTGCCGTTCGGCCTGTCGAGGCAACCTGTGCTGAGACGCTTTTGTCCGCCGGAGACCTCGTGCGCCGAGACCTCCTGTGCCGAGACCACTTGTCCGTCGAGACCCGAGCTAACGGACGAGACCGCAGGGGATTACCTGTGGTCTCGTCCGTTGGCTGTGGTCTCGCCGAAACGGACGTCGCGACGGAGGCCCCGACCAGGGTGACCGGGTGGCGTGAGGGTGCGCGTTCGTCGCGAAAGCGCAGGTCTGCCACGAGGGCGGATGTTTGCTCCGAGGGCGGACGTTTGGGGGCGTAGAAACGTACGCGTTGGCACCAAACGTGCGCCTTCGGGGACCGGCAACCGGCGATCGGCGAGGGGCGAGGGGCGGCCTCCCGCAGGGGGCTGCCGTTCGGCCCGTTGAGGCCACCTGTGCTGAGACATTGTCGGTCGTGACCCCTCGTCGGCTGAGACGCCTGTCCGCTGTGACCCTCGTCGGCTGAGACGCCTGTGCGCCGAGACACTTGTCCGCCGGAGACCCCCCTGTGCCCAGACACTTGTCCGTCGAGACCGGAGCTAACGGACGAGACCGCAGGGGATTACCTGTGGTCTCGTCCGTTGGCTGCGGTCTCGCCGAAACTGACGCCGAAACTGACGCCGAACCGGACGCCGAATCGCACCCCCCCGACGAACCCCCGCCAGAGGGGCCCAGAGCCTAGGCCCGCACCGCCTCGAGGTCGAAGATGACGCGTCCGGCCTTGAGCGCCTTGTTCTCGAAACTCGTGAGCACCCGGCCCTCGAACCGCGGGGCCCAGCCGCCGTCGTCGTCCGTCTCGCCGGTCGGCTCGCAATCGACCCCCGAGGCCCACGCCGCCGTCAAGGGGCTCGCCGCCCCCGCCCGCTCGCCGTCGTGCGCGTTCTGGAAGTCCGGCGAGGAGGCGACGACGTCGCGCATCTGCTGCGCGTAGCCCGACCAGTCAGTGGCGAGCCGCCAGATCCCGCCCGGCACAACCACTCGCGCGGCCAGCTCGGCAAACGAATCCTTCACGAGGCGCCGCTTCTGGTGCTTCGTCTTGTGCCAGGGGTCGGGGAAGAACACCCAGAGCTCGCTCACCGATCCCTCCGGCAGCATCCAGCCGAGCACCTCGGGGGCGTTGGCCTGCACCACTCGCACGTTAGTGAGCCCGCGCTGGCCGATCCTCAGGAGTGTGTTCGCGAGGCCGGGTCGGTAGACCTCGACCGCGAGGAAGTTCCGTTCGGGGCTCGCCTCCGCGGCGGCGACGATCGCCTCGCCGAGGCCGGAGCCGATCTCGACGACAAGCGGCGCCTCGCGCTCGAACTCGGCTGCGGCGTCGAACACGTAGTCCGGGTGCACGGAGGTGTCGGCGACGTGGCGGGGAACGTCGACGACGAACGACGGCGCGTGCTCGTCCCACGCCTGCTGCCTGCGCCCCTGGAGGCGGGTCCCCCGGCGGACGAAGCTCACCGGCTGGCGGCGATAGGTGCCGAAGGAGGCCTGACTGCCGGGTGTGACCGGGTTGCCGGCAGAGCCCGGGGCTGTGGTCGGGGAATCAGGGTGCTGCTCGCTCATCGCCCTCAAGCCTAGTGGTGCCATCACAAGGGTCACGTCCCGACGGTGACCGCAGCGTCGGAACGTGACCCATGGATGGGAGGGGGCAGAACCGACCAATCAGGCAGTGAGGTCCTTGCCCTTCGTCTCGGGGATCGTCAGGACGACGGCGGCCGAGATGACGGCCATGAGCACGGCGTATCCGTTGAACAGCCAGGTCTGCTTCACGACGTCGGTGAACAGCGTCTGGAGGTAAGGAGCGGTCCCGCCGAACAGCGCCACGCAGATCGAGTACGGGACACCCACGCCCACGGTGCGGATGGACGTCGGGAAGAGCTCTGCGTACACGGCCGGCACGATCGAGGCGGACGCGGCGATGAACACGAGCATGACGGACATCGAGATGAACAGCTGCCACGCCGAGTCCCGGAGGAGAGCCTGCATCGGGAAGTTCAGCACGGCGGCCCCGATCGCGCTCACCAGCAGTACGGGCTTGCGGCCGATGCGGTCGCTCAGCCTGCCCCAGAGCGGAAGGGCGATGAGGAAGACGATGTTCGCAGCGACGCCGGCCCAGAGCGCCTGCCCCGGGTCGATCTTGAGGGTCGTCGAGGCGTAGGTCGGAGCGGCGATGGCCCACACGTAGTACACGATCGTCAGGCCGACGGTCAGCCCGATGACCTGCAGGGCCTGCTTGCGGTGCCGGACGATCTCTGGCCAGAGCTTCGGCTTCACGGGGGCAGCCTTGGCCTCGGCCTCCTCCTCTTGGAAGACCTCGGTCTCCTTGAGCCGCGCCCGCATCACGAGGCCCCAGAGGCCGAGCAGGGCACCCACGAGGAACGGGACGCGCCAGCCGAAGGCTCCCATCTGGGCCGGAGTCAGGACGATCGTGAAGACGGCGCCCATGAGCACTCCGGCGATTGTTCCGATGGTGCCGGAGAAGTAGATGAGGGTGGACCAGAGGCCGCGCTTCTCCCTCGGCGCAGATTCGGCAAGGAACGTCTGCGACGACGGGAGCTCGCCGCCGTGGGCGACGCCCTGCACGAGGCGGGCGACGAGCAGAACCAGCGAGGCAAGAGCGCCGACGGCCGCGTAGGTCGGGGCGACGGCGATGAGCAGGCTGCCGACGGCTGCGAGCCCGATCGAGAGCGTCATGGACGCCTTCCGTCCCACGCGGTCGCCGATCCAGCCGAAGAGGAAGCCGCCGAACGGACGCGCGAGGAAGCCGACGGCGAAGATCGCCAGCGTGGACAGGATCGCTGAGGTCGGGTTGGCGGCGCTGAAGAGCTGCTTCGAGAAGAACGGCGCGAACGTGGCGTAGATGCCCCAGTCGTACCATTCGGCGGCGTTGCCGATTCCGGTGCTCAGGACGGTGTGGGTCGTGCTGGTCCGGCGTGTCGTCCCGCTCGCGCGGGCGGTCCGTTCCACACGGGTGCTGTTCGGGGTCATGGGTGGCGTCTCCATAGGTGTGTCCCTGGCGGTGTATTCTCTGGCGGCTCAGCCCGCGAGCTGGGCTGTCTTGGCGAGGGCGAGCTGGGCGTAGAGGGCGGCACCGTCGGTGAGGACGGCGTCGTCGAACGTGGCGAACGGGGAGTGGTTGAACGCGCTCGTCGCGGGGTCGCCGCCGGCTGGCACCGCGCTGAGCCCGATGAAGCTGCCGGGCACCTCGGCGAGCACCCGCGAGAAGTCCTCGGAGCCGCTGAGCGGTTGGGGGAGACGAGCGTGCCGGCCCTCGAAGAGTTCCGCGATCGCGGTCTCAGCGAACTCGGTCTCCGTCTGATCGGTCACCGTGAGCGGGTATTCGGCCTCGTACCGGACGTCGACGTCGAGCCCGTGCGCGTGGGCGATGCCCTCGAGCAGCCGCGGGATCGCGCTCTGCATGCGCTCGCGGTGTGCGTCGGAGAAGGTGCGGATCGTTGCGTCGAACTCGGCGGTGTCCGGGATGACGTTGCGCTTCGTGCCCGCGGCGAGGCGGCCGACAGTCACCACGACAGGGTCGAACATGTCGAACTGGCGGGTCACCATCGTCTGGAGCGCGAGGACCATTTCGGCCGCGACGGTGACCGGGTCCTTGGCTGCGTGAGGTGCCGAGCCGTGCCCGCCAGCGCCGCGAACGGTCACGAACAGCCCGTCCGAGGCGCTCATCATGACCCCCGGCCGCGTGACGAA
Source organism: Sinomonas terrae (assembly GCF_022539255.1). NCBI lineage: Bacteria > Bacillati > Actinomycetota > Actinomycetes > Micrococcales > Micrococcaceae > Sinomonas > Sinomonas terrae. The sequence goes on from NZ_JAKZBV010000001.1 coordinate 653,200, forward strand.
CTGCCCGTGAGGGGCCATCGAGGAGAACACGTGCATGCCGAACGCTGCGTCGACGCGCCGCCCCGCTGCGTCGAGCACGCCTTCGCGCACCATGACGCTCGCGCCGTCGTAGCCTTCCTCGCCGGGCTGGAACATGAAGACGACGTCGCCGGCGAGCCGGTGCCGATTGTCGGCAAGGAGCGTCGCGGCACCCAGGAGCATCGAGGTGTGGAGGTCGTGGCCGCAAGCGTGCATCGCGCCGTCGATCCGTGAGGTGAAGGCGGCACCCGTGCGCTCCTGGACGGGCAGCGCGTCCATGTCGGCGCGGAGGAGGACGACGGGTCGCCTTCCGGAAGCCTCGGGAGAGCCAACGGACGACGACGGCCGGCCGCCGTCGTCGGGCGCCTCGCCGGCGGTGCCCCGCAGCACCGCGGTGACGGATGTGGTGTCGGTGCCCGTGGAGACCTCGAAGCCGAGGCCATCGATCGCGGCGAGGACCTTCTCCTGGGTGCGGGGCAGCTCGAGACCGACCTCGGGCTCCCTGTGGAGGGCGTGCCTCCACTGGACGAGCTCGTCGTGCAGTCCTCGCGCCTCGGCCCTCAGCTCCACTGTGTCTCCTCGCTTTCCCGCCAATCAGGCGGTCCGTGTGGCGTGCGCCACTTTTCTCTCCAATGCCAGCAAGTGTGCAGGACGGCCTACGGTATTGAGGGCAGCCTGCAATAATCGCTCATGTGGACGCAGGACAGCAGCGGTTTCCTTCATGGAGTTCCTCCGTTGTCGAGTTCTCGGAGGAGGATCTCGCGCTCCTGCATGGCCTGCAGATCGCCCCGCGAGCGCCGTGGCTCGAGGCGGCTGAGATCTTGGGCGCGCACCCCGCCACACTCGCGCGCCGTTGGGAGCGGCTCCGCTCGGCCGGCCTTGCCTGGATCACGGCGCATCTCAAGGGCGACCCGGCGGAGATGGTCCTCGCCTTCGTCGACGTGGAATGTGCACCGGGCGAGCGGGATGCCGCGACCTCAGCGCTCGCCGCGATGCCGGAAGTCCAGACGATCGACGTCGGGGCGAGCCACCCGGACCTCGCCCTCACAGTCTTCGCGAAGTCCCTCGTCGAATGCAGCGAAACCGTCCTCCCGCTCATCGCCGAGGCCCCGGGCGTCCGGCGAGTGCAGACGCATCTGTGCACGCGACTCCACTCAGGCGGCCATTCGTGGCGTCTCGCGGCCCTCGACCGAGCCCAGATCGCTGCGTTCTCGGAGCTCGCCCAGATCGAGCCATTCGGAGGCCGCCTGCCCGCCGGGTGCTACGACCTCCTCCCGATCCTCGCGAGGAACGGCAGGGCGAGCGCGGCGGAGATTTCGCGTGAGCTGGGCCGGAGCCCGGCGACGGCGCACCGTCAGCTCTCGCGTGTTGTGAGCAGCGGCATGCTCTCTTTCCGATGCGAGGTCGCGCAGGGACGGGCCGGGTATCCCGTGGCATGCAAGTGGCTCGCGAAGGTGCCGCCCGGGCAGCACGCGTCGGCCGCCGCGGCGATCGGCGGCCTCCGGAACTTGCGCCTCGTCGCGTCCACGACGGGCCAGACCAACTTCACGATCATGATGTGGCTCCGCACTGTAGCGGATGTCATGACAGCGGAACTCGCGCTTCAGGAGCGCATTCCCGGGATCGAACTTGTCGAGAGCATCGTGATGCTGCGCGCGGTCAAGCGGGTCGGTGTCATGCTCCGGCCAGATGGGACGACGACGGGCGAGGTGGTTGCAGCGCCGGCCCTGATAGACTAGGGAAGTTGCGCGTTCTGACCGGGCTCTTCTTGACGGTCTTATTCAAGCCCAACAAGCGTCGATGAACGCGTTGACAGGCCCACCCGCACGCTCGTGCGCTGCGGAGCAGAGGCCCGGCTCCTTTCCTCGGCGAACCCGTGACGCCGACGTGGCCCATGGGAAGATCCGATGCTGGAGATGCCTTAGCCATGCCTGCCCCCACTTTCGCCTCGCTCGGCGTGCCCGCCGTCCTCGATCGCACCCTCGCTGCCCAGGGCATCGAGTCCCCGTTCCCCATCCAGACGGCGACGCTGCCTGACACCCTTGCCGGCCGTGACGTGCTCGGCCGAGGCCGCACGGGGTCCGGGAAGACGCTTGCGTTCGCGATCCCGCTCGTGGCCCGCCTCGACGCGGCCGGCGCCGCCGTCGTCCGTGCCCCGCGCCGCCCGCTCGGCCTGGTGCTCGCCCCGACCCGCGAGCTCGCTACCCAGATCAACGCCACGGTTGAGCCGCTCGCCAAAGCCGCAGGGCTGACGACGACGGTCATCTACGGGGGCGTCTCCCAGATGCGCCAGGAGCGCGCGCTCAATGCGGGCGTCGACATCGTCATCGCGTGCCCGGGGCGCCTCGAGGATCTCGGGCGTCAGCGGCTCATCGACCTCGGCCACGTTCAGATCACGGTGCTCGACGAGGCGGACCACATGGCTGACCTCGGCTTCCTCCCGGTTGTTCGGCGCCTCCTCGACGCGACCCCGAAGGACGCCCAGCGCCTCCTCTTCTCCGCGACCCTGGACAACGGTGTGGACGCGCTCGTGAAGCGCTACCTCCACAACCCTCTGACCCACTCGGTGGATGAGGCCCGCGCCGCTGTCACGACCATGGAGCACCATGTGTTCGTCGCTGCCGACGCCGGCGCGAAGAAGAACCTCGTGCATGCACTCGCCTCGGGCCGGGGGCGGCGCGTGCTCTTCATGCGCACCAAGCACCACGCGAAGCGCCTCGCGAAGCAGCTCACGCAGTCGGGCATCCCCGCGGTCGACCTCCACGGCAACCTCTCGCAGAACGCGCGCGACCGCAACCTCGCCGATTTCTCGTCGGGGGCCGTGCGCGTGCTCGTCGCGACCGACGTCGCCGCGCGGGGTGTCCACGTCGACGACGTCGAGCTCGTGGTCCACGTCGATCCGCCGGCTGAGCACAAGTCATACCTGCACCGCTCGGGCCGAACTGCTCGCGCTGGGTCTGAGGGCGCAGTCGTCACGGTTGCGCTGCCCGAGCAGCAGCAGGAGGTCCGGCAGCTCCTGCGCAACGCGGGGGTCAAGGTCGAATTCCAGCCCGTCACCTCGTCGTCGGCCGCCGTCGCCCATCTCGTGGGTGAGCCGGCGGAGTACGTCGATCCAGCGGAGCGCGAGGCGGCCGTCGCAGCGAAGCAGCCGCGCCAGGGCGGCGGGACGTCGACCGGCGCGAACGCCCAGCGCAAGCGCTCGCGGCGTGGCCGCGGCGGTTCGGGCGCGGGGACTTCGGAGGGCCGGAGCGGGATGCCGCAGCGGACGACGACGCGGCGCGCGACTCAGGCCAAGGCGCCTATGCAGGGCAACCCGGCGCAGGGCAAGCCTGCACAGGGTTCCGCTGCCAAGAAGCCTTCCTCTGGGGCGCAGTCGAAGCCCAAGGCTTCGCACACCTCCGGGACGCATCACGCGTCCACTCGCTCCGCGGGACAGGGTGGCGCGCCGACCTCGACCCCGAGCCGCCGTGGTCCGCGTCGGGCCGGTGCTCCGGCTTCCAACACCCGTCGGGGCTGACCTTCAACCCCCTCCTCCGTGGTCTCCAGCGTCCGTACTGAGCTTGGCGCTTGACGCCACGGACGAGGCCGTTCTCTAACACTTAGCTATTTGCAATCGTGCAAGTCTTTTCCTTAGGCGACCGCCTCTACGGCGGTCGGGAACGGGAGAGATCGATGAAGCAGGCTGTCGCGCCACCTTCGCGTGCGTTTTCGACGGCATTGGCGCTAGCGATGGTTGTACTTGGAACTGCGGGATGTGCGCCCCGGCCGACCGCACCGCCTGCCCCATCTCTGGGAGAGCTGCCGGCCATAGATCGGACCATCGCGGCAGATGCGCGCGCCTCTCTCAACGAAGCCACCGGGGAGGTCTTCCTCCCCATGGACAAGTACTGGTACTCGGATCGGGAGAACACCCTCGTGAATGAGGCCGTGGCCTATCTCATCGAGGATTGTGTAAAGGCTCAAGGGCGCGCCATCCGTCCGTCACGCGGTTACACGACGGTTCTTCAGGACGAAACCTACGGGCAGTGGTCGCGGGGGCTGGCAGCTAAGAACGGGACCGAACGGGTGGTTCGCCTGATTCCGGGCCTGACTGAAGGCCGGGAATATCAGGTGAGCGCCGCCGACGACGAGGCGGGCACCCAGTGCTCGCGGTCAGTCGACCGTGCAGGCTTTCCCGAGCTCCTTGCCGGACTCGGCGGCGACACGTCCATCCAGCAGCGGATCCACCAGACCGCCCAGGTTCTGACAGAACGCGACCCCGAGTATCTCCGCTATCGGGAGGCATGGAAGGCCTGCGTTGAAGGCAAAGGGCTGACGGTGGTGGACACGTGGGGCATCGCGTCGGGTGCCAGCAAGGAGGACGACATCCGCGTGGCCCTCCTCGACATCGAATGCAAGGAGTCGAGCGGGGGCGCTAGGACGCCGTACGACATCCTCGCGCAGTACCAGGCCGCCCAGATGAAGGACCATCAAGCCGAGCTCAACGCGCTCGCCGAGCAAAAGGCAGCAGCCGTGGAGCGGGCGCGTCAGGTCCTGCGTGATCACGGCATTGCCGATGCGAAGCTGAATGAGACGCCGGACGCGAAGCTCTTAAGGCTCTCGGATGCCAAGCTCTGATCCCGCGCTTGGAGCGGCGATGCGACGGGTGCCACGATGGTGGCTCCTCCCCACCATCGCGGTTGTGGTCTTAGGTGGGCTTGTCGGGGCGTATTGGGCTGGAGCGGTCACCGCGGCAGGAGCGGACCCGGAACAGGCGACCACGGCTGCCGTCCCGGTTTCGGCTACGGTCGAACGGCGAGCCGTGGCGAAGCAGTTGGTCATTCCGGGGAAAGTCGTGGCAGGCGCCCAGACGGTGGTGAGCGCGAGTGCCACGCCCGGCGTCGACCGACTCGTGGTCACTTCGCTCGCCAAAGCGGTCGGCGACGATGTGACCCCCGGCGACCTCCTCGCCGTCGTATCCGGGCGGCCGCTGTTGGTCCTGCAAAGCCGCGTCCCGCTCTACCGGGACATCAACGACGGTGACAAGGGGCCGGACGTGGTCGGGTTGCAGGCCGCCCTCGCTGCCCTCGGCTATGCCTGCCCTTCCACGGGAACGTTCGACGCCGCGACCCAGCGAGCGCTGTCCAAGTTCTACGCGGCGGCGCGGAGCACGGCACCAACTGGCGATTCACCTTCGTCGGTGGCGTTTCATTGGCGCGAATTCGTGCAGATCCCCGGAGACAAAGGAAAGATCTCATCCATCTCCGAATCTGGGACCATCCTCGACGACGGCATCGTGGCCCGCGTCACGATCGCGGACGACACGATCGTGGCGCGCGCAGACCTTCTGCAGGCCGACTCCTTCGCTCCCGGTACTCCCGTGACTGTCCGAGCAGGATCGGCGGCGCTGGAGGTGAAGGTGGCGCAGGTCAGCGGCTTCAAGGACGGGGATCCGAACCAGAACCCGGTGCCGGGAAAGGACATCGTGCTGCCCGTGTCGAGCGGTACGGCGGGGTTCGCGGCCAATCAGTCCGTGACCGTAACAGCGGGCCCTCCGGCAGCCGAATCGCTCGCCGTCCCGCTGATTGCCATCCGTCAGGAGGCGGGGAAGGCGTACGTTGAGGTCGAGTCAGGGGCGGTCTTCAGGAGGGTGGATATCAAGGTCACAGCCCAATCCGAGGGCTGGGCTGCATTGGCCGATGTGGAGGGACTTTCCCCGGGCGATCGAGTGAGGCTCCCTTGAGGGAAGCGCGCTCGCCAGCCGAGAAGGCTGCCACAGAACCAGCGCCGCTCCTCAGCCTTCGTGGCATCTCTCGCGAGTTCCCGGGCGCGAAGGCCCTCGCCGGAGTGGATCTGGACATCCACGAGGGGGAGTTCGTCGCGATCGTTGGGCCATCCGGCTCGGGCAAGTCGACCCTTCTCAATGTGCTCGGCGTCCTGGACACGCCCACCTCTGGGACGTATCGGATCCACGGCACCGACGTCGCACTGCTCCGCGAGCAGCAGCGAAGCGAGGAACGGGCACAGACCTTCGGATTCGTCTTCCAGGACTCCCACATGGTCGGGCGCGACCCAGCTGCCCGCAATGCTGTGCTCGGCCTGCGCGCACGGGGGATCAGCCTCGCGGTCCAGAAGCGCCTCGTGGGTCCCGTGCTCGAGAGGTTCGGACTAGCCCATCGTGCCGGTACCCCAGCATCCCTGCTCTCCGGCGGCGAACGGCAGCGCCTCGCCATAGCCCGAGCGGTGATCGGGTCTCCCGAAGTGGTCCTTGCCGACGAGCCCACAGGTAGCCTCGACACGGCCAACGGGGAGATCGTCCTGAGGCATCTGCGCGAACTCCATCGCAAAGGAACCACGGTCATCCTGGTGACCCACGATCCCGCAATAGCTGCGTCCGCGGATCGCGTGGTGACGATGCGAGACGGAACCGTAGTCAGCGATACGGGGAGCGTGGTCCGATCTGGAGAGGACGACGGGGGACGGGCACCCGAGTCAGTGCGGGATCGACGCCTCGTACGCCGAAGACGTGACGAATTCGCCGACGCCATCGCCGACTCCCTCTCCTCGCTCACCGTCCGCCCCGCCAAGGCACTTCTCCTCGTCCTCGCGTTCCTTTTAGGCAGCGGTGGGCTCGTCGCGGCGATCGGGCTCAGTGAGAGCGCAGCGGTCAAGGTCTCGTCGAGGATCGACGCCGCGGCGAACGACGAGGTTCGGGCGAACCGAGAAACTGGCTACGGCTCGTGGGACGAGGCCACTGCTGACATCAGCCGTGCGAAGAGCCTCTCGGGCGTCCGGGGAGTGGGCGTCGTCGCGGACCTCTCGGCCTCGGTAGTCCAGCCCTCGACGTTTCGCCCGGGATCGTTCCCTGCTCAGTCGGGGTTCAGTGGAGCGGTGCGGGTGACGGACTCCGAGTATCTCCGTATCCAAGGCGCAAAGGTCAGCCAAGGGGACGCGGCCCTTCTCGACTACTCCTTCGGTGGCCCTGTCGCCTTGCTCGGAGCGGATGCGGCGCGGCAGCTCGGGGTCGCAAAGCCGGGCCCCGGCGTCGTCGTCTGGCTCTTCGGTGAGCCGGTCCCCGTGGTGGGGCTCATCGAGGATCCGGGCCGGGATCCGGTCCTGAGCGGAGCTGTCGTGGTCGGCGTCGGCTCCTATCCGGTTACTGACCGGATCGCGGCAACTTTGGTCCTGCGAACGGTTCCCGGCATGCCGGCCGCGCTCGCCGACGCCCTGCCCAAGGCGCTCAACCCTGCCCAGACGAGCGATGTGAAGGTTCAGACCGTGGCAGACCTCCGCGAGCTCAAACACGGCGTCAACGAGGACCTCGGGCGGCTCGTCGCCGTCGTCTCGGTTGTCCTGCTCGCAATTGCCTGCCTGAGTGCTGGCACCACGATGTACTTGGGGGTCCTCGCCCGCACGGCTGAGATTGCCCTCCGGCGCGCTCTGGGGATGCGGAGGGCGGCGGTCGCGGGCATGTTCCTCGTCGAGGGCGCGATGGTTGGTCTCATAGGCGGCGCCGCCGGGGGCGCCGTGGGGATGGCCGCGGTTCTGGCTTACGCGAGAAGCGAAGGGTGGGCTCCTGCAGTCCCGTGGTATGCCGCGGGTTGGGGAATTGCCTTGGGGCTGGGCAGCGGGATAGTTTCGGCCGTCTATCCGGCCCTCGTCGCGTCCCGAGCGAACCCGGCCCAGCTGATCCGTGGGTGATGAATCAGTCGCCGGTGACGACAAATGTCAGGGAGCACCGGCAGACTGGACCCATGAAGACCCTGCTGAATCTGATCTGGTTCGTCTTCGGCGGCTTTGTGCTCGCCCTCGGTTACTTCCTGGCCGGGATCGTGTGCTGCCTCCTCGTCGTCACGATTCCCTGGGGAATCGCCTCGTTCCGCATCGGCGCCTACGCCCTCTGGCCCTTCGGCCGGACGGTCGTGGACCGGCACGAGCGCCCGGGCGTCGCGACGGACCTTGGCAATATCATCTGGCTGCTCGTGGCAGGCATCTGGATCGCGATTGGTCACATCGCTACGGCTATCGCCATGGCAGCGACGATCGTCGGAATCCCGCTCGCCGTCGCGAACATCAAGCTCATCCCGGTTTCGCTGTTCCCCCTCGGCAAGCGGATCGTCCGGTCGAACAGCCTCCTGCCGAGCTACAGCCGGTGAACCTCCTCTAATACCCCGGAGTCGAGGGGTACTAACACGGCTGTGTTGCAGCCCACTTTGTGACAGCCAGCCTCTCCGGCTATAAGTTGGGTACGACTAAGGAGGCCACATGCCGGAAATCGATCCTTCGTACGCGGGGGAATGGCGCTTCGACCCAGCCCACACGCGCCTCGGATTCTCGACCCGCCACGCAATGGTCACGAAGGTCCGCGGATCGTTCAACGAGGTCGAGGGCATCATCAATGTCGATGCCGAGGACCCGACGGCCTCGACGGTCAACGTCACGATCAAGGTCGCCAGCATCGACACGCGCAACGCCCAGCGCGACGAGCACCTTCGTACCAACGACTTCTTCGACGCCCCGCATTATCCCGATATCACGTTCGTGAGCAAGCGGATCGACCAGGTGGAGGAGAACAGCTTCATTGTGAGCGGCGACCTCACGATCCGCGGCGTCACGAAGGAGATCGCCGTCCCGCTCGAATTCATTGGAGTTGAGCGGGACCCGTTCGGCAACCTCCGCGCAGGCTTCGAGGGTTCCCGCCGGATCGACCGCAAGGACTTCGGCGTGAACTGGAACGCGGCCCTCGACTCCGGCGGCGTGCTCGTCTCGGACCGCATCTTGCTCGAGTTCGAGATCTCGGCGGTCAAGACCGAGGCGTCGCAGAACTAGTCCATGGACGCAAACGAGGCGCCCGCAGGCCCGGCTTCGGTCGGCCCGCTGGGCGCCTTCGTCGTCGTCGCGTTCGTCGAACCCACTGCGGTCGGAGTGCCCTTCGGCAAGCGCCACTGGCCGCTCCACGTCACCCTTCTGCGGTTCGACGCACCCCGGGTGGCTGCCCTCGACGCCGTGGGCCGGGCCATCGCCTTCGATGACGCGCCGATCCCCATCGTCGTGGGGCATGACGCCGACTTCGGCTACCGCGGCCGGGTCCGAGTTTCGCTCGTCGAACCAGAGCCCCGGCTCCAGGCTCTGCACGACCGGATCGTCGCCGAGGTCGCAGGAGTGCTCGATGCTGGCGTCGGAAGGATCCACAGCCCCCAGCACACCGGTCGCGGCTTCCGGCCACACATCAGCATTCAGGGCGAGCGCCGCGTCCATCGCGGCGACAGGCTGATCCTCGACAACTTTGCGCTCGTCGACATGGCGCCCGACGGTGACAGCTCGGTCCGCGTATCGGTCGCCGCGTGGGGTGACGGCGCCGAGCGGGACGGCGCCGAGCGGGGCGCTGGCGGAGCCTAAGGGGTCAGTCTGGGCGGCCGATCCCCGGAGCGCCGAGGTGCGCGAGCTCCGCGCGCAGGTTCGCGTGCGCCTGCGCGAGCCAGAGTTCGCGTCCACGTCGGGTGTGGAAGAGCGGGTCCAGGCCGAGGAGCTGATCGAGGACGGCGGCGCGGCCCGCGCGGAACATCTCGTCGGGAACGTGCGCGTACTCGGCCCGCACCTGTTCGGTGTACCGGCGGTAGCCGGCCGGCTGCCGGCCCAGCACCGAAAGGTCCGCATCGCACAGGAGCTGCCCGCCGTCGTCGTACGCCTCGGGCCGGTGATCGGCAGTGAGCCGGACGAGCCGCGCCACTTCGTCCACCTCCGCCGCCGCGAGGCCAGCGTCGCGCAGCCGCGCTTCCGCGAGCAGCGCGGAGTCCTCCTCGTCGCGACCCGCGGCGCCCCTATGGACGGCGTCGTGGAACCAAGCGGCAAGTTCGACGGCGCGGGGTGGGGCGGCGGCGTCGGCCAACGCCTCGAGGGCAGCAAGGACCGCGAAGAGGTGGGCCCCTGTGTGGTACCGGCGGTGCGGCTCGGACCACCGCCCGACCAGCTCTCGGCCAAGCGCCTCCCTCCCCGGAAGGACCCGCTCCCACCGCTGCGCGAGCGGGGTGATAAGCGCCTTTGCGCGCTCACGGGCTGGGACGCGCAGGCCAGACGCGATGAGCGCGCGGGTGAGCGTCTTCCCGTCGACTGCGATCGCGCCCCTTCGGACCAGGTCGGCATGCCGCCGCTCCGGCACGTCGTAGTGGTCTTCGTCGAAGGCTCGCTCGGGAATCTCCGCAGCGGCGGCGAATGCATGCAGCTCGGCGAGGGAGGTGTCGGAGACGAGGTGGGCGAAGACGGTCCCGTGCGCGGGCCACATCGGCGTGTCGATGAGGATGGCCATGGGGTCCATTCTGGCCCCCTCGAGGGCCCTTCGAGTTGTGCGGAGAGACTTGAGCGGAGTACACTCAACTTAGGTGCGTTGACCTAAGTAAGAACTATGCCCTTCAGTAGGAAGTGCGCATTTCAAGTCCGGTAGCAGGGGGAAGGAGCTCGCATTGGACGTCAAATTCACCACCAAGAGCCAGGAGGCGCTCTCGGCCGCAGCGATGAACGCCTCGACGGCCGGGAACCCGCAGATCGAGCCGGCCCACCTGCTCAAGGCCCTCATGGACCAGCGGGATGGCGTCGCCGTCGCCCTCCTCAGGGCAACCGGCGCCGATCCCGACGCCGTGAGCGTCGCCGCTAGCACCGCGATCAAGGCGATGCCCGCGACCTCGGGCAGCACCGTGGCTCAGGCCCAGCTGAGCCGCCAGGGGCTGCAGGTCATCCACGCTGCCCAGCAGGAATCTGAGCAGATGGGGGACAGCTTCGTCTCGACGGAGCACCTCCTCCTGGGGCTTGCGGCCGACGGCGGGGCGGCAGGCAAGGCGCTCCGGGATGCTGGGGCGACCCTCGAGGCGCTCAAGGCGGCGCTCCCGGGGGTGAGGGGTGACCGCAAGGTCGACAGCCCGGACCCGGAGAACACCTTCCAGTCCCTCGAGAAGTACGGCACGGACCTCACTGCCATTGCCCGTTCCGGCAAGCTCGACCCGGTGATCGGCCGCGACTCCGAGATCCGACGCGTTGTGCAGGTCCTCTCGCGCCGCACGAAGAACAACCCCGTGCTGATCGGCGAGCCCGGCGTGGGCAAGACAGCCGTCGTCGAGGGCCTGGCCCAGCGCATCGTGGCCGGCGACGTTCCGGAGAGCCTGCGTGGCAAGACCCTCATCGCGCTCGACCTCGGCTCGATGGTCGCCGGGGCGAAGTACCGCGGCGAATTCGAGGAACGGCTCAAGGCGGTCCTCGAGGAGATCCGCAGTTCCGAGGGGCAGATCGTCACCTTCATCGACGAGATCCACACCGTCGTCGGGGCGGGGGCGACCGGGGATTCCTCGATGGACGCCGGCAACATGCTCAAGCCCATGCTCGCCCGCGGCGAGCTGCGGCTCATCGGCGCGACCACGCTTGACGAGTACCGCGAGAACATCGAGAAGGACGCCGCCCTCGAGCGGCGCTTCCAGCAGGTCTTCGTGGGCGAGCCGAGCGTCGAAGACACCATCGCGATCCTCCGCGGCCTCAAGGAGCGGTACGAGGCGCACCACAAGGTGGCCATCGCCGATTCCGCGCTCGTCGCGGCCGCCTCGCTCTCGAACCGGTACATCTCGGGCCGCCAGCTTCCCGACAAGGCCATCGACCTCGTCGACGAAGCCGCCTCGCGCCTCCGCATGGAGATCGACTCGGCGCCGGAGGAGATCGACCAGCTGCGCCGCGCCGTCGACCGCCTCACCATGGAGGAGCTCGCCCTCGAGGGCGAGACCGACGAAGGCTCGATCGAAAGGCTCGCCGCGATCCGCGAGGACATGGCGAACAAGAAGGAGGAGCTTGCGGCCCTCAACTCCCGCTGGGAGGCGGAGAAGGCCGGGCTCAACCGGGTCGGAGAGCTCAAGGCAAAGCTCGACGAGCTGCGCTCGCTCGCGGACAAGGCGCAGCGCGAGGGTGACCTCGCGGAGGCCTCGCGCATCCTTTACGGCGAGATCCCGACGCTCGAGCGCGAGCTGAAGGAGGCTTCCGCCGCGGAGGAGCAGGTGAGCGGGAAGTCGAAGATGGTGGCCGAGGAGGTCACCGCCGACGATATTGCCGAGGTGATCTCGGCCTGGACCGGGATCCCGGCGGGACGCATGCTCCAGGGCGAGAGCCAAAAGCTCCTCCACATGGAGGAGGAGCTCGGCAAGCGGCTCATCGGGCAGAAGAAGGCCGTCGAGGCTGTCTCCGACGCCGTCCGCCGAGCCCGCGCTGGGATCAGCGATCCGAACCGGCCCACCGGCTCGTTCCTCTTCCTCGGCCCGACCGGCGTCGGCAAGACGGAGCTCGCAAAGGCCCTCGCGGACTTCCTGTTCGACGACGAGCGAGCTATGGTGCGCATCGACATGAGTGAGTACTCCGAGAAGCACGCGGTCGCCCGGCTCGTCGGGGCGCCTCCGGGATACGTCGGCTACGAGGAGGGCGGCCAGCTCACCGAGGCTGTGCGTCGTCGGCCGTACTCGGTGATTCTGCTCGACGAGGTCGAGAAGGCCCACCCCGAGGTGTTCGACATCCTGCTCCAGGTGCTCGACGACGGCCGCCTCACCGACGGCCAGGGGCGCACCGTGGACTTCCGCAACACCATCCTCGTGCTGACCTCGAACCTCGGCAGCCAGTTCCTCGTGGACCCTGATCTGAGCGAGGCCACGAAGCGGGATGCGGTCATGGGCGTGGTGCACTCCTCGTTCAAGCCGGAGTTCCTCAACCGGCTCGACGACGTCATCATGTTCGAGCCGCTCTCTGTGGACGAGCTCTCCCGGATTGTGCAGCTCCAGGTCGATTCGCTGCAGCGGCGGCTGCACGAGCGGCGCCTCACGCTCGACGTCACCGATGGGGCCCGTGCGTGGCTCGCTATGACCGGATACGACGCCGCTTACGGCGCGCGTCCGCTCCGGCGGCTCGTCCAGCGCGAGATCGGTGATCGGCTCGCGAGGGAGCTTCTCTCGGGGGAGATCACCGACGGCGATACCGTGCTCGTCGATGTCGCGGACGTCTCCGTCGACCTCCAGGACCTCAGCGGCGCGACGAGCGGCCTGAGCGTTACTCGGAAGGCGGCCGCGTCTCAGGAGGCCTGACGCCACCCATCAGGGGCCGCGCTTTGCAGGTCACGTCCCCCGAGTCATGCCCGCGGGACGTGACCTGTAAAGCGGCGGCGGGATCCCGCCCTCGTCAGGGGAGGAAGGTTGCCGTGAGCGTGTTGCCCTTGGTGCTTTCCACGAAGCAGTCGACGCGGCGGTCCCCGGCTGACCAACTGCTCTGGCTCGGGAACGCGTTGCGCTGCCGAAGCATGCTGGTGTCCTGGGGGAGCGTGAGCTGGGTCTGCCGGCAGAGGTCCGAGGCACGCTGCTCAAGGGCGTCCTTGCCGGGGTAGGAATCCCCGGCGCCGTACATGGCCGTCGCGACTAGCTGGGCCGAATGCGCCTGAGTGCACGGGACGAGCCGGTTGGCCGCGGCGCCTGCGTCGAAATTGGCGAAGCAGTCGCCGGTCTTGTAGTTCGCAGATGGGGTCAGGCCCTCCGCCGCGGGCGCCGTCACCGCCGTCTGGGTTTTCGCGCTTAGCGAAGAGATCAAGGCCCACAGGATCAGGAGAACGACGACGCCGCCGCCTGCGCCGAGCACCTTGCCCCACGCTGTGGCCGGGAGGCGGGAGCTGCGGGGGGCTCGCCGCGGACGCTCGGGAATGCGGTTCTGACGGCGCGTTATGGGCTCGCTCGGTTCCGCCACTGAGTGGCCGTACTGACCCTGCGCGCTCTCCATGCCGAATGGTGCCCTTCTGACGTGCTCTCGAGGACCGAGGGCCCAGCGTCGCGCCAGCCCTCACATGCCGTGGGCCGCACACTTCGCGAATACGCAGGCGGCCGCAATTACATGTAGTCTAGACCTACGACAAATTGATCAATGACTCCGGGGCCTCGCGAGCCTGCCTTCGCGACTACCTCCGGGACGAGGCAAAAGAGGGGGTCACGCCATGGGGCGCGGCCGTCAAAAGGCTAAGGCAACCAAGCAGGCTCGGGACATCAAGTACTACAGCCCGAACACTGACTATGCGGCACTTCAGCGCGAACTCGGCGCTTCGAGCAGCCACTCGCATCATGACGCAGACGACCTCGAGCCGGACTACTCCGACTACGAGGACAAGTATGCGGATCAATTTGAGGACGACGACGAGGAATCCCGACAGACCGGCTGACCCCTGCTCATGAGCGAGGTCGCTGATCGCGAGGTTGATCCGGCGGTAGCGCGAGCCCATGCGGCTGCGCTCCGATCTATAGCCCGTGAAGTCGTCGAGACTGTCGAACCACAGGATCCTTCCGAGGCCCGGTCTGGGCTCTTGTCGATGCTGCACAGCGGCGGAGTCATGGCCTTGACCGGTGCCGGTGTCTCCACCGCTTCCGGCATTCCGGATTACCGCGGAACCCAGGGGTCGTGGCGCAAGCATCGACCGATGACCTATCAGGAGTTCCGCCACGATCCGGCGGCGCGGCATCGGTATTGGGCTCGCAGCTTCGTGGGCTGGCGGCATATCGACAGGGCGTGTCCGAATGCCGCTCACCGGATCCTCGCTGAGCTGGAGGCTCGGGGCGTTGTGCTCGGCGTCGTGACCCAGAACGTTGACGGCCTGCACGCCGCTGCGGCTTCGCGGAACCTTGTGACGCTCCACGGCGACCTCGACAAGGTCGTTTGCCTCAACTGCGGCAACGTCGAGGGGCGCGCGAACCTCGACGAGCGGCTCGCCCAGGCAAACCCGGGATACGCCGAGGCCGTGCGCCTCGACCCCAAGACGGTGAACCCCGACGGCGACGTCGAGCTGCCGCAGGCTTGGGTCGACAGGTTCCGCATGGTCGGTTGCCTCGTGTGCGGCTCGGTCGAGCTCAAGCCGGACGTGGTCTACTTCGGCGAGAGCGTGCCAATCGAACGCAAGGAGCGGGCGACGGCGATGCTCGCCCAGGCGCGAAGCCTCCTCGTGCTGGGCTCATCCCTCGCGGTGATGAGCGGCTTTCGCTTCGTGCTGGACGCCGTTCGGGACGGCAAACCTGTGGGGATCATCAACGCGGGGCCGACTCGTGGAGACAGCAGGGCCCACTGGCGCTGGCGCTCGGACGTGGGCGATGCCCTAAAAGACCTGGCCTCGGCCCTCTGACCTAACCCCACCCCGCCCCAAACCTTGCCCCCCAAACCGTTTCGGGTACAGATAACCACCCCCACCGGCGTTTCCGGTACAGGTAACCACCCCCACCGGCGTTTCGGGTACAGATAACGCCTACCTGACGCGTTTCGGGTACGCCAACTCCCCGTCGGGGTTGTTTCGGGTACGCCAACTCGGCTCAACAGCGAGGCGCCGGTCGCCCGTCCATCGTGTTGTGTGGGTCAGACCGAAATGCCAGCTACGTGCGTTAGATCCTTCGCGAGTTCGCGTACCCGAGATGGCCAGAGAGGTGGATTGGCGTACCCGAGATGGTCAGGGAGGTGGGTTGGTGTACCCGAAACGACCAAAGGAGGGAGTTGGCGTACCCGAGACGGTCAGGGGCGGGGGTTGGCGTACCCGAAACGGTCAGGCGTAGGCGTTGACGAGGCGGACAGCCCCGCCGTCAACACCCTTCGCGCCTTGGACGTAATCGGGGTCGCTGGAGGCGTCGGCAGCCGAGGAGGCTCCGGCGTCGTCCGTTCCCACGCTGCCCATCGACCAAGCGGGCACGCCTCGCTCGGCGAGACGAGCAAGGGCCGCGTCGGCTGCGTCGGGGGCGACGATGGCTACCATCCCGACACCCAGATTGAGCGTTCGCTCGAGATCGGCCTGAGGGACGTTTCCGAGTTCGGCGACGAGCTTGAAGATCGCGGGGAGTTCCCACGTCGAGCGGTCGACGGTCGCGAGCAGGCCCTTGGGGAGCACGCGGGCGAGGTTGGCAGCAAGGCCACCGCCCGTGACATGGCTGAACCCACGCAGTGGAAGATCAGTGCCACCTGAGCTGCCGTTGAGGGTCCGGACGAGGTCGAGGCAGTCCGCCGCGTATACGCGGGTCGGCTCGAGCAGTTCCTCGCCGAGGGTCCGGCCGAGTTCGGAGACCTGGCGGTCCAGCGCCCATCCGGCATGGTTGATGACCCGACGCACAAGGGAGTAACCGTTTGAATGGATCCCCGAGGAGGCCATGCCGATCACGACATCCCCCGCCTTGACCCGCTCCGGGCCCAGAAGCGCATCGGCCTCGACGACGCCCGTTGCTGCGCCCGCGACGTCGTACTCATTCTGCCCGAGGAGGCCGGGGTGCTCGGCCGTCTCCCCGCCTACAAGGGCCGTGCCCGCCTGCGCACATGCTGCGGCAATTCCGCGGACGATGCCAGCGATCCGTTCAGGAACGACCTTGCCACAGGCGATGTAGTCAGTCATGTAGAGCGGCTCGGCGCCGACTACGACGATGTCGTCCACCACCATGCCGACAAGGTCGAAGCCGATGGTGTCATGCACGTCCATCGCCTGGGCGATGGCGACCTTGGTGCCCACGCCATCGGTCGACGTCGCGAGCAGGGGCCGGCGGTAGGTAAGCAGTCGGCTCACGTCGAAGAGCCCGGCGAATCCGCCGACGCCGCCAAGCACCGAGGCGCTGTGAGTCGCCTTGACGGCGTCCTTCATGAGTTCGACGGCGCGATCCCCGGCTTCGACGTCGACGCCGGCGGCGGCGTAGGTGATGCCGGTCGCGGCGTGGGATGCAGTGGGCTGGGAAGCGGAGTTCGTCATACGTTGGCCTCGTCGCGGTCGGCGGGGGTCAGGAGGGGTTCGAGTTCTGAGTCCGGTCCCGGGTCGCAGCCGGCCGCGCCTGGGCGGTCTGCTGGATCCTCGGTGGCTCCGGCTTCGGTCGCCTCGGACGTGACGTCACGCTCGAGGAGGTTCTTGCCGAGCTTGTCGGCGCTCGGAAGCTCGATCGGGTACGTGCCGGTGAAGCACGCGGTGCAGAGCCGTTCGCGGGGCTGCTGGGTCGCGGCAATCATCCCGTCCTCCGAGATGTAGCCGAGGGAGTCGGCGCCGATCGCCTGGGAGATCTCCTCCACAGTGGCGCCGTTTGCGATGAGCTCGGCGCGCGAAGCGAAATCAATGCCGTAGAAGCAGGGCCACTTGACGGGCGGCGAGGAGATCTTGACGTGGACCTCCTTGGCACCGGCCTCCCGCAGCATGCGGACAATCGCCCGCTGGGTGTTGCCACGCACGATCGAATCGTCTACGACCACGACGCGCTTGCCTCGGATCACCGACTCCAGGGCATTGAGCTTGAGCCGGATGCCCAGCTGGCGCAGCGTCTGCGAGGGCTGGATGAACGTCCGGCCCACGTAGGAGTTCTTGACGAAGCCGTGTGCGAAGGGGATGCCCGATTCTTCGGCGTAGCCGACGGCCGCCGGCGTACCTGACTCGGGGACCGGAATGACGATGTCGGCCTCGTGGGTGTTCTCCCGAGCCAGCTGGCGACCCATCTCGACGCGCGATTCGTAGACGGACCGCCCGGCGATGCTCGCGTCGGGCCGTGCGAGGTAGACGTATTCGAACACGCAGCCCGCGGGAGTGGGCTTGCCGAAGTGCCGCGAGCGGACGCCCTTCTCGTCGATGGCGATGAACTCGCCGGGCTCGATCTCGCGGATGAAGCTTGCTCCCACAGTTGCCAACGCCGACTGCTCGGACGCGACTACCCAACCGCGCTCGAGGCGGCCGAGGCACAGGGGGCGGACGCCGTACGTGTCGCGGGCCGCGTACAGAGTCCCCTCGTCCATGAACACGAAGCAGAAACCGCCGCGGATCTTGGGCAGGAGCGCCATCGCGGTCTCTTCGAGGGTCTGGCCCTTCTCGCCCCCGAGCAGCGCCGTGACGAGCGCCGTATCCGAGGTGTTGCCTTGCTTCATCTCGCCGGTGAGGTGGCCGCCCGTGAGCTCTTCGATCATGTCGCGGAGCTCGGCGGTATTGGTCAGGTTGCCGTTGTGGGCGAGGGCGACGGTCCCGTTGGCCGTCGCGCCGAGGGTTGGCTGCGCGTTCGCCCAATGGCTAGCGCCAGTGGTCGAGTAACGGCAGTGGCCGACGGCGATGTGCCCAGTAAGCGTGTTGAGCGTCGACTCGTCGAATACCTGCGAGACGAGGCCCATGTCCTTGTACACACTGATGCGCGTGCCATCGCTCGCGGCGATGCCCGCGGACTCTTGTCCGCGGTGCTGCAGGGCATACAGGCCGTAGTAGGTGAGCTTGGCGACCTCTTCGCCGGGTGCCCACACACCGAAGACGCCACAAGCGTCCTTCGGGCCTTTGTCGACTGGGTCTAGGTCAAGTGAGAGGAGTCCGTCACCGCGTACCACTGGCTAATTGTCTCATGGTCGGGAGGAGCCCCGTCTCAGGAGTCGGCGCCGTCGTCCTCTGCGTCTTCGGGAAGCTCCTCCACGGTCGCGCGGCGAGCACGCTTGACGCTCATTCGATCGACGATGAGCACCGCGACCCCACCGACCAGCACGCCGACCGCGACGAACAGGACGAGGAAGTATCCGAAGGCAGATTCATTCGTGTAGCCGTCCGGCAGATCGCCCCCGACGCCGAAGATGACGGCCGCGATGGCGCCTAGGAGTCCGCCTGTCACGAGGAACGGGACGAACTTCGGGGCACGGCGGACGGTGATCTGGCGCTGCGAGGGCATGTATCTAGGGTACCGAGTTTCCTGCGTCAGGATTCCATGCTTCTACCAATGAGGTGGGCCCCTCGCAGGCAGCGGGAGACCCACCTCGCTTGGTCGCTCGGCTACTTTCGACCGAAGACCCCACCGTGACTATTCGGGAAAAAGCCTGAGGCAACAACGGGAGCACCGGGCCCGGTCAGAGCACGAACCGGATTGGTGAGGTAGACCGTCGTCGTTCCGTTTGCCCCCTGTCCGTAGGCGCCGTAGCCCCAGTTCCACACCGAACCGTCCGCGAGGCGGATGTGGGTTCCGTAATAGCTGACCGCCATCTCGGTGATCGTGCCGGCGGGCAGACCTCCCGCATACGGTGCGGCGAAGACTCGGCTGGCCTGGCTCGAGGGCGAATGGACGAAGTACGAGCCGTAGCCCCAGGTGTAGAGAGTGTTATCGTTCCTGAGCGCGGCGCTGTGATAAGCCTCGTGGTAGAACTTCGGCAGCTGCGCCACGCCGGTCAGGGGCGTTCCGGGTCCGGTCAGGACTGGTGCGGCGTAGTTCTGGTTCGAACTGCTCCCGTTGGCGTTCATGCCGCCTGCACCGTAGCCCCAGCTGTACACCATGCCGTTCCGGAGGGCCAAGCCTCCCTTGAATCGACCACGGATCTCGCTGACGCCCGAGATGGGCGTCCCGTCCTGAAGGATGACGGGCTTCATGACAGATTGGTTGCCGCTGAGGCCTGTCCCGAGGTCGGACTGGTCGTTGATGCCCCAGGTCCAGACACGTCCCTTCGTGTCGAGAGCGATGCCACCGGTGTAGCCGGCGGAGATCGACGTGATGAAGACGTCCGGTCCCGGATTGAGGACGAGCTTGGGCACGTTCGTGTCCGGTCCGAAGGTCCCGTTGCCCAGCGAGCCGGTGGACGTGTTGAAGCCCCAGGAGAAGATCCGGCCGTGGGTCGTGAGGACGTAGCCCCCGCCTGTGAAGGCTACGGTATCGACGAACTTCTCGCCGGTCAGCAGCGCTGAGGCGCCCCCGAATCCGAAGATCCCAGCAGTTGTCGTCGTCGTCCCCGGAGCGCAAGCGTTGGACCCTGCACCATGACTCCAGAGCGTATTATCGCTGCGGATGAGGTAGCTGTTGTGATCCCGATAGCCGCCCGCCATCGCGATGATTGACTTCGCGCCGAGGGTGCCCGGCCCGTTGAGGTTGTCAGGCGTCACCGCATAGGTCTGGAGCGTGGCACCGCTGCGATACAGCGTGGTCGCGAGGTTCTCGCCCCAGACGATACCGTCGGTCGCCGCAGGAACCGGGTTCGTGGCGACGATGAGCGTAGTGGTGCCCGGCGTGAAGCCAGAGGAGTTCGCCGAGAGCGGCGCGCTGCCCACGTTGCTGGGGGCTACGACACCGTTGACGGTGAAGGTCCCGTCCACGGGATTGACTGATGCCGTCGCTGGACCACTCCAGCCTGCCGGATAGGTAAGCGTCACGGTCGCGGGCAGTGAAGTCCCGACGTTCGGGACAACCTTGCCCGTGATCGTGCCGTAGGTCATGCCCGGGCCGACGATGTACTCGGGGTAGTCGAAGAGGATGACGCCGCCTGTCGGGGAGGCGGCCGCGAGGGGCGTCGCAACCACTGCGAGGGCGACGGGCACGGACCACGCGGCCGTGCGCGTGATCGCCCGCCGAGGGATGCCTTCGGTCGCGGCGTTCTCGCCGTTCGGGGGGCCGGGGACAGTGGGCTCGGGCATGCTGACTCTTTCTCGCAGGAATTCGTTGATGGCGGCTTCGGACGGAAGCCGGACATTCTGAACCGTAGAGGTGCGATGAGACGCACGCGGTGCAAACGGCAAATCTGCGCCAAGACGCCAGCACTATCCGTCTAAGTGGTGCGGAGCGGTGTTTATCGTGTGGGAAAAGTCCCGCTCCGAACGCCTCACAGAGGTCCGAGGGGCGCTGGCATAAATTCTCGATTTGTATGGCGCACAGGGGGACGTGTGGTGAAGAGATGGGTCGACGGGAACCAGCATGACTTCGTCGGGGCGGAAGGCCTCGCCGAGCTCGGCGGACTGGTCGAACCGCTCACTGAAGCGGATGCGTTCGCCCTGCGTCTGAGGGCCGTCCGCGCCGGTCAGATGGTCCTAACCTACGTGGCCGTGACTGAATGCCGCTTCACAGGCATGGCCGTCTTCCCCTCAAGGAAGGACTGCGTTCACCTCATGCTTCCGTTCGACACGCAGTTCCAGGTTGAAGAGCGCAGCGTGCCGGCAGGGGGCATGGTGGCGATGCGGGAAACGGCTCCTGTTGCACTGCGTCTTGACGCACCAGGCAGGGCGCTTGTGGTGAGCATGACAAAGGGAGTGGGTCCTGCAGAGGTCGCCTTCTCCGTGGACACGCCGTACCTTCTCCGTGGTGCCTCGACGAGCATGGCGGCAGTTCGGGCAGTCGCGGAAGTAGTCTTCCGGTCGCCGGGGCGGGATGCAGGTGTTGCGGAACTTCTTCTCGGACTTTCGACCGCCGTCCTCGTAGAAGCATCGATTACGGCTTCGATTTCGGTGGACAGAGAGGAGCGGCTGGCGGTGGAAGCATTGAAGGTGATCTCGAGCGAGTTCCGAAGTCGCGAGCTGACGGCGAAGCAGCTTGCGGGGAGGGTCGGCGTCTCAGTGAGGGCGCTCCAGCGCGCGTTCACAGCCCGAGGCGGCTTGGGGCACGTGATCCGTTCCTATCGGACTCAGGAAGCCATCAGATTGCTGGGATTAAGGGATATGGAGGACGCGACTTTCGAGATGATCGCCAGAATGAGTGGATTCCTGGACGCGCGTGCGATGCGAAAGGCGGTGATCGGCGCCACGGGAATGCTCCCGGCCCATCACCGGAGGAATTGAGACAAATTCTTAAAGGCGCAAAGAGTCGAATGATAAAGGTAGGCCCTGCTCTCTAAGTGGAGAGCAGGGCCTACCTAGGTGTTTACTCAGTGCGCAATCTCAGTGTCAATGAACGCCGTCGGACGTCTCGACCAGGACTTCGTTGCCGTCCTTGTCGAGGATCTTCCCGTTCTCGCAGCGATCGCCCTCCTCGAGAGCGTCGAGGACCACGATCGGCACCATGCGGGTCGGCGCTGCCGCGAACACTGAGGGGCTCTTGGGGGTGCCGCGCTTGATGACGTTGAACAGGATGTTCAGCAGGACTGCCATGAGGGCCGCCGAGCTGATGCCCGAGTCGAAGATGACCTGGACCCACGTCGGGAACTTCGAGTAGAACGTCGGGTCGACGACCGGCACGAGCCCGAACGCGATCGACGTCGCCACGATGATCAGGTTCATGTTGTCCTTGTAGTCGACCTTCGAAAGCGTCCGGATGCCGGAGGCCGCGACAGTGCCGAAGAGGACGATTCCGGCTCCGCCGAGGACCGGCATCGGGATGGCGGCGACAACGCGTCCGAGCACGGGCATCAAGCCGAGCACCATGAGGACGACGCCGCCGGCGGCCACCGCGAAACGGCTCTTGATCCCGGTGACCGCCACGAGGCCGACGTTCTGGGCGAAGGCGCTCTGCGTGAATCCGTTGAAGACGGGGGAGACCGCGGAGGACAGCATGTCGGCACGGAGACCGTTGGCGATCCGCTTCGAGTCGACCTTGGCGCCGGTGACCTCAGCCACGGCGAGGATGTCCGCCGTCGTCTCGGTCAAGATCACGAGGACGACGATGACCATCGAGATGATGGCGGCTGGCTCGAACGTCGGAAGGCCGAAGTGGAACGGCTCCGGGAAGGCGAAGATCGGGCCGTTGAGAACCTGCGAGAAGTCCGCCTTGCCGAGGAACACCGCGATGATCGTGCCGATGACGATGGAAAGGAGGATGGACAGCCGCGAGATGACCCCGCTCCCGAGCTTGCTCAGGATCATGATGATGACGAGGGTGAGGGCCATGAGGCCGATGTTCGCGGGGCTCCCGTAGTCCGGTGCGGTCTGGGAGTTGCCGAGCGCCCAGCCTGCCGCGACCGGGACGAGCGATAGGCCGATGGTCGTGATCACCACGCCCGTCACTACCGGCGGGAAGAAGTGGATGATCTGCGAGAAGAAGGGGGCGATGATCAGGCCGATCACAGAGGCCGCCATGACGGCGCCGAACACGGCCGGGAGTCCTCCGCCGCCACTCACGATAGCGAGCAGCGTCGCGACTGAGGCGAACGAGGTGCCCTGGACAAGCGGCAGACGCGAGCCGAACCACTTGATGCCGAGGGTCTGCAGCAGCGTTGCAAGACCGCCGATGAAGAGGCACGCCGTGATCAGCAGGGCAAGATCTGGCCCTTTGAGCCCCGCGGCCGAACCGATGATGAGCGGCGGGGCGATGATGCCGCCGTACATTGTGAGCACGTGCTGGATGCCATAGGCGAAGGCCGTGGAAACCGGCAGCTTCTGGTTCTCTGGGCTCGTGGTCTCCGTGCTGGAATCAGCGATAGAGACAGGCGCCGTCTTTCGGGACATAGCAGACCTCCTTGTCAGCTTTGAATACCGAGTGCGCAACTGAGAGTGGTGATGGTGGGTTGGGTGGGTGATGGATCAGGTGATGCGGTGGAAAGGGCGGACGACGACGGCCGGAGTTCACCGCCGTCGTCCGCTCCTTGCTCAGGGTGCGGAGTGAGAGAGGCTGCAGCTCAGCAGAAGCCGGCGATGCCATCCCAAGCGTTTCCGGGGTCGGAAATGCTCTCACGCTCGAAGTTCGCCTCGATGAGGCCGTACGGGCGATCAGCCGCGTAGAAGACCTCGTTCGGGTTGTCGAGACCGAACGGAGTCAGGTCGACGACGAAATGGTGCTTGTTCGGCGTCGAGAAGCGGACCTCGTCGATCTCGGGGTGCACGTCCAGGACCTTCTGGGCCATCTGGAACAGCGTCTGCTGGAGGGCGTGCGAGTAGCCCTCGGTGAAGCCCTCGAGCAGGAGGGCCTTGACGTCGTCGTACGCCTTGTTGAAGTCGACGGTGCCGTTGGCGATCGCCTCGTTGTTGTAGCGCCAGCGGGCCGAGACGTCGGTCGCGAGGATTCGGTCGGTCGTCTCCTGAAGGGTGGTGAAGCGATCCTTCGGGTAGCCGACGAAGCCGGACTCGGTGGACTTCAGGACCGTGAGGTCGTTGAGGCCCGAAATGACGTAGATGTTGTCGCCATCCTTGGTCACTACCGCGTTGCGGACCTCCTGGCCCTTCCGGACGAAGGAGTGGTCGTGGCCCTCGCCGTGGGCGATGATGCGCTCCCAGGCGTACTGCTCGGCCTCCCAACGGCCGCCCGTGACCCATCCGAACTCGGACGTGAAGTGCTTGGCGAGCCGGATGAGGAATTCCTCCGGGGAGCCAATGCCCTCACGGGCGAACCCGTAGACGGTGTTCTTCTGGGTGTCAGTCGGGACGACGTGACCGTTGTCCCCGTCGAGGTGGGCTGCCTCGAAGTCTCCGCGGAGCTGCGAGGTGACGCTGAGATCCTCGATCTCGTGGCGCGCCGTGTCGCGGGTGATCTTGACGACGCGGACCTCGGCCTTGCCGTACTGGTTCTTGCCCAGGACGATCTTGCTGCTGGTGTTCTCAGTGGTGTTCTGCGCCATGGCGCTTCAGCTCCCTCGGTAAGTAGAAAAGGCGAATGGACTCAGCAGGAGCGGCACGTGATAGTGCGCCTCGTTCTCGTCGACCGTGAAGGTCAGAGAAACCTCCGGGAAGAAGGTCTCCTGCCCGATACCGGCGAAGTAGGCTCCGGTCGCGAACTGAAGACGGTAGGAACCGCTCTCCAGACGCTCCGGGCCGAGGTCTTTCACCCGCCCGTCGGTATCGGTGGTGCCCGTTCCAATCTGGGACCATGCCTCGCCGTCGCGGGCGTAGAGTTCGACGACGACACCTGCCGCCGGCTTGCCGGCTGCGGTATCCAGAATGTGGGTGGTCACATGGGAGACGCTCACGCGCTGGGCTCCTCTCGAGTCGGGCTCTGCTCCAGCAGGCTTTGCTTCAGTCGAAGCACTGCGATCTCGCGGAGCTGCTCCGCGACGACAGGCTCCTCCTGCTCGGGCGTGTGGCCCAGACGTTCCTGGAGCGCGGTGAGCATCTCGTTGGCCGAACGGCCCGCGGCGCGGATCAGGAAGACCCTGCCGAATTTCTCCTCGTAAGCCCGGTTCCCCTCCGCCAGCGCGGCGGCCGTCTCCGGGTCGCGCTGGTCGACGCCGGACTGCTCGTTCCGGGACATCGAGGCTTCTGCGGACTTGCCGCCTGCCTTCTCGCCGATGCGCGGATGGTGGGAAAGAGCGCCCTCAAGCTCCGTAGGGGTGAAGGGATCGGCCGCTCCTCGCGCCGTCGACAACAGGGCGTCGAGGCTTGCGAAAGGGCGGGCGGCAGTGATCTCTTCGATCCAGCGGGGCACATCGAGGCACGGCTTCAAAAGCTCACGAACCTCGCGGGCGGGGGCGGCATTGAACTGTTCAAGCAACATGGCTTGTCGGGTCCTCAACTGCTCAATGCTGGCATCCACGGTGACGGCTATACGGAACGTCGGTTTCTTGGTTCCGTATCGTGGAACTGTTATTTCAGCATGTGTAAATAGTTTGAGGGACTGGGGTGTGATTGTCAACACCTTATTGTGTGACCGGCTTCCCTTTCGACCTCAAACCGGGCTTCGGCTCGCGCTCCAGCCCGTTTCTGAGAGGGGCAGGCGCGTGTCCTGCCGAGACACGCCGCTCAGGAGACTGATTGGGAAAACACAACCGGGCGGGAACGGGGTGGCGCGGGGTGCACCGGCGGGGGCGGGGGCGCGCAGGCGGGGGGGGGGGGGGGGCGCCCAGGCTGCGGGGGTAGAGCCACCAGGCGCGGACGCGGGGGGTGCAGCGGCGGCGGGGGCGCGCGGCGCGCCGGCCGGTGCCGAGCGCAGGCTGCGGTACGAAAGACAGGGCCCCGGACAGATGTCCGGGGCCCTGAGGCGGCGCGGGGTGCTGCGGGGTAGCGGCGTCTTAGACGCCCAGCTTCTCCCGCAGAGCGGCCACATGGCCGTCCGCGTTCACGCTGTAGTCGATCGACTCGATCGTGCCGTCGGGTGCGACGACAGCCGTCGAGCGCAGGATGCCCTCGACCACCTCGCCGTTCCGGATGCGCTCGCCCCATGCGCCCCAGGCCTTGGCGACGGCGGCGCCCTCGTCGGCGAGGAGTGGGAAGGTGAGGCTGAAGTCATCGGCGAATGAGGCGATGGCCTCCACTGGATCCGGCGAGATGCCGATAACGCTCACACCCGCCGCGTTGAGCGAGTCGAGGCTGTCGCGGAAGTCGCAGGCCTCGGTCGTGCAGCCGGGGGTGGCCGCCTTCGGGTAGAAGTACACGACCACGCGGCGGCCACGGTAGTCCGCGAGCGAGACGTCCTTCCCGGAAGCGTCCGGGAGCGTGAAGTCCGGAGCCTGCTGCCCCGCACTGAGCTTCGTGGTGGTTGTCATGGTTCCTCCTAGGGGAGTTCGGTCAGGCCGTGCCGCGGCGGATCAGCTGGCCCCTTGGCTCGCTGAAGTCCACCTCGGTGCCGCGCACGAACGTGCGGCGTACCACGCCGGAGAGGGTCTTTCCCTGATACGGCGTGATGTGGTTCTTGTGGTACAGCTTGTCCGCGTCGACGACGAACGCCTCGTCCGCCGCGAAGATCGCAAGGTCAGCATCGTACCCCGGGGCGAGGGTTCCCTTCCGCTGGAGCCGGGCGAGCTCGGCGGGCTTGTGGCCCATCCACTCGACAACGCGCTCGAGCGGAATGCCGCGCCGCCGCGCCTCCGTCCAGATGATCGGGAGCCCGAGCTGGAGCGAGGCAACGCCGCCCCATGCAACGCCGAAATCGCCGTTCTCGAGATCCTTGAGATCGACCGTGCTGGGGGAGTGGTCCGAGACGATGCAGTCGATGATGCCGTCCTCGAGGCCCTGCCACAGCAGCTCGCGGTTGGACGCCTCGCGGATCGGCGGACAGCACTTGAACGCTGTTGCCCCATTGGGGATCTCCTCCGCGAGGAGCGTCAGGTAGTGCGGGCACGTCTCGACCGTGAGCTTGACGCCGTCGCGCTTTGCCGTGGCAATCATGGCCAGAGCGTCCGACGACGAGAGGTGCAGGATGTGCGCACGCGCACCTGTCCACCGGGCCCGCTCGATGACCTCCGCGATCGCAACGTTCTCCGCCCCGCGCGGCCGCGAGTGGAGGAAGCTCTCGTAGATGTCGCCCTCGGGGTTCGGCGCGTGGTCGATGGCCCGGGAATCCTCGGCATGGACGATCATGAGGCCGTCGAAGGACGCGATCTCGCTGAGGTCCTTTTCGAGCTCGTCGACTTCGAGGTGCGGGAACTCGTCGACACCTGAGTGCAGGAGGAAGCACTTGAAGCCGAAGACGCCCTCGTCGTGCAGCGCCCGGAGGTCGCCCGTGTTCCCCGGAATCGCGCCGCCCCAGAACCCGACGTCCACGAACGACTGCGTCTCCGCCGCCGCCCGCTTCACGCGGAGCGCGTCGACATTGACGGTCGGCGGGATGCTGTTGAGCGGCATATCGATGATGGTCGTGACACCGCCGGCCGCGGCAGCACGCGTCGCGGAGGCGAATCCTTCCCACTCGGTGCGGCCAGGCTCGTTCACATGGACATGGCTGTCCACGAGGCCCGGGATGAGGGTTTCGTCGTCGGCGAGCTCAATGACCTCGCGGCCCGCGAGCCCGTTCCCGAACGGCTCGAGCGCCACGATGCGCCCGTCCGTGATGCCCACTTCGCGCGGGACAATGCCCGCCGTTGTGAGGACGCGCTGCCCGCGGATGACCAGATCGAATCCGGTATCAGTCATCGCACAGATTCCTTCCTGCTCTCAATGTCAACGTTAGTGAGGGGGTCCGACGTTCCCTCCAGCCGATCCCGGACGAGGCCATCGGCAATCAGGCGCCCCGTCTCGCGCACGAGGCGGCGGGCCTCCCTGAGGCAGACATCGACGTCGGCCTCGAGGTCCAGGAGCGCGTGCACCGAGTCGAACCCGGCCGCGCGGCGGGTGTTCTCGTCGAGCTGGTTCCGGCCGCATACGGCCACGGCCGGTACACCGTGAGCGCGGGCGACGGTCGCGACACCGACAGGCGCCTTCCCGGAAAGCGACTGGGCGTCGAGGCTGCCCTCACCCGTGACCACAAGGGCGGCTCCCTCGAGCTTTTCGCGCAGGCCGGTGAATTCGACGACGACATCGATGCCGCGCCGCCGCTGGGCCCCAAGGGCGAGTGCCGCGTAGCCGACACCGCCGGCTGCGCCGGCCCCCGGGGCGTCCTTCGCGGCAGCAGCGAGGCCGCCCATGGCCGCGCCGAGTACCTTGGCGAAGCGCGCGAGAGCGGCGTCGAGTTCGGCGACGTCCGACGGCGTTGCCCCCTTCTGCGGGCCGAACACGGCGGCAGCGCCGCGCTCGCCGAGGAGGGGATTGTCGACGTCGGCCGCGAGAACCAAAGTTGCCGCGTCGAGCCGAGCGTCGAGCCCACCGAGGTCAGCCTCGGCAATCCGCGCGAGAGCCGCGCCCCCGAGCGGGAGCTCGTTCCCGGCGTCGTCCGTGAAGCGCGCGCCCAGGCCTTGGAGCATGCCGGCGCCGCCATCAGTGCAGGCACTGCCACCGACGCCGAGGACGATTTCGCGCGCCCCGGCGTCGAGCGCGGCGCGGATCAGCTGGCCGGTGCCGAGGCTCGTGGCATTTCGGGCATCCTTGATGCCCCCGGGAAGTACGTCGAGTCCCGAGGCGGCGGCCATTTCGACGACGGCGCGCGAGCCCGGGGTGTCGACGGCGAACTCGGCCGTGAGCGGCTGGCCGGTGGGGCCCGAGACGCGCGCTCGGCGCGGGGAGAACCCCGCGCCGAGCGCTGCAGTCACGGTGCCCTCGCCGCCGTCGGCCACTGGGACCAGGATCAGCTCCGCCCCGGGAAGCACCTCGCGGATGCCCTCCGCGAGTGCCGCCGCCACCTCTGGTGCGGTGAGGGATCCCTTGAATTTGTCCGGAGCGAGGACGATCTTCATCGCTAGTCCAGCAGGGCGACGATCGCGGTCGGGGCGTCCTCGCGGCGCTCCGCGAGGTCCTCGAACTCCACGACGTTGTCCAGCTCGGTGCCCATCGCGATGTTGGTGACGCGCTCGAGGATGGCCTCGACGACCACGGGCACCTTGTACTCGGCCATGAGGGCGCGGGCCTTCTCGAAGGCGGGTCCCAGATCCTCGGGGTGCTCGACACGGATCGCCTTGCAGCCGAGGCCCTCGGCGACCTTGACGTGGTCCACCCCGTAGCCCTGAGCTGCCTCCGAACCGGTCGCGTTCACGTTCTCGAACGCGAGGGAGACGTGGTAGTCCATCTCGAAGCCGCGCTGCGACTGGCGGATGAGGCCGAGGTAGGAGTTGTTCACCACGACGTGGATGTACGGCAGCTGGTGCTGCGCGCCCACGGCGAGCTCCTCGATCATGAACTGGAAGTCGTAGTCGCCCGAGAGCGCTACAACGGTCTCGCCCGGCTTGCCGCGCACGACGCCGAGCGCCGCGGGGCCTGTCCACCCGAGGGGACCTGCCTGGCCGGCGTTGATCCACTTGCGCGGACCGAACACGTGCAGCATCTGGGCGCCGGCGATCTGGGACAGCCCGATCGTGGTCACATACGTGGTCTCCGGGCCGAAGGCCTTGTTCATCTCCTCGTAGACGCGGAACGGCTTCATGGGCACGTTGTCGAAGTGCGTCTTGCGCTGCATCCGGCCGCGCTTCTCCTGAGCGGACTGAGCCCAGGCCGAGTAGTCGGGCAGCGTGCCCGCGGCCTTGCGCTCCTTCGCGACCTCGATGAGCGCGTCGAGGGCGAGGCCGGCGTCGGAGACGATGCCGAAGTCAGGGGAGAACACGCGCCCGATCTGGGTCGGCTCGATGTCCACGTGCACGAACTTCCGGCCCTCGGTGTACTTCTCCACCGTGCCCGTGTGGCGGTTGGCCCAACGGTTGCCGATGCCGATCACGAAGTCGGACTCGAGGAACGTCGCGTTGCCGTACTTGTGGCTCGTCTGGAGGCCCACCATGCCCGCCATGAGGCGGTGGTCGTCGGCGATCGCGCCCCAGCCCATGAGGGTCGGGACCACGGGGACGTTCAGGATCTCGGCGAACTCCACGAGCTTGTCCGAGGCGTCCGCGTTGATGATGCCGCCGCCGGCCACGATGAGCGGCTTCTCGGAGGCCGTCAGCATGTCGAGGGCCTTCTCGGCCTGCTTGCGGGTGGCGCGCGGCTTCTCGACCGCGAGCGGCTCGTAGGCGTCGATGTCGAACTCGATCTGCGCCATCTGCACGTCGAACGGCAGGTCGAGCAGCACGGGGCCGGGGCGGCCGGTCCGCATGAGCTGGAACGCCTTCTGCACCGCGCCCGGCACCTGGCCGGGCTCGAGGATGGTCATGGCCATCTTCGTGAGGGGCTTCGCGATGGACTCGATGTCCACCGCCTGGAAGTCCTCCTTGTGCAGCTTCGCCACCGGCGCCTGGCCCGTGAAGCACAGCATCGGGATGGAATCGGCCTGGGCGGCGTAGAGGCCCGTGATCATGTCGGTGCCCGCGGGGCCCGAGGTCCCGAGGCACACGCCGATGTTGCCGGCCTTGGCGCGGGAGTAGCCGTCAGCCATGTGCGAGGCGCCCTCGACGTGGCGGGCGAGGGTGTGGCGGATGCCCCCGTGGGCCTTCATCGCCGAATACAGCGGGTTGATTGCGGCGCCGGGCAGGCCGAACGCCTCCGTGGCGCCCTCCTTCTCCAGGATGGCCACAATCGCGTCGACAGTGCGCATCTTTGCCATTGTCGTGCTCCTTACGTCTTTGAGGTCTTAGTTCTTGCCGGAGAGCCGGTCTTTGCCGGAGAGTTCGGCGGTCAGCTTGAAGAGGCCCGAGTGATCGAGGCCCCCGTCGCCGCGGGCGACGAGAGCGGAGACCAGCTGCGCGACCGCTGCCCCGAGCGGGACGACGACGCCGGCCTCGCGGGCTGCGGAGGTGACGATGCCGAGGTCCTTGTTGTGGAGCGCGAGGCGGAAGCCCGGGTCGAAGTTGCGGTCGAGCATCTTCTGGCCCTTCTGGTCCAGGACCTTGGAGCCGGCAAGGCCGCCGCCGAGGACCTTGAGGGCCGCGTCGGTGTCGACCCCGTAGGCCTCGAGGAACACGATGGCCTCGGAGAGCGCCTGGATGTTGACGGCGACGATGAGCTGGTTGGCGGCCTTGACGGTCTGCCCGGAGCCGGAGGGGCCGACGTGGACGATCGTCTTGCCGACCGCGTTCAGGATGGGCTGGGCGGCCTCGAAGTCCTCGGCTGCGCCGCCGACCATGATGGACAGGACGGCGTCGATCGCGCCCTGCTCGCCGCCGGAGACCGGGGCGTCAAGCGGCCGGAGGCCAGCGTTGCGGGCCTGCTCGGCGAGGCGGACCGCGACGTCGGGGCGGATGGAGGATGCATCGATCCAGAGGGCGCCGGGCTTGGCGTTGGCGAAGATGCCGTCCTCGCCGGTGGTGACGGCCTCGACGTCGGGGGAGTCCGGGACCATGGTGATGACGACGTCGGCGTCCTTGACGGCCTCGGCGACGCTCGCCGCGGCCTTGCCGCCGTCGCTCGCGAGCTTGGCGGACTTCTCAGGGCTGCGGTTGTAGCCCGTGACCGCGTAGCCGGCCTTGACGAGGTTGACGGCCATGGGAAGGCCCATGATGCCGAGGCCGATGACGGCGATGCTGGCCTTGTTCTCTGCGTTGGTCATTGTTCTTTCCTTCGGGAAGCCTGTGCGGGGCTGTGCTTTGCGGGCTGGTCGGCTGGTGCTTGCTTCGGCGGTCAGCCGGCGACGGGGCGGATGGCCCACGTGAAGGCCTCGGCAGCGGGGGCCTTGTACTCGAGGCCGATGTAGCCGTCGTAGCCGAGTTCGCGGGAGCGCGTGATCCAGTCGCCCAAGGGGAGGGCGCCGGTGCCGGGGGCGCCGCGGCCGGGGTTGTCGGCGATCTGGATGTGGCCGAAGTCCTTGGCGTGGTCCTCGATCACGGCGGCAACGTCGTCGCCGTTGACTGCGAGGTGGTAGAAGTCGGCCAGAAGCTTCACGTTCTCGGCACCGGTTTCCTTGGCCTTCGCGATGACGGCCAGAGCGTCCGCGGCGGTCTTGAGCGGGTAGGACGGTGTGCCGGAAACGGGCTCGAGGAGCACGATGCCCCCGACCTTCGCCACGCCCTCGGCGGCCGCGATCAGGTTCTTCAGGCCCAGCTCGTCCTGCGCCTCAGGGCTGAACTCGGGGAGACGGTTGCCGTAGAGGGCATTGAACGCCTTGGTCCCGGTGCGCTCGGCGATGCCGACCACGACATCGATGTTGTCCTTGAACTCGCCGCAGCGGCCCTTCCACGACACGAGGCCGCGGTCGCCCCCGGGCATATCGCCGGCGAAGAAGTTCAGGCCGCTGAGCTGGACGCCCGCGTCCTGCAGGGCGGCAATGAACGCGTCGACGTCCTTGTCCGCGGGCACTGCCTCGGCGAAGGGCCACCAGAATTCGACCGCGTCGAAGCCTGCGGCCTTCGCAGCCGCGGGGCGCTCGAGTAGGGGAAGCTCGGTGAGGAGGATCGAGCAGTTCACCGTGTACGTCATTGTCGGACCTTCCTGCTTTGCTTTCGCAATGTGGAATAAGAATTTCTCTTGATGAAAAGTGTAGAACCGAGCTGTGACTCGGGTCAACCCGGCGGAGGGGACCTGCTCGCTCCGGCCCATTTCTGAACGGACGCCCCCGCGACTCGCCGAGGTTTTCGGCTCCGACACGCGATCGCCGCCCTCAGAAACGGGCTGGAGCGCGGGCCCGCGGGACTTTGGGCCACTGGCGCGTCCGGTCGAGCGCGGTGAACAATGGCCACATGGCCAGTTACGTCGGCGCGGAGCGCGCCTCAAGTACAGATCCCCGTGACTGGGGACGAGCCCTCGCGGTTGCTCTCGAGCGACTCCTGGAAGCAGCCCGACTCGACGGACGTTACGCGCAGCACGAGCATCTGTGCGGTGTGGACCTCGTACTCCGGATCGAAGAAGACGGCGATGGCGCCAAGGTCGCAGTCCGGTGGGTTCCTGAAGATGGCGGCGCGGACAACGGCGAGCGGGAGAGGCTCGCGAGCTGAAGGACGAAATGCCTCCGCCCCCGGCGTTGCGCGACCGGGGGCGGAGGATTGGGTACGACGACGCGGAGCGGCTCAGTGCCAGTCCGGCCCCGCGCCGTCGTGCTTTTGAGGCCCGCACCGCTGGTCTTCCCACGAGGGGGAGGCGCCAGCGAGCAGGCGGGGAGGGACGTCAGGTCAGGCGGATCTGCCGGTTGACGTCCTTGTACAGGAGGTAGCGGAAGCGGCCCGGACCTCCCGCGTAGCAGGCCTGGGGGCAGAAGGCCCGCAGCCACATGAAGTCGCCGGCCTCGACCTCGACCCAATCGTCGTTCAGCCGGTACACGGCCTTCCCCTCGAGGACGAAGAGGCCGTGCTCCATCACGTGCGTCTCGGCGAACGGGATGACCCCGCCCGGCTCGAACGTCACGATGTTCACGTGCATGTCGTGCGCGAGGTCGTTGGGGTCCGCAAACCGGGTGGTGGACCAGACGCCATTGACGTTCGGCATGGGGGTCGGGGCCACCTCCTTGTCGCTCGTCACGAAGCTCTTGGCCTCGTAGCCCTCGAGCCGCTCGTACGCCTTGCGGATCCACTGGAACGAAGCGATCTCGCTCGACTCGTTGGCCACTGACCAGTCAGCACCTGCCGCGAGGTACGCGTAGCCGCCCTCCTCGAGGTGGTGGGTCTCGCCGTCGAGTGTGAGGGTGATCTTCCCCTTGGTGAGGAAGACGACGCCCTCGACCCCGGCCTCGGGCTCCGGCTTCTTCGAGCCGCCCCCGGGGCCGACCTCGACGATGAGCTGCGAGAAGGTCGTCGCGAAGCCCGCGATCGGCCGCGCAAGGATCCACGAGCGGGTGTTCTCCCAGCCCGGGAGGTTGCTCGTGACGATGTCGCGCAGCACGCCCTTGGGGATGACCGTGTAGGCCTCCTTGACGATTGCGCGGTCCGTGAGGATCTGCGTCTGCGGCGGCAGGCCGCCCTCAGGGTAGAAGTAGCTCATCGTGACGCTCCTTGGGGTTCTGCGGCGGGCGCCGCAACGATGGTCGCAGGGATCTGTTCCGCGAGGCGCGGGTGTGCGAGGCGGATGAGGTCGCGCTCGGAGAGGCCCGTCGAGGCCCGGACCTCGTCCGGTCCGACAGCGCCGCACTGGACGCCGCGGAGCACGAAGGCGGCGAGGGCGCGAGCGGTCGCGGGCTCGTCGAGGACCGCGCCGACCGTCTGCTGCACGTAGTTCCGGAGCCGCTCGGTAGCCTTCGGGAGACCCTCACGGTAGAACGCGTACGTCGCGATGTAGCGGGTTGGCAGCTGGTGGGCGTGGAGGTCCCAGCCCTGGTAGTAGCCGCGTTCGAGCGAACGGCGAACCAGCCGCGCGTGCAGCTTCCAGGCTTCCTCGCGCTGTGCGGCGTCACCCACCGGAAGGATGTTCGTCGAGCCGTCGGAGAGCCGGATCCCCGTACCCGCCACGGCGAGCTGCATGACTTCCTTCGCGAAGTCCGCTGCGGGGTGCTCCATCGACTGGTACGCGGCAGCGATCTGGAGGGACGCCGAGTAGTCGTACGTGCCGTAGTGCAGGGCGGTGATGCGGCCGTCCGCCTGATGTGGGAGCTGCGCCACGGGGTGGCTGCCGTCCGCGCCGATGATGAGCTGCGGTGTCTCGACCTGGACTTCGAAGCCGAGGCGGCCCGGGTGCAGGCGCAGGGAGGACTCGAGGCGTTCGACGGCGTAGACCATCGCCTTGACCTGCTCCACCGTGCTCACCTTGGGCAGTGTGAGCACGAGGCCCTCGGGAAGCCCGCCCTGCTGGACGAGGCGCGAGACGAACAGCTCGAGCGTCCGCAGTCCGCGGCGGCGCGTGGCCTCCTCGAGGCACTTGAAGCGGATGCCGACGAACGGCGTCACCCTCCCGGAAGCGACCGCGGCGGTGACCCGATCAGCCGCCCGGACCGCTTCGGCGTCCTCCGTCGCCTCCGGATCCGACGCCTTCGCGGGGGCAAGGTACCCGTCCTCGAAGTCGATCCGGAGGTCCTCGATCGGCTCCTCTCGCAGCTTGGCCTCGACGCGCGGCGCGACCTCGGCGGCGAGCTCGGGGGTGAGGCCCACGAGCTCGGCGAGGCGCTGGATGCCTCCCGCCTCCGCCGCCGCGGCCAGGGCCTGCTGGCCCCAGTCGGCGGCGAGCGACGGTGAGTAACGGTCCGCGGGCACGTAGACGGTGTGCACGGGCTGGCGCGTTCCCGCGTCTCCCGGGTAGCCGTCGGCGAGGAGGCGGTCGGTGTCGGCGAGGCCGGCGTCGATCCGCTCGTAGTCGCCCTGGTCGAAGACGCGGGGCGGGAAATCGGCTCCGCTGCTCGGCAGGCTCATCATCCCACCAGCTCGTATGCGGGAGTCGTGAGGAAGTCCGTGTAGTCCTCCGAGAGGCAGATGTCTGCGATGAGGCGGCTCGCCGGCTCGTAGAAGTTGGCGAACTGCTGAGGATCCACCTCGCCGCGCAGTCGCTCGGTCTCCTCGGCGAGGATGCGCTCGACGAGCTCGCGCGTCACCGTGTTGCCGGTGTCGGCGAGCACCACCTTGTTGCGGATCTGCTGCCAGACCTGGGAGCGCGAGATCTCAGCCGTCGCCGCGTCTTCCATGAGGTTGTGGATCGCCACGGCGCCGTTGCCCGAGAGCCACACGGCGGTGTAGGCGACGGCGACGTACAGGTTGAGGTGCAGCCCCTCCTCGGTCGCGACGCCCTCGGTGGAGGCGACGTCGAGCAGCTGGTCCGCGGTCACGTGGACCTCGGGACGCTGCCGGTCGACTTGGTTCGGCTTGTCGCCGAGGAAGCTGTCGAAGACCTCCTGGCACGTGGAGACGAGGTTCGGGTGCGCGACCCACGAGCCGTCGAAGCCGTCCGTGGCCTCGCGCGTCTTGTCGGCGCGGACCTTCTCGATCGCCGCCGCGGTGATCTCCGGTTCCCTGCGGTTCGGGATGAACGCGGCCATGCCGCCCATCGCGAAGGCGCCGCGCTTGTGGCACGTCTGCACGAGGAGCTCCGTGTACGCCCGCATGAACGGCGCCGTCATGACAACGGACGCGCGGTCGGGGAGCGTGAACTGCTCGCCGGCATCGCGGAAGTACTTGATGATGCTGAAGAGGTAGTCCCACCGGCCCGCGTTGAGGCCGGAGGCATGGTCACGGAGCTCGTACAGGATCTCGTCCATCTCGAAGGCGGCCGGGATGGTCTCGATGAGCACCGTCGCACGGACGGTGCCCTGCGGGATGCCGAGGTAGTCCTGGGCGAACACGAAGACCTCGTTCCAGAGGCGCGCCTCGAGGTGGCTCTCCATCTTCGGGAGGTAGTAGTACGGGCCCCGGCCCGACTCGATGAGGAGCTTCGCGACGTGGAAGAAGTGGAGCCCGAAGTCCACGAGCGCGCCCGAGGCGGGCGCGCCGTCGACCAGGACGTGCCGCTCCTCCATGTGCCACCCGCGCGGGCGGGTGACGACGACGGCGAGCGGCGCGTCCGTGCGCAGCCGGTACTCCTTGCCCTCGGGCGACGTGAAGGACAGGGTCCCGAGCGCCGCGTCGCGCAGGTTGAGCACGGAGTCGACGACGTTGCTCCAGTGCGGGCTCGAGGCGTCCTCCATGTCGGCGAGCCACACCTTGGCGCCCGAGTTGAGGGCGTTGATGGCCATCTTCGCCGGGCTCGCGGGGCCGGTCATCTCGACGCGGCGGTCCTGAAGCGGGGCCGGCGCTTCCGCGACCTTCCAATCGCCCGCGCGGACCTCTGCCGTCTCCGGCAGGAAGTCGAGCTTGCCGCTAGAGGCGGCCTCCGCGCGTCGTGCCTTGCGCGCCTCGAGGCGGGCCTTGCGCTCGCCGGCGAAACGGCGGTGCAGCTCCTCGACGAACGCGAGCGCTTCGTCGGTGAGGACCTCCTCGGCGCGGTCCACGGGGTGGTTGTCGGTCACGGTGATGGCCATAGCGATACTTTCCTTCTCCCTGGTCTGAAGTCTTGGGTGTTGAGTTTTGGCCCCCAGGGCCGGGTCCCGAAGGGTCAGGCGGTCGCGGCGGCGACGATGGCCGCTGCGACATCCTGCGCGACGTGCGGATCGAACACGCTCGGGATGATGAAGCTCGCGTTGAGCTCCTCCTCCGAGACCCGCGCCGCGATGGCCTGTGCCGCTGCGACCAGCATGGCAGGCGTGATGTCGGCCACGCCAGCGTCGAGCAGGCCGCGGAAGACGCCGGGGAACGCGAGCACGTTGTTGATCTGGTTCGGGAAGTCGCTGCGGCCCGTCGCGACGACCGCCGCGTGCTCAGCGGCCGCGATCGGATCCGTCTCGGGGTCCGGGTTCGCCATCGCGAAGACGATCGCGTCCTCGGCCATCGTGGCGACCTGCTCCGGGCCGAAGAGGTTCGGTGCCGAGACGCCGATGAAGACGTCGGCGCCCTTGAGGGCATCGTGGAGGGTGCCGGAGAAGGCCTCCGGGTTCGTGTTCTCCGCGATCCAGATGCGGTGCGCGTCCGTGAGGTCCTGGCCCTTGTGGATCGCGCCCTTGCGATCGCACGCGACGATGTTCTGCGCGCCCTGGGCGAGGAGCAGCTGGATGATCGCGTTGCCCGCCGCGCCGACTCCGGAGACGACGATCCGCACATCCTCGATGTTCTTCTTCACGAGCTTGAGCGCGTTGACCAGGGCTGCGAGCGTGACGATCGCGGTGCCATGCTGGTCGTCGTGGAACACGGGGATGTCGAGCTCTTCGCGGAGGCGGGCCTCGATTTCGAAGCAGCGCGGAGCGGCGATGTCCTCGAGGTTCACGCCCCCGTAGACCGGCGCGAGGGCCTTGACGATCTTGATGATCTCCTCGGTGTCCTGCGTGTCGAGGCACACGGGCCACGCGTCGACGTTCGCGAACTGCTTGAACAGCGCGGCCTTGCCCTCCATGACAGGCAGGGCGGCGGCGGGGCCGATGTTGCCGAGGCCCAGCACCGCGGAGCCGTCGGTGACGACGGCGACCGTGTTCCGCTTGACGGTGAGGCGGCGGGCGTCCTCGGGGTTCTCGGCGATGGCGCGGCACACGCGGGCGACGCCGGGGGTGTAGGCACGCGAGAGGTCGTCGCGGCTGCGGAGGGGAACCTTCGGGACGACCTCGAGCTTGCCTCCGAGGTGCATGAGGAAGGTGCGGTCCGAGACCTTGCGGACGCTCACGCCGTCGAGCGCCTCGAGCGCGGCGGCCACCTGCTCGGCGTGCTGCTCGGACGTCGTGTTGCACGTGATGTCGACGACGAGGTGGTCGTGGTGGGACTCGCTGATGTCGAGGGCGGTCACGGGTGCGCCAGCCGCGGCGACTGCGGCGGCGAGCTCGCTCGTGATGCTGATGCGCGACGGCGCGTCGAGGCGGAGGGTGATGGAGTTGCCGGGGCTGGGACTCGCCATTGAATCATCCTTCGATCGGGAGGCATCAGCCTCGCTAAAGTTTCCGTACTACGGATATTATTGTCTGCATCTTGGAAACACAAGTCCCTCTCGTTCGCGCCGTCATCTCTGCAGGGTTCCGCACCCTGCAGAGATGACGGCGCAAGAAGATCGGGTGTGCGGTATCGTGAGATAGCCGCAGAGTTTCCGGGATGCGGATAATATTTGCCGGAACATCACCGGCCGCTACCCATGGAGGACACATGGCCGAGAAGGCCTCAGGCGGCGTCCAATCGGTCGAGCGGGTTTTCGAACTCCTCGAACTCATCACCGACGCCGGCGGAGATGTGACGCTGAGCGAGCTGTCGTCGTCGACCGAGCTCCCGCTGCCCACGATCCACCGGCTGCTGCGCACGCTCGTCGCGCTCGGCTATGTTCGGCAGCTGCCCAACCGGCGCTATGCGCTCGGCCCGCGCCTCATCCGCCTCGGCGAGGGCGCGAACAAGCAGCTCGGGGCGCTCGCACAGCCCGAGCTCAAGACCCTCGTCGACAGCCTCGGCGAGACGGCGAACATGGCCGTGCTCGACTCGGACATGGTCATCTACGTCGCCCAGGTCCCCTCGCCGCATTCGATGCGGATGTTCACCGAGGTCGGGCGCCGAGCCCACATGCACGACACCGGCGTCGGGAAGGCAATCCTCGCGCAGCTCGACGACGAGCAGGTGCGGTCCATCGTGGGTCGCCAGGGCATGCCCACCCCCACGACGTACAGCATCGGCGACGTCGAGACGCTCCTGGCGGACCTCGACAAGATCCGCGCACGCGGCTACGCGATCGACGAGCAGGAGCAGGAGGTCGGCGTCCGCTGCTTCTCCATGGCGGTGCCGGGCGCGCCGACGCCGACGGCCATCTCCGTCTCTGGCCCTGTCTCCCGTGTGGATGAGATGTTCGGCGAGCGCGCCGTCCCCGCGCTCCGCTCGGCGGCCGAGCGCATCTCGGCCGAGCTCAACCGCGCGTAGCCTCGCCCATCCCCGTTCCCGTCTTCTGCTCGCGCCGTCACGTTTACAGGGTCAGCACCCTGCAAACGTGACGGCGCAAGGGGGAAAGGGGTGCGCGAGGGGGGAGGGGTGGGCGTGGAGGCGGTGCGCGCGGGGAAGGGGGTGCGCGGGGGAGGGGTGCGCGGGTGAGGGGTGCGCGAGCGGGAGTTCCGCCTCGCGGAAGCAGAATTCCAAAAAATCTCCTCAAAGGTATGGTGCGGATCACAGCCCCTTGCTACCGTTGAGGGGTCACGGCGGGCCAACGGGCGATCTGACTGAAGCAGATCCCGGAAGGCTATCTACCAGGCAACCTCAATTCAGAGCTTTCGAAGTCTGGTCAGGCCTGGTCTGCACGGATAGCCCCGGGCGAACTCGGTGGGCCGGACTTCCCCAAGCGAGGGAGTCTCCCATGACCACCACCCCCAGCCGCACGTCCGCTCAAGCCGACAGTCTCTTCCTGAGCAGGGCAATTGAGCTCGCGGCCCAGAATGTCCTCGACCGCGGCGGCCCGTTCGGCGCCGTCGTCGTCACGGCAGACGGACAGGCGTTCGACGGCGTCAATCGCGTCACCGCGAGCAACGACCCGACTGCCCACGCCGAAGTCACAGCGATCCGCGCGGCGTGCCGCGAACTGGGCACGTTCGACCTCACCGGCGCCACCCTGTATTCAAGCTGCGAGCCATGCCCCATGTGCCTCGCCTCCGCGCTCTGGGCGCGCATCGCCGTTGTCCGCTTTGCCGCGGACCGGCACGACGCGGCGAGCGCAGGCTTCGACGACGCCGTCTTCTACGACTACTTCGACACCCCTGTCGAACTGCGGTCGATGCCCGTGCTGCACACCGAGCCCGAGGGAGTAAGCCGCATGGCGCCCTTCGAGCAGTGGGCGGCCTTCGCGCAGCGCATCGAATACTGAGGCGGCTGCCATGAGCATCGAAACCAGCGCCCAGACCAGCACTGAGGAATTCGAGCCCGGGCAGGAGGACAGCGAGCGGACGACGACGGCGCCCGCCACCCGTGCGGGCACGCCGAAGGCCGCGAACGGCTTCCTGGACAGGTTCTTCAGCGTCACGCTCCGGGGCTCCACGGTCTCCCGCGAAATCCGGGGCGGCCTCGTCACGTTCTTCACGATGGCGTACATCGTGATCCTCAACCCCCTCATCCTCGGCGGCTTCAACGCCTCGAGCGCTCCGGTGGACGTCACGGGCGCGTTCCTTCCCGCCGCGCAGGTCGGGGCCGTCACTGGCCTCACTGCCGGCGTGCTGACCATCCTCTTCGGCATCTTCGCGAATCTCCCGTTCGGCCTCGCGGCTGGCCTGGGGATCAACTCGTTCCTGGCGGTCGCCGTCGTCAAGGACGTCTCGTGGCCCGAGGCCATGGGTCTCGTGGTGATCAACGGCGTGCTCATCGTCCTTTTCGGGGTGACCGGGGCGCGGACGGCGATCTTCCGGGCGGTCCCGCGCGAGCTCAAGGCCGCGATCACGGTCGGGATCGGCCTGTTCATCGCGTTCATCGGCTTCGTGGACTCAGGCTTCGTGCGCGGCACGCAGTCGGGGCCGCCGGTCCAGCTCGGCGAGAACGGCTCCATCACCACGCTCCCCACGCTCGTCTTCGTGGTCGGGCTGATCCTCATGGGTATTCTCGTTGCGCGGAAGATCCAGGGCGGACTCCTCATCGGCATCGTCGCGACGACGGGCCTGGCCATGCTCGTCGAGGCGATCTGGCACATCGGGGCGGCCGGCCCGAAGAACCCGGACGGCTGGCATCTCAACACCCCGGTCCTCTCAGGCCAGCTCATCTCCGTCCCGGACCTGAGCCTTGTGGGCCACTTCGACCTCTTCGGCGCGTTCCACCGCATCGGCCTCCTCGCGGGCCTGACGCTCGTCTTCACGCTCGTGTTCACGAACTTCTTCGACGCGATGGGCACGATGACCGGCCTCGCGAAGGGCGCGGGCCTGACCCACAAGGACGGCACGTTCCCGCGGCTCAAGGCCGCCTTCATCATCGAGGGCTTCGGCGCCGTCCTCGGCGGGGCCAACTCCGGCTCGTCGAACACGGTCTACGTCGACTCCGCGTCCGGCATCGGCGAGGGGGCGCGCACTGGCCTTGCATCCGTGGTGACCGGGACGCTGTTCCTCGGCTCGATGTTCCTCACGCCGCTCACGAGCGTCGTGCCCCTCGAGGTCGCCTCGGCGGCGCTCGTCGTCGTGGGCACGATGATGGCCGGCCAGATCCGCGAGATCAACTTCCGCAAGTTCGACGTCGCCCTGCCCTCGTTCCTCACGATCGTGACTATGCCCTTGACCTACTCGATCGCGAACGGCATCGGCGCCGGCTTCGTCACGTGGGTCGTTGTGCGGGCAGCGAGCGGCAAGGCGCGGAAGATCCATCCGCTCATGTGGGTGGTCGCGGCAGGCTTCGTCGTGTACTTCGCGCGCGGGCCGCTGGGGAACCTCATCGGGGCGTAGCCACCGGGCCTCATCCAAGACCGCGCCCGCGGGGCCCCGGAAGTGACGCTCCGGGCCCCCGTGGGCGCACGATAGATAACAGGTGCGTCCGACGACGTTCGCCGCCGGACGTTCGCCGCCGGACGCACGTCGCTTAAGGACGCACCTCGCTTAAGAAGGGGGAGCCATGATCGAGCTCCTGAGCACGCTGCCCTCCTGGCAGCCAGTGGCGCGCGGGGAGCGCTGTGCCGTCGCGACCGTGGTCTCCGCAACGGGCTCCGTGCCGCGACCGGTTGGGACATCGATGCTCGTCGCGGCACCGGGACCGGGTCGCAGCAGCGGCGCGCCTCGCGTCCTCGGCAGCCTCTCCGGTGGATGCGTCGAGAGCGCCGTCGTCGCGGCGGCTCTCGACGCCCTGGGCGAGGGCATCGCCCGGATCGAGCGCTTCGGCTACACCGCCGACGACGCGTTCGCGGCGGGGCTCACGTGCGGGGGCGAACTTGAGGTTCACCTCCAGCCCATCTCGGCCGAGGCCTTGGCGGCGCTCGCCGCCTGCTCCCGGCCGGTCGCCGTCGTCCGCCGCCTTCGGGCGCCGGGGGAGCGAGCAGACGACGCCGCCACGCGCCCCGTCATTCTCGCCGCGGCGCCCGCAGGCCTCGCCGAGCTGGCCGTGGCCCTCGCCCCGCTGTTCTCGGCGGATTCGGCGGAGGCTCTCCGCGCCGCCGGACTCGTGGCGCCGGTCCTCGCGCAGGAAGTCTCCGCCGTCGTGCCCGTCGAACCGGACGGCGGCTGCTCGGGCGCGCCCGAGACCGGCCCCATCCGCCTCCTCGTCGAGAGCCGCCTTCCGGCCCCGCGGCTCATCGTTGTCGGCGCCAACGATTTCGGTGCCGCACTCGTGCCTGCCGCGAAGCTCCTCGGCTACCGCGTGACGCTCGTCGACGCGCGCCCGGCGTTCGCCCAGCAGGAGCGGTTCTCCGCCGCCGACGAGATCGCCGTCGCGTGGCCGCATGCCTACCTCGCAGCGGAGGCCGCGGCCGGGCGCCTCGACGACCGGACGGCCGTGTGCGTCCTGAGCCACGACCCCAAGTTCGACCTTCCGCTCCTCGACGCCGCACTTCGCCTCCAACTCGCCTACGTGGGCGCGATGGGCTCGCGCCGAAGCCACGAGCAGCGCATCGCGTCCCTCCTCGAGGCTGGCCACGGCCCGCTGGATCTCGCACGGCTGCACTCGCCGATCGGGCTCGACCTCGGGGCGGTCACACCGGCCGAGGTCGCGGTCTCGATCCTCGCCGAACTCGTTGCGTCCCGGGATCCGGCCGCGAGCGGCGCGTCGCTGCGGAACGGCACGGGACGGATCCACGGCGTTCGCTCTTCCCCGCGGCTAGACCCGCCGAACGTGGCCCTCTGGGAAAGCGAGCCCTCATGGACCTGAACACGATCGAGGCCCTCGTCCCGACCGCCGATCCGGCGGAGTGGCGCGAGGGGGACGCCTGGCTCGCAGGGGGGACCGTCCTGTTCTCCTACGGGAGCCAGACGCTCAAGCGCCTGCTTGACCTCACCTCAGCCGGGTGGGAACCGGTGCAGGAGGACGACGGCGGAATCACCTTCGCCGCGACGTGCACCATCGCGCGCCTCTGGGAAGTCGGGGACCCCGCGGGGCCGACGGTCGCGCGTTGGCCCGGGCTCGGCGTCGTCCGCTCATGCTGCGACGCGTTCGTGGCGTCCTTCAAGATCTGGAACCTCTCGACGATCGGCGGCAACATCGCGACCTCGCTCCCGGCGGGGCCCATGACGTCGTTGTGTGCGGGGCTCGATGGCGTCGCGACCCTCTGGAGCGCCGGAGGCACACGGGAACTGCCGGTCGCGGAGCTCGTCACCGGCGACGGCCGCAACGCGCTCGCGCGCGGTGAGCTGATCCGCTCAATCCGCCTGCCGGCCCACGCCCTCTCGGCCCGCACGGCGTTCCGGCGCCTCTCGCTCAGCAACCTCGGGCGCTCGGGCGTGCTCCTCATCGGGCGCCGCGACCCCGATGGCGGCTTCGTCCTGACAGTGACCGCCTCGACCAAGCGGCCCGTTCAGCTCCGGTTCGCGGCGGAGGCCCTCCCTGACGGCCCGGCCCTCGCAGGGGCCCTCGACGGCGCCATCCCCGAAACCCTTTACCACGACGACATCCACGGCCTGCCCGCGTGGCGCCGCGACATGACCTACCGGCTCGCCGAGGAACTGCGGGCTGAGCTGCTGGGGCAGGAAGGAGCCTGACATGGCCATCGAGATCAACGGGACGCCCGCCCAAGGGGCGCCCCGGGCCGGCCAGTGCCTGCGCACGTTCCTCCGCGAACAGGGCGCGCTCGGGGTCAAGAAGGGCTGCGACGGCGGCGACTGCGGCGCGTGCACGGTGCACGTCGACGGTGTTCCGGTCCATTCGTGCCTCTACCCGGCCCAGCGGGCCGAGGGCCATGCGATCACGACGATCGAAGGCCTCGCCGCGACGTGCACGGGCGGGTCCGGTGAGCTCCACGCCGGTGAGCTCCACCCCATGCAGCAGCAGTTCGTCGAGGCGCAGGGCTTCCAGTGCGGATTCTGCACGGCCGGCATGGTGATGACAGCGGCCACCTTCGACGGCTCCCAGCTCGCCAACCTGCCCCGCAACCTCAAGGGGAACCTCTGCAGGTGCACGGGGTATGCCGCGATCGAAGCCGCGGTCTCCGGCGTCGGCCAGGGCGGCCCGACCGACGGCCGGATGGGGGAGGACGTACCGGCCCTCGCGGGCCGCCGGATCGTTTCGGGTACAGAAAAATACACGCTTGACATCACCGACGCCGAGGTCCCGGGTGGTGCTGCGGCCCTCCTGCACCTGAAACTCGTGCGGTCGCCCCACGCCCACGCCCGCATCCGGTCGATCGACGCCACCGCGGCCCTTGCGACGCCCGGCGTCGTCGCCGTCTTCACGTCCGACGACGCCCCGAACCTCCTCTACTCGACCGCGCAGCACGAGCTCGTCGAGGACGACCCAGACGACACCCGGCTCTTCGACACCGTGGTGCGGTTCCGCGGGCAAC
This sequence comes from Sinomonas terrae, assembly GCF_022539255.1. NCBI lineage: Bacteria > Bacillati > Actinomycetota > Actinomycetes > Micrococcales > Micrococcaceae > Sinomonas > Sinomonas terrae. The sequence goes on from NZ_JAKZBV010000001.1 coordinate 697,895, forward strand.
GCGTCGCCGCCGTCGTGGCCGAATCGGTCGCCGCCGCCGAAGCCGGGGTGCGCGCCGTCGTCGTCGACTACGAAGTGCTGCCCGCCGTCCTGACCCCGGAAGACGCCCTGGCGCCGGGCGCGCCGCTCGTGCACGGGGACAAGGACGCCGCCACCGCACGGATCGCTGATCCGGGGCGCAATATCGTGGCCGAACTCCACTCCGAGATCGGTGACGCTTCGGCGGGCCTCGAGGCCGCCGATTTCGTCTACGAGGACACCTTCCGGACACAGCGCGTCCAACACGTCGCGCTCGAGACGCATTGCTCCATCGCCTGGACCGAGGGCGACGTGCTTGGCGAAGGCACGCTCGTCGTACGATCCTCCACCCAGGTCCCGTTCCTCGCGCGGCGCACGCTCTCGCGCATCTTCGGGCTCGCACCCGAGCGGGTGCGAGTGGTGGCGGGCCGTGTGGGCGGCGGGTTCGGGGGCAAGCAGGAGGTCTTGACCGAGGACGTTGCGGCGCTCGCCGCCCTCCGGCTCGGCCGCCCCGTTCAGCTCGAGCTCACCCGCTCCGAGCAGTTCCGCGCCACGACCACGCGCCACCCGTTCACCATCCGCCTCCGCGCAGGGGCGAAGCGGGACGGGACGCTCACCGTGCTCGCGGTCGACGTCGTGACCAACACGGGCGCGTACGGGAACCACGCGCCTGGGGTCATGTTCCACGGCTGCAACGAGTCGGTGAGCGTCTATCGGTGTGCGAACAAGAAGATCGACGCCAGGGCCGTCTATACCCACACGGTTCCGGCCGGGGCGTTCCGCGGCTATGGCCTGAGCCAGATGATCTTCGCGATCGAGTCGGCGATGGATGAGCTTGCGGCGGGGATCGGAATGGATCCACTGCAGTTCCGGCGGCGCAACATGGTCCACCGCGACGATCCCATGATCGCCTCGCACCCTGAGCCCGAGCCGGACGTTCTGTACGGCAGCTACGGTCTCGAGCAGTGCGTGCGGCTCGTGGGGAAGGCGCTCAAGCGCGGACGGGAGCGGGAGCGGCTGTTCGGGACACGCGAGCTCGGGCCCGAGTGGCTCGTGGGTGAGGGCGCCGCGCTGTCGATGATCGACACCGTCCCGCCGCGCGGGCACTTCGCGCACTCGCGGATCGCTCTCCTGCCGGGCGGCCGCTTCGGGCTCGATGTCGGCACCGCCGAATTCGGCAACGGCACGAGCACCGTGCACGCGCAGCTTGCCGCGACCGCGCTGTCGGCCGGGGCAGAGGACGTCGTGCTTCGGAACGCCGACACCGCCCTCACCGACCACGACACCGGCGCCTTCGGTTCGACCGGCACGGTGGTCGCGGGGAAGGCCACGCTCGCCGCTGCCGAGGATCTCGCGAGGCGGCTCCTCGCCTTCGCGGCAGAGGTGACCGGTGCCGACGTCGGCGAGTGCGCCTTGGCGCGAGGCGCCGTCGTCTGCTCGGGACGCCACGTGCCGCTAGCTGAACTGGCTGCGGCTGCCGCTGGGCGGGGGGTAGAACTCGTCGCGGAAGGACGCTGGGGCGGGACGCCGCGATCGGTCGCATTCAACGTGCACGGCTTCCGGGTCGCCGTCCATCGGGGGACCGGCGAGCTGCAGATCCTGCAGAGCGTCCAGGCGGCAGATGCTGGCGTTGTCGTCAACCCGCGGCAGTGCCGGGGGCAGGTCGAGGGCGGGATCGCGCAGGCGCTCGGCGCGGCCCTGTGGGAGAACGTGCGGGTCGACGAGGCCGGAGAGGTCACCACGGACATCCTGCGGCAGTACCACATACCGACCTTTGCGGACGTCCCGCGCAGCGAGGTGTACTTCGCCGAGACCTCTGACGTGCTCGGACCGCTCGGTGCGAAGTCGATGAGCGAGAGCCCCTTCAACCCCGTGGCCCCCGCGCTCGCCAATGCGCTCAAGGCCGCAACGGGAGTCCGGTTCACCGAGCTGCCCTTCACCCGGGATCGCATCTATCTCACGCTCAAGGAGGCCGGCCTGACCCCGCCGGCCCGGCCCCTTCCCGCGGGGAACCCGGCTCGGGACACCCCCCGTGCCGATGTCGAGAACCCCGCCGGCCCCGCTCCCGCCCGGTTGTGATTTCCCAACCAGTCAGTATGGCGGCGTGTCGCCCTCCTTCCTCACATGTCGGCTCCAGAAACGGGCCGGAAGGAGGCGACCTCTTGACCCCGTTCCTAAGCTCCGACTAGAATTTCATGTGTCAGAAAAAACTTTTCGTATAACGGAAACAAGAAGTTCACGAAACCAAAAGTTCAGAAAGGGGAGGAAGATGCCCACCAAGGAGAACGTCCAGCTTGCACCCACGCAGGAGGCGCCGGCAGTCGAGCGCTACATTCCCCGCGAATGGACTACTGACCCCGATTTCTCTGTCGATACCGATCGCCATGACGGCAGGCGAGGCTGGTTCACCCGAATTCTCCGAGCCGTCGCCGCCCGCTGAACGAACCCCGCTGACGTCGAACCGCGACGTAGAGAAGAGGGCTCCCGACATCGCGTCGGGAGCCCTCTTCCGTCTCTCCTGCACCTGACCCCAGCCAAAGGACGAGACCCCGCAACGCCGTGTTGCGGGGTCTCGTCCCTTCGCGGGGTCTCCTGGCCCGGGCGGCCTCAGTCCTCCGTGCTCGCGGCCGGGCCGGCGTTGACGTCGAGCAGCCGGTACTTCTCGATGGCCTTCCGGGGCACGTCGGCCGGGATTTCGCCGCGTCGGGCGAGCTCTTGCAGGGCACGGACGACGACCGAGGTCGAGTCGATCTTGAAGAACCGCCTGGCCGCCGCGCGAGTGTCCGAGAACCCGAAGCCATCGGCGCCGAGGACGGCGTAGTCGCCGGGCACGAACTGGCGGATCTGGTCCGGGACGGCCTTCATGTAGTCCGTCACCGCCACCACTGGGCCATGCGTGCCAGCGAGCTGCTGCGTCACGAACGGCACACGAGCCTCGATCTCCGGGTGGAGGAACGCCTGCTCCTCCGCCGAGAGACCGTCGCGGCGGAGCTCGCTCCACGAGGTCACGCTCCACACGTCCGCGCCGACGCCCCAGTCCTGCGCCAGAAGGCGCCGGGCCTCGACCGCCCAGGGCACAGCCACGCCCGAGGCGAGCAGCTGGGCGCGGGGCGCGTCCTCGGCGAGGCGGGCGGTGGCGTCGTCTGCCTCGCCGAGCGGCAGCCGGTACATCCCGCGCAGCAGCCCATCGACGTCGAGCCCCTCGGGCTCGGCCGGCTGGACGATCGGCTCGTTGTAGACCGTGAGGTAGTACATGACGTTGGCGTCTGCGTGTTTGCCGCCGTACATCCGCTCAAGGCCAGCCCGCACGATGTGCCCGATCTCGTACCCGTAGGCGGGGTCGTAGGTGACCACCGCGGGGTTGGTCGAGGCGAGGATGGGGGAGTGGCCGTCGGCGTGCTGGAGGCCTTCGCCGGTGAGGGTGGTTCGGCCCGCGGTAGCGCCGATGATGAAGCCGCGCGTCATCTGGTCGGCGGCCGCCCAGAAGGAGTCGCCTGTGCGCTGGAATCCGAACATGGAGTAGAAGACGTAGATCGGAACGAGCGGCTCGCCGTGCGTGGCATACGACGTCCCCGCAGCAGTGAATGCAGCGACCGCCCCGGCCTCGTTGATGCCCGGGTGGATGAGCTGGCCGGCTGGCGATTCCTTGTACGCGAGCACCAGGTCGCGGTCCACCGAGAGGTAGTTCTGCCCCTTCGGGTTGTAGATCTTGGCGGTCGGGAAGAAGGCGTCCATGCCGAAGGTCCGGCTCTCGTCGGGGACGATCGGCACCACGCGCCGGCCGAACTCCTTGTCCCGCATGAGGTCCTTGAGGAGGCGGACGAAGGCCATCGTCGTCGCCGCTTGCTGCTTGCCGGAGCCGCGGCGGGCGACGGCGTATGCGGACGACGGCGGGAGGCTCACCTCGGTGTGCCGGTTGCGGCGCTCCGGGACGGAGCCACCGAGGGCGCGGCGGCGCTCGAGCAGGTACTGGATCTCGGGGGCATCGGGGCCGGGGTGGTAATACGGCGGCCGGTAGGGATCGGCCTCGAGCTGCTCATCCGTGATGGGGATGCGCAGGAGGTCGCGGAAGTCCTTGAGGTCCTGGAGGGTGAGCTTCTTCATCTGGTGGGTCGCGTTGCGGCCCTCGAAGTGCGAGCCCAAGCCGTAGCCCTTGACGGTCTTCACGAGGACGACTGTCGGCTTGCCCTTGAACTCCGTGGCTGCCTTATACGCCGCGTACACCTTGTGGTAATCGTGGCCGCCGCGCTTGAGGTTCCAGATCTCCTCGTCGGTGAGGTCGGCGACGAGCTCCTTCGTCTCCGGCGACTTGCCGAAGAACTGCTCGCGGACAAACCCGCCGTCCTCCGCCTTGTACGTCTGGTAGTCGCCGTCGGGCGTCTCGTTCATGATGCGGAGCAGGTGGCCCTCGCGGTCCTTCTGCAGCAGCGAGTCCCACTCGCGCCCCCACACCACCTTGACCACGTTCCAGCCCGCACCGCGGAAGAACGCCTCGAGCTCCTGCATGATCTTCCCGTTGCCGCGCACCGGGCCATCGAGTCGCTGGAGGTTGCAGTTCACCACGAACGTGAGGTTGTCCAGGCCTTCGTTGGCCGCGAGCTGGAGAAGTCCGCGGCTCTCGGGCTCGTCCATCTCGCCGTCGCCGAGGAACGCCCAGACGTGCTGGTCGGAGGTGTCCTTGATCCCGCGCTGCTGGAGGTAGCGGTTGGACTGGGCCTGGTAGATCGCGTTCATCGGTCCGATGCCCATGGACACCGTCGGGAACTCCCAGAAGGACGGCATGAGACGCGGGTGCGGGTAGGAGGAGAGGGCGTGGCCCTCGTGGGACTTCTCCTGGCGGAAGCCGTCGAGGTCCTCTTCGGTGAGCCGGCCCTCCATGAAGGCCCGCGCGTACATCCCAGGCGACGCGTGGCCCTGGAAGAAGACCTGGTCGCCGCCACCGGGGTGGTCCTTGCCACGGAAGAAGTGGTTGAAGCCGACCTCGTACAGGGTCGCCGCACCGGCGTACGTCGAGATGTGCCCGCCCACGCCGACGCCCGGCCGCTGCGCGCGGTGCACGAGGACGGCCGCGTTCCAGCGCATCCATGCGCGGTACCGCCGCTCGGTCTCCTCGTCACCGGGGTACGCAGGCTCCTGATGTGCGGGGATGGTGTTGACGTAGTCGGTCGTCGTGACCATCGGGACGCCGACGCTCTGGGCGCCCGCGCGCTGGAGGATGTTCCGTACTACGAACTGCGCCCGCTCAGAGCCGCGTTCCTGTACGAGCGAGTCGAAGGACTCGATCCACTCGGCGGTCTCCTCCGGATCATGGTCGGGGAGCTGGGCGCCGAGCCCGCCGAAAAGATGCTGGGTATGCTCTCCAGTCAACACGTCGAACCTCTTTCCTGCACGCGGGGTTGCGCGCGCTCGTCCGGGGGACTTCGTTATCCCTGCGGATGGCTTGGGCTGCATCGCTTCTCAAATTTCGTATAATGGAAACGATTTATTGCAATGTGGATTAAGAGTGACGTGAGGACGTGACGCGCGTCAAGCTCGGTTGGGTAATGGGAGGTTGTATGAACGAGACTGCACGGGTCGCCGTCGTCACGGGAGCTGGCTCGGGGATCGGGCGCGCGGTGGCACGCAAGCTCCTGGCCGAGGGGTGGAACGTCGCTCTGGCGGGGCGCCGCCGCAAGCCGCTGGAGCAAACCGCTGAGGGCTTCGGCGAGCAGGCACTTCCCTTCGTCGCGGACATCACCGCGGCCGACGCCGTCGAGCGGCTCTTCGACGAGGTGATCCGACGCTGGGGCCGAGTCGATGTGCTCTTCAACAATGCGGGCATGTTCGGGACGAGCGGCGACGTCGGCGAGGTCTCGCCGTCGGACTGGGACGCCGTCGTCGCGGTCAATCTCACTGGGAGCTTCCTCTGTGCTGCCGCTGCGTTCCGGGCCATGAAAGCGCAGGACCCGCAAGGCGGCCGCATCATCAACAACGGCTCGATCTCTGCCCACAGCCCGCGTCCCAAATCGGTCGCCTATACCGCCACAAAGCACGCCATCACTGGCCTCACGAAGAGCATCGAGCTCGACGGGCGCCCCTACGGAATCACGTGCGGGCAGATCGACATCGGCAACACACGCACCGAGATCATGGACACGCTCGGCGTCAGCGAGGGGGCACTTCAAGCCGACGGGTCTCGCCGGGTCGAGCCGACGTTCCCCGTCGAAGAGGCCGCGAACGCCGTCTTCCTCATGGCGTCCCTGCCTCCATCGGCGACCGTCGGCTCGATGCTCATCACAGCGTCCGGCATGCCGCTCGTGGGGCGCGGGTAGAGGGTTACGCGAGCGGCAGGAGCTCGCTCAGGTCCGTCCGCGTTCCGGAGGCGTTGAGCTTCCCGGACGCGAGGGCCTCCGACCACGCCACCCGGCCAGTTGCGAGGGCGAGCCACGTCTCGGCGTCGGACTCTACGACGTTCGGCGGGGTTCCGCGCGTATGGCGGGGCCCCTCGACGCACTGGGCCACCCCGAACGGCGGCACACGTACCTCGACCGAGTTGCCGGGCGCCCGGGTCGCGAGTTCCTCGAGGGTGTAGCGGACGGCGGTGGCGAGCTGGGGGCGGGCGAGCGGCGCCGTTTCCGCGCCGGCCGCTGCCCGGGAAGCGAGCCAGGCCGCGATGGCCGCGCGCCCTTCGTCGGCCCCGATCCTCCGTCTTGGTGGCACTCTTGTTCCCTCCTCGTTCCTCTTACGCCACGCTAGCCACCCTTCTGGCCCACTTCTGACCGCTTGCGATCCGTGTCGCCGCCCGGCGCGCCGCGTTTCTGAGTGATTGGGAAATCACAACCGGGCGGGAGCGGGGGCGCGAGGCTCCGGCCGGGCAGTCTCAGACGCGGGAGGGCCGGAGGGGGCCGGAGGTGCCAGGGCGGCTAGCCCAGGAGGGCCGCCACCGCGCTGCCGAGGCGGATCCGTCCCACCGGACGCCCTCCACCCATAACCGGTTCGACGACATGCTCGAGGACGCGCGCAACATCCGGGATGTCGACCGCGTCGGCGGCAGCGAGCATCGTGAGCCCGACGAGGGTGGTCGCGCGGACATTCCCGTCGAGGACCTTGACGGCCGCCGTGGCCCCCTGCGGGGTCGCCAGGACCAGAACGCCCTCGGCCCCGATCTTCGCGAGGATGCCAAGCTCTTCCATGACCACGGTATTCTCCCGTCCGCGCCCCTGGACGGCCCACGGATAGTCGAGCATCGACGTCGCGATGGTGGCGGCCCGGGCGTCGCCCGCCGCCCCGCGCGCACCGGGCGCCTTGGCGAGGCGTGAGAACGCCCGAGCGAGGCCAGTGAGCGAAACGGCTGCGACCGGCGCCCCGCAGCCGTCGATGCCGAGATGCGCGATGCTCTCCTCGGCGTACTCCTCGACCGTCTCGCGGACGCGTTGCTGGAGCGGGTGGTTCGGCTCGAGGTAGCTCTTGCGGTCCCAGCCGTTCACGGAGCAGGCCCACAGGAACGCGGCGTGCTTGCCCGAGCAGTTGTACGCGAGGCGCCGGCGGCCGATCTCAGAGCGGACAAGCCACGCGCGGGCCTCCTCGTCCTTGGGCCAGTCGGGCGGGCAGAGGAGGTCGGCCTCGCGGAGCCCGGCGGCCTTGAGCATGCCTTCGACGACGTCCATGTGGTCGAGGGAGCCGACGTGCGAGGCGCACGCGAGCGCCACCTGTGCGCCGCGGAGCGGTACGCCGCTCCGCATGGACGCCAGTGCTTGGAACGGCTTGAGGGTGGAGCGCGCGAAGACGGGCGAAGTGACGTCTCCCAATGCGGTTACTACCGTGCCGTCGCCAGCGAGTACGACGGCGGAACCGATGTGCCGGGACTCGACGAATCCGCTGCGTTCGATCACAGCGAGTTCGACGGCGTCGTCCGCCGTGAACGTTGAATGGGAGGCCATGTGCGAAGTCTATGCGGCGCAGAACGGCCGTCATGGGAGGGCTCGCTGTGCACGGGCTTCGGCACGCCCGATACCCTTGTCGGGTGAAGGTTCTCGTGATCGGCCCGGGCGGCCGCGAACACGCTCTTGTCCGTTCCCTCCTCGCCGATCCCGCCGTGACTGAAGTTCATGCGGCTCCGGGCAATGCGGGCATCGCCCAGGTCGTGCCGACCCACTCCGTCAACGCCAATGATCCGGCGGCCGTCACCGAACTGGCCCAGAAGCTCGACGTCGAGCTCGTCGTCGTCGGGCCTGAGGCGCCGCTCGCGGCTGGGGTCGCGGATGCGGTGCGCGCAGTGGGCATCCCGGTTTTCGGCCCGAGCAAGGCGGCTGCGCAGCTCGAGGCGTCGAAGGCGTTCGCGAAGCAGGTCATGGCCGAGGCAGGGGTACCGACGGCGATGGCGCGCGTTGCGACGACGGCGGGGGAGGCCGCGGACGCGCTCGATGCGTTCGGAGCCCCCTATGTGGTCAAGGACGACGGCCTCGCGGCGGGCAAGGGCGTCGTCGTGACGGAGGACCGCGACGCGGCGCTCGCCCACGCCCAAGCGTGTTTCGATGCGGGCGGCTCGGTGGTCATCGAGGAGTTCCTCGACGGTCCGGAGGTCTCGCTCTTCGTGCTCAGCGACGGCCAGACGGTGGTCCCGCTCTCTCCGGCCCAGGATTTCAAGCGCATCTTCGACAACGACGAGGGGCCCAACACAGGCGGCATGGGCGCGTACACGCCGCTGGACTGGGCGCCCGAGGGCTTGGTGGACGAGGTCGTGCGGCGCATCGCGCAGCCGACGGTCGACGAGATGGCCAAGCGCGGCACCCCCTTCGTCGGTGTTCTTTACTGCGGCTTGGCGCTGACCTCCCGCGGCACGCGCGTGATCGAGTTCAACGTCCGCTTCGGCGACCCGGAGACCCAGGCGGTCCTCGCGCGCCTCAAGACTCCGCTCGGCGGCATCCTGCTCGCGGCGGCGAAGGGACAGCTCACGGGCATCCAGGAGCTGCGCTGGTCCCCGGAGAGCGCGGTCGCCGTCGTCCTCGCATCCGAGAACTATCCGGACAAGCCCCGCACCGGCGACCGGATCCGCGGCCTCAAGAAGGCGGGGGCGGTCGAGGGCGTGCACGTCCTGCACGCTGGAACGAAGGCCGACGGCGAAGGCAACATCGTGAGCGCAGGCGGCCGGGTGCTGGCGGTCGTCGCGCTCGGCGAGGACCTCCAAGAGGCGCGAGAACACGCGTACGAGGGCATCGGCCTCATCCGCCTCGAAGGCGGCCAGTACCGCAAGGACATTGCAGCGAAGGCCGCGCGCGGCGAGATCAGGGTCCCCGAGCGGGCCGGGAAGGCAGGCGTGTGATGACCGACTCCGGCGCACCCACCGGTGCGAGCGCCAAGCGCGGCTACGACGCGGACGCCCCGCAGCTCGAAGGCTGGAAGCACATCTACTCGGGCAAGGTCCGCGACCTCTACGAGCCGATCGACGGATCAGGCTTCTCTCATCCTGCCGACGTGGTCCTCGTGGTTGCGAGCGATCGCATCAGCGCCTACGACTACGTCCTCTCGAGCACGATCCCGGACAAGGGCCGGGTCCTGACCCAGCTGAGCCTCTGGTGGTTCGAGCAGCTCAACGTGCCGAATCATGTGGTCGGATCAACGGCCGACGACGGCGTCCCCGCCGAAGTCGTCGGCCGCGCCATGATCTGCCGGCGCCTTGAGATGTACCCGGTCGAGTGCATCGCCCGCGGCTACCTCACGGGCTCCGGCCTGGTGGAGTACCGCGAGCACGGGACGGTGTGCGAGATTCCGCTGCCGGGTGGCCTCGTGGACGGCTCGCGCCTGCCGGAGGCGATCTTCACCCCGTCTGCCAAGGCCGAGATCGGGGAGCACGACGAGAACATCACGTACGAGGACGTCACGGGGATGGTGGGCGACGACGCCGCCGCCCGGCTGCGTGACCTCACCCTCGAGGTCTACCGCGAGGCGGAACGGATCGCGCGCGAGCGAGGCATCATCCTCGCGGACACGAAGGTCGAGTTCGGTGTGGACCCCGTGACCGGGGACATCACGCTCGGCGACGAGGTGCTGACGCCCGACTCGTCTCGGTTCTGGGATGCAGCCACGTGGGAGCCCGGGAAGGCGCAGCCTTCGTTCGACAAGCAGTTCGTCCGCGACTGGCTCACGTCGTCGGCCTCTGGGTGGGACCGGCATTCGGGCGAGGAGCCGCCCGCGCTCCCGGCCGACGTCGTCGAACGAACCCGCGAGCGGTACGTCGAGGCCTACGAGCGCCTCACCGGACGCAACTTCGACTCCTGACCCTGCTCGGTCAACCCTGCTCCGTGCGTGGGCCGGCGGCCCATTGGACGCCGGCCCACAATTCCTGATCGGGTCTAGTCGCCTGATTGGGTCTAGTCGCCGGCCCGCTGCTGGGCGAGCCGGATCTCAAGGATCGCGTCCATGGTCTGCTGGACTTTCTCCGACGCTCCCGCATAGCTGAACTGCTCGCGGGCGTCTTTGAGCAGTTCGAGGGCCTCATCGTTGCGCCCGAGCGCCTTGAGGGCCCGGCCGTAGAGCAGCGCGACCTCGCCGGCGGTGTGCCGCCCCAGCATCGTCTTCTCCGAGTGGATCTCCTTGAGCCGCTCGATCGCCTCCGGGATCTGGCCGTTGAGGTAGAGCCAGCGGGCCCGGATGAAGGCAACCTCGAGCTGCTCGGGCCTCGAGCCGCCCACGATCGAGAGGGCGAGCTCTGCGCGTTCGATCGCGGCGAGGGTTTCGGGCTCGACGATCCCTCCCGAGAGGCGGACGGCGGCCGAGGCCTTGTTGAAGCGGGCCCAGAGCTCGATGTCGTTGGCGGGGGAGAGCAGCTTCGCGGCTCGCTCGTGGTGCTTGACGCCCTCCTCGTAGTCCGCGCGCATGAACGCGACGTTGCCGATGACCCACTCGACTTCGCCCGAGAGCTGCCCCATGGACTCCTCGTCGACGAGCGTGCCGAGGATGCGGCAGTAGTCCCACGCCTCGTCGAGTCGCCCGCTTTCGGCGAGCGCTCCGATGAGGGCGCGGAGGGCGCCGATGTAGATCGTGGAGCCGGCAGGAAGCTGGGCGCCGAGGCGCACGGCCTCCCGCGCGTGCTCGACGGCGGTGCCCAGCTGCCCGAGGCCGTGGGACACCGCGGCGAGCATCTGGTGTGCGCGCACTGCGAGGCCGTCCGACTCGGCGATGATGGGGTGCTCGAGGAGGTGCTGGACGATCCGCTGGCACTCGGCGAGTTGGCCCTGCTTCATGAGGCACTCGGCCTGCATATAGGTCATGTTCCACCACGCGCTGTTGTTCTTCGCCTCGAGGGCGAACTGTGCAGCGGTGGCGGCGTGGCTCGCAGCCTGGGCGTAGTCGCGCATGTCCCACGCCTGCCGCGCATAGAGGCCGGCCAGGACGTATTCGGCGTCATTTGCCGTGACTGGCTGGCTCCAGGCCTCCAACGCCTTTGGCGCGAGTTCGAGCCGACGCGCGAGCTCCTGGATTACCTCAGGGGTTGGCTCGCGGCGCCCGGTCTCAAGGAGCGAGATGTAGCTCGGCGAGTACAGGTCCTTCCCGAGCTCCGCCTGCGTCAGCCCACGCTCGAGACGCTCGGCTCGCAACTTCTCGCCGAATCCGCTCCCCACAACTTCCTCCTCGACTTGGCCCCCCACCCAGTGGCTTGGGGGTAAGGCGATAGACTAGCGGCTTGACACCTGCTGTGGATGTTATTTTACTTGGGGTGTCAATCACGACAAAGCACGCTCTGCCCGATTGCACCCGCTACAACTAAGGACACGACATGCTCAAGAAGCTGACTGCGTCATTCGCCCTCATCGGCGCGCTGGCAGTTGGAGGCGTTTCCGTTGCCCCGACCGCTATTGGCAACTGGCCCGACCCCATGAAGACTACGGCGATCGGCAACTGGCCCGATCCCATGAAGGCCGCCGCTATTGGCAACTGGCCTGACCCCATGAAGGCCGCCGCTATTGGCAACTGGCCCGATCCGATGAAGGCCACCGCTATTGGCAACTGGCCCGACCCGATGAAGTCGACCTTCTGATTCGACTTCGGTGAGGGTCCTGCCCTCGTCTAAGATCCGCTGTTGATCTGGCGGGTCCAGAGAAGTGCCAGGAAGCCCCGTCCGTCTGCCGATGGACGGGGCTTTTCCTGTCTGGCGGGCCGTCAAATCCTCGCTCCGTCCCTTGACAAACGTGTCAAGGGCCAGCTCAAGTTTGAGACTCTTGCTGGGCTTGTCCGTCCCGTTGGCTTGGCATTTGGACGAATTGTTCGACACTGAGGGTCTTCGTGTCGAGGACGATCGAGTTGCCGAGGCGGCGCTGCATGTCGAGGACATGCAGGAGCGTATCGGTCCCCGGGACAGGAACCGTGAGGCGCAGGTGCCAGTGGCCCGAGAACATCTGGGCAGGCCGCGTGGCTTCGACCGCTGCCTGCACGAATTGCCGGCTGCGATCGGCGGCGAGGGCCGTGTCCGGATGAAGCCGAAATGGGATTGGCAGTTCCACCCCCGAGGGCACCTCGTGGGTGAGCAGGACGTCCAGCCGCCCATCGCCGAGGCGGCGGACGTCGTCAGCCGTGACCTCCTCCTCGGGCCACCAGTCCACGTGATGGCGCCGTTGCCGGCGGTCCACTGAATAGGCCCCGCCCAACGCTCCGAAACGCCTCCCGCCCAGACGGAACCGTGTGCCGCGGGGGAGGTACGTCAGCCCCATCATTTCTGCTAGTCCGCTTCGGCGCCGCGGCAACTGGGCGAGGAATTCGTGGTTGTCGTTGTTCCCGTCGATGAACATGAACCGCATGTTCGCGTCGCGGACCGCGTCCGACAGGGAGCGCGTGAAACCGTAGGCCCTTCCGAAACGGTTCGTGCGGCCGGGGAGTTCTGGATAGTCGGAGGGCCAGAAGACACCCAGGTCTCCGAGATGGATGAGATGCCGCAACCCCTGCTGGCGTGCTGCCTTGATGGTCTCGACCGCCCAGTGGGCGTCCCGATGCCAGTCCGCGGCGATCAGAATCTTCATGGTGCCCTCCTGACCCGTCGTCCTCGATTCTTCCATGGACGCGGGTCGCGGTTCCCCGGGGCCGGTGGCTATGTGGATAAGCCCCGGCAACAAAAATGGCGCCGATTCCTCGGCGCCATCCTTGTTCAACCGGTCGGGATGACAGGATTTGAACCTGCGACCTCTTCGTCCCGAACGAAGCGCGCTACCAAGCTGCGCTACATCCCGATCCGTTGCTGGCTTCCCCGTATGGTTTCCCATACTGGCTGGGTTCCTGACTGGGTTCCCCCGAGCAACTCATACAGAATACCCGATTTGGGACCCGCACGTGAAATCGCGCCCCTGCCTTCAGGGACGGAAGCCGAACGGCCTACACGAGGGATTCGCGCCACGCTCCGTGGAGGGCGGCGAAGCGCCCGCCACCGCGGATGAGCTCCTCCGGCGTGCCGTCTTCGATGATGCGGCCGCCGTCCACAACGAGCACCCGGTCGGCAATCTCCACCGTCGAGAGGCGGTGAGCGATGATGATGGCCGTCCGCCCCCGCCGGGCGAGCAGGTTCGAGAGGCCGGCCTGCACGAGGCGCTCCGACGGGATGTCGAGCGACGAAGTCGCCTCGTCGAGGATGAGGACCGCGGGCGCCGCGAGGAACGCGCGTGCGAACGAGATGAGCTGGCGCTGGCCGGCCGAGACCCGGCCGCCGCGCTTGTTGACGTCCGTGTCGTAGCCCTCCGGCAGCGCCGAGATGAACTCGTGGGCACCCACCGCTTTGGCGGCGGCCTCGATCTCGTCGCGGGTCGCCGTCGGACGCCCCAAGGCGATGTTGTCCGCCACCGAGCCGCTGAATAGGAAGGCTTCCTGGGTGACCATGACGACGGCGCGGCGCAGGTCGGGTGTCGAAAGGCGCCGGAGGTCGACGCCGTCGAGCGTCAGTGTGCCTGAGGAGACGTCGTAGAACCTCGCGACGAGCTTCGCGAGCGTGGACTTGCCGGCCCCCGTCGCGCCCACGAGGGCGACGGTCTGGCCGGCTGGGATGTCGAGGCTGAACTCGGGGAGCACCACGGGGCCGTCGCCGTAACGGAATTCGACGTGGTCGAAGCGGATGCTGCCCCGGGGGTCGGGGAGAGGCTCCGGGTCCCGCGGCGGGACGACCGTCGGGACCTCCTCGAGCAGGCCGGACACCTTCTCGAGGGCCGCTTGGGCACTCTGGAAGGAGTTGTAGAACATGGCCATGTCCGCAATGGGCTGGTAGAACCGCTTGACCGAAAGGACAAGGGCGAGGAGGACGCCGACGGCCAGGGCACCGTCGAGCACGCGAAGGCCAGCCACGAGGAGCACGACGGAGACCGTGACGTTGCCGATGAGGACGAGGCCGGGCTGCAGGATGCCGTTGAGCTGGATCGAGCGGGCTGTGACCTTGCGGTAGTCCTCCGTGAGGGCCCCGAACTCCGCGTTGTTCTCGGGCTCCTTGCGGAACGCCTTCACCGCACGGATCCCGGTCATGGTCTCGACGAAGTGCACGATGAGCCGCGCTGACGCGACCCGGGAGGCGCGGTAGGCGATCTGCGAGCGGATCTGGTACCAGCGCGCGAGGGCGAACATCGGGACGGCCGCCGCGAGCATGATGAACCCCGACAGCCAGTCGAGGAGGAACACGGTTCCGGCCGTGAACAGCATGAAGAGGACGCCCGAGACGAGGGAGCTCACGCCGGAGTCGAGGAGATCGCGCAAGGCCTCGAGGTCGGAGGTCTGGCGGCTGATGATCCGTCCCGAGGTGTAGTGCTCGTGGAAGTCGAGGCTCAGCCGCTGGGTGTGGCGGAACACACGGACGCGGAGGTCGAGGAGCATCGTCTGGCTCAGCTTCGCCGTCGAGGTCACGTAACCGGCGGTGAGGCCCGCTGTCGTCAGGGCAGCGGCGAGGTACATGGCGCCGGCGAGCCACACGAGCAGCGAGTTGCCATGGATGAGCGCGGGCAGGGCGTTGTCGATGCCGAAGGCGATGATGGCGGGGCCGGCGGCTTTCGTCGCCTGCGACACGACGACCATGCCGAGCGTCGCCCAGAAGCGCACCCGAACCGGGTGGATGAGGTCGCGCAGGAGGCGGAGCGAGCGGCGCCGGACGGCGCGGGAGTCTTCGCGGGTGAGGTCGACGGCGTCTTCCGCGTGATCCTGCCCGACGCCCGCGCGCTGGGTAGCGGGAGCGGTGCGGGGAGCGGGGCTCATCGTGCCTCCTCGAGATCGTCCAGGCTGTCGTCAGGGTCGAGCCCGGAGTCGAGATCGCGCGGCTCGGTGTCGAGGCTCGCGATGACGTAGCGGTAATGCGCGTTGCGGGCGAGGAGCTCCGAGTGGGTACCTACGTCGTCGATCTCGCCATCCCTCAGGAGAGCCACGCGGTCCGCGAGGGCGACCGTTGACGGGCGGTGGGCGACAATGAGCGTCGTCGTTTCGGCGAGCACCTCGCGGAGGCGCCCCTCGACCCGTTCCTCCGTCGCGACGTCGAGCGCCGAGAGCGGGTCGTCGAGAACGAGGACGGACGGCTTCGCCGCGATGGCCCGGGCGAGCGCGATGCGCTGCCGCTGGCCGCCCGAGAGGCTCAGCCCCTCCTCGCCGATCCGCGTGTCGAGCCCATCAGGGAGCGAGTAGGCGAACTGCGCCTGCGCGACGTCGAGCGCCTCATCGAGGAGGGCCTCGGCTTCGGCCCCCTCACGGACGGGGGCGCCGAGGAGCACGTTGTCGCGGACGGAGCTCGAGAAGAGCGTCGTGTCCTCGAAGGCGACCGAGACGATGCGCCGCAGCTCGGCGAGGGGGAGGTCACGGACATCGACTCCGTCGATCTCGACGGCGCCGCCGCTTACCTCGTAGAGGCGCGGGACGAGCTGGAGCAGAGTGCTCTTGCCCGATCCCGTGATCCCCACGAGGGCCATCGTCTCGCCGGGGACGAGCTCAAGGTCGATGCCGCGCAGCACGGGGCGGCCGTCGTCGTGCGCGGCGGCGCGGCGCGGCGCCTGCTTTGCCGCTTGAGCGGGCCTCGCCGTCGTGCGGCTTGGCCGCGGCGGTTCATAGGCGAAGCGGACGTCGCGGAAGGCGAGCGCACCGTGTGAGGCGGACGACGGCGGCCGCGAGCCTGCGCGGGCAGGACCGACGGGACCGGCAGGATCGGCAGGACCGACGGGACCGGCGGGGTCGGTGATGGTCACGGGCTCGTCCATGACCTCGTAGTGGCGGTCGATCGCCGTCTTGGCGGTGAGGGCCATGCCCACGAGCGCCCCGGACATCTCGACAGGGTTCGCAACGGCCGCCGCGGTTGCGAAGAAGGCCGCGAGCGCCCCGACCGTGATCTGCCCGGTCGCCGCGAGCCAGAGCCCGACCATGAGCCCACTGCCCAGCGCGAGCTCGGGGAGCAGCGTCACGACCATGCTGAACACCGCGAGGTGGCGGGCCTTCGCGACCTCCGTCTCCCGCAGGCCCTCGGCCTGAAGCGCGAAATTCTCGAGCGCTTCCCGGCTCCGTCCGAAGGCCTTGAGGACCCGGATCCCGTGCACGGACTCCTCGACGGCCGTCGCGAGATCGCCCGCCTGGTCCTGGCTCCGCCGCGAGGCTGCGACGTACTGGCGGCGGAAGCGGAAGCTGTAGATGCTGATCGGAATGGCGGCCGCGAGGAAGATGAGCGCGAGCTGCCACGAGATGGTGAACAGCATCGAGATGCCGACGATCACCGTCGCGAATGAGATGACGAGATAGATGGCGCCGAAGGCGAGCCAGCGGCGGAGCATGTTGAGGTCCGTCATCGCACGCGAGAGCAGCTGGCCCGAGCCCCAGCCGTCGTGGAACGAGACGGGGAGCAGCTGCAGATGCCGGTAGATCTTGACGCGCAGCGACGCCTCGACATTCGTCGCCGGGTCGAGCACGAAGAGCCGCCGCAGGAACGTCAGGACCGCTTCGAAGACTCCCATGACGAGCACGACGGCGGACGCCCAGACCACCGCCGAGGGCCCGGCGCCCGGGCGGAGCAGTGCGTCGATAACGGCGCGGAAGACCTGCGGGACGAGCACGGCGAGGACAGATGCCGAGAGCCCGACCCCGAGGCCAGCGAGAAGCCTCGGAATAATGGGACGGGCTTCCGGGGCCAACCGGGCAAGGCTGCTGCGGAAGGAAATCTGGTGACTGGCGGGGCCCTGTACAGGCATGCCGGCGCTCACACCTCCGGCTAGAAGTAGTTAGCTGTGGCAACTACCCTACGCCATGCGCCCGCTGTGTGGGAGCAGGCTCAGGGCTTGGCAGTCAGCGTCAGCAGGACAGCCTCAGGGCGGCACGCGATGCGGATGGGCGCGAAGCGGGAGGTCCCGATCCCACCCGAGACGTTGAGCTGGGCCCAGTTGTCTGCGTGCTCCCACTTCGTGAGGCCCTTCGCGCGCCAGGTGGGGAGGTCGCAATTCGAGACGAGCGCTCCGTAGCCCGGCAGGCAGATCTGGCCGCCGTGGGTGTGCCCGGCGAGGATCAGGTCCGCCCCCGTGTCCGTGAAGTGGTCCAGCACCCGCTGGTACGGCGCATGGATCACAGCGATCTTCACGTGCGGATCCCGGTCGTGACCGGAGGAACCGCGTGGCCAGTCGGCGTACTGCTCGCGCTTGAGGTGCGGATCGTCGACCCCCGAGAAGTCGAACCTCAGGCGGTCGAAGATCACCGACTGTGAGCGGTTCGTCAGGTTGATCCATCCGGCCGCGCCGAAGCCGCCGAAGAGCTCCTTCGAGTCGAGTTCGACGCGATCGGGGAGGGGCCGGCGGTTGGAGGGTCCGAGCAAGTACGACGCCGGGTTCCTCGCGATGGGTGCGTAGTAGTCGTTCGAACCGGGCACGAAGACGCCCGGGAAGCGCAGGAGGGGGCCGAGCGCCTCGAGGAGCGGGGCGACGCCGTCGACGTGGCTCAGGTTGTCGCCCGTGTTGACCACGAGATCCGGGTAGAGGTCGGCGAGGCTTGAGAGCCAAGCCGCCTTCTTCGCCTGCCCCGGCACGAAGTGGATGTCGCTCAGATGCAGGACACGGATCGGGGCCGAACCCTTCGGGAGGATCGGGACGGTCTCCTCGCGGAGACGGAACTGATCCTTCTCCCACCAGCCGTAGGCCGCAGCAGCGGCTCCAGCGGCGGCCCCCATGCCGGCCAGGATGCCCGCCCGCTTCGCCCCGGTGGCGAGGGCCGCCGTCGTGCTCTGGAGCGCGCGGGAGAGGGCTCCCCTCTGAGCGGGGACGGACCCTCCGACGGCGGCCATCAGCCCCTCTTGCCCTTGGTCGGGGCTGCAGGCGGGGCAGGCTGCGGGAAGGTGGTCGGCAGCGGCGCCGTGGTCGGCAACGGAACCGTCTGGTTCTGGCCCGTGGTGCCACCGCCCTGGCCCGCGTTGCCTTGATCCGAGTTGCTCGGCGTCTGGAACTGCGGCTGCGAAGCGCCCGTGATCAGGTTCTGCGGCGGGGCGTCGAAGTCACCGTGATCGTAGAGCGGCGCTGCCTGCTGCATGTAGAGCGCCCACTGCGGGCCGGCGATGTAGGCGCCGTCGACGCTCTGGTAGAAGCGCCCGTTGATCGTGACATTCTGGCCGACGTGGCCAGCGGGCTTGAACGCGTCGCCGAAGAAGGACGCGGTGGAGAGCCCCTTCGTGTAACCGACAACCCAGGTCTGGCCGTTGTACTGGTTGGTGCCGGTCTTGGCCGCGTCAGGAACGCCGAGCTTGATCGTCTGGCCGTTGGCGTCCTTGATGTTGTAGCCCGAACCCTTCGTCAGAACGTCCTGGAGGACGTTGGTCACGGCCTTCGCGACGTCAGGGTTGAGCGCGTTCGCCTGGCAGCTCTGGTTCTGCCCGCCGATCTTCTTGCCCTGAGAGTCGTCCACCTCGGTGATGGACATGGGCTGGCAGAGCGTGCCGTTGCTCGCGAACGTCGCGAACGCGTTCGCCATGGTCATCGGCGAGACATTCGAGCCACCGAGCAGGTTGCCCAGGGTCGACATGTCGAGCTTCTCGTTCTTGCCCGAGCCGAGATGCATGCCGATCGCGTCGGAGGCCCGCTGGATGTCGCAGAAGTCATTCAGGGCCGCAGCCGAAGCGAAGGTTGCCGTGTTGATGGACTGGTAGATGCCCTCGCGGACCGACATCGGACGGTACCAGTTGGGCTCGTCATTCTGCAGATCTTCTGAGCCTGGCACCGTCGAGTCATAGATGCCCACGACCTTTTGGCACGTGGTCTTCCACGGGTAGTTGGCGGGGTATCTTCGCTGTGCCGCATTGACGATCTGGTTCGTCGGCTTGCCCTCGTTGAGCCATGCAGCAAGGGTGATGGGCTTCATTGTCGAGCCCGGCTGCATGCCGCCGATGCCGCCCAGCGGATTGCCGTTGGCGTCAGCACTGTCGACGTTGAAGTTGTATGACGTGAGGAAGTCAGCGCCCTGACCGGCGACAATCCTGGTGTTCTGAGCCATCGCGAGGACCTTGCCGGTGCCCGGCTGGACCGTCACCAGGGAGGAAGACCACTTGTCAGGGTTCGCCCCCGCCGTCGAATCGACCTGCCGCTGAGCGGGGCCTTGAAGCCGCGGGTCGAGCGTGGTCTTGATCGTCAAACCGCCGCGCGTGAGCTTCTGCACGCGGTCGTCCGTCGTGGCCCCGAAAGCGGGATCGTTCTGGATCTGGTTTACAACGTAGTCGCAGAAGTACTGAGCCTGGGAGGCGTAGGCGCAGCCCTGCTTCGGCGGGTTCACCTTGAGCTGGATGGGGGTCTTGACGGCGTCGTCGTGCTGCTTCTGGTTGATGTATCCGTGCTGGAGCATCGCGTCGAGGACGAGGTCGCGGCGTTCCTTGGATGCCTGCGGGTGCTGGGTTGGATCGTAGCCCGAGGGGCTGTTCACGAGACCCGCGAGAAGGGCGCCTTGCGGGAGCGTGAGGTCCTTGGCGTCCTCAGAGAAGAAGTACTGGCTCGCTGCTTGGATTCCGTAGGCGTTGCTGTTGAAGAAGACGATGTTGAGGTAGCCCTGAAGGATCTGGTCCTTCGAGTACTGCTTCTCGAGCGCGATCGCGAGCTTCATCTCGCGCAGCTTGTCTCCCACGCCCTTCTGCCCGTTGAGCACCACCTGGGCCTGCTTGCCCTGCGATATGAGGTTCTCGTTGATGACGTTGGTCACATACTGCTGCGTGAGGGTGGAGGCGCCCTGCTTGTCGCCACGCACATTCGAGACGAGCGCACGGAGGATGCCCGTCATGTCCACGCCGCCGTGCTGGTAGAAGCGGTAGTCCTCGATCGCGACGATCGCGTTCTTGATGTTGGGCGACATCTGGTCGAGGGGGACCTGCGTGCGGTTCTCGCTGAAAAGCGTTGCAATCTGGGACCCGTCAGAGGCGAGGATCTTCGTCACCTGGCCGGGAGGGGTTACGGTGAGTTCGCTCGGCAGACTGTTGAAGAACTGTACCGAGCCGTTTGCAGCGCTCCCCGTGACCGCGGCAGCGGGCACCATGAGGCCCGCCACGAGCACTCCGCAGATCGCGCTGACGCCAAGGAAAGCGAGGATCTTGCCGAGCGTTGTGGCAGTGTCGAAGAGCGGGTTATTGCCAGACGCCATGTAGGGCAGTCTACCGGGACCGATTACTCTGGATTTTATGACCACGTGGGAGTACGCGACCGTACCGCTGATTGTCCACGCGACCAAGCAGATCCTCGACCAGTGGGGCGAGGACGGCTGGGAGCTCGTCCAGGTTGTTCCTGGCCCCGGCGGAAACGGACTGGTGGCGTACATGAAGAGGGAGAAGCAGGCATGAGCGAAGCACAGGCCGGCACGGCAGGGACTGAAGCCGCGAGCGCCGTCGAACGTCGTCTCGCGGACCTCGGCCTCAACCTGCCCGAAGTGGCCGCGCCCGTCGCCGCATATGTTCCCGCCGCGGTGGCCGGAGGCTTCGTCTACACGTCCGGCCAGCTTCCTTTCGTCAAGGGCGAGCTGCCTGCCACGGGCAAGGTCGGCGCCGACGTCAGCGCCGACGATGCAAAGCGCTACGCAGAGCTCTGCATCATCAACGCGCTCGCCGCGGTCAAGGCTCAGATCGGCGACCTCGACCGCGTGACGCGCATCGTGAAGGTCGTGGGCTTCGTGGCCTCTGATCCGTCGTTCACCGGGCAGCCCGGCGTCGTCAATGGCGCCTCGGAACTGCTCGGCAAGGTGTTTGGCGATGCGGGCGCTCACGCCCGATCCGCCGTCGGCGTCGCGGTATTGCCGCTTGACGCACCGGTCGAGGTGGAGTTGATTGCAGAATTCGCATAGCCGCCGCTTCATCGTCCCCAAGCGGCTTCAGGGGGCGGCGCGCAGCTGGCTTGAGGAGGCGGACCGGCCGCCGCGGACCGCTCGGCTGGCCTCCTCCGTAGTACTGGTCCGGGATTCGGCCGAAGGCACGGAGACGTGGCTCGCTTACCGCCCCGGCGATTCACCGCTCGGGGTCGTCGCGTTCCCCGGCGGCTCTGTGCAGAACGCCGACCACGACACCTTCGACTGGTTCGGCCCCTCTGTGGGCCAATGGGCCGAGATGCTCGGAGTCGAGGAGTTCTCCATCGCGCGCGCCCACGTCGTGGGAGCCATCCGGGAGCTCTTCGAGGAGACCGGCGTGCTCCTCGCAGGCTCGGACGCCACGACCGTGGTCGAGGGCACCAGCACCGCCGAATGGATGCGTGCCCGCGAAGCCGTGGCCAATGAGGAAATCAGCTTCGCGGACCTCATGGCCAAGCGCGGCCTCGGCCTGCGGACCGACCTCCTGCGGCCGCTCGTGCATTGGGTCTCGCCCGATTTCGCCCACCGTCGCTTCGACACCCGCTACTTCGCAGCGACGCTTCCCGTGGGGCAGACTCCGATGCTCCTTCCGAGCCGTGGGGTGTGGGGCGAGTGGGTGCTGCCCGCGCGGGTCCTCAAGGATCGTGAGACCTCGGCCTTCGGCGATCAAGTCGGCGAGGACGACACCAAGGGCCTGGCATTGGCCGAGCTCCTGGTGCCGGCGAGCGAGATCATCCTCGAGAAGATCGCCAAGGCCAAGGGCTGCATCGCGTACCTGAACCTCAAGCGCTCGACGCACACCTATCAGGCGCAGCTCGAGCAGGAGGACGGCACCCTGTGGCTCCGCGTCGAGGCGCCCACCGCGGCCCCGGCAACGGCTGCCCTCTCGGCCGTCCCCCGCCCCACCGTTTCGGGTACAGATAATCTCCCCTGAGCCCATTTCGGGTACGGCTACCCGCCCCTTGGGGCGTTTCGGGTACAGATAATCTCCCCTGAGCCCATTTCGGGTACGGCTACTCGCCCCCTGAGGCGTTTCGGGTACAGATAATCTCCCCTGGGCCCACCTCGGGTACAGATAAATGAACGACGACGGCCGGTGCCTTCCGCTGCAGAAGGCGCCGGCCGTCGAGTTTCCGTACCCGAGATGGTCTGGGGAGGGAGTTGGTGTACCCGAGACGGTGGGGTTAGCGGGAGCGCTGGCGCAGGCGCGGCATGTCGAGGATGACGACGGCGCGCGCCTCGAGGCGGATCCACCCGCGCTGCACGAACTCGGCGAGGGCCTTGTTCACGGTCTCGCGCGAAGCGCCGACGAGCTGCGCGAGCTCCTCCTGAGTGAGCTCGTGGGCCACGAGGACGCCGTCGGTCGCAGGGCGGCCGAAGCGGTCCGCGAGGTCGAGGAGGGCCTTGGCGACACGCCCGGGGACGTCGCTGAAGACGAGGTCGGAGAGCGAATCGTTCGTGCGGCGGAGGCGGCGGGCGAGGGCCTGGAGGAGCTGGGCCGAGACCTCGGGGCGGGCGCGGAGGAGGGCCACGAGAGCATCATTCTTGAGGCCGGCGAGCCGCGTCTCGGACACAGCGGTCGCGGTTGCGGTGCGCGGAGCCGGGTCGAAGAGGGCCATCTCGCCGAACAGCTCGCCGGGGCCGAGGATCGCGAGGAGCGATTCGCGCCCGTCCGGCGAGGTGCGGCCGAGCTTGATCTTGCCGGAGACGATGAAGTACATCTGATCGCCCTGATCGCCCTCGCGGAACACCGAGGCACCGCGGGAGAGGTCGACCTCCGTGAGCTCATCGGTCAGAAGGCGGAAAGCCTCGTCGTCGAGAGTTGCGAAGAGCGGCGCACGGCGAAGTACCTCGATGTCCAATTCAGTCTCCTAGTCAATAGCCAGTCCTAGCGCTGGGCCTCATTCTTCCAGACTTTGCAAGGGTTTGTGACGAACGCGCCACCTCCGCCGCGCCCAGCTTGACCCCAGCACGCGCCGATAGACTGAGCGCAATGTTCGACACGGCCTTCCTAGACCTCGTTCTCGTGGTGGTCCTGATCGGCTACCTCGTATATGGGGTCCGGGCGGGATTTCTCGTAAGCCTCGGCGGCATCATCGGTTTTCTGGTGGGTGGCGCTGCGGCCTTCTTCGCCGTGCCTCTCGTGAGCCAATGGCTCTCCGACAACTCATGGCGCGCTGCCGCCGTCGTCATCACGGCGATCCTCCTCATGGTCGCGGGCAACGCGGTGGGGACGACTCTCGGGCGGAAGGTGCGACGCAACATTCCGTGGAAGTCGTTCGGCGTGGTGGACCGGGTCCTCGGCGGGATCGCAAACGTCGCCGTCGCGGCGCTCGTCATGTCGATGCTGGCCTTCACGGTCTCGACCGTGGGGGTTCCGGTGCTGTCGCAGCAGCTCGCATCCTCCCGCGTGATCACCGCCATCAACGGGCTCACGCCGGACCCCGTCAAGGCTGAGGCAGCACAGCTGCGCGCGTTCGTCCTCGGCGACACGCTTCCCCGGATCATCGAGGGGATCGGTCCCCTCCGGCCCGTGCCGATCCCGCAGGAGAACACGGACTCGACGGCGCTCAGGACTGCCTCGACGTCGATCGTGCGGATCACCGGAACCGCGTATCAGTGCGGCCAGAACCAGACGGGCAGCGGTTTCGTGGTGGCGCCGAACCGGGTCATCACGAATGCCCACGTCGTCGCAGGAGTGCAGGAGCCCGTCGTCGACCTTCAGGACGGAGGCGTCCGCACAGCCCGCGTGGTCTACTTCGATAGCGTCCACGACCTCGCGGTGCTCGCCGTCGACAACCTCCCGCTTCCGCCCCTCCGCCTCACGGGCAACAGCCAAGGCGGAACCTCCGCGGCGTTCGGCGGCTACCCGCTCGGCGGTCCCTTCCAGATGCGGCCCGCCGCCATCCAAGGCACGACGACGGTGCTCGCCCCTGACATCTACGGCGCCAATGCGGTGCCGAAGGTCGTGTACCAGATCGCGGGCGACGTGCAGCAGGGAAACTCGGGCGGCCCGCTCCTGACCCTCGACGGGTCCGTGACGGGGATCGTCTTCGCGAAGTCGGACAACACCACGAACGTGGGCTATGCGATCACGATGACCGAGGTGCGGCCTGTGGCGGACCAAGCCCCATCACTTTCCCAGCCGGTCCAGCCGGGGCAGTGCACGCGCAAGTAGGCCCGTTGTACGCCACGCCCGAGGAGCTCAGCCACGGTCAGGGCCCAGCCACGGTCAGGGTGCAGAGCCTCAGACGTTGCGGTCGCGCGTGAGCTCCGCGAGGTAGTCGATCGCGAAGCGGTAGCCCAGCGGGCCCGCGCCGGCGATGACGGCCCGGCACACGTCGCTCAGGTAGGAGTGGTGCCGGAAGGGCTCGCGGGCGTGAACGTTCGTGATGTGCACCTCGACGGCGGGCAGCTCGACGGCTGAGATCGCGTCGCGAATTGCGACCGACGTATGCGTGTACGCTCCCGCGTTGATCACGAGGCCGAGGGCGGCCTGCCGCGCCTGGTGGATCGCGTCCACGAGGGCACCTTCGTGGTTCGACTGCACGAAATCGCATTCGAGCCCGTGGGCGTCGGCCGCTCCAGCACAGAGCCGTTCGATGTCGCCGAGGGTGGCGGTCCCGTATTTCTCGGGCTCGCGCGTGCCGAGGAGGTTCAGGTTCGGGCCGTTCACCACGAGGATGCTCGAGCGGGCAGGGGCGGGGGAGACAGTGGGCTCGGTCATGGTTCCGATCCTAAGCCGGGCAGGGCGTTGCCGGATGCCGATAGGAGGCCTACCCTTGACGCAGGTCCCCGGGGGACAGAGGGACCGGCACCCTATCCTCGACGAGGTCTCGGAGTCGCATCGGCGTCTACCCGGTGAAGCTGGGCATCGTGTCGCGCCGTCCGCTCTCGGCGTGCGCTCGGCGCGCGCCAGCCACCCGCCGTCGTCCGCGCTGGACGGGCCCGGCACGCACCTCTTGCGAGGAGCACCCCCATGTCATTCCCACCCCATCGGCGCCGTCTCGCCGTCGTCGTCGCTCTGGCCGGCCTGCTGATCGGCCTCTTCGGAACGGCGCCCGCCCAGGCGTCCGACACCGATGACCACTCCGCCCCGGTCACCTGGAAGGTCCTCGTCGGCGAGCAGTCCCCAGACATGGCCATTCAAGGAATGAGCTTCCTTCCGGGCAGCATCACGATCGACCAGGGCGATTCGATCAACTTCGTCGCCAACAGCGCAGAGATCCACACGGTGAGCTATGGGACGCCACCCGTCCCGCCCACGACCGTCAACAATGTCCTCGCGGACGCTGTGCCGCGCGTTGGAGGCCCTGTCTTCAATCCGAATGCCCAGTGGACCAATTCTGGGATCATCACCACGATGCCGTCGCCGGAATTCCCTTCAGTGACGTCGTACGTGCAGAAGTTCACCACCCGTGGAAACTTCACCTTCTACTGCCTCATTCACGGACAGATGATGTCCATCACCGTGCACGTCCACGGCCCGCACGCCTCCTACCCGCACACGCAGGCCTACTACGATCAGCAGGCTGCGGAGCGGACCGAGCAGATCATCGCCGACGGCAAGGATCTGTGGGAGGACACAGCGGACAAGGCAACTCCGACGCACGTCTACGTTGGGGCGAGCGACGGCATGGCCATGATCATGCGGTACATCTGGCCTCGTGACGTGGTGCAGCCCGGAACGACCGTGACGTTCGACATGAGCGCCAACCAAACGTTTGTGCCGCACACCGTGACGTTCACGACCCTTCAGCAGAACGGCAAACTCGTTGATTCCGGGACGATGCTGCCAGCGATTGCGGGAGGGCCGTCGACCTTCTCCGTCACGTTCACCCAGAGTGGGACGTGGAACTACTTCTGCCAGTTCCATGACGGCATGGGGATGGTCGGCAGCGTGACTGTGCGCTGACCAAATCTTCCTCGGAAGCCGCATTGATCGTCGCCTCCCGCGGGCTGCAACCCGCGGGAGGCGACGCCTTATTGGGCTAGACGGAATCCGCTAGGCGACGCGGACGGAAGGGATGCGTTCCCGCAGATAGCCGAGGGCCGGGGCAGGAAGCCCGTGGTCCGTGACGAGGCAGTCTGCCTCGTCGAATCCGCAGATGCTGCCGATTCCTTGGACGCCCCACTTGCTGTGATCCGCAACGACGACGAGACGCCGAGATGAGGCCGCGAACGCCTGATTTGTCTCCGCCTCGAGCAGATTGGGCGTCGTGAAGCCAGCGCGCTCGTCCATCCCATGGACGCCGAGGAAGAGCAGATCGAGATGCAGGTGCCGAATGGACGACGTCGCGAGCGGACCTACGAGGGCGTCCGACGGCGTTCGCTCACCGCCCGTGAGGAGCACGGTCGAGCCGGACGACGACGTGTCGAACGCCTCCATCACGCGCACCGAGTTGGTGAGCACCGTGATCCGCGGGCCCGTCGAGAGTGCCTGGGCGAGCATCCACGTCGTGGACCCTGCCGTGATGCCGACCGCCATCCCCTCCGTCACGAGGCTCATCGCCTCCCGTGCGATCGCTGCCTTCTCTTCGAGCCGCTGAGTCGACTTGAGCGCGAAGCCCGGCTCATGCGTGCCCACCTCGCCCTGGATCATCACGCCGCCATGCACGCGGGTGAGCAGGCCGGAATCACTCATGGCGTCGATGTCCCGGCGGACTGTCACGGCGGAGACTCCGAGCCGATGGGCCAGATCGGCGACCTTCACGACGCCCTCTCGGTGGACGGCGTCGAGGATGGCTGACTGACGTGCGGCGGCGAGCATGGCTACCCCTTGCTCGCGCCGAGCGTCAGGCCCGCGACGAACTGGCGTTGGAGGACGAGGTAGATCACGAGCGTCGGGATGACCGTGATGGTCGCGCCGGCGGCCAGCAGGTTGTAGTTGCTCAGGAACACGCCTTGGAGGTTGTTGATGGCGGTTGTGACAGGGAGGCGGTCACCGCTCTGGATGAAGAGGAGCGGCCAGAAGAAGTCGTTGTAGATGAAGATGACCTCGAGGGTCCCCAGCGCGGCAAAGGCCGGACGGCAAAGGGGCATGATGATGGACCAGTACTGCCGCCAGATGCCCGCACCGTCCACGAGGGCCGCTTCGGTGAGGTCCGAGGAGAGGGCCTTCATGTAGTTCGAGAGCACGAACGTGCAGAAGCCGATTTGGAAGGCCGTGTCAACGGCGATGACGGAGATGTAGGTGTTGAGCAGAGTTCCCGAGTCGCTGAACCAGTAGGGGAGGTTCAGGTGCTTGAACATCTGGAACAGCGGCGCGGCGAGGACCTGCGGGGGCAGCAGGTTTCCGGCCGTGAACAGGATGAGCAGGGTGATGTTGAACTTCCAGTTCACGCGGCTCACGGCAAATGCCATGAGCGACGAGAAGAACAGTGTCAGCAGGACTGAAGGGACCGTGATGAGGGCGGAGTTCAAGAAGTACTTCGAGAAGCCGCCTTGGTTCCATGCAGCGATGAAATTGTCGAAGTTGTAGGGGCCCGCAAGGCTGAAGTAGCCATACTGGTTGGTCGAGGCGATGGGCCTCAGCGCGGTGTAGACGGACCATCCGAGCGGCAGGAGCCACATCGCCGCGAGGACAATGAGGATGAGGTGCGTGGCGTAGTGGCGCCTGGGCCGAGATCCACCGATTCCCGTCGCCTTGGGGGCCTCCTTGATCGAAGGTGCTGCGATGACGCTCATTGCTCTTTCGCTTCCTTCCCGAAGGTGCGGGTCAGATAGAAGATGATCGGCACGAGTGAGATGACGAGCAAGATGGTGGCGAGGGCGGAGCCGACGCCGATGACCTGCCCCTCGCCGACGAGGTTCTGAATGACGAGCGCGGAGATGAGTTCGAGGCCGTTGGTCCCGCGGTTGATGACGTAGACGATGTCGAAGGCGCGGAGCGATTCGATGATGGTGATGACCACGATGACGATGTTGATGGGCCGCATGGCCGGGAAGACCACCCGGAAGAAGGTCTGGTACGCGTTGGCGCCGTCGATGGCCGCAGCCTCTTTGAGTGCTGGGTCCACGCCCTTGAGCCCCGCTAGATACAGGAGCATGACGTAGCCCGCGTGCCGCCATGTCGCGGCGACCAGGGCGGCCCAGATATTCACGTTGCTGTCGCCGAACCAATCCACGGCGGCGGGGGTGCCCGCTGTGCCGAGGAGGAAATTCAGGAGGCCGTGGTCGCGCTGGTAGAAGAGCTGCCAGATGGCGCCGACGAGGGCGAGCGAGAGCATGACCGGAGCGAAGAAGATGCTCTGGTAGATGCGGCTCCCGCGGATCTGCTGGTCGAGGAGGACGGCGAGCAGGAGCCCGAGCGGGGTTGCGATGATCCCGAGGAAGAGGAGCCACAGGATGTTGTGCTGCACTGCGGGCCAGAACGGCGGGTAGTTCTGGGCAACGTATTGGTAGTTGGCCAGTCCCGCGGGGTGGATGTCGGTGAGATCGAGGCCGTTCCAGCGGGTGAAGCTGAGGCCGATGGAGAAGAGGGTGGGCAGCCAGACGAAGACGAGTTCGATCAGCGTCGGGATGGCCACCATGGCGGTCAGGACGATCTTGTCGCGGGTCGAGAGGCGGCGAACCTTGCGGATTCTTGGCATCGTGCTTCCTGCAGGGTTGGGCCGGCGCGGGCGGGAGTGGGCGTCCGCCCGCGCAGGCAGTCGCTGGGCTTCGGAGGGAGCTCTACTGGGCCGCGTAGAGCGACGCCGCCTGGGACTCTAGGTTCTTGATGTCCACGGTCCCGTCCTTGATGAAGGACTGAAGCGCCGGGATCATGACGTTGTTCGCCATGGCCGGGAGGGCGTCCCGGTCGAAGAACTGGCTGATGTGCTTCGCGTTCGCGATCGCATCGGCGCACTTCTTGTTGAGCGGGGTGAACTTGGAGGTGTCGGCACCCTTGGCCGTCGCGATGTTCGAGGAGTCGATGGAGTAGTAGGTGTTCTGGGCTTCCGGTGTTCCCATGAACTGCAGGAAGTCCTTGGCGGTCTGGTTCTGGCCGCCCTTCTTCGACAGCAGGAGGCCGTCGATAGGCGCCTCGATCGCGTCCTGACCCTCGACCGCGATGGCAGGGAACGGGAAGAAGTCGATGTCGTCGAGGATCGTCTTGTCGGTGAACTGCTGCGTGACGAAGGAGCCGAGAAGGTACATGCCCGTCTTCTTCTGGCCGAGGAACTGGGCGGCATCCTGCCAGGTCTGGCCAAGGGCGCCGGGATCCTGGTAGGGCAGGAGCGCCTTCCAGGTGTCGAAGACAGCCTGCACCTTGGGCTGGTTCCAGGATTCCTTGTGCGCACACAGGTCCACGTGGAATTGGTAGCCGTTGAGGCGCATGTTGATGTAGTCGAAGGTGCCCATCGCGGGCCAGCCATCCTTGTCGGCGAAGCCGATGGGGATGATCCCGTCGCCCTTCATCTTGGCGGCGAGGGTCTTGAGCTCGTCGAACGTCGTCGGGACCGCGTAGCCCTTCTCGCTCCAGAAGCTCTTTCGGTAGAAGAAGCCCCATGGGTAGTTGTAGTTCGGGACGAAGTACATCTTGCCGTCTGGCCCAGTCGAGGCCTTCTTGAGGGCGTCGGAGAAGTTCGAGCCGATCTGCTGCCATACGTCGTCGATGGGCGCCAGGAGGCCTTTCCCCGCGTAGTACTGCATGCGATAGCCGGCGAACCACGTGAACGCGTCGTCCGGGCTGCCCTCGAGGTAGGAGTTGATCTTGTTCTGGAAGTCATTGTGGGAAACGGTGTTCACCGTGACCGTCGCGCTCTCCTTCTTCTGGAAAGCGTCCACGACGGCTTGGTAGGCGCGCTTGGGAACATCGTCCGAGGCCGATGAGCCGAACGTGAGCGACTTGCTGGACCCGCCTGCAGGCCCCGCCCCACCGGTGCAGGCCGAGAGGAGCGGGACGCCTGCCAGACCGACGGCGCCGAGGCCGAGCGTCTTCAGGACAGTTCGTCGATCAATGGGTGGGAGAGGGCGGGAGGGGGAGAAGGAGGAACGGCTGCGAGTGTCCATGATGTCTCCTGGGGTAGGCCGCGGATCGTCTGTGATCTGCGTCACATCATCGTGGCAGTCGTTCAAAAACGATCGGAAAAGATCAGGAACGAAAGTTTTTCGCTTCCTTTCTTCCCTCTGGCCGTTCCTCCCCGCCCCCCGGCGGCTCGCGCCTCAGCTTCCCAAACGCACGACGGCGACGCGTCCCGCGGCCACGGTGAGCTCGCCTTCCGTCGGGGTGCCTGAGAGCAGTTCGACGCCATTGACGGCCAAGCGGGCGTCACCCTGACCGTGGTTGATCGCGAACACCCACGTGCCCTCGTTCGACGCTCGCGTGACCACCTCGAGGTCGGGATGTTCAGTGGCATGCTGTTGGCCCTGCAATCCCGCGTCGGCCAGAACCCTCGGGAGGATGTGGCCGAGCGCTTCGGCGTCCGGAGCAGTACCGACGTAGAAGGCGCGCCCCTCGCCAGCGCCGTTGCGCGTGAACGCCGGGGACCCCGCCGTCGGCCCTGCCTCGTAGCGCGAGAGGACCTCCGCCGTCGTCGTCCGCCCCAGCTCGCTCCAACGGCTGCCCGCCCCCTCGCTGAGAGGAACGGACCCACCGCCCCTGAGCGGGAAGAACTCCTCGATCTCGACGCCCAGAAGGTCTCGGAAGGCCCCCGGGTACCCGCCTCCCTCGATGGGATCCATGATGATGCGGTCGTTCTGGTCGACGATCCCGGAGAAGTAGGTCAGGACCAGCGTGCCGCCCTGCTCGACGTAGCGGCGGAGGTTCGCTGCGCCGTCGTCCGTCACGAGGTAGAGCATCGGCGCGACGACGAGCTTGTAGGCGCCGAGGTCGTCGGTGCTCTGGCGCACGTCTGTGGTGATTCCGGCCCGGAAGAGCGCGTCGTGCCACTCTCGCAGCTCACGGACCGGCTGGGCCTCGGTGCTCGGGTGCGAGTCCAGTTCGGCGGCCCAGCGGGCATCCGTATCGAACACGAGGGCCGCTTCGGCGATGACCCGCGAGCCGGCCACTTCGGAGGCCTTCTCGAGGGCCGAGCCCAGCTCGACGACCTCGCGCCACACCTTCGTCTCACGCCCCGCGTGGGGGACCATTCCCGAGTGGTACTTCTCGGCGCCCGCCCTCGAGGCGCGCCACTGGAAGAAGAGGATGCCGTCGGCGCCGCGGGCGAGGTGCTGGAACGAGTTACGCACCATCTGGCCCGGGCTCTTCGCGATGTTGCGGGGCTGCCAGTTCACGGCCGAGGTGGAGTGCTCCATGAGGAGCCAAGGATTGCCCTGGGCCCAGCCGCGAGTGAGGTCGGCGACGAGGGCGAGGTCCTGGTGGTTCCGCGGGTCTTCGCTGATGAGGTAGTGGTCGTTCGAGACGATGTCCATCCGTGGGGCCCAGCGCCAGTAGTCGATCGGCCTGGCCAAACCCATGTTGGTGCCCATGAAGTTCGTCGTGACGGGCTTGTCGGAGTGTTCTCGGATGATGGCAGCCTCCGCCTCGAAGCACTCGAGGAGCGAGTCCGAGGAGAAGCGCGCGAAGTCGAGCTGCTGGGTCGGATTGACCCACGTTCCGGAACGCCGTGGAGGCATGATCTCGGCCCAGTTGTAGTAGCGCTGCGACCAGAAGGCCGTGCCCCACGCATCATTGAGGGCCTCGAGGTTCCCATAGCGCTGTTGGAGCCAAGAGCGGAAGCCGCGTTCTGCGTGGGGGCCGAAGTCCGGTTGGTTGTGGCAGCCGTACTCGTTGTGGATGTGCCACATGGCGAGGGCGGGGTGGGACGAGTAGCGCTCGGCGATGGCCGTGGTGAGAGCCGCTGCCGCGCTGCGGTAGTCCGGGGAGCAGGCCGCGAAGGCCTGACGCGAGCCGTGGGTCTGGCGCACGCCGTCCGCGTCGACCGGCGCCGAGTCCGGGTACTTCACCGTGAACCACGGCGGCGGCGAGGCGCTCGCGTTGGCGAGGTCGACGGCGATCCCATTCGCGTGCAGGAGGTCCATGACTTCGTCGAGCCAGCCGAACTCGTAGCGGCCCTCCTCTGGCTCGAGCAGCGCCCAACTGAAGATCCCGAGGCTCACGAGATTGACCCCAGCCTCGTGCATGAGTTCGACGTCATGCTTCCACACCTCCTTGGGCCACTGCTCCGGGTTGTAGTCGGCGCCGAAGGCGATGCGAGGGGTTCCGTTGCCGAGGCGACGGGTGAGGTCGTTCATGTCCATGGCGGTCTGCCCTGCCTTGAGGAGTCGGTGGAGATTCCAGCGTAGGGGAGGCGCACAGAAACGTACAGAAGGGATCAGAATCGAAAGCTGTGAGGGGCCGGAAGGTGGTGGTGCTGCACCTATGGCCAACACGCACTTCCTACGCCTAAGCGGACTTGGGACGGTGTTGGAAGCGCTCTACGCGTTCGGCGTCAGCCGATGCCGCGAGTGTCGTCCATTGTGAAAAGCCATTTTGGGGGAAGCCTTGTTCAAGAAGCTCTTATCATGGGCCGCCGTCCTCGGAATTGCAGCGGGAACTCTCCTTGCCGCTGCACCTGGGGCGACGGCGGTCCAAACTGTGGCACGTATCGCGCGGTCTGTGTCTGGCACGACGAGTGGTATCAAGGGCCTCGCATCGACTTCGCACCATACGTCGGCGAGTACGGCGCGTTCGGGTGGCATGATCGGGCATCTTCATACGACAGCAATTTGCCGTGGGACTTGGTCTTCTACGAGGATCCGTATATGAGGGGCCGCGGAATCATCGTTCCCGCCTACTCCTACAACCGCAGTCTCGGCTCATGGAGCTACGGGCTGAACTGGTGGGAGAACTGGAACGATCGTATCGACAGCCATACCACCTGATGCGTGATGGACTGATCGCAATTGTTCTGGCCCTTGCACTATCATTCGGTGTCAGTGGCTGCGCTAACAAGCCATTTGAGGCTAGCGAAGTAGACCTCGCGGGCGTCGAGTCAGTCAGGGCTCGATTGGACACCGAGGCTGGAACCATTCGTATGCCCCTTGACGACGTGCTCTTCTCGCCGACCGAGAGGATTCTCGTCCAGCAGGCGAACAATATCCTGATGAGCAGATGCCTGGCGAAGAGCCAGATTAATCTGTCGAAGGACTTCGGCGTTTTCAAGCCGGACCAAGAAGATGGCCGATATGGAATCTGGGTCCAGAGGTTGGCGGACGAAAACGGTTATGCCAAGACGAACAGAGAGGGCATCAGCCCCGAGTCGACGGCGCCGTACGATGCTCAGGAAGGCTTTAGGGATGCGTACGTGAAGTGCCGAGACGATCTTCAGGGAAGTCTCATCGTGATGAGACAGATCGGAAGACCGGAGGCTCCCGAAGCAATTCAGCGGATCGATTCCATGGCGTATGGGAGCGCAATGAAGGCTCCCGCTTGGAGAAAGGCCAAGCAGGATTGGAGGGACTGCCTGCAGGAACGGGGAGTCGTGGTCAGCGAGGATAAGGATTCATGGGTTCCGCAGGTGCCCGTCGATGAACTCAACCAACAGATCCGAACAGCCAAGATCGACATTGACTGCAAGAATCGCACTAATCTGATACAGAAGGTCGCGGACCTGGAGGCCAAGTTCCAAGCGATATACATGGCAAGGGACCAGGCCGCAATCAACTCTCTTCGGTCTGCAAAGGCAGTGGACCTCGCTAGGGCTAGAGAGATCGTCTCCGGTGTCAGGACGGCAGACGAAGCCCGCTAATGAGCAGAATTCGGCGGGAGAAGAGGGCAGGAGACCCCAAGAAGGATATTTACAGGAGGCTCAGTCGCCCATGGCTTGTCTCCTCATTTGCGTTGGCTGTGATCTTGTCCGCTGTGGCTGGATACGCTGGCGCGATTCTCATCGCCAAGCCGAGTCTGGACGCGGAGCGGATCGCAAAGTCTGCCGTTCCGGTATACGCCAAGGCGGAGAAGCATCCAGTTGGCGTCACCCTGACGTTCCAGGGCGGAGTTCGCGAAGGCCGCGTGGTCAATCTCGAACCAAACAGAGGTTTTCCCTCCAGCCCCCGGGTCACGGCCGTATTCGCCAAATCCGGGGATCCGTACGAAGAGCTGAAGCTGCTCGCCGTGGCCTCAGGCCGCCCTCTGATCACCATGGCCGGCTCAGTACCCATCTATCGCGACCTTCGCCTCGGAGATAAGGGCCACGACGTACTCATCCTTCAGGGGTACCTGAGGGGCCAAGGCTATCGAGTTCGCGCAAGCGGAGTGATGGGGAGCGATTCGATACGTGCTGTCGTTCAGATCTATGAAGCACTCGGTCTCGAAGCGCCGACCGAGGGCGGCGGTGTCATTTTCAGGTACTCGGACTTCCTACAGATCGAACCCAGCGCCGGAACAATCGTCAACGTGGCGCCCGTCGCGCAGATCCTCGATGACAAGCATCCGATTGCTGGAGTTCGAGTGGAGCCCAAATTCATTTCGTCCCGCGTCACAGTAGACCAGAAGATGCGGCTCGCCGTTGGAGACAAGCTTGCGGTCCTGTCTGAGAAGCGGCGAGGAAGCGCGCAGATCGTGGAAATTGGTCCTTTCGCAGAATCCACGCAAACGGGTGTTCCAGCTGGTCACGACGTTCGAATCGAACTCCCGGTGGATCTCAACGATCTCGAACCGGGACAGCCTGTGGCATTGTCGAAGACTTCCACGAGCGAGCTGGCTCTCGCCGTGCCGGTTCTTGCCATACGAACTGAGAACGGCAGCGGATACGTGCTCCGGAGATCCAGTGAGGGTGAGCCCGATGAGCGAGTACCCATCGAAGTAATCGAGCAGGCGGGCGGTTGGGCCGCGATAGCCGATCGGGGTTCCATAATGGAAGGAGACGAGATCCGCGTTGAATGATGGGACTCCGTTCACCTCCGCCATCGAATTGAACGGCGTATCGAAGGTGTTCGATGGAAATGCTGTCCTCAGGAACGTCGATTTTGAGTTGGCGGCGGGCGAGTTTGTGGCCATCATCGGCCCATCCGGATCGGGAAAATCAACGCTCCTCAATATCATGGGCCTTCTGGCGCTGCCGTCAGAGGGTACGGTCAAGGTGTTCGGCGAGGCGGTGGACCGACTTCCGTCCAGCTTGCTGGACAGTCTCCGAAGCCAACAGATCGGCTTCGCGTTCCAAGCTTCGCATCTGGACGAAACCAGATCGGTTCTGCGGAACACCGCCCTTCCGCTTCAGATCGCGCGTGCGGATCCGAAAGGGAGTGTTGACGCGGCCTTGGAGTCTCTGACTTGGGTCGGGATGGGTGACAAATGGGATGAACCCGCCTGCAACCTGTCAGGCGGCGAGAAGCAACGTGTGGCATTGGCTCGTGCTGTCGTGCACCAGCCGAGGATCCTGTTGGCGGACGAGCCTACGGGGAACCTCGATTCCAGTAACACTGCGCAGGTCGTGCGCCTCCTCCAGCAGTTCGCGGCCCGCGGCGTCGCGGTTGTGATTGTTACGCACGACCCCCGCGTAGCAGACCTAGCGGATCGCGTGATTCGCGTCGAAGACGGTGCCTTGGTCGACGAAAGACCTTCGAGGCTGTCGATGGGTCGACGAAATCACACGCAGGTTCCGCTGAAGCGCGAACTGGCGCCGGCCAGGTGGATGGCGCGAGCGGCAGGAGACATTGCTGAGGCCATCAATTCTCTTACGTCACCTCTCGGTAAATCGGCAGTAATCGCTATGGCATTTGCGCTCGGGGTCTCAGGATTGGTTCTTGCTAGAGGGCTTTCCGAGAGCGCCGCAAGAATGGTGGATTCCTCCATCGTCAACAGTTCCTCATCGGTCCTGTACGGGCGTCCCGAGGTATCGGACCGAGGATTGTGGGATGCGAGCAGGGCTGAGTCCGTGGCTCATATCGTCGGGGCCGTGAAAGAATTACCCGGTGTATCCGCCGTAGGCGTTCAAGGAGCCATCCCGTCCGAGGCCACGCGGATCTCCAAGCTCGGGTCGAAAGGGCAAGAGCTCTTCACAGGCCAGGTCCATGTCGGATCTTCGAGCCTGCTGAATGCTCGCGATGCAGCGTTGACGACAAATTCCCGTCCTGACCTTCTGGACAACCCTAGCGTGTCATCTGCGTTTGTCGGGGTCGAGGCCGCGAAGGGCCTGGGACTATCCCTTGAGCTAGACCAAGAACTGCTCTTGAATGGTCGCCCTATCGCCATTGCGGGGTTCGTTGTTTCTGCTGCAGACGACTCATTGCCCTCTTCCATCCTGCTTTCGCGTTCAAGCATCCTCACGGCAATTGTTCCAACCTTCATTATCAAAGTGGAGCCGGGGTATAGTCTGCCGCTGTCCACGTCTATTCCCCTCGCTGTTGATCCAGCAAATCCCTCGTCCTTCAGAATTGATGCGGTTGGAAATGTTGATGGACTGCGGGCAACTGTCGCCGACCGGTTATCCAGTTTTATCTCGATGATCTCTTCTCTAGTGCTCGGGCTGGCGTGCTTGAGCGGAGGATTAACGATATATCTGTCAATTCTATCGAGGCTTCCCGGGATCGCCTTGAAAAGAGCAATGGGGGCTTCTCGGGCGGGCATTGTGAGAGCCTTCCTGCTGGAAGGATCAATAGTGGGACTGGCAGGAGGGCTAGCAGGCTTGGCCATGGGACCTTGTCTGCTGATCCTTATCTGCAGCGCGCAAGGCTGGGTTCCGTCTCTGGATGTTCTGACACTGCTGATTGGCCTATCTTCCGGCATAGCCGCAGGACTTCTGTCTGCCGCCGTTCCTGCCTATTTGGCCTCGCGGGCAGATCCCGCTGAGCTCATTCGAGCTTGACGACCGGGAAGGTAGGTGATCAGTCGCAACTGAGCCTCGTCGTCGAATGTAAGGCTAAGGGGTTCGAAGGTCAGCAGGCCGAGTTTTGCATGCCTGAACGTGATGTCCTCTCGATATGACTCTCCGACTACGTGTAGGTCCCAGTACTTGCGAAAGAGTGCCGACCGTGCTCTGAGTCGCTGGGCCGTCCTGTCGAAAATCAAATCCTCAGGATACCGCGCTGACTGCGCTCTGAATTGTTCCACGAGGGATCGCCCGATCAGGTCTTCATTCAGAAAGCGTGTGGAGAAATCACTTTCGAGGAAGAACTTCTCAAGTCGGCTCTTGCCGATCTCGGTCTCGAAGCATTCTCTCGCCGGGTTGTTGGTGGCGATGACGCGCCAGCATGGGTCGATGACATAGGCAGGAGCAGTGATTGTCTCCGCGAGACCCGCGTAGCGGGAGTAATCGGCGGGGGAGGGCTCGAGAACCCTCGCCCCGCCGTCGACTCGTGCAAGGCCGAGGACATAGCGGTGCTCATCGGCGTCGAGCCTTAACGCCGCGGCAACGGCGTCGAGCACTTCAATTGAGGCGCCCGCGGCCCTTCCCTGCTCGAGCCATGTGTACCAGGAGACGCCGACATTGGCGATCGACGCGACTTCCTCTCGGCGCAGGCCTTGGGTGCGGCGCCTGCCGGAGGATGGGAGACCTACTTCATCGGGAAGCAGGCGCTCCCTCTTCAGCCTCAGGAACTCGCCGAGCCGCCGGTAACGCTCGGGTACGGGCGAAGACACTCTCTCCACCCCCAAGTTCTCGCCTGGAAGAACTACTTCCAGATCCTTCCTTCAGGAGTAGTTACCATAAAACTTTATTCAGTTGTCAAGAAGATGTGCGCTTCGCTGTTGGTCGGTAGTCCTAGGTCGCCTTCGCGTGCAGCAGGAGCGCGTGCTCCGGGCGGAGGATCGGGAGCGGGAGGCCCACCTCGGCCAGGAAGCGGCCGCTCGCCGTCGCGCCTTCCGCGAGCCACGCGGGGGGCGAGGTCTGGATGAACGTGGTGTTCCAGTCGCCGTCGTCCGGTGTCGGTAGGGCGACCTCGACCCGGTAGGTGCGCTCGGGATCGAGTCCCGGAATTCCGACCCGACCCGGCGTCTCTGCGGTCAACGTACCCAAGGCGACGGCCGAGAACAGGCCCTCACCGCCGTCGTCCGCCACCACGCCATGAACGGCGAGGTTCGGCTCGGCAAGGTCCGCGTTCACGCGGACGCCGGAGTGGAGCAGCCCCCGATGCTGCTTGTAGAGCGCGATCGCCCGACTGAGGGTTCCCCGCTCGGCGGGCGTCGCCTGACGGATGTCCCACTCCATCCCGAAGTGCCCGAACAGGGCAGTGATCGCCCGGAACGAGATGTCGTGGACGCGCCCTGTGGTGTGCGAATGGGTCGGGCCGACGTGGGCGCCGACCAGCTCGGGCGGCAGGACAGCCTCAGTCCAGCGCTGGATGGTCTGCCGCTCGAGGGCATCGTTGCAGTCCGAGGCCCACACACGGTCGGTGCGCTGCAGGATCCCGAGGTCCACACGGGCGCCGCCGGAGGAGCATGACTCGATCTCCACCCCGGGGTGGGCCGACTTGAGCGCGTCGAAGAGCCGGTACGCGGCGATGGTCTGTTCGTGGACGGACGGCCTGCCGCCGTGGCCCTGCTCGGCGAGGTCGCGGTTCTGGTCCCACTTGAGGTACGCGATGTCGTTCTCACGGAGGAGGGTGTCGAGGCGCTCGTAGATGTACTGCCACGCCTCAGTGTTGGCGAGGTCGAGGACGTGCTGATGGCGCCACTCGAGCGGGAGCCGCCCGCCGTCCTTGGGGGAGGCCGCAGAGGGCCGGGCGATCCACTCCGGGTGCGCCCGCGCGACGTCGGAGTCCAGGTTCACCATCTCCGGCTCAACCCACAGTCCGAACTCCATGCCTCGCGAGGTCACGGCCTCGATGAGCGGTGTGAGGCCCTCGGGCCACACGGTCTCGTCCACGTACCAGTCCCCGAGGCCGGCGTGGTCGTCGCGGCGGCCGCGGAACCAGCCGTCGTCGAGCACGAAGCGTTCGACGCCAAGCTCGGCCGCGGCGTCCGCGAGCTCGAGGAGCGGCTCGAGGCGGTGGTCGAAATAGACGGCCTCCCACGTGTTGAGCACCACGGGCCGGGAGCGATATCCGGGCCTCGCGCTCGCGGTCACGTGCTGGGGGCGTGCCCGGAACCAGCGATAGAACGCGTCCGTGACCCCGTCCAGGCCGCTGCCCGAGTACGCGGCGTAGAGGATGGGGGTCCGGTAGCTTTCGCCCGGCCGAAGGACGATCTCGCCCGAGCCGAGCAGCTCGGCGGCTCCGAGCACCCGACGCCCATCGGCGAGCGAATCGAGGTACTGCTCGTGGTCTCCCGACCAGCCGAAGTGGACGGCCCAGACGCGGCCGCTGCGGTTCGAGAAGCCCGCCGTGCCGGCCGCGACGAGGAGCGACGAGTCGTGCCCCGTGCGGCCGTGCCGGCCCGAACGCACCCACGTCCCCTGAACGATCTGCTGCCGCTGGGGGTGATTCTCGCGGCACCAGCGACCCGTCAGGTCCAGCAGTTCGGCGGCGTCGCCGGGGACGGGGACGACGACGCCGAGCTCGTCAAGCTGGTAGTCGCCACTCCCGCAGTTGGTCAGCTCGTGCGAGATCTCGAGGAGACCGCCCTCATGGAGTACGAGCTCGGTCGTCACCTCCAGCCCGGCCTCCGCATCCCCTTGGACGATCCGCGCGCCGCGACCCCGCGCCGTCGTCTCCGCCGAAGTGACGCTGAGCGCGGGCGAGAACGCGAAGCCGGGGACGGCAACCTCTCTTCCGGCAGCGTCCGGCCGATGCCCGCGTAGCGCAGGCCTCCCCAGCCAACCCGAAGAAGCCTGGGGGAGGATGCCTGCGACGACGGGCCGATCGTGAGCCGAGTGCGGGACCGGGCTACGGAGGATACGGAGGTCGGGGAGCGTCTCGCCGAGGTCGGCACCCCAGTGCACCATCTCGGCCTCGCCGGAGTCGAAGGCGAGCAGCACGCTGATGCCGGCTGAGCGGAGATGCAGGGGGTCCATGAGGTCGCTTTCGTGTCGGTGGGAGTGATGGGGTGCCGGACATCATGCACCGGGGACCAGCCGAAGCCGGACCCCGGTGCGGTCCAGTATTGTCGCGGATTCGACCCGCTGGAAGAGGCGGCCGGGGCCCCTACTGCTGGAAGAGGGCGTTGACCTGCTTGTTCGCGTCGGTGAGCGAGCTTGCGGGGGCCTTGCCGGAGACGACGGCGTCCATCGCGGGCTTCATGATGCCGTCGATCTTCGATGCGTTGTCCGTGATCGGGAAGAGGAAGGTGGTCTTGTCCTTCACCTGCTGAGTGAAGGCGGAGACGTCGACGCCCTTGGCCTTGAAGGCTTCAGCGGCCTTGTCGGTCGAGCTTGAGATGGCCGGGAAGACGACTGCCTTGGAGGCAACGACGTCCTGGCAGGCCTTGGAACCGGTGTACTCGACCCACTTGACGGCGGCGTCCTTCTTCTTGGTGCCGGCCCAGACGGAGTCGGCGAGGCCGTTGAACATCGAGGAGCGCTTGCCGTCAGTTCCGACGGGCGTCGGGGCAATGCCCACGTTGACGCCCTTGTAGCCGGTGTACTGGCCGATCATCCACGAGCCGCTCGAGTTGATCGCGGCCTTCCCGGCGCCGAAGTTGTCCGCCATCGAGGCGCCCACGGTCGTCTCGAGCTTGGGCATGTAGCCCTTGTCGGCGAGGCTCGCCCACCAGGCGATCGTCTGCTGGAACGTCGGGTCGTCGTAGTTGTACTTGGTGCCCCACGGGTTCTTGTCGGTGTGGGTCCAGCCGGTCGTGCCCGTGAGGAAGCTCCACTGCGTCTGGCCCATTCCGGAGCCGGAGCTCTCGAGGCCCAAGCCGTAGACGGCAACGTTGTTCTTGTCGAAGCCGGGCTCGTCGCCGCGCTTACCGTTCTTGTCAATGGTCAAGTGGGCGATGACCTTCTCGTACGAACCGCCGTCCTGCGGGTTCCACGTGAGGTTCTTCATCTGGTCCTCGGAGATGCCGGCCTTGGCGAGCATGTCCTTGTTGTAGAAGAGGCCGATCGTGTCCCAGTCCTTCGGGAGGCCGTACCGCTTGCCGTCGGGGCCGACCCAGAGGTCCGCGAGACCGGAGTTGTACTGACCGAGGTCCACATTGTCTGCCTTGACCGCGTCGTCGAGGGCGAGGAGCTGGCCGTTCGTCACGAATTCCGGGTACTTCGAGAGGTGGTCGGCGAACGTGTCCGGGGCGGTGCCCGAAGCCATGCCGTTGGTGAGCTTGCCCCAGTAGTCGTCCCAGCCGGTCTGCGTGATCTTGACCGTGATGTCCGGGTTTGCCTTATGGAAGTCATCGGCGCACTGCTGATACGCCGGAAGCTGGTTGGCGTCCCACATCCAGTAGCTGACTTCGCCCTTCGCGGAGTCGCCGCTTCCTTGACCGCTTCCGCAGGCGGAGAGTGCAAGGGTCGCCGCAGCGGCGACGGCGATGGCGCCGAGTGTCTTCTTCATGATGGGTCCTTTCGGGGGATTTGGGTTACTTGGTGCCGTTGAAGCCGATGGAGTTGACGATCCGCTTGCCGAACGCGGCGAACAGGATCAAGACCGGCAGGGCTGAGACGAGGGTGGCCGCCATGAGGCCGGACCAGTCGGGGGCGCCCTGCGGCGATTGGGACTTGAAGACGCCGAGGCCCACGGTGAGCACCCGAGTGCTCTCATCCGACCCCACGAGTAGTGGCCAGAAGTACTCGTTCCACTGGCCCATGAACGTCAGGAGGGCGAGCGTGGCGATCGGTGCCGCGGCGTTCGGGAGGACGATCTGGAAGAAGATCCGCCAGTGCCGCGCGCCGTCGAGCATCGCTGCTTCTTCCACCTCACGGGACATGTTGAGGAAGAACTGGCGCATGAAGAAGATGGCGAACGGCGTCATGAAGAGGTACGGCAGCACGAGGCCGAGCATCGTGTTGAGGAGGCCGAGGTTCTTCACGAGGAGGAAGTTCGGCAGGGCCGTGAAGATCGGCGGGACGAGCATGGTCCCGAGGAACAGCGAGAAGACGGCGTTGCGGCCTTTCCAGCGGAGCCTCGCGAAGGCGTAGGCAGCCATTGAGCTGAAGAACACGGCGCAGATTGTGGTGGTCCCGGTGAACACGAGGGAGTTCGCAAGGTACTGCCAGAAGTTGATGGACGCTCCGGAGCCGCCCTCAGCAACAGCCTGCGCGGGTGACTGGAGCCCGAAGACGCGCTCGAACGCGCCGAGGCTGAAATCCGCCGGGAGCAGGTTCGCGGAGTTTGCGGCGAGGGCGTGGTTCGACGAGAGCGCGGTTCGGAGCACCCAGTAGAACGGCAGGACGCTGACGGCGATCGCGAGCGCGAGGAGCGTCCACGCTATTGCTCGACGCCAGTTCAAGCGGCGCGGGGCGGGGCGGTGGCTGCGGACAGTGACGGTGCTGGCAGGCATGCTGGGCTCCTTAGTCCAGATCCGACTCGTTGCCCCGCAGGAACTTCATCTGGATGAAGGCGACGAGGGCGAGGATGAGGAAGAGAATGACGGCGAGGGCCGAGCCGTAGCCGAAGTCGTGCTGGGTGAAGGCGCGCTGGAAGATGTAGTACTGGATCACGCGGCTCGCGTTGATCGGACCGCCTTGGGTGGTAACTGCGACGGTGTCGAAGACCTGGAACGAGCCGATGACGGTGACCACGAGCACGAGGACCAGTACGGGGCGCAGGAGCGGCAGCGTGATCTTCCGGAAGGTTTGGCCCGCGGACGCCCCATCGAGGTGAGCGGCCTCGTACACCTGGTTCGGGATCGCCTGAAGGCCCGCGAAGATCAGAAGCGCGGTGTAGCCCATGTGCCGCCACGTATTGATGAGCGCCTGGGTGGGGATGGCCCACTCCTCGGACCCGAAGAAGGCGACGCGGGGGAGACCTATCCACTCGATGATCTGGTTCACAATGCCGATCTGGTAGTCGAGCATCCAGAACCACAGGAGTG
Organism: Sinomonas terrae; assembly: GCF_022539255.1. Classification (NCBI taxonomy): domain Bacteria; kingdom Bacillati; phylum Actinomycetota; class Actinomycetes; order Micrococcales; family Micrococcaceae; genus Sinomonas; species Sinomonas terrae. The sequence continues at coordinate 740,939 of NZ_JAKZBV010000001.1, forward strand.
CTGCGATCACGTTGGCCATGAGATAGGGGAGCAGGAGCGCACCGCGGATGATCGTGGACTTCGCGACCCGGTGCATGAGTAGAGCGAGGCCCAGGGCGAGGGCGGTCTGGAGCACGATGTTGATGACGACGTATTCGAGCGTGACGCCAAGGGCGTTCCAGAAGAGCGGGTCCTTCGCGATCGCCTCATAGTTGGCCGTACCCACCCACTTCGGATCGGCGAGGCTCAGGGTGCTGTACTTCGTGAAGCTCAGATAGATGCCGCGGACGGTGGGGACGAGGTAGAAGAGCACGAAGCCGATGAGGGCCGGTGCCACGAAGACGAGGGCAATCCCGAGGTCGCTCCGGCTGCGCCGCCGGCCGGGCTGCGCTTTCCCGATGCGAAGGCCGCGTTGCCGTGGCGCTCGGGTGTCCAGCGAGGTAGCCGCCAATGGATCCTCCTGTGATTTGTCTAACAACGGATGGAAACTGTCGAGAAATCTACACGAGTAAATTTAGGTGACGCAAGGCCTTTACTGCGCCTTCTTCTTCAGTCTTCAGTACTATTGACTCGAGTAACTTCAGCTGCCAGACTTCCCGCATGACGCAGAGCACACCTTTCTCCCTCGGCCTTGTCGGCGCCGGCCAGTTCGCCGGCCAGTTCGCGAAGCTCTTCGCGGCCCACCCGCTCATCACATCCGTGTACGTCACCGACGTCCTGCCGGAACGTGCAGCTGGCCTCGTTCGCAGCCTCGGCCTCGACGGCACGTTCCCGAGTTTCGAGGCCATGCTCGAAAGCGATCTGGACGCGGTCGCGATCTTCACCCAACGCTGGACCCACGGTCCGCTCGTCGTCCAAGCCCTCCAGGCGGGCAAGCACGTCTACTCGGCCGTGCCGATGGCGGTATCCGTAGGGGAGATCGGCGCGATCATCGAGGCCGTCCGCGAGACGGGTCTGACCTACATGATGGGTGAGACGAGCTACTACAACCCGGCGACCGTCTACGCCCGTGAACGCCGGGCCGAAGGCGCCTTCGGCCGCATCTTCTACGCCGAGGGCGACTACGTCCACGACATGGACCTCGGGTTCTACGAGGCCTACCAGTACAGCGGCGGTGCCGACTGGAAGCGCACGGCGAGCTACCCGCCCATGCTCTATCCGACGCATTCACTGGGCGGCGTGCTCGGTGCCATCGGGGGCAACGCCGTGAGCGTGAGCTGCATCGGCGTCCGCGACGAGCGCGGCGACGGCGTCTTCGACCGCGAGGTCAGCATGTTCGGCAACGACTTCTCGAACGCGACAGCCCTCTTCGAGCTCGCGGGCGGCGGGTCCATGCGGATCAACGAGTTCCGCCGCGTCGGCTACCCGTCGCACCTCCGCGAGAGCCGTTTCCGCTACTTCGGCACCGAGGGCAGCTTCGAGCAGCTCGTCGAGACGAGCGTGTGGCAGGACAAGGAGGGCGTCACCGACGTGAGCGAGCAGCTCACGACGGCGGCAACGCTCGACGCCGATGATCCTTCCCTCGCGCACGTGGCACCCGCGCTCCGCGACGCCTTCGTATCAGGCCTCGCCCCCGTGCATGACGCCGGGCGCCTCCCCGCCGAGCTCCGAGGCCTCCCGAACGGGCACGAGGGGAGCCACCACTTCCTCGTCGACGACTTCGCCCGCGCCGTGGCGACCCGGACGCTACCGCCCGTCAACGCCTGGGAGGCCGCTCGGTACACGGTCCCCGGAATCATCGCTCACCAGTCCGCGCTGCGCGGCGGTGAACGCCTGCTTGTGCCCGACTTCGGCGACGCACCGGGCGAGATCTCCCCGTCCGGGGACACGCCGTCGTCGTCCGTTCCCTCCGAAGCGGGCGTCGCGGGCCGAAGCTAGCATGGTGGCCATGCCCCATCCCGCCGCCGCCGCGAAGCCGACCGCCACCCGCAAGGATGTCGCGCGGCTCGCGGGGGTGAGCACCGCCGTCGTGAGCTATGTGGTCAATGGAGGCCCGAAGAAGGTCTCCCCGGCTACGGAAGCCAAGGTGCGGGAGGCGATAGCGGTGCTCGGGTACCGGCCGAATGCGGCGGCACGAGCGCTCAAGCTCGGTTCGAGCGAGATGCTCGGAATGGTGGTCCCGGACGCCACCAACCCGTTCTTCGCCACTCTTGCCCACGCCGTTGAAGTGGCCGCTGCCGAGCGCGGCTACGCGCTCCTCATCGCGAACTCGGGTGGCTCGCTCTCCTCTGAGCGGCGGCAGGTCGAGAACCTCGTCTCGCGTCGCGTTGACGGCGTGTTCCTGAGCAGCGTGCTCTTCGAGCCCGACCTCCGCGACCTCGAGGCAGCTGACATCCCCGCCGTCCTGCTGAATCACAGCGCCGACAGTCCAGGTTTCGACTCGGTCGGTGTCGCGCTTCTGGACGGTGCGCGGCTGGCCGTCGAGCATCTCGTGCAGCACGGCCACCGGAAGATCGGCCTCATCATGGGCACGAATGCCGGCGGGGATCTCGACGCTCGCGAGGTCGGGTGGCGCCAGGGTATCGAAGAGGCCGGACTCCACGCGGGGCCGGTGATGCGCGGGCCCTTTACTCGGGAGGGCGGCTATCAGGCCGGCAGGTGGCTCCTCAACGAGGCCGATTGCCCCACGGGCGTGTTCGCTAGCTCGGACCTGCAGGCGGTCGGCCTCCTCAAGGCGTGTCACGAAGCCGGGGTGCGTGTTCCGGAGGATTTGGCGATCGTTTCCTTCGACGGCTCGGCGGAAGCCGAGTACAGCTGGCCTCCGCTCACGACCGTCGCCCAGCCGGTCGAGGACATGGCTCATGCCGCGGTGGAGGCCCTCGTCGGCGGCGGGGGCCACAAACGCAACCGGATCTTCCCGGGAACGCTCATCCGCCGGGCAAGCTGCGGCTGCTGAGCGGGGGCCGCGGACGGCTCGGCCAGCGGCGAACTTGGGGGAGAAGTCACCTTCTCGCGGAGAAGTTCGGTTCCTTGAACAAACGAAGTTCGGTTCTCGCGGACGAGTTCCCGCTACTGAACTGCGCCGCGAGAAGGGACCGGCGTGCAGGACGAAGACCGCCCTGAACGAGCCTCGCTTGGAACAACTCAGGTTGTTCCAGCTCCGACCAATCCCACCGCAGGACCGGATGCCCCAACGCGAGCAGCCGATTTTCGCGTCGCTTTTCCCGTCGGATCACGTCTCGAGGATCCTCACCGCCGCTGATCTCACGCCGAAAGTACTTACCCCACCCGTCGAACTCGCCGACTGGTTCAGGCGTGATGTCCCACGCGAAGTCCGTTCGACCGACAAATCCCTGGGCGTCCCGATGCTCCCTTTGGAGGACCGGCTCCGGGAACCCGAAGAGGTGTATGAGTGCGCGGCTGACGGACTCTCCTGGTGACTCGGCTCCTGCTCGCGCCAGCAAGGCGATCGCCTCTGCCCGCTGGCGATGATTTCTGTGCCGAAGACCGGAAATGCCGGTCACAATCTCCGGCAGGTCGAGCAGAGACTCTGTGCCACTGAGACGGAGCACACCGTCCGCAACCGTGACAGCTCGCGCGAACCTTCCCGTCGCGAGGACCTCGATGAGAGCGCTTGCCACGGGCACCGTGCGATATGCGCCAATGAGGGCCAGAGGCCCGTTCTCATGACGATGGCGCCGAATCGGAGGGGGTGGCGTGATGCGTGCGCGGCGAGCAAGGTCGGACTCACCCCGGACCTCGAAAGCATTCGGTCGAAGTCCGAGACGGGTCGTTGACTCGACCGCGACGTCAATAGACGGAGGGACCTTGACTACTGGAACCCCGTGAAGGAACAAGGCTGTTTCGCCGCAGAAGACAGTGTCTGGATTGGCCAGAGCATGAGCCGTGACGGCGGCATGAAAGCGTTCGGGTGGAGTCGCTTCAAGCCAAATGGAAGTGGGCACGTAGAACCCGCGCCTGAGCCGCACGAGCCGCCCATCGCCGAAGCGGCTACGTGGGTCGAACGATTGCGCATCGACTTTTCGCAGAGAACTGTCTACGAGATGAGCGAGAAGGTCCATGTCATCGAGTCTTGCTGTCGCGCCTAGCTTGCTGAGCATCGACTGCAGAGAATGTGGACGGTTTCGCCGATCTTCTCCTGTTGAGGAGCAGAGAACTCCAAGAGCAGAGAACTTGAGGAGGAGAAACCAGCAGTGCGCTTGTTGTGGATAAGTCCACACAAGGTGAACTTATCCGCGAGGGCACGTCGCCCCACGTGCCGCGGAGTGACTTTTGGGCGAAAAGGTGACTTCGGGGTGGGGCGGCTATGGCCGGGTGAGCACGACGACGGCGGGGCCGCCTCCAAGAGGCGAGCCCCGCCGTCGTGCGCCGGTCGGGGAGGCGACTGGCCCTACTTCCTTCGGGGGAGGCTGGCCCTACTTTCGCAGGTCCGCCGCGATCTGCTGCATGACGCTCGGGTCTGCGAGGGTGGTCGCGTCGCCGGGGTCGCGTCCCTCGGCGACGTCCTTGAGGAGGCGCCGCATGATCTTGCCCGAGCGGGTCTTGGGCAGCTCGGGGACGACGAGGATGTGCTTGGGCTTGGCGATCGGTCCGATCTCCTTGCCTACGTGCGCGCGCAGTACCGCGGAGGGGTCGTCGCCTTCCGGGATCTCGACCTCGCCACGCAGGATCACGAAGGCGACGACGGCCTGGCCGGTGGTCTCGTCGACGGCGCCCACGACGGCGGCCTCCGCCACCCACTCGTGCGAGACGAGGGCCGATTCGATCTCGGTGGTGGAGAGGCGGTGGCCGGAGACGTTCATGACGTCGTCGACCCGCCCGAGGAGCCAGATATCGCCGTCGTCGTCCTTCTTCGCCCCGTCGCCCGCGAAGTACACGCCCTCGAACCGGGACCAGTAGGTGTCCTTGAACCGCTCGGGGTCTCCCCAGATGGTGCGCAGCATGGACGGCCAGGGCTCGCGGACCACGAGGAAGCCGCCGTGCCCGTTCGGGACCGGCTTGCCGTTCTCGTCCACGACGTCCACCGCGATCCCGGGCAGCGGGACCTGCGCCGAGCCCGGCTTGGTCGCGGTGACCCCCGGCAGCGGGGCGACCATGATCGCCCCGGTCTCGGTCTGCCACCATGTGTCCACGATCGGGGCCTTCCCGCCGCCGATGACCTCGCGGTACCACATCCACGCCTCGGGGTTGATGGGCTCGCCGACCGAGCCGAGGACGCGGATGCTGGAGAGGTCGTACTTGTCCGGGATGTCCCGGCCCCACTTCATCATGGTGCGGATCGCGGTGGGGGCGGTGTAGAGGACCGAGACCTTGTACTTCTCGACGAGCTCCCACCAGCGGCCCTGGTGCGGCGAATCGGGGGTGCCCTCGTACATCACCTGGGTCGCGCCGTTCACGAGCGGCCCGTACACGACGTACGAATGCCCTGTGACCCACCCGATGTCCGCGGTGCACCAGTAGACGTCGGTCTCGGGCTTGAGGTCGAACACGGCCGAGTGGGTGAAAGCGCACTGGGTGAGGTAGCCGCCGGTCGTGTGGAGGATGCCCTTGGGCTTCCCCGTGGTGCCCGAGGTGTAGAGGATGTACAGCGGGTGCTCGGAGTCGTGGCCGACGGCGGTGTGCTCGGCTGATGCGGCCTCCATGACCTCGTGCCAGTGCAGGTCGCGCCCTTGCGTCCAGGCGACGTCCTGGCCGTTGCGGCGGACGACGACGACGTGCTCGACCGTGTGCCCGGGCTCGGCGAGGGCGTCGTCCACGGCGGGCTTGAGCGAGGAGGGCTTGCCGCGCCGGTACGTGCCGTCGGCGGTGACGACGAGCTTGGCTTCGGCGTCGTCGATCCGCGACCGGAGCGCGTCGGCCGAGAACCCGCCGAACACGACCGAGTGGACCGCACCGATGCGGGCGCACGCGAGCATCGTCACGACCGCCTCGGGAATCATCGGCAGGTACACCGCGACCCGGTCGCCCTTGCGCACCCCGAGCGACTCGAACGCGTTCGCCGCCTTCTTCACCCGCTCGGTGAGGTCCGCGTACGTGATCGTCTCGGTGTCCCCGGGCTCGCCCTCGAAGTAGATCGCGACCCGGTCCCCGAGCCCCGCCTCCACGTGCCGGTCGAGGGCGTTGTAGGCCGCGTTGACCTCGCCGCCCACGAACCACTTCGCGAAGGGCGCCTCAGACCAGTCCAGTGCCTGATCGAAGTCCTTCGACCACGTCAGGTACTTCCTCGCCTGCTCGGCCCAGAAGCCGACCCGATCCTCCGCCGCGGTGGCGTAGATGTCCTCGTGCACGTTCGCAGCAGCCGCGAACTCGGGCGTGGGTGGGAAACGGCGCTCCTCGTGGAGCAGGTTCTCGAAAGCGTCACCGTTGACGGTTTGCTGGGACATGAACGTCCTTTCGGCTCGATCCATCGCATGATCCAGCCCTGCGTACTCGCGACACGGACCCGCGAATCCGGGGTCTGTGGACGGAACACAGTCGGCTGCCTCTTCCCACACTAGACCTTGCGCAGTAGCAGTGGAGTTGCGCACGTCACATCGCGGACGGCCGAGGAGGGCCTTGCGCGCTAGGTGCCGCACAGACGTTATGGCTAGGCTGAACGCCAAGGACGACCGAAGGAGCAGCCCATGTCTGATTCCCGTCAGGGTCCCTCTCGCGGTAACAGCGCGGTGCCCGGACCCGGCAGCGTGCCCGAGACCGCTGGGGACCGCAACGCGGCCCAGGATGGCATTGCCGCAGCCGTTGTAGGCCCTTTCACGGCTCGTGACATCGCCGTATTCGTGGGTGTACTCATTACGTTCATCGGTTCGCTGCTGCCGCTCGTCGAACGTGGCAGCACGCTGAACCTCTGGAATGCCCAGAACCTCTACTTCATCGGAATCGGGATCCTGCTGCCGCTCGTGCTTGCGGGCCTCTTCGTGTGGCGCCGTCTCTCGCCGGAGATGCACCTCCGAGTCGGCTCGCTCTCACTCGACCAGTTCGCCTCCGTTGTCGCAGCCTTCGCGTGCTCGTACTTCTTTGTCTTCGCTGTGACGGCGTTGACGCCGGGCGGCATCGTCGGCTTCCTGGGAGGGGCCGTCCTGGTCATCGCGACAATTCTGGCTCCGGCCATCCCGGCCTTCGCGGTCGACTTCGCAGGCCGGGCGGAGGTTCCCGCCCATGTCATTGCGCGCGACGCCGTTGCACCGGTGCAGAAGCCCAAGGCTCAAACTGCCGAGGCTCAGAAGTCCGGGACTCAGAAATCTGGGGCCAAGAGGCTGGCGGCGTTCAGACCCTCGCAAGAGTCGAAGGCGCCACAAGGCGCCCGGTCTCGGTTCCCTGCGGCCGCCCGTGGAAAGAATGCTTCGAACGCTGCACCTACGCCGTGGGCAGGGAGCCTGGCGTCCGACGGCGCGAGCGCACCCGAGAGTCCCGACACCCGTGGCGCTGGCGTTTCCTCGGCGGGAGCAGCGGCCGCCGCGACCGGCGCTGCCGGTGCGGCGGCGGCTGGGGCGAGCGTCGCCGCGCTCGCAGCCGGAGCTATGGCGGCGCAGGGCGAGAGCACTCACAGCACGAGCGATCAGGAAGCTGCGTCTGAGACGTCCAAGGATCGGGCGGCCCAAGCTCCGGCGGCCGCCGACGGTTCCACCTCCGCCGGACCCGGTCCAGAGGAGCTCCTCGGCCGTCACGGGTCTCGGACTCCTGCGGGAGAGGCGCCTGTCGGTCCCGCCGCGGACGACGACGTAGTGCTCGGTGACGCGGACGGCGAGGCCTACGGTGCCCCGTCGAGTGCGGAGCCGGTTCAACCCGCCGTCGAGCCCACGGTCCAGCCGTCGGTTGAGCCGGCCCTCGAGGCAGGTGCAGTTGATCCGGCCCTGGAGGCGCGCGCAGTCGAGCCGGGAGCGGACAAGACGGCCGTGATGCCTTCCTCCCATGAAGGCGTACGGGAGCCGGCCGCCGGGGAGGGAACGGCTGAGGCTGAGGCTCATGAAGCGGCCCGCGGGCCGCTCCAGAACGAGCCCGCCCCGACGCAGGCTTCGCCCGTCGTCCCCCCTGCCGAACCGGAACCCGAGGTGGGGCCAGCCACTCAGCTCGCCCCCGCCGTCGACCGCTCGGCTGGCTTCGAGGCGACCCGGAGCTATCAAGAGCCGGAGCCTGAGTACGAGGCGTTCTGGTTTGCTGTGAACCGCGCGAGGGCGGCGCTGGATCCGGAGAGCGGCCTTCCGGCGTTCACGCTCGAGCCCGGCCAGTGGATCCTCGCGCTGCAAGACCGTGGGAACGAGTTCCTCGTCCAGAGCCAGGATGGGAGGATCGGCGTGCTGCGCGATCTGTCCGGAATCGAGCGGGGCTGACCAGCCTTGCCGGCGCCGCTCGGAAGCCCGTGCGGCGCCGGCTCACCGCCGACGAATCACCGCTTGCGCTCAAACGGCGCGCCCGGAAGATCGATCGGATCCTCGCGGACTTCTACCCCTACGCGCATGCGGAACTCGACTTCCGCAATCCGTTCGAGCTGCTCGTCGCGACGGTGCTCTCAGCGCAGACCACAGACGTGCGGGTCAACCAGGTCACCCCGACCCTGTTCGCTCGCTACCCCGATGCGCGACGGCTGAGTGAGGCCGACCTCGCTGATATCGAGGAGATCATCAAGCCGACTGGCTTCTTCCGCGCAAAAGCGCGAAGCGTGCACGTGCTTTCGCAGAAGATCGTCGACGACTTCGACGGCGTCGTCCCGGGTCGGCTCGAAGATCTCGTGACGTTGCCCGGCGTCGGCCGGAAGACCGCGAACGTGGTGCTCGGCAACGCCTTCGGCGTCCCGGGGATCAGCGTGGATACTCACTTCGGCCGGCTGGCGAAGCGGTTCGGCTGGACGGAGTCCGACGATCCGGTCAAGGTCGAGCAGGACGTCATGCAGCTCTTCCCGCCTCGCGACTGGACGATGGTCTCCCATCGCGTGATCTTCCACGGCCGCCGCGTGTGCCATTCCCGCCGCCCGGCCTGCGGCGCCTGCCCGGTCGCTGCCTTGTGCCCGTCCTTCGGTGTTGGCGAGACGGATCCCGAGAAGGCCCGCAAGCTCCTGAAATACGAACTCGCGCCGGGCCAGGAGACGCTGCGCGACGAGATGGTCGCCAACGTCCACCGGGCTGCCGAGATCCGGATGCGCGAGCAGGGACATCCCGTCGCAGGGCTCGCCGACCCGGAGCCGGGCGGGACGCAGTGAGCGCGAGGGCCGAGCTCGAGGCCCTCGCCGCCGGGATCCGAGAGGGGAAGGTCGATCCGTTCGACCCGCGGTGGCACCCCAAGGTCGCGGGGCAGAAGGCACGCGAGGCGGCTGTCCTCGTGCTGTTCGGCAAGCTCGACACGGTTCCGGCCGCCTCGGAGAAGCCCCTCGCTCCCGCCGACCTCGACGTCCTCCTGCTCGAGCGCTCCCCGACTCTCGGTTCGCATCCCGGTCAAGTCGCGTTTCCAGGCGGCAGCCGCGATCCCGGGGACGCGAGCATTGTCGACTGCGCGCTGCGGGAGGCCGTCGAGGAGACGGGGTTGGATCCTACGGGAGTCGACGTGTTGGCTGAGCTCCCCGCCCTCGGCCTCGGGGTGAGTGGCTTCCTCGTGACGCCGGTGCTCGCTTGGTGGGCGTCGCCGTCGCCCGTCGCCGTCGTTGACTTCGCCGAGTCGGCGCAGGTGTTCCGCACCCCGGTCCGCGACCTCCTCGATCCCGCCAACCGGGTCATGGGGGTGCTGCGGCGCCGCGGCGCGATCTTCTCGAGCCCCGCCTTCCTCGTCAACGGCGTCCTCGTCTGGGGCTTCACCGCAATGGTGCTCGACGCGCTCCTCAATGGCCTCGGCTGGGCGGTCGAATGGGATCGGGACCGGAAGCACTACATCGCGGTGTGATGTGCGGCCGTTCGCTATTTTGCTTGATCGTAGGAGTCGACGACGGCGATGCTCACCGGGAATTGCACGGGCGCGTCGCCGAAGAGGAGCCGCTTGGCCGCCGTCGCCGCCTCCTGCACGGCGTCCGCGCAGGCGGCGGCGGCCTCCTCCTCGGCATGGATCATGACCTCGTCGTGGAGGAAGTACACGAGTTCGCCCTTCACGCCGAGGGCCGCGAGGCGGCGCAACTGCTGGCGGAGCTCGGCAATCCAGCACTCCGCCCACTCCGCCGCCGTCCCCTGGACCACAAAGTTACGCGTGAAGCGGCCCCGGTCGCGTGCGGCGGCGTCAGCCCGTCGCTGCTCTTCGGCTGAGGTTGAGCGCTGGAGTCTCTGCCAGCGCTCCGAGGGGGCTGGGGAGCTCCTGCCGAGGTGAGTTGTCACGGTCAAGCCGCGTTCGCCGTCGCGCGCCGCCTGCTCGACGAACGCGACGGCGCGCGGGTACAGGCGCGTGAGCTGGGGCATGAGGCGGCCGGATTCGCCCGTCGTCGCGCCGTAGATCGCCCCCAGAAGTGCAACCTTTGCCTTCGCTCGGTCGCCGCCGAAGCCGGCGGCCGCGATGCCCGCGTAGAGGTCCGCGTCCCGGGCCGCGGCGGCCATGGCATCGTCTCGCGCGAGCGCCGCCAGTACACGGGGTTCGAGCTGCGACGCATCGGCCACGACGAGCTTGTGGCCCGGGCGGGCACGGACAGCCGAGCGGACCTGCTTGGGAATCTGGAGCGCGCCTCCACCCCTTGATGCCCAGCGCCCGGTGACCACGCCCGCCACGACGTATTCGGGCCGGAACCGGCCGTCGCGGACCCATGCGTCGAGCCACGCCCATCCGTTGGCCGCGAACAGCCGCGCCATCTTCTTGTATTCAAGGAGCGGCGGGATTGCCGCGTGCCCGAACTCCCGCAGCTCCCACGCCCGAGTGGTGCGCGCCTCGATGCCCGCTCGGTGCAGGGCCCGCATGAGCTCTTGAGGCGAGTCGGGGTTCAGGCCCGGAGCTCCGAGCTGGGTGCGCAGTTCGTTGGCCTTGTCCTCGAGGCGGCCGGGTCGTTCGAAGCCCCGAGGACGCGGCCCGAGCTGGTCGGCGAGGAGCCGTTCGTGGGTTTCGACGTCCCAAGGGATGCCGGCAGCCTGCATCTCCGCGGCGACCAGCGCGCCTGCCGAGTCCGCGGCGCACAGGAGACGCAGCCTGCCCGGATGGGCGGAATCGGCGATGGATCGAAGCTGCGCAGCGAGTTCGCGCTCGAGTTCGTCGGCGCTCGGCCCGTGAACGGGCTCCTCCTCGAAGAGCGAGCCCTGGCCTTGCGGCGGAGCGGCTGGTGGGAGGCTTCCCGGCTGCTCGATGAGGTCATCGGAGCTTGTGAAGGAGGTCGCATAGGCGCCGGTGTAGGCGGAATTAGTGAGAAGGGTGGCGCAAAGCATCAGGTCGTGGCATCGGCGAAGCGTCACTCCTGAGGCCAGCAGGCGGGGGTACCAGTCGGCCGCCGTCCGCCAGACCCAGCGGGGTCGTTGGGAAGCCTCGAGGCGGGCCACGAGGCCCGGCAGGTCAGAGCGGGGGACGGTGGTGTCGGGTCCGGCTCTCAGCCCTGATGAGTCGAGTGTCCTGAGCACGATCTGGCCGTCGGGGGAGGGGGCCAGGATCTCGTACACCTCCACATTGTCCCGTGCGCCGAGGACTGATCTTGTCCTCCACACGAATGCCCGCGGAGCTCCTCCACATGGCACTTGTCCTCGCCCCCATCGGCTGCGGGCGAGCGACAGGGTTGAACCATGGGGATGAGACAGGAAATGGTCGAGGCCGAGGCCAGTGGGGCGGGCGAGGGAACCGTCCTCTGCGTTACCGGGGACCCGCTGCTTCTCGACGAGTGCGGCCGCGTCGCAGCCGTGGCCGGCATCGCGCTCCGAGCGGCCCCTACTCTGGGCGAGGCAATGCAAGGAGCCGACGACGGCGTGCCCCTCCTTCTCGGCGCGGACGTCGGGGACGGACTCCCGCGGAATCGGCCCGACACGGTTCTTGTCGGCAGGGAACATGACCGGGGGCGTCTGTGGGAGCGAGCGGCCGATTTGGGGGTAGAACACGTCGCCGAACTGCCCGAGGCGAGCGGCTGGCTCGTTGAATTTCTGGGACGGCGGCTGTCCCAGGCGAACGACGGACTTGTCGTGGGGGTCATCGGCGGCTGCGGAGGCGCCGGCGCGAGTACGACGGCGGTGCTTCTCGCCGTGGCGGCGAGCGCTCGCGGCGACTCCGTGCTCCTCGTCGACGGCGATCGTCTCGGCGGCGGCTTGGAGCTGTGCCTGTCAGAGGACCGCCCCTCGGGGCTGGCATGGCCCGACCTTGCCGCCGCAAGCGGTCGCATTCACCCTCCCCAGCTCGAGGCCGCCCTCCCTCGCGCCTACGGCGTTCCCTACGTGTCGTGGCCAGCTTCGCCCGGATCAGCCACCTCCGTGGGCCCGGAGGCCATCGGGAGAGTGCTCGAGGCGGGGAGAAGCGCCTTCGGTTCCGTGGTGATCGATGTCGGGAGGGGCAAAGAAGGAATCGAGGACTTTGGCTGGGCCAGCGATCGGCTCCTCCTCGTCGTTCCAGGCCGGCTCCGCGCGGCCGTGGCAGCAGCCCAGCTCCTGCACGAGATTCCGCCCGTTCCAACCGGTCTCGTGGTGCGGGGGCGCCTCGGCGAGGGTGTCGATGCCGAACGACTCGCCGAGGCCGTTGGCTGCCCGCTCGCGGCCCACCTGCCGGAGCTCAGGGCAATAGGGATGGCGGCCGAGGAGGGCCGTCTCCCTGAACTCGCCCGTCATCGCGCGCTGCGCCGAGCGGCCACGTCGATCCTCGAAGGACTGGTCCCTTGGCCGCCCAGGTCCTCATCGAGTCCCGGCCTTCCGGCGCCACGTCACGCGCGAGTTGAGGGCACTCGATGAGCGCCGTCCCCATCGTCGACTCGAAGCTTCTGGATGAGGTGCGAGAGCGGGTCCTTGCTGTGCCTGGGCCGGTGACACCTGCCCGCATCGCGGCGGCTGTCCACGAGAGCGGCCGGTTGCTGGGCACAGCAGGCACGCTTGCTGCCGTGGAACTCATATCCGCTGAGCTGAGCGGGCTCGGGCCCCTTCAGAAGCTTGCCAAGGATCCCGCCGTCACCGACATTCTCGTGAATGGACCCGACGATGTCTGGCTCGACCGGGGACGCGGGCTTGAGCCTGCTCCTGTCAGCTTTCCATCTGAGGAGGCAGTGCGCGCGCTCGCGGTGCGCTTGGTCGCATCGGGCGGTCGGAGGCTGGACGACAGCTCGCCGTGTGTGGATGTGCGCATCGCGGGCGGGTATCGGGTGCATGCTGTTCTCCCCCCGATCTCTACTGGGACGACTCTCCTGTCCGTTCGGATCCGTCGGCATCAGGCCTTCGATCTACCGGAGCTCGAGCATGCCGGAACGATCCTCCCGGAGCAGCGGTCCGTCCTCGAATCTATGGCCACCAGTGGACTGAGCTACCTTGTGAGCGGCGGTACCGGAACCGGCAAGACCACGTTGTTGAGCACCTTGTTGGGGCTTGCGGCGCCTACCGAGCGGATCGTCCTGGTGGAAGATGCGTCCGAACTCAACCCGGAGCATCCGCACGTCGTGGGTCTTGAGGCCCGCCACGGGAATGTCGAGGGCAGTGGGAAGGTCGATCTCGCGGAGCTCGTCCGGCAGGCACTTCGGATGCGACCCGACCGCCTTGTGGTCGGCGAGTGCCGTGGATCTGAGGTGCGTGAACTGCTCGCTGCGCTCAATACAGGGCACAGCGGTGCCGGGACCGTTCATGCAAACTCGGCAGAGGCCGTCGCTGCTCGCCTCGTCGCACTCGGTGCCCTCGCCGGCCTCTCGTCCGAGGCGATGACGCTGCAGGCGGCAAATGCTCTCAGCGTGGTACTCCATCTTGAGCGCAGGGACGGCCAGAGGCGTCTTGCCACCATTGCAGCCGTTTCCGAGAATGCCGGAAGGCTCGTCGTTGCTCCCGCTCTCACGCGTGCTCCCGAAGCGGATCGACTGGCAGAGGGACCCGGCTGGGACCTCCTCTGCTCCCGGCTCGCCGGGGCGCCTGAGGCTAGACCATGATCGCCGCGGTCATCGTGTTCACCCTCTCGTGGTCAGCCTTCATCCTGATGAGGCCGGATGGGTCCGCTCTGCGCCGTCCCTTCGTCCGGCCGCTGGCGTCCACGCTGTCCATTGCCTCGGAGGCACGCAAGAAGACGGCTTCCACGACACTGCATGATGCCGCACTCCTTGTCGGTGAACTAGCAGCCCTGCTTCGCGCAGGGCGATCAGCCGAGCAGATGTGGCGGCAAGCAGCGCTGAGTGCGCGGCGGCGACTGGGCGAGGCGGCCCTTGATGACCCAAAGAAGTCACTGGCACCCACGCACCCGACCCTCTCTCCCGAAATCCTCTGCGCCGTGTTCGTTCTCGAGGCTGCTGCTCGGGCAGCGTCGCTCGGCATCCCTGTTGCGCCGGCGATTCGAGATGCAATGGCTCTGGTGTTGCGGCATGGGTTCCCCACCGCGGCCTCTGCTCTTTGGACGAGTGCTGGGTCTCTGACGAGTGCCGGGCCTCAGATGAGCGCGGGGTCTCCGACGAGCGCTGAGCCTCGGATGGGCGCTGGGCCTCCGAGAACGCCGAGGAGCAAGCGGCTTCGTCTACGAGAGCCGCGCGTGCTGGCGGTGTGGGGCGAAGTCGCCGCCTGCGTCGAGACCGCGGAGGCCTCTGGCTGCCTTCTCGCCGCCGTCTTCGACCGGCTGTCGTCGCATCTTGAGGCGGATGCCGATGCCGCTGCCGCCCGAGCCACCGCCCTCGCCGGCCCCAAGGCCACAACCCGGATTCTCACCGTGCTGCCGTTCGGTGGACTCCTACTCGGGACCCTCATCGGAGCCGAGCCATTGGAGGCCCTCACCGGCACGTTGCTCGGCTTCGTCTGCCTCATTGCCGGTATTGGACTCGCGCTGGCAGGGCGGCTCTGGTCAAGCCGGTTGGTCGCCCAGACGGGGGTGCTCCGATGAGTGGTGGAGGGGGCATTGTGGCGCCTGGCCTTCTGTCCGCCGCGATAGGCGCCCAGTTGTTCGCGGCATGCTGGATTCTCCTACTGGAGCGAAGCCACTGGAGTGGGGCAGGCGTCCGGCACGGGTCGGCCGATATCGGGCGGCGGGAGGGGGTCCCTCGGGGTTCTGGAAATCAGCTCCCAGGATCCGGGGACGAGCAGTCAAAGGCTGCTCTCGTGCTTGAGCTTGTCGCGGCGATGCTCGAGTCAGGGTCGTCGCTTCATCGGGCTTTGCGGATCGTCACCCACGCTGTGGGGGAGGGGAACGGGTCCGCCGCTCGCGCGGCCACCGCGCTCGGCCTCGGCGTTCCGTGGGAGGACGCTTGGGCCACTGCTTCGGGGGATCGCCTCGCGAGGGAACTCCATGAGGCTCTCGACTTTGCAGCGGCTTCGGGGGCTCCCTCTGCGGAGTTGATTTCGGCTCGTGCCCGGATGCTCCGACGTGAGAGGCATCGGGAGCTTGAGCGGCGAGCGGCTGCGCTCGGCGTGAGGCTCGTCGTTCCTCTCGGGGTCTGCTCCCTTCCCGCGTTCCTGTGCCTGGGCATCGTCCCGGTACTCCTTTCCATGACTCCATAACCGTGACAAGGAGATTCTGTCGCTCGGGATGAATATCAAGTGGTGAAAATAGCAAATATGAGGGAACGGCGGACGATAAGAAACGACACCACTAGCAGAAAGATGTCAGCAGAAAGGTGTAGCAGCAAGAAGCAGCAGGGAAAGAGCAGAACAAATAGAAAGAGCAGAACAAGTAGGAGGAGAAATGATGGTGCAAAAGAACACCTTGGTACGCGAGCACGACCCTTCGGGGGACGGCGGCACTGTTCCGGTAGAACCGCAAGGCGCCCGAATCAGACCCGCAGAGGTCGTTGAGCTTTACCCCGGGGCTGCAGCGAGACGGCCTGTCCGTCAACCGCAGAACTCAGACGAAATCCGTCCGGACGCCGCTTCTCGCCGAACCCCGAGCTCTCGGGAGCCACGCCGTTTGCGGGTGATCCTCGGGAAGGCGGGACGAGGACTCCCGCGAGGGGAAGCGTCGCGGACCGGACTGCCGCGAGGGGGAGCGTCGCGGACCGGACTGCCGCGAGGGGAAGTGCGGCGGAAGGGAATATCGCGAGATGAAGCAGCACCACGGAGGGAGACGCCACCAGATGAAGCACTGCGAAGGCCAGGAACGCGCGGGAGCGAAGCGGGAATGGCAACGGCCGAGTACGCCATCGCTACCCTGGCAGCCGTCGCCTTCGCCGGACTCCTCGTTGTCATCATGCGAAGCGACGAGGTCCGAGGCTTCCTGCTCAATATTATTCGAGCGGCCCTCGCCATTCCGTGAGGCCTGAGTCCGTGAGGCCTGAGAGCTTGAGAGGCGGCGGCGAAGCAGCAGATCGGAATCCCTCGCCCCCGGTCCGCAAAGCAGCTGGGGCGCGCAATTCAGCTGCTGCGCCCGAATTGGCTGGGGCGCGCAATTCGGCTGCTGCGCCCGAATTGGCTGGGGCGCGCAATTCGGCTGCCGCGCCCGAATTGGCTGGGGCACGCAATTCAGCGGATGCCTGCGAACCGGCTAACGACGTCATCTCGGCAGGCGCGGTCACGGCCGAGTTGGCTGTGGGGATCCTGGTTGTCGTTGCCCTCCTAGGGGTGCTTCTAACGGCCCTCAGCGCGGGCATCATGCAATTGCAGGTCGAAGAGGCGGTGCGGGGTGCCGCGAGGGAGATTGCCCGAGGGGAATCACCTGAAACTGCCAGTGCCGTTGCCAAGCGGATAGCCGGTGATGCCACCGTCATCACGATCGAAGTGGACAGATCGACGGCCAAGGTCAGCGCGCGCCAGCCTATTCCGGGCCCACTCGCAGTTGCCGGCGGCATCGTTGCTCAGGCCACCGCGTCAGTCCGACTGGAGGCTGCCTCTTGACGGGCGGGGACTCCGGCACGCGAATGACGACCGCTGAACGGTGCGAGAAGTCCTCGCCCCCGGCCTCGGCGAGACATCGCTTCGCGCAATCTCGCTCTGATCGCAGCCATTGCGTTGAACGGGCTGATCACCTTGAACGGCCCGATCGCGGAGCAGGGACGATTCTGGCCTTGGCGCTGGCTCTGGTCGCAATTCTCGGCTGTTCCGCGGCGGTCCTGCTGTCCCAAAGCGTCATCGCGGGCGAACGTGCGGGGCGGGCGGCCGATCTCGCTGCGTTGGCCGCTGCAGATACGGAGCGAGGTCTCACAAGCGGCGCGACGTGCGCGACAGCCGAAGAGGTTGCTCGGCGCAACGCCGCCCGCCTGGTGTCGTGCGAGGTCGAGGTTCCCGGGGCCGTTGTCCGGGTGGTGGTTCGAGGGGAGGACGTTGTCGCCGGCAGCCAGGCCGAGGGACGAGCCCGCGCAGGCCGCCCGCCGTGACCCCAGTGAGCCAGATCGCAGAGGCTCACCTCGTCGTTCACTTGCCGCCGGCAGGAGGGGTCGCAGTTCGGGGCATCACAGTGCGAGGGTGTCACCAGGGGGAAGGCCCCACGCCCAGCTCTGCGCGCTCGGCCTCTCGCAGGAGCGCGCCGAGGAGGAGGATCGCTGCCGCTTTGTCGAGGGGATTGTTCTTGTTGCCGCACTTCGGGCTCTGAACGCAGGAGGGGCAACCGGCCGGACATTCGCAAGCCTCGATGGCTGCCTTGGTCGCGGAGAGCCAGTCGCGGGCGCGCTCGAAGCCTCGCTCAGCGAACCCGGCACCGCCGGGGTGGCCGTCGTAGACGAAGATGGTCGGGCCCTCGGTGTCAGCATGCAGCGCGGTCGAGACTCCTCCGACGTCCCACCGATCGCTCGACGCGACGAGAGGGAGCAGCCCGATTGCCGCGTGCTCGGCCGCGTGAAGAGCTCCGGGGAATTGGGCCTCGATCAGTCCGGCGGCGAAGAGATTGCGGTTGTCCATGGTGAACCACACGGCTTTGGTGAACAGCTCCCGTGCTCCGAGCTCCAGAGGCTCCTCGCCGAGAACCTCGTTGGAAATCAGCGCCTTGCGCTGGAAGGAGACGACTTGAGTCGTGACCTTGACCTCGCCAAAGTGCACGCCGACTGGACCCCAGGTTTCGCTCCGTTCCTCGGAAAGGACGTCGATCTGGGTGATGTCCCGAGCGGTGGTGTAGTAGTCCGGGTTGACCCGCCTTACCACCACACAGTGTTCGGCCTCGTTGAGCTCTTCCACGAGATAGCTCGCGCCCTGATGTACGTAGATTGCGCCCTGATGTGCCTGATAGTGCGTCTGCGGCGAATCCATCGAGCCCAAGACCTGCCCCGTCTCGGATTCGATGATCTGGACCGGACCGCCGCCGTCGGCCCTCAGGTTCACCATGCCGGCGGCGCTCTCCGGGTGGGTCCAGAACCAGCCCGAAGGACGACGCCGGAGAAGCCCCTGGCGTTCGAGCTGCCCGAGGATTCCCTCGGCCGCCGGGCCGAAGAGCTCGAGGTCGGCGCGCGTGAGCGGCCTCTCGGCAGCCGCGGCGCACAGGTGCGGGCCGAGGACATAGGGGTTCGAAGGGTCGAAGACCGTCGCCTCGACGGGCACGTCGAAGATGGCCTCGGGATGATTGACGAGATAGGTGTCGAGAGGATCGTCGCTCGCGACGAAAGCAGCGAGAGCGTCCTGGCCGGCACGGCCAGCGCGGCCGATCTGTTGGAACAGCGATGCCCTCGTCCCGGGCCAGCCGGCGACGAGCACCGCGTCGAGCCCCGAGATGTCGATGCCCAGCTCAAGCGCCGAGGTGCTCGCGATTCCGAGCAGTTCGCCCGTCCTCAGCCGCCGTTCGAGTTCGCGGCGTTCCTCCGGCAGGTAACCGGACCGATAGGCAGCGACCCTTCCCGGAAGGCTTGGGTCGACCTCGTCGAGAAGCCGTTGGGTGATCGAAGAAATGGCTTCGGCGCCTCGACGGGACTTGATGAACGCGATGGTCCGCACGCGGGAGGAGACGAGGTTGGCGAGCAGGTCCGAGGTCTCAGCGACCGCGGTTCGGCGCTGCGGCGCCCCGTTCTCGCCCCGGGCTTCGGTCAATGCAGGCTCCCAGAAGGCAACCTCTGTGGCTCCATGCGGAGATCCATCCTCCGTCACGGCGACCACCGGCGCTCCGATCAGCCGGGACACGGACGTCTCGGGCTCGGCGGTGGTGGCGGAGGCGGCAATGAAGACCGGTTCTGCACCGTAGTAAGCGCAGACCCGCCGGAGCCTCCGAAGGAGGTTGGCGACATGAGAACCGAAGACGCCCCGGTAGCTGTGGGCTTCGTCGATCACGACGAATCGCAGGCGCCGGAAGAACGCGGACCACCAGGCGTGGTTGGGCAGCACCCCGTAGTGCAGCATGTCCGGATTGGCCAGCACGACGTTCGCATGCTCACGGATCCATCGCCGGGCCGACTGCTCAGTATCCCCGTCGTACGTCTCTGCCCGGATGGTGGAGAGTCGAAGCGCGCGGATCGAGGCGAGCTGGTCAGCTGCGAGAGCCTTCGTCGGGGAGAGGTACAGGACGACGGCTCCGTCGTCGTGCACCCGCCCGGGTTCGGCGAGCACGCGCAGTTCCGAACGGTGGACGGCGTTGAGCGCCGGTAGCTGGTAGGCGAGCGACTTCCCTGAGGCAGTACCCGTGGCAATCACGACATGACGCCCCGACTGTGCATGATCGGCCGCTTCGATCTGATGCGTGTAGGGCGCCGCGACGCCGAGGCGGGCATAGGCCTCGACGAGGTCAGGGTGGACCCAATCGGGCCAATTGGCTGTCCGGGCCGCCCGCGCTGGCACTCGGCGAACATGACGCAGCTGCTCAGGCTCGGGACTTCTCCCGAGGAGCGGAATCAAGGAATCGTGCTGCGCCACCCCAGCATTCTGCCAGCGTCGCGCGCCCGCTGCTGATCCGGGTCATCAGCGGGCGTCTTCGAGGACACAGAGGTCAGTCGTTGAGGGAAGGACCGTCGGGATTGCTCGCGTTCTTGAGCATGAGGACGCCCGAGACATCGCTCCAGCCGAGGTGATGGTAGAGGTGCTGTCCGTCGATGGAGGCGATGAGGAGCCCTTGATCGGCCCCGTGCTCGCTCACGGCTGCTGTGAGTGCACGCATGATGAAAGAGCCGAGCCCGCGTCGACGGTACTTGGGTTCCGTGACGATGCGGTCGAACACCGCGAAGCCATCCGCGACGGCGACGTGCCCGCTCGCGGCCAGCTCGCCGTCGTGCGTCGCCACGGTGACCGTCGCGGACTTGTCCTCGATCTCGGTCTTGAGCTTGAGCTCGTCGTCATTGAGCCAGGGCTCTTCGACGTCCTTGCCCTCGAAGTCCATGACCATGAGCTCTTGGTCCGCGCCGAGCACGGCGAGACCGTGCTGCTCGGCCAGGGTCCGGAAGCGCAGGTGGTTGTCCGTGAGGACGGCAAGAACGCGGTCGCGGCTCGCCGACATGAATTCCGCAAGCCGCGCGAAGTCCTCGTCGGAGGGTTCCGCTGCGAACGCCACCCAGTCCCCGCTGCGGTCCGTCAGCTGGGCAGCCGGGAAACCGCTGATCGACTGCGTCGGATAGTGTCGTGACGAGGCCCAGCCCTCTACCCACGTGACCAAAAGATCGTTGAGCTCTGCCTCTGCCATAGGCATGACGATACCGGCGCCGCGAGTTCCTGATAAGCCTCGTGACACAACTGTCACTCCCCGGCAACCCGGCGGCCACCGGCCCACCTCCGCGGGCCTCGGTACCCTAGAATGCGTGGCTCTGAACCGAATCGTCCTCTTCTACTGCTTCACTCCGCTATCCGACCCAGAGGCCGTGCGGCTGTGGCAGCGGGCGCTGTGCGAGGGGCTCGGACTGCGGGGACGCATCATCGTCTCGTCCCATGGAATCAACGCCACTGTGGGTGGTGAGCTCGCTGCCGTAAAGCGCTACGTGCGTGCGACAAAGGAGTATCCCGGCTTCCACGGAATTGACGTCAAGTGGTCCGAAGGGGGCGCCGAGGACTTCCCGCGCCTGAGCGTCAAAGTCCGCCCCGAGCTCGTTTCGTTCGGAGCACCGTCGGAGCTTGAGGTCGACGCCGACGGCGTGGTTGGCGGGGGCACTCGCCTCACCCCGCAGGGGCTCCACGAGCTGGTCGACTCCCGGCGCGCCGAAGGGCAGGAGGTCGTGTTCTTCGACGGACGCAACGCGTTCGAGGCCCAGATCGGCCGGTTCAAAGGGGCAGTCGTGCCCGAGGTGGAGACGACGCGCGATTTCATCCGTGAACTGGATTCTGGTGCGTACGACGATCTCAAGGGCAAAGCTGTAGTGACCTATTGCACTGGAGGCGTGCGCTGCGAGGTCCTCTCAGCCCTCATGCGCCGCCGCGGTTTCGAAGAGGTTTACCAGCTCGACGGCGGGATCGCCCGCTACGGAGAGGCCTTCGGCGATGCGGGGCTGTGGGAAGGCTCGCTCTATGTCTTCGACGGTAGGATGCGCATTGAATTCAGCGAGGACGCGGTTCAGATCGGGGACTGCGCTCGATGCGGTGCCCCCACGAGCGACTTCCACAACTGTGAGAACCCTGCTTGCCGTCAGCTGACGCTCTTCTGCGGGGACTGCGCTGCTGGCCCGGAGCCGCTCCACTGCCCGACCGGATGTGCCCCGGCGTCGTCGGACACCTCCGCGCTCACCGTTTGACGACGCGGAATGCGTACGCTGCGGCATTGCCCCCGGCCGCGGAGGCGGTCACCTCGGCGACCCCGTCCTGAGGGGCGGCGAACGTCCTCGCCCACATCCGCCCGCACGCATAGTCCCCGTTGATGATCGCGGTGGCCCCGAGCTGGAGAGTCAGGTGGAACGCCGGGCCCCCACGGCACTCGTATTCGATCGTGAAGGTTCCTCCCGGGACGGCGGTGCTCGCGAGGACAGGCTCGCCCTGAATCACCATGCCGAACCCGAAGCCGAACGAGAGCCCCCTGTCGTCCGGCAGCGCAGCTTCAGCCCAGGACGCGACCATGTCCGAGGTCCAATCCCGCAGCGGAGGGTCGGAGACAGCGGGCGCGGGCACGCGCTTGAAGGCGAGCGGCGTGGGAGCGGACGACGGCGTCGAGCGCTCGCCGAGGGGCGGGAGGCCGTCGTCGTAGGAATAGGCGCACGCGGAGAGCGCCGCGGCGGAGGCGAGCAAAAGGCCGAGGGCGCCGGACGCCCGTCTGATCCCCATTCCGGTTCCTGAACCCCGAAGCGGCATGCGCACCTCCTCGTCCTCTCCGATCATGCGCTCGGGTTCCTCAGCGGCGCCAGAGCGGAAAGCTCTCGGTGCGGAGGGTTGTCCACATCGCGAGGTTTTGGGGCGGACGCCCTCGGGAACTCGTTATAGCGTGGACAGGCAGCCGTATAGCGTGGACAGGCCGCCATATAGCGTGAACAGGCAGCCGTATAGCGGGGACAGACCGCCATATAGCGCGAACAGGCAGCCATCATTCAGCGAAGGAGACTCCGTGGGCCAGCCCGGTGCAGTCAGCAATGTAAGCCTCAACAACGGGGTGGAGATCCCACAACTCGGATTCGGCGTCTTCCAGGTGCCGTCGGCCGAGACCCAGGCAGCAGTCGAAGCCGCGCTGGAGGCCGGCTACCGTCACATCGACACTGCGGCGGCATACCAGAACGAGGCTGGGGTGGGTGCTGCTCTCCGCGCGACTGGCATTCCGCGCGAGGAAGTATTCGTCACGACGAAGCTCCGCAACGGAGAACAGGACACCCCCCGTGCAGCTTTCGACGCGAGCCGGCGGGCCCTCGGCCTGGACGTGATCGATCTCTACCTCATCCACTGGCCCGTTCCTTCCCGCGACCTCTACGTGTCCGCCTGGAAGGAACTCGAGCGGATCCAGGCCCAAGGCGAGGCGAGGTCGATCGGGGTCTCGAATTTCCTGCCGGAACACCTCGATCGTCTCCTCGCAGAATCCGACGTCGTGCCAGCGGTGAACCAGATCGAGCTCCACCCCACGTTCCAGCAGCCTGCAACGGCACAGCGGACCCGGGAGGCAGGCATCGCCGTCGAGGCGTACAGCCCTCTGGGCCAGGGCAAGGACCTTGACGCGGATGCGGTCACCGCGGCCGCCCGCTCGCACGGCGCGACGCCCGCCCAAGTCGTCCTCGCGTGGCATCTCGCTCACGGCACGATCGTGATTCCGAAGACGACCAGTGCCGAGCGCATGCGCGAGAACTTCGCTGCGGCCGCCCTCGACCTCACGGCGGAGGAGATCTCCGCGATCGACGCGCTGGACTCGGACGCCCGCATCGGGTCGGACCCCGCCACTGCTGCGCACACGCAGATGCCGCAGGCTTGAGCGTGGAAACCAGCACCGTCGACGCGCCCCAATCGGAGGACCTGAACCTCCTTCGGGGTCTTGCCGCGGATCTGGCGGCCCTCGGCTACACCGTCGACGGTGTTGCGGACCTCCTCGGCCCAGCGGCTCATGCCGCCCTCGCACGAGATCAGATCGTTCCTGCTCTCGTTGCGCTCGAACGAAGGGGCCGGGGTGCTCGAGATGCTCAAGAGGGCACCCTGGCCGCCGTCGTGCGGTTCTTCCTGCTCGGGCAGGACGTGCCGGCCGAAGAGCTCGAACCAGCCTTTCCAACGGCTCGGACGGGCGGTCTTCTCGCGCTGGGGCTTGCCGAGGAGGCCGGAGAGTCCTCGCTGCTCCGGGCCAGCGTGGACCTTCGCCCCTATGCCTGGGACGAAGGGGAAGGTGAAGTCCGCCTGTGGGTCGCCTCGGACTTGGCGGCCCATCAGCGCGCGGGCGTCCTGCGCAAGGATCATGTGCTGGGGATCGGCCACGCCTCGGCCACGCTCATCCAGTCGACCGCACGCCGCCCAGTCGAGAGTGCCCTGGACCTCGGGACCGGGTGCGGGATCCAGACCTTCCACCTGCTCCGGCATGCGCGCCGCGTCGTTGCCACGGACATCTCCGAGCGAGCACTGGCCTTCACGCGCTTCAACCTCCTGCTCAACGCCGAGACGCTCGCGATCGCGCCGGAGCACCTGGAAGAACGTGTCGAGCTTCGGCTCGGTTCGCTCCTCGAGCCAGTGGCGGGCGAGCGCTTCGACATGGTGGTCTCCAACCCTCCGTTCGTGATCACGCCGCGCGTCGAGGGAGAGACGGCGCAGGACCAGTTCACGTACAGGGACGCGGGGCTCCCCGGGGATCAGCTGGTCGCGGGACTCGTCTCGAGCCTCGGCGATGTCCTGACTGAGGGTGGGACGGCACAGATGCTCGGAAATTGGGAGGTCCGCGAGGGCTCCCGGTGGCAGGAACGCATCCGCTCGTGGGTTCCGAAAGAGCTCGATGCTTGGATCGTCCAACGTGAGCTGGTCGGGCCCGAGCAGTATGCGGAAACCTGGCTTCAGGATGCCTCGGAGCAGAGGGACGCCGACTCGTACGCCCGCTCCTACGCGGCCTATCTGGATGACTTTGCGTTGCGGAACACGTCCGGCATCGGCTTCGGCATGCTGTGGTTCCGCCGCCCCAGCCCAGGGCAGGCTCGGTTCGATCGCTACGAAGAGCTCGGCCATCCTCTCGAGCAGCCGATCGGCCCGCATTGGCAGGCTGCCGTGGAGCGTGCCGACTGGCTCGAGGAAATCGGGGAGGCGGGCCTGGAAGGCGCCCATCTCGTGGTCGCGGACGATGTGACGGAAGAACGCCATCAGAGGCCGGGCGCCGAGCATCCGGGAGTGATTCTCCTGCGGCAGGGGGCGGGCTTCCGCCGAACGTCACTTTTGAGCACCGAGCAGGCGGGTTTTGTCTCGGCCTGTGACGGCGAGCTGGCAGCGGGCCAGATCGTGGGCGCACTTGGCGCGCTTCTGGGCCGGGATGACGAGGAATTCCGGCGGAATCTCGTGCGCGAGGTGAAGGAGTTGATCCTCGACGGGTTCCTTGTGAAGGCATAGTTTGACATCCTTGGAGAGATGTGGCGTAAATAACAGCCACACCCCACGAAGTAAGAAGCACATGACCGAGAAGAAGCGCAGTCCCCGCACCGAGAACCCCGTGCGGATCACGGACCCCAAGGCGATCAGGGCGCTGGCCCACGGAGCACGGCTCGCTGCCATCAATGAGCTGTACTCGAGCCAGAAGAGTTGGACTGCGACGGAACTCGCGGCATTCACAGGGCTCACCCCGAGTGCAATGAGCTATCACCTCAGGGCCCTCAAGAAGTGGGGCATCGTGGTGGACGCGCCGAACGACGGTGACGGCCGAGAGCGGCGTTGGAAGGCCGCAGGAACCGACCTCAACCTCGACACGGCGACGACTGGCCAGACCCCTGGCCTTGCGATTGTCGACATGGAGCTGGACGCCTTGCGCAAGCGCATCTCGAGCCATGCGAAGCACCGTGACGCCGCACGGCGCCGCGGGGAACCGGATGAGTCGCCGGTCATGATGGTCTCGGGCAACGTGCTCAAGCTCACCCTTGAACAGCGCGACGAATTCAAGCGCCGCATGTCCGATCTCCTCGACGAGTTCGATCAGGCGTCGGTCGAGGACCAGGAAGAGATCGACGCCACGCCTCCGGGAACCGAGCGAATGTACGTCCTGTGGTCGATGCTTCCCGAGGTTCGCGAGCCGGCAGAGCCCGCAGGCAAGACGCCCAGACGCCGCGCGGCCGCCAAGGCTGCGACTGCCAATCCCGCCTAGCGCGAAGCTCGGCCGGGTTCTCCACAAGGCGAACGGCTCCACTTGCACACCGGTCGCCGTCGTATGGTGAACTAGGGACTTGCGCGCACGGCGTCATCGATCGGTGGTGCTGTCGCGCCGTCGGGCGGCCCTGAGCCGCTCGCCCTGCATCGTTTGCTGTCCTGAGGAGTAGCGTGGCCACGAAGGCTAGATCCGGCAAGAAGCTTGTGATTGTGGAGTCGCCGGCCAAGAGCAAGACCATCGCCCAGTACTTGGGCGAGGGCTTCGAGGTCGACGCGTCCATGGGTCACATCCGCGACCTGCCGCAGCCGTCCGACCTCCCTGCCGAGCTCAAGAAGAGCTCTCTCGGGAAGTTCGCGGTGGATATCGAGCACAACTTCGAGCCCTACTACGTGGTCTCTCCGGACAAGCGCAAGAAGGTCGCGGAGCTCAAGGCCAAGCTCAAGGACGCCGACGAGCTCTACCTCGCCACCGATGGTGATCGCGAGGGCGAGGCCATCGCGTGGCACCTGCTCGAGGTGCTCAAGCCGAAGGTGCCCGTGCACCGCCTCACGTTCCCGGAGATCACGAAGGAAGCGATCCAGCGCGCGATGGCGGAACTGCGCGACGTGGACGAGTCGCTCGTCGACGCGCAGGAGACCCGCCGGGTGCTCGACCGTCTCTACGGCTATGAGATCTCTCCCGTCCTGTGGCGCAAGGTCGCCGGCGGCCTCTCCGCCGGGCGCGTCCAGTCCGTGGCGACCCGCCTCGTCGTCGAGCGCGAGCGCGAGCGCATGGCGTTCCGCACCGCCGACTATTGGGACCTCCTTGCGACGCTCGCCCCTCGGTCCGAGGGAGCGAGCGACGGCGCGGCGGCCCAGCGCTTCCAAGCGCGCCTCGTGACGGTCGACGGCAAGAAGGTCGCTTCCGGGCGCGACTTCGACGACCGCGGGAACCTGACGGCCAGGAATGCCGTACTCCTCGACGAAGCCACTGCCCGAGCGCTCGCCGAGGGCCTAGAGAACTCTGCGTTCACCGTCCGTTCGGTCGAGGAGAAGCCCTACACGCGGCGTCCGGCCGCGCCGTTCACCACGTCGACCCTGCAGCAGGAGGCCGCCCGCAAGCTCCGCTTCTCGGCGCGGGTCACGATGCAGGTTGCGCAACGGCTGTACGAAAACGGGTACATCACCTATATGCGTACCGACTCGACGGCTCTGAGCGACCAAGCGGTCAGCGCCGCTCGTCGCCAGGCGTCGGAGCTGTACGGCCCGGACTACATCCCCCAGCGCCCTCGCGTCTACGCCTCGAAGGCGAAGAACGCACAGGAGGCTCACGAGGCGATTCGTCCCGCAGGCGACTCCTTCCGTACGCCCGCCCAGATTGCGAAGGAACTGCGCGGCGACGAGTTCAGGCTCTACGAGCTCATCTGGAAGCGCACCGTCGCCTCGCAGATGGAGGACGCGAAGGGCTCGACCGCCACGGTGCGCCTCGGCGCCGTCGCCAGCTCGGGCGAGGCGGCCGGACGTGACGCGGAATTCTCCGCCTCGGGCACGGTCATCACGTTCCGCGGCTTCCTCGCCGCCTATGAGGAGGGGCGCGACGAGGTCCGCGAGGACACCGAGAACGGGTCCGGAGCCACCGACGGTGGCCGGCTTCCGGCCCTCAGCAAGGGCCAGCCGCTCGATGCCCTCGAGTTGGCCGCGAACGGCCACCAGACGTCCCCGCCGCCGCGTTACACCGAAGCTTCGCTCGTGAAGACGCTCGAGGAACGGGGCATCGGGCGTCCCTCGACCTACGCGGCGACGATCTCGACCATCATGGACCGCGGTTACGTCCGAACCCGCGGCAACGCCCTTGTCCCGAGCTGGATCGCGTTCTCTGTCGTCCGGCTTCTCGAGGATTACTTCCACGACTACGTCGACTACGACTTCACAGCCGAGATGGAGGAGGACCTCGACCGCATCGCCGCCGGGCAGCAGGCCGGCGCCGAGTGGCTCAGCGATTTCTACTTCGGCGGCGAGGGCAAGCCGGGCCTCACAACGATCGTCAACGGGCTCGGCGAGATCGACGCGCGCGTGGTCAACTCGGTCGAGATCGCGCCCGGCATCGTACTGCGGGTCGGCAAGTACGGTCCCTACCTCGAGAAGCCCCTGCCTGCCGATGCGCCCGAAGACGCGGTCCCGGAGCGGGCGAACGTCCCGGAGGACCTCGCGCCCGATGAGCTGACGGCCGACAAGGCGCGTGAGCTCATGGAGAGCGCCGGCCCGGAGGAGCGCGTGCTCGGGAACGATCCGCTGACTGGCCACACCGTCGTCGCGAAGAACGGCCGGTACGGCGCGTACGTCACCGAGGTGATCCCCGAGCCGACGCCGGAGCAGCTCGCCGCGCAGCCCGTCGAGTACTACAAGAACGGCAAGCCGAAGCCGCCCAAGAAGCCCGTGAAGGTCAAGCCGCGCACGGCCTCCCTGTTCAAGTCGATGAGCGTCGACACGGTCACGCTCGACGACGCGCTCAAGCTCATGAGCCTGCCGCGCGTCCTCGGCAACGACGAGGAAGGCAACGTCATCACCGTGCAGAACGGGCGCTTTGGCCCGTACCTCAAGAAGGGCTCGGATTCGCGGTCGATCGGAAGCGAGGAGGAGATCTTCACGATCACCCTCGAGGATGCGCTCAAGATCTACGCTCAGCCGAAGACGCGGGGTGGCCGGACGGCCGCCGCGCCCCTCGCAGAGTTCGGCGACGACCCGGAGTCGGGCAAGCCCATCGTCGTGAAGGAGGGCCGCTTCGGCCCCTACATCACGGACGGCGTCACGAACATCACGGTGCCCCGCGCCACGGCGATCGAGGAACTGACGCGTGATCGCGCCGTCGAACTCCTCGCCGAGAAGCGCGCGAAGGGACCGGCCAAGCGCCCTGCGCGTCGCAGCACGGGCGGGACCCGAGCCAAGGCAGGAGCCAAATGAGCGACGAGCAGGAGCTTCCCGAGGCGGCCACGGACGACGGCGGGACGACAGCGGGTGCCGAGCAGTCGCCGTCGTCCGCTTCCCACCTTGACCCGGCGCCGCTCAACGACCTCGAGGTCGCGCTCGACTCGGCCTCCAAGGGCGAGGCAGAGAACGCGGAACCGGTGCTCGTGTTCCTCAACAGCCTGGTGTGCCTCCTCGTCCCGGAGCCCGTGCCGGGGCAGACCGAATACGTCGAGCCGCTCATCCTGACGAACTCAGAGGGCAAGCCTCTTGTCGCGGCGTTCACCGATGCGGCCCGCATCAGGCCAGACTTCCTCGAACACGCCCCCACGGTCGTGACGACCCAGGGGGCCGTGCTGCTCCAGAACTTGGGAACCGAACTCGGCGTGGTGCTCAATCCGGGCAGCGCCTTCGGATTCGAACTCGCGGCCGAGCAGGTCGCGGCGATCCTGAAGGACTTCAGGCCAGCGACCGAAGAAGAGATTGACGCGGCGCGGGACACCACGCCCGGGACGGGCGGGGAATAATAGGCTCATGCGTCTAGGCGTCCTCGACATAGGTTCGAACACCGTGCACCTGCTTCTGGTGGACGCCCATCCCGGCGCGCAGCCGGTCGCCTTCGCCTCGCACAAGCGGCCGCTCTCCCTCGTTCAGAACCTCGAGGATGACAACACCATCAGCGAGAAGGGCCAGCAGGAACTCATCGACTTCGTCCACGAAGCGTGGGAGTTTGCCGGCAGGCACGAGGCGGAGGACCTTCTCGCGTTCTGTACGTCCGCCATCCGTGAGGCCGCCAACGGCGACGCCGTGATCGAGCGGATTCACCTCGAGACCGGCGTGACGCTCCAGGAGCTCACGGGCCGCGAGGAAGCCGCGATGACCTTCTTCGCCGTCCGGCGCTGGTATGGCTGGGGCCGCGAGAAGATCCTATCCCTCGATATCGGCGGTGGATCGTTCGAGATGGCCATGGGCAACGACTCTCTCCCGGACCTTGCAGAATCCGTACCTCTCGGGGCCCAGCGGCTCACGCGGGACTGGCTCGCCGAAGACCCGCCCACGGCGAAATCGGTCAAGGAACTCCGGCGGTACATCCATTCGACGCTCAAGCCCGTGGTCCACGCGTTCAAGGAGCTCGGCCGACCGACCCTTGTGACCGGCACATCGAAGACCTTCCGCTCGCTGGCACGCATAGCCGGGGCCGCGCCCAGCGGAGCCGGTCCCTATGTCCGGCGGGTCCTGCAGCGCACCGACCTCGGGCTCTGGACGCAGCGGATCTCCGCGATGGCTTCAGGTGACCGGGTCCATTTGCCCGGAGTCTCGGAGGCACGCGCGCTCCAAGTCCTCGCCGGAGCGCTCGTCGCGGAGGCCGCAATGGAGCTCTTCGAAGTCGACGAGCTCGAGATCTGCCCTTGGGCCCTTCGGGAGGGGCTGATCCTCCGCCGGCTCGACCAGCTCGTCTTCGACGGGCCGCTTGCGCCACCCGACCACATCCGACCCATTGAGAGCGAGCGCCGACGCATCGAAATGCAGCATCCGGCTTGGAGCGCCCGGTGAGCGCCGACCAGCCGCAGTGGCGGCAGTCCGAGAGGATGCCCGACGTCCCGGTCGCGCTCTCAAGCGCTTCCGTCTACCCGCTGAGCGTCCATGACGCGTTCGCCTGTGCCGCCGACCTCGGCTACGACGGGGTGGAGGTCATGGTGACCAACAACTCGACGAGCCAGGAGCCGGACGCGCTCATCCACCTCTCGGAGCGGTACGACCAGCCGATCGTGTCGATCCACGCTCCGACCCTCCTGCTGACCCAGCAGGTCTGGGGAGGCGCGTGGAACAAGATTCGCCGCTCGTGCGCGATGGCCCGCGAGGTGGGCTGTGACACGGTGGTCGTCCACCCGCCGTTCAGGTGGCAGACCGGCTACGCGGACGGCTTCTCGGTCGGCGTGCGCGACCTCGCGGAAGAGTACGAGGTCCACATCGCAGTGGAGAACATGTACCCGTGGCGGGTCCGCGGGCGCGACGCGCGGGCGTATCTGCCGCACTGGGATCCGGTAGGCCAGGGCTACCGGGACGTGACGTGGGACTTCTCCCACGCCGCGACGGCTCGTGAGGACAGCCTCGAGGCGCTCAAGACCCTCGGCGATACCATTCGCCACATCCACCTCACCGACGGCTCCGGACTCTCGTTCCGCGACGAGCACCTGCTCCCTGGCCAAGGGACGCAGCGCGTGGGGGAGTGCCTCGCCTACCTCGCGGATTCGGCGTTCGACGGCGTGATCGTCGCCGAGATCAGCACCCGCAAGGCCCGTTTCGCTGGGGAGCGGGAAGAGATGCTCGGCGCGACGCTCGAGTTCGCGCGCCGGCATCTCGGGCAGCTCCCGGATCGGAGCGACGCCGAGCAGCGCGCGCGGTAGCGCCGGCGTCGTTCGCAGTCGCGGACAAGGGCCGGACTACGCCGATAAGGGCCGCATGAGAGGTAGGCCTCGAATTAGACGAAAAACGCCGGGCGGGTGCAGGGAACATTGGGGGAAATTTCCTGCACCCGCCCGGCGCTGGACCCGTTCCGTTGCCGGAAGGGCCCTTCACTCGCACCTATTGAGTGATTCGATTCTAGGAAGAGATACTGGACGAATCCTCACCAAAACCTGTACCTTGGCTGGGAGTCTGCGGAGCGCTCCGACTCAGCCCAGTTCGCGCGTGATGTCCTTCGAGCGCTCAGCCGCAGCGCGGGCACCGTCGGCGATGATGCCGGGCAGGCCTCGCTCGTCGAAGGTTGCGATCGCACGCTCGGTGGTCCCGTTGGGGCTCGTCACAGCGCGACGCAGGGCAATCGGGTCGGCACCCGGCTCCGCGAGCATGAAGCCAGCGCCCACGACCGTCTCGCGTGCCAAGCGAAGCGAAAGCTCTGGGTCGAGGCCGAGGCGCGCGCCGGCGTCGGCCATCGCCTCGGCCAGGTAGAACGCGTACGCCGGCCCGGATCCGCTCACCGCACTCACTGCGTCGACCTGGTCCTCGGGAACTTCGACGACGAGCCCTAGGCTGTCGAACAGGCCCTTGACCTTCTCGACCTGCTCGCGCGTGGCATGCGTCCCGCCAGAGATGGAGACGACGCCGCGTCCGAGGCGGGCGGGCGTGTTCGGCATCGTGCGGATGACGGCCTGCCCCTCGGGCAGGGCCCGCTCGAGCTGGGCGATCGAGACCGCCGCGGCGACGCTCACGACGACGGCATTCGGTGAAAGCGCCGGGGCGATCGCGCGCGCAAGATCTGCAATCCCGAGGGGCTTCACTCCGAGGATCACGAGCGTGGCGCCGCGGACGGCCTGTTGGTTAGCGTCGTCCTCTTCGCTGGTGGCCATGACCGTGACGCCGTAGCGCTTGGCCAGCTCCGCCGCCCGTTCGCGGCGTCGGACGGTCGCCGTCACATCGGTCTTGGGAACACCCGCGGAGAGGAGGCCGGCCATGATGGCCTCGTTCATGGAGCCGCAGCCGAGGAAGGCGATCTTGTTGCTCATGTGCCCATCCTGCCAGCCGCGGCCCCCGACGCGCATTCCCAGCTTCTTCACACGTCGGCTGAGGCCTACTCACAAGAAGGCTGCCTACTGTTGTAAATACCTCACAGGGTGCGAGTGATGGAGCGGCCGCTTCCCCAAGCGGTCGCACGGCGCTGGCAGACGCGGATATTGGTCCCCCACCTTCCCCGCTTCTGCCGGCGCCTTACTCGTTAAGGCAGCGCCCTACTCGATAGCGCTGACCCTGGAAGGTTGAAGTGCGGTCAGGGGCGTGCCGCGAACCGCTCGAGCAGGTCCACGTGGCCCGAGACGATGAGCATGTCACGGCTGCTGACCTTCGTGTGCGGCTGCGCGTACGTGAAGTCTTCTCCGGGGCTCTTGACGCCGACCACCGTCACGCCGTACTTCGCCCGCACCTGGGACTCGGCGAGCGTGAACCCCTGCGTCTCCTTCGGCGGGTACATCTTGACGATCGCGAAGTCGTCGTCGAACTCGATGAAGTCCAGCATGCGCCCGCTCACGAGGTGAGCGGTCCGCACACCTGCGTCCGACTCGGGGTAGATGACGTGGTTCGCACCGATGCGGGAGAGGATCTTGCCGTGGGAAGGCGTGATCGCCTTGGCCCAGAGGTGTTCGATGCCGAGGTCCACGAGGTTGGCCGTGATGAGCACGGAGGACTCGATCGACGTCCCGACGCCCACGACGGCGGACTGGAACTCCTGGGCGCCGAGCTGGCGGAGCGACTCGATGTTGGTCGCATCCGCCTGGACGGCGTGCGTCAGGACGGGCGCCCAGATCTCGACGAGGTCCCGGTCGCGCTCGATCGCAAGCACCTCGCGGCCCTGCTTGACGAGCTGCTGCGCGGTCGCTGCGCCGAAGCGGCCCAGGCCGATGACGAGCACAGGCGCGTTCGGGTGCGGCCGGCCCGAGGGATTCTTGTCAGCCAATGATCGGCCTCTCTTCCGGATAGTGGTACAGCGATCTGCGCTGACGCAAGGACAGGGCCGTGGCCATCGTGATGGTTCCGACACGGCCGAAGAACATGAGTGCGGTGAGGATGTAGACGCCCGCCGGAGGCAGCTCCGAGGTGAGCCCCGTGCTGAGCCCCACCGTCGCGAAGGCGGAGATCGAGTCGAAGAGCACGCGGTCGAGGCTCTGCCCGGAGATCGCGAGCAGGAGCAGGCACGCGACCATGAGGAGCGTGGCGGCCATGACGATGACGCTGATGGCCAGACGCATGATCTCCTGCGGGACGGTGCGCCCGAAGGCGCGGACGTCGCGATCACCGCGCGCCTCGGCGACGATCGCGAGGAACATGACGGCGACCGTCGTGACCTTGATGCCGCCCGCCGTCGAGGCCGATCCCCCGCCCGCGAACATGAGGGCGTCCGAGAGCAGGAGCGTCGACGGGGTGAGGTGGTTCATGTCGACGAGGTTGAACCCGAGCGATCGCGTCATGACGGACGCGAAGATGGCCTGGACGACCTTCTCGCCCGAGGGCATGTTCCCGATGGTCTGCGTGTTGTTCCACTCCAGACCACCCCAGAGGATGGCACCGACCACGAGCAGGATGATCGAGACCACGATCGTGAGCTTCGCGTGGAGGGTCCAGAGCCGTACGCGTGCCTTGAAGCGCAGGAACACGAGCAGCACCGGGAACCCGAGGCTCCCGACGAAGCCCCCGGCCATGAGCGGGATGAGCACCCAGAGGTCGTACTGGTAGGGCACCACGCCGTTGCTGTGTGGCGTGAAGCCCGCGTTGTTGAAGGACGAGATGGCGTAGAACACCGCATGCCAGACGGCGGGCCAGAACTGCTCGCCCTGCGCCATGAAGGCGGGAGCGAGGAAGAGCACGAGGATCCCTTCGATGACGGCCGAGGTGGCGACGACGACCCTCAGCAGGCTGCCCACCTCGCCGAGCCGGCTGGCATTGTTCATCGCCTCGCGAGCGATGAGCTTGCCTCGGACCCCGAGGCCGCGGCTCATCGCGAGCGAGAGGACCGATGCGAGGGTGAGGATGCCCAAGCCGCCGATCTGGATGGCGAGAAGGATCACGACGTGCCCGAACGTCGACCAGTGCGCGGCCGTCGAGACGACCGTGAGGCCCGTGACGCACACGGCTGACGTCGCCGTGAAGAGCGACTGGTGGAGCGGGGTCACTTGGCCGTCCGCTGCGGCGAACGGGAGGGACAGCAGGAGGGTGAAGACGACGATGACGCCGAAGAACGAGAGCAGCGCGAGGCGAGCGGGCGACGACGCCGCAAGCCGGTCGACGAAGTCACGCAGCCCCGTGAGGGGGCCGAGGCTCTGGCCCGGCGGCGTGGGCCGCCATGACGACTCCGTCTGTACCACGCTCAACCGTCTTTCATACCGGGTATGTTGGGCGGCCGAAGGCCGTACCGGACCAGTAAACCATGTGGGTCCGGTAGCCTGAACTTATGTCCGATGCCGCACCGACGCAGCACTCGCCGACGGCGTCAGGCGCAGGGTCCGGTGCGGCGCGCCGGCCGGACTACGAGACCAGAGTCGCGTGGTCCGAGGCGCTCTGCGGCTACAACTTCGGCCCCCGGCATCCCATGCACCCGAGCCGGCTCGACCTGACGGCCCGGCTCTGCGAGGACCTCGGTCTCTTCTCCCTGCCGCGGGTCACCGTCGTCGAGCCCCACGTCGCGAGCGACGACGAGCTTGCCGCCGTCCACACGCGCGACTACATAGCCGCCGTCCGCCGCGCAAGCGAGGACCCGTCGTCGTCCGATCCGAAACGGGGGATCGGGACGGAGGACGACCCCGCGTTCGCGGGCATGCATGAGGCCAGTGCGCGCATCGCGGGCGGCTCGCTCGAAGCGGCCGACGCCGTCTTGGACGGCCGCGCCCAGCATGCCGTCAATTTCGCCGGCGGGATGCATCACGCGGCCGCGGACCACGCGAGCGGCTTCTGCATCTACAACGACGTGGCTCTCGCGATCCAGCGGCTGCTCGACGGCGGCGTCCAGCGGGTCGCGTACATCGACGTCGACGTGCATCACGGCGACGGGATGCAGGGCGTGTTCTGGAATGACCCGCGCGTCCTGACCATCTCGCTCCACGAAAGCGGCCTCACGCTCTTCCCGGGAACTGGGTTCCCGCACGAGATCGGCGGCCCCGATGCAGCGGGGATGGCCGTGAACGTCGCACTCCCGGCGAGAACGGCCGACGGCGGGTGGTTGCGGGCGTTCCACGCGGTTGTCCCGCAGCTCGTCGAGGCGTTCCAGCCGGAGGTGGTCGTCAGCCAGCATGGGTGCGACTCCCACGCCCGGGATCCGCTCGCGGACCTCCGAACGAGCATCGACGCCCAGCGCGAGGTTGCGCTGACGGTCTCGCGGCTGGCGGCGCGCTTCTGCTCGGACCGCTGGATCGCCACCGGCGGCGGGGGCTACGACGTCCTCCACGTGGTTCCCCGAGTCTGGACGCACCTCGTGGGAATCGCCGCGGGGCACCCCATCCAGCTCCGCGCGGCGATCCCAGAATCGTGGCGTGACTACGTCCGCGAGCGCCACCCGGAGCGGCTCTTGCCAGGGGAAGGTCTCCCCGAGAGCATGGGGGAGGAGGCGGACACCTGGTGGCGCTCGTGGGACATCGGATTCAACCCGAACGACGCCGTGGACCGCGCGATCATGGCGACCCGGAAGGAAGTGTTTCCCCTTCACGGGCTGGACCCGTGGTTCGACTGAGGCGAGGCCCACGGGCATCGGAGATCGGTAGGCTGGAGGCATGATGACTGACATCTTTGCCGTCATCGCCGACCATACGCGCAGGGCCATACTTCGTGAACTGCGCGCCGGCGACAAGGCAGTGGGCGAGCTCGTCGAGGCCCTCGACGCGAGCCAGCCCACGGTGTCGAAGCACCTCAAGGTCCTCCGCGATGCGGGCCTCGTGACCACTCGCGCCCAAGGCCAGAAGCGCTACTACGCGCTGCGCCTCGAGCCGCTCGCCGAGGTCGGCGGCTGGCTCACCTCATTGCGCACGACGGCGGCCCCGGCACCGGAGGAGGCGCCGGCACCTTCGGCGGGCGTCGCTGTCGTCCCCTCGGCACCAGCCCTGCCGGCCCCGGCCGTGGCGAATGCTTCCATCGAACCTCTGGCTCCCTCGCCCGCAGGCGTCGCGGCAGCGTCGGGCACGCGTCCGCAGCAGATCCAGCGCACGGTCGAACGGACCGTCGAGCGTGCCGCGAAGGGCGCGGCCGAGATCATCGCGAACCTCCCGAAGTGGCGCCGGAAGGAACCTGGCCGCCAACAGGGCTAGGCCGAGAAACGCCGGCTACGCTCGCCCGGCCGTGGACTCGCGGACCACGAGCTCGGGTTTGAACACGAGGTTGCGGGGAGCCAGCGAGGGGTCTTCGGCCTCCTCGCGCAGGATCTGGACGGCGGTCTGGCCGATCAGGTCGCGTGGCTGCCGGACCGAAGAGAGCGGGACGACCGCCGCGCTCGCGAAATCGATGTCGTCGTACCCGACGATGGCCACGTCCTCCGGGACGCGCAGATGGCCTTCGCCCATGAGGACCTGGAGCGCGCCGATCGCGACGAGATCGTTGCCCGCGACGAGGGCATCGGGCCGATCGGGGGCGCGCCGCGCGAGGATTGCGCGAGCGGCGCGGCGCCCGTCCTCGAAACTGAGCCCGAGGGTCTCGACCGCCTCAACACTCGCGCCCTCGACGGCCGCTGCTGCGCTCTCGACACCTGTGAGGCGATCCTGCATCTGAGCAAGGCCCGCGGGGCCCCCGACGAAGGCGAGCTGACGCCTCCCGAGGCCGAGCAGGTGCTGGGCCGCGAGGCGACCGCCCTCGACGTCGTCGACCGCGACCGAGCTCAGGCTGCGGCTGCCCGCGACCCTGTCGACGAGCACCGCGGGAGTGCCCGCCTTGCGCAGACGCTCAAGGCGCTCGCCGATGTCCCCGATCGGGGAGATCAGCAGGCCGAGCACGCGCTGCGTCTCGAAATAGTCCACGTGCGCGGCCTCGCGGTCCGGGGATTCGTCGCTGTTGGCCATCACCACAGACAGGCCGTCCCGGCCGGCCTCGTCCTCGGCGCCCCGGGCGACGTCCGTGAAGAAGGGGTTCCGGGCGTCGAGCACCACGAGGCCGATCGTCGTCGAGCGCCCGGCCCGCAGCTGGCGCGCGGCATCGTTGCGGACGAAGCCGAGCTCCTTGATAGCCGCGTGGACCCGTTCGACCGTCGCCGCGCGCACGATGTCCGGACGGTTGAGGACGTTGGACACCGTGCCCACGGAGACTCCTGCAAGCTCCGCGACGTCGCGGATGCTCGCAGCCCCGTGGGACGACGCGGGGGAAGGGTGGGTGCGGCTCATGCTGGGAGACTACCGCGTCCTGAAAGGTTTCGCGTGATCCTGATTCAGTGCTCTCGTAACGGTTGTTCCTGCGGTCAAATCGAGGGTTGGGCGGAGACGGGCGAGGCGAGTCCGGTGCCTGGGGGAAGGTCGCACTCGAGGGTGAGGGCGGCGTCGTCGTCCCCGTCCTTGGCCCGGTGCCAGAAGATCCTGAGCGTCCCCTCGTCGAGCGGCAGCTCGGCTCTTACCCAGTCGAGGCGGCACTCGGGCGGGCGGATCTCGAACCTGCCCGGAGCGACCCGGCGCAGGCCAACGATGCCCTCCACGAGCACGGGCCACGCGGCCGCGGCCCACGCGTGAGACTGGCTGTGGTCCGATCCTTCCGCGAGCTCCCACGATTCCCACGCGAACGTCGCCCCCTTCGCGAGCCACGCCAGGGGGCCGCGGGACGGGTCGTCGAGCACGGTGCCGAGAGCGTCTTCGACACGGCCGGCCTCGACGAGAGCCGAGAGCAGTCGGTGCCAGGTCATGGGGCCCATGCGGAGCCCGAGCGAGGCGGCGCGTTCGGCATCGCTCGCGATGTGCTCCGGACGGGTCGCGCCGACCGCGAGCGGGAAGACGGTCGCGTGCTGCGACGCGTGCGGGCTCGAGGATCCGTCGGGCCGTAGGCCGTCCACGAACACGCCATCGACCCGGAGGAGCCGGTCCATCGCGTCGGCGAGGAGTTCGGCGCGTTCCGCGAGAGCCGCTTCTTTCCGCTCGAGGCCGACGACGCCGCAGAGGCGGCCTGTGGCGGCGAGCGCAGAGAATGCTTGGGCGTTGACGGTGGTCCGGGCAGCGGTGGACATGTCGTAGCCGAAGCGATTCGGGGCCGGCCAGTCCACGATTCCATGCAGATACGGGCCGGAACCGCCCTCGAGGTCCCTCACGAGGCCCGCGCAGGGTCCGTCCTCGGCGACGGAGCGCAGGGCATAGCCGCACGTCTCCTCGAGCTGGGGCAGGAGTTCGGCGACGAACGCGTCGTCGCCCGTGCGGAGCCAGTAGGCCTCGACCCACTCGGGCAGCATGAGGCTGAAGTCCGGGATGTCCCGTTTGCCGTCGCCGTTGGGGTAGACGGCGTTGACTCGGCCACGCTCTGCCGCAGAGCCCCAGTAGCGGCGTCCCGACCACATGAACTCGCGGAGGGCCTGGCGGGTGAACTCGCGCTCGCCGAAGGCGGCCATCGTCGCGTAGGAGATGTTCGCGGCGTCCGCGAGGAACTGCCCCTTCTCGCGCGTCGGCGTGTCGACGAAGCGCTCCTGGACCCCATGGAGGGCCGAGTCCTGAAGGAGCCGGAGGACACGGGTCAGCTCGGGTTCCGAACAGTCGACGACGGCGGCCGCCGGGTGCGCGGCGTGGACGACGGCGGCGTCCACCCGGGCGGGACTCGCCCCTTCGAACTCCAGGAACCGGAAGCCGAGGTGCACGCGCGCGTCGAAGGACACAGGCCCTCTGACAGTCGGCGCCTCTTCAGCGGGCGCCTCTTGAATCGGCCCCGTCAGGAAGGACATGTCCGTGTTCTGGCTCGCGTTCTTGGAATCGTCGACGCGCCCGTCCTCCCTTAGCCCGTACCCTGCCCGGAGGCGTGTTTTCCGGGCACTCCCGCTTGCGTCGAAGACGACGCGCGGCTGGCGTGCTCGGACGGTGCCGAAGTCGGCCACAGGGGTCCCGTCGCGTGCCTCGAGCCAGCGCACAGGCTCGTCGCGCTGCTCGACGACGTGGGCGCGGCGGGGGTGGAGCGCCGCCGGGAAGTCCTCCGACGGGTAGGGCCCGAGGACGAGGGCGGGCGACCATGCGGCGTCGTCGAAGCCCGGCTCGTCCCAGCCCAGAGGGGGTTCGGCGAGCCGGTGTTCGATGGGGTCGCCCTCGTCGTTGCGATAGCCGGCCTGCGCGTAGGGGGCTTCGGCGACCCGCCACCCGGGTGCCGTCCCGTACGCGACGTGGCGGCCGTCGTCGTACTCGACCCGCAGCTCGGCGATGACGCCGGGCTCGGTCGCCGCCCTGCCCTGGCCTGGACCGTACCAGTGCGAAAGGACGGCGATCGCTGGGTTCGGGCCCGCGCCGATCAAGGCCTCGGTGACATCCGCCGCGTCGTAGTAGTCCTCGCCCGCGTATCCGAATGATGAGAGGGCAAGGACCTCGCTCCCGCCGACGGACACCCAGGCCTGATGGCGCGCGGCGGCGTAGAGGACGGCCCGCTGCACGCGTCCCTCGAGCTCGATCTCGGTGCGCAGCAGCGTCCACTCGTCAGGCTGCCGGAACGGCGTCTCGGCGGGCCATCCGGGGAGGCCCTGCGCCGGCTCGTAGCGGAAACGGGTGACGCCACCCGGATCCGAGACTGTGAGGGAACGCAGGGCGCCCTCGGCGCGCGGTGCGGCGTGGAGGGCAAGGAGAGGCCCGGTCGCGGCCGGCAGCGGTGCCCCGAGGACGTGGTGCCCGTCGATCGCGACGGCGAGCCGGCCGAGGCGGGCCTCGAGCCGGAGGCGGCGCCATGGTCCGTCACCGGGCCGGGCAGATGCTGCAGCGGTCGGCGTAGCCGTAGCGGAAGGAGGCGCGTAGGCCTCGGCGAGCGGCGCCGTCGCCCACTCGGTGGGCTGCGCCGGTTGCTCCCACGCGGGAAGCGGCCGGAGCGCGACGTGGCCATCCCCGGCAACCTCCAGAAGCAGGCCGGTTCCGGGGCCATCGGAGTGGAAGGCAATGCCAGCGGCGCCGAGAACTGGACGGAGCTCGGCCTCGATCACGAACTCGGGGCTAGCCTCTGCCGGGATGGGGAGGAAGGGCGTGCCGTGCCAGCGCAGGGAGTCCTCGGCCAACCGCAACGGCGCTCGTCCGCCCGGACGGCGCCCGATCCACTGGGCCGACCAGTCCTCGTCTCGAAGCCCCGTCCCGAACGCGTGCTCTTCGCTCCAAGGCCCCCAGACGCCGTCGCCCGTCTGGAGGCGCACCCGCCAGCGGCATTCGGCTGCGGGCGGAAGGGCGGCGCTGGCCGGAACGGTGACCCGGGTCGTGGCGTGGGGCGGCAGGGGGAGGGGGCCCGGCGCCCAGAGGAGGCGGCCGTCTGCAGAGCGCACCTCAGGCTCGACGGCTGCTGGCGCGACGGGATCAACCGCATACGAGGGGGAAACCTGTTCTGCCTGCCAGGAGAGCCTCGGGCTCGGACCGGACGTCAGGCACCGCTCGACGCCCTCGACGCGCAGCCGGACGGGCTTCAGCGCGACCTCGCCCGGCATCAGGCGGCACCTCCGTCAGCGACGAGCGCCGCGGCACGGGAGGCATCGACCCGGCCGTCGACGAACCACATCCGGAACGTCCGCTCGAGCGGCTCGCCGTCCTCCAACTCGACAGCTCGCTCCCAAGCGAGCGCCGAGCCGATCCCCGGGTAGCCGGCCATCCTCACGAACCACGGATCCTCCGGTGCCTCGGGTGGCGCGGCGAGCACGATTCCGGCGTCGCCTTCGCCAAACGTCGCGCTCCAGGCCAGCCAAGGAGCCGGGCGGCCGTGGACCGCCTCCTCGCCTTCACTATCGGGCGTCAGGACGATCGATTCTGAGCATGGGGCGAGCCGCAGGAAGAATCCGCCGTACCCTCCACCCGCATTGCCGTTGGACCCCGGACCACCGAGGCTCACGGGACCGGCGGCCTCGAGGCGGCTCTTGAGCTCGAGCTGCCACGCCCCGTCGCCCGCCGGCACGGCGCGAGCGAGCCTGTCCTCGCGAAGGAGGGTCGCGCCGTCGTGCGCCTCCCACCGAAGGGAAAGCCGTAGCGAACCCGGAGCGCTCTCGACGGACTCCACGGCAATCCGCCCGTGATCCCGCCGCCATACATATCGACCGGCCTCGCGAGTGTAGGTACGGCCGCCCCACAGGTTGGTCCCGGAGACGTCCTGGAGTGCGACGCCGAGCCCGAGGTGCCACGGGTGGTCGAGGGGGAAGTGCTCACTCACCGTGACTCCGCCGAGGGTGCGGACAGGATGCAGGTAGGGGCGCGGCGAGAGGCTCGGAGCGACGCTGCGGCCATCGCGCAGCTCGGCCACTTGGCGGCCGTCTGGAAGGGAGAGGCGAGCGGCCGGCTGTTGCCCGGCCAGATGCTGGCCGGCCTCTGGCTGGCCGGCCTCTGGCTGGCCGGCCGCCCACGGTAGGCCGAGTTCGGCAAAGGTGGCCTGTGCTCGGACCGCCCGAGCGAGGTCCTCCTCGATTCCCCGCACGATCGGGCGCGCCGCCTGGCCTTCGCCTACCCACTCGACGAACTCGTCGGCGATCTGCAGGGGCGCCGGGGCCGTCCGGACCGCTTCGAGAACGCGCATGAACGCTCCCGCGTCGGCGAGGGAGCTCAGGAGGGGAGTGCCCGAGGCCAGATGCTCGAGGAGATTCTCGGTCAGATCGGTCCGCCCGAACTGCTCCTCGCGTTCGCCCTCGGACGTTCGGACAACCAGCCGGTCTTCGGTGTAGTAGAAGTCCGCTTCGCCTTCCGTGCCGTAGACCGTGACCCACGGTTCCGCGGACTCGGCAGCGCAGAGTGTGAGGGCGCACATGATCCGGAGCCCCTCCGCCGTGACGATCCTGACGGTCGACGTATCGTCCGCCTCGATCCGGTGGGCGTGATAGAGGTCGACGTCGACGCTCGCGACATCCCGCTCCCTCCTGGCCCCCGCGATCCGCAGCGCCGTTGCGACGGCGTGGGCGAGGGGGTTCGTCACGACGCCGTCCACGACCTCGACCCCGTTGAGGCTGCGCTTGCCCGCCCAGGGCGAGCGGGCATAGTAGGCGAGGTCGCGAGTCCAGGTGCCGAACGCCCCGACGGCACGCAGTTCGCCGATCTCTCCTGAATTCAGCAGTGCTTCAATCGCCGGGAGCGCGTGCGAGCCGAGGCTCTGGAAGCCCACTTGGACAGCCGCACCGCGGTCTTTTGCGTGCTCGAGCAGTTGGCGGTAGGCGGCGAGCGACGGCACGGGGGGCTTCTCGAGATACAGTTGAGCCCCGGCGTCGAGCGCGGCGGCCCCGAGCGGGCCATGGGTCTGGAGGGGCGTGGCGATGATGGCCACGTCCGGCGCGGGGCGCTCCGCAAGGAGCGCCTCCAGATCCGCGTACGACGGCGTGCCTTCCGGTACGGTCCCTGGCTCGGGAGGGAAGGGGTCGGCGACCGCATCGAGGGCGACGGCGCCCGACTCGAGGAGGCGCTTCAGATTGCGGAGGTGCACGAGCCCGAAGCCGTGCACGCCGACAAGCGCGATACGCGGCAGGCGCGTTTCCGGATCGCGCCCGGTTTCGGCGCTCGGAGCGGAAGCGGGGAATTCGGTGGAATGTGCGGGGATGCTCATGGAGCTCCTTTGCGCCGTGGCCCGTGTCGGGGGGGAAAGCGTTTTCCCACAGTCTGGCACGGGGATTGCGGCCCCGTCCAGAGCCCGCGGTCCCGGGGGCGCGCACCGTGGCGGCGCTTGCCGGGACGTGGCCCCGATCCCCTCAGTTGGCGCCCTGGCCGCACGGAGCGCCCTAGCCCCCACGTGGCGCCCTCGCCCGCACGTGGCGCCCTGGCCCGCACGTGGCGCCCTGGCCCGCACTTGGCACCCTCGCCCGGATAACCGCGGCGGGTGCGGCGCGGTTATGCGGGGAAGGGCGCCACGTGTCTGGGGCCGAACCTAGGCGGGAGCCAGCGGGAGCCGGCGCGAGCTCTTGGAGCGGTACCTGTATCAGTACCCCGCGGGGAAGCTGTACGAGGCGGGAATCGTGGCCGGCGGGGCGCCGTGGACCAAGGCGATCTCCTCATGCGGCTTCAGGACGACGTCCTTGGGACTCCCGGCCTGCTTGCTCCCGTTCACGTAGACCTGCCAATCGGCGGCACTCGAGTGGGCGCCGCCCGGCGTCGTGCTCGTCCCATCGAGGACGCCCCACTCGGTCAGGAACTGGCCGAGCGTGTAGGTCAATCCGGCGGTCGGGGCCTCGATGTGGACGATTCCGGACTCGTCGTGGGTGTGCAGCGCCGAGATGCCGTTGGGCTGGCCGTCTGTGCCGAAGCTGAAGCCGACCTCGGCCGGCACAGTGATCGCCTTTCCGTCCGCAAACACGTCCAGATGAGCGTGATAGTGCTCGGCGCTGCCTTCCGCGAGGAGTACGGAGAGGCCCGCCGCTTTGATATTGGCGGCGCCGTTGGCCGGCGTCAGTTGCCATCCTGCAGAGGCTGCGGAAGTCGTTTGGGAAGCTGTTTGTCCGTCCGACGCCGACGCGG
Organism: Sinomonas terrae; assembly: GCF_022539255.1. Taxonomy (NCBI): domain Bacteria; kingdom Bacillati; phylum Actinomycetota; class Actinomycetes; order Micrococcales; family Micrococcaceae; genus Sinomonas; species Sinomonas terrae. The sequence goes on from NZ_JAKZBV010000001.1 coordinate 784,497, forward strand.
ATGAAGCTGATGACGCCGACGACGCCGGGGCCGTTCCGGGTGCCGCTGAGCAGCCCGAAAGCCCCAGGGCTAGTGCCGAAATCGCGATCAGGAGGGCAGGCTTCGTTCTCAAGGTGGCAGGTTCGCTTTCCGTCGGCTTATTGCGGGTCAGTCTAGGGGGCAGACCTTGACCGTTCCTGAGCCGCTTGACCGGTGCTGCCCCCGACCGGCCGAGGGGCTCCGGGCAGGCTCATGAATGAAAGTCGAGCCATGAGCCTGTTGACCCCGCCACATCCTGGCTCTAGTCTGATAAAGACAGGTTTTGAATCGATTCAGGAATGCGACGACAAGGTCGCCGTCGAACCCCAGGAGCACGGATGAGCGAGGCCGCAGCGCGGCGGCGGATCTGCTTTCGACAGCAGATCCATCCCGATCGCATCGAGGAGTACAAGCGGCGTCACGCGGCCGTCTGGCCGGAGATGCTGGAAGCCCTCCGCAGCGCGGGGTGGCACAACTACTCCCTCTTCCTCAGCCCTGACGGTCTGCTGATCGGTTACGTCGAGACCGACAGCCTTCAAGCCGCGGCAGAGCGGATGGCGGCGTACGAGGTCAACGCGCGCTGGCAGGCCGAGATGGCTGATCTCTTCGACGGCCTCGAGGCGCCGCCGGATGAATCCTTCGTTCCGCTCGAGGAGATCTTCAACCTTGAAGGGCAGCTTGCCGCCGCCCGAGCAGCACAAAACCCAGAACAGACGTCACAGACCACACAGATGTCACAGACCACAGGAGACCAAGCATGAGCAGTGTCCAGATCCCGGAGGCGCTTGGCAGCCTCGCCATCGAGGTTCCGTCGTGGGCTTATGGCAACTCGGGTACGCGCTTCAAGGTGTTCGGCACGCCGGGCACCCCGCGCACCGTGCAGGAGAAGCTGCAGGACGCGGCGAAGGTCAATGAGCTGACCGGCCTGGCCCCGACGGTGGCGCTGCACATCCCGTGGGACAAGGTCGAGGACTACGCGGCGCTGCGCGAGTACGCCGAGGGTCTGGGCGTGAAGCTCGGGACGATCAACTCGAACACGTTCCAGGACGACATCTACAAGTTCGGCTCGCTCACGCATTCCGAGGAGGCCGTGCGTCGGCGGGCGGTCGAGCACCACCTCGAGTGCATCGACATCATGGACGCCACGGGCTCTCGGGACCTGAAGATCTGGCTCGCCGACGGCACGAACTACCCGGGCCAGGACGACATCCGCGCCCGTCAGGACCGCCTCGCCGAGTCCCTCGCCGAGATCTACGCGCGCCTCGGCGACGAGCAGCGCCTCGTGCTGGAGTACAAGTTCTTCGAGCCGGCTTTCTACCACACTGACGTCCCGGACTGGGGCACGTCCTACGCGCAGACGCTGGCTCTGGGCGAGAAGGCGTTCGTGTGCCTCGACACGGGCCACCATGCCCCGGGCACGAACATCGAGTTCATCGTGGCGCAGCTGCTGCGGCTCGGGAAGCTCGGCTCATTCGACTTCAACTCGCGCTTCTACGCGGACGACGACCTCATCGTCGGCGCCGCAGACCCGTTCCAGCTGTTCCGCATCATGGTCGAGGTGGTCCGCGGCGGCGGCCTCGAGCCCGGTTCCGGCGTGGCCCTCATGCTCGACCAGTGCCACAACCTCGAAGAGAAGATCCCCGGCCAGATCCGCTCGGTGCTCAACGTCCAGGAGATGACGCTGCGGGCGCTCCTGCTCGACCGTGCGGCGCTCGACGAGGCCCAGCGGAACCACGACGTCCTCGCCGCGAACGCGGTCTTCATGGATGCGTTCTACACGGACGTCCGCCCTGCCCTCGCCGCATGGCGCCAGGAGCGCGGCCTGCCCGCGGACCCCATGGCCGCCTACGCCGCCTCCGGCTACCAGAAGCTCATCAACGACACCCGCGTCGGCGGCACGCAGGCCGGCTGGGGCGCGTAACCCTCCCAACCCACGGCCCAAGGGGCGCGGACGACGGCGGGGCTCGCCGTCGTCGTCCACCCCCACCTGCTGCCCACTTGCCCAACCCCAGGACTTACACAGAGGACACCATGAACCAGACCCAGAACCCGGCCGTCGCCGATCTGATCGCCCGCTCGAACCGGCTGGGCGCGGACAAGCGCAACACGAACTACGCCGGCGGGAACACCTCCGCCAAGGGCACCGAGACCGATCCCGTGACGGGGGAGCCGGTCGAGCTCCTGTGGGTCAAGGGCTCCGGGGGCGACCTCGGGACCCTGACCGAGAAGAACCTGGCGATCCTGCGCCTGGACCGGCTGCGCGCGCTCAAGGGCGTGTACCCGGGGGTGGAGCGCGAGGACGAGATGGTCGCCGCGTTCGACTACTGCCTGCACGGCAAGGGCGGCGCCGCGCCGTCGATCGACACGGCGATGCATGCCCTCGTCGACGCCGCGCACGTGGACCATCTCCACCCGGACTCGGGGATCGCGATCGCGACGGCGGCCGACGGCGAGGCGCTGACCGAGAAGGTCTTCGGCGGCCGGGTCGTGTGGGTGCCGTGGCGCCGCCCGGGCTTCCAGCTCGGCCTGGACATCGCCGCGATCAAGGAAGCGCACCCCGAGGCGATCGGCACGATCCTCGGCGGACACGGGATCACCGCCTGGGGCGCGACGAGCGAGGAGGCCGAGGCCAACTCGCTGTGGATCATCGCCGAGGCGGAGAAGTACATCGCCGAGAACGGCCGCCCCGAGCCGTTCGGCCCGGCCCTTCCCGGCTACGGAGCCCTCCCGGAGGCGGAGCGCCGCGCCAAGGCCGCGGCCCTGGCGCCGGTGATCCGCGGCCTGGCCTCGATGGACCGCCCGCAGGTGGGGCACTTCACCGACGACGCCCGGGTCCTGGAGTTCCTGGCCTCGGCGGAGCACCCGCGCCTGGCCGCGCTCGGCACGTCGTGCCCCGACCACTTCCTGCGCACGAAGGTCAAGCCGCTGGTCCTGGACCTGCCCGCGGACGCCGGGCTCGAGGAGAGCATCGCCAGGCTCAGGGAGCTCCACGAGGCCTACCGGGAGGACTACGCGGCGTACTACGAGCGCCATGCCGAGCCTGACTCGCCGGCGATGCGCGGCGCGGACCCGGCGATCGTGCTGGTCCCCGGCGTCGGGATGTTCTCGTACGGCAAGGACAAGCAGACGGCGCGGGTCGCGGGGGAGTTCTACCTCAACGCGATCAACGTCATGCGCGGCGCCGAGGCCATCTCGACCTACGCCCCGATCGGCGAGGGCGAGAAGTTCCGGATCGAGTACTGGGCGCTCGAGGAGGCCAAGCTCGCCCGCATGCCCAAGCCCAAGTCGCATGCGACCCGCATCGCCTTGGTGACCGGGGCGGCGTCGGGCATCGGCAAGGCCATCGCGACGCGCCTCGCGGCGGAGGGCGCATGCGTCGTCATAGCGGACCTGGACCTCGAGAAGGCCCAGGCCACTGCGGCCGAGCTCGGCACGGAAGACGTCGCGGTCGGGGTGCGCGCGGATGTGACCGACGCCGCCCAGGTCGCCGCGGCGGTCGACGCCGCAGTCCTGGCCTTCGGCGGGATCGACCTCGTGGTGAACAACGCGGGCCTGTCGATCTCCAAGCCGCTGCTGGAGACGTCCGAGAAGGACTGGGACCTCCAGCACGACGTCATGGCCAAGGGCTCCTTCTTGGTCTCCCAGGCGGCGGCGAAGGCGATGATCGCCCAGGGCATGGGCGGGGACATCATCTACATCTCCTCGAAGAACTCCGTCTTCGCGGGCCCGAACAACATCGCCTACTCCGCGGTCAAGGCCGACCAGGCCCACCAGGTGCGCCTCCTCGCGGCCGAGCTCGGCGAGTACGGGATCCGAGTCAACGGCATCAACCCCGACGGTGTGGTGCGCGGGTCCGGGATCTTCGCCGGCGGCTGGGGCGCCAAGCGCGCCGCCGTCTACGGCGTCCCGGAGGAGGAGCTCGGCAAGTACTACGCCCAGCGCACGCTGCTCAAGCGCGAGGTCCTCCCCGAGCACGTCGCGAACGCCGCCGCGGTCCTGACCAGCAACGAGCTCGACCACACCACCGGCCTGCACATCCCCGTCGACGCCGGCGTCGCCGCCGCCTTCCTCCGGTGAGCGGACCTCTGACGCCACGCTCCGACGTCGGCCGTTGCTTCGCCGCGGTCGACGTCGGGGCCTCCTCGGGGCGCGTCATCCTCGGCACGGTGTCGTCCGGCAGGGGAGCGGACGACGCCGTGCCCCGGGTTGCGCTCGAAATCGTCCACCGCTTCCCGAACGGCGTGCTCGACGACGGCGTGAACAGCGAAGGCGCGAAGGTGCTGCGCTGGGATGTGTGCGGGATCTTCGCCGAGGTCCAGATGGGCCTTGCGAAGGTGGCCGAGCTTGCGTCCTCCCGGGGGCTGCGGGTCGAGAGCATCGGCATCGACACGTGGGCCGTGGACTACGGCCTCGTCGATCCCGCCGGGCGGCTCAAGCTTCCGGTCCACGCCTACCGCGACTCCCGCACCGAGTGCACGGTTCCCGTGGTGCATGAGAAGGTCTCGCCCGAGCGACTGTACTCCGTGACCGGCCTGCAGTTCCTGCCGTTCACGACGCTCTACCAGCTCGCCGCAGAGCCGACGCTCGAGGGCCTGCAGGCGCTGCTGATCCCTGACCTCCTCGCGTTCTGGCTCACCGGCGCACGGCGGACGGAGGAGACGAACGCGTCCACGACCGGGCTCCTCGATGCCCGCACCGGCACGTGGTCCACGGAGCTGCTCGAGGCGCTCGGACTCCCCGCAGGCCTCTTCCCCGAGCTCATCGCACCGGGCGAGGCGTACGGGACGCTGCTGCCCGCCGTCGTCGAACGCACGGGGCTGCCGGCAGGAACGCCGCTGATCGCAGTCGGCTCCCACGACACGGCCTCCGCAGTCGCCGCCGTCCCGGCCGCCGCGGGGGAGGACGTCGCCTACATCTCGTCGGGGACGTGGTCGCTCGTCGGGGTGGAACTCGATGCGCCCGTGCTCTCCGAGGAGAGCCGCGCCGCGAACTTCACGAACGAGCGCGGCGTGGATGCCACGATCCGGTACCTGCGCAACGTCGGGGGCCTGTGGCTGCTGAGCGAGAGCCAACGGCACTGGGCGGCCGAGGGGCGGGAGCTCCCGCTCGCCCAGCTGCTCGCCGACGCCGCCGCCCTACCGGCTGGCGGACCCCAGGTCGACGCCGACTCCGACGAGTTCATCGCCCCCGGCAACATGCCCGCTCGCCTCGCGGCCGCCGTCGAACGCCGCGGGGGCACGCTCTCGGACGAGCCGGCCGCCGTCGTCCGCTGCATACTCGACAGCCTCGCGGCCGCGTACGCACGGACCCTCGAGCAGGCCCAGGCCCTCTCGGGCCGCCGCCCGCGCGCGGTGCACGTGGTCGGCGGGGGATCGCAGAACGAGCTCCTGTGCCGCCTCACGGCCGAGGCGACGGGCCTGCCCGTCCTCGCCGGTCCCGTCGAGGCGACCGCCCTCGGCAACGTCCTCGTCCAGGCGCGTGCGGGGGGCGCCCTCTCGGGTGGCCTCGAGGCGCTCCGCGCCGCGGTCGCGGCGAGCGTCGAGCTGCGCGAGTACGCGGCGGTGGGGGCGTAGCGCGCAGACGCACAAGCCTTCGATGTCTCGGGTACAGATATTCCCTATCCGTTCTTTCCTCCAAGCGGTCCCTACTCCCTCGGTAACCCCGAGTCGTCGCTAAAGCCCCGGCAACGCATCAGGGTCTCGCCGGTTGCGTGGGGTCCCGCGTATCTGTACCCGAGACGTAAGAGGCGGGGGACCGTCGTTCGGCATGCGCTTTCCCGCACCTCTTGGCAAGCCTTCGAGCGTGGAGTACGGTTGTGAGAAACCGGTTACTCCGCTTGATTGACGCCGCTCACCGAGGAGACCCAGGCCCATGGCATCGACTGAAAATCGCCGCAAGAAGTACGCCCTCGCTGGCACCGGATCTCGGGCCGAGATGTACGTGGACGCCCTCATGGGGCCGCATTCGGACCTCGGCTCGCTCGTGGCCTTCGTCGACGCGAACGGGCACCGGATGGACTACCACGGGGCGCGGATCGCCGAGCGCCGGCCTGACTGGCCCGCGCCGCGCCACTACGGTCCCGACCGCCTGGAGGAGATGTTCGAGGCCGAACGCCCCGACGCCCTCATCGTGACGACACCGGACTTCACGCACGCCCGCTACGTCACTGCGGCTCTGGACCGCGGGGTCGACGTCATCTGCGAGAAGCCGATGACGACGACGGTGCAGGGCATTGCGGAGATCGTCGCCTCGGCCCGCAACGCCAAAGAGGCGTCCGGGGCCAATCTCGTCGTGACGTTCAACTACCGCTATTCACCGCGCAACTCGGTCATCAAGGACATCGTCCAGTCGGGCAGGATCGGAAAGGTCACTTCGGTGCATTTCGAATGGTGCCTCGACACGGTGCACGGCGCGGACTATTTCCGCCGCTGGCACCGCAACAAGGCGAATTCCGGCGGCCTGCTCGTCCACAAGTCCACGCATCACTTCGACCTTGTGAACTGGTGGCTCGGGGACGTCCCCGAGACGGTCTATGCCCAGGGCGGCCTCCGCTTCTACGGTGCCGAGAACGCCGCTGAGCGCGGCCTCGGCGAGCGCCCCGAGCTGAGCCGCGACAATCCCGACCGGGACGACCCGTTCAACCTGGACCTCGCCGCGGACCAGAAGCTCCGAGGGCTGTACCTCGAGGGCGAGGCCGACGACGGCTATCAGCGCGACCGCGACGTCTTCACCGAGGGCATCGACATCGAGGACAACCTGAGCCTGGTCGTCGGCTACCGCGGCGGGGCTTCCATGGCGTACTCGCTGGTGGCCCACTCGCCGTGGGAGGGCTACCGCGTGGCGATCAACGGCACCGAGGGGCGGGTCGAGATCGAGGTCGTCGAGCGGAGTTCCGTCTCGCCGGACAGGCACACTCTCGACCCGTCGGTGGCGTCTGACGCCGAGGGCGCTGGCGGGCAGGTCCGCCCCGAGGGGACCAGGATCCTCCTCCAGCGCCACTGGGAGCCCGCCCGCGAGATCCCTGTTCCTGAGGGCGAGGGCGGGCACGGCGGCGGGGACGCGATGCTGCTCTCCGACGTCTTCGTCGGCCCGGGCCATGACCCCCTGCACCGCCAGGCCGGCTACATCGACGGCATCCGTAGCGTGCTCGTGGGGATCGGCGCGAATGAGTCGCTCCGCACCGGCCAGGCCGTCCGGCTGGCCGACTTCGGCGTCCCGCTCGACGACGACGCGCCGCTCGCCTTCGACGCTGCGGCGCCTGAGCACGAGCGGGCGACAACGGGGGCCCGGGCATGAGGATCGCCGTCACGGGGGGAGCCGGCAGGCTCGGCGTGAGCGTCGTGAACCACCTCGCGTCGCGGGGCCATGATGTGCACTCGCTCGACCGCGCGGCGTCGCCCCTCGTGGACGACGCCGCGCAGCAGCACACGCTCGACCTCGCCGACGTCGGGGCGACGAAGGCGACGCTCGCAGGGATCCGGCCGCACGCCGTCGTCCATCTCGCCGCCATCGCGGTGCCGTTCAGCGCGCCCGAGGACTTGATCCTCCGCACGAACGTCCAGCTCTGCTACTCGGTGCTGAGCGCCGCGGTCGACGCCGGTGCGGACCGGGTGCTCGTCGCGTCGAGTCCCACCGTGCTCGGGTACGGGACGCCGCAGGGCTGGTCGCCCCGGTATCTGCCGATCGACGAGGAACATCCCATCGCGCCGTGGAACGCGTACGCGTTGTCGAAGGCCACCCTCGAGGCGACGGTGCGGATGTTCGTCGCGCAGCAGGGGGACGCCGTGCGGTTCGGGGCCTTCCGGCCCTGCTTCGTGATCTCCCCGGATGAGTGGCGGGGCGCACCGACCCAACAGGGCCACACTGTCGCGGAACGCCTCGCGCGGCCGGAGCTCGCGGCCGTCTCGCTCTTCAACTATGTGGACGCCCGCGACGCCGCAGGGTTCGTCGAGCGATGGCTCGAGGCGGCACGCGAGGTCCCGAACGGCGAGGTGTTCTTCGTCGGCGCGGACGACGCCATGGCCCGCCGGCCGCTCTCCGAACTCGTGCCCCAGTACTTCCCCGGCACCGAGCAGATGGCAGCCGCCCTCACCGGAACCCAGGCCGCCTTCACCTGCGCGAAGGCGCTCCGCCTCCTCGGCTGGCGCCCCCAGCGCTCCTGGCGCACGGAACTGGAGGGCGAACCGCTCGCCGCGACCTCCGTCCACCTCAGCTGAAATCCCCCTCACCGAAGAACTTCCGACAGGAGCACCGATGCACTTCGACGGCATCCTCTTCTTCCCGGTCACCCCGTTCGCCGACGACGGCACGGTCGATGCCGGCCTCGCGCACGAGCACGTGGCCTCCCGGCTCCCGCACCACCCCGGCGGGGTCTTCGCCGCCTGCGGAACGGGGGAGTACCACTCGCTGGCCGCCGCCGAGGTCGGCACCGTCATCAGGGCCGCGGTCGGGGCGGTGGAGGAATCCGGCACCGCTGTCCCCGTCCTCGGAGGCGCCGGCGGCCCACTCGGCCACGCGCTCGAAGCGGCCCGCGCAGCCGAGGACGCCGGGGCCCAGGGACTCCTGGTCCTCCCGCCGTATCTCGTCAACGCGCCCCTCGACGGGCTCGTCCGATACGTCGAGGCCATCGCCAACGCAACCGACCTCGAACTCGTCGTCTACCACCGGGCCAACGCCAAGTTCACGCCCGACGCCGTCGCTCGCCTCGCCGCCGATCCCCAGGTCGTGGGCTTCAAGGACGGCGTCGGGGACGTCGCGCTGACGCAGGAGGTCGTCCTCGCAGTCGAGGCAACGGGCCGCACGGACTTCCAGTTCTTCAACGGCCTCCTCACCGCCGAGCTCACCCAGGCGGCGTACCGGGCGATCGGCGTGCCGCTGTACTCGTCCGCGGCGTTCGCCATGGCTCCCGCCGTTGCGAACGCGTACTACCAGGCCCTCGAGGCCGGCGACGAGGGGCGGCGCCGCGAGCTCCTCGACGGCTTCTTCCGGCCGCTGGTCGCCCTCCGCGACGCCGTCCCCGGCTACGCGGTCTCCCTCGTCAAGGCCGGTGTGCGGCTCGGGGGGCTCGAGGTCGGCGGCGTCCGGGCGCCCCTCGTGGACCCGCGGCCGGAGCACCTCAGGGAGCTCGAGCGGATCCTCGCCGTCGGGCGCGAGCTTGCCGGCGCAGCGAACGACGACGGCGCCTTGGTCCGCTCGTGAACGCCTCGCCCGAGCCTGTGCTCACCTCGCTCCGCACGCGCCTGCTTGTCCCGGCCCTCGCGCGGCCATGGGGAGCGGACGTGCCCGAGGTGCACTTCGTCGTCGTCGACGTCGAGGACTCCGAGGGGAACCGCGGAATGGGTTTCAGCTGGACGCCGACCATCGGCGCCGGGGCCGTGCAGAGCCTGCTCGACGAGGACATCGCCAAGGCTGCCCTCGGGGGGCCGACCCATCCTGAAGCGGTGTGGGACGCCCTCTGGGTCCGGCTCCACGAAGCCGGGGGCGGCGGGCTCACGACCATCGCCCTCGCCGGCCTCGACCTCGCCCTCTGGGACCTCCTCGCCAAGCGCCTGGGGACGTCGGTCGTGGACCTGCTGGGCCGCCGTCGTTCGGTCCTCCCGGCGTACGGAAGCGGAGTCAACCTGCACTACCCCCTCGATGAACTGCTCGACCAGGTCCGCCGCTGGATCGACGCCGGCTACGGGGGCGTGAAGATCAAGGTCGGGCGGCCAGAGCTCGAGGACGACGTCGAGCGGGTCGCCGCGGTGCGCGCGCTGCTCGGGCCGCGGCGACGGCTCATGGCGGACGCCAATCAGCGCTGGGACCTGCCGACGGCGCGGCGGGCGGCGGCCGCCCTCGAGCGCTTCGACCTGCACTGGCTCGAGGAACCTCTGCGGGCCGAGGACCTCGACGGGCACGCCCAACTGCGCCGCAGCACGCGTGTGCCGATCGCCGTCGGCGAGAACCTGCACACGCTCCAGCGGTTCCGCGAGTACGTTGTAGCAGGCGCGTGCGACATCATCCAGCCCAACATCGTCCGCGTCGGCGGGATCACGCCGTTCCGCCGGATCGCCGCGCTCGCGCGCAGCGGTTCCGTGGCACTCGCGCCGCACCTCCTCGCGGACCTCTCGGCCCAGCTCGTCGCGACGCTGCCCGGGGCGGTCGAGGTCGAGGAGGTCGAGGACACGGCGTTCGAGACGCTCGGCGTCCTTTCCTCGCCGTCGCCGGTGCGCCGCAAGGGTGCGCAGGTGAGCGTCGAGAGCGCGCCCGGTCTCGGCCTGGACTTCGCAGACCTTTCCACCTTCGCGCGTGTTCAGGAGAATCCATGACCGCCGAGCCCTGACCGCTTCCCCAGGTTTGGCTGCCCGCTTCCCAGAATCTGGGCCGTCCTCCCCACCTTTGACTTCCGAGTTCCCCAACTCCTCGGCCGTCCTCCCCAGGTTCTTTGCCGCCTTCCCCAACTTTTCCGCCGCTCTCCCCAGGTTCAGCCTCGACTTTGTCTCGGATTCGTCTCCTACGAGAGTGCTGGCCACGGAATCACCGGCCACGCTGTGGCGAGCACCGCCGTCGGCCTCCAAGACTTGGGGAGGCTGGATCTGAAAGTGGGGAGGGCGGATCTGAAACTGGGGAGGCTGGATCTGAAACTGGGGAGGCTGGATCTGAAACTGGGGAGGCTGGATCTGAAACTGGGGAGGGCGGCGGGGCGCCCCGGCTAGAGCTCGAGAACGTCCGGCCGGTCGAGGCGCTGCCCCGCGACATCGACCGCGACGGTGGGCCACTCGGGGTCGAGGGAGAGCACCTCGAAACCTGAGGCCCCGCTCAGGATCGTGTCCTCGACCTTGCAGCCCAGCGCCGTCGGATTCCAGGCGAAGGCCACATTGGTGCCGAGGCGAACGTCGGTGCCAAGAGCTGGATCGATGCCTGGCGCGGAGCGCGGGTCGCGCCCGGCGTACCCTGCTACACCGCCTTGATGGTGGCGCGTCCACTCATCCGGGGAGAAGCCGTTCTCGGCGTAGGCGGCGATGCCGGAGGCGAACGCCTTCGCGAGCGAGCTGCCCGGGCGCGAGGCCTCGAGGTACGCGGCCTCGACGCGGAGGATTCGAAGGTCGGCGTCGAGCTCGGAGGCGGGACGCTCACCGAATCTGATCCAACGGGACGCATTCAGGATGAGCCCGTGGCGGCGGGCACATACAACCACCATTGCTCGGTTCCCCAGCGGGGCTGACGTGGGCAGTGGGTGCCGTGCCATCCGCCGAGATTCCCCGCCGGCGAGGACGACGACGGGCTCCGCACCGAGCTCGACGATCCCAGCGGTGAGCCTCGCCGCCAGCGCCCGCTCCGTGTCCTCGGGGGAAGCCTTGGCGAGCGTCTGCGTGAGGAGGCGGGCGACGTCGTGCCCCAGCTCCCGGAAGCGACCCACCTCGGGGGGCAGCAGCTCCTGCCGAGCGGCCCGGAGTCCGTCTTCGAGGCGCGATTCGGGTCCACCCCCGGCGTCGCGCGCGTCGGCCTCGGCTGCAGCGACGACGCTCGCGTGCCACGGGTGCTCCACGATGTGCGCCCACGCGGGCAGTTCCTCGCCGACGAGCCGGTGCGCCTCGTTCGAGGTCACGTGGACACGGTCCTCGCCGCGCGAGACGACGGCGGCCACGATGGGCGGCGCAGCGAGACTCACGTGGGTTCGCGCGCCCTCGAGGTACCACGCGAGAGCGGCTGGGGACGTGAGGGCCACCGCGTCGAAGCCTTCCGCGTCGAGCAGCGCGAGGACACGGAGGCGCTTCTCCGCGTGTTCATCCGCGTGTTCCTCTGAGGTGGCCCCCGGTGCTTCTGCCGGGGACAGGCGGACGTTGCTGGTCACAGGGCTCTTCCTTGCATGGGAAACCGATTTCTCACACCGTAGGGCAAGGGCTTTCCCGGGTCAATAGGCGCGCGAGAGGACGGCGCGTCAGAAGCCGAGCACGTCCGCGAGCCATTTCCACGCCGCGTCCTGCATCTCGGGCGTGAAGACGTGTCCGACCGGCAGGAGCGAGCCAGTGTAGTTCTCCGGATGGCCCTGGGCTGCGAAGCGCCGCCGCAGCTGCGCATCGGCGCCCACCATCCCTGATGGCGGGAAGAGGTGGTCCTCGAGGCCGTACTGGACCAGGAGCGGGCGCTCAGTCCACGAGCCGACCACGGAGGGCCAGTCGCCAGCAGCACCGAGTCGCGGGCTGAGCCACGTCCATGCGTGGTTCTCGAAATGCTTTGGGACCATGGCGCCGAGCGTGCTCATCATCGTCACGACCACGGTCGCCGCCAGACCGGGCTCGAGGACGCGGAGCAGCCCGGCGCGTGCGCCTCCGCCGGACATTCCGACGGCGGCGAGGCGGGCGCCGTCGACCGCTGGCAGCGAGCGCAGCGCCGAGAGCGCGAGCCGGTCCTCGCCGGCAATCAGGGACGCCCACGATGTGCCGAGCACACCCGCCGCCTTTGCGGCCTGCGCCTCGGTGAGGCGAGGCGGGGCGCCGTCGTCCTCGGGGAGGCGGCGCGAGCCGAAGCCGAAGACGTCGTGGATGAGGACGGCGACGCCCCGGCGGGCAAGGTCCTCGGCCCACGCGCGCCCTCCGTAGCAGGCATTGCGGGAGCTGCGCACGGTCGCCGCGAGGTCCGCGTCGAGCTGGCCCGGCCCGTCAGTGAGCTTTTCCCTTCCGACGACCTTGACGCCGCCGTGTTCGAACAGGGCCAGCACCCCGGGAAGCGTTCCCGTCTCGCCGGCCGGACGCAGAAGCCACGCGCGAGTCCGCGGCCCAAAGCCGCAGTCCCAGCTGAGGTCGGTGCCGTCGAGGCCGTCCCGCGTCCACGTTCCATCGACGGTGACGGCGGCGCTTTCGGGGGCGGGCGAGGTCCCGAGGGCCGCCAGGAGACGGTCGCGCAGGACGGCGGCGGGGATCTCGGGCTGCTCTTCGAAGAGGGGCGCCGAGCGGGCGACGGCGGTCGCGAGGTCCTGCTGCCAGCTCGCCCACGTGCCGCTCGCCGTCATGCGACGCTAGTGGCCGTCGCCGACGCCGTCCCGGAGCTCGCGCGGGCCTCGAGGCGCGGCGTGACGACGACGTCGTCTTCGGGATCGCGCCCGTTCAGGAGGTCCCAGAGGCGAGCCCAGGCCTGCTCGCCCAGCTCGGTCTGGGGGACCGACACCGTCGTGAGGGCAGGCGAGGCGAAGCGGGCGAACGGAATGTCGTCGAACCCGGTCACGGAGAGCCGCTCGGGGACGGAAACCCCGGCCTCGTGCAGGGCGCCGAGCAGGCCGAGTGCGACGAGGTCGTTGAAGCAGACGGCCGCGGTCGCGCCCGAGCCGAGAACGTTCTCGCGTGCCTGGTATCCGTCCTCGAACATCGCGCCGCAGGGGATCTCGACGATCTCCGGAGCGTCCGCGGGAAGGCTGTGCAGGGCGTCGAGGCGGTCCTGGTTGCCGTGGGACGTCTCAGGCCCGGCAAGGTAGGCGACGCGCTTGTGACCGAGCCGCTCGAGTTCGCCGAGGATGCTGCGGATCCCCGCGCCGTAGTCGACGGCGAGGCTCGGAACGCCGGGGACCGGGCTCGATCGGTTCACGAGGACGACGGGGGCGAGCTCCGGCAGCAGTTCGCCCAGGTGTGCCACATCCATGCGGGGCGAGACGAGGACCAGCGCATCGCAGCGGCGCCGTGCCTCGCGGGCGAGGATGACCTCTTCCTCCGGGTTCTCGATCGAGTCCGCTACGAGGACCCTGTACCCCTCGCGTGCCGCGGCCCGGCTCAGTCCGCGAAGCGTCTCCTGGAACATGGGGTTGGCGAGGTCCGGGACCACGATCGCGACCGTCTGCGTGCGCCCGATGGCGAGGCTGCGCGCCACAGTGCTGGGGGAGTAGTTGAGCTTCGCGGCTGCCTCCCGGACTCGCTTCCCGATCTCGGGATCGACAGTCGCGAGGCCGTTCATCACACGCGAGACGGTGGCGCGGGAGACTCCCGCCTCCTGCGCGACATGCGCGATTGTCACTCGCTGCGGCGGGCGGGTGCTCATCCGTGCCATGGAGTCCTCCTGTTTGGTCCGCCGGAGGTCCGCTTGGTCTACGGGCCAAAGGCGGCCACAGCGCCCCGGTGCGACGAGTGTAGCAACGGGTTGCCCTGCAAGTGAGGCCTAGGAGAAACCGATTTCTGCCCCTAAGATTCTTGGCATGCCCGCCATCGACCTGCCGCTGCACGAGCTCCGTTCCTACCGGGGGAGCAGCCCGCTCCCCGACGACCTTGAAGCCTTCTGGGACGGGACCATCGCGGAGGCCCGCAAGCACCCTCTGGCTGTCCGCTTCGAACGGGTCGAAACCTACCTCCCGCTCATCGAGACCTTCGACGTCACGTTCGCCGGGTACGGAGGCGACCCGATCAAGGCCTGGCTCCATCTCCCCGCGGCACAGCCGGGGCAGCAGCGGGAGCCGCTCCCCGCCGTCGTCCATTACCTCGGCTACTCCGGCGGTCGGGGTCTGGCCCACCAGAACACACTGTGGGCCCAAGCGGGGTACGCGATGCTGATCATGGACTCGCGCGGGCAGGGCTACGGCGGTCAGGTCGGCGAGACGCCGGACCCGCATCCCAGTGCCGGGGAGACCGCGTACCCGGGCCTCATGACGCGCGGGATCCTCGACCGGAACACGTACTACCACCGCAGGCTCTTCACCGACGCCGTCCGCGCCATCGAGGCGGTCCAGGCGCATCCCGCGGTGGACGCGTCCCGCGTCGTCGTCCAGGGGGTCTCGCAAGGCGGCGGGCTCGCCGTCGCCGCGGCGGGTCTCGCTGCGGGAAGGGTCGACGGCGTCATCGCCTGCCTGCCGGACGTCAACTTCCTGGCCGACTACCCCCGCGCCCTCGACATCGCGACCACCGGCCCGTACCCCGAACTCGAGCACTACCTCAAGCGCCACCGCGAGCACGTCGACGCCGCGTTCACGACCCTGCCGTACTTCGACGTCGTCAACCTCGCGAGGTTCGCGCAGGTCCCGGCGTACTTCTCGGTCGCTCTTCGTGACACGACGTGCCCGCCGTCCACCGTCTATGCGACGTACAACCGCTACGGCGAGGCCTCGCGCGGGAACCTGCCGGTCGAGAAGGCGATCGAGGAGTACGCCTTCAACAACCACGAGGGCGGGGGCGAGCACCACGTGGTCCGGCAGCTCGCGTGGCTCCGGAAGCTCCTGTCCTGAACGTTCCTTCTCGCCTAAATGTTGCGCCGTCACGTTCGCAGGGTGCAGCAATGTTGCGCCGTCACCTTCGCAGGGTTGGCGGCCGGGCGGCGGATCCCGTAAGGTGCTCGCATGATCAAGCGTTGGTATGCGTATTTTGCGTTGGCTCTGGAGGGCCAAGCGTAGATACGCGCATACCAACCTTCAGAGCCGACAGGGCAGGGACTCCGGTCCCTGCCCTTCGCCGTTCCAGGCAGGCTCTGAACGCTCCGGGGCCTGTCGGAGAGAGACAGGAACCCCATGAATCCGCTGGCCCCCGCACCCTCCCTCGACCCTTCGCTGCGCAACAACCGAGTTGCCGAGTTCACCGCGCTCCCCACTCCCCGCGAGCTTCTCGCCGAACTGCCCCTCTCGGCTGACGCCGAAGCGGTCGTAGCCCGCGGACGGGACGAGGTCAGGGCAGTGCTCGACGGCGTCGACGACCGATTGCTCGTCATCGTCGGCCCTTGCTCGATCCACGACCCCGACGCCGGGCTCGACTACGCCCGCCGGCTCGCCGCCGTCGCCCGCGAACACCGTGAGGACCTCCTCGTCGTCATGCGCACGTACTTCGAGAAGCCGCGCACGACGATCGGCTGGAAGGGCCTCATCAACGACCCCCACCTCGACGGCACCCATGACATCGCGTCCGGCCTCCGTTCCGCGCGCGAGGTGCTCCTCGGCGTCCTCGGTCTGGGCCTGCCCACGGCGACGGAGTTCCTCGAGCCGATCTCCCCGCAGTACACGGCGGACGCCATCGCGTGGGGCGCTATCGGCGCGCGCACCGCCGAGAGCCAGATCCACCGCCAGCTCGTCTCCGGCCTCTCAATGCCGGTCGGGTTCAAGAACGGGACCGACGGCGGCCTCCAGATCGCCATTGATGCATGCGGGGCTGCGGCCGCAAACCAAGCCTTCCTCGGCATTGACGACGACGGCAGGGCGGCTCTCGTCGCGACGTCCGGCAACGCGGACACTCACCTCGTGCTGCGCGGCGGAGCGAGCGGCCCCAATTACGACGCCGCCTCCGTCACCGCTGCTTCGGCGACGATGGCAGCCAAGGGTCTCAATCCGCGCCTCATCGTGGACGCGAGCCATGCGAATTGCGGGAAGAACCACCACCGGCAGGCCGAAGTCGCGCTCGAGATCGGTGCGCAGCTCTCTGCGGAGGGCCCATCCTCCGGGGCCATCGCGGGGGTCATGCTCGAGAGTTTCCTCGTCGGTGGGGCGCAGCCTCTGAACCCGGAGATGCTCGACCGCCTGGTCTACGGACAGTCCGTCACGGACGCGTGCATGGACTGGGACGTGACGGAACAGGTGCTTGCGGCCCTCGCAGAGGCGGCGCGTTCCCGGAGGAGTGGCGCCTGACCTCGCAAAATACCTACTTTCACAAGAGTCCCTCCAGCATCTACAGTAGCTAGCACATGCACAAGTGAGGGTACCGACAGTCACGCCGTCGAGCGGGCCTCATGGGGATTGCGTCGACGGCGAGCAAGGAACTGAAGATGGCTGGTTCGGGGGAATTCGCGAACACTCGCTTCCTGACGGTTGCGGAGGTCGCGGCGGTCATGCGTGTCTCGAAGATGACCGTGTACCGCCTCGTCCATTCCGGCGAGATGCCCGCCGTACGCTTTGGGCGCTCGTACCGTGTGCCCGAGGCTGCTGTCGAGGAGTTCGTCCGACGCTCGACCGTGGACGGGAATACCGAGACCGCTTGAGGTCCCTGACCGCGGGCCTGCCTGTCAAGGGCTCCTATTCGGTGCTGTATTCTGTTCAGGAACGTTTTACGTCACGTCACCAGCAGTTGGTTGCCAGCGGCCCCCACGGCGCCCCGGCCAGCGGCCCGGTGCACCAAGTTACTGTAAGGAACTTCTGTGGGTTCAGTTATCAAGAAGCGCCGCAAGCGCATGGCCAAGAAGAAGCACCGCAAGCTGCTTCGCAAGACCCGTCACCAGCGCCGCAACAAGAAGTAAGGCGCCGCCTCGCTTGAGGTCTGGTGGAACGAGGCCCGTCCCCTCTTGGGGGACGGGCCTCTTCTTCGTTTCGGGTACGCCAACTCCCTCCCCAGGCCGTTTCGGGTACGCCAACTCCCTCCTCAGGCCGTTTCGGGTACGCCAACTCCCTCCTCAGGCCGTTTCGAGTACGCCAACCCATACCGCCCACGTCAGAACCCAGCCGATGGTTGGCAGGTGGTACCGCGGGTATCACTCTCAGGGACGAAGAAGGCGGGCTAAGCAGCTGCCCGGTAGCCCCTGAACCCGACGGGAGGGCTTCATGGGAACAACGCGCGAGCGCGCTAGGAAGACGCCTTCCCGGCTCGGCTGGCGAGGGTGGCTCAAGGCCCTCGGCCCAGGTCTCGTGACCGGATCGGCGGACGATGACCCTTCAGGCGTCGCGACCTATGCGCAAGCTGGCGCGCAGTACGGGTTCGCCGTGACCTGGACGGCGCCCGTCGTGCTGCCGATGATGATCGGCATCCAGGAAATGTGCGACAGGACGGCCACCACGACGGGCCAGACGCTCGGCAGACTCGCCCGGCGTCGCTTCCGCAGGGGCGGGGAGCTCGTCGTTGGCTTCCTGCTGCTGTGCCTGCTCGTGTCCAACGTTGTGAACGTCGGTGCGGACCTCATGGCCGTCGGCAAGGGCATGGAGTTGCTCGGCGCCGGGCCCTCCCAAGTATGGGCTCCAATTGCAGGCTTGGGACTAGCCGTGCTGCTGATGACCGGCTCGTACAAGCTTGTCTCCAAAATCTTCGTCTGGCTCTGTCTCGTTCTGTTCGCGTACGTCATCGTCATGTTCCTCGCCGGCGTGCAATGGGGAGAGGTCCTCGCCGGGATGACCTTCCAGCGGCTGCAGCCTGGGGTGCAGTTCTGGGGACTTGTCGCGGCCGTGTTCGGCACCTCGATCTCCCCCTACCTGTTCTTCTGGGAAAGCGGGCAACGCATCGAGGAGATGCGAGCCCGCCCAGAGCACGGTGACAAGCCGGCCGCGGACACGGACATTCCCGACTTCAAGGCGATCCGGCGCCGGCGGCAGCAGCGTATCGACGTCGTGACCGGGATGACCGTCTCGGTGGTGGTGATGCTCGCGATCATCGTCGCCACGGGCGCGACGATCGGCCGGCATCCCACAGATATCAGTTCGGCCGCCGACGCCGCCCAAGCGCTCAAGCCGCTCGCCGGACCGCTCGCGGGAGCGGTGTTCGCGCTCGGTTTCATCGGCACGGGGCTGCTCGGCGTTCCGGTCCTCGCGTCGGCAGCGTGCATCGGCATCAGCGGCCTCACCGGAAAGGCCTGGGGATTCGACCGCAGTCCGCGCAAGGCTCCGCTCTTCTATGGGCTGCTGCTCGCCGGGCTCATCGTCGGCACGATTCTGGCGTCGATGTTCACCGACGCCATTGCCCTGTTGGTCCTCTCGGCGATGCTCAACGCCATCGCCGCGGCGCCGTTCCTCGTCGTCGTCCTTCTGATTGCCGGGAACCGGGCGATTATGGGCAAGCGGACCAACGGCCGGCTGTCGAACACTGTCGGTTGGGTGACGGCGGGCATCATGGGGGCGGCTGGCATACTCGCGATCTGGGCCCAGTTCGCTGGGGGCTAAAGAAAGCAGGGGCTGGCGAAGGCTGGGGCTGGAGAAGGCTGGGGGCTGGAGCGCCGCCCACCTTCTCCATTTCGGGTACGCCAACTCCCTCCTCCTCGTACTCGAGACGGCCAGGGGGAGGGTATCCGTACCCGAGACGGCCCGGGGGAGGAATATCTGTACCCGAGACGGCCAGGGGGAGGGATATCTGTAGCCGAAACGGCAAGGAGGGCGGCTAGCGTCGGAAGCGCGTGTAGCTGCGCCAGAGTCCGTAGACCGCACCGCCGAGGGTCGCGAGCTTGAGGCCGAGGGTCGCGGCGCGTCGGCCCGCCCGGAAGTCGTAGATGGGCCAGTTGTGCGTGTTCGCGTGGTGGCGGAGGCGGGCGTCGGGATTGATGGCCACAGGATGGCCCACGAGGCTGAGCAGCGGAATGTCGTTGTGCGAGTCCGAGTAGGCCCAGCAGCGCTTGAGGTCCAGGCTCTCCCGCTCCGCGAGCTCGGCCACCGCTTCCGCCTTGGCTTTGCCATGCAGGATGTGGCCCACGATCCGCCCGGTGTACTCGCCGTTCTCGATCTCCGCGACAGTGCCGAGCGCGCCTGTGAGCCCGAGCCGCTCCGAGATGACGGACGCGATCTCGATGGGCGTCGCCGTCACAAGCCACACCCGCCGCCCAACGCGCAGGTGCTGCTCAGCGAGCGCCTTCGTGCCGGGCCAGATCCGGGATTCGATCATCTCGTCATAGACCTCGTACCCGACGGTTGCGACGTCCTCGGCCCGGATGCCGGCCGCGAGCGCGAGGGCTGAGCTTTGAATCGAGTGCACGTCTTCGAGGGTTTCGCCCCGGAGGAGGAACGTGAACTGCTTCCACGCGAACCCCGCCGCGTCGCGGAGGGTGAAGACCTTGCGCTCGTACATCTTCCGGCCCACATGGAAGAGGCTCGCGCCGCGCATGAGGGTGTTGTCGACGTCGAAGAACGCCGCCTCGGTAGGCCGCGCCTGCGGAGCCGGGCGCGCCGAGGCATACGCGTACTTCTGGGCGGGCATGGTCCGAGTGTAGTCAACACCGGAGGGGCACCGCGCTACCGTGGAGGCATGCACACCCCCGAGATCGTTCTGGTCACCCGTCGCGAGTGCCATCTGTGCGAGGCAGCGCGCGACGTCGTGGGCAGGGTTGCCGCGGACATCGGCGCCTCTTGGAGCGAGCGGCTCATTGACGACGACGGAGATCTTGCCGCGCGCTTCGCCGAGGAGGTTCCGGTGGTGCTCGTGGATGGCGTGCAGCGGGACTTCTGGAAGATCGATGAGGCACGACTTCGCCGCACGCTCGCTGCCGCTTCCCGGACGGAGCAGGGCTGACGCTTTGGCAACTGTCGTTTTGGCTGGCGAGCAGCACGGTCCTAGAGTGAGTCGGGCCTAGGAACGGTCGCGGAAGGAATGATGCAGTGACGTCTCACGCGCAGTCGCCTGAGGGCGTCACGGGTGAGGCGCCCGCGAAACGGTTGCCGAGTGCCGTCGTCGCCCGGCTCACCGTCTATCTCCGCGCGCTCAACGGCTTCGTCGCGGAAGGGATTGAGCGGGTCTCCTCCGATGCTCTCGCCGAGGCATCTGGGGTGAGTTCGGCTACTCTCCGGAAGGACCTCTCCCAGCTCGGCTCCTACGGCACCCGGGGCGTGGGCTACGAAGTGGACAACCTCCTGCAGCACCTCTCGGCCGCGCTGGGACTCACCCGCGATTGGCGAGTCGCGATCGTCGGCGCGGGAAACCTCGGCCGTGCCCTAGCCCGGTATGGCGGCTTCGAGGTGCGAGGCTTCGAGGTCGTCGCGCTGCTGGACACGGACCCGGAGATCATCGGCAACGAGGTGGGCTGGCTCCGCGTCACGGACGCGGCGAACCTCGAGGCCATCTTCCGCCGCACACGGGCGAATATGGCCGTCTTGGCCCTGCCGGGATCAGCCGCGCAGCAGGCCTGCGACCGGGTGATTTCTGCTGGCGTCCGGAGCATCCTCAGCTTCGCGCCGACGATCCTGCAGGTGCCCCGCGGCGTGACCCTCCGCAAGGTGGACATGGCGACCGAGCTGCAGATCCTCGCCTACCACGCGCAGCGCGGCGAGGCGGGCGGCCAGACCGGCGAGAACGAGCACGGCGAGCCAGCGGCGGGCACCGCCCCCTAGCGAGAGGGCGGGCGGCGCGGCTAGCGGATGTAGCCCCTCCGTGCCGCGGCGGCGGTTGCGAAGTAGAAGTTCGACGGCGGGAGCCACTCGAGCACGGTCGCCACCACGTAGGCGGTGGTCGTCGTAGCGCTCAAGAGGTAGAGCGGCGCCTGTGAGAAGAACTGGTTCACCATGATCGGCGCGAGGGCGAACAGGTAGATGATGCCCAAGAGCGCGCTCAGCGCGGAAAGGGCGGCGAAGACCGTCTGCAGGATCCGGACCCAGTTGCGCCCCGAGCGGATTCCGAAGGCTATGAGGATCCCGATTGCGGCGAAGACCAGCGTGGTCACCCACAGTGTCGGCTCGATCATGCCCTGGATCTGCTCAGCCAGGCCCGGCGGGAGGGACTGGCGGGAGCGGATGGCGACTTCGGCGAGCGTCGTGTTCACACTGTTCTGCGCGATCTGCGCTTGCGCCGGCACAGCCAGAAGCGGCAGCACCGCTGAGGCGATGAGGCACCAGAAGGCAGCATTGACCGTGCCGGGCCGCTCCAAGCGCCGCGGGCCGGGCATCCCCGGGAACGCACCTGTCGGGAGCTGGCTGGGCCAGGGGCCGGAGTGCGGACTCTGAGTCATGTGGCTCACCGCCTCACTGCCCATAGGGGTTTCCGAAGGACCGCGGGGGGCCGGAATAGGGGTTGTTGAACTGGTTCTGGTTGTCGAGGAACGCAGAGACCGGCCGGCGGAACAGGAGGATGATCGACGCGATCGCGAGCGCAATGGTGATGAGCGAGAAGAGCCCGGCGCCGAAGAAGCTCAGGATCGCGAGGGCGAGGAACACGGTGGCGAGTACGCGCGCCCAGCGGCGCCCTCTCCTGAGGAAGACAGCGGAAACCGCGAGCACGATGGCGTTGATCACCGCTCCGGCGAAGAGAACCCACAGGAACGTCAGGATGAGGCTACGGACCCTATCCGGTGCGAGCGGGGGCCTTGTCGCCTCCTGTGAGTACATGTTCTGGAGCGTGCCGATCTGGCTCGAGGTAACCGCGAGGCCCAAAATGCCCACGAGCACCTCGACGATGGCAGTCGCGATGATGAGCCAGAAGACAATCGTGACGGCCGACTGCTGGGCACTCGGCGGCGGGGTCTCGTAGCCGAAGGAGCCCGACCCGGGCGAGCCGTAGGGAGCCTGGCCGTACGGACTCTGGCCGTACTGGGGAGTTTGGCCGTACTGGGGAGTTTGGCCGTACTGGGGAGTTTGGCCGTATTGGGAAGGCTGGCCGTATTGGGGGGCCTTGTCGTACTGCGGAGGCTGGCCGTACTGGGGTTGCCCGTACTGCGGCTGCCCGTACTGAGAGGGTTGCCCGTACTGCGGCGGTTGCCCGTACTGGGACGGCTGCCCGTACTGGGGCGGTTGCTGCGCGTGGTGCCCGGGCTCCGGAGTCTGGGCGCCGGGGGCATACTGCCCGAAGCGAGGCGCCGGCCTCGGCTCCTCGGCGCCGGTCCCTGTGCTTTCGGTTCCCGTTCCCTCGGGTCGAGAGCTCCCAGTTCCCGCGCTCTCGGATGCGCTTCCCTCAGTTCCCGCGCTCCCAGTTCCCGCGCTTTCAGATCCGGTTCCCTCAGGTCCCGCGCTCTCGCGTCCCGCGTCATCGTCCCGCGGGCCCTCGGGCTGCTGGGGGTTGCTCATGGCTCGTCCTCCGCTCGGCGAATACGGAGCGGCCACTGTTCCGTCCCCGCAATGCCCACCATACCGGCAGGGACCCCGCAAAAGCTCGGATATTCGGGGCCGAGATCTCCACGGAATTCTTGCCGCAATCCTCCCTCTGACGCGACGAAGCCCCGCCCAGTGAGCGGTTGCTCGGGCGGGGCTTCGCTACGCCGTCAGGGGTCAGGCCTGGGGTGCCGTGAAGGCGAGGTCGAGGGAGATCACGACCTTGTCGCTCACGAGCACGCCGCCCGCCTCGAGGGCAGCGTTCCACGTGAGGCCGAACTCCTTGCGGGAGATCGTGGTCTCTCCGGAGATTCCGGCGCGGGTGGTGCCGAACGGGTCGACGGCAACGCCGTTGAACTCGGTCTCGATCGTGACCTGCTGGGTGACGCCCTTGATGGTGAGGTCGCCGGTGACGTCGTAGGACTCGCCGTTGTGCTCGATGGCGGTCGAGACGAAGGTCATCTCGGGGAATTCCTCGACGTCGAAGAAATCGGCGCCCTTGACGTGGGCGTCGCGATTCGCGTCGCCGGAGTCGAAGGATGCAGTCTTGATGCTCGCCTCAACGTGGGTCTCAGCGAGGCTGTGGCCGACGTTGACGGTGCCGACGGCGTCGGTGAACCGGCCGCGGACCTTGCTGATGCCGGCGTGGCGGACGGTGAAGGCGATGTCGCTGTGCGCGACGTCGAGGGTCCAGATGCCGGGAGTGATGCCGGAGGGAACGGTCATGGCGATCTCCTTTGGGGTTGTCGAGGTCCAGTAAGTGATTGAAGTGTCAATCAATGAAGCCATCTTATCCATGCAAATGCATGTTCTGCCACCCCCTGTGGGTGATCTCACAGCTAACTCACGGGAACGGAGAGTAGTTCTACTTCTCGTAGAATGAGTTCGAGCGGGCGCACTCGGCTGTCTGCAGCTCAGAGTGCCGGACGATTTCCCGCAGCCTCAACCATTTGAGAAACTGGATGCCATGCCTTCTTCCACCGTCCATCTGTTGCGCCACGGCGAGGTCCACAACCCCGCCGGCGTGCTGTACGGCCGGCTCCCGGAGTTCCACCTCTCCGAGCGCGGCAGGAAGATGGCGGAATGCGTCGCCGAATACTTCGCCGAGCGGGCGCACGACGGCGCGCGGATCGTCTATCTTGCCGCGTCGCCGCTCACGCGTGCTCAGGAGACGGCGGCTCCGACCGCCGCGATCCTTGGCCTCGAGATCGCGCCCGAGCCGCGGATCATCGAGGCGGAGAACCGCTTCGAGGGGCTGCGGGTCAACCGGAACGAGCTCGCCAAGCCGCGCCACTGGCGCTACCTCGTCAACCCCTTCCGGCCGTCTTGGGGCGAGCCGTACGAGCAGCAGGCGGGGCGCGTCCTCGCCGCCGTTGCGGACGCGGCGCGCATCGCCGTCGACCGCGGGGGCGACGGCGCCGAAGCCATCCTCGTTGCCCACCAGCTCCCCATCTGGGTCACGCGGCTCAAAGTCCAAGGGCGCCCGCTCTGGCATGACCCCCGAATGCGCGAGTGCACCCTCGCGTCGCTCACGAGCCTGACAGTCGACACCGCGAGCGGCGCCGTCGTCTCGCTCCGCTACGCCGAGCCCGCCGCCGCCCTTCTGCCGGGTGCCGCGACGACCCCGGGGGCTTGAGGATTATGACTGCACCAGATCCCACCCGCCGCCGCTTCCTCCGGCTCGCCGCCGCCGTTCCGGCGGCCGCGCTGTCCGTCGCCGCCCTCTCGGCCTGCGCGTCGAACGATCCCCTGGCCGCCCAAGCCCGCGCGGGCGACGACAAGAACTACGTGGCCGGCGACGGCTCCGTCACGGAGTACGCGAAGGACCAGCGCAAGCCCCCGATCACTTTCACGGGAACGCTCTACGACGGCAAAACGGTCGATTCCAAGACCCTCCTCGGCCATGTCGCGGTGCTCAACTTCTGGTTCGCCGCATGTGCCCCATGCCGCGTCGAGGCCCCGTCGCTCAAGGAGCTGCACGACGAGTTCGCGTCCCAGGGCGTGATCTTCTACGGCGTGGACCTGCGCGACGAGAAGGGCACGGCCGAGGCCTTCGAGCAGACGTTCGCCATGCCTTACCCGAGCTTCAACGACCAGAATGGTCGCGTGCTCCTCGCGGTCTCCGGCGTCGTGCCTCCCGGGGCCGTGCCAACGACCCTCGTGCTCGACAAGCAGGGCCGCGTCTCTGCGCGCATCCTGGGCGAGCTCGACAAGAGCACGCTCAAGGCACTCATCCAGACGGCGGCGGCCGAGTAGCGTGGGTGGGAACAGCTTCAGCGACGCGGTCCTCAATGGCTCACTCCTGCTCGCGGTGCCGGTGGCACTCCTCGCCGGCTTCGTCTCGTTCGTCTCGCCCTGCGTCCTCCCGCTCGTTCCCGGCTACCTCGGGTACGTCACCGGTCTGACCGGGGTGGACCTCGAGAAGCAGAAGCGTGGCCGTATGGTGTCCGGAATCGGGCTGTTCGTCCTCGGCTTCACCGCCGTGTTCGTCGCGACGGGCGCCGTGTTCGGGCAGCTTGGGGCGTGGCTCGCGATCTCGTCGTCGTGGCTCACGCGCGTGCTGGGCATCGTCGTCGTCCTCATGGGCATTGTCTTCATGGGAGGCCTCGGGATCTTCCAGCGCGAGGCGCGCGTGCACGCCAAGGCGCCCGCCGGGCTGTGGGGCGCCCCGCTCCTCGGGGTGACGTTCGGCCTCGGCTGGGTTCCGTGCATCGGACCGACCCTGGCCGCGGTCCAGCTCCTCGCGTTCACCAACGGCGCCACCGCCTACAAGGGCGCGCTCCTCACGTTCGTGTACTGCCTCGGACTCGGAGTGCCGTTCCTGCTCATTGCGCTAGCGTTCCGCCGGGGCATGGGCGCGCTCAAATTCTTCAAACGTCACCGCCGGGCACTGCAGGCCTTCGGCGGCGGCATGCTGATCCTGATCGGCGTGCTGATGGTCTCCGGAGTGTGGAGCCAGTGGATCTCCCAGCTGCAGATCTGGATCGGAACCGTGAGGCTGCCCATCTGATGACCCTCAAGACTGAAAACGAGAAGACCCCGAAGGAACCGCGCAAGGCGCGGCAGGGGAAGCGGGATGACATCGCGCTTCCGGTGCTTGGCTTCCTCGGGATGCTGCGCTGGGCATGGACCCAGCTGACGAGCATGAAGACGGCCCTCTTCCTGCTGCTCCTCCTCGCGGTGGCCGCCGTGCCGGGGTCGCTCTTCCCGCAGCGGCCCGTCAACCCGTCGGTGGTCACGCAGTACCTCAAGGACCACGCGGACTACGGCCCGATCCTCGACAAGCTCCAGATGTTCGACGTCTATTCGTCCGCCTGGTTCTCGGCGATCTACCTGCTGCTGTTCATTTCGCTCATCGGCTGCGTGATCCCGCGCGCGATCGCCCACTGGAAGGCCTGGCGCTCGAAGCCGCCACGGACGCCCGCGCGGCTCTCGCGCCTGCCCGTCTACGGCACCCTGGTGGTCCCGTCCGAGCAGCAGTTGGGCGCCGAGGAGGCAGCCCGGCAGGCGGCCGCGGCGCTCAAGAAGCGCGGCTACCGCGTCGACCTGCGTCCGGCGTCCGACGACGGCGGCCCCGGCGGCAAGGCGGCCCTCGCCTCGGTGGGGGCCGAGCGGGGCTATCTCCGGGAACTCGGCAACCTCTGCTTCCACAGCGGCCTCGTGGGCGTGCTCATCTCCGTCGCGATCGGGGTCCTGTTCGGCTACAGCGGGCAGCGGACCCTCGTCGAGGGCGACACATTCGTGAACACGCTCGTCGGGTACGACCAGTTCAACCCAGGGACAGACTTCCAGTCCTCGTGGCTCGCGCCATACTCGATCCAGCTCGACAAGTTCGACGTCGTCTACGACCGCGATTCGCCGGGCCACTTCGGCCAGCCGCTCGACTTCACGGCGCACCTCACCACGAAGGACTCCCCGGACGGCGCCGCCAAGACGCAGGACCTCAAGGTCAACGATCCGCTGAGCATCGGTGGCACGGACGTCTACCTCGTCGGCAACGGTTACGCGCCCGTCGTGACTGTCCGCGGCGGCGACGGCAAGATCGCCTACCAGGGCCCGATCCCGTCGCTTCCGACCGACACCGTCTACACGTCGACGATGGTGGTCAAGGCGCCGGACGCGAAGCCGTCCCAGCTCGGCTTCGTCGGGTTCTTCCTTCCGACGGCGGTCAAGGACTCGAACGGGGTCGCGTACAGCGCGGATCCGGATCCACTGGCTCCGCAGCTCAACCTCAACTCGTACGTGGGCAACCTCGGCCTCGACAAGGGCGCGCCGCAGAGCGTGTACGCGCTTGACGTCTCGAAGCTCAAGCAGCTCAACGGGCCCAACCTGCCGACGAAGGGCATCGTCCTGAACGCGGGGCAGTCCTATACGCTGCCCAACGGGCAGGGCTCCATCAGCTTCGACGGACTCAAGCGGTACGTGGCGCTCGACATCCATCACAACCCGGGGCAGGTGTGGGCGCTCGGCTTCGCCCTGTTCTCCCTCGCCGGCCTCATCGCCTCGCTCTTCGTGCCGCGCCGCCGCCTGTGGCTGCGGTTCGGGGACCACGAGGACGGACGCACCATGGTCGAGTACGGGCTCCTGGCCCGTGGTGAGGACCACGGCCTCGCAGGGGAGGGCAAGGCCGTTCGGGCCGCGCTCGCGAAGGCCTGGAATGTTGCCGACCCGGCACCCGGCGCTCCACGAGGAGCGGTGCAGGCGCAGAATAGGACTCAGTCAACCTCAGAGAAGGACATGTGATGCCTCTCAACCAGACCCTCGGCTCCTACAGCGAACTCTTCATGCTGCTTGCTGCCGGGACGTACGTCGTGGCCTTCCTCGCGTTCGCGTGGGACATGGCGACGAGCGGCAAGACCGGGCAGCGCGACGCCGGCCGCCTCGCCGAGAGCAAGGCGGCCAAGGTTCCGGTGATGGCCGGGGCGTCGGCTGCCGCGGGAGGTGCGGGCGACGCCGGAAGCCGGGTCGCGTCGTCGTCCGCCGCTTCGTCTCGAATCGCCACGGTGGCCGACTCCGGCCTCGGCTACACGACCCGCCGCAACGCGGCGCGTGTGGGTGTTGCGATCAGCATCATCGGCCTCGTGATCCACGGAGCAGGCGTCGTGACGCGCGGCATCGCGGCGGACCGCGTGCCGTGGGGCAACATGTACGAATTCTGCACGACCGGCGCGTTCCTCGTGGTCGCCGTCTTCCTCCTGACGCTCATCAAGCGCGATCTCCGATTCCTCGGCACGTTCGTGCTCGGCCTCGCCGTGATCATGATGGTGGCCGCTGCCGTCGCGTTCTGGACCCCCGTCGGGCACCTCGTCCCGGCCCTCCAGAGCTACTGGCTCATGATCCACGTCTCGATCGCCGTGCTCTCCTCGGCACTCTTCACCCTCACCTTCTCGATGGGGATCCTCCAGCTCGTCCAGTCCCGCCGCGAGTCGAAGATTGCGGCCGGGGGCCTGGACCGGGGCGGATTCCTCGGGCTCGTGCCGAACGCCCTCACCCTCGAGGCGCTCAGCTACCGCATCAACACGATCGCGTTCGTGGGCTGGACGCTCACGGTCATGTTCGGCTCGATCTGGGCCGAGAAGGCGTGGGGCCGCTTCTGGGGCTGGGACACGAAGGAAGTGTGGAGCTTCGTGATCTGGGTCGTGTATGCGGCCTACCTGCACGCCCGTGCGACGCGCGGTTGGACCGGGACTCGCGCCGCGTGGCTCTCGATCGTCGGGTACCTCTGCGTGATCTTCAACTTCACGGTCGTGAACATGTACTTCTCGGGCCTGCACTCGTACGCGGGTCTCCCGACGTCCTAAGGTCTCGCGACGTCGTCTCCCGGCGTCCTAAAGTCTCCCGGCGTCCTAAAGTCTCACGACGTCCTAAAGTCTCACGACGTCCTAAAGTCTCAACGGCTCCGGGACGCCCCGACCAAAAACTCGCGCCGTCACCTCTGCAGGGTGTGAACCCTGCAGAGGTGACGGCGCGACGTGTTTCCGGGCTCGTGACGTGTTTCCGGGCGCCGGAGGGTCTACTTGATGCCGGTGGTGGCGATGCCCTTGATGAGGAACTTCTGGCCGATGAGGAAGGCGATGAAGACGGGCAGGAGGGAGACGACGGACATGGCGAACATGGCTCCCCAGTCGGTGCTCGACTGGGCGTCGACGAAGGCCCGGAGGGCAACGGGGACGGTGAACACGTCGGGGGACGTGAGGTAGATGAGCTGGCTGAAGAAGTCGCTCCAGGTCCAGATGAACGTGAAGATGGTCGTGGTGGCCAGGGCCGGGGTCATGAGGGGCAGGATCACGCGCAGGAAGATGCGAGGGTGGCCTGCGCCGTCGATGCGGGCGGCTTCGTCGAGCTCGCGGGGGATGCCGCGGATGAACTGGACCATGAGGAACGTGAAGAACGCGTCGGTGGCCAGGAACTTGGGCACGATCAGGGGCGCGAAGGTGTTGATCCAGCCCAGCTGGGAGAACAGGATGTACTGCGGCACGATCACGACATGGATGGGCAGCATGATCGTGACGAGCATGGCGGCGAACATCCACTTCTTGCCCCAGAAGTTCAGCCTGGCGAACGCGTAGGCGGCCATCGAGCAGGAGACGAGGTTCCCGACGACGGCGCCGAGGACCACGATGGTGGAGTTCAGCAGGTAGGTCGCGAACGGGGAGGTCAGGGCGTTCCAGCCGTTGGCGTAGTTCTCCGGGTGGGCCTGGGTGAGCCAGAGGCCGGGGGCGCGGAAGACGTCGTCGCTGGGGCGGAACGAGGAGACGATCATCCACAGCAGCGGGTAGATCATCACGATCGCAGCCGCGATCAGGGCGGCGTGCTTCAGGACGCTCTTGGCCCGCTGGCCGGGCGTGAACGCAAGGTCGCCGCGGGAGGGGCGCGGGCGGCGCGGTCCCTTGGCCGGGGACCGTCCGGAGCGAACGACGGCGGCGGGGGCCCGGGTGCCGTCGTCGGCGGTGACGCGGCGTGCGGTGTGCGGGGCTGCTTCAGTCGTCATAGAACACCCAGAATTTCGATGCGTAGAAGTTGATGGCGGTGAAGGCTCCGACGATGATCAGGAGGACCCAGGCCATGGCCGAGGCGTAGCCCATGTCGAACTGGCCGAAGCCGCGCTGGTAGAGGTACAGGGTGAAGAACATCGTCGAGTCGGACGGGCCGCCGGTGCCGCCGGAGACGATGAACGCCTGCGTGAAGGACTGGAAGGCGCCGATGATCTGCAGGACGAGGTTGAAGAAGATGATCGGGCTCAGCAGCGGCAGGGTGATCTTCAGGAAGCGCGTCGCGCGGCCGGCACCATCGACGGCGGCGGCCTCGTAGTACATCGTGGGGATCTGCCGGAGACCGGCGAGGAAGATGATCATGGGCGAGCCGAAGGTCCACACGTGCAGCAGGATGATGCTGCCCAGGGCCGTGCTCGGGTCCGAGATCCAGCCTGGGCCGTGGATCCCGACCATGGCCAGGAGCTGGTTCACGAGCCCGGAGGTGCCGAACATCTGCTTCCACAGGATCGCCACGGCCACCGAGGAGCCCAGCAGGGAGGGCAGGTAGAAGACCGAGCGGTAGAACGCCAGGCCCTTCAGGCCCTTGTCCAGGGCCATCGCGACCGCGAGGGCCAGGCCGAGCTGGAGCGGGACGCCGACGATGACGTAGGTGAGGGTCACACCGAGCGAGTTCCAGAACCGGCCGTCGCCGAACATGCGGGTGAAGTTGTCCAGCCCGATGAAGTTCGGGTCCTGGATCAGGTTGTAGTCCGTGAACGAGAGGTACAGGGACATCACCATCGGCCCGATCGTGATGCACACGAGGCCCACGATCCACGGGGCCAGGAAGACGAACGCGGCGCGGTTGTCCTTCTTCGAGGCCGTCGCCCGCGGGCCCTTCGGCGCTGCACCGCCGGCGGTGGCGCCGGCGTCGTTGCCGCGCCCACCCTTCTTCTTGCCGAGGGTGCCGAGTTCGGCAAGCGCGCTCATGTCATGAAACCTTTCATAGACGCTGCTCCGCTGGTGAGCTGCGGTGCGGGATGTGCACTGGACACGGGGCGATCCTCCTTGCCTTGGAATGCGCTTTCACGCCAAGATAGGGCGGTGGCCGGGCCACGTCAAGGGATGAGGCCACCCTTGCAATATCAGGTGGAATGCGTTTTCCTTAGGCCTTGACGCTGAATGTGACCTCGGACATACTCAGTGAAACCAGAAACCGATTTCTCAGGCAATGCTCCGCCCTCGAGACCATGGAGAGACAATGACGACTCTGACCCGCCGATCGGCGCTCAAGCTCTTTGCCGGAACCGCAGCAGTGGGGGTCCTCGCGGGCTGCGGAACCAACAGCGGGAAGAACCCCGACGGCTCCGTAACACTCCGCTTCTCGTGGTGGGGCAACGACGTCCGGAACAAGCAGACGCAACAGGTGATCGACGCCTTCCAGAAGGCCCACCCGAACATCAAGATCCAAGCCGAGCCCGGGGTATGGTCGGGCTACTGGGACAAGCTCGCGACCCAGACCGCCGCGAATGACGCCCCGGACGTGATCCAGATGGACCTCGCGTACATCGCCGAGTACGGCGGCCGCGGCGCGCTCCTCGACCTCTCGAACCAGAGCCAGCTCAACCTCTCTGCCTTCGATCAGAACACCGTCAAGGCGGGCCAGTACAACGGCAAGCTCTATGGCATCAGCACCGGCCAGAATGCCCTTGCGGTCTTCGCGAACGTGAAGGTCTTCCAGAAGGCGGGCGTGCCGATCCCGGATGACACGAAGTGGACGTGGGACGACTATCTGAAGACGGCGCAGGCGCTCGCCGCGGGCGCGGGCAACTACGGCTCGTCCTACGGCATCACTGATCAGAACCTGAGCATCTGGCTGCGCCAGCACGGCGAGCAGCTCTACACGCAGGACGGCAAGACCGGCTTCACGGTCGACGGCGTGGCCTCGTTCATCGCGTTCCAGAAGAAGCTCCTCGATGCGAAGGCGGCTCCGCCTGCGAGCGTCGCGCAGGAGGACACCGGTGCAGCCGTCGAGCAGACGCTTGCAGCGACGAACAAGACGGGCATGTCCTTCTGGTGGACGAACCAGCTCGGCGCCCTCGAGAAGGCCACGGGCAGCGACATCAAGCTCCTCCGCGTCCCCAGCCAGGACGGCAAGCCGCAGGATGACGGCCTCTTCTACAAGCCCTCGATGTACTGGTCGGCCTCGTCCCGGTCCAAGCACCCGGCAGAGGCGGCAACGTTCATCGACTACCTCGTCAACAGCCCGGACGTCGCGAAGATCATCACCACCGAACGCGGCTTCTCGACGTCGCAGTCTATTCAGGACGCGATCAAGCCCCTGCTCACTCCCACGGACAAGGCGGCTCTCGACTTCCTCACCGAGATCAAGCCCGAGCTCGGCCAGCCGCCCGCCGTCCCACCGACGGGCTCGAGCAGCGCGGCCAACGCCCTCGGGCGCCACGTCACCGATGTCCTCTTCGGCCGCGCGAGCGCCCAGGACGCGGCGGCGGCGTTCAAGACCGACGCGGACAACATGATCAGCAGCGCTCAGAAGTAGCGCTGCGGGGGAAGGAACTAGAGGCCGCGCAGGAAGTCGGGGTCCTCGTCGGGCGCCATGGGGCGGCGACCCCCTCCGCTTCCACCGGCCTTGGGCGGCGAACCCCGGCGCGGGCGCCCGAAGATGAACCAGAGCGCGCTTCCGAGGGCGGGGAGCACTGTGATCAGGAACCAGACAGCCTTGGGGAGGCCGCCGCGGACCGCTTGGCGATCCGCCATCGCACAGTCCACCATCGCGTAGAGCCAGGCGGCCAGAATGGCGATGACGGGCAGAAGGCGGGCCATGGATCCATTTTAGTAAACTTGACCAGTGGCATTCCTGAAGTATTCCCTTGTCCGTGCAGCCCTCTTCGTGGTCCCGTTCGCTGTCTTCATGCTGCTCGGGATCGGTGGGGTGCTCTCGGCGGTCTACGCGTGCATCATCGCGTTCGCGGTGAGCTTCCTCTTCCTCCGCGGGCAGAGGAACGCGGCGGCCTCTGACGTCAGCGACGTCTTCGGCGGCCGCAAGAAGGTCCACACCTCCGTCGAGGAGGAGGACGCCGAGGCCGAGGACGCGATCGACGAGGCCCAGCGCGTCGACGAAGAGTACCCGGAGCTCCCTGAGCATGACTCCGCCAAAGAGAAGCGGACCAACAACGAGGCCTGATTGCCCAGAGGGGCGGAGGGGCCGTAGGCCGGAGCTACGCCCGGCCGAGCACCTCAGCCACCCCGAACAGCACGCTGAAGCCCAAATTGATGAAGCCTGTCTGCTGCAGGACGGGGATGAGGCCCGGTCCAGCCGTCCCTGAGAGCATGGTCCGCGACGGCCCGGCAGCCGCCGGAACGAGGACGAGCACGAGCAGCATCCACGGGTTCGACGGCGCGAGGAGCAGGGCCGCGAGGATCGCGACGCCCACCATCGCCGGGTACGAGCGCCGCGCGGCCCTGTCGCCGAGCCGGACGGCGAGAGTCCGCTTCCCCGCGATGCGGTCGGTCGGGATGTCCCGGACGTTGTTCGCCATGAGCAGCGCGTCCGCGATGAGGCCCGTCGCCACCGCACCAGCCCATGCCGACGCGTTGAGCGTGAGCGCCTGAGTGTAGGTCGTGCCGAGGGTCGCGACGAGGCCGAAGAACACGAACACGAACAGGTCCCCGAGGCCGAGATAGCCGTAGGGCCGCTTGCCTCCCGTGTAGCCCCATGCGGCAAGCACCGAGAGGGCTCCGAGGATGATGAGCCACCACGTGCCCGAGAGCGCGACGAGGATGAGCCCGAACAGCCCGGCGGCCCCGAACGAGAGGAACGCGGCCCGCTTGACTGCGCCGGGCGCCGCGGCGCCGCTGCCCACGAGCCGGAATGGGCCCACCCGGTTGTCATCCGTCCCGCGGATCCCGTCGGAGTAGTCGTTGGCGTAGTTCACCCCGACCTGGAGCATGACGGAGACGAGCGCCGCGAGGAGCGCGTTGAGCGGCCTGAACGAGCCGAGGCCGTAGGCGGCGGCGCTTCCGACGATGACCGGCGCGATGGCCATGGGGAGGGTCCGCGGGCGGGCGCCGTGGATCCACTGGGCGGTAGTTGCCACGAGTGTTCCTGAGGGTGTTGATGTGATGGGCGAGTCGATGTTGGGCGAGAGCGGCGGCTAGGCAGGAGGTCCCTGCGCGACGTGGGCGCGCGTGAGGACCAGCGCGAGCGCCTGCCGGTCCGGCTTGCCGTTGGGTAGGAGCGGCAGCGCGTCGAGCACGAGCCAGGTCTTGGGGGCGAGTCGGCCCAAGCGTTCGACGGCGGCGGCCCGCACGGTGCCGAGCGCGAGATCGCGCCCGACCGGCGTCGCGACGTCGCCCGTCCCCTCGAGGACGATCGCAGCTGCGAGGGCCTGCCCCCACTCGGCGTCCCGTACGCCGGCGACGAAAGCCTCCCGCACGCCGTCGACCGCCTCCAGCTCAGCCGCCACGCGCGCGGCGGAGGCCTTGACGCCGCCCGTGATGACGACGTCGTCGACCCTTCCCAGGACGCGAAGCTGCCCCTCAGCGGTGAGCTCGCCGAGATCGGAGGTGACGAACCAGCGCTCGCCGTCCTCCTCGACGAAGTGCGCCGCGGTGAGCTGGGGGTCGCCGATGTAGCCGGCGGCGACGACGGGGCCGCCGAGCCGAATGCGGCCGTCCTCCACGAGCCGCACGGAGACGCCCTCAAGCGGGAAGCCGTTGTAGACGCACCCGCCGCACGTCTCGGCCGAGCCGTAAGTGGTCACGACCTTGACGCCGGCCTCGCTCGCGCGTTCGAGGAGCCCCGGCGGGATGGGGGCTCCGCCGATCAGGACGGCGTTGAACCGCCGCAGCAGCTTGGCGAGCCGCGGCGAAGGGTCCTCGAGCAGGCGCCGCAGCTGGGTCGGCACGAGGGACGTGAAGCGGATCGGATCAGTGAGCTCCGCGGCGGCCGCCTCGAAGTGCTCGGGCGTGAATCCGCCCTCGAGGTCCATCTCGATCGGCCGGGTCCCCGCGAAGAGCGACCGCACGAGGACCTGTACCCCCGCGACGTACTCGAGGGGCAGTGCGAGCAGCCACTGACCCTCGCCGTGCAGCGCGAACGCGGTGCTCATCGAGGACGCCGCGAGCGCATCGACGGTCAGCGCCGTCGCCTTCGGGGTGCCCGTGGAACCTGACGTGCGGACGACGACGGCGGTGCCCGGGGGCAGCGACTCCGCCGCTGCCGTGGGGCGCCACGTGCGCCAGGCCTCCGAACGGGTCCCGCTCGGGCCGAACTCGACGGCGGGGCCCTCCGAGGCGAGCGCAGCGGCGAGCGCCTTGAGGACGGGGTCCAGGCTCATGCGGTTCCTTCCCGATCAGAAGTAGTAGGGGAAGGCGGACCAGTCAGGGTCACGCTTCTGGAGGAAAGCGTCACGGCCCTCGACGGCCTCATCCGTCATGTACGCGAGCCGCGTGGCTTCGCCCGCGAAGACCTGCTGGCCGGCGAGGCCGTCGTCGGCGAGGTTGAACGCGAACTTGAGCATGCGGATGGCCTGCGGGGACTGGCGGGCGATGTCCTCAGCGTATTCGAGGGCGACTTCTTCGAGGCGGCCGTGCTCGACCGCCTCGTTGACTGCGCCCATCCCGACCATGTCCTCCGCCGAGTATTCGCGGGCGAGGAAGAAGATCTCCCGCGCGCGCTTCTGGCCGATCTGGCGAGCCAGCAGCGCCGAGCCGTACCCGGCGTCGAACGAGCCGACCGTTGCGTCGGTCTGCTTGAAGCGGCCGTGCTCGCGGGAGGCGATCGTCAGGTCTGCGACGACGTGCAGCGAGTGGCCGCCCCCGGCGGCCCAGCCGTTGACGACGGCGATGATCACCTTGGGCATCGTGCGCATGAGGCGCTGGACCTCGAGGATGTGGAGTCGGCCTGCGCGGGCGGGGTCAATGGTCTCGGCCGTCTGGCCGGTCGCGTACTTGTAGCCCTCGCGCCCGCGGATGCGCTGGTCCCCGCCCGAGCAGAACGCATGGCCGCCGTCCTTGGGGGAGGGGCCGTTGCCAGTGAGGAGGACGGTTGCGACGTCGGGGGTCATGCGAGCGTGGTCCATCGCGCGGTAGAGCTCGTCGACGGTACCGGGGCGGAAGGCGTTGCGCACCTCGGGGCGGTTGAATGCGATCCGGACTGTCGGGAGGTCCCGGGTTATCTCGCCGGCCGAATCCCGCTCGACTTGCCGATGATATGTGAGGTCCTCGAAATCGAAGCCCTCGACGACGCGCCATCTGGTCGGGTCGAAGACGTCGGAGACTCGCTCGGGCAGGGCAGGCGCGGCGGAGGCAGTCACGCCTGAAAGTCTAGCCGCGCCGCCAGGGCTGCTCGTTCCCGGCCCAGTCTCGGGTACAGATCTGCACTGTCCTGGCCGACTCGGGTACAGATCCGCACCGCGCTAGGCGACTCGGGTACAGGTCTGCACGGAATCAGGAGATCGGATCACGAGATGCAGAACTCGTTCCCCTCGGGATCCGCCATGGTGTACCAGGAATGCCGCCCCTCGGCGGCCTCCCACAGGAACGTAGCCCCTCGCGCCTCGAGCTTCGCGCGGACGGCGTCCTTGTCATCGCCGTCGAGCCGG
Organism: Sinomonas terrae; assembly: GCF_022539255.1. Taxonomy (NCBI): domain Bacteria; kingdom Bacillati; phylum Actinomycetota; class Actinomycetes; order Micrococcales; family Micrococcaceae; genus Sinomonas; species Sinomonas terrae. The sequence continues at coordinate 820,751 of NZ_JAKZBV010000001.1, forward strand.
ACATCCCAATGAACTCGGTTCTTCGAGGTCTTCCCCTCGGGCACTGCCTGGAAGAGGATCCGCCGGCGGTCACGGCTGTCGAGTTCGTCCTCCGGGGCGATCGCCTGAGCACTCGCCCAGACGAGGACGCCGTTCCGCGTCGTCGTCTCGTCCTCCGTCGCGTAGCCTTCCGCGATCATGCGGCGGATGAAGTCTTCGTTGCTCGGTTCGAGCGCCCAGCCGAGCGTCTCGGCCCACCATTCGGCCTGGGCGTGCGGGTCATGGGCGTCCACCACCATCTGGATCCGATATGCCATGGGTCAAAGCTAGGCTCCGAGCCTTCCGCCGGGAAGGGAGCATGCCGTTCCTTCTGGCTCAGGGCGCTTGGCGGCGGCCTATGGCGCTTGACACCCCGAACCGCGCGCCCCACGCTTGAACGCATGGTCCGCTGATCGCTTCCCTCTCCACGCCTGTGCAGTGGCACACGTGTGCTCCAAGACCGCCGAAGCGAGGCCTCATGCGACCTATTTCCCAGCCACATCATTCGGACCCACATCGTCATTCCGGCCCACATCATTCCGGCTCACATCATCATTCGGGCGCCGTGCACATCACCATGTCCGGCGTCTCCCACGGCTACGGCGACCGTCTCCTGCTCGACGGCGTCGACCTCGTCATTGCGGACGGCGAGCGGATCGCCGTCGTCGGCGAGAACGGGGCCGGAAAGTCGACTCTCCTGCGGCTCCTGGCGGGCGAGGAACGCCCGGACGCCGGTGCCGTCGCCATCCATGGGCGCGTGTCACGGCTCGCGCAGACCGCCGACGGCGCGGCCACGATCGCAGAACTGCTCGCCAGAGCCGAGGCGTCCGGAGACGAGGACGACGGCGGGTCAGCGGCGGGCGTCCGCGTCCGGACGGCGTTCGAGCGGCTCGGCGTGGGCCACCTCGCGCGGGGTGCCACCGACCGGGCACTCGGGAGCCTTTCCGGCGGAGAAGCGGAGCGCGCCGCACTGGCGGCCGCCCTCGCGGATCCGGCGCCGATTCTGCTCCTCGACGAGCCGACGAACCACCTCGACGCCGACGCGGTCGCGTGGCTCGAGGCCGAGCTTGCGACCCGTCCGGGGATTGTGGTGGCCGTCTCGCACGACCGCGAGTTCCTCGGACGTTTCGCACGCGCCATCCTCGAGGTGGACGCCGACCGCCGCTCAGTCCGCCGCTACGGCGAGGGCTACGCGGGCTACCGCGCGGAGAAGCTCCGCGAGCGCAGAGCGTGGGAGCTCGAGTACGCCGAGTGGGTCGCGGCGAAGGAACGCGAGCGGACGAAGGCGGCGTCTGTCGCGGGGCGCGTCGCCTACGGGCGCATGACGGATAAGGACAAGTCGGGGTTCAACTACTTCGGGCAGCGCGTGAGTGCGGCCGTCGAGAGCCAAGTCCGCTCGGCTCGGGAGCGGCTGCGGCGGCTCGAGTCCGACCCGGTCATGCCGCCTCCGCGGCCGCTGCACCTCGCGGCGGCCTTCGCGGTGGATCGAGGCGCGTCCGTGGCGCTCCGCGGGGCCTCCGTTCCGGGGCGGCTTCGCGCTGTCGACGTCGAGTTGCCCTCTGGCGGCCGGTTGGCGGTGACGGGCCCCAACGGCTCCGGGAAGACGACGCTTCTCGGGGTCCTTGCGGGGCGTCAGCGGTTCGAGGGCGTCGCCGTGGTGCGTCGCGGGGAAGGGGCGGACGACGACGGGTCTCCGGCCGCCGTCGTCGGCCTCCTCCCGCAGGAACTCGCCAAGCCGGCGGACCCGCACGCCCGCCTGCTCGCGGCCTACGCCGCCGGCCTCGTGGGCGACCTCGACGAGCACGCCGAGCGGCTCCTGCACTTGGGGCTTTTCCGGGTCGAGGACTTCTTCGTGCCTGTCGGTTCGCTCTCCGCGGGCCAGTACCGCCGCCTGGCCCTCGCCCGGTTGCTGTCCGTCCAGCCGGAGCTGCTGCTCCTCGACGAGCCGAGCAATCACCTCGCGCCGCTCCTCGTCGGGGAGCTCGAGGAGGCGCTCGAGCGGTACCGGGGGACGCTCGTTGTCACGAGCCATGACCCGGCGCTGCTGCGCTGGTTCGATCGGCTGGGAGGTGCCGAGCTACGACTGGAGCGCGGAGAGGTTCAGCGAGTACAGCAGCACCACTGAGAGCAGGTTCTTGAGGCCGTGGAGCGAGATGCTGAAGGCGAGATTGTTCCCGGTCCAGGCGTACGCGAACACGAGCACAACCCCGAGCCCCAGGTACGGGGCGAGGGTCTGCAGGGTGAACGCGGAGCTGCTCAGGACATGCAGCGAGGCGAACAGGACGGTCGAGAGGACGTAGCAGACCCACCGGTTGAGGTAGAGGCTCAGCTTGCCGATCATGAGGTGCCGGAAGATGAACTCTTCGACGAACGGGCCGAGGATCACAAGCAGCGGCACAGTGAACCACCAGGGAACGCCTTCCACGACGGTCTGGACGCTCTCCTGGTTCTGCGAGATCTGGGCGCCCCCCGCGAGGCTCACGACGATCGCCGTCACGACGAGCATCGCGACGAGCATGAGCGGCAGGATCCCGATGGTGAACCACGGCCGCGACGCGAGGATCCGCACATCGCGGGATACGTAGGCGTGGGCCGCGACCACGGCGACGATGAAGACCACCCCGTACACCGCGAGGTTGAGGAGATAGGAACCGGCGACCGGGTTCTCCCGGAGCCACGCGATGTCCTCGAGCGGCAGGAAGGCCGCGGCGAGGGGGAGGAAGGCATAGAGGACGACGGCGAGGGCGTCCGTTCCCGTGAACCGCCCGAAACGGCGCGCCGGCGCCGGATTTCCGGGCCGGCGTCGTGCAGGGGGCATCGAATGTACAGTGCGCATTTGCCGGTGGAACGAGCGGGCAGCCGAGAGCGTTCCGGCGTCACGGGTTGACCCTGTGGGCGTCGCGGGTAATCTTTATAGAACGAACGGTCGGTAATTCAATTCAAGCCGGTCGGAAATTCAATTCAAGGATGTGCTCATGGCTGAGGCCTTTCTGATCGGCGGCGCGCGGACTCCGGTGGGCCGGTACGGCGGCTCCCTTTCCTCGGTCCGTCCGGACGATCTCGCGGCGCTGACGGTGAAGGCTGCCGTCGAGCGGGCCGGGATCGACCCCGAAGCGGTGGACGAGGTGATCCTGGGCAACGCGAACGGGGCGGGCGAGGAGAACCGGAACGTGGCCCGGATGGCGTGGCTGCTGGCCGGCTACCCGGACAGCGTCCCGGGGATCACGGTGAACCGGCTGTGCGCGTCGGGCCTCTCGGCGATCATCATGGCCTCGCACATGGTCAAGGCTGGCGCGGCGGATTTGGTGCTCGCGGGCGGGGTCGAGTCGATGAGCCGTGCGCCGTGGGTCATGGAGAAGCCGGCGGCGGCGTTCGCGAAGCCCGGGGCAGTGTTCGACACCTCGATCGGGTGGCGGTTCACGAACCCGGCGTTCCTCTCGGGGGAGCTCGCCCGGGACGGAAAGGCGACGTACTCGATGCCGGAGACGGCCGAGGAGGTTGCTCGGGTGTTCGAGACCTCGCGCGAGGACTGCGACGCATTCGCGGTGCGCTCGCATGAGCGGGCGCTCGCGGCGATCGAGGCCGGCCGTCTGGCCCCGGAGATCGTGCCTGTGACGGTCACCGGGCGAAAAGGCGCGCAGACCGTCGTCGACACCGACGAGGGCCCGCGGCCCGGGACGAGCATGGAGGTCCTCGCGAAGCTGCGCCCGGTCGTGAAGGGCGGCTCGGTCGTGACGGCGGGGAACGCCTCGAGCCTGAACGACGGCGCCTCCGCGATCGTGGTGGCCTCGGAGGCCGCGGTGGAGCGCTTCGGCCTCGCGCCCCGGGCGCGGATCGTCGACGGGGCCTCCGCCGGAGTCGCGCCGGAGATCATGGGCATGGGGCCCGTCCCGGCGAGCCGGAAGGTGCTCGAGCGGACCGGCCTCTCGGTTGGCGACCTCGGCGCCGTCGAGCTGAACGAGGCCTTCGCGTCCCAGTCGCTGGCCGTGATGCGCGAACTCAAGCTCGACGAGGAGATCGTCAACGCCGACGGCGGCGCGATCGCCCTAGGGCACCCGCTGGGCTCCTCCGGTTCCCGACTCGTGGTGACCCTGCTGGGCCGGATGGAGCGCGAGCTCTCCGGGGCGGGCCGGAAGCTGGGTCTGGCCACGATGTGCGTGGGCGTGGGGCAGGGCACCGCGCTGGTCGTGGAGGGGGTCTGATGGGCCTGGACGCGTCCGGATTCACGACCCTGCAGGTGGAGGACCGCGAGGACCGGCTGCACGTGCGGCTGCACCGCCCCGAGGTCCGCAACGCGATCGACGCGGCAATGGTCGAGGAGCTCCACGCAGTCTGCGCCTACCTCGAGGCGAACCCAAAGGTCCTGATCGTCTCGGGCACGCCCGCCGACCCGGGGACCGGGGCCAAGGGGATCTTCGCCTCGGGGGCGGACATCGCCCAGCTGCGCGAGCGCCGTCGTGATGACGCCCTCGCCGGGATCAACTCGACCGTCTTCGACCGCATCGCGAAGCTCCCCATGCCCGTCATCGCCGCGCTCGAGGGCTACGCGCTCGGCGGCGGGGCCGAGCTCGCGTACGCCGCGGATTTCCGCATCGGCACCCCGAGCCTGCGGATGGGCAACCCCGAGACGGGCCTCGGCATCATGGCCGCGGCGGGCGCGACGTGGCGCCTGCGGGAGCTCGTGGGGGAGGCCCTCGCCAAGGAGGTACTGCTCGCCGGGCGGGTCCTGATCGGGCAGGAGTGCCTCGACGCCGGCCTGATCACCGAGCTCGTCGAGCCGGACGAGCTGCAGGCGGCCGCGGACAGGCTCGCGGACCGGATCGCGGCGCAGGACCCGCTGGCCGTGCGGATCTCCAAGGCCGTGTTCCACACCCCGCGGGAGGTCCACCCGCTCATCGACACGCTGGCCCAGGGCATGCTGTTCGAGTCCGAGGCCAAGTTCGAGCGCATGCAGGCATTCCTCGAGAAGAAGAACAAGAACGGGAAGAAGCAGCCATGAACATCGAAGACGCCCTCAACGAAGCCCTCGGCGAGAACACCGCGCCGGCCGTCCCGTTGGCCGAGGGCCTGCCCGCGACCGTCGGAGTCCTGGGTGGGGGCCGAATGGGAGCCGGGATCGCCCACGCGTTCCTGACCAAGGGGTCCAAGGTCGTCGTCGTCGAGCGCGACGCCGAGGCCGCCCGCGGCGCTCGGCAGCGCGTCGAGGCATCGGTGGCCGTTTCGATCGAGCGCGGTGCCGTGGCCGCGAGCTCCGAGGCACTCCTGGCGGACTTCGCGACCTCGGTGGACTACGCCGACTTCGCATTCTGCGACCTCGTCGTCGAGGCCGTCCCCGAGGACCCCACGCTCAAGGCCACCGCCCTCGCCGCCGTCGAGGAGCAGATCTCTCCGCACGCCTTCCTCGCGACCAACACCTCGTCCCTCTCCGTCACCGACCTCGCGGTCTCCCTCAAACGCCCCGGGCAGTTCCTCGGCCTGCACTTCTTCAACCCGGTCCCGGCCTCGACCCTGATCGAGGTCGTCATCGCCGAGGGAACCGCGGACGAGACGGTCGCCGCCGCCCGCCGGTGGGTCGAGGCGCTGGGCAAGACCGCCGTCGTCGTCAAGGACGCCCCGGGCTTCGCCTCGTCGCGGCTCGGCGTCGCGATCGCCCTCGAGGCGATGCGCATGCTTGAGGAGGGGGTCGCAAGCGCCGAGGACATCGACAACGCCATGGTGCTCGGCTACCGGCACCCGGTGGGCCCGCTCAAGACCACCGATATCGTCGGTCTCGACGTGCGCCTCGGCATCGCCGAATACCTCCACAAGACCCTCGGCGAACGCTTCGCGCCCCCGCAGATCCTCCGGGACAAGGTCGCGGAAGGGCAGCTGGGGCGCAAGAGCGGCAAGGGCTTCTACGACTGGGCCTGAGGCCCTCTTCTTGCGGGAAGTGGCCACTCGTCGGTCGGGAGGTGGCCACTCGTCGGGTGGGGCGGGGTAGGGTCGATGGATGGATGACGCCGTCGCATGGGAAGGTGCCGTGAACGCCCGGCGCGTGCTGGGCTCGGTCTACCGGATGGGACGCAGCGAGTGGCTCACCGAGCGCGGCTGGCGGCAGATGTACGACGACGGCATCCGCACGGTGATCGACCTGCGGAACCCCGGCGAGCGGCGGCGTAGGGAGACCGATCCCGCGGTCCCGGCCGAGGCGCTGGCTGGCATCGAGGTCGTGAACGCCCCGACCGAGGACCCGGAGCACCCCGAGCTCGCGGACCTCTTCGCGCGTCAGGTCCCGCCGTACCTCAACCACCCGAACGGCTACGCGGGCGTCGTCCGGCTCTTCCCCGAACAGATTGCCGCGGTGTTCCGGGCGATCGCGGAGGCGCCGGGCGGCGTCGTCGTCCACTGCTCCGCTGGCCGCGACCGCACGGGGATCATCGTGACCCTGCTGCTGCAGCTCGCCGACCCTGCGGTCGCCCAGGAGGCGGCCGCGGCGCAGTACGAGGCGAGCGTCCGGAGCATCAACGAATGGCACCGGATCAGCCCGTTCAAGCACCCGTACGAGCGGTATCAGGAGGCCGAGGAGCTCGAGCCGATCCTCGCCGAGCGCCAGGCGGCGCTCGCCGAGTTCGGGGCGGGGATCGACGCCGAGGAGTACCTCCTCGAGCACGGTCTCACTCGCGCGGAGCTGGAGCTGGTCAGGGAGAAGCTGCGCGGCTGAGGCCTCCTATGACTGGCCCTAGTTGTCTCCTTGCTGAATGAACGGCGCGACCGCCGGGACGTAGCCGTGCGTGTAGCCGCTGTCGTTCGGGTGGTACGAGCCGGGCGCGAGCCCAGTCGGCGTGAGGATCGGTCCGTTGATCCACGGGTCCTGCGAGCCGACCCCATGGCCCAGGAAACGGAAGGTGACGTCTGCGTACCCAGCCCCATTGCGCCATGCTGTCGTCGCGATCGTTGCGTTGAGAAGCAACGTTGCGGCGTTGACCGACGCAGCGGCTTGCCGCTGGGCGGCAGGCAGGCCAGAGACCGTGAACAGGAGCGGATAGCCCGTGAGCGTGATGCGGGCCGTCGGATCCTTCGCCCGTACAGCGGCGATCGTCGCGGACAGCTTCGCCGGGAGTTCCGGGATCAGGACTGTCGTCGAGTACAAGAGGGTCTGGTCGCACTGAGTCGCTGTGCCGAAGAAGCAGCTGACAACGGCGGCGCCTGCCCCGGCGTCGTTCGCGCCGACCGTAATCGTGACGTTCCGCGTGCTTGACGGAAGCTGGGGGACTTGCGTATTGACGACGTCTGAGGTCATTGCCCCGAAGCAGCCGAGGTCGGTGCCGCCGAGCTGGACGGGGTAGGCCACGGTGGTCTGCTGGCATAGGACGTTCGTCACCGTGCTGCCGCCGGTGCCGGCTGCGATCGAGTCGCCGAGCCCGACGTACGACGGCGATGATCCGGCTTGCGCAGGCAGAGCGGCGACGCCCGTGATGAATCCGAGCGCTGCAAGCAGCGCGACGATGGGGCGGGCGAGGCGGGCTGCGGTGGATGGTGAGGGTCGCGGGGACACGTTCACGTGAGGCTCCCTTCGATGAGGCGCCGTACCGTTGTCGCCCGACCACCCAGCCCGGCGGACCGACGCCGGAAGGCGATCAGTCATGACTCGCGCAATGGTAGATTCATCCCGCTCTGGGCAGAAGAAGCCGATCGTCGCAATATATCGGCCTGTGCCAGGCACGCCTCTTCCGTGTATTGTGGAACCATTACCGAACGGCCGGTCAGTAATTGGTGCGAAAGTGCCAGATGCCCGGCCGCTTCCAGGAGTCCCGCATCGGAAGGAAACGTCGACGATGACCACTGCCGCGGCAGAATCCGTCCAGACCACGATCGTCCCGAGCTATGTCCTCGACGCCTGGTGGACCCCCGAGACTGGCGCGGCAGGCAAGCCGGCCGAAGTCCGCGATGCGAGCACGGGCGAGCTCCTCGCTGCGGTGAGCACCGAGGGGCTCGACCTCGCCGCCGTCGTCCGCCATGGCCGCAGCGTCGGGCAGGCGGGCCTCGGCGCGCTGACCATCCACGAGCGCGCGCTCAAGCTCAAGGAACTCGCGCAGTTCCTCAATGGCCACCGCGACGAGATCTACGAACTCTCCTACAAGACCGGCGCCACCAAGCTCGACTCGATGGTCGACGTCGACGGCGGTATTGGCGTCCTGTTCACGTTCGGCTCGAAGGGCCGGCGCGAGCTCCCGAACAGCCACGTGATCGTGGACGGTCCCATGGAGACGCTCTCCCGTGACGGCTCGTTCGTCGGCGAGCACATCTACTCGCGCATTCCGGGGGTCGCGGTCCAGATCAACGCCTTCAACTTCCCCGTCTGGGGGATGCTCGAGAAGTTCGCGCCCGCGTTCGTCGCGGGCGTCCCCACGATCGTGAAGCCGGCCACCCCCACGGGCTACGTGACCGAGGCCGTCGTTCGGCTCATGATCGAATCCGGCATCCTCCCCGCGGGCTCGCTCCAGCTGATCTCCGGCTCGGCGCGGACCCTGCTCGACGAGCTCGACTACCGCGACATGGTCTCGTTCACCGGCTCGGCGTCGACGGCGAATCTGCTCAAGTCGCACCCGAACGTGGTTCACGGAGGCGTCCGCTTCACGTCCGAGACGGACTCGCTCAACGCTGCGATCCTCGGGCCCGACGCGGAGCCCGGCACGCCGGAATTCGATGCGTTCGTCCGCTCCGTCGTCACCGAGATGACCGTCAAGGCGGGCCAGAAGTGCACGGCGATCCGGCGCACCATCGTGCCGAAGGAACTCGTGGAACCGATCGTCGCAGCGATCGGTGAGCGCGTCACCCAGAAGGTGGTCCTCGGGGACCCTCGGGCCGAGGGCGTGACGATGGGGGCGCTCGCATCGGTCGGCCAGCTCGAGGACGTGCGGGACGCCGTCGAATCCCTCGTCGCAGCCGGCGCGCAGATCGCGTGGGGTTCGCTCGACGCGCCCGAGGTCGTCACGGCCGACGGCGGCAGGAAGATCGTGCCGGACGGCGCCTTCATGGGCCCCGTCGTCCTCACGTGGAACGACGTCCGCGCGGCGGCGCTGCACGGTACTGAGGCGTTCGGGCCGGTCTCCTCCGTGGTGGGCTACGAGTCGATCGAGGAGGCCATCGAGCTCGCGGCCCTGGGCTCAGGTTCCCTCGTCGCGACCGTGTGCACGAATGACCCCAAGACAGCCCAGACCCTCACGCTCGGGATTGCTTCCCACCACGGCCGCGTGCTCGTGCTCAATCGCGAAGACGCCCGGACCTCGACGGGGCACGGCTCACCGGTCCCGCACCTCGTGCACGGTGGCCCGGGCCGCGCCGGCGGCGGCGAGGAGCTCGGCGGGATCCGCTCGGTCAAGCACCACATGCAGCGCACCGCGATCCAGGGCTCGCCCAACATGCTCACGGCCGTGACCGGTGTGTGGCACAAGGGTGCCGAACGCCACCTCGCTGACCCTGCTGATCCCGCAACGCATCCCTTCCGCAAGTCGCTTTCGGAGCTGCGGATCGGCGACGCCGTCCGTTCCGAGCTGCGCCAGGTGACGCTCGAGGACATCTCGCACTTCGCCGAAGAGACGGGCGACACATTTTACGCGCATACGAACCAAAAGGCAGCAGCCGCAAACCCGTTCTTCCCGGGAATCGTGGCCCACGGATACCTCCTCGTGAGCTGGGCCGCAGGACTCTTCGTCTCTCCCGAGCCGGGGCCTGTCCTCGCCAACTACGGCCTCGAGAACCTGCGCTTCCTCACCCCAATCCCCGCGGGCGATTCCATCCGCGTCACGCTCACCGCGAAGCAGATCACGCCGCGCGTCACGGACGAATACGGCGAGGTCTGCTGGGATGCCGTGATCGAGAATCAGGATGATGAGATCGTCGCGACCTACGACGTGCTCACCCTCGTCGCGAAGGAGTGGCCCGCTTAAAATTGGGGGCGTCAGTTCACCCTCGTGGAGGTGTGCCATGACTCTGGCGACACGACCCGCAACCACCATCCTGACCGTAGCCGACGAGGCTCGTGCCAAGGACTTCTACGGGGGAGCTCTCGGGCTCCCCGTCCGCGGAAAGGACCCGACCGGGATGTTGATCCTCGGCCTGGACGGCTCCGCTTGCCTCGGCCTCATGGTGGACCCGGACGCGGTCCACACGGGCCACACCGCCCTCACGTTCGAAGTCGATGACCTCGAAACGGCGATGACGGACCTCGAACAGCACGGTGTGCACTTCGAGGACTACGACCTTCCCGACCTCAAGACGGATGAACACCACATCTTCGCTACGGGCGACGAGCGTGCCTCGTGGTTCGTGGACCCGGATGGGAACATCCTGTGCCTGCATCAGGGCGGGGCGATCGAATACAACATGTGAACAGTCGGCCATGTGAAAAGTCGGCCATGTGAAAAGTCGGCCGGCCAAGCCTCCTTGGCGCGGACGACGACGGAGGGCCGGGCTGGGTGCCCGGCCCTCCGTCGTGTCAGCTCGCCTTCTGCCGAGTCAGCTCGCCTTCTGCCGTGTCAGCTCGAGGGTGAAGAAGTCGGCGAGGCCGTGTTGCTGGGGCCTCCTCCTCCGTAGATCAGGGACCCGTCGGGCGAGACCACGTACCAAACGCCCGCGACGCCCTGGCCTGTGGCGGATCCGGCGCCGCTGTCCTTGGCGTAGTAGTAGATCGGCATGCCGTTGAGCGTGACCTGCTTGCCGCCGTCGGCCGCGGGCATACTGCCCACCTTCGCCGTGATGCCTTGGAGCTGTGGGGGCTGGGCGCCGCTCTCCACGGCGGGCCACAGCAGCGCGCAGCTGCCCAGGCACACGCTCTTCGACTCGCCCGCATTGTCGAGCGTGTACATGTACACCGGGGTGCCGTTGGCGTCGACGATGATCTTCCGGCCGTCCACCGTCGCGGTCTTGAGGCTCGTCGTCGTCCGCGACGAGGCTTGCGGCTCCAGATTCCCAGCCGCGTAGCCGCTCGCGGAGGCGTTGCTCGGTGGTGGCGGCGAGCTCCCACAGCCGGACAATCCCAGAAGCGCGGACGACAAGGCCGCTGCCAGTGCGAGGGACCGGTGCTTGAGCTTCATGCTGACGCCTCCCGTGCCGTTGCCTGCCGCTGGACCTCTACCCCCAATGGTGCTCCTGAGACGCCAAGAGGTGTATGGGTCAGGCAGATGGTGACAGTCTTTTCCCATGGGTCATGCTTTTCCCACGGATCATGCCGATCTGCTCACTCTGGGTCGCTTCCTCGCTCCAGTGCTGGGCGAGGTGCCCGAGCCCGGTGATTTGGGGCACGAGAGCTGGTGGCCCGAGAGCTGGTGGCGCGGGCCGCGCGTCTGGTGGGGAGGACCGCTCGACGTCGAAGGGCTCGGTCTCGGCTCGGTCGGAGCCCTCATCGCGGCCCTCCGCGCGCTCTCTGCAGCGCGTGGGCTCGGGGACGCCCCGGCGGGATCCGGGCCAGCGACGTCGTCCGCCCTTGTCTCCGCATCGTTCGGCTCGATCGGCCATCTCCGTGTCGACGGCGCGCCGCCCGACGTCTGGGCCCCACTTTCGGGCTTCCACGAAACGGGGGACGGCTGGGTCCGGGTCCACGCGAACTACCCGCACCACGCCGAGCGGCTGCTCGCCGCCCTCGGCCTTGCGACCGCGGAGGGGTTCTGCGCAGCCCTCCGCGAACGGACCGCCCTCGAGGTCGAACGGGACGTGCAGGCCGCGCGCGGGGTGGCGGGGGCCGTCCGTTCCCCGGAGGACTGGGAAGCCTCGCCGATGGGCTCGGCCGCCGCGAGCCGGCCCTGGATCGATTTCACGCTCGACGACGGCGCTCCACGCCCAGCGTCCGAGTCCGTCCCGCTCGCCACGGCCGAGCAGCCCCTCGCCGGCGTGCGTGTCCTCGACTTCACCCGCGTCATCGCGGGCCCGAGCGCAACGCGGCTCCTCGGTGCGCTCGGCGCCGACGTCCTCCGCATCGACCCTCCGCAGCTGCCCGAGCTGCTGGACCAGCACATCGACACCGACTTCGCGAAGCGCAGCGCGCTCGCGGACCTGCGCGACCCCGAACAGCTCGCTCAAGTCCGTGAGCTCATGCGGGACGCGGACGTCGTGTTCCTGGGGTATCGGACGAGCGGTCTCGAGCGCTTCGGACTCGACCCGCTCTCGCTCCGGGCGGATTTCCCGCACCTCGTGGTCGTCTCCCTCAACGCGTGGGGCCGCGAGGGGCCATGGGCCGACGTTCGAGGCTTCGACAGCATCGTGCAGGCGACGAGCGGGATCGCCCAGGTCTACGGCGCAGAGCACGACGGCGGGTGGCGCCCTGGGGTGCTGCCCGTCCAGGCGCTTGACCACGCCACGGGCATGGGGATGGCTGCCGCAGCCGTGGCCCTCCTCGCGGCCGGGGAGCGCGGCGTGACGGGCTCGGCTCACCTCTCACTCGCGACGACGGCGGCGCAACTCCTGCAGTCCGGTCCCGCACAGTCCCGACCCACGCAGTCCCGACCCGCAGGGCCAACACCGGACGCTCCAGCGGTCCTGGAGGTCCCCCGCAGGCAAGCGCAGAGCGCGTACGGCTTGCTCGACTTCGTGCCGCCGCCGCTGCGAGTGGCTGGCCAGCAGCTCGAGTACCCGCATCCACCGGAGCTTTACGGCACAGCCGACCTCCGCTGGCGCACCCGCTGACCCCGATCACTGATCATTTCGGCGGGGCGCCTTCCCCGATCACCGCCGCCTCCTCCCCGACCTGCTTCGCCCCTTCCCTACACATGTGCGTCTCGTCCGCAGGCGTGCGCCTCGCCCGCATGCGTGCGTCTCGTCCGCAGGCGTGCGCCTCGCCCGCATGCGTGCGTCTCGTCCGCATGCGTGCCGCGGCCCCAGCGCACAGGTGCGGGCGAGGGCCTCTCGTGCGGGCGAGGGCCTCTTATGCGGGCGAGGGGGTCTTACGTGGAAGACGGCGTCACGAACGAGGGCGCGTCAGGCAGGCGCCCAGCACTCGATCCAGAGAGGGCCTCCCGAGGTGCGCGCCCGGGACCGAAGGGTGAGCGAGCCGTCGTCGCCGATCCGGTAGGCCGTCACGTGGTCCGACCGTTCGCCGCAGACGAGCAGGAACCGCCCCGAGGGGTCGATGGCCGTGCCGCGGGGTTGGGCTTCGGTGGGCGTGCGGCCGAGGAATTCGATGAGGCCGCCGCCGCGGACGGCGAAGGCTGAGACGGTGCTCGTCGACCGCTCGGTGGCGAACAGGAAGCGACCGTCCGGCGTGAGCCGCAGATCCGCGCACCAGATCACGCTCTGCCCGGGGTCTTGAGTGCTGGGGGAGCGGACCGCGCCGCGTGAGAGATCGAGGCCGTCGACGGCGGAGACCACCTGGAGCAGCGCCAGATGCCCGTTGTCCGGATCGCGTTCGAAGACGGACACGTCCCCCGAGAGTTCGTGGAGCACATACACGCGTTCGCCGTCGGAGCTGAACCGCAGGTGCCGCGGGCCGGAACCGTGCTCGACGGCGACGTGCCCGCTTGGTGCGATCGCGCCGTCGTGCACTGCGCGCTCGGCCCGGCCATCGACGGCGAACCAGCTCACACGGTCATCGCCAAGCGATGCCGCGTACACGTAGCGGCCATCCGGGCTCACGACCGCACAGTGCGTATTCGCCCCCGATGCGTACGTGCTGACACCGTTCTCCTCGGCCCCCGGGACCGGGAACCTGATGAGCCGCCCCTCGTGGTACGACGCGCCGAAGAGTTCGCGCCGGTCCGGGGTGAGGGAGACGTAGCACGTCGTGACCGGCAATTCGCGTGTCCCGCCTACGGAGGCTTCCCCAGAGGCGGCGTCAAGCGAGAGGGCGACGACGCGCGGCGGCACCTCAGGCGAGGGCCGGTCGATGTTGCACGCCGCATAGAGCGTCCGGCTCTCGGGATCCAGCGCCATCGATGAGGCGTGCGATAGGCCCTCGGTCCGGCCGATCCGTTCGAGGGCGCCCGACTCCGGGTCGAGCTCGAAGGCATCGACGGTGCCAGCCGTCGCGCACGCGATGTAGACGAGGGACCGGGACGCATTCGCTCCTTGCAACGCTCACTCCTTGCGCTGGGCAACTCTGGCGATGGTGACTCCGCCCAGTCCATCACAGGGTTGGCTCATGTGGGGGATTGCCGTGGCGTTTATCTGGCCCGTGAGTTGAGCTGGCCCTTTGACGCTCGCGCCGTCAGGTCTGCGGGGTGTGGACCCTGCGGAGGTGACGGCGCGAGCGTTGTGGGGTGGTTGTAGGGGTTGGGGGTGGGGGTGGGTGGGGGGTGGTTATTGGGCGTCGTGGTCGGTTTCGAGGACGGTGACGAGTTGGTCGAGGGCGGTGTCGGCGCCGGGGCCGTCGGCGCGGAGGGTGACTTTCTGGCCGTATTCGGCGCCGAGGGACATGAGGGAGAGGATGCTGGAGGCGTCGAGGGCCTCGTCTTCGGGGTCGCCTTCTTTGGCGATGGTGACCTCGATGCCGGTGTTGGCGGCGGCTTCGGCGAAGATCGCGGCGGGGCGGGCGTGGAGTCCGACGCGGGAGCCGATGGTGGCGGTGCGTTCTGCCATGGGTTTCTTCCTTCTCCTTCTGGGTGTGGGTCAGAGGCCGAGGTCGGCCAGGGCGGGGAGGTGGGTGCGGACGGCGGTGCGGGCGGCGTCGGCGGTGGGGGCGGCGAGGGCGAGGGCGGCGAGGTGCTGGGCCTGGGGGAGGGTGGTGGTGGCCAGGACGTGGGCGACGGCGGGGATGGCGCGGGGGGTCATGGACAGGGTGGTGACGCCGAGGCCGGCCAGGACGACGGCGAGGGCGGGGTCGGCGGCGGACTCGCCGCAGACTCCGACGGGCTTGGGGGTGCCGGTGGCGGCGGCTGCGGCGGCGGCGCCGTCGGTGGTGGCCTTGACCAGGTGCAGGACGGCGGGCTGCCAGGGGTCGTTCAGGGCTGCGAGGGGGCCGAGCATGCGGTCGGCGGCCATGGCGTACTGGGTGAGGTCGTTGGTGCCCAGGGAGGCGAAGTCGGCGTGGGCCAGGACGTGGCCGGCGGTCAGGGCCGCGGAGGGGACCTCGACCATGACCCCGGCGACCGGGAGGCCGGCGGCGTGGGCCAGGGCGGTGAACGCGGCGGCCTCCTCGGGGGTGGAGACCATGGGGGCCATGACCCACACGTCGGCCTCGTGGGCGGCGGCGGCGTCGGCGATGGCGGCGAGCTGGCGGGCCAGGACCCCGGGGGAGGCGGCGTCGGTGCGGTAGCCGCGGACCCCGAGGGCGGGGTTGGGCTCGTCGGTGTTGGTCAGGAAGGGCAGGGGCTTGTCGGCGCCGGCGTCGAGGGTGCGGATGACGACCTTCTTGGAGGCGAAGTGGGCGAACACGGCCCCGTAGGCGGCGACCTGCTCGGCGTGGGTGGGCTCGGTGTCGCGGTCGAGGAAGGCGAACTCGGTGCGCAGCAGCCCGACCCCCTCGGCGCCGGCGGCGGCGGCCCTGGCGGCGTCGGGGCCGGTGGCGACGTTGGCCAGCAGGGGCACGGGGTGCCCGTCGGCCAGGCGCCCGTGCCCGTCGAAGGAGGCCAGGGCCGAGGCCCGGGCGGCCCAGGCCGCGGCGGCGGCCCGCTCGGGCTCCCCGGGGCCGGGCACGACCTGCCCGGCGGCGGCGTCGACGTAGACCAGCGTCCCGTCCGGGATGGCCTGGACGCCGGGGGCGGCGACGACGGCGGGCAGGCCCAGGGCCCGGGCCAGGATCGCGGTGTGGGACTGGGGCCCGCCCCCGGAGGTGACGAGGGCCAGGACCTTGGCCGGGTCCAGGGTCGCGGCGTCGGCCGGGGCCAGGTCCTCGGCGGCCAGGACGAACGGGGCCGGGGAGTCCGGGATCCCCGGGGCGGGGGCGCCGGTGAGCTCGGCGACGATCCGGGCCCGGACGTCCAGGACGTCCGCGGCGCGCTCGGCCATGTACCCGCCCAGGGACTTCAGCTTCTCCGCGACCGCGGCCCCGGACTCCCACACCGCCCGCTCGGCGGAGCGGGGCCCGCCGGCCGCGTCCGGGCCCAGCAGCTTCACGGCGCCCTTGACCAGCATCGGGTCCGCGGCCATCAGCGCGGTGGCCTCCAGCACGGCCTTCGCGTCCCCCGAGGCCGCCCCGGCCCTGGCCTTCAGCGAGGCCTGGACCGCCTTGGACGCGGCCCGGATCCGCTCGGCCTCGGCCTCCGCGGACACCCCCGCCGGGGCCCCCGCCGAAGGCTCCCGCACCGGGGCCGGCATCTGCCGCACCGGCCCCACCACACGCCCCGGCGTCACACCAACACCGTGAAACTGCTGGCTCATTGGGATCCTCTCGGTCCGGGCTCGCGGCCCTCGGCGGTTTAGCTCAGCGTTACGTTAGTCCCTATAGCGTTGCTATACAAGCGGG
Source organism: Sinomonas terrae (assembly GCF_022539255.1). Taxonomy (NCBI): domain Bacteria; kingdom Bacillati; phylum Actinomycetota; class Actinomycetes; order Micrococcales; family Micrococcaceae; genus Sinomonas; species Sinomonas terrae. The sequence continues at coordinate 837,141 of NZ_JAKZBV010000001.1, forward strand.
TTTCGTGATCCTCACCACAAGACTTTGTTCTGTGATGCAGTTCACTCTCGTCTCTTGTATAGCGTTGCTATATCGGTTACGCTAGCGGCCATGCGTGACACGGAGGTGGGCGTCGCCGGCGACGCCCAAGACGGAGAGCCCGCCAAGGCTTCTCCTCGTGAGCGGTTGATCTCAGCCGCCATGGAACTGCTTGCAGCATCGAGCGGCAAGCCGGTGTCTACCCGCCAAATCACGGATCTCGCCGGGGTGACAGCACCCACGCTGTACCACCACTTCGGCGACAAGGATGGGCTCATGGAAGCCGTCGTGGCCAGAGGCTTCGAGGAGTTCGTCCAACGTGAGGGAACGATCGAGCGTTCGGCGAGTCCGATCCTCGATGTGCAACGACTGTGGGACATCCACGTCCACTTCGGGCTGTCCCACGGCCAGCTGTACACCCTCATGTTCGGCAACGCGGGGCCTGGCAAGCGCCCAGTCCTCGTCGAGGAGGCAGAGCACCTCCTCGAACGGGAACTGGCGCGTGCGGCAGGCGCGGGGCAACTCGCCGTTCCGCCCGCTCAGGCGGCGCGGGCCGTCCTGGCCGCCAACATCGGGGTCACCCTCATGCTGTTGGCGGATGAGCAAGACGAACCTCTTACGGGTGGCGATATCGCGATCCTGCCGCTCTCCGCGCAGACGCGTGACGCCGTCCTCCGCTCCGTCGTCTCGGACCCGTCGTTTGTCGACGAGCCCGAGCGGGGAGCGATTTCTGGGGGCCAGCCGTCCTATGTCGCGGCTGCGATCGCCCTCAACGCGACGCTAGAGTCCTCGCACCCGGAGCAGCTCTCCGGGACCGAGATGCGGCTCTTCCTCGAATGGCTCCACCGCCTCTCCAACGCTCCGGAGAACGGCAGGGACCGCGGGGACGGCCAACCTCCCACTACTTCCGGCGGCCCGCAGGCTGCCTCCTGAAACGAAAGCAGGGAACCATGTCGACCACCGCAGCGCCCTCTCGGGGCCACGCCGCGCGGGCCGGGGTGCAGAAATTCGGCGCCTTCCTCTCCGGCATGATCATGCCGAACATCGGGGCCTTCATTGCCTGGGGCCTCATCACGGCACTCTTCATTCAGACGGGCTGGCTTCCGGTTGGCCAGCTGGGCGGCTTCGGCACGAATCCGGCCACTCACCAGACGTGGACGGGCCTCGTCAGCCCGATGATCACGTACCTCCTCCCGCTGCTCATCGGCTACACGGGCGGAAAGATGGTCTACGACGTCCGCGGCGGCGTGGTTGGCGCGATCGCCACGATGGGCGTCGTCGTCGGCACGGACATCCCGATGTTCATCGGCGCGATGATCATGGGTCCTCTGGGCGGCTGGACCATGAAGAAGATCGACTCGATCTGGGACGGGAAGATCCGCCCTGGCTTCGAGATGCTCGTCAACAACTTCTCGGCAGGCATCTGGGGCGCAATCCTCGCGCTCTTCGGCTTCTTCGCCATTGACCCGGTCGTCACGACCTTCAGTGCCGCCGCGGGCACCGCGGTGCAGTTCATGGTCAGCAACGGGATCCTCCCGCTCACGTCCATCTTCATCGAGCCGGCGAAGGTCCTGTTCCTCAACAACGCCGTCAACCACGGCATCCTCACGCCGCTCGGCATCCAGCAGTCCGCCGCCCAGGGCAAGTCGATCCTGTTCCTGCTCGAGGCGAACCCCGGTCCGGGCCTCGGCGTCCTGCTTGCCTACATGTTCTTCGGCAAGGGTGCAGCGAAGGCCTCCGCTCCGGGCGCCGCGCTGATCCAGTTCATCGGCGGCATCCACGAGATCTACTTCCCCTACATCCTCATGCGCCCGCTCCTCATCCTCGCCACGATCGGCGGCGGCATGACGGGCATCGCAACGCTCGTCGTCACCCACGCGGGTCTCGTCGCGCCTGCAGCGCCAGGCTCGATCATCGCGGTGCTGGCCCAGACGGCGCGCGACAGCTACTTCGGCGTCGTCCTCTCGGTGATTCTCGCGTGTGCAGTCTCGTTTGCGATCGCCTCGATCATCCTGAGGGCGTCCAGGAACAGGGAGGAAGGCGACCTCGCGGCCGCCACCGCGAGCATGGAGGGCATGAAGGGCCGCAAGTCGATGGCCTCCACTCTGCTCGCCGGCAGTGCCGCTGGTGCCGCTGGCGGTGGGGTCGCCACCGCGACGCAGATCAAGAACATCGTCTTCGCGTGCGACGCCGGCATGGGCTCGAGCGCGATGGGCGCCTCGGTCCTGCGGAACAAGATCAAGGCTGCGGGGCACAAGGACGTCAAGGTCACAAACCAGTCGATCGCGAACCTCACTGACACCTACGACATGGTGGTGGTCCATCAGGACCTCGCGCTCCGGGCGGAGCAGAAGACCCCGAGCGCTCAGATGGTGACGGTCGACAACTTCATGGGCAGCCCGAAGTACGACGAGATCGTCGCGCTGCTGGACGAGCTGTCCGCGAACGAGCCTTTCCCGTTCGAGGGAGTCGCTGGGAAGACGGAGCCGGCCTCCGAAGCCGAGGCGGCGTCGTCGCACGTTCCCGTTCCTCACGTCCATGCCGAGTCCCAGCAGGTCCTTCGGCCGGAATCGATCGTCCTCGCGGGCGCGAGCGTGGACATGGCCGGGGCCATTGAGGAGGCAGGTCGCCTGCTCAAGGAGGCGGGCGCGGTCGACGACGAGTACGTCGCCTCGATGCACGAGCGCGAGCGCTCGGTCTCGACGTTCATGGGCAACGGCCTCGCCATCCCGCACGGCACGAACGAGGCCAAGGGCCACATCGCGTCCTCGGCAGTGACGTTCGTCCGCTACGACCAGCCGATCGACTGGCAGGGCAAGCCGGTGACCTTCGTCGTCGGCATCGCCGGCAAGGACAAGGAGCACCTCGGGATCCTCGCGAAGATCGCGAAGGTCTTCGGTGACCGCGAGCAGGTGGCCCGTCTGGAGAAGGCAGAGACCGTCAACGAGGTGCTCGACATCTTCGGAAAGGTGAATGCATGAAGTCGGCCGTCCACTTCGGCGCAGGGAACATCGGCCGCGGCTTCGTAGGCCTCCTGCTCCATGAGGCAGGCTACGATCTCGTCTTCGCGGACGTCGCGGCGCCGCTCATCGACGCTCTCAAGGCCACCCCGTCGTACACCGTGCACGAGGTGGGGGAGGGCGGCCGCGACCACGTGGTCGACCGCTACACCGCCGTCAACTCGGGCACGGCCGAGGCCGAGCTCGTCGAGCGGATCGCCCGCGCCGACATCGTGACGACCGCGGTGGGTCCGAACATCCTCAAGTTCGTGGCCCCCACGATCGCCCGGGGCATCGCGGCGCGGCCCGCGGACGCACCTCGGCTCGCGGTCATGGCGTGCGAGAACGCGATCAACGCGACGGACCTCCTCGAGGAGGGGGTCCGCGCGGCGGCCCAGGCCGAAGGGCTCTCGGACGCGGACATTGATGGCAAGGCACTCTTCGCCAATACCGCGGTGGACCGGATCGTCCCGGCCCAGGCTCCCGGGGGAGGCCTCGACGTCCGCGTCGAGCCGTACTTCGAATGGGCCATCGAGCGCGGACCGTTCGGCGGGGAACTCCCCGAAATTCCAGGTGTCACGTGGGTGGACTCGCTCGGGCCATACATCGAGCGCAAGCTCTTCACGGTCAACACCGGGCACGCCTCGGCCGCGTACTTCGGCCGGGCGGCTGGCAAGGAGAAGATCGCGGACGCGATCGCCGATCCCGCCATCCGCGCGAAGGTCGAGGCGGTGCTCGACGAGACGAAGTCGCTTCTCGTTGCGAAGTACGGCTTCGCACCCGAGGAGCAGGAGGCGTACATCCGCAAGATCCTCGGCCGTTTCGCGAACGCCGAACTCCCGGACACCGTGGATCGCGTGGGCCGCGCGCCGCTTCGCAAGCTGAGCCGTCACGAGCGGTTCGTTGGACCCGCGGCGGAGCTCGCGGAACGGGGACTTCCCGCCGACGGCCTGCTCGAGGCAATGAGTGCGGCTCTCCGCTTCGACGCTGCGGACGACGACGAGGCGCAGCGCCTCCAAGCCGTCCTCGCCGGCGACGCGAGTGACGCGGACGTCGCCGAGGAGCTCTCGGGGCTGGAACCGGGGCACCCGCTGCACGACGCCGTCGTCCGCCTTGTCGGCAAGGCGCGGGCCGCGCACACGGCCTCCTAGCGGACGCCGGATAGCGAGAGGGCCGCCTTCCCCGGATTGCCGGGGGAGGCGGCCCTCTTCTCTAACCAGTTCTCTTTCCCTTTGCTTCCGTCCGTCTCCTCATCGAGCCGGACAGAATAAAACCTGCATCGCGCCGTTGAGATGCAGGTCACGTTTTTGAGTGTAGGCAGGTGCTCACAGGGAATCAAAGTCGAAGCAAACCATCGATGCCAATTTGAAACATATGGGCCCCCGTCGCTTCCCAAGGTAGCGACGGGGGCCCAAGTCGATGTGGCTAGCTGCAGGATCCACCCTGGCCAAGGTGCTGCCCGCTGTTCCCAGAGCAGTACGCGGCCTGCACGACCTGCCCGTTGGCCGGGTTGAGGATCAGGCCGTCGCGGCGAGGCTCGGCGTTGAAGTTGAACATGTTCCCGAGCGAGCCGGCGAGCTGGTCGAACGAGCCGTCGCCGAGTCGACCGAGGCTCCAGTTGTCCTCGATGAATCGAAGAATGGAGGACTGCTGGGTCTGCGTGTGGTCAACGAAGTTGCTCTTCGCGTAGGGCGAGATCACGAGCATCGGAAGGCGCTGGCCGGGGCCGCAGCGGTCCTGGTAGCCGCCGAGCGTCGGCGTCCCGGACTTCGCGGCGTTCTGGCACCACGCGGCGTCGTTCGCAGGGTCGTTCGAGGCGTTGGTGACCGGCGTTGAGGCGTGGTCGTACCAGCCGTCGGAGTCGTCGTACGCGAGGACGATCGCGGTCGAATCCCAGTTCTTGGACTTCTGGATCGCGTTGATCTCGTTCACCACGAACTGCTGCTCGTCGATCGGATCGGAGTACGACGCGTGGCCGTCCTGGTACTCCGGCGCCTTGAGGAACGAGACGGCCGGCATGTTGTCCGTGTTGACGACCTTGTCGAAGTCCGTCGTGTCGTACTGGTGGTTCGCCTGGCCGTTGTGGCCGATCTCAGCGTCGGAGGCCGGTGCGAGGTGATGCGGGTTGGCAGTCGACGCGTAGTACTGGAACGGATTGTGGTGCGGGCTGTAGTCCCGCGAGGACGTGCCGGCCACGTTCGTGTGCGTCACGGAGCACTGCGCGTACGAGGTGCCGCTGATCGTCTTGGTGCCCTGGGTGGCGAAGCCGCCCTGGAACCAGCCCCACGAGACGCCCTTCGCGTTGAGCATGTCGCCCACGTTCTTGCCCTGCATCGAAGCGAGCGCGTTGGGCGAGCCGTTGCGGCTGTTGTCCGAGCAGTCGTCGTAGGCCGGGTCGGGATCTCCCGTGACCGTTCCGACGCCCTGAGCGTTCGGGGACTTCACCGTGTACGAGTCCGGGGCCGAGGTCTGCTTGCCCGTGAGCGCGTCGATGCTCGTGACGCCGTGCGTCTGGCCCGAGACGAGGTTGAGCGCCCCGGGGGTCGAAGGGCCGAACTCGTCGTCGTAGCTGTTGTCGCTCATGGCGAAGTGCTGCGCGTAGTTCCACATGCCCGTGACGGTGTTGCCGTCGTAGTAGCCCATCGTGAGGCCGGCCGTGCCGTACTGGGGGGCGGAGCAAGAGTCGGTGCTCGTGTACTGGACGAACTTGTTGAGCAGGCCGCCGTTGTAGGCCTTCTGCTCGGGCGTGTACGCGTGGTCCTGATCGCAGGTCACGGCCTGGCTCGGCGTGAGGCGCATCGGCTGCACCGAGTTGGGGTTGTTCGGGGCGAGCAGGTTCGCGCCCGCGAGCGTGTTGATCTTCTTCGGCGTGTTGGGCGCGGCCGTGAACGACGACGCCGGGGCGCCGGATCCCTGGATCGTCTCGCCTGCCGTGTTGGCGGCGTTCGGGTAGGTCGCGAAGTAGTGGTCGAACGAGACGTTCTCGCCGAAGATGACGACAACGTGCTTGATCGGGGTGGTCGTGGTGTTGGTTGTGGCCGCCTGCGCGGGCAGGGCCGCTGCGATGGCTCCGCCCGACGCGGCGGCGAGCGCCAGCGCGCTCGTCACAGCGGCGGTGCGCATGCTGAACTTCGGCATCTGGAATGGTCCTTCAGGTCTAATGGAGAGGGTCCCCGCAAAGACCCTAGACCTGTGAAAAGGCTGTGATGCCCGAGTTCTGAATCAGTTCAACAAGAATTCATGAGCTGGCCCGGAGGCCGTTGAAAAGCACGGCGACCACGTCGTCCGCGAGCTTCTCCGACGTGAGCGCTCCGCCCGGACGGTACCACTCGACGATCGAGTTGATGGTGCCGAACAGGAGGCGCGAGACCGTGCGTGGATCGATGTCCCTCCGCACGGTTCCCTCCTCGCGCGCTTCCTCGATGAGCTCGGCGACCTTCCGGTCGAAGCCCCGCCGCCGCTCGAGCGCGCGCCGCTCGGTCTCCGTGTTGCCGCGGAGGCGGAGCAGGAGCGTGACGAACGGCAGCCTCTCGGTGAGGACCCGCACCGTTGAGCGGACCACGAACTCGAGCCGGTGCTCCGCGCTGCCCTCCTTGGTCTCGGGCGCCTCCCACACCGACTCGAGGCCGCCGAGAGCCTGCTCGAGGGCGAGCGCGAGCAGGTCTTCCTTCGACGGAACGTGGTGGTAGATGGCCGACTTCGAGATGCCGAGGTTCTCCGCGAGGATGCCCATCGACGTCGCGTCGTAGCCGTGCCGGTTGAACACTTCGACGGCGACGTTCAGCACTGACTGCTGGTCATAGCCCGGGCGCCCCCTCCGCCCGGAGGGCGCGGATCCTGAGGCCTCGGGGCCTGGGGGCTTTGTTGCAGCGGCGGAAGGCATGGGTTCGAGTCTATGCCCGGTTGCGCAGGTCGTAGATGCGGCGCAGCTTGCCGTTGGAGCGCTCGAGCGAGCCGGGTTCGACGACGTCGATGCGGCACGAGGAGCCGATGTGGATCTTGATCTGCTGGCGAAGTGAGACGGCAGCGGAGGCGCGCTGCTCCGGCGTCGTGCCCTCGCGGGGCTCGATCTTGACGGTGAGCTCGTCCATCCGGTGCGGGCGCGTGATCTCGAGCTGGAAGTGCGGGCTCAGCTCCGGGATCCGCAGGGCGATCTCCTCGATCTGGGACGGGAACAGGTTCACGCCGCGCAGGATGATCATGTCGTCGCTGCGGCCGGAGATGCGCCCCATGCGGCGGTGGCCCGGGCGGGTGCTGCCGGGCTGGAGCGTGGTGAGGTCCTTCGTCCGGTAGCGGATGATCGGCAGGGCCTGCTTCGTCAGGGACGTGAAGACGAGTTCGCCCGTCTCGCCGTCGGCCTTGGTCTGCGTCAGGTCGAACGGGTCGACGATCTCGGGGCGGAAGTGGTCCTCCCAGATGTGGCTCCCGTCCTGGGTCTCGACCGACTCGCCGGCGACACCCGGCCCCATGACCTCGGAGAGGCCGTAGATGTCGCACGCCTTGATGCCGAACATCTCCTCGAGCTCGTGCCGCATCTCCTGCGTCCACGGCTCCGCCCCGAGCACCGCGTACTTGAGCGAGGTGGCGCGGGGATCGAGGCCCTTGTGGATCATCGCGTCGCCGATGGTCAACAGGTAGGTCGGCGTGCACAGGATCGCGTCGGGGGCGAAGTCGCCGATGAGCTGGATCTGCTTCTCGGTCTGGCCCCCGGACATCGGGATGACAGTGGCGCCAAGCTTCTCGGCCCCGCCGTGCGCGCCGAGTCCGCCGGTGAAGAGCCCGTAGCCGTAGGCGTTGTGCACCTTCATCCCGGGCCGCACCCCCGAGGCGCGGAGGCAGCGGGCCACGAGGGTGGCCCAGTTGTCGAGGTCCTGCTTGGTGTAGCCGACGACGGTCGGCCGGCCCGTGGTGCCCGAGCTGGCGTGGATGCGGGCGACCTGGTCCATCGGGACGGCGAACATGCCGAACGGATACTCCTGGCGCAGGTCCTCCTTCGTGGTGAAGGGGAACTTCGCGAGATCCCCGAGCTCGGTGAGGTCGCTCGGGTGGACCCCAGCTTCATCGAACTTGCGCTGGTAGAGCGGCACACGGCTGTACGCGTAGGCCAGCGTCTCCTGGAGGCGCGTGAGCTGGAGGGCCTCGATCTGGTCCCGGGACATCGTCTCCTCGGCATCGAGGATCGCGGGACCGGAGGCTGAGGTGCGGGGGGACTCGGGGGCGGCGGTCTGGGTCACGGTTTCTCTCTCCGTAGTGGCCAGGGGGTGGGCGATGGGCGGCAGGGGTCGAGTGGGCTTGGGCTGTCAGCGCTGGGGGATCGTGCGCGAGCGGCCGCGGAATTCGGCGATGAGGCGCCCGGGTGCGCCGAACGACGACGGGTCCTCGGGTGACGCTGGGTCGCCAGACGGCGCTGGGTCGCCAGACGGCGCTGGGTCGCCAGGCGACGCCGGGTCCCCGGACGATGCCGGGAGCTGGGGCGAGGCGAAGACCTGGACGTCGTAGAGCCCGCTTCGGCCTGCTTGGGCGCGGCGGGCCGCGACTGCGGTGATGCGCTCGCCGACGTGGGCCGGAGCGAGGAAGTTGACGTCGACGCCGGCCGCGACCGTGATCGTTCCGGCTTGGTCTTCATCCGGGGTGTGGGGGTTGCAGGCAAGAGCGAAGGCGGAATCGGCGATGGCGAAGATCATCCCGCCGTGGGCGATCCCGAATCCGTTGAGCATCTCGCGCCGAAGCGTGGCGGCAACGGTCGCGCTGCCATCGCCGAGGGCGAGCACTTTCAGGCCCATCCATTGGGTTGCGTAGTCGTCGGTAAGGATCGGGTGGGCTACTGCCTCCGGATCGGCCAGTTCTTCCCGGTGGGCCGGTCCTTCCCGATCGGCCAGTCCTTCCCGATCGCCCAGCGCACCGGGGTTCAGATGGGTCTTGGCAGGAGCAGCGTCGCTCATAGGAGTACCTCGCAATTTTTTACCGAATGTTCATTAGGTAATCCCATGCGCGAGGATGTGTCAAGACACACAGAAAGGCAGCAGCCCGGCGAAGCTGTGCTCCACCGGGCTGCTGCACGGCCCTCAGACTTCCCTCTGCCCTCAGGCCTCCCGCTGCCGCCTCATCGCGGGTCCCATGACGGCGGCCAGCGCAAGGGCGGAGAGGATGGTGGCCGCCCAGAACCCTGCGCGGCCGCCGATCGTGAAGTCGCCCGGCACGGCGAACGCCGCGAAAGTCGAGGCGACGATTGCGAGCCCGACGGCGCCCCCGAGCTGCTGCATCGTCTGGAAGAGCCCGGACGCGGCCCCGGCGTGCTCGGGTTCGACGTTGCGCAGTGCGAGGGTCGTGAGCGGCATGAAGGTCATGCCCGCCGAGATGCCCGTGGCCACAAGGGCCGCCGCGACCAGCGCGAAGTTGGTCTGCGGGTTGAGCTGCGTGAGCGGCAGGAAGGCGATGACCCGCAGGGCCGCGCCGACGATGACAAGGCGGGCGGCGCCCACCCTCTCGACGAGTCGGGGGATGATCCGCGACATCGCGAAGATGCTCAGGGGCATCGGCAGGAACGCGAGCCCGGTCACGAGCGGCGTGAAGTGCAGCTGGTCCTCGAGGTACTGGACCATGAGGAAGAACATCGCGAGCATGCCGCCGTAGGTGGCCGCCATCGCGGCCAGCGCGCCGACGCGGCTCGGGCTGCGCAGGAGCTGCGGCCGGAGCAGGGGGTGGGCCACGCGGCGTTCGGTGAAGGCGAGGAGGGCGATGAGGGCTGCGCCGATCGCGAGGCTCCCTATGGTGCGCGTGCTGAACCAGCCGTAGTCCGGCGCCTGGATGAGGGCCCAGACGATCGCGACGGCGCCTCCAGTTGCGGCGACCGCACCGACGACGTCGAAGCGACCGGGTCTGCGCGGGGTCTCGCCGACGAGGCGTGGCACTGCGACGAGCACGAGAAGGCCGATCGGCACGTTGATGAAGAGGGTCCATCGCCAATTGGCCGTGTCGGTGAGCACGCCACCGAGGATGAGCCCGATGGCGCCGCCCATCGAAGCGATCGCCGAGAAGAGGGCGAGCGCGCGGTTGCGCGAGCCCTCATCCGGAGCGTTCGTCGTGATGAGCGCGAGCACGCTGGGGGCGGCGAAGGCGGCGCCGAGACCTTGGAAGGCCCTCGCGACGACAAGGAGGGTGGGCGAGGTGGCCAGGCCGCCAAGGAGTGAGAAGGCGGTGAAAGCGGCGACGCCGATGAGGAACGTGCGACGCCGGCCGACCACGTCGCCGATCCTTCCGCCGAGGAGCAGGAGGCCCCCGAAGGCGACTGCGTAGCCGTTGAGGACCCAGCTGAGGTCGGAACGGGAGAAGTGGAGATCGGTGGCGATGTGGGGGAGGGCGACGTTCACGACAGTGGCGTCCAGGACGAGCATGAGCTGGGCGAGCATGACCAGCCAGAGGCCGGTGTTGCCGCCGCGGCGGGATGATGTGACCGAATTGGGTGTACGTGTGGCAGTGACGGATGACATGAGGGGATGTCCTATTCGGAGTACACTAAGTGGAGAGAAGCTCCGATTAGAACTATACGGAGAGTCTCTCCGTTTGGCAACCGTCCGAGAGGGAGTAGTGGTTTCTGTGCGTGCTGACGCCCGCCGCAACCGCGATCGAATCGTCGAAGTCGCTCGCGACATCTTCCGTGCGAAGGGCTACGACGCCGTCTCGATGGACGAGGTCGCAAAGGCGGCCGGAGTCGGCGCGGGGACGCTCTACCGCCATTTCCCGACCAAGGAGGACCTCTACGACGCGGTCCTCGAGGCATGGGCTGAGCGCGTGAACGGCGCCGTCGAACGGGCCCTCTCGCTCGACGCGCCGTCCCGGGAACGCCTCATGGCGTGGCTGACTGATTTTGCGGCCATGCTCACTGAGCACAAGGGGGCGGCAGCGCGGATCACCGCCGCGTTGGGCGATCCCGGCTCGCCGTTCGCTGCCAAGTGCCAGAGGTACCTCGGAGCCAATGGGCGGATCATCGAGGGCCTAGGGCCGGCACTGCGTCCCGGGGTCGAGCCCCTGCAGATCAGCCGGCTGGTGGGTGGCGTCGCCGCAGTGGCGGACACCAGCGAGATGTCGCCCGACGCTTTGGTTGCGATGCTCGAGATCGTGGCCGACGGGCTGCTTGCGCGGGAGGGCGCCACGCCGCCCTCGGTGAGCGCATCGCGCTGATGCCTACGCGATCGGCTCCCGCGCACCGAGCGCGTCCGCAATGAACGCGTAGTCCCACGCCCGGTCCTTCCACTCCTCATATCGGCCCGAGGCCCCACCGTGGCCTGCGACCATCTCCGTCTTGAGCACGATCGGCTGCCCGCTGGTCGAGGCATCCCGGAGCGCTTGGACCCACTTCGCGGGCTCGACGTACAGCACGCGGGTGTCGTTGAAAGAGGTCACTGCCGCGACTCGGGGGTAGGCGGCCGGACGCACGTTCTCATACGGCGTGTACGACTTCATATACGCGTACACCTCCGGATCCTCGATGGGGTTGCCCCATTCCTCCCACTCCAGGGCCGAGAGGGGCAGCTCGGGGTCGAGGATGGTCGTGAGGGCGTCGACGAACGGCACCTCCGCAACGGCTACCGCAAACTTCTCGGGAGCGAGGTTGAGCACGGCGCCGATCAGCAGCCCGCCCGCGGACCCGCCCATGCAGCCGATCCGCGCCGGGTCCGCCCAGCCCGAGGAGACGACCCAGTCGGTGGCCGCGACGAAGTCGCCGAAGGTGTTCTTCTTGCGCAGCTTCTTGCCGTCCTCGTACCACCGGCGTCCGAGTTCGCCGCCGCCGCGGATGTGGGCGATCACGAAGACGATCCCGCGGTCGAGCAGGCTCAGCCGCGCGATCCCGAAAGCCGGATCCATGCTGACCTCGTAGGAGCCGTAGCCGTAGACGAGCGCGGGGTTCGTCCCGCCAGGGCGGACCGACGCACGCCGCAGGACCGACAGCGGGACCTGGGTGCCGTCGTCGGCCGTTGCCCACGCGCGCTCGGCCACATAGTCGCTGGGGTCGTAGCCCCCGAGCACCGGGGTCACCTTCCGCAGGAGCAACTCCCCGGTCGCGAGGACGTAGTCGTAGATTCGCGGAGGGGTGAAAAACGAGGTGTACCGCACCCGCACGAGCGGCGCGCGGTAGTCCGAGGCGCTTGCCCCGGCAGTGTACAGCTCCTCGCCGAAGGCAGGCTCCGCGAACGACGGCGCCTGCCCGCCTTCGCGCGATCCCTCGACGTGGGCGAAGACATCGTCGAGCGTTGCGAAGCGGACGGTTTCGATGGTGTCGCGCCTCAGGGAGAGGAGGAGATGGGTCGAGGTCACGTCCGCGCCCTCGATCTTCACGGCGTCGTCGTGCTCGACGACGGTGCGCCACTCCTGCTCGGCGAACGGCTTCGCGAACTCCTCGAGGGGCGCGAGCGAGACCATGTTGTTGAAGGCTGTGTTCTTGGAGGCCCTGCCCTGCCCGTTGTGCACGAGCAGGGCGTAGACCGCGCCGTCGTGCTCGAAGATCTCTGCGCTGTGGAGGATCCGCTCGCTCCGGGGGACGAGGACCGTGAGCGTGGCTGCCGGATCAGCGAGGTCGAGGTAGCGAGTCTCGCTGTACTCCGAGTTCCCGATGCTCACGAGGAGCCAGCGGCGATCGGACGAGAGGTCGATCGACGTCCACTGCGTGACGTCGTCCTCCTCGTACAGGACCTCGTCCTGCTCGGCTGGTGTGCCCAGCGTGTGGACGCGGATCTGGAAGGGCCTCCACGATTCGTCCGCGACGACGTAGAAGAGCCGGCGTCCGTCGGGCGAGAATTCGAGGCCATAGAAGACCCGCTCGATCGTTTCGGGGAGGTGCTCGCCCGTCCGCAGGTCCTTGATCCTCAGCGTGAACGTCTCATCGCCCGAGTTGTCCACGGCGTACGCATAGAGATGCCCGTCGCGTGTGAGCGCCGCGCCGCCGAGGGCGAAGAAGGGGTGCCCCTCGGCCTCGGCGTTGCCGTCCAGAAGGACCTGCTCGCCGTCGAGGGGGACGCCGGCGACGACGGCGGGCGGCGTCCAGGCTTCGAGCTCGCCGCCGTCTTCGCTCGCCGCCACGCGGCAGTACACCGGGTACTGCCTTCCCTCGACGGTGCGCGAGTAGTACCACCACTCGTCGAGCCTGCTCGGCACGGAGAGGTCGGTCTCCTGGGTGCGGCGCTTGATCTCGTCGAAGATCGCGTCCCGCAAGGGCTGCTGGTCCGCCGTGACGCTCTCGGTGTACGCGTTCTCAGCCTCGAGATGGGCGACGACGTCCGGGTTCTCCTTGTCGCGCAGCCATTCATAGGGGTCGACGAACACGTCACCGTGACGCTCGCGCTGGGAAGGGACCTTGCGGGCGATGGGCGGGACCTCAACACTCATGAAGCCAACCCTAGCTACTGGGGTCACTCCTACCGTTCACCACTGAGAGACGGCTGGCGTACCACTGATTTTTGGATCGCCACCACTTAGTTCCGTTCCTTACTTCCCGTTCGCCAGATTGTTGGCGACAACGTATTTCGGGACCGTCCCTTGGGCCATGGCATCCGCAAGACCGGTCGTCGCGGCCTGGTTCAGGATCACGATCGACTGCCCGTCGGTCGACCAGCCCGTCCCGCCCGTCGGAAGCGTGAACGTGGCGATGTCCTTGGGGCGCACGTTGACGAGTTCGAGTCCGAGCGATGCGACGGCCGAGGCGGTGAGGCCCGAATCGACCGTGAGGTACGGGGAGAAGCCGTTGACCGCGTTCGCGAGAGTGACCGGATTCGCGAGGGTCTGGGGAGTCGCGATCTTGGACACGAGGGCCTTCATGAAGGCCTGCTGGTCGCGCACGCGCTGGTAGTCCCCATCGGCGAAGGCGTAGCGCTCGCGGACGAACGCGAGCGCCTGTTCCCCGTTCATCGTCTGGGGGCCGGCGTTGAAGTGGATGTCCGAGGTCTGGCTCGCGGTGAAGGCCTTCTGGACGTCGACGGTGACCCCGCCGACGGCGTCGGTGAGGCCCTTGAACCCCTCGAAGTCCACGAAGGCGACGTGGTCCAGGCGCTGCCCGAGCAAGGCCTCGACGGTCTGGACCATGAGCGGGACCCCGCCGAAGGCGAGTGCCGCGTTGATCTTGGCCGAGCCGTGGTCCGGAATGGGGACCCACAGGTCTCGCATGATCGAGATGACGTAGACCTGCTGCCGGTCCTCCGGGATATGGACGAGCATCATGGTGTCCGAGCGCTGATTCGATGGCGCCCCGGACTCCGCGGTCGCGCTGGTCGCCCCTCGGCTGTCGGAGCCGACGAGCAGGATGTTCACGGGCCTCTTGCCGTCTGGCCCCGGATGTGGCTCCGCGGGGCGGGATGATTCTTGGGGGAACGCGTTCGGAAGCTTCTTGGTGTTGGTGTCGAAGCTCTGGGAGAGGCTCCCGAGGTAGATGATTGCGGCCACCGCCGCGAGCACGACGACGAGCAGCGCACCCAGCAAGACGAACGCGGCCGTCCGCTTCCTCTTCCTTCTCGAACGGGTCGCCGGGGAGGGGGCGGTCATGATGCCTCACTTTTCGTGGCTGGGCGGCGGACGAGATCAGTCTGCCCCTGAGGGCTGTCTGGGGGCCTTTCGAGGGCTTTGACGGAAGGGAAATGATGCCGATCTGGCGCAGAAGTGGCTTGGTTGCCGAGGTCCTCGGTGACGGGGGCGAATCAGTCGCGCTGCTCAATCTCCGCGCGAACCGACCCATCGTCCTGAAGGGTTCGGCGATGGTCATCTGGTCCCTCGTTGACGGAGTCCGCACCGACGGGGACATACTCGCCGAACTGCGTGACGAGTATGGGACGGAGGCGCCACCCGATCTCGAGGCACAGCTCGCCGCCTTCCTCGGCCAGCTCGCGGAGCAGGGGCTCGTGGAAGCGGTGCCCGCCGAAACCGTGGAACCGGAGGCGGCCCGGTGAGGCTCCGGATCCTGGGCGCGGCCCTCTCGGTTGTCTTCGACTCAGGCGTGAGTGCGGATGAGCGGGACGAGCTGCGGCGGGCCTGGTCGAGGTGCCTCGAGGAGGGGGAGGAACAGGCGAGCTACGACAGCGCGGTTCAAAACAGCGCGCTTCGAAACAGCGCGCTTCGAAACAGCGTGCTTCGAAACAGCGCGGTGCAAGGCGGCAGTCCCCGAACCTTCCGCGCGCGGATCCTGGCGGGACCCGCCGTCGTGCCCGTCTCGGGTGCTACCTTCGAGGGCTTCGCCGCGGACCTCACGAGCGCCCTGACCTTGGCTGCGATCGAGCAGCGCAGTGGCCAGCTGCTCATGCTGCATGCCTCGGGCCTTTCGGATCCGGGCACGGGCCGCACCGCCGCGCTCGTGGGGCCGTCCGGAATCGGGAAGACGACGGCGACGCGGGTGCTCGCCCGCGGTCTGGGCTATGTGAGCGACGAGACGGTCGGCGTCGAACTGTCCGGCGCCGTCGTCCCGTACCCGAAGCCGCTCTCGGTCATCGTCGACGAGCCGCCCGCCCCGAAACGGCAGCTTGGCCCCGATGCGCTAGGGCTGGGCGACACCCCCGCTCAGGGGAGCCTCGGCGCCCTCGTCCTGCTGGAACGTGAGCGCGCACCGGCCCGGGCCGGACGGCCTGCGGAAGTGCGCCGGCCTGCGGAAGTGCGCCGGCCTGCGGAAGTGCGGCCGCTCAGCCATGCCGAAGCGATCGTGGGCCTCGCGCCGCACACGTCGTCTCTCGGAAAGCTGCGCCACCCACTCCAGCGGCTTTGCCGGCTCCTCGACTCGTGCGGCGGCGCCGTGAGCGCGGTCTACGGCGAGGCGGAGGAGCTCGCGGCCCTCATCCCGAGCCTCCTCGCTCGTCCGGCCGTCTCAGGCGGGTGGGCTCCCGCCGTCGTCCCCAGCCCCCAAGCGGACGACGGCGACCTGCCGACCGGCCGCCTGAATCGGGGCGACGTCGTCGACGCCGTCGAGGTCACAGTCCCGGGCGGGGGAGGGACGGAGTTGCTCGTCATGGTCGGGCAGCGGGTCCTGCGGCTCGGCGGCATCGCCCCGGCCCTCTGGCGCGCCCTGCGCTCGCCGGCCCGGTTCGAAGACCTCCCAACGAGAATTGCCCCGGAAGTGGGACTGCCTGCCGGCTACGAGGAGGCGCTCTCGGACGCGGTCGAGCTCCTAGGGGACTACGGGGTGCTCACACGGAGCTGAGACAGGCCCGGGTTTAGATGAACCTTGTGCAAAATTCATTCCAAGACGACAGCGCCGCGGATGGGCGGGGCATGACCCTCGCGGACTACCTCGCGGTGGCCCGCAGGTATTGGCTCGGGATCCTGCTCTTCGTTGCCGTCGCGACGGCCGGCGCCTTCGGCTGGTACCTCGTGCAGCCCCGCGTCTACGAGGCGCAGTCGAACGGGATGGTCGTGACCGGCGGATCGGAGAACCTCAACCTCTCCCTCGCCGGAGACAACCTCTCGAAGTCGAAGGCGAAGAGCTACCGCTCGCTCGCCGACTCGCTCCTCGTCGCCGAGCGAGTCGTCAAGGAGCTGGGCATCAGCACCTCGGCCCAGGCGATCGCAGGCACAGTCAAGGTCACAGTCCCGGTCGACTCGTCCGAGCTCCAGGTGATCGCTACCTCTTCTGACCCCGTCCAGGCCAAGGAGGTCGCGGATGCGTGGGTCTCGGCGCTTGCGGCTCAGGTCTACGAGATCGAGAAGTCGATGTCGAGCACGGGCTCCGAGCCGGCCACGAAGGTCGTCCCGCTCGCGAAGGCCACGGTGCCAACGGCACCCGTTTCGCCGAACCTCCGGCTCGCGCTAGGGGCTGGGGCAGCGGGCGGCCTCGTGCTTGGCCTCGTCTACGCGCTCGTGCGCAACGTCCTCGACCGGCGCATCCGGGCTGCTGCCGAGGTCGAGCGGCGCTTCCACGTGCCCGTCGTCGGAACGCTCCCGCGGGACAAGCGCCTCGTCGGCGAGACGCGCGTCCTCGACATCCATGGGACCGGCGCGGGGCACGCGATGGGCGAGGCGCTCCGGGAACTGCGTACGAACCTGCACTTCATCGACGTCGACAACCCACCGCGGGTCCTCCTCGTCACCAGTTCGCTGCCGTCCGAGGGCAAGTCCACGGTCATCGGCAACCTCGCGGCAACGATCGCGGCGGCGGGCGAGGAGGTCATCGTCGTCGACGCCGACCTTCGCCGGCCTACGGCTCACAAGGTCTTCGGCGTGATCGGGGATGCCGGCATGACCGACGTCCTGACCGGCCGCGCGAGCATCGACGAGGTGCTTCAGGAGTGGGGCCCCATGCCTCAGCTCAAGATCCTCGCCGCGGGGCGAATCCCCCCGAACCCGTCAGAACTCCTCGGCTCGCGCGCGATGCAGCATCTCCTCGAGGAGCTGTCCCAACGGGCTGTTGTGCTCATCGACACGCCGCCTCTCCTGCCTGTCACCGACGCCGCGGTACTCTCCCGGGCGGCGGACGGGACCCTCGTGGTCGCGCGGGCGCGGAAGACGACGACGGACAGCCTCCAGCGGGCGCTCGGGAACCTAGGCCGCGTGCGGGGGCGAGTCCTCGGGGTCATCCTCAACTGTGTCCCGCCCAAGGGCCCGGACACGTACGGTTACGGCTACTACGGCACCTACACCAGCAAGCCCGAACGCCGCAAAGGTCGCTCCAGCGGAGGTCAGGGCTCCTCTGCCCCTGAGCCCGTTCCAGCGTTCAGAGGCAGGCGCTCGGCGAGCTGACGGCGTTCCGCTTCCCGCAGCGCGGCCCGGCTTTCGCCGGGGAACGCGCGGCGACGCCGACGGGGGAGAGCCGCTCGGATCAGGGTGCTGACGGGCGGGACGAGCTCCTCGGCCATCCGATCGTAGGCCGAGGCGTCGAGCCCGAAGGGGTCGGCAACGTCGTTGAGGCCGGGCTCGTCGAGGCGCACCTGATGGCGGATCCTGTCGCCGTCGGCCACGTACCGCCGCCATGCATCCTGCACCGTCTCCCTGGTCGAGGGGCCGGGCAGGATCTCGACGAGGCGTGCGAACTCGCGCAACGTGAACGTGCGCTTGAGGGCCGAGGGGGACAGCGCAAGGAGAGGGCCCCGGTGTTCCTCGGCCATGATCAGCACGAGATCCGCCTCGGCGACATGCTGCTGGGCGAGCTGCCGGGCCTCGAACGTGTCGAGGCTCGAGCCGAGCTGGGCAGCGATCGCCACTGATCTCGGATGGGCCGGCTGCCCGGCAAGCGCTCGAACGCCAGCGCTCGTGACGGCGAAAGCGCCCGGCGCGGCCTCATCGAGGCCGGACTGAAGGAGCCGCTCGGCCAGAGGGGACCGGCAGATGTTCCCGGTGCAGACGGTGAGGATGCGGAAAGGAGTTCCGTCGCTCATCGCTTCACGCTAGCACCCCAGCCCGCCAAATGGGCCAGACGCGAAGGGCCACCCGCCCGACCATTGCCGAGGCGGGGACGGTCCGCATGCAGGGATCCGGTGGGGACGGGACCCGGCAGGCGAGCGACGAGTCGGCGGACGCCGAGCGATGGTCGCCGAGGAGCACGAGTTCGCCGGGTGGCACCTTGAAAGGGCGGAAACAGCGGGCGGAGCGCGGCGTCGTCGTGCAGTCGAGCCGGCCGGGCACGAACGGGAGATCGAGCGTGACATACGGCTCGTCGACGCCAACGCCGTCCCGTTCGAGCCGACCGGCGGCATCGCAGCAGGCGATTGTCTGCCCACCCTGCGCGACGATCCGCTTGACGAGGTAGCTGCGGCTCGAAGGCCCGATGCCCGTGAGATCGCCGAAGGCGCGCGCGACATCGCCGACCGCGCCGGGAAGGCCCCCGCCGGAGGGAAGGCCGCCGCCGGCGGGGAGCGCCCTGCCGTCGTCCGTCTTCTCTCCGGCCCATCCCGCGGGCCGGACCACGACGACGACGTCGCCCACCTGAGGGGCCTTTCCGAGGCGCGTGGAGAGGCGGTCGGCGAGGATCCAGTCGCCCCCGCGCGGGCTGCCGCTGAGCGTCGGCTCCATGGACGCGGACGGTACGCGATACAGCTTCACGAGGAACGCCTGAACGAGCGAGACCACGAGGAGGGCCGCGAGGGCGTGGGAGGCGAAACGCAGCCAAGCGGGCGTGGTCTTTCGCCGGCGACGGGGGTCCATTCGCCCGAAGGTAGCAGCGAAGAAGAGCACGGACTGCGGCGTGCTGATTGCCTCCGTAGGCAGCACGTACGGCTTGACGCCTGTCCGCCGGTCCACATATTCTGAACGAACGGTCGGTAATTATTTGAGGAGGAGCTATGGCAGCTGCGCCCCTGCAGCCCGTGCCCGCGAGTGGGGAGACTTCCCTGTCCGAGGAGGACCGCGCTGGCCAGGCATATTTTGACCGCATCATCGCTGACGACTCCCGCATCGAGCCCAAGGACTGGATGCCGGAGGCGTACCGCAAGACGCTCACACGGCAGATCTCTCAGCACGCGCACTCCGAGATCATCGGCATGCAGCCGGAGGCCAACTGGATCACGCGCGCCCCGAGCCTCAAGCGCAAGTCCATCCTCATGGCCAAGGTCCAGGACGAGGCGGGCCACGGTCTCTACCTCTACTCGGCCGCAGAGACGCTCGGCACGCCGCGGGACGTCCTGAACCAGCAGCTGCTGGACGGCAAGGCGAAGTACTCGTCGATCTTCAACTATCCGGCTCGCAGCTGGGCGGATATGGGTGCGATCGGCTGGCTCGTCGACGGCGCCGCCATCGCAAACCAGGTGCCGCTGTGCCGGGCGAGCTTCGGCCCCTACGGGCGCGCGATGGTGCGCATCTGCAAGGAGGAGTCGTTCCACCAGCGGCAGGGCTTCGAGATCCTCCTCGAACTCTCCCACGGCACTCCCGCGCAGAAGAAGATGGCGCAGGACGCCGTCGACCGCTTCTACGCGCCGGCGCTCATGATGTTCGGGCCGCCGGACGACGATTCGCCCAACTCGAAGCAGTCCATGGCCTGGAACATCAAGCGGTTCTCCAACGACGAGCTGCGCCAGCGCTTCGTCGGGATGATCGCCGAGCAGGTCAAGGTCCTCGGGCTCACCCTCCCCGACCCGGAGCTCCGCTTCGACGAGGAGACGGGCAAGTGGATCCACATGGAGCTCGACTGGCAGGAGTTCAAGGACGTCATCGCCGGCCGCGGACCGTGCAACGCGCAGCGACTGGCCCGTCGCCGCGAGGCGCACGAGAACGGAGCGTGGGTGCGCGAGGCGGCTCGGGCCTACGCCCAGAAGACAGCAGACAAGCGGAAGGCAGGGGCCGCCTGATGAGCGACCAGACAAACATTTGGCCCCTCTGGGAGGTCTTCGTCCGCTCGAGCCGCGGCCTCTCGCACGTCCACGCCGGCTCGCTGCACGCGCCCGACGCCGAGATGGCGCTCCGCAACGCACGCGACCTGTACACGCGCCGCAACGAGGGCGTCTCGATCTGGGTGGTCCCCTCGGACGCGATCGCGGCGTCGGATCCTGACGCGAAGGGCGCGTTCTTCGAGTCGCCGCAGGGCAAGGACTACCGCCACGCGACGTACTACACGAAGAGCGAGGGTGTGAAGCACCTTTGAGCACCCACCAGGATCACTCCCTCGACAGCTTCGGCGACGCCGCGGCGTCGGCCACTCGCGTCACCCCCGGCAACGCGCTGCGCCCCGAGGACATCGCGCTCCGCCCGGACGCGCCGGGCGAAGACGTCGCCGAGTACGCGCTCCGTCTGGGCGATGACGCGCTCGTCCTCGCCCAGCGGCTGGGCCACTGGATCTCGCGCGGCCCGGAGATCGAGGAGGACATTGCGCTGGGCAATATCGCCCTCGACGTCCTCGGCCACGCCCGCTCGTTCCTCACCTACGCAGGCCACGCGTGGGGCAAGACGGAGGACGACCTCGCCTACTGGCGCGAGGAGGAAGAGTTCCGCTCCGCGTGGATCTTCGAGCAGCCCAACGGAGACTTCGGGGTGACGATCGCGAGGCAGCTCGTCGTCGCCGTCTATCAGCGCCTCCTCTACTCGCGGCTCGTGGAATCGACCGACAGCACGATCGCCGCGATCGCGGCGAAGGCGCTCAAGGAGGTCGACTACCACCGCGATCACGCGATCCAGTGGACGCTCCGCCTCGGCGACGGCACCGACGAATCACATCGCCGCATGCAGGATGCCCTGGAACTCATGTGGCCCTACGTGGACGAGCTGTTCGACGACGACGAGCTGATCGAGCGGGTCGGAGATGCGGGCGTTCGCCCGTCGACGCTCCGCGCAGAGTTCGACGCCGAGATCGCCACCGTGGTTGACGAGGCCACGCTGACCTTGCCCGCGGTTCCCCGCGCGCGGGGCGGAGGACGCCGCGGCGAGCACACCGAGCACCTTGGATACCTTCTTGCCGAGATGCAGGTGCTCGCCCGCAAGCACCCGGGCGCGACCTGGTAGAGGAGCTGACGGTGATCAGGACTGACGACGACGTCGTCGCCCTCGCGGCGACCGTCAACGACCCCGAGATTCCGGTGCTGAGCATCCGGGACCTCGGGATCCTCCGAGACGGACGCCTCGAGCCGGACGGAGCCGTGCACCTCACCATCACCCCGACCTACTCGGGCTGCCCGGCGATGGACGCGATCCGCGACGACCTGCAGCGCGTCTTCCGCGACGCAGGCTACGAGAAGGTCTCCGTCGACCTCGTTCTCTCGCCCGCGTGGACCACCGACTGGATGACCGACGAGGGCAAGGCGAAGCTCGCGGAGTACGGCATCGCGCCACCGACAGGAAAGGCCCACATGGGTCGTATCAAGCTAGGCCTAGCGGTCAAATGCCCGCGCTGCCACTCCCTCAACACCCGCGAGCTCTCCCGCTTCGGCTCGACGTCCTGCAAGGCGCTGTACGTGTGCCAGGACTGCCGAGAACCCTTCGACTACTTCAAGGTGCTGTAAATGACTTCGAGGTGTTTCCCATGACCGACCAGCTGACCGAGGGCGCCGAGGCGACCGGCCGTCGTCGTGCATCCTTCCACCCGCTCGAGGTGAGCGAGGTCCGGCGTCTCACGAACGACGCGATCGAGGTGACGTTCGCCGTCCCGCCAGCGCTCGCCGACGAGTACGACTACATTCCGGGCCAGTACGTTGCGCTCCGGGCGCGGGTTCTGGATCAGGAGGTCCGCCGGAGCTACTCGATCTGCGCCGTTCCCCAGCGCTTCGAGGACGGCAGCAGCGAGATCCGGGTCGCGATCAAGAAGGACCTCGGCGGCCTGTTCTCGACCTGGGCCAATGAACAGCTCGCGCCGGGCGACACGCTCGACGTCATGAGCCCGGCCGGTGCGTTCATCTCGAAGCACAAGATGACGGGCCTCAACGACCCGACGAGCATCGACACCGAGCGCGAGCACACGTTCGTCGCGGTGGCGGCGGGCTCGGGGATCACGCCGGTCATCGCGATCGCGAAGACCGTGCTTGCCGCCGATGAGAACGTGCGCTTCGATCTCATCTACGCGAACAAGGCCGCGATGGACGTCATGTTCGTCGAGGAACTCGCCGACCTCAAGGACAGGTACCCGGCGCGCTTCGCGCTGCACCATGTGCTCTCGCGCGAGCAGCGCATCTCGCCGCTGCTCTCGGGACGGGTCGACGCAGAGAAGCTCACCACCCTGCTCAACACGGTGGTCCATGCGGACGATGTCGACGAGTGGTTCCTCTGCGGGCCGTTCGAACTCGTCCAGCTCGTGCGGGACACCCTCTCAGCGCGCGGCGTCGAGCCGGAGAAGGTGCGCTTCGAGCTCTTCACCACTGGCACGCCGACCAACCTCGAGGGCAACATCGGGCGGCCGATCGTCGAGGACGAGTCGGGCAAGAACTTCGACATCGAGTTCCGCCTCGATGGCCTGTCCGGCGTCGTCAAGAGCCCGGCCGCCGCCAACGAGACGATCCTCAACGCGGCGCTGCGCGTGCGCCCGGATGTCCCGTTCGCCTGCGCCGGGGGAGTGTGCGGCACGTGCCGTGCCAAGCTCGTCAAGGGCACGGTCGACATGGCGGAGAACTACGCCCTCGAACCCGACGAGCTCGAGCGCGGGTACGTGCTGACCTGCCAGTCCCGCCCGACGTCCGACGCCGTGTCCGTGGACTTCGACGCCTGATCCCAACAGCTGAGGAGCACCCTTGATCTCGCTCACCATCGCCGACGGCGTCGCCGAAGTCGTCCTCGACGCACCCGGAAAGCTCAACGCCGTCGACCCCGAGGCGCTCGCCGAACTCTCCCACGCGTACGACGACGCCGCTGCCGCCGCCTCCCGCGGCGAGGTGCGGGCTCTGCTTCTGCGCGGCGTGGGGCGCGCCTTCTGCGCGGGCCGGGACATCTCCGGCGTCGACCCTGCGGACGACGACGTGCTCGGGTACCTCGGCGGGCTCGTGACCCCGCTCATGCAGAAGATGGCAGCGATCCCCGCACCCACGTTCGCCGCGGCTCAGGGTGCGACGCTCGGGGTGGGCCTCGGGCTCCTGCTTGCGACCGACGTCGTCTACGTCGCCGAGAACGCGAAGATCGGCTCGCCGTTCGCCAACCTCGGGGCCACCCTGGACTCGGGGGGCCACTGGTACTTCACCGAGCGGCTCGGCCTGCATCGGACCCTCGACCTCATCTATACGGGGGACCTCATGAGCGGCGCCGAGGCCGTGAGGTCGGGGCTGTTCAGCCGAGCTTTCCCGGCCGAGGAACTCCTCGAGCGGACGCGGGAGACCGCGAGCCGTGTGGCGCGCGGCGCGACCGGGGCGTTTGTCGCCTCGAAGGAGCTCGTGGCCCAGATCCGCGACCGCCGCTTGGGACTCTGGGAATCGATGGACGCCGAGAACAAGGCGCAGGCCGCGCTGTGCGACTCGGAGGACTATCGCGAGGGCTTCAAGGCGTTCCAAGAGAAGCGGAAGCCAGTCTTCTCGGGGAAGTAGCCCGTCTCATAGGCTGGGCGCGTGACCGCTCCTCGTAGAACGTCCCACGCCCATGAGTCGTCCGCCAATGTCGAGCTGAATCCGCTGTTCAGCCGACCTGGCGAGGCGACCGTCTTCCCCCGCTTCTCGATTCCTGAGAGCGAATCGTTGCCTTCGACCGCCTATCAGATCGTGCACGACGACGCGATGCTCGACGGCAATGCCCGGCTCAACCTCGCGACGTTCGTTGGAACGTGGATGGAGCCGGAAGCCGGGAAGCTGTATGCCGACACGGTCGACAAGAACATGATCGACCGCGACGAGTACCCCAAGACGGCCGAGATCGAGCACCGCTGCTGGCGGATGCTCGCCGACCTGTGGAACGCCCCCGATCCCGAGCGGTCTATCGGTACCTCGACGATCGGCTCGTCCGAGGCCTGCATGCTCGCCGGACTCGCGCTCAAGCGGCGCTGGCAGCACGCCCGCCGCTCCGCCGGAAAGCCTGCCGAACGCCCCAACCTCATCATGAGCTCGGCCGTGCAGGTGTGCTGGGAGAAGTTCTGCAACTACTTCGAGGTCGAGGCGCGGTACGTGCCGATCTCGGAGGAGCACCGTGTGCTCGACGGGCACGGCCTCGAGGACTACGTCGATGAGAACACGATCGGCGTCGTCGCGATCATGGGCGTGACGTACACGGGGATGTACGAGCCCGTCGAGAAGATCTCTGAGGCGCTCGACGCGATCCAGGCTGCGACGGGGCTCGACATTCCGATCCACGTCGACGGTGCTTCTGGGGCGATGGTCGCGCCGTTCCTCCAGCCCGACCTCGTGTGGGACTTCCGCCTGCCCCGCGTCGCCTCGATCAACACGTCCGGCCACAAGTACGGCCTCGTGTACCCGGGGCTCGGATGGGTTGTGTGGCGGGAGACCAAGGCCTTGCCCGAGGATCTCGTGTTCCACGTGAGCTACCTCGGCGGCGATATGCCCACCTTTGCCCTGAACTTCTCCCGCCCAGGCGCACAGGTGCTCCTGCAGTACTACCTGTTCCTGCGCCTCGGGGTCGAGGGCTATCGCGCTGTGCATGCATCGTGCCGCGACGTCGCCGAGTACTTGGCGCGGGAGATCGGGGCCATGGAGCCCTTCGAGCTCTGGAATGACGGTTCCGATATCCCAGTTTTCGCTTGGAGGCTGCGCGAAGGTCACACGGACAAGTGGAATCTGCACCACCTTTCCGACCGCCTTCGCATGGAAGGGTGGCTGGTTCCGGCCTACCCCATGCCGGCGGGGCTCGAGGATCTCACCGTGCAGCGGATCGTGGTGCGCAACGGCTTCACGCGGGATCTCGCGGCGAGCTTCCTCGAGGACCTGCGCAACGCGGTCGAGTTCCTTGACTCGGCGGACGGGCCGTTCCCGGATCCGGGCCATGCGCCGGCCTTCCATCACTAGCGGGTGCGCCTTCGAAGACCGGTAGCTGCGGTCGCTGCCTGAGAATAGGCACGTTCGAAGATTTATTTGGTTGATCGTTTGTCTTTCGAACTCATCTTCGATAAACTGAGTCCATGGTCGGTTTGGGGGAGTGGCTTCGTGGAGGTGATTCGGCGGGCGCCGATGCCTCCGTCCCCGCTCCTGTGGAGGATTGGCGGGGCGCGCTGGGTGCTCTGGTGGCCCGTCCGGTGGGTGGGCCGTCGAATGCGGAGGTCGTGTCGTTCCTTGCCCGGCTGGGGCTCCCGGGCCTGTTGGGGGGTCTGGATGGGCCGGGGCTGATCGACCGGCTGGATGCGCTGGAGCAGCTCAAGGCGGCCGCGGCGGCGGAGCAGGCCAGGGTGCAGGTGGAGTTCGCGCTCCTGTGCGAGGCGGGGATGGACCCCCGCGCGGCGGCCCTGGAGTCCCGGACGGGGCGGGCCGCGGCGAGGGTGGGGGAGCGTTCGGCGTCGGCGCAGATCGCCCTGGCCCGGAGGGTCTCCCCGGCCCGGGGGGCCAGGCTGCTGGCCGCGTCGAGGCGGCTGGTGGCCGACCTGCCGTGCACGCTGGGGGCCTTGTCGGCGGGGCAGCTGAGCGAGGACCGTGCGGTGTGGGTCGCGGAGGGGGTCGAGGTCCTTTCCCCGGATGCCCGTGCCGTCGTGGACGAGGCCCTGGCCGGGCACCCGCGCCGGCTGGAGGGCCTGGGCGACCGGGGGGTCCAGGACGCGGTGCGCGCCGCGGTCGACGCAGTCGACGACTCGGGGAGGTGTCAGATCTTCTGTGTAAGGGGTGACGGCCGGATCTGAAGGGATCAGGATCATGACCATGACAGAGGACGAGGAGCAGGGCCGGCGCCGCTCGACGGCCGAGGTCGCCGCGGACCTGGAGGCCTCCGGGGCCCTGGACGCTCTCTTCGCCAGGATCGACTCGGGCGAGGTCCAGCTCACCGGCGACGGGGGCCTGCTGCCCGGGCTTCTCAAGGCGGCCCTCGAGCGCGGCCTGCAGGCGGAGATGAGCTCCCATCTGGGCTACGAGAAGGGCGACCCGGAGGCAGCGTCGTTCCCGAACTCGCGCAACGGCACGAGCCCGAAGACGGTCGCCACCGAGGTCGGGGATGTGGGCCTGGAGGTGCCGCGCGACCGGGACGGGACCTTCGCCCCGCGCCTGGTCCCGAAGGGATCCCGGCGTCTCGGGGGCCTGGACGAGATGATCATCTCCCTCTACGCCGGCGGGATGACGATCCGGGACATCCAGCACCATCTCGCCTCCACCATCGGCACCGAGCTCTCGCACGAGACCATCTCCAAGATCACCGACGAGATCCTCGAGGAGGTCCTGGCCTGGCAGCGGCGCCCCCTGGAGGCCTTCTACCCGGTGGTCTACCTGGACGCCCTGGTCGTCAAGGTCCGCGACGGGGCCCACGTGCGCAACAAGGCCGCCCACATCGCCGTCGGCGTGGACCTGGAGGGCATCAAGCACGTACTCGGGATCTGGGTCCAGGCCGCCGAGGGCGCCAAGTTCTGGGCCGGGGTCTGCGCCGAGCTGGCCAACCGCGGCGTCGCCGACGTCCTGGTCGTCTGCTGCGACGGCCTCACCGGCCTGCCCGAGGCGATCGAGGCCACCTGGCCGGGCTCGATGGTCCAGACCTGCGTCGTGCACCTGATCCGCGCCGCCATGCGCTTCGTGAACTACGGCCACCGCAAGGCCGTCGCCGCCGCCCTGAAGACCGTCTACCAGGCCCCCGACGCCCCCACCGCCAGAGCCGCCCTGGACGCCTTCGCCGCGAGCGAGCTCGGCAAGAGGAACCCCAACACCGTCCGCGTCTTCGCCGACGCCTGGGAGCGCTTCACCCCGTTCCTGGCCTTCCCGCCCATGCTGCGCCGCGTCATCTACACCACCAACTCCATCGAGTCCCTGAACTATCAGCTGCGCAAGATCATCAAGAACCGCGGCCACTTCCCCAACGACGACGCCGTCGTCAAGCTCCTCTGGCTCGCCATCTGCAACATCGAGGACAAGCGCGCCCGCGACCGCCAGCGCGAACGCGACCAGAACGTCCCCTCCGACAAGCGCCACGCCGACGGACGCCTCGTCGAAGGCCAGGTCACCACCAACTGGAAGCAGGCCCTCGCCCAGCTCGCCCTCGCCTACCCCGACCGCATCAACCCCTACCTATGACCCCGCCCCTTACACAGAAGACTTGACAAGCTCCGACTCGGCGGCCTTGGCGCGGGTGCGCAAGGCCGAGGAGGGGCGAAGGGTCACAGTCAGGCGCCTGCCGGACGCGATGGCGCAGCTCACCGCGATCCTCCCCGTCGCCCAGGCCGCCGCCGTCGCCGGGGCCCTGCGGGCGGCAGGCGCGGCGGCCAGGGCCGCCGGGGACGCGAGGACGGCGGGGCAGGTCGCGGCGGACACCCTGGTCGAGCGGGTGACCGGGCAGGAGCACGCCGACGCGGTGCCGCTGCGGGTGGGCCTGGTCATGACCGACTCCTCCCTCTTCGGCGCCGGCCGGGAGCCGGCCCTGCTCCAGGGCTACGGGAGGATCCCCGCCGGGCACGCCCGCGCCATGGTCGCCGCCACCGCTACCGGAACCGCCCGGGGATGCGATCCCCCCTCAAGCGCCGGTGGCGGCCGGTCTGGGGGTGCTGCGTCGTTGGCGGGGGTGTGGCTGCGGCGTCTCTACCTCGATCCCGGCACGGGGGAGCTCGCGGCGATGGACTCCCGGCTGCGCCGCTTCCCGAGGGCCCTGGCCGAATTCATCCAGACCCGGGACCAGGCCTGCCGGACACCGTACTGCGAGGCCCCGATCCGGCACATCGACCACGTGGTCCCGGTCGCCTCCGGCGGGGAGACGAGCGTGGAGAACGGGCAGGGCCTGTGCGAGGCGTGCAACCACGCCAAGGAATCCCCCGGCTGGGAACGGCACGTCGTCGGGTGCGAAGCCCCCGACGGCACCAGGCCCGAGGGGACCCGGGGCGACATCCTCACCGTCACCCCGACCGGCCACGAATACTACTCACCACCACCCAAACTCCCCGGCTCCGACCCGCATCCCCAGCGCCGAGAACACGCCCCGCCCCAGTGGGAGCACGCCCCGCCCCAGTGGGAAAGCGCGCCCCAGTTGGAATACTCGCCGCAGTGGGGGCAATCGTCGCGGCGTCAGCATGGCTAGGGTGAGCCGGCCAGGGGCCAGTTGGTGCTAGTCCTATCCCCCTCCTATCTCGTGTCGAGGTCCTCGAACACCAGGAACGTCTGCGTGTCGAGGACGCCCGGCATGTTCTGGAGCTGGTCGAAGACGACGCGGCGGAGATCTGTGTTGTCGACAGCACGTACGAGCAGGATGACGTCGAAGTCGCCGCCCACAAGGGCAATGTGGTGCACCTCGGGGATTGCTTTGAGCTGCTCCCGGAGCTCGCGCCACGAGTGCTGGCGCACCTTGAGGGTCACGTAGGCGCTTGACCGGAGTCCCGCCTTGAGCGGATCCACGAGCGCCGTGTACTTCGTGATAATCCCTTGCTCCTGGAGCTTCGCGATGCGGTTGTATGCATGGGCGCGGGAGATGTGCACGTTCTCGGCGATTGTCGTGACCGAGCGTCGGGCGTCCTCGGTGAGCTGGGCGAGGATCGACCGATCCACTTCGTCCACGCGACCTCCTGTGATCTGAGTCATTATTTCGGTTCTGTCTACAGATTAGCCAATTCTGCTTCCAACTTTCCAAGATTCAGCCGATCCGTGGATACGAATCAGCGTCTAAGCGGATACTTGTGGCAACAAGCCTGGTCAAAACAGGACATGCTGCGAGGAGGCATCATGACGATTCCCGCTGAAGCCGAGGAGGCCATCAAGCGCTTCGGGATCAGCATCGAGGACTACATGCTCCCGGTGCACGGCCAGATCCAGATCCTGTCCGAGGACGGGACGATCCTCCCGGACGATCAACGTGGTTCAAGTCCCGGCCACCAATACCCGATCCCTAGCGACAGCGAGCTGCTCGAGGCGTATCGCCGTCTCGTCGTCGGCCGGAGGGTGAACGATCAGAACTCGGCGCTCGTCCGTCAGGGGCGGCTGGCGGTCTACCCGTCGAGCCATGGCCAGGAAGCCTGCCAGGTTTCCGCGGCTCTTTGTCTCCGCGAGGGCGACTGGATGTTCCCCACCTATCGCGACGCCGTCGCCGTCATGACCCGGGGCGTGGACCCCGTCGAGGCCATGACCCTCTTCCGAGGCGACTGGCACGGCGGCTACGACCCACACGAGCACAACGTGGGCATCCAGAGCACGCCCCTGACTACGCAGCTCCTCCACGCCGTCGGCGTCGCCCACGCCGCGAAGCTCCGCGGCGAGGACACCGTGGTGCTCGCGATGTGCGGAGACGGCGCGACGAGCGAAGGCGATTTTCACGAAGCGCTCAACTTCGCAGCCGTCTTCCACCTCCCGGTTGTCTTCTTCGTCCAGAACAACCAATATGCGATCTCGGTGCCACTCGCGCACCAGACTGTCGCACCGTCGCTCGCACACAAGGCCGTGGGCTATGGGATGGCGGGGGAGAGGGTCGACGGCAACGACATGGTGGCCCTCCTGGCCGTCCTCGATCGTGCCGTCACTCTAGCCCGTTCAGGTTCGGGGCCTCTCCTCGTCGAAGCCAACACGTACCGCATGCAGGCTCACACCAACGCCGACGATGCGACGCGGTACCGCCAACAGGCGGAGGTCGAGGCGTGGGCCGCCAAGGACCCGCTCAATCGGATGCGGCAGTACCTTCGAACGACGGGCGTGCTGACGGACGACGTCGAATCGGCCTTCGCCGGTGACGCCGAGGATGTTGCCCAGCAGCTCCGCGACGGACTCAGCGCGGAGCCGATCCTCGACCCGCAAGAGCTGTTCCGCCATGTCTTCACCGAACCCACGCCGCAGCTCCGGGAGCAGGCCGCCTTCCTGGCGGACGAGCTGGCGCGCGACGACCAGCCGCGAGAGGAGCACTGATGAGCACGGTTGCCGAGGCCGCCGCCGCACGAGCGGGGGCGAACGCCCAAGAAAGCAGCGGACCGGAGGCCGTGACCTTCGCGAAAGCCCTCACCACCGCGATGGCGGACGCTCTGCGCGCGGACGACGCCGTCGTCGTCTTCGGCGAGGACGTCGCCAAGCTGGGGGGCGTCTTCCGCATCACCGACGGGCTCATGGCCGAATTCGGAGAGAAGCGCTGTTTCGACACGCCTCTGGCCGAGTCAGGGATCGTCGGCATGGCTCTCGGGATGGCCATGAATGGGATGCGCCCGATTGTCGAGATGCAGTTCGACGCGTTCGCCTACCCCGCGTTCGAGCAGATCGCGAGCCATGTGGCGAAGATGCACAACCGGACCCGAGGCCATGTCCGCCTGCCGATGGTCATCCGGGTTCCCTACGCGGGTGGGATCGGAGGTGTCGAGCACCACTGCGACTCCTCCGAGGCCTACTACGCCCACACACCAGGCCTGAAGGTCTTCACTCCCGCGACGGTCGCGGACGCCTACCGGCTCCTCCGCGAAGCCATAGCGAGCGATGACCCGGTCGTCTTAATGGAGCCCAAGAAGCTGTACTGGTCGAAGGAAGCCGTGGACCTCGCAGCGCTGCGCAGCGAGTTCGAAGCTGTCTCCCGCGCCGACTTGTCTGAGGGTGCCGGCAAGGCTGAGGGGCGCGCCGTCGTCGCCCGCCCCGGAACCGACGCAACCCTCATCGCGTACGGCCCCGCCGTTCCACCCGCACTCGCTGCCGCTGAGGCCGCGGCCGCCGAGGGCCGCTCGGTCGAGGTCATTGACCTGCGGACCATCGTCCCGTTCGACGACGAGACCCTCGTTGCGTCCGTGCGCAAGACGGGACGCGCAGTGGTTGTGGCCGAGGCGCAGAGCTTCGCATCGGTCTCGTCGGAGATCGTCGCGCGGGTGCAGGAGCGCTGCTTCCATTCGCTCGCCGCGCCCGTGCGCCGCGTGGCCGGTTTCGACATCCCGTTCCCGCCGCCCAAGCTCGAGCACTGGTATCTGCCGAGCGTCGACCGAATCCTCGACGCCCTCGACGATCTCCAGTGGGAGGACTGATGACTATGACGCGGGAATTCCTGCTGCCCGATCTCGGCGAGGGTCTCACGGAGGCCGAGCTCGTCCGGTGGCTCGTCGCCGTCGGCGACTCGGTCGCCGTCGATCAGCCCGTGGTCGAGGTTGAAACTGCGAAGGCCGTGGTCGAGGTGCCCTCGCCCTATGCCGGTGTGGTCGCCGTGCTCCATGGGGAGCCCGGGCAGACGGTCGACGTCGGGCGCCCCCTCATCAGCATCGACGACGCCGGCAAGAGCGCCGGGTCTGGGAACGTCCTGATCGGCTACGGAACTTCCGAGGCGGCGACCCAGGGTCGGAAGCGCCGGCGCAAGGGCCAGGCTGCGCCGCCCTCGAACGGAGTCCGCCCGGAGTCAGTCGAATCGGCGCCCCAGCAGGCGCTCAGGGTCGTGTCCCCGCTCGTCCGCAAGTTCGCCCGCGAGCTCGGCGTCGACCTCCACTCGATCAAGGGATCGGGCCCCGACGGGCTCATCATGCGACGCGACGTGAATTTGGTTGCCCAGGCAGAAGGGCATGCAGCCGAGACAGGGCAGGCCGGCCAGACCAGAGCGGCCGCAGGAGTGGCTTCAGCGACGCCCACGTCCGCGACGGACCCCTCCACCGGCCTCCCGATTGCATCGCGGACTCCGGTCCGGGGCATTCGCAAGGCTGTCGCGCAGGCGATGTCCCGCAGCCGCACTGAAATTCCAGAGGCCACGGTGTGGGTCGACGTCGATGCAACCGAGCTAGTGGCCCTTCGAGAGGACCTCAAGCGGCGCGAGCCTGAGCGGGCACCGAGCCTTCTCGCGTTCATCGCGCGCTTCGCCCTCGCCGGGCTTGCGAAGTATCCCGAGCTCAACACGAGGGTTGAGACCGCGGAGGACGGGAGCCAGGAGATCGTCGCGTTCGACGGCGTGAACCTCGGCTTTGCGGCACAGACCCAACGCGGGCTCGTCGTGCCGAACATCCGCGGCGCCCACGGCATGAGCGCCAGAGCCCTCGACGCCGAGCTCCGTCGTCTTGCCGCTCTCGCGCGGGACGGCAAGGCCGCGCCCAGCGACCTGTCCGGAAGCACTTTCACGCTCAACAACTACGGTGTCTTCGGCGTGGACGGCAGCGCCGCGATCATCAACTATCCGGAGGCCGCGATCCTCGGTGTGGGCCGGATCCTCGACCGTCCTTGGGCAGTGGAAGGCCAGCTCGCCGTGCGGAAGGTCGTGCAGCTGACGCTCGTGTTCGACCACCGCGTCTGCGACGGAGGAACTGCCGGAGGCTTCCTGCGGTTCGTCGCCGACGCCGTCGAACATCCGGGCAGCATTCTCGCCGACCTCTGAGGGCCATGGCAGAATCGAACGCACGAACCTGCCCGAACAGCGTAGAAGTAAGGACGTACGGCGTATGGATGAACAGTCTGCTATGGCTCCCTGGCGCGACCTCGGCGGCGAGACCTACTGGCTGAGCCTCGAGCCCCTTCGACTGAACATCGGCCTCGTGATCGGCAATGAGCGCGCCCTGGTGGTGGATACGGGGGAGGGGCCGCGGCAGGCGCGCCTGATTCTCGACGCGGTGCGTGAGAAGACGGAGCTGCCCCTCGTCGTCGTGAACACACACGCCCACTACGACCACTACTTCGGCAACGCTGTGTTCGCGGCGGCCGGAGTGACGGAGTTCTGGGCGCATGAGAACGCGGCCTTCACGATCGCGACGCACGGGGAGGAAGCCCGTGCCGAGGTCGCCAGAGCCGAGGCCGGCGCCCGCGAGCCTGAGATGGCTGAGGGGCACGGGGATCACACCGAAATCGTGGTGCCCCAGGCCATCGTGCGCGACCAGCCCGTGCTCGTGGACCTCGGCGGCCAGTCCGTCACGCTGTTCTACCTCGGCCGCGGCCACACGGATGGCGACATCCTCGTCGGGACCTCTACGACCCTCTTCACGGGGGACCTCGTCGAAGAGGGCGCCTACCCTGAATTCGGAGACGCCTACCCCGAGGACTGGGCCGACGTGCTGCGGCACATCTCCGCGTTGCGCCACCGCTATGAGCACCTCGTGCCGGGCCACGGCGCGCTCTGCACGGACGTCGCCGTGCGGACGATGGCCGAGACCATGGCCACGGCTGTCCGCTCCGCGCGGCAGGCGACGCGCGAGTCGCCGAACGACGCGACGAAGGCCATTCCGATCCTTCCCTACGGCCCGGAGCAGTCCCGACTGTTCATCAGCCGACTCAAGGCGGCCAGCAGCCTGCACTAGAGTGGCCTGCGGGGCAGGTACGAAAGGGGCGGGATGGCCGACGACGGAACGCAGCAGCGCACAGACGACGACGGTGCTTCCGCCCCCTCCGCGCCACCCGTCCCTCTGACGCGGCGAGAGCTGCGCCGCCTGCGCGAGGCCGAGGAGGCGGCGCAGGCTGCTCGCGCCCACGACGAGGTCGAGCCCACACTCGCCCAAACGGGAGCCCCTGTGGCTGAGCCGGTACTGTTTGAGCCCGCGCCTGTTGTGCCCGCGCCGGTTGAGCGGGAGCCGGAGCCGGCGCCTGTTGAGCGAGAGCAGGAGCCGGCGCCGGTTGAGCGGGAGCAGGAGCCGGCGCCTGTTGAGCGAGAGCAGGAGCCGGCGCCCTCGCCGAACCCGCCCGCGCCGTCCCAGACCGAACAGCCGGCGGGCTTCATCAAGCCGTCCCAGGCAGCCCCACCGCGCGGCGGCTTCCGCGGCTGGCTGTACCGCCTCACGGGCGGCGCCTTGAATCTTGGCCCGTCGCCCGCTGAACGCGAGGAGGCCGAGCTCAACCGGCGCATCCGCCGTCGTCTTGAGGGCAGCCGCAACACCGCTCTGCTCTCGATGAAGGGCGGCGTCGGAAAGACTTCGACGACGGTCGGCGTCGGCCTCACCCTCGCAAGCGTCCGCTCGGGGAGCGTGTGCGCAATCGACGCGAATCCAGACGCGGGTGACCTCATCGAGCGAGCCCTCGGCGAAGGCGCGTACGAATCCGAGCGCCAGCTCACGATCACGAGGCTGCTCCGCGAACTCGGCGACAACGATTCGAGGGTCGCGCTCGACGCCTACCTGCACGAGGTCCGGAGCCTGCGGCTGCTGGCCGGTGAGCAGGACCCGGACCTCTCCGACTCGCTCCGTGCCGAGGACTACGAACGCGTCTACTCGCTCGTCTCCCGCCACTACGGCGTGACGCTGACGGACTGCGGTACGGGAGTCAGCCGCCCCGCGATGCGCGGGATCCTCGAGCACGCGGACAACATCGTCGTCGCGGCTGGCTTCGCGGTGAGTGGAGCCAAGCGGGCGCGCGATACCCTCCTCTGGCTCTCCGCACACGGCTTCGAGCACCTCGCGAAGGAGGCGATCGTCGTCGTGACCGACAAGGACGATGTCTCGGCCCGCGTCGACAAAGCCGCGATCGAGGCCGCCCTCGCGGGGATGTGCCGCATGCTCATCAGCGTTCCCCACGACAAGGCCGTGGCTGACGGCGATCTTGTCTCGCTCGAGGCCGTTCGCCCGGAGACTCGCCGGGCCTACAAGGAGATCGCCGCAGCGATCGTCGACGGTTACCGCTGACCGAACCGGGCAGCACGGCTGCCCCCAATAGCAGCCGTGTCGCCCCGGATTGGTCCCATGAGGGTTTATCCAATGACTGGATGAGTGAAGGTTAGCCTTCGCTGCCATCAAGCGCAACGGCCGTCCAGGTCGCGGAACCTCCGCTATGCCTCGGGACGGTTCCGCCGGACTGCGACCGCGAACAGCCACGTTGCCGCGATGCCGAGAAGGTACCCGCTGATCACTACGAGAGAGAGCCCTGTCCAGAAGTAGTTCGTCGTGCTGACGACCCCGGAGCCGGGTGAGATGCGGACCAGCATCACGACCGCGAGAGCCGTTGCGGCGAGGCCCACGAGCAGGGGAAGCATGAGCCAGGCGCGAGACGACGTCCACGTGCTGCCGAAGCCGTCCCACGTGTTCCATCGCGCCCCCGTCCTGAGCACGAGCCAACCGGCTGGCGCCATGCAGGCTGAGACCACAAGGAATGCGGCGATGACATCTGCTGGCCGATGCCACTGGTTGACGAGCGTCGCCGCGCCCGCCGCCACGGCGAACGTCGTGCCTGCAAAGGCGACAAAGGGACGCCTCGCGGGCGAGCACACGAGGAAGACGGCAGCAGCCGCGGAGGCCGCCGCCGTCGTATGCCCCGATGGGAGCGAATTCTCCATGATCGTCTGGATTCCTCGGAAAGGGCGCGTGAAGACGTAGGCCTTGAGCACTTGTGTGAGGATGTTGGCGAGCCCGGCCCCGGCGAATGCGATGAGCGCGCCCTGCCACCGTCGCTTCACGATCGCCGCGTAGAGGAGGCCCCCAATCCCAATGACGACGGCGATTATCGGCAGCGCGTCGAGGAAGCCGAGGGCGGCCTTGGTCGCCTTGCCATAGACCGCGACCGCCTCGTCGAGGGCCGATTCGTCGATGTACTGGCCGGTCGTGGTGCGGACGAAGAACCAGTAGGTTCCCAAGACGCCGATCGCTGAGGCGAAGGACGCAACGAGGAACAGACCCGGTCCCGCCACGACCTCGCGGACCGAGGCCGCTTGCCGTGCCGAAGCGGACGTGCCGACGTTCTCCTGGGTGGAAACCATGCCATCAAGGGTCGCACACGCCCCTGTTCATCTCTTCCCAGCACGCTCCGATAGGGTCGAGGACGTGCTTCAGGAATGGTGGACGGACTTCGTCAACGGCTTCACGCGCACCGACCCGCTCACTGTCCCCGGCTACGAGCTGGTGTGGCTGCTCGTCGGGGCGGCGGCCCTGTGCGTCGTCCCCGTGCTCTGGCGGTTCTTCGGCCGCTTCGTGACGATCGTGCACGAGCTCGGCCACGCCTTCGCTGGGCTCACGACCGGCATGCGCGTCACCGGGATCACCCTCCGGATGGATCAGGGCGGGACGACGCTCGGGATGGGGCGCGGACGGGCCGTGTGGTTCGGCTTCTGGGGCTACCCCACGCCTGCCGTTGTGGGAGCGGGCCTCGTATGGGCCTCGTCGCAGGGGTGGGGGCGCGCGGCGCTTTCGGCCACGGTCGTCGTGCTCGTGCTCACGTTCCTCTTCATCCGGAACCTCCAGGGCGCACTCATCCTGCTGGGAGCCATTTTCGTGGTCGGGATTCTCGTCGTCGCTGTCCCGCCGGATCTCCAGGGCCAGCTCGCCCTCGGGGCCGGAGTCGCCCTCGTGCTCGGCGCGGTGCGGGACTGGTGGAACCTCGTTTCGGTCCACACGAGCCGCCGCCGCGAGCTCGGGAGCTCGGACGCGTTCATCCTGTCCCGGAAGACGGGAGTTCCCGCGGCGGTCTGGCTCCTGCTGTTCGCCGCCGTCATCGGGCTTAGCGGAGCCGCGGCCTGGCTCGTCCTGCGGGTCGCCGCATGAGCCCCGCGTTGCCGCTCCCGCTCCCGCCCCTCGCCGAGCTCGAGGCGAGCGCCGTCGTCGTCCGCCTGCCCCTGACCGTCAAGTTCCGCGGGGTCCTCGAGCGTGAGGCCCTCCTGGTGCGCGGCCCGGCTGGCTGGGGCGAGTTCGCTCCCTTCCTCGAGTACGACGACGTCGAGTCCTCGCGTTGGCTCGCTTCAGCCATCGAGGCGGCA
Organism: Sinomonas terrae; assembly: GCF_022539255.1. Taxonomy (NCBI): domain Bacteria; kingdom Bacillati; phylum Actinomycetota; class Actinomycetes; order Micrococcales; family Micrococcaceae; genus Sinomonas; species Sinomonas terrae. The sequence continues at coordinate 874,169 of NZ_JAKZBV010000001.1, forward strand.
TGGGAGGGCTTCCCCGAGGCCGTCCGCGAGACCGTCCCGGTGAACGGGACCGTACCCGCCGTCAGTGCCGAGCGCGTGCCCGAGATCCTCGCCAAGTACGGCGTCGTGTCTGCCGTCAAGGTCAAGGTCGCCGAGCGCGGGCAGTCCCTCGCGGACGACGTCGCGCGCGTCGCCGCCGTCCGCGAAGCTCTCCCGCGCGCGGCCGTGCGCGTCGACGCGAACGCGGCCTGGACCGTGGACGAGGCGGTCGAGGCCCTGACCGCCCTCGCGCCGTTCGGCCTCGAATACGCCGAGCAGCCAGCGGCGGGGATCGAAGGGCTCGCGGCGGTCAGGTCACGGCTCGCCGCGTCAGGACTGCGCGTGCCCATTGCTGCCGACGAGAGCGTCCGCAAGGCTGAGGACCCCCTGCGCGTCGCCCGGGCCGGCGCCGCTGACCTCATTGTCGTCAAGGCCGCACCCCTTGGGGGCGTGCGCCGCGCGCTCGGCATTGTCCGCGAGGCGGGCCTCCCCGCCGTCGTCAGCTCTGCGCTGGACACCTCCGTGGGCCTCGCCGCCGGAGTCGCCCTCGCCGCCGCGCTCCCGGAGCTTCCCCACGCGTGCGGCCTCGGCACCGGAGCGCTGTTTGCGTACGACGTCGCGCGCTCGCCCTTGGTGCCCCACGGCGGCGTCCTGCCCGTCGCCCCGGTGTCGGCGGGCGACGTCGTGCCGGATCCGGAACTGCTCGCTCAGCATGCGGCCAGCGGTGAGCGCCGCGACTGGTGGCTCGATCGGCTGCGACGGTGCTATTCGGTGTTGGTTGGCTAGGGGCGGTGCTGGCCGGCTAGGAGCGGTGCTGGCCGGCTAGGGGATAATCCAGCGCCGGCAGATGAGGTGCGCCACGAGGGCGGTCCACCCGGTCTGGTGCGACGCGCCGATCCCGGCCCCTGTGTCTCCGTGGAAGTACTCGCTGAACGTTGGGTGCGCATCCCAGAGAGGGCCCGACGGGTGATGCCGCGGCGTGCTCGGGCGGCGGCCGTTCGCGTCGGGGCGGAAGAGCCGCACGAGACGCTCTTCGAGCTCCCGTGCGACGTCTCCGAGCGCCAGCTTCACGCCCGAGCCCGTCGGGAAGTCCACGGTGACCCTGGCCCCGGAGCCCTCTGCGTAGACCGCGAGGGCGTCCGCGACGAGGACGTTGACCGGGAACCACACTGGGCCGCGCCAATTCGAGTTGCCGCCGAACAGCCCTGAGTCGGACTCGCCGGGGAGATACGTGATGCTCATGGGCTGGCCCGCGACGTCGACCGTGAACGGCTCGCGGTACGCTGCCGACAGCGAGCGGAGGCCATACGGCGAGAGGAACTCGCCCTCGTCGAGGAGCCGTGCAAGCACGCGCACGAGGCGTTCGTCGTGCAGGACCGCGAACGTGAGCCGGGTTGGCTCCGTTCCTTCGGGTGTAGCCCCATCCGTCTCCCTCAGCAGGGCGCCCATCTCGTCTTCCCGATGGCGCTGGAGCCAATGAAGGTTCTGGGCGAAGTCGGGGAGCTCCCTGACGGCCCAGTCAGGCGTCACCGCGACACCGAGGAGCGGGAGCAGGCCCACCATGCTGCGGATCGGGAGCCGTTCCTGACGCCCGTCCTCGCCCAGCAGCACGTCGTAGAAGAAGCCGTCCTGTTCGTCCCAAAGGGACACTCCGCCGCTTCCGAACGTGTTCATAGCCTGAGCGATCGTGAGGTAATGCTCGAGGAACTTTGTGGCGAGATCGTCCCAGACGCGGTCTTCGCGAGCGAGTTCGAGGGCGATGCGCATCATGGTGAGGCAGTAGAAGCCCATCCAGCTCGTCGCGTCCGACTGCTCGAGCCGATGACCGGGCGGGAGGCCCTTCGACCGGTCGAAGGCCCCGATGTTGTCCATGCCGAGGAAGCCGCCCTCGAACAGGTTCGAACCGTCGGCGTCCTTGCGGTTGACCCACCACGAGAAGTTCAGGAGCAGCTTGGCGAACACCCGCGTGAGGAAGTCGTTGTCCCGTGAGCCGTCGATGCAGTAGACCTGCCAGGCCGCCCAGACGTGGACGGGCGGATTGACATCCCCGAACGCCCACTCGTACGCGGGGAGCTGCCCGTCCGGGTGCATTGCCCACTCACGACACAGCAGCACGAGCTGGTTCTTCGCGAAGTCCGGGTCGATGTGGGCAAGCGCGACGCAGTGGAACGCGAGGTCCCACGACGCGAACCATGGGTACTCCCACTCGTCGGGCATCGAGATGATGTCGGCGAGCGCCAGATGCCGCCAGCCGCTGTTGCGGCCCCACGCCGACTCCCGGTCGGGCGGAGGCGCGGGGAAGGCAGGGTCTCCCTCGAGCCACTCACGCACCGAGTAACGGTAATGCTGCTTGCCCCACAGGAGCCCGGCGAAGGCGCGGCGGGCCACAAGAGCGTCCTCGCCTGCGGACGGCGCCGGATCCTGCGGGACAACGGCCGCATAGAATTCGTCCGCCTCGCGTTCCCGGTCCTCCAGCACGTCGTCGAACCCGACGCCGAACGGGTCGAGGGGGAGCGCCTCGCCGGTGAGGCGCAACCGAACCGTCACACTCGCTCCGGAGGCGATGGCCGGGAAGTGCCAGCGGATGGCAGCCTTCGTACCCTCCTCGGCAGGGTTGAGCAGCGAGCGGTCGCCCCGGACGATCGCGGCGTCGAGGGCGTCCTTCGGGTACGGTGACGGGTTCGACGGCGCACCGAAGAGCTCGACGTTGTTGCTCTCGTTGTCGCAGAACAGCACCTCGGGGGCAGGTGCGCCGGAAGTGGAGCTAGCAGCCTCGGCGGCAAGCACATACCTTCCGAGGAACCCGTGGGTCGCCTCGACGGCCACGACGCCGGCGGGCGAGAGTTCGGGCGCGCGCAGGCGCCGGATGTGGGGGCGGCGATCGTCGCGGCCCCACGCCCACGTGTTCCGGAACCACAGCTGGGCGACGAGGTCGAGCGGTGCGGATTCCGGCCCGTGATTGGTGGCCGTGATCGTGACGCACACGTCGTCAGGCGAGGCCTTCGCATGCACCGTCTCGATGTCGAAGAACCGGTTGTCAGCGAGGACACCCGTGTCGGCCAGCTCGTACTCCGGTTCGGTGCGGGAACGAGAGCCGTTGACGCGGACGAGCTCCTCGTAGGGGTAGGCGGCCTGCGGGTAGCGGTACAGGGTTTTGGCCCAGGAATGGGTCGGGGTCGCGTCCAGATGCCACCAGTGCTCCTTGACATCCTCGCCGTGGTTGCCCTGGCCGTTCGTCAGTCCGAAGTAGCGCTCCTTGAGGCGATCGTCCTTCCCGTTCCAGAGCGCTATGCCGAGATTGAGGAAGCCGAAGCGGTCGCACAGCCCCGCAATGCCGTCCTCACCCCACCGGTAGGCGCGCCGATGGGCGTGGTCGAAAGGGAAGAAGTCCCAGGCGTTTCCATCCGCGGAGTAATCCTCGCGGACGGTCCCCCATTGGCGACCGGCGAGGTATGGGCCCCAGAGGCGCCACGGATCCGAGTCCTCGGGCGACTCGGAAAGGCGACGGTGTTCGGCGGTATCCGGCATGGCGCCAGTCTGCCACGGCCCTCCGACAGTCTCCGCAGGCATGTTTTCCTGAAATTAACCTGAAAACTACCCGTGTTTTCTCTGTGACTGGTGGGATGCGGTCATGAACACTCCCCGCCGCCCCCTCCTGCCCATGCTCGACCACGTCCGCGGCAAGCGCAGTGCCGTGACGTGTGCGCTCAAATGCGACAACGCGTGCCTCGGCGAGGTCTGCAACACCTCGTCCAACGGCTACTTCCGAGACGTCGTCTCGAACGAACTCTCGCGTCGTTCGGCGCTTGGCCTCGGCCTCGCGAGCGCCCTCACACTCGCCTTCACCGGCGGCCAGCCTGCCGGGCGGGCGGAGGCGTCGTCGTCGTCCGCCCCCGCCGCAAAGCTGCCCCAGCCCACGATCCCGAAGTCCAAGCTCGACTTCACTCCCATCCGCCCGGTCGACAAGCTAGTCGACGAGCTGACGGTGCCCAAGGGCTACGTGTGGCGCCCGATCATCCGATGGGGAGACGGGCTCTTCCACGACAGCCCCGACTTCAACCTTGAGTCGCAGACCGCCGCCGCCCAGGCGCGGCAGTTCGGCTACAACAACGACTACACGGACATCCTTGAGCTCCCGGGCTCCGCCGGAAAGCGCGCGGTGCTCGTCACGAACCACGAGTACACGAACGAGGGGATCATGTTCTCCGCTGCCCAGCTGGCGTCGGACGCGGCCGGGACGCGCGCCGTCGCCCGCGCCGCCCACGGCCTGAGCGTCGTCGAGCTCGAGCGGCAGAACAAGAACCAGGCGTGGCGGTACGTCAAGGGCGCACCCCTCAACCGTCGGTACCTCATCGACACGCTGTACGAGTTCACTGGTCCAGCCGCAGGCTCCGCACTCCTGACGAACCCGGGCGACCCCAAGGCCCAAGCAGGCCGCACCGTCCGCGGCACCCTCGGCAACTGCTCTGGAGGCACGACGCCGTGGGGCACCGTGCTTTCGGGCGAGGAGAACTTCAACGGGTACTTCAGGGCGGCGGCCACCTCGAAGGAGGACAAGCGCTACGGGCTCAACGACAAGCCCACGACCAGGCTGTGGGAGCTCGACGACGCCCGCTTCGACACCCGGAACCCGGACTACGCGAACGAATCCAACCGCTTCGGCTGGATCGTCGAGATCGATCCCATGGACCCGACGTCGACGCCGAAGAAGCACACCGCGCTCGGGCGCTTCAAGCACGAGGGGGCGAACGTGCGGGTTGCCGCGAACGGCCGAGTTGTCGCCTACTCGGGCGACGACGAGCGCTTCGACTACCTCTACAAGTTCGTCTCGAAGGGGACCTATCGCGCCGGTACCAGCAAGGCCGACCGCGAGCACAACAAGACGCTGCTCGCCGAAGGGAACCTGTACGTCGCCCGCTTCGCCGGGAACTCGCCGTCGTCCGAGATCGACGGCAGCGGCAAGCTGCCCTCGGACGGCTCCTTCGACGGCCGGGGCGAGTGGCTCCCGCTCGTCGTCGACGGCAAGTCCGCCGTGCCCGGAATGAGCGTCGAGCAGGTGCTCGTCTACACGCGCCTCGCCGCGGACGCGGCAGGCGCGACCAAGATGGACCGGTGTGAGGACGTTGAACCGCACCCGGAGTCCGGCAAGGTCTACGTGGTCTGCACGAACAACTCGAACCGCGGGGTCGGCTCGAACGCACCTGCGGACGAGGCGAACCCGCGCCGGCAGAACCGCGACGGCCACATCGTGGAGATCACCGAGGACGGCGGCGATCAGACCGCGACGACGTTCTCTTGGAACCTCCTGCTCGTATGCGGCGACCCGGCGGTCAACAAGTCGACGTACTTCGCGGGCTACCCCGCGGACAACGTCTCGCCCATCTCGTGCCCGGACAACGTCGCGTTCGACTCGGCCGGCTTCATGTGGCTCGCGACCGACGGGGCGCCGAGCTCGATCGGCTTCAACGACGGCCTCTTCCGCGTGACGCTCGAAGGGCCGGAGCGCGGCAAGGTCGAGCAGTTCCTGTCCGTCCCGCGCGACGCCGAGACCTGCGGGCCGGTGGTGCGCGACGCCGAGCGGCACGTCTTCGTGGCCGTCCAGCACCCCGGCGAGGATGGCACGTTCGAGACGCCGTACTCGTACTTCCCGGATTACGTCCCGGCACTAGCCTCCGCTGGCAAACCCATTCCGGCCGGAGCCGTACGCGCGCCCCGGCCCGCCATCGTGCAGGTGCTGCCGGCACAGCACGCGAGGAAGTAGTCCCCCGGGTCAACCGATCTGAAGCCCTGCCACCTCGGCGCCCCGGCCAAGCACCTCGCGGAGCATGGCCGGGGTCAGGGTCCGAGTGAACATGTTCCGCTGGCTGGGGTGGTAGCAGCCGATCAGGTGCACGTCTCCGTCGCCCTCTGGGCTGGGAATGATCGCCTCGGAGCCGTGCCCGAAAGCCGGTCGGGGCCGCGGCACCCGCCACCCGCCGTCGGCCATCACCGGCAGCAGCGACTGCCAGCCGAACCCGCCGAGCACCACAATCGCCCGCAGGCTCGGCCGCAGGAGTTCCAGCTCGCGCGTGAGCCAAGGGCGGCACGTGTCGCGTTCGGCGGTCGTGGGGCGGTTGTCCGGCGGGGCGCAGTGCACCGGCATGGTGATGCGCACGCCGTAGAGCTCCAAGCCGTCGCCACGGCGGGCCGAGGTCGGCTGTGAGGCCAGGCCGAGGTCGTGCAGCGCTGCGTAGAGGGCGTCGCCGGACGGGTCGCCTGTGAAGGCGCGGCCTGTCCGGTTCCCGCCGTGCGCGGCAGGCGCGAGTCCGACAATCGCGAGCCGGGCATCGGGCGGCCCGAATCCCGGCACGGGCCGCGCCCAGTAGTCCCAGTCCCGGAAGGCAGCGCGCTTGGTCCGCGCCGTTTCTTCGCGCCACGCCACGAGCCGAGGGCAGGCCCGGCAGGTGGCCACGGCGTCGTCCAACTCTGGGATTGCCTCCAAACGCTGTGCCGTCACGGCGGGAAAGTCCTGCGCTTCCGTTGTGGGCTCGTCACGCATACTCACATCATGGAGCACGAGCCGGTGACGCTGCTGACCTTCGGCCACGGGACCGCTGGGCGCGAGACGCTGGCCCCGCTGCTGCACGGCGCGGGGATGGAGAGTGTCGTGGATGTGCGGACGGCGCCCGGGAGCCGCCGCAATCCCGACGTGGGACGCGAGATGCTGCAGGGCTGGGCTCCCGGACGCGGGGATCGAGTATCGCTGGGAGCGGCGCCTCGGCGGGTTCCGGAAGGCGGCCCCGGACTCGCCCGACGTCTTCTGGGAGAACGCGTCCTTCCGCGGCTACGCGGGCTACACCCGCAATCCCGACTTCATCCAGGCCATGGACGAGCTGCTGGTGCAGGCCGCCGGTCTCCGCACCACCGTCATGTGCAGTGAGTCCGTGTGGTGGCGCTGCCACCGGAGGATCATCGCCGACTTCGCCGTCCTCGCGCGCCACGCTCGCGTGCTCCATCTGGCCCATGACGGCCGCCTCGCCGAGCACCGCCCGAGCGCCGGCGCCCGGTTGCGCGACGACGGGCTGCTCGTCTACGACCGCGCGCAGCCGCCGCCCGAGCCTACGATGGATCTGTGACTTCCCTCGGCTCCCTCGACGCCGCCCGCGAAGTGGTGTCCGGACTCCTCGCGGGCGGCGTCCGTCGCGTAGTGGTCTGCCCCGGATCGCGGAGCGCGCCGCTCGCCTACGCGCTCGCCGAGGCGGAGGGCCGTGGCCTGCTCGAGCTTGTCGTCCGCATCGACGAGCGCGTCGGCGGCTTCACGGCGCTCGGCGCCGCGCTCTCCTCAGGGCGTCCGACGGCGGTGGTCACCACGAGCGGCACGGCCGTCGGGAATCTGCTGCCGGCCGTGATGGAGGCGAACCATGCCGAGGTCCCCCTGATAGTCCTCTCCGCCGACCGCCCTGCCGAACTCCATGGCACCGGGGCGAACCAGACGACCGAGCAGCTCGACCTCTTCGGCGAGCACGTGCGTTTCGCGACCTCGGTCACGGCGGGGGAGTCGCCGTCGTCGGCCGTGCGGACCGCGCTCAGCGCCGCCTCCGGGCTGCTGCCCGGTGTGCCCTCGGGGCCCGTCCAGATCAACGTGTGCTTCCGGGATCCACTCGTTCCCGCCGGGGAGTGGGAGCCGGCAACCGCGGGGTGGCAGCAGCCGCCGACCGAGGGATTTGCGTACCGCCGTCCGGCAGTCGCGGCGCTGGGAGGTCTTCCGCCGCGCCGGACCGTGGTCCTCGCCGGGCACGGGGCGGGGCCGCTCGCCGAGGCCTTCGCGGCCGCGCACGGGCTCCCGCTCCTGGCCGAGCCGTCGTCGAACGCGCGCTTCGGCTCGCACGCCGTCGGACCCTACCGAGTGCTGCTCGACGGGCACCCGGGCGACGGGATCGAGCGCGTCGTGCTGTTCGGCCGGCCCACGCTGAGCCGGCCTGTGACGGCGCTGCTCGCCCGCGAGGGCGTCGAGACGGCCCTGTACCATCCGCGGCCCGCCGCGTGGTTCGAGGAAGGGCGCAGGCGCGAGCGGCTCGTCGCGGACCTCGACGAGCTCTCCGACTTCGCCGGCCGTGGGGCGGACGGGTGGCTCGACACGTGGCTGCTTGCCGGCGCGAGCGCTCAGGAGGCCGTCGACCGGCTCCTCGCAGCCGCCCCGCTCTCGGGGCCGAAGCTCGCGCAGCTCGTGTGGCAGCACGCGCGGGGGCAGCTCCTGCTCGGCTCCTCGAACGGCATCCGGGACGTGGACCTCGCCGCCCCGCCCTGCCCCGAGCCCGGCGCCCGCGTTTTCGCCAACCGCGGCCTCTCTGGCATCGACGGAACACTCTCGACTGCGACCGGGCTCTGGCTCGGCAACCGCCTCGAGACCACGCTCTTCCTCGGCGACCTCACGTTCCTCCACGACGCCGGCGGCTTGCTGCTCGGCGTCGGCGAGGCCGAGCCGTCGCTCCGTATCGTCGTGCTCAACGACGCGGGTGGGGCGATCTTCGGGCTCCTTGAGCACGGTCGCGTGGGTGGCGACGAGGGCCGCCCGGGTGCCGGCGCCGCCGTCGAACGCCTCTTCGGCACCCCACACAAGGTCGACCTCCGTGCGCTCGCCGCGGCCTACGGCGTCCGGCACACAGCAGTGCGCACGACGGCGGAGGCCACCGCTGCGCTCGCCGCGCCCCGGGCGGGGGGACGGGAGATCATCGAGGCGCGCGTCGATCGGTCCGGGCTGCGGGGGCTGCACGAACGGCTGCGTGCGGCGGTCACGGATTCGGTCGCCCCCCAGCACCGTTTCGGGTACAGATAATCGTCCCTGGAGGCGTTTCGGGTACGGATACTCGTCTCTGGGGGCGTCTCGGGTACGGATACTCTCGGCCGCGGACCGGTTACGGACGAGACGCCCAGAAGGCGTCTTATCGGCGAGAAGCTGTCTTGACTCTTGCAGCCTGCGAGATCTGGCCACTCGTCGAGAGAGAAGTGGCCACTCGTCGGAAGAGAAGTGGCCACTCGTCGAAAGAGAAGTGGCCACTCGTCGGGGTTGCCGACGAGTGGCCAGATCTCGCTGTTCGAGGGGTCAGATCCCGTCAGAGGACCTTGCTGAGGAATTCCCTAGTGCGCTCCTGCCGCGGGTTGGCGATGACGTCACGGGGGTTGCCGGATTCGACGACGACGCCGCCGTCCATGAAGGTCAGGGTGTCCCCGACCTCGCGGGCGAACCCGATCTCGTGGGTGACGACGACCATGGTCATGCCGGACTTGGCGAGGTCCTTCATGACGTTGAGGACGTCGCCGACGAGTTCGGGGTCCAGAGCCGAGGTGGGCTCGTCGAAGAGCATGAGCTCGGGATCCATGGCCAGGGCGCGGGCGATTGCCACGCGCTGCTGCTGGCCGCCGGAGAGCTGGGCCGGATAGTGCTTGGCCCGGTCGGAGAGCCCAACCCGGTCCAGGAGTTCGAGGGCGCGCTTCTTCGCGGTGGCCTTGTCCTGGCCCTTGACCTGGACGGGGGCCTCCATGACGTTCTCGAGGGCCGTCTTGTGGCCGAAGAGGTTGAAGCGCTGGAACACCATGCCGATATTGCGGCGCTGTGCGGCGACCTCCTTCACGTGCAGCTCGTGGAGCTTGCCGCCCTTCTCCTTGTAGCCGATGAGCTCGTCCTTGACCCAGATCCGCCCGGCGCTGATGGTCTCGAGGTGGTTCACGCAGCGCAGGAGTGTGGACTTGCCCGAGCCGGAGGGGCCGATGAGGACAGAGACCTCGCCCTGCTTGACGGTCATGTCGATCCCGCGCAGGACGTGGTGCTCGCCGAAGTACTTGTGCACGCCCTCGATCCGGACGAGGTCCTTGGCGCCCCGCAGGGATGAGGGGGCGGAGACGGGCTGGCTGTTCGGGCTCGTCTGGGCTGGGGTGCTCATCGGCCGCTCTCCTCGATGCTGGTGCCGGCCGCGGTGGGACCGCCCGGGATGGTGTTCCCGGTGCCGGTGTCCGAGCCTGCGGGGATGCCGGCTGCGGCGGCCTTGGCCGCCGCGGCGTTGACGGGGGCGGGGACGAGGTTGTCCACGCCCTTGCCGTAGTACTTCTCGATGTAGTGCTGGCCGACCATGAGGATGCTCGTGACCAGCAGGTACCAGGCGGCCGCGACGATCAGCAGCGGGATCGGCTGGTAGGTGCGGTTGGCCAGGGCGTTCGTGACAAACGTCAGGTCGAGGGTGAAGGGCACGGCCAGGACCAGCGAGGTGGTCTTGAGCATGCCGATGGTCTCGTTCCCCGTCGGGGGCACGATGACGCGCATGGCCTGCGGGAGGACAATGCGCCACATGACCTTGGTCCCGCGCATGCCCAGAGCCTCGGCGGCCTCGACCTGGCCCTTGTCCACCGACTTGAGGCCTGCGCGGAAGATCTCGGCGAGGTAGGCGGACTCGTTCAGGCCCAGGCCGAGGACGGCGGGGACGAAGCCCTTCGTCGGGTCGCTGAGCACGTAGGTGGCCAGCTGCGGACCGAACGGGATGCCCAGGGAGATCGCCGGGTAGAGCACGGTGACCAGGCCCCAGAAGATCAGCTGCGTGTAGACGGGGGTTCCGCGGAAGAACCAGACCCAGAACCAGGCCGACCAGCGCAGGATCGGGTTGTCCGACTGGCGCATGAAGGCGAGCACGATGGCGAGGATGATCGCCAGGAGCATCGACAGGACGGTCAGCAGCAGGGTCCAGCCGACGCCGCGGACGACGTTGACGTCCATGATGTACGCAGCGACCGTGCCCCAGCGGAAGCGGGGGTTGGTCGCGAGGCTCTGAACGGCCAGCGCGGCGAGGATCAGGATGATGGCGGCTGCGACCCACCTGCCGGGGTGGCGCACCGGAACCGCCTTGATCAGTTCCGGTGCGCCGCCCTTTGCGGCTTCGGTGGTCTCCGCCTGACGAGCAGTCATGACAGTCACGAGGAGACGGACGGGTTGACCTCGGACTTGGTGACGGCGCCGTCGGCGTTGTTCCAAGTGTCGAGGATCTTCTTGTAGGAGCCGTCGGAGATGAGCTTGGTCATCACCTTCTGGACGAGGTCGGCAAGGGCGGTGTCGCTCTTGGCGACCGCGATGCCCTCAGGGGCCATCTCGGTCGTGTCGCCGACCTTCTCGAGCGCGCCGTTGGTCTGCTGGATCGCGTAGCTGATGACGGGCGAATCCGCCGACATCGCATCGAGGGCCCCGTTGACGAGGCGGGTGTTGAGGTCCGTCTGCGCCGCGAGGGAGACGATGTTGATCGCCTGCTTGCCCGAGGAGGTGCACTTGTCGCTGAGCGCCTTCACCTCGTCAGCCTCGGTCGTGCCGGTCTGGACGCCGACCGTCTTCCCACACACATCGCTGACCGAGAAGTTCTTCGGGTTGCCCTTCTGCACTGCCCACGCGACGCCCGCGTTGAAGTAGCTCACGAAGTTGACCGCCTTGAGGCGTTCGTTGGTGATGGTGAAGGAGCTGATGCCCAGGTCGTACTTCGGGCCGAGGGCGGGGAGGATGCCCGTGAAGTCGGCCGTCTGGACGTCCGCCTTGAGGCCGAGCGTCGCCGCGATGGCCTTGGCGAAGTCGACGTCGTAGCCCATCGGAGTGTGATTGTCCGAGCCCCCCAGGAATTCGGCCGGCGCGTACGTCGTGTCAGAGCCGACGGTGAGCGTGCCCTTGGACTTGATCGCGGCGGGCACCTGGGACGCCAGCGAATCGTCCTTCTGCACCGTGGTGGGGTCGAAGCTGGCGGCAGCCGAGCCCGAGTTGCTGGGCTGGGCGCCCCCGCCTTGTTCGGATGCGTTGGTGCAGGCCGTCAGTGCGAGTGCGCTGACGGCGAGGACCACCGCGCCCTTGGCGGCGAGCTTCGCGGAGAAAGTCATATGTCTTCCCTTACTTGGAGGTACTGGCAGTCAGGTGCTAGAGCGACGTCCATCCTACCGCCTTTCGGAGGTGGTGAGATGTGCATCACATGCAACTTTCGTTTCCCAATTGGACAACGAAAGAGGCTCCGGCGCAAGCCGGTTGGAAACGGAATCTTCTGGGACCCCGGACAGGGGCGCCTCAGCGTTCGACGCCGAGGGCTTCAGCGTTCGACGCCGAGCGCCTCCAGCATCGGGCGGAACTTCGCCCACGTCTCGGCGAGCTCGGCCTCGGGCAGCGATCCCTCGACGATCCCGCAGCCGGCGTAGAGGCGCGCCGCCGTCGTGCCCTCGAGGACGCCGCCCCGCAGGGCGATGCCGAACTCGCCGTTGCCCGCGCCGTCGAGCCATCCGACCGGCCCCGCGTAGGGGCCCCGATCGAGCTCCTCGAGCTCCAGGATGAGGTCTCCGGCGACCTTGGTGGGCGTCCCGCACACGGCCGCGGTCGGGTGCAGAGCGTTGACGAGCGCGAGCGGCGTCGGAACGTGCCCCTCGATCTCGGCGAGCTCCGCCTTGACGTCCGAGGCGAGATGGAACACGTTCGGCAGTTCGAGGATGAACGGCTCGTCGTGGGCGTTGAGCGCTTCGGAGAACGGTTCGAGGGCGGTGGTGAGCGACTCGATCGCGATCTGATGTTCGTGCCGCTGCTTCGGCGAGCCCGCGAGGACGCGCTCCGCATAGCCCGGTCCAGCGCCGTCGGCCTCGCGCCGGTCGAGGGTCCCGGCAAGCACGCGCGCCTGCGCCGTGCGCCCCTCGACCTGGATCAGCATCTCGGGCGTCGCGCCGACCAGCCCGTCGACCCCGTAGACCCAGCAGTCCCGGTACGCCGACGCCAGGCGCCGCAGCACGCGCTCGCGGGGGATCCCGCCGTCGTCCTCGACCAGGACATCCCGCGCGAGCACGAGCTTCTCGAGCTCGCCCGCACGGATGTGCCGTACCCCGGACGCGACCGCGCCCATCCAGCGCTGCTCGCCGAGCCGCCCGGGCCGCACCCTGAGATGAGTGCCGTTCGACGCCGGAGGCTCGCCCTTGGAGGTCCAGCGTCCGACGGCGGCCCGCAGCTCGCGCTCCGAGGGCCGCCGACCGTCGGCGGTGAGCTGGGTGGCCCACGCGCGGCCGGCCCGGATGCCGACGACGACCTCGGGCACCACGAGCCGCGAGGCGTAATCGGAAGTCTTCGAGAACGCGAACGAGCCGAAGGCGAGAGGGCCCGTTCCCGGGTGCTGCAGCGGGTCCTCGACCTCGGCGTCGAGGGTGAACTGCTTCCACCAGGCCTCGGCCTCGATGAATCGGTCCGGCCCGGTCGTGGTGAAGCGCGCCGCCTCGCCGAACCCGAGATGGCCCTCCCCCCGGCGGACCCAGCACAGGGCCTCAGGCCGGTTGAGCGCGCTCGCGAGGTCGTCGAAGGTGCTGCTCGCTTCCACAGGGCCCAGATCAACGGTGAGGGCGCGCAAAGGGGAGCTCATGATGGGTCAAGCGTACGCGCTGGCCTGCGGGCCGGCCGTGCCGGGCGCCGCTCAGGCCCGGAGGGTGCCCGGAAGAGCTCGGGCCGCGCAGCCTGGATCTGCTCGAGGTCGTCGAGGACGAAGCGGAGGTGGGCGCGGAGTTCGTCGCGGGCTGCCTCCAGATTGCCCTGTGCCACGGCCTCGTGCAGGCGGCGGTGGTCCGCCGCGTACTCGCCGATGGACCGGTATCCGCTCAGCCCCAAATACCGTGCCCGATCGAGGTGGCCCTTCGCGCTCTGCACCGCCGTCCAGGCGGACTCGTGGCCCGCGATCGCCAGGAGCGTCCGGTGGAACTGCTCGTCGAGGGGGTAGAAGTCCTCCCTCGTCGTGCACGAAGCCTGCGCCGCGAGGAGCTCCTCGATCTCGGCGCCCTGTTCGGGCGTCCAATTCTCGATGCACGCCTCGAGCGAGGCAACCTCGATGGCTTCGCGGACGAACTGGGCCTGCCGGACCATGTCGGGGTCGATGAGCGAGACGTAGCTCCCGCGCTGGGGGCGGATGTCAACGAGTCCCTCTTGGGAGAGCAGGAGGAGGGCCTCGCGCACGGGGGTGCGGCTGAGGTCGAGCCGGAGGGCCAGATCGTTCTCGCTCAGGAGGGCGCCTGGGGGTTCGTCGCCGCGCACGATGAGGTCGCGGATGTGCTCGTAGGCGAGGTCGCGGTTCGACGGCGGGCGCGCGGCCGACGACGCCGGCGCGCCGGGGAGGGACGGGGCCATGCGTCCAACATTAGGCGGGCCACGGCCCGGTTGAGGCGGTGCTCGATCGACAAGACTGGTATGGCAGTGATTGAATGGGGGAAGCCACCCCACCCCTCAGGAGGAACCCCATGAGTCTGGCCGTCGTCGTCCACGCTGCCGGTGATCTGCGACTCGACCCCGTCGAGCCCCGCGAGCCCGGCCCCCGGGAGGCCCTCGTCGCGATCGAGTACGGCGGGATCTGCGGAAGCGACCTGCACTACGTCAAGCACGGGGCGGCCGGCCTGAGCATCCTCAAGGACCCCATGGTCCTCGGCCACGAGGTCGCTGGCCGCGTCGCAGCCCTCGGCTCTGAGGTGACCGGCTTCGAGGTGGGCCAAGCCGTGGCGATCCATCCCGCGATCGTGTGCGGCGAGTGCGAGTTCTGCACGTCCGGCCGCCCGAACCTGTGCGGCAACGTCCACCACCTCGGTTCGGCCGCCTATCACCCACACACCGAAGGCGCCTTCGCCGCCCTCACCGTGGTTCCCGCGACCCAGCTTCGTGCCGTGCCCGAGGGCGTGAGCACGCGCCTCGCCGCCGCGGCCGAGCCGCTCGGCGTCGCCATCCACGCCGTGCGCCGCGCCGGCTCGATCGAGGGCAAGACGGTCCTCGTCAACGGCGCGGGGCCGATCGGCGCCCTCGTTGTCGCGGCCGCGCGGAAGGCCGGCGCCGGCCGCGTCATCGCGAGCGACCTCGCCGCGGGATCCCTCGCCATTGCCCGCCAAATGGGTGCGGACGACGTCGTCAACCTCGCCGAGGGTGGGAAGCTGCCCGAGACCGACATCGTCTTCGAGGCCTCGGGCGCGCCCGTCGCCGTCACGGGCGTTCTCCGCGCCGTGAAGCGCGGCGGGATCGTGGTCCAGGTCGGGAACCTTCCCGCGGGGGAGCTCGGGGTCTCGCTTGCCGAGCTCGTCTTCCGCGAGATCGACTACCGCGGATCGTTCCGTTTTGTGGACGAGATCTCGACCGCGCTCGAGTACCTCGCCGAGGGCCTCGACCTCGAGCCGATGCTCACGCACGAATTCCCTGTCGAAGAGGCAGCCGAGGCGTTCCGGGTCGCGGGGGACAGGGGCACGGGTTCGTCGAAGGTGCTGCTGCGCTTCTGAAGAAGGAGGGTTGTGGGCGGCGGCGTCCGGAGGGTCGGCGGAAGTTTGGCAGAATGGGCCGGGTGAGCACAGGCAAGAGGGCATCGCTTCAGAAGGTTCCCGGCGACGTGGCGAGCATGTTCGACGATGTGGCGCCCCGCTACGACGTCGTCAATGACCTGCTCTCGCTCGGCCAGACGCGCCGGTGGCGCAAGGTCGTCTTCGACGCCGTGGGGGCGAAGCCCGGACAGCGCATCCTCGACCTCGCCGCTGGAACCGGCACCTCCGCCGAGCCCTACGCCGACGCCGGGGTCGAGGTCGTCGCGTGCGATTTCTCACTCGGCATGCTCCGCGTGGGCAAACGCCGCCGCCCGGACATCGACTTCATCGCGGGCGACGCGACGCGGCTGCCGTTCGCGGACAGCTCGTTCGACGCCGTCACCATCTCGTTCGGGCTGCGCAACGTGAGCGACCCTCACCGGGCCCTCCAGGAGATGCTGCGCGTGACGAAGCCGGGAGGGAAGCTCGTGGTCGCCGAGTTCTCCTCGCCCGTCAACCCGATGTGGCGCACCATGTACCTCGAGTACCTCATGCGCGCGCTGCCCCCGATCGCGCGAAAGGCCTCCTCCAACCCGGACGCCTACGTGTACCTCGCCGAATCGATCCGCGCCTGGCCCGACCAGGACCACCTCGCCGACTGGATCGGTGAGGACGGCTGGGAGAACGTCGAGTACCGGAACCTTTCCGGCGGCATCGTGGCCGTGCACCGCGCCACGAAGCCTTTCCCCGCTGCGGCGCAGTCCGGCCCGGTCGAGAAGATCCGGCGCGCCCGGCGCGCGGCGGGCTGAGGGGCGCATGGAGGTCCTGATCGTCGGCGCCGGCCCGGCCGGCTCGACCGCCGCGCACTACCTTGCGCGCTCCGGCGTCCGCGTGACCGTGCTCGAGAAGACCCGGTTCCCGCGCGAGAAGGTCTGCGGGGACGGCCTCACGCCCCGCGCCGTGCGTGAGATCCAGCTCCTTGGACTTCCCCACAGCGAGGCGGACGGGTGGCGGCGCAATCGCGGCCTGCGGCTCATCGCTGGCGGGCGCACGCTCGAACTGCCTTGGCCCACGGGCGGAGAGTTCCCGGACTACGGCCTCATCCGCACCCGGCTCGGGTTCGACGAGGAGCTCGCCCGCCATGCCCAAGCGGCAGGCGCGGCGATCCTCGAGGGGCACAGCGTCACCGAGGTGCTCACGGACGACGGCGGGCGCGTCGTCGGTGCCCGTGCACAACTCCTCGACGAGGAGGGCAAGAAGACGGGGGAGACCCGCGACTTCCGTGCCGACGTCGTCCTCGCCGCCGACGGAAACTCGACGCGCGCCGCCGTCTCACGCGGCCTTGCAAAACGCGACGACCGCCCTCTCGGCGTCGCCTACCGCACGTATTTCCGCAGTCCGCGTCACGAAGACGACTGGATGGAGGGCTGGCTCGAGCTCCCCGGCCGCGACGGCAAGCCCCTGCCCGGGTACGGGTGGGTTTTCGGAGTGGGCGACGGGACCTCCAACGTCGGTCTCGGCATCCTGAACTCGTCGAAGGAGTTCGGCAAGCTCGACTACCGGCAGGTGCTCCGCGACTGGACCGCCTCGATGCCGGACGAATGGGGCTTCACGGAATCGAACCAGGTCGGGCCCATCCGCGGCGCCGCGCTCCCCATGGGCTTCAATCGGACGCCCCACGTGGTCCCCGGAATGGCGCTCCTCGGCGACGCGGGCGGGATGGTGAGCCCCTTCAACGGCGAGGGCATCAGCTATGCCATGGAGTCGGGCCGCTACGCGGCCCAGTTCCTCGTCGACGCCGCGGCAGCCCAGCGCTCGGCGGGGCGCCCGCGGCCGGCGGAGGGCGACGTCGACCGTCGCCTCCGCGCCTATGCGGACCAGGTGCGCGAGCAGTGGGGAAGCCACTTCACGCTTGGCCGCACGTTCGCGGCGCTCATCGGACGTCCCGCCGTCATGCGGCTCGCGCTGCGCACCGGGATGCCGGTCCCGGCGCTCATGCGCGTCGTCGTCCGCCTGCTCGCGAACCTCACCGAACCGCGCGGGGGAGGGCTTGAGGACCGAGCCATCCGCGTGCTCGAGTCGCTGACGCCCGCAACCAAGAACTCGCAATAGTTAGGCTTGACCCGTGACGAACACTGAACACAGCTGGACCCAAGCGGGGCACGGCAGCCGCGAGAGCGTCGAGCCGGCCCCGACCACGACGGCGATCGCCGCCGGGATCCAGCTGCCCGCCGGATTCGCCGCGATTGCGGGCGACCCCGACCTCGGCCCTGCGATCATGACGAGCATGGCCCGGGTCGAGAAGCGCCTGCGCGAGGCCATCTCCAACTCCGACCCTCTCGCGGACGCGACGAGCCGGCATCTCGTCGAGGCCGGCGGCAAGCGGATCCGGCCCCTGCTCACGCTCCTGTGCTCGCACCTCGGGGACTGGACGCGGCCCGAGGTCCTGCAGGCCGCGGCCGTCGTCGAGCTCACGCATCTCGCAACCCTGTATCACGACGACGTGATGGATTCGGCCCCCTACCGCCGCGGCGCTCCCACCGCCCACGAGGTATGGGGCAACACCGTGGCGATCCTTACCGGCGACCTCATCTTCGCGCGGGCCTCGATCCTCGTCTCCGAGCTCGGCGGGCGCGCCCTCTCGATCCAGGCCCGGACGTTCGAGCGGCTATGCCTCGGCCAGCTCCACGAGACCGTGGGGCCGCGTGAGGATCAGGATCCCGTGGAGCACTACCTCTCAGTGCTCGCCGACAAGACCGGCTCGCTCATCGCGGCCTCCGGGCAGTTGGGGGCGATTTTCTCCGGTGCGCCCGACGAGTTCGAGCATGTGCTGGTCAAGTACGGCGAGAACGTGGGGGTCGCGTTCCAGCTGGCCGACGACGTCATCGACGTGACCGGTGGGAAGGGGACCTCTGGGAAGTCTGCAGGGACCGACCTGCGGGAAGGCGTGCCCACCCTGCCCGTGCTGCTCCTCCGCCGGGCAGCCGACGGCGGCGACGAATCGGCGCGCGAGGTGCTTCGGCTCATCGACGGCGACCTCTCGAGCGACGAGGCCCTCGCCGAGGCCGTCGAGGCGTTGAGCGCCCATCCTGTGACGACCGAGTCGTGGGCCGCGGCGCGCGAGTGGGCTGGCGCAGCGAAGGCCGCGCTCGCGCCGTTGCCCGAGGGGGTCGTCAAGCAGTCGCTCGCGGCGTTCGCCGACGCAGTGGTGGAGCGCGAGGCGTAGTTCGGGCGGCCTAACTCGGGCGTTCGGGAGGGAACCTGCTCCCGGCTGCGCCCGGGATTTGAACGGTCTGGCTCTGGAATTAAACGGTTGGGCCCTGGTTGGCGGCAATGCCGCTTCCCAGGGCCCGTTTCCGTTCGCACCCGAATCCACTGGAGGCTGAAGTGGATCCAGTAACAAGCTTATGACCAGATCTGTCATAGGTCCAGTGGGTTCGGTCAACTTTTTTTCGAACCACCGGTTCTGGACCCGCAAGCCAGCGGTTGTCCAGCGGTTGTCCAGATAGAGCGTCCTGCCGACTCCGCCCTGCTTCCTTCTCCGGCAAGGCTGAGGACATGGGCAAGGGGCGCGGGACCGGAAGCTTCACCTCGCATGCGGCAATGGCCTGGCAGCTGCGTCCGACCAGGAGATCGTGGACCACCGTGCAGGCGGGGCTAGCGGGAGGTCCTGGAGGGACGGGCTGGAGGTAAGCAGCCCGCAGCTGCTAGACGTGCTCCTCTTCGTCGTCTTCGGCGGTCGAGAAGACCCACTCGAACATGTCGAACGTGAACTCGGAGAAGGTCCCGTCCTCGGACACCCACTCGCCCCGGGCGTTGTTCTTGCGGTAGACGATCGGGTCCGGCACGCGGAGATCCCCCGAGCGGAGGCCCCAGGTGAACTGCTCGTCCTCGTCTTCGAGGAACATGAGGAAGCCCTCTTCGTCGATCTCGAGCTCCTCCGGGTCCCAGAAGTAGTGGTACGCCTCCATGAGTTCCGAGCTGCCGAGGGCGAGGTAGAACTCGCGCAGCACAAGCGGGATCGTGAAGGCGTGCTCCTCGAGGGCCTCGTCGAGCTCGTCCTCGGAGATCCCGTCGCTCGGCTTCCACGGATCGCCGAGGTACTTGGGGACAAGCGCGCGGAACTTATCCAAGAACATCTCGCTCATGCCTTTATCCTAGCCAGTCGGCCCCGCCTCGGACCCGTGCCCCCGGTAGGCTCCACCTATGACCCAGCCGATCCTCGTCGCGTGCGCCCACGGAACGAGCAACCCCGATGGCAAGGCCGCGATCCTCCGGGTCGTCGAGGAGCTCCGCGATGCGCGGCCGGACGTCACGGTTCTCGACGCCTACGTCGACGTCCACGGCCCCGAGCTGCCCGAGGTCGTCGGAGGCCTTCCCGCGGAGGCACCCGCCGTCGTCGTCCCGCTCCTCTTGAGCGTGGGCTACCACGTGAAGGTGGACATCGGCAGGGCGGTCAAGTCTCGGGAACGGACGACGGCAGCCGCGCCCCTCGGTCCCGATCCCCGGCTTGCGCAGGTGCTCGCCGCGCGGCTCGCCGAGGCGGATCTGGGACCGGACGACGCCGTCGTGCTCGCGGCTGCGGGTTCCTCCAACCCGGCGGCGGCGGACGACGTCGAGCGCCTCGCCGACATGCTGCGTCACCTCATCCCCAACCGGATCCTGCCCGCCTATGGCGCGAGCGCGGAGCCGAGCGTCCCTGACGCAGTTGCGGAGCTCCGCGCGGAGGAGGTGAGCCGGATCGTCGTCGCGAGCTACCTCCTCGCGCCGGGCTACTTCCATGACCAGCTCGCGAAGGCCGGCGCGGACGCCGTCGCCCCGCCCCTGCTTCCGGCTCCCGAGGTCGCGCAGATCGCGCTTGATCGCTTCGAGGCGGCCCTCGCCGCGCTGTGATGGTGGCACGAGGCCAAGCGGTGAGGGCTGGCCCGGTCAAGGGGCGTGACGCGAATACGAAGAAATGTGTCCCTCGGTGACATCGCGTTGCACCTCTCTGGGGACACGCCCGGGGCGGTCCGTACCCTCGAATCATGACTGACACAGCCATTGCCGCGCGCACCGAACGGCCCTCCCGGCCTCGTTCCTCGAAGCCCAACGGGCAGTGGAAGGTCGACGGTATGGAGCCGCTCAACGGCACCGAGGTCATGAAGCAGGCGGACGACGGCCTGAACGTCCGGGAGCGGATCGAGAACATCTACGCCAAGGGCGGCTTCGATTCCATCGACCCCACCGACCTTCACGGCCGCTTCCGCTGGTGGGGCCTCTACACTCAGCGCAAGCCCGGGATCGACGGCGGCAAGACCGCGGTCCTCGAGCCCGAGGAGCTCGAGGACCGCTACTTCATGATGCGCGTGCGCATCGACGGCGGCGCGCTCACGACCGAGCAGCTCCGCGTCATCGGCGGCATCTCGCGTGACTTCGCGCGGGGCAGCGCCGACATCACGGACCGCCAGAACATCCAGCTCCACTGGGTCGAGATCGAGAATGTGCCTGAGATCTGGCGCCGCCTCGAGGGCGTGGGCCTCCGCACGACCGAGGCCTGCGGCGACGTCCCGCGCGTCATCCTCGGCTCGCCGGTCGCCGGCATTGCCGCGGACGAGATCCTCGACCCTACGCCGGCGATCCGCGAGATCTCAGAGCGCTACATCGGCGACCCGAGCTTCGCGAACCTCCCGCGCAAGTACAAGACTGCCCTCACCGGCCACCCGAGCCAGGACGTGGTCCACGAGATCAACGACGTCGCTTTCGTGGGCGTGGTCCACCCCGAGCTCGGCGCCGGCTTCGACCTCTGGGTTGGTGGCGGCCTCTCGACCTCGGCCCACCTCGCCCAGCGTCTTGGCGCCTTCGTCGAACCGTCGCGCGCCGCCGAGGTGTGGGTCGGCGTGACGAGCATCTTCCGCGACTACGGCTACCGCCGGCTCCGCAACCGCGCCCGCCTCAAGTACCTCATGGCCGACTGGGGTGCCGAGAAGTTCCGGCACATCCTCGAGACCGAGTACCTTTCATCCCCGCTTCCCGATGGCCCCGCCGCCAAGAAGCCGACGACGCCGGGCGACCACGTGGGCGTGCACCGCCAGAAGGACGGGCGCTTCTACGTCGGCGCGACCCCGACCGTAGGCCGGGTGTCCGGCGACGTCCTGCTGAAGCTCGCCGACCTCATCGAGGCGCACGGCTCGCAGCGGCTCCGCACAACGCCGCACCAGAAGGTCGTCGTCCTCGACGTCGAGGAGGACCGCGTCGAGTCGCTCGTCGCCGGTCTCGAGGAGCTCGGCCTCTACGCCGACCCGAGCCCTTGGCGCCGTTCGACCATCGCCTGCACCGGCATCGAGTTCTGCAAGCTCGCCATCGTGGATACGAAGGGCACGGCAAGCAACGCGATCGACGAGCTCGAGAAGCGGTTTGCCGACGACAAGGGCGGCCCGAACGGACTGCTCAAGCCGCTCACGCTCCACATCAATGGCTGCCCCAACTCGTGCGCCCGCATCCAGACGGCGGACATCGGGCTCAAGGGCCAGCTGCTGCCTGACGGCAACGGCGGCCAGACCCCGGGCTTCCAGGTGCACCTCGGCGGCGGTCTCGCCTCCGACACGCGCGAAGAGGCCGGGACCGGCCGGACCGTCCGCGGCCTCAAGGTCACCACCGACGACCTTCCCGACTACGTCGAGCGCGTCACTCGGCGGTACCTCGCCGAGCGGGCCAATGAGGACCAGAGCTTTGCCGAATGGGCGCTCGCGGCCGAGGAGGAGGCCCTCCAGTGAGCAAGAGATCTCTCGAGGAACTCCGTGCCCTCGCCGAGGCCGGCGCCGCCGAGCTCGGCTGGGAGGCGTCCGCGGACGAGGTGATCGGCTGGGTGGCGAGGAACTTCGCCACCCAGGCCACCGCCGTCGCCTGCTCCATGGCCGACGCCGTGCTGCCGGCGCTCGTCGCGGACCAGCTCCCGGGCGTCGACGTCCTGTTCCTGGACACCGGCTACCACTTCCCGGAGACCTACAAGACGAGGAACGACGTCGCGGAGAACCTTCGCGTCAACATCGTCGACGTGCTGCCGCAGCAGACGGTGGCTGAGCAGGACGCGTCGGAGGGCAAAGACCTCTTCTCCCGTGATCCCGCACGGTGCTGCGCCCTGCGCAAGGTCGAGCCCCTGCACCGCTCCCTCCAGGGCTACGAGCTGTGGTTCACCGGTGTGCGCCGCGATGAGGCCCCGACCCGCACCAACACACCCCTCGTGACGTTCGACGAGAAGAACGGCCTCGTCAAGGTCAACCCTGTCGCGCCGTGGTCCTTCGACCAGCTCGTCCAGTACTCCGAGGACAACCTGCTCCCCGTCAACCCCCTCCTTGCCCAGGGGTTCCTCTCGATCGGCTGCGCGCCGTGTACCCGCGCGGTAGCCCCAGGAGAAGACCCCCGAGCCGGCCGCTGGTCCGGCACCGACAAGACAGAATGCGGACTTCACGTATGAGCACCTACACCAACGAGAGCCTCGGTGCGGTCGAGGACCTGAGCGAGGCTGGCGTGCCCACTGAGGCTGGAGCGGGCAACGCCGCCCCGGGAGTGGCATCGGGCCTTAACGAGCCGCGCGCTGGGCAGATCGCAGATCACCCGCGCGGCGATGGGGCGGGGGCGGCATTGCCCGCGGAAGCGGGAGCCGAGCACCTAGGCCTCCTCGACGCGCTCGAGGCCGAGTCCATCCACATCATCCGCGAGGTCGTCGCCGAGTTCGAGCGTCCCGCGATGCTGTTCTCGGGCGGCAAGGACTCGGTGGTCATGCTGCACCTTGCGGCGAAGGCGTTCTGGCCCGGGAAGATCCCGTTCCCCGTGCTGCACGTGGACACGGGCCACAACTTCCCCGAGGTGCTCGACTTCCGCGACCGGACGGTCGCGCGGCTAGGGCTCAAGCTCGTGGTCGGGTCAGTGCAGGAGTACATCGACCGAGGCGAGCTCCAGGAGCGTGCCGACGGGACGCGCAACCCGCTCCAGACCGTCCCGCTCCTCGAGACGATCGCCGCGAATAAGTTCGACGCCGTGTTCGGCGGCGGCCGCCGCGACGAGGACAAGGCGCGCGCCAAGGAGCGCATCCTCTCGCTGCGCGACGAGTTCGGCCAGTGGGATCCACGCAACCAGCGCCCCGAGCTGTGGAACCTCTACAACGGCCGCCACACGGTGGGCCAGCATGTCCGCGCTTTCCCGATCAGCAACTGGACCGAGCTCGACATCTGGCGGTACATCGAGCGCGAGGGCATCGAGCTGCCGAGCATCTACTACGCGCATGACCGCGACGTGTTCCAGCGCGACGGCATGTGGCGCGCCGTGGGCGAGGTGAGCCTGCCGCGCGAGGGGGAGGACGTCGTCGTCCGCACCGTGCGATACCGCACGGTGGGTGACATGTCCTGCACGGGGGCCGTGCTCTCGGACGCCTTCACGGTGGCCGATGTGGTGCGCGAGGTCGCGGCGTCGACCCTCACGGAGCGCGGCGCGACCCGCGCCGACGACAGGATTTCCGAAGCGGCAATGGAAGACCGCAAGAAGGACGGGTACTTCTGATGACTGCTGAAGCAACACTCGAGCAGCCGACACTCGAGCAGGGCACGCTCTTCCGGTTTGCGACCGCGGGCTCGGTCGACGACGGCAAGTCCACCCTCGTGGGCCGCCTGCTCCACGACTCGAAGGCGATCCTCGCCGACCAGCTCGACGCCGTCGCGCGGACGTCCGAGGCGCGCGGCTTCGGCGGGGAAAAGGGCGGGCTTGACCTCGCGCTGCTCACCGACGGCCTCCGGGCCGAGCGCGAGCAGGGCATCACGATCGATGTTGCCTACCGGTACTTCGCGACGGACCGCCGCACGTTCATCCTCGCGGACTGCCCGGGCCACGTGCAGTACACGAAGAACACCGTGACGGGCGCGTCGACGGCCGACGCCGTCGTCCTCCTCATCGACGCGCGCAAGGGCGTGCTCGAGCAGACCCGCCGGCACCTCTCGGTCGCCGCGCTCCTGCGCGTGCCGCACGTCGTCGTCGCGGTCAACAAGATCGACCTCGTCGACTTCTCCGAGTCGGTGTTCGCCTCGATCTCTGCGGATGTCGCGCGGGTTGCTCGGGAGCTGGGGCTGCGCGAGGCGGTCGCCATCCCGGTCTCGGCGCTCGACGGTGACAACGTGGTCGACCGCTCGGACCGCACCTCCTGGTACACGGGGCCGACTCTGATTGAGCTGCTCGAGTCGCTGCCTGGTACGGACGAACTTGACGATGCCCAAGAGCCGTTCCGCTTCCCGGTTCAGACGGTTATCCGGCCGCAGGGCGCGCTCGCGCCGGGGCTGGATGACGCCGAGTTCCGCGACTACCGCGCGTATGCGGGGCAGGTCACAGAGGGCATCGTGCGCGTGGGCGACCGCGTGTCCGTGGTGACGCCCGGCCAGGCCTCGCGGGAGACGACCGTGGTGGGAATCGACGTCGCGGGCCGCTCGCTCGAGGAGGCCGCGGCGCCCCTCTCGGTTGCGCTGCGGCTTGCGGACGAGTTCGATGTGGCGCGCGGGGACACGATCGCGGCCGCCGGCACGCTCCCCGAGAGCACCGCGGATCTGTACGGATCGCTCTGCTGGCTCTCGACCAAGCCCCTACGGGAGGGCGCGAGGGTCCTCGTGAAGCACGGCACCTCGACCGTTCGGGCGTTGGTTCGTTCGGTGACGGGCAAGCTGGACCTCGACAGCTTCGAGGTCACGCCCGCCTCGGGTCTTGAGCTCAACGACATCGGCGAGGCGCAGCTCCGGCTCGCAGCACCGCTCCCGCTCGAGCCGTACGCTGCCCATCGTCGCACGGGCGCATTCCTCGTGATCGATCCACAGGACGGCGCGACGCTCGCCGCCGGCATGGTTCGCGAGCACCCGGGCGATACCGAGGACGAGCGGTACTGGATCTAGCCTCGCCGCCCGGCGCGCTCCCGCCCGGTTGTGTTTTCCCAATCAGTCCGCGCCGCGGCGTTTCTGCCGCGGCGCGGACTTTTTCGCGTGAGAAACGGGCTGGAGCGGGCCACAGCCAGCCCTAGACGCCCTCGCCGACCTCTAGGGAGGGCGTCAACGACCCTCTATGACGCCCCATGACGTACGGTGAACGACCGTGACCGGCCCCTTGGGCCCCCCATAGCCCCTCCCTACGCTGGAATGCATGGTCCGCACCAACCGCCTCGTCACAGCAGGGCGAATGCCCCGATGTCGGGCACGTCGCTAGGCCCGCATCAGACCTCCCGACCTATTTCCAGCGAGACCCGAGGACTCACCATGAGCAAGAGCCCTGCCCCAGACACAGGGACGCCCCAGCGCGTCCGGATTACCGCCGAGACTGACACGACCCGCGCCAGGCGAGGTCGAGGTCTCACGATCGGCATCGGAGCCGCCCTCGTCCTCCTCCTTGGAGTCGGCGCCGCCATCGCAACCGCCAACGCCAACCAGACGGCGAGCCAGCCGAACCAGGCCGCCATCGCCCAGACGGGCACGCCGGCCGCGCAGCTTCGGCTCGGCTACTTCGCAAACGTCACGCACGCCCCTGCCGTCATCGGGGTCCGCCAGGGCTTGATCAGCGAGGCACTCAAGGCGGCCGGCACCAACAGCCTCACGACGCAGGTCTTCAATGCCGGCCCGGCCGAGATCGAGGCGCTCAACGCGGGCGCGATCGACGCCGCCTATGTCGGCCCGAACCCCGCCATCAACTCCTTCGCCCAGAGCAAGGGCCAGTCCCTGGTCGTCGTGGCGGGCGTCGCGGCGGGCGGTGCGCAGCTTGTCGTGCGGCCGGGCATCAACTCCGCGGCCGACCTCAAGGGCAAGACCCTCGCGACCCCGCAGCTCGGCAACACGCAGGACGTCGCGCTCCGCGCTTGGCTGGCCAAGCAGGGCTACAAGACGAATCCCAACGGCTCGGGCGACGTCACTATCGACCCGACCGACAATGCCCAGACCCTCAAGCTATTCCAAGCGGGCAAGCTCGACGGCGCATGGCTTCCGGAGCCGTGGGCGTCGCGGCTCGTGCTCCAAGCCGGCGCACACGTCCTCGTGGACGAGAAGACCCTGTGGGACGGCTCGCAGACCGGAAAGCCCGGCCTGTTCCCAACCACGGTGCTTGTGGTGAACAAGAAGTTCGCCGCCGACCATCCGCAGACCGTCGAGGCCCTCGTCAAGGGAGACGCCTCGGCGATCGACTGGCTCAACAAGGCCAGCGACACCCAGAAGGTCCAAGCCGTCAACGATGGGCTCAAGGCGGCCGCGGGGCAGGCCCTGCCCGCGAACGTCGTCCAACGCGCCCTCGGCAACATCACTTTCACCACCGACCCCCTGGCCGGCGCCTACCCGAAGCTGCTCCAGGACGGCGTCGACGCGGGCGTGTCGAAGACGGCTGACCTGCATGGACTCTTCGACCTGAGCATCCTCAACCGGGTCTCCGGCGAGGCCAAGGTCAGCGCGGCCGGACTCGGCCAGGAGTAGGAGCGAGAAATGTCCGTACTGCTCGAGAACCTCGGCAAACGCTTCGGCGACGGCGCCCCCGTGCTCGACGGGGTGAATGCCAGCATCGGCGCGGGCGAGTTCGTTGCCCTGTTGGGCGCCTCAGGCTGCGGCAAGTCGACCCTGCTCAACATCATCGCCGGCCTCGAGCGCCCCACCACCGGTGCGCTCGAGGTCCCGGCGGACGGGGCCGCGTTCATGTTCCAGGACGCCGCCCTCTACCCGTGGCTCACGGCACGCGGGAACATCGAGCTCGCCCTCAAGCTGCGCGGCGTCGGAAAGGCCGAGCGCAGGGACCGGGCCACCGAGCTGCTCGAGCTCGTCCACCTCGGCGAGGCCGCGGAGAAGCGGCCGCATGAGCTCTCGGGCGGCATGCGTCAGCGCGTGGCTCTGGCCCGCGCCCTGAGCCAGGACCGCGAGGTCCTCCTCATGGACGAGCCCTTCGCCGCGCTCGACGCGATCACCCGGGACCTCCTCCACGAGGAGCTCACCCGAATCTGGCGCGAGACCGGCCGGACCATCATCTTCGTGACCCACAACGTGCGTGAGGCCGTCCGCCTCGGCCAGCGCGTCCTGCTCCTCTCCTCCCGCCCGGGCCGCGTGGTGAGCGAGTGGGATGTGCCCGGCGCCGTGAAGGACGACGCCGCAGCTGCCGCCGCCTTGACGGCCGACATCACCGCCCGCCTGCGCGAGGAGATCCGCCGCCATGGCAAGTAACGTGACAGAACTCGACCCCACCGTGGGCGTGGAGAACGAGACCGAGGAGCTCCGCGCCCTCGAAGCGGGCCTCGACGAGCTTCAGTCCGAGGCCTCCCACCGCCGCCGTGATTGGGGGCGGGTCGCGCTCCCGCTGGGCGCCGTCGTCGTGGTCCTTCTCGTGTGGCAGATCGTGGCCTCGCTCGGGCTCAAGCGGCAGGATCTCATGCCCGGACCGCTCGACGTCGCCGCGAGCCTCGGCCAGCTGTGGCAGGCGGGGCAGGTCCAGCAGGCGATCGTCACGTCGCTCACCCGCGGGCTGCTCGGCTTCGCGGTCTCGATCGTCATCGGGACGCCCCTGGGCCTCCTGCTCGCGCAGGTCCGGCCGCTCCGCCGTGCGTTCGGCCCGCTCATCTCCGGCCTTCAGGTCCTGCCCTCCGTCGCGTGGGTCCCGGCCGCGATCATCTGGTTCGGCCTCACGGACGCGACCGTGTACTTCGTCGTGCTCATGGGCGCGATCCCGTCGATCGTCAACGGCCTCGTCGCCGGCGTCGACCAGATCCCGCCGCACTATCGCTCGGTCGCGAAGGTCCTCGGAGCGTCGCGGTTCGAGCTCGCGCTCCAGGTCGTGCTCCCGGCGGCGCTCCCTGGCTACGTCGCGGGGCTCAAGCAAGGCTGGGCGTTCTCGTGGCGCTCGCTCATGGCCGCGGAGATCATCGCCGTGGGCGGAAGCCTCGGCTTCGGCCTGGGCTCGCTCCTCGATCAGGGCCGTACGCTGAGCGACATGGGCATTGTCATGGGAGCGATCATCGCGATTCTCGCCGTCGGCATCCTCATCGAGCTGCTCGTGTTCGGGCCGGTCGAGCGGCGGCTCCTGCGCCGTCGCGGGCTCCTCGCAGGGGCGACGCGATGACCGGCCGCGATCTCTTCCCCACCTCGCTCCGGCTTCTCGGCAAGCCGGTACTCGTCGTCGGCGGCGGGCGGGTGGCAGGCCGCCGCGCGCGGGCGCTCCTCGACGCGGGCGCGCTCGTCACGGTCGTCGCGCCCGAAGCAGCGGACGACGTCGCCCAGCTGGCCGAAGCCGGGCTCGTCACCTGGGTGCGCCGCGGCTACGAGACGGGAGACCTCGACGGCGTCTGGTTCGCGCAGACCGCGACGGGCGTCGCCGACGTCGATTCGCGCGTGGCGGCCGACGCCGAGGAGCGCCGGATCTGGTGCGTCAACGCGAGCGACCATGAGGCGTCCGCCGCGTGGACTCCCGCGTCCGCTCGCGTGGACGACGTCACCGTCGCCGTGAACGACGGGGGAGACCCGCGCCGGGCGAAGGCCCTCAAGGACGCGATCGTCCTCGCGCTCAAGACCGGCCGCCTCCCGCTCCGGAGGCATCGGGCCGGCACCGGGCGCGTTGCGCTCGTCGGCGGTGGCCCGGGCGAGAGCGGACTCATCACCGTCCGCGGCCGGCAGCTGCTTGCGGAGGCCGACGTCGTCGTCGCGGACCGTCTCGGCCCCCGCGGACTCCTTGACGAGCTGCCCGCTGCCGAAGCGGGCGGTCCTCGCATCATCGAGGTCGGCAAGGCGCCGGGCGCCCACACCGCGACCCAGGACGAGATCAACCGCATCCTCGTCGACGAGGCCCGCGCGGGCCACGTCGTGGTGCGGCTCAAGGGCGGCGACCCGTACGTCCTCGGCCGCGGTGGCGAGGAGGCCGAGTTCTGCCGCGAGCACGGCGTCGACGTCGAGGTGGTCCCAGGGGTGACGAGCGCGATCTCGGTGCCCGCTGCCGCCGGGATCCCCGTGACGCACCGGGGCCTCGCGACCGGCTTCAGCGTCGTGACGGGGCACGAAGAGCTCGACGAGCTCCCTGCCCGGCCCGACCACACGATCGTGCTGCTCATGGGCGTGCGTCGGCTTGCGCACTCGGTCCAGCATCTCCGGGCCCACGGGCTCCCGGCCGGGACGCCCGTGGCCATCGTGGAGAGCGGCTGGACCGAGCGGCAACGCGTCACGATCGGAACCCTCGGGACGATCGTGGACCAGGCCGAGCGCGTGGGCGTCGCGAACCCCGCAGTGATCGTGGTCGGCGACGTCGTCCGCGTGAGCCCGTATGCGCCGTCGTCCTTTCGAGCGTCCTTAGCCACCGCGGCCCCTCAAGCCGACCCGACCCTCTGACCCCAAAACCCGAAGGAATAAACCAAGTGTCGAACAACAATCCTGCTGAGCGCGCGCTGCGAGTCGCCGTCGTCGGCTCCGGCCCGGCCGGCGTCTACGCCGCGGACCTGCTGACCAAGAGCGCGCCGGTCGCGTCGGGGGAGCTCACCCTGAGCATCGACCTCTTCGACCGGTACCCTGCGCCATACGGCCTCATCCGCTACGGCGTCGCGCCGGACCACCCGCGGATCAAGGGGATCGTCAACGCCCTGCACAAGGTGCTTGACCGTGGGGACATCCGCTTCTTCGGCAACGTCGACTACGGAACGGACCTCTCCCTCGAGGACCTCCAGCGCCACTACGACGCGGTCATCTTCGCCACGGGCGCGATCAAGGACGCCGACCTCAACATCCCGGGCATCGAGCTCGAGGGCTCGTTCGGCGCGGCCGACTTCGTCTCGTGGTACGACGGCCATCCGGATGTGCCGCGCGAGTGGCCGCTCGACGCGAAGGAGGTCGCGGTCATCGGCAACGGCAACGTCGCGCTCGATGTCGCGCGGGTGCTCTCCAAGCACGCCGACGAGCTCCTCGTGACGGAGATCCCGGACAACGTCTACCGGATCCTCAAGGAGTCACCGGTCACGGACGTGCACGTGTTCGGCCGCCGCGGACCCGCCCAGGTCAAGTTCACGCCCCTCGAGCTCCGCGAGCTCTCGCACTCGCACGATGTCGACATCGTCCTCTACCCCGAGGACTTCGAGTTCGACGAGGCCTCGGACCGCGAGATCCAGACGAACAACCAGGTCAAGACCATGGTCGGCACGCTCACGAACTGGATCGCCGAGCAGCCCGAGGACCCGTCCGAGTTCACTGCCTCGCGCCGCCTGCACCTGCACTTCCTGCACAGCCCGGTCGAGATCGTCGACTCGGCCGAGACTCCAGGGAAGGTAGCGGGGATCCGCTTCGAGCGCACCGAGCTCGACGGGACGGGCAACGCCCGCGGCACGGGCGAGATTGTCGAGTACCCGGTCCAGGCCGTCTACCGTGCGATCGGCTACTTCGGGTCGCTGCTCCAGGACGTCGAGTTCGACCACCGCCGCGGCGTCATCCCGAACGACGGCGGGCGCGTCCTCGACGCCGACGGCGCCTTCGTGCCGGGGGTCTACACGACGGGCTGGATCAAGCGCGGTCCCGTCGGGCTCATCGGCCACACGAAGGGCGACGCGCTCGAGACCATCGGCCACCTCCTCGACGCCCGCGAGGAGCTTCCGGTTGCCGCCGAGCCCGCGGAAGACGCCGTCGTCGAGCTCCTCGAGGCGCGCGGAATCGAGTACACGACGTGGGAAGGCTGGCTCGCCCTCGACGCGCACGAGCGCTCTCTTGGCGAGGCCTCCGAGCCCGCGCCGACCCACAAGGGCCCGATCGCGCGTGAGCGCGTGAAGGTCGTGGCGCGGGAGCAGATGGTGGGGGTCTCGCGCGACGGCGCGGTGTCCCGCGACGGCGCGCCCGTCACCGCCCGCTGACCCCACTCGCCGCGCGACCATCATTCGCGCGACCCACTTCGGACGCGCCGTCAGATCCGCAGGGTGCACACCCTGCGGATCTGACGGCGCGACGTTTCGGGCCGGGCTACGTGTTGGGTGGGGCTACCTACGTGTTGGCGGGGCTACGGGTAGGGCGGGGCTTAGTTGGGCCGGTCAGGTGCGGGCGACCCGCCGCACCGCCAGCGCGAGGTAGAGCTGCACGCGGTCGGCGGTGACGGCCGGGTCGTACCCCGTGAGCTCGGCGATCTGCGCGAGCCGGTACCGGACGGTGTTCCGGTGCAGGTTGAGGTCGTCGGCAACGGAGGCCACGGAGCCGTTGAGGTTGAGGTACGTCTCGAGCGTGTGCACGAGTTCCGAGCCGTGCTGCTTGTCGAAGCGCACAAGCGGGCCGATCGCCTCCCCGGCCATGTCCGCGAGGGGGACGTCCTCGCTCGAGAGCAGGAGCGAGGTCAGGCTTAGTCGCTCCGGCTCGTTGACCTCGAGCCCCCGCGCAGCGGCTTCCTTGGCCTCGAAGAAGCTCCAACGGAGTCCGTTCGGCTTCGTGTAGCTGCCGCCGATGCCGATCGTCGCGTGGATGCCCGCCTCGAGGAGATGGTCCGCGAGGCTCCTTCCGAGCTTCGGCGCGCTGGCGCCGTCGTCCTCGATCACGACGACGAGGTCACGGTCGACGATCGCGCTCACCGCGCCGTCGAGCGCGGCCGGAAGCGTGGTCCCGCGGAGGTTCTTGTGGTGGGCGGCCGATTCCCCGAGCAGCACGACGTTCCGCTTGGTCGAGTTGACCCCCACCCCCGCGAGGCGGCGCGAGGCCTCGTCGGTGTCGAGGGAGCCGCGGACGACGTCGGCCATCACCTGCCCGGCGAGCGCCCGCTGGGCTTGGCGCTGCTTCGTGAGGTTGTTGAGCTCGACGCTGATGAGGTTCTGCGCGTAGCCGATGATGCCCGTGTCGTCGAACGGCTTCCTGGCCCAGAGGGTGCACGCGTCGCGACGGCCGGTCGGGACGGGGAACGGGACCCAGCGGTCCATGGTGGGCGCCCCGGCATCCTTGCTGCTCGAGTAGAGCTCGGCCGTGAACTGGGTCAGCACGAGCTCGGTTCCGAGCATTCCGCCGAGGTGTTTGAGGAGCTCGGCGAGGCCTCCGCCGGTCAGGAGCGAACGCGCGAGGACCTGATGGTCCCCGATGAGCTTCTCGAGCTTCGCGTAGTGGTCCGCGGAGTGCGAGTCGGCGACGAGGCGGCTGATCGCCATGAACGGTGTCCGGTAGGGGACCTCGAGGACCGGCAGGCCCCAGCGGTTCGCCTCTGCGACGAGGGCCGGCGGGACGTCGTCGTGCCCGAGGCCGACCCCGAACCCAATGCCGACGGCGCCCGCCCGCTGCAGGACGCGGACAAAACGGCGCTGCTCCTCCGCGGACCGCTGCCGGACCCCCGTGGTGAGCACGAGTTCGCCGCCGCTCAGGAACATCGAGGGGTTCTCCTGCTCAGTGACCGCGACCCAGACGATCTCGCGGTGAAGTGTCGACGTCGCCGAGCCCACGAGTGTGAGCCCCAGACCGGGGGCGTCGAGCAGTGCTGAGAGGGTCAGAGCCATGCGACCACTATAGGGCTCAGACGCTGGCCGTTTGCACCATGGATGCGATCGGAACCAGTGCAGTCGGCCATACTCGCTGTGGCGCAGGTCGCCTAGTCTCGTGAGGTAGCCAAAGAGGCTTCGAGAGTCCCAGCGAACGAGGAAAGACACCGTGGTCCAGACCTTGCAGAACTTCATCGGCGGCGAGTTCGTGACGCCGGCCGGCACCGAGGTGCTCGACATCGTCAACCCCGCGAACGGGGAAGTCGTCGCGAAGGCGCCGGTCTCCGTGAAGGAGGATGTCGACTCCGCGATGGCCGCGGCGGATCGCGCCTTCCGGACGTGGAAGCGGACGACGCCGAGCGAGCGCCAGCGCCTCCTGCTCCGCCTTGCGGACGCGGTCGAGGCAGCGAGCGACGAGCTCGTCGAGGCGCAGCACCGCAACACGGGCCAGGTGCGTTCGCTCATCGCCTCAGAGGAGGTCGCCGCCGGAGCCGACCAGCTGCGGTTCTTCGCGGGTGCGGCACGGCTGCTCGAGGGCAAGTCCGCAGGGGAGTACTTCGAGGGGCACACGTCGTTCGTCCGCCGCGAGCCGATCGGCGTCGTCGCCCAGGTGGCCCCGTGGAATTACCCGTTCCTCATGGCGATCTGGAAGATCGGCCCCGCCCTCGCAGCCGGCAACACGGTCGTCCTGAAGCCCTCGGACACCACCCCCGAGTCGACGCTCGTCCTCGCGAAGCTGATCCAGGCCATCTTCCCGGCCGGCGTCGTCAACGTCGTCCTGGGCAACGCGGCGACGGGTGCGCTCATGGTCGAGCACCCGGTCCCCGGCCTCGTCTCGATCACCGGGTCCGTCCGGGCCGGCGTCGCTGTGGCCACGGGGGCGGCGAAGGGGCTCAAGCGCTCCCATCTCGAGCTCGGCGGCAAGGCGCCCGCCGTCGTCTTCGCCGACGCCGACCTGAAGAAGTCAGCCGCGGCGATCGCCGAATTCGCGTTCTTCAACGCGGGCCAGGACTGCACAGCCATCACCCGGGTGCTGGTGGAGGAGCAGGCGCACGACGAGTTCGTGCGGCTCATGGTCGAGCACACGAAGACGCTCGAGACCGGCCACGAGAACGACGAAGAGAACTACTTCGGCCCCCTGAACAACGTGAACCACTTCAACGCGGTGAACCGGGTCGTGGAGTCGCTTCCGGAGTACGCGAGGGTCGAGACCGGTGGCCACCGGGCGGGGGAGAAGGGCTTCTTCTTTGAGCCCACCATCATCACCGGCGTGCACCAGGACGACGACGTCGTCCAGAAGGAGACGTTCGGCCCGGTCCTCACGGTGCAGAAGTTCACCACCGAGGACGAGGCAGTCGAGCTCGCGAACGACGTCGAGTACGCGCTCGCCTCGAGTGTGTGGACGTCGAACCACGGCCGCGCCATGCGCCTCGCGCGGGACCTTGACTTCGGGGCCGTCTGGATCAACACCCACATCCTGCTCACCGCAGAGATGCCCCACGGCGGCTTCAAGCAGTCCGGCTACGGCAAGGACCTCTCCATGTACTCCGTCGAGGACTACACGCGCGTCAAGCACGTCATGAGCAACCTGGACGCGTAAGGCCCACGCCTCAACCGTCCGGACGCATCACGCTTCAGAAAGGAATCATTCAATGGACATCACCTACCGCCTCGAGCAGAAGCGCAAGGTCCTCGGGGACTTCCCCGGTCCCAAGTCGCTCGAACTCGCCGCGCGGCGCGCCGCGAACGTCGCGAAGGGCGTGGCCTCCTCCGTCCCCGTCTACGTGGCCGATGCCGACGGCGGCGTGATCCACGACGTCGACGGCAACTCCTTCATCGACCTCGGCTCGGGCATCGCGGTGACGACCGTCGGCGCATCGGATGCCGCCGTCGTCGGCGCCGTCAAGGAGCAGGTGGAGCACTTCACCCACACGTGCTTCATGGTCTCCCCCTACGAGGGCTATGTGGCCGTCGCCGAGAAGCTCAACCAGCTCACGCCGGGCGAGCACGAGAAGCGCACCGTGCTGTTCAACTCGGGCGCGGAGGCCGTCGAGAACGCCGTCAAGATCGCCCGCGTCGCCACCGGCCGCAACGCCGTCGTCGCCTTCGACCACGCCTACCACGGCCGCACGAACCTCACGATGGGCCTCACGGCGAAGGCCATGCCGTACAAGACCGGCTTCGGGCCGTTCGCGGGCGAGATCTACCGCGCGCCGATGAGCTACCCGTTCCGCGAGGAGAACCCGCAGATCACGGGCAAGGAGGCCGCCGAGCGCGCCATCCTCATGATCCAGAAGCAGATCGGCGCCGACCAGGTCGCCGCGATCATCATCGAGCCGATCCAGGGCGAGGGCGGGTTCATCGTGCCCGCGGAGGGCTTCCTCCCGCGGATTGCGGAGTTCGCGAAGGAGAACGGGATCGTCTTCATCGCGGACGAGGTCCAGTCCGGCTTCTGCCGTACCGGCGAGTGGTTTGCGGTTCAGCACGAGGGAGTCGTGCCGGACCTCATCACGACGGCGAAGGGCATCGCGGGCGGCATGCCCCTCTCCGCGGTGACGGGCCGCGCCGAGCTGCTCGACGCCGTGCACGGCGGCGGTCTGGGCGGTACCTACGGCGGCAACCCCGTGGCCTGCGCCGCCGCACTCGCGGCCATCGAGACGATGGATACCCAGGACCTCAGGGGCCGCGCGCACGAGATCGAGACGACCGTGAAGCGCCGCCTGGGGGCACTCCGCGACGAGCTCGGAGACGGCATCATCGGCGACATCCGCGGCCGCGGGGCGATGCTCGCGATCGAATTCGTGAAGAAGGGCAGCGCGGCGACGACCAAGCAGCCCGACGGCGAGGTGACGAAGAAGATCGCTGAGTACTGCCTCAAGGAGGGTGTCATCATCCTGACGTGCGGCACGTACGGCAACGTGATCCGCCTGCTCCCGCCGCTCGTGATCAGCGACGAGCTCCTGGCTGACGGTCTCGACGTTCTCGAGGGCGCCATCCGGGCCAATTCCTGACCGCAAGCTCCACCTACCCGCCGTCGCTGCGCGCGAGGACCACGCGCGCAGCGACGGCGTCACATCGGCCTTCGTCCCTGTGACTCGGCCGTCATCTTCATGACATAGAGTCGGCTCCATGCGGTATGTGGTCGGCTACCAGTCGGACGAACGAGGGGTGGATGCCCTCGCACTCGCTGTCGCAATTGCGAGGGCTCAGGGCGCCCAGCTCTACGTCATTCTCGTTCTCGGGGAAGACGCCCCCTACGTGCCAGCGGACCAGGAGACGAACCCTCAGGGGAGACGGGTCAACCCGGACGAACGGCAGGTTCGGACGGCACAGCGGACCGTCCTTGAACTGGTTCCCGAAGACGTCGAGGTCGAGTTCCACGTGCGTCAGGGGCGCTCGCCGGCGGCCGTCCTCATCGAGACCGCCATAGAGGTCGAAGCCGCGCTCATCGTCGTCGGCGCAGCCAGCAACGGCCTGCTCAAGCGCTACACGGTGGGCACCGTCGCGAACGCGCTCCTCCACGCCTCCCCGGTCCCGGTCGCCCTCGCGCCGAGGGGGTACAGGCGCAGCGATCCCATCGAACGGCTCACCGCGTTCATCGGCCAGCGGCCGGGCACGGATGCCGCGGTCGACGTCGCGCTCGTCGCCGCCGGGCGCCGCGACGTTCCCCTGCGGCTGGTCTCCCTCGTCCAGCTCGGCGAGCGGGGCGACCACGGCGAGGACATCGACGCCGCACGCCGGCATGCCAACGCGGTCCTCGCCGACGCCGTGCAACGCCTGCCCAGAGGCCACGAGGCGCGTGTCGAGGTCGTCCACGGGCGCACGTTCGAGGAGGCCGTCGACAGCATCGACTGGCTCGCGGGCGAACTCGTGATCATCGGTTCGAGTCGGCTGGCCCAGAAGCGGCGTCTGTTCCTGGGCTCCATCGCCAACAAGGTCTTGCGGGTGCTCCCGGTGCCGCTCGTCGTCGTGCCCCTCGAGTACGAGCGGGCGGAGTCCCACCCGCTGGGGTAGCGCTTTTGAAGGCGGGCCGCGTCATCATAGTTCCATGGACTTCGCGGCCAGCATCGCCACGGCCGAAGCGGGCGGAGACCGTGCGCCC
Organism: Sinomonas terrae; assembly: GCF_022539255.1. Taxonomy (NCBI): domain Bacteria; kingdom Bacillati; phylum Actinomycetota; class Actinomycetes; order Micrococcales; family Micrococcaceae; genus Sinomonas; species Sinomonas terrae. The sequence goes on from NZ_JAKZBV010000001.1 coordinate 911,011, forward strand.
GCGGAGACCTCTAGCCTTCTCATCCGACATCACAAGACAGGCGCCGCCCACGTCTCCATCAGTTTGCCGACTGGCGGCCACGTGCTCCATCTGGCCGCGGCGACCTGCCTCTTCAACGACCTCCACACCGCCGCGGCCCAGCGCGGGCTGCGGCTCGGCCCCGTCGCCGTGCACGCCGACGGCGGTTTCGACGACACCATGACGTCCTCGACCGGCATCCGCGTCACGGTCGAGATCAGCGGCGAGGCTGCCGCGGACGAACTCCGCACGCTCGTCCTCGAGACCTTCGAGGTCTCCACCGTCGCGTGCGTCCTCCGGCGCGGCACAAGCGTCGAGATCGCCGGGATCACCGCGCGGACGACGACGCCGAGCGGCTCCCCGTGAGCGTCGACCCCCGCGCGCTGCCCCCGCGCATCCTCGCCGAGGTTCCCGACGGCGACACCGCCGCGCCGGCGACACCCTCTACGCCGTCGCCGGTGTCGGCTCGTTCTCCGTCGTCGACGCCCTCCGCGCCGTCGCCCGCCGTCGTCGCCCAACTCCTCGCGACCGAGCACTGGAGCCTTCTCGCGACGCGAAGCGTGCTGTGGGGCGAGCTCATGAGCCGGATCACCATCCACCTCACGGTGTCCTCGGCCGCCTTGGTCGTGCTCGCGCTGGTCGCGCAGGCGACCGGGTTCGGGACCGGGTTCTGGGTCATGGCCATCGGGCTCGCGTCGGTCCTGCTTGTGCTCGGAACGCTCACGCTCCTGCGCGTGACGCTGGGAAGCCTCGAAGACCATCGACTCGTTGCGGGGATGAATCGACTTCGAGGTGCGTACGGTGTTCTCGCGCCCGAGGTGCTCGAGAGTTTCGTGACGGCCTCGAAGGATGATGCAGCCGGAATCGAGCTGACGTACACCCTGGGGTCTCGCCGGCCGCTGTTCCTCCACGCGATTTCGAGCACCATCTTCTTCCTTGCGTGCTTCAACGCGATGGTGGCGGGCACGCTTGCCGCCCTCATCACGCACGCCGCGGGAGGTCCGATCGTTCTCGTCGCAGTCCTCGGCGGACTGACGGCGGCCGCCTATCTCGGCGCCCACACCTGGCTGAGCGGCGGCCTCTTCCGCCGCATCATCGGTTCGGCGTTCCGTTCCTGGATACACGGCCGTCCCCAAAAGACACGGCCGTTCCTCAAAGACATGGCCGTCCCTCGACGGCATGACCGCCCCGCGTGCCAGACGGTCATGCCGCTGAGGGACGGCGTTGTCCACATAGAGCAAATCGGCGCACCTTCGATGTCGCTCCGGCAACGAGACTGGCCTCATGCCCTCCAACGACATCACGAACTGGCTCGCCTCTCGATGGCCCACCAGTCGGATCGCGTCATCGAACCAGCTGCGCCTCGCTGGAGTCGACCACCGGGTCCTCACAGCTGCGGTCCGGCAAGGCATCTTGGTGCGAGTGCGGCGGGGCGTCTACGTGCGGCGCGATCTCTGGCTGTCATTGTCCGTTTGGGAACGCGACCGGTTGCGGATCGAGGCACACCGCATCGCCACGGGAGGCACATCCGTCTACAGCCACGTTTCGGCGGCTCGGCTGCAGGGCTGTTCAACCTGGGACAGCGACGAGCGCGTCCATGTCACCGTGCCCTACTCAGTGTCGAGGGCGAGCCACAGCCGGGACGTCATGCCCCACAGCCTCCGGCTGCCCGATGAAGATGTCGCCGAGATCCGTCTCAGCTCGGGCGTTGTCGCTCTGGCTACGACGTTAGAGCGGACCGTCTCCGACTGCGCGAGAATCAGCGAACTCGAGCGGGCCGCCGTCGTCGGCGACCACGCACTGCGGATCGGCGCGAGCCTCGACGGAATCCGGGCCGCCGCGGAACGCACGGGCGCAGTGCGCGGAAACCGCCGGATCGAGCGACTATTGCCGCTCCTCGATCCGCGTGCGGAGTCGCCGGGCGAGACGCGGACACGGCTGGCCCTCGCGGCTGCGGGCCTGCCTCCGCCGGAGCTCCAATTCGAGATCCCGACGGCCGAGGGACTCTTTCGGGCCGATTTCGCGTGGCCGGACGTGATGGTGATTCTCGAGTTCGACGGCGAGGCCAAGTACTTCGACTACCGCCCCACTCAGACAGTCCTTCTCGAGGAACGCCGCCGCGAGAACGCTCTCGTCGTGGAAGGCTGGACGCTCGTCCGGGCCAGATGGGCTGAGCTGTCGGTTCCCGGCGCCATACCGGCCAAGGTTCTTGGCGCACTTGACCGCGCGCGGCGACGGGCTGGTTGAGCTATCCGGTACTCAACCGTCCCTCAGCCACATGAGCGTCCCTCAGCCACATGAGCGTCCCTCAGAGGCATAACCGTCGCGCGTGCCAGACGGCCAAGCCGCCGAGGGACGGCCATGCCGCCGAGGGACGGCCATGCTGCCCGAGGGGCCCCGGAGTCGCCAGCCGGCTAAGCCGCCCGAGGGGCCCCGGAGTCGCCAGCCGGCTAAGCCGCCCGTGCCGTCGTCGTCCGAGCCAGCGCCGCCCGGGCCGAGCGGCGGCGCCGAGCAGCGACGAGCATGTCCACGGTGAGAAGCACAAGAGCGAGCCAGACGATCGCGAAGCCCGCCCAGCGTTCGAGGCCCATCCGCTCGCCGAAGATCGTAACCGCGATGACGAACTGGAGGAGAGGGGTCATGTACTGGAGCATGCCGATCGTCGTCATGGGGAGCCGCCGTGCGGAAGCGCCGAAGAACAGCAGGGGAGTGGCGGTGACGATGCCACTCGCCGCCAGGAGCCAGAAGTGGCCGGCCCCGTTGCCCAAGAGGGTGAGCGTTCCGGCCGAGCCGAGCCACGCAACAGCGACGAGGGCGAGCGGCGTGAGCACTACCGTCTCGACGGTGAGGCTAGTGACGGCGTCGACCGTTGCACCGACGCGGTTCTTGACGAGGCCGTAGAGGCCGAAGCTGAACGCGAGGATGAGGGCGATCCACGGTACGCGGCCGTAAGCGACCGCGAGGACGAGCACGGCCACGAAACCGGTGCCGACGGCGGCCCACTGGAGGGGTCGCAGCCGCTCCTTGAGCACGATGACGCCCAGAAGCACGCTCACGAGCGGGTTGATGAAGTATCCGAGGGACGCCTCGATGGCCTGCCCGCTGAGCACGGCGTACGTGTAGGTGAGCCAGTTGATGGCGATGAGGATCGCGGCAATCGCGAGGACGCCGAATCCGCGCCCCGAGCGGAAGACAGCGGCAAGCGATCCCCAGGCCCTCGTCACGGCGATGAGCACGAGGCACACGACGACCGAGAACAGCACTCGGTCGGAGACGATCTCGACGGGTCCCGCGGGAGCCAGCGTGACGAAGTACAGCGGCAGGAGGCCCCACAGGCCGTACGCTCCGATGCCGTACAGGAGGCCGGAAGTGGTCCGCCGGGCCTGGGCTGCGTCAGCCTGGACTGGGTCATCACCGGAGGGGTTCGTCGAGCTTACGTCGTTCTGGGCGGGCGGCTTCACGGTCACGACCGTACAACGGGATTGCTCCTGTCAGGTATTCCGGCGTCCCCAAACCCCGGCGGCGCACAGGCGGAGGGCGACGGCGGCCGCGATCGCGCCGACGGCGACGAGCGAGACAAGCACCACGAGCTGCACGATGGCGGCCTCCACGGGACTCGCCCCACCCAAGACCATGCCGACGAACGCGCCGGGGAGCGTCACGGTGCCCACGGTTCGTGTTTGGTCGAGGATGGGCAGGAGCCCTTCGCGAGCGGTGTACTGGGCGACGAGCAGCCGCGCGGGCCGCCATTCGAACCCGAGAGCCACTGCCGCTTCGACTTCCCCCCGCCGCACCTCGAGCTCGGCAAGGATGCGCCGCCCGGCGAGGCTCGTCGTCGTCATCGCTCCACCGACCTGCTGCCCGAGGAGGGCGATGAGCGCGAGCCCGTCGAACGGCAGCACCCCGGTCAGAAGCAGGATGAGGGCGGCGGGCAGCACACCCGCCGCGATGGGCACGGCGGCCCACCACCACCGGTCGGGATCGACACGCCTTCCCGAGGTCGCGACGGCGACGGCGAACATCGCGAAGGCGAACAGCAGAGCGAGCCAGGGATTCCGGCCGAGCTGCGAGACGAGGAGGGCGACGACGGCGAGTTGGCCGACGGCGCGCAGGCTCGCCGTGATGGGCGGGAGCCAGCCGCCGTCGAGCGCCCAGTGGTGCACGGCGGCGGCGAGGGCGGTAAGGAGGACGACGGCGACGACGACCCCGGGCCCGAGGCCTAGAAGCGTCGAACTCTGCACCCGAACTACAATAAGAGGCTGCGCGCCCAACCCGGTGCGCTTCCCGCCGGAAGGATGCTCCTGTGACCAACGTCCCTGTCCGTCCCCTGCGTGTGGCCGTGATCGGTGCCGGGCCTGCCGGGGTCTATGCGGCGGACATCCTGACGAAGTCGAGTGAGGTCAGGGATGCCGGGCTGGAGGTCAGCATCGACCTGTTCGACCAGTACCCGGCCCCGTACGGGCTCATCCGGTACGGGGTGGCCCCGGACCACCCGCGGATCAAGGGGATCGTGAACGCGCTGCACAAGGTCCTGGACCGGGGGGACATCCGCTTCATCGGCAACGTCGCCTACGGCCGGGACCTGACGTTGGGCGACTTCCGTCACCTCTACGACGCGGTGGTCTTCGCCACGGGGGCGGTCAAGGACGCCCGGCTGGAGATCCCGGGGGCGGACCTGGAGGGCTCCTTCGGCGGGGCGGACTTCGTCTCCTGGTACGACGGGCACCCGGACGTGCCGCGGGAGTGGCCGCTGGAGGCCCGGGAGGTCGCGGTGCTGGGCAACGGCAACGTGGCCCTGGACGTGGCGCGGATGCTCTCCAAGCATGCCGAGGACCTGCTGGTGACCGAGATCCCGGACAACGTCTACCAGGCGCTCCGGCGCAGCCCGGTCACGGACGTGCACGTGTTCGGGCGGCGGGGGCCGGCGCAGATCAAGTTCACCCCGCTGGAGCTGCGCGAGCTCTCCCACTCCCGGGACGTGGACATCGTCCTGTACCCGGAGGACTTCGAGTTCGACGAGGCCTCGGACGAGGCGATCAGGACCAACAACCAGGTCAAGACCATGGTCAACACGCTGGCGAACTGGATCGCCGAGGAGAAGGACACGGGGGCCTCCCGGCGCCTGCACCTGCACTTCCTGCACAACCCGGTGCGGATCTACGACTCGCCCGAGGCCCCGGGGAGGGTCGCGGGGATCCGGTTCGAGCGGATGGAGCTGGACGGGACGGGCAACGTCCGCGGGACCGGGGAGTTCGTGGACTACCCGGTCCAGGCCGTGTACCGGGCGATCGGCTACCACGGCTCGGAGCTGGCCGAGCTGGAGTACGACGAGCACCGGGGCGTGATCCCCAACGACGGCGGGCGGGTCCTGGACGCGGACGGGAACCCCGTCCCCGGGGTCTACACGACCGGATGGATCAAGCGCGGCCCCGTCGGCCTCATCGGCCACACGAAGGGCGACGCCCTCGAGACGATCGGCTGCCTGCTCGAGGACCGCGACTCCCTCCCCCGCGCCGAGGACCCCGACGAGCACGCCATCATCGCCCTGCTCGAAGAGCGCGGCATCGAATACACCACCTGGGAGGGCTGGAACGAGCTCGACGCCCACGAACGCGCCCTCGGGGAGAAGTTCACCGCCGAATCCGCCGAACGCGGCACCCCCGTCCAACGCGAACGCGTCAAGGTCGTGCCGCGCGAGGAAATGGTGAGGATCTCGCGCAAGAACGTCGGCTAGCGCCGGAGGCTCTCGAGGAGAGTCGCGATCGCGTCGGCGTGCGCTGGAAGCGGCTCGAGATCGAGCCGGCATCCTCGTTCGCCGCAGCTCGGCAGGAGCCGGTCAAGCCGCTCGGCGGCGTCCTGAAGTCGCGCGAACGCCGTTCGAGTCCTCGGCATGAGGGCCGTGACGATCGCGCCGACGTGGCTCAGCACCGCCGTCGTGCCCGTGAAGGCGCCCAGGACCGCGCTGCCGATCTCTGCCTGGGTCCCCCATGGAAGCGCCGCGACGGCGGGGGTACAGACGGGCAGTCGCACTGTTGCGATGATCCTCGCGCTCGCCCCCGCCAGATCCTCGGCGTACAGCTCATAGATGCGCGACGTGAAGTGTGCCCACGTCGAGAGCCCAGTTCCGGGGTCGACACACGAGACGCCGAGTTCTGCGCGCTCGACCGATTCGGCCCAGGCCTCGACGAACGCGGCGACGAGGGGGCCCGGCGGGTCCACCGTGAGTGCTTCGAAGAAGGCGTAGAGGTCCATGACAGCTTCGGCCGAGCCAACACCCTGAATCGCCCGGGCTCGGCCCAATGCGCGGACGGTGCCTTCGAGCCCGAGGATGAAGCCGCGGCCAGAGGCCCGTTCGACGAGGTCAATGACCTCGGGACACATCCAATCCGAGGCGACCCGCCAAGTCCCGGCCAGCGCCCGACGCCGCCACGCACCCAGGATCCCCTCCTCTCGGCCCCTCCTGCCCAGGCTCAGAACATTGCCCATGTCCAATGTGAGTAGCGGTAGGCCCGGACATGACGCAGAAAGTTCGGGGGCGAGAAACGGCGTCATAGAATCGGCCAAGCGAACTCTCACGTCATTGCGACCGTCGAGCCGGAAGGACGTTCCATGACCGCGAGTGCTGACGCCGAGGGCACAGTTGCCCCCAGCGACGCACAGCTCATCGCCGAAGTCCGCGCAGGCGCGACGGAGGCGTACGCCCGCCTTTTCGAGCGGCACCACAGTGCCGCCGTCGGACTCGCGCGCCGTTACGCCCGCAACGCGAGCGACGCCGAAGACCTCGCCGCTGAGGGCTTCGCCAACGTGCTGACGGCACTTCAGGGCGGCTCGGGCCCGGATTCGTTCTTCCGCGCCTACCTCTTCACCTCGATTGCTCGGCTGGCCGCCCGGGGAAACGTCAAGGCTGCCCGGCAGACGCTGAGCGAGGACATGGAGCGCTACGAGGGTGAGCAGCCGTACGACGATCCGGTGCTTGTGGGTTTCGAGTCGGATGCCGTTTCCGTGGCGTTCCGCACGCTCCCCGAGCGGTGGCAGGCCGTCCTCTGGTACACCGAGGTCGACGGCATGCCGCCCGCCGCCGTCGCGCCCCTCCTCGGGCTCTCGCCGAACGCGGTCTCGGCCCTCGCGCTACGCGCCCGGGAGGGCCTCCGCCAGGCTTATCTGCAGGCGCATATCGCGCCTGAGACGGTCGACGACGCGTGCGCACCGTTCGCGGACAAGCTCGGCGCCTACGCCCGGAACGGCCTGAGCCCGCGCAAGGAAAGGAAGGTCCGAGAGCACGTCGAGGCCTGCCCGAGTTGTTCAGCCGCCCTGCTCGAAATCCAAGATGTCGGCGCCGGAATGCGGGCGGTCATCTTCCCGCTCGTGACCGCGCTGCCGTTCGTGGCTCCGGCCGCTGGGAAGATCGTCGGGGGAGGCCTCGCCCTCGGAGGCCTCGAGTGGCTTCGACGCGGAGCCGGCAAGGTCGGGGCGGCGAATCTGGTTCTCGTCGGAATCGCCCTCGCCATGGTGATCGCGGGCGGCTTCGCCGTCGTTTCCCTTGGGTGGGTGCCCCGGGAGCCACCTGCCCAGGCTGCGGCCCCCACACCATCCGCGGGGTCCCCGGCAACCGGGGCGACGACGGCACCCGGGGCCTCGGCGCCGTCGTCGGCTTCTTCACCGAGCGCCCCTGAATCCGGCGCTGTGCCGGTTCAAGGGCCGGCGCCAGTTCAAGAGCCTGCGCCAGTCCAAGAGCCAGAGCCGGTTCAAGAGTCCGCGCCGGTTCAAGGACTAGGGCCAGTTCAAGGACCAGCGCCAGTTCAACAGCCCGCGTACCCGTTCCCCGCCGTTGTTGCGACGGCGCTCCCGGCACCTGCTCCCGTGCCTGTGCCGGTCCCCTCGCCGACCCGGGCGGCCCCGAAACTCTCGCCGAGTGCGACGGCGAGCCCGACCTTGAGTGCCACGGCTACTCCGACGCCAAGCCCCAGCCCGAGCTCAACAGTCTTCCCCTACACGCTGACCGGGGCAGTGACCCGGGCTTCGGGGACTTCGGCTCCGGGGACCTCGAGCACGGACACCATCCAGCTCAAGGCGAACCCAGCGCGGAAGCCTTCCGAGCCGACGGAGGCGGTCGTGACGGTCCGCTACGGCTCCCTCGTCCAGCCGGCCTGGTCGACGCCGTGGTCCTGCTCGCTATTCGTCGACGCGGCCGCTGCTTCGACGACGCTCACCTGCTCGACCCCGTTCGACGGCGGGCCCCAGATTCCCGCTTTGACCCTCGACTGGGGAACCGCCACACCGCCGAGGATCGGCGGCGACGCAGTTCTCACGTCTGTACTCACCGGAACGTCTGTCTCCAACCGTCTAGTGTTCTAGAGCACACTTTTCGAGGGAAAGCAAGAGGCGGGATTCCGCATACTGAGACGATTTGATCGTCCCATGGAGTGGACTCCTAAGGTTAACAGGTTGTTCTGGCCTCCCCGGACTTTTGCCTCCGTGCTATTTGCCTCCGTGGCTGCCATCGCCCGAGCCTCAGGAAGACGATGCAGATCCTCCGCACCAAGCCCATCGAGCAGACGCTCGCCGACTCCGACGAGCCCGGCAGGAGACTCAAACGGTCCCTGAGCACGTGGGACCTCATGATCATGGGTATCGCGGTAGCGGTCGGCGCCGGTATCTTCTCGGTCGGCGCGAAGGCCGCGGCGAGCTTCGCCGGTCCGGCGGTGACGGTCTCCTTCGCGATCGCGGCCGTCGCGTGCGCTCTGGCGATCATGTGCTACGCCGAGTTCGCGACGGCGATCCCGGTCGCCGGGTCCGCGTACGTCTTCACGTACGCGACGATGGGGGAGCTCCTGGCCTGGATCATCGGCTGGAACCTCATCCTCGAGCTCTTCACGGCCGGCGCCGTCGTTGCCAAGTACTGGGGCCTCTACCTGAGCAAGGTCTTCGCCCTCGCGGGGCTCAACGTTCCGGCGAGTGTCCACCTCGGCCCGGTCGAGCTCGTGTGGGGGCCGTTCCTCATCGTCGCGATCTTCACGGCCCTGCTCGTGCTCGGCACGAAGCTGTCCGCGCGGGTGGCGAACTTCTTCACGATCGTCAAGATCGCCGTCGTCCTCTTCGTCATTGTCGTCGGATTCATGTACGTCAAGGCGCAGAACTACAGCCCGTTCGTCCCCGCCGCAGTTCCCTCGCACGCCTCGGGCAGCACCGCCGTCCTCCAGCAGTCCCTCTTCTCGTTCGCGACCGGCTCTGCCCCGGCCCAGTACGGACTCTTCGGCGTGTTCGCGGGTGCGGCCCTCGTGTTCTTCGCGTTCATCGGCTTCGATGTCGTGGCGACGAGCGCGGAGGAGGTCAAGAACCCCCAGAAGACCCTCCCGCGCGGCATCTTCGCCGGCCTCGGTGCCGTGACGCTCCTGTACATCCTCGTTTCGCTCGCGCTCACCGGCATGGTTCCCTACACGACGCTCGCCGCCGCCGACCAGCCCACCCTCACCACGGCTTTCGAAGCCGTCGGCAACACGGGCGCCGCCAAGGTCATCGCGTTCGGTTCGCTCGTCGGCCTCACCACGGTCATCATGGTGCTGCTCATGGGCTTCGCCCGCGTGGTCCTCGCCATGAGCCGCGACGGCCTCCTGCCCCGCGCGCTCTCGGTCACCTCCGAGAAGCGGTCGACGCCGGCGCGCCTCCAGATCCTGTGTGGCGCCCTGGTCGCCCTCGTTGCAGGCCTCACGCAGGTCGATGTGCTCGAAGAGATGATCAACATCGGCACCCTCTCGGCGTTCGTCGTCGTGAGCCTCGGGATCATCGTCCTGCGCCGGCGCCGCCCCGACCTCAAGCCCTCGTTCCGGGTTCCGTTCGGCAAGGTCATCCCGATCGTGTCGGCCGTGCTCTGCCTCTACCTCATGACGAACCTCGCAGTCGAGACCTGGATCTACTGGGCAGGCTGGCTCGTGATCGGGCTCGTCATCTACTTCTCGTACGGCCAGCGCCACTCGCGGCTCAACGAACGGTTCGCGCAGGCGCGGCAGGCGGTAGCCCCTGAGGCCCGCGAACGTGTCCCGAGCCCGGAATCCTGAGAAGCCCGCTGTAGGATCACAAAGAAGGGGACACACACTCGGCAGATCCGATCGCACCTTTGTGATCGGTAGCAAGGAATGGTTATGGCAAGACCGCCGCGTCCAGAGCGGAAAACGGAGCTACTCGAGCAGATTCTCGAGTTCCTGCTGGACAAGACGCTTGCCGACCTCACCTTCCGGAGCCTTGCCGACGGGCTCGGCATCAGCAGCTACGTCCTCGTCTACCACTTCGGCAATCGCGAGCAGCTCGTCGCTGAGATCATCCGCGGCATCGAGTCTCGCTTCGAACGGCACCGTCCGGGGGCGGAGCGGCTGAGCCTCGACGAGCTCGTGCTCTGGGCGCGGACGGTTTTCGCCCAGTCGCTCGAACACCGCGGGCGGCAGCTGCAGCGGCTCGAGTTCGAGGCCGCCGTCCAGGACGCCGTCGCCGAGCGCGCTCGCGGCAACTCCGTTTCCGGCTACCTCAGCTGGTGCGGATTCCTCACGTCCTGGCTCGAGGGGGAGGGCTTTCCCGATGACGACGCCGCTGTCTGGGGCCGCACGTTCGTCGCCTCCGTGATGGGCATCCTCTACGACTACGTCATCTGTGGAGACCGCGAGGCTGTCACCGCATCGTTCGAGATGCTCATCGATACGTTCGTCCGCCAGCTGGAGGCCATGCGCCCGTGCCTCGGACGCCGCGCCTGAGCAGGGCTTAAACCCGTTGCGCCGTCACCTCCGCAGGGTTTAAACCCGTTGCGCCGTCACGTCCGCAGGGTCAGACCCTGCGGACGTGACGGCGCAATCAGGGGCGGGCCGCCAGCTGTTGCCCAGCGGCCACTGCCAAGGGGCTAACGGGAGCCGCTACTTGCCGAGCTCCGCCCGGAGCTTCGCGCCGAGCTCTGCGTCCACGTTGGTCCAGTACTGGATCGCGCGCTCCTTGATGTCGGCGCGCTTCACGCCGCCGATCGCCCCAGCGATGGTGTCGAGGAAGCGGGCGCGGGCAGCGTCGTCGAACACCTCACGGTAGAGGATGCCCGGCTGCACGAAGTCGCCGTCCTCGGCGTGGAGGGAGTGCGCGGCGAGAGTAAGCTCGCCGTCGTTCTCCCAGCCGCCGCCCGGGTTGGTGGGCTCGACGGCGGTGGGGCCACCGAGCGAGTTGGGCGCGTAGACCGGGGTCTCGGGCGAGTTGAAGTAGAAGCGAGCCGAGCCGTCCTGGCTGTAGTTGCGCACCTCATTCTTCGGTGCGTTGACCGGGAGCTGGGCATGGTTGGTGCCCACGCGGTAGCGGTGCGCGTCCGCGTAGGAGAAGATGCGGGCCTGCAGCATCTTGTCCGGCGAGGCAGCGATGCCGGGAACGAAGTTCGACGGCGCGAACGCCGCCTGCTCGATCTGCGCGAAGTAGTTCTCCGGGTTCCGGTTCAGGGTCATCGTGCCGACCTTGATGAGCGGGTAGTCCTTCTTGGACCACGTCTTCGTGAGGTCGAACGGGTTGTACCGGTAGGTCTTGGCCTCTTCGTACGGCATGACCTGGACGAAGAGGTCCCAGCTCGGGAAGTTGCCCTCTTCGATGTTCTCGTAGAGGTCCTGGATGTAGTAGTCGGCGTTCTCGCCGGCGATCCGCTGGGCCTCCTCGTTCGTGAGGTTCTCGACGCCCTGCTTCGTGTGGAAGTGGTACTTGACCCAGAAACGCTCGCCCTCGGCGTTGATCCACTGGTACGTGTGCGAGCCGTAGCCCTGCATGTTGCGCCACGTCTTCGGCAGGCCGCGGTCGCCCATCAGCCACGTGACCTGGTGGGCGGACTCGGGGGAGAGCGTCCAGAAGTCCCACACCATGTCTGCATCGTGCAGGTGGCTGCCCGGAAGGCGCTTCTGCGAGTGGATGAAGTCGGGGAACTTGATGCCGTCGCGGATGAAGAACACCGGGGTGTTGTTGCCGACGAGGTCGTAGTTGCCCTCGGTCGTGTAGAACTTCACGGCGAAGCCGCGGGGGTCGCGCCATGTGTCGGGGGAGCCGTTCTCGCCGGCGACTGAGGAGAAGCGGATGAGCATCTCCGTCTCGACGTCCGGCTGGAAGAGCGCGGCCTTCGTGTACTGGGAGACGTCCTCGGTGGTCTTGAACACACCGAACGCGCCGCCGCCCTTGGCGTGCACCACGCGCTCCGGCACGCGCTCCCGGTTGAACTGGGCGAGCTTCTCGACCAGGTAATGGTCCGTCAGGATGATCGCGCCGTCCGGGCCCAGCGACTGTGCATGGGCGTCCGAGGTGACAGGGGCGCCGGACTGGGTCGTCGAGTAGTTGACCGTCATGACTCTCCTTCTTTTTTTCCGCACTGGTGCGCGGTGTGGGTTTAGGTGGAGGGGAGGGATTGTGGGGAACCGGACGGCGCGTGCTGCTTCGCAGCGCAGTCCGAGCAGATGCCGACGTACGTGACGTCGGCGATCATGATCGTCATTCCGTGGGTCTCGCTCGGAGTGAGGCACGGCGCGTGGCCGACGGCGCACTCGACGTCCTCCACGCGGCCGCACACAGAGCAGATCGCGTGGTGGTGGTTGTCGCCGACGCGCGTCTCGTAGAGGGCGGGGGAGTGCGGGGGTTCGAAGCGGCGCAGCATTCCGAGGTCCGTCAGATCGCCGAGGACGACGTAGACGGACTGCGGGGTGAGTTCGGGGAGGTCTTCGCGCGCCAACGCGAGGATTGCGTCGGCCGAGGAGTGCGGATGGCGGTCGACGGCGTCGAGCACCGCAAGGCGCTGGCGCGTGACGCGCCTGCCGTGCTCGCGGAGTGCCGCAGACCAAGCTGGCACAGAGGGCTGACGCCCATCGCCGTGCATGCGTTCCATGGACCCATTGAAGCATTTATTTTGAGATACTCACAATAAGGTGAGCCTCACCTGAGCTTGACAGGAGGCGGTCCGAGTGTGACAGCTTCTGCACAGGAGCCGTGGCTACGCTGGCGGCAAGGGGACCTCGCGTCCCGCCTTGGAAGGAGTATCCGTGGACACAGCGATGGGCACGACGACGGCGCCCCGCGAGGCGCTCGCCGTCGCCGGCGGCGTCGTGCTCGACTGGAGCTACGCGCTCTGGCGGCAGGTCGCCTCCGTCGCCCAAGGGCGTGTGACGACGACGACAGTCCACCCTCCCCAGGGCGTGCCCGGCGGGGCGTCGGTCACCGGATCATCGTCGCTCACGGCGAGGGACGACGTCGTCCTCATCCCAGGAATCTACGAGCCTGCCGGCTTCATGGACCCCCTCCGCCGGAGGCTTCAGGAGTGGGGACACCGCGTCGTCGTGCTCCCGGAGCTGGGGTACAACCGACGGTCGATCCCTGAAACTGCGGACGTTGCCGCCGCCCGGCTCCGCGAGCTCGGGGTGAAGGACGCCGTCGTCATCGCCCACAGCAAGGGTGGCCTCGTGGGGAAGCTCCTCATGACGGCCTACACCCAGGACGCTCTCGTGGCCCGGATGCTCGCCATCGGCACACCGTTCGAAGGGGCCCGGTATTCGCGGTACGCGCCGACCCGGCCCCTGCGCTCGTTCTATCCCGGCCATCCAGTGCTCGGCTCGCTCGCGAAGAACCTCAAGGTGAACGCGAACATCGTCTCGGTCGGCGCGCGGGTCGACCCGCTTGTCGGGCGCTCGACGCAGCTCGAAGGCGGTCGCAATATCGTGCTTCCGGTGACCGGCCACTTCCGGATCCTCGCCAGTCCGGAGCTCATGACTGTGGTCGACGACTTCCTCCACGACGAAGTTGGCGGTTCCGGGGAGCAAGCAGGCTGAGTCGTTCGTTGAAGGTGCAGGAGGTTACTGTGCACAACCATCACAACGGGCTCAAGACCGCCGTCCTGTTCGGCGTCCTGTGGGCCGTGCTCCTCGGCATCGGGGGGCTTATCGGCGCGGGCACCCGCAGCGCCGCGCCGATCTGGCTGTTCGCGGCGATCGGCGTCGCGACGACCGCATACAGCTACTGGAACAGCGACAAGATCGCGCTCCGCTCCATGCAGGCCTACCCGGTCAGCGAAGCGGAGGCTCCGGGGCTCTATCAGATTGTCCGCGAGCTCTCGCAGCGGGCCAATCAGCCCATGCCGCGGATCTACATCTCGCCCACTCAGGCGCCCAATGCGTTCGCGACTGGACGCAACCCCCGGAACGCCGCCGTCTGCTGCACTGAGGGGATCCTCCAGATGCTCGACGCGCGCGAGCTCCGCGGGGTGCTCGGCCACGAGCTCATGCACGTCTACAACCGGGACATCCTCACGGCATCGATCGCTGCCGCGGTGGCCGGGGTGATCACGTCGGTCGCGCAGTTCGCGATGTTCTTCGGCGGCGGGGACAGCCGCAACCGGAACGCGAACCCGATCGCCCTCCTTGCGCTGGCCCTGCTCGCCCCGTTCGCAGCGAGCATGATCCAGCTGGCGATCTCGCGCACCCGCGAGTACGACGCCGACGAGGACGGCTCGCGCCTCACCGGCGACCCGCTCGGCCTCGCGTCCGCGCTCAGCAAGATCGAGGGCGGCGTGCGGCAGTACCCCTTGGCGAAGGACCAGTCGCTTGTCAACACCTCGCATCTCATGATCGCGAACCCGTTCAAGCGGGGCAGCGGCGTGGCCAACATGTTCTCGACCCACCCGCCGATGAAGGACCGCATCAACCGCCTCGAGAGCATGGCGGGGCGCTTGGAGCGCTGATCCACGCTTGCGCCGTCACCTCTGCAGGGTGCACACCCTGCAGAGGTGACGGCGCATCCTTTTGGGGGCGCGGAACTCTTGGGCGCGGAACTGTTGGGACCGGAACTCTTGGGCGCGCGAACTCTTTCGGGAGGCTAAGCTTTTTCGGTGCAAAGCCTGCTCGCCGATGTGACGCCCCTCAGGGAGAGCCTCGACTTCCGGCGCATCTGGACTGGGCAGCTCCTGAGCATCCTCGGAAGCCAGCTGACCCTCACCGCGGTGAGCCTTCAGGTCTACGACCTCACGCGCTCGAGCTTCGACGTCGGCGTGCTCGGTCTCGTCGCGCTCGTCCCGCTCATCGCCGCGGGCCTGTACGGCGGCGCGATCGTGGACGCCCACGATCGGCGCACCGTAGCGATCGCCTCGTCCGCGCTCCTGTGGGGCACGAGCGGGCTCATCGCGCTTCAGGCGTGGCTACACGTGGGGAGCGTCGCGCTCATCTACGTGCTCGTCGCGCTCCAGGCCCTCGGCTCCGGCATCAACATGCCCGCGAGGAGCAGCATCATCGCGCGGCTCATCCGGCCCGAGCTCCTCGTTGCGGCCAACTCCCTCAACATGATCACGTTCGGTCTCGGCGGGGCGATCGGGCCGCTCCTGGCGGGCGCGCTCGTGGCGAGCGTCGGGTACGGCTGGACCTACACGCTCGACGTGATGAGCTTCACCGTGGCCATGTGGGCGCTGTTCCGCCTGCCGTCGCTGCCGCCCGAGGGCGAGGTCCGGCGCGCAGGGCTGCGTTCTGTCGCGGAGGGCTTCAAATTCCTCGGCACGCGCCCGAACATCCGCATGACCTTCCTGGTTGACCTCTGCGCGATGGTCTTTGCGATGCCCCGCTCGCTCCTGCCGGCCGTCGCGGCAGTCTCGATCGGCGGAGGCGCCGCGACTGCCGGAGCCCTGCTCGGTGCCATCGCGGCCGGGACCTTCCTCGGCGGGCTCTTCTCCGGGCCCGTGGGGCGGCTGCGCAGACAGGGGCGGGGCGTGCTCCTCGCGGTTGCCGGATGGGGTGCGAGCATCCTTGCGTTCGGCCTCGTGGTCTTGGGTGCGGGCCGGAGCTCTCCGGGGGCAGTCACATGGTGGCTCGTGCCAGCGCTCCTGTGCATGGTGGCCGCGGGCGCGGCAGACTCGGTCAGCTCCTCGCTGCGGTCCACGATCCTCTTGGCGGCCACGCCCGACTCGATGCGGGGAAGGCTCCAAGGCGTGTTCACGGTCGTCGTCGCAGGCGGCCCACGGCTCGGCGATGTGTTCGCCGGCGGCATGGGGAGCTGGCTCGGGGAGGGACTCGCCGTCGTCGTCGGCGCGCTCGTGTGCATCGCGTTCGTCGGCGCGCTCCGCCTCGCCCAGCCGCGGTTCGCGGAGTACGACGCGCTGAACCCCACGCCGTAGCTAGCTCGCCGGGAGCTGCGCCGTGAAGTCGACGACGGCGGCCGCGAGCACGTCCGCCGCGGCGTCGTGAGTCTGGCCTTCAAGGGTGTCGAAGACCGATCCCGGAATCGCCTCGGCTGCCGCCCGCGCGCCGTCCTGCAGCATCTTCGGGCTGGCGCCGCCGGCCAGGACGAGCGCCGGGACGCTGATGGCGCCGAAGACGTCGGTGGGGATGGGACCGCCGAGGGCCGCGTCGTCGTGGGCGAGGGTTGGGGCGAGGCGCACGCCTTGGGGCCAGTACGGCGACTGGCGCATGCCCGCGATCGCCTCCGGTGGCAGGCCGACCCGTCCGAGGAAGAGGGCGAAGGCGCCGTCCTGGTCGTCGGCGTCGAGGCGGTCCCTGAGCGCGGCAGTGTAGGCATTGGCTGCTGCGAGGCCCTGCTCGTCCGTCGGATAGGGAGGCTCCCACATGACGAGCGCGCGGACGGGCAGCTTTGCGGCGGCCCGCGCAGCGAGCGCGGCGCCCGACGAGAGGCCGACCAGGATCGGGGCGGCCCCGACGAAGTCGAGCAGTGCGGCGATGTCCTCGATCTCGCGGTCGACGGCGAACGGCAGCGTGTCGGTGCTCTCGCCACGGCCGCGTCGATCGTAGTTGACGACGTCGAAGCGCTCGCCGAGCGCGTCGGCGAGGGCGGCGTCGGCTTGGCGGTCGCACGAGGCGCCCGCGACGAGAATGAGCGGTTCGCCCGCGCCGAGCCTGTCGAAGGCGATGACGGTTCCATCCTGCGAGGTCACGGTTTCCATGGGGATCACCGTAGGACGCGCAGGGCGATGAGGAAATGCTTGCGCGCGGCGACTCTGGGTGAAAAGCTGCATCCGGCATCTTGATTTATTGCCTTTGGCAACGGGCGTTTGGGGGAAATGGTGCGGATCAGGGCGGCTTCGTACTTGCGGGGCTTCGCAGCGACTGCGCTCGCGGTCGCCTTGGCCGGGTGCGGCGGGACGCCGGCTTCGACGGTCGGGGGCGGAGTGTCGTCGTTCGCGTCCTCGTCGGGTCCGGCCTCGATCGCCAGCTCGCCGAGCAGTTCTTCGTCCGCGAGCGTCACGCCGTCGGCCAGCGCCACGGCGACGCCGACGACGGCGGAGGCACCGTCGTCGTCCGCTCCGCCTTACGCTGGGGCGACCTTGGGCGGCACAGAGGCTGTGGCGAGCGGGGCGATCCTGCCGGACCACGCCGCCACCCCCGGCGCGACCAACCCCTCGGTGTCCCAGGGCGACATCGCGAGCACCATCTGCGTGTCGGGATGGACGACGACGGTCCGCCCGCCGTCGTCGTACACCTCGGAGCTCAAGCTCGAACAGCTGCGGGCCGGGTACGCGTACCAGGGAGACCTCAACCCGTCCGACTACGAGGAGGACCACCTCATCCCGCTCGAGCTGGGCGGCGCTCCCTCGGACGTGCACAACCTCTGGCCTGAGCCGTCGACGGCGGCGACTGGGGGATCGAAGGCCAAGGACGATCTCGAGAACAAGCTGCACGCGCTCGTCTGCTCGGGCGCGCTCGCGCTGGCGACCGCTCAGCAGGCCATCGCGTCGAACTGGTGGGACGCGTACGAGACGTATGTCGCGGCGGGGGCCGCTCCCGCACCGGCCCCGGTGGCACCTGCTCCTGCTTCGGTGGCACCTGCTCCAGCTCCGGTTGCTCCTGCTCCGGTTGCTCCTGCGCCGGCACCTGCTCCCGCAGGGGCGACGGCCGAGTGCAAGGACGGGAGCCTCTCCTACTCCGCGACGCACAGCGGGACGTGCTCACACCACGGCGGGGTGGCCGTCTGGTACAAGTAGGAGGGCCTTAGACGGTATGGAGTAACCGCCTTTCGTGGGTGGTTGCGGGCCGGGGCCTCGCTCACGCAGATTCGTGGGTTACCGAGCAGAGTCCCCTGCTCGGCCTATCCGACATGCGTGGGAGGTCCCGAATCTTCTATGTCGCGTCAAGCTGCTGCGAGTGCGTCGCGGTGGAGTGCGTTGAGGGTGCGGTAGAGGTGGCGGGCGAGGTATCTCTTGAGGCAGCGACGGATCTCGCGTGTGGTTCTGCCTTCGGCTGTGCGTCGTTCGGCGTAGGCACGGCTGTCGGGATCGTGGACCATTCGGGTGATGGTGGCCATGTGCAGGGCCCGGTTGAGGCGTCTGTCGCCTCCTCGGTTGAGCCGGTATCGGACGATGTTCCCGGAAGAAGCCGGGACGGGGCTGACCCCGGCAAGAGTGGCGAAAGCGGCCTCGGAGCGGACCCTCCCGAGGTGTGACCAGGCGGTGTAGACCACGGCGGCGGTGACCGGTCCTATGCCGGTCATCTCCAGCAGGGGCGCGGCGGGGCTAGCCTTGACGAGCTCGGATGTGCAGTGCTGGTTGTCCGCGAGCTCCTCGTCCAGAACGCGGATTCGTTTGGCAAGGCGGACCGCCTCCGTCCGGGCGGTGGCAGCCGCGACGCCCTCTTCCCGTGCCCGCCATCGCGCCATCTCCGTGACCTGGGTGGCTGAGAGGGGCCGGCGGGCGTCGATCCCGAGGTCGACGGTCCGGGCCAGGGCAGTGAGTGCGTTGACCTTGGCCGTGCGCTCGAGCGTCATCTGCTCCCTTGCCGCGATGAGCACTCGCAGGGCAGCGCGCACGCCCTCATCCTGGCGTGGGATACGCAGGCGGGTGCCCTCGAGCGGGAGGGCTGCGGCCGCGATCGCGGCCGCGTCCAGCGGATCGGATTTCCCTGTGGTGGTTCGTGAGCGAACGTAGCCCCTGGGGGCTTCCACAGCCTCGAAGCCGGCCTTCACGACTGCCGCTGCGAGCTGGGCTCCATAGCTGCCGATTCCCTCGATGACCCAGAGTGCGTCTGCGTCTCCTCCCGTGCGGCGGGCCGCCCAGTCGAGGGCCCTCCGCATGCCCGCCGCGGTGGCCGGGAATTGCTGGCAGCCGAGCTGTTCACCGGTCGCCGCGCGGACCATGGCAAGGGTGTGGGTGCGGGCGTGGGTGTCCACGCCGATGACGAACGGGCGCGTCTGTGCGACAGTAGTCTTCGCGGCCACGGGGTTCCTTCCTCGAGTAGGGGCAGATGCTTCTGGCCGCGGCGCGGCCGGCGTCGGCCCGGGTGAAGGTCACTCCGAGGCATTCCTGTGATGGGCCACGGCCCCGCAGGGGTCGGGCAGTCTTCTGATCAAGCCATCGGTGTGGGCCGGGCGGGCGCCGGGCACCAACCCCCATGGCTGGACAATTCGGGGCGAAGGCCTATGAAGGGGCCAGTGTTCATTCGAGTCACAGCCGAGGAGAAGGCGTCCAGCACCTACCCTGCCAGCCGGTCCCGGACCAGCCGCTCCAAGACTCACAGGTGTTCATTGAGCGTACGAGTGTTGGGCTGGATGTGCACGCCCGGTCGTTCGCGGCGGCAGCGATCGACGGCGACACAGGCGAGCTGGTCCAGGCCCGGCTTTCCCCGTCCTACGAGGCGGTGAAGTCATGGCTCGCCGGCCTGCCGGGCCCGATCGCCGTGGTCTACGAAGCCGGCCCGACGGGGTTCGGACTTGCGAGGGCCTTGACCTCACAGGGAGTCAGGTGCGTGGTCGCCGCACCGTCGAAGCTCCAGCGGCCATCGGGAGACCGTGTCAAGACCGACGCCAGAGACGCGGTGCACCTGGCCAGGCTGCTGCGCCTGGACGAGATCACTCCCGTGGCGGTCCCGACCATATCCCAGGAGTCCGCGCGTGATCTGGTGCGGGCCAGGGAGGACTGCCGTGGGGACCTGATGCGCGCTCGGCACCGGCTCTCGAAGCTGCTGCTGCGCCACGGGATCGTCTACGAGGGTGGGGACGCCTGGACCGGCGCCCACGATGCCTGGCTGCGGAAAGAGGCCGCTCTGCAGCTGGGGTCCACGGCTACCCGGACGGCCTTCGACTCCGGCTACGAGGCCGCCCTCGCCACGAAGTCCCGTCGTGGCCGGCTCGACTCCGCGATCGAAGAGCTGGCCGCCGAGAGCGAGTTCGCACCCGTCGTGCGCCGCCTGGGCTGCCTGCGCGGTGTGAGCACCCTGACCGGTTTTGCCCTCGCAGTGGAGATCGGGGACTGGCACCGGTTCACCGGGGGCTACGATCGGCTCCTTCGTCGGACTCACCCCGTCCGAGCACTCCTCGGGCTCCTCCCGCGCCCAAGGACCGATCGCCAAGACCGGCAACTCCCACGTCCGCCGGCTCCTGGTCGAAGCGGCTTGGCACCACAGGGCCCGCTACACCGTAGGGAAGACCATGCTCGACCGGTGGGATCTGGCCCCCGCCGCCGCGCGGGTCCGGGGCGATGAGGGCAACCGTCGCCTGCACGCCCGATGGGTGAAGTTCCTCGAGCGCCGCAAGCGCCCCACCGTCGCGAACGTCGCGATCGCTCGCGAGCTCGCCGGCTGGTGCTGGTCCCTGGCCGTCATGGACGACGACTGAGCCCCCGCTGACTGCTTCGCCCGGGGTTGGGTGTTGGCGGCAGCGCGTGGAGCCACCCGCGAGAGTTCTATGAGCAGGGCCGAAGGCCTCACGCTCGTTCTTAGACACGCGGACCGGCTCCAGCCGAACCACCGTCCTGCGGTAGCCAACCCGCGCATATCAGTGTGACCGCGCGTCGCCCAATGACACGCTCGACCAACACCCCCCGCTCGCGAAGCAGCGAGGCGCCGCCGGGAAACCTCCCGACGGCGCCTCACCATGCCCACTTGACAGCAGGCCACTCCATATCAGAACCTATGGACAGAACGTTCTGTCTACCTGTAGCGTCCAGACCATGGTTGAGGTGCTGTTAGCCGATGCCCTGCCCGAGCTGCCTCGCGAAGAGGCGGATAGGGAGACGCTGAGCGAGCAAGTGGTCGGGATCCTGCGAGAGGTGCTCGAAGGCCCAGCGCTCTGCGAAGCCGCGAAGGTCCGCCTCCGCCGCCTCCTCGTTACGCACCGTGGTCACCCCGAGAGGGCTCTCTTGGAGCACCTGCGCGAGATGGGCGTCGAACCGCCTGCGCCCTGACGCTGAACGGGGCGGTGCCCCGTACAACGCACCAGGCCCCGGACCAAAGTCCGGGGCCTCACCCATGCGAAGGGCACGTGGGCGATGCCCGGCACAGGGCCCCCGGTCCTGAGGCCCTCGCACCGTACCGGTGCATCGCTTGGAAAGAAGCTATCCAGCCCAGCTGTGCTACGGCTATGCCCTGGCAGTGAAGCTGCCCCAGAATGCAATCAGCCGCGAACTGCTAGCATCCGACTTAGGATTCCACAGCGCATTCAGGCAAAGCGCATTCAGGCAAGGGGGAGACGTGGGCCTCATCTACCGCAAGCGCTTCACGCTCGGCAAGAACACAAGCGTGAACGTCTCGAAGTCGGGCGTCTCGGTGAGCGAGCGCGTCGGTCCCGTGACGTTCAACAGTCGCCGGGGTGTGACGCTGAGACTTGCTCCAGGTCTCACATGGCGCATGGGCAAGCGACGCTAGCTGATACTGACGCTAGCTGATACTCAGGGACGCCGATCGGCGTCAAGATTCGCTTGGCCTGTAGGGTCGCCGGTTCCGGGACTCTAGGGCCGCAGTGAGTTTTTCGACCTGCTCGGTGAGCGTCCGGATCTGTTCCTCGAGCGGGTCGTCCATGGCTTCAACCGCTTCTTCGATCGCTTCCGCGGTCTTCGCTGCCGTCTCCTTCGATACGTTCTCGACAAGCCACGAGGCGATGGATGCGGTGACGACGCCGAGGACTGCAATTCCCGAGAGCATCAGGCCCGCGGCGGCGAAGCGCCCGACAATCGTCACCGGGTAGCGGTCGCCGTATCCGACAGTCGTTATCGTCGTCAGTGCCCACCAGAGCGCGTCGCCAAAGGATCGGATGTTGGCGCCGGGGTCATTCTGTTCGGCGTCGAGGCCCGCGAGTGCGCCGCAGTACACGAGGACGGCGGCCGAGCCCAGGACGAAGGTGAGCAGCCGTCCGCGCAACGCGGCCCCTGCACGGTTCTGGAAGACCCTTGAGCCGCGAAGGTCCGCGATCACCTGCACGGAGTAGGCGGCGAGAAACAGGAGGGCGGCGGCGATCATAGGCCATTCGGAGATCCGCTGCCATCGTTCAAGAGTCATGCGCAGACGGTAGCGCGCGGCTGGGCTCTGGGTAATGGAGCAGGCCTTTTCGCCTCGTCCCTCGATTTGAGTGTCGATCTCTCAATTAAGGGTTGGTCTTAGCCAAGCTGGGTAACCGGTACCCGAACGACGGGGAGATAGAGGGAGATGAGGCGCGAGGATGCCGGGGAAGACGGTGTGGGTGCGGAGGAAATGGAACGACCGACGGAGGAGCGAGGTGAGGCTCGCTGACCTCTCCGATGTCCATTGGTCGGGGGCTCCCGGTGGGCATCGCGCACGTGGGAACAGGCCTTACCTTCACGGCTACGTCGACTGCGACAGGATCATGGTCGGTGAGATCGGGCATTCGTGCGAGCCTGGTTCAGGGCCTCACCGAATTGAAGTCTGCATCGTCGGAAGGGACAACGACGCGACCACCATGACGGCGCTCAGGGCTCAGGCGAGCAGCCCCCAGCTCACTGATCTCGTCGTCTGGTAGAGCGGGGTCTGGCAGAGCGTAGAGCGGTCTGGCAGAGCGCGGACGTCCCCCGGCCATGCACTCAACCGAACTCCGGCCGGGGGGCACCACCCATGCTGCATGCGGCGCGACACCGTCAAGGCCCCAGCCCATGACAGCGGCATCTCCGCACGCTTCAGTCCCGATACCCGCACGGGGCGTCCGACAAAACAAAAACGATCCGACTGCTACCGTTTGCTCCGGCCTGTCAGCGGAAGTTGACGAACTGCAGGTCCGCTTCTTCGAAGCCCTTGAGAAGGGTGATCGTGGCCTGCAGGTCGTCGCGCGACTTCGACGAGACCCGCAGTTCGTCGCCCTGGATCTGGGCCTTGACGCTCTTCGGCGCCTCGTCGCGGATGAGCTTCGAGATCTTCTTCGCGTGCTCCTGCGAGATGCCCTCCTTGATGGACGCCTCGATGCGGTACTCCTTGCCCGAGGCGAACGGCTCGCCCGCGTCGAGGGACTTGAGGGAGATGCCGCGCTTGACGAGCTTCGACTGGAACACGTCGAGGACGGCCTTGACGCGCTCTTCCGAGTTGGCCTTCATGAGGATCTTCTCGCCGCTGTGGTCGATCTCCGCGCCGACCCCCTTGAAGTCGTAGCGCTGCGCGATCTCCTTCTGCGACTGGTTGAGCGCGTTGGCGACCTCCTGCTTGTCGACCTTGCTCACGACGTCGAATGTCGAATCAGCCATTGCTGCCTCCTGCACGTGGCGCGCCGCTTCGTGCGACGGGCGTGGGGTTGTCTGCGCCCCAGCCTAGTTGCTCCCTGTGGGCGGGCGCTCGCGGTCACAGTTCACTCTTAGCCGAAGTCCAGCGGGAGCGGATGTTGGCACGAGAACGTTGAGTGGACGGAAGACCCCGGAAGGGAGCAATCGTGGCACGAAAGTCCAACTCGGAATCCTCAGCGAAGCGTTCCGCAGTCCGCGTGGTCGTTGACGGTGTCGCGGCCGCTGCCGGCGGCGTCGTCGCTGCTACTGTCGCGGCCGGCATCGTCATGTCGCCCGCGCAGGCGCCCGAGGCGCGCCTCGGCGGCATCCACGAGGATCTCCAGCGGGCCGTTGCGCTCCACCAGATCACGGCTGAACAGGCAGCGCTCTTCGAGGTCAAGCTGCAGCGGGAGATCCTGAGCAGCACGTCCGACGACGGCTCCGTCGCCTGACGTTTGCGGCCGACGGCGCCGATTCGACTGGCGCCCCGATGTTCTGTAAGGTTGTCTTGCTCGCTCAGCGGAACCCGGCTTCGGCCAGTTCTGACGCGTGCTCGGCAGATTACCCGAGCGGCCAAAGGGGGCTGACTGTAAATCAGCTGGCATTGCCTACGGGGGTTCGAATCCCTCATCTGCCACCCACTGGAACCCCGGTCTACGGACCGGGGTTTCGTCGTATCTGAGGGTCTCTCCACAGGAGGGCGGCCGCCCCGCACAGGTGCCGGTTTCAAGCAGAGGCGCCGGTTTCGAGCAGAGGCGCCGGTTTCAACCCCCTGCTTTCCGGATAACCCCCTTCGCGATGGGATAACCCCCTTCCCGAAGGGATAACCCCCTTCCGAAAGGCCCTCCGCTGTGCGGTTCTTCCGCTGGCCCGAGCCGGCCCCGCCACCGTGAACTCCGTCTCACCCCTTGAATTTAGGCTTCCTAACATTTAGGCTACCTAAGTATGAAGGACAAGGAGCTTGCGGATCTCGCTGATCGCTTCCGCAAAATGCTGCGCCTCGCCGTCTTCGTCTCGCGCCGGCTCGACAGCGACCTCGAGCTCTCCACCACCCAAGTCAGCATCCTCACCATGTGTGGCGGGGAGGGGCTGCGGATGGGCGTCATCGCAGAAAACCTCGGCGTGAGGGTCCCTTCAGCCACCGAACAAGTCAGCCGTCTTGAACGGGCGGGCCTCCTCGAAAGGGGCACCGACCCCAAGGACGCGCGCGCCGTCGTCGTCCGTCGGACCGCAGCCGGCGACCAAGCCTCAGGCGAGGCCAACCGCCGCCGGACCGCCCGCATGGTCGATGTCCTCGAAACCCTCGAGCCCGCCGAGCTCGATGCCCTCCGCACGGCCCTGCCCGTCATGGACAAGATCAACGAGCGGCTTCACACCATCTCGAACCCCAAGGAGCACATCGCATGACTGCCGAGTCAGCAGTCCACAGTTCCCACGAGCCATCGGGCACGGAAAAGACCCTGGAGGCCGAAAAGGCCTCGTTCTTCCGGCAGCCCAAGGCGGTCTGGGCGACGGCCATCGCCGCCGTCTTCGCGTTCATGGGCATCGGGCTCGTGGACCCGATCCTCCCGTCCATCGCGGTCAACCTCAAGGCGACCCCGAGCGAGGTATCGCTCCTCTTTACGAGCTACTTCCTCGTCACGGCGGTGGCGATGCTGGTCACAGGCTTCGTCTCCTCGCGGATCGGCGGCAAGAAGACGCTCCTCATCGGCCTGGCCCTCATCGTCGTCTTCGCCTCGCTCTCCGGCACGAGCGGTTCGGTGTGGCAGCTCGTCGGCTTCCGGGCTGGCTGGGGCCTGGGCAATGCCCTGTTCGTCGCGACCGCGCTCGCGGTGATCGTCGGCGTCGCGACCGGCGGGACGTCGACCGCGATCATCCTCTACGAGGCCGCCCTCGGTCTCGGCATCTCGCTCGGCCCGCTCGCTGGGGCCCTGCTCGGCGGCTGGAAGTGGCGCGCCCCGTTCTTCGGGACCGCGACGCTCATGGCGATCGCCTTCATCGCCCTCGTCGTCATGCTCCCCAAGACTCCCGCCCCAGCCAAGAAGACGCGGCTCAGCGCGCCGATCCGGGCCCTCGCCCATGCAGGCCTGCGGACGACGGCGGGCAGCGCCTTCTTCTACAACTTCGGCTTCTTCACGGTGCTCGCCTTCGTCCCGTTCATCCTCGGCATGAGCGCGTACGGGATCGGCGCGGTGTTCTTCGGCTGGGGAGTTGCCCTGGCCCTGTGCTCGGTGTTCGTCGCACCCCAGCTCCAGACCCGCTTCGGGGACGTCAAGGTCCTCACGGGGACCCTCGCGTGCCTTGCCCTCGACCTCGCGGGTATCGGCCTCTCCGCTGCCGTCCACTCCGTGCCCGCCATCGTGGTCCTCGTGATCGTCGCCGGCGCCCTGCTCGGGGTCAACAACACCGTCTACACCGAACTGGCCATGGGCGTCTCCGATTCGCCCCGCCCAGTCGCGAGCGCCGGCTACAACTTCGTCCGCTGGATGGGCGGCGCGCTCGCGCCGTATGTCGCGACCAAGCTCGGCGAAACCTTCGGCGCGCCGATCCCGTTCTTCGTCGCCGCCGTCGCCCTCGTGATTGCCATCGGAATCGCGCTCGCGGGGCGCGCCTACCTCTCGGAGCACGAGCCGGCGGCCGTTTGACGCGTGGGCTTGGGGGAATGTTCCTCCGGAATAGGTCGTTGATTCCTTAGACGACCGCAATCGTGAGGAGAGCGTCAATGGCCACCAAGAACATCACAGGCGAAGACTTCGCCGACACCATCGAGAAGAACGACATTGTGCTCGTGGACTTCTGGGCCTCGTGGTGCGGGCCCTGCCGCCAGTTCGCTCCGACGTACGAGGCGGCGTCCGAGAAGCATGAGGACGTCGTGTTCGCCAAGGTCGACACCGAGGCCGAACAGGTCCTCGCGGCCCAGGCCAACATCACGTCGATCCCGACGCTTATGGCCTTCCGCGAGAAGGTCCTCGTATTCTCGCAGCCCGGCGCTCTTCCGCCCGAGGCGCTCGAGCAGGTCATCACTGCGGTCAAGGGCCTCGACATGGAGGACGTCCACCGCAAGGTTGCCGAGGCTCAGGCATCCCGAGGCGAGAACTAGCCGCACCCGACGCCACGGCGCCGTTCCCTTTCAGGGGGCGGCGCCGTCGTCGTTCTCGGGCGGCCATTCCCGCGCAGGCGTCAGCTTGTTAGCCTGCTGCCAGCCGCAGCTGGCGGTGCCCGCGCGATCGAGGAGGATCAGGAAAGCCATGCTGTCGTCTACCGCCGGAGAGACCGATGTGCCCCTGCTCGAGGAGACCATAGGGGAGAATTTCGCCAGGATCGTCGAGGGGTTCGGGGACCGGGAGGCGCTCGTCGAGGCCGCGGTCGACGGCGACCCTGGCGCCGCCCGCCGCTGGACCTTCCGAGAGCTCGACGGCGACATTGACCGTGTGGCGCGTGGCCTCCTCGCCGCCGGGGTGGCGGCGGGCGACCGGATCGGGATCTGGAGCCCGAACTGCGCCGAATGGACGATCCTCCAGTACGCGACGGCCAAGATCGGCGCGATCCTGGTCAACGTCAATCCCGCGTACCGGGCCCACGAACTTGTCTTCGTCGTGAAGCAGAACGGCATGCGGATGCTCGTGGTTGCGCCGTCCGACCGTTCGAGCGACTACGTCGCGCTGGCGCGCGAAGCGCTGGCCCAGTGCCCGGAGCTGCGCGAGCTCGTGTTCCTCCCGGCGCCGACGAGTGCGGGAGGCGCGGGGTTCGCCGCGGGCACGCCGGAGTCAGGCGACGAGACCACGTGGGACGCGCTTGCGGCCCGAGCCGAGGAGGTCCCCGCCTCCATCGAGGAGCGGGCAGCGACCCTCAGCCCGGATGATCCCATCAACATCCAGTACACGTCCGGCACCACGGGGTTCCCGAAGGGTGCGACCCTCACGCACCGGAACATCCTCAACAACGGCTTCTCGATCGGCGAACTGCTCGGGTACACGGAGGAGGACAGGATCGTCATCCCGGTGCCCTTCTACCACTGCTTCGGCATGGTCATCGGAAACCTCAACGCGTTCTCGCACGGCTGTGCCACGATCCTGCCGGGACGGGGCTTCAACCCCGCCGCCAGCCTCAGGGCAGTGCAGGAATTCGGCGGGACCTCGCTCTACGGCGTGCCGACGATGTTCATCGCCGAACTCGCGTTGCCCGACTTCGACTCATATCGCCTGGACACCCTCCGGACGGGCGTGATGGCCGGTTCCACCTGCCCGATTGAAGTGATGAAGCGCGTCATCTCTGACATGCACATGGAGGACGTGGCCATTTGCTACGGCATGACCGAAACGTCGCCAGTCTCCACCATGACTCGGCTCGGAGATTCGATTGCCCACCGAACCGAGACGGTCGGGCGCACGATGCCGCATCTCGAGAGCAAGATCGTCGATCCAGGCGGCGACGTCGTGGAGCGGGGGGAGATCGGGGAGCTTTGCACCCGGGGCTATGCCGTGATGGCGGGATATTGGGACCAACCGGACAAGACGGCGGAGGCAATCGACGCCGACGGCTGGATGCACACGGGGGACCTCGCGCGCATGGACGAGGACGGGTACATCGTGATCGAGGGCCGCATCAAGGACCTCGTGATCCGTGGCGGCGAGAACATCTACCCCCGCGAGATCGAGGAATTCCTCTACGAGCACCCCAGCATCCAGGACGTCCAGGTGATCGGGGTCCCGGACGAGAAGTACGGCGAGGAGCTCATGGCCTGCATCATCTTGAAGCCCGGCGCCGAACCACTCGCCGTCGAGGACCTCGCTGAATTCTGCCGAGGGCGCCTCGCGCACTACAAGATCCCCAGATACGTCGACCTCCGCTCGAGCTTCCCCATGACCGTCTCTGGGAAGGTGCGGAAGGTCGAGATGCGCGAGGAGGCCATTGTGCGGCTCGGGCTCGAGGGCTGACGGCCTGCGCGCAGAGATGTTCCCCGCTCCTGCCCGTTTCTGAGTGGCCCCTTCGGCGCGTCTCTCACGCCACGCCGTGTTTTGAGTGATTTGCGGAGGTCACCTGGGCCGGAAGGAGCCGCGCAGCGTACTAGAGCGAGGCGAGCAGCGCTGCAGGCACGATCATGAGGGGCACGAGCACGGTGCCCGCGGCCGCGTAGCCCCACCACGAGATCCTGACGCCGAGCCGCCGCAGCTGCTCGTGCCAGATGAGCGTCGCGAGCGAGGCCCAAGGGGTGATGAGGGGCCCCGCGTTGACGCCCACGAGCAAGGCTGCAAGCCGGGCAGGGGCACCCGCAGCCTGCTCGAGCGCGAGATAGGCGGGCAGATTGTTGACGACGTTGGCCACGGCCGCACCTGCTGCAGAAACCCTGACGAGGTCGAAGGGGCCACTTCCCGTACCCAACAGGCTGCCCGCGAGTTCCTTCGCACCCGCGTGCTGGAGCGCTTCCATCACCACGAAGAGGCCTGCCGCGAACAGGATGAGCTGCCATGGGACCAGTCTCCACCGGAGCGCAGTCCGCCGACGAGCACCGAACGCCGCAACGAGCACGGCGGCTGCCGCACTCGCGGGAATCCACACCGAGATCCCGGAGACGAGCGCGGGCAGAAGTGCAGCGAGCACCGCAGCGCCAATCCACAGCAGGACGGGGTCGGTCGTGGGCGGGTCGGTCGTGGGAGGGTCGGTTGCCGTCGGGGCGGTGTCAGCGCTGACCAGAATCGCCTGCTTCAGCTCGTAGCGCCCCAGCAAGTCCTTGCCGAAGAGGACGACGACGGCCGCGAGCGGCACGAGTGCGCACCACAGCGCTGGCAGTGCCATGCGTGCCGCGAAGGCTGCGGGCGAAACATCGCCGAACGTGTGCAGAGCCAGCAGGTTCGTCAGGTTGGAGACGGGCAGGAGCAGCGAGCCGGTGTTCGCGAGCCACACGGTTGTGAGGGCGAACGGGAGGGGCGGGAGGCCGCAGCGGCGCGCGAGAACCACGACGATCGGGGTGAGCAGGACGGCGGTCGTGTCGAGCGAGAGGAAGATGGTCGCGGCGAGTGAGAGGCAGGCGACGAGGATCCACAGCAGGAACGTGCGGCCGCGGCCCCAGCGCCGGAAGTGCCCGGCGATCCATTCGAAGAGCCCGGAGGCGTTGAGCAGTTCGGTGACGATTGTGATGGCCACGACGAACGCGAGGATCGGTACGACCCGGTCGGCCAGTGCGCCGAGCGCCGGCCAGGGCAGTATCCCAGTAGCCACCGCGATTGCGCCGAGAACGAGCAGGGCTGCTCCCGTGATGGCCAGTGGCATCAGTGCGTCCTGTGGTCCTGGATAGTCAGCTTCGGCCCGAAACGCGGGGCGCGCACGCCGGAGAGGAGGAGCAGCCGCACGACGCGCTGCCGCTGGCCGCGCCAAGGCTCGAGGAGACGGAGCATCCCGGCATCGTCGGTACGCTGGCCCGTCAGAGCGTGGCCGACGAACTTGGCGAGGTGGAAGTCGCCCACCGAGACGGAGTCCGGGTCGGCATGCGTCCGCTGCGTGACCTCGGCGGCCGTCCAGATCCCGATGCCCGGGATCGACTGCAGGGCGGCCGCCGCCTCGGCGGCTGGCCTTGCCGCGAGACGCTCGAGGCCCGACGCCGAGCGCAACGCGCGCATGACCGTTGCCGAGCGCTGGGGGCCGACTCCGGCGCGATGCCATTCCCACGACGGCACACGGAGCCACTCGGCCGCAGTCGGAGCGAGGAGGAGGCCCGGGGGCGCAACCCGGCCAGCACCGGGAGCGGGCGAACCGAACCGGCGTAGGAGATAGCGGTACGCGCGCCGGGCCTCGAGCGTCGTGACCTTCTGCTCGAGGATCGTCGGCACGAGGGCATCAACCACCCGCCCGGTCGCCGGGAGCCGCAACCCTGGATTCCGCCGTCGTGACTCTCGCACGAGGGGCGGCAGCGACGCGTGGAAGGCTTCGTCGTCGAACGCTTCCCAGGTATCCGTGAGCCCCAGAAGCGCTGGGACGGAGGCGACGGCCGCCGACGCCCCCTCGCCCCAGGCCCGCGCGCGCACCCGACCCGGCACCTGGGTGAGAAGGACGGACGCCGGGCCGTGCGGCGTGCGGAAGGCGGTCCAGAGCCCGTCTGGATTGACCGCGAAGGTCGGGTCGCCGTCCCCGCGCTGTAGGGGGAAGCATGTCGTGGCGAGCGAATAGCACTCGGGCGCCTCCCACTCGTCCCCTGCGTCGGCGGAACCGATCCGGGGGAGTGGGGCTGCGAGTGTCACCGGAGCATCATGTCACGGCTCCCCGACACCCGGTCCGTGACCCCGCCGGTCCTAAGTGTTGACGGCCGGAGGGGAGGCAATGAGAATCGCGGTGTCGGCCACGGGCCGATCTCGGGGAGGGCTGGCAGAGAAGACAGGAAGGCACCATCGTGTCCGGAAAAGTCGTGCACTTTGAAATCCCTGCGGACGATTCGGCCCGCGCGAAGACGTTCTATACCGAGGCGTTCGGTTGGAAGATCATGCCGGTCCCCGAGATGGACTACACGATGGTTGGCACCGCGCCTTCCGACGAATCCGGCTCGCCGCTCGAGCCCGGCAGCATCAACGGCGGCATGTACACCCGGAACGAACAGTTCCCGAGGACGCCAGTGATCACCGTGGACGTCGCGGACATCGACACGGCCTTGGCGAAAGTCGAGTCGCTCGGCGGGAAGACAGTCGTACCCAAGATGCCGGTGGGTCAGATGGGCTTCGCCGCGTACTTCGAGGATTCCGAGGGCAACGTGCTCGGGCTGTGGGAGGCCGCCCAGCCGCCAGCGGGACAGTGAGGGCAGCCGGCCCGTCAGCGGAAGTTGCGGGATGAGGTCTTCGCGGAGAGCCTGAGCGGTTCGAGACGGTCCGCGACCAGATTGGTCACACCTTCCTTCGACCGCTCAAGCATCCCCCGCACGATCATCGCGCCGGCTCCCTGGGCAACGCGACGGTATCGCGCCCACACGCCCCGGCTGCAGACCACGTTGAGGATGCCCGTCTCGTCCTCGAGGTTCATGAAGGTGATGCCTTGGGCGGTCCCCGGGCGCTGCCGGTGCGTGATCACGCCGGCGGCCTCGACGCGGCTTCCCGGCTCTGCTTGCCGCAGCTGGTCGATCCGAAGGACGCCCCGGTCATCGAGCTCAGCCCTCGCGTGGCGCACCGGATGATCGTCGGGGGCGACTCCGGTCGCCCACAGGTCGCTTGCGACGGCTTCTTCTGGGCCGAGCTCGGGCAGGAGAGGGGGCTGCACGAACGGCTGGCTGCCGGGCAGTTGGCCAGGCCGTTCGAGCGCCGCAGCGCCCGCCCGCCAGAGTGCCTCGCGCCGCGTCAGGCCGAGGATCTCGAACGCTCCCGCCGAAGCGAGGGCCTCGAGCTGCTCTGACGAGACCCCCACCCGGCGGGAGAGCTCGGCGAGATCCCCATAGGCGCCGTTGGCCTCGCGCTCAACGACGATCCGCTCCGCGAGGTCCTTGCCGATCCCTGTGACGCTCGAAAGGCCCATCCGAACCACGCGCGAGGCGTCGCGCCGGTGCTCCCGGCTGCGATCGGGCGCTTCCGGATCGAACGGACCAGGCTCAGGCTGGTTGAACTCGAGGCACGAGTCCATACCGGGATGATGGGGCACCTCCTCGAACGGTTCGAGGCACGCCTCCGCCTGCGAACGGAGGATGCACGGGCGCAGCACCGTGACGCCATGGCGCCGGGCGTCGGCGACGAGGGTCTGTGGCGAGTAGAAGCCCATGGGCTGGGCCCGAAGGAGCGCTGCGAGAAACGCCCCCGGGTAGTGGAGCTTGAGCCAGGAACTCGCGTACACGAGAACCGCGAAGCTGATCGAGTGCGACTCCGCGAAGCCGAAGTCCGCGAACGCCGCGATCTGGGTATAGACCGCTTTCGACTCCTCGGGCGAGAGGCCGTTGGCGGCCATGCCCGCGAACAGCTTGTCGTGGAGGCTTCCGATCCGCTCGACGCCGCGCTTGGATCCCATAGCACGGCGTAAGAGGTCGGCATCCTCGGCGGTGCAGTCACCGATCGCCATCGCCATCTGCATGAGCTGCTCCTGGAAGAGCGGCACGCCGAGCGTCCGCTCGAGGACGGGCACGAGCAGGGGGTGCGGGTAGGTGATCTCCTCCTCGCCTGCTCGGCGGCGGATGTACGGGTGGACGGCGCCACCCTGGATGGGCCCCGGCCGGATGAGCGCGATCTCGACGACGAGGTCGTAGAAGCGCCGCGGCCGGAGCCGGGGAAGCGTGCTCATCTGCGCCCGCGACTCGACCTGGAACACCCCCACGGAGTCGGCACGGCACAGCATGTCGTAGACCGCCGGCTCCTCCTTGGGGATGTCCTCGATCCGCCAGCGCTCCCCGAAGTGTTCATCGACGAGGTCGAAGCAGTACTGCAGCGCCGCGAGCATGCCCAGCCCGAGGAGATCGAACTTGACGAGCCCCATCCATTCGCAGTCGTCCTTGTCCCACTGCAGGACGGTCCGGCCCTCCATGCGGGCGTGCTCGATCGGCACGACTTCGCCCACCGGCCGCTCTGTCAGGACCATCCCGCCCGAATGGATGCCCAAGTGGCGTGGGGCCCCCAGCAGCTGCTCGGCGAGAGCCAAGACCCGCGGTGGGATCCCGTCGTCGTCCGAACCGTGCTCGCCTTCGGCGCGCTGCCCGGCCGAGAGCGCGTCCCAGCGCTCGAGCCGCTTGGACCACGCGTCCTGCTGCCCCTGGCTGTAGCCGAGAGCCTTCGCGACGTCGCGGACGGCGTTCTTGGGGCGATAGCTGACGACGTTCGCGACCTGCGCGGCGTTGGCCCGCCCGTACTTCTCGTACGCGTGCTGGATGACCTCTTCGCGTCGGTCGGAATCGAAATCGACGTCGATGTCCGGCTCCTCCTCCCGGAGGCTCGAGAGGAACCGTTCGAAGGGGAGCCGGTAGCGGATGCTGTCGACGGCGGTGATGCCGAGCAGGTAGCACACCGCGGAGTTCGCGGCCGAGCCCCTGCCCTGGCACAGGATCCCGCGGCTCCGCGCGAACTGGACGAGCTCGTGCACGATCAGGAAGTAACCCGGGAAGTCCTTCCGCTCGATCACGTCGAGCTCCTGCTCGACGCGGCGCCTCACGTCCTCGACCGCGGCGGGCCCCCGCCAATCCACCCCCGGCGTGCCGTACCGGTCCACGAGCCCACGCTCGACGAGCACCCGGAGGTAGGTCATGGGCGTGTGCCCCTCTGGGACCTCCTGCTTCGGGAGCTTGGGGCGGGCCGAGCGCAGCGGGAATGCGAGCTCATCGGCGAACCGCACGGTGTTCTCGAGTGCGCCCGGATAGCGGGAGAATCTCCGCGCCATCTCGGCCCCGCTGCGCAGATGCGCGCCGTCGCTCGCTGGGAGCCACCCGTCCGCCTCGTCGAGGCTTCGGCGGGCTCGTACGGCAGCGACGGCGGTCGCAAGGGGATGCCGGCCGGGGTCGGCGTAGTGAACCGCGTTGGTCGCGACGAGCGGCAGTGCGAGGCGGGCTGCGATGGCCGCGAGGCCGTCGTTGTGTGCGCTGTCGAGGGGATTGCCATGGTCGAACAGCTCGACGGCGACGCCCTCCTCGCCGAACAGGCGCATGAGGCGCCGCACTTCGCGCTCGGCGGCCAGCTCGCCGTCGTCCGCGAGCGCTTGCCGGACCGCTCCTTTGCGGCAGCCGGTGAGGACGAGCACATGGCCGCGCAGGCGCTCGGCGAGATCGTCGAGCCGGTACACAGGCCGCCCTTTCTCGGCTCCCTCCGCGAGCTGCGCCTCCGTGATGGCGCCGGCCAGTCGGTGGTAGCCCTGCTCGCCTCGGGCCAGGACCAGGAGGTGCTCGCCCTCTGGGTCGGGTACCCCGTTCTGCGGCGCGGACAGTGCGAGCGAGAGCTCCGCTCCGAACACCGTCTTCAAGCCGTAGGCCTCCGCGGCCTCGGCCAGCCGCACGACGCCGTAGAAGCCGTCGTGATCCGTGATCGCCAGAGCGTGCAGGCCCAGCTTCACGGCCTCCTCCACGAGTTCCTCGGGGGAGGAGGCTCCGTCGAGGAAGCTGTAGTGCGAGTGGGCATGCAGCTCGGCATAGGGGACGTGCGGCACGGCAGCGGACGACGCCGGCGTCCCGGCTTCCCGTCCCGGATCGACTTGCGCAGCGCTCGCCAGTTGCGGCAGCGGGATATACGGGCCGCGCTTGCGCGACCACGCGGGACTGTCGCCGCCGTCGTGCTCGATCGGCGGACGCCCTGCCCCGGTCCTCGGAAGCGTGACCTTCTTCCCCTCGAGGATGTCGTGGAGGTCCTGCCACCGAATGGAAGGATTGTTGAAGCCCAAGAGTTCCTCCTCAGTCGTAGCGGGCCTCGGCCCACCACTGCCCCTCGGTCCCAATGAGGAGCCACGCCTCGCCGTGGTCGTCGACAATCTGGTAGCGCTCCGCGCTCCGGCTCTCCGCGGGGTCCCACCACCGCTGCCGCAGAGGCCACGGCCCGGCCCAGCTACGCACGGGACGCCGGTCCTCGCGGGGTCCGGGCCGGAACCAGACAGGTGACGCGGCCGCCCCTCGCCCATTCACGCGGAGCGGCTGCGCCTCGGCATCGAGGAGCTCGACCGGTACGGGCTCGGTGAACACCGTTGTGGGCAGTGGCGCCGGGACGGACCCGGGCCACGGGCGCTGGGCCAGGGCGGACGCTTCAGATGGAGCGTCCTCGCCCCACGGGACCATGAGGCAGCGCTCCGCGAGAAGACGACCTCCGGCGCTGACCGGATGAAGCACTGAACCGTGCCCGAGCATGCTCTGGAGGCGTCTGAGCCCATGGTCGAGGCGCTCGTCGACGCCGCCGAACAACGCCTGGCCTCGCAGCCCTAGCTGGTCGGTCCGCTCGGGCAGCAGGCGGACCTGCACGACGGGCGCGGCGAGGGACTCGTCCGTCGAGCGCCAGGTCGGCCTCGCTCGGCCTCCCGTCTGGCCTTCCGTCTGGCCTCGCGTCCGGCCTCCAGCTCGGCCTCCCGACTGGCCCCCGGTCTGGCCTCCGGCGGACGCTCCCTCCCCGGACTGGAGCTGCCAGCGCACCCGGTCCAGGACGTCACTCGCCCCGAACTGCCGCGGGTGGCCCCAACAGCGCTCGGACCTCCGGCCGGCGTCGTCGAGGATCTGCACCCGGAGTTCAGTGCACGCGAGACCCGCGCGGCGCAGGCCCTCGACGAACTCCTCTGCAGCCGGTCGTAGCGCGAAAGCGATCTGGTCGATGCGGTCGAGCCCGGGCTCGAAGTCCGCTGCGCGTTCGAGGGGCGTGGGCGGAACGCGAGGCACGACGGGCTGTGGGTCGAGCCCGGAGGCCCGCGCGTGGGCGAGCGCTCCCTCGGGCCCGAATCGCGAACGGACCTCGGCTTCGGGCAGCGCAGCGAATGCGCCGAGGGTGCGGATGCCGAGCCGCACGAGGAGCGAGGCGAGCTTGGGGTCGCCGAGCGTTGCGATCGGAAGTGGCGCGAGGAAGTCTCGGGAGCCCCCCGGAGGCACCACGGAGAGGGCTGCGAGCTCGCTCGCGCAGCGGGCGGCCTGCTCGGCGGCGAAGACCGAGTCGGCCACGCCTACACGCGCCTCAAGCCCGAGTCTGGCAACCGCCTCGAGCGCGGCACCGCCGGCGTCCTGCTCGCTTCCGTAGAACCGCGTCGCCCCACGGGCGCGCCACGCGCACAGTCCGGGCCGCAGCACGTGGACCCCCGGCAGGTCGCGTTCGACGGCGGCGAGCACCTCGTCGAATTCCCTCGCGTCCCGTGTGGGGTCGGCTCGAATGGCCGCGATATCGGGGCAACGCGACTGGGCCTCGCGCACCCGCAGGCCACGGACGACGCCGGCCGCTCGGGCCTCCGACGAGCACACGGCAACGAGGCCCTTGTCGATGACGGCGGCCGGGACGCGGTCCTCCAGCTCGCCTGCGAGCTGGGCCGCGACGAGCGGCCAGTCAGGGAACCACACCACGAGTGCCCGCGGGAGCGCCGAGGCCTGGATCGGCGTCGCCATGCCCGCTGTGGCGCGCACGCTCACGGCCGCGCTCCCGAGAGCCGCGCCTCGCCCGGCTGGGTCGAATCGGCATGAAGCGCCGCGAGGTCCACGATCGTCGTCCGGCGCTTCCCCCGCTGCGACCAGACAAGGTCGACTCGATGGCTGCGCAGGTGCCCGTGTCCGTCTCCGAGGCCGTTCCACCGGGAGCCCTCGACGCTCAGGACTCCCTCGGCCTGAGGCCATGAACCGAGGATGAGGAGTGTGCATCCGCGCTCCCGGAGCCGGGACGAGAGCCGGGACGCTTCGCCGCCACTTGCCAGGGCGGGAGGCCGGACGAGCAGAAGAGGGAGGACGTCGGCGAGGGCCGAGACGGTCACGAGCCAGCGCTCGCCGGGATCCGGGACGAGAACCGTCCGCTCGAGAGAGATGCCGAAGCCCGCCGCCGCCTCGGCACCGAAGTCCGGAATGCCGGCGACGCCGCACCAGTGGCCCTCCGCGGAGGGGGCCGCGAGAAGGGCCATCGCCACGGAGAGGGGTGCCTCGAGTGAGTAGACGGCGCCCGCGCGGAGGCCGTAGGGGAGCAGTGGCGAGAAGGCGGGGAGGACGGCGTACGTCGCCTCGCGATTTCTGCGCCCCTGTAGGAGGTGGATGCGCTCCTGGAGCTCGCGCAGCTGCTCCGCCGCAGAGGCGGCGGACGCGGAGCTGAGCGGGAGCGACATACCTCCATTTTCGAAACTGTGTTCGATTAAGTCAATCGCGGGCGTGTCGCTTTCGAAGAGCCGCTCGTCGTCCCCTCGCTCGCGTCAAGGGAGTACATGCAATCTCTGGCCTGTCAGGCCCAACCGATAGAGTTGGGGCGTGAAATACGCCAACTCCATCGTCGAGCTCATCGGCCACACACCCTTGGTCAAGCTCCAGAAGGTTACCGAGGGGATCAAGGCCACCGTTCTTGTGAAGCTCGAGTACCTCAATCCGGGCGGCTCCATCAAGGATCGCATTGCCCTCAAGATGATCGAGGAGGCGGAACGCAGCGGCAAGCTTCAGCCTGGAGGCACGATTGTCGAGCCGACGAGCGGCAACACCGGCGTAGGCCTTGCGCTCGTGGGCCAGCAGAAGGGCTACAAGTGCATCTTCGTGGTCCCGGACAAGGTCGGCCAGGAGAAGCGGTCCGTCCTCGAGGCGTACGGCGCCGAGGTCGTCGTGACGCCGACGGCAGTCCCGCCGGACTCGCCCCAGTCGTACTACGGCGTCTCGGACCGCCTTGTCCGCGAGATCCCGGGCGCGTTCAAGCCTGACCAGTTCTCCAACCCGGGCGCCCCCGCGAGCCACTACGAGACGACTGGCCCCGAGATCTGGGCCGATACCGACGGCAAGGTGACCCATGTGGTCATCGGTGCCGGGACCGGCGGCACGATTTCCGGCACCGGGCGCTTCCTCAAGGACGTCTCGAAGGACCGTGCCGAAGCCGAGGGCGGCCAGGTCAAGGTCATCGGGGCCGATCCCGAAGGCTCCGTCTACTCCGGCGGCACCGGCCGGCCCTACTTCGTCGAAGGCGTGGGCGAGGACATGTGGCCCGCGAACTACGACAAGGCCGTTCCCGACGAGGTGCTTGCCGTGAGCGACGCGGAGTCGTTCGCCATGACCCGCAGGCTCGCACGCGAGGAAGGCCTCCTCGTCGGCGGCTCGTCGGGCATGGCAGTAGTAGCTGCCCTGCGCGCGGCGCGGGACCTGCCCGGGTCGGCGATCGTCGTCGTCGTCCTTCCCGACAGCGGCCGCGGCTACCTCGCCAAGATCTTCAACGACGACTGGATGCGGTCCTTCGGCTTCCTCCCCGGTGCCTCCGAGGCGACGGTCGGCGACGTGCTCAAGGGCAAGGACGGGAAGCTCCCCGACCTCGTCCACACGCACCCGAACGAGACCGTCCGCGAGGCCATCGACATCATGACGGAGTACGGCGTGAGCCACCTCCCGGTCCTCTCGAACGAGCCGCCGGTCGTGATGGGAGAGGTGCTCGGCGCGGTCGATGAGCGCGCGCTCTCCGCGAAGCTGTTCAAGGGAGACGCGAAGCTCACCGACAAGATCTCGGAGCACATGGGTGCACGCCTGCCCGTCATCGGCTCGCTCGAGAGCCAGGGCACGGCGCGCGAGATGCTCACCGAGGCGGATGCCCTCATGGTGACGTTCGTGGGCGCCCCG
This sequence comes from Sinomonas terrae, assembly GCF_022539255.1. Taxonomy (NCBI): domain Bacteria; kingdom Bacillati; phylum Actinomycetota; class Actinomycetes; order Micrococcales; family Micrococcaceae; genus Sinomonas; species Sinomonas terrae. The sequence continues at coordinate 949,662 of NZ_JAKZBV010000001.1, forward strand.
ATCGGCATTGTCACGCGGCACGACCTGCTCGCGAACCTGAACAAATAGACGCAAGTGTCAGACAAGGAGCTGCACGTGAGCGAGACCAACCACGGCTTCAACACCCGCGCTGTCCACGCCGGTCAGGAGTTCGAGCCGCGCACGGGCGCGGTCGTTCCGCCCCTCCACTTCAGCACCACCTATGCGCAGGACGGCATCGGCGGCCTGCGCTCGGGCTACGAGTACGGCCGCGGCGGCAACCCGACCCGCGATGCGCTCCAGGAGCAGCTCGCCGCCCTCGAAGGAGGGTCGCACGCGTTCTCGTTCGGTTCGGGCCTCGCGGCTGAGGACGCGCTCATCCGCGCCCTGTGCACCCCCGGGGACCGGATCGTCCTCGGCAACGATGCGTACGGCGGCACGTACCGGCTCATCAGCCGGGTGCTGGGCGGTTGGGGCATCCAGAACAAGCCCGTCGACATGTCGGCGCCCGACGACGTCCGGACGGCAGTGGCCGCTGGCGGCAAAGACAGCGCCCGGCTCGTGTGGGTGGAGACGCCCTCGAACCCGCTCATGAAGGTCACCGACATCGCCGCGCTCGCCGAGGTCGCGCACGACGCCGGGGCCCTCCTCGTCGTCGACAACACGTTTGCGTCGCCCTACCTCCAGAACCCGCTCGCCCTGGGTGCCGACGTCGTCGTCCACTCGACGACGAAGTACATCGGTGGCCATTCCGACGTCGTCGGCGGCGCCGTCGTCGTCAAGGACGCCGAGCTGGCGGAGAAGATCGGGTTCGTCCAATTCGCGGTCGGGGCAGTGTCTGGCCCCATGGATGCCTTCCTCACGACCCGCGGCCTCAAGACGCTCGGTGTGCGCATGGAGCGCCACTCGGACAATGCCCAGAAGATCGCGGAGTGGCTCGTGGGCCGCCCGGGCGTCGAGAAGGTCCTCTACCCGGGGCTGCCGGAGCACCCGGGACACGACCTCGCAGCGCGGCAGATGCGGCGCTTCGGCGGCATGATCTCGGTCCAGTTCACGGGCGGGGAAGCCGCGGCCCGCAAGGTCGCCGAGTCCACGAGGCTGTTCACCCTCGCCGAATCGCTCGGCGGCATCGAGTCCCTCATGAACTACCCGTCCGAGATGACGCACGCCTCCGTCAAGGGCACCGAACTGGCCGTCCCCGAAAACCTCATCCGACTCTCCGTCGGCATCGAGGACGCGGACGATCTCATCGGGGACCTCGACAACGCGATGAGCCAGCTCTGACCCGACTCAACTGACGAGAGGACCTCCCCACGATGCCGACGTCGCCGTCGACTGCTCCCGCCTGGACCAAGGCGGCCTGGTTCAAGCCCGCTGTGATCGCCGTCGGCGCCGTCGTCGTCCTGGGGATCCTCGTCCTCCTCGCCAAGTGGCTCCGCAGCACGGAGGCCGTCTCCTCGTTCATCGCGACGTACCCGGGCTACGCCTCCCAGCCTGCCGGCACGCCCGTCGGGCTGCCCGTGTGGCTCAACTGGAGCCACTTCCTCAACATGTTCTTCATCGTGCTGATCGTGCGCTCGGGCCTGCAGGTCCGCTACACGACCCGGCCTCAGGGCTACTGGAAGCGGAACAACAAGGGCCTCATCAAGACCAAGGGCCAGCCCAAGAAGATCAGCCTCGACCTGTGGTTCCACCTCACGCTCGACGCATTGTGGGTGCTCAACGGGCTCATCTACTGGATCCTGCTGTTCTCGACGGGCCAGTGGAAGAGGGTGGTCCCGACAAGCTGGGACGTCTTCCCGCACGCGGTCTCAGTCGCGATCCAGTACGCGTCGCTCAACTGGCCTCTCGAGAATGGGTGGACGAACTACAACGCCCTCCAGCTGCTCTTCTACTTCATCACGAGCTTCATCGCGGCGCCCCTGGCGATCCTCACGGGGCTGCGGATGTCGGGGGCGTGGCCCGCGAAGGCGCCCCGCCTCAACAAGGCGTATCCGATCGAGCTCGCTCGCCGCGTGCACTTCCCTGTCGCGATCTACTTCATTGCGTTCGTGATCGTGCACGTCACGCTTGTGTTCACCACGGGTGTTCTCCGGAACCTCAATCACATGTTCGCAGCGAACGACGGCGAGAGCTGGCTCGGGTTCGGCTTCTTCGCCGCCGCCGTGGTCGTCATTGTGGCGGCATGGTTCCTCGCACGGCCGCTGTTCCTGCGGCCTATCGCCTCGCTGATGGGCTCGGTGACGCGCAACTGAGTCCCGCGGCCTGAGTGCACGTCACCGTCTCGGACGCGATGTACCAGGCCGAGGCGACCTCGGTGCAGGTCAGCGTCGCCGTGCCGTGGAGGGCGAGGCCTGTTCCGTCGGAGGTCACTCCCTCGATGGCCCAGACCAGCTCGCCATGTGCTGAGTCGCCGTCGACATCGAGACGCCGTAGGTGGGCGCGGATCGGGATGCCGAGCCGGGCTCGGTCGGTCGCGGCCTCCTCCGAGGTGCAGTCGAAGCTGTTGGAACCGAGATTGTGGCGGATCACGGACGTCGGGAGGTAGAGCGCGAGCAATGCGCCTTCGTCGCCGGCCTCGAGGGCTCCTTCCAGGGCCGAGAACAAGGCATCGAGCGAGCGTACGGGCATCCCGTGGTCCTTCCGAATGGTGAAGAGGCCGCGCTCTGCGCCTCCGCCTAGGGGAGAGCAGCTATCCGGGCGTGCATGACGCGGAGCGGTCCTCTCGGTTGCGGCGTGTGAAAACATGGGTGACATGCCCCAGCGCGTCCCGCTCCTGCCTGCCCGCGAGCATCGCCTCGGGCTCGCTGAGCTGGGTGTGCTGGACCGCCGTCGGACGCTGTGGGGCCTCGCCCTCGCGGTCGTCCTGCCAGCCGTGGTGGAGGTGACGGTCCTTGCCATCGGCTACCACAACATCGCGATGACGATGCTCCTGCAGCTCGCCGCCGCGGTCGCTGTCGCCGTCGTCGGCGGCCTCTGGCCGGCCGCGCTGGCCGCCGTTGCGGGCTCTCTGCTGCTCAACTACTTCTCGGTTGCTCCGGTCGGGAGCTTCCAGATCGCGGACCCGCAAGTCGTGGGCGAGCTCCTCATCTTCCTCATGGTTGCGTGCGCCGTCGGCCTCGCGGTCGGCGCGGCCACTCGGCGGTTCGAGCAGGCCACACGTGCGCAGGCGGACGCGCGGGCGATGGCGGAGCTCGCGCGGGGGATCCTCGGTTCGGGCGGCAGGGTGCAGGACTTCCTCGAGCGTGTTCGGTCCGCTCTGGGACTGCGGGCTGTGACCCTTCTCGAACGGCGCGAGCCCGGCACGCCGCGCGCGGTGAGCCCCGGCTGGGAGGTCGTCGCAAGCGCGGGCGAGGCGCCTCCCGTGACGCCTGCAGCGGCGGACGATCTCGTCGTCGCCGACGAGCACTACGCGCTCCTCGCGGGCGGACGGGCCCTCGAACCTGCCGAGCGGCGCATGATGGAGGCCTTCGGTGCCTACCTCGTCGCGATCCGGCAGGGGCGCCAGCTGGCCTCGAGCCGCGAGGCGAACCGGCGCCTCGAGGAGGGCAACATCATCCGGACCTCGATCCTCCGTGCTGTCTCGCATGACCTGCGCACGCCCCTTTCCGGCATCAAGCTGAGCGTGAGCAGCCTGCGCCAGCCCGACGTCGACTTCACCCGCGAGGAGCAGGCGGAGCTCCTCGAGACCATCGAGGACTACACGGACAGGCTCTCCGCGCTTGTGGGGAACCTGCTCGACATGTCCCGCATTTCGGCGGACAGCGTGACCCCGCTCCTGCGGCCGGTCCGCTGGCGCGAGGTCCTTCCGCCATGGCCGAAGGATGCGGTCGTCGAGGACAGGGTCTCGCCCGGCTGCCCGCCGGTGGAGGCGGATCCCGTTCTGCTCGAGCGCGTCGTGGCGAACCTCGTCGAGAACGCCCTCAAGTACGCCCCTGGCCTGCCGCTCGAGCTCGAGGCCGGCCCGGGCGAAGCGGACCCGTCGGGGCGCGCGATGGGGGAGTTGCGCGTCGTCGACCACGGCGGAGGCATCCCACCCGAGCAGCTCATGGCCGTGTTCAATCCGTTCCAGCGCGTCGGCGACGCGAGTCGGCACGGTGCCGGGATCGGTCTCGGCCTCGCCGTTGCGAAGGGGTTCGCCGAGGCGATGGGCGGGCGCATTTCGGCCGGGCAGACGGCCGGTGGGGGGCTGACCATGCGCGTCATCCTTCCGCTCGCCGCGCACGACGACGATGGGTCGTCACGCGCCGTCATCCGCGGCGCGACGCTGGGCGGCTCGGCCCCGGCCGCGAGAGGGGGCGTGGCGTGACCCGCGTGCTGGTCGTCGAGGACGAAGCGCAGATCGCGCGCGCCCTCCAGATCAACCTTCGGGTCCACGGCTACGAGGCGTTGACGGCACCCTCGGGCGAGGCCGCCCTCGAGGCCGCGGCGTCGACGCCTCCGGACATCGTTGTCCTCGACCTGGGGCTGCCGGGGATGGACGGCGTGGACGTCATCCGCCGCCTGCGCGAGTGGACGAGCGTGCCCATCATCGTGCTCTCTGCGCGGCACGCGGCCGAGGACAAGGTCGAGGCGCTCGACGCTGGCGCCGACGACTACGTCACGAAGCCGTTCGGCCTCGAGGAACTGCTCGCCCGGCTCCGGGCCGCAGCCCGCCGCAGCGCCGTCCGGCCCGAGGTTCCGCGCGTCCAGACCGCGGACTTCAGCGTTGACCTTGCCGCCCGCCGTGTTGAACGCGAGGGCAAGGATGTGCGGCTCACGCCGACGGAGTGGAGCATTCTTGCCCTCCTCGTGCGGCAGCCAGGCACGCTCGTGACCCAGCGGGAGCTTCTCACCCAGGTGTGGGGGCCGGCGTATGCCAAGGAGGCGCAGTACCTCCGCGTCTATATGGCACAGCTGCGCCGCAAGCTCGAGCGGGACCCCTCGAATCCGCGGCATCTCAAGACCGAGGCCGGCATCGGATACCGCTTCGATCCCTGAGGGCGTTCGGCTGCTCAGCGCTTGGTCTCGGCTATTCTGTGCCCCATGAAGTCCGCACGCCTCGTCGCCGTCTGCCGCGTCCGGCAGCTCCTGCCAGATTCGGGGCCCGTCGGCGTGACGGCGATCGACAAGCGGCCCGTCGAGGGGCCAGTCCGCATCCGTAGGCTCGGCCTCCACGGAGACATCCAGGCCGATCGCGCGAACCACGGCGGCGAGAACAAGGCGGTCTACGCGTACTCCGAGGATGACGCCGGGCTCTGGGCCAGCGCCCTCGGCCGTGAGATTCCGCCGGGCTACCTGGGCGAGAACTTCCGCGTGGACGGCCTCACGGCGAGCAACGCCGTCATCGGCGAGCGGTGGCGCTTCCCGGGTGGCACGCTCCTCGAAGTCACGATGCCGCGCTTCCCATGTGCAACATTCGCCCGGCGCATCGGTCAGGACGGTTGGGTCAAGCGCTTCAAGGAGTCGGGGCTGTCCGGCGCCTACCTGAGGGTCATCACGCCGGGTGACGTCGAGGCGGGGGAGCAGTTCGGCGTCGAACACGTCCCCGACCACGGCGTGCGCGTGGGGGAGTGGCTCGCGGACCCGACGCCTGAGCGGGCCGAAGCCCTCCTCGACGCCGAGGCCGAGGGGGCGATCCGTCTCGCCGCCGAGATCCGGCCCTACATCGACCGGGCGCTGGGCCGCGAGGCCTAGCCGTTCCTGGCACAAACGCCCGTCCCCGGGCGGCATGGCCGTCCCTTCCCGGCTTGACCGTTGCTGCCGTGACCGTCCCTGAGCAGCACGACCGTCCCTAACCGGCATAACCGTCCCCGACCGGTTGCTGCCGTGACCGTCCCTGAGCGGCACGACCGTCCCTGACCGGCATAACGGTTCGGCATGCGGGACGGTCATGTCTTCGAGGGACGGTCGTGACTTCGAGGGACGGTCGTGCCGCGAGACCGGAAGGCTGCGAGGAACTACCGTCCCTGTGCCCAAGCTCACGGGCGCTGACGTACGACGGCGGCAGGGCCGGCGTCGTACGTCCTGTAGGATAGATGTATCCCCCACTGCGCCGGTATTCCCTCTTCCTGCCCAATTCTTGAGGCAGGAGTAGTGCGTGTTGGGGCCCGCGAGGCGGGCAGTTTCATAGGGGAGCCGGCTGAAGAAAACGCTGTTGGTGCGCGTGTGGCGCCGAGTGCAGCGAGAAGTCCTGCCACGGGATTGAGACAGCGCCGGGCTTCGGCATTGACCGACGAGCCAACATTCAGGCTCCCCTACCGGAGGACACCTCTATGTCTGAAACTCTCGACGTCCCCTTCTCCACCGAAGAAGAGGCTACCGAGACCCCTACCCCCGAGACCACCACTACCCCCGAGCCGCAGAGCGGCGAGGAGCGCGGGGTGCTCTTTACCGACCTCGGCATTGACGAGCGCATTCTCACGGCTCTGACCGAGGTCGGCTACGAGAAGCCTTCGCCCATCCAGGCGGCGACCATCCCGCTCCTGCTCGAGGGGCGCGACGTCGTCGGCCTCGCCCAGACGGGCACGGGCAAGACCGCGGCGTTCGCCGTGCCGGCGCTCTCGCGCCTCGCCGAGCTCCACGACCAGAACGGCCCCTCCCGCTCCACCCAGGCGCTTGTCCTCGCGCCGACCCGCGAGCTCGCGCTCCAGGTCGCAGAGGCCTTCACGTCCTACGCGAAGCACCTCGAGGACTTCACGGTCCTCCCGGTCTACGGCGGTTCCGCCTACGGTCCCCAGCTCGCCGGCCTCCGCCGGGGCGCGCAGGTCGTCGTCGGCACGCCCGGCCGCGTGATCGACCACCTCGAGAAGGGCTCGCTGGACCTCTCCGAGCTCCAGTACCTCGTGCTCGACGAGGCCGACGAGATGCTCCGGATGGGCTTCGCGGACGACGTCGAGCGCATCTTCCAGGAGACGCCGGAGGGGCGGCAGGTGGCGCTGTTCTCGGCGACCATGCCGTCGCAGATCCGCCGCATGTCGAAGCAGTACCTCAGCAACCCGGAAGAGGTCACGGTCAAGTCCAAGACCACGACCGGGCAGAACATCCGCCAGCGGTACGTGCAGGTTGTGGGCTCGCACAAGCTGGATGCGCTCACCCGCATCCTCGAGGTCGAGGACTTCGACGGCGTCATCGCGTTCGTGCGGACGAAGATGGCCACCGAGGACCTTGCTGACAAGCTCAAGGCGCGCGGCTTCCAGGCTGCCGCGATCAACGGCGACATCGCCCAGGCCCAGCGCGAGCGCACCGTCGAGGCGCTCCGCGAGGGCAAGATCGACATCCTCGTGGCGACCGACGTCGCGGCGCGCGGTCTCGACGTGGAGCGCATCAGCCACGTCGTCAACTACGACATCCCGCACGACACCGAGAGCTACGTGCACCGAATCGGCCGCACGGGCCGCGCCGGCCGCAAGGGCGACGCGATCCTGTTCATGACTCCGCGCGAGAAGTACCTCCTCCGCGCGATCGAGAAGGCCACGCACCAGCCCGTCGAGCAGATGTCGCTGCCGACGGCGGAGACGGTCAACTCGCTGCGCATGAGCAAGTTCGCCGACCAGATCACGGAGACGCTCGAGTCCGAGGACGTCTCGCTGTTCCGCGACCTCGTCTCCTCCTACGAGACCGAGCACAACGTGCCCGCAGCGGAGATCGCTGCAGCGCTCGCGGTGATGGTCCAGGGTGACGCCCCGTTCTTCGTGGAGGAACTGCCGAGTGTCCCGGAGTTCGCCAAGCGCGGGCGGGATCGGGACGGGCGCGACGGCGGTCGTGGCCAGGGTCGCGGACCGCGCGGCTCCTCCGAGGGCAGCGCGACCTATCGCATCGCTGTGGGCCGCCGCCAGCGGGTGCAGCCCGGCTCAATCGTCGGTGCACTCGCGAACGAGGGCGGTTTCCACTCGAGCCAGATCGGCGGGATCGACATCCGTTCCGACTTCTCGCTCGTCGAGCTCCCCGCGGAGCTCTCGAGCGATCAGTGGCGGGCTCTCTCGAAGACGCGCATCGGCGGTGAGCTCATCCGGCTCGAGCTCGACAAGGGTGGCCGCCCGGCACGCGACAACGACGACCGGGGCTTCCGGGGCGGTCGGGATCGCGACCGCGGCCCGCGCGACGGCGACTGGGGCTCCCGCGGTGGGCGCGGGGGCTACGCCCGCGAGCGCCGGGACGACTGGGGTGACCGGCGCGACCGCGGTGACCGTGGAGGCCGTGAGGGCTTCGCTAGCCGCGGCGGCTTCAGCGGCCGCAGCGGGGGCTCGGGCGGTGCCCGTCGCTTCGGCGGGAGCCGCGGCTAGCCTGCCGAGTCCTTACTCTCGTTTAGTTGACTAGTTTGTCACTTCTGGTCACAGCTGATGACAAGACACGTCTCATCGTGTCAAGATAGTCGGGGGTGGGCAGCGGAAGCGCGGAGTCCCGCGCTTCCGCGACCGAGGTCCGGCTGCAGCCTGCTGGGGGGTGCAGCCGGACCTCGTCGTATCTGCTCGGCCTCTCTCGCGCCTGCCTGAAGCGGCGGAGCTGCGCTCTTTGAGCGCCACCGGTCCGGGCCGCTTTCGATTTGTCGGCGGCTCACGGCTCCGGTAAAGTATCTGTCTGTTGCCCCCCTAGCTCAGTGGTAGAGCGCCATCTTGGTAAGATGGAGGTCACGGGATCGATTCCCGTGGGGGGCTCTCTGGCGGTGTAGCTCAGTTGGTTAGAGCGCACGACTCATAATCGTGAGGTCGGGAGATCGAGCCTCCCCACCGCTACGGCTCAAGGCCCCGGGAGACCGGGGCCTTTGTCGTGTTTCGGGAGTATTCTGGGCGCTCACCAGGGTGCTCGACTGGCAGGGGGCACATGCCGCAGGAGACCAGCGGATTCGGCCGCGGAAGGCTCATGGCGTGGGCGGCCCTCGTCATCCTTGCGTGCGTCGTGGTCGCGGTGGCCGCCGTCCGAAGCGTGCCGGACGACGCCGGGCCGGCATGGCCCTCCTCCGAACCCAAGGTCGTCAGGTTCGCCGCCGTCGGGGACTCGATCACCCAAGGCAACAGCCCAAACTTCAGTGTTGGCCTTACCGGGAGCCTCTCGTGGGTGACCTACGCCCGTTCCCCGCTCTACCTCTTCGCCGGCGGCTGGGCTGCAGGCGGCGCGACGACGGCGCGGATGGCCGCCAACGTCGAGCCCGTCAAGGCCGATGTCCTCGTCATCATCGCGGGCACGAATGATCTCGCCCAAGGGGTTCCGTTCGCCGTCACGGCGTCCAACATCGAGCGCATCGTCGAGACCGTGGGGGCGCCGCGCGTCGTCGTCTCTGCGATCCCGCCGCGCAACTCGGCCCAAGCGGAGACGGCCGCGTTCAATGCCTCGCTCAAGGCGTTCGTGCTCGCGCATCAGTGGGAATGGGTCGACGCGCCCGCGGGCGTTCGCGAAGGCGAGCAGTACGCGGCGGGGATGTCCCTCGACGGGATCCACCCGTCCGAAGCGGGCGCGCAGGCGTTGGGCCGCGCGCTGGACGCTGCGATCTCGCGCTAGACCGGGCGTTCTCCTAGACCGGGCGTTCTCCTAGACCGGCCGTTCTCGCTGCATCGTCCGTTCCCGCTAGACTGGGCATTGATGACCGTTACTCAAACGTTACCCGCCCAGTCCTCTGCCCAAGGTGTGCGCGCCCCCCGCCTCGGCTACGTTCCGGCACTCGACGGGCTGCGCGCCCTTGCCATTGCGTTGGTTGCGGTCTACCACGCCGTCATGCCCGCCCACTTCGGCGGGGCGGGCGGCGTCGACGTCTTCTTCGTGCTCTCGGGCTTCCTCATCACCACGCTGCTCGTGCAGGAGCGGAAGGCGACCGGCACCGTTTCGTTCCGCCGCTTCTACACCCGGCGCCTGGTCCGCCTCTACCCGCCGCTCCTGCTCATGCTCGCGGTCGTCTTCGTGCCCATCGCTGTGACGATGGGGGTGAAGACCGCCCTCAGCGGCTCGGGGCTCTCGTTGTTCTATCTCATGCCGGTGGGTGCCGAGTCCGGCTCGACCATGCTCTCGCCCTATGAGCACACGTGGTCGCTCGGGGTGGAGGAGTGGTTCTACTTCCTCTGGCCTCCCGCCCTCCTGCTGCTTCTGCGCGGACGACGGCCCTGGGCCGTCGCAGTCGCTGCGGTCGCGGCGGCGGGACTCGCCGTCGCCGCGTTCATCGCCGAGGCCCAGTCCGCCGAAGTCTCCTTCATCCTGCGTGCGTGTGGGCTCATGGCGGGCTGCGTCCTCGCCCTTGTGCTTCAGCGCCGGGAGTTCTCGGTGGGGCGATGGGTCGGGCTGGCCGGCCTCGGCTTCCTCGCGCTCAGCGTGCTGCGCTCCTCCTTCGCACCGTTCTCGACCCTGGACGTCCTGACTGCGGACGTGGGCGCGCTGCTGCTCGTCCTGGGCATCATGCGAGGTCCCCAGAGGCTCCTTCACGAGGTCCTCTCGGCGCGACCGCTCGCCTCGGTCGGCCGCGTCAGCTACGAGATCTACCTCTGGCACTACCCGGTGCTCTGCATCCTCGGGGTTCTGAACCATTCCGACTGGCTCGAAGTCGGGTGGATCGCGCTGCCGATCTCGGTGGTGCTCGCCGTCGTCGCCCATCGCCTGACGCAACCGCTCATCGCGCGGCTCCGCAAGGCGCTGGGCTGACTGCCCGCGCCGGGCTATCCTGGCAGTGCGATCTCGAGGGAACGCTCGGCCACGTCGTCGAGCGCGCGCCTGACTGCGCCGAGCGCGACGGCCTCCCCACCGAGGCCTGAGACCTCGATCTCGGCGGGCGTCTCGGTCAGCTCGGGGAGCGCGGCGCGAATCCCCGGCAGGAGCCTCGCGGCGGCCGGCGCGATCGCCCCGCCCAGCACCACGAGTTCGGGGTTCAGGAGCGTACTGAGCACCGCGACGACACGCGCCATCCGGTCCTCGAGGCGCCGGAGGACGGCCGCCGCGGCCGGATCGCCGTCGTCGGCCGCTGCGAAGACCGCCTCGGCGGTGACCTCGGCTGGGTTCAGGCCGGCCAACCCCTTGGGCTGTGCCGCTGCGTCGGCACCCCACTCGCGCGCAAGCTGGGCGATGCCGTGAGGTCCCACCGCGCCGTCGACGAGCCGGAGGAACGCGAGCTCTCCCGCGGCGCCGTTCCGCCCCCGCAGAAGGCGCCCGGACTCGATGATCCCGCCGCCGAGCCGCTCTCCGGCGAGGAGGACGGCGACGTCGTCAAGGCCCTGCGCCGCGCCGCGCCATTGCTCGGCGAGGGCGGCGAGGTTCGCGTCGTTCTCCAGCAGCACGTGCCACCCGTGGCGGTCGAACAGTGCAGCCGCGAGCCCGACGTCGAACATCTCCCAGAACCCCGAGCCCTCCGCGACGTGCCCGTTGCGGTCCACCGGGGCCGCGACGCCGGCGCCGACGGAGAGGACGTCCCGCGGCCGGCGGCCGGCGTCCTGGAGTGCCGCGAGGGCCACAGCGCTCACGACGTCGAGGCGCGCCTCGCCCGTCTCAGTTCCGCGGGGGAGCCCTCCGGAAGCGGTCGCGAGGATCTCGCCCCGCAGATCGGCGACGAGCGCCGTCGTCTTGTGGGCGCCGATGTCGAGGCCGACGACGACGCCTGCGTCAGCCCGGAAGCCGAACGTCCGCGGGGGGCGGCCGCGCTGCGGGCCGGCGCGCTCGGGGTCCTGCTCCTCCGCCCAGCCGCGGCGCACGAGGTCCTCGCAGACGGCGATCACGGTCGCACGCGTGAGGCCGGCCAGCTCGACGAGTTCGGTGACTGTGTAGGGGCCGCCGCCGCGTAGGACGGTGAGCACGGTGCGGGCCGTGACAAAGCGCACGACGTGCGGCCCGACCTGACCGTTCACTGCTGCCCGACGTGCCGTCTTGACCACCTCCACTCCGGATCACAATAATGGTGACGCGACCTATATTTAGAGTCTAAATTATTCTTTCCATCCTCGTCCTCACCTCAAGGAGACACGGTGTCCAACCGCGCCGACATCGTCCGCGATCCCGCCCAAGACGCCCACTGGTGGCGGCAGGCGACCGTCTATCAGATCTACCCCCGCAGCTTCGCCGACTCGAATGGCGACGGCCTCGGCGACCTCAAGGGCATCACCTCGAAGGTCCAGTACCTCAAGGATCTGGGGGTCGACGCCGTCTGGCTGAGCCCGTTCTACCCGTCGGCGCTCGCTGACGGCGGTTACGACGTCGACGACTACCGCAACGTCGACCCCCGCCTCGGCACCCTCGAGGACTTCGACGAGATGGCGGCCGCGCTCCACGCGGCGGGCATCAAGGTGATCGTCGACATCGTCCCGAACCACACATCGAACCGTCACGAGTGGTTCAAGGAGGCGCTTGCCTCCCCGAGGGGTTCCGCCGCCCGCGGCCGCTACATCTTCCGGGAAGGCCTCGGCGAGAACGGCGAACTGCCGCCGAATGAATGGACCTCGATGTTCGGCGGAAGCGCCTGGGAGCGCGTGACCGAACCCGACGGGACGCCCGGCCAGTGGTACCTCCACCTGTTCGCGAAGGAGCAGCCCGACCTCGACTGGGACAACCCCGAGGTCCACGAGGACTTCCTCAAGACCCTCCGGTTCTGGTCGGACCGCGGGGCGGACGGGTTCCGGGTCGACGTGGCGCATGCCCTCAAGAAGGACATGGATGCGGAGCTTCCGAGCCTCGAGCTGCTCCACCGCGCCGATCTCTTCAGCAAGGGCGAGCACCCGCTCTGGGACCGCGACGAGGTGCATTCCATCTACGCCGAGTGGCGCAAGGTGTTCAACGAGTACAACCCTCCGCGGACCGCCGTCGCCGAGGCGTGGGTGCACGCCGATCGCCGCGCGCGCTATGCGTCCCCGGAGGGCCTCGGCCAGGCCTTCAACTTCGACCTGCTCAAGGCCGACTTCGACGCCTCGCAGTTCCGCACGATCATCAGCAAGAACCTCGCGGAGGCCGCGGCGACGGGTGCCTCCTCGACGTGGGTCTTCTCCAACCATGACGTGGTCCGCCACGCGACCCGCTACGGCCTTCCGAAGGGCAGCGGCCGCGAGGAAGGATCGGGGGCCGACGGCAAGGACTGGCTGCTCGAGGGCGGCGACCCTGCTCAGGTCGACGCCGAGCGGGGCCTGCGGCGCGCAAAGGCGGCCACGCTGCTCATGCTCGCGCTCCCGGGCTCGGCCTACCTGTACCAGGGCGAGGAACTCGGCCTTCAGGAAGTCGGCCAGATCCCGGACGAGGACCGTCAGGACCCCACCTTCTTCCGGAACAAGGGCGTCGAGGTGGGCCGCGACGGCTGCCGCGTTCCCCTGCCGTGGGAGGCTGCACCAGCCGAGGGTTCCTCGTTCGGCTTCGGCTCGAACGGCTCGCACCTCCCGCAGCCCGCGTGGTTCGCGGACTATGCGGCGAGCGTCCAAGCGGCCGACGCCGGCTCGACCCTCTCGTTCTACCGCCGGGCTCTCAAGCTCCGACACGAGCTGCAGGCAGCCGAGGCGCTCGGCTGGCAGGATTCCGCGGACGACGACGTGCTGCACTTCGTGCGGCCGGGCGGCTGGCACGTCGTGGCCAACTTCGGGACGGCCCCCGTGGTGCTGCCCGAGGGCGAGGTGCTCATCGCGAGCGCCGACGTCGAGGGCGGCAAGCTCCCGGGCGAGGCGACCGCGTGGGTGCGCGTGGCGGGTTGACCCGCTAGTTCACTCGGCGCAGCGCTGGTATTGCTTGAGGCGGCGAGCGGAAGGGACCAAGGTCCTTCCGCTCGCCGCCTCACTCGTGGCAGGCTGAGGCGTGACGCGTGAGGAGGCGGACATGCCCACGGTTGGGGACTACGGACCCGGGGTCCGGCACGAGGACTTCGAGCTCGACGAGGAGAAATGCTGGGCCTTGCTCGGGTCGTCGGGCATCGGACGGTTCGCGTTCACTCACGGAGGGCGGATCCAGGTCTTCCCGGTGCATTACGCCGTCCATCGGGGCAGCGTCTACTTCCGTACATCGGCCGAGGGCGTGATCGCGTCGGCCCTCCCGCAGGAGGGTGCGGCCTTCGAAATCGACTCGGCCCGGCCCGACGCGCAGGCCGGCTGGTCGGTGCTGGTCTCGGGCACGGCGAGCGCCGTCGAGGACTCCGATCTTCTCACCGAGCTCTTCGGGCTTGCCGTCGAGGAGCCGTGGGCCGGCGGCATTCGGGACCGGTTCGTGCGGCTCGTTCCGCGGGAATTGAGCGGCCGGCAGGTGTACTTGGCCTGACTCTTCTGCTCGGATCGTGAGCCTTCTGGGCAGAGGTCTGAGCAATTTATCAAATCGCTTGACATAATAATTCCGCCGTAGTCCACTGGTACTGGATCGTCGCGCTGGGGAGCGATTCTTCGACTATTCCGAGAAGTATCAGGAGCACAGCTATGGCTGATGTTGAGCCCCAGATTGCCGAAGGTACCACCGTGGAAGATGGAAGCTCCGGCCCCGAAAGGGTCAATCCCACACAGCGGACGGCGTCGACCGCGCACGCTCCGGGCATGCGCTCTGGGATCACCTGGTGGGAGGCCTGCGGGGGGTGGAATTCGAGGTACTCCCTCAGCATCTAGGGGGATCAGACGGGTAAGGCGGCGCAGAGGCTCCGGAACCGCGTCTCCCCGAGGGCGCCCACCCGAGGCCCGATGTGCCACGGGCGCGCGCGGGGGATACCGTGGACCCATGACCTCAACGACCGCCGCCGAATCGCCTCGCCCCACCGGGGCTGATCTCTCCCGCCCCACCGGCGCCGATTCCTCCCGCCCAGCCCGCAGCGTGAACCCCGAGATCGCTCGCTCATGGCTGCTGGTCAACGCGATGCGGCCAGAGATCTTCTCCGAGTGCTCGTCCTCGCGGGCGGACGCGGTCATCCTCGACATCGAGGACGCCGTGGATCCCTCGCACAAGGACGAGGCCCGCGAGAACGTGATCCGGTGGATGCACGAGGGCGGTCAAGCCTGGGTGCGGATCAACGATGCGACGAGTCCGTTCTGGGCCGACGACCTCGCCGGCCTGCGCGGAACGGCCGGCCTGCTCGGCGTCATGCTCGCCAAGACCGAATCCTCGGACCAGGTCACGGAGAGCTACCACCGCATGGACGGCAAGACTCCGGTGATCCCGCTCGTCGAATCGGCCGTGGGCATCGAGGAGGCCAATCACATCGCCAAGGCTCAGGGCGCCTTCCGCCTCGCCTTCGGCTCCGGTGACTTCCGTCGCGACACGGGCATGGCGGCCACGCCGGAGGCTATGGCGTACCCGCGGGCGAAATTGGTCGTCGCGAGCCGCGTCGGCGGCCTCCCCGGCCCCATCGACGGCCCGACCGTCGGCACCAACCACCCGATCCTGCGGGAGCAGAGCGCCATCACCGTCATGATGGGCATGACGGGCAAGCTCTGCCTCGCGGTCGATCAGACCACGGTGATCAACGAGGTCATCAGCCCGACCCCGAGCGACGTCGCATGGGCCTCCGACTTCATGCGGGACTTCGAGGCGAACGGCCGCGTGATCCGCGACGGCTCCGACCTCCCGCGCCTCGGCCGCGCCGAGAAGATCATGAAGCTCGCCACCGCCTTCGGCGTGCAGCCGGCCTGAACGAGGAGCCTGTGAACGAGTTCTGGGAGACGGCTCCTCCGCTGTACAAGAAGGTCGTGCTGTCGGGCATGGCCTTCTTGGGTGTCGGGATCATCCTCAACATCGTCGCGAACTTGAGCCACGTCACGTGGCTCCTGTACGCGTCCCTGGTGATCATCGGCGTCGGCCTCGTGGCGCACCTTTTCGGCATCGGCATCCGGGCCCGCGAGATGCGCCGTCGGATCCGGGGATAGGCTTCTTCCATGGCCATCAACCCCGACCTGCAGGGTCGCGTCTACCCGCCCGCCGAGGCGTACGACGTCGCCCGCGAGAAGATCCGCGAATTCGCCCGTGCCGTCAAGGCCGTCCACCCGGCCCATTTCGACGTCGAGGCCGCGAAGTCGATCGGCTACGCCGATCTGGTCGCGCCGCCGTCGTTCGCGATCATCGTCGCCCAGCGGGCGGACGCGCAGCTCATCGCGGACCCAGAGTCGGGCATCGACTTCTCGCGCGTGGTGCATGCCGAACAGCGCTTCACACACCACCGGCCGATCGTGGCGGGCGACAGCCTCACGGCCGAGCTGCACGTCGACAACGTGCGCGCTATGGGCGGCGGTGCGATGATCACGACCCGCGCCGAGATCGCGTCCGAGTCGGGGGAGAGGGTCGCGACCACGACCTCCTCCATCCTTGTTCGAGGGGAGGGCCAGTGACCACTGCAGGATTCGCCGCAGCGCCTGCGTTCGAGAAGCTCGAAACCGGGCTCGAGATCGGGCGTCGGGAGATTGCCGTGACGCGCAGCGACCTCGTCAGGTACGCGGGTGCCTCCGGCGACTTCAACCCGATCCACTGGAACAACGACTTCGCCCTGGCCGTCGAGCTTCCGGGAGTGATCGCCCACGGCATGTTCACGATGGGGGCGGCCGTCCAGCTCGTGGTCGACTGGGCCGGTGACCCGGGCGCCGTCGTCGACTACCAGACGCGCTTCACGAAGCCCGTCCCGGTCGCGGACACCACGGGCACGGACGAGCCGGGGGCCGTCCTCGAGGTTGTCGGGGCCATCGGCGCGCTCGACGCCGACGCACGGACCGCGCGCGTCGACCTCGCAGTGACCTGCGCAGGGCAGCGCGTGCTGACCAAGGCGCAGGCGGTCGTCCGCCTCCCGTGAGGCAGGCCGACTAAGCTGGACCGGTGAGCGAGACCCTCCTTTCCTCCCTGACCACCTCCGCCGTCGGCGGGCCCGCGGCCCGCTTCGAGGAGGCCCGCACGGAGGCGGAGATCATCGACGCCGTTCGGACAGCGGACGACGCCGGCGAGCCGCTTCTGATCGTCAGCGGCGGTTCGAACCTGCTCGTCGCGGACGAGGGCTATCCGGGAATGGTCCTCAAGATCGCCTCCGAGGGCCTCGTAGTCGACTCCGCGGACGCATGCGGCGGGGTCTCCGTCGGAGTCCAGGCAGGCCATTCGTGGGACGACTTCGTCGACCACGCCGTGCACCATGCGTGGAGCGGTGTCGAGGCGCTTTCGGGCATCCCCGGTTCGACGGGCGCGACGCCCGTCCAGAACGTTGGCGCGTACGGCTCGGACGTCTCCCAGACCATC
Organism: Sinomonas terrae; assembly: GCF_022539255.1. Classification (NCBI taxonomy): domain Bacteria; kingdom Bacillati; phylum Actinomycetota; class Actinomycetes; order Micrococcales; family Micrococcaceae; genus Sinomonas; species Sinomonas terrae. Next base: position 966,729 of record NZ_JAKZBV010000001.1, read on the forward strand.
TGGCAGGTGCGCACGTGGGACCGCAAGGCGAGCGCCGTCAAGACGTTCGTCCCGTCCGAGCTCAAGTTCGGCTACCGCGATTCCCTCCTCAAGCAGACGACGAGGGAGGGGTCGCCCCGCTATGTCGTCCTGCGAGTCGACTTCCAGCTCGCACTCGGCCGCATGAGCGCCCCGGTCCGCTATGCCGAGCTCGCCCGCGGGCTCGGTGTCGAGCCCGGACAGCGTGCCTCGGCCCTCGACGTGCGCCGCGAGGTCCTGCGTCTGCGCGGGTCGAAGGGCATGGTGCTCGATCCTTCAGACCGGGACACCTATTCGACCGGTTCCTTCTTCACCAACCCCATCCTCTCCGATGAGGCCGCAGCCGCCCTCCCGGCCGACGCGCCGCGCTACCCGGCAGGGGATGGGCTCGTGAAGACGTCCGCGGCATGGCTCATCGAGCAGGCCGGCTTCCACAAGGGCTACGGGCTCGAGGAAGACAGCGTGACCGGCGGTCGCGCCTCCCTCTCGACCAAGCACACGCTCGCGATCACCAACCGCGGGGGAGCGAGCGCGAAGGACCTGCTGGCCCTCGCCCGCGAGGTGCGCGACGGCGTGCGGGCGCGCTTCGGTATCGAGCTCACGAACGAGCCGCTTCTCATCGGACTCGAGCTGTGAGCGAGGCGCCCGGCCCGCGGGGCGCCTCTGGGGTGCACGATGAGCGCGTGCGGTTCCGTCACGACGTCGCGGCCGCGGCGGTCCGCCTCTACGCGGAACAGGGCTACGAGGCGACGAGCACGGATCAGGTGGCCTCCGCCGTCGGGCTCTCGCGCAGCACGTTCTTCCGCCAGTTCCGGTCGAAGGAGGACGTGGTCTTCGCCGATCACGATGCCCTCCTCGACGAGGCCCGGGCCTTCCTTGCCGAACCCCACTCGGATCCCTGGAGCGCCGTCTGCGCCGCGGCCGAGCTGGTCTTCGCGCACTTCGCCGAGCAGCCCGAACTAGCTCAGCTGCGCTACGAGGTGGTGAACCGCGAGCCGAGCCTCCGCGACAAGGAACTCGTGACGACCTTCCGATACGAGCGGCTCTTCGAGGGCTACCTCCGGGCGGCCCTCCCCGGCGCCGCGCCGCTCGACGTCGTGCGTTTCGCCTCGACCGTCATCGCGACCCACAATTACTTCCTCCGCGGCCTCATGCGCGGAGACGCCGACGCGGACGCGGGCCGCCTGCGCGCCGAGCTCGACGGCGTGCGGCGGCTCTTCGGGGTCCTCCAAGGCTCGGACGACGCCGGGGGCTCCCGGCCGCGGGAGGCGGACGACGTCGGGACCTCCCCGCCGCGCGAGGCGGACGACGTCGGGACCTCCCTGCCGCGGGAGGCGGACGACGTCGTCGTCCTTGTCTTTAAACGCTCGGTTCCCGCGTCCGAGGTGGTGCGCCGCGTCGAGGCCGCGCTCGATGGGCCTGAAACTCAGTCCCGCTTGACCTGATACTCAGTTTCACGGTAGATCTGAGGCGTGCCCGACTACGACCTCGAATCCGCCCTCGACACCGACTACTACTCGGTCTTCGAAGGGATCCCCCACGACGATCGCGCGGCATGGGAGCGTGCCCGCGGATTCGTCGACGAAACCCTCCCGGACGTCAACGGCTACTGGGACCGCGCGGAGTATCCGGTCCACCTCGTCAAGCGGATGGGCGAGCTCAACCTGCTCGCAGATGGCATCGAGGTGCCAGGGCTCCAGCCCATGAGCCCGCTCGCGGCCGGCCTCGTGAACATGGAGGTCTCGCGGGGCGACGGCTCGCTCGGGACAATCGTCGCCGTCCAAGGTGGCCTCGCCCTCCGCTCGATCGCGTTCCACGGTTCCCCGGAGCAGAAGGATCGCTGGCTCGGACCGCTCGCGCGGGGAGAGGAACTCGGGTCCTTCGCGCTCACCGAGCCGGACCATGGCTCCGACTCGGTCAGTCTCGAGACCACGGCCCGTCAGGACGGCGGCGAATGGGTGCTCGACGGCGAGAAGAAATGGATCGGCAACGGGGCCTCCGGCGGGGTCACTGTCGTGTGGGCACGCGACGAGGACGGGAATGTCCGCGGCTTCCTCGTGGAGCAGGACACGCCCGGCTACGAGGCCGAGGTGATCGAAGGCAAGGGCTCGCTCCGGGCCATCCATCAGGCTCGCATCCGACTCAACGGCGTGCGCGTTCGTGCGGAGAACGTCCTGCCTGGAGCCCGGACGTTCAAGGACACCTCCCGCGTGCTCGTCGCGACCCGCCTCGGTGTCGCGTGGTCGGCATTGGGCCATGCGACCGCTGCCTACGAAGCCGCGCTCGCCTACGCCCAGCAGCGGGTCCAGTTCGGGAAGCCGCTCGCGAACTTCCAGCTCGTCCAGGACCGCCTCTCGCAGATGCTCGCCGAGCTCACGAGCATGCAGCTGCACTGCGTCCACCTCGCGCGCCTCGACGCCGAGGGCCGGATGCACCCGACGCAGGCCTCGATGGCGAAGTACCACAACACGCGCAAGGCGCGCCTCATCGCGTCCACAGCGCGCGACCTGCTCGGCGGGAACGGCATCCTCCTCGAGAACCACGTCATCCGGCACATGATGGACATCGAATCCATCCACACCTACGAAGGAACCGAGAGCGTGCAGGCCCTGCTGATCGGCCGGGACGTGACAGGGGTCGGGGCCTTCGTCTAGCCCTGGCCCCCAACCCTGGCCCCCTCACCCCTGGCCCCCTCACCCCTGGCCCTTCGCCCCTGGCCCCCTCACCCCTGGCCGGGACGCTCCTGATGCGCCGTCACGTCCGCAGGGTGCATACCCTGCGGACGTGACGGCGCGACGGGAGCATGATGGACGCATGTCGACGGATTCCGCCTCGCGCAACAGTACGACGCCGGGCATCAGTACGACGGCGCTGGCCCGCCTGCGCCTTGCCGCACAGGGTCTCGTGCCGGGTGACTCGCTCCCCGAGCCGCTGAGGATGGCGCCGAACCCTGTCTCAGCGGTCCGGCGAATGGCGGCGCTGCAGAGTCAGGACCTCCCGGCCGGAATGCTCGCTGTTGGTGTGCGGACAGAGGGCGCCTCAGCGAGGGGTGTCGCCGCCGCTCTGGCGAGTGGCGCCGTCGTCCGCACGTGGACCATGCGCGGGACGCTGTTCATCGTCGCGGCCAGTGACGTCCGCACCTATGTAGGTCTCGCCTCGGAGCGTGTCATGCGCTCGGCCGCTTCGCGGCATCGGGGGCTCGGCATCGCGGAGGATGACGTGGCGGTCGCGCGAAAGGTCGCGGAGGAACGGCTCGGGGGAGGAATTGGCCTCACCCGGACGGAGCTGTTCGAGGCGTTTGAGGCTGCCGGCCAGCCCACCCGCAGCCAGCGCGGGATTCATCTGCTCTCGATCCTGAGCCATCGGCTGGTTCTTGTGCAGGGGCCGCTGCGAGGGCGGCAGCAGGAATTCAGGCTCGCGGACGAGTGGCTGCCACCGGGGGAGGGGCTCGCGGGCGACGAAGCCCTCGAATATCTCGCGGGCCGGTATGTGGCATCGCATGGGCCGGTGGACGAGCGTGACTTCGCATGGTGGATCGGCCAGCCGCTGGGGACCGTGAGGGGGCCTTTTCGTGCGGCAGCTGCAAAGGCGGTCGGGCTCGAGGCCGGTGGGCGGGAGCTCTTCTGCACGCCGGAAGTCGCGTCTCTGCTCGACTCGCGGGTGGGCGCCCGCACAGTCGTCGCACTGCCCGGCTACGACGAGCTCGCGCTGGGCTACCCCGACCGATCAGTGGCCATTCCGGAGCCGTATCTCGAGCGCCTCGTCCCGGGCGTGAACGGCGTCTTCAAGGCGATGCTCAGCGTTGGCGGCCGAGCGGTCGGGACATGGCTCAAGGAGGGGACCCCGGCCGCACCCCGCGTCCGGCCGGAGCTGTTCGAGGAGCTCGGGCCGTCGGCCGCCTCGGCGATGGCGCGAGCCGTGGCGCGGATCGAAGAATACTGGGCAGGCTGACCCCAATCCGGCTACGTCGCCGACCGCAACTCCTTCCCTCGACCGCAACTCCTTCCCTCGACCGCAACTGCTTCCCTCGACCGCAACTGCTTCCCTCGACCGCAACTCCTTGCGAAATTTCCACCAGACATGCGGCTCAGGGCAGCCCTTGTCACAACGCCGTCGGACGTTCGCCGCTGTTTGGGATCGCGGTTGTCCACATAGGGCCGGATTTGGACAAAGTCCTCGCAATTAAGCGGTGACGATGGGGGGCATGGAAAGCGCGCATATCGGCTCTTTGCTGGCAGCCAGATGGCCTCCCACTGACGTCGTATCGACGGCGAGCTTAAGAGCGGTCGGCATCGACGACCGATTGCTGAGCCGGGCGACGAAGGCGGGATTCGTCCTCCGTCTTCGTCACGGCGCCTACATTCCAGCCCATCGATGGCGGTCTCTTTCTCCTTGGGAACGCGATGAGGCCCGTTTGGAGGCCCACATCGAAGGGACAGACGGCGCCGGGATCTACTGCCTGACGAGTGCGGCGAGGCTGCACGGTTGTTCAGTATGGAACGTCGGATCGAAGATCCATCTGGCGACTCGGTACTCGGGTGCCGGGACGAGTCGGGCTTCGGACACCGCGACCCACCAGCTGTCTCTCGCCCCAGCTGAGCTGCAGGTCGTCCTGCGAAGAGGCCGCCGTCTGCGGGTCACGACGTTGTTGCGCACCGCAGCCGATTGCCTGCGGATCCTGCCGTTTGAACAGGCGGCCGTTGTGGGGGATAGCGCGCTCAGATTGGGGCTGGACATTTCGGATCTGAAAGCCGCTCTTGTTGCCGGGTCGGCGAGGGGCCGCCAGCGGGGTCTGCGTGCTTTGGGGGCAGTGGACGGTGCAGCCGAATCCGTGGGGGAGACCAGGGCGCGACTCCTGATTGAAATGCTCGGGTTTCCTCGTCCCGTGGCTCAGCTCGAGCTCAGGACCTTCGCAGGCCTCTACAGGGCAGACTATGCGTGGCCGCAGCTGAGAGTCATCCTCGAGTTCGACGGAGAGGGCAAATACAGCCTCGGTCCTGTTGATGAGGCGCTGCTTGCCGAACGGCGTCGCCAGTCGCTCCTCATGGAGCAAGGGTGGGTCTTCGTGCGCTTACGATGGGCCGACTTGGACCGGCCAGACGAGGTGCGGAACCGTATAGAGGCCGCGATCGCGATGGCCGGGCGTCGCTCGGCGTGAAGCGTGAAGTCCAAGCTGACCCGCAAGATGACGGACCAGATGCGACTGCTGCTCTTACCCGCATTTCTGTACGAAATTTCGCACGCAAATGCGGGTGAGGGCAGCAGTTCTGCGTCGCGCCAAATGCGTCAGAGGGTGCCGGTCGCGATCTTGAGCATGCGGCGGAGCGGCTCGGCCGCGCCCCACAGCAGCTGGTCTCCGACGGTGAAGGCCGAGATGTACTCGGGCCCCATCTCGAGCTTGCGGATGCGGCCCACGGGGATGTCGAGCGTTCCCGAGGCAGCCACGGGTGTCAGCTGGTCCATCGACGCCTGCTTCTCGTTCGGCACCACATGCGCCCACTCGTTGTCTGCATCGATGAGCTTCTCGATCTCGCTGACCGAAAGGTCCTCCCGGAGCTTGAGCGTGAGGGCCTGAGAGTGCGAGCGCATCGCGCCGATTCGGACGCAAAGGCCGTCCATGATGACCGGATCGATCGCGCCGCCAGCACTCGTCCCGAGGATCTTGTTGGTCTCAACCCCGGCCTTCCACTCCTCCTTGGACTGCCCGTTGCCGAGGTCGGCATCGATCCAAGGGATGAGCGAGCCGGCGAGCGGCACACCGAACTGCGTCGCATCCACGCCTCCGCGCTGGGCCGCCAAGACTTTGCGGTCGATCTCGAGGATGGCCGACGCCGGGTCCTCGAGCTCGGAGGCGACGGCACCGTGCAGGGCCCCGAACTGGGTGAGGAGCTCGCGCATGTGCCGGGCCCCGCCGCCCGACGCCGCCTGGTACGTCATGGACGTGCCCCACTCGACGAGGTTGTTGCGGAACAGCCCGCCGAGGCCCATGAGCATGCACGAAACCGTGCAGTTGCCGCCGATGAAGTCCTTGACGCCCGAGGCGAGGCCTTCGTCGATCACCGTGCGGTTGACGGGGTCCAGCACGATGATCGAGTCGTCGTTCATGCGCAGCGTCGACGCCGCATCGATCCAGAGACCGTCCCAGCCGGCAGCCCGCAGCTGCGGGTGGACCTTCTTCGTGTAGTCACCGCCCTGCGCGGTCACGATGATCGGCAGCTTGGCGAGGGCCTCGACGTCGTACGCGTCCTCAAGCCTGCCCGCGTCGCCCCCAGCAGAACCAGCGAAGGTGGGAGCGGCGCCGCCGGCGTTCGACGTCGAGAAGAAGACTGGGTTGATCGAGGCGAAGTCGCCCTCGTCCTGCATCCGCTCCATGAGCACGGAGCCCACCATGCCGCGCCAGCCGACAAAGCCCACCGAAGAAGTCATGCCTTCCATTTTACGGGCGACGGCGTTGCTCCCGCTGTGCGTTACTTCACGCCTCCCGCTGTGCGCTAGGACTCAGTCGTTGCGGACCGCACGCAGGGCGGTCAGGAGGACGCCGTCGTCGCCCGGGTCCTCGGCGATGTCCGCCGAGTCGGGCATCTTCACGCCAAGCAGCCAACCGCCGTCGTGCGCCCGCCGCACCGACAGCGCGTAGCCTTGGCCGACGCCGTGCCGTTCCACGAGGACGCGCCCGTCGGGATGTTCGCCGAGGTGGCCAGCTATGAGCTGGAACGTGGCCTCGGTCGGCGCGAGATCGGCCCGCTGGGGGAGGGCCCACCACGTGCCGTAGGCGCGGGGCCGGAGGAGGATCGCAATCCCGGGAGCCTCGAGCAGGATGATGCGGTCCGACCACTCAGAGGATTCGAGGGTGAGGTCCATCCTGCGTTCTGCGCCACCGAGCGCCGCCGCGATGCCCGCGACAGGACCCTCGACCAGGAGCTCGCCTGTGCTGCCGACCTCGGCGAACCGGCGGGCGACGAGGGCAGAGGCACCCGAGGACAGCACCTCCGGGATGTCCGCGTAGTCGATGATGCCGAGAAGCTCCGCGGTGGCCTGGGCGCTCGGGCCGCCGTGAAGGGCGAGGAGCGCGAGCAGCTCGGCGAAGCCGAGGCCGATCTCCTCGGCCGTACCCTCGGCGGCTGTCTTCTCTGCGTCCTCTTCTGCCTCGGCATGCACGCACGCCACCCTACACGCCGTCGGGCACCCCGAGACGCTCGCCGCGGGGGCGCCGACGCGCCGAAACACGGCAGGCGGAAACTCTTTCCACATCGGGGTTCCGCCGTTATCGTCTAAGGGTCGCTGGGGGCAGGTCGTGATCTGGAGCACGTGGACGGAGGTCGCTCCGCGCGCACCCGAGGCGCGGGGCTGTCCTCAGCCTCGGCATTCTCTAGGTGCATTGCAAGCGACAAGGAGTGGACCGCATGACCCAAGAAGTCGTCCAGACCCACCGTGGCCAGCCCCTCAAGCGGGTGGTCGGATTCTGGGGGCTCATGTTCGTCTCCCTCGGATCCATCATCGGCTCGGGCTGGCTGCTGGGTGCCCTCGGGGCCGCGAAGTCGGCCGGCCCCGCATCTCTCATATCGTGGCTGCTTGCGGCCGTGCTCCTCGTGGTTCTCGCCCTCATCCATGCCGATCTCGGTGCGGCCTACCCCGTGGCAGGCGGCACCGCCCGCTATCCGCACTACGCCTTCGGCGCTCTTGCGGGCTTCACCGCAGGCTGGGCGGGCTATCTGCAGGCCGTCACGATCGCGCCGATCGAGGTCGAAGGCAGCATCACCTATCTCGAGAGCGCTCCATGGGCATCAGGCCTCAAGATGGTGAACCCCGATTCGACCCTCACCCCGGTGGGCCTGCTCATCGCGGCGCTCGCCCTAGCCCTCTTCCTGGTCATCAACCTCATGGGCGCGCGGTGGCTTTCGGACAGCAACGTGGTGGTGGTGATCTGGAAGACGGCTGTGCCGATCCTGACCATCATCGTGATCATCATCCTGAGGTTCCACCCCGGCAACTTCGGTCAGGGCGGGGGCGGCTTCGCCCCGAACGGCGTCCATGGGATCTTCGCGGCGCTGCCGCTGGGCGTCGTCTTCGCTCTCCAAGGCTTCGAGCAGGCCGCCCAGATGGCTGGCGAGGCGCGCAACCCGAAGCGGGACGTCGCGCGGGCCATCATCATCGCCATGTTCATCGGCGCCGCGATCTACATCCTGCTCGAGGTCGCGTTCATCGGCGCACTGGATCCGGCGAACATCGCGAAGGGCTGGGACAACCCGCTCGGCGCCGGCGCGTACGGGCCGTACTACGATCTGGCGATCGCTGCCGGAGCCGGATGGCTAGCGACAATCCTCCTGATCGACGCGGTCGTCTCGCCCGCGGGCACTGGCCTCGTCTACGTGGGAACATCGGCCCGCATCTCGTACGCCCTCGGTGAGGACGACGCGCTGCCCTCGGCACTCACGCGGGTCAGCCGCCGCGGGGTTCCCTGGGCGTCGCTCGTCATCGCCTTCATCATCGGCCTCATCGCGCTGCTTCCGTTCCCGAGCTGGCAGTCCCTCGTCGGTCTCGTCACCGACGCGACGGCCATCATGTACGCCTTCGCCCCGGTCTCGCTCGAAGCCCTCATCCGCCAGCATGAGAGCCGGAGGCACCCGTACCGCGTGCCGTGGCCGAAGGTCCTCACCCCGTTCGGCTTCGTTGCCGCGAACCTGATCATCTACTGGTCCGGCTTCGAGGCCATCTGGAAGCTCCTGACGGCAATCCTCATCGGCCGGATCATCTTCGAGATCGCCCTGCGCCGCTCGAAGTCCCTCCGCGAGCGGCGCGACCTCGACTGGCGCGCGGCCTCGTGGATCTGGCCGTGGCTCATCGGCCTGCTCGTGCTCGGGCTCCTGGGCCGTTACGGGACCGGAGCGCTGAACGTCCTCCCCGAGTGGGTCGATATCGCCTTCGTCATCGGCTACGCCCTCGTCATCTTCTACTACGCCGTGGGTCTCGCGATGAAGACAGAGGACATCGAGGCCGCCGTCGGCGAGGACGAGTTCGAGTTCGAGGCCATCGACGCCCTCGAAGGCGGGGCGGCCGGCCGTCCTGCCTCTGGGCCCGCAGTCGGCTAGCGGCGGAACACGGTGATCCGGTAGCGGATACCGCTTCGCGACTCACGCCACCCGTCCTCGGCCGGATCGGCGCCAACCAGGCGCCATTCCGGACCGAGGGCGGGTGCTTTCGTGTCGCCGTCCACTTCGAGATCGAGGAGCGTGACGACGGCGATGTCCACACCGTCGAGGGCGAGTGCCTGTTCGAACAGCTGACCGCCCCCGATCAGCCAGATCCGCGTGCCGCCGGGCGCTGCCGCGGCTTGGGCCAGGCCGTCGCCGAGCGAGTGGACGACGACGGCGCCCTCCGCCTCCCAGCCCTTCTGACGGGTCACGACGATATTCGTACGCCCCGCGAACGGCCGGAACTTGGGTGGGATCGATTCCCACGTCCGGCGCCCCATGACGACGGGGTGCCCCTTGGTGAGGGAAGAGAAGTGCGCGAGGTCCTCGGGGACGTGCCAGGGCATGGTCCCGTCGCGACCGATCACCCCGTCCAAGGTCTGGGCCCAGACGAGGCCGACGCCGGGCGACGCGTTCGCGTCGAGGGGGGAGAAGTCCAGAGGTTCGGAGGTCATACGGCGACGGGCGCCTTGATCGCGGGATGGTGCCGGTAGTCGACGAGCTCGAAGTCCTCGAATCGGTAGTCGAAGATGCTCTCGGGCTTTCGCGCGAGATTCAGTCTCGGGTACGGATACGGCTCGCGCGAGAGCTGCTCGCGGACCTGCTCAAGATGGGTGTCGTAGATGTGGCAGTCGCCGCCGGTCCACACGAAATCGCCCACTCCGAGGCCAAGCTGGTGCGCCATCATGTGGGTGAGCAGCGCGTACGAGGCGATGTTGAACGGGACGCCGAGGAACATGTCCGCGCTGCGCTGGTAGAGCTGGCACGAGAGCTTGCCAGGCTCCCCATCGCTGCCGGGCTCGACATAGAACTGGAAGAACGCATGGCATGGCGGGAGCGCCATCTTGGAGACCTCGGCGACGTTCCATGCCGAGACGATGTGCCGCCTCGAATCGGGGTTGCTGCGCAGCGACTCCATGACTGCGGCAATCTGGTCGATGTGCTGCCCGTCCGGCGTGGGCCACGAGCGCCACTGGACGCCGTAGACCGGACCGAGCTCGCCGTCGTCGTCCGCCCACTCGTCCCAGATGGTGACGCCTTGCTCCTGGAGCCAACGCACGTTCGAATCGCCGCGGAGGAACCACAGAAGCTCGACGGCGACCGACTTGAAATGGACACGCTTCGTTGTCACGAGAGGGAAGCCCTCGGAAAGGTCGAAGCGGATCTGACGCCCGAACACGCTTCGCGTCCCCGTACCCGTGCGGTCGGACTTGTGAGCACCGTTTTCGAGGACGTCACGCAGTAGACGTTCGTAAGGAGTCGTGGTTTCCACGACCGCTAGCTTAGTTGAGTCCAGCGGTCAGGACTGGCTACCAGATCAGTCCTCGTACGGCTTGACCTGCTCGACCGCCACGACCTGCGGCGTGCCCTCGACCGTCACGTGGAACACGAGCATCTCGCCCGGCGTGAGGTAGGGATCTTCAGCGGGGAGCTCGCTCTCGATGCCCGGCTCGCACCGCTCGGCGAAGGCCTTGAGCAGGGTCGGCAGCACGGGTCGGTGGGTGCAGATGAGCCCGCTCGTCCGCTTGTCGAAGAGCTTGGGGACGATCGCGGCTGCCTTCTCCGGTCTCCTTTTGTACGCGGCCTCGGTGAGCTTCTCGTCGAGGCGGACCTTGACCTTGCCCTTGGAGGCCGCGATGTAGGGCCGTATGGTGTCGACGCAGCGACGCCAGGGGCTCGTGATGACGCGTTTCGGCCGCCAGGCAGCAAGCAGGCGGGCGACGGCTGCCGCCTGCCGGACCCCTGAGGCTGCCAGAGTCCGATCACCCTCTGCCTTGGTCCACGAGCCGCGCGGCTTCGCCTTCGCGTGCCGCAGCAGGATGAGGGGCAGAGTGTCGAGCTCGCTGCGTCGGTGGCACTCGGCGAGCCAACGCAGGGGCAGGACGTCGGTCGGGTTCGTCAGGAGCGTTGCCGCCTCCTCGACGCCGCACCAGTGCACCGAATCGACCTCGGTGCCATCGGGGCGGACGACGGCGCTCGGCGGCACCTTGACCGCCCAGTAGTTGACGATCTTCAACCCCGCCGTGACGTGATAGCTCGTGGCTGGGAGCGGGACCCCGAGTGGCTCCTCGAGGCTGATCTCCTCGCGCACCTCGCGGATCGCGCATTCGGGCATGGTCTCGCCGCGGTCCTGCTTGCCCTTGGGCCAAGACCAGTCGTCGTAGCGCGGACGGTGGATGAGGAGCACCTCGAGTTCGCCCGAGCGCACGCGCCACGGGAGGGCCCCGGCCGCATAGACCGCGACGGGCTCGCCCAAGACCCGGTCATCGTCGGCAATGCGCGGTTGGTCCGCCATCGTCACCGCAGAGACGAGGACCGCTGGCGGGCCCGGGACGCGAGCAGCCACGACTGGATGTCCTGGAGGGGGCGTCCCTCGGCATCGACGTGGTGTCGGGTCCAAGTGCCGGTCCGGTCGAGGTGCCAGCTTGCTGTGCCGTCGTCGAGGTAGCGGTCCAGAAGGGCGATGAGCTCGTTGATGTCCTCGCGGTTGCGGAGCTGGACGAGGGCTTCCACCCGTCGGTCGAGGTTGCGGTGCATCATGTCGGCCGAGCCGATGTAGACGACCGGGCTGCCGCCGTTCGCGAAGCCGAAGACGCGCGAATGCTCGAGGAAGCGGCCGAGGATCGAGCGGACCGTGATGTTGTCGCTGAGCCCGGGCACCCCGGGTCGGAGCGAGCAGATCCCGCGCACGATGATGTCGACCTTCACCCCGGCCTGCGAGGCGCGGTAGAGCGAGTCGATGATGGCTTCGTCGACCATCGAGTTGACCTTGATGACGACGCGCGCCCGGAGGCCCGCGCGGGCGTTCCTGATCTCTGTCTCGATGCGGTCGATGAGGCCCGAGCGCACGGAGCGCGGGGCCACGAGGAGGCGCTTGAACGTCGATTTGGGCGCGTACCCGGAGAGCTGGTTGAACAGCTTGGAGAGGTCCTCGCCCACCTGCTCGTCACACGTGAGGAGTCCGAGATCCTCGTAGTAGCGGGCGGTCCTCGGGTGGTAGTTGCCGGTGCCGATGTGGCAGTAGCGGCGGAGCCCATCGTTCTCCTGCCGCACCACGAGCGAGAGCTTGCAGTGCGTCTTGAGGCCCACGATCCCGTAGACCACGTGCACGCCGGCCTGCTCGAGCTTCCGTGCCCACGAGATGTTCGCCTGCTCGTCGAACCGGGCCTTGATCTCGACGAGGGCCAGCACCTGCTTGCCCGCCTCGGCCGCATCGATGAGTGCGTCGACGATGGGAGAGTCGCCCGAGGTGCGGTACAGGGTCTGCTTGATGGCCTGGACCTTGGGATCTGAGGCGGCCTGCTCGAGGAATGCCTGAACCGAGGTCGAGAACGAGTCGTACGGATGGTGCAGCAGGATGTCCCGGCGGCGCATTGCCGCGAAGACGTTCGCGGCCTTTGCCGTCTCGGACTCGTTGAGGAAGCGCGAGGTATGGGCGAGCTGCTTCGGGTAGTGGAGCTCGGGCCGGTCGATGGCGCTGATCACCGAGAGGCCGCGGAGATCGAGCGGCCCGGGAAGGGAGTACACCTCGGCCTCGTCGACTCCGAGCTCCCGTACGAGGAGTGCCCTGATGTTCGGGTTGATGTCCGTCGTGACCTCGAGGCGAACGGGCGGCCCGAACCGCCGGCGCAGGAGCTCCTTCTCGAGCGCCTGGAGGAGGTTCTCGGCGTCGTCCTCTTCGACCTCGAGGTCCTCGTTGCGGGTCACGCGGAACGTGTGGTGCTCGACGACCTCCATTCCGGGGAAGAGCTGGTCGAGGTGCACCGCGATGAGGTCTTCGAGCGGGATGAAGCGCGCGAGCCGCCCGGCGACGGTCCCGGCCCGCGGGCCGTCCACGGAGATGAGCCGCGGAAGCTGGTCCGGCACCTTGAGGCGGGCGAAGAGGTCCTTGTCGCTCACCGGATTTCGGACGACGACGGCGAGATTGAGTGAGAGCCCCGAAATGTAGGGGAACGGGTGGGCCGGGTCGACGGCAAGTGGCGTGAGGATCGGGAAGACCTGCTCGGCGAACAGGGTGCTCAGGCGCTCGTGCTCGGCCTCGCCCAGATCGTCCCACGAGACGAGTTGGATCCCGGCCTCTGAGAGGGCCGGCCGGATCTGGTCATTGAAGACGCGGCAGTGGCGCTCTTGGAGTTCGTGCGCAGCGACCGAGATCTGGTCGAGGACCTCGTGCGGGCTCAGGCCCGACGCGGACGGCACCGCGAGGCCAGTGGCGATGCGGCGCTTGAGGCCGGCAACGCGGACCATGAAGAACTCGTCGAGATTCGAGGCGAAGATCGAAAGGAAGTTCACGCGCTCGAGCAGGAAGAGTTCGGGATCCTCGGCGAGCTCGAGGACGCGCGCGTTGAACGCAAGCCAGCTCAGCTCCCGGTCCAGGAAGCGGTCCGGGCCAATCTCCCCAGCGGGTGAGGGGCTCGGCATGAACTGTGGGATGTCAATCCGATCCTCGGTCGCCCGGGACGCGGGGACCTCCGACGTGCCGAAGACGGGCGCAGTGCCGCTGGGCCGCACGGCGGTCCGTGTGGCACCGACGGTGGCGAGGTCAGGGTCCTGCGGCGCCAGTGCTGCAGTGCTCTCGTTCTGGGCTTCAGTCACTGTTCCTCCGCAGAGCTCTTGTCCGTTCGGAACCAGCCTACAAGGGCTGTCGCCTGATCGATCCCGTCGTAACGGGACGTCGGCTCAGACACGGGCTGGCTCGGCCGGCCCGTAGAGCACGTCCTTGTCCCAGAGCGTGAATCCAAGCTTGCGGTAGAGGGCAACGGCGGCCGCGTTGTCCGCATCGGTATACAGCATGATCGTCTTGAGGCCCTTGGAGTGGAGGTAGTCGATACCAGTCCGCGTCAAGGCGAGCCCCAGTCCGCGTCCTTGCGCCGACGGGTCGACGCCGACGGCGTAGACCTCGCCGATCGCCTTGTGCTCGCCGTGGGCGGGGTGCACCTTGGTCCAGTGGAACCCGAGGATGCGGTCATCGCCGTCGACCGCGAGGAAGAATCCGGCCGGGTCGAACCATGGTTCACCCATGCGGGCGTCGAGATCGCTTCGGCGAAGTGCGCCCTGCTCGGGGTGATGGGCGAACGCCGCCTTGTTGGCCGCGAGCCAGGCTTCTTCGTCCTGCCCCGGCACGAAGTTCCTGATCGTGATGTCCTCGGGCAGGCTCGGCGTCGGCCCCTCGGCGTGGCGCACCAGGACCATCCGCCACAGCTCGCGCAGAGGGACGTACCCGTACAGCGCGGCGAGCTCCGCGGCTGCCTCGTGATTCCCGTGGGACCAGGCGGTGAGCCCCTCCTGGCCAGCGGGCCCCCGCAGCTCCCGGATCGCCTCGACGAGCCGCACACCTACGCCCTGATTGCGGTAGTTGGGGTGGACGGCGAGCTCCACGACCCCTGTGCCGTCGGGCTGGAACGCGATCGCTGCGACGCCGGCAAGGTCCTGCGGCGCCGGCGATTCCGAGGTGTCATCGAGCGCGTGCACCGCCAGCAGCACGATCTCCTCCGACCTCGTCTCGGGCGAGCGCAGGAGCACGGTGGTCTGCTCGGAGAGCGACGGGGTGCCGTCGGAATCCTCGGCCGCGGCGAGGAGCGCCTCGACCTCGCTCCACAGGGCTCGGGGGACGCGTCCCTCGACGACGGTGGCGGGCCAATCCTGGGGGTATGCGCTCGTCATGCAGCAAGGCTAGCGAATGAGGGGGAGGCATGGGCGGTTTGGCGCCGCTCCCCGCCTCTGTGTAGAGTGGTGGCTCGCCGCTGAGAGCGGTGCAGGGGGGATCCACCAGTGGGGTGGCTTCGATACGTTCGACCCGTATGTCCTCCACAAACTGAAAGGCGCCACACGCCTGAAGGGCGCCACAGGCCGAAAGGCCCTACACAGATCGTGTAGGGCCTTTCGCGTGTGTCGGCCAGTCTCGGTCAGGGCGGCCCTAGGCGTCGCTGAGCTCGTCCTCGCTGAGCCGCGTGAGCGTGAGCCGGTAGCCGACGTTGCGCACGGTGCCGATGAGCCCCTCATGATCAGGGCCGAGCTTGGCGCGGAGGCGCCTGACGTGCACGTCGACCGTTCGCGTGCCTCCGTAGTAGTCGTAGCCCCACACCTCCGTGAGGAGCTGCTGGCGGGTGAAGACGCGGCCCGGATGCTGGGCAAGGTACTTGAGGAGCTCGAACTCCTTGAAGGTGAGGTTGAGGGCCTCCCCATTGACGCGCGCCGTGTAGCTTGCCTCGTCGATGACGACGCCGGCCGCCCTGATCTCGGTCTCGGGCTCCTCGACGCGGGCCGAGCGGGACATCGCGAGGCGGATGCGCGCCTCGATCTCGGCCGGGCCGGCCGATTCGAGGACGATGTCGTCGACCGCCCACGCCGATGAGACGGCCGCCATCCCGCCTTCGGTGAGGATCAGGAGGAGGGGAGCGCTGAGTCCCGTGGCCTTGAGGAGCTGGGTGAGCGAGCGGGCGCCCACCAGATCCTTGCGCGCATCGAGGAAGACGACGTCGGCCGGATCCGCGTCGAGTAGGGCGGTCGGCTCCGCAGGGAGAATGTGCACCTGATGGTTCAGGAGTTCGAGGGCAGGGAGGACTTCGACCGAAGAGCCGCGGCTATTGGTCAACAGCAGGATGTGCGACATGGTTCCTCCCGAAGAGCAGGCTGCACAGCGTCGGGCAGGTCGTTCCTATTTGAACGAGTATACGTGGAGCGCTATGGAAGGATGGCGGTGTGAAGACGTGGATCGGAGGCGCGACAGCCGCGGGCATCGGCGTGGCGGGCACTTTCGCACTCGTCGTGTCGAGCCTCGGGGGGCCTTTCGCGCAGGCAGCGGTCGCCGTCGTCCTCTCTGTCGGCGCGGGGCTCGGGTGGCCGTTCTTCCTCGGCATCCCGGCCAAGCGGACCAACGGAGTCATCCTCGCGCTCTCAGGGGCGGTCTCGGGCATCGCCGCGGCGGCGGCAAGCGGTCCCGAGTACCTCTCCTGGACGCCTTCGGTCATCGCCTTCGGGATCATAGCCGTCATCGTCGTCCAGCTGATCCGCGGAACCGGGCAGTCGCACCGGCTCGAATCCACGCTCGGGGCTAGCTCCGGCGTCCTGCTCTGCGCCCTCGGCGCGGGCTGGATCGCGACCGCCCGCTTCACCGGCATGGGCTCGATGCTCCTCGTGGCAGGCATCAGCACGGCCGTGGCGCTCCTGGTCGGGGCGATCAACTGGCCGGACACCATCGTTGCGCCTCTCGCGATCGTCTTCGCGGGGCTCGCCGCGCCCCTCGCCGCGCTCGTGCTCACGGGCGTGACCGTGATTCCTGCCACAGCCGCTGGCGTCCTCATCGGCGCAGTCCTCGCGGCGGTGCGCCGCCTCAACCGCACGCGCCTGCGGCCGATGCCCCGGCCGGGCCTCGTCGCGCTTGCCCTCGGGCCGGTGCTCGCGGTCGGGTCGCTCGCCTATTTCATCGACAAGCTCCTCATCTACTGAGCCGTCATGCGAGCCGCGTGCTCTGGGGGAGGCGTTACGATGGCGCTATGTCTGTTCTTGCCTGGGAAATCCTCTTCCTCGTCCTCCTCGTGATCGCCGGCGTCTCGATGGCGTGGTTCGCCGTGTACGCGATCCTCGGGCTGTTCCGCGGCCAGCGCTGACCTTCACGGAGACCACCGTGCCCATCGAGATCCCGACCGGACTCACCCCCGAGCTCGTGCCGTTGTCGTGGCTCATCGGGGAGTGGGAAGGCCGTGGGCGTCTCGGCGCGGGCGAGGCGGGTGACGAGCACTTCGGGCAGCACGTCACGTTCGCGCAGCACGGCTTTCCGTACCTCGAGTACAAGGCCGAGAGCTGGCTCTGTGACGAGAACGGCGCAAAGCTGCGCCCCCTCTCGGTCGAGACGGGCTATTGGCAGCTGGATCGCCCGCTGCAGGATGCCGACGGCGGTCCGGGCCTCGCTCCGGCCGACATCGTGCCGGCCTACAAGTCGGCGGACGAGGTCGAGCGGCTCCGCAACGCGGACGGGGGCTTCGACATAGCCGTCACGATCCTCCACCCGGGGAGCATCGCCGAGCTGTACTACGGCCAGATCAAGGGCCCCCAGATCCACCTCAGCACCGATGCCGTCATGCGCGGAGCCCACAGCCACGACTATTCGGCCGCGACGCGCATCCTCGGGCTGGTCAACGGGGACCTGTTCTGGCGCTGGGATGTCGCCTCGGGCGGATCGCCCCTCGCGCCCCACGCCTCGGCGATCCTTCACCGCGTGGCCGCGCCCGAGACGCCGCAGCAGCCCACAGAGTGAGATTCTCTGCCTTCCACGGACTGAATTCGAACGTCTGGACGTTGACACTGTCATGAGCTTCGTTTCTCCCCTCCTCGGACGGTCTGGCGCCGTCGCGGCGTCCGGTGCTGACTCTGGCGTGGCCGCTCACTACGGCGACCCCGTGCGCGAACAGCGCGCGCTCGCTGAGGGGAGCGCCGCCGTCGACCTCTCCTTCCGGGGAGTCGTCACCGTGGCGGGACCCGACCGGCTCACGTGGCTCACGACCCTGTCCTCGCAGCAGGTCTCGGGGCTCGTCCCGGGCCAGTCGGCGGAACTCCTCCTCCTGAGCGTCCAAGGGCGTATCGAGTACGACGCGCGGATCGTGGACGACGGCGAGCGGGCTTGGCTTCTCGTGGAGGCGGCCGAGGCTGAGGGCCTCGCCGCGTGGCTCGACTCGATGCGGTTCATGTTGCGTGTCGAGGTCGCCGACGTGAGCGACGAGTGGGGCATCCTCGGTGCGACGCGCCGGCTCGAGGCGCTTGCGGGAGTCCCCGGCGCCGGCGCGGTCTGGGAAGACCCGTGGCCGCACATCGCGCCCGGCGGATACAGCTATGCGCCGGTGTCCGAGGAACAGCACCCCGGTCTGGAGCGTCCTTGGTTCGAACACCTCGTCCGGTCCGACCAGCTCGACGCCGCTGCTGCCGCGCTTGACGCTGCGGGCATCAGCCTCGCGGGTTCGATGGCGGCGGAGGCGCTCCGCATCGCCGCCTGGCGTCCGCGCATGGGCTTCGAGACGGACGACAAGGCCATTCCGCACGAGCTCGACCTCCTGCGCACTGCGGTGCACCTTTCCAAGGGATGCTACAAGGGCCAGGAGACCGTCGCGCGGGTCCACAACCTCGGGCATCCTCCGCGGCGGCTCGTCATGCTCCAGCTGGACGGATCTACCCACACGCTCCCAGCGGCCGGGAGCCCCGTTCTGCAGCGGGCGGACGACGGCGGAGAGAAGCAGGTGGGACGCGTCACCTCGGCGGCCCTCCACTACGAGATGGGCCCGATCGCCCTGGCCGTCGTCAAGCGCAGCACCGACGCCTCGGCAACGCTCGTGGTCCGCGGCGAGGCCGAGGGCGAGGAGTATGCAGCCGCCCAGGAGCTCATCGTCGCGCCCGACGCAGGCCAGGTCGTGCACCGGCCCGCCGGCCTGCTGCGCGGCCACCCGTGATCCCAGGAGGAAACGTGACCGAACGCGCGCAGCGACCGACTGACAACGAGTCGGGCACTGGCCGGTCAGGTACTGACCAGTCGGGCACTGCCCAGCCCGTCCCCGGCCAGCCAGACGCTGACGTCATTGAGCTCGCCACCCGCCTTTTCGACGCCGCGCGGACGGGGGACGAGGCAACGCTGCGCGCCTACCTCGAGGCGGGGGCGCCGTCGTCGCTCGCCAACCAGTCGGGAGACACTCTCATCATGTTGGCCGCCTACCATGGCCACGCCAGCACCGTCCGCCTCCTCGGCGCCCACGGCGCCGACGTCCAGGCTCCGAATGACCGCGGCCAGACACCGCTCGCGGGGGCGGTCTTCAAGGGCTATGCCGACATCGTCGACGCCCTTCTCGAGTTCGGGGCCGATCCCGACGCCGGAACTCCTTCTGCTCGGCAGGCGGCGCAGATGTTCGGCCGCGACGAACTCATCCAGCGCTTCGCCCTCTGAGGTTCGTCTCCTAACGTCTTGAGGCGGACCCCTGCGGGCGCCGCTGGCGCTCCGCAGCCTACGGGTGCCGAGTCCCCCTCGCCTGTCGAGGCCGACCGACCCTAGGCTAGGCCCATGACTTCTTCGGCACCCACCATCCAGCTCGCGTCCGGACACGCCATCCCGCAGCTCGGCCTCGGGACCTGGCCGCTCGACAACTCGGAGGCGGCGGATGTCGTCGCCACCGCCTTCGAGCTCGGCTATCGGCACGTCGACACTGCGGAGAACTACGGCAATGAGGAAGGCGTTGGTGAGGGGATCCGCCGGTCAGGCGTTCCCCGCGAGGACGTCTTCGTCACCACGAAGTTCAATCGCGAGTGGCACAGCGTCGACGGCGTCCGGGAGGCGTGGGAGCACGCTGTGCGCCGACTGGGCCTCGAGTACCTTGACCTGTTCCTTGTGCACTGGCCCAACCCTGACCAGGGAACATTCGTCGAGGCATGGGAAGGGCTCGTCGCCCTGCGAGATCAGGGAAAGGTGCGCTCGGTCGGAGTCTCGAACTTCACGCCTGAGCACCTTGACGCGATCATCACCACAACGGGGGTGGGCCCGGACGTGAATCAGATCCAGTTGAGTCCGTACTGGGTCCAGGACAATGCCCGCGCCTACCATCAGGCGCATGCGATTGTGACCGAGTCCTACAGCCCGATCGGTCGTGGCCAAGAGCTGCTTTCCGAACCGGCTGTGGTGACGGTCGCGGAGGCGCACGGCGTGTCGCCGGCTCAGGCTGTCCTGCGCTGGCACACGCAGCAGGGCCTCGTCGCCATTCCGAAGTCTTCCTCACGTGAGCGGCTCGAGGCGAACCTTGCTGTCTTCGACTTCGACCTCAGCCCCGAGGAGATCCGGAGCCTCAACGCCTTGGACGGGAAGGGGCCTTCCGCGGCCGATCCGAACACGTTCGGCCATTGAGGAATCCGTCAGCGGCTTCGTAGCCTGACGGAGGCCACGCGGGCTGAGGGCGCGATCCCCACCGAGTCCGCGAGCCGCAACGCGCCGACGTTCTGCGCCTGCGCTTCAACCTGCACGAGGAATCCCTCAGCGAGTGCCTCGTGGGCGACGAGGCGCACCATGAAGGCACCGAGGCCGCGTTCCCGGAAGCTGGGAGCCACGAGAACGCCGAGGTCTGCGAGGAGACCCTCGCGCACGGCGTAGGCGGCGCAGGCCACGGGTTCGCCGTCGAGCATGAGCGTGAACCTGTGTTCGCGCCGCTCGATCCCGGCCGAGCTGACGTCATCGGGCGGGCAGCGCGTCTCGAGTTCGACAGCCTCGGGATTTCCTCGAGACACCTCGGGTTCCGTCTCCGGCTGGAAGAGGGGCAGGTCGTCGGCGAAACCGAGCACGGCGGTGCTGAGTGCGTGGGCCCCAGGGCCGGCGGCGCGCAGGAGCGCGCCGCCGCCGAGCAAGTCATCGTCCGCCAGATCCGCTGCTGCATTGACCAGATCTGTGGGTCCGGAGAGCGCGAGCTGCCCGAAGAGTTCGACGGCGATGAGCTCGCGGGCGCTGTCCCGGTACCCGAGGAGGCGCCCGCCGTCGTCCGAGAACGAGAGGTCCGGCAGTCCAAGGCGGCGCGCCCACGCCAGCCGGACGATTCCCCGGCTGCTTTCGTGGAAGGTGTCGTTCAAGCCCGCCCTAGCCGAAGAGGACCCGGGCCTCGTCGTACCGGTCCTGGGGAACGGTCTTGAGCCGGCCGAGGGCGGCTTCGAAGCCGACGTGGACGATGTCGGTGCCGTTGAGCGAGACCATGGTGCCCCAGCGGCCCTCGACCACGGAGTCGATGGCGGCCATGCCGAGGCGGGTCGCGAGGACGCGGTCGAACGCGGTGGGGACGCCGCCGCGCTGGATGTGGCCGAGGACGGTTGCGCGGGTCTCGATCCCTGTGCGGGCCTCGATCTCCGGGGCGAGCCGTTCGCCGATGCCTCCGAGGCGCGGCCGGCCGAACGTGTCGAGGCCGCGCTCGGAGTGGGCTTCCGCCATGGTGTCGGTCGTGAAGCCTTCGGCGACGACGACGAGCGGTGCGCGGCCACGGTCGTGGGCGAGTTTGACCCATTCGACGATCTGGTCGATGTTCACGCGCTGTTCGGGGATGAGGATCGCGTGGGCTCCCGAGGCCATTCCCGAGTGGAGGGCGATCCAGCCGACGTGGCGGCCCATGACCTCGGCAACCATGCAGCGGTGGTGGGACTCGCCGGTGGTGCGGAGGCGGTCGATCGCCTCGGTGGCGATCTCCACCGCGGTGTCGAAGCCGAAGGTGTAGTCGGTCGCGTCGAGGTCGTTGTCGATGGTCTTGGGCACGCCGACGATCCTGATTCCGGCGTCCGTGAGGCGCTTGGCCGCGGCGAGGGTTCCCTCGCCGCCGATCGCGATCATGGCGTCGATGCCGAGGCGGTCCATGTGGCCCTTGATGACCTCCGGGCCGCCCCCATTCTCAAAGGGGTTCGTGCGCGAGGTGCCCAGGATCGTGCCGCCCTGCTTCGAGATACCGCGCACCATGGTGCGGGGAATGTCGATGATGTCGCCCTCGACGACGCCGCGCCAGCCGTCCTTGTAGCCCACGAACTCCTGGCCGTGCACTGCGATTCCTTTGAGGACTGCGCCGCGGATCACCGCATTGAGGCCGGGGCAGTCGCCGCCGGAGGTGAGGATGCCGATCTTCATTCAGGGCCTTTCCGGGTGCGGCCGGCCGTGGGAGGCGGCAAGCCGTGGTGGGTGAGCTTGGGCGCCCCGTTGAGCCAAGCCGATTGTAGCCGCGCAGGGTGCGTGATGCACACCACAACAGACGACGGCGGCTGCCTGCCGTCGTCGTCCGTTGCGCCTGTCGATTTTGCCTGGCCAGACCCGCCCTGCTTGGCCAGACCTGCCCTGCTTAGCCAGGCCGATCTGGTGTGGGCCAGCTTGGGAGCCGCGCTGCCTCAGCCCATCGGGCCATCGCCGGGCCCCCGCACGGCACGGCGGCCTCCACCGCCCACGAGCCGCTCGAGGATGATCGCCCCGTTCGGATCCGGCAGGAGCGCCCACGCGATCACGTAGGCGAGGACGGCCGGCCCCGGGAGGAAGCACAGGACGATGAAGACGATCCTGACGAACATGACATCGACGTTGAGCCTCTCGGCGAGGCCGCCGAGGACGCCGCCGAGAAGTCGGCGAGGGCTCCGGCGCAGGCCTGTGGATCGAATGGCGTTGAAGAACGAGTCCATGGTGTCTCCTAGGTTGCGAAGTGGTGCGGATGGAAGCTCAGTCTTGGGTGGGAGTGTTGCTCTTGTAAGAGCCGGGAGCCTTGTAAGAGCTGGGCGTCTCGTACGGGGCCTCGTAGGGTCCCGTCTCGTACGGGCTCGGGCGCTGGTCCTCGGTATCGGGCGTGGGCGGCTCCCCGCCGTCGACTGCCCGCCGGCTCCGGGCGGCGGCGAGTCCGCCGCCGACGACGAGCCCGAGGCCCGCGAGGATCAGGATCGCGACGGCTGCCACGCTCGGATCCACCGTGAACCAACCGAGGCGGCTTGCGACGAGCAGGCCAGCGATTGCGACCACCACGGCTCCCCAGACGATCGTGCCCACCCGCGGGCCCTGCTTGTTCCCCTGCTGTCCGATGCTGGTGCTCATTTCACCGCTCCTGCTGAATGTTGACGTTGCTCATGGTCGCGTGCACCGTCACCACAAGGATCCCGCCGGTACGGCCCGCGTTGTAGGTCTCGGCGCCGTTCGTTCCGATGCCAGCGATGGACTTGTCGCCGAACTGCACATTGCTCATGGTCGCGTCCGCCTCGACGCGCACGGGCACGTCCTTGGGAATGCGGATCTGCAGCTGGCTCATGGTTGCGTCGACAGGAACGGTGGCCGTCGAGGAGAGGGGGCCGGACGAGTCGAGACGGCTCAGGTCGAGCTGGCCCGCGGCTGCCGTGATGTGATAGCCGGTTTGGGCCTGCTGGACGCTCGCTGGTGCGAAATTGCCCACCTGCCGCGATCGGCTCAGCTCGTAGGCCGGCTGGGTCGTGGCGGCGATGGCGAGGGCTACGACCGCGAGGAACGAGAGGATCCCGCCAGAGCGGCCGCGCAGTCCCGCGACGACGATCCCCAGGCCGAGGACCGCGGCTCCGATCGCCCACAGCGCCCCGGTGCTCGGGTCGACGAGGGTGACGCCGGCGGTCTGCAGGGCGAGCAGTCCGCCCGATACCAGCACGGCGACTCCGACGACGACGGCCGCGAAGGGGCCGCCGGGACCCGGGCGGCGGGTGCGGACGGCGGTTGCGCGGGGCGCTGGGGGAGTGCCGGGGACAGGGGGCGCGCCTTCGCCAGAGGTGGTCTGATAGCTGCGGGCGTAGGGGGTGCTCGAGTAGGGGCCGCCTGTGTACGGGCTGCTCGGAGAGGCGGCGCCCGCAGGCTGCGAGCTCGGATCCGCGCCCTGGGTGCCGGCATCGGTGCGTGTATCCGTGAGGTGCTCGTGATGGCTCGGACCGTACCCGTACCACCCGTAGCGCCGACCGCGCCGCGAACGGGAGATGCTGAAGATGGCGAGTGCGGCCGCTCCGATCCAGAAGAGCGCCCAGAACGGGCCCGCTCCACGCAGATCCCCGAACCAGAAGCCTGCACGCGCACCGCCGAGCCCGAGGATGGTCGCGATGAGGCCGCCCGTCATGCCTGCCGTCCATCGACCGCGCATGGCCTCCTGGCAGTGGATGCGGCCGTCCGGTTCGGGCAGCAGCAGCCAGAGGACGCCGTAGGCGAGGACGCCCACGCCGAGGAAGATCGCTGCCACGATGAAAAGCCCGCGGACCACGACGGGGTCGACGCCCCAGCGGTGCGCGAGGCCACTCGCGACTCCACCGGCCCAGCGGTCCGATCCGCGGGTGACGCGGAGTCGCCTTACCCAGCCGAAGAAGTCTGACCCGGCGGCCTTGCCGTGAGGCTGGCCGGAGGGGGCGGGGGAGGAACCCCCAGGAGTCTGTTCCGTGCTCATGCCTCCATCCTTCCGGCCGGGGGCGCCGCTCCCCATGGGGTGAAACCCTGAAAGCACCCTGATTCGTCCCCGGGAACCCCGGTTCCAAGGCCCTGAGAAGGCCCGATCGTGCTTGGATTGATGGCATGGACACCCTTGAGATCCGGCCGCCGCTTGTACGCGGCGAGGACCGGTTCGTCGCGGGAGTCTGCTCAGGCCTTGCCCGGCACCTCGGGGTGCGCGTCGACGTCGTGCGGTGGGTCATGGTCCTCGCGTCGCTCCTCGGCGGGGCCGGGATCGTTTTCTATGCCTGGCTCTGGATCATGGTGCCCACGGCGGCGGAGGCGGCCCGGCGCGGTGGGCGCAGGCCGGCGTCGCCCATCGCTCCCGCTGTGACCGGCCCGCAGGCACCGCGGACGACGGCGGAGCTCACCTCGCCCGCCCAGGTGCGGCGAGCGAGGCGGCTCGCCGGGCACGCGAGGGAGATGCTGCTCGGCGCCGTCCTGCTCCTCGGGGCTCTCGTACTCGGCAGCCGCCTGCTCGGGTTCGACGTCCCGCTCGGCGTGATCGTCCCGGTCGCTGCGATCCTCGGCGGTGCGGCCCTCGCCTGGATGCAGCTCGACGATTCGCGGCGCGAGCAGCTCGTCCGCGGCGCTGGGGCGGGCCGGTGGAACGGCGGGCTCCGGCTCGGTGCCGGCCTCGCGCTCGTGGTAGCGGGCGTCGCGCTCGCGGTCTCGGGCAGTCAGTGGAACGTCCTGGGTCTTGCCCTGCTTGCCTCGCTGGCAGTCCTCGCGGGCGTTGCGCTCGTGCTACTGCCCTGGGGCCTCAAGTTCTGGCGGGATCTCGGGGCCGAGCGCGCGGCGCGGGTGCGTGAGGAGGAGCGGGCTGAGATCGCCGCCCACCTCCACGATTCGGTCCTCCAGACCCTCGCGCTCATCCAGCGCCGTGCGGGGAGCGAGGCCGACGTGACCCGCCTGGCCCGGGCGCAGGAGCGCGAGCTGCGCGAGTGGCTGTATCGGGATGCGCGGAAGGGCGAGGGGACGTTCACGGATCGGCTCAAGGCGCTTGCCGCGGAGGTCGAGGACGCGCACGGCCAGCCCGTCGACGTCGTCTGTGTCGGAGACGCGCCTCTCGACGGCGACCACCGCGAACGGGCCGAGGCGCTCCTCCAGGCCGCGCGTGAGGCGATGGTCAACGCGGGTCGGCACGGCGGCGGGCCGGTGTCCGTGTACGCCGAGGCTGGCGCCGAGGCCATCGACGTCTTCGTCAAGGACCGTGGGCCCGGTTTCGACCTGGACGAGGTGCCCGCCGACCGACTCGGCGTGCGCGAATCAATCGTGGGGCGAATGCGGCGGCACGGCGGCGAGGCTGCGATTGTTTCCGGCGCCGGCGGGACCGAAGTGCGCCTGCATCTGCCCGGCGCGGGAAGGGAGGAGACATGAGAGAACCAGTCACGGTCGTCATCGTCGATGACCACACGATCTTCCGCTCGGGGCTCAAAGCGGACCTCGACGAGCGGGTCCGCGTCGTGGGCGAGGCTGGCACGGTCGAGGACGCTGTCGCGGTCATCGAGGCGCTCCGCCCGCAGGTCGTGCTTCTCGACGTCCATCTTCCGGGTGGCCTCGGGGGCGGGGGCCGCGAGGTGCTCACCCGCTCCGCCGCGCTCATCCCGCAGGTCCGATTCCTGGCTTTGAGCGTCTCCGATGCAGCAGAGGACGTCGTGTCCGTCATTCGCGCCGGCGCGCGCGGCTACGTGACGAAGACGGCCTCGGGGCCGGAGATCACCGATGCGGTGCTCCGTGTCGCCGAGGGCGACGCGGTCTTCTCCCCGCGTCTCGCGGGCTTCGTCCTCGACGCCTTCGGCACCTCTGCCGTGGCGGACGACGAGCTCGACAGGCTTTCGGCCCGCGAGCTCGAAGTCATGAGGCTCATCGCCCGGGGCTACTCCTATAAGGAGGTCGCCAAGGAGCTGTTCATCTCGGTCAAGACGGTCGAGACGCACGTCTCCGCCGTCCTTCGCAAGCTCCAGCTCACGAACCGGCACGAGCTGAGCCGCTGGGCCGCCGACCGAAGGATCTGGTAACCCCGTCGCACGCTTGGCGTCAGGGGGCGATCACCCGGAGGGCCCGCGGACGGATCTCCACGACGGCGGGAAGGCCACCCGCGCCGTCGCCGTCAAGGCACAGGGGCATGGGGCGATCGGCCGAGACAGTGATCCGACGGCCCGTGAAACGACGAACCCCAGGCTCGTTGACGTGCGCCCCGGATGCGGCGAGCCGCATGAATCGTGCGACGCTCCATTTCGAGATTTCCGCGCCCGCGACGAGGACGTGAACGAGCCCGTCGTCGAGGATGGCATCGGGGACGACGTCGAGTCCGTGGCCGTAACGGCCCGAGTTGGCCATGACCACGAGATGGGCGCGGACACGGTGCTGCACCCCGTCGATGTCCAGTTCGAAGTGGGCGGGATTCCAGCGGACGACGGCGAGGACCGGCGCTACCCGGTAGGCGACGGCTGAGGGGATGCGGGAGTCGTTCATCATGAGGTTCGCTACGGCGTCGAGCCCCGAGTATGCGTTGCCCGGCGCGAGCCGACCGTCCACGTCGAGCAAGTCGATGGCGCGCTCGGGCGCGGTGAGGAGGGTCCGCGCCAGCGCTTCGGGGTCGCGCGGAAGGGCGAGCTTCGCAGCGAGGCCGTTGCCGCGGCCTGCGGGCACGAGCGCGAACAGGCCGTCCGTACGGGAGACCGCGGCTGCGACGTCTCGCGCGCTCCCATCCCCGCCCACGGCGACCACGACGTCGCCGCGCGCAACCGCCTCGGAAGCCAGCCGCCCGACGTCGTCCGGGGTGCCCGTGGTCACGGTCCGCACTGACGCACCTGACGACTCAAGGAGACGGGAAACGGGAGCCCACGCCGACAACGCGCGTCCGCGGCCCGCGATCGGATTGACGATGCCCGTGAACGAGCGCCGGCCGGCGGAGGGATCCGCCGGCCGGCCACTGCTCTCCACTGGTCAGCGAGCCGTGCCCAGGAACTCCTGGATGCGGCCGACGCCTTCGGCGAGGTCGTCGTCTCCGAGCGCATAGGAGAGACGGACGAAGCCGCTCGGCCCAAATGCCTCGCCGGGAACAATGGCGACCTCGACCTTGTCGAGGATGAGCGCGGCGAGCTGGGCGGACGTCGTCGGGCGCACCCCGGCGATCTCCTTGCCCAGCAGTCCGCGCACGTCGGGGTAGGCGTAGAACGCGCCGTGCGGGGTGGGGCAGTTGACGCCCTCGATGGAGGAGAGCCTTTCGACCATGGCGCGGCGGCGGCGGTCGAAAGCGACCTTCATCTCCTCGACAGCGTCGAGCGGTCCCGAAACCGCCGCGAGGGCCGCCATCTGGGAGACGTTCGAGACGTTCGACGTCGCGTGCGACTGCAGATTCGTGGCGGCCTTGATGACGTCGGCCGGTCCGATCATCCAGCCGACCCGCCACCCCGTCATGGCGTAGGTCTTCGCCACGCCGTTGAGGATCACGACCTTGTCGCCGAGGGCGGGCGCCGCCGTCGCAATCGAAGTGAACGGCACGCCGTCATACGTGAGGTGCTCGTAGATCTCGTCGGTGACGACCCACAGGCCCTTCGAGGCGGCCCACTCGCCGATCTCCTTGACCTGCGCAGGCTCGTAGACGGCGCCCGTGGGGTTGGAGGGCGAAACGAAAAGCAGGACCTTGGTGCGCTCGGTGATCGCGGCTTCGAGCTGATCGACGGTCACGAGGTACCCCTGCTCGGGACCCGCGAAGACCTCGACCGGCACACCGCCTGCAAGCCGGATCGCCTCGGGATACGTGGTCCAATACGGGGTGGGGAGCAGGACCTCGTCACCCGGGTCGAGGAGCGTCGCGAACGTGTTGTAGACGGCCTGCTTGCCGCCGTTGGTCACGAGGACCTGCGACGCGGAGGCTTCGTAGCCTGAGTCGCGGAGCGTCTTCTCGGCGATCGCCTGCTTGAGCTCGGGGAGCCCACCCGCGGGGGAGTAGCGGTGGAAACGCGGCTGACGCGCCGCCTCGATCGCGGCCTCGACGATGTAGTCGGGCGTCGGGAAGTCGGGTTCGCCAGCCCCGAAGCCTATGACGGGCCTCCCAGCCGCCTTGAGCGCCTTCGCCTTCGCATCGACGGCCAGGGTCGCGGACTCGGCGATGGATCCGATGCGCTGGGACACACGGGCGGAGGTCATGGGCTCTTCCTGACTTTCGATGGGAGTGGAATCGGCGTGACGGTGGCTTTGCGGTGACTGTGGCTTTGCGTGGGGGCGATGCCCCGCCCACTACTCTAGGTGCTCCGCCTTGCACTGAGGGTCCCGGTTCGACGCGGACGGCGATTGTGCGTAGACTGGACCACCGGTATCAGAAACGAAGCCTCAGTCGGCCGCGCCCCGGTGCGGACGGTGCTAAGGCGGCCCGGCCAAGCCGCGTCCGATCCTTGGTAAGCTGAAGAGTCGGTTTTCTGACCGAAGGGTAGTGGCGCAATTGGTAGCGCAGCGGTCTCCAAAACCGCAGGTTGCAGGTTCGAGTCCTGTCTGCCCTGCGCACGGCGTGTCCCGGTAGCCCGGGACGTTCCAGCACCAAAGAACCGTCAGCGGGGATCCCGCAGGCATCCAGGATGAGCGAGGAACAGGTGACCGAAACAGCTGCGAGCAGCTCTCAGGGCCGCCCAGCCAAGCAGGCCAAGAAGCTCGGCTTCTTCGGCCGCATCGCTCTCTTCTTCCGGCAGGTCGTGGGCGAACTCCGCAAGGTCGTCACGCCTACCCGGCAGGAGCTCCTGAACATGACGTTCGTGGTGCTGGCGTTCGTGGTGGTCATGATGGTCATCGTCTTCGTTCTCGACTTCCTCCTCGGACTCGGTGTCGGCTGGGTCTTCACAGGGTCGTCGCAGAGCCATTAGGCGAGCGGTCTCCGCAGACCATGTTCCGATCGGATGAGGGATCCGGTGGCGTGGTGTGCGGATTCGCATTTAAGTCGCAAGAGGAGAGCAGGAGACTAAGTGTCTGAGCACGAGAGCGATACCGAGCGCGAGGCTCTGGCCCCTGAGGCCGCGGTCTTCAGCGACGCTGCCCCGGTGCCCGGGGCGGCGCCTTCGGCGTCCGATGTCGATCTCGCGTTCGACGACGAGTCCTCCGCTGAGGAAGTCGCTGCGGATGAGGACGTCGCCGCAGAATCCGCGGACGACGACGGCGCTGCCGCAGTCGAGGCTGAGACCGTCGCCGAGGGCGAGGAGACCGAGGCGACGGCTGCAGGCGAGGAAGAGCCGGTCGATCCTGCCGAAGCAGCTGCGAAGGCCGCCGAGGACTTCAAGGCCAAGCTGCGCCGTCAGCCGGGCGACTGGTATGTCATCCACTCCTACGCAGGCTACGAGAACCGCGTGAAGGCGAATCTCGAGACGCGCATCCAGACGCTGGACATGGAGGATTTCATCTACGAGATCCAGGTCCCGATGGAGGAAGTCGTCGAGATCAAGAATGCGCAGCGGAAGATCGTCAAGCGCGTCCGGATTCCCGGCTACGTCCTCGTCCGCATGGATCTCACCGACGCCTCGTGGGGCGCCGTCCGCCATACTCCGGGTGTGACCGGCTTCGTGGGCAACGCCCACAACCCGGTGCCGCTGCGGCTCGACGAGGTCTTCACGATGCTCGCGCCAGTGTTCGAGCAGGAGCAGCAGGCCGAGGCCAAGGCTTCTGGCAAGGGTGGCGGCCGCCAGCCGAGCGCTCCCGTCAGCGTCGACTTCGAGGTCGGCGAGTCGGTCATCGTCAAGGAAGGTCCGTTCGAGACGCTTCCCGCGACGATCTCCGAGATCAAGCCCGAGTCGCAGACGCTCGTCGTCCTGGTCTCGATCTTCGAGCGTGAGACCCCCGTGACCCTCGCGTTCAACCAGGTCTCCAAGATCTGATCCCAACTGAAGACTTCGCCCCGGGGACGGCCCGCTTTGCCGGCCCCGGGGCGGCCGACTGTCTGGCCAGGGCAGTCATCACCTGGGCGGCGCTCCTGCTGCTCAGGAAGCAATGAAAGAGAAGGATCCTCAATGGCTCCCAAGAAGAAGGTCACCGGCCTCATCAAGCTGCAGATCCAGGCAGGCGCCGCCAACCCGGCTCCGCCGATCGGTCCGGCGCTTGGTCAGCACGGTGTCAACATCATGGAATTCTGCAAGGCGTACAACGCCGCGACGGAGTCCCAGCGTGGCAACGTCATCCCCGTGGAGATCACGGTCTACGAAGACCGCTCCTTCACCTTCATCACGAAGACGCCGCCTGCTGCCGAGCTCATCAAGAAGGCTGCGGGCGTCCCCAAGGGTTCCGCGACCCCGCACACCGTGAAGGTTGCGAAGCTCACCGACGCTCAGGTCGAGGAGATCGCCAAGACGAAGCTCGAGGACCTCAACGCGAACGACGTCGAGGCCGCGAAGAAGATCATCGCGGGTACGGCCCGTTCGATGGGTATCACCGTCGAGGGCTGAGGCGTGAGCGGAGGGTAGGAGCGGAGGCCAACACGCCTTTCGGCACCTGCCCGCAGCGAACCCCGCAAGGCCCTCGAAAGTGAACTACAGCGAGGGCTGATTGCCGTCACGGCACACAACTGAAGACAAAAGACGCACGGTGATTTCCGCCGTCGTCCGTGGCAGGGCCGAGCGCGGCCCATGTGGACCACAACTGCACAAGGAGACACAGAGCAGCATGGCAAAGCGCAGCAAAGCATACGAGGCAGCGTCGGCGAAGATCGAGACTGGCAAGGTCTACGCGCCGGCCGAGGGTATCGCCCTCGCCAAGGAGATCAACCCGTCCAAGACGGACTCGACCGTGGAGGTCGCGTTCCGCCTCGGCGTTGACCCCCGTAAGGCGGACCAGATGGTCCGCGGCACGGTCAACCTCCCGCACGGCACCGGCAAGACCGCCCGCGTGGTCGTCTTCGCGACGGGCGACAAGGCAGCGGCCGCCGAGGCTGCCGGCGCCGACGTCGTCGGTTCGGACGACCTGATCGAGCGCATCCAGGGCGGTTGGACGGACTTCGACGCCGCCGTGGCGACGCCGGAGCTCATGGGCAAGGTCGGCCGTCTCGGCAAGATCCTCGGCCCCCGCAACCTCATGCCGAACCCGAAGACCGGCACGGTCACCCCGGACGTCGCCAAGGCAGTCACGGACATCAAGGGTGGCAAGATCGACTTCCGCGTCGACAAGCACTCGAACCTGCACTTCATCATCGGCCGGACCTCGTTCGAGGCCCGCCAGCTGGCCGAGAACTACGCGGCCGCCCTCGAGGAGGTGCTTCGCCTCAAGCCGTCCGCTTCGAAGGGCCGCTACATCCAGAAGGCCACCGTGGCCACGACGTTCGGCCCCGGCGTTCCGGTGGACCCGAACGCAACCCGCGTGGTTCTCGAGGGCTGAGGAACGCACGGAGCCTGAACTTCAGCACGAATAACGCCCCTTTCCGCGACCCGCGGGGAGGGGCGTTGTGCTTTTGTGGCACCGTTTGTGAAACTTGCCCCATGAGCTCCCAGTACCGGGTGCAGCGACTGCGTCTGCCGGCCTCGATCTACGACGCGGATGCTGCTGAGTTCCGGGAGTTCTCGGACCTCACGGACGCGATCGAGCGGCAGATCTGGGGGAATGACGATCGCTGCTCGCCCGCCGCGTTCCGCCTGGGCGTCTGGCGGGACACTAGCTACGAATTGACCTCGCTCTTCTTCGTGCGCGATGGCGAGCGAATGGTAGGTCGCGGGTGGTGCCAGATGTCCCTCAAAGAGGACCGGGACCGCGCGATGGTCCGCGCCGAGGTGCTTGACGACTTCACGGGCCGGGGGATCGGGCGGCTCCTCCTCGATGCTGCGACAGAGGAGGCCGCCCGCTACAGCAGGACCATCCTCAACTCCTTCACCGAGCACCCGGTGGGCTTCGACGAGGAGGCCCCGGACGCCGTCGTCCCTTCCACGGGCTACGGCGCGCTGCCCGCGGACTCCCGGGCTGTTGCCTTCGCGAGCGCAGCGGGCTTCGAGCTGAGCCAGGTGGAGCGCTACAGCGAGCTGATCCTCAGCGAGTACGACGGCGGGCGGCGGGCGCTGGAGGAGGCAGCGACGGCTGCGGCGGCGGACTACGAGGTCCTCGTGTGGGAAGGCATACCGGTCGAGTACCAGGCGGAGATGGCTGTGCTCCTCGGAAGGATGTCGACCGATGTCCCGTACGGCGTGGATCGCTACGAGTCGGCGGAGTGGGACGCGGACCGGGTGGCGTCGCTCGAGGCCCAGCTCTCGGACGCGAACACGCTCCCGCTGTACGCGGTCGCGCGGCACCGGGCTAGCGGCCAGCTCGTCGCCTACACCTCGCTCTGGATCAGGTCAGGCAAGGAGGACGTTGCGGATCAGGACGACACGCTCGTCGCGCCCGAGCACCGCGGCCACCTGCTCGGGACGCTCATCAAGCTCGCGAATCTGAACGCCTACCGGGACCGGTTCCCGACGGCGCGCAAGGTCGTCACGTTCAACGCGGAGGAGAATCGGCCCATGCTCGCCATCAACGAGGCGCTCGGCTTCCGTCCGGTGGGCTACGACGGCGAGTGGTACAGGAGGCTCGGATGACGACGGATCCGCGTTCCGCGGAGGCCGTCGAGCCGGCGCCGGAAGCGGAGGAAATCCGGGAAGTCCGCCCGAGCCTGCCGTTTCCGCCGACGTCGGCGGTCCGTACCGAGGCGCGCGCCGTGCAGATGGCGGGGCTCGCCGTCGTCGTGAGCTTTGTCGCCGCGTTCATCGCGTTCGCCGGACGGCGCCCGTCCCTTTCGGGGGACCACGGCGTGGGAGACGTCGCGGGTCTCGTGGGCGGCGCCGTCGCCGTGATAGTGCTGCCGCTGGCCTATCGGCACACTTTTGACCATCCGCAGCACCATTGGCTCGTCGAACGGCCCGCGTGGCGCCGCTATCTCGGGGTGCTGGCCCTTGCCGTGGTCCATGGGGCGATCGCGTTCATGGCCGCGTGGGCGGGGTTCCGCATCTTCCAGCAGGCCTTCGGCGACCTCACGTTCGATCCCTTCGCCGGCGCGATCGAGGCCGCGGTCGTGGGCGGGCTCTCCGCCTACGCGACGTACCAGTCCGGCGCGCGGATGAACAGCTATCTGCTCTCGAACCTCCTCGCGACGTACCTGGCCGCAGGAGTGCTCACCTCGATGGTGACGACGAAGAACCCCAACTGGTGGGAGATCAACTTCAGCGCGCTCGGCGCGGCCAACAGCGGGGTGGCCTGGACGTTCAACGTCACGCTCGTGACGGGCGGGATTGTGATCACGATGCTCGCGGAGTACGTCACGCGCGACATCCAGGCACTTGCGGCCTTCCGGGCCGACAGGTTCGCGAGCCTGAGCGCCGACCACGGCCTCGCCCGGCGGGGGCGCCGGCCGGGGCGCACGACCGACGTCCGCACCCGCCCGGTCTTTGCGTGCCTCGTGCTCATGGGGCTCATGCTCACCGGAACCGGGCTCGTGCCGGTCGACGTGTACATGCCTGGCCACAACATCTTCGCGACGTCGATGTCGGGCACCTTCGTCGTCCTCGTCGTCGGCCTGCCGTGGTGGCTTCCCGGCGTGAGCCGAACGTTCCAGGTCACGGGCTTCGTCATGCTCGGGGGAGCTGTGCTCGCCGTCGTCCTCTGGTACCCGCTGGGCTACTACAACATGACGGCGATGGAGATGTTCGTCGCGGGCGTAGTGCTCGGCTGGCTCGTCCTCCTCATCCGGAATCTGGCCGCCGCGGTCGAGGACGCCCGACGCACCGCCCTGAGTGAGCTTCTCGGAAGCTGACCCAACGACGCGCCCCCAAGTCGGCATCGCCTGTATTAGTTTTCGCTGATCGGTCCTTGGACCCTTCCGGTTCCGTCCAGCCCTTCCTAGGCTGACCCCCATGGCAGCCGGACCGCTTCGCCCAGGCACAGATGGCCCAGCTTCCGACGCGATGCTCGCCGTCGGAAGGTTCTTCAACCGTTGGGAAGAGACCGACGACGGCCGCGCGGTGTTCCGTGAGGGAGGCCGCGCGGGCGACGTCTTCTACCGCGATCGATGGAGTCACGACAAGGTCGTCCGCTCCACTCACGGCGTCAACTGCACGGGCTCGTGCTCGTGGAAGGTCTACGTCAAGGACGGGATCATCACGTGGGAGTCCCAGCAGACCGACTACCCGTCCGTTGGGCCTGACAGGCCGGAGTACGAACCACGGGGCTGCCCGCGCGGAGCGGCGTTCTCCTGGTACACCTACTCGCCGACTCGGGTGCGCTACCCCTACGTACGGGGGGTGCTGCTTGAGATGTACCGCGAGGCGAAGGCGCGCCTCAAGGACCCGGTTCTGGCGTGGGCCGACATCGTCGGGGACCCGGAGCGGCGACGGCGCTACCAGAGGGCGCGCGGCAAGGGCGGCCTTGTCCGCGCCAATTGGACGGAGGCCGTCGAGATTGCCGCGGCGGCCCACGTCCACACCATCAAGACGTACGGGCCCGACCGCTGCACAGGGTTCTCGCCGATTCCTGCCATGTCGATCGTGAGCCACTGCATCGGCACCCGGTTCATCCATCTCATCGGCGGCGTCATGACGAGCTTCTACGACTGGTACGCCGATCTGCCCGTAGCCAGCCCGCAGGTCTTCGGGGACCAGACGGACGTGCCCGAATCGGGCGACTGGTGGGATTCCACCTACCTCGTCATGTGGGGCTCCAACGTCCCCGTGACCCGGACCCCGGACGCGCACTGGATGACGGAGGTCCGCTACCGGGGCACCAAGGTGGTCGCGGTCAGCCCCGACTACGCGGACAACACCAAGTTCGCCGATGAATGGGTCGCAGCGCAGGCCGGCACCGATGCCGCGCTCGCGATGGCCATGGGCCATGTGATGCTCAAGGAGTTCTACGCCGAGCGGCGGGTGCCCTTCTTCACGGACTTCGTCAAGCAGTACACCGACCTGCCGTTCCTCGTCACCCTCGTCCCCTCGCCGGACGGGGCGGGACTGGTGCCCGGGAAGTTCCTCATGGCCGCGGACCTGCCCGAGCACGCGTCCGCGGAGGACGCTGCCTGGAAGACCGTGCTCCTCGACTCGGCGAGTGGCCAGCCTGTCGTACCGAACGGGTCGATCGGCTTCCGCTACAGCGCGAGCGGCGAGGGACGCTGGAATCTCGACCTCGAGGGCGTCGAGCCCGTCCTGTCCGCGGCCGACGACGTCGGCGGCAGCGCGTCGTCGGACGTCGCCGAAGTCCTCCTCCCGTGCTTCGAGGCGCCGGACGGCTCGGGGTCCGTGCTGCGGCGCGGCGTGCCGGTGCGCACGGTCGCCGGGCAGCGGGTCACCACGGTCTTCGACCTGCTCATGGCCCAGTACGGCGTTGCCCGTCCCGGCCTCCCGGGGGAGTGGCCCTCCGGGTACGACGACGCCGCGTCGCCCTACACTCCCGCCTGGCAGGAGGGCATCAGCTCGGTGCCCGCCGAACAGTGCATCCGGATCGCGCGGGAGTTCGCGCGGAACGCGGAGCAGTCCGGCGGGCGGTCGATGGTGATCATGGGCGCCGGCATCTGCCAGTGGTTCCACGGCGACGTCACCTACCGAGCCGTCCTCGCGCTCCTCATGCTCACGGGCTGCATGGGCCGGAATGGCGGCGGCTGGGCGCACTACGTCGGTCAGGAGAAGACACGCCCGCTCAACGGCTGGTCCTCGCTCGCGAACGCCCTCGACTGGAGCAGGCCCCCGCGAACGGTCCCGGGAACCTCGTACTGGTACATGCACACGGGCCAGTGGCGCAACGACGGCTACTCGGCCTCGGACCTCGCCTCGCCGCTCGCCGACGGCAGACTCGAGGGCCTGCACACCGCCGACGCGATCGCCAAGTCGGAGCGCCTCGGCTGGATGCCGTTCTACCCCCAGTTCGATCGGAGCCCGCTCGACCTCGCGGACGAGGCCCGGACGGCAGTCGAGGCTGGGACAGCCAACTCCGAGTCGGACTACATCGTCGGCAGGCTCCGGGACGGGAGCCTTCACTCGTCCATCGAGGACGTGGACGCGCCGGAGAACTGGCCGCGAACGCTCGTACTGTGGCGCTCGAACCTGCTCGGCTCCTCTGCCAAGGGCGACGAGTACTTCCTCAAGAACCTCCTGGGCACGCTGCACGGCGTGCAGGGCAACGCGGCCGAATCGCAGATGCCGAGACCCCGCGAGATCGTGTGGCGGGATGAGATGCTCGAGGGCAAGCTCGACCTCCTCGTCTCCGCCGACTTCCGCATGACTTCCACGACCCTGCTCTCCGACGTCGTGTTCCCCGCGGCCACCTGGTACGAGAAGCACGACCTCTCCTCCACGGACATGCATCCCTACGTGCATGCGTTCAGCCCCGCGATCGACCCGCCCTGGGAGACCAAGACCGATTTCGAGACCTTCCATCTCCTCGCGGAGGAGCTCTCCCGCCTAGCGCGGACCCACCTCGGTGTGCGCCGCGACATCGTGGCGGTACCCATGCAGCACGACACGCCGTCGCAGCTCGCACAGCCCGGCGGCGTCGTCCGCGACTGGCGCAACGGCGAAGTGGAGCCGATCCCCGGCGTGACCATGCCGGGATTCACGGTCGTCGAGCGGGACTACACCGCGGTCGCGGAGAAGCTGGCGGCCATCGGCCCGCTCGCCTGGGAGAAGGGCTTCACCACGAAGCACGTCACGTTCGAGCTCTCGGGCACGCTGCAGAAGCTCGCGGAATCGAACGGCGTCATGTCCCACGGTGCCGCGTCGGGCCTCCCGGCGATCGACACGGACGCGAAGCTTGCGGAGGCAATCCTCGCGTTCTCCGGAACGACCAACGGCGAGCTCGCGGTCCAGGGCTTCCACCAGCTCGAGCGCCGCACGGGCCGGAGGCTGGGCGATCTGGCAGAGGGCTCGGAGGAGAAGCGGATTCGCTTCGCCGACACCCAGGCCGCCCCCGTCCCGGTCATCACTTCCCCCGAATGGTCCGGCTCCGAGACCGGCGGTCGTCGCTATGCGCCCTTCACGATCAACGTCGAACGGCTCAAGCCCTGGCACACCCTCACGGGCCGCATGCACTTCTTCCTGGACCACGACTGGATGCGCGATCTGGGCGAGGCCCTTCCGCTCTACCGCCCGCCGCTCGACATGCACAGGCTCTTCGGCGAGCCGCGGCTCGGGACGAACGGCATGGAGGTCACGGTCCGCTACCTCACCCCGCACAGCAAGTGGTCCATCCACTCCGAGTACCAGGACAACCTGTTCATGCTCTCGCTCTCCCGCGGCGGCCCCACGTGCTGGATGAGCGCCGAGGACGCCGCCGCGATCGGGGTGCAGGACAACGAGTGGATCGAATGCGTCAACGCCAACGGCGTGTTCGTGGGCCGGGCAATCATCAGCCACCGCATGCCTCCCGGCGTCGTGTTCGTCTACCACGTTCAGGAGCGCACGATCGATGTGCCCAAGTCAGAGACGACGGGGCGCCGCGGCGGCATCCACAACTCGCCGACCCGGCTCCTGGTCAAGCCGACCCACCTCATCGGCGGATACGCGCACCTCGCGTACGCCTTCAACTACCTCGGCCCGACAGGAAACCAGCGGGACATGGTCAGCACCATTCGGAAGCGGAGCCAGGAGGTGCAGTACTGATGAGCAGCCTTTCGCTCACCGGAACCCCGGCTTGTATGGCGATCCCAGCAAAGGGAGGGCATCAATGAGAGTCATGGCCCAGGTCGGCATGGTGATGAACCTCGACAAGTGCATCGGGTGCCACACGTGCTCGGTGACGTGCAAACAGGCGTGGACCAACCGGGCCGGCACTGAATACGTCTGGTTCAACAATGTGGAGACTCGGCCGGGGCAGGGCTATCCGCGCCGGTACGAGGATCAGGAACGCTGGCGCGGAGGCTGGGAGCTGACCAAGCGCGGCCGCCTGCGCCTCAAGGGCGGCGGCCGGGTCAAGAAGCTCCTCGGGATCTTCGCGAGCCCCGTCCAGCCGGAGCTCGAGGATTACTACGAGCCGTGGACCTACGACTACAAGAACCTCATCGACGCGCCCCTCGGGGACGACTTCCCGGTCGCCCGGCCGAAGTCACTCATCACTGGCGAGGACACGAAGGTCACGTGGAGCGCGAACTGGGACGACAGCCTCGGCGGTGGGCCTCAGGCGGCTGAGCTGGACCCGATCGTCGAGAAGCTCCGGGCCGAGCATCGCAGCGAGGCGGAGCAGAAAATCCGCTTCGAGTACGACCAGACGTTCATGTTCCACCTTCCCCGGATCTGCGAGCACTGCCTCAACCCGTCCTGCATGGCCTCGTGTCCCTCGGGCGCGATCTACAAACGCTCCGAGGACGGGATCGTGCTAGTCGACCAGGACCGGTGCCGCGGCTGGCGCCAGTGCATCACGGGATGCCCGTACAAGAAGATGTACTTCAACCACAAGAGCGGCAAGGCAGAGAAGTGCACGTTCTGCTATCCGCGGGTCGAGATCGGTCTGCCCACCGTGTGCTCGGAGACGTGCGTGGGGCGGCTGCGGTACCTAGGGATCTTCCTGTACGACGTCGACGCCGTCACCGAGGCAGCCTCGACCCCGGACCCCAAGGATCTCTACAGGGCCCAGCTCGACCTTATGCTCGACCCCCACGATCCGGCCGTCGTCGCCGCCGCACGAAGGGATGGCATCCCTGAGGACTGGCTCGAGGCAGCGCGTCGTTCGCCCGTGTACAAGCTCGCCAAGGTGTATCAGGTCGCCCTCCCGCTGCACCCCGAATACCGCACCATGCCGATGGTCTGGTACGTGCCGCCGCTCTCGCCGATCGTCGACCTCCTGAGCAGTCAGGGGCATGACGCCGAGGACGCCGGAACCCTGTTCGGCGCGATCGATGCGCTCCGCATCCCGACCGACTACCTCGCCGAGCTGTTCACGGCGGGCGACACCGGCATCGTGGAGGGCGTGCTGCGCCGGCTCGCCGCAATGCGTTCGTACATGCGCGGGATCTCCCTCGGGACGGGCTCTGACGAGTCGATCGCCGAGGCCGTCGGGATGGACGGCCAGTCGGTGCGCGAGATGTACCGGCTCATGGCGATCGCCAAGTACAACGAGCGCTACGTCATCCCGAAGGCCCACGTGGAACAGGCCCACAACCTCGAGGAGATGGGATGCTCCCTCGACTTCGAGGACGGCCCCGGCATGTACCCGTCCGATTCCTTCGGGGAGGCGAGCGGCAAGCCGATGCCCGTTGCCGTCGAGACGTACTACGCGCTCCGGCAGCGCCAGACCACCGACGAGATGGTCCAGCCCGGCTCCCTCCACGGCCGCGTGAATCTGCTCAACTGGGACGGCAAGGGCGTGCCCCCGGGAATGTTCCCGGCCAAGGAGGAGAAGGCCGATGGCGCGGCGGGCTGACGACCTCCGCGAGCGGGTGGTGTATGCGGCAGCGGCGGTGCTGCTCGACTACCCCGACGAGCGGGTTCGGGACCGCCTGCCCTCCGTCCGGGCGGCCCTCGCCGAACATCCGGGCCCGCTGCCGCGGCTCCTCGAGACCACCGCGGCACAGCTCATGGCCGACGACGGCGAGACCTCCTGCGCGCGGTACGTCGAGACGTTCGACCTCTCCCGCCGTCACGCCTTGCACCTCTCCTACTGGACCGACGGCGACACCCGCCGCCGAGGGCAGACTCTCGCGACGTTCAAGCAGCGCTACCGCGACTGCGGCTGGGTCGTGAACCTCGGGGGAGAGCTGCCGGACTTCCTCCCGCTCGTGCTGGAGTTCACCTCGAGAGTGGACCCCGCCGTCGGACGCTCTCTGCTCCTCGAGTACCGGGCAAGCCTAGAGCTCCTGCGCCTCGAGCTCGCCGCGGACTCCTCGATCTACTCCCCGGTGCTCGAGGCCGTCTGCGGCTCGCTGCCCGGTCCGTCCCCGACGAGCCGTGCCGAGGCGATGGCGCTCGCTGGCCCCCCGCGCGAGCAGGTCGGTCTGGAGGCGTTCGACCCGAAGCTGCTGCCGCTCTCCGAAATCTCCCCGCCCCACCCCGCTCCAGTGAAGGGAACGCGCTGATGGACGTTCTGCTCTGGGGCGTGGCCCCGTACCTCATGGTCCTGATCCTCGTGGGCGGCAGCATCTGGCGCTACCGCTACGACAAGTTCGGCTGGACAACGCGGTCGTCCCAGCTCTACGAGTCGCGGCTGCTGCGCATCGCTTCGCCGCTGTTCCACTTCGGACTCGTGTTCGTCATCGCAGGGCATTTCGTGGGCCTCGTCATTCCGAAGTCCTGGACACAGGCCATCGGCATGAGCGAGACCCTGTACCACGCCCTCGCGCTCTCAGTCGGCCTCATCGCCGGGATCTGCACACTCGTCGGCATCGTGCTGCTGATCTACCGCCGGCGCCGTACCGGCCCCGTGTTCATGGCGACCACGCGCAACGACAAGGCGATGTACATCTTCCTCGTCGGTGCGATCGCACTCGGTGTCCTCACCACTCTCGTGAGCGTCACCCAGCCCACCTCCACCGCGTTCGACTACCGCGAGTCCGTGAGCCCCTGGTTCCGCTCCCTGTTCGTCTTCCAGCCCAACATCGCCGCGATGTCGGCCGCCCCTGACGAGTTCAAGTGGCACACGCTCGTGGGCATGGCCCTCTTTGCCCTGTGGCCGTTCACGCGGCTCGTTCACGCGCTCACCGCGCCGTTCCACTACCTCTTCCGGCCCTACATCGTCTACCGCTCCCGGGATGCCGGCCCAACCCCCGGGGCGCGCCCGTCGCGGCGTGGATGGGAGCGCATCGGAACGAGCGACAGGGACCGCTGACCCGCCGTCGTCGTCTGTGAGGAGGAACCGTGAGCGCCGAATCTGAGCGAATCCGCCCGCAGGCGCTGCAGGGCGCCGCGTGGAACCTGACCCTCGCGACCGTCGCGTCGGTCATCGGCTTCTGGGGCTGGACCGTCATCGCGCCTCTGGGCACTCGCTACGCGCAGGAGATGGGCCTCAACCCGGGGCAGACCGGCGCCCTCGTCGCCATGCCGGTGCTGGTCGGGGCCATCGGGCGGGTGCCGGTAGGGGTGCTCACGGATCGCTTCGGCGGGAGGCGCATCCTCGCCGTCGTGCTCGTCGCCACGGCACCGCTCGTGGTGCTCGTTGCCCTGGCCGGGAGCCTGCACTCGTTCCCGCTCATGATCCTCTTCGGTTTCTTCCTCGGTGTGGCGGGAACGGTGTTCACGGCGGGTATCCCGTTCTCTTCCGCGTGGTACCCCGCAGAACGCCGCGGGTTCGCGACGGGCGTGTTCGGCATGGGCATGGGCGGCACGGCGCTCTCGGCCTTCCTCACACCGCGCCTCGTCCAATGGATCGGATACTGGCCCACCCACGTGCTCATCGCAGCGCTCCTGCTCGCGACGGCCGCGCTCGTGCTCTTCGGCATGAGGGAATCGCCCGCGTGGACCCCTGTTCGCTCAGGCGTCTTCGGCAAGCTCGTCCAGGCGGCGAGACTTCCGGTGACGTGGGAACTGTGCTTCCTCTACGCTGTCGTGTTCGGCGGCTTCGTCTCTTTCAGCACGTACCTTCCCACGTATCTTCGCGACATCTACAGCTTCGACCTCACGGCCGCCGGCACTCGGACCGCGGGCTTCGCCCTCGCCGCCGTCATCGCGCGGCCTATCGGCGGGATCATCGCCGACCGCATCGGGCCGCGGACCGTGGTGGCGGTCTCCCTCGTCGGGGTGGCCGTGCTCGCCTTCGTGGTCAACCTTCAGCCCGCGCCTGAGATCCCGACCGGCCTGACCTTCGTCGCCATGGCGGCTGCGCTCGGGCTCGGCACCGGCGGCGTGTTCGGGTGGGTCGGCCAGCAGGCACCGCCGGGCATGGTCGGAGCCGTCACCGGCGTTGTCAGTGCGGCCGGCGGACTCGGGGGATACGTCCCCCCGCTCATCATGGGCGCGACGTACAACGCGGCGGAGCACAGCTATGCCATAGGCCTTCTGCTGCTCGTGGCGACTGCTCTTGTGGCCCTCGTCCTCGCCCTCGTCATGGGGCGCACACGACGGCGGGCGAAGGGGCGAGCGGCGCCGAACGCCGTCTGACGTTGGTAGGCTAGGCCGCCCAGTTTTAGGCCAGGGCGCCCAATTTGTCCCACAGGTGCCGCATCCCGTACGCTTGAAGGACCAAAGACCGCCGGTCGCTGATTGTCGTGTGCATCTGCCCGCGCAACCAGCCTAAGGTCCCCGGAACAGGGGCGGCCTGCGCAGGTGAACGAGCGAAAGCTACGGCCGGGTTTTCCCGGTCGGCCCTCCACGCCCCGTGCATCTGCGCGGGGCGTCTGTTGTTCCGGGACCGAGTATCGGCCTAGTTTCCCCGGAAGGAGGGTTATGGCAACGCCTGCCAAGGTGGCAGCTGTCGAGGAGATCACGAAGGATTTCCAGGAGTCGGCAGCCGCAGTCCTGACCGAATACCGTGGGCTCTCTGTCGCCCAGCTCAAGAAGCTGCGTCGTGCGCTCGGCCAGGACAGCAAGTTCTCGGTCGTGAAGAACTCCCTGACCGCCATCGCTGCGAAGGAGGCCGGCGTCGACGCGTTCGACGGCCAGCTTGCCGGACCGACCGCGATCGCGTTCATCAAGGGTGACGCCGTTGCGGCCGCCAAGAGCCTGACCGACTTTGCCAAGGAGAACAAGCAGCTGGTCATCAAGACCGGCTACTTCGAGGGCAAGTCGCTCGATGCGAACGAGGTGGCCGCTCTGGCCGCCCTGGAGTCCCGCGAACTGCAGCTCGCACGGGTCGCCGGCGTCCTCAAGGCGCCCATGTCCGCCGTCGCGCGCGTCGTCGATGCCCTGCGCATCAAGCTCGAGGAAGAGGGCGGCGCTCCGGCCGCTGCTTCCGAGGCTCCGGCCGCCGAGGCCCCTGCCGAAGCCGCTGCTGAGGAGGCCCCTGAGGCCGCCGAGGCAGCTGTCGAGAGCTGATCTCAACTACCCACACACTCGGCGCGCCGAGGGACTGTCCCGGCCGCGCCACAGAATGAAAGGACGCCAACTATGGCGAAGCTCACCCAGGACGAGCTGATCGAGGCCTTCAAGGAGCTCACCATCATCGAGCTCTCCGAGTTCGTGAAGAAGTTCGAGGAGGTCTTCGAGGTCACCGCTGCTGCCGTGGCCGTTGCCGGCCCCGCCGGTGGCGGTGCCGAGGCTGCTGCTGAGGAGGAGAAGGATTCCTTCGACGTCATCCTCGAGGCTGCTGGCGACAAGAAGATCGCGGTCATCAAGGAGGTCCGCAGCCTCACGTCGCTCGGCCTCAAGGAGGCCAAGGACCTCGTCGACGGCGCTCCCAAGGCCGTCCTCGAGGGCGCCAACAAGGAGACGGCGGAGAAGGCCAAGGAGGTCCTCGAGGCCGCTGGCGCTACCGTCACCCTCAAGTAAGCTCTCACGCTTGCCCGAAGGGCCCCCGGTTCCCATGTGGAACCGGGGGCCCTTCTCGTCTTTGGCATCGGATCAGAGCGGCTCGCTGATGTCCGCGACCGTCGCGTCCAAGGACCCGAAGAGCTGTGCCGCGTCCACGAAGGCGCTGCGCCCATGCTCTCCGGCCCCGAGGGAGATCCGCCCCGAGATGCTCTCGTCCGCGAACACCGGCCACGCCGTCGTCGATCCGACGGGCGTGATCGTGCCGCGCTCGTAGCCCGTCGCGTCGAAGGCGACGTCGGCGGGCGGCATCGAGAGCCGGTTGACGCCCAGGAGCCGGCGCAGCTTGGGCCACGAGATCTGCCGATCGCCCGGAATGAGGGCGAAGAGGAAGCTCCCGTCCGGGTGCCGGACGACGAGAGTCTTCACGATCTCCCGCGGCTCGATCCCGAGGTTCGACGCCGCCTCCTCGAGGCTCTTCGCCCGCCCGCGGTCGGCGAGCTCGACGCGCAGGCCGCGCGCCGCGGCGTCGTCCACAAAGCGCTCGTGGCCGCCCACAGCTGACTCAGTCCCCGTAGAGAAGAAGCGCTTCGCCCTGCCCGCCGCCGCCGCACAGGGAGACCGCGGACCGGCCCTCGCCACGTCGTGCGAGTTCGAGG
Organism: Sinomonas terrae; assembly: GCF_022539255.1. NCBI lineage: Bacteria > Bacillati > Actinomycetota > Actinomycetes > Micrococcales > Micrococcaceae > Sinomonas > Sinomonas terrae. The sequence continues at coordinate 1,010,872 of NZ_JAKZBV010000001.1, forward strand.
GCGGCGTGCCCGGCGAGCCGGGCTCCGGAGGCGCCGATGGGGTGCCCCAGCGCTATCGCCCCGCCGTGGATGTTCGTCTTCTCGAGCGGGTACTTGAGCTCTTTGAGCGACTGCACGGCCACGGATCCGAACGCCTCGTTGATTTCGATGAAGTCGAGGTCCTCGGTGGTCCAGCCTGCGCGCGAGAGGGCGTTCGCGATCGCGTTGGCCGGCTGGGAGTGCAGCGAGTTGTCGGGCCCGGCCACCTGCCCCGGCTTGCCGACGACGGCGAGCCACCGGAGCCCGTGCTCTTCCGCGTAGGCGCGGCTCGTGACGACGAGGGCCGCGGCGCCGTCGGAGAGCGGTGACGAGTTGCCGGCCGTGATCGTGCCGTCGGAGGCAAAGGCCGGCTTGAGGGGCGAGAGCGTCTCGAGGGTCGTGCCGGGGCGGATGCCTTCGTCGGCGGTGAGCCTGACCGGCGCTCCCTTGCGCTGCTTGACCGTCAGGGGCGCGATCTCGTCGTCGAACACGCCCGATTCCTGCGCGGCCGCGGCGCGCTGGTGGGACGCCGCGGCGACCTCGTCCTGCGACTTGCGGTCGATGCCGAGCGTGAGGTTCCGGCTTTCCGTCGAGAGCCCCATCGACTGCCCGTCGAAGGCATCCGTCAGCCCGTCGTGGGCGGCGACGTCGAGCGCCGAGACGGTGCCGTACATCCAGCCCTGCCGGGAGCCGGGCAGCACGTGCGGGGCCCGGCTCATCGACTCCTGGCCGCCGGCGACGACGACGGTCGCGTCGTCCGCGCGGATCATGCGGGCCGCGTCGATCACCGCGGTGAGTCCCGAAAGGCACACCTTATTGATGGTCACGCACGGGACGTTCCAGCCGATGCCAGCCGCGATCGCGCTCTGGCGCGCGGGATTCTGGCCGGCCCCGGCCTGGAGGACCTGGCCCATGATGACTGCGTCGACTGCCTCGGGGCCGACACCGCTCTTGGCGAGCGCCGCCGTGATGGCGTGCGCGCCGAGGTCGACGGCGGTGAGCCCCACAAGCTGCCCATTGAGCCTGCCGAACGGGGTGCGGGCTGCGGAAAGGATGACCACTTCGTCGGTGCCGCTGCTCATGGCATCTCCTGTCACGTCGTCGTGCCTGCTCCGGGAGTCGGAGCGCGCGTGGCCGTGGGCCACGCTGGATTCAGCGCAGGCCGCGCCCGGTTCAGGGCGGGCCATGCTGACTTCAGGCTACCGCCGATGAAGCGGCGGTGCGGAGGGCGGGGCCGGGTGTACAGTGTGTGCGGCAGGATCCTCGCGGAGACCCCTCAGGAGCCCAAAGAAGGGCACTTGACCCCGCTCGAGATGTGCGCTAGACACGCGCGCTCATAACGGCTATGATAGATCTTTGCGTTCTCCCTTTCTGACCTCCAGCCTTCATATAGCGGTGGGCTCGTGGGCGGCCGTCCATCCAACAGAAGAGTTGCTGGGCAGCTGCACGGTTGGGGGAGGGTGCGGACAATCCTGAAGGTCTGTGGAAGGATCCCTCTTGGTCGCCTCGAGCACCTCTGACAACCAAACCGCTAACACGGACGGCGCACGCAACCGGCTCTCATTCGCGAAAATCCACGAGCCCCTCGACGTCCCCAACCTCCTGGCCCTCCAGACCGAGTCCTTCGACTGGCTCGTCGGGAACGAGCGCTGGCAGGCTCGCGTGGCGAAGGCCGCGGAAGAAGGCGACGCGAGCGTCGCGACGACGTCCGGCCTCTCCGACATCTTCGAGGAAATCTCCCCGATCGAAGACTTCCAGGGCACCATGTCCCTGAGCTTCTCCGACCCTGAGTTCGCGGACCCGAAGTACACGATGGAGGAGTGCAAGGAGCGCGACGCCACCTACTCGGCCCCGCTGTACGTCAAGGCCGAGTTCATGAACAACAACACGGGCGAGATCAAGCAGCAGACCGTGTTCATGGGCGACTTCCCGCTCATGACCGACAAGGGCACGTTCGTCGTGAACGGCACCGAGCGCGTCGTCGTCTCGCAGCTCGTCCGTTCTCCCGGCGCCTACTTCGAGCGCGCCGCGGACAAGACGAGCGACAAGGACATCTTCACCGCGAAGATCATCCCGTCGCGGGGTGCCTGGTTCGAGCTCGAGATCGACAAGCGCGATCAGGTCGGCGTCCGCCTCGACCGCAAGCGCAAGCAGTCCGTGACCGTCCTGCTCAAGGCGCTCGGCTGGTCCGAGGGCCAGATCCTCGAGGAATTCGGCGAATACGACTCGATGCGTGCAACGCTCGAGAAGGACACGACGGAGACCAAGGAAGACGCGCTCCTCGACATCTACCGCAAGCTCCGTCCGGGCGAGCCGCCCACGGTCGAGGCTGCCCAGTCGCTGCTCGACAACCTCTACTTCAACCCGAAGCGCTACGACCTCGCGAAGGTCGGCCGGTACAAGATCAACCGGAAGCTCGGCGTCGACCGCCCGCTCTCCGACCGCGAAGCTTCCGTCCTCCACATCGAGGACATCGTCGCGATGATCAAGTTCCTGGTCGCCCTCCACGCCGGCCAGAAGACCATCCCGGGCGTCCGCGATGGCCAGCCGGTTGAGGTGCGCGTCGAGGTCGACGACATCGATCACTTCGGCAACCGCCGCATCCGCGCCGTCGGCGAGCTCATCGAGAACCAGGTCCGCACGGGCCTCTCCCGCATGGAGCGCGTGGTGCGCGAGCGCATGACGACGCAGGACGTCGAGGCGATCACGCCGCAGACCCTCATCAACATCCGCCCGGTCGTGGCTGCGATCAAGGAGTTCTTCGGAACGTCCCAGCTCTCGCAGTTCATGGACCAGAACAACCCGCTCTCGGGCCTCACCCACAAGCGCCGCCTCTCGGCGCTCGGTCCGGGCGGTCTCTCGCGCGACCGTGCCGGCATGGAGGTCCGTGACGTCCACCCGTCGCACTACGGCCGCATGTGCCCGATCGAGACCCCTGAAGGTCCGAACATCGGCCTCATCGGTTCGCTGGCCTCGTACGGCCGCATCAACCCGTTCGGCTTCATCGAGACCCCGTACCGCAAGGTGACCAACGGCGTCGTCTCGGACGAGGTCGAGTACCTCACGGCCGACGACGAGGCCGAGGTCCAGATCGCCCAGGCGAACTCGCCCCTGAACGAGGACGGCAGCTTCGCCGAGGACATGGTCCTCGTCCGTCAGCGTGGTGGCGGCGGCGAGCCCGTCCTGATCCCGGCCGACGAGGTCGAGTTCATGGACGTCTCCCCGCGCCAGATGGTGTCGGTCGCGACGGCCCTCATCCCGTTCCTCGAGCACGACGACGCGAACCGAGCCCTCATGGGCGCGAACATGCAGCGTCAGGCCGTCCCGCTCGTCCGTTCCGAGGCGCCGTTCGTCGGCACCGGCATGGAGCGCTCGGCGGCGGTTGACGCGGGCGACGTCGTCGTGGCGGCGAAGGCGGGCGTCGTCTCCGAGGTCTCGGCGGACCTCGTCGTCGTCCTCAACGACGACGGCACGGAGACGAACTACCGCATCGGCAAGTTCGACCGCTCGAACCAGGGCAACTGCTACAACCACCGGGTGCTCGTGAACGAGGGCGAGCGCCTTGAGCGCGGCGGCATCATCGCCGACGGCCCGGCGACGGACCAGGGCGAGCTCGCGCTCGGCCGCAACCTCCTCGTCGCGTTCATGTCGTGGGAGGGCCACAACTTCGAGGACGCGATCATCCTCTCGCAGCGACTCGTGGCCGAGGACGTTCTCTCCTCGATCCACATCGAGGAGCACGAGATCGATGCCCGCGACACGAAGCTCGGTGCCGAGGAGATCACCCGTGACATCCCGAATGTCTCCGAGGAGGTCCTCGCGCAGCTCGACGAGCGCGGCATCATCCACATCGGCGCCGAGGTCGAGGCCGGCGACATCCTCGTCGGCAAGGTCACGCCTAAGGGCGAGACCGAGCTGACGCCCGAGGAGCGCCTGCTCCGTGCGATCTTCGGCGAGAAGTCCCGCGAGGTCCGCGACACGTCCCTCAAGGTCCCGCACGGCGAGTCCGGCACGGTCATCGGGGTGCGCGTCTTCGACCGCGACAACGACGACGAGCTGCCCCCGGGCGTGAACCAGCTGGTCCGCGTCTACGTGGCCGCCAAGCGCAAGATCACCGACGGTGACAAGCTCGCCGGCCGTCACGGCAACAAGGGCGTCATCTCCAAGATCCTGCCCGTGGAGGACATGCCGTTCCTCGCCGACGGAACCCCCGTCGACGTCGTTCTCAACCCGCTCGGCGTGCCGGGCCGTATGAACGTCGGCCAGGTCCTCGAGACGCACCTCGGCTGGGTCGCGAAGACCGGCTGGAAGATCGAGGGCGAGCCGGAGTGGGTCCAGAACCTGCCGAAGCTCCCCCGGGAGACCGGCCCGAACCAGAAGCTCGCGACGCCCGTGTTCGACGGCGCGCGCGAGGAGGAGATCTCCGGTCTGCTCGACTCGACGAACGTCACGCGTGACGGCGACCGGCTCATCGACTCCTCGGGCAAGGCCCGGCTGTTCGACGGCCGCTCCGGCGAGCCGTTCCCGGACCCGATCTCCGTGGGCTACATGTACATCCTGAAGCTCCACCACCTCGTCGACGACAAGATCCACGCTCGGTCGACCGGCCCGTACTCGATGATCACCCAGCAGCCGCTCGGTGGTAAGGCGCAGTTCGGCGGCCAGCGCTTCGGCGAGATGGAGGTGTGGGCGCTCGAGGCCTATGGCGCGGCGTACACGCTCCAGGAGCTCCTCACCATCAAGTCCGACGACATCCACGGACGTGTGAAGGTCTACGAGGCAATCGTCAAGGGCGAGAACATCCCCGAGCCGGGCGTCCCCGAGTCCTTCAAGGTCCTCATCAAGGAAATGCAGTCCCTGTGCCTGAACGTGGAGGTCCTCTCCGCCGACGGCCAGACGATCGAGATGCGCGACTCCGACGACGCGGTGTTCACCGCCGCGGAGGAACTGGGCATCGACCTCTCCCGCGACGAGCCCAGCTCGGTCGAAGAGGTCTAGTCCTTCAGGCATCGGCGTTACGAACGACTTAGAGAACGAGAGAACAGGGACCATATTGTCCAGCGAATCCTCCTTCGGCCTCATGCAGATCGGCCTCGCCACCGCGGATGACATCCGCAACTGGTCGCACGGCGAGGTCAAGAAGCCGGAAACCATCAACTACCGCACCCTCAAGCCCGAGAAGGACGGACTCTTCTGCGAGAAGATCTTCGGCCCGTCCCGTGACTGGGAGTGCTACTGCGGCAAGTACAAGCGCGTGCGCTTCAAGGGCATCATCTGCGAGCGGTGTGGCGTCGAGGTCACCCGGGCCAAGGTCCGCCGCGAGCGCATGGGGCACATCGAGCTTGCCGCTCCCGTGACCCACATCTGGTACTTCAAGGGCGTCCCGTCGCGTCTGGGCTACCTGCTCGACCTCGCCCCGAAGGACCTCGAGAAGGTCATCTACTTCGCCGCGTACATGATCACGAGCGTCGACGAAGAGCGTCGCCACGACCAGCTGCCGAACCTCCAGGCCGAGCACGACCTCGAGAAGAAGCAGCTCGTCGACGCACGCGACTCGGACATCGCCGCCGTCGCCCGCGACCTTGAGGAGGACCTTGCTCGCCTCGAGGCCGAGGGTGCGAAGGCTGCCGACAAGAAGAAGGCCCGCGACTCCGCCGACAAGACGATGGCGACCATCCGCAAGCGCGCGGACGCCGACATCGAGCGTCTCGAGGCCGTGTGGGACCGCTTCAAGAACCTCAAGGTCGCAGACCTCGAGGGCGACGAGGCGCTCTACCGCGAGCTCCGCGACCGCTACGGCATGTACTTCGAGGGCTCGATGGGCGCCGAGGCGATCCAGAAGCGCCTCGAGTCCTTCGATCTCGAGGCTGAGGCCGACCTGCTTCGCGAGATCATCCAGAACGGCAAGGGCCAGCGCAAGACCCGCGCGCTCAAGCGCCTCAAGGTCGTCAGCGCGTTCCTCACGACGGACAACAAGCCGCAGGGCATGGTCCTCGACGCCGTCCCGGTGATCCCGCCGGAGCTGCGCCCGATGGTCCAGCTCGACGGTGGCCGCTTCGCGACCTCCGACCTGAACGACCTGTACCGTCGCGTGATCAACCGCAACAACCGCCTCAAGCGGCTCCTTGACCTCGGCGCGCCCGAGATCATCGTGAACAACGAGAAGCGCATGCTTCAGGAAGCCGTCGACTCGCTCTTCGACAACGGCCGTCGTGGCCGCCCGGTCACGGGCCCCGGCAACCGTCCGCTGAAGTCGCTCTCCGACATGCTCAAGGGCAAGCAGGGCCGGTTCCGCCAGAACCTGCTCGGCAAGCGCGTCGACTACTCGGGCCGTTCGGTCATCGTCGTCGGCCCGCAGCTCAAGCTGCACCAGTGCGGTCTGCCGAAGCAGATGGCGCTCGAGCTCTTCAAGCCCTTCGTCATGAAGCGGCTCGTGGACCTCAACCACGCGCAGAACATCAAGAGCGCCAAGCGGATGGTCGAGCGCTACCGGCCGCAGGTCTGGGACGTGCTCGAGGAGATCATCACGGAGCACCCGGTGCTGCTCAACCGCGCACCTACCCTCCACCGCCTCGGCATCCAGGCGTTCGAGCCGCAGCTCGTCGAGGGCAAGGCCATCCAGCTCCACCCGCTCGTGTGTGCGGCGTTCAACGCCGACTTCGACGGCGACCAGATGGCTGTGCACCTGCCGCTGAGCCCGGAGGCCCAGGCCGAGGCCCGCATCCTGATGCTGTCCTCGAACAACATCCTGAAGCCGTCGGACGGCCGTCCGGTGACCCTGCCGTCGCAGGACATGATCATCGGCCTCTACCACCTCACCACCAAGCGTGAGGCGGCAGCTGGCGAGGGCCGCGTGTTCTCCTCGGTGTCCGAGGCCGTCATGGCGTACGACAACCGCGAGCTTCACCTCAACGCACAGGTGAAGATCCGGCTCGAGGGCTTTGTGCCTTCGGCCGAGCGCTCGGCCCCTGAGGGCTGGGAGCCCGGCGAGCCGGCGCTCGTCGAGACGTCGCTCGGCCAGGTGATCTTCAACGACACGCTTCCTGCGGACTACCCGTGGGTCGAGTCGGTGGCGGACAAGGGCCAGCTCTCGAAGATCGTCAACGACCTTGCGGAGCGCTACCCGAAGGTCGTCGTCGCGGCGACCCTCGACAACCTCAAGGATGCGGGCTTCTACTGGGCGACCCGTTCGGGCGTCACAGTGGCCATTTCGGACATCGCGGTGCCCGAGGCCAAGCCGGCCATCCTGGCGGGTTACGAGGATCGTGCAGCGAAGATCCAGAGTCAGTACGACAAGGGTCTGATCGACGACGAGGAGCGCCGCTCCGAGCTCATCGAGATCTGGGACAAGGCGACCACCGAGATCGCGGCCGTCATGCGCGAGTCCATGCCGAAGATGAACACCATCAACCGAATGGTCTCCTCCGGTGCTCGTGGTAACTGGATGCAGGTCCGCCAGATCGCCGGTATCCGTGGCCTCGTGGCCAACCCGAAGGGCGAGATCATCCCGCGCCCGATCAAGTCCTCGTACCGTGAGGGCCTGTCGGTGCTCGAGTACTTCATCGCCACGCACGGTGCGCGAAAGGGCCTCGCCGATACGGCTCTCCGTACGGCCAACTCGGGCTACCTCACGCGTCGTCTCGTCGATGTGTCGCAGGACGTCATCGTGCGCGAGGAGGACTGTGGCACCGAGCGCGGCCTCATGGTCCCGATCGCGATCCCGGATCACAACGGCGAGCTCGTCCGTGACGAGAACGTCGAGAACACGGTGTACACGCGTACGCTCGCAGTCGACGTCGTCGACTCCGAGGGCAACGTGCTCGCCGAGGGCGGCGCGGATCTGGGCGATGTGCTCATCAACCGCCTCGTCGAGGCGGGCATCACCGAGCTCCGCGTCCGTTCGGTCCTGACCTGCGAGTCGGCTGTCGGCACCTGCGCGAAGTGCTACGGCCGTTCGCTCGCGAGCGGCAAGCTCGTCGACATCGGCGAGGCGGTCGGCATCATCGCCGCCCAGTCGATCGGTGAGCCCGGCACGCAGCTGACCATGCGTACCTTCCACACCGGTGGCGCCGTCTCGGCGTCCGGCAGCGAGGACATCACGCAGGGCCTTCCCCGTATCCAGGAGCTCTTCGAGGCGCGTACCCCGAAGGGTGTCGCCCCGATCTCCGAGGCGGCGGGCCGTGTCTCGATCGAGGACACGGAGAAGCAGCTGCGCATCGTCCTCACCCCGGACGACGGCACCGAGGAGATCGCCTACCCGGTCTCCCGCCGTGCGCGTCTGCTCGTCGAGGAAGGCCAGCACGTCGAGGTCGGGCAGAAGCTCGTCAACGGCCCGGTCGACCCGAAGCAGGTCCTGCGTATCCAGGGCCCGCGCGAGGCGCAGAAGTTCCTTGTCGACGAGGTCCAGGGCGTTTACCGCTCGCAGGGCATCGGCATCCACGACAAGCACGTGGAGGTCATCGTCCGGCAGATGCTGCGCCGCGTCACGGTCATCGAGTCCGGTGACACGGATCTGCTTCCGGGCGAGCTCGCCGAGTCGCGTCGCTACCGTGACGAGAACCGCCGCGTTGTGTCCGAGGGCAAGAAGCCGGCCTCGGGCCGTCCCGAGCTCATGGGCATCACCAAGGCGTCGCTCGCCACGGAGTCCTGGCTCTCGGCGGCGTCCTTCCAAGAGACGACCCGCGTCCTCACGCAGGCGGCAATGGAAGCGAAGAGCGATCCGCTGCTCGGCCTCAAGGAGAACGTCATCATCGGTAAGCTCATCCCGGCCGGCACCGGCCTGCCTCGGTACACCGAGGTCGCGGTCGAGCCGACCGAGGAGGCCAAGGCGACGCTCTTCACCGGTCCGAGCGCGTTCAGCGACTTCGCCTACGATCCGCTGAACGGCGATGGCGTCCAGGAGTTCCACGCGATTCCGCTCGACGACTACGACCTCGGCGGCGGCGACTACCGCTGACGTCAAGGTCCCGAGTCGCTGCCCCAGTAGGGCAGCGGACGACGGCGTAGCGAACCACGCGCGGTCGGCATCCCTTCGGGGGCGCCGGCCGCGCGGTCGTCTCTCGTCGCCCGCGCGACCGCTTCCCGTCGCCCGCGCGGCCGCTTCCCGATTGGCCGCACCGTCGTCTCCCTCTCCCGTCGCCCCCGCGGACGCTTCACGTCGCGCCGTCACGTCTGCAGGGTGAAGACCCTGCAGACGTGACGGCGCAACCCTCGTTTAGGGAGCTGCCTTCGGCTCGTGCTAAGATTTCTACGATTGTTTCTGTGTGGCAGAGGATGATGGCCGCCGTGTTGACGCGCGGAGGAAGCCTGTTTCCGGGTTGCGGGGTTGATGCGCAACAAATGCCACACTTTCGCACGCCTACGGTCGAACACACCGCAGCGAGTGTGGAATCGACCGTCAAATGCTCTTGAGGCAGGCCCGGCATCCCGGGCAAGCCTGTCCGGGCGAAGTTCAACGAAGTACGGAGAACACGAAAGTGCCTACTATTCAGCAGTTGGTCCGCAAGGGCCGCACGCCGAAGGTCTCCAAGACCAAGGCTCCTGCCCTCAAGGGCAGCCCGATGCGCCGTGGCGTGTGCACCCGTGTGTACACGACCACCCCGAAGAAGCCGAACTCGGCCCTCCGCAAGGTGGCCCGTGTCCGCCTCAACGGTGGCGTTGAGGTCACGGCGTACATCCCCGGCGTCGGCCACAACCTGCAGGAGCACTCGATCGTGCTCGTCCGCGGCGGCCGCGTGAAGGACCTCCCGGGTGTGCGCTACAAGATCGTCCGCGGTGCGCTCGATACGCAGGGCGTCAAGAACCGTCAGCAGGCCCGCAGCCGCTACGGCGCGAAGAAGGAGAAGAAGTAATGCCTCGCAAGGGTCCTGCCCCGAAGCGCCCGCTCGTCGTCGACCCGGTCTACGGCTCGCCGCTCGTCACTCAGCTCATCAACAAGGTGCTCGTCGACGGCAAGAAGTCCACGGCTGAGCGCATTGTCTACGGTGCCCTCGAGGGCGCCCGCCAGAAGACCGGCGGCGATCCGGTTGCGACGCTCAAGAAGGCGATGGACAACGTCCGTCCGACCCTCGAGGTCAAGTCCCGCCGCGTCGGTGGCGCGACCTACCAGGTTCCTGTCGAGGTCAAGCCGGGCCGCGCTACGGCGCTCGCCCTTCGCTGGCTCGTCGGCTACTCGAAGGCCCGCCGTGAGAAGACCATGACCGAGCGCCTCCAGAACGAGCTTCTGGACGCCTCGAACGGTCTCGGTGCCGCGGTCAAGCGCCGCGAGGACACGCACAAGATGGCCGAGTCGAACAAGGCCTTCGCGCACTACCGCTGGTAAGAGCCTGATTCGCCGCCGGCCTCACGAGGGCCGGCGGCGAATGCGCAGCCTACAAAGGGAAACATAGGGAGACACCGTGGCACTCGACGTGCTTACCGACCTCAGCAAGGTCCGCAATATCGGCATCATGGCGCACATCGATGCCGGCAAGACCACCACGACCGAGCGGATCCTCTTCTACACGGGCGTGAACCACAAGATCGGCGAGACGCACGACGGTGCTTCGACGACCGACTGGATGGAGCAGGAGAAGGAGCGCGGCATCACGATCACGTCCGCCGCTGTCACCTGCTTCTGGAACCAGAACCAGATCAACATCATCGACACCCCCGGTCACGTGGACTTCACGGTTGAGGTCGAGCGCTCCCTGCGCGTGCTCGACGGCGCCGTCGCCGTCTTCGACGGCAAGGAGGGCGTCGAGCCGCAGTCCGAGACCGTCTGGCGCCAGGCCGACAAGTACGACGTGCCCCGCATCTGCTTCGTCAACAAGATGGACAAGCTGGGCGCCGACTTCTACTTCACCGTCGACACGATCGTGAAGCGCCTTGGTGCGAAGCCGCTCGTCATGCAGCTTCCGATCGGTTCTGAGAACGACTTCGTCGGTGTCGTCGACCTGCTCACCATGAAGGCCCTCGTTTGGCCTGGCGACGCCAAGGGCGACGTGACCATGGGTGCTGCCTATGAGACCCAGGAGGTCCCCGCGGACCTCAAGGAGCGCGCTGAGGAGTACCGCCACCAGCTCGTCGAGACCGTCGCCGAGGCGTCCGAGGAACTCATGGAGAAGTACCTCGAGGGCGAAGAGCTCACGGTCGAGGAGCTCAAGGAGGGCGTGCGCAAGCTCACCGTCAACTCCGAGATCTACCCGGTCTTCTGTGGCTCCGCGTTCAAGAACCGCGGCGTCCAGCCGATGCTCGACGCGGTCATCGACTACCTCCCCTCGCCCCTCGACGTGCCGCCGATGATCGGCCACGATCCGAAGGACGAGTCGGTCGAGCTGAACCGCAAGCCGAGCGAGACGGAGCCGTTCTCGGCTCTCGCGTTCAAGATCGCTGCCCACCCGTTCTTCGGTCAGCTCAACTTCATCCGCGTGTACTCGGGCAAGGCTACGTCCGGCATGCAGGTGCTGAACTCGACGAAGGGCAAGAAGGAGCGCCTCGGCAAGCTCTTCCAGATGCACGCCAACAAGGAGAACCCGGTAGACGAGCTCCACGCTGGCCACATCTACGCCGTCATCGGCCTCAAGGACACGACGACGGGCGACACGCTGTGCGACATCAGCAACCCGATCGTCCTCGAGTCGATGACGTTCCCGGAGCCGGTCATCTTCGTTGCCATCGAGCCGAAGACGAAGGGCGACCAGGAGAAGCTCTCGACCGCCATCCAGAAGCTCTCCGCTGAGGATCCGACGTTCACCGTCTCCCTCAACGAGGAGACCGGTCAGACCGAGATCGGCGGCATGGGCGAGCTCCACCTGGACATCCTGGTGGACCGCATGCGCCGCGAGTTCAAGGTCGAGGCCAACGTGGGCAAGCCGCAGGTCGCGTACCGCGAGACCATCAAGAAGAAGGTCGAGAAGGTCGACTTCACGCACAAGAAGCAGACTGGCGGATCCGGCCAGTTCGCGAAGGTGCAGGTCACGTTCGAGCCGCTCGACACGGCCGAGGGCACGTTCTACGAGTTCGTGAATGCCGTCACGGGTGGTCGCGTCCCGCGCGAGTACATCCCTTCGGTGGACGCGGGCATCCAGGACGCCATGCAGTTCGGCATCCTGGCCGGCTATCCGATGGTCGGCGTGAAGGCGTCCCTCACCGACGGTGCCTACCACGACGTCGACTCCTCGGAAATGGCGTTCAAGATCGCCGGTTCCCAGGTCTTCAAGGAAGGCGCTCGCCGCGCTAACCCTGTTCTCCTCGAGCCGCTCATGGCAGTCGAGGTCCGCACGCCTGAGGACTACATGGGCGATGTCATCGGCGACCTCAACTCCCGCCGTGGCCAGATCCAGGCCATGGAGGATGCGGTGGGCGTCAAGGTGATCCGCGCGCTCGTCCCGCTGTCCGAGATGTTCGGCTACATCGGCGACCTGCGCTCCCGGACCCAGGGCCGCGCTGTCTACTCGATGCAGTTCGACAGCTACGCCGAGGTCCCGAAGGCTGTCGCCGAAGAGATCATCCAGAAGTCGCGCGGCGAGTAGTTCTGGAAGGTGCCCCGCGCCGTCGTCCGCTCGGGATTCGTCCCGAGAACGGGCGACGGCGGCGGGTCACCACACCGTGGGGCTGAACGCCCCGCGAATTTTACGAAAGAAACAGCCCCCCAGTAGACTTGCCAGAGTTTCAGTTGCGACAAGCGCGGCTGGAGGCAGTCTTCTTAAGAAACCTTCATAGGAGGAACCAGTGGCGAAGGCAAAGTTCGAGCGGACTAAGCCGCACGTCAACATTGGCACCATCGGTCACGTCGACCACGGTAAGACCACGTTGACCGCTGCCATTTCCAAGGTGCTTGCCGACAAGTACCCGGACCTGAACGAGAAGCGCGACTTCTCGTCGATCGACGCGGCTCCTGAGGAGCGCCAGCGCGGCATCACCATCAACATCGCCCACATCGAGTACCAGACGGAGAAGCGTCACTACGCTCACGTCGATGCTCCGGGCCACGCCGACTACATCAAGAACATGATCACCGGTGCGGCTCAGATGGACGGCGCGATCCTCGTGGTCGCCGCGACCGACGGTCCGATGGCCCAGACTCGCGAGCACGTTCTGCTCGCCCGCCAGGTCGGCGTTCCCTACCTCCTGGTTGCGCTGAACAAGGCCGACATGGTCGACGACGAGGAGCTTCTTGACCTCGTCGAGATGGAGGTCCGCGAGCTCCTGTCCTCGCAGGGCTTCGACGGCGACAACGCCCCGGTGATCCGCGTCTCGGGCCTCAAGGCTCTCGAGGGCGATCCCAAGTGGGTCAAGTCCGTCGAGGACCTCATGGACGCTGTCGACGAGAACGTTCCGGACCCGGTTCGTGACCGCGACAAGCCGTTCCTCATGCCGATCGAGGACGTCTTCACGATCACCGGTCGTGGCACCGTCGTTACGGGCCGCGCCGAGCGTGGAACCCTCGCCCTGAACTCCGAGGTTGAGATCGTCGGCATCCGCCCGATCCAGAAGACCACGGTGACGGGTATCGAGATGTTCCACAAGCAGCTCGACGAGGCGTGGGCCGGCGAGAACTGTGGCCTTCTGCTCCGCGGCATCAAGCGCGAGGATGTCGAGCGCGGTCAGGTCGTCGTCAAGCCGGGTTCGATCACCCCGCACACCGACTTCGAGGCGAACGTCTACATCCTCTCCAAGGACGAGGGTGGGCGTCACAACCCGTTCTACTCGAACTACCGCCCGCAGTTCTACTTCCGCACCACGGACGTGACCGGTGTCATCACCCTCCCTGAGGGCACCGAGATGGTCATGCCTGGCGACAACACTGAGATGACCGTTCAGCTCATCCAGCCGATCGCTATGGAAGAGGGCCTCGGCTTCGCCATCCGTGAGGGTGGCCGCACCGTTGGCTCGGGCCGCGTCACCAAGATCATCAAGTAGTCTCTTCGAGATCTTGGAGGCCTGTTGTAGGCCTTAGCGGAGAAAACCCCGTCGCAGCATTGCGGCGGGGTTTTCTTGTCGCCTATTATTCCAACGAGTGGATAAACCATCGGAGGGGGAATGATGGCAAGCAGGTCTCCGGAGTTCGATGCCGGTTACGCAGAGGGCTTCGAGGCCGGGCGACGTGAGGGTTTCTCAGAGGGGCACCGAGTGGGCTTCTTCGAGGGGCATCGTGCTGGCTGGGACGAGCGGGCCGCAGCGGGTCCGCCCGTACAGGTTCAGGCCCCGCCGCAGGCACCTCAAGCGAGACCAGTCGCCCAACCGAAGGCTCCCTTCGTCCGTCCGCCCGCCCCGCCGCCTCTGCCTCCGGGGCCTCGCCCTGCACAACCCCCGATTCTGAAGCCGAGCTCGGAGAGGTACGACGACGAGGAGGCCGCCCGCCGTCGTCGGCGTCGCGGGATGCTGAACGCGAACATCGCCCTGTACGCCGCCACGCTCCTGTTCGTCGCGGCTGCTGCGCTGTTCCTCGCCAGCGCTGCGAGCGATGTCCTGCGCCTCATCGCCCTGCTGACGGTCACAGCGCTGTTCTACTCGGCCGGCCTGCTGGTCCACGCGCGCGTGACACGGCTCCGGCCCGCCGCAGTCGCCTTCACCGGCACGGGGCTCGCGCTACTGCCCGTGTCTGGCCTCGCTGTCGACGTTCTGGCCGTGCACAACCCTGCGCTCACATGGTTCGCGACGAGCGTCGTGGGTCTCATAGCGTTCGGGGCGGCGGCGGTTCGGCTCGAAAGTCGCATCCTCATCTACGCCTCGATCACGTTTGCGTTCTCTGGTGCGTGGTCCGGTGCTGCCGCGTTGGGCGGTGCCCTTGCCATCGATCTGGCAGCGCTGCTCGCGTTGTCGGCAGGCTTGGGAGTCCTCGTGCTCGCTCGTCCGCGATGGATTCCGCGGGCCTACCTGCGTCCAGTCGTCCGCGTGCATCCGTTGGTGGCCCCCGCGGTGCTGGTCGCTGCAACCTTTGCATCGGCGGCCTTGGACCGTTGGCAGTACCCGGGGCTGGCAGCCGCCGTGTGCGCCTCGCTCGCCGTCACCGCGCTCGTGCGGGGCTCGGCGCTGGTCCGTCGCCTCTCGTGGTGGGGCGCGCGGGCGACGGCGGTCCTCGCCCTGACGGTTGGGTTCGCCCAAGCGGCCGACGCCGGCTGGCTGGGCAACGGCGCAGACCCGTTCGACGTCGCGATCGCTGCGGCCGGGGTGACAGCAGCGGTCGAAGTCTTCCTTGTTGTGTTCCTTGAGGATCGCCTTGAGGTTCGGCTAGGGCTGACGCGGCGTCTGATGGGACTCGAACAGGCGACGGCGGTCGGCGTGGTCTTCGTCCTGGTCGTGACTGCGGTTCTGGCGGAAGTTCTGACGGAAACGGCACAGAGCCATCCCCGTGGCGGCGCTGTGGTGTGGTGCTGCACGGCGCTGCTCTTCTCCGCCCAGCTTGTGGGGTGGCGGCACGGTCGGGCGGCCGAGTGGCTTCCGTGCGCGGCCTATGCGGCCCTCCCGATCGCGCACGGATCGTTGGGGCGTACTGCCTTTGCGGTGCTCGTTGTGTGGGGTGCCGCGTACTGGCTCGTCCGTGCCAGGTGGCCCCGCAACCCACGCCCTCTCGCGGGCCGTCCTTGGAACCCAGTGCACCTCGTGGCGGTGGCGCGGTACGCGTCCCTCCTCGCCGTTCCTGCTGTGGCCGACGCCTGCTTGCCCTCCGGATGGGATGCCGATGGCCGCGCAGCCGTTCTGGGTTCCGCTCTCGCAGGGATTGCGGCCGTCCAGCTTGCGCTCTCGGCGCTGCTGCGAGCCCGCCATCTCGCGGAATTCGGGCGCCCTGCGAGCCTCGTAGTGATGGCGGCTGCGGCTGCCATCGGGTGTGGGCTGCTGGCCGTCACGGCGACGAGCTGGGTTCTCTACGCCCTGACCGTGACGCTCGTCTGCGGAGCCAGCGTAGCGGTCTCAGTGGTCCCCACCCCGCTCTCAGTGGTCCCCACCCAGAGTGGTGAGGCGGAGAGTGGCGAGGCGGACGAGCGATGGGCGTTCCTCGGCGCTTTCGTCCCGCCGAGCCTCTTGGTGTTCGTGGCGGGGGAGGCGTACGCCGTGAACGAGTGGGGCATGGGCAATTGCGTCCTGTGCGTGCTGACCCTCGTGCTCGGATTCAAGGCAGCGCGATCGCCAGTCGGCGTCAGCCGTTGGACCTACGTTTTGCTCACTCGGGCCTCTGGGACGCTCCTCGCCCTCGGGGTCTTCCACGCTCTTGGCCTCGCAGGGTGGACCTTCAACCTCGGCGGTCGGCCGGTTTCGGCGTGGCACGTGCTCGCGGCGGCAACGCTAGCGCAGCTTTGGGTCCCTCTCGCCGCCGCGGCCAGAGGCAGAGACGCTAGAGGCGGAGAAGACGGAGGCGACGAGCCCCGAGACAACGAAGCCCGAGGCAGAGAGGAGCGTTGGGCCCTCCATGACGTTGCCGTCACCCTTGGCGTTGCGGCCGTAGCCTCAATCCTGGCCAGCTTGACCGAAGGGCTCGCAGACTCCGGCCCCATCGGTCCTATGACCGGGATCGTCTTGGTCGGTCTCACTGTGGGGGCCGCGGCGTCCGGCATCGTGCTGCGGCGGCAGCCCGTTGCGCTTGTGCTCGTGCCGGCCGTCCTGATCGTGACCCCGCTGGCGGCGCGCGGCAACCTGCGAGTCCTCGAGATCGCAGTTGGGCTCTGCGCCGCCTACGCCGCAGTGATGGTGTACCTCGCGCCCGGTGTGAGGCTGCGGGGCGTTCATCTGCTCGCGGCACGAGCGCTGCCGCTGGTCGTGGCGGGGCTCGTCGCCCACGACGCGACCGCCTCGCCAACGGTGCTGAGCCTCGTGTTCGCCGTAGGGCTTGCGTTGCAGCACGGCGTGCGCCGCTTGCTCAAACGGACGACGGCGGCCCTCCCGTTCCAAGCCACGGCGTACTGGAGTGGCTTGGCGGCCCAGCTTGCCCTGCCGATCGCCTACGCCTTCACGGCCCGGGCCGAGGCGGGCGGCGGGCGGTGGGTTCTGCTGGTCGAAACGGCACTCGCAGCAGCCTCGGTGATGATGACCCTCCGCGAGCATCCGCGGGCGAGCTATGGGGCGGTCGGGTCCGTTTTCCTCGCGCTTCTCTGGCTTGGGCCAGTGTTCCCGTTCCCGTCGGGCCAGCTCCTGTCAGAGCCCCTCCTCTCGTCACTGGGCTTCGTGCTGGTGTCGGCTTCGCTCGCGGCGGCGCATGCGTTTGGCCTTGGGCATTGGGGCGGCTCAAGCATCCGGCTCAGCACGGGAAGAGGCGGAAGCCCCTGGCATCCTTCCATCTGGCCATGGACGACGGGCGGCGCGTTGTTTGCGTCGGCAGGGCTCATCGCCGGGCTCGGCGAGGAGCCGTGGGCCCTGGGCCTTGCGGTGGGCGCGGCGGCGGCAGTCCTCGTCACGGCCAGCTGGGTCTGGCGGGGCGTCAGCGGCGTGACGGAGGCGACGTTCCCCACCGGAGCCATCGGATTCGTGATGGCGGGCATCGCCATCGCGACGAGCGTGTTCGAAGGAGAGGCAGCGCCTTGGCGGTACGTTCTGCCTTTGCTCGTCGGCGGCCTGGTTCCAGCCGGGGTCGGGCTCGCCCTCCGCTGGACCGCCGTGTGGCTGAAGGACGACGAGCGCCTCACCGCGTCCCTCGTCCAGCTCGCGCTGGATCCGGTCCGCCGCTGGTCACTCGCAGCCGTGACGGGCCTCGCCCTGGTCCTCCCGGCACTAGCCTCGTGGCATCTGCCCGCGGCCCACCTCCTTCCCGGGCTCGCGGCCGCCCTCGTCGTCCTCGTTGTCTCCGAGGTGCCCCCGCGGTGGCGCAGGTCGTCAGCGGAATTCGGCGCCGTCGTCGTGCTCGCTGCAACGCAACGCGCGGTGTTCGCCGGGGATGACCCGAGTCTGTTCTGGCTCGTTCAGTGGTACGTCGTCGCGGCGGCCCTTGTAGCACTGCTGCGCTACATCGCCGGGGACCGTCGAGTGGGCCAGAGATGGCTGGCGGGTGCGGCAGGGATAGCGAGTTTCGTCGGCCTCGTGTCCGCGCCTGAGGCGGATACGGCCCGGCAGATCTGGCTGCTGGTGGTATTTGTCGGGCTGACGGTCTCCGGTCTGGCGGCTGCGGACCGCAGGTTCACGGCATGGGGCGGAGTCGGGGTGCTCGCGTGCGTCCTGTGGGCTGTCCGCGCCTACCCGTATCTGCTGCTCGCCGCCCTCGGCTTGGCTCTCGTCGGGGCGGCTGTCTGGTGGCTTCTGCGCGCGTCCCGGGGCACGCTGTTACGGTAGGAGCGTCGGCCGGACAGCCGGTGCACTCGAGGGAGGAAGCCCGCCGTGGCCTGGATAATCGTCATCGCTCTGGTCATCGTGATCGTGGGCGGCTATTTCAGCATTCGTAAGAACTTCAAGAACGAGATCGAACGCGCCCGGCGCATCCGGCGGGCAAACCGCGGAGAATAGCCGGCGAACCGCGGCGAATAGCCAGGGAATCCCAGCGAAGCTACGCCCGGGTTCGTTCGCGTGCCGCAGCGAGCTGCCGGAGCCACTCGAACGAGGCCTTGGGGGTCCGCTCGAGGGTGTCGAAGTCGACATGGACGAGCCCGAAGCGCTGCGTGTAGCCCGCGGCCCACTCGAAGTTGTCGAGGAGGGTCCACACGAACCAGCCGGCAAGCTGCACCCCGTCCGCGGGGCCGCCCGGCGCCACCGAGCGGAGCGCGGACTCGAGGTGGGCCGCGAGGAAGTCGATCCGCTCGCTGTCGTCGATCGGTCCGTCGGCGCTCTCGGGCTCGGGAAAGCTTGCGCCATTCTCGGTCACGAGGACCGGCGGGAGTGAGTTGCGGTAGCGGTCTCGCATCTGAGCCAGCAGGGTGCCCAGATGCGCCGGCGCGATCGGCCAGCCGAACCCGGTGCGGCGGAATTCGGGGAAGTCGGCGAGGTGGAACGGCAGCCGTTTGAGCGCGGCTATGTGATGGTGGTGCCCGGCAGGTGCGTCCGTGGTCCGCGCGGCGCCCGCGCCGATCCGCACCGGGAAGTAGTAGTTGAGCCCGTAGAAGTCCAGTGGCTGCCCGATGAGATCGAGATCGCCAGGGCGTACGGCGCGCAGGAGCGGTGCGAAGTTGCGTTTCGCGATCCACGGAACGCGCGGGTAGTGGCCGAGCAGGACGGGGTCGGCGAAGAGGCGGTTGAAGATGACGTCGAAGAGCCCCGCGTGGAGCCGGTCGAACGGCCGCCACGACTTTGCCGAGACGGGCGAGTGGAGGTTCGTGATGCCGATCCCGCCGTCGGTTGTCGTCCGAAGTGCCTGAACCGCGAGCCCGTGGGCGAGGAGCTGATGGTGGACGGTCGGCAGGGCCTCGTAGAGGAGCTGCTTTCCCGGTGCGTGCAGCCCGAGGGCGTACCCGTTGAGCGTGACGGTCGCTGGCTCGTTGAGCGTGATCCACTGGTCCACGCGGTCGCCGAGCCGTCGCCCAGCCTCGGCGGCGTAATCGGCGAACCGCTCCGCCGTTCCGCGCGAGAGCCAGCCGCCGTCCTTCTCGAGGGGGAGGGGAGTGTCCCAGTGGTAGAGCGTGACGAGGGGGCGGATTCCGGCTTCGAGCAGGCCGTCGAGGAGGCGCTCGTAGAAGGCCCAGCCCTTCTCGTTCCACGCGCCGCGGCCGTCGGGCTGGACCCGCGGCCACGCGATCGAGAACCGGTACGCGTCGACGCCGAGGCGCGCCAGAAGAGCCAGATCCTCGCCTAACCGGTGGTAGTGGTCGTCGGCCACGTCGGCGGAGGCTCCCTCGGCGATCACGCCGGGGGAGTGCGCGAAGGCGTCCCACCCCGACGGTCCGCGGCCGTCGTCGTCGACCGCGCCCTCGATCTGGAAGGCGGCCGTGGCGACCCCGAGCGCGAAGCCCGGGGGCAGCAGGGCTGCCAAGCGATCGACGGCGGTACGGGGCATGGGCCTATCATCGTCCCGAGTGCGCGTCTTGGCCATTGCGCAAGCAGCTTGGGGTTCAAAGGTCGGTGATCAAAGGGCCGCGGCTCGCAAAGGAACGCGGGTCAAAGGGCGTGTCGAAAGGCCCGGCTCAGCGCGCGGCAGCGGGCGCGTCCGTGAGAAGCGCGGCGACGGCGGTTCCGGCTCGCAGCCCGTCGTCGAACGCGCGGACGGCGTTGAGGCCGCTTGCGTCCCGCGCTCCGCCGATCACCGTGTGCGGGATGCCCTCGCGCGCGAGTCCCTCGGCGAGCGTGACGTGGGGTTCCTGCCCGGCTGCGAGGATGACCGTGTCGCCGGGGACGAGCTCCGGGGCCCCTTCCGCATTGGTGATCTCGACGCCGTCGGCCGTGATCCTGGTGTAGACGACGCCGGTGAGCGTCCGCACTCCAGCGGCACGCAGCTCTGCGAGGACTGCCCAGCGGGTCGACGGGCCGATCCCCTCGCCGATGCGCCCGTTCCGGCGCATGATCGTGATCTCCCGCTCCGGGTCCGCTTCGGCGAGCAGATGGGCGAGGTCGACGGCGATTCCCCCGGCCCCGATGATGGCCACGCGACGGCCTACTGCCGTGGGTTCGGCGAACGCCTGACGGTAGTCCACGACGTGCCCGAGATCCGTTCCCGGGAGCTTCACGGTGCGCGGCAGGACACCGCTTGCGACGACGACATGCGCGTAGCCCGCGAGATCGCTTGGCTCAACATGCGTACCTGTGACCACCCGCACGCCCAAGCCTGGCAGGAGGTTCTCGAAGTATCGGATGGTCTCGAGGAAGTCCGCCTTGCCGGGCACGCGCCCCGCGAGCTGGAACTGGCCTCCGATCGCGCCGGCGGCCTCGAACAGGTCCACGCGGATCCCGGCCGCCGCCAGGGTCGCGGCGGCTTGGAGCCCCGCGGGACCTGCGCCGACGACGGCGACCTGCCCGGGACCGTCGATGGAAGCCGGCGGCGCGGCCTGCTCGTGCGACGCAGGCAGGGCCGGGAGCGGGATCGGCGGGTACTCGAGCTCGCGCCCGGCTCGGGGGTTGACGAGGCACGAGACCGGCTCGTCCCCAAAAGAGCGGTCGAGGCACGCTTCGTTGCAGCCGATGCAGGTGTTGACCAGTTCGAGCCGGCCCGCGCGGGACGTCTCCACGATCCGCGGGTCGGCAAGGAACGGCCGGGCCATGGCCACGAGATCCGCGTCGCCCCGGGCGAGGGCTTCGTCAGCGAGCGGGATCGAGTTGACCCGGTTCGAAGCGATGACCGGAGCCTCGAACCCGGCCCCGCGGACAGCCTCGCGCACGCGCCGGGCAACCGCGAGCCAATGCCCGTGCGGGACGAGGGCCTGGACCGTAGGGACCGAGGACTCGTGCCAGCCGATTCCCACATTGAGCGCGTCCACCCCGGCGCCCACGAGCGCGACGGCGAGGTCATCGAGTTCGCGGTCGCTGCTCGAGCCGTCCACGAGGTCCGCCCCCGAGGTCCTCACGATGACGGGGAAGTCAGGCCCCACGGCGTCGCGCACCGCCCTCAGGACGGCGAGGGGGAAGCGGCGCCGCCGCTCGGCGTCGCCTCCCCACGCATCGTCACGCAGGTTCGTCAGCGGCGAGACGAACTGGTTGATGAGGTAGCCCTCGGACGCCATGATCTCGACGGCGTCGAAGCCGAGCTCGCGAGCCCGCCGGGCGCCGGCAGCGAAGTCGGCGATGGTGCGCTGGATCTGCTGCTCGTCCATCGCCTCCGGCTCACAGCGCGAGAAGCGGCTGTAGACGGACGACGGCGCGATCGGCTTGAGCCCGAACGTCGCCTCGAAGGCGTACCGGCCTGCGTGGAAGAGCTGCAGCGCCAGGTGGCCGCCCGCCTCGTGGACCGCAGCCACGGCACGAGAGAGCGCGGGGGTGGACTCGGGCTCGTTGACGAGCGCATAAGTCCGGCCCCCGGCCCCCTCTCGGTTCACGGCGGCGCCGCCCGTGATGATGAGGTCGGCGCCCCCGAGAGCCCTTTCGCGGTAGAACTGGGCGAGCGCGGCCCCGCCGTCGTCGGTCCGCTCGAGGTTGAGGTGCATTGAACCCATGACGATCCGGTGCTTCAACTCGAGCGTGCCGATGCGCACCGGCGTGAACGCGCGCGCCGTCATCAGCGGGTGGGCCGTTCCGGGATGCTGATCGGCTCGCTCGTCTCGTGGAAGTACGGCGGCGCGGCGACTGTCATCCCGCCGTCGACCACGAGGGTCTGCCCGGTGATGTAGTCCGAGTTGGGGGAGAGCAGGAACTCGATCGCGTTCGCCATGTCCGCGATGGTGCCGGGACGGCCCTTCGGGATCTTGGCGATGACAGAATCCATCGGAGCCTGGCCGGGGACGTTGTAGAAGTACTCGAGCGAATCCGAGTCGATGAGCCCGCCGTTGACCGCGTTCACGTTGATGCCGTACGGAGCGAACTCCACCGCCATGTAGCGCACGAAGGACTCGATCGCGGCCTTGTACGAGCCGAGCGCGGCGTACGTCGGGAACGCGCGCTGGCTGCCGTAGCTCGTCACGGCGACGATCCGACCGCCCTGGTCCATGAGCTTCACCGCCTCCTCGCTGCCGAGGACGAATGGGCGCACGTTCATGGCGTACGAGCGGTCGAGGTGGTGGGTGCGAAGCTCCATGACGCGCTTGAACGCGGCGGCGGCAGCGTTGTTCACGAAGTAGTCGAGCCTGCCGTACGTCTCCGCGACGGTGTCGAAGAGGCGCACGATGTCCTCGGGGTTCTCGACGTCGGCCTGCACGGCGACCCCATCGCCGCCGAGCTCCTTGAGCCGCTCGACGACGTCCTGGGCGAGCCCGGCGTTCTTCTTGTAGTTGACGACGATCTTCGCGCCGCCTGCCGCGAGCTGCTCGGCCAGCTGCCGCCCGATGCCCCTCGAGGACCCGGTGATGAGGGCGATCTTGCCTGCGTGGATCTGGTCCGTCACTTCGACTCCTTCACGGCGGCGCGGCGGAACACGTCCCGCGCCACGACAGTCTTCTGGATCTCGTTCGTGCCCTCCTCGAAGCGCTGCGCCCGGGCGTCCCGGTACACGCGCTCGATGGTCTGGGTCTTCCAGTACCCGAGTCCACCATGGACCTGCAGGGCCTTGTCCGTCACGCGCGTGAGCATGTCGACGGCGGTCATCTTGGCCATGGAGGAGAGGGCGCTTGCGGTTTCGCGCCCTTCCTGCCACTGCCCGGCGGCGTGGAGCACGAGCGCTTTCGCGGCCTCGATGTCCGCCTCATTCTCGGCGATCTGGAACGCGATGGCCTGGCGCTCCGCGAGCTGCTTGCCGAACGTCACACGGCGCAGGGCGTAGTCGACGGCGAGCTCCTGGGCACGCTCCGCGAGGCCGACGCAGGACATGGCGACGGAGATGCGGCTCGGCGTGAGGAAGCCCCCGAGGGCGACGGCGAGGCCCTCGCCTTCCTCGCCGAGGCGGTTCGCGACGGGCACGGGGGTGTCCGCGAAGACGAGCTCGGCGTGGTCCGTGCCGCGCACGCCCATGGTCTCGGACGTGTCGATCACGGTGGTGCCCGGCGCATGCCGGTCGACGAGCAGCGCGACGGTGCCGTGCTTGCCCGTGCTGCCCTCGAGACGTGCGAACAGGAGCCAGTAATCACAGCGGACGCCGAAGGTGATGAGGTGCTTCCGGCCCGTGAGGTAGTACGTGTCGCCCTCGCGGCGGACAGTGCTCGTGATGTCCGCGCCCGTGCCGTTGCCCGGCTCGGTGAGAGTGAAGGCGACCTTGATGTCGCCGGCGATCGAGGGCTTGATGAAGCGCTCGCGCTGGGCCTCGTTCGCGAACGGGTTCATGGCGCGCCACGTGCCGTTCACGACGTGCACGATCATCCGCACCGACGCGTGCGAGCGGGAGAAGATCTCCATGAGGCCCATCCACTGCACGAAGCTCAGGCCGCGCCCACCGAGCTCCGTCGGGGCAGCGAGCGAGAGGAAGCCGTGCTCCTTGAGCTCGGTCCACAGCTCCTCGGGTACCTCGCCGGAGGCCTCGATGCGCTCCGCCCAAGCCTCGCCCGGCCCCTTGACCCACGCGTCGACGTCGGACCTGAGCTGCTCGTACTCCGCCTCGGAAAGGGCGCTTCCGCGCCCGTCGAGACTGATGCTGGTGATGGTCACTTGCTTCCTCCATGGTCTGTCCGCTGCGGCGTCAGGTTCCTCGCCTGCTCGCGCAGCAGGTACTTCTGGATCTTGCCCACCGCGTTGCGGGGGAGGGCGTCCACGATTTCGAGCCGTTCGGGCCAGTAGTGCTTGGAGACCTGGTGCGCGTCCAGGTATTCCTGCATCCCCTCGAACGTGAGCGTGCCGTCCGGAGCCGGCACGACGAACGCGCACGCACGCTCGCCGAGCCGCTCGTCGGGGATGGCCGCGAGGGCCACGTCTTCCACGAGCGGGTGCTCGAACAGCAGCTGCTCGATCTCGGCCACCGGAATCTTCTCGCCGCCGCGGTTGATGACGTCGCGGACCCTGCCTGTGATGCGCAGGAAGCCAGCGTCGTCGATGATGCCGAGGTCGCCGGTGCGGTACCAGCCGTCCTCGGTGAACGCTGCCGCGGTGAGGTCCGGCCGGTCAAGATAGCCCTCGAACATCGTCGGGCTGTTGAGCTCGAAGTTGCCCTCGACGCCGGAGGGCAGGGGCTGGCCGTCGTCGGTCACGATCCGGAGCTTGACGCCCTCGAGCATGCGCCCGTCGGTTCCCCACATCTTGACCGGCTCATCGCTTGGAGTGGCGAGGGCGCCCAGGCAGGTCTCGGTTGTGCCGAACGCGCCGCATACAGCGGCTCCGAGGACGCGAGTCGCTCGCTCCGCGAGTGCGCGCGGCACCGCGGCGCCGGTCGCGACGAAGATCCGCAGGCTCTCGGGCACCTGCCCAGTCTCCTCGACCTTTTTCAGGAGGTCCATGAGGAACGGCGTGGCCGCCTGCACGAACGTCGCGCGCCACCCCTGCATCGCATCGAGCGCGCGCTGCGGATCCCACACCTCCTGGACGACCTGAGGCGCTCCGAGCACGAAGGCGAGCCACATGCCGTAGAGGAAGCCGGTCTGGTGGGCGAGCGGCGAGGGGATGTAGATCGTGTCGTCGCCAGTGAGCCCGAGGTGGCGGGCCTCCATGGCGGCGGCGCGGCTCAGCACCGAGTGCCGCTGGAGGACGCCCTTGGGCTCGCCCGAGGTGCCGGACGTGAAGAGGAGCTGGGCGTGGGCCGAGGCGTCGGGCGCGAGGGCGTCGAGCGCGTCGCGGTCGACGACGACGCCCGCCAGCGCTTCGTCCCAGTCGTGCCACTGCGGGCCGTTCTCGCTCCTTTCCTGGGGCGGGGCGCCCTGGGCCGCAGCGCCCTGGTTCGCTGCGGCGTCGTCCTCGGAGATGACGACGACGTGCCGCAGCGCGAGCGGAAGGCCTGACCCGCCGTCGTCCTCGCTCTGGAGGATCGAGGCGAGCTCGTCGGCATGGCGGCGCCCGCGGAAGGACGAGGGAAGGATGATGACGCTCGCCTGTGACCGGCGGAGCGCGAACGAGACCTCCCGCTCGCGGAAGATCGGCATGATGGGCGCGATGACTGCCCCTATGCGGGCAGCGGCCACGGCGCACCCGACGAATTCCGCGCGGTTGGGCAGCTGCACCGCCACGCGGTCGCCCGCTTGCACGCCGAGCTGGGTCAGGAGGGTGGCGATGCGGTCGGCGCGTTCGTCGAGCTCGGCCCACGTGCGGTGCTCGGTCACGCGGGGGCGCACGGCGACGACGGCGCTCGCGTTGGGCTTCTCGGCGGCCCACCGGCGAACCCAGTCGGAAGCCGGAACCGAGGCCGCGGCGTCGACGTCTCGCTGAGTGGTGATCCGGTGGAGGCTGTCCCGCGCTGCTCGAGCTGCCGGCTTCTTGGGCTCCGGACGCCGGACGGGCCCGTCCTCGACCCGCATGGAGAGGCCGAGCGAGTTCATGGCCGTGAGGAACTCGGGGTAGGAGATCCGGTAGGCGTTCGGGTAGGTGAGCGTCGAGCGGCCCTCGGCCGCGGAGGCGGCGACGGCCAGCGACATGAGGACGCGGTGGTCGTTGAACGAGGAGAGGTCGGCCGCAACGAGGCGCCGTACACCGCGGACGCGCAGATCGTTGCCGTCGATGCGAAGGTCTCCGCCCATGCTGTTGAGCTGGAGCATCGCAGCTACCCGATCGGATTCCTTGAGGCGGACGTGGGCGACGTTGCGGAAGACACTCTCGCCGTCAGCGAAGGTCGCGAGCGTGGACAGGATGGGCAGCATGTCGGGGACGGTTCTGCAGTCCACCTCGATGGGGGAGAGGCGCAGGCCGTCATGGCGGACCCGGACGGCGTCCACCGAGGGGTCGTAGGCCATGGGCAGGCCCATTGCCGAGACGATGTCGAGGAAGTCCGACTCAGGGTGGTCGGACTCGCCTGCGCTCGTCTTGCGCAGGCCATGCAGGACGACGTCGGCGGGCTGGAGGGCCGCGGCTGCGAGCCCAAAGGCCGCCGAGCCGATGTCCGGCGGCATCACGAGGTCCGTGGGGACGGGTACCTGGTTCGGCTCGATCTCGTAGTGGCGCCAGTCTTCCGAGACCGTCACGTGGAGGCCGAACTGGCGCATCATGCTGACCGTGAGCTCGATGTAGGTGCGCTCGTTGAACTCGCCCTCCACGGTGATCGTGGTCGGCCCGGTCGCAAACGGCGCGAGCAGGATGAGCCCGGAGATCCACTGGGAGAGTGTGCCTGCGATGTGGACGTCGCCGCCCGTGGGGCGCCGGCCGCGGACGCGGATGGGCGGGCAGTCGTCGGGCGAGGAGACGTCGGCGCCCATCTGCCGGAGGGCGGCGAGGAGGGGGCCGATCGGCCGGCGCTGGAAGTACTTCTGCCCGGTCACGACGACGTCGGACTCGCTCAGGGATGCCAGGCCCACCATGAAATACAGGGTTGTGCCGGAGCTCCCGGCGGAGACGGATTCACGCCGCGGGCGGTAGGGGCCTCCTTCGACGACGAAGGTGTCGCCCACGACGTCGATCCGGGTGCCGAGGCCGCGGAGGAGGCCGACCGTGTACTGGACGTGGCGGGCATCCGTGAGCCCGCGGATTCGGCTCACACCGGGTGCGAGCGAAGCGAGGATGAGTGCTCTGTGTGCGTGGTATTTCGAGTTGGGTACTAGTACCTCGCCCTTGACTGGTGCGGCCGTTCCGAGGACGGAGAGATGCATGGGTGTGCCCTTTGCGGTGAGGCCGCAGGGGTTCCGGAGCCCCCACGGCATTCAATTAGGATCCCTAATGACTTTCCGTAACCGAAACTAGTAAGGAAGCCGCAAGATAGGCAAGGGCGTGTCCGGATCGTGACTGAACGGGTCCGTATGCTGAACTGGGACCGCGTCGCGCGCTCGTCGTCGGTAGGTCTTCTTGCGCCGATTTCGCTTCTCCGCCGATCTCTGGCACACTAGATGAGTTGTTCAAGCGCTCCTTCGCGTCCCGATCCGGATAACGCCGGGTGCAGGGTCCAAGCTGGAGCCCAAATATGACCCACCTCCGCAAAGAAGCTACGGGTACGTGCGTGTGCAAATCACGACACGCCCGACCGCGGGGGTCGGAGGGCCGGCTGATTGAGGAACCCGGGAATGCTCGGATTCAGTCAGTGCGGCCTGTGGTGGCCTCGACCTTGAATGCCTCGGCAGCCACGGATAGCTGAAACCGAACAGTGCAGCACTGACATGAAAGCGAGTCGGACGATATGGCGGGACAGAAGATCCGCATCCGGCTGAAGTCGTATGACCACGAGGTCATCGATACTTCGGCCCGGAAGATCGTTGAGACGGTCACGCGCGCAGGCGCAACGGTGGTCGGCCCCGTGCCGCTGCCCACGGAGAAGAACGTGTACTGCGTTATCCGTTCTCCCCACAAGTACAAGGACAGCCGCGAGCACTTCGAGATGCGCACGCACAAGCGGCTGATCGACATCATCGACCCGACCCCGAAGGCCGTCGACTCGCTTATGCGCCTCGACCTGCCGGCGGACGTCAACATCGAGATCAAGCTCTAGTAGGGAGGTGCTGAGAGAACTATGACCGCAACCCGCAACGTCAAGGGGCTGCTGGGCACGAAGCTCGGCATGACCCAGGTCTGGGACGAGAACAACAACGTCATCCCCGTCACTGTCGTCAAGGCTGACACGAACGTCGTGACCCAGCTGCGCAACGCTGAGACCGACGGCTACACGGCCGTTCAGATCGGCTACGGCCAGATCGATCCCCGTAAGGTCACCAAGCCGCTCGCCGGCCACTTCGAGAAGGCCGGGGTCACCCCGCGCCGCCACCTCGTCGAGGTCCGCACGGCTGATGCAGAGGCCTACTCGCTCGGCCAGGAGCTCTCCGTCGAGCAGTTCGCCGCCGGCCAGAAGATCGACGTCGTCGGCACGACCAAGGGCAAGGGCTTCGCCGGTGTCATGAAGCGTCACGGCTTCGCCGGTGTCTCCGCCTCGCACGGTGCCCACAAGAACCACCGCAAGCCCGGTTCCATCGGTGCTTGCGCCACCCCGGGCCGCGTCTTCAAGGGCCTGCGCATGGCGGGCCGCATGGGCAACGAGCGTCAGACCACGCTCAACCTCACGGTCCACGCTGTCGACGCCGAGAAGTCGCTGCTCCTCATCAAGGGTGCCCTCCCCGGTGCCCGCGGCTCGGTCGTCCTCGTCCGCACCGCTGTGAAGGGAGCCTGAACTCATGGCTAACGCAACTGTGAATGTGGATCTCCCCGCCGAGATCTTCGACGTCCAGACCAACGTGCCGCTGCTGCACCAGGTTGTCGTCGCCCAGCTGGCCGCTGCACGCCAGGGCACGCACAAGGTGAAGAACCGTGGCGAGGTCTCGGGTGCCGGCCGCAAGCCGTTCAAGCAGAAGGGCACCGGCCGCGCCCGTCAGGGTTCCGTCCGCGCCCCGCACATGACCGGCGGCGGCGTCGTCCACGGCCCGACCCCGCGTGACTACTCGCAGCGCACCCCCAAGAAGATGAAGGCCGCCGCGCTCCGCGGTGCCCTCTCGGACCGCGCCCGCAACGGCCGCATCCACGTCGTGGAGTCGCTCGCCTCGGGCGAGAAGCCGAGCACGAAGGGCGCGATCGCGACCCTCAAGTCCATCACTGACCGCAAGAACATCCTTGTCGTTCTCGAGCGCGCCGAGGAGAATGCAGCCCTCTCGGTCCGCAACCTCCCCGAGGTCCACGCGCTCTACGCAGACCAGCTCAACACGTACGACGTGCTGGTTTCCGATGACGTGGTGTTCACCAAGGCGGCCTTCGACGCGTTCGTCGCCGATCGGGCGCCCAAGAACGAGGAGACCTCCAAGTGACTGCATCGAGCTACAAGGATCCGCGCGACGTCATCATCGCTCCGGTCGTCTCCGAGAAGAGCTACGGCCTGATCGACGAGGGCCAGTACACCTTCCTGGTGGACCCGCGGTCCAACAAGTCCGAGATCAAGAACGCGGTGGAGCAGATCTTCTCCGTCAAGGTTGCGTCCGTGAACACGGCAAACCGCGAGGGCAAGCGCAAGCGCACCAAGTTCGGCTGGGGCCAGCGCAAGGCAACCAAGCGTGCAATCGTCACTCTCAAGGACGGCAGCACGATCGACATCTTCGGCGGTCCGCTCGCCTGAGCGGAGACCACTTTAACGAGGAACAGGTAAATGGGAATCCGTAACTACAAGCCGACTACCCCGGGCCGCCGTGGCTCGAGCGTGGCCGACTTCGCAGAAATCACGCGCTCGACGCCGGAGAAGTCCCTGGTTCGTCCGCTCCCCAAGAAGGGCGGCCGTAACAACACGGGTCGTATCACCACTCGCCACAAGGGTGGTGGGCACAAGCGTCAGTACCGTCTGATCGACTTCCGCCGCCACGACAAGGACGGCGTCAACGCCCGCGTCGCGGAGATCGAGTACGATCCGAACCGCACCGCGCGCATCGCCCTCCTCCACTTCGTGGACGGCACCAAGCGCTACATCATCGCGCCGAACAAGCTCGCTCAGGGCGACTTCGTCGAGTCCGGCCCGGACGCCGACATCAAGCCCGGCAACAACCTGCCGCTCCGCAACATCCCGGTCGGTACGGTCATCCACGCCGTCGAGCTCCGCCCGGGTGGCGGCGCCAAGCTCGCCCGCTCCGCGGGTGCCTCGGTGCAGCTCGTCGCGAAGGAGGGCAAGTACGCCCAGCTCCGCCTGCCTTCGGGCGAGGTCCGCAACGTCGACGTCCGCTGCCGCGCGACGGTCGGCGAGGTCGGCAACGCCGAGCAGTCGAACATCAACTGGGGCAAGGCCGGCCGCCTGCGCTGGAAGGGCGTCCGCCCGACCGTCCGCGGTGTCGCGATGAACCCGATCGACCACCCGCACGGTGGTGGTGAGGGCAAGACGTCCGGTGGTCGCCACCCGGTCAACCCGAACGGCAAGCCCGAGGGCCGCACCCGCCGCCCGAACAAGGAGAGCGACAAGCTCATCGTCCGCCGTCGTCGTACTGGCAAGAACAAGCGATAGGAGCCTGGACACATGCCACGCAGCCTGAAGAAGGGTCCTTTCGTTGACCAGCACCTCTTTGTGAAGGTCGCCCGGGAAAACGATAAGGGCACCAAGAACGTCATCAAGACCTGGTCCCGCCGCTCGATGATCATCCCCGACATGCTCGGGCACACGATCGCCGTGCACGACGGCCGGAAGCACGTCCCGGTCTTCATCACCGAGTCGATGGTCGGGCACAAGCTCGGCGAATTCGCCCCGACGCGGACTTTCCGCGGCCACGTGAAGGACGACAAGAAGGGCAAGCGCCGCTGACCCTGCCGCATGGCAGAGGAAAGCAGTGCTTGAACTTCGAGAAAGAGAAGGAAAGCAATGGAAGCCAAGGCAATTGCGCGCCACATTCGCGTAACGCCGATGAAGGCCCGGCGCGTCGTCAACCTTGTTCGTGGCAAGCAGGCGAATGAGGCTCTGGCGATCCTGAAGTTCGCCCAGCAGGCGGCTTCGGAGCCGGTCTACAAGGTGGTCGCCTCCGCGATGGCCAACGCGCGCGTCCTGGCCGACCGTGACGGTCTGGCGTTCGACGAG
This sequence comes from Sinomonas terrae, assembly GCF_022539255.1. Classification (NCBI taxonomy): domain Bacteria; kingdom Bacillati; phylum Actinomycetota; class Actinomycetes; order Micrococcales; family Micrococcaceae; genus Sinomonas; species Sinomonas terrae. Next base: position 1,041,887 of record NZ_JAKZBV010000001.1, read on the forward strand.
AGCGATCTCTACATCAGCGAGGCGTTCGTCGACGAGGGTCCGACCATGAAGCGGTTCCAGCCGCGTGCCCAGGGCCGCGCGTACCGCATCAAGAAGCGCACCAGCCACATCACTGTGGTCGTGGCGACCCCCGAGAACGAGGAGGCCCGCTAAATGGGACAGAAGGTCAACCCGCACGGGTTCCGGCTCGGCATCACCACTGACCACGTCTCGCACTGGTTTGCCGACAGCAACAAGCCCGGTCAGCGCTACAAGGACTTCGTCCGCGAGGACGTCAAGATCCGCAAGCTCATGACCACGGGCATGGAGCGCGCCGGCATCGCCCGCGTCGAGATCGAGCGCACCCGCGACCGCGTCCGCGTGGACATCCACACGGCTCGTCCGGGCATCGTGATCGGTCGCCGCGGCGCCGAGGCCGACCGCATCCGCGGCGAGCTCGAGAAGCTCACCGGGAAGCAGGTCCAGCTGAACATCCTCGAGGTCAAGAACCCCGAGATCGAGGCTCAGCTCGTCGCCCAGGGCATCGCGGAGCAGCTCTCGAGCCGCGTCGCGTTCCGCCGCGCCATGAAGAAGGCCATGCAGTCGGCGCAGCGCGCCGGTGCCAAGGGCATCCGCGTGGCCTGCTCGGGCCGTCTCGGCGGCGCCGAGATGTCCCGTTCCGAGTTCTACCGCGAGGGTCGCGTGCCGCTGCACACCCTTCGCGCGAACATCGACTACGGCTTCTACGAGGCCAAGACGACCTTCGGCCGCATCGGCGTGAAGGTCTGGATCTACAAGGGCGATGTGACGTCCAAGGAGCTGGCTGCCCAGGCCGCCGCTGCTCCGTCGTCGCGCGGCCCCCGCGGCGACCGTCCCGGCCGCCCCGGTGGCGAGCGCCGTCGTCGTCCGTCTGGCGACCGCCAGGCCCAGGCTGCCGCTCCTGAGGCAACCGAGGCTCCGGCCGCCGAGGCTGCTGCTCCGGCAGCGGAAGGAGGAGAGGCTTAAATGCTTATCCCGCGTCGTGTAAAGCACCGCAAGCAGCATCACCCGGGTCGCTCGGGCGCTGCGACCGGCGGCACGAAGGTCAGCTTCGGCGAGTTCGGCATCCAGGCCCTTTCCCCGGCCTATGTGACGAACCGTCAGATCGAGGCCGCTCGTATCGCGATGACCCGCTACATCAAGCGTGGCGGCAAGGTCTGGATCAACATCTACCCGGACCGCCCGCTTACCAAGAAGCCTGCTGAAACCCGCATGGGTTCCGGTAAGGGTTCGCCGGAGTGGTGGGTTGCCAACGTCAAGCCGGGCCGGGTTCTCTTCGAGCTCGCCGGCGTGAACGAGGACGTGGCGCGCGAGGCGCTGCGCCTCGCCATGCACAAGCTCCCGTTGAAGGCGCGCATCGTGCGTCGCGAAGGTGGTGAATGAGAATGGCAGTTGGTTCGAAGGACCTGACCGCTGAGAAGCTCGACCAGCTGGACAGCGAGCGCCTCCTCGAGGAGCTCAAGAAGGCGAAGGAAGAGCTGTTCAACCTCCGCTTCCAGTCGGCCACGGGCCAGCTTGAGAGCCACGGCCGCCTCGGCGCCGTGAAGAAGGACATCGCCCGCATCTACACGGTTCTCCGTGAGCGCGAGCTTGGCATTCGTGTTGAGCCCACGTCCACCGTTGAGGACACGAAGGACGCGAAGAAGTCCAAGAAGGCTGCCGAGGCCGAGAAGGCTTCTGAGGCAGAGACTGAGACCTCCGAGGCTGAGACCGAGGAGGCCAAGTGAGCGAGGAGAACAACGTGACGCAGAACGCTCCTGAGGCGGCGGCCGACGAGCGCGGCCACCGCAAGACGGCCCGCGGCTACGTCGTGTCCGACAAGATGGAGAAGACCATCGTCGTCGAGGTCGAGGATCGCGTGAAGCACTCGCTCTACGGCAAGGTCATCCGCCGCACGAGCAAGCGCAAGGCCCACGACGAGGACAACACCGCCGGCATCGGCGATCTGGTTCTCATCGCGGAGACCCGCCCGCTGTCCGCGACCAAGCGGTGGCGCCTCGTGGAGATCCTCGAGAAGGCCAAGTAAGCCTTCCGATCTCCGGCGAATCGGTGCAGCATTGAGCGGCCCGTCCCTTTTCGAGGGGACGGGCCGCTTCCCGTTTCGGGTACGCCAACTCCCCTCCCAGACGGTCTCGGGTACGGATACTCTCCTCCCAGGTCGTTTCGGGTACGGATACTCTCCTCTCAGGCCGTTTCGGGTACGCCGGTTCCCATCTTGCTCGGTTGACGGTGCGGCAACACGAGCCTTGGGCTTTCAACGCACGACGCCGACCCGACCTTGGCGACTAGCCTCGCCTCTTCGGCGGGGAGTTGGTGTACCCGAGATGGTCTGGTGGGGGAGTTGGTGTACCCGAAACGACAGCAGGGGGTCTGTCAGGGGGCTTCGCCGTTTCGTGCTACGATATTGAGCTTGTACGGCTGCATTCGGCGTGCCTTCCGGAGGTCCTCGCGGACTGAAAGAACGGACGGCTGGCAGGCGTGCAGTACCTCGTGAACCATCGTGCCACCGCATAATGCCCTCCCGCGTGCCCACGCACGGGCGTGTCGGAAGGGGTCCATTGCCTCTGGCACGGTGATTCAGGCCCGTACTGGCAACATCCAGGCGGGTCGAGAGACACCCCGACAATCCGTTCCGCAAGGCTCGGCGCAAGCTTCACCGCGATCTGAGAACCAGCGTGACGTAAGGAGTAAGTAGTGATTCAGCAGGAGTCGCGGCTCAAGGTCGCCGACAACACGGGTGCGAAGGAAATCCTCACCATCCGCGTTCTCGGTGGTTCTGGCCGCCGCTACGCAGGTATCGGCGACGTCATCGTCGCCACCGTCAAGGACGCGATCCCTGGCGGAAACGTCAAGAAGGGCGACGTGGTCAAGGCCGTCGTCGTCCGCACGAAGAAGGAGCGCCGCCGCGCGGACGGCTCCTACATCAAGTTCGATGAGAACGCGGCAGTCATCCTCAAGAACGACGGCGACCCCCGTGGCACGCGCATCTTCGGCCCGGTCGGGCGCGAGCTGCGCGACAAGAAGTTCATGAAGATCGTCTCGCTGGCTCCGGAGGTGCTCTGACTCATGGGCGCAAAGATCAAGAAGGGCGACCTGGTCCAGGTCATCACCGGCTCCAAGCAGGACAAGGGCGGTGACAAGGGCAAGCAGGGCAAGGTCCTGAAGGTGTTCCCCGAAACGAGCCGCGTGCTCGTCGAGGGAATCAACCGTGTCACCAAGCACACCAAGGTCGGCCAGTCGCAGCGCGGCACCAAGACCGGCGGCATCGAGCAGGTTGAGGCCCCGATCCACGTTTCAAACGTGGCTCTCGTGGACCCCGAGACCAAGAAGCCCACGAGGGTGGGCTTCCGCGTCGAGACCGTGGAGAAGGACGGCCGTCAGAAGACGGTGCGCATCCGCTACTCCAAGGCCACTGGGAAGGACATCTAATGACTGAGACTGTCGATACTCCGGTCAAGATCGTGCCCCGTCTCAAGGCGAAGTACGCGGAGACCGTCAAGGCCTCGCTCCAGGACGAGTTCAAGTACGCCAACGTGAACCAGGTCCCGCGCCTGGTGAAGGTTGTCGTGAACATGGGCGTCGGCGACGCCGCCAAGGACTCGAAGCTCATCGAGGGCGCTGTGCGCGACCTGACCCTCATCACGGGCCAGAAGCCGCAGGTCACGAAGGCACGCAAGTCGATCGCCCAGTTCAAGCTCCGTGAGGGCATGCCGATCGGCGCCTTCGCAACGCTGCGCGGCGACCGCATGTGGGAGTTCGTCGATCGCCTGGTGACCCTCGCCCTGCCCCGTATCCGCGACTTCCGCGGCCTGAGCGGCAAGCAGTTCGACGGCAACGGCAACTACACGTTCGGTCTCACCGAGCAGGTGATGTTCCATGAAATCGATCAGGACAAGATCGATCGCCCCCGCGGCATGGACATCACGGTTGTCACGACCGCCAAGACTGACGACGAAGGCCGCGCGCTGCTCAAGGCGCTGGGCTTCCCGTTCAAGACCGAAGACTGAATCACTACGTGACAGGTCCGCACGGCGCTGAAAGCCGAAAGGCTCAGTACTGCGCGGAAACCGGCATGAGGAAGGGCACGAGCCCACATGACTATGACTGATCCCGTCGCAGACATGCTTACCCGTCTGCGCAACGCCAACTCGGCCTACCACGACGAGGTTGCCATGCCGTCGTCGAAGTTCAAGGTTCGAGTTGCCGACATCCTCAAGGCCGAGGGCTTCATCGCCGGCTGGAAGGAAGAGGACGCCGAGGTCGGCAAGAAGCTGACCCTCACGCTCAAGTTCGGTCCGAACCGCGAGCGTTCGATCGCGGGTGTCCGCCGCATCTCCAAGCCGGGTCTCCGCGTGTATGCGAAGTCCACGAACCTCCCGCACGTGCTGGGCGGCCTCGGCATCGCCATCCTGTCTACCTCTTCGGGGCTTCTGACTGACCGTCAGGCTTCCAAGAAGGGCGTGGGCGGCGAAGTCCTCGCGTACGTCTGGTAAGGGAAGGAAGGAAGAAGATATGTCCCGCATTGGACGTCTCCCCATCACCGTCCCGACCGACGTCGAGGTGAAGATCGACGGCGCCGTTGTCACCGTCAAGGGCGGCAAGGGCGAGCTCACGCACACCGTGGCGACCCCGATCGAGGTCAACCTCGAGGACAGCACGCTCTCGGTGACGCGCCCGAACGACGAGCGTCTCTCGCGCTCGCTGCACGGCCTCACCCGCACGCTCCTCGCCAACATGATCGAGGGCGTGACCAAGGGCTACGAGAAGAAGCTCGAGATCGTCGGCACCGGTTACCGCGTGCAGGCTAAGGGCTCGGACCTCGAGTTCGCACTGGGCTTCTCCCACCCGGTCACCGTGTCTGCCCCGGAGGGCATCGCGTTCACCGTCGAGAACCCCACGAAGTTCACCGTGTCCGGAATCGACAAGCAGCGCGTCGGCGAGGTGGCTGCCAACATCCGCAAGCTGCGCAAGCCTGATCCCTACAAGGGCAAGGGCATCCGTTACGCCGGCGAAGTTGTCCGCCGCAAGGTCGGGAAGGCTGGTAAGTAACCATGGGTCTGAGCATCAACAAGAAGCGTCCGGCCAAGTCGCGCACTGCGTCTCGTTCGCGTCGCCACATCCGCCTGCGCAAGCGCGTCGTCGGCTCTGCCGAGCGTCCGCGTCTCGTCGTCTCGCGCTCGTCGCGCCACGTGTTCGTCCAGGTTGTCGACGACAGCAAGGGCATCACCGTCGCGTCTGCCTCGACGCTCGAGGCTGACCTCCGTGCGTTCGAGGGTGACAAGACGGCCAAGGCCAAGCGCGTCGGCGAACTCGTCGCCGAGCGTGCGAAGGCTGCTGGCGTCGAGGCTGTCGTGTTCGACCGCGGCGGCAACAAGTACCACGGTCGCGTTGCTGCGATTGCAGACGGCGCCCGGGAAGGCGGACTGGCACTGTGACCGCTGAGAACAACCAGAAGGACAACGTGTCTGAGAATGTGACCGAGGGCGCCGCTGAGGCTGCCGCTCCCGCCAACGAGGACCGCCGCGGCGGCCGTCGTGGCGAGGGCCGCGGCCGTGGCGACCGTGGTGGCCGCGGCCGCGACGGTGGCCGTGACGCCGAGAAGAACCAGTTCGTCGAGCGCGTCGTGACCATCAACCGCGTCGCCAAGGTCGTCAAGGGCGGCCGCCGCTTCAGCTTCACGGCTCTCGTGGTGGTCGGCGACGGCAACGGCACCGTGGGTGTTGGCTATGGCAAGGCCAAGGAAGTTCCCGCGGCCATCGCCAAGGGTGTGGAGGAGGCCAAGAAGTCCTTCTTCCGCGTCCCGCGCGTCGGCACGACCGTTCCGCACCGCGTGCAGGGTGAGGCCGCCGCCGGCGTCGTCATGCTGCGTCCGGCTGCTCCGGGTACCGGCGTTATCGCCGGTGGTCCGGTGCGCGCCGTCCTCGAGTGCGCCGGCATCCACGACGTGCTGTCGAAGTCCCTCGGCTCGTCGAACGCGATCAACATCGTCCACGCGACGATCGAGGCGCTCAAGGGCCTCGAGGAGCCGCAGGCTGTGGCTGCCCGCCGTGGCCTCGCGCTCGAGGATGTCGCTCCGGCTGCTCTCGTGCGCAACCTCGAGAACCAGAAGGCAGGTGCATGAGTCATGGCGAAGAACCTGGCTCCCTCCGACGCCACGTTGGAGATCACCCAGATCAAGGGCGTCATCGGCGCCAAGCAGAACCAGCGCGAGACGCTGCGCTCCCTGGGACTCAAGCGCATCGGTCACACTGTCGTCCGCAAGGCCGACGCCGTGACGGTGGGCATGATCAACACGGTTCCGCACCTCGTGAAGGTTGAGGAGGCGAAGTAATGGCTGAGAACGAAACTGAGCAGAAGACTCACGCGCTCAAGGTCCACCACCTGCGTCCGGCCGCTGGCGCCAAGACCGCGAAGACCCGTGTGGGTCGCGGTGAGGGCTCCAAGGGCAAGACCGCTGGTCGCGGCACCAAGGGCACCAAGGCCCGTTACCAGGTGCGTGCGGGCTTCGCGGGCGGGCAGCTTCCGCTGCACATGCGCCTGCCGAAGCTCCGTGGCTTCAAGAACCCGTTCCGGGTCGAGTACTCGGTCGTCAACCTCGAGCGGCTCGTCGAGCTGTTCCCAGAGGGTGGCACCGTGGGTGTCGAGGAGCTCATCGCGAAGGGCGCCGTCCGCAAGAACCAGCCCGTCAAGGTGCTGGGCAGCGGCGACGTCACCGTGAAGCTCGACATCACCGCACACGCCTTCTCGACGTCCGCCGCCGAGAAGATCGCCGCCGCCGGCGGCTCCACGACCGTCCTCTGACGATCCCCGGAGCCCAGCTGACGCTGTGAGCTGAAGGCCCCCGCCGCCGTCGTGAATTAATTACGACGGCGGTGGGGGCCTTTTGCTGCACCTGCAACCCCGCTGCAACGGCCGGAATTATCTCGTCAGGGCGCCGGGCAGTTAGACTCGGTAGCTGTACCATGCTCGCTGCATCCTCCGCGCGAGCCCCACACACCCTACGTTCCTCGTGATCGGGGAGGAGAAGCGTGCTTTCTGCCATCGTCCGGGCTTTCCGTACGCCGGACCTGCGGCGCAAGCTGCTGTTCACGCTAGGCATCATCGCCATCTTCCGTCTGGGCGCGTTCATCCCCTCCCCGGGGGTCAACTACAGCAACGTCAAGACATGCCTCTCGCCACTCGTGAGCGGGCAGGACCAGCAGCAGGGCATCTACCAGCTCATGAACCTGTTCAGCGGCGGTGCGCTGCTTCAGGTCTCGGTGTTTGCGCTCGGCATCATGCCGTACATCACGGCAAGCATCATCGTTCAGCTGCTCCGCGTGGTGATCCCGCGGTTCCAGGAACTGTACGAAGAGGGCCAGGCCGGGCAGACGAAGCTCACGCAGTACACGCGCTACCTCACGATCGCCCTCGGCCTGCTGAACGCGACGACGCTTGTCTCGCTCGTGCGCTCGGGCCAGCTCTTCCCGAACTGCCAGCTGCAGATCATTCCGGATCAGAGCATCGTCGCAACGATCCTCATCATCATCACGCTGACGGCCGGCACCGGCCTGATCATGTGGATGGGCGAACTCGTGACCGAGAAGGGCATCGGCAACGGCATGTCCATCTTGATCTTCACATCGATCGCGGCGAACTTCCCTTCCTCGCTCGGCGCGATCTGGTCCTCGAAGGGCCCGGGCACGTTCTTCATCGTGCTCGTGATCGGCCTCGTCACGATGGCCCTCGTGGTCTTCGTTGAGCAGTCCCAGCGCCGCATCCCCGTGCAGTACGCGAAGCGGATGATCGGTCGTCGGACGGTCGGCGGCACCACCACGTACATTCCGGTCAAGGTCAACATGGCGGGTGTCATCCCGGTCATCTTCGCCTCGTCGATGCTGTACCTGCCGGCGCTCGTGGCCCAGTTCAACACCCCGAAGAACGGCTCGAACATCCAGCCGTGGGTCGAGTGGATCAACAACAACCTGACCAAGGGCGACCACCCGGTCTACATGATCATCTACTTCGTCCTGATCATCTTCTTCACATACTTCTATGTCGCGATCACCTTCAACCCTGAAGAGGTCGCCGACAACATGAAGAAGTACGGCGGCTTCATCCCCGGCATCCGTGCGGGGAAGCCGACTGCTGACTACCTGCAGTACGTACTTTCGCGCATCACGCTGCCGGGCTCGCTGTACCTCGGCCTCGTGGCCCTCATCCCGCTGATCGCCCTTGTGCTGGTTCAGGCCAACACGAACTTCCCGTTCGGTGGGACGTCGATCCTCATCATGGTCGGCGTCGGCCTCGAGACGGTCAAGCAGATCGATGCACAGCTCCAACAGCGACACTACGAAGGACTCCTGCGATGACGAGAATGCTGCTCATTGGCCCCCCCGGCTCCGGCAAGGGAACGCAGGCCGAACGGATCTCGGAACGGCTTGGCATCGTCGCCATCTCGACCGGGGACATCTTCCGCTTCAACGTCAAGGAGCAGACTCCGCTCGGCATCGAGGCGAAGAGGTATATCGACGCTGGGGACTTCGTTCCGGACAGCGTGACGAACAGCATGGTTCGTGACCGCCTCGCCCAGGATGACGCCCGCGACGGCTTCCTCCTCGACGGCTACCCGCGGACCGTCGCGCAGGTCGAGTACCTGGACGAGGTCCTCGCCGAGACCGGCCTGCAGCTCGACGTCGTCCTCCAGCTCACCGCCGATGACGAGGAGCTCGTCCACCGCCTGCTCGGCCGGGCCAAGGAGACGGGGCGCAGCGACGACAACGAGGGCGTGATCCGTCACCGCCTCGAGCTCTACCACACGCAGACGGAGGCCGTGGTGTCCCGCTACGAGGAGCGCGGCATCCTCACGAAGGTCGACGGCATTGGCGCCATCGACGAGGTCACCGAGCGTGTCTTGGCCGCCATCAAGAAAGGGGCCGCGGACCTGGCCTGAGCCGGGATCCGCGCCACCGCCGGACAAATGACGACGGCGCCGCTCGTCCGCCTGCCGACCCTGCACTTCGCCGGGCAGACAGCGCGGGTGGGGCGGCGCCGTCGTCCGCTTTCTGTGAGAGGAACGTTGTGATCGGGCAGCGGAAGATCGAGTACAAGAACAACGGGCAGCTTCGCATCATGGCGGAGGCCGGGGTGCTGCTGAGCCGTGCGCTCGACGCCGCCGTCGGCGCCGTCGCGCCGGGCGTCACCACCGAGGAGCTCGACGGCGTGTTCGCCGAGGTCGTCGACGCGGCTGGCGCCCAGTACAACTTCTTGGGCTACTTCGGCTACCCGAAGCACATCTGCGTCTCGGTCAACGATGAAGTGGTCCACGGCATCCCGGGGCCGCGGACGCTCAAGGAAGGGGACATCCTCTCGATCGACGGCGGATGCATCGTCCGCGGCTGGAACGCGGACTCTGCGCGCACCGTGATCGTGGGCGAGGGCGACCCTGAGGACGAGCGGCTCTCCGAGATCACGCGCTTGGCGATGTGGAACGGAATCGCGGCGTTCGCGAAGGGCACGCACGTCGGTGACATCGGAGACGCGATCGACGACTTCGTGACCGCGCAGCCGGGCGCGCCGCTCGGGATCCTCGAGGACTACGTGGGCCACGGGATCGGCTCTGAGATGCACATGGCTCCGGATGTCCTCAACTACCGCACCGGCCACCGCGGCCCAAAGATCAAGCCCGGTCTGGCGCTCGCGATCGAGCCCATGCTCGTCCGCGGTTCGATCGAGACCCGCGTGCTCGACGACGAGTGGACCGTCGTGACGACCGATGCCTCCCGCTCGTGCCAGTGGGAGCATTCTGTGGCGCGGCACGAGGGCGGAATCTGGGTGCTCACCGCAGAGGACGGCGGCGCATCGGAGCTTGAGCCGCTCGGCGTCACGCCAGTGCCGATCCCGGCGTAGGCGGCCGACGAGCCCTAAACTGACCGATGGATGCCAGCGGTGTGAGGGGGACTTGTGGGTCGTGAGGCGGGCGCGTTGAGAGAAGAGCGCGAATGCACCGCGGCGCCCTTTCCCGCATGGGCATCTGAACTCACTGGGTGGATCGTTGCTCTGCTACTGGCCCTCGTCGCTGTCGGCCACATGGCTGCCACCGACAGGTCGTGGATGCTCTACTACGACTCGGAGACGGTGCTGCCAGCGCTCGTACGCGGTTCGGTTTTAGCAGGGCAGCCGCAGGACTGGGCCCTTTCCGCCGTCTTGTTCATCCCGGAGATGGGGGTGTACTGGGCAGTCGCCGCCCTCGGGTTCGGCGTCAAGGGGACCTTCATCCTCAATGCCGTGGTGAACTTCCTCCTGCTCTACGGATCGCTTCGGCTCCTGAGCGGCCTCGTGCGGCCCGAACGCCCCCGGAGTCGTCGCATCGTTGGGGCTTTGGTGGCGTTTGCAGCGACGGTATTCCTCACCTTTCTCGAGAATTCATCTCGCTGGGACTCGTTCGAAGTCGTTTCTCTCCTAGCTACCGGGACGTTCTACGGCACGACGGTCCTCGCGTCCGTCCTCTCGACCGGGCTGGCCGCACCTCTGGCCGTTCCGCGGGCGTCGCCCCGCCGTCGTGCGGTCCTCGAAGTCGCCCTCCTTGTGATAATCGCTGTCGCGACGTTGACTAATCCACTGATTCTGGCTTGGGAAGCAGTCCCCCTGGCGTTCGTCTTCGCGCTCCTCGCCCGTCGGCGCATCACTTCGTGGAAGTTGGCCGGGCGCCTCGGCGCAGTTCTGACCATCGGTGCGGTATTTGGTCTCATCTCGAGGATTCCGTTCGCGTCGCTCATCACGAAAGACGGGCCGGCCTATGCAAAGCCCAGTGCAGCCGTGGGGGCCGGGCTCTATTTCCTCAAACAATTCTCGGATTTGGCATCAACACCTGCTGGCACGGTCGAGATGGGCTTCGTTGTCGCGCTGATCCTGTCTGCGGTCATCGTGTTCCGCAGTTCGACGAGAGATGGGGACGTGCGGACGGCTGTCCTTGCGGGAATGGCGTGGGCGGCCCCGCTGGTGGTGGTTGTCGGAATGGTGGCGCTGGGAGGGGTGGGAACGCGATATTTCCAGCCCATCTTTTTCGCTCCGCTCTGCCTTCTCGTCCTTGTGCCGGAACTTCTCGCCCAGCGGACGCTCGGCGTGCACTGGCGGAGGGCGCGCGTCTTGGTCGCATCGATAGCCGGCGTGTGCCTTGTAGGTTCAGGGCTCGTTGCGCTCACGCTGCGCGATTCTGCCGAGGCGTTGAACCCTGACATCGGCTGTGTGGACGCGTGGATCACTTCGAGCCAGAGAACGGGCGCGGGGCGCTTCTGGACAATCCGCGGGCCGAAGGCCTATCTGAGGGACCCCGGGCAACTCATTCAGGTAGACAAATCGTTCGGCGCTTATCAGTGGCTTACCAACCGTACCGACTATGCGACGAAGAACGTTTCATTCGTTCTGAGCGACACCGAGTATCCGGCCCCGGCACTTCCGGTAGGGGTCGAGAACGACCCACGCCAGACCATTAGATGCGGCCGCTACACAATCACCGACTTCGTCTCACCCGTGCTCGTCATTGGGCCGGCAAGCACCAACCCGGTTCCCTGAGGGTGGCTTGCGGGGAATTCTCCGCAGCCGTGGCACGTTCGCCACAGACGTGAAGGCGATGACGTATGAACGATTCGGAAATGCAGATGTCCTCGAACTGAAGGAAGTTCCCGACGCCCATCCGGGCTCGGACTCCGTGCTTGTCAAAGTGAAGGCCGCGAGCCTCAACCCGGTCGACTACAAGGTCCGTCAGGGCCACCTCAAAGGCCTCATCGATACGGTCTTCCCCGTGATCCCCGGGTGGGACGTGGCCGGCGTCGTGGTGAAGCCGGGTCTGGACACACCGGAATTCGAGGTGGGCGACGAGATTCTCGCGTACGCCCGGAAGGACTTCATCTCGAATGGGACGCTCGCCGAGCTCGTCGAGGTCCCCGTCCGAACGGCGGTCCACAAGCCGAAGGAGCTGAGCTTCGAGGAGGGGGCAGCGCTGCCCCTCACCGGCCTCACCGCGCTCCAGACCGTGAGGCGCGCCGGAGTGTCCGCTGGCCAGACGGTGCTCGTCCACGCAGCTGCGGGAGGGGTCGGCTCATTCGCGACCCAGCTCGCCGTCCTCGCGGGAGCGCGCGTGGTTGGGACGGCTTCTGAGCGGAACCATGATTATCTGCGCTCGCTCGGCGCCGAGCCGATCATCTACGCAGACGGCCTCGTCGAGTCAGCTCGCGCCCTTGTGCCGGAGGGCTTCGACGTCATCCTCGACTTCGCGGGCCACTCCGCGATGAAGACGGTCCCCGACCTCCTCCGCAACGGCGGCATCGTCGCCTCGATCACAGATCACCGGGCTCGCGACGTGTACGGGGGCCAGTACGTCTGGGTCCGGCCCGACCGTGCCAATCTCGCCGAACTCGCGGGGCTCGCGGCCCGGGGGAGCCTCAAGATCGAGATCGCTGACGTCTTTGACCTCGCCGAGGCCGCCGAAGCCTACCGAAAGCTCGAGACGGGGCACGTCCGCGGGAAGATTGTCGTGCGCGTCTGATTCCCTCTGTGTACCGAGATCGTTTACCTAGGACGGACGGCGGCGTGCGGCACAATGTCCCCATGGGATCCCTCCTCGATGTCCCCGGGATGCGCGTGGGTCATGCGCAGCGCATCGGGGATGGCTGGCTCACGGGCGTGACTGCGGTGCTCGCTCCGCCCGGATCCGCCGGAGGCGTCGACGTGCGCGGCGGGGGCCCCGGAACGAGCGAGACCGACGCGCTCGATCCCTCCACCCTGGCCCAGAACGTCGACGGCGTGGCCCTCTGCGGCGGGAGCGCCTACGGTCTGGCGGCTGCGGCTGGCGTGCAGCAGTTCCTCGAATCCGAGGGGCAGGGTTTCGCAGTCCTGGGCGGCGTTGTGCCGATCGTGCCCGCCGCGGTCATCTTCGATCTCGGGCGGGGCGGCGACTTCTCGAAGCGCCCCGACGCGGCCATGGGTTTCGCGGCCGCGGCGGCTGCTGTGGGTTCGGGGGAGGCGGACGACGGCGCCCTCCGCGGCTGCGTGGGCGCAGGCACCGGCGCCGTGTTCGCGCGAGGACGCTACAAGGGAGGGATCGGGATGGCGTCCGTGGCACTCCCCGCGGGGCCTATTCAGGGGCCCCCGGGCGCGCCGGAGGTGAACCTGCCCGAGAGGCTCGTGGTGGGCGCGCTCGCCGTCGTCAATGCGGCGGGCGCACCGATCTTCCCTGAGGTGCCTCCCGCCGATCGGGAGCCTACGCTCGTCGGTGGCCAGGCGCCGTCGTCCGCCAACACGACCCTCGCCGTCGTCGCGACGAACGCGGCACTCACGCCTGCAGAGTGCAAGCGGACTGCGACGGCCGCCCACGCAGGGCTCGCCCGCGCCCTCAATCCGAGCCACACGATTGTGGACGGCGACACGATCTTCGCGCTCTCGACCCGGGCCGTCGAGTTCGACCGCGAGCCCGACTTCGCGCGGCAGCTCGCGCTCTTCTTCATCCAGACAGCCGCGGCCGAGGCAGTTCGGCTGGCGATTCTCGACGGCGTCCGCTCAGCGTCAACGGTCACGACACCTGCTGGGACATGGGAGCCGTACCCGGCCCCACCCGCGTAGGCGCGGTCGCGCCGGACTTTCACCACTTTCTGCCGCCCAGCCTCGGCGAGTTCTCCGTTTGGCCGGCGAGTCGCGCCGTCGTCTGTTCGAAAGATGGTGAGACTCCGACGCGGAAGTTATCCACATAGCGCCTCCGACGCCCCAATAGCCCCCCGACGGTGCGGCACGATGGCGGCATGGACCCAGCTCAGCTCCTGCCTCTCTGGGGTGGTGTCGCCAGGACGAGGCAGCTGCTCGAAGCGGGCATCTCGGAGCGGGAGCTGGCGCAGGCGGTGAGGGCCGGCCTCCTCGAACGTCCAAGGCCCGGCATCTACGCCCTTCCGGGAGCGGACCCCCTGCTCGTGCGGTGCGCAGCCACAAACTCCCGGTTGACCTGCGTCTCGGCCGCCGCGCATTACGGGCTTTGGCTTCTTCGGCGCCCGAAGGAAGTACACCTCCTGCGACCGGACGGCACCTTCTCCTCCGACCGCGCGGTCATCCACCGAAAGACCTGGCTGCCGGGCGAGCCGGACGTGTGGGTCGCGTCGAGGGCGGATGTGCTGCTCCACGCCCTTCAGTGCTTGCCCGAGCTCGAAGCCCTGATCATGGTCGAATCGGCCTCGCATCAGGGCTTCTCGATGGACTTCCTTCGCGACCGGCTGCCCGGGCGTCGCAACGCCGCCGCGAGAAGCATCCTCGACCTGGTCGACGTCGGCGCCGAGTCGCTGCTCGAGACCCTCGCGCGCACCCACCTCCGCCGCGCCGGGCTGCACGTCGAGGCTCAGGTCGACATCCGCGGCGTCGGCTCGATGGACCTGCTCGTCGAGGGATGCGTCGACGTCGAGACCGACGGCAAGGAGCACGAGGGCAAGAAGCGTCGCCTGAAGGACTATCGTCGCGACAATGTCTCCCAATCGCTCGGCTTCGCCGTGGCCCGGTTCGGCTACTCGGACATCGTGCACCGGCCGGAGGAGATGGTGCGGCAGGTCTGCGCGATCGTGGAGGCGCGGCTCGCGCTCGGAGGGCTCCCGCGGCTTGACCTGCTGTAGGAGTCCCACCACCTTTTGCGCGGGACGACGGCGGGACTCACCGCCGGGAACGCGGGACGCGCCGCTGGTGCCCGGCAGAAGCTGGTGAAACTCCAACGCGCCGTGATCCCTCGGGGGATCGCGTGTACGATAGGCGGATTTAACTTCCGGGCCGCTCTGGCGTACAGTTGTTTGTTGGCTGTCGGCCCAGCTGTGCCCTTTTCGGGGAGCTGCCGCTAGTCGAATCAACCATAGACGACCACCGGGCGCACCTGTGCCCGGCGGCACAACAGATAGCGGAGGCTATGGCCAAGAAGGACGGTGTCATCGAGATCGAGGGCGTCGTGACTGAAGCGCTGCCCAACGCGATGTTCCGCGTTGAGCTGACGAACAAGCACGTCGTGCTCGCACACATCTCCGGGAAGATGCGTCAGCACTACATCCGTATCCTCCCGGAGGATCGCGTGGTGGTGGAGCTCAGCCCCTACGACCTGACCCGCGGCCGGATCGTCTACCGCTACAAGTAAGCAGCGCGGCCAGGGGCACCTGGCCGGTCATGCTGACCACCTGCAGAACACGCAAAGGAATGCCATGAAGGTCAAGCCGAGCGTCAAGCAGATCTGCGACAAGTGCAAGGTGATCCGCCGCAACGGTCGGGTCATGGTGATCTGCGAGAACCCGCGCCACAAGCAGCGCCAGGGCTGATTCCTCCTAGGAGGAGACAGCTCGGACGGCGCCCACGCAATAACTAGAGAAGGCAGCACAAGCTGCGCTGGGACGAATAACAGAGCCCGGACAGCTAACCCCCGGCCCGGAGGCTGGGGCCGTACTGACAGTGCGGGTGTACTGCCTACGACCTCCGGACAACACAAGGAGAACCGCCACTATGGCTCGTCTCGCTGGCGTTGACATTCCCCGCGAAAAGCGGCTGGAAATCGCGCTCACTTACATCTACGGCGTGGGTCGCACCCGTGCGAAGGAGACGCTCGCTGCCACTGGCATCAGCCCGGACGTCCGCGTGAAGGACCTCTCGGACGCTGAGCTTGTCCAGCTGCGTGACTACATCGAGGGCAACTACAAGGTTGAGGGTGACCTCCGCCGCGAAGTGGCCGCCGACATCCGCCGCAAGGTCGAGATCGGCAGCTACGAGGGCCTGCGCCACCGCAAGGGCCTCCCGGTCCGCGGCCAGCGCACCAAGACCAACGCCCGTACCCGCAAGGGTCCGAAGCGGACCGTCGCCGGCAAGAAGAAGGCCGGCCGCTGATCGCGGCTAGCGTCACCAAGAAGTAGGAGTACTCATGCCCCCGAAGACTCGTGCGACCTCGGTCCGCAAGCCGCGTCGCAAGGACAAGAAGAACATCGCGCTCGGCCAGGCGCACATCAAGAGCACGTTCAACAACACGATCGTTTCGATCACGGATCCCTCGGGTGCTGTGATCTCGTGGGCCTCGGCCGGCGAGGTCGGCTTCAAGGGCTCGCGCAAGTCGACCCCGTACGCCGCGCAGCAGGCCGCAGAGTCCGCCGCGAAGCGCGCGCAGGAGCACGGCCTCCGCAAGGTCGACGTGTTCGTCAAGGGCCCGGGTTCGGGCCGCGAAACCGCGATCCGCGCCCTTCAGGCCGCGGGCCTCGAGGTTGGTTCCATCCAGGACGTCACCCCGAGCGCACACAACGGCTGCCGCCCCCCGAAGCGCCGCCGCGTCTAACTGGTTGTCGAAGGTCCTGGCCGGCTGAGGGGAACCTTGGCCGGCCAGAGGCCGGTTACTTAGTCAGACCGTTTTCCATCCATCTGTGTTGCGTCATATAGCGGATGCTCGCTGAAAGGAAACTACGTGCTTATTGCACAGCGCCCCACACTGTCTGAAGAAGTGGTGTCCGACAACCGCAGCCGATTCGTCATCGAGCCGCTGGAGCCCGGTTTCGGATACACGCTCGGCAACTCGCTGCGCCGCACCCTGCTGTCCTCGATCCCGGGGGCTGCAGTCACCAGCATCCGGATCGACGGCGTGCTGCACGAATTCACCACGGTTCCCGGGGTCAAGGAAGATGTCACCGAGATCATCCTGAACCTCAAGAGCCTGTCCATCTCCTCCGACCAGGACGAGCCGGTCGTCGCCTACCTGCGCAAGCAGGGCCCGGGCGTCGTCACCGCGGCGGACATCGCCCCGCCGGCCGGTGTAGAGATCCACAACCCGGATCTGCACATCGCCACGCTCAACTCCAAGGGCAAGTTCGAGCTCGAGCTCACGATCGAGCGCGGCCGCGGCTACGTCTCGGCAGCTCAGAACAAGTCCGCCGACTCGGAGATCGGACGCATCCCGGTCGACTCGATCTACTCGCCCGTGCTGAAGGTCACCTTCCGCGTCGAGGCGACTCGTGTCGAGCAGCGCACCGACTTCGATCGCCTGATCGTGGACGTCGAGACGAAGCCGGCCATCAAGCCGCGCGACGCCGTCGCCTCCGCGGGCACGACGCTTGTCGAGCTCTTCGGCCTCGCCCGCGAGCTCAACACGGCGGCTGAGGGCATCGAGATCGGTCCGTCCCCGACGGATGCCGCGCTCGCTGCGGACATGGCCCTCCCGATCGAGGACCTGGACCTGACCGTGCGCTCGTACAACTGCCTCAAGCGCGAAGGCATCCACACCGTGGGTGAACTCGTGGCGCGCTCCGAGGCCGATCTGATGGACATCCGGAACTTCGGTGCCAAGTCCATCGACGAGGTCAAGGCCAAGCTCGTCGAGCTCGGTCTCTCCCTCAAGGACTCGCCTCCAGGCTTCGATCTCGCCGCTCGCGCTGCAGCGATCGACGAGGACGAGGCCCCGTACGGCGACGACGACCTCTAAGCCACCATGAATTGACCGCCACCGGGTGTATCCCGGCGGCGGCCCACCCGAGGAGAAACTACTATGCCTGCACCCGCCAAGGGTCCGCGTCTGGGCGGTGGCCCGGCGCACGAGCGCCTCATGCTCAACAACCTTGCCGCTGCGCTCTTCGAGCACAAGCGGATCACCACGACCGTGACGAAGGCCAAGCGCCTCCGCCCGGTCGCGGAGCGCCTCATCACGTTCGCGAAGCGTGGCGACCTCGCCTCGCGCCGCCGTGTCCAGGCCGCCATCTCGGCCCGCACCAACACCAACAAGGGCATCATCCACGAGCTCTTCACGGAGATCGCGCCGCAGCTGTCCGACCGCGAGGGTGGCTACACCCGCATCACCAAGATCGGCAACCGCAAGGGCGACAACGCCCCCATGGCGGTCATCGAGCTCGTGCTCGAGCCGGTTTCGGCGAAGCAGGCTGTCGTGAGGGAGGCCGAGGGCGCTGCCCAGCGTGCCGCGGCTCCGAAGGCTGAGCCGGCTGTCGAGACTCCCGCCGAGGAGACTGCTGCCGAGGAGACCGCCCCTGAGGCGGAGGCCACCGAGGCTCCCGCCGAGGAGACGGCTCCTGAGGCTGAGGCCAACGAGGCCGAGGGCGACGCAGCCAAGTAAGTCCTGCCGTCGGGCGTCACCCGTGGCGCCGATAGACTGGGGCGCATGAGCGCAGAGAAGGCCCCCGTTCCCGATTCTGGGAGCGGGGGCCTTCCCGCGTCTGGCGCCGAAACGCCGCAGGCCGTCCGTGTGCGGTTGGATCTCGCGTACGACGGCGGCCCATTCAGCGGGTGGGCCGTGCAGCCAGGCTTGCGGACGGTTCAGGGGTCTCTCGAGGAGGCGCTCGCCCTGATCCTGCGCCGTCAGCTTCGCGTCGTCGTCGCCGGTCGCACCGACGCCGGCGTCCACGCCCGCGGCCAAGTGGTCCACGCAGACCTGACCCACCAGGAGTGGGCGAACCTGCCGCGCCGCTCTGACGCCGGGCCCGAGGATGTCCTCGCCCGCCGGCTGCGAGGTGCCCTCAGCCGCGTCCTGGGCGAGGCGACCGGCGCGATCGAGGTGCGCCGCGCCGTCGTGCCCCCCACGGGCTTCGACGCCCGCTTCTCAGCGTTGTGGCGCCGCTACTCGTACCGCATCGCCGACCGGCCGGAGCACTGGGACCCGACGCTCCGCGGGATCACACTGTGGCACAAGGCCGCGCTCGACGTCGGGCGTATGAACGGAGCGGCCGCCCAGCTGCTCGGCCTTCAGGACTTCCTCGCGTTCTGCAAGCCCCGCGAGGGTTCGACCACGGTGCGCGAGCTGCAGGACTTCTCGTTCGAGCGCACGCCCGAAGGCGTCGTCGTGGTCCACATCCGGGCGGACGCCTTCTGCCACAACATGGTCCGGGCCCTCGTGGGCTCGGCGCTGCGCGTGGGGGAGGGCCTCGAACGCCCCGAGTGGCTGCACGAGCGGATGCTCGCCCGAGTCCGTGACGCGAAGACGAAGCTTGCTCCGGCCCATCCACTCGTCCTCGAAGAGGTCGGCTACCCCGAGACGGCGGAGGCGCTTGCTGCGCGCGCCGAGCAGACGCGCGCGCTCAGGGACCCAGCCCAGCAAGCCTAGTCGGACGGCCAGCAGGCCTAGTCGGACGGCCAGCAGGCCTAGTCGGACGGCCAGCAGGCCTAGTCGGACGGTCCGGAAGCCGGCAGGCAGAGCGTGAAGACGCTCCCGCAGCCGGGATCGCTCACCACTTCGAGCCGCCCGCCATGCCGCTCGGCGATCCAGCTGCAGAGGGCGAGGCCCAGGCCGACGCCGGGGATGTCCGAGCGCCGCGCCTCTGACGTCCGGAAGAAGCGCTCGAAGATCCGTTCACGCTCGTCTTCCGAGATGCCCATCCCGCTGTCGCGGACCTCGATCGCGATCCAGCCGTCCGAATGCGTCGCGCGAAGCGTGATCGTGCCGCCGTCGGGCGAGTACTTGATGGCGTTCGAGAGAAGGTTGTCCACGGCCTGCCCGACGCGCAGCGGGTCGATGCGCGCCCAGAGCGAATCCTCGAGTTCGACGACGAGCTGGACCCCGGCGGCGACCGCGGAGAGCCGCGCGGCGTCCGCTCGGCCCTCGAGGACGGGCCGCAGGTCCGCGAAGCCGAGGCGCACCGGTATGGCGTTCGACGACGACGCCACGAGGTCCGCCGCGAGGTCCAGGAGCCGCTCGGCGCTCCTTTCGGCGACTTCGAGCCGGAGCCGGTCATCGGGCGTGAGCTGGTGGGATTCGAGAACGAGGTCGAGGTTCCCGAGGACGGCCGTGAGCGGCGATTTGAATTCGTGGGCAACCGTCCGGACGAGTTCGGCCTTGTCGTCGGCAGCGGCGGCAAGTGCGGTGACGTCTCCGAACGCCACGACGGCACCGCCTTCGGGGCCCTCGATGGGGCGGGCGACGACGGAGACCGCAATCGCGTCCGGCCCTGAACCGAGCCAGTACACCTCGCCGTCGATCCGTTCCCCCGCGGCCGCCCGGACGAGGGGCCACCGCTCGCGCGTAACGGGCGTGCGCTTGTCCCGGGCCAGGAACGGCAGTTTGGCCTGCCCGTTGCTCATCGCGGGAAGCCAGCCCGAGGCGGCCAGAACCTCCTTGAACCGGCGGTTCGAGCGGACGGGAAGGCCGTCGGGCCCGATCGCGACGATGCCGACGTTGACGGCGTCGAGGATCGTCGAGAGGAGCCGTTCAGTGGACTGAGACTCGGCCAGCAGTGCGCGGAGCTGCTCCCGCTGGGATCGGAGGAGGCGTTCTTGGACGCGGAGGCCTGCAGTCGCCGCGCGGATCGCGATGGCCACGATCAGCATGAGGACCGGGAGCAGGAGGGAGTAGCTTGCGCTGGCAGGGATCCCGCGCCGGACCGCTTCGGTGAGCGTGGGGATGGAGATGAGGAGCGGCCCGACGAAGCACGTGACGAGCGACCACGCGACGGAGCGCATCGAGACTGCGATCCAGATGACGGGGAAGATCGCGAGGGTGCCGAGCCCCTGAAGCGTTCCGTCGCCTGCGTTGCGGATGAGGCCGATCGAGATGAGGTCCGCAATCGGGATGAGGAGGACGGTCTGTTCGGGGAGTCGGTCCCATGGAGCGGTGAGGCATGCGGCGCCGGTTGCGCACACAAGGATGAACCCCGCGAGGATGAGCGGCCGCGCCGCTTCGCTGCTCCACGGCCCGGGCGCAGCGACGGCCACGATGACGATTGCGGCAACGAGCGGGAGCTGCCACAGTGCAACTCGGGACGTCGAACGGAGGCGTTTGAGGTATCGCTGCGCGCGCTGAACGACCACTTGCTCGTTCGCGGACACGTAGTCTCCTTCCCTCTACCCCCTTATGACACATCGTCTGATGTCATATTTGCCCCAGTAATGAGAATATGACATGAGATATACCCTTGAATGACAAGGGCTGTCGATGCGGGGACAGGAGAGACAGCGATGGACGACTTGGGCGTGGCCTTGGTGGTCGAGGATGACGACGACGTACGACATCTTGTCGAGGACGTCCTGCGGCAGGCGGGATTCGAGGTGATGAGTGCCGCGACGGGCAGGGAAGGCGCGGAGATCGCGCGGCGCGAGGATCCGGCCGTCGTGACGCTCGATCTTGGCCTGCCGGACATCGACGGCTTCGAGGTCCTCCGGCGGATCAGGACGGCGAGCGATGCGTATGTCGTGATGCTCACCGCGCGCGACGAGGAGCCGGACACGCTGCTCGCGCTCCAGTCCGGCGCCGACGACTACCTCACGAAGCCCTTCCGGCCCCGCGAGCTCCGAGCCCGCATCGCCGCCATGATGCGCCGGCCCCGAGGTGGCGTTGCGGCCCCATCGCCCGTCGCGCCAACTCCCGCGACCACAGCCTCCGAACCGACCCTCGCGAACACGCACCTCCGGCGCCCAGTCCAGGAACGGGCGACGGCGCCCCGGCCGGACCCGCTGTTCCGCCACCGGGGGCTCACGCTCGACCCGCGCACGAGGACGGCGATGCTCGCGGGCGAGGAACTGGAGCTCACCCGCACGGAATTCGACCTCCTGCACGCGCTTCTGCGGGCTGGCGGCGCTGTGATCTCCCGGGCCGACCTCGTGCGCGTCTCGCGGGGCGAACGGTTCCGGGAGGACTCCTACGTGAGCGAGGCCGACGAGCGCGCCGTCGAGGTCCACCTCGGCAACCTGCGGCGCAAGCTCGGGGACGATCCGCGCCAGCCCCGATGGCTCGTCACCGTGCGGGGCGTGGGGTACCGGCTGGCGCCGGCGACGTCCTGAGCTTCAGCCCGACCTAGCCAGCCCCCCCACGCAGGACACGCTCAGGCCTGCGGCGAGCTCCCGCCGTCGTCCGCCGTCAAGACCGCAACGGTGCGTTCGCCGCATTCGACGATCTGGGGGAGGAGTCGCGCCGCGGCTGCGGTGCCCTCGGCGCGCAGCCGCCGCTCGAGGTCGCAGGCGAGGCCTGCGAGACGCGCGGCGCCCACCATGGTCGAGGAAGTCCGCAGGCTCAGCGCGGCGTCGTGCGCGGCGTCGTAATCGTCCCGCCCCAGCGAGGCGCTGAGGCTGTCGCGGCGGCGGGGCCAGATGCGCACGAAGTCGCGCGCGAATGACGCCGCCGACTCCGGGCCCACATCCTCGGCGAGGACCCGCAGGGCAATGGGGTCGACAAGCGGCAGCGCGTTCCCCGTGTCTTCGGACGGGATACCGGGTGCCATCATGACCGTCTCCTTCCGGCTCATACGCTACCGCCCCGAGAGAGTAGCGATGGTGTTGATGACCGCGGGTCCGAGGATCGCGATGAACAGCACCGGGAAGATGAAGAAGAGCAACGGGAAGAGCACCTTGACGGGAAGCTTCATCGCCTGTTCCTCAGCGCGCTGGCGGCGCCGGACGCGCATTGCCTTGGCCTGGATGCGCAGCACCCGGGCGATCGCGATGCCGTAGGCATCGGCTTGGACGATGGCCTGCACGAACGTGCGCACCTCCGGGGCTGTCGTGCGTTCGGCGAGGCCGAGGTAGGCCTCGCGCCGTGACCGCCCGACCTGCATGTCCTGCAGCGTGCGCACGAGCTCCTCCGAGAGCGGCCCCTTGCCGTTCGAGCTCGCCCGCGAGAGGGCGGCTTCGAAGCCGAGGCCCGCCTCGACGGAGATGAGCAGCTGGTCGAGGGTGTTGGGCAGGTCCGTCTGGATGGTCTTCTGGCGCTCCATGCCCCGGCTGAGCAGCATGAGGTCCGGCACCATATACCCCAGGATCACCAGGAAGAGTGCGATGAGCCGGAATGTCGGTGCGGAGCCGAGGGAGAGGATGAGCATTCCGAGCACGCCGCCCACGACGGCGAGGGCCGGCTTCGCGGCGAGCAGCCGCCCGAGCGGGAGGGACGCAGGGCGTCCCGCGAGGGCGAGGAGCCTGTCGAGCCGGCGCACGTAGGCCGCGGGCGTCAGCCGGCGTGCGATCCGCTCGAACACGGTGCTGAGACTGGAACCCGATTCGGGAGCGGCTCCGACCGGCGCGATGCCGCGTCCGAGGTTGGTCTGGATGGCGCGCACCTCGCGCCGATCCACGGAGAGCAGGGACCACAGCAGCGCCGCGACGGCGACGCCCACGAGGGCCGCTGCGAAAAGGGGAATGCCCATCGGTCTCTTCCTAGAACTTGATCTGGATGATCTTGCGGAGCCAGAACGCGCCGATGCCCATGAGGACGATCGAGGCAGCGATCATGGCCCAGCCGAGCGGATTCGTGAACATCGGGGTCATGTAGGTGGGATTGACCATCATGAGCATGACGACGATGCCAACCGGAAGTGCCATGAGGATGTACGCGGAGAACTTGCCTTCTGCGGCGAGGGCGGAGATGTGGCCTTTGATCTCGCTGCGCTCTCGGATGGTCTCGTTGACCTGGTCGAGGACGTCGGCGAGGTTGCCGCCGACCTCGCGGTTGATCTGGATGGCCTGCGCTACCCACACGAAGTCCTGGCTGTCCATCCGCGACGCGGTGTCTTCGAGCGAGGCGAGCAGGTCGCGCCCTAGCGCCGTCTCGTGGACGACGCGGCGCATCTCGTGCGCGGTCGGCTGAGGGCTCTCTGCGGCCGCCGCGTCGATGGCCCGCAGGATGCTGTGGCCGGCCCGGAGGCCGCCTGCGAGGAGGTTCAGCGTGTCCGAGAGCTGTCCGTCGAACTTCTTCCGGCGCCCCGAGATGCGGAACCGCACCACGAGGTGAGGGACGAGCGGGGCGATGATGGCGAGCAGGAGGCCGAGCCCGAGGCTGCCGCCGAGGAGCCCGAGCGCGATGCCGACGGCCATCCCGGCGATGACCCAGATGAGCAGGTCGGCCTGACGCACGTGGAGGCCGGCGACGTCGAGCAGTTCGGGGGAGACGACGCGGAGCCGACGCGCGGAGATCCACCCCTGGAGGGCGTCTGCCATGCCGGTGGCGGCCCGGCTGAACGCTCCTTCGCTGTCGGTGACGATGGGCCGCCGCCGCGAGACGGGCAGGGCCCGGTGGCCGGGACGGAGTACGAGGATCGCCGAGACGAGGCCGCCCGCGAGGATCAGGCCGCAGCCGAGCATTACTTCCATGGCTGCTGCTCCTGATCTCGCTGAGGCGGGGTGAAGATACCGGGGCGGACGTTGATCCCGAGGTCCTCGAAGCGCTCGAGGAAGCGGGGCCGGACACCGGTCGCGATGGCGCTTCCGCGGAAGCGGCCGTTCGCGTCGAGGCCAGCCGCGTAGTCGAAGACGAACGCGTCCTGGAGCGTGACGATCTCACCCTCCATGCCCTGCACCTCGGTGATGTGCGTGATGCGGCGAGAGCCGTCGCGCATGCGCGAGATCTGCACGATGAGGTTCACGGCCGAGGCGATCTGCTCGCGGATGGCGCGCAAGGGAAGGTCCATGCCGGCCATGAGGACGAGGGTCTCCAGACGCGCGATTGCGTCCCGCGGGGAGTTCGAATGGACGGTCGAGAGCGAACCGTCGTGGCCAGTGTTCATGGCCTGGAGCATGTCGAGGGACTCGCCGCCACGGACCTCACCGACCACGATGCGGTCGGGGCGCATACGGAGCGAGTTGCGGACGAGGTCGCGGATTGTGACCTGACCTGTGCCCTCCGTGTTCGGCGGCCGGCTCTCGAGCCGAACGATGTGCTCCTGCTGGAGCTGGAGCTCGACGGCGTCCTCGATCGTGACGATGCGCTCGTCGTCGGGGATGAAGGAGGAGAGGACGTTGAGGAGCGTCGTCTTTCCCGTGCCCGTACCGCCCGAGACGATGATGTTGAGCTTGGCCTTGACGCACGCCTGCAGGAGCTCGGCCATCTCGAGTGTGAGGCTACCGAAGCCGATGAGGTCCCGAACCGTGAGCGGAATCTTGCCGAACTTTCGGATCGTGAGCGAGGATCCGCCGACGGCGAGGGGCGGGATGACGGCGTTGACGCGAGAGCCGTCGGCGAGACGCGCGTCCACGAGCGGCGAGGACTCGTCGATGCGGCGTCCCACTCGGGAGACGATGCGCTCGATCACCGTGCGGAGCTGGGTCTCGGAGGTGAACCGCAGCTCGGAGAGCTGGAGCTTGCCCTTGCGCTCGATGTAGATCTGGTCGTGGCGGTTGACCATGATCTCGGTGACGTCGTCGTCGTCCAGCAGGCGCTGGAGCGGCCCGTAGCCCAGGACGTCGTCCTCGATGTCGCGCAGGAGGCGCGAGCGTTCGGTGGCGCTGAGCGGGACGTGCTCCTCGTCGATGACGTGCGTGAGCTCGTCGCGGGCGGCGGAGCGCAGCTCCTCCTCTGTGGCGCCCGAGTCGCCGAAGCGCGAGCCCATGCGCTCGAACAGGGCGTCCGCCGCGCGCTGCTTGAGGCCAGCGAGGGCGTCCGAGGGCAGCAGCTTGGGGGCGCCCGGCGTGGGGGGCAGGGCGAACGCGGAGAGATCGGGCGCGACGGGGTCGACGACGTCGACGGCGGTGCCCCCGGCAGCGGCGGGCGCCGACGGGGCGGCGGGGACGGGACGGCCTTCGGCGATGCCGATGCGCTCGGAGAGCTTCACGAGACCACAACCCTTCGGTGGAGACGCCGGCGTGCGGAGGCAGCGCCGGCTGGCGTGAACCGGTCGACGACGTCGCCGAGCGCCGTCGTCGCCTTGTCACGGCGGGTGGACTGGAGGACGGGGATGCCGCGGTTGGTCGAGTAGGAGACCCACCGCGAGCGGGGGACGCTCACGTCGACGGGCACGCCCACGGTCGCTTCGACATCGCGCACGCTCAGGCCTGCCTTCGTATCGGCCATGTTGATCACGAGGTGGCGCGTCTCGGGCAGGAGACCGAGGCGGCCCAGGACGTCGAGGCTCGAGCGCAGGCCACGTACGCCGGGGACGTCCATGCCCGTGACCCACACGCCGTCCGTGCATTCCTCGAGTGCCGAGAGCGTG
The DNA here is from genome assembly GCF_022539255.1 of Sinomonas terrae. Lineage (NCBI taxonomy): Bacteria > Bacillati > Actinomycetota > Actinomycetes > Micrococcales > Micrococcaceae > Sinomonas > Sinomonas terrae. The sequence continues at coordinate 1,067,782 of NZ_JAKZBV010000001.1, forward strand.
CACTCGCCGAGGCCCGGCGCCGTGTCCACGACCACGTACTCGAACTGGTCGGCGAGCTGGCGGATGAGACGTGAGACCTGCTCCGGCGTGATGTGGTCCGCCTCGACCGGATCCCGGGGCGCGCACAGCGCGTAGATGCCGGCCGGATGGAGGGTGAGGAACGCCTTGAGCACGAGCGAGTCCTGCGCCGCCGCGCGGGAGACTCCGTCCGTGACGGTGTGCTCGGGGTCGAGGTCGAGGCCCGAGGCAACGTCGCCGAACTGGAGGTCGAGGTCGACGATCACCACGTTCATGGGGGAGACCTTGCCGAGCCCGACGGCGATGTTCGTCGCGAGGGTCGTCTTGCCGACGCCGCCCTTGGGGGAGAAGACGCCGATGACGCGGCCGCGGTGATCGTCGGTCGGCGTCGGGACGGTGGCCTCGCGGCGTCGTCCCTCGGACGTCTGCACGGAGCGCTGGAGGATGACCCGCAGCTGCTCGGGCTCGACGTTCGCCGAGACCACGTCGCGGATGCCGGCCCTCATCGCCTGGAGCATGAGCTCAGCGTCCGCTTCCGCCGCCAGCAGCACGGAGACATCGGGGAAGCGGACGTCGAAGACCGTGGCGAGGCGGAGTGCGCCTTCGAGCGGCACGCCCGGCCCGAGGACGACGACGGCGGGCCGCACGCCGCCGAGGAGCTCGAAGATCTGCTCGGGCTGCTCGGGGAGTTCCGCCGTGGCGACGGTGTGCACGCCGCCCGGGAGGGCGCCGTCGATCGCCGCCCGCATGCGCTCGGCGAAGTCGGGGCTCGGGGTGATCAGCACGAAGCGGCTCATTGGTACACCTTCGATCGGTCGATCGGGCTCGGGGTGGTCTGCGGGAGGTTGGCCTGTTCCTTGCTCAGCCAGATGGTGCCGAACTGGGCGGCGAAGACGATCTTCGTGGCCTCCACGTCGTTGACCGCGACGGTCAGCGTGATGGTTCCTGTGGCTGGCTTGGCGTTGTCGACGGGTTGGGCCACGCCCTGCACCGAGGTGATGAGCACCGAGTGGTACACGAGCGCGGTGCTTTCGGGGCCGCCGCTGGGGAGGGCGCCGTGGTCGAACGAGAGGAAGACGCCCACCGTGTCCCCCGCCTGGAGCTTGCCGCCCACCGCCCGGTCCGCGTTCACCGTGAACGAGACCTGCTGGAGGCCCGCCGGCACAGCTACCGAGCCGGGCGCCGTGAGCGTGCTCGGATCCGCCAGGTGGTCCGAGAGGACCTGCTCGCCAGGCTGCATCGCCGCCGAGACGACCTTGCCGGACATCCCGTCGAGGGAGTGCAAGGCCGTCGGCGCGACCGCGCTCGCCGGGAGCGACTTGAGCTGCACCGAGCCGCTGATGTTCGCCGCGGCCGTGCCCTGGGGGATTGCCTTCGTGACAACCAGAACGTCGGTCGGCTGCATTCCGGCCTGAGCGCGGGCGTCGGCGCCGTTGGCGTATGAGATCACCAGCACGACGCCGAGGATGGCCGCGACAAGGGCGGCGGCGCCGGCAACGAGTCTGGACTTCACGATGCTCCTGAGTTCGGTGGTTCGGTGGAGTGATTAGTTGGTGAGGCGAACGATGGTGGCGCCGAAGGGGGTCGAGGGGCCAACCTGGTAGGTGTTGTCGAGGGCGACGAACGTGACGAACTGGCCGATGATGCCAGTGCAGTTGCCCGTGCAGCTGAGGGCTGAGGACCCGTTCGGATTCTGGTTGTTGTAGGAGTTGTTCGGGTTCGTTGTGCTGGTCCCGCCGAAATTCCACCCGATCACGCTGTAGGCGGCGAAACCGGAAAGGGTATAGATGGCGCTCGAACCGGTGCCCGTGACTGCCGTGAAGACGGGCAGGAGAACGATGACCCTCTGGCCGGCGCTCAGGGTCGCGACCCACTGCGCCAGGATCGTGCCGCAGTTGGAGGGCGCGCTGTTTCCTGGGCTGCTGCCGCCTTCGGACTGTGCGATGTTGATGGTCGCCCCGCACTGGCCCGAGTCCTGGACGAGCCAGCCGAACCCGCCTGGCACCACTGCCCCAGAGGGACCGTAGTTGCAGCTTGGATTAGCGCCCGAGCCGTGGCTCTCGAGGAGCTGGTAGGCGCCGTTGATCATGCCTTGGACCTGGCAGATCGAGAAGGCCAGCGGGAAGGGAGCGACCCCCGTGCTGGGGCTGCCCCATGCGGCGGTTGCCGACGCACCCACCTTGGCGCTCGTGATCCCGAGCGTCTGGGCGAGGAACAGGGAAACTGAACCAGCCTGCATGCCCGGCTGGAGCGGCTGCGTGGCGGCGGTGACCGTCTGGGCTGTCGTGTTGACGGTCAGCGACGCGATGCCGGCCTGCGCTTGGTACATGTTCGACTGAGCGAGCGAGGTCGCCAGAGTCGAGGTGCTCGCGCACTGTGGGTCGCTGAGCGAAGCGGCGCACTTCTGCGCGACGGCGATTGCCGCAGCATCCGCACCGCTCTGCAGTTGGGCTTGCTTCCCGTACAGCATTCCGCCGTCGACCGCGAGGGCGCTTGCCGCGAGCAGTACGACCAAAAGCAAGGCCGTGACAACGGCGACGGCTCCGCGCTCGCGGTCCGCTCCGCCGTCGTACATGGACTTGCACTTCGAGACTAGCCGCCGCACAGCATGACCCCCTTCCCCTGAAGAGGGAAGGTGCCGAAGAAGCCGGTGCCCTTGTACGTGTAGTTCACGGTGAAGGTCACCTGGGCGCCTGCCGTGCACGTTGTGGGTGAGACCGAGAATGACGACGACGGCAGCTGGGCGAGTGGTGATGCCGCGTTCTGGGCCGCCGTCACCGCCGCGGTCTGGCTGTTCTGCAACACCATGACCCGTGCTCCGGCCCGGGCCGCATAGGTGAGCGTCTGCTGGGCGCTGAAGATCCGCCCGAAGTCGAGGACGCCGAGCACCAGCAACAGCAGCGCCGGCAGCACGAGCGCAAACTCGACTGCTGCGGCTCCGCGTTCGCGGTGCTGGGCCTGCATGGGGACTCCTCTGGAACTCAAGCTTGGGTGGTGCGAGAGGTGCGGGGCACGATGAAGCCGCCCGGGGCCAGCACGAAGCCGGGTCCGGGCGGCCTCAAAGAATCACGGGTTGGTTGTGGGAACCTGCCCGGCGACGTTGTTGAACATCGTGGTGAGGTTCTTGCCGAGAAGCGTGACCGCGACGATGATGACGACGGCGATGAGGGCGACCATAATGCCGTACTCGACGGCGGTCGCGCCCTTCTCGTCGGAGAGGAAGCGCTCCTTGGCCTTGATGCCGAGGACGTGCAGGGAAGCGATAAGAGAAAGCATGTCTGGCTCCTGTTGGGGGGGTGGTTCCGCTGGCGGTTACCAGCTCCACGATCAAAGTTAGGAGCGCGGACATAGCTCAGGTACGAATCTTGCTTGAAGCTCGGGGAAGCCTTGGGGAACTCGCGGGCTGCGGGTTTTTCCTGCGCTTTCCTTGGGGTGGAGCTTGGGAATGGCTGGGAGGCTACCGGGCGCCAGCGAGCTTCATCGGAGTCTTCAGGCGCTCTGGGCGAGATCGAAGCCACCGATGGGAGGGCTGCTCGACGAAGACGCTGCTTAGGAACGCAAAAGGCAGGACTGCGACGAGGCCTGCAGCCGCATATCCGAGCGGCGGCAAGGAAGCCGGGAGGTGCAGCGCGGCGAGCAGCTGTTGGACTGGCCAGCCGTAGAGGTAGATGCCGTAAGAAAGGTCGCGTCCCAATTCGATTCGGGCGAGGGCCCGATGGGAACCAGCGGCGAGGAGCAGATAAGTCAGGGGGAGTGCGGTCAGAACGGGGCCGAGGCCCGTGATGAGAAACGCGAACGCGAGTGCAGCGGCCAGCATCGCCGGGAGTGGCTCTACTCGTACTCGGTCGCAGTAGAAGGCGAGAAGGGAACCGGCGAGAAAGAAGGCGATGAAGGGGAGCACAAACGCGGTCCGGTCGGGTTCGAAACCCTTGGCGAAGATCTGGCTGCTGTCGACGACTGTCGTTGCCCCGAGGAGGAGCGCGATGACCATGGGTGCGAGCCGCTCGGCCGAGCGGCGACGGAGCAGGAAGACGATGCCGGCAACGATCACGTAGCAGAGTGCCGCCCACGTCAAAGTCCAGAGGATCCCGTTCCAATCGAGGTAATCGACGTTGCCCTGCAACGAGGTGCCGATCGAAGGGGTCGTTGTCACTCCGTTGAGCACGAGGAATGCCAGGCCCAGGAACTCCAGAGCGGAACGGATGTCGTAGTGGCCACCTGTTAGCAATGCGCCGAAGGGAGCGGCGAGGAACGCTACGGCAAGTGCTGCAACGACCAGACCGGCGTAGAAAGGGGAAATGCGAGCGGCTGCAAATGCCCGGAACGACGATGCACGCTGGGCGCTGAGGGTAGTCAGGTAACCCGAGATGGCGAAGAATCCCAGAATGCCGGCGGTGCCTAGCTTGATGCCCAAGAGGGCAGGCTGTGGCCCGTATCCGCCAAGCCACCAAGCGTTCGAGACGACCACGGCGCCCGCGCAGAGGAGCCGGAGGACGTTGAGCGCATTGGCGGAAGGGTCGAGACGACTTTGATCCCGGAGGGCGGAGTCCCCTCCCGGTTCTGGGTGCCGGGAGAGGACTCCGGATCGGAGAGCCCGTCGAAGGTGAGCCTTCGTGGCGGGCAGGGCGAAGGTCATGGCAGGTGCAGCCCAGTCCTGAGGAGGTCGACGAGATGGTTGTAATAGTCGCTGAGGGATGCGCCGAAGAGCATCACTCCCGCGAGAATCACCATCGCGATGAAGCCGCAGAGAATTGCGTATTCAGTCGCGGTCGCTCCTCGGTCGCACTGATCTGGATAGACTGGTTCTGGCATTTCCATGACCTTCTCCTTACGAGAAGACTTTGAAGATGTTCATTACTGTGGGGCCAAGAATGATGACAAAAAGTGCGGGGAGGATCGCAAAGACCAAGGGGAACAGGATTTTGACCGGGATCTTCATGGCGTGTTCCTCGGCATGCTGTCTGCGCTTAAGACGCATCTCACCTGCCTGGGCGCGGAGAACATTGGCGATCGCGATGCCATATTGATCCGCCTGAACGACGGACCGAATGAAGGAGCGCAGCTCCGGGAACGCCGCCCGTTCGGACAGGTCCAGATAGGCCTCCCGTCGTGGGCGTCCCACTTGAATGTCCTGAAGCGTTCGGACAAATTCGTCGGCGAGTGGACCGCTGCTGTTCTGGGCAGCCCTGTCCATTGCGCCTTCAAAGCCGACTCCCGCCTCGACCGAGATGAGCATTTGGTCCAGCATGTTAGGAAGTGCGATTTGCATCGCGCTTCTTCGCTTCTGAGCCGTATTGTTCAGAAGGATGTCGGGCACGAAGTAGGCGAAGGCACTGGCTGCAAAAAGGATGACAAACCCTTGTGTCCCTGGGTTCTTCAGGACCATGACGAGTCCGAGGGCGAAGCAGAGCAGGCCGAGGAGGGGCTTGGCCACCAGCACTCGGTCCAGGGGCCACGCCTTGGGCCGTCCTGCCCCCGCGAGCTTGTGGTCGAGCCAGACGGTGTAGCGCTTCGTCGTGATCCTACGAGCCGCTTCGTTTAACATGCCAGGAACGGACGAGGGCGATGACTTCTTGGCGCCCCCATCAGAGGCAAGACCGAGGTTGCGCTCGATTGTCTTCCGAACGGTCCGATCCGTTCCGACGAACGACCAAGTCAGGTAGGTAATCGGAATGATGATGGCTGCGATTGATCCAACGACGGTGACAGACATGGGTCCTTCCTCAGAACTTCGGCTTAATGATCCGAGAAAGCCAGAAAGTACCGATCGTCAGCATCACTGCAACGGCCGCCAACATGAGCCATCCGGGCAGCGTCGTGAAGAAAATGGCGGCATAGCTTGGATTCATGAAGCAGATGATGACGAGCATGAAGATGGGGAGCGCGACTAGAACCCCGGCCGACATTTTTCCCTCGGCGCTGAGCGCTTTTACCTGACGGGCAAGTCGGGTTCGATCCATGATTGTGTCGTTGACGTTTACGAGAAGTTCGGCGAGGTTGCCGCCAACTTCTCGCTGCGTTTCGATCGCCTGTGCCACCCACAGGAAGTCCTGGCTCTTCATTCGAGCTGCGGTGTCAAGCAGGGACTCGATGAGGTCGCGTCCAATGCGCGTCTCGTTGACTACACGCCGGAGCTCTTCGCCCATGGCACCTTCGGACTCCTCGGCAGCACCGTCGAGCGCTCGGAGCAGACTATGTCCGGCGCGCATGCTTCCCGCCAGCATCGTCAGTGTGTCCGGGAGTTGCTCGGCGAACTTTGACTGCCGGCGCGACGCCTTCATATTGAGCCAGATGAAGAGTCCGGCAGGCCCTGCGAGTGCTAGAAGGAGGGCCACCCCGAGGCCCGCAAGCAGAAATCCGACGATACCGAGTGCGAAGAACGCGGCGCCGCACATGAGCAAGAAGTCAGCTGCCCGAATACGGAGTCCCGCCTGTTCGAACTTGTCCGCAGACAGAAGGCGGAGCTGTCGTCCTTTCAAACCCTTGTTGATCGCACCTAGCGCGCCTTCGGTGAGCTTGGAAAGTGCAGACGCGGAGCCCTGGGCCTCGGGACGACGGCGGTCGAGCGGCACGACTCGGCGGGATCTCGCGACCATGAAGACGAACAGGAAAATTGCCCCGTATGCCGCTATTAGACCAGCGATGAGAACAGTAGGGGAATCCACAGTCTCACACCCTTCCGAACTGTTGGCCGAAGATGTTCGGGCTGATCTTGATGCCGAGATCCGCAAAGCGTTCGGTAAACCGCGGACGGACGCCGGTGGGGATGGGCTTCCCGCGGAACCTGCCATTGGCGTCAACGCCTGCACTGAAATCGAAGAGGAAGGCGTCCTGCAAGGTGACTATGTCGCCCTCCATGCCCTGCACTTCCGTCACGTGGGTTACTCGTCGGGTTCCATCCCGAAGACGGGTCAGGTGAACGATGAGGTTCACCGCCGATGCGACCTGCTCGCGGATCGCGCGGAGCGGGAGGTCCATGCCTGCCATGAGCACTAGTGTTTCGAGACGCGCGATCGCGTCGCGCGGCGTGTTGGCGTGGACGGTCGAGAGAGAACCGTCGTGACCGGTGTTCATCGCTTGGAGCATGTCGAGCGTCTCGCCACCACGAACCTCACCGACCACGATGCGGTCGGGCCGCATACGCAGAGAGTTGCGGACCAGATCACGAATCGTAATCGCCCCCACGCCTTCAATGTTCGGTGGCCGGCTCTCCAACCGAACAACATGGTCCTGTTGGAGCTGAAGCTCAACCGCATCTTCGATCGTGACGATACGTTCCGTTGAGGGGATGAAGGACGACAGGACGTTTAGCAGCGTTGTCTTTCCAGTGCCCGTACCACCAGAGACGATGACGTTCATCCTCGCTTCGACGCATGCCCGGAGCAGCTCGGCCATCTCCGGGCTCAGCGATCCCAACTCGATAAGTCGGTGGACCGAAAGCGCGTCTTTTGAGAACTTCCGGATAGTGAGGGCTGCACCGTTCACGGCCAGCGGCGGGATTATGGCGTTGACGCGGGATCCGTCGGCGAGGCGTGCGTCCACGAGAGGGGATGACTCATCCACCCGGCGTCCGATCCGCGAGACGATCCGGTCAATGACGCGACGCAGCTGTTCCTCTGACGTGAAGGTCGTCTCGGTTGCTTGTAGACGGCCCCCGCGCTCTACGAACACTTGATCGGCCCTATTGACCATGATCTCTGTGATGCTCGGGTCGTCGAGGTAGCGCTGGAGCGGCCCAAGACCGAGGACATCGTCCATGACCTCGTTGATGAACCGTTCGCGTTCACTTGAAGTGAGCGGGACATCCTGGGTAGCGACTACATCGCGCAACTCGGTGCGGACGTAGTCGTGGAGTTCGGCCTCATTCAGTGAGGAGTCGGCAATGCGGCTCCCAACTCGCTCGTAGAGCTCCGCTGTCGCCTTTTCCTTGAGTTCCCGGAGCGCCTGACTGCTTCGAACGCTCCCAAGTGGTCGGTTGCCGGCAAGTCGGGCTTCGGCCTCAGCCGCTACAGCGGCATCCCGGCGCACGCTCAAGGTCGAGCCGCCTGCCTCCGCCACGTTGATCAGCGGAATGCCTGTGGGCGGAGTAAGGACCGACGCAGCCAGCTCCGCCACTACTTTCTGGGAGGGAGCGGAACGTTCTGGGTTTCGGGCTGAGTGGAGACGATCGCTGAGGCTCACTGGAACACCACCCGCCGATGGACTTGCCGACGGTTCCGTTCTTCCCAAGAAGGGTGGAACCGTTCGACGAGCTTCCGGAGGCCCTTCACAGTGGCATCGCGTATGCCGTCTTGAAGAGCGGGAACGCCACGATTAGTGGCCAGAGGCATGGCCTTGGACCGCGAGAGAATCACATCTATCGGGACGCCGATCGTTGCCTCGATGTCCTGAACCGTGATCCCTGATTTCCGGTCCGCCATATTCACCACGACGTGGCGATGCTCGGGAAGCATGTCGAGTTCGTTCAGGATCTCGAGGCCCGACTTGAGTCCTCTGATGCTGGGAAGGTCCATGCCGCAGACCCACACGACGTCGGTCGCCTGATCCAGGGCGGCGAGGACGTGCTCGCCGAGGCCCGGCGACGTATCGATGACGACGTATTGGAATTCTGAGGCCAGCCGCGAGATGAGCTCGCTTACCTGCTCTGCGGAGACTCGATCAGCGTCGGCTGGATTGAGCGGAGCGCAGAGTGCATAGAGCTTCGTCGCATGGGGGACCAAGTAGGTCTTAAGCGACAGGGAGTCCATAGGTCCGCCAACCGCGTCGACGATGGACCGATCGGGCTTCATCATAAGGCCGCTCGCGACATCGCCGAATTGCAGGTCCAGATCGACGATCACCACCGACATCGGGGAATTCTTGGCGAGGCCGACCGCGATGTTGGTTGCGATTGTCGTCTTCCCCACTCCGCCCTTAGGTGACATCACGGTGATGACGCGTCCACGCCCCTGACTCGTATTCTCACCGGCCCCAGGCTGAACGGCACTTGCACTCGAGAGGCGATAGGACGCCGCTGTGGCGGCCTGCTCAAGGTGAACACGGAGCGTGTCGATGTCCGCATTGGGCGTCACCAGATCCCGGACACCGGAGCGCATGGCAGCGAGAGCGAGATCCGGCGATGCGTCGGCTGCGTACATGACGCTGACATGAGGTGATCGCACATCGACGGCCGCGGCGAAGTTGAGCACATCCGACGAGGGGAGGTCGGGGCCTAGGACCAGCACCTCCAGGGGCTCACCCACGAGCTGCCCGAACATGTCGTCGATGGTAGAAGGGAGGAAATCAGCTCTGAAAGCTTGTAACGTCCCTGGGAGACCGGCAGCGGCGAGGCGAACTCGTTCGTCGAAATCCGGTTCAGCGGTGACCAGTGCGAAGCGGCTCATCGCAGTACCTTCGTCCGGTCGATGGGAGCCGAATTGCTGTCGGCAGCGGAGGCAGGATCCTTGGTCAGGTACACCTGGCCGTAGAGGTCTGCGTATACAAGGCGCTCGATGTCGGAAGCCGGTCGGGCGAAGGTGACGAGATAGTCACCGGTACTCGCGTTTGAGTTGGCGTTGCCACCAGCCACGCTGCCTCCTTGGCTAGCCTGGGGCGTGGGCGATCCGGACGATCCCTGGGCCAGAGTCCCACTGGGAAGCTGAACGGCGGTGACGAGCACTTTGTTGAAGGTCATCTGGGTCTGCGCTGGAAGTGCGTCCTCCTTCGCGAAGGAGATGACGATGCCAACGGTATCGCCAGCAGCAATGTCGCCTCCTACAACCCTGTCCGCGGACAGCTTGAGAGTCACTTCCTGCATTCCTGCAGGAACAGCGACTCGACCGGGAGGAGTGAGGCTGGTGGGGTCAATGAACCGGGTCGTCAGGAGCTGCTCGCCCGGCTGGAGTGCGACCGAGGCAACCTTTCCCTGAACCGAGGTGAGGTCGGTGACCGGATCGACTGGAACGGCGTTCTTCGGCACTGGCTTCTTGCTTACGTAGTCGCCGAGGTTGGCAGCCGGGGTGCCGGCGGGAATCAGCTTCTGGACAACATAGACGTCCTCGGTCTGAACTCCGGCGAGGGCGCGGCTATCAGCCGCGTTGACGTAGGTAATGAGAAGGACGGTGCCGATGATTGCGACAATCAGAGCAGCCACGCCTCCCAGTAGGCGGGTTCTCACAATGTGTCCCTTCGATAGAACTTACTTGGTGAGGTAGAAGGCGCTCGTACCAAAGTCCTGGCCGCTGTTTCCAGAGGACTGTACTGATGCGTCAAAGCGAACGAACTGCCCGATGATGCACCGGTTGCTTCCTCCACTACAGGCGAGAGTTGGATAGCCCGTCGGCGGGTTTGAGTTGTACCAGTACGGGATGTTGCCGTTGCCTGTGGCGGAGAATTGCCAGCCGATGACTTCGAGGGTGGCGTAACCGAGGATCGTGTAGACGGCGTTGTTTCCGTTGTAGGCAGACTGACTGAAGACCGGAAACTGGACCTCGACTTTGCCGCCACTCGACAGGGTGTTGATCCAGCCTTGAAGGACCGAGGTGCAGCCGGAGTAGTTCGGACTGATGCCGGTGTTGGAACCGACGGTGCCACCGGCCGAAGTCGTAACGCTGCATGTTCCCGAGTCCTGTAGCCAGCCCCAGCCGCCGGTCGTGCTCTGGCCGCTCGCATTGGTGCAGGTATCTGTCGGAGTGGCTGCAGGTCCATTTCCAGGCTTGTAGGAGAACACCTGCATTTGCCCGCTGGCGGAGCCAGACGACAAATCAAAGCAGGCGTTCGAGAGGGCAAGTGGGAAACCGCTTCCGCCACCCGGAGGGCCCCACTTCGCCGTCGCTTGCGCAGCCACACTGATGGGTCCACCGCCGACCGCTTGCCGGAGTAGCGGGGTGAGGAACCCGGCGTTCGTGCTTCCGTCGAGCGTGGTTGTGGTGACCGTCACCTGATTGGCAACAGAGAGGTCTACGGCCTTGACGGTCGTAGCACCGTCATTGGCGTTGCCGTTGACGAGAGGTTGTGCCCAAGACATTCCATCCGCTGCGCTGCAACCACCAGCTTTGTAACACTGCTGTGCGATGCCCAGAGCTGCGGAATCCGCGCCGTTCTGAAGCTGAGCTCGCTCGGCGTAGACCTGTCCGACGTCGACGGCCACTGCTCCAAAGCCGATCAGGGCCATGATGATAATTACGGTGATGATGGCGATGGCCCCGCGCTCACTGTCTTTGCGGGACTTGATGAGAACCTTGATCATCCTCCACACCTCATTGCACTGACTCCCGTGACGGTCCAGGGACCCATGGTTCCGGTGAGGCTGGATAAGGAGTACTTGATCGTGACAGTCATGGTTAGCCCCGAGGAACAAGCCGGCGAGCTGAACGTGTACTGGAAAGCACCGGAGTTGATCGTTGGGGAAGCCGTGGCCGCTGCAGCTTGGGCATCTGCCTGCTGAGTTGCGGCGGAGGCCGTTGGATCGGAAACCGCCATGGCTCTCGCCGCTTCCCGTGCAGCCTGCGTGACACTGATCTGCACTCGGAAGAAGTTTCCGTATTCGATGATCCCGAGGAGGACCGCGAGGAAGAGCGGCGCTACGAGGGCGAACTCGACCGCGACTGCGCCACGTTCTTGCCAGCGCTTCGTAAGAGCCATGGTGTCCTCCGTTAGGTGGCTGGGCGGATGGGGTGGGAGCATCCCACCCCATCCATTCACCCGAAGTCGACTAAGTCAGCCGGCCATTTGTTAGGCCTCCAAGGTGCTTGGAGGACGGTGGCGTTGTTGCCAATACTCAGAATTGCGATTGGTCTCGCAAGAGGACCGCTGATTCTCAGTTGCTGGCTTTGCTGGGGGTCACCAACCGCCAACCTTGGCTGCGAGGCCCTGGAAGAAGTTCTGCAGATTGTTTCCAAATGCGGTGACACCGAAGATGATGACGAGCGCAATGAGGCCGACAAGAAGTGCGTATTCGGTTGCCGTGGCACCCTTTTCGCCCTTAGCGCGATCGGTGATGTCGTTCCAGAAGGTGACGAGCGAAGCCAGGAAAGCGTTCATGATAGTTCCTTTGCCGAGAAGCATCGCCGGATCCAAGGCAACGACCCCCAAATCGAGCGCCGTCGGGAACTGGCAAATCAAACTTCCCATTCGAACCGCGTGCTGACCATCCGTAATCAGTACTCGAGTTTTTCGAGAAGGGCGCGAATGGAGTACTCATGAGCTTGCGAGTAGTACTCGGTTTCCACCGTGGTACCTAGGGCGTATCTCGAGCTCGTGTCCGGCTCTGTGGACCTGCTTTTGACCCCACAGGGCAGGGCGGGTAAGCTCGATAGCTGTTGTGCGTGTCCTACCTCGATGGGACGCGTCCCGCGGGTGTCCAGTTGCAGGACTCACCAGCCGGCGGGCGCATTCGAGGTTCAGGGATGACTGGTCGGTAGAGTCCTCACCTCTTCTCCGGTAGCGCACGAAGTAACAGGTGCACCTCTGGGCGCCTACCAAGACCGAGAACGAAGGCAATAACTGTGCGTACGTACACTCCGAAGCCGGGCGACGCCGACCGTCAGTGGCACGTCATCGACGCCACTGACGTCGTCCTTGGTCGTCTTGCCAGCCAGACCGCAACACTGCTGCGCGGGAAGCACAAGCCGACCTACGCGCCCCACATGGACATGGGCGATTTCGTCATCATCATCAACGCCGACAAGGTTGCCCTCACCGGCGCCAAGCTCGACCAGAAGCGCGCTTACCGCCACTCGGGCTTCCCGGGTGGTCTGACCAGCGTCACCTACGCTGAGCTCCTCGAGAAGAACCCGGTTCGCGCCGTCGAGAAGGCCATCAGGGGCATGCTTCCCAAGAACAAGCTGGCTGCCCAGCAGCTGTCCAAGCTCAAGGTCTACGCGGGTCCGAACCACCCGCATCAGGCGCAGCAGCCGAAGACCTTCGAGATCAACCAGGTTGCCCAGTAGTCCTGGCCACTGCCCAAGAATTTACCAAGGAGAACACTGTGGCTCAGAACGAAGAGCTGAACACGGCCCCTGAGGCCGAGGAAAACCTGACCAGCTACACCTCGGAGAGCGCGCCCACCACCGAGACTGCCAAGCGCGAGCGCCCGGCCCTCACGGTTTCCGGTGCAGCTGTCGGTCGCCGTAAGCAGGCTGTCGCCCGTGTCCGCGTGGTCCCGGGGTCTGGCCAGTGGACGATCAACGGCCGCACGCTCGAGAACTACTTTCCGAACAAGCTCCACCAGCAGGAAGTCAACGATCCGTTCAAGCTCCTCGACCTCGAGGGTGCCTACGACGTCATCGTGCGGATTCACGGTGGCGGTCCCTCGGGTCAGGCTGGTGCCGTTCGTCTCGGCGTGTCCCGCGCGCTCAACGGCATTGACGTTGAGAACAACCGCCCGGCCCTGAAGAAGGCTGGCTTCCTGACCCGCGACGCCCGTGTGGTCGAGCGCAAGAAGGCCGGTCTCAAGAAGGCTCGCCGCGCCCCACAGTACTCGAAGCGCTGATACTCAGCCCATCCTGGAGGCCCGTCCCTTTGTTGGGGCGGGCCTCCGTTGTTTGTCGAAGGTGGTCGTTTTCAGAGTCAGACACCGTCCTTTATCTCAGGTTTCCGGGGGTTAGCATGTAGATGACTGCGTCGTCGATGGGTTGGCCTTTGTAAGTGGATTTCACCCACCCTGCAATATCTGAAGCTTCGGACCCGAGTCCAAAATCTGCCATAGATGGGTGATCGACGAAAAACTGCACCTGCCCGGCGGACACAAGTGCCTTGAATCGTTCGAGCGTTGGCGACGGATCATGACCCGCCCAACCGCCGATGGCCATGATCGGTCTTCCGGTTGTGAGTTGAATCAGCGCCGCGTCTTCTGCAGGGAAGGTTGCAGCAAGCCATTTGCTGCTGCTATTCCCCGTGCCTAATGTTTGGAGCATTCTGGCGCTCGGTGCTACACCCTCACTGATGTGGGCGACCCAATTTGGCTCCTGGTTCGAGCGGATGCTCTGGATTAGTCGGGAAATTGAGTTCGGATCCCGGCCCACGGGGCCTGACGTAGGCTGGGTTCCAGTTATCGGGTGCGATGCCGTCACGATATCGGAAGCGAGCTGTCCTGACACGAGGGACGCAATGACCAGTGCCCACGTCACGCCCGGGCGTCCCTGAGGCGCTAAGAGCAGCCACCTGGCCGAGGCGATGAGCGACAGGCACATTAATGCGAGGGGCATCCACCAGGCCCAAGTGTCTGAATATTGCATGACCCGAACCCCCATGTAGCCGGTCGACACGAGAAGAACAACGCCGAATAGCCGTCCGATTGGGGCGTGTGACCTCAGCCAGATCAATCGAAAAACTATGGCGATGACGACGGATTCGGGAATGGCCAGAGAGTAGGTGTAGTAGGGGTGGCCTGACGAAGCCATGAAGCTCAGCAGCAACCAAGCTAAGGTGAGCCACATCGCGGCGGCAAGCGCCATCAGACGTTCCTGTCTGCTGACGAACGACTTATTCAGGGCGGCTACGAGGAGCAGCGAGATGAGCGCCGTGGGCAAGAGCCAGCCGATTTCTGGAGCGAAGTCTGCATTGAAGAGACGGCTGAACCCACCGTCGTAGGGCGTTCCGACCGACGCAGCAGAGCCGAGGGAGCCATCCCCTTGGGTTATCCTTCCGAGTCCGTTGTAGCCGAAGGCCAAATCCAGAACGCTGTTGGACTGGGATCCGCCGACATAGGGGCGCTGGGAGGAGGGGGTCAATTCAACCACAGCGACCCACCAACCAGCCGAAGCAACTAAGGCGGCGAGAGCGGCCAGCAGCTTAATCAGTCGGTCGCGAACGTTCCCAGCGCCCAGTAAGAGTAGAGCGAAGGCAAGGGCTGGAACAGGTATGAGCCCCTGAAACTGCTTCGTCAGGAATGCAAGCCCGAAGGAGGTTCCGCAAAGCAAGTACCACCGCCAAGAACCTTTAGTGCCGGCGCGGATTGCAGCGTAAAAACCTGCAGCAGTCATGAAGCCCATCATCGGCTCTGGATTATCGTAGCGACTCATCAAGAAGAAGACCGGAGTCGTGCCGCAGAGAATAGCGGCGACGAATGCAATAGTGGCAGGAAAGACGCGACGGACTGCGGCGAACACCAGGGCCACCGTGGCCGTTCCGAGAAGTGCCTGTGGGGCGAGAAGGCTCCAAGGGGCCAGTCCGAACGTCTTTATAGATAGGGCCATGGGCCACAGGGCCAAAGGAGGCTTGTCTACCGTGATGGCGTTGCCCCAATCGAGGGAGCCGAAAAGGAATGATCCCCAGTCCTGAGAAGCGGCCTGGGCCGCAGCAGCGTAGTAGGGGTTTGCCCACCCGTTCAGAGGGAGGTCCCAAAGGTAGGCAGCCGCCGTGAGCACCAATAGCCCTTTGAACAGCCACCGTTCCCTCGCCGTTCGTCGGTCGCGTACTAGCGCTTGCTGAACGTTGGTGCTTACCGGAATCACTCTTGCTGTCCGCGGGCTGCTCATGGATGTAATTTCCTTCTCCAACTCGCAGGAGCTTACGGGCGTGTGTAATACGTTGGTCTCGACGTCGGTGGGCTCCTACCGCAACCAACTCCGCCACAGTACTCAGCCCCGAAGCACGGTGACCACAGGCGGCAGGAGAATCGAGTACACCAAACTGCGATCCAAGTAGTGACGAGCCCCTGAGCCTCTTGTGAGACTCTGAAGAGGTTCTATCGGGGGGAAACATGATGTGGGTGCAAGCAGTTCCGGTATACGGACTGGCGGCCGTTCTAATTCTCGTCCCAGGAGCGGCGGCTCTTCGTTTGATGGGCGTCTCCTGGGTTTGGAGTGTCAGTTTGGGGCCCGCAGCGTCTCTCGGACTTGAGACGGCGGCTCTCGTGGTGTGCTGGATCTTCCGGGTGCCTTGGAACCCCCTTACCGTCTTATTACTCCTATTGGTGACTGCGGCACTCGTGTGGTGGGCGCATCGAATTTCAGCGGTGAAATGGCCCAGAGCCTTCAGTTCTCCGGCCATCCGCTTCAGCCGGGCAGAGGGCGCTGCCGCAGTAGTCGCGATTGCTGTCTGCTACGTGCGCTTTGCTCAGATCATCAGGAGCCCGGACGCGATCTCACAGGGCATAGATGCTCCCTTCCACGTAAATCTTGTCCGTCTCATTCTTGACAATCAGGAGATAGGGCCTTTCATTTCGGCGAAACTGATAAGTTCGGCTCAGGTCTACCCTCCTCTGTGGCACGGTGTGGCTGCGCTCATCGTGCAGATGACGGGGGCATCGATTCCGCTCGCTTCTAATGCGCTAAATGGAGCCGTCGTGGCTGTTGCTTGGCCGCTCTCGGTCCTTGCGCTGACTCGATGCCTCACAGGGGCGAGGGCAGCTGCCTTGATACCGGCCGCCTTCACGACAGCCGCAGCATATGCCTTCCCCTGGACTCCCATTCAAGGGCAATGGTCCGATGTAGGAGCCCTCTTCCCGTTCACGATGTCAACGTCGATCTTGCCTGTCGTGATCCCATTAGTGGCCAGAATGTTCGGCTTTCTCCGAGAATCATTTCTGTCACGTTCGATGGCTAGTATCATGTTGGCGGCGACCATGGCCGCCCTTGCTATGAGCCAACCTTCTGGTGTTGCCGCTGCTGGAGCAATCTGCGGATCACTTATAACCGCCCTACTGGTACGCAGATTCGTTTGGGAATTGCGTGCACGGTCGCCATTTGTCCGGCATCTCCGGCTACTCGTCGTCGGCCTGCTCTTCGGAGTTGCGTTCTTTACATTCTGGATTTTGGCCAGACCTACCCCTGTTGTGGGGTGGGGGGCATTCACCGATCCCTGGAGGGCGTTCGCAGGCGCCTTGCTCAACGCACCGCTCAATGGCCCTGTTCCGTGGGTCACTGCTCTTGCCTCACTTGCTGGCCTGATTGTCGCCCTAGCCCTGCGATGCTGGTGGTTCGTTGCTCCCTATATCGGCATGCTGTATATCTACCTGGTCGGTGCGGCATCAGGCAACCAGGTCTTCCGCGCATTTACTATCGGTGCTTGGTGGGGTGACAACGAACGTACGGCAGCAATGCTCCCTATGTTTACTGTCGCCTGTGTGGGCCTTTCCGCCGGAGCGATGGCGGCGTGGGTTGGCCGTCAGAGAAGCGAAAGAAGTTGGAACCAGCCAGCCTTGGCAGAATCGACGATGACAGCACTTGTCGCGGTCCCCATTCTGCTGGGCGCTCTGGTCTTTCCTGGGGAAAGGCCGCACGATCCCGCTCGCGCAACTTCTTTCGGAGTGTGGGCAACATCACCAATCCTCACGTCAGACGAATTGACTCTGTTGGGGCGTCTAGATCGATTTGTTCCGGTTGGAAGTGTTATTGCAAACGACCCATGGGACGGGAGTTCGATGGCTTATGCTCTCACTGATCGAAAAGTTCTCTTTCCTCACGCCTACCTTGGCGCCGATCCAGAGCGCGTCATAGTGGCCAGTTCGTTGCACGATGCAGAGCCGGGATCCGCAGTGTGTCGGGCGCTGGGTCGGCTTCATGCTCAGTACGCGCTCGACTTCGGTGGTCACCTTATTGATCCTTATCGACCCGAGATCGTCGACTTTTCCGGTTTTCAGGGTCTCAGCGAATCGAAGAGTTTCCAACTCCTGGACAGCCAAGGAAGCGCTCGGCTCTACAAGATCGTAGGCTGCAATTATCACTGAATGAGTTATTTCGAAGGGATTGGGTTCCGCCCAATCCCTTCGCTCTCGCCCTTATGCCGCTTCGCTGAGCCGGGCGGCTTCGATGTCGGCACGAGGGGGCCGAGCTGTCCTCCGCGTCCTGAAGACCCAAGCCTTGAGGAGGGCGAAGCGAAGGACCGTCGCCAGGATGTTCGCCACCATAAGCGTTACGAGCTCGGCGGTTGCGGCGGGCCGCACCATCAGTGCATGGAGCCCAAGGAGCGACGATGAGGTCAGCCCCCATGCGAGGCCGAAGACGATGAGCCCTTGGAACTGCTGGATCCCGTAGTGCTCAGGCCCGCTGATGCCGAATGTGAACCGGCGGTTCGCCGCCGTGTTGAGCACCGCAGTGATGAGCAGGGCTGCGAAGTTTGCCGCCTGCGCTCCGGCCATCGGCTGAATCATCAGGTACAGAACCGCGTATGCGAGCGTCGAGAAAACGCCGATGGCACCGAAACGGAGCACCTGCCCGAAGAACGACGGCGTCCCGACCGGGAGGAGGGGGCGTCGCCCGAGTTCGGCGTAGATCGCGGTGAGCGGGACCTTTCCACGGGTCAGCGAGGAAGCCACCCGGACGATCCCGCAGATGTCGTCAAGCGCAGTCTGTTTGATGTTGACGCTGCTCGTGGGATCGTCCGTCCAATCGACTGGGATCTCGTGGATCCGTAGGCCGGCTCGCTCGGCGAGGACGAGCAGCTCTGTGTCGAAGAACCATGAGTTGTCCTCGACGTGGGGGAGCAGCGCTCGGGCCACCTCGGTTCGCACCGCCTTGAACCCACACTGCGCATCCGAGAACCTCACGCCAAGGGCTCCGTGCAGCATCGCGTTGTAGGTCCGCGAAATGAACTCCCGCTTGGGCCCGCGCACAACCCGTGAATCGCGACGGAGCCGCGTACCGATAGAGATGTCCGAATGCCCGGAAAGCAACGGGGCGATGAGTGGTGGGAGAGCCGCGAGGTCGGTGGAGAGGTCGACGTCGAGGTAAGCCACCACCTCGGCGGGCGAGGCCTCCCAAGCGTCGCGCAGCGCATAGCCGCGGCCCTTCTTGGCGAGACGGCGGTAGACGACGGCGTCGTATCGGTTGGCAAGCGCCTCGGCAATTGCCGGGGTGCGGTCCGTACTCGCGTTGTCCGCGATCGTCACACGCCACGGCACGTGGAAAGCCTCGTCGAGGTACTCCACAAGAGTGGTCACGCACGCCTCGAGGCTGAGCTCTTCATTGAAGACTGGAACGACGATGTCGATTGCCAGGCCCCCAGTGACTCTGGTCATGGCGAACAAGCTAACTGCTGCAAACAGGCGGGGCCATATATCCGAGCAAAGACGAGTACTGTCGCCGGAAAGGCAAGTAGCCCGTTTGTCACTCGCCTCAGTAGGCAGGGTGGGTTAATCGCGACGGCAGCCTTTGGCTCAATGGCGGACGAAAAGAGCGGACGTACCATCCGCGGCTGTCTCCTGCCAGTCGGGGCTCCGATGGAGGGATTGGGCAAGCCCATCATCTGGGGGGACTACGACGCATCCTGCACCCGTTAGCTCCTGATCGAGGTCGCCTTGTCCCTCAATGATTTGCTGGTCTTTGCGAATTCGCTCTGGCCCGTAGAGGTCGTTACGGGAATCGAGTGAAACTGTGACATCCGGGCGTTCTAATAGGATGAAGCCGCCGAGATCATAGGAATTGAACACTCTGCATCCAGTCGGGATCGAACTGATCACGGTCGTCGAGAATCGGCTGGGATCGGGGCGGCCGAGATGGCCAAGGCTCAACAATGCCATGACCGACGCTACGACGACAGCGACGGCGGCCCCTGGACCTAGGACGACGCGACGGCTGTAGATGTAGCGTCTTAGCGCTGGATGCGAGGCGAAATCAGCCAGGACGGGCAGAGCCAGCAATGTCAGAATCGGGAGAATTCGTATGGCGTCCACGCTGGCGATGACGCCGACGGTAAGGGCTCCGACGTGAACCAAATTCCTTCGGCGCACGGCCACAACTAACGCGCCGATCCCGAGGCCGAGCATGATGATCTGGGAAGGATTCGCAAGATTAATGTGCTGCCATTCGACAACGATGCCTTCCGAATCTTGTTGGACCTGCGCGGTCTGTGCCAGCAGGCCTGGACCGTAGGGGTTGAGGCAGGAAGCCGCGGTGGCTGTGAAGAGGGCGGCAATGCACCAAACTCCTCGCACACGAGTGCTGCGCCTGGCCAGCACGAGCGTTGCAACCGCAGCGATGATCGCGACCCCCAGAAGGGCGCCTGCATGCAGGTTGACCCAGACAACGGTGAGAAGGCCAATCGCCGCTAGGTTCCATGCGCGCGGGTGGTCGAGGAGCCGGTGGAGCAGCAGCACCAGTATTAGGACGGCGATGTAATCGATAAGCTGAGGCCGTGCCGAGAACCAGGCGATGAGCAGCGGCGAGGCAAGGAAGATCAACGCCCCAGCGACTATGGCACTTGCGCCTAGCTGGCGGGCTTGGAGTAGCACCAGCCCCGTGACGGCGGCGACCAAGGCGGCGCAGGCGAGAGCTGCTCCGGGAAGCGATGCGAACCGGTATGCGAGCGCGACGAAAACGTTGAAACCCCAGGAGTTAAGTGTCCAGGGCTGCCCGTGGACTGTCCAAGAGAAGGGGTCCGTACTGGGAATGCTTCCCTGCTGAATCGTGAGCAAGCCGGTGCGGATTTGCCAGAACGTGTCGGTTTCGGCCAGAGTCCCGGCTCTGAGCAATGCAAGCGGCAGAGTTGCCAGCCAGGCCAGCAACCATGGCCTTTGCTTGATCCAGACGGGGTCCAGAAAGCCATTGCAGCGTTGTCTTTTCTGGTCAGGAACGGATTCGCTAAATCTACCGTGAAGGGCATTCTGCTGCTGAGATGATCGCCATCTACCGCTGGTTGCTTTCGTGGTATCGCCCAAGATTTTCTCCTTCACGAGACTCTCGCAGGGTATCTCAGGAGCCAGTCAATTCCACGGTCCCCGACTCCAAGCGGCCGCCTGCTGGATCCTGTCATGCGAACAAACCTAGGGCCATTCCCGAGGCGTGGCACCGCGCTCCAGCTAAGAATGAGTACTATGCGCCCAGAACCAAGTAGCAGGGCCGGCCACTCGCCTCGAACCGCGAGAATACGCGGAAAAGTCGAGTACTCAGCACCCCCGACCAAGTGGTGCGTTCGATAGTTGCCTTTGGATACCGTCTGGCTCACGCCCCAGCTGGGGACCGTTTTCGCATCCGACGGAAAGCTGGAACTAGTGATCAAGAAACGCTCAATTGCGGTCGCCTCTGCGACCGCCTTCCTCGTCGCGGCCGGCGCTGGTGCGGCAGTGGCCGACACTGTCGGCTTCGATGGCGACTACGCCACCACGGGGACCCAGCACGCAGTCACTCTGGGAACCATTCCCTGCAATGTAGGGACGACAGCCACAATCGGCCTTTGGGCGAACCGCAACGGCCTAGGCACCGGAACGCAGACGTTCGCGAATGGGGCGTCCCTCTCTCCTTACGTCTCAGAGCCGGTGACCGGAGTGACTCTGGGCACTGCCCAAATGATCACCTTGCCGGGCAACTGGCAGAACCTCGGAAACAACGCCGTGAGCTCCGTGATGAGCGTGCCCTTGACCGTCACGCCTACCTCCACGGGTACCGTGAGCGAGACCCTCGGGCTCGGGCTTACTGGAAAAGGCTCCGGTGGGGGAACGATTAGCCGCGCAACGACGATGACGATCTCGTGGAACACGGACTGCTCGCCGAAGCCGCCGCCCGCGCCAGTCAACACGGCGCCGACGGCGCCCGGGGTCCCCGTGCCGAGCACGGTCGTTAATCAGGGCGCCTTCAGCCTCAATTGGGACGCCTCCACCGATGCAGAGGGCGACGCCTTCACCTACACCCTCCAAGGCAAGAACGCCTCGGGCACCGGCTGGCAGACCATTGAGAGTGGCCTGACGTCGCCGTCGTACTCGTTCACGACAGGCAACCCGGGCGAGGGCACCTGGGTCTACCAGGTCCAGGCGGTCGAGACCTCGACCAGTCCGGCTCTCTCGAGCGACTACAGCCAGTCTTCGGCAACCGTGACGGTCGACCGCACGGGGCCGAACGCCCCAATCGCCAGCACGGATACCGCCTCCGCCTACTTCGACGGCACGACGAACTGGTGGAAGGACAATGTCACCGTCAGCTTCGCGGGCAACGGCGACCCGGCGCTCGCAGACGGCTCGGCCGGTAGCGGCGTCGATCAGGTCTCGGGCCCGCAGTCGTTCTCGACTGAGGGCCCCTTCACGGCGATGGGCACGGCGACCGACGTCGCGGACAACATCTCGGCGGCGACGGTCGTCTCCGGCAAGATCGACAACCAGGATCCGACCGTCACTGCGACCTGTCCCTCGAACATCGTCATCGGCTCGGCCGCGACCGCCTCGTGGACGGCGGTCGACGAGAGCGACGGCTCGGGGATCCAAGGACCATCTACCGGGACGGTTGCCCTCGATACCTCCTCGGTCGGTAACCACACAGCGAACATCCCGGTTGGCGTCGCCAGCGACAACGTCGGCCACCCGAGTACCGAAGGGACCTGCACCTACAACGTGATCTACAACTTCGCAGGCTTCTTCCAGCCCGTCACCATGACTGGCATGAACGTCGTGAAGGCTGGCAGCGCCGTCCCGATCAAGTTCAGCCTGAACGGCAACTACGGCCTCGGCATCCTGCCGGCGGCGCCCCAGTTCTTGGCCAACGGAACGGCGTCCTCAGGAGCAACCATCACTGACACCGTCACCGCCGGCTCGAGCTCGCTGAGCTACGACCCGACGACCGACCAGTACGTCTACGTCTGGAAGACGGACAAGGCGTGGGCCGGCCAGAGCGGCACGCTGACGGTCACCCTCAACGACGGAACCAAGCACACGGCACAGTTCTCGTTCACCAAGTAAGAAACAACGACGACGGCGGGGCGGCTCACCAGCCGCCCCGTCGCTTTGTCATATCGGCCGCTTTGTCATATGGGTACTTACCTGAGTATCAGCCCTGTCACCTGCGTACCGGCGGAAAGCGACTAGGTGTAACTCCTCAGAGGAGACGCGTAGCAATTACTGAGGACAGGCCCCTCGTCTCTCGCTGTACTGGTCATAGGAAGGGCCGGAGGCGAGCAAGGATGCACGCAGCGGTCCGGACGGGGGTAGGAAAATGTCTGTCACCGTGGGCTTCTGGCCGGAGATTCTCTCCGTCACGCGTGCGAAGAGCGCGAACGATCGCGCCGAGTGGCTCGTGCTCGTTTCGCTTCACCCCGACGGAACACCGGGGGTAGGAGTCCGGATCGACGCTGAACCTGGAAAGCTGCTGCCGCCACAGGCCGTGCAGTGGGCTGTCGGGCACGTCAGGACTGATACCAAGTTGGAGAGCATTGTTGCAGTAGTCGACGCGGGTGTGGCGCCTGACCGGGCCGAGGCGATCCGCGGCGAGATCTCCCACGAGGCGGGGCGCTTCGGAATGAAGCTCCAGCCACTCCCAACTTTCCAGTAGGTAAGGCGCTGACTGACAGGTATTGCAGGATCTGTCAGTAAATTGTCAATGCGCGGCCTCCTCTTGTGCCCCCTTCCGGGTTCACCATTGGAGAAGGGTGATTCAAGAAGCTGGGTACCCTATTCGCTTGCGGGCAGACGCCTGATAGGACCTGAGCACGATGAGCAGCAGAGCTGATGATAGTTTGCGCGCCTTCCTGCGGCACGAGCACGGGCAGACTCCCGTCTTCCGTCCCGCAGAGCACTGGCCGCCGCCAACGCGGCTAGGAAGCAGGGACAACCGGGCGCTGCGAATGCGGGAGCATCTCCTGGGGAACCTGAGGGAAGCGGGGATGACCGACGACGAAGCCCGAGCCGAGGCCGAACGGATCTTGGCGGGGGACGTCTGGGGCGGCTGAGCAGGCTCGGTCAGAGCGGGCCGACGCCTTCGCGCGCCAGATCGTGGAGCAACTGGTGGTAGCTCGCGAGGGCGAGCGGCGGCGCCTGGTGCAGGTCGGCGAACGTAGCGCGCGGCCGGTCGACCCGGTAGAGGGCGAGGACGGCACGGTCTTCCTCATCATCGCCCAGAGTGTGGTATGCCCCGATCCGACACCCCGAGGCTAGCGCTTGCGCATATCGGCCCAGCCGGTCCACCGGCATCGGGTTGCCCGCCCTGTTCCAGATTCGGACGACATCCTGAGTGTCCAACATGGCCCAGCCCTCCTAGATCCTGCCGGTCGGTGCTTCAACTCTCCCAACTCGCCGTACTCACAAACCACACTTGTCCGTACTCGAATTTCGCACCCGACCACTGGTCTCATTGGACCACCGGAGAATCGCCTGTGAGGGACCTTCGGGGCGTGTCTTCAAACCACTCGAGAAGGCCGATGCGGGACGATGGGGGAGTGTCCCGCAACCGCCGCGCGTCACGATCTACCCGCCCTTCTACACCGATCACGGCCTGAACCTCGACCTCGCCGAACGGGTGTTCATCAACCAGGGCTGCACCTTCTTGGACTACGCGGGCATCCGTCTCGCCGAACGGGTCATGGTTGGCCCGAAGGCCACCTTCATCACAAGCGGCCACCCAGTCGACCCAGAGGAGCGGCGCATCTGGTTGACCGGCGCTCCCATCGTTGTCGAGGAGAACGTCTGGATCGGCGCGGGTGCGACGATCCTTCCCGGGGTCACGATCGGGCGGGATTCGGTGATTGCCGCGGGAGCGGTCGTGGCCGACGACGTCCCGCCGGCGAGCCTCGTCACAGGCACCAAGGCGAGCGTGCGCCGACAGTGGTGACGGCGGGGCAGGGTCAGCTTCTTCGCCCGCGCCCCGTAGACTGGTCCCGATGACTAGGCTCTTCGGAACGGACGGCGTCCGCGGGCTGGCCAATGGCCTGCTGGACGCGCAGTTGGCACTCAGGCTGTCCCAGGCGGCCGCCGTCGTGCTCGGACACCGCGAGGTTCCCGACGGCACGCGGCCCCGCGCCGTCGTCGCCCGGGACCCGCGCGCAAGCGGTGAATTCCTGAGTTCGGCGGTCGAAGCGGGCCTGGCGAGTGCGGGCGTGGACGTGTACAACGCAGGAGTCCTTCCGACCCCCGCGGCCGCATATCTCGTGGCTGACCTGAAGGCGGATTTCGGGGTCATGATCTCCGCCTCGCACAACCCGGCCCCGGACAACGGCATCAAGTTCTTCGCCCGAGGCGGCCACAAGCTTCCGGACGAGATCGAGGATGCGATCGAGGCCGAGCTCGCGTGCGAGCCGGTCCGGCCGACGGGCGACGGCGTCGGCCGCGTGCGCCGCTTCGCCGACGCCGAGGACCGCTACATCGTGCACCTCCTCACGACCCTCCCGCATCGCCTCGACGGGCTCACTGTCGTCCTCGACTGCGCGCACGGAGCGGCGTCCGGCTGCTCGCCGCAGGTGTTCAAGGACGCCGGCGCGAACGTGATCGTGATCGGCGCCGAGCCTGACGGAATTAACATCAACGAGGGCGTCGGATCGACGCACCTCGAGGCCCTCCAGGCCGCGGTGGTCGCCCACGGCGCCGACCTCGGTGTGGCGCACGACGGCGACGCGGACCGCTGCCTCGCCGTGGACCACGAGGGCAACGTCGTGGATGGCGACCAGATCATGGCCATCCTCGGGATCGCCCTCAAGCAGGATGGCCGGCTGCGCGAGGACGTGCTCGTCGCAACCGTCATGAGCAACCTCGGCCTCAAGATCGCCCTGCGCGAGGCAGGCATCACCGTCCGCGAGACCGCGGTCGGGGACCGCTACGTGCTCGAGGAGATGCGCGCCAACAACTACTCGCTCGGCGGCGAGCAGAGCGGCCACGTCATCTTCCTCGACTATGCGACGACGGGCGACGGCGTCCTGACCGGCCTCCAGCTCGCGGCCCAGATCGCGAAGACGGGCAAGCCGCTCAAGGAACTCGCCGCCGTCATGACCCGGCTTCCGCAGGTGCTCATCAACGTGAAGGGCGTCGACAAGTCTCGGGTCAAGGACGACGACGGCGTGAGCCTTGCCGTGGCGGAGGCCGAGGCGGAGCTCGGCGAGACCGGACGCGTCCTCCTGCGCCCCTCGGGCACCGAGCCCGTTGTGAGGGTCATGGTCGAAGCCGCGGACGAGGACACGGCGCAGGCGATCGCGCAACGGCTCGCCGCCGTCGTCGAACGTCGGCTTTCCCTCGCTCTCAACGACACGGAATCGGTGCGCCCGGCCTAGGCAGGCCGCCCCTCGGGGCGGCCCGCTCCAGTGCAGGGGCGCCTCATCAAAAGAAAAGACGGCCCCGCCATGATGACCCCTCACGAGACCCATACGAAGGAGATCCGACCTTGGCCTGCGCTCTGGGCGCTGGTCATCGGCTTCTTCATGATCCTGATCGACACGACCATCGTCTCGGTCGCAAACCCCTCGATCCAGACTGGGCTGTCCACGACCACAGACAACGTGATCTGGGTCACCAGCGCATACCTGCTCACGTACGCGGTCCCGCTGCTGGTGACGGGCCGGCTCGGTGACCGATTCGGGCCGAAGAACATCTACCTGATCGGCCTGGTGGTCTTCACCCTGGCCTCGCTGTGGTGCGGCCTGTCCAACCTCCTGCCGGGCAGCGGCATCGCGAACCTCATCATCGCCCGCGCGGTGCAAGGCCTCGGTGCCGGACTCATGACGCCGCAGACGATGGCCGTCATCACGCGCACCTTCCCGCCCGAGAAGCGTGGAACAGCCATGGCCCTCTGGGGCGCGACTGCAGGCTTCGCCACGCTCGTGGGCCCGATCCTCGGCGGCCTGCTCGTCGACGTCTTGGGCTGGGAGTGGATCTTCTTCATCAACGTCCCGATCGGCGTCGTCGCCTTCGTGATGGCCGCGATGCTGGTGCCCCGGCTCGAGACGCACAGCCATAGCTTCGACTGGCTGGGGGTGCTCCTCTCGGCGGCCGGCATGTTCTTCCTGGTCTTCGGCCTTCAGGAGTCGAACACCTACAACTGGAACGGCTGGGTGTGGGCGTCGGTGATAGCCGGTATCGCCTTCCTCGCGCTGTTCGTCCTCTGGCAGGCCCTGAACAGGAAGGAGCCCCTGCTTCCGCTCACGTTGTTCAAGGACCAGAATTTCTCGCTGGCGAATGCCGCGATCTCGGCGGTCGGCTTCGCGATCACCGCGATGTTCATCCCGCTGATCTACTTCTTCCAGGCCGTCCGCGGGATGACACCGCTCGAGTCCGCCCTCATGGGCACACCCTCAGCAGTGCTGACGATGATCCTCGCCCCGATCGCCGGTCGCCTCACGGACAGGGTGCATCCGCGCTACCTCGTCGTTCCGGGCGTGATCCTGGTCGGGCTCGGGATGTGGCTCTACTCCGCGATGCTCTCCCCGAGCATTGCGTGGGGCCTGCTGCTCGTGCCCTCATTCGTGATGGGCCTGGGCAGCGCGTTCATGTGGGGGCCGATCGCGACCACTGCGAACCGGAACCTGCCGCTGCGCGCAGCGGGTGCCGGTTCGGGCGTGTTCAACACGACCCGGCAGGTCGGCGCCGTCATCGGCTCGGCCGCGCTTGCCGCGCTGATGACCAACCGCATCAGCACGGACATCAAGGCCGCGCTCCCTCCCGGGAGCAAGGTCGCGGGGGGCCAGCTCACCACCTCGAACTCGACCGTCCTGCCAGCGTTCCTGCACGATGCCTTCACTCAGGCCATGAGCGAGACGCTCATCCTGCCCGCATCGGTCATCCTGGTCGCCGCAGTGTGCGCGCTCTTCTTCGTCAAACCCCACCACCTTCGCGCCGAGCAGGCGCAACCCGTCGGGCAGGCGGGGGATCAAGGCTCCCGCCCGGCATCAGCACGGGGCCAAATGGAGACTGACTAGTCGAGAAGGGGCCTGAGGCCGCCGAGCCGGCCCCTCGGAGCTTCCCGGATGGCACGCCTTAGCCGGGCGGCTGATCAGGATCCGATGCCCGTGAGGGTAGTGAAGACCCCGATGGCGCCGGCAACGGCCATGATGGCGGCAGTGGACCACCCGATGATGGTGGTCACCCTTCCGTTGGCGTATTCGCCCATGATCTTCCGGTCCCCGGAGACGAGCATGGTCACGATCAGGAACGGGGCGGCGGCAATGCCGTTGACCACGGCGACGAAGACCAACAGGCCGATCGGGTCGCTCAGGGCCAGGGCGAGCAGGATTCCGCCGATGATCCCGGCCCCCAGAAGGCTGTAGAAGACCCGGGCGTTGCGGGGGCTCCGGTCGAAGCCCCAACGGGTGCCCAGGAGCCCGGCGAGCCCGACCGAGCCCGAGCCTGCGAGGACCGGGATCGCGAGGAATCCGGTGCCGATAAAGCCTATCGAGAACAGCGCTTTCGCCGCTGGCCCGGCGACCGGCGCCAATGCCTTGGCTGCGTCCGCGGCGGTGGCGATCTGTACCCCATTCTTCCCGAGGGTCGCCGCGCTGGCAGCGATGATCGCGAACATGACCAGCACTGAGAAGGCCATCCCGGCGAAGACGTCCGCGCGGGCTGCTCGGAGCTTCTGCCTCGCCCGAGCGTCGCCGCGCTCGGGCAGGGCGACAGGGAGGTTCCCGCCGAGGTCCTCGGCACGCATCTCCTCGACGCGGTGCGCGGACTGCCAGAAGAACAGATAGGGGGAGATGGTCGTCCCCAGGACTCCGACGAGCAGACCGAGGTAGTCCCAGCTCCACCTGAACTGCACTCCGGCCAGACCGGCGAGGACATCGCCCCAATCGACCTTGGCGACGAACAGGACCGCGACGTAGGCCAGCAGGGCCAAGCACAGCCATTTGAAGACCTTCGCGATGACCGCGAACGAGCCCGTCATCAGGGTCACCGCGATCGCGCATCCGGCGACGGCGGCCCAAAGATGGTCTGGGCCGGCGCCGAGCAGTTCCATTCCCTGCCCTATGGCCATCAGGTCTGCTGCAATGTTCAGCGTGTTCGCGACCAACAAGGCCACAACGAGAATGCCGATGACGATTCGGGGCCGGCGGGAGAACTTCCTACGGATCAGAGTCCCCAAGGGCTCTCCGGTGGCGAGGGCGGTCCGGTCTGAGATCTCCTGGACGGAGATCATCATCGGCAGCGTCACGGGAGCCGTCCAGAGCATCCCGTTGCCGAAGGTAGCCCCCGCCTGCGCATAGGTCGCAACTCCCGAAGGGTCGTCGTCGGCCGCCCCGGTCACCAGACCCGGCCCCAGGAGCCGCAGGTACCGCCGGAGACGCCCCTCCTGCACAGCCTCCTCAACAGCCACCCTCTGCTCAAGGCCATCTGGGGTGCGACTGTCTGCCTCCGTCATAGGGCCCCTCTCGTCGACTGAACAAAAATTCGCATCGCAAGTGGCCGTTTACCCCGGGGGAGGCAGGCCAAGCAGTGGGCCCTCGCTCAGGGCAGCCGACGGCGATAGGCAGCTGACGCTACGGCATGCGGTCCGCGCTCCGGATTGAGTCGTCCCTGAGAGTGGTCCGTGGTTTCGACGTTGGGATCCGCCAGAGCCCGACCACGTAGCTTCCCAGAGCGAGGGCGAAGAGCGAGGCCATGATCATCGAGCTGAAGTCCTCGCCGTAGTTCAGGAAGCTCCCACCATTGAAGCCGGCGCCTAGAACCGCTAGGAATCCAACCGTCGTACTGACGACGGCGGCGCGGCTCCCGCTGCGCGTCGCAGCGAGCAGCGCGGCCAGGGCCATCAGGACCAATGCCAGTCCCAGGCCCGCGTGCAGGGCGAGCCAGATGCCACCGTGGGCGAGTGCCCATGCGACGCTCTGAGTGACGCCGCTGAAGTATTCGGGTGGCTTGGCTCCCGGGT
Source organism: Sinomonas terrae (assembly GCF_022539255.1). Lineage (NCBI taxonomy): Bacteria > Bacillati > Actinomycetota > Actinomycetes > Micrococcales > Micrococcaceae > Sinomonas > Sinomonas terrae. Next base: position 1,097,262 of record NZ_JAKZBV010000001.1, read on the forward strand.
GGCTGTCGGGGACCTTGACGAATAGGTTCACGGCCATACCTAGCAGGAATTGGCACAGGAGTGCGAAGGAGAGCACCAGTTCGAGGCCGCGAACTGTGCGGAGCCGACCGGTCCCCGCGCGCGGTGCTGCTCGCCGGCCGTTCCTCGCGGGCTCTCTTCTTGTAGCGGACATGGCGCGATGCTACTTCTCGTTGAGGCTTGGGGACGAGGCTTTGCCCGCCATTCACCCCTAGTCTGGGTCCATGCGCCAGCCGCCGCCCGCCGTCGTCCGTCAGGCCCTTCTCAGGCCCGCGCTTGTCCGAGGAGTGCAGCGCCTCAGCGCCGCACTCGGCCGGGCGGGCAGCGCACTCCAACCGCCGCAGGCCCGGTTCCTCCAGCTTACCGGCGGTGTCGGCTCGATCATGCTCATGCGCGCGGCGGTCCAGACGGGGCTCGTCGAGCCTCTCGCGCACGGCCCGCTCACGGCTGGAGCGATCGCGGCCCAGCTCGGGCTCCACGCCGATACCGTTCACCGGGTGCTCCGGGGGCTGGCCGTGTACGGGCTGACCCGCCTCGACCGGGCTGGCCGGTTCTCGCTCACCAAGACCGGACGTCTGCTCCTCGACAGCCACCCGCACACGATGGCCGGCTGGATCCGGTACATGACCTCGCCGATGGTCATCGAAGGCTGGTCGCGGCTTCCCGAGACGCTGCGCGACGGCCGTCCCGCCTTCAACGCGGCGACGGGGACCACGATCTGGGAGCACCTCGCCCAGCATCCCGACGAGGAGGAGGGCTTCGCGCGGACGATGCGCGAGCTCACCCTCATGGCGGCGCCGCTCATCGTCGCAGCGTATCCCTGGCCTGAGGAAGGGACGGTCTGCGACGTGGGCGGCGGCGTGGGATCGATGCTCGCGGAGGTGCTGCGGGCGCGGCCGGGGCTCTCCGGTCTTCTCGTCGACCAGGTAGGCCCGCTCGGTGGGGCGGGGGAGTATCTGGCGTCGCGGGGCGTGGAGGGGCGCGTAACCACGGTCGAGGGCGACCTGTTCGAGGGGTTCGCGGCAAGCGCCGACATCTACCTGCTCAAGGACGTCCTGCATGATTGGGACGACGAGCAGTGCGCCCGGATCCTCAGGACGGTCCGCGCCGCAGCTCCCGCCGGAGCCCGGCTGCTCGTGCTCGAGTGGCTTCAGGAGCCCAATCGCGCCGAATTCCCGGTCTCGATCTCGGACATCATGATGCTCGCCCAGACCGAGGGCAGGCAGCGCTCGGCCGAGGAGTTTTTTGCCCTCGCGGCGCCAGCGGGTTTCGCGCCGGGCCGCGTCGTCGACACGGGGGCCTACGGACTCGTCGAGCTCGTCGCCGTGTGAGGCTTAGCCGACGCCCTCGGACTGCAGCCGCTTCGCGACGTCCTGCGGCATGGTCGAACAGCCGTCCGAATTGCCCTCGGTGGCCGCGTGATCCGCAGCGGTGTCCGTGATCCCGATCGTCTTGACGGCCGCCTGCCAGCCGCCCATCCCGTCGAGCTGCCGCGGCACCCAGACGTTTGCCGCGCCGTTGATGAGGTCCACGGCCTCCGGGTTCGCGGTCGCGCTGATGTCGAGCCCCCCGGTCGGCGCGCGCCGGACGTTGTCCGGGTCCGGCAGCACGCCCATGAGCTGCTCTGACTCGTACTGCGTGAGCTGCGAGGGCGGCGCGTTGAAGTAGTACCAGCTCGCCGCGCAGATCCCGAACAGCTTCGGCCCGAACTGCGCGTAGTTGAGGTACAGCTCCATGATCCGTTCCTTCGGCATGAGGAAGTCGAACTCCTCGGAGAGCCCGGCCTCGATGCCCTTGCGGAGCGGGTCCTGGCTCGGCCACAGGAAGATGTTCTTCACGAGCTGCTGAGGGACTGTGGAGCCACTGGGGTCTGGCTGCCCGGAGGTGAACGCTTGGGCGCGGGCCATGAAGTCGTCGATCGAGAAGCCGCCGGCTCGCGTGCCGAGCTGCTCGTCCTCGTGGGCGATCACGGATGCGATCGTGTAGCGGCTGATGTGGTCGATCGAGACGTACTGGTAGACCGTCGGGCCACCGGCCTCGAGCATGAACGCGGTGCGCGAGGGAGTGATCCAGTTGTACGCGATCGTCGTGACGAGGCTCCCGAGGATCGCGATGACTGCCAGGATTGCGGTGAGCCGGAGGGCCCGCCGGAACCGGCCGCGCGGCTTCTTGGCCTTGCCGGCCTTGGACTTCGGCGGCCGGGGGACGCGTGGCAGCCGCCCTCGCCCACGCCGCTCACGAGGCTCGTCGTCCTCCGGCTCGAAGGGAGTGAGAGCCGGCATACGACGGCGGTCCCTCCAGCCCTGCTGAGAGGGCGCCGAGGGCTCTGCCTCCACAGGGCCCAGAGGCGTGATCCCGCGTCCGCGGAGGCGGGGAGGAGGCAGCGGCGTCGTGTCGGCCTGGTAGTCCATGGTGAGCGGGCTCCTGGGGGTAGCGAGATGGGTCCCATGGAGAGGGCGGGCCGGGTCAGTCTAGGCGAAGAACCTCAAAGCGAGCGGCCGCCCACCTCGAAAGGGGGGCGGCCGTCGTCGTGCGTTTCGGTTGGGGGAGCCGCTCAGCGCTCGCGGGCAGTGAGCGCGTCGCGGATCTCGGTGAGGAGCGCGATCTGGGGCTCGACCGGCTCGTCGGCGGTCTTGTCGTGGATGCCGAGACGGCGGTTGCGGCGCTCGATGAGGTGGTTCATCGGCATGACGATCAGGAAGTAGATGGCCGCCGCGACAATGATGAAGTTCACGACGGCGGTGAGGAACACGCCGATCTTCACGGGGCCGAACACGAGGAAGTTGTCGAAATTGGGCTGCCCCACGATCACGGAGATGATCGGCATGAGGACGTTCTGGACGAGGGCGGTAACGACCGTGTTGAACGCGGCGCCCATGATGACTGCCACCGCAAGGTCTAGGACGTTGCCCTTCATGATGAAGGCTTTGAATCCGTTGAGCATGCCGCCAAGGGTAACGTGGGCATAGCGGACGTTATGTGAATTCGGGGTGATCATCTGGTGCGTGTCACCGGCGTATGCCCCAGTCGGAATCAGACCTTGCGAAGAAGCATCCGCCGGATCGAGTGGTCCGCGTCCTTGCTCAGAACGAGCTGGGCCCTGCCGCGGGTCGGCAGGACGTTCTGGACGAGGTTCGGCTCGTTGATCGATTTCCAGATGCCGCGCGCCGTCGAGATGGCCTCCGTGTCCGAGAGCGAGGCGTAGCGGTGGAAGTAGCTCTCCGGCTGGGCGAAGGCGCCGGACCGGAGCTTGAGGAAGCGCTGGACGTACCACTCCTCGATCGAGCTCGTCTTGGCATCGACGTAGATCGAGAAATCGAAGAAGTCGCTCAACGCCAAGCCGGTCGTGCCGTCGAGTCGGGGCCGCGCGGGGGCTAGGACGTTGAGGCCTTCGACGATGAGCACGTCCGGCCGGCGCACCACGACCTCGCGGCCCGGAACGATGTCGTACGTCAGGTGCGAGTACCACGGCGCGCGCACTTCCTCCGCGCCGGACTTGATCTCGGCCACGAACCGCAGGAGGGCTCTGCGGTCGTACGACTCGGGGAAGCCCTTGCGGTCGAGCAGCCCGCGGCGCGTGAGTTCCGCGAGCGGGTACAGGAACCCATCGGTGGTGATGAGCTGCACATCGGGTGTGGAGGGCCAACGGCGAAGCATCTCGCGCAGCACGCGGGCGATGGTGGATTTCCCGACGGCGACCGATCCCGCTACGCCTATAACGAACGGAGTGCGCTGCGTTTTCTCTCCGAGGAACGTCTGGGTCGCGCTGTGCAGCTGGCCCGAAGCCTCGACGTAGAGCGAGAGCAGGCGGCTGAGCGGGAGGTAGACCTCGCGGATCTCGCGGAGGTCAAGGGGGTCGCCGAGACCGCGCAAACGGTCGATGTCCTCTTGGTTGAGAGGCTGCTCCATGCGGTTCGCGAGCTGGGACCAGCGCGCGCGGTCGAGCTCGACAAAGGGAGTGGCCCCGTCGCCGTCGAACTCGTTCCTGTCCAGATTCACTCAGGTGATTCTGCCAACCCGCTCGCCCTGAGCGAAATACGCTGGCAAATGAGTCCCCGGTAGGATGTTCGGCATGTGTGGAATCGTTGGCTACGTCGGTAGTGTTCGCGAGCGCAGCGATGCGGGGGACCTGGACGGAGACTATTGCGCCCTTGACGTCGTGATCGAGGGCCTGCGCCGCCTCGAGTATCGGGGCTACGACTCGGCGGGCGTCGCCGTCGTCGCCGATGGCACTGTCCAGTCTCGGAAGAAGGCCGGCAAGCTCGCCAACCTCATCGCCGAGCTCGAGGAGCACCCGCTGCCCTCGACGCTCACCGGCATCGGGCACACCCGGTGGGCCACCCACGGCGGCCCCACGGACGCGAACGCCCACCCGCACCTTGCCGATGAGGGGCGCCTCGCCGTCATCCACAACGGCATCATCGAAAACTACGCCGAGCTCAAGCAGGAGCTGCTCGCGAAGGGTGTGAAGTTCGAGTCCGAGACGGACACCGAGGTCGCCGCCGCGCTCATCGGAGACTTCTACCGCGGAGCGGCCGACGGCGACATCACCAAGGCGATGCAGCTCGCCGCCCAGCGCCTCGAGGGAGCGTTCACGCTCCTCGCCGTGCACGCGGAGCAGCCCGGCGTCGTCGTCGCCGCCCGCCGGAACTCGCCCCTCGTCGTCGGCCTCGGCGACGGGGAGAACTTCCTCGGATCAGACGTCTCGGGCTTCATCGACCACACGCGCCGCGCCGTCGAACTCGGCCAGGACCAGATCGTGACGATCACGCCCGACTCGTTCGAGATCACCGACTTCTATGGACGCCCTGCCCAGGGCAAGGAGTTCGAGGTCTCGTGGGACGCCGCGTCCGCGGAGAAGGGCGGTTTCCCGTCCTTCATGGAAAAGGAGATCCACGACCAGCCGGCCGCGGTGCACGACACCCTCCTTGGCCGCTCCGACACGCGGGGCCGCCTCATCCTCGACGAACTCCGGATCGATCCCGCCGAGCTCAAGCAGGTCAACAAGATCATCGTCCTCGCGTGCGGCACGGCCGCCTATGCGGGCATGGTCGCCAAGTACGCGATCGAGAACTGGTGCCGAATCCCCACGGAGGTCGAGCTCGCGCACGAGTTCCGCTACCGCGACCCGATCGTGGACAAGAACACGCTCGTGGTCTCGATCAGCCAGTCCGGCGAGACCATGGACACGCTCATGGCGGTCCGGTACGCGCGCGAACAGGGCGCTAAGACTGTGTCGATCTGCAACACGAACGGCTCGACCATTCCGCGCGAGTCGGACGCCGTGCTCTACACGCACGCGGGCCCCGAGATCGCCGTCGCCTCGACCAAGGCGTTCCTCGCCCAGATCACGGCCGCGTACCTCCTCGGCCTCTATCTCGCACAGCTGCGCGGCAACATCTTCTCCGGCCAGATCAAGGATGTCCTCGCCGACCTGAACAAGATCCCCGAGAAGATCCAGCGGGTCCTCGACACGACCGGCCCCCTCCGCGAGCTCGCTCGGAGCATGAAGGACGAGAAGTCCGTGCTCTTCCTCGGCCGCAACGTCGGTTACCCGGTCGCGCTCGAGGGTGCCCTCAAGCTCAAGGAGATCGCGTACCTGCACGCGGAGGGCTTCGCCGCCGGCGAGCTCAAGCATGGTCCGATCGCGCTCATCGACGAAGGTCAGCCCGTGTTCGTCGTCGTGCCGTCGCCGCGCGGGCGCGATTCGCTGCACTCGAAGGTCGTCTCCAATATCCAGGAGGTGCGGGCCCGCGGGGCGCGCACGCTCGTGATCGCGGAGGAAGGCGACGAGGCTGTGCGCGAGTACGCGGAGCACGTCGTGTACGTGCCGGAGACCCCGCCGCTGCTCATGCCGCTGCTCACGACCGTCCCGCTGCAGATCTTCGCCGCCGAACTCGCGGCAGCGAAGGGCTTCGACGTGGACCAGCCGCGAAACTTGGCCAAGTCGGTCACCGTCGAGTAACCCCCCCACCCCCTTCCGTTTCGGGTACGCCAACTCCCCTCCCTACGCGTCTCGGGTACGGATATCCCGCTGCCTGCGCGTCTCGGGTACGGATATCCCGCTGCCTGCTCGTCTCGGGTACGGAAACTCGCCTCGGCCCTATCCGTCGGGGTGAGTTGGCGTACCCGAAACGGATTTGGGCGCGAGTTGGCGTACCCGAAACGGTTTTCGGCGTGAGTTGGCGTACCCGAAACGGACGCGGGGGCGGGGCTAGCGCGAGGCGAGCAGCCCCTTCACGTAGGCGGCCTGGCCGACGTGCTGAGTCGCGTCGTTGAGGATGCTGACAAGCCGCACGGCCGCGGTGACGGGCGGGTCCCACCGTCGGTCCACGACCTTCCCGAGGTCCTCGGCCGAGATTCCGTGAAGAATCTCAACAGCCCGCTTATGAACAGCATCCTGATATTCCCCGAGCAGCTGCGGTTCGATCTGCGGAAACGCCGCGACCTCCTCCGGACTGTGACCATAGCCCGTGGTGGCCTCGGGGTACGGCGTGCCGATCCGCGCGCGCCAACTGGCCCAAAGTTGGCCGGGCGGCATGGAAAAGTCGCGTCCGGCAGGCGGCTCCGCCCCGCCCAGCGTGTGGGCGAGCGCCGCGAAATGGTCGTCCGTGATCCGGGTGAGGTGCCACAGGATCCACCCCACGGAATTCGTCTCAGGCGAAGGCTGCTCAACGAGCCGCGCCGGCGAGAGGCCGAAAACAACACGCTCGACGCTCTCCCGGACTCGACCGAAGCCGTCCTCGAGGATGCTGATGGCCCAGTTCTGCTCCTCTGTCATGGGGCCAACCCTAGCCCCGTCCGACCGCCCAAGTGGAGGGCAGGCTGACGATACAGTAGCCCCATGGCTATCATCGGCATCGGCGTTGACGTCGTGGACATCGACCGGTTCGAGCGGCAGCTCGAGCGAACTCCCGGCCTGAGGGATCGTCTCTTCGTCCCGGCCGAGCGCGAGCTCCACCCACGCTCGCTGGCCGCTCGCTTTGCCGCGAAGGAAGCCGTCGCCAAAGTGCTCGGCGCACCGGCGGGCATGAACTGGCAGGACTGCTGGATCGGCCTCGACGCGTCCGGGCCGACAATCCAAATCAAGGGGACTGTCCTCGCCGTCGCGCAGGACCGCGGCGTCCGCACCTGGCACCTGAGCATGTCGCACGACGGCGGGATCGCCACCGCGATGGTCGTCGCCGAGGGCTGAGGCAGTGCTGAGGGCCTTCACCGGCAGCCAAGTCCGCGACGCCGAACGCCCGCTCCTCGAGCGAGGCATGGGACGCGACCTCATGGCCCGCGCCGCCCACGGACTGTACCGTTCCCTGGTCGCCGAGCTGCGCCGCACCCGAGGTGGGCTGTACGGGGCGCGGGTCACCGCCGTCGTCGGCAAGGGCAACAATGGAGGCGACGCCCTCTTTGCACTCGCCGAGCTCGCTGGCAGGGGAGTGCGGACGACGGCGATCCTCGCCTCCGGTTCGGCCCATACCGAGGGTCTCGCAGCCTTTCTTGCAGCGGGTGGTCGCGTGGAGCGGACGCTCGGGCGAGCTGACATCGTCGTCGACGCCGTGCTCGGCACGGGTGCGAGCGGCGACTACCGTGCGCCTTTCCCGCGCCCGGAAGGGATCGTCGTCGCCTGCGACCTCCCCTCCGGAGTCGACGCAGACTCGGGGACGGCGTCGCCCGAGGTGTGGCGCGCGGACGTGACCGTGACGTTCGGCGCGCTCAAGAGCGGCCTTCTGGCCGGCCGCGGCCGGGCACTGGCGGGGCGCGTGGAAGTCATCGACATCGGGATCGGCGAGTATCTTCCCCAGCCGGACGTGTACGTCCTCGAGGCTGAGGATGTCCGGGGCGTCCTTCCGGAGCCGCGTGACGACTGGCAGAAGTACACGCGTGGGGTGCTGGGCGTCATTGCGGGTTCGGACCAGTACCCAGGAGCAGCCGTCCTCACCACTTCAGCGGCTCTCGCTACCGGCGTGGGGATGGTGCGTCACATTGCGCCCGAGAGCGTACGCCGCGCAGTCCTCGCCGCTCATCCTGAGGTTGTCGCATCGGGCTCGCCAGAGGGCCGGGTGCAGGCTTGGGCCGTGGGGCCGGGAATAGGCGACGACGCCGGTCAGCAGAGCGCCTTCGACGTCGCCTTGGACTCGGGCTTGCCCATCGTGGTGGATGCCTCCGGACTCAACCGCATCCCCGGGCCGCCGTTGGACGGTCGGGCAGTCCTCACACCGCATGCCGGCGAGCTCGCCCGCGTCCTATCTCGGCTCGGCCTCGACGTGGAACGGCCCGAGGTCGAGGAGCGGCCGATCCGGTGGGCCAGGCTTGCCGCCGAACGGCTCGGCGCAACAGTGCTGCTCAAAGGGCCCGCGACAGTCTGTGCCGCGCCGGACGGAACAGTCTGTGTCCAGGCTGTGTCACATCCGTACCTCGCGACAGCCGGTTCCGGTGACACGTTGACGGGAATTGTTGGAGCCCTCCTTGCGACGACCTCTTATGCGCGGCCCGTGCACGTCGCAGCGGCGGCAGCCATGGTCCACGGACGGGCTGGCCGGATCGCGGCCGAGGGCGGTCCCTTCGGAGCCGGTGAGCTTTCGGCAGCCGTACGGCAGGCGGTTGCAGCGTTTCAAGGAGGCGTTCCGGAGGCTCCGCTCGGGGCCGCGGTAGACCTGCCCTTCGCCGGCCGGTAGAACTGGGCACGGGCATGCAGGCGCATGCTCGCCAACTCAGGAAGGTCGGGGGACCAATGAAACAGATGATGGAGAGCGAAGCACCACCGGAAGTGGAGCGCCGCCAAGTGGTGAAGAGTGCGGCGTGGGCTGCGCCCGTCATCGCTGCGGCGGTCGCCGCGCCGATGGCGGCCGCGTCGCAAGCGTTCTGGGATGTCGGGATCACGGGAAGATGCTCCACGGGCCTGCTGGGGATCCTCGGACAATCGCGCTTGGACTTCACGATCACGGCAGTTCAGGGGACGGTCCCCGCGGGGACGAGTTTCACGCTCACGTCGAGCTCTCTGCTCGACGTGAGCGCCCTGGCTGCCAGCCCCAACGGGCTCGTGTCGATTTCACTACTGAGCGGCTCGTCGGTGATCCTCACGCTCACCGCGCCGCTCGCGCAGGGGAGTACGGTGACGATCGACCTGCTCGGCCAGTTCGTGACGGTCGGGCTCGTCTACACGTACACGCTCCAGCTCAACGGGACGGACCATCCCTCGAGTCCGACGACTGCGGCCCCGAACTCGGCCTCGGTCTCGGCGCTCGCCCAGCTCAACTTGGGCGTCAAATCTCTCGTGTGCCTGTGACAGCTTCCTAAGCCCGGCCCGGGCAGCTATTCTTCGTAGCCGCCCGGGTTGAGCTGCTGCCAGCGCCAGTGGTCCTCGACCATCTCGCGGAGACCGCGGCGCGCTTTCCAGTTGAGTTCTCGTTCGGCTTTGGCTGTCTCAGCGAACGACGACGGAACATCCCCTGGGCGGCGCTCGGCGAAGCGGTACGGCACGTCCCGGCCCGCAGCTTCCGAGTAGGCGTCCAAGACCTCAAGGACGCTGTACCCGCGCCCGGTGCCGAGGTTCCATACGTGGGCTCCTCTCTTCGAGGCAATCCAATCGAGAGCCGCAACGTGGCCTTCGGCAAGGTCGAGGACGTGGATGAAGTCTCTGATCCCGGTGCCGTCGGGGGTTTCGTAGTCGGAACCGAAGACCCGGACGAATGGGAGCTTCCCTATCGCGACCTGCCCGACAAACGGGACGAGGTTAGCCGGGAGGCCGCGAGGATCCTCGCCCAGCCGGCCGGAAGGGTGGGCACCGACCGGGTTGAAGTACCGCAGCATCCCGATAGACCAGCGGTTATCCGCAGCGGCCAGGTCGCCGAGCATCTGTTCGATGACCAGCTTCGTGCGGCCGTAAGGGCTTGTTGCCGAGAGGGGCTCTTCCTCGGACACGGGTACGGCACGTGGTGCGCCGTAGACGGTGGCCGAGGACGAGAACAGCAGGCGCCTGACTCCGCTCGCTTCCATCGCTTCCAGAAGGTTGAGCGTGCCGCCGATGTTGGATGCGAAGTACCGGAGCGGGTTGATGGTCGACTCGCCGACCGACTTCAGCCCAGCGAAATGGACGACGACGTCGGGAGCCGTCGCGACGAGCGCTTTCCTCGTGGCGGCGGCGTCGGAAAGGTCGGCGATGAGGTACGGGACCGGTGCACCGGCCAGTTCGCCGACCCGTTTGAGGGCTGTGGGAGACGAGTTCTGGAAGTTGTCCAGCACCGTGACGTCGTGTCCGTCCGTGAGCAGCGCGAGAACGGTGTGGGAACCGATGTAACCGGCACCGCCGGTGACGAGGACGCGCATTTCAGTACGCCCCTGTTTTGGCGGAGACTGCGCCTACCGTTCGAAACAGGATCATAAGGTCCTGAATCATCGACCAGTTCTCCACGTAGTAGAGATCCAATTTGATGGAGTCGTCCCAGGAAAGGTCGCTTCGACCACTCACCTGCCACAGTCCAGTGATTCCCGGTTTGATTAGTAGCCGACGGTGGGCGAATTTGTCATAGCGCTCAACCTCTTGGGGGAGTGGGGGCCTCGGGCCGATGAGGCTCATGCTGCCGCCCAACACGTTGAAAAGCTGTGGGAGTTCATCGAGGGAATGGCGGCGGATAAATCGTCCGAATCGCGTCACCCGCGGGTCTTCTCGGAGTTTGAAGAGAGGGCCGCTTCCTTCGTTCCGTCCGTGGAGCTTCGTCAGCTGCTTTTCCGCGTCCTCGATCATTGAGCGGAATTTGAGCATTCGGAATGGTTCACCTGCGCGACCGATCCTGGTCTGCCGGAAGATGACCGGCCCGGGGCTGTCGAGCTTCACCCAGAGTGCGATCACGAGCATGGGGAGGGCGAGCGCGACGAGGAGGACCAGCGTGGCGACGAGGTCGAAGCCTCGCTTGGCCAGACCCTTCGGGCCGTCGAGCCGCGGGGTCGTCACGTGGATGAGCGGGAGGCCGGCGACTGGCTGGGTGTGGATGCGTGGCCCCGCAATGTCTGTGAGGGCCGGCGCCACCACCATGCCTACCTCGCGAGTTGCGAGGGCCCAGCCGAGCTGCCGGAGCGCAGAGGGGTCGAGGCTCGCGCCACCTGAGATGACCACCGCGTCGGCAGCCGAGGCGTGCACAGCGGCAAGAACTCCGTCCAGGTCTGGACTCCGGCGCGCCACCGGCACGTTAAGGCCGCCCGACAGCCTGCCTAGGTCCTCCAGCTCAGTATCCGGGTCGGTTACGTAGGCCGCTACCGGCCGATATCCGGCTTCCGGGTGACGGCTGAGCTGCAGGTTCAGGTGTTGCACGCTTTGCGACGCACCGACAAGCAGCACGGTGCGGATAGCACGGCCCAGCTGGCGCTCGCGGATCAGCCTGCGCCGAAGCAGTCTGCGGCCGACGAGCAGGCAGGCAAGGCCGAGGGGGAGCGCGACGGCGACATAGCCGCGCGCGGTCTCGAGCTGGAAGACATAGGAGAGGACCGCGATCCCGCCGAAGAGCCATAGCGACGCTGAGGTGACCCGTTTGTACTCCTCGGGGCCGTACCCAAGGACCCGGACGTCCCGCGACCCGGAGAGCCCAAGAGCTGCCCACCACGAAAGGCCGAGCACCACGCTCACGAGCGCGTACGGAATCGGGCCCTCGCCGAGATCGGCCGACGACCCTCCTAGCCCGAAGCGGAGCAGTTGGGCGCCGGCCATAGCCACCGTGACAGCCGCGAGGTCGGCAAGCATGATCCTCGCAGCATGGTCGGTGGGCAGCCTCGCCGACGTGCCGGTTGCCCCCGAGCGAGAAGGCATCCGCGTCACAATTGTGCCTGAATTCGAGGAGAGATTGTCCGTCAGCTTCCGAGACTCCGTCACATTCGCGAAAGACGTAAGGGGCCATTTGTTCCTAACCCTCTCACCACCGGTCACATTCGTGACATTGTCTTTGTCGCTATTGTCCTGGCCATCAGCTAAGAGGCCAAGCTTTGCAGCACTTTCGCTCATCCCTGTCCCCATGAATGCAGCCGATACCTGTGTTTGAGCCGCCAGTCGCGGCGCCGTCGAGAGCATAACCGAGGCTAGAAGCGCGTGATCAAGTCGTCGGATGCGAGACCCCATCAAACTGGGTCGGGAGTTGCTGTTTCTAGCCTGAAGGATTCGATGGAGGCGATGGGAATTCGCGACGCTTTGGGAGCACGGCTACGCTGTGCCGAGCACATTCATTTATGGGGGATATATGCGTTCATCCTTGATCCCGTCCGCTCTGACGAGGACCGGTAGACCTCGGGCGGTCGCGCCGGCGGCGGAGGGGCCGTGATCGAAAGGCTGAGGACTGTCCGGGGGCTCGTGGGAGGGCCAGTTGCCGGGCGAACAGTTCTTTCAGTGCTCGGTTCTTGCCTTGTGGCAGTGCTGGACATGCTCGGCGTTGCCGCCGTTCTCCCGCTGATGCAGCTGGTTACAGGAGCTTCCCCCGAGAGCGGGCCAACGGCGTGGGCCGCTCGCCTCGTCGGATCCTCGGAGCCCGGAGTCCTGATTCCGGCCATTGCCGGCCTCATAGCATGCGCCTTTGTCCTCAAGAGCCTCGTCACGATCGGTTTCCGCTGGTGGCAGCTCGGCTTCACGACCGGTCTCGAGGCCGCGGCTTCCGTCGAACTGACCCGCCGCTACGTCCTGTCGCCTTACGGAACGCACCGTCTGCGCAATGTCGGCGAGATCCGTCGCTGTGTCGAATCGTTCGTCCCACAGACCTTCTCCCAAGTGGTCCAAGGCCTCCTCAACTGGGTCACGGACGCGCTCACCCTGCTTGCCGTCGTCGTCGTTCTGCTCTTTGTCTCGCCCTCCGCGACGGTGCTTGCCGCAGTGGTCTTCGCGGGCTCAGGCTGGGCGGTCCAGCGTGTCCTACGTCCTCGCTTCGGGAAGGTCGGCGAGACCATGGCGCGCGTAGATCTCGAATCCTGGTCTGCACTTATGCCGACTCTCAGTGGCTTCCGCGAGGTGCGGCTCGGCGGAGCAGCGGAACTCTTCCTTGGACGCCTCAGCCAGGCCAAACGAGAACGAGCGCACGCACAGCGGGAGCTGTCCCTCATCTCGGAACTTCCGAAATACGTCCTCGAGGTGGCCTTCGTCGTCGGCATCGGAGCCGTCGCAGCACTGCTGTTCGCCACTCAAAGCCCCGGTGAAGCGGCCTCCGTCATCGGTGTCTTTTCGGTCGCGGCGACCCGCATCCTTCCCACCGTCAACCGTCTCGTTGCGACGACTGGCCTCATCCGTTCCGGGCAGAAGGCGCTCACTGTCCTGGCGGCCGAAACGCAGGAGCTCGATCGTGCCGAACGCCACCCGTCCGGGCCGCCGAGCAGGGCGTACGACGGCGACATTCGCCTCGACGAGGTGACGTTCGCCTTCCCAGACGCAGACGAGCCGGTGCTCAGCAGTGTGTCGACGACGATCGAGCACGGGCGTACCACCGCCTTCGTCGGCGCGAGCGGGGCAGGGAAGAGCACGTTGCTCGACCTCGTCCTTGGGCTCCTGGAGCCCACGAGCGGCTCGATCACGTGCGGCGGTGTCGATACGAAGAGCGATCTCAACGGCTGGTACGCGGGCCTGGGCGTCGTCCCGCAGGAGGTCTTCCTCCTCGACGACACGCTCGAGGCGAACATCACTCTTGGTGAAGGCACCGCCGATCTGGTCCGGCTCGAGGAGGCTGTGCGACTTGCTCAGCTCGACGCCGTGATCGCGGACCTTCCGGACGGGCTCGGAACTCGGCTGGGCGAACGCGGTGTGAGGCTCTCGGGCGGCCAGCGGCAGCGCGTGGGAATCGCGCGAGCGCTGTACCGGGAGCCCAAGATCCTGGTCCTCGACGAGGCCACGTCGTCGTTGGATGGTGCCACGGAGTACCGCATCACCGAAACGGTCGAGCGGCTGAGCGGGCTCATGACCGTCATCGTCGTTGCCCACCGCCTCTCGACCGTTCGCCATGCTGACAAGATCGTCTTTCTCTCCGCCGGCTCAGTTGCAGCGGAGGGGACCTTCGAGGAAGTGCGTGAGCTGAGTCCGGAATTCTCCCAGCTCGTGTCCTTGGGGCAGGTGTGAGGATGACTGCGGGTCAGAATGGGCTTCGGACTGAGGGGGCCGAACCCGCGCAGGACTCTCGGGTCTCCGTGGTGATTCCCCATTACGGCGATCCCGCACCGACGTTGCGGCTCATCGGCGCCCTTCGAGGTCAGGAGCCGCTGGTTCCCGAGCGGATCATCGTGAGCGATGATGCGTCGCCGATTCCCTTCCCTCGAACTGAGGGCGTCGAGGTTGTTCGGCGCCCGAGGAACGGAGGCTTCGGCAGCGCGGTCAATTCGGGCATGGAGCTCGTCGAGACGCCGCTCGCCCTTGTGCTCAACAGCGACCTGGCCGTGGGGGAGACCTTTGTTCGCGATCTGGTCGCGGCAGCGTTGCCTTGGCAGCCAGCACTCGTCGGTCCGCAGCTGCGCGATCCCAGCGGGGCCCCGCAATGGGTGGGGCGCCATTTCCCGACGGTCGCTCATCAGACGGTTGAATGGCTTACCCCTCTCGCTCGCTTCCGGCATTTCGACGTCTGACACGAGGCGGTAGGTCACAACCTTGCATGCACTGATGGCGCTGTCGTTCCGGTCGACTGGGTCGTCGGAGCGGCGATGCTGGTGCCGGTCGCAGAGTTTCGGGCTGTGGGTGGATTCGACGAGCGGTTCTTCATGAATGCCGAGGAGGTGGACCTTCAGCGGAGACTCCGTCTGCGCGGGGTCCCCTCAATCTTTGCCGGCACGGTTAGCGCCCTTCACGAGGGCGGTGGCTCTTCCGATCCCGCCCTCCGGCGCGAGTGGCTCGTGTCGGGGCGGCTGATCTACGCCCAGAAATGGGGCGGGGAACGCAGGCTTCGGGCCGCCCTCGCCACCACGTCTGTCATCAACGCGGGTGCCAATGCCCTTCGTCAGCTCATGGGGCGGGACGTTAGCGCCCTCGCCACGCTACGGCGCGAACTCGGCTATGTGGCTCGGAGGGCACGATGAGAAGTCGCCGGCTCCTGCTCGTCACTCCGTCCTTCCACGGCTACCACCGCTCTATCGCGCGCGCGTTCGCCGGCCGCGGGTACGACGTCGTGACCCATTGCTACGACGGGTTCGAAACCTTCCCCGACAAGCTGCGCAACAAGGCGTGTTTCGAACTTCCTGCTCGGCTCGGCTTCGACGGCCACACGCAAGCTGAGGCCTGGGCCACCCGACGAGCCCTGACCGTCCTTCGGCAGTCACGGCCTGACCGAGTCGTGGTGATCAAGGGCGACACGCTCGGAAACGAGTTCTGGCACGATCTCGGCGAGCGCCGTACTCCGCGCATCCTCTGGCTCTACGACGACCTGCGGCGGCACCGGTACACCGACGAGTTCCTCCGCGACGTCGGGCCGATCGTCAGCTACGCCCGCATCGAGGCACAGCAGCTGTGCGAGCGCGGCATCCAGACGACCTTCGTGCCGAACGCGTTCGATCCGGACTTGGCGTCCCCCTCCGCCAGACGTTCCGGGGAGATCGTGTTCGTCGGGGCCCGGTATCCGAATCGCGTGGACCTTCTGACCAGGCTTGGGGAAGCGGGCGTCCCGGTGCGGGCCTACGGGCGCCAGTGGTCCCATCACTTCTTCGACAGGTTGAGGACTTGGGAACTGGCGCGGCCATCCGTTCCGGCCGAGCGGGACATACCCCTCGACCGTGCATATGCCGTCCAAGCCGAAGCGGCGGCCGCGGTGAACGTCCACGGTTCCCAAGCAGGCTTGGCCATGCGAACGTTCGAAGTCCCGGGCATGGGTGGGCTCCAGCTAGCCGACCGTCAGGACATCGGTGAGTTCTACGAAGTCGGAAAGGAAGTCCTCGTCTTCGACTCGGCGGCCGAGCTCGTGGACCTCGCCGTCCGGGCGCAGCGCGATCATGTGTGGTCCGAGCGCATCCGCGAGGCCGGGCGGCGCCGGAGCCTCGCCCACCACACGTTCGCCCACCGCATTGCCGAGGTGGATGCACTGTGGGCGTGACCGGGACGGGACTCCTCTTTCCACGGGACATCGACGAATGGCGTCGGTGGCAGGGACGGCAGCACCGATTGCGGCGGATCCGCGCTTCGCTCCTCCCACGGCGCGAGAGCGTCCTCTGGCTCGCGGTCCGGGGGTCCACGCCCGAAGCACTCATCGGCCTCGACGCCGAGACTCCCACTCAAGTGGCTTCGCTCGTGCGTCCTCTCGAGCTGCTTCCCCGTCTAGACGTGGCTGTGCTCATGCCGACGCGGCGTCCGGGCCTCCTGCCGGGACATGGCTGGCGGTGGCTCGAGGTGCCGGCTGGCGGTGGGGCGCCGGGTGCGTCCGACGACGCCGGTACGGCCCCGCGCGCTTCCGACGACTCCCGTACAGTCCCGCGCGCGTCCGAGCACCCGAGTTCGGCCGCGCCCCCTGTGCCCGAGGTCTTGGGCTCCGTCCGAGCAGTGGCGACCATCGGTCACTTCCTGCCTGTGGGTGCGGTCGCGAATCGATGGGCTGGGGACCTCGGAGCGGCGAGAGTCGTCGTCCAACACGGTCTCCTCACCCCGCACGCGCCGCCGCTGCCACCGGAATCTCATTTCCTCGCATTCAGCGATCAGGACGGGGCGTTCGTTGCGGCGGGGCGAGACGACGTCGTCTGTTCGAGCATCGGATCTCAGCTGCTGTGGGCAGCAGGGAACGAGAAGCCCGCGCCCTGCGGAGACCAGCGGCCGATGTACTTGGGGCAGCTCCACGGCGCCGAGCTTCCACGGGGTATCAAAGGGCGGGTGACGGCAGACTTCTGCCGAGCGACCGGGGCAATGTATCGGCCCCATCCTGCGGAGACCGATGTTGCGTCCCGCCTTCAGCACGCTCTGTGGGAGCGTCGCGGCATCGTCGTCGACCGTTCGGGACTACCGCTGCGCGAGCTGGGACGCCCGGTCGTCTCCGCCTTCTCCACGGGCGTGCTCGAAGCCGCTGCCCGAGGCGTTCCGGCCTGGGTCGTGTTCCCCGAGGCACCTCGTTGGCTCCTTGAGTTCTGGGACCGCTATTCCATGCGGCGTTGGGGTGGGGCGCCGACCTCGCCCCCGGCGAGGCCCGAGCGCGAACCCGCAGCCGCCGTCGCCGACCACATCGTACGGCTCCTCAGGCGCCGCATCCCGCACACATCTGACAAGCCATCCGCACCGCAGCATTCGAGGGGAAGAAGTTGACGATACTCTGCGTGATACCCGCACGAGGCGGGTCGAAAGGCATCCGCCGCAAGAACGTCCGCAGCATTGCTGGCAAACCGCTCCTCGTCTGGACGATAGAACAGGCCCTCAACGCACGCTCTGACCTTGATGTCCTCGTCTCGACGGACGACGCGGAGATAGCAGACGTCGCACGGCGAGCTGGCGCAGACGTGCCTTTCCTCCGGCCAGCGGCTCTCGCGCTCGACGAGACTCCCACCGAGCCCGTGATTCGCCACGCCATCGCCGCACGTGTTCGGCAGGGCCGGCGCCCGGACGCGGTCATGCTCCTCCAAGCCACGTCGCCCGTGCGCTTCCCAGGAACCTTGGACCGCGCTGTCGAACAGTTCGAGGCGGGCGGAATCGACTCGCTGGTGGGAGTCGTCCCGCAGCCACCGTTTCTGTGGCTGTCGGGGGACGTTCCATTCGCGGCGTACGACCCCGCGCACCGGCCCCGGAGGCAGGATCTCGATGAAGCGTCCTACGCGTACCGCGAAACCGGCTCTCTCTACCTCACTCGCACCGAGATCTACGAGCGGGGCGGCCACCGTCTCGGCGGCAAAGTGGGGCTCTTCGTGATGGACGAGCGAGAAGGCACCGACGTGGACACCGAACTGGACCTGCTCATCGCCGAACAGCAGCTCAAATGGTTCCGAAATGCGCTCGAGGCAAAGGACGCAGAGCTGTGATCATCGAGCGGAATATCGCGCCCTTTATCGTTTTCGCGGAGGCTCCGATCCTCACCGCCCTCGCGAAGATCACGGAGAACCAGGAGCGGATCGCCTTCTGCGTCGACGAGCACGGCGTCCTCCGCGGTTCCCTCTCTGACGGTGATTTCCGGCGGTGGATCGTCGAGAACCCGAACGCCGAGCTGGACGTTCCCGCCGTTCAGGTGGCCAATCCAGCGGTGCACAGTGCGAGAGCCGGAACGCCACTTCGGGATCTCGGCAACCTCATGGGGCGGGAGATCCGCCACCTGCCCCTCGTCGATGATCGGGGTCGTCTCGTGGCAGTGGCCGTGGACCGCGCCGAGGTCCTGACCATAGGGAAACGCGAGATCGGGGCGGGCCAACCGGCTTTCGTGATCGCCGAAATCGGGAACAACCACAACGGTTCGGTCGATCTCGCACGCCGCCTCGTGGATCTCGCGGCCGACGCGGGGGCTGACGCCGTCAAGTTCCAGCTGCGCGACCTCGACGCGCTCTACCGCCAGGCGGGAGGCTCGAGCGTGGGGGAGGATCTCGGCGCCCAGTACACGCTCGACCTCCTCTCACGCTTCTCGCTCCCGGCAGGGAAGCTCTTCGACGTCTTCGACCACTGCGGGGACCGCGGCATCGATGTCATGTGCACCCCGTGGGATGGTCCGAGCGTGGGTGCGCTCGTCGACTACGGCATCCCCGCGCTCAAGATCGCCTCGGCCGATCTCACGAATCACGGGCTCTTGCGCGAGGCCGCGTCGACGGGCCTGCCGCTCGTGCTGAGCACGGGAATGTCACGGGAAGACGAGATCCGGGAATCCTCTGCGCTGATTCGGGGTTTCGGTGCGAGCTTTGCCTTGCTGCATTGCCAGTCCTCGTACCCGGCCCCGTTCAAAGACGTGAATCTCGCATACATGGACCGGCTCGCCGAGATCGGCCAGTGCATTGTCGGCTACTCCGGGCATGAGCGCGGCTATCACGTGCCGGTCGCAGCCGTGGCGCGCGGGGCCAAGATCATCGAGAAGCACTTCACGCTCGACGTCTCGATGGAGGGCAACGACCACAAAGTCTCGCTGCTCCCGCATGAGTTCGCAGAGATGGTGCGCTGGATCCGGGAGGCCGAGGAGTCGATCGGGGAGAGCGTTCCGCGAGAGGTCTCGACAGGTGAGCTCATGAACCGAGCGAACCTCGCGAAATCGCTCGTTGCTGCCAAGCCACTTCCCGCGGGCCACGTCGTGCAAGAGGCCGACGTCGATATCAAGAGTCCTGGGCGCGGCCTCCAGCCCAACGCCCTCCCACGCCTGCTCGGCCGGACCCTGAGGCGATCCGTGGCCGAAGGCGACTTCTTCTACAGCGGCGACCTCGCCGACGTCGTGCCCGCGGGCCGCGACTTCCGGTTCCGCCGGCCATGGGGTCTGCCGGTCCGCTATCACGACCACGCCTCCCTCATCAGTGACTGCACTCCTGACTTCCTGGAATTCCACTTCTCCTACAAAGACCTCGAAGTCGACGTCGAGTCCGTCTTCTCCAAGCCGCTCGACATGCGCTTCACCACGCATCTTCCTGATCTGTTCGCGGGGGACTTCCTTGTGGACCTCGCCTCGCCCGACGCCGACGTGTGGGAGCGCTCGATCGCGGAGGTCCAGCGAACGATCGGCATCACGCGGTCCCTCGCCCGATGGTTCCGCGAGGACGAACCGATCGTAGTGGTGACGATGGGCGGGTTTACCCGTGACCGGCACGTCCCGTCGGAGCGGAGGGCCGGGATGTACGCGCGGATCGCAGAGGCCCTCCGGCGGCTCGACACGGCGGGCGTGCGCCTCGCGGCCCAGACCTTGCCTCCCTACCCCTGGCTCATGGGTGGCCAGCAGTTCCACAACCTGTTCCTCGATCCGAAGGACACCGCGGAGTTCGCCGGTGCGACCGGGATCGGTCTGTGCCTCGACGTTTCTCACTCGAAGCTCGCCGCCAACCACCTCGGTATCCCGTTCTCCGAGGCGGTCGAACTGTTGGCCCCTCACACGATCCACCTCCACCTCGTGGACGCGAAGGGCGTCGACGGCGAAGGCGTGCAGATCGGAGAAGGAGAGGTCGACTGGGCGGCACTGTCCGCGCAGCTTGATCGGCTTGCGCCGGAAGCCGGGTTCATCCCCGAGATCTGGCAGGGGCACACCAACAGCGGGGAGGGTTTCTGGACCGCACTCGAAAGGCTCGAGCGATGGTTCTGAGCGTTCGACGGCGGCGCTCGCCGGTGAGAGCCCATCCCACCGCGTTATGGGTTGTACCGGTTGCGGACCTCGGCGGCGTCGCTCGACACGTTCTCGATGTCGCCGAGGTCGGTCTGCCCGGCTGGCGGCTGGTGGTCCTATGCCCAGAGGGCCCGCTCGCCCAAAGGCTGAGACTTGCGGGGGCCGCCGTCTGCGCCACCGAGTTCGGTCCCGGGGCAGGGCTCACGGCCTCGGTGAACGCACTGCGCCGGGTGATTCGCGCGCTTCAACCCGACGTCGTCCATGCGCACCTCGCCTATGCAGACGTCATAGCGGCGCTCGCCACCCGGGGCATGGCGGTGCGGCTCGCGACGACCGAGCATGGGATCGCGGCTGACGACGCCGTGTATCACGGGTCTGCTTGGCGCTCGCGAGCCATGGCGGAAGTCCACCGCAGGCGACTCGCGATGACCGATATCCCAATAGCGGTCTCCCGTGCGACCAAAGGTGCGATGCTCGCGAAATGGTCGGCCCGAGGCGAGATCGCGGTCATACCTAACGGCGTCGATCGGCCGAGCGCTGGAGGCAAGGCGGCAGCCCCGTCGGGGAAGGGCACGCCGTCTCTCGCCTCCACGGGCAGCGCGAGTCAGGGCGAAGGTCTGCGCGTCCTCTCGCTGGCCAGACTCTCGCGGGAGAAGCGCATCACCGACCTCCTGCACGCCTTCGCTGAGCTGAGAAGCCTCAATCCTCACGCAACGCTCACCATCGCGGGGGAGGGCCCCGAGCGGGCAGCGCTCCATGCCGCCGTCAGCGGTATGGGCCTTGGCGAAACGGTTGACCTGCCCGGCTTCCTCGATCCGGCCGCAGCCATGGCGCACGCCGACGTCGTGGTTCAGCTCTCCACATGGGAGAACTGCTCCTACACGCTGCTCGACGCCATGAGGGCAGGTCTCGGGGTCGTTGCGACACCTGTGGGCGGAAACCCGGAGATCCTTCCGGAACGATGCCTCGCTGTCGGCGACCGTCCGCGGAGCGTGGCCGAGACCATCGTCCGTCAGGCTCACGACGGCGAGCGCCCCTCCCTGCCAAGGGGTTGGCCGACCAGGCAGGAGATGGCCGCGCTGATCGTTGCGGAGTACGAACGGGGTGGCACCGCATGACGTCCTGGCCCTTGTCGGTTCCTCGGACGGCAGGTGACGAAGAGAGGAGCCTTGACGGAAGGAGCATTGGCAGAAAGGGGAGCCTCGTTAACCGCGAGTCTGGGACGACAGAGCTCCTGGCCTTCCTCTGTGCGGTTGGCTTCGTGGTCGGCGGAGTCGACGTGCCCGGGCTCGGCATCCCGGTCGACTCGGTCGCAACAGCACTCGCTGTCCTGATAGGTCTGGGCTCACGGCCGAACGGCGTATCACTTCCGCGCTGGATGCCGGCCCTCGCCGTGGCAGGCGCACTGTGGATCGCATTGGTTTCCATCGCACTAGGTGCTCCGGACATTCGACGCCTGAGTCATCTGGCGATCGATGCAATCGCGATCATCGTCGTCGCCGCTGGCCGCCTCGATCGCGCAGCCCTCGGGCGAGGCCTCGCGTTCGGGATGGTCCTAGGGGTTGCATGGGGAACCGCGACATTCAAGGAAAGTGGCTACGCGAACCGCCTCACAGGGATCTTCGGTGATCCGAACACGGCTGGGCTCATCATCATTGTGTGCGCAGGTCTGGCGTTCCCGACCCTGCGAAAGGGATGGAGCAAGCTCGTCGTGGTGGGGTCGGCGGTTACTGGGGTGGTGCTCACCGACTCACGGACGACACTCCTTGCCGCGTGCTCAATGATCGTGTGGCTGCTGCTGAGCCGGCTTCGAGTGCACCCGTGGTTTGCCCTAGGCCTTCTCGCTGTGGCCGTTCTCTGGGTCAGCAACGCGACGCATGAAGGTCTCGGAGCCGATGCTTTTGCGGGGCGGGCAGGAAGCGATGCACTGCGTGCGCGAATTGATGAGGCGGCGCTCGCGGACGTTGCGACGAGCCCGTGGTTCGGCCATGGTGCAGGGACAGCGCGTACTCTCGTCGACGGCCTCACGTTTTTCTACCACAGCTCATATCTGTCGGTCCGGACGGAGGGCGGCTGGATCGCGTTCGCGTTCGTCGTCGGCCTTCTGGTCGCCACGTTCGCCACCCTCGTCAAGCTCGGTTCGCGGCGCATTCCGCTGTACGAGGCCACGCTCATCGGCATCGCAGTGTGTGCGATCAATCTCGGTGAGGTCCTCATGACCGTGTCGTCCGCAGCGGCGGTGGGGGTTTCGATGCAATATGCGGCTATCACCCAATTTCCGCGGGCGGGTTCGGCGGCCAGCCCCTCGGAAGAGACCCAGCGGTTCAGGAGGAATGGGACATGACGCACATCGTTCTCGCGGCCAACAACGGTGAGATCGGCGGAGGAGAGGTCATGCTCCTCGCAATCGCTGAAGCACTCAGGGATATGGGAGTTGACGTTCTGGTGCTGGGCCCGGAACGGCTAGGAGGTGTGATCGCTGCCGCGCAAGAGCGAGGCTTTCCCGTCGAGGCGCTCCCGTGCCGCGGGCGGCCTGAGTACATGATCGCGCTCCGGCGCTGGCGGAAGGCACACCCCGAAGGGGTCCTGTGGTGCAACGGCCTCATCCCGTCCGCCGCGACCGCTGGCATGCCACAGCGGATCGTCCACCTTCACCAGCTCCCCGTCGGGCCCCAGCAGCTCGTCGTGCCCGCAGCGCGCGCCCGCGCCATGGCAACTCTCGTGCCGTCCCAGTTCATGGCATCGAAGGTGCGTGGTGCCCGGGTGCTCGCGAACTGGTCGCCCGCGCTCGAACGCGTGCTGGTTCCGCGGGGGAAGGGCCCCATCCGCCTCGGCTTCCTCGGGCGGCCGTCCGAGGCCAAGGGGATTCCCGTGCTTGCCGACGCGATGGGCAGACTCCGCCACCGCGGTCCCCTTCGCTACTTCCTCCGCATCGCGGGGGAGCCA
Organism: Sinomonas terrae; assembly: GCF_022539255.1. Lineage (NCBI taxonomy): Bacteria > Bacillati > Actinomycetota > Actinomycetes > Micrococcales > Micrococcaceae > Sinomonas > Sinomonas terrae. The sequence continues at coordinate 1,120,412 of NZ_JAKZBV010000001.1, forward strand.
CGCTTCGTCGACGCGCGGGAACGCGTCGTCGTCGAAGGCCGGCTCCGGTCCCTCGGGCGCTCCGTGCAGGAACTCGGCTGGATGGTCACCGACGAGTTTCTCGGCACGATCGACATCCTCGTGGTGCCGTCTGTATGGGAGGAATCATTCGGCCTCGTGGTCACGGAGGCGATGTCAGCCCGCGTGCCGGTTGTCGTGAGCGACGCGGGTGCCCTCCCCGAGGTGATCGGGCACGATCATCCCTGGATTGCGCGCGCGGGCGACCCGCAGTCTCTCGCAGACGTCATCGCCGAGGCTGCGTCCGCGCTTCCCGCGGATGACGTCGTCGAACGCGCCCACAAGCGTTGGGCCGAGCTCTTTGCACCCGAGGTAGGCCGCGAGTCGGTCAGGAGTCTTCTGGCCACTCTCGGGCTTGCGCCCCAGGAGAAGCGGGTCGAGCAAGCGGAGAGTGCCCCATGAGCAGGCTCGCCGCATCTGTCGTCGTTCCAACCCGCGGGGGCGCCAAGCGGTTGCCGGTGCTCCTCGCCGCTCTCGCCGCCCAGGACACCGACGACTTCGAGGTGTTGCCGGTGGTCGATGGAGACATCGACGGGTCTGAGGACGTCCTTCGCAGCTGGTCCCACCGCCTCGCCCTGAAACCCATAGTGTTCAGAGAGAACCGAGGCCGAGCCGCCGCGCTCAATGCCGGAGCTGCTGCGGCCACTGGCCGGATCATCATTCGCTGTGACGACGACCTCGAACCGCGTTCGGATTTCATCACCGGCCACGTTGCAAGGCACTCGGGCCGGAGGTGTGGCGTGGTGGGCCTGACCACCAACGCCCTCCCGGACACGGCCTACGCGAGGGCGTACGGGCGCAAGGCCAACGCCCACTCGATCACTTCAGCCCTCGCCCTCCCGCCCAAGCGGACGTGGCGGCTTTGGTCGGCCAACGTCTCGCTGGCCGCCGACCTCCACGCGCGGCTCGGGGGCTACGACGCGCGCTATCGACGCTACGGATGGGAGGACGTCGACTTCGGCTACCGCCTGCATCGCGCGGGAGTTCCCATCGTTGTGGCGCCCGAGCTCATCGCAGTCCACCACGGCGCGTCGACGACGACGGCGGCTCGCGCAGTACGCGCGCTGCACGCAGGTGCCGCGCGCGAGACCTTCCTTGCCGTGCACGGCCCGGAAGCACTTCAGGAGTTCGACGACGGCCCCCTCAAGAGCCCGCCCAGCCTATGGGACAGAGTTGTCGCTGGCACGAGTTCCTTTGTGACGGAGCGGACCTTGCATGCCTACGGCGCAGCGGCGGACGCTGCTGTTCCACGGCTCCCCGCTGCTGTCGCTGAGAAGCTCATTGCGCTCGCGGTCGAATCGGCAGGAATCGCGGGCGTCAAGTATCCGCACCGGGCGCGCGGCACGTTCTAGCACGGCCCGGCCACAACCGCGGCCAGGCCACAACCACGACGCCGCGCGACGGCGAGACCCATGGGGGCCATATTTTGGGGCACACCAGACCTGTCGTGGCGATCGCTCACGACTACCTGACTCAGCGCGGCGGGGCCGAGCGCGTCGTGCTCGCGATGCACCGAGCCTTTCCCGACGCCACCATCTACACGACGCTCTACGATCCCGACGGTACGTTTCCGGAGTTCCGGTCCGCGCGGATCGTCACCTCCGCCCTCAACCGATTCGCCGTGCTCCGCAGGCACCATAGAGCGGCCCTTCCTCTGTTGGCCACCGCAGCGAGCGCGCTCTCGGTGCCGGCCGACGTCGTCATCGCTTCGACGAGCGGCTGGGCGCATGGCTTCGCTACGGAAGGGAAGGTGCTCGTCTACTGCCATTCGCCGGCGCGCTGGCTGTATCTTGCCGAGCAGTATCTCGGCAGGGCCGCACGTCGGAGCGTGCAGAGGGCAGCCCTCGCAGCGCTCAAGCCTCACCTCGTGCGGTGGGACCGGCGGGCCGCGTGGGGCGCCCGGCGCTATCTCGCCAACTCGACCGTTGTCCGTGACCGCATCGCCCGGGTTTATGGCGTAGAGGCTGACATTCTCCACCCGCCCCACAGCGTCGATGTGACCGGGAGGCGTGATCCGATGTGCGAACTCGAGGATTTCGTGGGCGATGGCGGCCATTTCCTGATCGTCTCGAGGCTTCTTCCCTACAAGAACGTGGACCGGGCCATCGAGGCTTTCCGCGGTCTGGACGAGCGCCTGCTCGTGGTGGGGACGGGTCCGCTCGCTCGGGCCCTCCAAGCTGCACGGCCCTCGAACGTCCGGCTCGCCGGGCTCGTCACGGACGCACAGATGCGATGGGCATACGCCTCCGCGAAGGCCCTCATCGCGCCGTCCCACGAGGACTTCGGGATCACGCCGCTCGAGGCCGGAGCATGGGGAAAGCCGACGATCGCGCTCCACGCCGGAGGCTATCTCGACACGATTGCGGAGGGCGTGACGGGCACCTTCATCGAGCGTCCGACCTCGGAGGCGATCCGGGAAGCGGTGCTCGCCTTCCGGGAAGAGGACTGGGACGCGCTCGCTATTCGCGAGCACGTCCACCGGTTCTCAGAGGAGCGGTTCCGCGAACGGCTGTGCGCCGAAGTCGATGCGATGGCGCGGCGCCGAACCGGCTAGCCCGCCTAGCGCCGTCGACGTGGTGCGAGCACGGACCGCGCGACGTCGGCCGCTCGGGATCTGAGCTCTCGGGCATAGTCAGCTGGTCTCGGCTCTCGCAGGAGCTTCATCCGAAGGTGGTCCCCGTTGATCAGCAGAAGCGAACGGAGGAGCTCCCAGCGCTCTGCCTGGCCACGCGAGGCGCGCCAGCGGGCGCGGAAGAGCTCCACTCGCGAACCGCCTCGCGAGACCACTTCCCACACGGCGCGCTCGGGATGGCCCTGCCAGTCGTCGAGCCGCCCGGTGGCCGCGGCCCAGCTGACGCCAGCTTCACAGGCGCGGGCGGCGCTCTCAAGCTCCGCCCACCTTCTTGGGCCGACCGCCTCGCGCACGGTCTCCACGTCGGCCGAACCTCGGTGCGGATCCCGGGCCGCGTGCAGGACGATCAACAGGGCCTGGTCCTCGAAGGCGGGAACACGGCAGGGCCAGGCAGCGATGGGCGACTCCCCTCTGCGCGTCCAGAGGCGCTCGAAGAAGTCCTCGGGGGCGAGGCCGACGCCGGGGAAGCTCCGGTGGATGTCGACGTGGCCCCAGTGCTCGCTCCAGAGCGTCATCGCGTGGTGGAACACCGAGCCGCTCCGGAAGGTCGTCGTGACCTCCCACCCGTGGGCCACGAGAATCTCGGCCAGCCGTCCCGCGTGTGCCGGCCGTACGAGGACGTCGACGTCGCTGCTCGCACGCCCCACCGCGTAGAGGCGGCGGTCAGCGGCGTATCCCTTGATGTGCAGGAGGTCGATCCCGGCCTCGGCCGAGAGCCACTCGACGAGCGCATGGGCAAGCTGGATCCGGTCGCTCAGCGGCAAGTCAACCAGCGGTGTGCCGCGGTTCGGATGTGCTTCTGTCTCGAGTCCCCCCACAGCTCCATCATTCTGACCCGTGAGGGCGAAGGCAAACAGCCTAGGGGCGGCCGTTGACTGCCGAGATGGAGAGGGAGACCCAGCGGGTGAAGTCCATGACGGTCTGGGTGGTCGCGGGGGCATCGGTGGTGACTCCGCGGAAGAACCTCCAGAGGTTCCGATGCACCCCTGATCCGATGACGTGGCCACGGCCGAAAGTGCCGTCCAGACCGCGCGCGTCGCGCTCCCAGTCGATCATCGTGTACTCGACGGCGTTGCTCTCATCGACGGGACGGCTGAGGATGACGATGCGTTGATCAGGCGAGACTGCACGGACGTTGAAGGGTTTCGGGCCGGTGTCATAGAACGTGACCTTGTCCCCGAGAGCGAGGCTCCTGAAGCTCATTGCGCCCCCCTAACGACCGTATCCCCGCTGGCTCTGAGCTGGGATCTCGGGCACCAGTGTAAGCGGTTGCGCAAACGGATGTCATAGGCGGTGCGCAAGCGTCGCCTATGTAACGGCTGGGCCGTCGCGAGGGGCTCCCGGGCAATCCGGGGAAGTCACACAGCGAACTCCCGGGCCAAGCGAAAGTGTCGGCGCCGTGGGATAGTGTCGCTCCATGGAACAGGAGCCCTATGGGGCGCATCTGACCGATGGGGGAACGCGCTTTGCTGTGGCGACTGCGCCAGAGGCCGAGCGCGTAGAAGTCTGCCTGGTCACGGACGACGGCGGGCAGACGTGTGTGGACTTGGTGCGGCAGGGCGAGGCCGACGGCGCGATCCGCTGGGAGGGCGAAGTCGCCGGGGCCGGGGAAGGCCAGTTCTACGGCTACCGCGTGCACGGCCCGTGGGAGCCGGAGCAGGGACTTCGCTTCAATCCCGCGAAGCTACTCCTGGACCCTTACACGCTCTCGGCCTCCGGGACGTTCACCGGCGAGCAGGAGCTGCACGGATACGTCTTCGGCGAGCCCGGGACGATGGACACCTCGGACTCACTTGGGCGTGCCATGCTCTCCGTCGTCTGCGACCACGGCGAGTACGACTGGGAAGGCGATCGGGCCCCGCGCCGCCCGTACCACGAGACCGTTGTGTACGAAGCCCATGTCAAGGGGCTCACCCAGCTCCATCCTGAGGTTCCCGAGGAGCTCAGGGGGACGCTCCGCGGCGCGGCGCACCCCGCCGTCGTCGGCCATCTCGCCTCGCTTGGCGTCACGGCACTCGAGCTCATGCCCGTCCATCAGTTCATCGAGGATCCCATCCTCGTAGAGAAGGGCCTCTCGAACTACTGGGGCTACAACAGCATCTGCTTCTTCGCGCCGCACAACGCCTACTCGTCCAGTGGCCACCACGGCCAGCAGATCGCCGAGTTCAAGGACCTCGTCAAGGCCTACCACCGCGCCGGGATCGAGGTGATCCTCGACGTCGTCTACAACCACACGGCAGAGGGCAACCATCTCGGGCCGACGCTTTCGTTCCGAGGCATCGACAACGCGGCGTACTACCACCTCGTGCCGGGCGACGAGTTCCACTACATGGACTACACCGGTACCGGGAACACGCTCAACGTCGGTCATCCTTTGACGCTTCGCCTCGTCGTTGACTCGCTGCGCTACTGGGTCACCGAGATGCACGTGGACGGCTTCCGGTTCGACCTCGCGGCATCGCTCGCGAGGGAAGCCGGCGAGGTGGACATGGTCTCGCCGTTCTTCGAACTCGTGGCCTCCGACCCGGTTCTCTCCCGGGTCAAGCTCATTGCGGAGCCATGGGACGTGGGCCCTGGCGGCTACCAGGTGGGCAACTTCCCGTCTCAATGGGTCGAGTGGAACGGCAAGTTCCGCGACTGCGTGCGGGACTTCTGGCGCGGTGAGCCGGGGAAGCTGCGGGAGCTGGCGACGCGGCTCTCGGGCTCCGCTGACCTCTATGAGGAGGAGGGGCGAAGGCCCTCTGCCTCCGTGAACTTCGTGACCATCCACGACGGCTTCACGCTCCGCGACCTCGTCTCGTACAACGCCAAGCACAACGAGGCGAACGGCGAGGACAACCGCGACGGGACCGACGACAACCGCTCGTGGAACTGCGGCGTCGAGGGGCCGAGCGATGACCCGCACATCCTCGAGCTTCGTGCTCGCCAGCAGCGAAACCTGCTCCTGACGCTCATGCTGGCGCAAGGGGTACCGATGCTCTCCCACGGAGACGAGCTCGGGCGCACCCAGGGCGGGAACAACAACGCCTATTGCCAGGATAACGAGACGACGTGGATCGACTGGGCGCACGCGGACGGGGAACTCGTCGACTTCGTGCGGCGCCTCGTGCGCCTTCGCCGTGAGCATCCGGTCTTCCGCCGCCGCAGCTTCTTCGATGGCACACCGGTTGCGCCTGCGGAGGGGGATCCGCTCCCCGACATCGTCTGGCTGGACGCGGACGGAACCACCATGGGCAGCGACGACTGGGATGAAGACTGGGCGAAGTCGCTTGCGTTCTTCCTCAATGGCAATGCGGTTCCCGGAGCGAACGGGGCGGCCCGGGACTCGGATGTGCTCGTGATCCTGAATGCCGCGGACAACGACGTCGACTACCTCATTCCTGCCGGCCACTTTCCCGACAAATGGACGACGGTCCTCACCACGTGTAGTTCGGGCCTGGTGGGGGAACGGACTGGTGCGGGGGAGCGCTTCGTCGTGCCTGCCCGCAGCGCTGTCGTGCTCGAGGCCGTAAGAGAGTGAAGGGCTGAGGCGCGGCGGAAAGAGAACGACGGCGTCACCCCCCCATCGCTATGATGCGAGGCACCGGGTCCGGCGTGACCCACCACTGATAGAGGAGCTACATGGAGATCTGGCCCGGCACCCCATACCCCTTGGGTGCGACGTTCGACGGAACCGGGACGAACTTTGCCCTGTTCAGCGAGGCCGCGAGCAAGGTGGAGCTGTGCCTCTTCGACGCGGATCGGAATGAGAAGCGGGTCGAGCTCAACGAGGTGGACGGCTTCGTGTGGCACTGCTACCTCCCGGACATTCAGCCCGGGCAGCTCTACGGCTATCGGGTACACGGCGAGTACGACCCGAGCAAGGGGCTTCGCTGCAACCCGAACAAGCTCCTCCTCGATCCGTATGCCAAGGCAGTCCACGGGCAGCCCGAGTGGTCCCAGCCGCTGTTCTCGTACAACTTCGGCGATCCGTCGAGCCGCAATGACGAGGACTCGGCGCCTTACATGATGCTCGGCGTCGTGACCAACCCGTTCTTCGACTGGGGTCCGGACGCGCAGTTGCGCATCCCGTACCACGAGACGGTCATCTACGAGGCCCACGTCAAGGGGCTCACCGAGCTGCATCCCGAGGTTCCCGAGAACCAGCGGGGAACCTATGCGGGCGTGGCGCACCCCGCCGTCGTCGCCCATCTGAAGAAGCTCGGGGTGACCGCCCTCGAGCTCATGCCCGTGCACCAGTTCGTGGACGACAGCACCCTGCAGGAAAAGGGCCTGCACAACTACTGGGGCTACAACACAATCGGGTTCTTCGCCCCGCACGCCGGATACAGCTCTGCCGGCGACCTCGGCACCCAGGTGCAGGAGTTCAAGGCGATGGTCCGCGCTCTCCATGAGGCGGACATCGAGGTGATCCTGGACGTCGTGTACAACCACACGGCCGAGGGCAACCATATGGGCCCGACGCTCTCCCTCAAAGGCATCGACAACGCGCGCTACTACCGGCTCGTCGAGGATGACCCGCAGTACTACATGGACTACACGGGCACGGGCAATTCCCTCAACGCCCGGCAACCCCACTCCCTGCAACTGCTCATGGACTCGCTCCGCTACTGGGTAACCGAGATGCACGTCGACGGCTTCCGCTTCGACCTCGCCTCGACACTCGCCCGGGAGTTCTACGACGTCGACCGCCTCTCGAGCTTCTTCGAACTCATCCAGCAGGATCCCGTCGTCTCGCAGGTGAAGCTGATCGCCGAGCCGTGGGACGTCGGGCCAGGCGGCTACCAGGTGGGCAACTTCCCGCCGCAATGGTCGGAGTGGAACGGCAAGTACCGCGACACGGTGCGCGACTTCTGGCGAGGCGAGCCAGCCACGCTCGGGGAATTCGCTTCGCGGCTCACCGGCTCTGCCGACCTCTACGAGCGGGATGGACGCCGCCCAGTCGCCTCCATCAACTTCGTGACCGCCCACGACGGCTTCACGCTGCGGGACCTCGTCTCCTACAACGAGAAGCACAACGAGGCCAACGGCGAGGACAACAACGACGGCGAGTCCCACAACCGTTCGTGGAACTGCGGTGCCGAGGGGCCCACCAAGGATGAGAAGGTCCTCGAGCTGCGCGCACGCCAGCAGCGGAACTTCCTTGCCACGATGTTCCTTTCGCAGGGTGTGCCGATGATCTGCCACGGTGACGAGCTCGGGCGGACTCAGCACGGCAACAACAACGCCTACTGCCAGGACTCCGAACTCACCTGGATCAACTGGGAGGCCACGGACCGGCCGCTCGTCGAGTTCACCGCGGCTGTTGCACGCCTGAGGGCGGAGCACCCGACGTTCCGCCGCAGCAAGTTCTTCGTCGGCAAGCCCGTCCGGCGCGAAGAAGGCGACCGGCTTCCGGACATCGTGTGGCTCAGGCCTGACGGCGAGACCATGGTGCCCGAGGACTGGGACACCCCCTTCGGCCGATCGGTTGCCGTGTTCCTCAACGGCAACGGCATCAACGGCGTGGACCGACGGGGTCAAGCGATCACCGACGCCCATTTCCTCCTTTACTTCAATGCGCACGACGGCGAAGTGAGCTTCCGCATTCCGTCCCGGAAGTACGCGCCTGGGTGGGACGTCCTCATCGACACGTCAGGGGCGCTGCCACACGGCAAGGAAGTGCTCGCGGGTACCGAGATCGGGATCGCAGCCAAGAGCCTTGCCGTGCTGCGGGCCCACGAGCCCGCCCCGGCCGAGGCGGATCATTCCGTCGCGGCGTCGCTCGCAGCACTCGCCGAGAGTGAGGGGCGCGCGCCGGAGGCGCCCGTCGAGGAGGAGACGCCCGTCGAGGAGGCGGCTCCGGCTGAGGCGGATGTGGAGACGCCCGTCGAGGAGGCGGCTCCGGCTGAGGCGGATGTGGAGACGCCCGTCGAGGAGGCGGCTCCGGCTGAGGCGGCGGACCAAGCGGCGCCGGACTCCTCCAAGACGAAACGATCCGAGTCCGGCCCGCGGAGGGGCAAGGACTGACATGCGGTATCCCACGTCAACGTATCGACTGCAGATCCGCCCGGGCTTCACGCTCGACGACGCCGCACGCCTCGTGCCGTACCTGCACAGGCTGGGCGCTGGCTGGGTCTACCTTTCCCCGATCCTCACGGCGGTCCGCGGATCCGAGCACGGCTACGATGTCGCCGATCCGACGCGGGTGGACCCCGAAAGGGGTGGCGAGGACGGGCTGGCGCGGCTTGCCGCTGCTGCGCACGAGGCCGGCATGGGCGTTCTGGTGGACATCGTGCCGAACCACCTCGGCGTCGATGTACCCGAACAGAACCCGTGGTGGTGGTCGCTTCTCCGGGAAGGGCGGGACTCGCGTTTCGCCGAAGCGTTCGACGTCGACTGGGCGGCAGGGGATGGGAAGATCCTCCTTCCGCTGCTCGGCTCGGAGGCGGACCTTGACGGTCTCCGTCTCGAGGGGGATCGCCTGTACCTAGGCGAGATGCCGCTCCCGGTCGCGGAAGGCAGCGCCAGCCCTGACGACAGCCCGCGGGACGTCGCGGGCCGCCAGCACTACGAGCTCATTCCGTGGCGTGAGGCCGACACCCGGCTCAACTACCGGCGGTTCTTCACCGTCACTAGCCTCGCAGGGGTTCGCGTCGAGGTTCCATGGGTCTTCCACGCGGCCCATGCCGAGGTACGTCGCTGGTTCGACGAGGGGTTGGCCGATGGGCTCCGGATCGACCACCCGGATGGGCTCGCGGACCCGATCGAGTATCTCGGGCGGCTTCGCGAGCTGACCCGCAACTCGTACACCGTGATCGAGAAGATCCTCGAGGCAGACGAGCGACTTCCGTCGGAGTTCCCCTGCGAAGGCACGACGGGCTATGACGCGCTCGGTCTCATCGACCGCCTCTTCATCGACACGGCTGGCGAGGCGCGGCTCAACGAGGTGGAGGCGACCCTTCGTCGTCGTTCGCCCCGTCCTGCAGGATCGCCCGGCTCTGCAGGATCGGGTGAGGAAGCCGGCGGGGGCGTCGATGTGGAGGCCGTGGAGCGCACCGCCAAGCGGATGATCACCTCCGGGCCGCTCCGCGCGGAGATCCTTCGGCTCGCACGCCTCGTTCCCGCCGCGGCAGACGCCCACAACCTGACGGAGGCCGGCGCGCTTCCGCGTCCGTTCGCCTCAGAGGACGACGTTGCCGACGCGCTCGCCGAGATCGCGGTCGCTTTTCCGGTCTACCGCACGTATTTCCCGCATGTTCCCGGCGAGGCCGAGCTTGTGGACCAGACGTGCCGTCAAGCCGCTGGCGAGCGCCCTGATCTTGCGGAGACAATCATGGCTCTCGCACCGCTCCTGACGGATCCAGCCACGGAACTCTGCGTCCGGTTCCAGCAGACCACCGGGATGATCATGGCCAAGGGCGTCGAGGACACGGCGTTCTACCGGCTTTCGCGGCTCGGGACGCTGACCGAGGTGGGGACCGATCCGGGACGCTTCTCGATCGGCCTCGATGAGTTCCACGCGCGGATGAGCGAGAGGGAGGCATCGATCCCGCACTCGATGACCGCCCTCACGACCCACGACACCAAGCGCAGCGAGGACGCACGGGCCCGCATTTCGGTCCTTGCCGAGATGGCAGACGAGTGGGCGCAGCTGCTCCCACGCCTCCTCGAACGCGCAGAGCTTCCCGACGGCTCGCTCGCGAATCTCGTGTGGCAGGCCATTGTGGGCGCCTGGCCAGCGGACGCCGAACGGCTCACGGGCTACGCGCTCAAGGCAGCCCGCGAAGGGGCGTTGGACACGACTTGGACCGAGCCGAACGCCGATTTCGAAGACAAGCTCGAGGCACTCGTCCACTCGGCTGTGTCGGACCCCGAAACACGGAGCCTCGTCGAGGACTTCGTCGCAAGGATCAAACCGTACGGCGCGTCCAACGCGCTCTCCGCCAAGCTTGTGCAGCTCGCAGGCCCCGGCGTTCCCGACGTCTACCAAGGCACCGAGTTCTGGGACCGCTCCCTCACGGATCCCGACAATCGGAGGCCAGTGGACTTCGAGGCTCGGGATGCCGCGCTGTCGGCACTCGACGTCGGTTCGCTGGTCCCGCTCCCGACTGCGGAGGAAGCCAAGCTCCTCGTCGTCTCTCGGGCACTCCGGCTCAGGCGCGACCGGCCCGAGCTCTTCGAGGGCTACGTGCCGCTCAAGGCGAATGGGCCGGCCGCCGCACATTTGGTGGGCTTCAGACGCGGAGTGCGCGGCGCCGTCGTCCTCGCCACCCGGCTTCCCGCCGGGCTAGAGCGGCGCGGTGGGTGGGGCGACACCTCCGTCGTCCTCCCGCGGCCCACCCTCAACGCCTTCACAGGCGCCGTCCACGAGGCGGGGCAGCTGCCCCTTGCAAAGGTGCTCGCAGAGCTTCCCGTCGCCTTGCTCGTCCCGGAGGAGAAGTGATGACCGAACAGGTGCAGACTGCCGGCCGTACCGCACACGAGCCGGGGGACGTGTGGGCGCCGGCGGCGAAAGAGGTTGAACTCGTCCTCGGGGCCGAGAAGCTCGGTCTCGTCGAGCAGGACGGCGGATGGCGGACCGTCCCCGAGGCCGAGCGGGCCCGCGTGCGCGCGGCGCTGGCGGGAGGGGAGCGGTACGGCTATGTCGTCGACGGCGAAGGGCCCTTCCCTGATCCTCGCTCCCTCCGACAGCCCGAGGGGGTGCACCAGCTCTCGGCTGGCTTCGACCCGTCCTCGCACCGCTGGTCCGACGACGGCTGGACCGGCCGGGAACTCGCAGGTTCGGTTGTCTACGAGCTCCACATCGGGACCTTCACGCCGGAGGGGACCCTGGACGCAGCCGCCGAGCGGCTCCCGTACCTCGCCGATCTGGGCATCGGCTTCGTAGAGCTCCTGCCCGTCAACGCGTTCAACGGGCCCCACAACTGGGGTTACGACGGTGTCCTCTGGTCAGCCGTCCACGAGGGCTATGGGGGGCCGGCGGCCTATGAGCGCTTCGTCGACGCCGCGCACTCGCACGGCATGGGAGTCATCCAGGACGTCGTCTACAACCACCTAGGACCAAGCGGCAACTACCTCCCGAAGTTCGGCCCGTATCTGCTCGAGGGCGGAGCAACCGTCTGGGGTGACTCGGTCAACTTGGACGGGCCGAATTCGGACGAGGTCCGTGCCTTCATCCTCGACAATGCCCGGCTTTGGCTCGAGGACTACCGAGTGGACGGCCTACGCCTCGACGCGGTTCACGCGTTCGTCGACCGGCGCGCAGTTCACCTCCTCGAGGATCTTGCCGTGCTTGCGGATGAGGTCGAGAAGCGGACGGGTCGCGCCAAGGTGCTCATCGCGGAATCGGACCTCAACGACCCCCGCATCATCTCGCCGCAAGACCGTGGCGGCTACGGGGTGCATGGACAGTGGAGCGATGACTATCACCACGCGGTGCACGTCGCCCTGACGGGTGAAGCGGAGGGGTATTACTCGGATTTCGCGGACCCTGAAGCGCTTGCGAAGGTTCTCCGGGGCGGCTTCTACCACGACGGCACCTATTCGAGCTTCCGAGAACGCCGCCATGGCAGGCCCATCGATGCCGATCTCGTGACACCCAGCCAGCTGGTGGTGTGCAGCCAGAACCATGACCAAGTGGGCAACCGGGCCGCCGGTGATCGCCCGAGCGCGTCGCTCGGCTACGATCAGCTCGCCGTCGCGGCGACCCTCGTGCTGGCCTCGCCGTTCACCCCGATGCTCTTCATGGGGGAGGAGTATGGGGCACGCACGCCGTGGCAGTTCTTCACTTCCCATCCTGAGCCCGAGCTCGCCCGCGCGACTGCGGAAGGCAGGCTCAAGGAGTTCGAGAAGATGGGTTGGGATTCCTCCCTCGTCCCAGACCCCCAGGACCCCGAGACCCGCAGCCGCTCCATCCTTGACTGGAGCGAGGCAGAGACGGACGACGGCGCGCGCCTCCTTGCGCTGTACCGACGCCTCATCCACGCGCGGCACGAGCTCCCCGGCCTGTGGTCCGGGCGCTTCGACGAGACTGAGGTCGCGACGGGCGCTGACGGCGGGAGCAGGTGGATCGCTTGGAACCGGCCGGGCGCGGCTGTTGCCGTCAACCTCGGCCCGGGTTCGGCCAAGGTGCGCCTTCCTGGCGCGGGTGGAAGGCGCGTGGTGATCTCGACCGACGAGGCGATTCGCATGGACGGCGACCTCATCGCCTTCCCCGGTCCTGGCGCCGTCGTCCTCGGGGATTAGGCAGCCGCGAGCTCCTCGCGACACGAAGAGGCCCCGTCCGGCGCTGCCGGACGGGGCCTCTCGCTGGTGAGGGACTAAGCCCTGCGGCGGTGCACGATGGCACCCCAGATGAGGAGGACGATGATGGACCCGACGATGGCAGTGACCCAGGTGCGGATCTCAAAGAAGGTGCCGATCGTATTGAAACCGAAGATCAGGCCACCAATGAAGCCTCCCAGCCAAGCGCCGATGACGCCCAAGATGAGAGTGGCAATCCAGCCGCCGCCCTGACGGCCAGGGAGGATGGCCTTCGCAATCGCCCCGGCGATCAGACCGAGGATCAGAAATCCGATGAACCCCACGTTATTCTCCTTTGCTGGTGCGATCCCGTAGAGAACTACGTATTTCCCCGATCCAGTTGTTCTAACACGCAACTACGTGCGCGTCACCGTTGTCCTCGAGACGATGCTGAATCTTTATAGGATGGTGCGCTGTGACGTACATCGCAGATTCCACCCGTTATGAATCCATGCAGTACAACCGGGTTGGGCGCAGCGGTCTCAAGCTGCCGGCCATCTCCCTCGGGCTCTGGCACAACTTCGGGGACGACAAGACGTTCGAGGAACAGCGTGCCATCCTTCGGCGCGCCTTCGACCTCGGAGTCAACCACTTCGACCTGGCCAACAACTACGGGCCGCCTCCAGGGAGTGCCGAGTCCAACTTCGGCCGGCACCTCCGTGAGGACTTCCGCCCCTATCGGGACGAGCTCGTCATCTCGACCAAGGCCGGCTATTTCATGTGGGACGGGCCCTACGGCGAATGGGGATCTCGGAAATATCTGATCTCTAGCCTTGACCAATCGCTCAAGCGCATGGGTCTTGAATACGTCGACATCTTCTACAGCCATCGGCCGGATCCGGATACTCCGCTCGAGGAGACGATGGGGGCGCTCGACTACGCCGTCCGCTCGGGGCGTGCTCTCTACGCAGGCATCTCGTCCTACTCGCCTCAGCAGACGCTCGAGGCGGCCCAGATCCTTCGCGATATGGGCACGCCGCTGCTCATCCATCAGCCGCGTTACTCGATGGCTGACAGGTGGACGGAGCAGGGCAGCCCTAACCTGTACCAGGCTCTGGACGAGGTGGGGGCCGGGTCGATCGTCTTCTCGCCACTGGCGCAGGGCCTGCTGACGAACCGCTATCTGCACGGGATCCCCGAGGACTCTCGGGCGGCGAAGGAGCACTTCCTCAAGTCGTCCTCGATCACCGAGGACAAGGTCGAGATGGTGCGAGCCCTCGACGCCATCGCGCGTGACCGAGGGCAGACTCTTGCGCAGATGGCCATCGCATGGGTGCTGCGCCCGCAGCCCTCGGGAGCGACGCCAGTGACCTCGGCGCTCATCGGTGCCTCGTCTGTGGGTCAGCTCGAGGATTCGCTCGGCGCCCTCGCCGGGCCCGAGTTCCTCGACGGGGAGCTGGCCCAGATCGATCAGATCCTCGCGAGCCACTGACCACTCGTGGGTCATCATCTGGCCAGTCGTTGGACGACATCTGGCCACTCGATAGGGGAGATGTGGCCAGTCGATAGGGGAGATGTGGCCACTCGTCGAAACCACCCGACGAGTGGCCACTTCTCGCCCGACGAGTGGCCACCTCTCAACCCACGAGTGGCCACCTCTCAACCCACGAGTGGCCAGATCCTGCCCGGAGGCGTCGAGCCGGGGTCAGCGGTGCGCCGGCGAGACGGCTGCGGGGCGCCGTCCGAAGATGAAGTAGGCGATCGGCCCGAACGTGTTGACGAAGGTGGCCGCGAACCACGCCGCCTTCCGGCCGTTGATCTGCTGCGCGGGGCGCCGGGCGAGGTCCCGCCACGCGAGCAGCTTGAGGCCGAACTCGAGCATCGAGAAGCTGACGACCCAGAACCTCTTCCGTCCGCTCATCTTCTTCCATTCCTTTTGGGCGCGGCGTGCCATAGACCCTCCTGTGAAATGCTGTGCTTTCGAGTCTAGGTCCGGTTGGCCCGGAGAGGCGTTGGGTAGGATGACTTTGCTTTCCGGCGTCGGACGCATCCTTCGCCGGTGCCAGCTAATCTGCTAGGAGAACCGTGTCTGAGAACCCGATCCGTGTGGCCATCGTCGGCGTGGGCAACTGCGCCTCCTCCCTCGTCCAGGGAGTGCACTACTACCGCGACGCGGACCCGGGGGAGACAGTCCCCGGCCTCATGCACGTCCAGTTCGGGCCGTACCACGTTCGGGACCTCGAGTTCGTTGCCGCCTTCGACGTGGACGGCAAGAAGGTGGGGGTCGATCTCGCCGACGCCATCGGCGCTAGCGAGAACAACACGATCAAGATCGCCGACGTCCCGCCGACTGGCGTGACGGTCCAGCGCGGCCACACCCTCGACGGACTCGGCAAGTACTACCGCGAGACTATCGAAGAGTCCGACGCCGAGCCGGTCGACGTCGTCGCCGCGCTCCGCGACGCGAAGGTCGACGTGCTCGTGTGCTACCTTCCCGTGGGTTCCGACCAGGCCGCGAAGTTCTACGCCCAGTGCGCGATTGACGCCCACGTGGCGTTCGTCAACGCCCTCCCCGTGTTCATCGCCGGCACCCCCGAGTGGGCGCAGAAGTTCACTGAGGCCGGGGTGCCGATCGTGGGCGACGACATCAAGAGCCAGATCGGCGCCACGATCACCCACCGCGTGCTCGCGAAGCTGTTCGAGGACCGCGGCGTGACCGTGGACCGGACGTATCAGCTCAACGTCGGCGGCAACATGGACTTCAAGAACATGCTCGAGCGCGAGCGGCTCCAGTCCAAGAAGATCTCCAAGACCCAGGCCGTGACCTCGAACGTCGAGGCGGAGCTCGCCGAGCGCGACGTGCACATCGGCCCGAGCGACTACGTCGAGTGGCTCGACGACCGCAAGTGGGCGTTCGTGCGCCTCGAGGGCCGCAACTTCGGCGACGCTCCCGTCTCGCTCGAGTACAAGCTCGAGGTGTGGGACTCGCCCAACTCGGCGGGCGTGATCATCGACGCCGTCCGGGCCGCGAAGATCGGCCTCGACCGCGGCATCGGCGGCCCCCTCGTCTCGCCGTCCGCGTACTTCATGAAGTCCCCGCCCGAACAGCGTGCCGACGACGTCGCCCGCGCTCAGGTCGAGGCCTTCATCCGCGGCGACGTGGAGCGCTAAGCGACGGTTGCGGGCAAGCCGAGTGCCGCCGTCGTCCGCTGAGGGGGACGACGGCGGGGCGCGGCTTCCAGCAGAGGGCCCCCGAGGCAGGCATACTGCCTCGGGGGCCCTCTTCGATTGGTCTCAGAGAGCGAGGGGACCGGGCCGGAAATCCACGAGCCGTTCGATTTCGTGGGCGATGGCGAGCACTTCGTGATCGTGGAACCGCCGCCCCACCACTTGAATGCCGATCGGCATGCCGTCGTCGCCCAGGCCGACGGGAACAACGGCACTCGGAAGCCCCAGAATGCTGATCGCGCGGCAGCTCGCCCCAAGCTGCGATCGCGGGACTTGCTGGCCGTCAACCTCGACAACGGACGTTCCAATGAGGGGGGCCGTGGCGCTTGCTACGGGCAGGAGCAGTATCTGATGCTCGCCGAGGAAGCGTGTGGCAGCGGCAAACACGGCATCCCTCCGGGCTGTGGCCCGGAGGTTCGCCACGAGCAATTCCGCTCCCGAGACCTTCGCAAGCTTCGCCTCGATGCTGGAGAGGTACTTGAGGATCCCGACGGTGACCTCGACCGGGTGGGGCTGCGACTGTGAGCGACGTATCGCCTCGGCGACCTCGGGCAGTCCTTCGGCATCACGCAGCTCAATAAACAGTCCCGCAGCCTCATCAAGGCGCGGTGGTCTCTGGTTGACGACCGCGCGGACCGTCGAGCCGAGGAGCCGAGCGGCGCGCGAGAGGGCACGGATGACGTCGGAGCGGACAGGAACGGTGCCTTCACCCTCGCACCAGGCAACCGAGATGGCCGCGAGGTCGACCTCCTCGGAACGGCGGAGTGGTACAGGCGCACACGCGGCGTCAATGCCGTCGGGCCCCGCCATAAGACGCACGAGCAGTTCGACGTCCTCGACTCGGCGGGCAAGGGGACCCGGCGTCATGTAACGATGCAGAACGGATGCCGTGTTGGGCGGGGACAGGGGCGCAGCCGTGTCATAGGGCAGAATCCCGGTTCCTGGCAGGAGCCCTACCGTGGGCCTCATGCTTGCAAGCCCGGTACAGTGCGCGGGCCAGCGGATGGACCCGCCGAAATCTGTTCCCAAGCCGAAGGCGGCGAGCCCAGCGGCGACTGCCGCCGCATCCCCACCGCTCGACCCGCCCGGTGTTCGCCCAAGGTCGAAGGGATTGCGCGTGTCCCCGAAGATGAGGTTGCCGGCATGGGTATCGACCGCGAACTCAGAACAGTTGGCTTTGCCGAGCAGGATCGCTCCGGCAGCCAGAACACGGGCGACGACGGGAGCGGTCGCCTCGGGCATGTAGTCCTTGAGGACGGCGGAGCCAGCCGTCGCGGGGTAACCGGCCACGGCGAGCGTGTCCTTCACCGTGAACGGCACCCCATGCAGGGGCCCGAGCTCATCCCCCCGTTCACGTGCGGCATCTGCAGCGGCCGCCTGTTCGAGCGCTTCCCGGCGGATGGCCGCAGCGTCTGGTGCGATGATCGCTCGGATGGCCCCATTGCATTGGTCGACACGGTCCAAATACGCAATGACGGCGTCGACCGCGGTGAGCTCTCCAGCGCGGATCGCGCGGGCGAGCCTGACCGCCCCTGTTTCGAGGACGTTGGGGCTGACGGAGGGGGACTGCATGAGGATCTCTCTTCGTTCCATGGTATTTCTTGCGCTATACACCCGCTGCGGTGCGGCACCCGGAGTGAGCCGAGCGCCGCACTGCTGTTGGGCTGAGCTGCGTTTCCTTAGCGCTGAACCGCCCTGCTGCCGTCCGACCGTTGCGATGAGCTAAGGTTCGCGGACTCCTGGCTGCCGGGCGCCTCGGGCGCCGGTTGGCCGGAAGCTTCGCCTTCGAGGCCGGCGAGGTCGTTGGGCGTGGCAATCTCAAGGCGCTCCACGGCGTCGTCGAGCTCGGAGATCTGTTCGAGCGTCTTGCCCAGAGTCTCCGGGCCGAACCGGACCGCAACGGCCGCGATGAGGTACATCGCGACGACGAGCCCGAAGATGCCGAGCGCTCCGAAGGACTCGAGGACCCGACCGGCAAACGGCGGGATGATCGAGCCGGCGGCGGAGGCGATGAAGACGGAGGCGCCGACTCCGAACGCACGGACGCGGGTCGGGTACATTTCCGGAGCCCAAACCCAGATGAGTGTGTTGAGAACCATCGACATCAACTGGAACAGCGAACCGAAGAGGAGCACCAGACCCAAGTTCGGAGACATGACGAATCCGATCGCCGTAACGACCGCCGCGAGGCATCCGTAGCCGAGGACGATCTTGCGCCGGAGCCTGTGGGCGCCGAAGGAGCCAAGGATCGAGCCGACGAGGCCGCCCACGTTGATGATGAGGGTGAAGCCGAGACTTGTCGCTACCGCGTATCCCTCGTTGACGAGGATGGAGGGCATGAAGATCGTGATCGTGTCCTGGGCACCGAACGCCATGAACGAGACGATCCAGAGGACAGCAGTGCGCCGGCGCAGAGTGCCGCGGAAGATGTCCAGGAGGCGGACCGACTCGGTGCGGGTCACGTGGCCTTCCGGAGTCTGCACGTAGTCGGTGACCTCTCCGCCGTCGTTGCGCAGCCGCCCTCGTGAGAGCAGGCTCAGCACTCGGTTCGCTTCGTGAACCCGGCCGCGGGTGAGGAGGTAGCGAGGGCTCTCGGGCATGTAGCGCCGGTAGACGAAGACCAGCAGGGCGGGGACTGCGAGCACGCCGAGAAGCCAACGCCAACTCGTGTCGGCTCCGCCGAACACGGTGCCTCCGGGAACCAGGATGGCCCATGAGAGCGCGCTCGACAGGAAGATTCCCAAGCCGCCGCCGGCGACCTGGACGATGGCAGTGCATGCGCCGCGGACCTTTGTGGGGACCATCTCCGAGACGATCGTGACGCCGGTGTTGAGCTCGCCGCCGAGCCCGATGCCGACCATGATGCGGCCGATGATGAGGACGGTGTAGTCCGGGGCAAATGCGCAGACGAGGGCGCCCAGAGTGTAGAGGGCAAGGTTGTAGAGGTAGGTGATCTTGCGTCCGAGGAGGTCGCCGGCCATGCCCGCCAGCAGACAGCCGATGGCCACGCCGCCAAAGGTTGCCGTGCTCAGGAGGCCGACCTGGAAGTCTTGCAGTGCCCACACGCGCTTGATGTCTGGCGCCGCGTAGCCGATGTTGAACTGTTCGATCGCGTCGAAGATCGTGCCAATCGCGACCAGCAGGATGATGATCTTCTGGGCCTTGCCCAGGCCGATCTTGTCCATTGCGCTCGCGAGCTGTGAATGTTGCCGCTGGGAAATGGCGGCTTCTTCGGGGGTGAGCTGAGTGCTCAAGGGGTGTCTCCCTTCAGGGGGCAGGCGAAGGGCCTGCGGACACTGGGCGACCGGGCACTTTCTTGCTCGGCTTGTTGCCTGCAAGGACGGTCTTGTGGATGGGTGAGACTCGCGGGTGGGACGGTCGTTCAGCCTGCGAGGTCTTTGGGATCCCTGCTTGGGATCCCAAATTCAAGGTAAATGTGATCCCGGCCACCGTCAAGAGCTTCACGAAAAATGGGATCCCATTCCGGGATCCCAACTCTTGACGGCAGAATCCTCTGCCCCTAGGCTGAATTTGGGATCCCAAACCGAGCGGATCCCGTTGCGCACTTGGTCTGGTGGGAGGGCTCTCCTCCCACGAGCGTCCCCTTGAACTGTCAAGCGAAGGAGGACCCGTGTCCCTTCAAGAAGAAGAATTCGCCCCGCAGGGCACCGACATTGCCGTCGGCTCCCCGCGGCGCACCCGCGTCCGATGGAAGCTCTTCATCCTGCTGCTCGCCCTCGTCACGATCAACTACGTCGACCGCGGCTCCATCTCCGTCGCTCTGCCCATAATCCAAAGGGAGTTCCGTCTCACGCCCGAACTCGTGGGGCTCCTCCTCTCGGCATTCTTCTGGACCTACGCACTCATGCAGGTTCCTGTCGGCTGGCTCATCGACCGTTTCGGCCCCCGAAAGGTTGTCACGGCGTCGTGCTTGGGCTGGGGTGCTGCGACCGCGGCCTCCGGAATGGCCGGCGGCTTCCTCAGCATGTTCATCGCACGGACGGGGATCGGCATCACCGAGGCTGGCGTCATGCCGGCCGGAGGAAAGCTCAACGCCATCTGGATGCATTCCAAAGAACGGGGACGCGGCGCAACTATCCTCGATGCCGGCGCTCCCCTCGGCGCTGGGGTGGGAGGCATCCTTATCACCGGACTCATCGGTGCGTTCGGGGGATGGCGGATGGCGTTCGTCATCGCTGGCATCGTGACGGTCGCCTTGGGTGCTTTCATCTGGTGGTATGTGCGGGACAATCCGCGTCAGCACCGTGCAGTCAATGACGCCGAGGCCGAGTACATCGAGGCGTCCCAGCGCGCCGAGGACGAGGAGGCTCGGGCCCTTGGCGGCACCTCGCGCCGCGGTCTCGCTCCTTACCTCAAGTTCCGCTCGTTCTGGGCCATGTGCTTCGGGTGGCTCGGCTTCAATGGCGTGTTCTACGGGCTGCTCACTTGGGGTCCGCTCTATCTCGCCCAGGCCAAGGGATTCAACCTCAACTCGATCGGCTGGTCGACCTTCGTGATCTTCGGTTCAGGCTTCATCGGCGAGATCCTCGGCGGCGCATTGGCGGACCGCCTTCGCGCAAAGGGCTACGGGACGAACGTCGTAATGCGTTCACTCCTCGGTGCCTCGAGCGTGATCGTCACAGCAGGCCTCGTCGGCGTGACCGTCGTGGGCGATTCGATCACCGCTGTTGCGCTCCTGTCAGTCGTGCTGTTCTTCCTGCGTTGGGTCGGCCTCTTCTGGGCGGTCCCCGCGACCCTGGGCGGACGGACGAACGCAGGCGTCCTCGGCGGTGCCATGAATCTCAGCGGCAACATAGCCGGTTTTGTCACACCGATCGCCGTCGGCTTCATCGTCGGCGCGACCGGCGGATACACGGGGGCACTCCTGTTCTTCGTCGGATCGGCGATCATCATGGGCGCCTCAGTCCTGGCGCTCGACTACAGCCGCAGGCTTCCCGTCTGATCGTGGTCGAATAAAGCCTGGAAGCATCCGCTGCGCCTCGTCGCAGCCCGAATCGAGGGGGAGACCCAGATGGCACAGCCCGCCGAAGAACCGCAGCGCGACCGACCGCTGCGCGAGGTGATCCGCGACACGCTGCGGACCCGGATCTTCGAAGGCCACTATGCCCCCGGAACCCGTCTCATCGAACGGGACCTCGCGGCGGAGTTCAACGTCTCGCGGCTTCCGGTGCGGGAGGCGCTGCGGATGCTCGTCCAGGAGGGGATCCTTGCGGAGAGGGCCTCACGCGGATCCGTCGTCGCGGCGCTGAGCGAGAAGGACGTCGAGGACCTCTTCGACGTCCGGCACTCGCTCGAGGTGCTCGCGTGCCGCCTCGCCGCCCAGCGCGCTACTCCTGAGGATATCGACAGGCTCGAATCCCTCGTGGGCCGGGCCGAGGACGCCCTCGCGAGAGGCAGCATCAACGAAGCCCACCGGCTCAACAGCGAGTTCCACGACGAGGTCACACGGATCGCCGACAACGGCTTCCTCCGCACAGCACTCGAACCATTGCAGGGCCGCATGCACTGGCTGTTCCGTCACGTCACGGACCTGCCGGAGCTCGTGCGCGAACATCGCGAGCTCCTCGCCGCCATAGCGAGCGGGGACCCCGAGCTCGCCGCTGTCCAGTCAACGCATCACATCGACAAATACCGAGAACAGTACCCGGAAACGATCTGAGCTCCGACTCGGTCGAGGCCAGAACTTCCGCCATCCTAGGAACCCCCATGAGACTTCTCGTCGTCAACCCGAACATCAGCTCCGATGTCACGGAACTGATCCGCGCCGAAGCGGAGCGTTCCGCAGCTCCCACCACCGACCTTGTGGTGCGTACCGCCCCCCGCGGCGTCGAGTACATCGAGACGCGTTTCGAATCCCTCCTCGCGGCGGAGGCCGTTGCGGAGGTCATCGCCGAACACCGCGACGAGGTCGACGGCGTGGTCGTCGCCGCATTCGGCGATCCCGGTATGCCGGCGCTCAAGGAACTCGTCGATATCCCCGTCATCGGCATCACCGAAGCCGCCCTCTGCGCGGCGGCCCTCCAGGGCAGTCGTTTCTCGATCATCGCGATTTCGGACCGGATCACCGCTTGGTACCGCGAGTGTGTGGAACACTTCGGATTTGCGGGCCGACTCGCTTCGATCCGTTCCGTCAAGGAGGCATTGCGGGGAATCGGCACGGTTCAAGACGACTTCCGCCCGACTCTCGTCGAGCTGGCCCGGCTTGCGGTCGCCGAGGACGGCGCCGACGTCGTGGTTCTGGCAGGCGCCCCGCTCGCCGGCCTCGCACGCGACGTCGCGTCGGAAATCCCCGTCCCTGTCGTAGACGGCATCGGTGCGGGAATCCGGCTCGCGGAGGCCGTCGTCGGACTTCGCTCGGGCGCGCATCGGGCAGGTTCCTTCGCCGTCCCCCCGCCCAAGCGCCGGGCCGGCCTCGCCAAGGTGATCGACGCGGCCCTGGACGAGCGCCAGCTCGCCGCCCGTCCGGTCGCTGCCCCTTCCGAAGCCACCCCGATGGCAGCTTCGGCCGGATCATCCGCAGCTTCCCTCGAAAGGGGCGATCTCTCATGACAGACCTCGTCATCGCCAACGCCCTCGTCGTGAACTCGTTCGGCACGCGGACGGCCCACGTCGTCGTCGACGCCGGCAAGGTCAGCGCCGTCGTCGACGCGTCAGAAACGGTTCCTGCGGCAGACAGAGTGATCGACGCCGGAGGCCGCGCGGTCATTCCAGGGGGAGTGGACAGCCACTGTCACATCGCTCAGGTCACCGGCCCCTACCGCACTCTCGACGACTTCGCCGTCACATCCACGGCAGCCCTCTGGGGCGGAACGACGACCATCCTCGATTTCGGCATTCCACGCGACCGTTCCGAATCGCCCCTCCACGCGGCGAGGAACAAACTCGCCCTGGCCCGTGAGGCACGCTGTGACGTCGCCCTCCACGGCTCCGTCCTCGACTGGGACGAAACCGTCCCCGGGCAGCTCGAAGAATTGGCTCGCCTCGGCATCCGCTCGGTCAAGATGTACATGACGAACCGCGGGACGACCATGGCCGCGAACGACACCGTCCTCAAGGTCATGAGGGAGATGGTCCGTCTGGACGGGCTCACCTACATCCACGCGGAGCACGATGCCATCACCGTCGCATGCACACAGGAGCACGTCGAGGCCGGTGAGATCGGGATCGAGCACCTCCACGAGACGCGTCCCGAGCTCGCGGAGGAGGCCTCGGTGCGGGAGGTGCTCGCGATGGCCGAGTTCACGGGCGCGCCGGTGTACTTTGTGCACCAGTCCACGCCCGGCGCCGTCGATCTCGTAGCCGAAGCCCGTTCGCGGGGCCTCGCGATCCATTCGGAGACCTGCCCCCACTACCTCGTGCTTGACGACGACGTGTACAGCTCGCGCTTTCCGGAATGGTTCGCGTGCTGCCCACCGATGCGGTCGCCAGAGACGGTTGCTGCGCTGCGCGAGCGCTTCGCGGATGGGTCGATCCACACCGTTTCGAGCGACCACTCCTGCTATGACCTGAGTCAGAAGCGTGAGCATCTGGAGGATATCCGCCAGATGCCACACGGCCTTCCCGGGGTCGAGACCCGAATGCCGGTTGCCTTCACAGCCCTTCTGGAGGCAGCGGATGCACCCGCGTCCTCTGCAGCGTACGACGACGGCGCGTCCCCGTCCGCAGCGCACGGCACGCCTGGGCTGGGGCTGCTTGAGCGGTTCGTGGAGCTGTTCTCGGCGGCACCGGCGAGGATCAACGGGCTGCCCGGCAAGGGCGCCGTTGCCCCGGGCTACGATGCCGACCTCGTGGTCTTCGACCCTGCTGAAGCGAGGACCGTCGAGGGCTCGGCTCTCCACATGGGCACAGACTTCTCGCCCTTCGAAGGCCAGAAGCTGCGCGGCTGGCCCCAGATCGTCGTGGCGGGAGGCCGCGTCGTCCTCGACGAGCACGGCTTCCACGATCCGGGACCAGTCGGCCGCTTCGTGCCGCGCTTGGGCTATCGCGAAGCGTCGGCGCTCCCGGCCCCCGGCCAGCTCCCAGCCGACCGCGACCTTGCCGCGGCAGCTCCATTTGGCGCGGGGGAGGGGAAGTGACCGCCATTCAGACAACACGGCCCACACGGATCGGGATGATCGTCCCGTCCTCCAACACCTGCCTCGAGCCGATGACCTACCGGATCTTGGGCGCTCGTGAGGACGTGACAGTCCACTCGACCCGCATCCCGGTGACCCGAATCGCGCTCGACTCGGGCTCAGACCGTCAGTTCGACGTCGAAGGCATGCGGCGCGCCGCGGAGCTCCTCGCGACCGCGGACGTCGATGTGATCGCTTGGAACGGGACTTCGGGGTCTTGGCTCGGACCGGAACACGACCGGGAGATCGTCGCTGAGATCACGGCCGCCACTGGGATCCCTGCCACAACGTCAACGCTCGCGTACCTCGACGCGTTCGCCCAGTTCGGCACCGAAACCGTGGGTCTCGTGACGCCCTACACCGCGGACGTGAACCTGGAGGTCGTCGCGAGGTACGCCGCCGAGGGCGTGCGCGTGAAGGGGCATCGAGCCCTCGGGCTGAGCGACAACGAGTCGTTCGCCCGCGTTGCACCCGAGGAACTCCTGCCCGGATCGCTCGAACTCGCCGCCGAACGGCCCGACGCCCTCGTGTACCTCTGCACGAATCTCTACGGGGCACCCGTCGTCGCCCGCGTCGAGGAGCAGACCGGGGTGCCCGCGCTCGATTCCGTCGCCGTCACCCTGTGGCGCTGCCTCCAGCTGGCTGGAGCGCCTCTGCTGGATCCGCACTGGGGCAAGCTTCTGGCCTGAGCGGCGACGGGGCTCAGCTCGGCGGCGCGGCTCAGCTCGGCACGCGCGCATATAGGGCGCTCCCTCAGGTGGGGGATGGCAGGGGCCTCGCTCAGAACAGTCCCTCGGGGCGTCCTCGCTCGTCGAGGCCCATCCGCAGCGCGCCGGGGTCCTTCGGAAGACCGGGCATCGTCATGAGGGTACCTGTGACCGCGATGATGAAACCTGCGCCGGTCCGCGCCCGCAGCTCCCGCACATGGACCGTGAACCCTTCGGGCGCGCCGAGCAGCGATGGGTTGTCCGAGAACGAGTACTGCGTCTTCGCCATGCATACGGGCAGCGCGTCCCACCCGTTCTCCCGGATCTGGGCGAGCTGGCGCCGTGCGGCTTCGGAGAATTCCACGTCCGCGCCCCCGTAGACTTCGCGGACGATCGTGCGGACCTTCTCTTCGACTGGCAGTTCGAGGGGGTACAGCTGACGGCAGGCCCCAGGGGCGGCGAGCGCTGCCAGAACCTCCTGCGCCAGGTCGTCGCCGCCGTCGTCCCCGCCGCCTCGGGCCCAGACATCGGCCACGGCCGCCCTCACCCCAGCTTGCCGGCACCAGGCGACGATCGCTGCGAGCTCTTCCTCGGTATCAGTCACGAAGCGGTTCACCGCAACCACCGGTTCGAGCCCGAACTTGCGCACCGTGGCGATGTGCCGCGCCAGATTGGGCAACCCGTCCTCGAGGGCGGCGACGTCCGGCTCGCTGAGCCGGTCGAGGGGGAGACCGCCATGGTGTTTGAGCGCGCGGACGGTCGCGACGAGGACGACGGCGGAGGGCGCCACATCTGCGCACCGCGCCTTGATGTCCACGAACTTCTCCGCGCCGAGATCCGCCCCGAACCCCGCTTCGGTCACGACTACCTCGGCCAGACGGCGCGCCGTCGTCGTCGCGATGACCGAATTGCAGCCGTGGGCGATGTTCGCGAACGGCCCGCCGTGGACGAGGGCGGGGGTCCCCGCGATGGTCTGGACGAGATTCGGCTTGATGGCGTCCTTGAGGAGCATCGCCATGACGCCCTGCGCCCTCAGGTCCGCGACCGTGACGGGGCGGCGGTCGAACGTGTAGCCGATCGTGATCCGGGCGAGGCGCTCCGTGAGGTCCTGAGGCGAGGAAGCAAGGCAGAAGACGGCCATCACTTCGGAGGCCACCGTGATGTCGAAGCCGTCCTGCCGGGGCACCCCTTGAGCCGGACCGCCGAGTCCCACGACGATCTCGCGCAGGCTGCGGTCGTTCATGTCCATGACCCGCCGGAACGTGATCCGCCGCGGGTCGATGCCCAGCTCATTGCCCTGGAAGATGTGGTTGTCGATGAGGGCGCAGAGCGCGTTGTTGGCGGACGTGATCGCGTGGAAGTCGCCGGTGAAATGAAGGTTGATGTCCTCCATGGGCAGGATCTGGGAGCGGCCGCCGCCCGTCGCCCCGCCCTTCATGCCGAGCACAGGGCCGAGGCTGGGCTCCCGGATCGCCACCATGGTGCGCTTCCCCGCGCGGGCGAGGGCGTCGGCGAGCCCGACGGTCAACGTCGACTTGCCCTCGCCAGCGGGCGTCGGCGAGATGGCCGAGACGAGGACCACCTGACCGAGCGCATCCGGCGGAGGGAGCTGGGCGACGTCGATCTTTCCCTTGTAACGGCCGTACGGCTCGATCGCCTCCTCCGGAATCCCGGCTGATGCGGCGATCTCTCCGATGGGGCGGAGGTTGGCGGCCCGCGCGATTTCGAGATCGCTGGGCGTTGCGGCCGTGGCGCTCATGCGCCTCACCCTACCGCGCTGCCCAGTGCGCGGTGAGGCGCCCTGCCCGGCGTGGGGGTGCTAAAGGGAGCTGTCAGGTGGTCACGGGGTGTGCGGTGGCGTGCGCGCGGACTGCCCGTCGGTAGGCCGCCCGGGTCCCTTCCGCGGTCTGCTCCCAGCCGAAGCGCTGGGCATAGATCGACGCCGCGCGGCCCAGGTCCACGCGGGTCGACGGGTCGTCGTAGAGCTGCTCGAGGACGCTGGCCCACTCGACGGGATGGTGGCCCCCCACGAGGAATCCGGTGCGTCCGTCGCACACCGCCTTCGGGAGCCCGCCGACGCGTGCGGCGACGACCGGAGTGCCGCACGCCTGTGCCTCGAGCGCGACGAGCCCGAACGATTCGGAGTAGCTGGGCATGGCCACCACATCAGCGGACCTGAACCACTCCGCGAGCACGCCTGCGGGGACGGGCGGGAGGCGGTGGACGACGCCGTCGAGGCCCTCCTCGTGGGCGAGCGCGTCGAGGTCGAGGCCCAGAGAGCCGCTCGGCGCGCCGATGATGGTCACGGCGAGCGGGATGTCCGGACGACGACGGCGGAGCTCGCCTGCCGCTGCCACGAGTACCTGGGGCCCCTTGAGCCGCTGCAGGCGCCCGGCGAAGAGGATGTGGAACGTGGCCGCAGGCACCCCTGAGGCGACGCGCGAGCGCGAACGGAACGCGGGGCGGAAGACGTCGAGGTCCACCCCCGGGTTGACGATGTCGATCCGGTCCTCGTCGACGTCGTAGTGCCGCACCAGCTCGTCCCGCTCGGCCGCGGTGTTCGCGGTGAGCCATGTCGCGCCGTCGGCGATGAGCTGCTCCCCGCGCTCGCGCCAGGTCGGCTCGGGCAGGTCCCCGGCGGCGAGGTGACGGTTCTTGACCCGCGCCATGGTGTGCATCGTGTGGACGAGCGGAATCTCCCATTCGGCCGCCGCGCGGAGGCCTGCGAGGCCGGACACCCAGTAGTGGCTGTGTACGACGCGTGGGCGCGGAGCGTCCTGCATCCGGCGGAGGAGGCCCTCGGCGAACTCATCCGCGATGGGCGGCATCTGCTCCTTCACGAGCCGGCGGCGCGGGCCGGCCTCGATGTGGTGGACCCTGACGCCGGGGCTGAGGAGCACGGTGTCGGGCTGCAGGGGATCGGTCGCCCGGGTGTAGATGTCGATGCCGAGGCCATCCGCGGCGAGTGCGCGCGCGAGGTGGCTGATGTACACGTTCATGCCCCCCGCATCGCCCGCTCCCGGCTGTTCGAGGGGAGACGTGTGGAGGCTGATCATCGCCACGCGGTCCTGGTGCTGCACGATACAAGGCTACGGTTTCCCTGGCGTTGGGCCGCAGTCGAGTGGCCTCAGCCTTGGGCCGGCAGCCTTGGGCCCGCAGGGCGTTGTGGGCGCCGCCGGTAGACTCGGGGCGTGACTTCCACGCCGGACCCCGCAGTAGAACGCCTTCCCGAACGTGCCGCCGTCGTCGATCTGGAGGCGATCCGGCACAACGTCCGCGTCGTGCGGACCGTCGCGGAGCCGGCGCGCGTCATGGCCGTCGTCAAGGCCGACGCCTACGGCCACGGAGCCGTGCCGGTGGCCCGGGCGGCGCTCGAAGCAGGCGCGGCCTGGCTCGGGGTCGCCCACATCGGTGAGGCGCTCACGCTCCGCGCAGCGGGGATCGACGCGCCGACCCTCGCGTGGCTCCACACACCCGACAGCAACTTCTCGGCGGCAGTGGGCGCCGGCGTCGACCTCGGATGCTCGGGCTGGGAGCTCGGCAGGATCGTGGATGCGGCCCGCGAGCAGCAGCGCCCCGCCCGCGTCCACCTCAAGATCGACACGGGACTCGGCCGAAACGGCGTGACGCCGGACCGTTGGGAGGCCGTGCTCGACGAGGCCACCGACTATCAGGATCAGGGATTGCTCCGCGTCGTCGGCGTCTTCAGCCACCTTGCCGTCGCCGACGAGCCTGACCGGCCCGAGACCGACGTCCAGCTCGACGTCTTCCGCGACGCCGTCGCGCTCGCCGAGGACGCCGGCTGCGACCTCGAGGTGCGCCACATCGCCAATTCGCCCGCGATCTTCTCGCGGCCCGACACCCACTTCGATCTCGTCCGTGCAGGCATCTCCATCTACGGGCTCTCGCCGTTCCCGGACCAGTCGTCCTCTGATCTCGGCCTTCGCCCCGCCATGACGCTGCGCACGCTGGTCTCCCAGTGCAAGCGCGTCCCTGCGGGGCAGGGCGTGAGCTACGGGCTGACGTACCGCACGCCGGGGGAGAGCGCGCTCGGGCTCATCCCGCTCGGCTACGCCGACGGTGTGCCCCGGACGTCCAACGGCGGCCCTGTAAGGATCGGGGACAGGACGTATCGCGTTGTCGGGCGTGTCGCGATGGACCAGCTGGTCGTGGATCTCGGGCCCGACGCCGACGTCGAAGCCCTTGCCGGCGGCGAGGCGGTGCTCTTCGGCACGGGCGACGACGGCGGCCCCACAGCGGACGACTGGGCTCGAGCCGCCGGGACCATCAACTACGAGATCGTGACCCGGATCAGCCCGCGCGTACCCCGCATCCACATCGATTCGGCACAGCACGAGTCCGAGACAGGCTTCGCTCCCGGTGCCGTCGCGACCGTAGCGGGAGGGCCGGCGTGAGCACTGCCAGTCCGCCTTCCGGCGATCCGACCCCAGCCTGGGAACTCCGGGCGAGGCCGACGACGGCGGAGGAGACCCAGGCGCTCGGCGCGGCGCTGGGGAGAGTCCTCGAAGCGGGTGATCTCGTCGTGCTCACGGGCGCGCTCGGCGCGGGGAAGACCACCTTCACCCAGGGCCTCGGCGCGGGCCTCGGCGTGCGCGGCGGGATCATTTCGCCGACCTTCGTGCTGGTGCGCATTCACCCGAACCTGACCGACGGCCCTCGGCCGGGCGGTCCCGACCTCGTGCACGTCGATGCCTACAGGCTCGAGGGGGAGGCCGAGGTAGAGGACCTCGACCTCGAGAACTGGGCGGACACCTCTGTGACCGTTGTCGAGTGGGGCCGCGGGCTCGTCGAGGACCTCGCCGAGTCCTGGCTCGACATCGAGCTCGAGCGGGGCCCGCTGCCCGCCGCTGCTGGCGGGGCAGCGGGGGCGGATCCCGAAGTGGACTTCGACCCCGCGGGCGCCGAGGCGACCGTCGACGAAGAGTACGACGACGACGAGCCGCGCCTCGTCGTCGTGCGTGGTTTCGGGCCGCGCTGGGGCGAGCCGCCAGCCCTGCCTGGCGCCGTCGCAGCCGAGGGGTCGGAGGACGCGCGGTGATCCTCCTCGTCATCGACACGTCTGCTATCGCGTCCGCGGCGATTGTGCGCTGGCACGAGGATGAGGCTCGGGGCGCCGTCCTTGCCCAGTTCGCGACGGAGGACACCAAGTCGCACGCCGAGGTCCTCGCGCCCGGCATCCGTGCGCTGCTCATCGAACAGGAGCTCAAGGGCTCGGACGTCGACAGGATCGTGGTCGGCGTCGGGCCCGGCCCCTTTACGGGACTCCGCTCCGGCATCGCGACGGCGCGGGCCCTCGCCTTCGCGTGGAACACCCCGCTCGCGGGCCTCATGAGCCTCGATGCGATCGCGTGGGACGTCCTCGCGGGAGTCAGGCCGCCGGCCACCGAATTTCTCGTCGCGACGGACGCGCGGCGCCGCGAAGTCTACTGGGCGCGGTATTCCGCGCGCGGCGTCCTCCTCGAAGGGCCTCAGGTCGACTACCCGGATGCGCTCCCGGCGCTGCCCGTGTACGGCGCGGGCGGCGGGATCTACCGGGAGAAGCTCGAGTCGGCCGGCGCCGTCGTCGTCCGGACCTTCGAGAACGCCCAGCCGACGGCCGCGTCGCTGGGGCTCGCCGCCGTCGAACGCTTGGCCCGCGGCGAGGAACTGCTGGACGCGGCGCCGCGCTACCTCCGGGAATCCGATGCGAAGGTTCCTGGGCCGCGGAAGAAGGCGCTCTCATGACCGCGGCGCAGTCGTTGCCCGCCGACGTTGTGCTCCGGGACATGACCGCAGCAGACGTCCCCGCCGTCCACGCGCTCGAGAAGGTCCTGTTCCCCATGGACGCATGGCCCGAGCACATGTTCCGCGACGAACTCTCGCAGCCGGAGACGAGGCGCTACTACGTGGTCGAGGAGCACGGGCCCGACGGCGCGCCGCGGATCGTTGCGTACGCCGGGGTCATGTGTGTGCCGCCGATCGCGGACGTGCAGACCATCGCCGTCGTGCCTGAACGCGAGGGGCAAGGCATCGGCTCGGCCGTGCTCACGGAGCTGATCGCGGAGGCCCGACGGCGCGGCGCGCACGACGTGCTGCTCGAGGTCCGGGCCGACAACCCCAGAGCGCAGGGGCTGTACCGCGGGTTCGGCTTCACCCAGATCCACACGCGCCGGCGCTACTACCGCGACGGCGTCGACGCCCACATCATGCAGCTGCCGCTCGAGCGGCCCGAGGGAGGAGACCAGTGAAGGAGCCACTCGTCCTCGGGATCGAGTCGTCGTGCGACGAGACCGGCGTCGGGATCGTGCGGGGGACGACCCTGCTCGCGAACACCGTCTCAACTTCGATGGACGAGCATGTGCGCTTCGGCGGCGTCATCCCCGAGATCGCGTCCCGTGCGCATCTCGACGCCATGGTGCCCACTCTCACGGAGGCCCTCGCCACGGCCGGCGTGACGCTCGAGGACGTCGACGCGCTCGCGGTCACGTCCGGGCCGGGACTCGCAGGGGCGCTCATGGTGGGGGTGTGCGCCGCGAAGGCGCTCGCCGTGGCCACCGGCAAGCCGCTCTACGCGATCAACCACCTCGTGGCGCACGTGGGCGTGGGGCTCCTCGACGACGGCGTGTACGGCGGGGCGCTGCCCGAGGACCTCGGGGCACTGCTCGTCTCGGGCGGCCACACGGAGATCCTGCGGGTGCGGAACATCGCATCGGACGTCGAGCTTCTCGGGTCGACGATCGACGACGCGGCCGGCGAGGCCTACGACAAGGTGGCCCGGCTCCTCGGGCTCGCATACCCCGGCGGCCCGGCTATAGACCGTCTCGCGAAGGAAGGCGACCCGCGGGCCTTCCGCTTCCCGCGCGGCCTCACCCAGCCCAAGTACATGGGCTCGCCCGAGGCGCCCGGCCCGCACCGCTACGACTGGTCGTTCTCGGGGCTCAAGACCGCAGTGGCGCGGTGCGTCGAGCAGCACGATGCCGCCGGGAAGCCGGTGCCCGTCGCGGACATCGCGGCCTCGTTCCAGGAGGCCGTCGTCGACGTCGTGACGTCGAAGGCGATCCTCGCGTGCCGCGAGCACGGTCTGCGCAACCTCCTGCTCGGCGGGGGAGTGGCCGCCAACTCGCGGCTGCGCGAGCTGACTGCCGAGCGCTGCGCGGCCGCCGGCATCTCCCTCGCCGTGCCGCCGTTCTCGCTCTGCACGGACAACGGAGCGATGGTTGCCGCCCTCGCCGCGCGGGTGATCATGGACGGGCGCTCGCCGAGCGAGCTCTCGTTCGCTCCGGATTCGTCGCTTCCGGTGACGACCGTCTCCGCCTGACGTCGCGCCGTCACCTTTGCGGGGTGTTTTCTCGATGCGCCGTCACCTTTGCGGGGTGGGTTCTCGTTGCGCCGTCACCTCTACCGCGTAGAGCTGACGGCGCAACTGATCACGGCCTCTGATCCCGGCCCCTCCGCCATGCGATGAGGGCCTCGATGACCCCGTAGATCACGCCCGCCACGACGACGAGCACGGCCGCCTGCGCGTGCGAGGTCACGGCGAGAATGATGGCGAGCACCGCGAAAACGAAGAGGAGTCGACCTGGCGAGCGGCGCCGTCGTGCTCGCGGCTCGCTCACGCCGGGTGGCCCTCCCGCATGAGCCGCGCCTCCTCGAGGACGACGGCGCGCAGGTCGCCGCCGTGGGCCTCTGCTGTGCGACGCTGCCGCTGGTACCCGGCGCCGCGCCGGATGATGCCCGCGATGTCGCGGAGCTCCTTCTCGCAGCCGAGATCACTGGCGATAGGCTCAAGGCGATCGAGTGTCTCGGCGAGGTGTTCCGTGACGAGCTGTTCGTGGCCCGCTGCGTCGAGGATGATGATCGCGTCCAGGCCGTACCGGGCGGAGCGCCACTTGTTCTCCTGCACGTGCCAGGGGGGCATGGTCGGGATCGAGCCGCCGCTGTCCAGCGTCCGCGATGCCTCCTCCACAAGGCATTGGGTCAGGGCGCCGATCGCGCCGACCTCCTCTAGGGTCGAGAGGCCGTCGCACACGCGCATCTCGACCGTGCCGAGGCGTGGCACAGGGCGGATATCCCAGCGGATCTCACTGATGACGTCGATCACGCCGGTCGTGAGCATGTCCTGGACGTAGCCCTCGAAACCGGTCCAATCGGAGAACTGGAATGGAAGCCCGGCCGTGGGGAGCTGCTGGAACATGAGCGCGCGCTGCGACGCGTACCCCGTGTCCTCGCCGCCCCAGTATGGGCTCGACGCCGAGAGGGCCTGGAAGTGCGGGAAGTAGTTCACGAGGGCATCGAGGACCGGCATCGCCTTGTCGCCTCGGTCCAGGCCCACGTGGATGTGCACGCCGTAGATGACCATCTGCCTGCCCCACCACTGGGTCCGGTCGATGAGCTTCGCGTAGCGGTCCTTGTCAGTGACCGGCTGGAGGCGCGGTGGGCTGAACGGGTGGCTTCCGGCGGAGAACAGCTCGACGCCGAGCCGATCAGTGACATCGCGGACTGCGTCCATCGTCGTTGCGAGGTCGTCTTTCGCCTCGTGGACCGTGTTGTGGACATCCGTCACGATCTCAACGGTGTTGAGCAGGAGCTCCTGGTGGACCCGCGGGCACTCCGCGTTGAGTTCAGGATGCTCGGCGAAAACGCCCCGCATCACGTCGGGGGCTGCCGAGACAAGCTCGCCTCCGTGCCGGTCCACGAGTGCGAGTTCCCATTCCATCCCGATTGTGGACTGCTTCGAGGGCGCGAAGTCGATGTGCATGGTTCGCCCCCGCTTCTGAGCTCAGGCTCCGGCCGGGCCGCAGCGTCCTTACAGAACGTGCCCAGTCTAGGGCAGTGGCGCTCTCCACCGAGCCACGTCGGGCCCGCGTGACTGAGCCGGTCCTCGTGAGGGCGTCTGAGCCTCTTGTGGGTACTTGGGCCGCTTGGGGGCGTCTGAGCCTCTTAGGTGCCGTTGGCCAGCCGCACATTTGCGGGAGAAGGCGTCGCTTGCGGGGAAAGAGCCCACCTGTCGTGCCCGATCAGCTTCCCTCGTTATCCACATACGGCGGAACGAGGGGGCCAAGCGGGCAGTTCTCTCGGGAGGATGGCGGCATGGATTCCACGACCGCGAGACTCCTCGTGTCCCGACGCTGGCCGGAACGGATGGTCGTCTCTACCCAAGACCTTCAGGATTCGGGCCTTGACGACCGTGTCCTCACCGCTTCCGTCCGCGCTGGAATACTCGAGCGGATCCGCCGAGGAGCGTATGCACGAGCTGACGAGTGGAAGGCCCTCAGTCCTTGGATTCGTGACGACTACCGCATTGATGCACATGCTGCCGGTACCGGCGGCAGGGCCATCTACAGCCATGCTTCTGCGGCGCGTCTCCACGACTTCGCGACGTGGGACGTCGGGCCGGCGGTTCACATCATCGGAAGCACGAACTCCGGGACAAGCCATGCCGCGGATACCGTGGCACACCGCCTGCCGTTGGCGGAGAACGAGACGGTGATCGCTCGAACTCGTGACGGACGCGTTGTCCGCGCGACGAGCCCAGTTCGTACCGTCCTCGACTGCGCGAGAACTCTGACGGTCGAACGCGCCGCGGTCATCGGAGACAGTGCGCTCCGAAAGGGAGTCGCGCTGAGCGAACTTGAAGCCTCGCTTGAAGAATCACCGATCATCCGTGGAACTGCCCGAGCGGCGCGTCTTCTTCGCCTCGTCAACGGCCTGGCTGAGTCCGCAGGCGAGACACGCACTCGATTGCTCCTGGCCAAGTTGGGGATTGAGCCGCCGGAGGTGCAGCTCTGCATCGAGACACACCTTGGTCTCTACCGAGCCGATTTCGGGTGGCGCCGCTACAAACTCATTCTCGAATTCGACGGACGAGGGAAATACTTCGACTACCGGCCGACGGCGGAGGTGCTCCTCCTCGAACGTCGGCGCGAAGCTGCTCTGATGGAGCTCGGATGGCGTTTCATCCGTCTCGTCTGGGCAGACCTGGAACACCCCGAGCTCATTTCCGCGCGGCTCGCGGCAGCTTTCGCCACCGCCGCGTGAGCTCTCCAGCCCGCATATAGGTCCTTGCCCGGCTCATGGGCGCTTGCCTGGCTCATGTGCGCTTGACCCGCTTGGGTGCGCCTGCCCCCGCTTACGTGCGGTCGCCCTGCGGCACTTATGCGGCCCAAGGCGTCAAATGAGGCCTAGGGCGTCAGATGCGGCTACACCCGCTCGAGGATCTCGCGCGTCCGGGCGGTGTCCGGGAGGCAGCCGAAGCCGAGACTTCGGTCGTCGCCCAGCCTGGCGGCCAGAAACGCCTCGGCGACGGACGACGGCGCGTGGCTGACCAGGAGCGCGGCCTCGAGGGCCAACGCGAGCTCCTCCGCGAGGCGCCGAGCCCACGATTGCGCGGCATCGGGTTCGCGCCTCGCGTCCGCCATGAGCGAGAGGGCCCGATTCAGCTGGCGGTCCAGCAGCGGATCGGCTCCGCGCCGGAGTTCGAGTTCGTCCGCGAAGGCCTCGGCGGACTCGGGCTCGCGCGCAAGCGCCCGCAGCACATCCAACGCCACAACATTCCCGGACCCCTCCCAGATCGCCATCACGGGCTGCTCCCGATACCGCATCGCGAGGGGAAAGTCCTCGGTGTAGCCGTTTCCGCCCAGGCATTGAAGAGCCTCGGCGGCGTGCATCGGTCCGCGCTGGCATACCCAGAACTTCGCCACCGCGGTCGCAATCCGGGCGAAGCTGCGCTCGCGCTCGGCGTCATCGGACGGGCTGGGTCCATCGGCGGGCAAAGCCCCCTCGACCCCCTGCCTCGACGTGGCCTCTCGCACCCCAGCCGGCCACGCGACGTCGTCCGCGGCCGCAAGCCGGAGCCCGAGCGCAATGGAGGCCTCGGCCTCGATGGCAAGGTCGGCGAGGACCGCCGCCATGGCCGGCTGGTCTATGAGCAGCTTGCCGAAGGCCCGTCGGTGCCGGGCATGCCACACCGCCTCGGCAACACCCTGCCTCATGCCCGCGGCCGTGCCCAGCACGCAGTCCAAACGGGTCTCGTGCACCATCTCGAGAATCGTCCGGACGCCTCGGCCAGCCTCCCCGATACGCCAGCCGAGTGTCCTCTCGAACTCGACTTCGGCCGACGCATTGGCCCGATTTCCGAGCTTGGACTTGAGCCGCACCAGCCGGAAGGCATTTCGGGTCCCGTCGTCGAGAACTCGTGGGACCAGGAAGCACGAGGGCCCGGTCCGTTCTTGCGCGAGCACGAGGAACGCGTCGCTCATCGGCGCGGAGCAGAACCACTTCTGGCCGGTGATGCGGGCGGTACCGTCACCGGCGTCGAGCGCTCTCGTCGTGTTGGCCCGCACGTCCGAGCCACCCTGTCGTTCGGTCATCGCCATGCCGACCAACGCACCCGGCTTTCCCGCGGCCGGCATGAGACGCGGCTCGTAGCCCGTGCGGTAGAGGAGTGGGAGCCATGAGCGGGCGACGGCGGGCTCTCGGGCGAGCGCGGGCACGGCGGCATGCGTCATGGAGACAGGGCAGGCGTGGCCGGGCTCGGCTTGGGCGAACAGCATGAAGGCAGCTGCCCGCGCCACGTGAGCACCCGCGCGCGGGTCCGCCCACGACGACGTGTGGGCGCCATGCGCGATGGCGTCGCCGAGGATGCGGTGGTAGGCGGGGTGATATTCGACCTCGTCGAGCCGTTCGCCATAGCGGTCGAGGGCGCGGAGCAAGGGAGCGTGGAGATTCGCGAGGCGAGCGTTCTCCTGGAACTCGGCAGAACCAACGAGCCTTCCGATCGAAGCGAGTGCTCCCGCCGCCCACCCGGCGCCGTATCGCCGAACGCCGTCGACTAGGGCGGTGTTCGTCGAGAACTCGTCGATGCCCATTCGGGGAGGCACCTGATTCGCCATCGCGTCCGGCATGCGACCATTGCACACCGCCAGCTGCAGAGGGGCCAGAGGCCGCGCGGCGAGCGTTCTGCGCCCGCGTTCTGCGCCCCGATAGCCTTGGCATCGTGCCGATCCTCAACAAAGACATGACCCTGTGCATCTCGCTCTCGGCGCGCCCGAGCAACAACGGGACGCGGTTCCACAACTTCCTCTACGACGCCCTCGAGCTCAACTGGATCTACAAGGCTTTCGCGCCGACCAACCTCGAACAGGCCATCGCTGGCGTGCGCGGGCTGGGAATCCGAGGATGTGCGATCTCCATGCCCTACAAGGAGAGCGTCATCGCGTTGGTGGACCAGATGGACGCTTCGGCCGCGGCCATCGATTCGGTCAATACGATCGTCAACGACGGCGGAGTCCTCACCGCCTACAACACCGACTACACCGCGATAGCCCAACTCATCGAGTCGAACGGGCTCGACCCCGCGTGGTCGGTGCTTCTCCGCGGTTCGGGCGGCATGGCGAAGGCGACGGCGGCTGCGTTCCGCGACGCAGGTTTCCGCGATGTGACGGTCGTAGCACGGAATGAGGAGACCGGCCAGGCGCTCGCCAGCCTCTACGGATTCCGCTGGAAGGCCGAGCTCGAGGATTCAAACGCGGACGTCCTCGTCAACGTGACTCCCATCGGCATGGCTGGCAGCCCCGACGTCGAATCCTTGGCCTTCCCGGAACCGGCCATCGCGGGTGCCCAAGCGGTCTTCGACGTCGTTGCGGTTCCTGCGGTGACCCCGCTCGTGAAGGCGGGAAGCGCCGCGGGCAAGAAGGTGATCAGCGGCGCCGAGGTCATGACTATCCAAGCGCTCGAACAGTTCGTCCTCTACACGGGGATCCGCCCGACGGAGGCGCAAGTGCGCGCGGCGGAGGAGTTCATGCGGGAGCCCTGAGGGAATCCCGTTCCCTCCGAATCGATCTCGTTGGGTGAACCAACCTCGTTGCGCCGTCACCTTCGCAGGGTGCAACACCCTGCGAAGGTGACGGCGCAACGGTGGGGCGTGGAAGCTCACCAAGCTCAGACGGGCTCGACGACGGCGGCCACCCGATCGTCTCCGATCCGGGTGAGCACGAGCGTGGCTCGCCGGTGGGGCTTCTTCTTGGGCCCCTTCCCCTGGCCGAGGAACAGGAGCTTCCGCAGTTCCTCCGGCGTCACGGAGGTGCCGCGTTTCTTGATGTCGAGCGCCGTGATGCCTTCGTCCCGGACCCACTGCCGCAATGCCCGCACGTTGTACGGCCGCACGTCGAGCACGCGATAGGCCTTCGCGAACGGGGTGGCAACGAGGTTGGGGGCACAGATGTACGCGATGTGGGGGTCCACGAGATGGCCGCCCAGGCGGTCCGCGAGTTCGGCGACGAGCCCAGCCCGGATCACGGCGCCGTCGGGCTCGTAGAGAAACCCTTCGAGCGGGCCCACTTCGGCCCGCACCCCGCCGCCGAAGTCCGTCTCGGCGACGAGCTCGGATGCGGTCTGCCCTGCGAGGACAAGCGCCGCGCGGCGGACGCTCGGCCGCTTGAGCGCATTGAAGTAGAGGCCCACTTCGGCGACCTCGCCGTCGGTAGAGACCCACTGCGCCTCGCACCCCTCCGGCACTGAGGAGTGCGGCAGGCCGGGCCCTAGCTTGACGCCCACCGGCCGGCCCGCATCCGCGAGCTCGGAGACGAAGCTCAGCGGGGGAGAGAACTGCTGGGGGTCCCACAGGCGCGTGGTGCCGGACGTCGTCGTCGTTCGACGCGCGGGATCCAGCCAGACGCCTTCGATCCCCTCGAGCGGGACCGTTTGCGCGTCCTCGTGGACGACGCGGACGTTGGGAAACGGCATGAGGTTGATCGTCGCGCACGCGGCGGTCGTCTCATCGAGTTCGACGGCGGTGACGTCGAGGTCGAGCGATGCCATCGCCATGGCATCGGCACCCAGCCCGCACCCGAGGTCCGCGACGCTGCGTACGTCGGCGTCGACGAAGCGCCGCGCGTGGCGGGCCGCGATGCTCAGGCGCGTAGCCTGCTCGAGGCCGGCGCGTGTGAACAGCATGTGGCGGGAGAACTCGCCGAACTTCGCCTCTGCCTTGACCCTCAGCCGAGCCTGGCTCAAGACGGCCGAGACAAGCTCGGGTGCGTGGCCGGCCTTGCGGAGCCGAGCGGTGATCGCGAGTGCGTCCTCTTCCCGATACGGGCCGAGCGAGTTGAGGAGGGCCCAGCCTTCCGAGGTCAGCAGTGGCGCGAGCTGCTCGGCGGCGTGGGGGTCCTGAGCCATGGATCAAGCCTAGTTCACCCTCCACGGGTCCGAGCTGAGAGCAGCTGTTCCGGATATGGTGGAGGTATGGAGACGACGCCTGCTGACGCTTCGCCCGCCGCCAACCACCGGGGACTCTCCCGTTTTGTCCGACCTTTGCTCATCCTCGGCATCGTTCTGGCCGCGGTGTCTGCGATCCTCCTCTTCATCGTCCTCGGCCTCGACGCGTTCACTGCCACCGTCTACTCGGTAGGCGGCAAGAGCATCAACGACGCGACCCCGGAGGCAGAGGCCCTCCGCGACCAGTACCTCGGCGCGAAGATCGCCGCGATCGTCGGCCTCGTGATCGGGGGCATCCTCCTGATCGGCTCGCTCATCGTGATGTACGTCAACCGCGGGCGCTCGAATGGCGACGACGGCGACGACCTGAGCTTCGAGGATCTCGCGGGCGAATAGACAGACACGCGGGGTGTTGGACTGGCACTCGCCTTGACCGAGTGCCAGCCGCTCAATAGAGTCAGCGGTAGCACTCGACCTGTGCGAGTGCTAACTGTCCAGGCACGCTCCCGGCACCCGCGACGACGGTTGCATGCCCGGCTCCCATTTCTGTGACCCGTTCATGAAAAGGAGAGATCCGTGTCGGTCTCCATCAAGCCTCTCGAGGACCGTATTGTCGTCAAGCCGCTCGAGGCGGAGCAGACCACTGCTTCGGGCCTCGTGATCCCGGACACCGCCAAGGAGAAGCCGCAGGAGGGCGAAGTTGTCGCCGTCGGCCCCGGCCGTGTCGATGACAACGGCAACCGCGTCCCCGTCGACGTGACGGTCGGCGACGTCGTCCTCTACTCGAAGTACGGCGGAACCGAGGTCAAGACGGGCGGCTCCGAGTACCTCGTGCTCTCGGCCCGCGACGTCCTCGCGATCGTCGTCAAGTAGTCCCAGCCGAGCAGGACTTCAACGTCAGCACCCCGGTCATGCGGCCGGGGTGCTGCCCTTGAACCCAAGGAGAAGCGAATGGCAAAGCAGCTCGCATTCAACCAAGACGCCCGCAAGGCCCTCGAGGCCGGCGTCGACAAGCTCGCCGACACCGTCAAGGTGACCCTCGGCCCGCGCGGCCGCAACGTCGTCCTCGACAAGAAGTGGGGCGCGCCGACCATCACCAACGATGGCGTGACGATCGCCCGTGAGGTCGAGCTCGAGGACCCGTACGAGAACCTCGGTGCACAGCTCGCCAAGGAAGTTGCGACCAAGACGAACGACGTCGCCGGCGACGGCACGACGACGGCGACCGTCCTCGCGCAGGCGCTCGTCAAGGAGGGCCTCCGCAACGTGGCCGCCGGCGCGGCGCCGGGCGAGATCAAGCGCGGCATCGAGGCGGCCGTCGAGGCCGTCGTCACGCGCCTCGGCGAGAACGCCCGCGAGGTCTCCGGCCAGCACGTCGCCAACGTCGCCGCAATCTCGGCACAGTCCGATGAGATCGGCGAGCTCCTCGCCGAGGCGTTCGCGAAGGTCGGCCAGGACGGCGTCATCACGATCGAGGAAGCCTCGACGACGCAGACCGAGCTCGTCCTCACCGAGGGCATGCAGTTCGACAAGGGCTACCTCTCGCCGTACTTCGTGACCGACGCGGAGCGCCAGGAGGCCGTCCTCGAGGACGCGCTCATCCTTATCCACCAGGGCAAGATCTCCTCGCTGCAGGACTTCCTCCCGCTCCTCGAGAAGACCCTTCAGGCGTCCAAGCCGCTGTTCATCATCGCAGAGGACGTCGAGGGCGAGGCCCTGTCAACGCTCATCGTCAACAAGATCCGTGGCACCCTGAACGCCGTCGCGGTCAAGGCCCCCGGCTTCGGCGACCGCCGCAAGGCCATGCTCCAGGACATCGCGACCCTCACGGGCGCCCAGGTCATCTCCCCCGAGGTCGGCCTGAGCCTCGACCAGGTGGGCCTCGAGCAGCTGGGCACCGCGCGTCGCATCACCGTGACGAAGGACACGACGACGATCGTCGACGGCGCCGGCTCGGCCGAGGACGTCGCGGCTCGCGTTGCGCAGCTCCGGGCTGAGCTCACGCGCACCGATTCCGACTGGGACCGCGAGAAGCTCCAGGAGCGCCTCGCGAAGCTCGCGGGCGGCATCGGGGTCATCAAGGTCGGTGCCGCGACCGAGGTGGAGCTCAAGGAGAAGAAGCACCGCATCGAGGATGCCGTGTCTTCGACTCGTGCCGCCCTCGAGGAAGGCATCGTGGCGGGCGGCGGCTCCGCCCTCGTCCACGCCGTTCGCGTCCTCGACGAGAACGAGGCGATCAAGGGCCTCTCGGGCGACACCGCCGTCGGCGTCAACATCGTGCGCCGCGCGCTGATCCAGCCCCTGCGCTGGATCGCGCACAACGCGGGCTTCGACGGCCACGTCGTGGCGGCACGCGTTGCAGAGGCAGAGGTGAACAACGGCTTCAACGCGAAGACCGGCGAGTACGAGGACCTCATCGCGGCCGGTGTCATCGACCCGGTCAAGGTGACCCGTTCTGCCCTGCGCAACGCGGCTTCGATCGCGGCGCTCGTGCTCACGACCGAGACGCTCGTCGCGGACAAGCCGGCCGAGGACGACCACGCGGGCCACAACCACTAAGGCACGCTGGCAGCCGTTCGCCGCCTGATTCAACGAGGGCCGCCCCATTCCGGGGCGGCCCTCGTGTGAATCTTCTATGTCTGTCAAGCTGCTGTTGTGACCGGGTGTTGGTGGAGTGCGTTGAGTGTGCGGTAGAGGTGTCGGGCGAGGTAGCGCTTGAGGCAGCGGCGGATCTCGCGTGGGGTCTTTCCCTCTGCGGTGCGCCGCTCGGCGTAGGCCCGCGTGTCGGGGTCGTGGGCCATTCTGGTGATGATCGCCATGTGAAGCGCGCGGTTGAGGCGCCTGTCGCCTCCCCGGTTGAGCCGGTGCCGGACAGTGTTCCCTGACGATGCTGGGATGGGGCTGACGCCGGCGAGGGCGGCGAAGGCGGCCTCGGAGCGGACCCGGCCGAGGTGGGACCAGACAATGTAGGCCACTGCGGCGGTGACTGGCCCGATGCCGGTCTCCTCCAGCAGCGCTGCCGCTGGGCTGGCCCGGAGCAGTTCTGTGATGCGTCCTTGGTTCTGCTTGAGCTCCGTATGGAGGGCGGTGATGCGCTTGGCCAGCCGGACGGCCTCGGTGCGTGCGGTGGCCGTGGCGATGTCTTCCGCCCGTGCCCGCCACCCGGCGGTCTCGGTGATCTGGGTGCCCGAGAGCGGGCGGCGGGCGTCGAGGCCGAGGTCCACGGTCCGGACCAGGGCGGTGAGGGCGTTGACCTTGGCCGTGCGCTCGAGCGTCATCTGCTCGCGGGCCGCGACGAGCACCCTAAGGGCTGCGCGCGCGCCGTCGTCCTGGCGTGGGATGCGCAGGCGGTCCTCATCAAGCGGGAGGGCGGCCGCGGCGATCGCTGCCGCATCGAGCGGGTCAGACTTGCCCGTGGTGGTCCGTGAGCGCATATAGCCCCTCGGGGCCTCCACGACTTCGAAGCCGGCGTCTGTGACGGCCCCGCTGAGCTGGGCTCCGTAGCTGCCCGTCCCCTCGATCACCCACAGCGTGTCCGCGTCGCCGCCGGTCCGGCGGGCTGCCCAGTCCATGGCCCGGCGCATGCCCGCGGCCGTGGCGGGGAACTGCTGGCAGCCGAGCTGCTCCCCGGTCGCCGCGCGGAGCACCGCGAGGGTGTGGGTGCGGGCGTGGGTGTCCACGCCGATGACGAACGGGCGGGACTGTGCGACAGTGGTCATCGCGGCCACGGGTTTCCTTCCTCTTGACGGGCAGATGCTTCGGGCCGCGTCGCGGCCGGCGTCGGCCCGGGTGAAGGTCACTCCGAGGCATTACTGTGATGGGCCACAGCCCAGGGCTGGGCAGTCTTCTGATCAAGCCATTCGGTGTGGGCCGGGCGGCGCCGGCTGCCAACCCCCGGACTGGACAATTCACTAGGAAGGGCCCACGGGGGGCCAGCGTTTGATTGAGTCACAGCCCGGGGGAAGACGACCAGCTTCTACCCTGCCAGCCGGTCCCGGACCAGCCATACCGAGCCTCACAGCGTTTGGTCACCCGGCGCGGCGCCCGGAATACCTGCCTGCCCGGCGAAAGTTTAGGATAGAAAGCACCGCAGCAGGCCACGCCCGTAAGTACTGGCTGGTCATCAGCACTTCCCGTCAGTTTCGCGCCGCACCCCCTCGGCGCAGGCCAAGGAGCACTCATGACCACCGCCCCCGAGCACGATCCGTTCGGCTTCCTCGGACTTACCTACGACGACGTCCTCCTGCTGCCCGGCCCGACGGACGTCATCCCGTCCGAGGCCGATACCTCGACCCGCCTTTCGCGCCGCATCCGGCTCGGCATCCCGGTCCTCTCCGCAGCGATGGATACCGTGACGGAAGCGCGTATGGCGATCAGCCTCGCGCGCCACGGTGGCATCGGGATCCTCCACCGCAACCTGTCCATCCAGGACCAGGCGGAGCAGGTCGATCAGGTCAAGCGCAGCGAGTCGGGGATGATCACGAGGCCCGTGACCGTCGGCCCGGACGCCACGCTCAAGGAACTCGACGACCTGTGCGCCCACTATCGGGTCTCGGGCCTGCCTGTCATCGACGAGAACCGCCGGCTGCTCGGCATCATCACGAACCGCGACACGCGTTTCATCCCCTACGAGGAGTTCGCGAACCGCAAGGTCCACGAGGTCATGACCCCGATGCCGCTCGTGACGGCCAAGGTCGGAGTGGCGCGGGACGAGGTGATCGGACTCCTCGGCAAGCACCGGATCGAGAAGCTCCCGCTCGTTGATGACGACGGCTTGCTGCAGGGCCTCATCACGGTCAAGGACTTCGAGAAGGCGGACCAGTACCCGAACGCGACGAAGGACGAGTCCGGCCGGCTTCGGGTCGGCGCCGCCGTCGGCTTCTTCGGCGACGGGTACGAGCGGGCCATGACGATGGTCGAGGCTGGCGTGGATGTTCTCGTCGTCGACACGGCGAACGGCCACAGCCAGGGCGTCCTCGACATGATCTCCCGCCTCAAGAAGGACCCGGCCGCGGCTCACGTCGACGTCATTGGCGGCCAGGCGGCGACGCGTGAGGGAGCTCAGGCGCTCATCGACGCGGGCGCTGACGCGATCAAGGTCGGCGTCGGCCCTGGCTCGATCTGCACGACCCGGGTCGTCGCGGGCGTGGGCGTTCCCCAGATCACTGCGATCTACGAATCCGCGAAGGCCGCCATCCCGGCTGGCGTGCCGGTGATTGCCGACGGCGGGCTCCAGTACTCGGGCGACATCGGCAAGGCGATC
The DNA here is from genome assembly GCF_022539255.1 of Sinomonas terrae. Taxonomy (NCBI): domain Bacteria; kingdom Bacillati; phylum Actinomycetota; class Actinomycetes; order Micrococcales; family Micrococcaceae; genus Sinomonas; species Sinomonas terrae. The sequence goes on from NZ_JAKZBV010000001.1 coordinate 1,164,872, forward strand.
GTCGCGGGAGCCGATTCCGTGATGCTCGGCTCGCTCCTCGCGGGCACGGCCGAGGCTCCCGGCGATCTCGTCTTCATGAACGGCAAGCAGTTCAAGTCCTACCGCGGCATGGGTTCGCTGGGCGCAATGCAGACGCGTGGGAAGAACACGTCCTACTCCAAGGACCGCTATTTCCAGGCGGACGTCCCGAGTGACGAGAAGCTCGTCCCCGAGGGCATCGAGGGCCAGGTGCCGTACCGCGGGCCGCTCGGCGCCGTCGCCCATCAGCTCGTGGGCGGCCTTCGCCAGACGATGTTCTACGTTGGCGCGCATACGGTCGATGAGCTCAAGGCCAAGGGCAAGTTCGTGCGGATCACGTCGGCGGGCCTCAAGGAGAGCCACCCGCACGACATCATGATCACGGCCGAGGCACCCAACTACCGCAAGTAGGCTTAGGCGCGCTCCGCGGAAGGCCCCTCGCACCCCGTGCGAGGGGCCTTCGCCGTCGGGCCCTCGGGTGTGGGGTCGACTAAGGTAGAGGCCGTGACCTACGAGATCGAAATCGGCCGCGGCAAGCGCGGACGGCGCGCTTACTCCCTCGACGACATCGCCATTGTCCCCAACCGGCGGACCCGTGACCCCCAGGATGTCTCGGTCTCGTGGCAGATCGACGCCTATCGTTTCGAGATGCCGGTCATTGCGGCGCCGATGGACTCGGTCATGTCGCCAGCCACCGCCGTGGAGCTCGGGCGCCTCGGGGGCCTCGGGGTCCTCGATCTCGAGGGCCTCTGGACCAGGTACGAGGATCCTGAGCCCGTCCTCGCCGAGATCGCCTCGCTCGAGGGGGATCCGTCGAGCCCCGCCGTCACGCGGCGCCTCCAGGAGCTGTATTCGCAGCCGGTCGACCCCGAGCTCATCACGTCGCGCCTCGCGGAAGTCCGCGCATCCGGTGTGACGGTCGCGGGTGCGCTCACCCCATCCGGCACCCTGCGCCACTACAAGACCGTCCTGGCCGCCGGCGTCGACCTCTTCGTCATCCGCGGTACGACGGTCTCGGCCGAGCATGTCTCGAAGAACCAGGAGCCGCTCAACCTCAAGAAGTTCATCTACGAACTGGATGTCCCGGTGATCGTGGGCGGGGCCGCGGGCTACACCCCGGCGCTGCATCTCATGCGCACGGGCGCGGCGGGCGTGCTCGTGGGCTTCGGCGGGGGAGCGACGACGACGACGCGGCGCGCCCTGGGCATCCATTCGCCCCTTGCGTCTGCCATCAGCGATGTTGCCGCCGCCCGCCGAGACTACATGGACGAGTCCGGTGGCCGGTACGTCCACGTGATTGCCGACGGCGGGATGGGAACCTCGGGCGCGATCGTGAAGGCCATCGCGATGGGCGCCGACGCCGTCATGCTCGGCTCGGCCCTCGCCCGCTCGCTCGAGGCTCCCGGCCGCGGCTGGCACTGGGGCGCTGAAGCCCATCACCCCGAGACCCCCCGTGGGGAGCGCGTCAATGTCGGGACCGTCGGCCCGATGGAGGAAGTCCTCTTCGGCCCGGGCCACCACGCGGACGGCACGTCCAACCTTGTCGGGATGCTGCGCCGTTCGATGGCAACGACCGGATACTCGGATCTCAAGGAGTTCCAGAGGGTCGACGTCGTCGTGTCACCGCAGGCGTCACGGTAGAACCGCGCGGAGGCAGTGATCGGGGCCTCGACGCGCCCGGGTGTTCCTTGACGCTCCGCCTAGACTCCTAGCAGGAAGTCTCGGGAGCGGAGGGGCGCAATGTCGGCACAGCTCGGGCCGGAGGCCCGAACGGCGGCCATCGAACGGTTCAAAGCGACGGGCGGCCCAGAGAAGCAGCTCGACGTCCTCATCGTGGGCGGCGGCATTGTGGGAGCCGGCGCGGCGCTCGACGCCGTGACCCGAGGCCTCGATGTCGGCATCGTCGAGCAGCGCGACTGGGCGTCCGGCACATCCTCGCGCTCCTCCAAGCTCATCCACGGTGGCCTTCGCTACCTCGAGATGCTGGACTTCCGGCTCGTCCAGGAGGCGCTGCAGGAACGCGGGCTCCTCCTGCAGAGGATCGCGCCGCATCTCGTGAAGCCCGTGCCCTTCCTGTACCCGCTGACCCGCCGTTGGTGGGAGCGGGCTTACGTCGGCGCGGGCATGCTGATGTACGACTCGCTGGGCCTCACGAACGGCCATGGGACTGGCCTGCCCGTCCACAAGCACATGTTCCGGCGGGGAACGCTTCGAGCGGCCCCGAGCCTCCGGGACGACGCCATGATCGGCGCCATCCGCTATTACGACGCCCAGGTCGACGACGCCCGGATGGTGGTGAATGTCGTTCGCACCGCAGCGCACCACGGAGCCCACGCGGTGAATCGGATGCGGGTCGAGAGCTTCCTCCGCGAGGGTGAGCGCGTCGTCGGGGCCCACGTACGCGACCTCGAAACCGGCGACGAGCTCGACATCCGCGCCAAGCAGGTGATCAACGCCACGGGCGTCTGGACTGACGAAACCCAGGCGATGGTCACTGAGCGGGGCCAGCTGAAGGTACGGGCTTCCAAGGGCGTCCACCTTGTGGTGCCGCGCGATCGGTTCCAGTCGACGGTCGGCCTCATCCTCCGGACCGAGAAGTCGGTGCTGTTCGTCATCCCGTGGGGGCGACACTGGATCATCGGTACCACGGACACCGACTGGCGCCTCGACAAGGCCCATCCGGCTGCCTCGAGCAAGGACATCGACTACATCCTCGAGCGCGTCAACCGCGTTCTCAGGCGCCCCCTCACGCGAGAGGACGTGGAGGGCGTGTACGCGGGCCTCAGGCCGCTTCTCGCGGGCGAGAACGATTCGACCGCGGAGCTGAGCCGCGAGCACGTCGTCGCGCACCCTGTACCCGGGATGGTCGTCGTCGCAGGTGGAAAGTTCACGACCTACAGGATCATGGCCCGCGACGCCGTCGACGAGGCCGTGCGGAATCTCGACGAGCGGGTCCCGGCGAGCGTCACCGACCGAATTCCGCTGCTCGGGGCAGACGGGTTCAAGGCCGTCTGGAACCGCCGAGCCCGTCTCGCCGGGGCAGCCGGAGTACACGTCGCCCGAGTCGAGCACCTGCTCAACCGCTTCGGCTCGCTCGCGACCGAGGTTCTGGACATCATCGCCCAAGACCCCTCGCTCGCCCAGCCGCTTCCCGGGGCGGACGACTACCTCCAAGCCGAGGTCGTCTACGCCGTCACCCACGAGGCCGCTCGGCATGTCGAGGACGTCCTGACACGCCGGACCCGCATCTCGATCGAGGCGTGGGACCGCGGTGTGTCGGCGGCCGGCGTCGTCGCTGAGCTCATGGCACCGTTGCTCGGTTGGAGCGATGTGCAGCGCGAACGGGAGGAGACGCATTACCTCAAACGCGTCGAGGCGGAGAGGCTGAGCCAAGAGCAGCCGGACGACGCGACGGCGGACGTTGCACGGCTCGGCGCGCAGGACATCATCCCGGTCCAGTGAGGCCCGTCCTCAGGACGAATCCGTAAAATGGCTGCATGCCCCAGCCTTTCGATCGCTATGACGCGCAGCTGACCTCGCCTGGACTCGTCATCCTCGAGATGGACGCCGAGGACCGGCAGGACGCGACGCGGCAGCTCGCCGAGCGTCTCGCCGCCGAGGGCCGGATCCTTGACCTCGAGGCCTTCCTCGCCGACGTCGACGCCAGAGAGCATCAGATGGCAACGGGACTCCCGGGCGGCATCGGCCTGCCGCACGCGCGGAGCGAGCAGGTGACCCAGCCCTCGATCGCCGTCGGCGTCGCCAAGTACGGGAGGGCGGTCGATTTCGGGGCCCTCGATGGCCCGGCGTATGTGGTGTTGCTCATAGCGACCCCGGCGTCGAGCTTCTCGGAGCACCTCGAAGTCCTCGCGACAATGGCTCGCTCGCTCTCCAAGGCCGGCTTCCGTGAGTCGCTTCGCCGAGCGAACGACGCCGACATCATTGCAGAGCTCGTCAACTCGGCTCTCGTCTTTGGAGACTGAGCCAGGTGGCTTAAGGCGCCAAGGGCGTTTAGTTTTTCTACAGCTTGTCGGAGTACCGTTGAAAGGTGCTGAGAACCGCCCTCAAACCCCGTTGGATCCTCGCGCTCATCGGCGCGCTCGCGGTCTCGGGCGTGTTCGTGCTCTTGAGCCAGTGGCAGTTCTCGCGTTCCACATCCGACGCGCCGCCCGTGGTGACGACGACCGAGACACCCCAGGCCCTGACGAAGACCATCCAGCCAGCGACCGACTTCCCGGCCACGGCTGCTGATCAGATGATCACTGCAACCGGTCATTACGACGCTTCGAAACAGGTGCTCGTTGGGAACCGGCTACTCAACGGCGTGAGCGGCTGGTGGGTTGTGACCGCGTTCGTGGTCGACGGCGCCCCGCCAGTAGGGGGCGAGCACACAGTCGTCATTCCGGTCGCCCGGGGGTGGCTCGCCGAGGCGAGCCAAGTGCAGGCTCCGCCGTCCGGGCAAGTCCACCTGACCGGCCGGCTTGAGCCGTCCGAGGCTCCTCAGGCGAACAAGAATCCTGCTCCGGGACAGGCATCGATGGTCGCCGTCCCCGAGCTCATCAACATGTGGGACGTCCCGAGCTACACCGGCTTTGTGGGCCCAACCCATGAGGTGACCGCCGCTGGCGACCAGTCGGCGTCGGCCATCCCGGGGGTTCTCAAGCCCCTCAACATCCCGCCACAGCCGAAGTCCACGCCGGTGAACTGGCTCAATATCTTCTACGCCGTCGAATGGGTCGTCTTCGCAGGATTCGCGATCTTCCTGTGGTGGCGGCTCGTCCGGGACGAATACGAACGCGAGCTCGAAGCGCGCGCCGACTACGAATCCGCCTCGCCTGAACCCACTCCGCCCGGTCAGTCCTCACCGGACGGGGAACATCTCCCATCCGACACCGGAGGAAAACCGTGATCGACCCCAAGCCCGCCACCGGGCGTACCCCCCAGCGCCGCTTCGGTGGCACCGTTGCACAGATTCGCTCAGCCCTCGGCTTCTACAAGGTCATGGCGTACGCGACTGGGTCCATGCTCCTGCTGCTGTGCCTCGAGATGATCCTCCGCTACGGCTTCGGCAAGTTCATCTTCGCCGGGGGCACCGACGCGCTCACCGGAAAGGCCTTCGGCTTCGGCCTGGCTGACGCGGACCCCGCTGGCGTGCTCGGTGGGGTGAACCTCTCGATCACGATCCTCATCGTGCACGGCTGGATGTACGTCATCTACCTCATCTCGAACTTCCGCCTCTGGTCTCTCATGCGCTGGCAGTTCGGGAGGCTGATCCTCATGGCCGCCGGCGGCGTCGTCCCGCTTCTCTCGTTCTTCGTGGAGCGGCGGATCCATGCCGAGGTGGAGCGCGAGCTCCTCGCGCACCCCGACGCCGGTCAGCGCTACTGACCACGGCGAGGCAAGGCCACCATTCTTGAAGTCCGGTAGGCTTGACAGGTGACAACAGCATCCCAGAGCACAGGTTCGCAGACAGCCCACAGGCCGGTGCTCGTGGTGGACTACGGTGCCCAATACGCGCAGCTCATCGCACGTCGCGTCCGCGAGGCGAACGTCTATTCCGAGATCGTCCCGCACACCCTCACCACTGAACAGATCCTTGCAAAGAATCCGGCTGCCATCATCCTCTCGGGCGGACCCTCCAGCGTCTACGCAGACGGCGCTCCACGTGTCGGCTCCGAGCTGTTCGAGGCGGGTGTGCCGGTCTTCGGCATCTGCTACGGCTTCCAGGCGATGGCCAACGCACTCGGCGGCCTCGTCGCGAGGACCGGCCTGCGCGAGTATGGTGCGACTCAGGTCTCTGCCGTGGGGGAGCCCCACTCGATCCTCGCCGGCGTCCCGGTGCTCCAGAGCACGTGGATGAGCCACGGCGACGCGGTCCAGGAGGCACCGGACGGCTTCGAGGTGCTCGCCACCACTCCCGGTGCTCCGGTCGCCGCGTTCGTGAACCTCGACAAGTCGCTTGGCGGTGTTCAGTGGCACCCGGAGGTCAAGCACTCCGAGTACGGACAGCAGGTCCTCGAGAACTTCCTGTTCGGAATCGCCGGCCTCGAGCGCAACTGGACCACCGGCAACATCGTCGACGAGCAGATCGGACGCATCCGCGATCAGGTCGGGGATGCGCGGGTCATCTGCGGGCTGTCCGGGGGTGTGGACTCCGCGGTGGCGGCAGCGCTCGTGCAGCGCGCGGTCGGCGACCAACTCACGTGCGTCTTCGTCGACCACGGGCTGCTCCGTGAAGGGGAGGCTGAGCAGGTCGAGCGCGACTTCGTCGCAGCAACCGGGGTCAACCTCTACGTTGCCAATGAGCAGGAACGATTCCTCTCGGCTCTCGCCGGCGTGACTGACCCCGAGCAGAAGCGCAAGATCATCGGCCGCGAGTTCATCCGGGCGTTCGAAGAAGCCGAGCGCACGATCATCGAGAAGGCCAAGGCAGAGGGCGAGCAGATCCGCTTCCTTGTCCAAGGCACCCTGTACCCGGACGTCGTCGAGTCGGGTGGCGGCGAGGGCGCAGCGAACATCAAGAGCCACCACAATGTCGGGGGGCTCCCCGAAGACATGCGCTTCGAGCTGGTCGAGCCTCTGCGGACGCTCTTCAAGGACGAGGTCCGCTCGGTCGGGCGGCAGCTTGGCTTGCCTGCCGAGATCGTCGGGCGTCAGCCCTTCCCGGGCCCCGGCCTCGGGATCCGGATCATCGGCGAGGTCACTCACGAGCGGCTGGAGCTCTTGCGCAAGGCGGACGCTATCGCCAGACATGAGCTGACGGCTGCGGGCCTGGACGACGAGGTGTGGCAGATGCCTGTCGTCCTGCTCGCTGATGTCCGCAGCGTGGGTGTCCAGGGCGACGGCCGCACCTATGGTCATCCGATCGTTCTTCGCCCCGTGTCGAGCGAGGATGCGATGACTGCTGACTGGTCTCGCCTTCCGTTCGACCTGCTCTCGCGCATCTCCAACCGGATCACCAACGAAGTCGAGGGCGTCAACCGGGTCGTACTCGATGTCACGAGCAAGCCCCCGGGAACCATCGAATGGGAGTGATTCCCCGCTGATTTGGCCCCCGGCTGCGTTGCGCCCGGGGGCCTTGGCGTCCGAGAGGCTAGTCTCGAAGCTATGCCGATCAGGTCCACAGGCAAACGACGGAGCGCTCCAGAGGGCGCAGAGGAGAGCAGGGACGTGCCCCAGCATCCGGGTATGCAGGAAGACGAGGCCCGCCTCGAGGCGTGGCTTTCGGCGCTCCCTGCCGTTACGGGACCCGACACCATGCTTGGCTTCTCTCCTACTGCCGAGGGTGTTATCGAGCTCACTTCCGCCAACGCCTCCGGTCTCGCGCAGCTGCTCGCTGGCCGCCGCACCCGTCTCTCGACCCTCGTTCGAGAGCGGCATGACTACACGACCGCGGCTCGTGCTGCCCGGAATCTTCGCGCGAAGATCTACGAGCTCGCGAACGAGCGCGGACTCGATGCCGGTCATCTGGCCGCCGGAATCGCGACGTGGACTTCTGCGGTGGGAGGCCGCCCACGCCGGGTGAGCGCCCCGGTCCTGCTGGCCGGCGTCGCGCTGACGGTGCGTTCTGAGCAGGACGATTTCGAGATCAAGCTCACCGAGCCCGCGCGTCTCAACCCTGCCCTGGTCCGCCATCTGCGCACGGTTCACCGGCTTGACATCGATGCAGCCGCGATCGAGCGGCTCGCCTACAGCACAGCCCGCCTCGACCCCCATCCCGTTCTCGAGCGCTTCCGCTCCATCCTGAGCGACATCCCGGGCGCTGCGGTGGAGACGCGTCTGCTCGTCTCCACCTTTGCCGACCTCGAGCATGCGCTCGACGACCCTGCGATCACCTCCGCGGCCCCCGTTGTTGCTTCTCTGGCCGCCGCAGCTCGCTCGGTGCACGTCGCACCGAGTCCCCTCGACCCCTCGCGCTTCACTCCGGTAGACGAGCGGCCACCCTCCCACGAGCTCCTCGTGCTCGACGCGGATGCGGATCAGCAGCTGGCCATCGACGCCACTCGCGCCGGCGACTCCCTCGTCGTCGAGACCCCTCCCGGCACGGGACAGACGCAGACCGCCGTCAACGTGATTGCGAATCTCGTGGACGCGGGTCGAACCGTCCTCGTGGTGGCTGAGCGCCGAGCGAGCCTCGTGGAGCTCAACCATGCATGCGAGCGGCTGGGCCTCGGCTCGCTGCTCCTCCAGCTGAGCGCGGGCTTGACCGCCAACCAGCTCAAGCAGCAGCTCGTCCGCGCGATCGTTCGGAATGAGAAGGCCGAGCAGCCTCGACTTGAGACGATGCACCGCACTCTCATTGAGCGGCGTTATCAGCTCCTCGAGCACGTTGAGTCCCTGCACAACGTCCGCGAAAGGTGGGGCTGCTCGCCCTACGAGGCCATGCAGTCCCTCGCCGCGCTCACGTCGATCCACCCGTCGCCGGCGACGACAGTCCGACTCAAGCGCAGCGTTCTCGACAGCATCCGTGAACGGCGGGAGCTCGCCGAGCGGCTCCGCCGCGCCGCGGAGCTCGGAAGCTTCAGTCGAGAGGCCACGACCAGCCCTTGGTACGGGGCAAGGATGCTGACGCGGCGCGAGACAGAGGACGCGCAAGCCCTCGTTCAGGCCCTCGTCAAGGATCTTCCCGCCCTGCGCGAGAGGATGGCGACGCTGGCCGCGCACTCGGAGATCCGCCTCGGATCCTCTGTCGAGGAGTGGGGGCGGCAGATCGAGATGCTCGTGGCAGTACGGGAGAGCCTCGACAAGTTCACCCCGGACATCTTTGACCGCCCAGTCAACGATCTCATCGCGGCGACGGCGCCGTCGGCTTGGCGCAGGGAGCGCGGGATCGAGATTCCGGCCATGCAGCGATCCCGTCTGCGGCGGGTGGCCAAGGAATACGTCCGGCCAGGCGTTCATCTGGCGGATCTCCACAGCTCGCTCATCCTCGTTCAGGGGCAGCGGGCCCAGTGGTCCGAGTACGCGGTCTCGCAACGGCATCCGATGGTGCCTTCGGGGCTTGCAGATCTCCGGGAAGACTACCGGGCCGTCCGGAAGGGCCTTGAGCGGCTGGGCCACGTCATTGTCGGGACGCGGAACGGCGGAGACCTGCTGTTGGATCCGGTGGTCGAAGTTCAGGGCCGGCTTCAAGATCTCTCCGACAGCTATGACTCGCTGCGCTCCCTGCCCGAGAGGACGCTTCTGGAGGACGAGCTGCGGGAGCGTGGACTCGGCGAGCTTCTGGAGGACCTCGCAGCCAGGCAGGCCTCGCCTGAGGTTGTGGCCTCGGAACTCGAGCTCGCGTGGTGGCAGTCCGTCCTCGAAGCGATGATCAGCGGTGATGACTATCTCGCGATGTCGGACGGTGCGCAGCTGCGCACCGCCGAGGACGAGTTCCGTCGCGCCGATCGCGCCCACATTGCTTCGGGTGCCGCACGCGTCCGCTGGAGGCTTGCTGGGGAATGGGGCCGTGCGCTCGGTGAGCATCCACGTGAGGCCGAGTCGCTTCGGAATCAGCTCAAGGACGGCCGGGTCAGCCTCGCGTCCCTCGACTCACAGGCGCCGCACCTCGTGCGGCCGCTCGTGCCGGTCTGGACCGCGAGCCCGTACTCTCTGGCTTCGGCGGCACCGGCCCAGCGCCGGTTCGATGCCGTTGTGCTCCTCGACGCGGATTCCCTGCCGCTTCGGGCCGCCCTGCCTGCCATAGCGCGGGCTCAGCAGGTCGTCGCGTTCGGCGACACCCATGTCGCGAATCCGAAGCCCTTCACGGTGGGAGTCGACTTCCGAACCCAGCCACAGGAGCCGGCAGAGCAGGTCGAGAGCGCCTTCGGCGCATTGGGCAGGATTCTCCCGACGGTCCGGCTCAAGACCGTGTACCGAGGCGTCGACGAGGAACTGGGGCTCCAGTTGAGCCACCGTTTCTATGACGGCAGTCTCCACCGGCTCCCGGATGGGCAGTCCGTCACGGGTCTGGATCGCGCACTCCTGGTCGAGTACCTCCCAGACGGCACGGGGATGCCCTCCGGGCAGGACGGCAACGTCGAGTCTGTGGCCGCGGAGGTGAACAGGGTGGTGGATCTCGTGTTCGAGCATGCTGCACACCGCCCCAACTCGTCGCTCGCCGTCGTCACTGCCAGCGCCCAGCACGCGGCGCGTGTCGGTGAGGCCATCCGTCTCCAGATGGCGAACCACGCGGATTCGAAGGAGTTCTTCAGTGGGGGCGAGGAGCCGTTCCGTGTCGTTCCCGTCGACCGGGCTGGAGGCCTCGTCCGTGACCATGTCATCTTCTCGCTCGGCTACGGACGCACCCCGCACGGACGCGCGATGCATCACTTCGGGCCGCTCAGTGAGCCCGGCGGTCGGCGTCGCTTCGCCCTTGCGATGAGCCGAGCGCGGCACACTATGCACGTCCTGACCTGCTTCCAGCCCGGGGAGCTCGACGAGAGCCGCCTCAGCGAGGGTGCACTGGACTTCCATGAGCTTTTGGAACGGGAACTGGCGGGTCGGACCGAACTGGGAACCCGGGCGACCCGGGCAGCCGCCAGCGGCGAATCCCTTGGTGCAGACCCCCTCGTGACCGACCTCGGGGAGCGTCTCGCGTCTCGGGGTGCGCGAGTGTGGCATCACTACGACGGCGAAATCGACATGGCCGCCGCCGTCGATCCCCTCCTCACGCTCTCTCGCGACGACCAGGAGCAGAGCGTACCGGTCGCCGTCGAGTCGGACGGAACGAATCGGTACCGAGAACTCAGCGTTCGAGAGCGCAGCCGGCAGCGGCCTGAACTGCTCGAGCGCATGGGGTGGCGCTACTTCACCCTGTGGACCATCGAGGTCTTCACCGATCCGGGTAGCTGCGCGGACATGATCGCCGATCTGCTGGGACTCGATGGCCAGTCGGATGAGGGCAACGGGGCGGGCTTCTTGGCAGGCGGGGTCATGGGTGCCGCCCTCCGGTCCGAGGCAACCCAAGCCTGGGGTGTTCAGGGCCGGCCAGACGGGGAGGCCCCGGGGAGCGTGTGGAACGACATGGTGCTCGGCGAAAGTGGTGCCGAGGACACCGCGCCTCGCGACGCCGCCGCGTATGACGATGTGATTCCACTCGACGACTACAGGGAGGGCTCCCCGGTGGCAGCTCGTGACCATCTCAGCTCTCATCGCCGCGTAACGGCGCCCTCGACCCGCTCGGCTGACGAGGAGTCGCAGAGGGCGCCCGGATCGGAGGATGCTGAGGACGCCGAGGAGAGCCATGAGCCGCCTCAAGGAGGAGAGGAGGCTCCCGGCGAGGCAGGGGAGCCACCTAGCCAGCCGATGTCGCGGAGGGAAGTGCGCGGTTCTGAGGGACCTGGGCGTCGCCGCAGTTCTGACGAGCCGGTGCTCCCGCGCCGTGCTGCGGAGGACGATCCGCGTGCCTGGGGCGACCGCGAGTCGGACCGGAACCACGACCAATGGCTCAAGGACCAGCGCCCTCCGCATTGGGGATGACGTCGTCAGCGCCCGCCTTTCCATCACCGGTGCGCCTCGACGAGGGCGAAGAAGACCTTGCCGCGTGCTGACGCCCCGGCGAGGAGTGGCGTCACTTCGGGGGAGGCCGCGACGACGAGTAGCCCGTTCTGGTCCTTCGGCGCGCCAAGCAACGTGCCCGACTGCTCGGCGCCCGAGCCCGTCCAGAGGACTGTCACTCCGGCCGCGAGGCGCGAGGAATTCCGCCCTTCGCGGCCGGACTCTTCGGCAAGTACAAGATCGACAGTCTGACCGGTACGGACCAACTGCAGCGAGTCCGGGTCGGCGACCCTGACCGGAACGGCCGCCGTTCCAGGAGGCGTTCCGGCCAAGAGGCCTGGCCCGACTGTCGAGGCGTCCGTAAGTACGCCGCCGCGGCGGACGGGAGCTGAGAGCCGCTTGCCTTCGGCGGCCGCGACTTCGCGCAACGCCCCGTCAGGTACTGCCCCTGCCGGAATGCGTGCTATTCGAAGCTGAGAGGCCGAGACGGGCGCCCCGGCGGGCAGATCGGCTGCCGCCACGACGACGGGGGACTGCGGCGCTGAGGCTGGAGTGAGCTGATAGACCGAAATGGCAACCGCTCCGCACAACAGCGCTGCGGCGAGGGTGCGGCGTCGTCGTCGGAGGAAACGGGCCAACGGCGGACGTGGCTTCGTGCCCCAAGGCTGCGAGGGTCCGGGTACGCCCCGACGGTCGCGATACGACGGCCGACGGCGAAATGTTCCAGAGAGAAGGGGCATGCCCCTGACGCTAGGACACTCGCTCTACCCCAAGTTCCGGATCAGGCCCCCATGTGGATGACCCGCCGGACCTATGGGTTGTGGAGGGAAAACGTCAGTTTGCAGAAGCCGAGGCCGCGGCTGGCGCCGGGGTGGAGGCGGGCGCAGCGGGCGCACTCGCGCTCGAGGATGAGCCGTTCGAAGACGAGGTGTTGGAGCCAGCCGGCACGGTGCTCGAACTGCGCGAGTCGGTGCGGTAGAAGCCACTGCCCTTGAAGACCACGCCGACGCTGTTGAACTTCTTGCGCAGGCTGCCGCCGCACTCCGGGCACGCCGTGAGGGAGTCGTCGCTGAACGACTGGACGATGTCGAAGGCATGTCCGCAGTCTTTGCAGGCGTACGCGTAAGTAGGCACAGTCACTCCTTGCGAAACGTGAGGTCGTTAGCAGTCGATGACCCCGAGTGCCAATTCTAACAGGCCCAGCTCATGCAATATTCCCCAAGTGCCGGATGCCGCTCGGCGTGATGGCAGCCTCAACACGCCGGTCCAGAGGCTCGTCCGGGACTCCGCCCGGCGGGAGGATCTCGGTGTCGAAGACGATCGCGGCCGTGGCCGGCGCCCTATCGCCACCCAGCTGTGCCAGAAAGCGGTCGTAGTAGCCCCCGCCTTGTCCGACCCGCCGCCCGTTGGCGTCGAGCGCCGTCGCTGGAAGGAGGATTGCAGCGAGAGGCGGCCGATCGCCGTCGCCCGCTTGAAGCGCACGGGCATCCAGCCTGGGGCCCACGGGCTCCTGAAGGGGCGCGAAGCGGCTGCGCTCGTACGAGATATCGGGCTGCCACTCGACCCACGAGAGTTGCCGTTCGGGTTCGCAGATCGGCAGAAGAAGGTGGAATCCGCGGCCATGGAGCCGGCCGAGGAGCGGGAGCGTGGGCGGTTCGGCACCGAGGCCTAGGTAGGCCGTGAGCGTGCCCCCTTCCGGGACGGTGCTGGTGGCCCACGCGAAGCCGTGGAACGCGATCCCCGCGCCCGCCGCCTCGCGCTCGTCGCTGCTCATCGCACGACGACGCTGCCACACTTCCGCGCGCAGGCTGCGCTTGCGCTCTGCTGCAGTTTCCACCCTGAGAGCCTATCCGCCAGGCTTGTCATCCGGCTCCGCACCTGCGGAATCGTCGTATAGAGTGACAGCGTGTCGACCACGAAGCCAGTCAGGAAAGCTGTCATCCCTGTCGCCGGGCTGGGTACCCGGTTCCTTCCGGTGACGAAGGCCATGCCCAAGGAAATGCTGCCCGTGGTGGACAAGCCCGCCATCCAGTACGTCGTCGAGGAAGCGGTCTCCGTCGGGCTCGACGACATCCTCATGATCACCGGTCGCAACAAGCGCGCTCTCGAGGACCACTTCGACCGCGTCCCCTCGCTTGAGGCGACTCTCGAGGAGAAGGGCGATGAGAAGAAGCTCGCCGCCATCCAGGAGTCCAACAACCTTGGTGACATTCACTATGTGCGTCAGGGGGATCCGAAGGGGTTGGGGCATGCGGTGCTGTGTTCGCAGCGGCATGTGGGGGCTGAGCCGTTCGCGGTGCTGCTGGGCGATGACCTGATCGATGAGCGTGATGAGCTGCTGGGGGAGATGATCCGGGTGCAGCAGGCCACGGGTGGGTCCGTGGTGGCGTTGATGGAGGTTCCGCGGGAGGCGATCTCGGCGTACGGGTGTGCGATGGTCAGCCCTGTGGAGGGGGAGTCGTTCGTGCAGGTGCATGGGCTGGTGGAGAAGCCGGCGCCGGAGGATGCGCCGTCGAATCTGGCGATCATCGGCCGGTATGTGCTGCATCCGGCGGTGTTCGGGGTGCTGGAGGAGACGGAGCCCGGCCGTGGCGGGGAGATCCAGCTGACGGATGCGCTGCAGACCCTGGCCCGTCGTGAGGGCGAGGGCGGGGGCGTGTACGGGGTCGTGTTCCGGGGGCGCCGGTACGACACGGGCGACAAGCTCAGCTACCTCAAGGCCGTCGTCACCCTCGCATGTGGCCGCGAAGAGTTCGGCGAGGACCTGCGGTCATGGCTGCGAGATTTCGTGTCCGAGGGCGCTGATGTGCCTTCGACCGCAGGCGCCTGACGACTATGTGGGGGCCCGGCGCCTGGCCGGTCTCGCTCGGATCGGGCGATATCGGACTGCGCCCGATCCGCCTCTCTGACCGCGCCGAGTGGATGGCGCTCCGGGCGCGGAACGCTGAATGGCTTGCACCTTGGGAGGCCTCAAACCCGCAGCCCGGGGGCAGCCTGCCGACCTTCCGCCAGATGGTCCGCTCGCTGAACCAGCAGGCGCGCGAGGGTTCGGCGCTGCCGTTCGTCATCACTCTTGCGGACCCCCGCATGAGCCGGCCGCCCATCGTGGGGCAGCTGACCGTTTCCTCGATCATCTGGGGCTCAGCCCTCATGGCCACTCTCGGTTACTGGGTGGACCACGAGCACGCTGGCCGCGGCATTGCCCCGACAGCCGTGGCCCTCGCCACCGACCACTGCTTCTTCTCCCTGGGCCTGCACCGGATGGAGATCAACATCAGGCCGGAGAACGGGCCGAGTCTTCGGGTCGTCGAGAAGCTCGGGTTCCGGTACGAAGGGCTCCGTCCGCGGTACCTGCACATCGCAGGGCAATGGGCGGACCACGAATCGTTCGCCCTCACGGCGGAGGAAGTGCCCGAGGGCCTTACCGCTCGCTGGCTTGCATCGCGAGCCTGAAATCGGCGCGTCTTACCGGAGTATGGCGACACACCGGCCGGAATCCGGCAGGGCACTGGGCTCGCCTCCTACGGTTTTGTCATGGACTTCACTCTCAGCAGCTCGACGGTGCTCGGCGCCGCCGTTGTCCTGTGGCTGCTGTGGGGTGCGCCCTACCTGTTGCGTCGTCTCCGGCCTGCCGGAGAGACAGGCATCCTCTTGGCAGAGGCCAATGCGGACGACGACGAAGCGTCCCCCGCGCCGTCGTCCTCGTCTGGGTGGCAGCATCCGCGGGCGTCCACCGAGAAGCCGGAACCTGTCCCCGTCACCACCGCCCGTCGAACCCCGGAGGAGGGGAAGCACGTGACCGACCAGAACCCAGCCCCCAGCAGGCTGCGAATCCGCTGGGGACGCTGTGCGCTGGCCGGGATCGGTCTTCTTGGCCTCGTCGTTGCGCTCCTCGGGGGCGTGCTCTCGGCGTTCCAAATCGTGGCTGGCGCCGTGCCGCTCGGTGGCTTGGCCGTGCTTGTGGCCTCGGTCGCCGTCCTGCGCCAGCTCGCCCTTGGCGATCGCCGTCGTCGTCTCGACGCTGCCTTCCGCTCCGCCATGACCGCTGCTCCCGCTTCTCCACCGCGTTTGCCGGAGGCGCCGCGTCGCGAGTCGACCGAAGTGTTCGACCATCAGCCCATCCCCGAGCCGGCGCCAGCCCCCTTGAGTCGAGACCAGCTCCGTGCTGCGGCCCTGGATGTCGCGAAGGCTGCGCAGAAGTCTGCCGCTGAGGCGGCGAGCCGGGAAGGAGTGGCGGAAGCCGATCCTTGGGAGCCGGTTGAGGTTCCCAAGCCCGCCTATATGGAGTCCGCAAAGGCAGAGCGGGAGGCGCCGGAGCCATTCGAGGAGCCGGAGCAGCCAAAGCCCGAGGGCAAGGTCACACTCAAGCCGAAGCCGGAGACCGATGAGGCGCCCGGCGTTCGGAGTGTGCCGCCCGCGCGGCCAGCTGGCCGCGGCGCACTCGGCAACTTGGACGCCGTTCTCCAGCGGCGCCGGGCCTGAGAATCTGCCCCGCTTTCATGTGCGGGGGCTAACGCGTACCGGATACTCTCGCTTGTATGACGCTTCTCGCAGTCGCAGGCGGCACCGGTCAGGCTGGCTCAGCGGTCGTCCGCGAAGCACTCGCTCGCGGGTACGAAGTCCGGTCATTCAGCCGGCGCCTTCCCGCGCCCGCGGCCGCCATCGAGGGCGTTGACTATGTCGCGGCCGATGCTGCGACGGGAGAGGGACTCGCGGCAGCGCTTGATGGCGCCCATGCTGTTGTGGATGCCTTGGAGGGTCGGGGAAGAGCCGCTCAGCGAGTCTTCCCCGAGGCCGGGCGGCGACTGCTTGCGGCCGCCCACGGGTCCGGCCTCCAGCGCGCGGTCATGCTGTCGATCGCCCAGTGTGATCAGGCGCCCTTCGGCTACTACCGCTCCAAGGTCGCCAAGGAGGAGGTGTACGACGCCGCGAAGCTGCCTACCGTCGTCGTTCGCGCCGCCCAGTTTCACTCACTGCTGGCCGAGATCTTCGCATACGGAAGCCGTCTCCACGTTGTGGCTTCGCTGCGCGGGGCCCAGATGCAGCCGATCGACGTAGCCGATGTGGCGCGTGCGCTCGTCGACGCGGCGGCCGAGGAACTGCCGGGGCACTTGCGACGCACGGTGAGCGGCCCCGAGACCAAGCCCGTGCGCGATTTTGCCCAGGAATGGAGGACGGCCGTGGGCTCGACGGCACGCATCCTGGACCTTCCGATGCCTGTCAGATTCTTCTCGCAGCGCCGCAATATCGCCCCCGGAACTGCCTTCGGAACCACCACGTTCGCGCAGTGGCTTGAGGGGCTCCGAGGGGCCTAGTCAACTTGTCTTGAACGTCTCCGCCCAGTAAGGTTGAAGCCGCACCAAGCACCACGGGGTCTTAGCTCAGTTGGTAGAGCGCTTCGTTCGCATCGAAGAGGTCAGGGGTTCAAATCCCCTAGGCTCCACATGTTTTTAGAACGCCCTCGGCATTTGCCCGGGGGCGTTCTGCGTGTTTGTGCCGCGTTTCGCGTTTGTGGGGTGAACTAGGAGCGGGCTAGTGCGCTGGATTCGCCGGTTGGCCTCGCTTCCACCGGCTCGCCCCATAGTCGCCGGGGCTGGCCCCCGCTGATCCGGCCGAACCCCTTCCCCGATACGTTTCCGCCGGTTGGCCGGAAAGGACGCCGGGGCTGGCCCCCGCTGATCCGGCCGAGCCCCTTCCCCGATGCGTTTCCGCCGGTTGGCCGGAAAGGACGCCGGGGCTGGCCCCCGCTGATCCGGCCGAGCCCCTTCCCCGATGCGTTTCCGGCGGTTGGCAGCAAAACGGCCGAGTGGCCGCCGAGGCGCCAGTTGGCCGAGAAAGGGGCCGGTTGGGTGCAGAGGCGCCGGCTGGCTGGGAAGGCGCCGGTTGGCTGCAGAGGCGCCGGGGCTGGCCCCCGCTGATCCGGCCGAGCCCCTTCCCCGACACGTTTCCGCACGCGTGACAGCAAAACCGCCGAGTGGCCGCAGAGGCGCCAGGTAGCCGGAGGGGCGCCGGTTGGGTGCAGAGGAGCCGGCTGGCCGGGAAGGCGCCGGTTGGCTGCAGAGGCGCCGGGGCTGGCCCCCGCTGATCCGACCGAGCCCCTTCCCCGATGCGTTTCCGCCGGTTGGCCTCGTTTCCGCCGCTTGGCCTCGTTTCCGCCGGTGGACTGCCTTTCCGCCGGTGGGCTGCGTTTCCGCCAGTTGGCCTCCGTCCGCCGCCGGTGCCGGTTCTCTCAGGCCTGCGGTGGATACGGCTGCTGCGGATACGGGGGTGGAGGGTAGGCCTGGCTCGGGCGGTCGAAGCGTTGCCCCGCCGGATTGGGAGGCATGATCATGAACACGAAGAGCGCGATCCAGCCGAGCACCGGGATGAGCGCGAGCAGGAGCAGCCAGGCGCTGACATTCACATCGTGGAGCCGCCGAGCGCCTACTGCGAGCGAGGGAACGACTGTCGCGAGGAACCAGAGTGCGCCCAGCGCGTTCGACGTTCCCGTGTTGCCGTTGCCGCTAGATCCAGCAGCGTTGATAACGCCCGAGACTATGGCGGAGGCGAGGGCCCACCACCAGTATTCGCTTCGACTCGCCCGGCCCGAGAACACGGCGTACTTCTGCCAGAAGCGTTTGATCGCCTCGATGGGCGGCGCTCCGTAGTAGGGGAGTTCGAGCGGGACATTGGCCTGAGTGGGATATCGGGGCTGATAGCTGGACATCGGTCGGCCCTCCTGCGCCGAGAGATTCGATAGCGCCCATGCTAGGAGCGTCCGTAGCCCGCCGGAAGGGTGGAAGGCACCGGTTAACCGATTCCTGCAGGTACTCCCGCGCGCGCAGTCCGGCCCGTCCGCGCCGTGCGGCGGGAGATGCGCCGCTCCAGGTAGCGCGCGAAGTGGGAGATGAGGATGTTGGTCACGACGTAGACCGCCGCGATGACCAGATAGGTCTGGATGAGGTGGTTCGTGTAGGCGGTGAGATTGTTCGCCGTCTTCATGAGCTCCGGGTAGCTCACCGCGTAGCCGAGCGTCGTGTCCTTGAGCAGCACGACGAGCTGGGCCACCATCGACGGCACGACAATCCGGACGGCCTGTGGCAGGACGATGAAGCGCGTCGCTTGGGAATGGCGCAGGCCGATGCTCAGCGCCGCCTCGACCTGCCCGGCCGGCAGGGCGAGGATGCCAGCGCGGAAGATCTCCGCCATGACGCCGGAGCTGCATAGCGAGATCGGGATGACGAGCTTCCAGAAGATGTCCGGGTTGATCCCATACGTCGGGAGTCCGCTCACAAAGACGTACACGACGAGCAGCAGCGGGACGGACCGGAAGAACTCGATGTACACCGTGGCGGGCCAGCGGAGCCACCGCCGCTGTGATGTCCGGCCAATCGCCATGAGCAGCGCGGTCGGGATGGCGATCACCGCGGATATCGCTGCGGCGATAGCCGTGTTGCCGAGCCCGGCCAGGAGGAACTGGATATAAGGCCACTGCGTGAACTCGGCCCAGCGGTCGCTCGCGAGCTGCCCCGCCGCACCGAAGCGCTGGATGATGAGGACGACGACGGCGGCGATCACAACGATGCTCGCGGCCGTCACCAGCCGGATCACGCGGCGGCCGCGGGGACCGACGGCGTCGAAGACATGCTCCTGTGAGCTCATCTCTGCACCCTCCATCGCTTCTCGAGCCACGCCCCGAACCCTCCGGCCAGAAGCGAGATGACGACGTACGCGAACGCGGCGACCATGTACGCAGTCAGGCCGAGCGCGGCTTGGTTGTTGATCTCCGAGACCTGAAGCGTGAGGTCCTTCACGCCGATCACGCCAGCGAGCGAAGAACTCAGGAGGATGCCGATGAAGACATTGACGAGTGGCTGCACCACGCTCCGGTAGGCCTGCGGGAACAGGACGTGCCGGAGGACGCCGAAGAAGTCGAGCCCGATGGAGCGGGCCGCTTCGATCTGCCCCACCGAGACCGCGTTCACTCCCGTGCGGATCGCCTCGCACGTGAAGGCGCCCCCGAGCAGGGCCATCGAGAGCGCGGCGCACGTGAAGAGGTCGAACGTGATTCCGATGTCCGGCAGTCCGAACGTCACGACCACGAGCAGACTGATGAGCGGGATGTTGACGAAGAGTTCGACATAGAGCCGGCCGACGGCCCGCAACGGGACGATCGGGCTGATCCGGAACCCCGCCGCGACTGTCCCTAGCACGAGCGAGCCGACGAAGCTCACGGCCGTCAGCCGCGCCGTCATCCACAGCCCGGCGAGCAGCTCCGGCAGGTACGTCGTGAAGAGTTCCTGCATCGCGTGCCCGCGGCCTCAGGCGCTGATCGCCGGGGGAGCGGGTGGCGCAGTCTTGACGACCTGCCCGACCGTTGCCTTCCAGAGCGCAGCCCACGAGCCGTCAGCCTCCATGACCTTGAGCCAGGCATTGACGAACGCGAGCGCGTCGCTGCCCTTGTGCAGCCCGATGCCGTAAGGGTCCGACGACCCGAAAGGCTCGCCGGCGAGCTTGACGTCATGGTTCTTGGCCGCATCGGAGAGCAGGATCGACTGATCGATCACGTACGCGTCGACCCGGCCCTGCTGGACGGCGGCGAGGCACTTGGGGTTGTCGTCGAACGTCTGCACGTTCGCCTTGGGCGCGTACTTCTGGAGGAGGGCGACGCCGGTGCTCGCCGCCTGGGTGGCGACGTTCTTGCCCGCGAGGTCGGCGACCGAGTTGATGTCGTTGTTGGTCGATTTGACGAGGATTGCTGACTGAGAGACGTAGTACGGACCGGCGAAGTCCACCTTCTGCTGCCGGGCCGGCGTGATCGAATAGGTCGCGACGATGAGGTCCACGGAGCTGTTCTGGAGAAGCGTCTCGCGCGTGTCGACCGTCACCTGGCTCAAGTTCTCCTTGGGCTGGCCCGTGATGTATTTCGCGAGCAGCTGCGAGATGCCCGCATCGAATCCGGCGACCTTCCCGGTCTCGGGGTCACGGAGGGAGAAGAGCGACGACGTGTCCGTGCCACCGCGGTTGATGACGCCCCGGTCCTTGATGGCTTTCGCCCACGAGTTCGCTTCCACGAGCGAAGCGTCGGCGACGGCTCCCTTAGCAAGGACGGCGTCGTATGCCGCGAGGTCGATGACCGAACCGGACGTGCTGCCCGAGGTCCCCGAACCCGAGGCGGCCGGGAGGGACGGTGAGCTCGAGCATGCCGCGAGCGCCCCTGCTCCGAAGGCCCCGATCCCGAGGCCCAAGAGTCCTCGGCGCGTGAGCTCGCCCTGATTGACCTTGAGTCGATCCATCCCAGTTCCTCCCGTTCCCTAGCGGCCACATGATCCGGCCGCTCTTTGGCCCCAGCGGCCGTAGGTTCCTAGCCGACGAGGCCGAGCGCGCGCACGGCCTCCCGTTCCTGCTCGAGCTCACGCACCGACGCCTCGATGCGCACTCTGGAGAACTCCGGGACTTCAAGCCCCGGAACGATCTCCCAGTGTCCCGCAACCGAACGAACCGGGAATGAGCTCATGAGTCCCTTCGGTACCCCGTACGTCCCGTCCGAAACGACGCCGGCCGACGTCCACGAGGCGTCGCCGCCCAGCACCCAATCGTGGACATGGTCGATGGCCGCACTAGCAGCGCTCGCTGCGGAGGAGGCGCCGCGCGCCT
Organism: Sinomonas terrae; assembly: GCF_022539255.1. NCBI lineage: Bacteria > Bacillati > Actinomycetota > Actinomycetes > Micrococcales > Micrococcaceae > Sinomonas > Sinomonas terrae. Next base: position 1,186,007 of record NZ_JAKZBV010000001.1, read on the forward strand.
CGATGATCTCCGTTCCACGCCGAGCCACCCGGGGGATGAACTCCTGCTCGACCCACTCCTGTTCGACGAGCGAGGAGACGGGCTGGCCCCCAGCGGTCGCATGGGTGATGTCGGGGTACTGGGTGGCCGAGTGGTTTCCCCAGATCGTCAGGCCGTCGATCTCGGAGGTGCGGCACCCGAGCTTCGCGGCGAGTTGGGCCAGCCCGCGGTTGTGGTCGAGCCGGGTCATGGCGGTGAAGCGCTCGGCTGGAATGTCGGGGGCGTGCGCCGCCGCGATGAGCGCATTGGTGTTGGCAGGGTTCCCGACGACGAGCACGCGGATGTCGTCGGCAGCGTGGTCGTTGATGGCGCGGCCCTGGGGGCCGAAAATGCCGCCATTGGCCGCGAGCAGATCAGCGCGCTCCATCCCAGCTGCGCGGGGGCGGGCGCCGACGAGGAGGGCAACGTCGGCGCCGTCGAACGCCTCCTCCGCTCGGTCGGTGACATCGATGCTGTCCAAGAGGGGGAACGCGCAGTCATCGAGTTCGAGCGCCGTGCCCTCTGCGGCGTGGACGGCCGCGGGGATTTCGAGGAGGCGGAGCCTCACCCGAGTTGTGGGACCGAGCAAGGCGCCACTCGCGATCCGGAACAGGAGTGCGTAGCCGATCTGGCCCGCGGCACCCGTGACGGTCACCGTGGACTTCTGAGGCTCGGTCATGGTCCTCCTCGTGACGGGGCGTCGTCAGACTGGGCGCCATCGGACTTGGTGCGGACAGGCCGCGCCGCAGGGCCCGTCTAAGCACGGCTCAGAGCCACTTACGCCATTTGAAGATGAGCCACAGTACGAAGCCCGCGACGACCATGAGCGCGAGGCCATAGGGGTAGCCGTACTGCCACTCGAGCTCAGGCATGTTCTTGAAGTTCATCCCATAGATGCCGGTTACGAGTGCGGGGGCGAAGAAGATCGCAGCCCACGAGGAAATCCGCTTGACCTGTTCGTTCTGCGCGAGAGCGGTCTCGTTCTGGCGGCTGGCCGTGAGTGTTCCGTCGAGGACGAGGGCGTTCTGCAGGATGTCCCTGAAGGCATCGGCGCGCGAGATCACCTGCTCTACGTGATCGCGCACGTCGCGGAGATTGCGCTGGAGCTCGAGGTCTACGTGGTACTTCTCGAATCCCCGCTCGAGCCCTTCGATGAGGTGCCGCAGGGGGTGGATGGCCCGCTGGAACTGGATGACCTCGCGAGTGAGCTCGTAGATGCGCCGCGAGACCGCGGGGCTGCCTTGGAAGAGCTCATCCTCGATCTCGTCGATGTCGTTCTCGAGGCCGCCGACGACGGGGGAGTAGTCGTCCACGACGCGGTCGAGGAGGGCATACAGGACGGCCTGAGGTCCGCATGCGAGCAAGTCCGGCTCGGTCTCGAGGCGTTTCCTGACTTCTCCGACGCCGGCGGTCTCCGCATGGCGAACCGTCACGACGAAGTTGGGGCCCGTGAAGATGTGGAGCTCCCCGAACTCGACCGTCTCTGTCGCGTCGTCGTAGCGCGCGGGTCGGAGCACGGTGAAGAGGATCTCGCCGTACCGCTCCGCCTTCGGGCGCTGGTGGGCGTGCACCGCGTCCTCGACGGCGAGGTCGTGGAGCCGGAACTCGTGCGCCACCTGGGCCATTTCGTCGGGAGTGGGACGGTAGAGGCCGATCCAGGCCATGCTCCCGCCCAGGGCCTCGAGGGTCTCGAATGTCTGCTCGAGGCTGTCCGGGTGCGCCGCTCGATGGCCTCCGACGTAGACGGCATTGTCGATGATGGTCACGGGCACATTATGGCGCGGTCGGCTCGCCTTCCTGCCGGGCCACTCCGGCAGTCTCGAGGGAACGGCGGAGGATCTGGTCGGCCCGATAGCCGATGTGCGTGTGCAGGGCCAGGACCGTCTCGGAGCGGATGACTCCGCGGATGCGCAGGACGCTGCGAAGGGCCGACTGGAGGCCATGCGTGTCCGTCGCGGCGAGACGGCACCAGATGTCACCCCGGCCCGAGATCTCGTGTGCTTCGAGGATCGCGGGGACGCGCCGCAGCCCCGCGATGACCGCGTCGAGCTCGCGATGGACGACCTCGAGGGTCATGAAGGCCACGACGTCGTAACCGAGGGCCTCGAGATCGACTTCCCTGCCGCCGCCCCGGAGGATCTCGGCGCGTTGGAGACGACGGAAGCGGGACTGCACGGTGTTGCGTGCCACGCCAAGGCGTTCGGCGAGGTCGGCGATCTGCGCCCGGGGGTCCTCGATGAGGGCCAGGAGGAGCTTGGTGTCGAGGGCGTCTAGCGTGCTCAATGATCACTCCATCGTGTCAATGCATGAACTCTTCTGAGCATAACGCTCAATTCAGCCCTCTCAAATTGATCGAGAGGATCAAGAACCTTCGAAACTTGCAGCATGTCCCTCTTCGCCGAGCTCCGCATGCGTCCACTCGAGGCTGCCCCGTCCAAGGCAGCGCGCGGCTGGGACGCGTCTCGTAGCGTCCGTCTAGCGCTCAGCGGTGGAACCCTGTTCGTGCTCCTCGTCGGAGCCAACCTCGCAACCCCGCTCTACCCGCTCCTCGCGGCACGTCTCGGGCTGGACGCGCTGGGCATCTCAATCGCGTTCGCGAGCTACGTCGTGAGCCTGATCGCCGTCCTGCTCGTCGCAGGACACTGGTCGGATCACATCGGGCGACGCGCGGCCCTGACGGTTGCCGTCCTTCTCGGTATTGCGGGGCTGGCCGTATTCGCGTCCGCGAACTCCCTGCTCATGCTCTGCCTAGGGCGGGCGCTGCACGGAGCGGCGGTTGCCCTGGCAACGGGGGCAAGCGCTGCCTCGCTCCGTGAGCTCCTGCCTGGACGTCCCGAGTGGGCGTCACGCGCCACGCTTCTTTCGAGTTCGGGCGGAGTTGCGCTCGGGCCAGTCCTCGGCGGCCTCCTCGCTGTGGGAAGCCGGCCTACGGTGCTGCCGTTCCTCGCGTGCGCGGCGGCACTCGTGCTCTTGCTTGCCCCGCTCGTCTTGGTCCGGGCCCGTCCCGCTCTGCGGCCGCCCGAGGGAGTGTCCCGCTCAAGCGTCCTCGCCCCACGCGGCCTTTCCCTCGGGCTCGGCTCCGCGAGGGGATCGTTCTGGCGGGCGGCTGCCGTGGGATTCCTGAGCTTTGCGGTCTTCGGCTACTGCCTTTCCCTCGCTCCGGGCTACTTCGCGGCCACGCTGCGTCTCTCCTCCCTGCCTGCAGTAGGTGCCGTAGCGGGACTCGCGCTCGCGGCGTCGGCCGTAGTCCAGCTCGCCGGCCGCCGTCGTCCTGCTTCCCGCGTCCCGCTGCCCGCCACCCCGCTCGGCCTGGTTCTCCTGGGGGCCGGCACGTTGGGCGCCGGATTGGCCGCCCAAGCGGGCGTCGCCGTCGTCCTTGTCTTGGCGATCGTGGCTGCCGGGGTGGGCCAAGGCATCGCATTTCGCGCGCTCTTCGAAGAGCTGGCCGCCGCTGTCGGCCCGGAGCGTCACGCGCAGGCGGTGAGTGCGCTCTATGTCGTGACGTATCTGGGGAGCGCTGTCCCGGTGATCGGCCTCGGCGCATTTGCGGGCGTCGTCGGCATCCCGCTCGCCTCTGACGTGTTCACAGCTGGCTGCGCGGCCGCAGCCGGGGTCCTCGCCGCGATCTGCTGGCGGGCGAGGCACAGCCGGAGCTGATCATTCCGGAAGCGGCCCGCGGCCGGGGATCTGCTCGAACACGAGAGTCGTCTCCGTGTGCCCGACGACGGGGTCGGTCGTGAGATTGTCGAGCACCCAGTCGCGCAGTTCCTCCGTGCTGCCAACGGCGATGTGGAGGAGGTAGTCGACGGCGCCCGAGGTGTGGAACGTCGCGAGCACGCCTGGAAGCCCGGGCACCCTCGAGGTGAAGGAGTCGATCTGATCACGATCGTGCGCCCGCAGACTCACCGAGATGAGGGCCTGCACGCTGCGGCCGACGGCGCTCAGGTTCACCTTCGCCTCAAAGCCCGTGATGATGCCCCGCTCCGACAGCGCGCGCGTGCGCATCAGCGCCGTCGACGGTGCGATGCCCACGAGTTCGGCGAGCTGCTTGTTGGTCATCCGAGCGTCCTCGACGAGAGCCGCGAGGATCCGGCGGTCGACGTCGTCGAGCGGTTCGGCCATGGCCACGGGGCTCCCTCCTTGGGCTTGGGCGGCTGACGGCAGCCAACCCATCCTAGCGGGCGCCTTGGGGGCCCTCCTCCGCAGGATGGGCGACGGCGGCGACCGCGCCCGTCGCGAGCGCGAGGACGGCGATGCCCAGAGCGAGCCAACCCCAGCCGAACCCTTGGAAGACGAAGCCTCCGAGCCAGCCGAGGATGCTCGAACCGGTGTAGTAGAAGAGGTTGTACAGTGACGCAGCCTGAGCCTTGCCGGTGCTGGCCAAGGCACCTGTCCAGCCCGAACCGAGGCCGTGGGCTGCGAAGAAGCCAGCCGTCAGCGCGACGAGGCCCACGAGGATCGCAGGGAGCCAGTTGACGGCGGTCAGCAGGACGCCGGCGGCCATCACAGCCATGCTTGCCACGATGACGCTGCGGCGTCCGAACCGCTGGCTCAGGCGGGCGGCGTAGCCCGAGGAGAACGTGCCCGACAGATACGCGAGGAACAGGAGGCTCGTGATCGCGACCGGGAGGCCGAACGGCTGCGCCTCGAGGCGATAGCCCAAGTAGTTGTAGACGGCCACGAAGCCGCCCATGAGCGTGAATGCCTGAAGGTACAGCGCGAGGAGGCGGCGGCTTCGGAGCTGGCGTCCGAGCAGCTGCGCAGCGTGCGCGGCGCCTTCCCGCACGCCGTGAGGGACGGCGTCGTGCCGTTGGCGCAAGGGGACGAACCCCCGCTGCCGAGGCGCCAGTGCCACGAAGGCCGCTGCCGCCACGGCTCCCAGGACGGCGACGGCGAAGATCGCCGGCCTCCAGCCCCACACGTCGGCGAGGGGGCCGGCAACGAGCCGGCCGAGGAGGCCGCCGATCGTCGTCCCGGCGACATACGTCCCGGCCGCGAGGGCAGCATGGGCGCGGTGGACTTCCTCATTGAGATAGGCCACTGCGAGGGCGGGAACCGCGCCGAGCGCGGCTCCCTCGAGGCAGCGGAGGGTGAGCAGGAGGCCGACCGTGGGCGAGAACGGCGCGAGCAGACCGAGGACGGTCGCGGCTGCAACGCCTGCGGTCATGGCGGGAATGCGTCCGATTCGATCCGCCAGGAACGACCAGGGCAGGACGGCGACGGCGAGGCCCAGTGTTGCGAGCGAGACCGTCAGTGCCGACTGGGCCGCGTCGATGTGGAGCTCGGCCGAGATCCTCGGGAGGAGGGCCTGGGTCGAGTAGAGCTGGGCGAAGGTCGCGACACCGGCGAACGCGAGGGCGGCCAGGAGCCTGCGGTAGCCGCGGCTTCCTTTGGCGTGTCCGGTCCAAGCCGGAGCGATCGAGGGGGAGGACGGTACCGAAGTCACCCTTCCACGCTAGAAGGATCAGTCTCATGCGTCCAATACATTATGATCTAGAACATATGGCTGATTCGCATGAATTACCGCTCCACGGAGAGCTCGCCCGACTTCTCCCGCTCCTGCCCGTCCTCGACGCGGTCGGGCAGACGCGCCACGTGACCGCTGCCGCCGAACTCTTGGGCGTACCCCAGCCGACCGTGAGCCGCGCGCTCGCGAGGGCGGCCGCCGTCGTCGGAACCGAGCTTGTGCGCAGGGAAGGGCGCGGCATCCGCCTGACCCCGGCCGCAGAGCAGCTTCTTCCGGCGGTGCGGCGTGCTCTCGAGGGGCTGCAGGCGGGGCTCGACGAACTGCACGAACGGCGGCAGGAGGCGCGCGGCGTCGTTCGCTTAAGCTTCCAGATGACCTTCGGCGAGGCCGCCGTCCCCGCTCTGATCCGGGGATTCCGGCCCGCACGTCCGGATGTACGGTTCGAGCTTGTCCAAGGGTCGCGGCAGCGTTGCCTCGACGTCCTCTCGGCAGGAGAGGTGGACCTATCGATCGTCTCGCCCGTGCCGCGCCCGGGCCGCCAACTCGATTCGGACACGCTCTGCGTCCAGCCGCTGCGGCTCGCTGTGCCCGCGGGCCACCGCCTTGCACCGAGGGGCCGGGTCCGCTTCGAGGAAGCCGCGCGCGAGCCTTTCGTCGTCCTTGAACGCGGCTACGGAATGCGCAGCATCATGGACCGCCTCTTCCGCGAGGCTGGCACCCGACCCGACATCGCCTTCCAAGGCCAGGATTCGCGGACGCTCCTCGGCCTCGTGAGTGCCGGCCTCGGCGTGGCCCTCGTCCCTCCGTCGCGTGCCACCCGCTCGGCCGTCCACACGCCGGAGCTTGGATGGGTTGAGCTCGAACTCGAGGACGCCGATGCGGTGCGGGAGATCGGGCTCGTCTGGCCGAGAATCGTCGGCGAGCCCCTTCAGGTGCGCCTGTTCCGCGAGCACATCCTCCGCGAGGAGCCCGACGCCTTGCTCGACGCGTTCGGGATCTGACCACTCGTCGCGCGGGATCTGGCCACTCGACGTTCGGGATCTGGCCACTCGTCGTTCGGGATCTGGCCACTCGTCGCGGGGGATGTGGCCACTCGTGTGACCCCCCGACGAGTGGGCACCTCTTGCCCGACGAGTGGGCACCTCTTGCCCGACGAGTGGGCACCTCTTACCCGACGAGTGGGCACTTCTTGCCCGACGAGTGGGTACTTCTTGCCCGACGAGTGGCCACGTCTCGCTCTCTGCTACTCCGCGAAGCGCGCTACGACCTCCGCCGCCGTTTCCTCCCGGGCCTCCCTCCAGCCGGTCCCCGCCCAGAGGTTCGTCCCTTGCGGGTCGCCTGCGGCCACCGCGGCCGCCCGCAAGGGAGCCGTTAGATAGTGCAGCGTGGGGTAGCCGGCCGGGGCGTCGGCGAAGTCGCGCATGAAGGCGTTCTCGAGCCCCCGGGCAGCCTTGCCCGAGAAGGCGCGCGTCTGGGCGGTCCGCGCGAAGGCGGGGTCAGCGAGCGCGGCCCTGTGGACCGGATTTGTGCCCGCCTCAGGGGTGCGCAGGAAGGCGGTGCCGAGCTGGACGGCGGCGGCGCCGGCGGCGCGGACTGCACGAGCAGCTTGAGGAGTTCCGATGCCGCCTGCGGCGAGCACCGGAAGCCCGACGGCGGCGCGCACCGCGGAGACGAGGTCGGGAAGGTCCCCAGCGAATGCCGGGCCCGACGTGAAGGCTGCGAAGTGCCCTCCCGCGGCCGAGGACTGGACGACGACGCCATCCACGCCGAGCTCCTCGGCAGCCCTGGCCTCGTCAGGGCTCGTCACGGTCTGGATCACGAACGCGCCCGCTTTCCGGAGGCTCGCGACGTCGCCCGCGGGCGGGAGGGCGAACGTGAACGAGACGACTGGCGGCACACGCTCGAGGAGGTGCGCGAGCTTCGCCGGATATGCGTCGTCGTCCGCCCACCTCGGCTCTGGGAGGTCGACGCCGAGCCGCTCGGCGAGGGGGCGGAGCCGCTCTCGATAGGCAAGGACTGCCTCGCGATCCACGGGCTCGTTGGCCGGGACGAAGAGATTGACGCCGAACGCGAGGCCGGACGCGGACAGTTCGTCCACCTCGCGGGCCATCGCCTCGGGCGTCTTGTAGCCGGCGGCGAGGAAGCCGACCCCACCTGCGCGGCTCACCGCCTCAGCCAGCGCGGGGCGGCTCGGGCCGCCAGCCATGGGGGCGCCGACGACGCCCGTTCCGAACAGTCCTTCGGGCAGCTCTCGATCCATGCTCAGTACTCTAGGCGGGTGAACAAAGGCTCAGCCCCCCGGGGCACCATGATCGGGCTCGACATCGGCGGCACGAAGACCCGCGGGATCAAGGTGGTCGACGGCGAGGTCGTGGACGACCGCGAGGCCGGGAGCGCGAACGTCCAGAACGTCACCCGCGACCAAGCCGCGGCCAACCTCGCCGCGCTCTTCGCAGAGCTGGACGGTTCGGACGTCGCGCGCGTCGTCGTCGGTTCGGGCGGGATTGACACCGAGGCCGACGCGGCGGCCCTCGCGGCCCTCATCCGGCCGCATACGCCGAACGCCACCGTCACCGTGGTGCATGATTCGAGGCTCCTGCTGGCTGCCGGGCACGCGCGCGCTGGCGTCGCGGTGATCGCGGGAACGGGCTCCGCGGCTTGGGGGATGAACGACGACGGCGATGAGGCACGCGCGGGCGGCTGGGGCTATCTCCTCGGCGACGAGGGCAGTGGCTACTGGCTCGCCAGGGAGGCCGTCCGCTACAGCCTGCACCGTATGAATCTGGGCCTCGAGCCGGACGAGCTCACGGCTTCCCTCCTGGACAGCACGGGGCTCGCGGAGCCCGGGGAACTCATCGCGCACTTCCACGATGCGGCGACCGGCAGGCGCTACTGGGCCCAGCGCGCGCGGATCGTCGTGGACGCGGCGGACGCGGGCCACGCCGGGGCAGGCTTCATGCTCGACCAAGCGGCCCACGACCTCGCCCGCATGGCCGCCCAGGTGGCCCGGCAGCTCGGCATCGACGGCCCCGTCATCCTGGGAAGCGGGCTCGGGATGAACGTGCGCAGGCTGCAGGCGGCCTTTCGCGCGGCGCTCGAAGAACAGGGGATCGGCGACGTACGGGTGCTCGACCGCGATCCCGTCTTCGGGACGATCGAGCTTGCGGCCCGCGAAGCCTGAGCCAGCGGCCTCTTCACCGGCGCTTGCGCCCCAGAACGCTGGTAGGCTCGCCTCAGCCAGAGCGGTACAAGCCCTTCAGCCCAGCGCATGCCTTCAAGCGAGGACCAGCATGACAGAAGCCATGATCGAGTTCCGCGAGGTGACCAAGGTCTACGGCGGAGCAACAGCCGTCGACCGGCTCAGCCTGACCGTGCCTCGAGGCCACATCACCGTCTTCGTCGGCCCTTCCGGCTGCGGGAAGACGACTTCGCTCCGCATGGTCAACCGTATGGTGGAACCGAGCTCGGGCACGATCATCGTCGACGGCCAGGATGTCTCGTCGCTGCCAGCTGCCAAGCTCCGTCGGTCGATGGGATACGTCATGCAGGCCGCGGGTCTCATGCCGCACCGTACGGTGGTGGACAACATCGCGACTGTGCCCCGCCTCAACGGAGTCTCGCGTCGGAGTGCCCGGGCCCGCGCGCGCGAGCTGCTCGACGTCGTCGGCCTCCCGCAGGCGCTCGCCGGCCGCTACCCCGCGCAGCTCTCGGGTGGTCAGCAGCAGCGCGTCGGTGTCGCCCGCGCCCTCGCCGCCGACCCTCCCGTCCTCCTCATGGACGAGCCGTTCAGCGCCGTCGACCCGGTGGTTCGCCATGAGCTGCAGCAGGAGCTTCTGCGGCTTCAGCGCGAGCTCGGCAAGACGATCGTCTTCGTCACTCACGACATCGATGAAGCGGTGCTGCTAGGCGAGCGGATTGCCGTCTTCGCGGTGGGCGGCCGCCTTGCCCAGGTCGCAGGGCCTGAGGAGATCCTGCGTGCACCCGCCGACGACTTCGTGGCCGGTTTCGTGGGTCGCGACCGCGGCTTCCGGCACCTCGGCTTCTACGACGACGCGGGGCTCGCTGTCGACGGCGCCGAGACCCTGCTCAAGTCGGGCCTCTCAGGGGCGCGGCTTGCGGGATGGACGGTGGTGGTCGACGACGCCGGCCGACCCGCGGGGTGGGCGTCGCCTGCGGCTCCCGGCACGCTCGTCAGCGGGGGGTCGCTTCACCGGGCCGGTGCGTCTCTTAGGACAGCGCTCGACGCCGCGCTGTCCTCGCCTTCCGGGCGCGGGGTTGTGATTGACGACGACGGGCGGTTTGTCGGCACAGTCGGCGCCGCAGCGGTCATCGCCCAAGCGGACCGTCGACGCGCGGACGCCCAGCGCGAGCGGGCTGAGTCCCGGGCCGGTTCGCGGGCCGGCGCTGAGACTATGGCCGGGGGGGCCAGCTGATGGAGTGGGCCATCGCGAACTCGGGCCGCATCCTCTCGCTCGCCGGGCAGCACCTGGTCCTGGCGATCGTGCCGCTCGCGCTCGGCCTCGTGATCAGCCTCCCGCTGGCTCAGCTGGTCCGGCGGCACCCGGCGTGGCGGACCGCGCTCCTGACCGTGAGCTCGGTGCTGTACACCGTGCCCTCGCTCGCGCTGTTCATCATCCTGCCCGTCGTTCTCGGGACCAGGATCCTGGACCCCGTGAATGTCGTCGTGGCTCTGACGGTGTACGCGGTTGCGCTCCTTATGCGTTCCGCGCTGGACTCCCTCGACTCGGTGGACGGGGAGCTGAGCCTTGCCGCGCAGGCACTCGGACACACCGCGGTGACGAGGTACTTCCACGTCGATCTCCCGCTCTCGCTCCCGGTTCTGGTCGCGGGCCTGCGTGCCGTCTCGGTCAGCAACATCTCGCTCGTGAGCGTCGCGGCGCTCGTCGGGATGCCAAATCTCGGCATCCTCTTCACGGAGGGACTCCAGCGCGACTTCGTGACGGAGATCGTCGTCGGCCTTGTCGCGATCCTCGTGCTCGCGCTCCTCATGGACCTCCTTCTCGTGGTGATGGGCCGGCTGCTCTCGCCGTGGGCGCGTTTCGCCTCGGGGGCGGCGCCGCGCAGGGGAGCATTCGCCCGAAGGGCGGCGAACGCGTGAACCTCTTCGAGCAGACGTGGGCGTGGTTCACCGACCCCCTCCAGTGGTCGGGGTACTCAAGCATCCCCACGCGACTCGGCGAGCACGTCTTCTACACCCTGCTGACAGTTGCCATCGCGAGCGCGATCGCCTTGCCCATTGGGGCCTTCGTGGGACACACCGGGCGGGGGCGGGTCGTCGTCGTCGCCCTCGCCGGAGCGCTGCGCGCTGTGCCGACCCTCGGCCTCCTCGTCCTTTTCGTGCTCCTCGCGGGCATCGGGCTCATGCCGCCGATCTGGGCACTCGTGATCCTCACCATCCCGCCGATCCTTGCGGGAACGTACTCGGGAATCGCCGCCGTCGACCCCGTCGTCGTCGATGCGGCGCGCGCTCAGGGAATGCGCGAACTCCAGATCCTGTTCGGCGTCGAACTCCCCAATGCTGCGCCCGTGATCTTCGGCGGCATCCGCGCCGCGGTCCTGCAGGTCATCGCGACGGCGACCGTCGTCGCCTACACGAATCTCGGGGGGCTCGGCCGGTACATCTTCGACGGCCTCGCCCTCTCCGACTATCCCCAGATGCTCGGCGGGTCCGTCCTCGTGGCGGCGCTCGCCGTCGTCGCCGACCTCGTCCTGGGCGTCCTTCTTCGACGCCTCGGTCCTCGCTCGGCCTCCAGACGGGAGATCCCGGCTCCGGAGGCCCTAAAGGAAGGAATGCCATGACCAGTCACCTGCCCTCCATCCCGCGACGCGGGGCGGTCGCCGCACTGGCCGCGGGCCTTGGGCTCACGCTCGCGCTCAGCGCGTGCGGAGGCTCGTCCAATCCGCTGAGTTCAGGCGGTGCCTCGAGCTCGGCGGCATCCGGCGGCAGCAAGACGCTCGTCGTTGGATCCGCGGACTTCCCAGAGAGCCAGATCATCGCCGAGCTCTACGCGGGTGCCCTCAATGCGGCGGGGATCCCCGCGACGACCAAGCCCAACATCGGCGCCCGCGAGGTCTACTACAAGGCTGTCCAGGACGATTCGATCGACATTGTGCCTGACTACACCGGGAACCTGCTCCTCTATTTGGACCCGAAGGCGACCCAGGTTTCGGCCTCTGACATCGCCTCTGCCCTGCCGAACAAGCTGCCGAAGGGCCTCGGCGTCCTCGATCCTGCCCAAGCCGAGGACAAGGATGCGATGGTTGTCACGAAGGCCACGGCGACCAAGTACTCGCTCGAGAGCATCGCCGACATGTCCAAGGTCTGCAGTGACCTTGTCATAGGTGCTCCGGCCACGTTCGAGCAGCGCGCCTACGGCCTGCCGGGGCTCAAGTCCAAGTACAACTGCGTGCCGAAGCAGTTCCAGCCGTTCAACGACGGCGGCGGGCCAGTCACGCTGAAGGCGCTTCTCTCGAACGACATCCAAGTCGCCGACATCTTCACGACGACCCCGTCGATTCCGGACAACGACCTCGTGGTCCTCGCCGACCCGAAGAACAACTTCATCGCCCAGCAGGTTGTCCCCCTCGTGAACACGGCCAATCTGACGGATGCGGCGAAGAAGGCCCTCAACAACGTCTCCTCCAAGCTCACGACGACGGACCTCATCAACCTGAACCGTGCAGTGAGCGGCAACCAGAAGCAGAGCCCGGCGGACGCCGCCAAGGCATGGCTCAAGGACAAGGGCCTCGCTTCGTAGTCCTTGCCGCAAGTGACGCCAACAGGGTGTGAGCGGAATCTCGAAAGGGACGCTCACACCCTGTGGCATTCTTAGGGAATGGCCGAGTTCAAGCAGTCTTCCAAGCTCCATAACGTCCTCTACGACATCAGGGGACCGATTCTGGAGGCTGCCCAGCAGATGGAGGCCGAGGGGCACAAGATCCTCAAGCTGAACATCGGCAACCCCGCGCCGTTCGGGTTTGAGGCGCCGGACGCGATCCTCGTGGACATGATCCGTCACCTTCCGCACGCACAGGGCTACAGCGATTCGCGAGGCATCTTCTCCGCGCGCACCGCGGTGTCGCAGTACTACCAGACACGCGGCATCCAGAACATCGGCGTCGACGACATCTACCTCGGCAACGGCGTCAGCGAGCTCATCACGCTCTCGCTCATGGCACTGCTCGAGCAGGGCGACGAGATCCTGGTCCCGAGCCCGGACTACCCGCTCTGGACTGCGTCCGTCTCCCTCGCAGGCGGCCGGGCTGTCCATTACACCTGCCTCGAGGAGGCGGACTGGGAGCCGGACCTCGAGGACCTCGAGGCGAAGATCACCCCCCGCACCAAGGGCATCGTAGTGATCAACCCTAACAACCCGACGGGTGCCGTCTATTCGGACTCGACCCTGCGCCGGATCGTGGCGCTAGCCGAGCGGCACGGGCTGATCATCTTCGCGGACGAGATCTACGAGAAGATCCTCTACGACGGGAACACCCACACCAACATGGCCGCGTTCACGGACGATGAGGTCCTGTGCCTGACGTTCAGCGGCCTGTCCAAGGCGTACCGCGTGTGCGGGTACCGCGCCGGGTGGATGGCAATCTCGGGTCCGAAGAAGACCGCCTCGGACTACCTCGAGGGCATCAACCTGCTCGCGAACATGCGACTCTGTGCGAACGTCCCCGCGCAGCACGCGATCCAGACGGCGCTGGGTGGATACCAGAGCATCAATGACCTGATCCTGCCCGGCGGCCGGCTGCTCGAGCAGCGAAACAAGGCGTACGAGATGCTCAACGCGATCCCCGGCGTCTCCACCCGACAGGCCAAGGGTGCGCTGTACCTGTTCCCACGGCTCGATCCCGAGGTCTACCCGATCCAGGACGACGAGCGCTTTGTCCTGGACCTGCTCCGCGAGCAGAAGATCCTCGTCTCGCACGGCCGCGCGTTCAACTGGCACGCGCCCGACCACTTCCGCATGGTCACGCTCCCTGCCGTCGCGGACATCGAGGAAGCTATCGGCCGCATGGGGGACTTCCTCAGCAGGTACGAAGGGAACTGACCCAGCTGGAGGCGGGCAATGGCGCAGAGCGAGGCTGAGAAGGTATTCGAGGACAACCCTGAGCGACTGTTCGGGGTGGGGCCAGGGTTCTCGCTCGCGGCGATCGATCCAGCCTCGACGCCAGCCTTCGGGGGCAGGAAGTCGGACGGCAAGGCGGCGCTCTCCGCGAGGAGTTCTCGGCTGGCCCAACTCCAGGAGCGCCTTTTCGCCGAGGGCCATGCCGGCCGCCGTCGTTCCCTCCTCCTCGTGCTCGAGGGGATGGACACTTCCGGCAAGGGCGGGATCATACGTCACGTGGTGAGCGCCGTTGACGTCCAGGGCGTACAGCTCGCGTCCTTCGGGCCCCCCAGCGAGGACGAGGAGCGCCACGACTTCCTCTGGAGGGTGGAACGTCAGCTTCCGGGACCGGGCATGATCGGGTGCTTCGACCGTTCGCATTACGAGGACGTACTCATCCACCGGGTGCACGGATGGGTGGAGCCGCAAGAACTCGAACGGAGGTATTCGGCGATCCAGGATTTCGAGTCGAAGCTCCACGAGGACGGGACCCACGTCCTGAAGATCATGCTGCACATCAGCAAGAACGAGCAGCTCCGGCGGCTTTCAGCCCGGCTCGACGATCCGACCAAGCACTGGAAGTACGATCCCGGCGACGTCGACGAGCGTTTGCGTTGGGACGACTACATGGCGGCCTACGAGGCCGCCCTCGTTCGCACCAGCACCGCGTACGCGCCCTGGTACGTTGTCCCGGCCGACAACAAGTGGTACTCGCGCCTGGTCGTGCAGGATCTGATGCTGGGCGCCCTCCAGCGGATGGACCCGCAGTGGCCTACCGCTTCATTCGACGTCGAAGCCGAAAAGCAGCGGCTCGCCGAGAGCTGAGGAAACGACCTATTCGCCCGTGTCTTGGGCGCCGCTAGCCTCGGGCTGACGGCGGGCGGCGTCGAGCCGGCGTCGTGCGCCTTCGAGCCACTCCTCGCAACGCTGCGCGAGGGCCTCACCCCGCTCCCAGAGGGCGAGTGATTCCTCGAGGCTCACCCCTCCGGCCTCGAGCTTGGTGACAACTGCGACGAGCTGCTCCCGGGCTTCCTCGTAGCTCAACTCCGCGAAGGCGTCCTGCTGGGCTTCAGCCATGATGGGTTCCTCCGTCGGGATCGGGCGAGCCTAGTTGATGGGCGCTGCGTGCGGTGCGGGAGGGCAGTTCACCTTCCGATGTCGCGACTATCGCCCCTCGCGAGAGCCGCACTCGAAGCGGTGTGCCCGCGGGCGCGTCGCCGGGCTCGCGGATGACGGCGGCTGCAGGCCCGTCGAGCAGCTGCACGACCGAGTACCCCCGGTCGAGGGTCTGCTGCGGTGAGAGCGCCCTGATTTGCGCGCGCAGGTGGCGGACTGCGTCCTGGCCCCGGACGACGGCGCCGCTCACCGCGTGATGGGCGCGGTTGAGGAGCCGCCCGAGGTCGTCGTGGCGGACATCGAGCATCTGTTCCGGGCGTGCGAGGACGGGACGACTCCGTAGGAGCGTGAGCTGCTGTTCCTCGCGCGTAACGTGCAGGGCTATCTGACGTTCGAGGCGTTCGCGGCATTGCCGCACGCGAGCAAGCTCCTCGGTGACTTCGGGGACGATCCGCTTCGCCGCATCCGTCGGGGTGGAGGCGCGGAGGTCAGCGACATCGTCAAGGATCGGCCTGTCCGCCTCGTGACCGATTGCGCTCACGACCGGGGTCTGCGCGTGGGCGACAGCGCGGACGAGGCGTTCGTCGCTGAACGGGAGGAGGTCCTCGAGGGATCCGCCGCCGCGGGCAACCACGATGACGTCGACCTCCGGCATGGCGTCGAGCTCGCAGAGGGCCGAGACGACCTCGGTGACTGCGCTCGCTCCCTGGACTGCTACCTCGCGGATCTCGAAATGGACAGCGGGCCACCGCAGGGCCGCGTTCCGGAGCACGTCCTTCTTCGCGTCCGAGTCGCGGCCCGTTATGAGACCGATCCGGTGGGGGAGCAAGGGGAGGCGGCGCTTGCGGGATTCCGCGAACAGACCCTCGGCCCCGAGAGACTGCCGCAACCGCTCGATCCGGGCGAGGAGATCGCCCAGACCGACAGGCCGGATGTCGCGGACCTGCATGTTGAGGCGCCCGGTCTTGAGCCACATCTCCGGTTTGATAAGCGCCACGACACGTGAACCCCGCTCGAGCGGCTCCTTCACGCGGGCCATCACCTGGCCCCAAGCAGAGGCGGAAAGCGAGATCTCCGCCTCGACGTCGCGCAGCGTGAGGAACGCATTGGACCCGCGCTGATTCAGCTCGATGACCTGACCCTCGACCCAGACCTGCGGCGAGCGATCGATGTGCTCCTTGAGCTTGCGGGAGAGCAGTGCGAGGGGCCACGGGTTGTCAGGGCTCGTGTCCGCGGCGCGCTCGGGAAGGCTCGCCCGGGCTTCGTCCGCAGTTCCTCGCGCCGCGCCAGCAAGCGCGGAACCCTCGCTCGTTCCAGAGGCCAGGTCCTGTATTGGCTCGACTGACTCGGGCATGTCTTCCCCCTTTCCGCGCTGGGTCATGTCCCACAAGTATCACGGGCCAGCGACACTCTTAGACGGCCCCTCCCCGGAAGCAATGGGCTTCGCCCTCTACGATAGGTGCGTTGTCGCCGACCCCGGGAAGCCATGCGTACCGTTCTCTCCGCACTCTCAGTGCTGCTCGCCGTCGTCCTCACTGCCGTGGCCGTGCCGGCACTGTGGCTTGACCGGAACCTCGTCGACGAGTCGGGATTCGTTCAGCTGCTCTCCCCGATGAGCACCGACAAGCAGCTCCAGTCGACCCTCGTCTCGAATCTGGAGACTGCCGTGCTCTCGGATTCGGGCATCCCCGCGGTGCTCCGACCGGTGGCCGAACAGGCGGTCAAAGGGCTCGCGACGAGCCTCGTCTCGGATCCGGGGTTCCCTCAGGCATGGAGCGACACGCTGCGTGCGAGCCATCAGCTCAACTTCAGTCCTGACAAAGCTTCCGCCAACGCCTTCGAGCTCGAACTCTCCCCAATGGCCGCCCTCATGTCTCGACGGCTTGGAAGTTCGCTGAACGTGAACATCCCGCCTCCGCCCTCGCTTCAGGTCCAGGTGGGAACGGCCCAGCAGCGCTCGTGGTTGACGGGCGCGCAGAACCTCGCCGCGTTGGCCCTCCCGCTGTCCCTCGGGGCGGTCCTCGCGTTCGTGCTCGGTCTGCTCTTCGCACGACGGCGAGGGGTCGCCTTGGCGTGGGCTGGTATTGGTCTGCTGCTGATTGCCGCGCTATATCAAGGGGCAGTCGGCCTTGTCCCTTCCGCAGGATCCGCCCAGGGGAGCACAGGGTCGATGTCATCGGCGTTCGGAGCCCGGGCAGCGGAGCTCGCGGCCTCGAATTTCGAAACGTGGATCTTGGCCGTGGCCATCGGTGGAGCGGTGCTTCTCGTGCTGGGGGCGGTGCTCGGTGCGCTCCGGCGCAGATCGAAGGTTCGGACGGAGTCCACTTGGTGACTCGCTAGCATGGATTCATGACCTTTTCGCCCGTCTCCCTGTCCATGCCTACGGTTCCGCGCCGCCGCCGGACGCCCGAGGACGTGGCTGCCGCAGCTGCGGTTGTGGAGGAGAAGCGGGTTCTGCTCGCAGCGCCACGCGGATATTGCGCTGGTGTGGACCGCGCCGTCATTGCAGTTGAGAAGGCCCTCGAGCACTACGGACCGCCGGTCTACGTTCGCAAGCAGATCGTCCACAACCGGCACGTCGTCGAAACGCTCGAGGAGCGGGGTGCGATCTTCGTCGATGAGACGGACGAGGTTCCCGAGGGTTCCCTCGTCGTCTTTTCGGCGCACGGCGTGAGTCCCGCTGTTGTGCGTTCCGCTGAGGAGCGCGGATTGCGGACTATCGACGCCACCTGCCCTCTCGTCACGAAGGTCCACCGCGAGGCCGTACGGTTCGCGAAGGGCAACTACGAGATCCTCCTCATCGGCCACGTGGGCCATGAAGAGGTCGAGGGCACGTTCGGCGAGGCACCGGAACACACGCAGATCGTCAATTCGCCCGAGGAGGCGGACACGATCGAGGTTCGCGACCCGGACCGTCTCATCTGGCTCTCACAAACCACCCTTTCCGTCGACGAGACGATGGAGACCGTCCGTCGCCTGCGCGAGCGTTTCCCGAACCTCCAGGATCCGCCGAGCGACGACATCTGCTATGCGACCTCGAACCGACAGGCGGCCATTAAGAAGATCGCGCCTCAAGCGGATCTTGTGATTGTGGTGGGCTCGGCAAACTCGTCAAATTCAGTTCGGCTCGTCGAGGTCGCCCTCGAATACGGCGCAAAGAAGGCCCATCGCGTCGATTTCGCCAACGAGGTCGACGAGTCTTGGTTCGAGGGAGTGGCCACGATCGGAGTGACCTCAGGAGCGTCCGTGCCTGAGGTGCTCGTCCAGGACGTCCTTCGGCTCGCGGCTGACTATGGTTACGCCACAGTCGAGGAAGTCGTGACGGCCGAGGAGGACATTCTGTTCTCTCTCCCCAAGGAGCTCCGCGCGACGCTCAAGGAAGCAGGCGACGGCAGCCGAGGCCTCGGCGGACGCGGCCAGCGCCCTACGAGCTAGCGGGCTACCCTGCCTGGGAGAGCTCGTCGAGTAGCTCGCCGGCGCTCAGCACTCTCGGGGTGCTCGCGAGGGGAGCAAGCTCCGGTAGCGTCTCCGGTGCGCCGGGATCGAGAGCACTGATTCTCCGCGCTGTCGGCAGCACCCGCGATTCGAGGGCGCCGAGGAAGGCGTTGTAACGCTCGACTGAGGACTTGAGCGACGTCCCGAGCTTCGCGACATGACCCCCCATCGTGCCCAGCCTGCTGTAGAGCTGCTGGGACAGCTCGAACAGTTCGCGTGCGTTCTCTGTCAGCAGTTCTTGCCTCCAACCGAACGCGACGCCCTTCAAGAGGGCGATCAACGTCGCGGGCGAGGCGAGCGCCACGTTTCGGGAGAACGCATAGTCGAGAAGCGCGGGATCCTCGATGAGGGCTTCTGCGAGGAAGGACTCGGCAGGCAGGAAGCACACGACGAGCTCGGGGCTCGCGCCGACCGACTCCCAGTACTTCTTGGTGCCGAGCACATCCACATGGGACCGCAGCGCCTTCGCATGATCGGCAAGGTGCCGCCTCCGGGCCTCGGTTGCCGGCGTACTCGAATCCTGCGCGAGTCCCTGCGCTTTGAGGTAGGCACCGAGCGGGACCTTGGCATCGACGATGAGGTGCTTCATGCCCGGAAGATGCACGACGAGGTCAGGGCGGTGAGCGCCGGTCTCGCCTGCGGCCGTCATCTGTTCGCTGAAGTCGACTCTTTCGAGCATGCCGGCCGCCTCCACCACTCGTCGCAGCTGCACCTCGCCCCACATGCCGCGCGAGGCGTTGTTCGCCAGAGCGGCGTTGAGCGCGTGGGTGGTCTGCAGGAGCGCGGCGTCCGACTCGCGTGCGGACTGAAGCTGCTGGGCCAGCTGCCCATACTGTTCCACCCGGTCCCGCTCGAGCAGCGCGACCTGGCGTTGGACGGCCCCAAGCTTCTCGGCAACCGGTGCAAGGGCCCGAAGGACGTTGTTCTCCTGTTCATCGAGCGTTGTGAGTGCGGCGTTCTGCCGGGCAAGTAAATCCCGTTCCGCGGTCGCTGCGGCCAACTGGGCCTCGAGCTGAGCGAGGTGAGCCTGCAGCGAAGGCGACCCTCCGCCGTCGTGCGCTGCCCGGCGGCGGGCCAGTGTGTAGCCGCCCAGCGCGCCGAGGATCAGGGCTAGCAGTGTTGCGAGGAGCGTCACGAGTGTCTGGGTACCGTCCATGCATTTCACCATGCCACGGGGCTCCGACATTTCTGGGCCGACATTTCCGAGACGGGGCCGCCGGTATGATGGATGACCGTGGCTCTCACTATTGGCATCGTCGGACTCCCCAACGTCGGAAAGTCGACGCTCTTCAACGCGCTGACGCGCAACCAGGTCCTTGCCGCGAACTATCCGTTCGCCACGATCGAGCCGAACGTGGGAGTCGTGAGCCTTCCTGACCCGCGCCTCGGGCAGCTTGCCGGAATCTTCAACTCGGACCGCATCCTGCCTGCAACCGTCTCGTTCGTCGACATCGCGGGCATCGTCAAGGGCGCATCCGAAGGGGAGGGCCTCGGCAACCAGTTCCTTGCCAACATTCGCGAGGCGCAGGCCATCGCGCAGGTCGTCCGCGTCTTCGACGATCCGGATGTGGTGCATGTCGAAGGCCGCGTCGATCCGCGCTCCGACATCGAGACCATTCACATGGAGCTCATTCTCGCTGACCTCCAGACCATCGAGAAGGCGCTGCCGCGCGTCGAGAAGGAAGTCAAGAACAAGAAGCGCGACGCCGCCGAGCTCGCTGCCCTGCAAGCGGCGCAGAAGGTCCTCGAGCGGGGCGACACGATCACTTCCGCAGTGCAGAGTGACAAGCTCGATATCGATGGCCTCAAGGAGCTCAACCTCCTCACTGCGAAGCCCTTCATCTACGTCTTCAACGCGGATGAGGGGGTGCTGGGCGATCCCGAGAAGCAGGCCGAGCTGCGTGAGCTGGTCGCGCCCGCGGACTGCATCTTCCTTGACGCGAAGCTTGAGGCCGACCTCGTCGAGCTCTCCGAGGAGGAGGCCCGGGAGATGCTCGAGATGAACGGGCAGGACGAGTCCGGCCTCGACCAGCTCGCCCGCGTTGGCTTCCACACCCTCGGTCTGCAGACCTATCTCACTGCGGGGCCGAAGGAAGCGCGTGCTTGGACGATTCATCAGGGTGATACCGCGCCGCAGGCAGCCGGCGTCATCCACTCGGACTTCCAGCGGGGCTTCATCAAGGCCGAAGTCGTGCACTTCGATGACCTCATCAGCGCGGGTTCGATGAACGAGGCGAAGGCGCGCGGCAAGGTCCGCATCGAAGGCAAGGACTACGTCATGGCCGACGGCGACGTGGTGGAGTTCCGCTTCAACGTCTGACGGCGGAGGCATTCAGGGGCCGGCTCGATGGCTTGGGCCCAGCACCCAGAATGCCGTGCGGCCCCAGATTCAGGCCGTGCGCTCCGGCCCCGAGCCCTATTGGGCAGAGGGCGCCGCTGGAGCCCCAGGATGGTCACGCAGGCGGGCAAGACGATCCCGGGCCACCCGTTCGACGAGAACGGGCACGTAGTCCCGGACGGGCCCGGTCATCTCCTCGGACGCGCGGCTGACAGCCGCGGCAACGGCTTCTTCCCCCAGATCAGGGAAGCGGGCCCCCAGACGCGATCGGACGTTCTTGAGCGCCTGGATCTCGGTCTGCCGTTCCATCACCCCATGGTCCTATGGGCGGCCACGAATAGCGAGGGGTCATTCGTGCGCGGCTGGGCTACCGCCCGGGTCGATGCCTCCGCCGCGCCGGACAGGGCGTGCAGGCGCGGCCGGGCAGGAGGGTCGGCTTCTTCCACACGAGACCGCCCCCGAGAAGCCCCCGGGGGCCCCGATGCAAGGCGGGGCGCCGTCAGGTCAGTCCGCGGGGCAGCCCGCCTCGATGAGGCGCCCGGCGAGGTCGAGGGCCCGGCTGCCGTAGGTCGCGCCGTCGAGGACGGCGGCCGTGGCGTAGGCGCCGTTGAGGACGATCAGCAGGTCGTCGGCGAGCCGGTCGGGCTCGGCCGCTCCCGCCTCGGCGGCGAGGGAGCGGAACCAGTCCCGCACCTGCTGCTTGTGCGCCACTGCCGTCAGGTGAGCCGGGTGGGCGCCGTCGGGGAACTCCGTGTTGGTGTTCAGCATGGGGCAGCCCCGGTACCAGGCCGCGGCGGTGTCCTCGGCCAGGACCTCGAAGACCGCGAGCAGCCGGTGCCGCGGGTCGGAGTGCTCGGTCGCCGCCTGCTCCATGCGCTCGAACCAGGCGTCGGCGCGGCCCTTCACATACGCCGTGGCGAGGGCGTCCTTCGTGGGGAACTGGCGGTAGACCGTGGCGTTCCCAACTCCGCACTCCTTCACCACCGCGTCCATACCGACCGCGCGGATGCCCTGCCGGTAGAACAGGCGCGTCGCCACGTCTAAGACGTTGCGGCGGTTCTCCTCGGCCGTTCTGCGAGCCATCGCGGCCCACCTCCACTTCCTTCCGTTCCCGGATCCGACTGTTGGGTTCTGGACTCCAGTTTGACAGACGGAACGATCCGTCACAATCATGGTTCCGGAACGATCCGTCCCTTCGAGGCCAGAATCACGGCCTTGGGCAGTCAATTCACCTCCCACGCACATCCTCAGGAGCTGACCCGTGAAGATCGCAGTACTCGGAACCGGCATGGTCGGCCGCACGCTCGCAGCCCGCCTTGCCGAGCTCGGCCACGCCGTCACCGTCGGCACCCGCGACCCTCAGGCCACCCTCGCCCGCACGGCGCCCGATCCGATGGGCGGCGACGCCTACGCCACGTGGGCCGCCCGATAACCCCGGCGTGACGGTTTCCACTTTCGCGAAGGCCGCCGCTGGCGCCGAACTCATCGTCAACGCCACCAACGGGGCTCTTCGCGTTTCCGCGGGAATCGGGCTCGCGCCGTAGGGCGTGAAGGGGCTCGTGGCCCTGTTGGATGAGTGGTGTCTAGTCATTCGTCCGGAACAGGATCCACGAGCCTTGATCGAGCCTACGACGGGGCAGCCCTGTGCTGCCACCGTGATCTTCAACCTGCCCGAATACCGCGTCCTCTCCGCCGCGCTCACCGCCTTCGGCGTCCGCCGGATCACTGTGGAGTCCACCGGGGTGCCGGGCTGTCCCGCCTGCGGGGTCGTCTCGGCCCGCGTGAAGGACCGACGGCTCCAGCGGCTGCGCGACGTCCCCCTGGCCGGCGCTGTCGTGGTGCTGTGGCGCAAGCGGCGCTGGTTCTGCGACGAGCCGGCGTGCCCGCGTGGGTCGTTCACCGAGGCCACGGACGAGGTGCCCAGGCGGGCCCGGTCCACGCGCCGGCTCCTGCATGCGCTTGTGGATGCCGTGATCCGCTCGGGCCGTGCCGCACTCGAGGCTGCCCGGGCCCACGGGGTCTCGTGGTGGCTGGCCCAGACCGCCCTGGACGCCGCCGCGGCGACGCTGCCGGACGTCGACCTGCTCGCGCCGAAGAGGCTCGGGATCGACGAGCACAGGTACCGGTCCGTGCGCTGGTACCGGGCCGACGAGGCATCGCCGTGGGTGCGGGTCGAGCCGTGGATGACCACGATCGTTGACCTGGACACCGGACAGGTGCTGGGCATCGTGGACGGCCGCGACAGCACCGGTGTCGGGGACTGGCTGTTCGCCCGGCCGCTGGCGTGGCGCCTCGGGGTGGAGGTCGTGGCGATCGACCCGTCGGCGGCGTTCCGCAAGGCCCTGCGGATGTGGCTTCCGCGCACCGCGGTGTCGGTCGACGCGTTCCACCTCGTCCAGCTGGCGAACCAGGCCGTCACCGAGGCCAGGCAGCGGCTGAGCCAGGAGATCAAGGGCCGCCGCGGCAGGGCGGTGGACCCGGGGTGGGCGAACCGGCGCCTGCTCCTGCGCGGCGCCGAGACCCTCTCCGGCCGCGGCAGGGCCCGACTGCGGGCGGTCTTCGAATCCGACGACCCGACCGGGCAGCTGCAGGCCGCCTGGGAGGCCAAGGAGCAGCTCCGCACCCTGCTCGCGTCCGGGGCGCTCGAGGAGGCGCGGGACCACCTGCGGATCCTCGAGGGCCTCGTCGAGGCCGCCCCGACCGTGGAGACGAAACGGCTCCTGCGCACCGTGAAGCGCTGGTGGAACGAGATCGAAGTCCTCATCACCACCGGCGCGACCACGGCCAAGGTCGAGGCGAACAACACCGCGATCAAGAACATCAAACGAACCGGACGGGGCTTCCGGAACCCGGACAACTACCGATCCCGTATCCTGCTCAGGAGCGCCGCTCAGACAGCAGCGTGACAATCACCCAGCAGGACCATTCCCGCGGAAACGCGAAGAGCCACCAACGGCGGCGCGTCACTGGATGTTCTGGCCCAGGCCGGGGCCGAGAACCTTGCCGGCAAGGCGATCATCGACATCGCCAACCCGCTGGACTTCAGCAATGGCATGCCCCCCACCCTGTTCGTCAAGGACACCGACTCCCTGGGCGAACAGATCCAGCGCGCCTTCCCGGCCTCCCGGGTCGTGAAGACCCTCAACACCCTCAACGCCGACCTCATGGCGCGCCCGGCACAGCTCACCGACCCCGGCACGGTCTTCGTCTCCGGGAACGACGCCGACGCCAAAGACACCGTCACTACCCTCCTGAAGGAATTCGGCCACCAGGACGTCATCGACCTCGGCGACATCACCACGGCCCGGGGCACCGAGATGCTCCTGGCCGTCTGGCTGCGGCTCTGGGGTGCCCTCGGAACCCCGGAGTTCAACTTCAAGATCGTCCGCTGAACATGGAAGGGACCACGCAGCACCGGACCCTCGTGATCCTCGGCCACCCGAGCACCCAGGACTCCCGCGTCAACCGGCACCTCGCCGACGCCGTCCGCGGCCTGCCCGGCCTCACCGTCCGGGACCTGGCCTCCGTGCGCGGCGCTGCCGGGTTCGACGTCGAGGCCGAACAGGAGATCCTCCGCGCCCATGACACCGTGGTGCTCCGGTTCCCCTGGTACTGGTACTGGTACTCGATCCCCGGCATCCTCAAGGAGTGGGTGGACCAGGTCCTCACGTACGGCTTCGCCTACGGCACCGGCGGCGACGCCCTGCGGGGCAAGCGCCTGGTCGTCGCGACCTCGACTGGCGGGCCCGAGTCGTCCTACGGGCCGAGCGGGCACAACCGCTTCACCATGGCAGAGCTGATGCGCCCCATCGAGGCGACCGCGCACTTGTGCGGCATGGTGCTCGAGGAGCCTCTCGTGGTCCACGGCGCCCGCATGGTCGACGAGGCCGAGCTCGCAGCGCACGGGGCCAGTTACCGGAACCTGCTCGCCAACTCCAAGGGAGCAGCACGGGCCGCCTGAGGCCGACTGTTTGAACCGGACCCGCCTCGGGTAGCGCAGACAAGGCCGCCCCGATGGCCTGTGCCGGACACGCCCCCATCGCCCCCCGGACTCCGGCGCGGCTGCCCCCGGACACCGAGTCCCCAGACTTCAATCGACCAATCGCCACCCATCCCGTCTCCGAAAGGACCCCTTATGCGAGCTGTACAGATCAGCGCCCCCGGCGCCCCGCTCGAGCTCATCGAGCGCGACCTGCCCGACGTTCCCCCCGGCCACGTCCTGATCAAGGTCGCCGCCAACGGCATCTGCCACAGCGACGCCATGCCCGGCGCGGGCATGGCCTCCTCCTACCCGCGGACTCCTGGCCACGAGGTCGCCGGAACCGTCGAGACCCTCGGCGAGGGCGTCACCCGCTGGGCCCCTGGCCAGCGGGTCGGCGTGGGCTGGTTCGGCGGAGCCTGCTTCGAGTGCGACCCCTGCCGCGACGGGGACTTCATCTCCTGCCAGAACGGCAAGATCACCGGCCTCACGACGGACGGCGGCTACGCCGACTACCTCGTGGCGCCGGCGGACGCCCTCGCCGCCATCCCCGACGAGCTCAGCTTCGCCGAGGCCGCGCCCCTGCTCTGCGCCGGCGTCACCACCTTCAACGCGATCCGCTCCAGCGGGGTCCGCCCCGGCGACCGCGTCGCGGTCGTGGGCCTGGGCGGTCTGGGCCACCTCGGCGTCCAGTTCGCGGCCAAGCTCGGCTTCGAGACCATCGCGATCGCCCGCGGCACCGAGAAGGAGGCCTTCGCCCGCCAGCTCGGCGCCGACCACTACATCGACAGCACCGCTTCGGATGTCGCCGCAGAGCTGAAGGCCCTCGGCGGGGCCGACCTCGTCATCGCGACCGCCACGGACGCCCCCTCGGTCTCGGCCACCGTGAAGGGCCTGGCCGCCCGCGGACGCCTCGTCGTCCTCGGCGTCCCCCACGAGCACCTCGCTGTCCACGCCGGCGACCTCGTCATGGGCAGCAGCACCGTCGCCGGGCACGCCTCAGGCACCGCGAAGGACTCCGAGGACACCCTCCGCTTCGCCGCCCGCACCGGCGTGCGCCCGATGATCGAGACCTACCCCCTCGAGAAAGCAGCCGACGGCTACGAGCGCATGGCCTCCGGCAGGGCCCGCTTCCGCGTGGTCCTCACAACCGACTGACGCTCGGCACCCAACTCCAGGGCGCCCCTCAAGGCAGGCCAGACCGCCGCAGAGGGGCGCCCTGGTCGTATGCCGGACCCGGGCACATGCGTACGCCTAGTCAGGGCCGGCCGTAGTCGTAGTCAGCCTCTCGTGATCGGTTCTGTCGGGAGCCGCTTCAGAGATCGCAGCGGCGTCGGGGATGCCCTTCCAGCCGGCTGGTTGGTTCGGCGCGCCTGAGGGCGGCGCGGTCGGCTCAGGCGATGCCGAGAGCGGCCTCGTCGTAACGGCCTTCGAGCACGTCCGCAAATGACACTGCCCTTCCGAGGGCGGCGGAGATGTAGACGGCACGGACGGTAGCGAGGGCGGCGGTGGCCTCCTCGACGCCCACCAGTGGCATGGTCCCGTTGCGGATTGCGCTGACCACATCCGCGTACTGCTTCTGGTGCGCAGTCTCGAGGTCGTCGGCGCCCTGCGTGTTGGGCGAGGACTCCAGGCCGCCGACTTCGACTTCGGTCTGGTTGCCCGCGCCGGCCATGCCGTAGGACGGATTGCCGTCCCCTGCGGCGCCGTCGGCGGCGTGGAAGTAGGCGAGCCGGTCGTTGTCGATCACGGCCGAGCCCCGGTCGCCGTGGACCTGGATCCGGGCGGTGAGGCCCGGGTAGGCGGCGGTTGTGAAGTGGAGTGCGGCCAGGGCCCCGGATTCGAAGCGGATAGTGGCCACGGCGGTGTCTTCGACCTCGACGCGCTCGTGCGCGAGCAGACCGGTGTGCGCGTGGACCTCGGCCGGGCGGCCCAGGAACCACAGCAGGAGGTCCACGGTGTGCACGCCCTGATTCATCACGGCCCCGCCGCCGTCCAGCTCCCATGTGCCCCGCCAGGCTCCGGAGTCGTAGTAGGCCTGGGACCGCCACCAGGCGACCGAAGCGACCGCGGAAGTGATCCGCCCCAGACGGCCGCCGCCGATCGCCCGTGCGACGGCCGCACTCGCCGCGTCGAATCGGTGCTGGCTGATCACGGAGATGACCTGGCCCCCGGCGCCCGCCGCTGCGGCTGCGTGGGCAACCCGCCGCGCGCTTGGCAGGTCCACATCGAGGGGCTTCTCGACGATCACGTGCTTGCCGCCCTCGAGCGCCTCCACGGCGAGGTCGGCGTGCAGGCCAGAGGGGGTGCAGACGGAGACGAGGTCTATCTCCTCGCCGTGCTTCTCGAGCGCCTCCGCGAGCGATGCGAAGGCGGCCGGGCGTCCAAGTCCCGAGTCGTCGGCCACGGTGTCCGCGAGGGCGGAGGCGGCCGCCGGGTCGATGTCCACGAGGGCTGCCAGCTCGACGCCCTCGGTAGCGGAGATCACCTTGGCGTGCTGGCGGCCGATGACCCCGCAGCCGACGAGGGCGGCGCGCAGGGGACCGGTGCGGGCTGTGGGGCCTGTGCTCATCGCAGGGTCACCCCCGCGTCATCGGTGAGGCGGCGGAAGGCGCGCCCGGCGACCCCGAACGCCGAGGGGCCGGAGAAGCCGCCGAGGTGGTGCGTGTTCGCAAGGTGCGGTTCGAGCGAGGCGAATCCGGTGAAGCCGTCCTCGCGCAGCGCCGCGATGGTCTCCTGGAGCTCGCCGTCGCCCTCGCCCGCGGGCATGACCAGGCGGTCGGAGGCGCGGGCGTCCTTGACCTGGAGGTACTCGAGGTAGGGGCGCAGGTTTTCGTAGCCCTCGGTGAAGGGCTTGACGCCGACCTGGACGAAGTTCGCGGGATCCCATGCGACGCGCAGCGCCTCGGAATCCACGGTCTTCATGATGTCCAGGACGCGCTCGGGGGTGTCGCCGTAGATGTCCTTCTCGTTCTCGTGGAGCAGCACCACACCGCCGGCCTGGGCCTCGGCCGAGAGCGCCTGCATGCGTTCCATGACGGGGCCGCGGACGTCCTCGGGCCCCAGGCCTTCTCCGCGGTAGAAGGAGAAGATCCGGATGTAGTGGGTGTCGAGCACGTTCGCCGCGTTGATCGCCCGGCGCAGGCGTTCGACCTCGTGGGAGACGGGCAGGCTCACGTCGACCTTGCCGATGGGCGACGCCACGGCCGAGACGCCCATCCCCTCCTCTCGCAGGATGCCCGCGAGGCGGAGGAGTTCGGCCTCCTCCATCTCCACGATGTTGGTCTCCCACGCGCTGCGGACCTCGATGTGGCTTGCTCCGAGGGCCTGCAGGACGGCGGCCTGCACGAGAGGGTCGGGGCTGATCTCGTCGCCGAACCCGGAGAGGGTCCAGCCTGGCTGAGTGACGGTCACGTCGTTCCTTCCTTGTGGCACGGTCATGTGCGGGGCTACTTGACGCTGCCGGCGGTGAGTCCGCCGACGAGGAATCGTTGGAAGATGAGGTAGAGGATGACGACGGGGGCCGCGCAGACGAGCGAGGCAGCCATCATCTGGCCGTACAGCGGAACGGCGCCGCCCTCGGAGGAGGCCCCGAAGATCTGCAGGACGACGGCGACGGTCTGGGTGCTCGGGCGGGTGAGGACCGACGCGAACATGACGTCGTTCCAGCCCAGCAGGAACGAGAACACGCCGGAGACGACGAGGCCGGGCCAGCTGAGCGGGAAGATGATCCGGAACAGCACCCCGACGGAGCTCGCCCCGTCGATCCGGGCCGCCTCCTCGAGCTCTTTGGGAAGGCCGCGCAGGTACGTCACCATGACCCAGATCGAGAAGGGCAGGGCGAACGTGAGGTAGGCGAGGAACAGTCCCCACCATGTGCCGATCACGGTGATGCCCAGATAGTTCCCGGCCGACGCGAAGACCACGAACACCGGGAGGAGCAGGAGGCCGCCCGGGACGCTCTGCAGCCCGATCAGGCCCCGGAGGATCGTGAGGCGCCCGCGGAACTCGAACCGGACCAGGACGTAGGCGGTGATGATGGCGATGAGCGAGGAGACGATCGCGACGAGGCCGGCGATCATGACGCTGTTGGCCAGCCCTCGCCCGAGCGGCAGGGTGCTCCAGATCTTTGCGTAGTTGGCGAGCGTGAACTGGGTGGGGAAGAAGGCGCCGCGCGCTACTTCGACGTCCGAGTTCATGGACGCGCACACGATGTACAGCAGCGGTACGGCGACGGCGGCGCAGAGGACGACGAGGCCCCCCACCAGGAACGGTGTGGGCAGGAGCCTCATGACCTCCGCCGACTGGGTCATCCTCCGGCCCGCGGCCCTGCGCGGCAGGGAGCTGCTGCTGGCGGTCTCGACTGACTCTTCGAGGGCAGTCATCGCTTTCCTCCTTTCTCGGTTCCGGTGTCCAGGCGGACGGCTCGGAGGTAGAAGAACAGGGGCAACGCGATGAGCACGAGAGAGAGCAGCGCCATGGCCGCGCCCATCCCGAAGCGCAGGCTCGTGAAGCTCATGCTGTACACGAGGGTCGGGAGGAGCTGGACGTCGGTCGGTGCCGGGACTCCGAAGAGCAGGAACGCGAGCGTGAAGTTGTTCAGGTGATGCAGCGTCGCGATGAGGAAGGCCAGGGCGACCGGGCCCTTGAGGTAGGGGAAGATCACGTAGCGCAGCTTGGTCCACCACAACGCCCCGTCGATGGCGGCAGCCTCGTGGACCTCTTGGTCAACGGACTGCAGCCCCGCAAGCGCCATGAGGTAGATGAACGGCCACGCCGCCCAAACCTCCACGGCGATCAGCACCCAATAGCTGGCCGGCCCGTAGAGCCATTGCGGCGGGGCGATCCCCAGTCCCGAGAGGAACTTGTTCACGATCCCGTCGGGCTGGAGCATGGTGCGCCAGAACGTCCCCACCACGAAGGAGGGCAGGACGTATGGGACGAGGAACAGGGACCGGACCAGCGACCTTCCGCCGAACCGGTTCTGCGTCGCCAGCGCCGCGTACACGCCGATCGGCACCGTGATGAGCGTGGCGATGACCGAGAAGGAGACGCTGTTGAAGAACGCGTGGACCAGGTCGGTCCCGGTGAACGCCTCGACGAAGTTCTTGAGGCCGATGAAGGGGGCGCTGACCCACTTGCGGATCGTGTACTGGTCGAGCTGGAGCATCGAGATGTAGACGCCCAGGGCGAGGGGGACGGCGATGATCAGGCCGATCAGCAGCGCACCCGGGGTGAGCAGCCACAGGGGGCGGTTGCGCTCGCTCACCGTGCGCCGCCGGCCGGCAGGGGTGGTCCCGCCGGACGACGGGGCAGCGTTACGCCCCTGGGGGGCGTTCTTCCGCACCGTGATGCTCACTGGCTCGATGCCGCCCGGTCGAGGGAGGCCTGCGAGTCCTTCTGCGCCTTCTCCAGGGCCGCCTCGAGTGCGCTGTCGCTGACTCCGGAGCCGGAGAGTGCCTGGCGCGACTGGACGACGACGTTGGTGAGCGCGAGCTGGATGTCGCCCCACGCTCCGGTGAAGGGAGTCGACTTCGACTGGCTCGCGGAGTCGAGGACCGGCGCGAGCGACGGATCCGACTGCTCGACCTTCTTGGCGGCAGCAGCGTTCGCCGGGAGATCGCCGAAGGTCTTGTTGTAGTTGACCTGCTCATCGTCGCTGGTGATGAGCTTGATGTAGGCGGCGGCCAGGTCCTGGTTCTGCGAGTACTTGGCGATCACGAGGTTGTCACCGGAGATGATCGAGCTGACCGGGGCCCCACCCGCGGGCGCGCTCGACTGGCCCGGGGGCACAGTCGGCATCACGGCGTAGGCGTACTTGCCCTTGATGGCCGAGTTGTCGAAGGTGACCTTGCTCGAAACGGTCGTCATGAGCATCATCGCGGACTTGCCGGACGCGAAGTCCGCGGCTGCCTGGGTGTCGTTCCATCCGACCGCGGCCGGGTTGACGACCTTGTCCTTCGTGAGCCATCCGAAGTAGGCCTGGTAGGCGTTCTTCACCGTGGGTTCGTCGATGCGGGCCTTGTTGCCGTCGACGAGCGGGTTGCCGGCCTGGTTCGCCATGGCCCAGGCGAACTTCCACGGGGTGTAGTTGTCGGCGTAGCCGGTCGCGAAGCCGTACACGCCGTTGCCGGTGAGCTTCTTGGCCTGCGCCAGCAGCCCGTCCCAGGTCGTGGCGGGCTTGTCGATGCCCGCCTCCTTGAACAGGTCGGTGTTGTAGGCCAGGACATAGGGGCGATCGGTGAACGGGACGGCGATCTGGTTCTGCTGGGCGGGTCCCGAGATGCCCAGCGTGGCCGGCACGAAGCGGTCGCGGCCCCCGACCTTGTCCCACATTGCCTGGTCCAGCTTGACGAAGGCCCCGGTCGAGTAGGCGGTCGGCGTGAAGGTCGTGCCGATCTGGTACACGTCGGGGCCCTGCCCGGCGACGACCGAGGTCTGGATCTTCTGCAGCTCGTCGTTGGCCGACGCGAACGTCTCGAACTTCAGGTCAGCCCCTGTCTGCTTCTTGAAGGCGTCGGCGATGTGCTGCTGCCACGCCCGGAACTGGTCGGCGTGGTTGGCGTTCGCTCCCACCAGCACGTCCAGGGTCTTCCCCGAACCGGACGCGTTGCCGTCTCCGCCGCTGTCCTGGCCGCACCCTGCCAGCCCGAGGGCACCCATGCCCAAGGCCGCGGTCAGGCCGATGGCACGCAGTGTTGCTCTGTTCATATTTCGATTGCTCCTCGTCGAGTCGCTCAGATGTGGGACCCGGCTCGGTCGGCCGGAATGTTGCCCACGCCACACTAAAGCGGTGTTGCGGCAACAACGGCACCTTTTGCCATAATTTGCCATCTTTGCTCCTTGAGGCCATCCGATGGTGCAGAATCGAGGGAGAGGCAAGCCGGAGGGGCCGGGACGAGGGGAGTGCGACCTTGGATGCTGGTGAGGCCGGTAGCGGGGGACATGGGCGTCCCGCAACAATCCGTGATGTGGCGGCCCTGAGTGGCGTGGCCGCGTCGACGGTCTCCCGCGCGCTGTCGCAGCCGGGGCGCGTCAACCATGCCACCGTTGCGCGCGTGCGCGCCGCGGCGGAGGAACTCGGCTATGCCCACATCGCGCGGCCCCGGGGGCTCTCTTCCTCCCGCGCTGGCGCCGTGGCGGTGTTCGTCCCGGACATCACGAACCCGTTCTTCTTCGATTTCATCCACAGCACCCACCACCAGCTCCGCACCGCCGGCTACGCGCAGATGCTCGTGGACACCGAGGAGGACGTTGATCTCGAGGCGGCGTACCTGGAGGAGTTCCAGGGCTCCGCCGTCGGCTTCATCCTCGCCGCGACCCGACTCGAAGACGACCAGCTCGTCGCGGCGGCCGCCCGCACCCCGATCGTGGCGCTCAACCGAGACGCAGAGGGGGTGCCATCGGTCATGATCGCAACCCCAGAGGGCGTCAGGCAGGCGGCAGAACACCTCCTTTCCCTGGGCCACCGCGACATCGCGTACATCGCCGGCCCCCCGACGTCATGGTCTGACCAGAGCCGCTGGGCCGCGCTCGAAGAGAGCGCGGCCGTGCTTGGAATCACCATGAGGCGTCTCGGCCCCTACCATCCGAGCCGCAGCTCGGGGCCCGCGGCCGCGGACGCGCTCGTGAACAGCGGCGCCACGGCCTGCATCACCTTCAACGACCTTCTCGCCATCGGCATCCTCGCCCGGCTCGCCGAGCGCGGGATCGACGTCCCGGGCCAGATGAGCGTCGTCGGCTGCGACGACATCTTCGGGGCTGACTTCTGCAGCCCTCCCCTCACCACCTTGACCTCGCCCATCGAACAAGCCGGACGCGTGGCCACCGATCTGCTAATCAGCAGGCTTCGCCGCCCGGCCGGGGCCCAGCCCAGGAACCGCGCACTCCTTCCCACCCATCTGACCATCCGCTCCTCGACGGGACAGGCTCCTCTGAGGCCCGTCATGACGGGACAGGAAGGCCTCGCACAGCGCACCGGGTGACAGGCCGGAAGTCAACCGACCAGCGCCGGGCGCGGCCACCACCGAGGAAAAGAGCGGGGAAACCTGCGTGGCCGGCTGTCTTGAGGGCCGAGGCGAATGCCAGTGGGCCGACAGGTTCGTCTACGGCTGGAATGTGGTCGCGTTCCGCCTCGCGTTTTAATGTCGGGGCGGACGAGGCGCATGATCCGGCGAGGCGCTGTCTTCCCTTGACCGGCCGGGGTTTCCGCGCCGGTGGACGTCAAGGAGTTCGAGAAGTACGTCGCGGCGACGGCCAGGAGCGCTGCGAGGTCCTTCGCCTCGGGCGCTTAATAGCTGCCTTCGGGCGATCAACGGGAGCTGGCGGTCTCCTCTATCAGGGACTTTTTCGCCGTTTCGATAGGGTCCTGCGCCGTGTCCGCTTCGGAGGCAACCAGAGTGTGGATGCCGCTGATCTGCAGCGCGAGCTCGCGGAGAATGCCCGCGTCGGAGTGCGCCTTTCGTGGGTGATGACAGTGGCGCCTAGGGCAATGGTGAGGCCAATGACGGTCTCGAGGGCGCGCTGAGTCAGGAGGGTGCCGATCGAGGCTGGCAGCATGAGATCGCCGAGCAGAAGGGCCATCGGCGTGAAGAAGACCAGGCCGAGGCTGTAATTGCGCCCGGTCGTCAGCTCGGTGCACGCCTGGAGCGCGGCGATCACAATGATCGCGGCATAGCTGCTGGGGTGGGCGGCCAGGACGAGGGCTGCGACGCCAAGACCGGCGGCGGTGCCCATCACCCGCTGGGCAGCGCGCGTGAGGCGGGCGTGCAGATCTGGTGCCGACATGGGGACGGATGCCGTGACGAAGGTCCAGTAGGGGTGGCCGATGCCGCTGGTCGCGACGGCGAGGCCGGCGGCGGCGATACCGAGCAGATAGCGGGCGGCGTGACGGCCCACCGGGTCGGACGGGCGTAGGCCGCGCCACGACAGCCGATACCGCACCGGGCCGCCCTCGCAGCCGGGGCGACCCGGGAGGGCGGGCAGCAGCGCGAAGACGGCCGCGCCAGCCGCAGCGAGGGCGGCTGCGGGCACCGTGCTCAGCGGGATCGGGACCGTGGCCGAGGCTGTGAGGGCGAAGACCGGGTTGAGGGCTCCGGCCGGATGCCATCGGCCCAGC
This sequence comes from Sinomonas terrae, assembly GCF_022539255.1. Lineage (NCBI taxonomy): Bacteria > Bacillati > Actinomycetota > Actinomycetes > Micrococcales > Micrococcaceae > Sinomonas > Sinomonas terrae. The sequence continues at coordinate 1,219,673 of NZ_JAKZBV010000001.1, forward strand.
TCAGCTAGCACTACCGCGACGCCGGCCCAGGCGGCCGCGACCGGGACGAGTAGCCAGAGCCGGAACGGGACGGTCGCCACTAGGGCGCCGACGACGACGCCGACCACCAGCACCACGCCCGCCTGCGCCTGCATGGCTAGGCGTACCCGAGCCCGCTCGTGTCGGCCGTACAAGGCGGTGAAGGCGCCGATCGCCGCATACAGCAGCAGGTTGTCGCGGCCGGACGCCAAGCAAGCCACCAGCGGCACGAAGATCGCCAGGCTTGCGCGCAGGGCGGTCCAATGGGCGCCGGCATGCGGGCCGAGGTCGAACACTGCCGCCCACCAGGACCGCGTGGGGGTGGCGTGCGTCATTTGGACCTTCCGAGGTAGTACAGAAATGAAGTACCTCAAGGTTACTACATCTATGAACTACCATGGTGATTGACCGAAACGACGGCGACGGGGGCGCGGAGGAGCCGGATGGATAAGGACGCGGACGGCCTGCCCGCTCATGGCGACGTCGTGGACCGGATGCAGCGTGAGTGGGCCGGGCTGCGCCCGGACCTGAGCTTCACCAGCCTCGGCGTGATCCACCGCGTGCTGCGCGCTTCCCGCCTCATCCTCGAAGCCAGCGATGCCTTCCTCGCCGACTACGGGCTCACCCGCGGCGAGCTGGACGTGCTTTCCGCGCTGCGCCGTACAGGCGAACCTCTGAGCCCAACGACGCTGGCCCAGACGCTGCTTGCCCCGCGCTCCGCGATCACCATGCGGCTGAACGCCCTCCAGGGTCGGGGACTGCTGAGTCGGACGGCCAACCCGGCCGACGGCCGCTCGTTCCTGCTCGTCCTCACCGACACCGGCGCCGCGCTCGTGGACGAGGTGATTCCCGCCCAGCTCGCCCTCGAAGATGCCCTACTCGCCGAAGCCCCGGCCTGGGCCGTCGAGGGTTTGGTCGATCCCCTGCGGGCACTGACCTCCGTATGGGAGCAAGGACGCGGCAACCAAGCCGAGTCCAGCAAGGATCGGCGGAAAGGCGCGCTCGAGCCCTCCGAATGAGCTGCAGCAGCGCGCGCTTCGGGTGGGCATCGGCCGACTCGCTACCGGGTTCCGCGTGGTAGACCATCAACGGCGCTCGCTTCAACCTGAGGATGAAGAACGGCGAACCCAAGCCCGTGCCCGGTTCAACGATCCTCCCGCGCCTCAGAGCCGCTGGTCGGAGACGGAATTGACCATGCCGTGCAGGGACGCCTCCAGGAATCGCACGATGTCGTCGGCGTTCGTCTCCCGCTCGATCGCCAGGCTGATCAGGGTCTCCTCGGCGAACGCGACCCAGGACCTCAGGGCGACGCGCAGCAGCGTGGTGTCCGCCAGGCCAAGCTCGATGAAGGAATCGTACAGGCGCTCGGCGTTCAGGTCCCGTGACTCGTCCACGATCCTCCGCACCGCGGGGTCACCGCTGGCAGTGCCCCTGACCAACGAGAAGAAAGTTCCGCGGTGCTCCTGCACGAACACGACGATCCTCAGCAGCGTGTCCCGGATCCGCTCGCGCGGCTCGAGGTCTTGGCGGGGAACGCTGGCGACGAGCAGGCTGTCCCGCGCCGTCGTGACCACTGCGCGATGCATGCCCTGCCGGGTCTCGAAGTAGTGGAACACCAGCGGGCGCGAGACGCCTGCCCGGCGCGCGAGCTCGTCCATGGTCAGCTCGTCCAGCGCGTGGTCGGTCAGGAAGTTCACTCCGACCGCGATGAGCTGCGCCCTCCGGTCCTGAGGGCTGAGGCGGGCGCGCTGCGGTTCGGACACAGCAGAAAGTCTACTGATCGGCGTGTCTCCATCTCGGACTGCTATTGACTAGCAGTCAACAGGCTGGGTATCTTCGACCGAGTTCCCGCCGCTCGGGGCGGGCCCTGTTCCGGGAGGATCAATGAAGTTCCCCTTCTCGCAGCGCGTCCGCAGGATGCATGCGTCCCACGCAGGCCGCATCATGCTCGTCGCTGTGCCCTCGGCCCTCGCCGCCTCACTCCTGATGGGCGGCGTCGCCGAGGGAGCGGTGCCCGTCTCCTTTGCCGTGTCCGGCAGCCAGTTCCAGATCGGCGCCTCCAAGCTCGACGGAACCGGGTTCTCCCAGTACGCCGGCGTCGCTAAGGACACCGAAGGCAAGGAGCATCCGGTGGCGATCGCTAACATCAAGAGCGCCACCCTCTCCGACCTGTGCCAGGCCGTGGTCACGGAAACTCCGCTGGGCAAGGTGGGCGTGCTGATCAAGGCCGGCGGCGGCGGCAACCCCGCCTCGGCCTCCGACTTGCAGATAGGGATGACGGGGCTGAAGGGGGATGCGGCCTTCGGCAACATCCGCATCGGTGTGGACGCCTCGACGGTCAATACCGCGGCCAAGGGCTCCGTCGGCGACTTCGCGCAGGACTCCGGCAGCATCTCGATCTCCAACCTGCAGCAGACAGCCTGGAGCACGCAGGCCTCAGTGTTCACCCTGACCGGGATGAGCATGCAGCTGACGGATGGGTCCAAGGGATGCTTCTGAGCAGCCGCGCGTCGACGACCACGGAGGACGGCATGCCCGTGCAGTCCCCGAGCGCGACGGCGCCTGGACGGGCCGCCGGGCTCCGCAACTGGCGCCGCGGGCGGCCGTTCGTCGGCGGCCTGCTGGCTGGCCTCGGCGGGGTGGAGATGTTCTTCTCCGGGCAGCTCGATCTCGGCCACCTCCACATTCAGCTTGGGATCGAAGGGCTCCAGGCCACCGTCATCCCGATCGCGCTGGTGCTGCTGGGAGTCCTGTCGATCACCATGCCCGCACACCACGTCTTCTACGGAATCCTCACGCTCGTGGTGGCCATCTACTCCCTCGTCGGCGTGAACATGGGCGGCTTCGTCATCGGCATGCTCCTCTCCGGGGTCGGCGGAGTCCTGGTCGTCGCGTGGATGGGTCCGCCAGGGGCCGAGCGGGCAAAGAGGGCAGAGTGAACGTGCGCCGCATCCGCGCCGTGGCCACCGTCCTGACCGGCTCGGTCCTCGCGTTGCCCCTCACCCTCGGAGCCGCTCGGGCCCCTGAGAGCGCCCCGACTGAGCTGTGCATGCCGCTCCTGATCTCCTGCGCCACCTCAACGCCGAGCCCCTCGGGGCAGGGGACTACCACCCTGGGCCCGGCCGCCCCCGGGCCGCTCCCCACAGTCCCCGGCACCCTGCTGCCGGGCCCCGGCTCCAGCTCCAGCGCCCCGGCGGCCCCGGGCGTCGGGTCGACCGCAAGTCCGGCCCCCACCGCGACCCCCGAGCCCACGTCCAGCGCCCCGGTGGCGGCGCCCCGGGACAGCGGGACGCCGGTCTTCACCAAGACGCCAGCCTCGATGGGCTCCCAGAGCCTGTCCTTCACGGGCCTCAGCTCGGTCAGTATCGTGACCGTGCCGACCGCCGACGGCAGCGGCCAGCGCGCCCTGAAGATCACCGCGGACTCGATCACCATCACGGGCTTCACCCTCACCGTGCGGCACGCCACCGGCCCCGGCCTCGTCACGTCGGCGGACAAGATGGTGCTGAGCGGGCACGTCAGCGTCTATCTGGGGTCGGTCACCGGCACGACCTCCAACGGGCACAGCCTGTCGCTCGGCACCGATACGCCTCCGCCGCTCGACGACGTCGCGCCCGGGCTCCTCAGGGTCACCATGGGTCTCGTCGGGGCCACGGCAGACTCGATCAGCTACACCAACACCGACCAGCGGATGGTGCAGCCCTAGCCTCCCTGCCGGGACCGGCCGCGGCGCTCCTGCGGGGGAGGCCCCGGCTCCTCCGCAGCCGGGTCTCCGAGCGCGTCGCTGAACCCCGGGCACCTTCGAACGCACCATGGACTGTCGAAGCTGGCTGTGCCAGGTGCCGAGGTACTGGACTGGTCCTTCTTCAGAGTCGAATCCCTTGTCGGCCCTCCAGCTCAGGCTGCTGGTGTCCGGGCTGCCGCTGAACGGCCCCGGTGATCCCGAGCCGAGGTCACGGCGCGTGACCGATGAGCACAGGCTCGTCTATCTCCTCGACGGCATGGCCTAGTGATGCTGTCCCGGCACCACTACCGAGAAACTCTGCCTCCTGCGGTGGAGGCAGGGTCGAGCTGAGGTTCAGATCTTGTGCGTGCCGGCCCGGCTGCGCCGACCGCTGCGCTAGGCGCGTTTTTACGTTGGAGCGGCGGGTAGATCCTTGGTGGCGTGACTGCTGCGAAGGCATTCGGTCCGGCCAGACCCATCGAATCCGCAGGGACTCCCTATAAGCAGGGACTCCTGTAAATGGGCGACGGCGGGAGATGGGTAAGGAGGGTTCTATGCCCCGCATTCCTCGGTCTTCCCTCCCCGATCGGGAGGAGATCCGCGATCGGCTCGACGGGTTCCTGAATCCGCCCCTGACGCTTGCCGGCGCCGCGATCGCACTCGTCGTCGTCTGCCAGATCGTCGCGCCTCCCGGCGTCCTGTGGGGTGCGGCACTCTGGGCGATTGCTGCCGGGCTTTACGTGCTGATCCTGCTCGACTTCGCCAGCAAGCTCGCCCTGTCGAGGGACCGTGCCGCCTACCTGCGCACCCATTGGCCCGACGCGGTGTTCGCGGTGCTGCCTGTCCTGCGCCCGCTGACGTACCTTCGCCGCCTGCACGTCTACAGGCTGATCGAGTCCCTGTTCGCACTGTTCTTCGGACGGCACCCCGACGGAAGAACGGCGCGTCTGGGAATGACGATCTTCAAGCGCCGTCAGCTGGGCAAACTGGGGCTCTCGACTCTGGTTCTCACCCTGATCTTCGCCGAATTGTTCTATCTAGCGGAGATCAACGCGAAGGGAAGTCAGATCTCGTCCTTCGGCGGTGCGCTCTGGTTCACGGCGTCCTACATCACGACCGTGGGCAGCGAGGTCTACCCGGTCACCTTCGCGGGAAGGCTGGTCGGTTGGGCCCTCATGATCTATGCCGTGACCGTCTTCACCTATCTGGCCGCCTCACTGGCCTCTGTCATGGTCGGCGGTGACAGGCAGCAGTCCGGCTCCGACCAGTCCGACGCCGACCAGTCCGGCTCCGACCAGACTTCGCCTGCGCCCGCCTCCGCCCCTGCCGCCCCGACGAACAACGGCGCTCGATCGTCGTCGGCCCCTTCGAAGCCGTCCGAGAGAGGAACGGGCGACGACGAGGAGCAGGCACGAGAACTGCTCCGTCAGGCCGAGGAACTGCTGGCACGTGCTCAGGCCCTGCTCGGCCCCGCAAGTGGACCGGAATAGCTCGAAGGCGTGAACGCCGCCGGCGGCGTCGCAAGCCGTCGGATATGCTCTCGCCGAGCGCGCATCTGCGCCGGTGGCAGCACGCGCTCTTTGCGGAGCGCCCGCGTCGCTCCGCCGGGACGAGCGAGGCGCTAATGCCTCGTCAGGAACCCTTCCACGACCGCCTGATCGATCTCGCGGCCCGGCTCATCGACGGACGCCGGCTCTGGGAGACGATGAAGGAGAACGCTCGGAATGCGAACTTCCAGGACGACGGCGGTGGCCTTCACCATGTTCTCAATGGCGCGCGAGACGGCTCTTAGCGATCACGCACTTGGCCTCTATCAGGGAGGATCGATGCTGTATTTCGTGCGCAACGCGCTTGAACCGGAGGCGGACAAGGGCATGCTCGGGCTTCAGGAGGACGTCGAGGATTCGGGTCTCTCGGAGTATTTCGATCAGGACCCAGACCAAGGAAGGATCAGTGCCGTCTGGTCTGTGACCATGGGGTCGCCGCGTTCGTCGAGTCAGCCACGACCCACGCCGCCTTCACTACGGATGCCCTGACCCTCGACAGCGTGGCCCGCCGAATACTCGGCCTCAAGGAGGAATCAACATATGACGTCCGGCCGCGCTTCCCTCTCTGATTCCGCGTGGACCCACCCGCTCTCAAGGCCGTTTGCGATCATCGGCACACTCGCCGTGGTCGGCGGCGGCTTGCTTTCCGCGATTACCGCTGCGGAACCCAGTTATCACGCCAGCTGGGCAGTTGCGTATATCGTTCTCGTGATTGGTGCGGCCCAGATCACACTCGGAGTGGCTCAGACCTCCCTCACCGATGCGGCGGTTCGGGGCCGCACCGTTGCGTGGGAGGCTATCTGCTGGAATCTCGGTAATGCCCTCGTGCTCGTCGGCACTCTGGTTGGCGCCACGGCCATCCTGTATGCCGGCATCGTCCTTTTTCTCGTGGCGCTCGTTGTATTCGCGGTCGCGCTCCGACACGGCCGCCGGGGGATCTTGCGCGGGGTCGCGTGGCTGGTCATCGTGGTCCTCTTCGTCAGCGCGCCCGTCGGCGTTATCATCCAAGCTCTCACGGGTTGAGGTGACGGGCCCGGTGCTCCCTCACGCACCGAATTGGGTCGTGGCCGGACCCGCCACTCCTAGTGGCCTACCCTCGGGTAGGGTTCCAAAACCCACCGACTCGCACCTCTGTGAGGCTGCCGTCAGCCCTCATGGGACTGCTGGGACGCCGCGGCGTTCGCGTCTAGGTCCGAGAGTTCGAGCTGGACCGCTGGCCGGGCTGGGAAGGGGCGACTCGACCGTGGTCGTAGATCAGGGCCGACATGGATCAGCTCGCCGGAGTCCATGAGACGCCACCGCGGATCGTCGTCCATCCGCTTCGTGGCGACGAGGACGCGATCCGAGATGTCGTGGCTGCGGACGCTGATGCGAGGGCTCGTGGCCTCAAGGACATGGGAAGCCGTGGCTGGCCCGGCGTGGTCCTCCCGTACGTAGAGCTCGTGCGACTCGGGATAGCGCAGGGCCCACAAGTCAGTGGCCGTCGTGATGATGAAGTTCAGGCTGAAGATCGGTAGTTTTCCCGCCATCCACGAAACGGCGTTGACGATACCTTCCTCAAGGTTCCCATTGGCGTGACGGGTTTCGGCGGTGATGAGGGCGAACATGCGCTCACTGTCAGTCTCACCATGCACAAGCCCTGCCCCTCCTACATCCTCGAGCCGCCGCTCAAGCTTGTCCAGCCCAGCGAAGGCTCCATTGTGTGCGAAGAGCCTGCCGGCCTGCTCGAACGGATGGGTGTTGGCGTAGGTGTGCGCCCCCGTGCTTGCGTACCGAACATGGGCGATGAAGGTGGTGCTTTCGAGGCTGCGGGCTTCCCGGGCGAACGCTCGGTCCTGCCAAGCGGCCAAGGCTTGCTTCTCCACCCTCGGTCGTCCCTCTGGGGTGAAGACGCCCACGCCCGTTCCGTCAGGCTCTCGGCGGCTCTGCTCCAAGAGGCTTGACGGGGCATTCAGCAGCCAGAAGGTTGCCTTGGCTCGCGCCCGTCCTGAATGAAGTCCGAACAGTCGGCACATCGCCCCTCCCAGCGCCTTTTTGACGGCGGGTGTCGTCGACAGTTGGCCACACTCTACTCGCCCACCGCCTACAGTTCGGAACACGAGTGATGGCTCCAAGATTGCTGACGGTTCGCCGAATCCTCTTGGCACTGGGACGCGGTAGAGGAAGCTTTCTCTATGGGGACTCGTCTTCACCGGCCGGTAGCGGGGCCGAGGGAAGGCGGGTCCCCATACTGCCCCATCCTGGGCCATGGCCCCGGCGCACTGAGCAGAAACCTGCTCGCTCAGCACAGCGGCGAGACGGTCTGATCGACCGCGGCCTGCAGGCTCCGGCGGATCAGCTCCTGCTCGTTGAACGCTGGAATGACGATCGAGACTTGGCGCACCAAGCTGGTCGACGTTCCGCTCAGCCCCTCGCCACCCATCCGGTCTCTCCTCCCGCTTTCCGCCCGGCCTACGTCCGCGGTGCCTCTCCGAGAGCCGAGCGAAGAGCTGCGGGATCGAATGTGCCTTGCTCCCGAACCGCAGCAGCCCATCGTCCAGGATCAGTCAGATGCTCGCGGGCAAAGGCTGCGACTGGGTCCGCAGGTTCGTGCATGGATGCCCACCCGAGGTAGGGAAGATTGCGTTCGTAGGCGAGGACGAACGTCATCAGGAACGCCCCGGCGCGCTCGCGAAGATCGTCGTCTGCCGCGAGGTAATCGATCTGTGGGAGGGCAGCAAGGGCGAACGCTTCCGTGTCCTCGGTCGCGTCTTCCGGCGGCCTGGGAACCTCACCGGTTTCGAAGACCTTCAGGGCCACGGGAAGAGCATTGTCCCTTAACTCATCGCCCTGGTCATCACAGATGCCGTCGAGGACCTCCCTATAAGCAAGCGTGTTGGCGACGTTCGCAGACATGATGCTGCAGGCGGCGCCCAAGGACGTCTCGCCGTCGTCCTCCCTTTTTTCTTGACTCATGAATCCGTCCGCCACGGTGCTGGCAAGCATCCCCACGGCTTCACAGATCTGATGCCTCGCCGCGGGCGTCGCAGCGGGAAAGTCACCGGCAAGCGTCTGCAACGTACGGGGCGGTAGGAGCGCCAGTGCAGTTCGGGCGGTCGGTTCGTCTGTCGGCCAGAGGCGTCCATCGAAACCCATCAGGGTCCCGGTCTCGGGGTCGGCAAGGGGGCAGAGCATGGACAGGACGTCGTGTGCTTTGTCGGCGTGGGTCACCCTCACTGTCTCCCCGCTCATCGCGGCTCTCAACCCATTGGATCGGCAGCTTCTGTCGACGAGGCAAGCGGACGCACCAAGGATCCGGAGGGCCCAGAGGGGCCCGGAGTCCGTTTTATTGGAGTCCGGGCTCCTCTCGATTGAGGAGGATCTCAGGGGGTCGGCTCGACGAGGACCCTAACGTCCCAGGGCCCGAGCTCGATCTTCTCGAGCTTCGCTTGCCCGGCGTCGAAGAGATCGTCCATCGCCCGCGGCGTGGCGAGCGTATGCGGATCGCGGCCCCAGTTGTGGAGGAAGTGAATCCGGCGCCCATCGCCCCCGGTGGCCGAATGGACTGTCACCGACTCGGGCATCTCATCCCACTCCTGCTCCCGAACCCAAGCCGGGGAAGCCCAGCGGATGACGTCGGCTGCGAGCTCCACATTCGGAAGCGTGCCGACGACGGTAATCCGGCCCTCCCCGGCCTCGTTGCTGGTAATGGCGGGGTAGCGGCCGAACTCGGGATGCTCGTAGCTCGCGACGACCTGTGCCTGGTCTTCCTCGAGGTAATCAAGCCAACGGCTGCCACGGCTTGCAGTCGAAAGGCTGAGGCCCGTTGATGACGTGAGTTCGAGATCGACGTCGAGCTGGGAGAACTCCTGATAATGGACTCCCGCCGCATCCGCGAGCCGCGCAGGCTTGGTCTCGAGCCGCGCGCGTGCCTCCTCGTCGGCGTATGCGGTACGCATCCCGAGGATGAGGTGCCCACCCGCCTCAGCGTAGGCAACGAGCCAATCGAGAAGCTCGTTGTCGGCGATGTACAGCCCCGCAGCGACGAGGACCGGCAACTCGCGGGCGAGCTGCGCTGGATCGAGCCGTGCACCAGAAGTAGAGTCCACGATTTGGCGGTCGTGGAGAATCCTGACCGGCGCCCCAGCCTGGAACGATCCGTGGTAAAAGGCCTCGAAAATGCGCTGGTAGGAGCGTTCGTCTCCCTTCATGGGGGCTTCGGCGAGGAAGCACGGTTGGCCCGCGAGCCCCCATTTCGATTCGTTCGAGTAGATCATGCCGATTGCTGCGTCGGGTTTGATTCCCACCAGAGCGTCGCCCGCGGCTTCGAGTTCCGCTCCGAGGGCTGAAAGTTCCCTGTAGACGCGGCCCGGCTTCTGATCGTGGGGGAGGACTCCGACCCAGAAGGTCTCGGTGCCGTAATGGTTGGTTGCCCAGTGCCAGTACTCGATCATCTCTGCGCCGCGAGAGATGAAGGCATAGGCCGCTTGCCGCCATTGTCCGTCAAAAGCGGGGTACTGCATCGCCGAGCCGCCGATGGCGCCCGCGTTGGTCTCGGTGACGAGGAACGGCGCCTGCTTCGATGAGTACATGCGGTCTGCGCTCTGGAAGAGGCTCCAGGCTCCGCTGGTTGCCCACCCGCGAGGCGACGAGCCGGACTGCGGGACCGCGAAGGCCTCCTGCATGGCGTAGTACGGGTTTCCGGCAGTGATGTCGAAGGACCTCGTCATGTCCTGGTCGTGTTGGGATGGTCGGTCGTACGCAATGCAGGTCGTCACGAACTGCTCGGGCGTGGCGTATTCGCGCACAATGCCCGTCTGCCATTCCAGGAACTCAGTAGTGAGGCGTGCTTGGAAGCGCCGCCATGCGAGGTCATACTGCGGTTGGGCGTTGTTGTCCGGCGTCCACAGGTCGGCCCAGGTCGAGAGCTGGTGCGACCAGTAGACGAGTCCCCACGCCCTGTTCAGATTTTCGACAGTGCCGTATTGATGGCGCAGTTCGTCAGTGAAACGCTGGAAGACGCCTCGATTGTGGAAGGCGAGCAGCCCTGGTTCATTGTCGACCTGATACCCGATCACAGCGGGATGGTCGGCGAATCGGCCCACGATCTTCCGGATGACGCGCTCGGCGTGGAATCGGAAGGCCGGGTGGGTGTAATCCACTTCCTGACGCGCGCCCCAGCCAAGCGGCTGTCCGGTACGGGTCTCGCCAGCAATCTCGGGGTACCGGCGGGCGAGCCACATGGGTACCGCGTAGGTCGGAGTGCCGAGGATGACCGAGATGCCCCGCGCATGGGCACCGTCCAGCACGGGGGCCATCCACTCGAGGTCGAACTGGCCGTCCTCCGGCTCCCACTGGGACCAAGTGGATTCGCCCACCCGAATCACCGTCATATGGGCAGCTGCCATGAGATCGAGATCCTGCTCGAGACGGGGGGAGGGTTGATATTCGTGGTAATAGGCGGCACCGAAGAGGACCTTGCGGGGTCTGGAAGACATGTCACTGCTTTCGTTGTAAATGTGGCAATTCAGTAAGCGAGGTGAACGCGGCCGCCCGTCAAGCGAGGTGAATGCGGCAATGCGGAAAGGGACGGACGACGCCGATTGGCCGGCTCACGCTTTGACGGCGCCAGCTCCCAGTCCCGACTGCCAGTACCTCTGAAGGAAGAGGAACGCGATCATGAGAGGGAGCACCGAGACGAGCGAACCAGTGATGACGGTGGAGAACAGAGCCTGTGAGCCCGAGCCCGCGGCGGACGCGGCCTGCCATTGAGCCAGACCGACGGGGAGCGGGAACAGTTCTGGGCTGTTGAGCATGATGAGCGGCAGGAAGTAGTTGTTCCACGTCGCCACCAGCGTGAACAGCAGGACCGTGATCGAGCCAGGCACGAGCAATCTGGACACGATCTGGAAGAAGATCCGCATCTCGCTCGCCCCGTCGACCCGGGCGGCTTCGATGAGCGAATCCGGCACGGCTTCGGCGGCGTAGACCCGCATGAGATAGACGCCGAACGGACTTACGAGGGACGGGAGGATCACGGCCCAGGGGGTGTTCGTCAGCCCTGCCCCCGCAAATAGCAGGTACGTCGGGATGGCGAGGGCAGTCATAGGGATCATGACGGCGCCCAGCACGATGGCGAACATCGCCGTCCCGCCAGGGAACTTGTACTTCGCGAACGCGTAGCCTGCCGCCGTCGCAAGCGCAGACGCCCCGAAGCCGCTGGTGATCGCGTAGAAGAGACTGTTGAGGATCCAGTGCCCGAAGACGCCGTTCTGGAATGTGAAGACGTCGTGCAGGTTCTGAATGAGGCTGAAATGCGAGAACCAGAGCCCGAAACTCGTGAACAGGTCGGCGTTCGACTTAGTGGAGGAGACGACGAGCCAGAAGATCGGCAGCAGGAAGTACACAAGGCACAGCAGCATGACTACGGTCAACAGGGTGCTCTTGGGTGCCCTCTTGCGGCGGCGCGGAGGCGCCTCGGTGCGGCGCTGGGTTGCTTGTTCCGCGACGGAGACTGTCATGCGGCGTCCTTCCTTCTCGCGCCCAGCTGGACTGCGTAGCTGACCGCCATGATGACGATGCCGAGAAGGAAGGCGATCGCCGCCGCATAGTTGTCGTCCTGGTTCACGAAGGAGAGCTGGTATGCGTACATGTTGGGGGTGTAGTCCTGCCCGATCGCCACAGGCGCGATGACCCGCAGGAGGTTGGGCTCGTTGAAGAGCTGGAACGATCCGATGACCGAGAAGATCGTCGTCAGGAGGAGCGCACCCTTGATCGCGGGGACCTTGATGCTCCAGGCAATGCGCCATTCGCCAGCGCCGTCGACGCGCGCTGCCTCGTAGAGTTCGGACGGGATCGACCGCAGCGCGGCGTACATCACGATCATGTTGTAGCCGACGAATCCCCACGTCACGATGTTCATGATGGAGAACAGGACATTCCCGCCTGCGAGGAAGTCAGGGGTGGGTAGCCCGAGAACCTTCGCGAGCTGGGCGAAGGGGCCGAAGTCCTTTCCATAGAGATAGCCCCACATGAGCGTCGCCACGACGCTTGGGATCGCGTACGGGAGGAACACTCCAAGGCGGATGATGCGCTGCAGCCGCAGCATGCCGCTGTCTAGGGCCAACGCGAACAGCAAGGACAGTCCGAGCATGATCGGCACCTGGATGATGAGGAACAGGGCCATCCGCCCCACTCCACCGAGGAATGAAGGGTCGGAGAGCGCCCGGATGTAGTTCTCGAGACCGACGAAGGACACCCCGCCAATGAGCTGCTTCCTGTAGAACGAAAGGTATCCGGCATAGACCAGGGGTACGGCAACCATCAAGGTGAAGACGGCCATGAAGGGTAGAGACAGGGCGTAGGCAGCGGCATACTGTCGACGCCGGGCACGGTTCACGCGTGCCCTTGGCCCTGTTCGCGGGGCCGTGGCGCTAGCTGGCAATGGTGAACCCCTGTCCCTTGGCGTACTGCACGAGGTCGTCCTGCCAGGCTGTTAGGGCCGCGTTGAGGTCTGACCGGTTGCCGATCGCCTGGCCCATCGTCTTGTCGTAGCTCGTAGCGGCGTAGTCGTTGAAGGGCAGGAACTGGAAACCCTCCTTCACGGTCTTGGAGATGTCCGTGAATTCCTGATTGACCTTCTGACCGCCATAGAAGCTAGACGTGGCATTGGCGAAAGCAGGGTCGGCGAGGATCTTGGTCGATGACGGGAAGAGGAATTGCTCGTTGGCAAGGGTGAGAGCCGACTTGTCGTCGGTGTTGATGAACTTGGCGAGCATCGCCGCAGCGATGGGGTTCTGGGAGCTCTTGAGGACCGCGTCCGTCGAGCCGCCATAGTTGCCGCTCGAAACGCTCGTGGCGTCCCACTGCGGCAGGGGAGCTGCACGCCACTTCCCGGCGGTGCTCTTGGCCGTCCCCTGGAGGAAGACGGGTCCCCATGCACCTGTAAGCCACGACGCATACTTCCCGCTGTTGAGAGCCTGGTACCAGGCATCCACGAAGTCCGGCTCGTTTCCGATGTTCCCCGACTTGAACAGGTCGTTCCAGTAGGAGGTCACCTTTTTGCAGGCGGCGTCTCCGCTGAGGTTGATCGTGACGGTCTTCGCGCCGTCGTAGGCGAAGGGCCGCCCGCCTGCCTGCCAGAACAGCGCAAGCATGTTGGCCTCCGAACTGGGTGCCCAGTTCGTCAGCAGGCCGGAGCCGGACTTGCCACGATAGGAGGTAGCGGCGGTTGCGAAGTCGTCCCACGTCTTCGGGACGCTCAGGCCAGCAGCGGAGAAGAGGTCTTCCCTGTAGAGCATCCCCATGGGGCCCGTGTCCTGCGGTACCCCGTAGATACCCTTGCCCCCGGGCGTGATCCCGTCCCAGACCCAAGCCGGGTAATCCGACTTCAGGCCCCCGATTCCGTAAGGGGTGAGGTCCAGCAGGCTGTCGGTGAGGGTGAACGAGGGGAGCTTGTCGAACTCCATCTGGACGACGTCGGGTGCGCCCTTCCCCGCCTGAATGGCGGCACGGAGCTTCTGATAGTGGGGCGCGCCTTGGCCTACGTTGACCACTTCGACCTTGATGGCCGGATACGCCGCCTGGAACATATCGACTTCCTTCTGGATGTTGGGCACCCAAGTCCAGAACGTCAGATTCGAGGCCTTCTTCATCGCCGCATCAATGTCGGATTGCGAAACGGGAGAGGCCGACGCGCCGGCGGACGAGGAGCCACCGTTTCCGCAAGCGGCGAGGACACTCGCGCTGAAGGCAGCAAGGGGAATCGCTGCCAGGATCGAACGGCGTGAAACTTCTCGGGTCATTTGCTCCTGCTTTCACGGTTGTTGATCGGTGCGGCCTGGCAGACGAAAGTGGCGCGCCGCAGCGCCAGGACCGCAAGCGGGCCTGTTCGTCTGAAGTGATGTGACGGCTAGCCGGAGATGTCTGGGCGCGGAGTCTGCGACGAGTCGCGGACCACGAGCTCGGTCGGCAGCCGAACGATGGAATCCTCTGACGTGCTGCCTTCAACCAGCTGAATGAGTTCCCTTACGGACCGTTCGGCTGCAGCTGCGAAATCCTGGCGAACTGTCGTCAGGGGAACCATTTGGAATTCCGCTTCGGGAACATCATCGAAGCCGACAATCGAAACGTCGGCAGGAACGTTGAGACCTCCTTCGGTGAAGGCACGAATTGCGCCCATCGCCATATGGTCATTCGCAACGAAAACCGCGGTGACGTTGCCGCTGACGAGCGATTTCCCTGCTTCGTATCCCGAGCGCGCTGACCAATCGCCTTCTACGACAGGTCCCGGCTTCAAGCCGACCTCGGACATTCCCAGAAGCCAGCCGTCTCTCCGCTGGGCGGCGGCGTACCACTCAAGTGGGCCTGCGATGTGCGCGATGCGACGATGCCCCAGGTCGAACAAGTGACGAACAGCGGCCGCGGCGCCCCCAACCTGGTCGGTGTCCACCACCACGTGACTCGGCGCATCGTCCGAGAGCGGACTGGTGCTCACGACGGGCAAGCCCGCGAGTGCCGACCGGGACATGTGGAGAACTCCCATGGCCCCAGACACCAGAATGCCCTCGACGCCTCGTCCCAAGAGATATGAAATTGCGTCCGCCAGTTCTGCCTCGGAGGAGGATCGAATGGTGGAGAGTGTCAGGGAATATCCCGCCTTCCACGCTGCCTGTTCCAAGCTGAAGAGGCCTGCAGTGGGCCCATAGAGTGGGCTGGCGGTCGTTATGAGTCCGATCTGGTGGGTCCTCTGAGTGGCGAGGGCCCGCGCAGCAGCGTTCGGGCGGTATCCGAGCGCCTTTACCGAGCGCATCACGAGTTCGCGTACTTCTGCGCGCACGTTGGGTTCGTTGTTGACGACCCGGGACACCGTTTTGGCGGAAACCCCGGAGTGGGCAGCGACGTCCGCGAGGGTCGTGCCTCCGCCCTTTATCTGCACCTGGGTCTCCTCCTTGACAGCGCTGTCAGCCGTGGAAGTGATCTAAGCCTGCTCTGACAGCGCTGTCAAGAGGGAGCGCAGAACCTTCCCCCGAAGCGCGGGTCATGCCCGGAGTTGGAGGCGTCGTGCTTAGGATGACGCCGTGACCGAGACCCCCGCACCCCGCGCCCCCGGAGTCCGCGAAGTTGCTGCCGCCGCTGGTGTCTCCCGCCAGACGGTCTCACGGGTGCTGAACGATTCGCCGAGCATCCGCCCCGAGACGCGGGAGCGGGTGCTCGCCGCGATGGCCGAGTTGCAGTTCCGCCCGAATCGCGCTGCGCGGATGCTGACGACGGCGCGTTCGCACACTATCGGGGTGCTGGCTTCGTCGGCGTCGTCCCTGTACGGGCCGGCGTCGAGCCTGGACGCGGTGGAGAACGCGGCGCGCGAGGCGGGCTATTTCGTCACGGTGGCTCACGCGGCTTCGCCGGCGAGGGAGGAGATCCTGGCGGCGCTCGAGCACCTCGTGGACCAGTCCGTGGACGGGATGGTGGTGATCGCGCCGCAGCAGCGGGTGCAGGACGCCATGGCGTCGGTCTCCTTCGGCGTCCCGACCGTCGAGCTGCACGGCGCCGGCGACGCGGACGGGCTGGCCGTGGACCAGGCGGAGGGGGCCCGACTCGCGGTCCGGCACCTCGTTTCGCGGGGGCACCGGAGGATCCTGCATGTGTGCGGGCCCTTGGACTGGGCGGAGGCCCGCGCCCGTAGGGAGGGCTTCCTCCTGGAGGCCGAGGCTACGGGGGCGGAGGGGAGCGTCTCGCGCGAGGGGGACTGGACCGCTGCCTCCGGCGCACAGATCGCCGCCGAGCATCTCCCCGGCCGAGGCATCACCGCGGTGTTCTCCTCTAACGACCAGATGGCCTTGGGCGTCCTGCATGGCGCCCGGAAGGCCGGTCTCAGGGTGCCCGAGGACCTCGCCGTCGTCGGCTTCGACGACATCCCCGAAGCGGCCTTCTTTGCCCCGCCCCTGACGACGGTGCGGCAGGACTTTGCCGAGCTCGGCCACCGGGCGGTGGCTCGGCTCGTTGCGCTGGTTGAGGGTCGCGATGTCGCCTTCGCCGAGCCCGTCGCGCCGACGCTCGTGAAGCGCGAGTCCGCCTGACCCTTGCCGTCGCCCTTTGGGGCATGCATACTTCTGAAGAGGAATGTGACCGGTCACAAGATGATAGGGAAACGATATGACGCGAGAGCCGAAGCCCGACCGTGGGCGCGAGGCGATCCTGCAGGCGCGCACCGCGCTGGGCATCGAGCTCGGTTCGACGCGGATCAAGGCGTGCGTGGTCGACGCCGACGACCCCTCGATCGTGCTGGCCGTCGGGAGCCACGAGTGGGAGAACGAGTTCGCCGAGGGGATGTGGACGTACTCTCTGGAGTCGGTCTGGTCGGGCCTGCAGTCCGCGTACGCGGGTCTGGTCGAGGACGCCGAGCGCCGGCACGGGGTGCGCCCGGAGGCGTTCGGCGCGATCGGCGTCTCGGCGATGATGCACGGGTACCTGGCGTTCGACGGCGAGGGCGATCTCCTGGTGCCGTTCCGAACGTGGCGGAACACGACGACCGGGCTGGCTGCGGGCGAGCTCACTGGGCTGTTCGGGGTGAACATCCCGCTGCGCTGGTCGGTCGCCCACCTGCACCAGGCCGTGGTCGACGCCGAAGCCCACATCCCGCGCATCCGGTTCTGCACGACGCTGGCCGGCTACGTCCACTGGCGCCTCACCGGCCGGAAGGTCCTGGGCGTGGGGGACGCCTCGGGCATGTTCCCGATCGATGCGGACACCAAGACGTACGACGCCGCGCTCGCCGCCCGCTACGACGAACTGGCCGGGGGGCGGGTGCCCAAGCTGGTGGACCTGCTGCCCGAGGTCCTCGTCGCCGGCCAGCCCGCGGGGGAGCTGACCCCCGAGGGCGCGCGCCTGCTGGACCCGACAGGCGCACTGCGCCCCGGCATCGCGCTGTGCCCGCCGGAGGGCGACGCCGGCACGGGGATGGTCGCGACCAACTCGGTGGCGCCCCGCACGGGAAACGTCTCGGCTGGGACGAGCATCTTCGCGATGGTCGTCCTGGAACGGCCGCTGGCCGGTGTCCACCACGAACTGGACCTGGTCGCGACCCCGGCGGGGGACCCGGTGGCGATGGTCCACTGCAACAACGGCGCGAGCGAACTCGCCGCCTGGGCGGGGCTCTTCGGCCGCTTCGCCGCCGTCGCCGGCGTCGCCCTGGACCCGGACGCGGTCTACGGCGCCCTGTTCTCCGAGGCGTTGGCGGGGGAGGCCGACGCCGGGGGGCTCCTCGCGTACAACTACCTCGCCGGCGAGCCGATCACCGGCCTGGAGAGCGGGCGCCCCCTCGTGGTGAGGACCCCGGACAGCCGCCTGAGCCTGGGGAACTTCGCCCGCGCCCAGCTCTACGGCGTCTTCGGGACCCTCGCCCTGGGCATGCGGGTGCTCGCAGCCGAGGGGGTCGGCCTCGACCGGATGTTCGCCCATGGGGGCATGTTCCGCACCGCCGGGGTTGCGCAGCGGTTCCTGGCCGGCGCCTTGGGGGCGCCGGTGTCCGTCGCCGAAACCGCTTCGGAGGGCGGCGCGTGGGGGATCGCGGTCCTCGCCGCTTACTTCTCGGCCGCCCAGACGGGCGCCGAACGCGCGGACCTGGGCGCCTGGCTGTCCCGGCACGTCTTCGCCGGCTTCGCCTTCGAGACCGTGGACCCGGACCCGGAGGACGCCGCGGGCTTCGCTGCCTACCTCGAACGGTACCGCGCGGGCCTGGCGGTCGAGCAGGCTGCCTCCCACGCAATCCCGCTCAAGAGCGCGACACCACCGGAATCAGACCCAATCCCATCGACAGAAGCCGCCGCGAAGGACGCGACGGCCCTGGAAGGACCCCTCGCATGACCTACGAACCCGACTCCCCCGCGATCCGCAGAGTGCGCGAGCAGGTCGCGGCCCTGCACGCCGAGCTGGTCCGCTACGGCTTGGTCGTGTGGACCGGCGGCAACATCTCCGGCCGGGTCCCGGGCGAGGACCTGTTCGTCATCAAGCCCAGCGGCGTCCACTACGACGTGCTCGCGCCGGAGGACATGATCCTGTGCACGCTCGACGGTGAGGTGGTGCCGGGCTCGCTCGGATGCGAGCGCTCGCCGTCGTCGGACACCGCCGCGCACGCCTACGTCTACCGGAACATGCCCGAGGTCGGGGGAGTGGTGCACACCCACTCGACGTACGCGACCGCGTGGGCCGCCCGAGCCGAGCCCATCCCCTGCGTGATCACGGCGATGGCGGACGAGTTCGGGGGAGAGATCCCGGTGGGACCGTTCGCGATCATCGGCGACGACTCCATCGGCCGCGGTGTCGTGGCGACCCTGTCCGGGCATCGCAGCCGGGCCGTGCTCATGCAGAACCACGGCGTCTTCACGATCGGCAGGGACGCGCGCGATGCGGTCAAGGCCGCGGTCATGGCAGAGGATGTCGCGCGCACCGTGCACATCGCCCGTCAGGGCGGCACCCCAGTGCCCATCCCGCAGGACGCGATCGATTCCCTCTTCGACCGCTACCAGAACGTCTACGGACAGAACCCGGAAGGATCCCTCGCCTGATGCCCAAGCTCACCACCGCCCTCGACGCCTACGAGGTGTGGTTCCTCACCGGCAGCCAGCACCTCTACGGCCCCGAGACCCTCGCGCAGGTTGCCGAGCAGTCCCGCCGGATCGCCGAGGAGCTAGACGGCGCCAAGGCCGTGCCCGTCAAGGTCGTCTGGAAGCCCGTCCTGACCGACGCGGACGCGATTCGCCGGATGGCGCTCGAGGCCAACGCCGATGACCGCGTGATCGGCCTCATCGCCTGGATGCACACGTTCTCCCCGGCGAAGATGTGGATCACGGGCCTGTCCGCGCTGAGCAAGCCGCTCCTGCATTTCCACACCCAGGCCAACGTCGAGCTCCCGTGGGGCGAGATCGACTTCGACTTCATGAACCTGAACCAGGCCGCCCACGGCGATCGCGAGTTCGGCTACATCCAGTCCCGCCTCGGCGTCCCCCGCAAGACCGTCGTCGGGCACGTCTCCGACCCCCGCGTGAGCGAGAGGATCGGCACTTGGGCGCGCGCCGCCGCCGGCTGGGCCGCCACGAAGTCCCTCAGGCTGGCCCGCTTCGGGGACAACATGCGCTACGTCGCGGTCACCGAGGGCGACAAGACCGAGGCCGAGATCCGGCTCGGCGTCCAGGTCAACACCTGGAGCGTCAACGAGCTCGCCGCCGCGGTCGACGCCGCCAGCCCGGCCGACGTCGATGCCCTCACCGCCGAGTACGAGGACCTCTACGATGTCGCCCCCGAGCTGCGCAAGGGCGGCGACCGCCACCAGTCCCTCCGGGACGGGGCCGCGATCGAGCTCGGCCTGCGCTCGTTCCTCGAAGAGGGCGGCTTCGGGGCGTTCACCACGAGCTTCGAGGACCTCGGCTCGCTCAAGCAGCTCCCGGGGCTGGCCGTTCAGCGGCTCATGGCCGCCGGCTACGGGTTCGGCGCCGAGGGCGACTGGAAGACCGCGATCCTCGTCCGGGCCGCGAACGTCATGGGCGCCGGCCTGCCCGGCGGGGCCTCCCTGATGGAGGACTACACCTACGACCTCACCCCCGGCGCCGAGCGGATCCTCGGCGCCCACATGCTCGAAGTCTCCCCGTCCCTGACCACCTCCCGTCCGACCCTCGAGGTCCACCCCCTCGGCATCGGCGGCAAGGACGACCCCGTCCGGCTCGTGTTCACCGCGGACCCGGGGCCCGCCGTCGTCGTCGCCCTCTCCGACATGCGCGACAGGTTCCGTCTGGTCGCGAACGCCGTCGAGGTCGTCGAACCGTCCGCCCCGCTGCCCAAGCTCCCCGTCGGGCGTGCCGTGTGGAAGCCGGCCCCGGACTTCCAGACCTCAGCTACCGCCTGGCTGGAAGCCGGTGCGGCCCACCACACGGTCATGAGCACGGCCGTGGGCATCGAGGCCTTCGAGGACTACGCCCGCATCGCCGGCACCGAACTCCTCGTCATCGACCAAGACACCACCACCCGCGGCTTCGCCCACGAGCTCCACTGGAACGCGGCCTACTACCGGCTCGCACAGGGGATCTGATCCGGGAAGACGACGGCGGGCACCCTCGGTGGGTGCCCGCCGTCGTCCGTGTGGGGTTCAGCCCTTGAGCCCCGAGCCGGCCACGCCTTCGACGATGCGCCGCTGGAGGAAGAAGTAGATGATGACGAGCGGCAGCGCGCCGAGGATCGCTGATGCCTGGATATCCGCGAGCCGCTGCCCGTAGGAGCCTTGAACCGTGGCGAGACCGACGGGGATGGTCATGAGCTTCGGGTTCGAGAGCGTGAACAGCGGAAGGATCAGGTTGTTCCATACCGTGACGAACGTCAGGATCCCGACCGCCGAGACCACTGGCCGCGAAAGCGGCAGGATGACTGACCAGTAGATGCGCCAGTAGCTCGCGCCGTCAACCCGCGCCGCTTCCTCGAGCTCCCGGGGGAGCCCGCCGAAGAACTGCTTGAAGATGAAGACGGCGACGACGGCCGGGACCTGGGGGAGGATCACCGACCAGTACGTATTGAGCAGTCCCATCCCCGCGAGCTCTTGGAACACGGGCACCACGAGGACTTGGGTCGGCACCATGATCCCGGCGAGGACGAGCAGGAACACGAGCTTGCGCCCGCGGAACTGCATGCGCGAGAGCGGATAGGCCGCCATCGACGCGAAGGCCACGGTGAGGATGACCGTGAAGGCCGAGGTGATCGCGCTCGCGAGGTACCAGTTCCACAGGTCGCCCGAGCCGAGCAGCACTGAATACGAGTGGCCCGTGAGCTGGGTGTCCGAGAGGATTGCGGGTGCCCCGAGGGAGGCGGTTGCGTTGGAAGTGAGCGATGTCTTGATCGCCCAGATCGTCGGCAGGAGCCAGAGGAGGGCCAGCAGGCCGAGGACGACGGCGGACGCTAGCTTGAATCCGCGGGCCTCCTTTCCGTTGAGGGCCTTGGGCGAGGCAGGGGCGGGAGCAGCCGCGGTGAAGACCCGACGGCTCCGGGATGTCTGGATCGTCGCCATGTCAGGCCCTCGCATCCTGTGCCCGGGTGAGCAGCTGTCGGGCCGCCGCGATCAGCAGGATCGCGATGAAGAGCAGGACCGACGCGGCGGATGCCGCTCCGACACGGTCGCTCGTGAAAGCGGTGTTCGCAATGAAGGTGAGCGCGACGTTTGTCGACTGTCCTGGCCCCCCGCTCGTCATGAGGTAGATCTGGTCGAAGATCTTGAGGCTCGCGATGATCTGCAGGAGGATCACGAGGGTCGTCGTCCGTCCTAGGAGCGGGATGGTGATGAAGCGGATCTGCTGCCACGGGGAAGCGCCGTCGACCGCCGCGGCCTCATAGAGCTCGCGAGGGATGTCCTGCAGCGCGGCCAAGTACAGGATGAAGTTGAACCCGATGGTCCACCACACGGTCGCGGCCGCGACTCCGGCCATGGCCCAGGCGGGGTCGGCGAGCACCGGAGTGGGTGCGAGGCCGAGGAATGCCTGGAACTCGTTGAGCAGGCCCGTGTCCGGAGTGAAGATGAACGACCAGATCAGGGCAATCGACGCCGAGGGCAGGATGAAAGGGACGAAGAAGGCCAGCCTGAAGAACCACTGGCCGCGGCCCACCCGATTGGTCAGAATCGCCATCACGAAGCCGAGCACCACGAGTGGAGGCGTCGTGTAGAGCGTGAACTGGACGGTGTGCCACATGGCGTTCCAGAAGTCCGGTCGCGTGAGCATCTCCGCATAGTTAGCCAGCCCGGCGAAGGTGCCGAGGCCGGAGCGGACCAGGCTTGTGTTGAAGAAGCTGGCCACGATCATGTACAGCGTCGGGCCGATGAGGAAGGCGAGATAGATCACGGCGAACGGTGCGAGGAAGAGCCACGCGGGGCGGCTTTGGCGGGTGCCGCCGCCCAGTGAGCCAGCCTTCGTCGGCGTCGCTCTCAAGGTTCTGGGGGTGGAGGTCGTGATGGTCGTCATGGGTTTGCTCCGCTCTTGCTTGATCCCCGTCAGAGGGGATTTGCCGCATTCAGGTACGGGGAGAGCTGCGAGTTGATGCTCGCGAGGGCAGCGTCTGGGGAAGCGAGGCGCTGCTGGACGAGCGCGGTCTGCGCTCCGACGATGTTCTCGAAGACGGAACCCGAGCCCGAGTACCAGGCGAGGGCGTCGTAGTGGGTGTACTGGGCGACCTCCGAATAGCTCGCCTGCGGCTCGAGCTTCTGGTATTCCGAGCTGTTGAGCGTTGGGAGATAGGCCGGAATGTGGCCGCCTTGGGCCCACGTCATGCTCTGTTTGAGCATGGCCGCGATGAAGTTCATCGCGAGTTGGGTCTGTTCTGGGGTGCGTGCCTTCTTCGGCAGGACGAATGTGTGGGAGTCCGCTTGGGCGGCCTTGCGGTCGAAGAGCTGGGGCACCGGCGCCATTCCGAACTTGAGTCCCTTGACCTTCTGCGCCGTCGTGAGCTCCCATTCGCCCTCAAGGTAGAAGGCCGCCTTCCCGGTGAACATCATCGTCTCCGCTCCGGCGTAGTCGGTGATGGGCGCGAGCCAGCCCTGCGTGCTCATCCGCTGGATGTAGGCGAGCGCCTTCCGTGCGAGGTCCTCCTTGACGGTGATGCTCCGTCCGCTGTCGCCGAGGAACGGCGTGCTGCCGTCCATCTGCGAATAGAGGGTCTGGAAGAAACGCCAGGGTGTTGCGAAGTCGCCCACGGTTGCGGAGGCGATCGCATAGCCGCCGGTGGCCTTCTTTGCCGCCTCGAGAGCGGCCTCCCACTGGTCCACTCCCTTGATCGGCTTGAGCTTGCCGTTGCCGTCGAGCAGCCCGGCCTTCTCGCACACGTCGACGTTGTAGAACAGTACGAAGGGGTGTGTGTCGAGGGGAATCGCGTAGTTCTGCCCTCCGCGCTTCTGGTTCGCCCACGCGTTCTGGTTGAAGTCCGACGCCGCGAGCCCGGCGCCTGCGAGCATCTCATCCGTGATGGGGGTGAGCAGGTCAGCCTCGGCGAGGTTCTGCATGCGGGTCAGGTGCGAGACGGCCACGTCCGGAGGCTGGCCTCCCACCGTCGCAAGGGTGAGCTTCGTGTAGTAGGGATCGCCCCAGGCGAAGGTGGCGGCAGTCAGGGAGTTGGATCCGTGCTGCTTCGTGTAGGTGTCGAGCATGGTCTGGAGCCGTGCGCCGTCGCCGCCGCCGAAGAGGTTCCAGAACGTGACGGTCGAGGCGTCGAGTGCGCTTCCAACCAGCCCGGCGCCGATCGGCGCGTCGCATCCACTCAGCAGGGGCGCCGCCGCGAAGGCTGCGGCTCCGGCCATGAGGCCGCGGAGAACGGTCCGACGCCCGACGGCGCCGGCCCCCTGCGCGTTCATTGCTCACGCCCCAACTCGATGACCGTCCAAGATACGGGCGGAAGCGTCACGTGGACGAGGTTGCCCTCCTCCTTGGCGAGGCCCTCACGAGGCACGACGGCGCCAGGTTCTTCGGCGCTGTTGCGACGGTACGGGTCATCGTCCGTCAGCGAGCTCACTTGGCGAACGCGGGCGCCCTCGAGGGCAGCGAGGTCGATTTCGACATCGATCGTCGTCCCCGCAGTCCTGTTGACGAGGAAGACGGCTCCCGATTCCGAGTCCTCGTCCCACGTCGCGACGCCGTCGACGCTCGAGACGACACCGTGTCCGGCGGTCTCGTGCATCGGGGACTTGAGGTGAAGAGGGACTGCGACTCCTCGAGCCAGCCGCGCGGCCTGAGCGAAGGGATGGAAGATCGTCTGCCGCCACGCAGGGCCGCCGGGCTCAGCCATGATCGGGGCGATCACGTTGACGAGCTGCGCCTGGCACGCGGCAGTGACCCGGTCGCTGTGCTTGAGCAGCGAAACGATGAGCCCGCCCACCACGACGGCGTCGGCGACGTTGTACTTGTCTTCCAGGAGCCGCGGGCCGACGGGCCAGTCGTCTCCCGTCGGGACCTTGGACTCCTCGCGGGACTGATACCAGACGTTCCACTCGTCGACGGAGATCGAGATCTTCTTGCTGCTGCGCCGCTTGGCACCGACGTGGTCTGCCGTTGCGATGACCGCCTCGATGAAGTGGTCGAGGTCGACGCCAGAGGCGAGGAATGTCGCGAGATCCCCGTCCTTCTCCTCGTAGTAGCGGTGCAGCGAGATGTAGTCGACTTCGTCGTAGCAGGCCTCGAGCACCGTGCGCTCCCAGTCGCCGAACGTCGGCATGAAGGGCCCGGAGCTTCCGCAGGCGACAAGGTCGAGGTCGGGATCGATCATGCGCATGGCGCGGGCTGCAGTCAGAGCTGCGGTGCCGTACGCTTCGGCGTCCATGTGGCCGATCTGCCAAGGTCCGTCCATCTCGTTTCCGAGGCACCACATCCGTACCCCGTACGGCTCCTCGTGCCCATTCGCACGCCGAAGGTCCGCCATCGCTGTCGGCGCCGTGCCGTTGACATAGTCGAGCAGGTCGACCGCATCGAGAACTCCGCCCGTCCCAAGATTCACGGCCCACATGGGTTCGACGCCGGCCTTGGCACACCAGCTCAGGAACTCGTCCGTGCCGACCTTGTTGGGCTCGAGACTGTGCCACGCGAGGTCCAACCGCGCAGGTCGGTCCTCAGCTGGGCCGATGCCGTCGCGCCAGCGGTAGCCGGAGACGAAGTTGCCGCCCGGGTAACGGACGATCGTTGCGCCGAGTTCGCGGACGAGTTCGAGGACGTCAGTCCGGAAGCCTTCCTCGTCCGCGCTCGGATGGTCGGGTTCGAAGATGCCCGTGTAGACGCAGCGCCCGAGATGCTCGACGAAGGAACCGAAGATGCGGCGGGAGACTGGCGCGAGGGCTTGGCGCGGATCGAGCACGCCACGGGCGATGGTGGGGGACGACATAGGACTCCAATCGGTTGCGGCGCCTACTGGCGAGACCACCTCGGTGTGATCTGCGCCTCACGTTACATCGTTGTAATGGATGCGGACAAGAGGGCGCTGTGACCGGTCCCAATGAATTTTGGGGGAGGGAATCAGGCGCTGGTTGCGCCGGTGCTGGCCCGGTGCCGGATGGAGAACGGAACTGTGACGGTGCGTGGAGGGCGACCGCGGTGCTCGATCTGCTCGAGGAGCAGTTGGACCGCCTTCTCGGCCATTGTGCGGCGGCTGAAGTTCACGCTGGTGAGGGCGGGGACGGCGTAGGGGCTCATGGCGAGGTCGTCGAACCCTGCCACCGAGACATCCCTCGGCACCGAGAGGCCGGCAGAGGCGAGGACCGAGAGTGCGCCGTAGGCGAGGCTGTCTGTAAAGCAGAAGAGCGCGTCGGGCGGATCGTGACGAGCAAGGAAGCCGGAGAGCGCCTCGGCCCCGCCTTCGGAGTGCCAGTCCTCGCAGATGATCTCGAGCTCAGGTTCCCACGGAAGGCCCAGCTCGGCGAGCGCCTCACGGTAGCCCCTCGTGCGCGTCTCTGCGGTCGCGGCCGCTCCCGGCCGCCGCGCGCCCAGGACCGCAATCCGTCGTCGTCCTCCCTCGGCGAACATCCTCGTCACGGCCCGCGCCGCACCCACGCTGTCCACGCCCACGGCATCGACGATGTTCTGCTGTACCTCGCCGAGGATCACCGCCGGGGGCAGGACGATGCCCGGAGCGATGGCGCTCTGGTCGAGGACGAGCGGATTGAGGATCAGGCCGTCGACGAGATTCGCGCGAGCCCGGGTGAGCAATTGCAGCTCCCGCTCCGGATCGTAGCCCGTCTCTTCGAGCTGGACGGCGAGCCGATTCCGGTGGGCGGCCTCGACGACTTCGTGGACGAGTTCGGCGGAATATGGCGTGCTCAGGTCTGGCAGCGCGAGGGCGATCAGGCCGGAGCGTCCGTTCCGCAGGCCGCGCGCGGACAGATTTGGAACGTAGTCGAGGCTTGCCATGGCCGCCTCGACGCGTTCGCGGGTATCCGGGTTTACCGGGACGGTTCCGTTGACGACGTTGGAGACGGTCTTCGGGGACACGCCCGCGAGACGCGCAACGTCCCTGACCGTGGCTCGCATCCGCCGCCTCCTGTGTTGAGCCATGGCAGTCCGCCATGGCTTTCGATTCTCGCATGAGAGAGGAGACCGTGCGGGGGAGGGGAGCGGGGGTGAGGGCCGACGGCGGGTGGGGAGGAAGGAAGCTCCGTCCAGCAGCATTGCCCACCTTGACGGGGCGGTCCTAGCCCGGGACGCAGCGATTGGACGGGTGCGGCTACCGGGGAGTATGCCGCGGAACCTCGGGGAAAAAGCGATTGGGGTTTCCCAATCACCTCGACGGGTGAGGAGGTCTGCTGGGGGAAATCTGAAAGATATGTTGCAGCTCGATAACAACCGCAATCTGAAACGTCGCTTTCGTAGCCAGCGCGCCGTTACTGTGCGTAGGCTGTGTGGCATGTGAGGCGCGCCACGTCCCTGCGTCTGGGGGTAGGGCCCTCCGCCGGATGCGTCCGGCACAGAATTCACCGAACATAGGAGGCGGAATGCGTTTCAGGCGTATTTCGAAGGTGGTTGGGGTTGCAGCTGCGGCTGTCCTAGCACTCAGCGCCTGCGCGACCCAAGGCGGCGGAACGGCGGCATCGTCTTCGTCGAGCAGCGGGGCGGCCAAGACGGGCGGCAGCGCCACGGTTGTCGAGGTGAACGCGTTCAACACGTTCAACGCGAACACAGCCAACGGCAACACGGACATCAACTCGAAGATCAGCTACGCGACCCACATGGGCTTCTACTATGTGGACAACAATCTGAAGGTCGTCCACAACGACAAGTTCGGTTCGTACGAGAAGACCTCGGACAACCCGCTCACGGTCAAGTACACGATCAACGACGGCGTCAAGTGGTCCGACGGGACCCCGGTGACGGCGTACGACGTCGCTCTCAACTGGGCCGCCAACTCGGGTTGGTTCGATGACGCGAACGCGGACGGAACCACGGGTACGAGCTACTTCTCGACGGCGGCGTCGACGCAGGGGCTCAACGGAACGAACTTCCCGGACGTCTCGTCTGACGGCAAGACGTTCACCCTGACCTACACCACGCCGTACTCCGACTGGGAGACCGCGATCGGCGGCAACAACGGCACGATCGACATCCCGGCGCACATTGTCGCCAAGCATGCAGGTCTCTCGGACGCCAAGGCGCTCTACGACCTCATGAAGGGCATGAAGAAGGGCGACCCGGCACATCCGCAGCCGGCCAACGAAACGCTCAAGAAGGCCGCGGACTTCTACAACACGGGCTTCGACACCAAGACCCTCCCGTCGGACACGAGCCTCTTCCTCTCGAACGGCCCGTACATCGTCAAGGACATGGTCTCGGACCAGTCGATGACGCTCGTGCGCAACAAGGACTACAACTGGGGTCCCGCCGCCCACCTCGACCAGATCGTGGTGCGCTACATCGGTTCGTCCCCGGCGCAGATCCAGGCACTCAAGAACGGCGAGGCGGACATCATCGCCCCGCAGGCCTCGTCTGACACGATCCAGCAGCTCAAGGCGCTCCAAGGCGTGACGGTCGATCAGGGCAACCAGCTCTCGTACGATCACATCGACCTGAACTTCAACGGCGTCTTCGCTGACCAGAATGTCCGCACGGCATTCATGCTCACGGTTCCGCGGCAGGACATCGTGAACAAGCTGATCACCCAGATGGATCCGAACGCGAAGCCGCTCGACTCGCAGATCTTCGTGCCGCAGCAGGCGGGCTACGCAGACTCGGTCAAGAACAATGGCTCGTCTGCCTATGACTCGGTCAACATCGACAAGGCGAAGCAGCTCCTCGCGGGCAAGACGCCGACGGTCCGGATCATGTACAACAAGGACAACCCGAACCGTGTTGACGCCTACACCCTGATCGCGGCGAACGCTGCGAAGGCTGGCTTCAAGGTGGTCGACGACGGCCTCGGCAAGTCGGACTGGGGCAAGGCACTCGGCAACGGTACGTATGATGCGTCGATCTTCGGGTGGATCAACCCGGGTGTCGGAGTCTCCGGCGTCCCGCAGATCTTCCAGACCGGCAGCGGCTCGAACTTCAACAAGTTCTCCGATCCGCAGGCGGACGCGCTCATGAAGCAGCTCATCCAGACGACTGACCAGTCCAAGCAGGTCAGCCTCGAGCAGCAGATCGACCAGAGGATCTGGGCTTCGTCCTACGGCCTCCCGCTCTTCCAGGCGGTCGGCGTGGATGCGTACAGCAACCGCGTCACGGGCGTGAAGTACATGCCGAACAGCAGCGGCGTGTGGTGGAACTACTGGGACTGGGCGACCACGTAACCACCTTCAGTTCTGATGCTGTGAGCGCCGGGACCGAGCTCCATGGTCCCGGCGCTTTGCAGCGCCACCCGGCACACCGGCCACCCGCCGTCGGGCCCCCGCCGACCGCGGGGTACAGCCCCCAGGCCCCCAACGAGCTGCCGTCCTACCTATCCGGCAGCCGACTTCCAGAGGTACAACAAACCATGGTGACTTACGTCGTCCGGCGCCTCATCACCGCAGCTCTGATCCTCCTCGGCGCATCGTTTCTGGTCTACAACCTGACTGCGCTCTCCGGAGATCCGCTCGCTGATCTGCGTGCCAGCAATCTCCCCAATGCGGCGCAGCTCATGCAGGCGCGCGCTCAGCTTCTCGATCTGGGCACCCCAGCCCCCATCCGTTATTTCAAGTGGCTCGGAGGAGCCGCCGGCTGCATCGTCGGCAACTGCAATCTGGGCATGAACCTCGTTGGCCAGCCGGTGACTCAGGCACTCGGCCAAGCCCTCGTCCAGACGCTCACCCTCGTCACGGGCGCGATCATCCTCGCGATCCTCATCGGCGTCGCCCTCGGCATCGTCACGGCCCTGCGCCAGTACAGCGCCCTCGACTATGGCGTGACGTTCATGGCCTTCCTCTTCTTCTCCCTCCCGATCTTCTGGGTCGCCGTCCTCCTCAAGGAATTCGGCGCCATCGACTTCAACAACTTCCTCGCTAATCCCACCATCCCGCTGCCCGTCTCGCTTGGCATCGGCATCGTCTTGGGCCTTATCGCCGCCGTGGTCTCCTCTGGTGCCCTACGGCGGCGCGCCATCAACGGCGCCATAGTGTTCGCCTTCGTTGCGCTCGTGTGCATCGTCGCGAGCCTGACCCGTTGGTTTAGCGCCCCCGGACTCGGACTCGGCCTCATCCTGATCCTTGGCGTGGGCCTCGCCTTCGGCGTCACCGTCCTGGCCTCCGGACTTCAGAACCGCCGGGCCCTGTACGCGGGACTGACGGCCGTGCTCGTCGGCGTGATCATCTATTTCCCCATCCAGCCGCTACTGGATGAGGCAACGGGCCTCATGATCTTCATCCTTGCGCTCGTCACCGTTCTCGTCGGCGTGGCAGCTGGCTGGTTCTGGGGCGGCTATGACCGGGGCCAAGGGATGCGTGTCGGTGGGATCACGGCGTTCCTCGTAGGGGCGATGGTGCTTCTCGACCGCTTTATGCAAGCGTGGCCCGAGTACTACAACAACGACAGCATCCGCGGCAGGCCCATCGCCACGATCGGTGGGGCCACGCCGAACCTGGAAGGCGACTTCTGGCAGCACGGCCTCGACAGCTTCACGCACCTTATCCTGCCGACCATCGCCCTCATCCTCATCTCCCTCGCGAGCTACACGCGGTACACCCGCTCGTCGATGCTCGAGGTCATGAACACGGACTACATCCGCACGGCGCGGGCGAAGGGCGCGAGCGAGCGCTCCGTCGTCATGCGCCACGCGTTCCGCAACGCGCTCATCCCGATCTCGACCGTGGTCGCACTCGACATCGGTCAGCTGATCGGCGGGGCCGTCATCACCGAGACCGTCTTCTCGGTGCCCGGCATGGGCTACATGTTCCTGCAGGGGATCTCGCATGTCGATCCGAACCCGGTGATGGGCGTCTTCGCGTGCGTCGCGATCACGGCCTTGGCATTCAACCTCATCGCGGACCTCGTGTACTCCGCGCTCGATCCTCGCGTTAGGGTGAAGTGACATGAGCCAGCAGTCTCAACAGGAAGACCTCACGGCCACCGTCCGCGGCGATGCCGCGACCACCGCTCAGCCCGCCGCCGGCATCGAACCGGTCGTCGAGGCGAAGGGCCTCAGCCTCGGCCAGATCGTCCGGAAGCGCTTCTTCGGCCACACCGGTGCGCTCGCTGGCCTCGTGGTGTTCGCAGCCATCTTCATCCTCGCCTTCTCCGCCGAGGGCTGGGGTCCGTTCCCAGGCTGGTGGAAGTACAAGTTCGATCAGGTCACGCCGCTCGTGAACTTCGGGCAGCCCACGTGGACCTTCGTGCCGTTCAGCTTCGGCGACCACCCGTTCGGCCAGGACCGGATTGGGCGCGATCTCTTCGCGATGACCATGCGCGGCGCCCAGCAGTCGATCACGATCATGATCATCATCGGTCTCGTTGCAGGCATCATCGGCGTGGTCGTCGGTGCCCTCTCCGGCTACTTCCGCGGATGGGTCGAGACGGTCCTCATGCGCATCACGGACGTCATCATCATCATTCCCGTGCTGCTCCTCGCGGCAGTCATGTCGCAGACCGCGGGGCGGCGTGACTCCGGGAGCTGGTTCGCGCAGTTCGCGGCGAGCAACGGCGTCGTCGTGCTCGGCATCTTCCTCGGGTTCGTCGCATGGGTCTCCCTCGCCCGTCTGGTGCGCGGCGAGTTCCTCTCGCTGCGCGAACGCGAGTTCGTCGACGCGGCGCGCATCTCCGGCGCGTCCAACATGCGCATCATCTTCAAGCACATTCTGCCGAACGCCGTCGGCGTCGTGATTGTGAACGGCACCCTGCTCATGTCCTCGGCGATCCTGCTCGAGACCGCGCTGAGCTACCTCGGCGTCGGCGTCAAGGCGCCGGACACCTCCCTCGGCCTGCTCATCTCGCAGAACGAAGAGGCCTTCTCCACCCGTCCGTGGCTGTTCTGGTGGCCGGGCCTCTTCATCGTGCTCATCTGCCTCAGCATCAACTTCATCGGCGACGGCATGCGCGACGCGTTCGATCCCCGGCAGAAGAAGTTCAACCCGAAGAGGGCGAGATCGCGGCAGGTCCAAGGCGCGGCCAAGGGGAGCGTTCCCGCCGCGGCTGGTGTCTCGGTCCCGCTCCCCGAAGTCGAGGGCACACTGAATGCGGAACAGGGAGTCGTCCCCGACGAGGAGACCCACGGAGGGGCGCCCGATGCCACGCGGGACAGGAATCCCTGACGTGCGCGCGAGCGCCGGCGTCCCCTCGCTAGGCGAGGGTTGCGATCGTCGCGGCGGCAAGCAGGACGGCCACCGCGAGGATCCACCACTCTGCGCCGCGGGCCACCGGAGTCTCGTCGACCAGGCCGCCTTCGACCGCACCGCGCTCCACCTGCTCCGCCCAACGGCGGCGCACAAGGAACGCGGCTTGGCCCGAGACCGTGTGCCGGAGGTCGCCGGGGCGCACCGACTGCCCCGGCCCATAGCTGGTCGCGGGGAGGCCGGAGATGCTGTCCGGCTTCGCGTGGCGGGCGCCCAGGACGCCGGGAGCGGGCGCGGCCCACGCGCTGAAGCGCCCCGCGCCCGTTCCGAGCGTCAGGGCATACCTCGTGTCGACGAAGGCGAGCGCCTCCCACGGCACGCCGACGTCGCGGAGCGGGTTGACGAGTTCGACGCCGGCATCGCTCACGACGACGGCGGGTCGCCAGAAGAGGGCCCAGCCAGCGAAGGCCAGGAGCACGAGGGGTGCTACGAACCGGACGCCTCCGAGGCCAGACTGGATGAGCGTCACGACGAGTCCGAACGCGGCGAGCACCCACAGGAGAATCGCGAGCACCTTGTTGCTGCGGGCTTTGAACACGTCGACGGGGCCGGTGTGGTGGAGGGCGCTCATTCCCTCATCATGCAGGATCGGCCCCTTGATTTTCAGAATTCCGACTCGGCGGGCCAAAGGTCCGCAGGGACGGTGCACGGAAGGAAGAGCAGAGGATGACCGAGAACCTCGGCATGGCAGGAAAGCCTGGAAGGCAGCGCCGCTCGGCGAGGGGCGCCGTCGTCGCCCCCGATCTCGTCAAGGGCCAGATGGTCCTCGAGGTCAAGGACCTGAGCGTCGACTTCGGCGTCGAGAAGGAGTGGGTGCCTGCCGCGATCGGCCTCAACTATGAGGTACGCGCGGGCGAGGTCCTGGCGATTGTCGGCGAGTCAGGCTCGGGCAAGTCCGCGAGCTCCATGGCGCTGCTCGACCTTCTCCCCTCGAACAGCCGCGTGCAGGGCAGCGTCAAGCTCACCGGCCAGGAGCTGCTGGGGAAGGACCGCTCAGCAATCCGCCGCGTGCGCGGCAACGACGTGGCGGTCATCTTCCAGGAGCCGATGACGGCCCTCAACCCGGTGTACACGATCGGCGGCCAGATCATCGAGACGATCCGGCTGCACAACCCGATCTCGCCGGATGAGGCGAAGTCGCGTGCCCTCCGCATGCTCGAACTCGTCGAGCTCCCGGATCCGGAGAAGGCCTTCAAGTCGTACCCGCACCAGCTCTCGGGCGGCCAGCGGCAGCGCGCGATGATTGCGCAGTCGCTCTCGTGCGATCCGAAGCTGCTCATCGCCGATGAGCCCACGACAGCACTCGACGTCACGGTGCAGGCCGAGATCCTCGACCTCATGCGCCATTTGAAGGACAAGCTCAACAGCGCCGTGATCCTCATCACCCACGACATGGGTGTGGTCGCAGACCTTGCCGACCGCATCGTCGTCATGCGCCGCGGCCTGATCGTGGAGACCGGCACGGCCGAGCAGATCTTCGGCAACCCGCAGCACGAGTACACCCAGGCGCTTCTTGCCGCGGTGCCACACCTCGGTCAGGGTTCGGAGGCGGAGGCTGAGGTCGACATCACTGCAGCGCTGGCCGCTGCGACTGGCGCTGAGCTCGAGGCGGTCGACGCCGCGGAGCTCGCCCACCGCGAGCAGGAGAACCGTGCCGCCCTCGCCGAGGCGGCCGAGGCGGAGGCGAAACGCCGCGGCGCCCCGGTGCTCGAGCTCAAGGACGTCGCGATCGAGTACCCCAAGCAGGGCCGCGTCCCGGCGTTCCGTGCTGTCGAGGGCGCGAACCTCGTCGTGTACCCGGGGCAGGTCGTGGGCCTCGTGGGGGAGTCGGGTTCCGGCAAGACGACGATCGGCCGTGCCGCCGTCGGCCTTCTCCCCGTCGCGGAAGGTTCGCTCCAGGTCACCGGCCGGGAGATCTCACGCCTCAAGAAGAACTCGAAGGAGCTCCACGAGATCCGCCGCTCGGTCGGCATGGTGTTCCAGGACCCGTCGTCGTCCCTCAATCCCCGTCTTCCGATCGGCGAGTCGATCGGCGAGCCCATGTACCTCGCGGGAGTCGCGAAGGGCGCGGACCTCCAGAAGCGCGTCGAGACGCTGCTCGACCAGGTCGAGCTCCCGAGGTCTTATCGCAACCGCTATCCCCACGAGCTCTCGGGCGGCCAGAAGCAGCGCGTGGGAATCGCTCGCGCCCTCTCGCTCAAGCCGAAGCTCATGGTTGCGGACGAGCCGACCTCGGCCCTCGACGTCTCGGTCCAGGCCAAGGTCCTCGAGCTGTTCCAGGCCCTCCAGAAGGAACTCGGCTTCGCATCCCTCTTCGTGACGCACGACCTCGCGGTCATCGACGTCCTCGCCGACCATATCTGCGTCATGCAGCGCGGACGGATCGTCGAGCAGGGCTCGCGCGATGCGATCCTCCGCAATCCGCAGGAGGCCTACACACAGCGGCTGCTCGCCGCGGTGCCGCTTCCGGATCCGGAGAAGCAGCGCGAGCGCCGCGAGCTGCGGGAGCTCCTGCTCGCGAGCGGCATCGACTGACGCGCTCGCCTGGATCTCGTCTGATGGCCACGTCCCGCGGGTGACAACCTGCGGGACGTGGCCATCAAAAGTACACCGAGGACTCGGCGGCTTGGGGGAGAGCGTAAACTAGATGTGCTGGCCCTTCCGAGGGTCTGTTCCGTTGTGCCGCCAGCGCGTCCTCTCGATGCCCGGCGCCGGACCATCGCGACCCACCGAATCGAGCCCAAAGCGTATGTCTGAAACCGTGTCCACTGTCTTCCGCACCGACCTCCGCAACGTCGCCATTGTCGCTCACGTCGACCACGGCAAGACGACGCTTGTCGACGCCATGCTCAAGCAGACCAACTCGTTCGCCGCCCACGGCGAGATCGAGGACCGGGTGATGGACTCGGGCGATCTCGAGCGCGAGAAGGGCATCACCATCCTCGCCAAGAACACGACGGTGCAGTACGCCGGTCCGGCCGCCGCCGAGGTGGGGGAGCCCGGCGGTATCCTCATCAACGTCATCGACACCCCGGGCCACGCTGATTTCGGCGGCGAGGTCGAGCGCGGCCTGTCGATGGTCGACGGCGTCGTCCTCCTCGTGGACGCCTCGGAGGGCCCCCTCCCGCAGACCCGCTTCGTGCTCCGCAAGGCCCTCGCCTCGCACAAGCCGGTAATCCTCGTCGTCAACAAGACGGACCGGCCGGACGCCCGCATCTCAGAGGTTGTCAGCGAGACGATGGACCTCCTGCTCGGCCTCGCCTCGGATCTCGCCGACGAGGTCCCCGATCTCGACCTCGACAAGGTCCTGGACGTCCCGGTCGTCTACGCGGCCGCCAAGATGGGTGCTGCGTCGCTTGAGCAGCCCGCCGACGGAACCGTTCCGGGCAACGACAACCTCGAACCGCTCTTCGAGACGATCGTCAAGCACATCCCGGCCCCGACCTACGATCCTGAGGGCGTCCTCCAGGCGCACGTCACGAACCTCGACGCCTCGCCGTTCCTGGGCCGCCTCGCGCTCCTGCGTATCTACAACGGCACCCTCCGCAAGGGCCAGCAGGTCGCCTGGGCGCGTCATGATGGCACGATCAAGCCGGTCAAGGTCACCGAACTGCTTGCCACGAAGGCCCTCGAGCGCGTCCCCACCGAGTCCGCAGGTCCCGGCGAGATCGTCGCCGTCGCCGGCATCGAGGACATCACGATCGGTGAGACCCTCACGGACATCGAGAACCCGCAGCCCCTCCCGCTCATCAAGGTCGACGACCCGGCCATCTCCATGACGATCGGCATCAACACGTCGCCGCTCGCCGGCCGAGTCAAGGGCGCGAAGGTGACCGCCCGCCAGGTCAAGGACCGCCTCGACAAGGAGCTCATCGGCAACGTCTCGATCCGCGTCCTCCCGACAGAGCGTCCCGACGCCTGGGAGGTCCAGGGCCGTGGCGAGCTCGCGCTGGCGATCCTCGTCGAGCAGATGCGCCGCGAGGGCTTCGAGCTCACCGTCGGCAAGCCCCAGGTAGTCACCAAGAAGGTCGACGGCCACGTTCTCGAGCCGACCGAGCACATGACCATCGACGTGCCCGAGGAGTACCTCGGCGCCGTCACGCAGCTCCTCGCAGCGCGAAAGGGCCGTATGACGAACATGGCGAACCACGGCACCGGCTGGGTCCGCATGGAGTTCATCGTCCCGTCCCGTGGCCTCATCGGCTTCCGGACGAAGTTCCTCACGGACACGCGCGGTGCCGGCATCGCGTCGTCGATCTCCGAGGGCTACGAGCCGTGGGCCGGCGAGATCGAGTACCGCACGAACGGATCGCTCGTAGCCGACCGTTCCGGCGTCGCGACCCCGTTCGCGATGATCAACCTCCAGGAGCGGGGCACGTTCTTCGTCCAGCCGACGGCCGAGGTGTACGAGGGCATGATCGTGGGCGAGAACTCACGCGCCGACGACATGGACGTCAACATCACCAAGGAGAAGAAGCTCACCAACATGCGCTCCTCCACGGCCGACAACTTCGAGGGCCTCACCCCGCCGCGCACGCTCACGCTCGAGGAGTCCCTCGAGTTCGCGCGCGAGGATGAGTGCGTCGAGATCACGCCCGAGGACATCCGCATCCGCAAGGTCATCCTCGACGCGAACGAGCGCCTCAAGGCGAACCGGGCCCGCGCCCGCGCCTGACCCCTCGCCCCCGAGGGGTTTGGTTCCCAGGGGAGCACAACAGGCCCAAGCGGGGGAGCAACAGGCCCAAGCGGGGGAGCAAAAAGCCCAAGCCAGGGGAGCCACGAGCCCAAGCCAGGGGAGCCACGAGCCCAAGCGGACGACGGCGGGTGCACACCCGGCGTCGTCCGCTTTTCGTTGCCAAGGTCGTCCGGTCGCGCCGTCACCTTTGCGGGGTGTTGTCCCCTTGCGCCGTCACCTTGGCGGGGTGTTGTCCCGTCGCCCCGTCACCTTGTCGGGGTGTTGTCCCGTTGCCCCGTCACCTTTGCGGGGTGTTGTCCCGTCGCGCCGTCACCTTTGCGGGGTGTCGTCCCGTTGCCCCGTCACCTTTGCGGGGTGTTGTCCCGTTGCCCCGTCACCTTTGCGCGGTTCAACCCAGCAGAGGTGACGGCGCGTCAGGCTTGGGGCCGCACCTAGTCGGCCGTGGGGTCCCTGTGGTGCGCGATCATGAGTGAGGTTGCGTGCCCGTCGGGATCGCTCGGGAGCGCGACATACTCGTCGACGACGGCCCGGAGCTTCGCCATGAGCTCCGCCTGGTGCTCCGCGTTGAGCATGAGGCCGAGGCGCCAGACCTCGATGTCCTCGGGATCGAGGGCCGCGGTCTCCTGGACGAACGTCTCGATGAGCACGGGCGCCACGTCGTCCACGCGCTGCCCCCATGAGCGGCGGGTCGCGAGATACGGCACCTCGCGGGCTCCCCGTCGCCCGCGCCGCTCGTCCTGCGGCTCTAGGAATCCCGTCGCGACGAGCGTGCGCACGTGGTGAAGTGTCGAAGCGGGGTTGAGACCGAGGAGGTCCGCGATCTCCTTGTTCGTGCGTGAGTGGTGCAGGCACAGGCGCAGGATGCGCAGGCGCAGCGGTGAACTGAGCGCCCGGCCCTTCGCAACGTCGTCGGACGATGGCATGCCACCACTCTACAGATCCGAATGCGAGTGATTGACACTTCCCAATCAGAAGTGCACACTGGCGGCATGCGCGCCTCATCCGCCGGACCGGCCGTCGTCGTGCCGCTCACGAGGCGCCCGGCGTTCCTCGTCTTCTGGGCGGGGCAAGGGGTCTCCCAGCTTGGCGCGCAGCTCGGCCAGCTCGCTCTCCCGGTCCTCGCGGTGAGCCTTCTCGGTGCCAGCGAAATGGACCTCGGGGTGCTCAACGCCGCGTCGATGGCGGCCTTCCTCGTGGTCGGCCTTCCCGCTGGGGCTTGGGTGGATCGCTGGCTCAAGCGGCGAACCATGATCCGCGCGGACCTCGTCCGCATGACAGCCATGCTCGCCGTCCCGCTCCTGTGGTGGGCCGGCGTCCTGCAGATGTGGCACCTCTTCGCCGTAGCGGCGGTGGTCGGTGTGGCCACCGTGTTCTTCGACGTGTCCTATCAGAGCTACGTACCAGTGCTCGTGGACCGCGAACTCGTCGCCGATGCCAACGGGAAGCTCGAGGCCACGGCCCAGGTTTCGCGGCTCGGCGGCCCGGCGCTCGGCGGTTTCATCCTCACCGTGGTGAGCGCCCCGCTGCTGTTCGCCGGCGAAGCCCTCGGCTATCTCGTCTCGGCGCTGTGCCTACTGCGAGTGAGCGATTCGGAGGTCAAGCCCGAGCGGGTGGAGGGCAGCAGGCTTTCGCGCGAGATCCGCGAGGGGGCCACGTTCGTGGTGGGGCATCCGCTCATCCGCCGCGTCGTCCTCAGCACTGCCATCGGCAACTTGTTCTCGTCGATCACCTACGTTCTCATGCCCCTCGTGATCCTGAGGGAGCTGGGGTTCGGGCCGGCGGGGTTCGGCACCATGCTCTCTATCGGATCGGTCGGCGGCCTGCTCGGGGCACTCGCCGCCCCGCGCCTCGCCTCCCGCCTCGGCGAGGGGCCGCTCCTGCCGCTCGGGCTCACGGTGGGCGGGGCCGCCGTCGTGCTCTTCCCGATCGCGCTCGCGGCAGGGCCGGGCCCGCTCGCGCTCGGCCTCCTCAGCGCGGGCGAGTTCGTCATGAGCTTTGGAATCATCGTCTTCAACGTCATGCAGGTGAGCATGCGGCAGCGCGTCTGCCCGCCCAGGCTCCTTGGGCGCATGAACGCATCGATTCGCTGCCTCGTGTGGGGCGTCATGCCGATTGGAAGCCTCGTTGGCGGCTGGCTCGGGGGACAGCTCGGCATCGCCCCGACCCTGTGGGTCGGGATCGTGGGACAGCTTCTCGCGTGCGTCCCCGTCGCCACCGGGCCGTTCTTCCGGCTCCGGCGGCTCCCCGACGCCCAAGGGGAGTGAGCCTCTTCCCGGCGGCCTAGGCCCGCTCGCGAGGACCGCGCGGGCCGCGGGGAGCCGGGGGAGGCGGGACGGCCTTCGCCGCGACGACGACGGCGAGGGGGACCTTCGTGGCACCCCGCCGGGTCGCGATCACGGCCTCGACGTCGTCCAGCCCTGCGAGGTCGCCCAACGCATCGGTGAAGCCGCCTTCGATCCGATAGCGGACGACGACGCGCGTCCCGAGCGGCAGCGAACGGAGGACGTCGGCGGGGCGCTGGGTCGGAGGCACCGCACCATCGTAGGTCTCGGGGCTGGGCCCATCGCGAAAACGGCGAGGCCACATGCTACTCCGTGTGACGGGATATGACAGGGCTGCCGCCGGGTCGGTCCACGGCAGTGGGACTGGCTGGATTGGCGCGGTTGCGCGGGATGATAATAGGCTCGTTCCGCCGGGGACGCTGGGCGTCCCCCCATCACCGAGTCGTCAGAAGGTGCAGCAGTGACATATGTGATCGCGCAGCCGTGCGTGGATGTGAAGGACAAGGCCTGCGTCGAGGAGTGCCCGGTCGACTGCATCTACGAAGGTGAGCGGTCCCTCTACATCCACCCGGACGAATGCGTCGACTGCGGCGCGTGTGAGCCCGTGTGCCCGGTCGAGGCCATCTACTACGAGGATGACGTCCCGGACGAGTGGGCCGACTACTACAAGGCGAACGTCGAGTTCTTCGACGATCTGGGCTCTCCCGGCGGCGCCGCCAAGCTCGGCAACACCGGCAAGGATCACCCGCTCGTCGCGGCCCTGCCCCCGCAGAACCAAGCCTGAGCGTGCAGCAGGGCAGCGGCGCGGCTGACGCGAGCGGGAGTCGGACTGGCCTCGGGACCGAGCGGGCTTTCGGGCTAGACCTCCCCGATTACCCCTGGGAGGCCATGGCGCCCTATCTCGAGACCGCGCGGTCCCATGAGGGCGGCGTCGTCAACCTTTCCATCGGCACCCCCGTCGACCCGACGCCGGAGCTCGTCCAGAACGCGCTCCGGGCCGCTGCGAACGCGCCCGGATACCCGACTGTCCACGGCACCCAGGCGGTGCGCGAGGCGGTCGTCGAATGGTTCGGCCGCCGCCGGGGAGTCGCGGGCCTCGACGAACAGGCGGTCATGCCGACCGTCGGTTCGAAAGAGCTCGTTGCCTGGCTCCCGTTCCTGCTCGGCCTCGGTGCGGGCGACGTCGTTGTACGTCCCCGCGTCGCCTACCCGACATACGACATCGGCGCTCGCCTCGCCGGGGCAATCGCTGTCGCTGCCGACAGCCTCGACGAACTCGATTCCGCGACCCGCTCCCGCGTGCGGCTCGTCTGGGTCAACTCGCCCGGCAATCCGACAGGTGCCGTGCGTGGGGTCGACGAGCTGCGCGCCGTCGTCGACGACGCCCGCGGCCTCGGCGCCGTCGTCGCCTCGGACGAGTGCTACGCCGAGCTGGGCTGGGGACAGTGGGACGTCCAGCGCGGCGGTGCGGCTGTGCCCTCGGTGCTCGATCCGCGTGTCAGCGGCGGCGACTTCAGCCGTCTGCTGAGCGTCTACTCGCTCAGCAAGCAGTCGAACCTGGCCGGGTATCGCGCCGCGTTCGTCGCGGGCGCTCCGGAACTCATGCCGAACCTCGTGAACAGCCGCAAGCACGCGGGTATGATCCTGCCCTTCCCGGTGCAGGAGGCGCTTCGCGTGGCGCTCGGGGACGACGCCCATGTGGAGGCCCAGAAGGACCGGTACCGCGCTCGCCGCGAGCGTCTCATCCCGGCGCTCGAAGCGTTCGGACTCAAGATCAGCCATTCGGAAGCCGGCCTCTACCTGTGGTGCAGCGCGGGAGAGGACACCTGGAGTACCGTGGCTCGCCTCGCGGAGCGCGGCATCGTCGTCGGGCCGGGGGTGTTCTACGGGGACGACGGCGCGGGCCGAGTCCGTGTGGCGCTCACCGCGAGCGACGAGCGGATCGACGCCGCCGTCGAGCGGCTCACGCAGTCCTAGTCTCGGGCTGGCGCGCAGCTCCCGTCCCGCGTCGCACCCGGCGCCGATTCGTTCCGTGCGAGCGGTCGGGAGTAGTTTTGGAATGTTGCGAGCTACCCATGTAAGGGGAACCATGACTGAGAAGAACGGTGCCACCCTGCGCCATGAAGGCGGGGAGCTGACCCTGCCCCGCATTGCCGCGGTCGAAGGCAACGACGGCTACGACGTGTCGAAGCTTCTGAAGGAGACAGGTGCTGTCACCTTCGATCCTGGCTTCATGAACACTGCGGCGACCACTTCGTCGATCACTTTCATCGACGGCGACGAGGGCATCCTCCGCTACCGCGGATACCCCATCGAGCAGCTGGCCCAGCACTCGAGCTTCCTGGAGGTCTCCTACCTCCTGATCTACGGAAACCTCCCCACGCCGTCGGAGCTGGAGAGCTTCGACCAGAGGATCCGCCGCCACACGCTCCTGCACGAGGAGCTCAAGAGCTTCTTCGCCGGGTTCCCGCGTGACGCTCACCCGATGCCGGTCCTGTCCTCGGCGGTGTCGGCGCTGTCGACGTTCTACCAGGACTCGCTTGACCCGTTCAACGAGGAGCAGGTCGAGCTCTCGACCATCCGGCTCATGGCGAAGCTCCCCGTCATTGCCGCGTATGCACACAAGAAGTCGATCGGCCAGCCGCTCCTGTACCCGGACAACTCCATGAACCTCGTGGAGAACTTCCTCCGGCTGTGCTTCGGCCTTCCGGCCGAGCCGTACGAGCTCGATCCCCTCGTGGTCAAGGCCCTCGACCTTCTGCTCGTGCTGCACGCAGACCATGAGCAGAACTGCTCGACGTCGACCGTCCGACTCGTCGGCTCGGCGAATGCGAACCTCTTCGCTTCGATCTCCGCAGGCATCAACGCGCTCTTCGGCCCGCTGCACGGCGGTGCGAATGAGGCCGTCCTCAACATGCTCCGGCGCATCCAGTCCGAGGGCATCAAGCCCGAGGACTACATGGAGAAGGTCAAGAACAAGGAAGACGGCGTCCGCCTCATGGGCTTCGGGCACCGGGTCTACAAGAACTACGACCCGCGCGCGAAGATCATCAAGGCGACCGCCCACGAGGTCCTCTCGAAGCTCGGTGGCAACGACGAGCTCCTCGATATCGCCATGCGCCTCGAGGAGAAGGCCCTCGCGGACGACTACTTCATCCAGCGGAAGCTCTACCCGAACGTCGACTTCTACACTGGCCTCATCTACAAGGCGATGGGCTTCCCGGAGAAGATGTTCACGGTGCTCTTCGCGATCGGACGCCTCCCGGGCTGGATCGCCCAGTGGCGGGAGATGATCAAGGATCCCCAGACGAAGATCGGCCGCCCGCGGCAGCTCTACGTCGGGGAGGCACAGAGGGACTACCCGGCCCGCTGACGGACCCCCTCCCCGCCCTCATCCGTTTCGGGTACGGATATCCGCTTCCCTGATCGTTTCGGGTACGGATATCCGCTTCCCTGATCGTTTCGGGTACGGATATCCGCTTCCCTGATCGTTTCGGGTACGGATATCCGCCTCCCTAATCGTTGCGGGTACGACGACGCCGGCCCTCGCCTTTCCATGGAAGGCGAGGGCCGGCGTCGTCTGTTTTTCGGGGTGCGTTCGCGTACCGGAAGGACGAGCGGGGGGATTATCTGTACCCGAGACGTCGTGGCGGGGGACTATCTGTACCCGAGACGGTGGTTAGGGGGCGCGGTAGCCCATCGGATTGTTCTTCTGCCACCGCCAGTGGTCCTCGCACATCTGGGCCACAGTCTTCGTCGTGGACCAGCCGAGGTCGTGCAGGGCGGCGGAGGGATCGGCCCAGAAGGCGGGCAGGTCCCCGGCGCGCCGTGCTGCGATTTCGTATGGGATCGGTGCGCCGACTGCGGCCTCGAAGGCGTGCACCATCTCCAGTACCGAGGTTCCCCTGCCCGAGCCAAGATTCCAGCGGAAGACGCCCGCGTGGCCCTCTAGGTACCGCAGGGCGGCAGCATGGCCTTCGGCGAGGTCGACGACGTGGATGAAGTCGCGCTGGCATGTGCCGTCGGGCGTGTCATAGTCGCCGCCGAACACCATGAGCTTCTCCCGCCGGCCGACAGCGACCTGGGCGATGAACGGGACGAGGTTGTTGGGGATGCCCTGCGGGTCTTCGCCGATCTGCCCCGAAGGGTGCGCACCCACGGGGTTGAAGTAGCGCAACAGTGCTATGTGCCACCGCTCGTCCGAAGCGCCGAGGTCGCTCAGGATGTCCTCGATCTGCTCCTTCGTCCGCCCGTAGGGGTTCATGGCCCCGATTTCCATCTTCTCGATGTAGGGCGTCGGGTTGTGCTCTCCGTAGACGGTGGCTGAGGAGGAAAAGACGATGGTGCGTACGTCGCGGCGCTGCATGGTGCGTAGTAGCGCGATCGTGCCAGCGACGTTGTTGAAGTAGTAGTCCAGCGGAATCGCCACAGACTCGCCCACAGCCTTGAGCCCCGCGAAGTGGATCACGGCCTCCGGGGAGTGCTCGCCGAAGATTGCGTCGAGGGCGGCCTCGTCCGTGATGTCGGCCTTGACAAAGGCCGCGTCGCGGCCAGCCAGCTCGCCGACCCGCCGGAGCGACTCTTCGCTCGAGTTCGAGAGGTTGTCCACCACCACAACGTCATGACCACCCTCCAGGAGTGTCAGAACCGTGTGGGAGCCGATGTAGCCGGTGCCGCCGGTCACAAGGATTCGCATGCGTCTATCCTACGGGCGGCGGAGGTGGCCGCTCGTCGTGGCGGAGGTGGCCGCTCGTGGGATGGGTGCTCGTGGCCGGGCACGGATGGGACGCTCGCGTGTGCTAGACAGGACAGGTGCCCAGATTCGTCGACGCGGCCGCGCGCCGTCGTGAGATTGTCGAGGCCGTCAAGCGGATCGTGGCCGCGGACGGTCTTGCCCGCGTGTCCCTGCGAGAGGTCGCCGCGGAGGCGGGCCTCGTCGTCGGTTCAGTGCGGCACTACTTCGAGACAGCGGAGGATCTCCGCGTCCACGCATTCGGCGCGGTTGCCGACGACGTCGTCCGGCGCGTCGAGGACGCCTACGGCGTCGTAGCCCAGCTGTGCCAACTCCTTCCGCTTGACTTGGACCGCGCCGTCGACCTTTGCGTCTTCAGCGCCTTCCGCTTCGCGGCCCGGACGGACGAGTCCCTGCTCGAGGTGGCAGACTCTGCCCACGCCAGGATCGCGGCCGCCGTCGGCCGTTCGGTCCTGGCCGTGCTCCCGGGGATGGAGCCTCACGAGCTCGTGGCCGAGGCCGAGCGGCTCCTTGCAACGGCGGAAGGCCTCTCGCTCCACGCTTTGGTCCACGGCAGGTGGCTCGATGCGGACCTGTGCATCGCCGTCGTGCAGGCCCAAGCGGATACCCTAGGGCGGCTCCCGATTGCCTGAGGCGGGAATACACTGGAAGGTGCTGATGGGACGCAAGGAGCCGATACCATGCACCAGACAGCGGGGCCTGGGTGGCGTGTCACGATCGACACGTCTGACCCAATGCTGCTCGCCCTCTATCTCAAGGACAATGCGGGGCTGGCGGGGGCAGGTTTTCCTCCGCTCGCCCCGGTCGAACCGCGCATCCGTGAGTGTGACCACCACCAGCTCACGCAGCACGTAGGCGGCGTCGA
Source organism: Sinomonas terrae (assembly GCF_022539255.1). Lineage (NCBI taxonomy): Bacteria > Bacillati > Actinomycetota > Actinomycetes > Micrococcales > Micrococcaceae > Sinomonas > Sinomonas terrae. The sequence continues at coordinate 1,263,833 of NZ_JAKZBV010000001.1, forward strand.
GGCGCTGCGCCGCGAGTGGGAGGAATGGTGGGCCGGCCTCGTCGGGGATGCGCCGGACGCCGTCCCGGATGTCAGCCCGCCCGACTTCACGGAGTTCAGCACGACGCCCGCGCTCCAACGATCCCTCCAAGCCCATTTCGGGAGCGCCTTCACCTGGGCGCGCGAGAGACGTGCAGAGTATGAGCGGCTCGAGGCGCGGCGGGAGGCCCGGGGAGACCATCGAATCCTGCAGGAGATGGTGGCGGGACGGCAGCTTGAGGTCGGTCCTCTTGCGAAGGACTTCGACCTCAGGATCATCGAGCTTCCCCTCGCCGAGGACAGGGCTTGGCTCGTCACGAGCGACAAGGTGATCATGAGCCAGTCGCTCGTGGACGACGCCGAGACCTTCCGGAGCTTCTTGGAGCCGGTTCTCGAGATCCTCGTCTAGCGAGACGGGCGGTTCTCAGGGCGCGTCGGCGACCGTGATGATCACGACGCCCGGAGGGTTCTGGGCGTCGCTCCACCCTTTGTTGCCGTCGCGGACCCACGCTTGGCCGTCCACTTGGACACGCGTCACGCCCAGCCCCTTTGCATTCGCGACCGCCCACTGGGCAACCGACCACGCGAGGGGCCCCGAGGCTTGGACCGATACGGTCTTGCCGGCGACGACGCCGACAGCCGATTGCCCATAGTCCTCCTCGAGCGCCGACCTGACGGCGGACGGGTCGCCAGCGGCGTCGGGCTTCCGGAGCGTGCAGTTGAGCGAGGCCTCGGAATTGCCGGTGAGCGCGGAAGCGTAGGCCCGGCCGAGGTCCTCGTGTTGTGAGTACGCCTCGGGGTAGGCGGAGCGCTGCACCTTCTGGGCCGCATCAGTGACACTCAGCGACTCGTATCCGGGAACCTTGACGAGCGCGTCGTAGAACGCGTTTGTCGCATAGACCGGGTCCATCAGTTGCTCTTCGCTGCCCCAACCTTGCGAGGGCCGCTGCTGGAACAGTCCGCGCGAGTCGGGGCCGGCCTTGTCCCCGTAATTGATGTTGCGGAGCTTCGCTTCCTGCATCGAAGTTGCGATGGCTATGGTCGCAGCGCGGGCCGGCAGCCCACGTCGCACGGCGATTGCGGTGATGAGCGAGGCGTTGGCGGCCTGATCGGTGGCAAGGCTCTCTTCGTTGCCGTTCAGGAGGGCCGTGCAGCCTTCGACGATCGGCGCCTCACCCCGATTGAGCACAGTCGAGGCGATGTAGATGCCGGTCCCGGCGAGCACGAGGGCGACGACGAGCGTGAGCCAGCGTCGCACGGTGCGGGCCAAGGCCAAGGCGGGGCTCCTTGCTCAGCGCGGGCCCCACGAGGGCCCTACGCTGCTTCTGCAGGCGGGTGTGAATCAGTTGGCGTGGAGCGCCTCGTTGAGTTCGACCGTCTGTCCGCTGCGGGGGAGGACCTCCACTTGGCCGTTCGTCGAGTTGCGGCGGAAGAGGAGGTTCGGCTGGCCGGAGAGCTCGATGGCCTTGACGACCTTCTCCGCGTTCTCGCCGAAGGCGTCCTTGAAGCCGCTGATCCTGACCCGCGTGCCAGCCGTCACGTAGAGGCCGGCTTCGACCACGGAATCGTCCCCGATCGAGATTCCGACGCCGGAGTTCGCCCCGAGCAGGACCCGCTCGCCGAGCGAGATGCGCTCCTTGCCGCCGCCCGAGAGGGTCCCCATGATGGACGCGCCGCCCCCGACGTCGGTGCCGTCTCCGACAACGACCCCTGCCGAGATGCGCCCCTCGACCATTGAGGTCCCGAGAGTGCCGGCGTTGAAGTTCACGAAACCCTCGTGCATGACGGTAGTTCCCTCGGCGAGGTGGGCGCCGAGCCGAACGCGGTCGGCGTCGGCGATCCTCACCCCGGACGGGACGACGTAATCCACCATGCGCGGGAACTTGTCGATGCCGTACACGGTCACAGCCCCCCGGCGGCGGAGGCGGGCGCGGGTCGACTCGAAGCCGGCGGGATGGCAGGGGCCGAAGTTGGTCCAGACGACGTTCGGGAGCTTGCCGAAGAGCCCGTCGAGGTTGACGGTGTTGGGCTGGACGAGCCGGTGCGAGAGCAGATGCAGGCGGAGATACGCGTCCGCGGTGTCGGCGGGCGGCTGGTCGAGGTCGATCTGCACGAAGACAACCTTGGTCTCTGTGCCACGGTCAGCGTCGATACCGTTTTCGGCGGCTGCAACGAGCTCGGCGGGAGCCGAATCTACGACCGCTTCGTCCCTCAGGTGCTCGGCGGCGGTGCCGAGCGCGGGGGAGGGGTACCAGACGTCGAGGACGGCCGCCTCTTCGGCGCCGTCCGCCCCGGTCCCGACGGCGATCGTGGCAAGGCCGAAGCCGTGGGCAGAGCGGGGTGCGGCGGAGGTTTCAGTCATGGGCCCAAGTCTATCGAGAGGGGTCTCAGCGAGCCGAAAGCAGGCTTGCCGTGCGGGGCTATGCTTGCTCGCGTGACTCCAGCGACGCTCGACATCTCCCAGGACGTGTCCTTCCTCACCGCCGCCCTCATCGACATTGAGAGCGTTTCGGGGAACGAGCGGGGGATAGCGGACGCCGTCGAGTCCGCCCTGAAGGCGCTCCCGGCCCTCCGCATGAGCCGCGATGGCGACGCGATCGTTGCCCGGTCCGAGCTCGGCCGCGGAGAACGCGTCATCCTCGCAGGCCACCTCGACACCGTTCCGCTTCCCACGGCCGACGGCGCGCGGGGCACAGTGCCCTCGTCGTGGGATGGCGAGCCGGGCGCGGGCATCCTCTGGGGTCGGGGTGCGACCGACATGAAGGGCGGCGTCGCGGTCCAGCTCGCGCTAGCCGCAGCGCTCTTTGGTGCGGACGACGGCGCCCCGCGCCCGAGCAGGGACGTCACCTTCGTCTTCTACGACCACGAAGAGGTCGAGGCGACCAAGAGCGGGCTCGGCAGACTGGCTCGGGCGATGCCGGAGCTCCTCCGGGGTGATTTCGCAATCCTCCTCGAGCCCACGGCCGGCACGGTCGAGGGCGGCTGCAACGGAACGATGCGCCTTGAGGCCTCGACCGTGGGGGAGGCGGCGCATTCCGCTCGGGCCTGGATGGGCCGGAACGCGATTCACGCCGCCGCCCCGATCCTGGCCCGCCTCGCCGAGTACGAGCCCGCGACGGTGAACGTCGACGGCCTCGACTACCGCGAGAGCCTCAACGCCGTCCGCATCACGGGCGGCACCGCCGGCAATGTCATTCCGGACCGCTGCACGGTCGAGATCAACTACCGCTTCGCCCCCGACAAGACGCCCGACGACGCCGAAGCCCACGTGCGGAAGCTGCTCGAGGGCTTCGACGTTGTCCGCACGGATGGGGCCGCGGGCGCCCGCCCGGGACTGACGCACCCTGCAGCGGCAGCGTTTGTCGCCGTCGTCGGCCGCGAGCCCAAGCCGAAGTACGGCTGGACCGACGTCGCGCGCTTCAGTGAGCTCGGTGTGCCGGCGGTGAACTTCGGTCCGGGCGACGCCCTGCTCGCCCACAAGGACGACGAGCGCGTCTCCGCTGAGGACGTGCGCGAGTGCTTCCGCGCCCTCCGCGACTGGCTGACCGCCTAGACCTTCACGAGCAGGCCGCTCAGATCGTCTCTGCCGCGCCCTGTGCCGCCTGGGTTGCGCCGATAGGAGCGCCTCGCCGCGGGCCCGAGACCTTCTGGCTGCGGCGCAGTTGACGCTCGGCGAGCTTCGCGAGTCCCGAGAGGATGAGGCACATCCCGACGTAGAGCACGCCCGCCACGAGCGCGGACGGGATGATCGGGCTTCCGTACTGGACCTGCGAGCCGAAGAACTTGGCCTGGAACAGGATCTCGTTGTACGTCACGATGAACCCGAGTGCGGTGTCCTTCAGGGTCACGACGAGCTGGGAGATGATCACGGGCAGCATCGACCGCACCGCCTGCGGAAGAAGGATGCTCCCCATCACCTGCGACTTGCGCAGCCCGATTGCGAGGCCGGCTTCGCGCTGCCCCTTGGGCAGGGCCTCGATGCCGGCGCGGAACACTTCGGCGAGCACCGAGCCGTTGTAGAGGATGAGGGCGACGACGACGGCGAGGTACGGCGGCCACCTGAGGCCTAGGGCGGGCGGGAGGCCGTAGTACAGCAGCATCATCAGGATGAGCACCGGAATGGCGCGGAACAATTCGGTGAACCAGTGGAATGGGCGCGAGACTGAGGGGTGTTCGGAGAGCCTGCCCACCGCAAGCACCAGGCCGAGGACCAGGCTGCCGACGGCGGCCACACCGAACGCTGACAGCGTCGCGCCAGCGGCATTCACGAGGGTCTGCTGCACGCGCGGGAACGAGAAGATCTGCCACTTCTGCGCGCTGAACTGGCCGGTCGCGAGGAACCGCCAGAGGACGAACGCGATAATCGCGAGGACGACCAGGGTCGAGACGATGCCGAAGACGAGGTGCCGGGTACGGCCCTTCGGGCCCGGGGCGTCGTAGAGGACCGAACTCATCGGGCCACCTTCCACTTCTTCTCGAAGTAGCGCTGGAGCTGCGCGAGGATGAGGACAAGGATCACGAAGAAGAAGGCGACCCACAGGAGGACGACGAGCGCTGGCTCGCCGCGCTCGGCCAGGTACGCACGGATGGCGCCCGCCTCGTAGACCGAGAAGCCCGCCGCGACTGTTGTGTTCTTCAGGAGCGCGATGAGCACGCTGAAGAGCGGCGGGAGCACCGAGCGGAACGCCTGCGGCAGCACGACGAGCATGAGCGTCTGCAGGAACGGCAGGCCGATCGCGCGCGCCGCTTCAGCCTGCCCCACCGGAACAGTGTTGATGCCGGAGCGCAGGACTTCGGCGACGTAGCTGGCCGTGTACAGGCTGAGCCCGACGATGGCCGAGACCGTGAAGTCGATCTCCGGGAGGCCCAGCTTCGGGTAGCCGAACGCGAAGAAGAACAGGATCAGCGTCAGGGGAGTGTTGCGGACGATGTTGACGTAGAGCGTGCCGAACGCGCGGAGGGCCGGGATGGGAGAGACCCGCATGGCGCCGATTACGGTGCCGAGGATCAGGGCGAAGAATCCCGACACGACGAACAGGAGGACCGTGGTGCGGAACCCGGTCGTGAAGACGTCGAGATTGTTGAGGAGGGTATTCACGTGAGCCTTCGCTTTCGAGGGCGAACCCACGGCGGGCGGGGCATCGTGCGCCCCGCCCGCCGCCGATCGATCAGTAGTTGTCGACGGCCGGCTGCTCGACCTTCGTCCCCGACTTGCCGAGGGTCGAGTCGTAGATCTTCTGCCACGTGTCCTTGCCGTTGGTGAACATGTTGTTGATGAACTTCCGCAGGGCCGTATCGCCCTTCGTCACGCCCACGCCGTACTTCTCGGTGGTGAACGGCTGGCCCACGACCTTGAGGTTGTCCGGGTCCTGGGCGGCGTAGCCCAAGAGGATCGCCTGATCGGTCGTGACCGCGTCGACCTGGCCGCTCTTCATCGCATCGACGCACTGGGAGTAGGTGTCGAACGACTGCGACTTGGTCTGCGGGAAGTTCTTCTGGATGTTCTGCAGCGGCGTGGAACCGGTCGCGGAGCAAACGGTCTTGCCCGGGAGGTCCTTCTCGCTGTTGATGGTCGTGTTGTCCTTCTTCACGAGCAGGCCCTGCCCGGTGATGAAGTACGGGCCCGCGAAGTCGACCTGCTTCTTGCGCGAGTCCGTGATGGAGTACGTGCCGACGTAGTAGTCGATATCGCCGTTCTGGATGGCGGATTCACGGTTGGCGGACGGGATCGGCTTGAACTCGATCTTGTCGGCGCTGTAACCGAGCGACGCCGCGATCCACTTCGCGATCTCGATGTCGAACCCGCTGTACTGTCCCGTCGCCGCGTCCATGAAGCCCAGGCCGGGCTGGTCCTGCTTGACACCGATGCGAACCTTGCCGTTCGACTTGATCTTGTCGAACGTCGGGCTCCCGGAGAGCGAGACGTTTGAGGCGACCGAATACGGTGCGGATGCCGAGGGCTCGGATGAGCCGCCCGATCCGGAGCCGCCCGATCCCGAGCCGCACGCGCTGAGCGTGAGCGCGAACGCCGCGGCTGCGGCGGTGAAGATGGCCTTCTTGGTGCGGAAGAGTGCCACAGTATTCCTTTCTGGTAGGGGCTCCCAGCCCCGTTGCTCAGACGCTGGCAGCCCAGCGCCGGGTCAATGCGTGAGCAGCTTGGACAGGAAGTCCTTGGCTCGGCTGCTCTGGGGGTTCGTGAAGAACTGTTCGGGCGGGGCCTGCTCGACGATCTGGCCGTCGGCCATGAAGACGACGCGGTCGGCGGCCTTGCGGGCGAAGCCCATCTCGTGGGTCACGACGATCATGGTCATGCCCTCGCGGGCGAGCTCGACCATGACGTCGAGGACCTCGTTGATCATCTCCGGGTCGAGCGCCGATGTGGGCTCGTCGAAGAGCATGACCTTGGGCTTCATTGCGAGAGCCCGCGCGATCGCGACGCGCTGCTGCTGGCCGCCCGAGAGCTGGGCGGGCAGCTTGGGCGCCTGATGGCCGACGCCGACTCGCTCGAGGAGGGCCATGGCATCCTTCTCTGCGGTCGCCTTGTCCACGCCCTTGACCTTGATGGGGCCGAGGGTGACGTTCTCGAGGATCGTCTTGTGGGCAAAGAGATTGAAGGACTGGAAGACCATCCCGACGTCGGCCCGGAGCCGCGCGAGCTCCCTGCCTTCATCGGGAAGCTTCTTCCCATCGATGGAGATCTCGCCCGATTCGATTGTCTCGAGCCGGTTGATGGCACGGCACAGCGTCGACTTCCCCGAGCCGGAAGGGCCGATGACGACGACGACCTCGCCCTTGTGGACATCGAGGTCGATGTCCCGCAGGACGTGGAGCTGGCCGAAGTGCTTGTTCACGCCCTGCACAGAGACCAGGGCAGCCGAGGGTGCTTCGGTTGTCATAGGGCCAATGTAATGGAGATAACACTCCCGGGTTCGATGAGCCCGGAGGAACGCTCCAATCGTGATTCAAGTGAGACCGCTAGCCTTGGAGCATGACCACGGAATCACCGCGCCGCGACGATCGCTCAATCCCTTCTCGGCGCAAAGGCCCGCTCGAGCTCCGGCGGCGACAGGCCCTTCAGGGCACCTCCGACCAGCACCTGCTCGACACGCACGGGGCAGGCCGGTTCGTCCACACTGATCCGTGGCGCGTCATGCGCATTCAGAGCGAGTTCGTCGAAGGCTTCGGTGCGCTCGCCGAGCTCGGCCCCGCCATCAGCATCTTCGGCTCCGCCCGCACCGTGCCCGGCAGCGGCTACTACGAGACCGCAGTCGAGATCGGGAGGCTCCTGGCGCGGGAGGGAGTTGCCGTGATCACGGGCGGCGGTCCAGGCTCGATGGAAGCGGCGAACCGCGGCGCCGTCGATGGCTCTGGGACCTCGGTCGGTCTCGGGATCGAGCTTCCCTTCGAAACCGGGTTCAACCCATGGGTCGATCTCGGCGTCAACTTCCGCTACTTCTTCGCCCGCAAGACCATGTTCGTGAAGTACGCGCACGGTTTCGTCGTCCTCCCCGGGGGACTCGGCACCCTCGACGAGCTGTTCGAGGCCATGGTCCTCGTCCAGACAGGCAAGGTGACCTCGTTCCCGATCGTCCTCGTCGGAACTCGGTTCTGGGGCCCGATGGTCCATTGGCTTCGCAACACCCTCCTGACCGAGGGAATGATCTCTCCCGAGGACATGGACCTCATCCAGATCACGGACACGGCAGAGGACGCGGTCGAGCTCGTGCTCGCCGGCTTCCGTCGTGACATGCAGGAACGGCGGGGCGGCATGTTCGGCTCGGCCGAGGAGGAAGAAGAAGAGGAAGAAGTGTGGTCTCCGGACAAGGCTGACGGCGAGTGAGCTTCTTCCTCGTCGTCCTCGCCATCGTCATTGCCGCGGGGCTTGTGTGGGTCGGCGCGTCGGTGTTCCGTGGACGCCCGATCCCCGAGGTCCTCGACCGTGGCCTCGAAGAGCCGCTTTCGGGGCTTCCGCCCGTCCTGCTTCCCGAGCAGCCGAGCGCGGACGACATCGACCGCATCCGCTTCTCCCTTGGCTTGAGGGGCTACCGGATGGATCAGGTCGACGACGTCCTCGAGCGCCTGCGCGACAGGATCGCAGAGCAGGACGCCGAGATCGCCCGCCTGCGCAGGCGGGCGCGCCCCGAGGTCGAGGCTCCCGAATGAGCTACGGGCTCGACGAGCGGCCCGGCGCAACGCGCGAGGTCCCGTCGTCGTCGCCCGTCCATGCCGCGCTCGGTGCGGCCGCACGGGCGACGGCGCTCTGGCTCGCCCGCAGGCCGTGGTGGCTCCAGATCGTCCTGCTGTTTGCTGCATCGAGGCTCGTCTCGTTTGGGATCTTCGCAGCGGCAGCCCTCCAGCAGGGGACCAACCCGTGGTTCGGGCCACATCCGGACTACTTTCATTTCCTGCAGATCTGGGACTCCGAGTGGTACGGACGCATCATCCAGAACGGGTACCCCTCCATCCTCCCGCGCTCGTCCACCGGGGCTGTCACGGAGAACGCATGGGCCTTCTACCCCGTGTTCCCCTACCTCGTCCGGTCCCTCGCGCTCCTCACGGGGATCTCGTGGCAGGTCCTTGAACAGGTTGTCCCCATCCTCGCGGGCTTCGCCGCAGCGCTCGTGATCTACCGGCTGTTCCGCCACTTCGCCGGACACGGCACTTCGATGTGGGGTGTTGCCTTCTTCGCGTTCTTCCCGATCTCGGCGATTCTCCAGGTTCCGTATGCCGAATCACTCGGGACGGCGTTCCTCGCATGGGCGCTGCTGTGGATCGTCGAGCGGCGATACCTCATGGCGATCCCCGTCGTCGCCATCGCGTGCCTCACACGGCCAGTCGGCGTGCCGCTCGCGGTGATGCTCGCGGCTCTGTTCGTCATCCGGTGGGCCTTTCGACGCCGTCGTCCGCCCGCGCCCGGCGAACTCCTGCGCCTCGCCGTTCTGACGGTGGGGACGACCGCCTCGGCCCTTGGCTGGCCCGCGATCGCGTGGGCGGGGACCGGGGTCATCACTGCGTACACGGATACGGAGGCGGTCTGGCGCGGCAATGACCTCGTGCCGTTCATGCCTTGGTTCGACACCGGCAACTACCTTTTCGGCCCCGTGCTCGGCCCGGTCGCACCGTTCGTGCTGGTCGCCGTCGTGGCCCTCTACCTCACGAGCGCCCAAGTGAAGCTCCTCGGGATCGAGCTACGGCTCTGGTGCGCCGCCTACGCGCTGTACCTCCTGGCTTTCCTGTACCCCCAGACGAGCACCTTCCGGATGATGCTCCCCTTCTTTCCGCTCGCGCTCGCAGGTGCCGCGCTCTCGCGCTCACGCGCCTACCGTGGCGCAGTCCTCGTGATGTTCGTGCTCCTCCAGATCGTGTGGGTCGTCTGGCTTTGGGACTGGGCCGAACTGCCGGGCGGCGGCGACTGGCCCCCGTGACCGGCGTGCTTGGCTACCCCGTGGTATCGCTGCTGATAATGTAAAGATCAAGCACAAGGTGGCGAAGCCCCATCACTCGGTAAGTATCACTCGGTGAGCGGAGGTGCGCCCGACGGCCCGCAGTTTCGTGCGGGCACACTACTGGAGGGGAAGTTCAGATGGCAGCCATGAAACCGCGTACCGGGGACGGCCCGATGGAGGTCACCAAGGAAGGTCGCAGCCTCATCATGCGCGTTCCCCTTGAGGGCGGCGGGCGGCTCGTGGTCGAGCTCAACGCTGAAGAGGCTGCGCAGCTCAAGGAATGCCTCGTCGGCGTCACCGGATGATCTGACGTCCGCGCGAGCACTACGCGGTGAAGGAGGCCAACCCTGAGGGGCTGGCCTTTTTCGTGTTTAATGGCGCGCGCTTAAGGGCGCGCGCTTTTGAGCGCGCTCGTCCAGATGCCCGCATGAGAGAACTCCCAGACGGCCCGGACACCGACCCGGTCGAAGGCGACTCGGTCGAAGGCGACCCGTTCGAAGGCGACCCGTTCGAAGGCGACCCGGTCGAAGGTCAGCGGCGGGAGGCGAGGAAGAGCCCGGGACCCGTAGGGACGAGCGCGGTGTCAAGGCGATCGTCTTCGAGGAGCCGTCGGTGGAGCCCGCGCAAGCGGACGGCGTTCATCTCGCGGTGCGCGGGATTGGCGACGCGATCGTGGTCCAGGGCGTCGTTGATGACGAGGAGTCCGCCCTGACGGAGGAGGCGAACCCCTTCGTCCGCGTAGTCCGGCGTTCCGCCCGGATCGGCGTCGAGGAACACGAGATCGTACGAGGCATCGTTGAGCCGGGGGAGGACGGTGTGCGCGCGGCCCGGAATCGTGCGCACTCGGCTCGACGGGATGCCCGCCTCGCCGAATGCCTGCCGCGCGGCCTTGAGATGCTCGATGTCTGTGTCGATGGTCGTGAAGGTCGAGCGTGCCGGGAGCCCGCGGAGCAGACAGACGCCGGAGACGCCGGCGCCCGTTCCGACCTCCACGACGGCATGCGCCTTCGAGGCGGCGGCGAGCACCGTCAGGACGGCGCCGACTCCGGGGGAGATGGGGGACACGCCCAGCTCGAGGGAACGCTCGCGCGCACGGGCCACGACGGTGTCCTCGGCGGCAAGCCCCTCGGCGTAGGACCAGCTCGCGGACTTGTCGATCATGCTAGGAACGCTTTCGGCTCGGGATGCCTCAAGCCTATCCTCTCGGCGCCCGCGGACCGCGCTACGCTCTGGGCGGAATGACCAGCGAACCTTCAGCAAGGACTGTCACACTGAGGTTCCGCAGCGGTTGCAGGTGGATCCGGAGTCCATGGCACAATGCGGCCGCCGATGCTGTGAAGGTGAGGTGCGTGGACGTGCTCAAGCAACGTGCTGCGACCCCCGAGATCCCTGCCGAAGTCGCCCCTGCCGACTGGGTGCCTCCCACGTGGGAAGAAGTGGTTGCCCAGCACTCTGCCAAGGTGTACCGCTTGGCCTATCGCTTGACGGGCAACCAGCACGATGCCGAAGACCTCACCCAAGAGGTCTTCGTCCGAGTCTTCCGTTCGCTCGAGAACTTCAAGCCCGGCACGCTCGACGGCTGGCTCCACCGCATCACCACGAACCTCTTCCTCGATCAGGCGCGCCGCAAGAACCGCATCCGCTTCGATGCACTCGCTGAAGACGCCGAAGCCAAGATCCCGGGCCGGGAGCCTGGCCCGGAGCGCAGCTACGAGATGAACAATCTCGATCTCGACGTCCAGGCCGCCCTCGAGGAGCTTCCGCCGGACTTCCGCGCCGCCGTCGTCCTCTGCGACCTCGAAGGGCTCTCCTACGACGAGGTTGCTGCGGCGCTGGGTGTGAAGCTCGGGACCGTGCGCTCGCGCATCCACCGCGGCCGCACCCTTCTGCGCGAGAAGCTCGCGCACCGCGATCCGCGCCGTGGCGCTGGGAAGCCTCGGCTCTCCCTTCCCCGCGTCGCGGGCCTCCGCTGAGGCGGGGCATGAGCGAACGACGACGCCTGGGAGCCTTGGGCGGCTTGGCCGACCATGGGCGTGATGCGGCGCACCTGCAGTCGTGTGCCGAGTGCCGGGGAGCGCTCGAGACGGAACGGCGCTATCTCGCCGCGCTGCGTGGCGCGCCTGTGCCCGCGGCCAGCTCAGCCCTGACGCAGCGGCTCATCGAGCAGACCCGCGAGCTCGCGTTGGAGGCGGAACTGGCGGAAGCTGCTTCGTCCAAAGGGCGAATGCTGCGTGCCGCTGCCGTTGCGCTGACAGGTGCCGCTGCCGCCTTGGCGGCGCTGGCCGTTACGGCCTACGCGGTGGCCGGGGACCCCACGGCGGCCTCGCCGACGGCGAGCTGGCCGTCCGCCGTCGGGATCGACAACGGAGGGCGCGTCCTCACGGCCACAGACCTCCAGGCGCTGTCCGCGGCGGGCTGGAACTGCCCTGAGCTCGAGCGGAGCGGATTGCACGTCGAATCGGCCAAGGGATACATCCTCAACGGCGTGCCGACTCTCGTTCTGCGCATCGGCGATGGTGCCCACGCGATTTCCCTCATGGAGCAACGTCCCGGAAACGGCGGGACACCAACACCGCAGACCACCGTCCTTGCCTCCGACTTCCCGTCATCCGAGACCGCGAACCTTGTCCGCGAGTCCGTCCCGCGCCCCACACCGCCGCCCGCCGAGAGTCCCGCGGATCGCCTCGCGCGCGGACTCCACCTCGTTCTCAGCGCAGCTGGGCGGCCCTGAATGCCGCGAGACGTCCCGAAACGTCGCAGAAGGTTGATGATATTGATGGAGGGCCGGACCGAATCGTCCGCTCCTACGCGCAGAAGGTAATCTTCGATCGTGCCCGGAATGAATGAGCTCTTCATCCTGCTGGTCATCGCAGTTCTGGTGATCGGCCCCAAGCGTCTGCCCGAATACACGCAGAAGCTGACCAATGTCGTCCGGGAAGTGCGTCGTATGGCCTCAGGAGCGAGGGAGCAGCTCAAGGAGGAGACGGGCGTCGACCTCGACGAGGTCGACTGGCGCAAGTACGACCCACGTCAGTACGACCCGCGGAAGATCATCCGGGACGCGCTGCTCGAGGACAACAACACAGCGGGCCCTTCGACGTCGGCCGCTGCGGCACCCGCTGAAACGGCGCCGTCGTCGGCTCCCTTCGGAGAGCCGGCCTCTGCCGTCCCGCTGCGTGTAGCTGAGCGGCTGGCTCCCGGCCAGCCGGCTCCGTTCGACAGCGACGCGACCTGAGACGAGCACTTGCGGGGCACGAGTTTCCTTTGCCCGACTCTCTAACGCGGCGTCATTCCGAGGCTCCGGCCAACGAGCCCTCGCGGCGCGGCGGCAAGCTGGTCGGCGATGGCCTTGAGAGCCACTGCCGAGGGTGAGTCGGGCGCGCCCAGCACGATGGGCTCGCCCGTGTCCCCGCCTTCGCGAAGGGCGACGTCGAGTGGAACCTGGCCGAGGAGCGGCACCGACGCCTCTAGCGCTTCGGAGAGCCGATCGGCCACGCGCTGACCCCCACCGCTTCCGAAGACTTCGAGCACGGTCCCGTCCGGGAGGACCATCCCGGACATGTTCTCGACGACACCCGCCACCCGCTGACCGGTCTGAGCGGAGACAGATCCAGCTCGCTCCGCGACATCGGCGGCCGCCGCCTGCGGCGTCGTGACGACGAGGAGGTTCGCGTTGGGCAGGAGCTGCGAGACCGATATCGCGACGTCGCCGGTTCCGGGGGGGAGGTCCAGGAAGAGGACGTCGAGGTCTCCGAAGTAGACGTCGGTGAGGAACTGCTCGAGCGCGCGGTGGAGCATGGGGCCCCGCCACGCGACGGGCTGGTTGCCCCTGACAAACATGCCGATTGAAATGGCCTTCACGTCGTGGGCGACAGGCGGGAGGATCATGTCGTCCACCTGTGTGGGCCCTTGGGTGATGCCGAGCAGCGCGGGGACCGAGAAGCCATGCACATCGGCGTCCACGATTCCGACGCGGAGTCCGCGGGCGGCGAGTTCGCAAGCAAGGTTCACCGTCACGGAAGACTTGCCGACGCCGCCCTTGCCGCTGGCCACGGCGAAGACTTTCGTGAGCGACTCGGGGCGGCTGAAGGGGATGCCGCGCCCAGGCCTCAGCCGATCTTTGAGCGCCTGCCGCTGCTCCGGCGTCATGACGTCGAGCTGGACATCGATCTCGGCGACGCCCGGAACACCGCGGAGCGCTGCGCGGACATCGGCCTCGATCGTGCTCCGCAGCGGGCAGCCCGCAATGGTGAGCAGAACGCGCACGGTGACCCGGCCGCCGTCGACCGCTACCCCCGCAAGCATGCCGAGCTCATCGATGGGACGGCGAAGTTCAGGGTCGACAACGGTCGAGAGCGCGGCGCGAACCGCCGCCTCGTCGGGTGAGCTCACTGGTGGTCGGTCCTTTCGGGCGGCACGCCTTGGGACGTGTCCGCAGAGTTGAGATTCGCGCGATCCTTCTTTTCCTTGTGGTGCTTCTGCGCCGACGCGGCGACTGCGGCGTCGCGGTCAGCGAGCTCCTCGAGGATGGATCGCAGCTCGGCGCGCAGTTCCGCCCGGACGAAGTCGCGCGTCGCGACCTCTCGCATCGCAAGCCGCAGTGATGCGAGCTCGCGGGTGAGGTATTCCGTGTCGGCGAGGTTGCGTTCGTTGCGGGAGCGGTCCTGCTCGATCTGGACGCGGTCGCGGTCGTCCTGCCGGTTCTGCGCGAGCAGGATGAGCGGCGCCGCGTACGAGGCCTGGAGCGAGAGGATGAGGGTGAGGAGCGTGAAGTTGAGGGACTTCGGGTCGAACTGCCACGCCTCGGGTGCGAGTGTGTTCCAGCACAGCCAGAGGACGCAGAAGAGCGACATGTAGACAAGGAACTGCGGCGTCCCCATGTAGCGGGCGAAGCGTTCGGCGAAGCGGCCGAAGGCGTCGGGGTTGGGAGCGAAGGCCGGGAGGAATTTCGCCCGAGTCTCGAGCGGGGTATCGAGACCGGGGAGCAGCTTGCGGGGGTCAGCCAAAGCGTCCTCCAATCTTCCTCAGCGGCGGCGCGTCGTCGTCGTGGGTGCGCCAGTCGTCGGGGAGAAGGTGGTCGAGGAGGTCATCGACAGTCACCGCTCCGACGAGCCGGCCGTCGTCGTTGACCACAGCGAGCGAGTTGAGGTTGTACTGGGCCATCGAGTAAGCGACGTCGTTCACCGGTGCCAGATCGGAGACGGGTTCGAGCCCCTTGTCGACGATCGAGCCGAGCTGCTCGGGCGGCGCGCTCCGGAGCAGCTGCTGGATGTGGACCGTGCCGAGGTAGCGGCCGGTGGGGGTTTCGAGTGGGGGTCGGCAGATGAAGACCGCCGAGGCGAGGGCGGGGCTGAGCTCTTCGCGCCGCACGTGGGCGAGGGCATCGGCAACCGTGGCCTCGGGAGGCAGCACGACCGGCACCGGCGTCATGATGGACCCGGCCGTGCCCTCGTCGTACTGCAGGAGGCGGCGGACGTCGTCGGCCTCTTCCGGCTCCATGAGCTGGAGGAGTTCCTCGGCCTTGTCCGCGGGGAGGTCGGCGAGGAGGTCAGCAGCGTCATCGGGGTCCATTTCCTCGAGGACGTCCGCGGCGCGCTCGTTGTCGAGTGACGAGAGGATCTCCACCTGATCGTCCTCCGGCAGCTCCTGGAGGACGTCGGCCAGGCGCTCGTCCTGGAGTTCCGAGACGACTTCGAAGCGGCGCTGATCGCTCATCTCCTGGATTGCGTCCGCGAAGTCTGCCGGGCGCAGGTCCTCATGGCTTGCGAGGAAGTGTGTCGCCGCGCGGGTCCCGGCCCGGGTGTCAAGGCGTGCGTCCTCCCAGTCCACGAGCACCGTCTCACCGCGACGAAGCCCGCGCAGGCCGCGACCGGGCGCCTCCCTCCGCACGAACAGCTTGCTCACAAGCCAGTCACCGTTCCGCTGCTGGTCCATGGCCACATCCTCGACTGTGCCTTGGGCACCATCGTCCACGAGGGTCACGCGGTGGTCGAAGAGGTCTCCGAGCACGAGCATCTCCGCGCCGCGCTGCTCGAAACGGCGGAGGTTCACGAGGCCGGTCGTGATGACTTGGAACTGGTCCATGGACGTCACCCGCGTCATGGGGACGAACACGCGCCGCTTGCCTGGAACCTCGACAACCACGCCAACCGCCTGCGGCTCGCGCTTCCCGCGGGCGATCACGACGACATCCCGCAGCCGTCCCACTCGGTCGCCGAGCGGGTCGAACACGTCGAGGCCGAGGAGTCGCGCGACGAACACGCGGGTGGGAATGGGACTCACGCCCCTAGGCTACTCCAGAGGCAAGTCGCTGCTCACTCTGAGCGGAAACACAGGCCGTGAGCGGCTTCTCGGGTAAGAATAAAGGCATGTCGAACATCTTCGGGTCGTCTGGCCACATCGATCAGACGCGGTCCCTGCCGCAGGGTGACGTGATCGGATCGTACACCTCCTATCTCGATGCCCAGAAGGCGGTCGACTACCTCGCGGACCAGCAGTTCCCCGTGGAGGTCGTCGCCATCGTGGGCAACGACCTCAAGCTCGTGGAACGTGTCACGGGCCGGCTGAGCTATCCGCGTGTCGCGCTCAACAGCGCCCTCAGCGGCATGTGGTTCGGTCTCTTCGTCGGGGTGCTGCTCTCGTTCTTCTCGTCCGGCGCAGGCTACTTCTCGATCATCACATCGGTGCTCATGGGTGCCGCGTTCTTCATGCTGTTCGGCATCGTCACGTACGCGATGCAGCGAGGCAAGCGGGACTTCACCTCGACCAGCCAGGTCGTCCCGACGAGCTATGACGTGGTCGTGGCCTTCGAGGCCGCTGCCGAGGCGAGGCGGCTTCTCCACCAGCTGCCGATGGGGCAGAGCCAGCAGGGGTGGGGTGGCCACCAGCCTTGGCAACACCATGGCGATCAGGGGCCGCACTACGGTGAGCCGGGGCAGCATCAGGGCCATCAGGACTGGGGTCAGCAGCAAGGCCAGTGGCAGGATCCGAACCAGCAGGGCTCGAACCAGCAGGGCCCGAACCAGCAGAGCCCGCAGCGGCCCTCGGGCTGGAGCGATCCGTACGGCGTGAACTCGCCCCAGCAGTCGGGGCAGGAACCCCCGGTCGAGCAACAGGAACCGGTCGAGCCGCCTCGGAGCGGCTCCGGCTACCGCGATCTGCCGGACGGCCGGCCGCAGTACGGCGTGCGCATCGACACGGACCGACCCCAGGGCCGGGAGCACCAGAGCACGGAGCCGCAGAGCCAGGAGCCGCAGAGCCAGGAGCCGAGGCATGTTGAGTCCGAGGGTGGCTCCGAGTCCGGAGATCGCAAGGACGACGACGCACCGGAGCGCTGAGCGCCCAACGCGCCGGGACGCCGTCGTGCGTTCCCGGCAACAGCGTGCCCGGCAAGCCGGGCATGAAGAAGGGCGGTCGGCCATGTGGCCGACCGCCCTTCTCTTTCAGTCTCTGAGTGTCCGGGTTCTGACGCCTGTTCGGGTCCTGGTTCCCGTTCTGGTTCTACGCCTGCCCATGGGATGCCCGCGAGCGGCGAGAGAGGGAGTCGATGATGACCGCCAGCAGCAGGACTGCGCCAGTGATCATGAATCGGATCGAAGCGTCGAGGTTCAGCAGGGTCAGGCCGCTCGAGATCGACTGGATGACCAGGATGCCGAGGAGTGCCGACCACGCGCTGCCGCGGCCGCCGAAGAGGCTCGTGCCACCGATGACGGCGGCGGCGATCGCGTTGAGGTTCGTGTCCGTGCCGCCGCTTGAAGCGCCCACGGATGCGAGTCGGGCTGCGGCAAGAAGGCCGCCGAGGGCGGCGAACGTCGAGCACAGGACGAACACGCTGATGTAGATGCGGTTGACCTTGATGCCAGCGCGGCGTGCCGCCTCAACGGAACCACCCACGGCGAAGACGGCGCGGCCCCAGCGAGAGCGCGTGAGCAGGAAGTTCATCAAGACGACAAGCAGCACGAAGAAGACGAACATGGCACCCACGCCGCGGTCTGTTGCGAGGTACCAGACGCTCACCCCGAGTGCGATGAGGAGCAGAACCGACTTGACCAGCATGACGCTCATGGATCCGGACGAGAGGCCGGCTGCCCGACGGCGCCGGGACCTGCGCCAGTCGCTCCAGAACAAGCCGAGTGCCGCGATTGCGGCGAGCGCGTAGGCGGCCCACGGTGGCAGGAACATCTGCTGGGCGAAGGTGACGATCCACATGCTGAATGGGATATTGATCGAACTGTTCGGTCCGAGAACCCAAAGCTGCAGACCCAGGAAGCCGAGCAGACCGGCCAAGGTGATGACGAAGCTCGGGACGCCGAAGCGGGTGAAGAGGAGGCCGTAGACGAGCCCGGCCACCGTTCCGGCGAGGACCGCTGCGACCACCGCGAGCACTGAGTTCCAGTGGAGCTGTGTGAGCGTGACGCCCAAGACGGCAGCGGAGAGGCCACTCACCGAGCCGACGGACAAGTCGATCTCTCCGAGCAGCAGGACGAGGACGATGCCGATCGAGATGGTTCCGATCGCCGCACACTGGAGGCTGAGGTTCACCAGGTTGTCGGCCGAGAGGAACGCGGGGTTGAGCATCTGGAATACCGCCCAGATGACGATCAGGCCGATGACGACAGGAAGGGACCCCAAGTCTCCGCTGCGTACTCGTCGAATGAAGCTCTCGACGGCTCCGGTCAGGCCCTCGCCGTGGAAGAGCCGTTCGTCCTGCAGATCGGCTGCGCGTTCCGCCGCGCTCCCGGCCGTGGCGGCGTTGCTCATGATGCGTTCCTCTCGGTGTTGCGTGCTTCCGCCCGGCGGGTGACGACATTGTCCGTCGCTCCGGTGATCGCGGAGATGATCTCTTCGTAGCTGACGTCCGGGACCCGGAAGTTCCCGTTGTTCCGACCGAGGCGGAGGACCACGACGCGGTCTGCGACGGCTTGAACGTCGGCCATATTGTGGCTGATCAGGATGACGCCGAGGCCGCGTTCGCGGAGGCGCTCTATCAGATTCAGGACTTCTGCTGTCTGCGCGACGCCGAGGGCCGCCGTCGGCTCATCGAGGATCACGATGCGAGGTTCGCCGATGAGGGAACGAGCGATCGCAACGGTCTGGCGCTGGCCGCCGGACAGGGAGGCCACGGCGATGCGCACTGACGGAATGCGTGCCGAAAGCTGACGGAGCAGGCTCCACGAGCGCTTCTCCATCTCTTCCTCGTCCAGAGTTCCCTTGGTGATTTCTCGACCGAGGAAGAGGTTCGAGACGACGTCGAGGTTGTCGCAGAGGGCGAGGTCCTGGAATACGGTGGCAATGCCGAGCTCCCGCGACGCCGCAGGGCTGCCTATGCTGACCGGCTGGCCGTCGAAGCTGACGCTTCCCGTGTCATGCGAATAGACGCCGGCGAGGATCTTGACGAGGGTCGACTTGCCCGCGCCGTTGTCGCCGACAATGGCGACTACTTCACCGGCGTGCACGTCGAGGTCGATTTCGGTGAGGGCCTGGACGGCGCCGAATCCCTTCGAGATGCCTCTGAGGGAGAGGACGGGTTGGCGCGTCGCCGGTTCGGGCTCGGCGACGGCGGGATCCATCGTCACGGCGTTCTCCTTTGAGCTGGTGGTTCTGCAGGTGCCGCTGTTTGAACGGCGCTGCTTGTCTGAAGGGGTGCTGGTATCTGAACAGGTGCTGATATCTGAACAGGTGCTGATATCTGAAAGGGTAAGAGCGAACGGCACCGGACGGAGGGCCCGAAGCGGCCCTCCATCCGGTCATCGGCCAACTGCTATTTGATGCCGTACTTCGCGCATGCTGCCGCGTACGTGCTCGTGCAGATCTGCGCTGCCGAATTGGAGCCATAGAAGTTGTCCTTGACGACAGTCGACTCGATGTTCGTCGCGGTCACTGCGACAGGGGTCAGCAGGAACGACTGGATCGCACTGCCGCCCGTCGTGTTGACGGTGGTATCGCCGTTGGGCTTCTTGCCGTTGACGAGGTCGATCGCCAGCTGGGCGGCCCGCTCGGCTTCCGGCTTGATGGCCTTGTAGACCGTCATGTACTGATCGCCTGAGAGGATGCGCTGGATGCCGGCGAGCTCAGCGTCCTGACCGGTCACGGGCGGCATCGGGGACACGTTGGCCGCCTTGAGGGCTGCGACCGCGCCGCCGCCGGTGCCGTCGTTTGCCGCGTAGACGCCCTTGATCTTGCTCCCGAACTGCGTGATCTGGCCAGCCACCCAGTTCTGGGCCTGGGCAGGATCCCAGCCAGGGGTGTCGTACTCGGCGAGGACTTTGTAGCCGCTCGAGTCGATGGCGGAGTGAGCGCCCTTCTTGAACATCGCAGCGTTCGGGTCGGTCGGCGAGCCGTCGACCATGAGGATTCCGCTCCCTGCGGGGACGTTGTCCTGCTTGAGCTTGTCGACGAGGGCCTTGCCCTGGAGTTCGCCGACCTTCTCATTGTCGAACGAGACGTAGTAGTTCACGTCGGGGCTGTTGGTCAGGCGGTCGTAGGAGACCACCGGGACGTTCTTGGCTTTGGCCTCATTCACGATCGAGGCCGCTGCCTGGCCATCGAACGGATCAAGGACGAGCACCTTGGCGCCCTGAGTCAGGAGTGACTCAGCCTGCTGCTGCTGGGTGCTCGCGCTGCCGTTGGCGTTCGCATAGAGGACCTGGCAGCCGGCGCACAGGGACTTGATCTGCGCCTCGAAGAAGGGCTTGTCAGCAGCCTCGTAGCGAGCTGTCACCGAGTCCGGCAGAAGCAGGCCGATCTTCGCGGTGCCAGCATTCGCGGTCGAGGATCCGCTGCTGGCTCCATTCGAACATCCAGCCATGGAAACGGCCGTGAGCAGGACCGCGGCCGAGGCGACGACCGCTCGCATGGTGGCGATCTTCATTGAAAAAACCTCCCATTCGCAGCCGCCTTCCTTGGCGGCTCCGTTGAGTTTCGCAGGAGGGCACCTTGGCGTCAAGAGTTGAATTCAATGACCCGGCTTGAGTTGCCGTCAGGCCTTCTCGACGGGTTCCGGGGCGGCAAGGTCTGTATCGATGGCGATGCAGTCGATCGCATAGGCGATCGCTCCCAATGTTGCGCCCCGGAGTCCGAGCTGCGCCTGGACGATGTCCGGCATGAGGTCCTCGTCCACGATGAGCGAGCGCTCGACTGCGTGCCGCAGGGGTCCGAGCAGAAGTTCGCCTGCCCGGGCGAGCTCGCCTCCGACGACGATCCTCTCGGGGTCGAGAAGGTTGCACAGGTTTGCTGCGGCGAGACCGATATGCCTGCCCGCTTCAGCTATGGCGCGGATGCATCGCGCGTCCCCCGTCATGGCCTGGACCACCACATCGCCAAGATTCAGGCTCCCCAAATGGTCCCTGAGCCCTTCGATGATCGCCGGGCCTGAGGCAACCGTCTCAAGGCATCCCCGGTTGCCGCAGCGGCAGATAGCGCCGTTTTGGCGAACGGTGAAGTGGCCGAACTCTCCGGCGACTCCGTGGGACCCGCGGAACACCTGCCCGTTCAGGAGGAGCCCTGCCCCGATCCCGTCCCCAATCTCTAGGGTCACAGCGTTCCGCTTGCCGCGCGCAGCACCGTGACGGGCTTCAGCCAGCGCGGCGAGGTTCGCGGCATTGTCGACGTAGACAGGGCGGCGGAGCCGCCTCGCGAGCGAGTCTGCGACCTCGACGCCGTCCCATCCGCGCATGATTCCACGCCGCGCAATGGTGCCGCTCCCGCGATCGTAGGGCGCTGGGAGTGCAAGCCCGACGGCGAGCACTTCGTCACGCGAGGCCTCCACCGATTCGAGCATGTCGGTCAGGAGCAGCGAGACACGGTCGAGCTCATTGTCGGCCCGGTGATCTCTTGCGAGGGGCATGTGGTTCTCAGTCACGACCGTGTTCGCGACATCGGCGAGGGCGATCCGCATGTGGCGCGCCGAAAAGTGCACTCCGACGACGAGTCCGAGACTGTGCGCGAGGGTCACGCGTTGGGCGCGCCGCCCACTGCGGATGCTCTGCGTCGTGTGCAGCACTCCGGACGAGGAGAGTTCCTTGACGATGTTCGAGACCGTCGCAGGGGACAGGCCCGTCGCACCGGCCAGCTCGACTTGGGTCAGGCCCCCGTACTTCTTGATGACATCGATGATTCGCGCTCGGTTGGCTTCACGAAGTGAAGTCTGAGAGCCCGGGGTCCGGCGCTGGATTGCCACGAGGAGCAGAATACATGGCTGGGGCACGGTCCGTACGGCCGGAGCCCTACGGACCGTGCCCACCCCGCATATCGAGCCAGTCCTGGGCCTGGATCGCCCCCTGCCAGCCAGTCATGCCAGACCGGGCCGCCACGCGGGCCTGCCACTATCGGGTCAGCGAAGCTGTGCCATCCAGGCCTCGACCTCGTCCGCCTCACGGGGGAGCGCCGACGTGAGGCTCACGGGACCCTCCGCCGTCATAAGGATGTCGTCCTCGATCCGCACGCCGATCCCGCGGTACTCCTCGGGCACGGCGAGGTCTTCCTCCTTGAAGTACAGGCCCGGTTCGATCGTGAAGACCATGCCCGGGGCGAGTTCACCGTCAAGATAGAGTTCGGCACGAGCCTGTGCGCAGTCGTGGACGTCGAGGCCGAGATGGTGGCTCGTGCCGTGTGGCATCCAGCGGCGGTGCTGCTGGCCTTCCGGCGAGAGAGCCTCCGCGGCGGAGACCGGCAGAAGACCCCATTCTTCGAGACGGGCTGCGAGGACCCTCATTGCCGCTGCGTGGACCTCTCGGAAGCGGATCCCCGGGCGGGCAGCAGCGAACGCGGCATCGGCGGCGTCGAGCACGGCCTGGTAGACGCGGCGCTGGACTTCGCTGAACTTGCCGTTGACCGGAACCGTGCGCGTGATGTCCGCCGTGTACAGGGACTCGGCTTCGACGCCTGCGTCCACGAGCAGCAGGTCACCCTCCCGCACCGGTCCGTTGTTGGTGATCCAGTGAAGGATCGTCGCGTGATTGCCCGCCGCGGCGATGGTGTCGTAGCCGAGGTCATTGCCCTCTTCGCGGGCCTTGGCGAAGAACGCGGTCTCGACGACCCGCTCGCCGCGGTGGTGGGCCACGGCCCTCGGGAGGGCGCGGATGATCTCCTCAAACCCGGCGGCTGTGGCGGCCGCCGCTTCCTTGAGCTGCTCGACCTCCCACTCGTCCTTAGCGAGCCGCAGCTCGGAGAGGGCCTCCTTCAGCTGATCGTCAAGGGCGTCGAACTCGCTCAGATCGAGGGCATCAGGGTCTTGGGCTGTGTTGTAGCGGGCGGTGTCGATGAGCGCGTCGAGGTCTTCGTCGACCTTGCGGACGAGGCGGATTGACAGGCCGCCGATTTCCGGCGCGCCGACGCCCTTCGTGAGAGCTACCTCGAGCTCGTCGAGGTGAGCGGTCGCGAGGCCGAGTCGTGCTTTGAGCTCCGCGAGGGTGGGCCGGGGGCCCACCCAGAACTCGCCCGTGTGCGCGTTCGCATAGAACTGCTCGGTGTCGCGGCCGGCGAGCGGACGGAAGTAGAGCGTCGCGACATGGTGACCGCCGTCGTCGCCCGCTCCCTCTTCGACTGGCTCGAGGACGAGCACGCCATCGGGCTCGTGGTCGGCGCCGAGCCCCGTGAGGTGGGCGAACGCGGAATGGGGACGGAACCTGTAATCGGTGTCATTGGAGCGCACCTTGGGCGGCCCGGCGGGGATCACGAGGCGCTCGCCCGGAAAGCGTTCGGAGATCGCACGACGACGGCGTGCGGCGAACGTCGCGACCTCGGCGGGGGGCGGGAGCTGTTGGTCGGAAGGGGCCCATTGAGAGGCCATGAAACTCTTGAAGGCGTCCGAGGACGGCCGCTGCGATCGATTGTTCACGCGCTCCTCAAGGGGTTGTGGGGAGGGCTGCTCGGGGATGTCGCCAGATTCGGGGCTGTAGCCGCCGCCGGACGCAGTTTCTGAAGCAATCACTATGCCATTCTTCCATCGGCGCTTGGCAAGTCCAGCACCTTGGAAAGGCGAATCTCCGCCGCACGGAAGGCTATCGTGGTCGCGTGAGGATCGATCTGCACGCTCATTCGAGCGTCTCCGACGGGACAGACACCCCCACCGGACTTGTTGCGGCCGCTCGCGCGGCCGGATTAGACGCCGTCGCCATCACGGACCATGATTCCACGGGCGGTTGGGCCGAGGCCACGGACGCTGCGCGGGCCCTCGGAATCACGCTCGTGCCAGGCATGGAAGTCTCGTGCCGGACCCCCGAAGGGATCAGCGTCCACGTTCTCAGCTACCTTCAAGATCCCCACCACGAGGGGCTGCTCGACGAGATCACCAAGGCCAAGGACGCGAGGCTGAGCCGCGCGGAGCATATGGTGTCGCTGCTCGCCGAGGACTACCCGCTCTCGTGGGACGACGTCACGCACCACGTCGCGCCGGGTGCAACGGTCGGCCGCCCGCACATCGCGGACGCGCTGGTTGCTGCGGGGATCGTGGAGGACCGTTCCGAGGCCTTCGCGACCATCCTCTCGTCGCGATCGAGGTACTTCGTGCAGCACTACGCCCCTGAGCCGGCCCTCGCCGTCGAACTCGTCCGTGCTGCAGGCGGCGTCCCAGTGTTCGCGCACCCTGTGGCCGAAGCACGGGGCCGCACTGTCGGCGAGGCGACGTACCACGACATGATCGACGCCGGCCTCGCGGGGCTCGAAGTCTACCATCGCGACAACCCGGAGGCCCGGCGCCCCTTCCTGCTCGAGCTTGCCGAGCGGAACGGGCTGTTCGTGACCGGATCCTCGGACTACCACGGGCTGGGCAAGGTCAACCAGCTGGGCGAGAACACGACGTCGGTGGAGGTGCTCGGGGAGATCGAGCGGCAGGCGCGGGGCGCCGTCGTCGTGCGGGTATGACCGTGCGGCAGGCGCGGGGCGCCGTCGTCGTGCGGGGTGATGCCCCGGATCCTCAGGCCGGACGCGCCTCCGCCCGCACAATCTCGGCTGACGGGAGCCTCGCGGCCATGATGTCGACGGCCTGAGGGTTGGAGTCGACGCAGACGAAGCGCCGGCCGAGAGCGCGGGCAGCCGCTCCGAGCGTGCCAGAGCCCGCGAAGAAGTCGAGGATCCAGTCCCCGGGGCGGGAGCTCGCGGCGACCATGCGCCGCACAAGGCCGAGCGGCTTCTGGGTCGGATAGCCGGTCTTCTCACGCCCGGTGGGGGAGACGATCGTGTGCCACCAGACGTCGGTCGGCAGCTTGCCGAGTTCGCGCTTCTCCGGGGTCACGAGGCCGGGCGCCATGTATGGCTCGCGGTCCACTTCCGCGTTGTCGAAGTGGTACTTCGCGGGATCCTTGACGTACACGAGGATCGTGTCGTGCTTCGTCGGCCAACGCCGCCGGGCGCGAGCGCCGAAGTCGTAGGCCCACACGATCTCGTTCAGGAAGCACTCGCGGCCGAAGACCAGATCGAGCATGACCTTCGCGTAGTGGACCTCGCGGTAGTCCAAGTGCAGGTAGAGCGTGCCTTCGGGGGAGAGGAGCCGCCAGGCCTCGAGAAGCCGCGGTTCGAGGAACGTCCAATAGTCCCCGAACGCATCGTCGTACCGGTGGAGGGCGCCCTTGATCGTCTCGTAGCGCTGGCCCCCGAAGCCAACTCGGTCCCCCTCCGAGCTGCGGACCGTAGTGAGCGACTGTCGGCGCTGGGCCCGGCCGGTGTTGAACGGCGGGTCTATGTAGACCATCGTGAACGCGCCGTCGGGCAGCAACGGGAGATACTCCGCGTTGTCTGCCTCGACGACGAGGTCAGGCCCGTCCGGGCGCCAGCTGCCGCCCGGACGCACGGGACGCACCGACACGCTGTCCCTACTCGGCCTGGGAGCGGCTGACGACCTCGCCTTCGACGCGGCGAGTCCGCGAACGACGACGGCGGGCGGCCCGCATGCCGCGATCGACGCCTTCCTCGGTGTCCCCTTGGAGGAACACCGCGGCGGCGGCTGCGGCTGGACCCTGCTCCGTCTCGCCGGCCTTCGCTCCGCGGCCCCTGGCCGTGGTCGCGGGGACGCCCTCGGTGGAGGCGGTCTCGTCGCCGTTCACCGTCCGGCGTCGGCGTGGACGGCCCTCGCCTCGCGATTGGCGGTCAGAGCGGCCGCGGCCGTGCCCGCGCTTGCCCTCGCCATCGCTGCGTTCGGCCTTCGCCTCGCGATCGCCTTCGTTGCGCGCTGCAGGCTCGCGCCGTTCGCGCTTCTCGCCATACTCGCGCTCACGGCCCTTGCCGCTGCGGCGGCGTGACTTCTTGGCAGGACCACCGAGGTCCTCGAGCTCCTCGCCTTCGACTCCCTCAAGAACACGCTTGTGCCGGGGCAGGCGCCCCTTCGTGCCCTCGGGAATGTCGAGGTCCGTGAAGAGGTGGGGAGACGACGAGTACGTCTCGACCGGCTCGGCGACGTCGAGCCCCAGAGCCTTGTTGATGAGCGACCAGCGAGGGACATCCTCCCAGTCGACGAACGTCACTGCGGTGCCCTTGTGCCCGGCACGGCCGGTGCGGCCGACGCGGTGCAAGTAGGCCTTCTCGTCCTCAGGGCACTGGAAGTTGATGACGTGGGTGACGTCTTCGACGTCGATGCCGCGAGCGGCTACGTCTGTCGCAACCAGCACGTCGACCTTGTTGTTGCGGAATGCGCGGAGGGCCTGTTCGCGCGCGCCCTGCCCGAGGTCGCCGTGCAGGGCCGCGGCAGCGAAGCCCCGGTCCACAAGTTCCTCTGCGAGCTTCGCAGCAGTCCGCTTCGTCTTGGTGAAGATGATGGTCCGGCCACGGCCCTCGGCCTGGAGGATGCGGGCCACGACCTCGTCCTTGTCGAGTTGGTGGGCGCGGTAGATGACCTGCCGGATGTCCTTCTTCGTGATGGAGTCGTCGTCCGGGTCAGCGGCTCGGATGTGGGTCGGGCGGGACATGTAGCGACGGGCCATCGCGACGACGGGGCCGGGCATGGTCGCCGAGAAGAGGAGCGTCTGGCGGACCGCTGGCACGGCGCCGAGCAGCGTCTCCACGTCGGGCAGGAAGCCGAGGTCCAGCATCTCGTCGGCCTCGTCGAGCACGACGACGCGCACGTTCTTGAGGTTCAGGTGCCGCTGGCGATGCAGATCGATAAGGCGGCCGGGAGTGCCCACGACGACGTCGACGCCGCGCTGGAGCGACTCGATCTGCGGCTCGTACGCACGCCCGCCGTAGATGACCTCGATGCGGAGGTTCGTGCGCTTCGCCGCGGTCCTCAGATCCTGCGAGACCTGGACGGCGAGCTCACGGGTCGGGACGACGATGAGCGCCTGCGGTGCACCTGGAACGGGCAGCTTCGCGTACTCGGGGCTGTCCGAGGAGACGGTGCGCTGAAGGCTCGGGATGCCGAAGCCGAGCGTCTTGCCGGTACCGGTCTTCGCCTGACCGATGATGTCGTGTCCGCTGAGGGCAACGCCGAGCGTCATCGACTGAATCGGGAACGGGTGAAGGATCCCGGCATCCGCGAGCGACTGGGCAATCTCGGGCAGGACGCCGTAGTCGCTGAAGGTCTTCTGAGCCTCCTGCCGGACTGGGGCGTCGTTGGTGATGGTCTCCTCGGTCTCGAGCACCTCGGCGCCCGAGTCGTCCAAGAGGACTTCGTGGGTGTGGACTTCGTTCAAAGGGTGGTGTCCCTCTCCATCTGGGCCGGGTCGAGCCGCTCGACGGACGAACCGGGGACGAGGGGCAGAGAGCCTCGCCTCGCCCGGAGGCGTTCGGAGCAGCCGCACAGCAGCCATCCAGTGGAAGCCGATCGCGGGCTATCAGGGCGCCAGCGGCAGTGGCCGGCAAGGTAATAAGCAGATCGCGGATGTACGACCGGGCATCCAATAACATTCCAAGGATACCGTGGGGGCTTGCAATTCCGGGAATCGTGGCCTAGGACACGCGTGGGCGGGGCGGTCGCGGGTGGTTGAGCGGCAGTTGCCCGGCACTGGGCACGGCAGCAGACGCGGCGCGCCAGCTTCTCTCCGGCGTACTTCCTCGATCGGTTTCCGCCGGTTGGGCGCGGTTCCGCCGGTTCGCCGTGGTTCCGCCGGTGGGCACCCCCTCTGATCCGGCGTACCCCCTTCGTCGATCGGTTTCCGCCGGTTAGGCGCCGTTCCGCCGGTGCCGCATGGCCGTTTGAGGAAGCATCCTCAGGCAGCGTGGTACCGTCGGGCCCGTTCGAATGCCCGCTGAAGCATCGCCTGAATGCGCTGAGGGTGGGCCAGATCGCTCCAGGTAATCCGAACGATTACCCACCCGTCGTCCACGAGTGCATTCTCCCGCGCTCGCTCGCGCCGGAGAATTTCGGAAGTGGGGGCAGCGGTGTCCGCATATTTCACGAGGCCGTCGAATTCGAGGGCGACTCGCACGTCCGGCCACGCGAAATCGAGGCGATACGTATGTCCGCCAACCGCCACCTCGAACTGCCGGACGGGAGCAGGCAACGGGAGCGATCGCAGAACAAGAAGTGTTCTCGTTTCCCCGGGCGATTCTGAGAGCCGGCTGGCCAAAGCAACGACTGCTCGTGCCGCCTCAATGCCTCGCCGATGTCGGGCCCTCAACACCGCGTCTAGGAGGGCGCCGCCATCGACCAGGCCCTGAGCGAGCGCCGACTCGCACACGATCATCGCTGGCTCTCGCGGAAGGATCCGAAGGCAATCGATGACGGTTTCAGATGCGGAGGTGCACGGGAGCCCATCGACCGGACTTGCCGGGACGTCTGGGCGATACGACTTAGCGACATCCGACGCGTGGTCCTTAGAGGAGGATTTGAAGGGCTGCACAACGTGGATTCGACGTTCCGCGGTCCACAGACTTATTCCGAGGAGCGCGGCCGCGCTCACTGCGGAGTAGGAGAAGTTCAGATCCGCACCCGTGGAAGCACGCTGCCAAGCATGAGCCCGAATGTGCCGCAGCCGATCAAAGTGCTCGCGTTGGGCACTGGCGCGGTCGGCGTCTTCCGAAGACGTCAGCCCGTAGCAGCCGCGTCGGAGCCGAACTATGACGCCTTCCGCGACCAGGTCTGGGACAGATCGGTCATCGAATCCTAAGACGGCCAGTTCTTGGGGTGTGCAGAGTCCTTCGGCGAAACGAGGTCGGGGGCCGAGGTGGGAGAGATCGAGAGGTTTCATAAGGCCACTCTCGTATCTCGGACCCCGGCGAGTCCTGCGGTTGGCGGCGTATGTGGAGAACATCGGCGAAAACTCTGCAGGCAGTTCCAGAAGGGGAACCGGCGGAGGCTGATTGGGGTAGGGGGTTGGCCGGAAAGGCGGGGGTGCCGACCGGCGTATCGGAGTGCAACCGGCGTAAGAGAGGGGAAGCGGCGGATAAGAGGGGAACCGGCGGACAGGCACCGAGAGGGGAATCAGGCCTGCACCCGCTCGAACAGGACCAGCCTCTTCTGGATGTCCGCCGTCACGAGGCGAACGCGGATCGTCGTCCCGGACTCCATATCGCCCTCGCAGCGTGCCGTGACCGCGGGATCCGCGAGCTGGACCGTTCCGAACGGCTTCGCTGGGCCCGAGGGTCGCATGCCGTTCTGTGAACTCGCGATGCGATCCAGCGGCTGGTCCGGGCGCCCGTTGCCATTTGCCGTCGACGTGCCGTTCACGGGCGAAGGCTTCGAGCCGGAGACCACGACGGCGTCGAACTCCTGCCCGACGCGTTGCACCAGGAGCGCGGCCTCGACGAGGTCGAGTGACGCCCGCTCGACCTGTGCCGCGCGAAGGTCGGACGCCGCCATGAGGCCGGGCAGCGCGGGGAGGGCGTCGCGCACCCAAGCGGGGATCTCGCCGTCGTTCGCCAGCGCCTCACAGAGCACCAGAACGAAGCGGTCGACGAGTCGGCGCAGGGGAGCGGTCGTGTGAGCATACGGCGCAGCAATGGCCGTCTGGACGTGATGCTCCGGGATGCTGCCGTCGAAAGGGGTGTAGGCCGCGCCGCGGAAGAGGGCCGCGGCGGCATGGAGGATCGCGAGCTGGCACGGGTCGGAGGCGTCCAGCGTCCTCAGGTATTCGCCGTACGGGACGCTCGGGTCCCATTCGCGGCCGAGAGCCTGGGTCTGCCTGCGGAAGTGGCGCAGCGACTTCTCGTCGGGAGGCGGCATCGTCCTGAGAATGCCGATTCCGCCGTCCATCATGAGCTTGGCCGCCGCCATCCCCGTCATGAGCGAGATCTGCGCGTTCCAGTCCTCGACCGGGCGCGCGGAGAGAGCCTCGATCCGGTAGCCGCCGTCGTCCGTCGGAACAATGTCCTGCTCGGGCAGGTTCAGGCTCGCACCGCCTCGTCGACGCTCGAGCTCGACCCGCTTGAGGCCCACCTCCTTGAGGAGCATCAGCGAATCAGCAGCGCTGCCCGCGTCGATCTGTTCCTGCACCTCGGCGTAGGCGAGCCTCGCGCGGCTCCGGACCCGGGCGCGCTGAAGGCCGACGTCGGTCATCTCGCCCTGCGCGTTGAGGCGGAAGTCCCACACGAACGCACCGCGCACCGAGTCGGCGAGAAGGCTCCCGGCGTCGTCGGTGATGTCCTGCGGGTGGAGGGGAACCTTCTCGTCCGGGGCGTAGATGGTCTGGCCGCGCCGGCGCGTCTCGGCGTCGAGCTCGCCGTCGGGACGTACGAACGCGGGCACGTCGGCGATGGCGTAGCGCACCCGATATCCCGAACCGTCACGCTCGATATGAAGGGCCTGATCCAGATCTGTCGAGCCCGGGGGGTCGATCGTGACGAACTCGACGTGGGTCTGATCGGGAGAGGGGAGCTCGAGCGACGCTATCGCGGCCTCCGCGTCCGCTAAGGCAGCTGCCGGATAGTTCGACGCGAGCTGGAACTCCTCCCGCAGCGCGGCAAAGGCAGCCTCGAGTGCCGCAGCCCCTGGCACGCCGCCGGGCGTTGTGGCTCGCCGCGCCTTCGGGCTGATGTTTTGATAGCCCACGAGCGCCAGCCTAGACCCCCACACCGCGAGCGGACAGAACGCTCTGGGTCAGGCCGTCTGGCCGAACCGCCGCGGATGCGCGGGGAAGACCCCGAGAAGGCGGAGTTCGGTCGAGAAGAACGCGAGTTCTTCGAGGGCACGCGCGAGCGGGGGCTCGTCAGGGTGGCCCTCGACGTCCACCATGAACATCGTGGCGGCGAACTTCCCGTTCACCATGTAGCTCTCGAGCCGCGTCATGTTGACGCCGTTCGTCGCGAACCCGCCCAGTGCCTTGTACAGCGCAGCCGGGATGTTCTTGACCCGGAAGACGAAGCTCGTGACAAAGGGCCCGTCGCCGGCCTGCGGAAACTCGCGCGGGGGAGCGAGGACCACGAAGCGGGTCGTGTTGTGCTTGTGGTCTTCAATGTCGGACGCGAGGACCTCGAGGCCGTAACGCTGGGCCGCGAGGGGAGGAGCGATCGAGAGTTTGGTCGGGTCGCCCCATTCGGCCACTTCGCGGGCCGAACCGGCGGTGTCCCCCGCGACGACGGGAGCCAGGCCGTGCGACCGGATGAACCCGCGGCACTGTGCCAGGGCGTGGACGTGGCTGTGCACCTCCCGCGCCCCTTCGATCGTCGCGCCGGCGACGCCCATGAGGCTGAACCGGATGCGGAGGAAGTGCTCGCCGACGATCTGCAACGCCGTCGTGGGAAGCAGCAGATGGATGTCCGCGACGCGCCCGGCGACGGTGTTGTCGATCGGGATCATCGCGAACTGCGCCTCGCCGCCGTCGACCGCCGCGAAGGCATCCTCGAACGTCGCGCACGGAAGGGCGTCAGCGTCCGGGAAGGCTTCCAGCGCCGCCATGTGCGAGTTCGCGCCGGGCTCTCCCTGGTAGGCGACGACGGTCACGCTGTTGCCGCGCTGGTTTCGAGGGCCGGCAGCTGGGCCTTGAGGCGGGCGGCGGCGTCCGCGGGATCGTGGGCATCGGTGATGGCGCGGACGACGACGACGCGGCTCGCCCCAGCATCGACCACCTCGCGGACGTTGCCGTGGTCGATCCCGCCGATCGCGAACCACGGCAGCGTCGGCCGCCCCGCGGCCAGCGCCTCCGCGGTCCGCTGCGCCACGTACTCGACGAGCGCGAGTCCGACGGGCTTGCGGCCTGGCTTGGTGGGGGTGGCCCACAGGGGTCCCGTGCAGAAGTAGGCCAGGGCGCCGTCGTCGGCCGTACCACCGCGCCCTGTGGCGGCAAGCGCCGCATCAACCTGCTCGGGTGCATGTGTCGAAAGCCCGACGGCGACGCCGTCCCCGACGACGCGACGCGCCGCGGCGAGGGGAAGGTCGCGCTGGCCCACATGGAACACCGGGGCGCCCGAAAGGAGAGCGATGTCCGCACGGTCATTGACGGCCCACAGCTTGCCATGACGCTCGGCAGCGGCCCGGAGGATCTCGAGCAGCTCGAGCTCCTCGGCTGCCTCGATCTGCTTGTCCCGAAGCTGGATGATGTCGACGCCGCCCGAGAACGCCGCATCGATGAAGGACGCGAAGTCCCCACGGTCCTTCCTGGCGTCGGTGCACACGTAAAGCTGGGCGTCGGTCAGAAGCATGGAACTAGACTAGACCTCACGACTGCGGGAGCCCGCGTGTGACGACCTGCCGAGGGCAGGCAGCGCCAGCCGGGCTGAGAGGGCTTGTGCCGACCGTAAGAACCTGATCCGGCTTGTACCGGCGTAGGGAAGGACGAGGATTTCGTGGAGGAGTACCGGGGCGACGCCCAGCTGGCCGACGTCGCCGTCATCGGCGGGGGAGTCGTGGGCCTCGGGATCGCCTGGGAGGCGGCGCGCTCGGGGCGGCACGTCGTCGTCGTCGATCCAGCCCCAGGCTCGGGGGCAAGCTTCGCTGCAGCGGGAATGCTCGCCGCCGTGAGCGAGTACCACTACCAGGAGGAAGAGCTCCTCGGCCTCATGATTGCGTCCGCCGAGTACTGGCCGGAGTTCGCAAGCCCCCTCGCCGTCGAAGCTGGATATCTCCGTACCCCCACGCTGTGCATCGCGGCGGACGCTGCGGACCGGCAGGCGCTCGCTGACCTCCGCAGAGTACAGGAGCACTACGGCCTCGACGTCCGTTCGCTTTCCGTGCGTGAGGCGCGCCAGCTCGAACCGCTCCTGGCCCCCGGGATCTCCGGTGCCTTCGAAATCGCCGCCGACCATCAAGTGGATCCGCGCCGGCTCCTGTCCGCCCTCCTTTCCCGCCTCGGCGAGGAAAGGGTCGTTCGCGAGCGGGCACGGGGCCTCCTCTGGGAGGGCGGTCGGGTCGTGGGCGTGCGCTTGGCCACCGGCCGGGAGCTGCGTGCCGCGGAGACAGTCGTGGCGAACGGCCTCGAAGCCCGGTCCCTCGACGGCGTGCCGGTCCCGCTTCCGCTGCGGCCGGTCCACGGCGACATCCTCCGACTCCGCGTCCCCCCGCACCTCCGCCCCCTCCTGACCGCCACGGTGCGAGGACTCGTGCGGGGCAAACCCGTCTATCTCGTCCCCCGCGAGGACGGGACGGTCGTGATCGGTGCAACGCAACGCGAGGACGGCTCCGAGGGCGTCTCCGCGGGTGGGGTGTACGAACTCCTCCGGGATGCGCAGTCGCTTGTGCCGGCGGTCGCGGAGCTCGAGCTCTACGAGATGACGGCCCGCGCGAGGCCTGGCACGCCGGACAATGCGCCGCTGCTGGGCCGCGTCGCGGCGCGATGGGTCCGGTCGCCCTCCGAGGGCACAGCGATGGACGACGGCGGGGACATCCCCGGCCTCATCGTCGCCACTGGCTTCTTCCGCCACGGAGTACTGCTGACCCCAGCTGCCGCGCGGGTCTGCCGGGAGATCCTCGACGGCGCGACCGAGGAACGCTGGAACGCGTTCCGCCCCGACAGGTTCATGGACCAGGCCCAACGGGATTCTGCAGCCTCAGGAAGGACCGCATGAACGCTTCACCTACGCTTGCGCTCACCGTCAACGGCGAGCGTCGTGATCTGACCGAGGGATCGAGCATCCTCGACCTCGTCGCAGCGACCACCGGCCGCTCGCTCGGCCCCGACGGTCGCCCGTCCGACGGCGCTCGGCTGGGGGTCGCCGTCGCCCTCAATTCGGAGGTCGTGCCCCGCGCTCGCTGGGCCGCCACCCCGCTCGCGGCGGGAGACGCCGTCGAGCTCGTCACAGCCATGCAAGGAGGCTGACATGGGAATGTCCATCACCACCGCAGAAGGCACGAGGGAACCGCTCCTCGCCGACGATCCGTTCGTGGTCGACGGCGTGGCCCTCGGGTCGCGGCTCATCATGGGGACGGGCGGGGCACCGAGCCTCGACGGCCTCGGCGACGCACTCGAGGCCTCTGGAACAGAGCTCACGACTGTCGCCATGCGTCGCTTCTCGCCGGCCGAGCAGGGCTCGCTGTTCCAGCTCCTGGTCGAGAAGGGTATTCGGGTCCTCCCGAATACCGCCGGCTGCTTCACGGCACGCGACGCCGTCCTCACCGCCGAGTTAGCCCGCGAGGCTCTCGAGACGGATTGGGTCAAGCTCGAGGTCATCGCCGACGAGACGACGCTCCTCCCGGACCCCATCGAGCTGGCCGATGCGACCGAGCAGCTTGTGGGGCGCGGATTCAAGGTCTTCGCGTACACGAACGACGATCCCGCCTTGGCCCGCCGCCTCGAGCAGCTGGGGGCGGTTGCCGTCATGCCGCTGGGGGCGCCGATCGGCACGGGGCTTGGCATCCTCAATCCGCACAACATCGAGCTCATCGTTGCGCGGGCCGAGGTACCGGTCGTGCTCGACGCAGGCATCGGGACCGCCTCCGATGCCGCGCTCGCAATCGAGCTCGGGTGCGACGCCGTCCTCCTCGCGACCGCGGTGACCCGAGCCCAGGACCCGGTCCGGATGGCGACGGCGTTCCGGCACGCTGTCGCGGCTGGTCGCCTCGCGGCTCAGGCCGGGAGGATCCCTCGGCGTGAGCACGCGCTCGCGTCGAGCACGATGGAGGGCCGCGCGCAGTTCCTCTGAGCGCTGAACCGAATGCGCCGCTCCGAACCGAGCGCGCCGTTCCGAACCGAATGCGCCGTCACGTCCGCAGGGTCTGAACCCTGCGGACGTGACGGCGCAACGGAGTATGAGGCTCGGTTTGCTCAGCCCTTGAGAACGTGGGTGAGGTCAGCGACGTCGCGCTTCTCACGTCGACGCTCCACTAGCTTCGTCACCGCGAACGAAGCCACGATGCCCAGCGCCATGGGGACGACCCACGGCATCCACAGGAGCCCCGTGAGGTAGCCCGTCCCGGCTGCGACCAGAACGATCCAGGAAAGACACGCGACGACCACTCCGAGCGCCACGGGCAGCATGATGCCGTACTTGCCGTGCCGCCGGTCTGCCGCCCAGAGCGCAAAGCCGATTCCGCCCGTCACGATGACGTCGATGACGAGGGACCAGACAGTCTCCACTGGTCAGAGGGCGGCGAAGCCCACGCGGCGCTGCTCCTGGGCCCCGAGCTCGACGTAGCCGATGACCTTCGCAGGAACGATGATCTGGCGTCCCTTCTCGTCCTGGAGCCGAAGCTCCGTCTGCCCCGAGATCGCCTCGGCCACGAGCTTCGCCACCGCATCAGCGTCCTGGGTGGACTCGAGCACGATCTCGCGTCCGACGTTCTGGATGCCGATCTTGATTTCCACGTGGTCTCCCTTTTGCTCGGTCAAATTGCTCGTCAAAACATGAATTCACCGGAGGGCCCAAGCCCGCCGGTCTTCTATACGTACCTTAGGCCTCTTTGGGGAATCGAGAGATTCCGCGCCAAGCCAAACGCGAAACGAGATCGCTCGCGACGTCGAGGTCCAGATCCCGCGAGGTCTCGAGCCAGTAGCGGGCGCTCACCTGGGCCATGCCAGCGAGCCCCCGGCCTAACAGCTGCGCCTCGACCAGTGGCAGCTTGGTGTCGGCCGCGATGACGCGCGCGATGGCATCGGCAAAGCCGCGATTGAAGGTTTCGAGCCGCGATGCGACGTCGGGGTCGTTGACGAGGTCAGATTCAAAGACGAGGCGATGAGCCTTGTCGTCCTTCGCGATGAACTCGTAATAGGTGCGCATGACGGCGCGCACACGCTCGCGATTGTCGTTCGTCGAGGCGAGCGCGGACCTCATAAGCTCGGTCAGTGCCGCAAGGTGGCTGTCCAGAAGGGCGAGGTACAGATCACGCTTCGAGGGGAAATGCTGGTACAGGACAGGCTTCGAGACCTGGGCGGTCTCTGCGATGTCATCCATCGCCGCTCCGTGGTAGCCATTCGCCGCGAAGACTTCGAGGGCTGCGTTGAGGAGCTGCGCCCTCCGCTCGTCCCTCGGGAGGCGCGGTGACCGCATCGACGCTGCGCGAGGCTCGGTGCTCACAGCCCCACCTTTCTCTCACGCACAAACTATGCATTTACTCTACCCGCGGGTCGCCTCGCCGACGCATCCGCCACACGTTCGGGCATAGGCTTGAAACATGTCCCTGACGTCCGATCAGCTCACGCTCCCGCCGCTCGTTGAGCCGGCGCCTCCGCTCACTCCCAAAGAGGTGCAGCGCTATTCGCGGCACGTCATCATTCCCGAGATCGGGGACATAGGGCAGCGGCGGCTGAAGAACGCGAGGGTCCTCGTCATCGGGGCCGGGGGCTTGGGCTCGCCGGCCCTCCTGTACCTCGCCGCCGCGGGAGTCGGAACCCTCGGGATCGTCGACGACGACGCCGTGGAGCTCAGCAACCTGCAGCGGCAGGTCATCCATGGCGTCTCCGACGTCGGGCGCCCGAAGGCGCATTCCGCCCGGGACGCAGTCCGAGAGCTCAACCCTCTCGTCGATGTCCGCCTCCACGAGGTGTACCTCGACTCCTCGAACGCGCTCGAGATCTTCGAGGATTACGACCTCATCCTCGACGGCACGGACAATTTCGCGACGCGCTACCTCGTCAACGATGCTGCGGCGATCCTCGGCAAACCCTATGTGTGGGGGTCGATCTTCCGCTTCGACGGACAGGTGAGCGTGTTCTGGGAGAAGTACGGCCCCACGTATCGCGACCTCTATCCGGAGGCTCCCCCTGCAGGCTCCGTTCCATCATGCGGCGAGGGCGGCGTGTACGGGATGCTGTGCGCGACTATCGGGGCCTCGATGGTGACAGAGGCAGTCAAGCTCATCACCGGCGTCGGCCGCACCCTGCTCGGGCGAGTCCAGCTCTACGACGCCCTGCGCGCGACCTGGCGCGAACTCCGCGTAGCGAAGGATCCAGAGGGGCAACCCATCACCGAACTCATCGACTATGAGGCGTTCTGCGATGTCGCCCCCGCCGCTCCGACCGCCGCAGGGGGTTCGGTCACGGCCGTCGAGTTGGCGGAGATGCTCGCTGCCCGGGACGCGGGCCTCCGCGACTTCGAACTCATCGACGTCCGGGAACCGGGGGAGTATGCAATGGTGAGCATTCCCGGCGCGCGGCTCATCCCTCAAGGGCGCCTTCTCTCAGGCGAGGCCTGGGGTCAGCTCCCCAAGGACAAGGACATCGTCTTCCACTGCAAGTCGGGAGTGCGTTCTGCGAACGTCCTCGCAGCTGCCCGGGAGGCCGGATTCGGCACGGCGCGGCACCTCGAGGGCGGAGTCCTCGCATGGGTCAGGGATGTGGAGCCGGAGAAGCCGACGTACTGAGGCTGGCGCCGTCGTCGGCCCCTCCAGACCCGACGAGGAGGCGGGCTGCGGTGCGCTCAGCCCACCCGCGAGTGGTCGATCGGACAGTCTTCGGCGGACTCGGCAGGCTTCTGGCCGTCTCGGTCGTCGCCGAGCGACTCGGCGACGACCGAGGGCAGCTCGATGCTGATGCCGTAGAGCGCGTCGAGCGCGGCGAGGTATTCGGCTTCGCGGCCCTGCGCCGCCAGCTCACGCGCGCGAACAGTAGGCGTATGGAGGAGCTGTTTGACCATGCGGCGCATGGCGAACTCGACTTCCTCGGCGGCAGCCGTGCAGCCGTGCCGAGCCCTGACCTTCTCGATCTCGGAATCGAGGACCGCCATGGTGTGGCGGCGCAGTGCCACGATCGCGGCGTCGGCCTGACGTGCTTGGCGCTGGGACTCGAAGTCCCTCGTGGCGGCGTCGACAATCCGACTGGCTTCGCCGAGGGCCTCCGCCTGCTCCTGGGGGGCTGCGAGGCGCACGGACTCGAGGGTCACGAGCTCGATATTCTCGAGCGATCCGACGGCGGGATCGAAGTCGTGGGTCAGCGCGAGATCGATCACGATCAGTTGCTGCCGCGACTCCGAACGGATGGCGGCAAGCTCAACCGCTTCCATCGGCGTTGTCGACCCGCTGCAGCCGATGAGGACGTCCGCGTGCGCGATGGCATCGGGAAGCTGCTCGCTCGTCACGGCGACCCCGCCGCGTGCCGCGGCAAACTCCTCGGCTCGGCCTGACGACGAGAACACCTCGACGTGCGTGCAGCCGCGCTCGCGGAGCAGCGCCATGGTGGCGCCCGCGTAGGCGCCGGTTCCGAACAGGACCGCACGCTTGCCCGACCAGTCGGGCTCTTCGGCGAGATCGGTTGCGAGGTCGAGAGCGACCGAGACGATGGAAAGGCCGCGGCTGCCGAGCGCCGTCTGGGTCCCGACGTCCTTCGCGGTGCGCGACGCGGCTTGGAAGAGGCGGACGAGCGAGGGGCTCGCCGTTCCTTCCTGCTGAGCGGAGATGAGCGCGCGGCGCACCTGGCCCGCGATCTCGCGTTCCCCGACGACGGCGGAGTCGAGTCCCGAGCTCACCGCGAAGAGGTGGCGGGCGACGTCGGCCCCGTCCTTGGTGCGGAAAATGTCCGAGACAGTGGGGCCGGGCAGCCCGCTCCGCTGGCTGATCTCGGCGACGAGGGCCGAGCGGGCTGCCTCAAGGTCTTCAGGTGCGGGTGCCTCGGCGTAGATCTCGTAGCGGTTGCACGTGGAGAGCACGACGGCACCGGAGACGGCCGGGGACTCGGAGGCTGATGAGGCCACGGTCGAAGCGCCGTTGCTCAAGAGGGCAACGGTTTCCAGATTCAGATCGGCGTGAGTCGCCACCATCGAGAAAACAACCACAGCGCGACCATCATAGCTTTTCGATCCGGTGTAGAACACGCCACTTCCAACGAGATCTCGGCG
Organism: Sinomonas terrae; assembly: GCF_022539255.1. NCBI lineage: Bacteria > Bacillati > Actinomycetota > Actinomycetes > Micrococcales > Micrococcaceae > Sinomonas > Sinomonas terrae. Next base: position 1,302,364 of record NZ_JAKZBV010000001.1, read on the forward strand.
ACGCACTTGTGACACATCGTCAGCATGAGGCCTTGCCCCCTCTGAGAGAATCGGCCTATGACCCTCAGCCCTGACCACCCCCTGAAGGACGGCCGGACGGCGCAGTCTCCCCTCATCACGGCGTATCGGGGAGCCCGCCCGAGCAATCGCCCCGTGTGGTTCATGCGGCAGGCCGGCCGTTCACTGCCCGAGTACCGAACCGCTCGGGAGGGCGTCGGCATGCTCGAGGCGTGCCTCAAGCCCGAGCTCGCTGCGGAGATCACCGTCCAGCCGGTCCGGCGGCACGGCGTCGACGCCGGCATCTTCTTCTCGGACATCGTCATCCCCCTCAAGCTCGCGGGGATCGGTGTGGACATCGCGCCAGGCGTTGGGCCGGTGCTCGACCGGCCTATCCGAACCCCCGAGGACGTCGCTGCGCTCCCGCGTCTCGACGACTCGATCTTCGCGCCGATCCGTGAAGCGGTCCGCCTCACGGTCGAGGAGCTCGGAAACACCCCGCTCATCGGCTTCGCAGGCGCCCCGTTCACCGTCGCCGCCTACATGATCGAGGGGCGGCCGTCCCGCGACCATCTGGGCCCCCGGACCATGATGCACGGCGACCCCTCGACATGGCAGGCGCTCATGGAGTGGACCGCTGACGCCTCGGGTCGGTTCCTGCGGGCGCAGATCGAGGCCGGTGCCTCCGCCGGCCAGCTGTTCGACTCGTGGGCGGGCTCGCTCGGCCTCGAGGACTACCGCCGCAGCGCGGCCCCGTACTCCTCGAGAGCCTTGGACCACGTCCGCGACCTCGGCGCGCCCCTCGTGCACTTCGGCACCGGCACGTCCGAGCTCCTTGGCGCGATGTACGAGGTGGGAGTCGACGCAGTCGGAGTGGACTACCGCCTCCCGATCCAGGAGGCCAACCGCCGCTTGGGCGGGCGCGTCGTCCTCCAAGGCAACATCGACCCCGCGCTGCTCGCAGCGCCCTGGAACGTCCTCGAGGCGCACGTACGCGAGATCGTCCGCCATGGGGCGTCCGCTCCCGGCCACGTCCTCAACCTCGGCCACGGCGTGCCGCCCGAGACCGACCCGGGCGTCCTGACGCGGCTCGTCGAACTCATCCACTCCATCTAGGCGAGATCTAGGCGAGCCATGGAACGAGAGCAGGGCGCGGGGGGCCAGAAGCGTGCTCCCCGCGCCGTCGTTGTCGGCGGGGGAGTCGCCGGGCTGTGTGCTGCTCTCGAACTGCGGGGGCGGGGCATCGACGTCACGGTCCTCGAGGCGGCCGACCGGTGGGGCGGCTGCGTGGGGAGCCACGAGGTCGCAGGGCTCACGCTCGACAGCGGTGCAGAATCCTTCGCGACCCGGACCGACGGTGTGAAGAGCCTGCTCGGCGATCTCGGCCTCGCGAGCGAGATCGTGGCCCCGCATCCCTCAGGGGCGTGGGTCCAGCTACCCCGTGGAGCAGAGGAGCTGCCCAAGGCCGGGATCCTCGGCATCCCGTCTAATCCCTGGGACCCAGAGGTGCGTTCGGCTCTGGGCCTGTGGGGATCGCTCAGGGCGTCCCTCGACCGCTATCTGCCCACCCGGCCGCCGACCGACCAGGCGAGTGTCGCCGCCGTCGTCCGTTCTCGCATGGGCAAGCGGGTCCTCGAGCGGCTCGTCGCGCCTGTCGTAGGAGGCGTGCATTCGGCGGACCCCGAACTCCTCGACATCGACATGGTGGCACCGGGGCTGCGCGCCCTCATGGCCGAGCGGGGCTCGCTCGCCGCGGCGGTTGCGGCCCAGCGGGAGCGCAGCGCGGTGCGGTCGGGGGCGAAGGCAGGCTCGGCCGTCGCCGGGATCAGGGGCGGCATGAATCGTCTTGTCGACGCGCTTGTGGAGCGGCTCGCGGACGACGGCGTCACCCTCCTGAGCGGGCAGCGCGCTGAGCGCCTCGACCACTCGGGCGAGACCTGGCACGTCGGGACGGCAGCGGCCGACGGCGCCGCCCAGACGTTCGACGCGGAGCTGGTAGTCGTCGCGCTCGGAGGGCCCGCGGCGGTCGAACTGCTCTCGGACGCGGTACCCCAACTCGCGGGCCACGAGCCCGTGCCGGGCCCCGAAGTCAAGCTCGTGACACTCGTCCTCGACAAGCCCGAGCTGGACGCACGGCCCCGCGGGACAGGCGTGCTTGTCGCGCCGCAGTCGCCGGGCCTGCAGGCGAAGGCCCTCACCCACGCGACGGCGAAATGGTCGTGGCTGGCGGAGCAGGCGGGGCCGGGCACCCATGTAGTGCGGCTGTCATACGGCCGCGCCGAGGACGCCGGGAGGCCCCTCGACGACGGTCCCGAGACCGACGACGAGCTGTTCCGCGCCGCGCTCGCCGACGCCTCGATCCTGCTGACCGTACCCGTCGCCCCCGAGGACGTCTTGGGGTGGGACGTCGTGCGCTGGGAGGGGGCGCTGCCGTTCGCGACGGTGGGCCACCGCGAGCGGGTCGGGGAGATCCGTCGGCTCATCGCCGCTCAGCCGGGCCTCGCCGTCGTCGGCGGGTGGGCGGCAGGCAACGGGCTGGCGTCTGTGGTACCGGACGCCCGCAAGCAGGCCGGGGAGCTCGCAGACCATTCTGTGTGACTTTCATCTCTTTCTGCCTCTCTACAGCCTGTAGAAGTAGTTTTGAATTCGATTTGCCGCCAACGAAGGAGCACACTGGAGCCATGAGCCACACTTTTGATGAATCTGTCACCAAAACTCTGCCTGAGGGTGGCCCCAATGCCGAGGCTCCCGAGCAGCAGTTCTTCACCCTGTGGGCCGTCTTCGGCAGGGTATCCGGAAGCGCTGCCCCCGCGGCGAGCGCCGTCTCCGATTTCGAGGCCCTCGTGGCTCGCCTCGGCGAGAAGGGCGTGACCGTACGCGGCCTCTACGACGTCTCGGGGATGCGCGCAGGGGCGGACATCATGGTGTGGGTCCACGGCGCCAAGCCGGAGGACCTCCAGCAGGCGGTGCGCGACATCCGTCGCAGCGAGCTGTTCGCGGGCACGGAACAGACGTGGAACGCGATGGGCGTGCACCGCGAGGCCGAGTTCGCGAAGAGTCATACTCCCGCCTTCTCGCGCGGGGTCGAGCCGAGCACGTGGCTCACGGTGTACCCCTTCGTGCGCTCCTACGAGTGGTACCTCCTTCCCGCCGACGAGCGCTCGCGGATGCTGCGCGACCACGGCATGCTCGGTCGCGACTTCCCCCAGGTCATCTCCAACACGGTCTCGGCGTTTGCGCTCGGGGACTGGGAGTGGATCCTCGCGCTCGAGGCTCCCGAGCTCGTAGACCTCGTCGACATGATGCGGCACCTCCGCTACACCGACGCGCGGAACCATGTGCGCGAGGAGGTCCCGTTCCACACGGGCCGGCGCATCTCCGCTGCCGAAGTCGCCGAGGTCCTCGCGTGAGCACGCCTGGGGACGCGGCCCCCGAGTCGCTGCGCATCAGCACCTCTATCAACCCGGTCACTGAGGCGGGCCGGATGGAGCCGAAGGGCTACGACGCCGTCCTCCTCGCCTCGTTCGGGGGGCCGGAGGGCCAGGACGACGTCATCCCGTTCCTGCGCAACGTCACCCGCGGTCGCGGCATCCCGGACGAACGCCTCGAAGAGGTCAGCCACCACTACCGCGCGTTCGGCGGCGTGAGCCCGATCAACGGCCAGAACCGCGAGCTCAAGGCGGCGCTCGAGGCTGAACTCGATGCTCGCGGCATCGAACTGCCGGTCTACTGGGGCAACCGCAACTGGGATCCGTACATCCCGGAGACGCTCCAGAGGATGTACGACGACGGCCATCGCCGCGTCCTCATGCTCACAACGAGCGCCTACTCGTGCTACTCGAGCTGCCGGCAGTACCGAGAGGACATCGGCGTCGCGCTCACGGAGACCGGGCTGGCGGGGCGCCTCGAGGTCGACAAGGTGAGGCAGTACTTCGACCACCCGGGCTTCGTCGAGCCGTTCGTCGAGGGCACGACGGCGGGACTTGCCCAGGTGCGGGAAGCGCTGGATGCGGCGGACGGCTCGCGCGACGGGGAGATCCGGGTGCTCTTCGCAACCCACTCGATCCCCACGCGGGACGCCGAGGCCGCAGGCCGCTCGGGCAGCGAGCCGCGCGAGTTCGAGGGCGGATCCGCGTACGTGGCGCAGCACCTCGCGAATGCGAGGGCCGTCATGGCCGCGGTCGCCCCGGATGTGGCCTGGGATCTCGTGTACCAGTCGCGCTCTGGCGCGCCGCACATCCCGTGGCTCGAGCCGGACATCAACGATCACCTCGAGGCGATCGCTGGCGGCGAGGACGGCGCGCCCATCGTCAAGGGTGTCGTCATCGTTCCGCTGGGCTTCGTGAGCGACCACATGGAGGTCGCGTGGGACCTCGACACCGAGGCTCTCGAGACGTGCGAGAAGCTCGGCATCCAGGCCGTGCGCGTCCCCACGCCGGGCGTTCATGGCAAGTTCGTCGCCGGCCTCGTGGACCTCATCCGCGAGCGGACGTCCGATGACACCGTTGCCGACCGCCCGCACGTGACCGATCTCGGCCCGTGGTACGACGTGTGCCGGCCGGGGTGCTGCGAGAACTTCCGGGGGGCGAAGCCTGTTATCGCCGAGGCAGGAGTAGAACTCGCCGGGGCGTCCGCCGGGCAGGACGAGTCCTGACCATGTCCGTACGCATCGGGACCCGCGGAAGCGCGCTTGCCCTCACTCAGACACAGCAGACCGCCGACCTGCTGGCCGCCGTGGGCGGGTTCGAGACCGAACTCGTTCGCATCAAGACCGAAGGCGATGTCCGCACCGGTTCCCTCGCCCAGCTCGGCGGGACGGGCGTGTTCGTGGCGGCCCTGCGCGAGGCGCTCCTTGCCGACCGCTGCGACGTCGCGATCCACTCGCTCAAGGACCTTCCGACAGGCGGGACGCCAGGCCTCGCTCTTGGCGCGATCCCCGCGCGGGCCGACGTGCGGGACGTGCTGTGCGCACGGGACGGGCTCACTTTGGCCCAGCTGCCGGCGGGCGCCAAGGTCGGCACCGGCTCGCCCCGCCGTGCCGCCCAGCTTCGCGCCGCGCGGCCCGACCTCGAAGTCCTCGACATCCGGGGCAACGTCGACACCAGGCTCGGCCGTGTCCCGGGTCTGCCCGGGAATGCTCCTGAAGCCCCCGGCGACCTCGACGCCGTCGTCCTCGCCGCAGCCGGCCTGACGCGCTTGGGGCGCACCGACGTCGTGAGCGAGTACTTCGAACCCGACGTCATGCTCCCGGCCCCGGGCCAGGGGGCGCTCGCCGTGGAATGCCGCTTCGAGGACGCGCCCGTGCGTGAGAACGGCGTCCTCGTTCCGGACGCCGTGCAGGGAGTGCTCGCCCAGGCGCTGGCCGCGATCGACGACGCCGACACCCGCCTTGCCGTGAGCGCGGAGCGAGCGCTGCTCGCGAGGCTCGAGGCGGGCTGTGCCGCGCCCGTCGGTGCGCTGGCCCGCCGCAAGGGGAGCCTGCTGTACCTCGACGCCGTCGTGTGCTCACCCGATGGCAGGCAGAGCGTCCGGCTCAACAAGGCGAGCGATGGCCTGACCGACGTCGGCGCGCACCTGCTCGGCATCGAGCTCGCCGAGGAACTGCTGGAGCGCGGTGTCGCAGATTTCGCGGAGCTGGGCGCCTGAGCATGGCTCACGATTCATCGCGGGGTGCGGGCGAGCTCTGGGGAAGGCGTGTCCTCCTGACCCGCAGCCCCGATCGCGCGGGCGCCATGGAGTCGGCTCTGGCCGAGGCCGGTGCGGAACCGCTGCTGCTGCCGCTCATCGACTTTGAGCGCACTTCCGACGGCGACGCGCTCGCCGAGGCGTTGGGGCGGCTTAGGGCGGGGGAGTATGCGTGGCTCATCGTCAGCAGCATCACGACCGTGCGGGCCCTCAAGGACTACTCTGCGCAAGGGGGCTTCAGCCTGGCAGACCTCGTGCCGGAGGGCGTCCGCGTCGCGACGATCGGACCCTCTTCACGTCGGGTTCTCGAAGCAGAGGGGCTGGGGGTCGACCTCGCGCCCGAAGGCAGGCAGTCCGCCGAAGGACTCCTCGAGGAATGGGCCTATGCCGACGATGGCGGCGCGGCCGGATCAGATGGCGTAAGCGCGGTCCGGGTGCTGCTCCCGCAGAGCGACCTCGCCGCCTCCACGCTGGCGGATGGCCTCGCGGCGCGAGGCTGGGCCGTCGACACCGTGACGGCCTACTGCACCGTCGACTATCCCGCAGACCCGCAGCGCCGCCTCACCGCCGAGCTCGCCGTGGGCACCGAGCCGGCCAACGCCGTCGTCCTCACGCCCGCCGAAGCGTGCGCCCAGCTCGCTGAGGGCACCATCGACGCCGTTGTGGCCGCGTCGCCCAGTGCCGCGCGGCGCATCGAAGAGGTGCTGCGACCCCTCGAGGAAACGCGTCTCATCGCCATCGGGCAGCCGACGGCAGAGGAGCTGCGCTCGCTTGGCCTCGTGGTCGCCGCCACCGCCCCGAAGCCCACCCCCGCAGGGATCGTGGACGCGATCATCCACGCACTCTCCCAGCAGCCCCGGAAGGACAATTCATGAGTTTCCCCCATCACCGCCCCCGCCGACTGCGCCAGACCCCCGCACTGCGCCGGCTTGTCGCCGAAACCCGGGTCCACCCTGCTGAGCTCATCCTTCCCGCGTTCATCCGCGAGGGGATCACCGAACCGGCACCGCTGCAGTCCATGCCCGGCGTCGTCCAGCACTCGACCGATACGCTCAAGCGCGCTGCCGTCGAGGCCGCCGAACTCGGCCTGGGTGGCATCATGCTGTTCGGTGTGCCCGAAGTCCGGGATCCCTCTGGCTCGGCGTCCCTCGATCCGGAGGGAGTGCTGAACGCCGCCATCCGCAGCGTGCGTGCGGAGGTCGGCGACGATCTTGTGGTCATGAGCGACGTGTGCCTCGACGAGTTCACCGATCACGGGCACTGCGGAGTGCTCGACGACCAGGGACGTGTCGACAACGACGCGACCCTCGAGATCTACGCCCAGATGGCCGTGGCCCAAGCCGAAGCCGGTGCTCACGTGCTCGGGCCGAGCGGCATGATGGATGGGCAGGTCGCCGTCATCCGCCAGGCGCTCGACGCCGCGGGGCATCAGGACGTCTCGATCGTCGCCTACGCGGCGAAGTACGCCTCGGCTTTCTACGGACCCTTCCGCGAGGCTGTCGACTCTCAGCTGAAGGGCGATCGCCGCACGTACCAGATGGACTCAGCGAATCGCCGCGAGGCGATCCTCGAGGTGGAACTGGATCTCGAGGAGGGCGCGGACATGATCATGGTCAAGCCGGCCATGAGCTACCTCGACATCCTTCGGGACGTCGCGGACATGAGCCCGGTCCCCGTGGCGGCATACCAGATTTCGGGCGAGTACGCGATGATCGAGGCGGCTGCCGCGAACGGGTGGATCGACCGGAAGGCCGCGATCCTCGAGTCGGTGCTGGGGATCCGCCGCGCGGGGGCCAACATGGTGCTCACGTATTGGGCCCCCGAGATCGCCCGGTGGCTTCGCGAGGGCTAGCTTCGGGAATGCCGGAGGCGGGGAGGCGGTTTCAATGCGTATGCATGGAGCAAGCGAAGAGGTCCCCGTCCTTCTCGGCGTCAACACCTTCGGTGACGTAGGGCTCGGCCCGGACGGTGAGCCCAAGCCGCACGCCCAGGTGATCCGCGACGTCGTCGAGGAGGGGAAGCTCGCCGACCAAGTCGGGCTCCACGCCTTCGGCGTCGGTGAGCACCACCGAAAGGACTTCGCCGTCGCGGCGCCCGAGGTCCTCTTGGCCGCGGTCGCAGCCCAGACGCAGAACATCCGGCTCGCCTCGGCCGTCACGGTGCTCTCCTCCGACGACCCGGTGCGGGTGTTCCAACGCTTCTCGACGCTCGACGCGATCTCCCGCGGCCGCGCCGAAGTCATCCTTGGACGCGGCTCGTTCATCGAGTCCTTCCCGCTCTTCGGGTTCGACCTCGAGGACTACGAGGTGCTCTTCGAGGAGAAGCTCGAACTCTTCGACCGTGTGCGGTCACAGAAGCCCATCAACTGGGAGGGCCGCACGCGCCGACCCATCCGCGGGCTCACCGCCTATCCTCACCTCGAGGACGGACTCCTCGACACGTGGATCGGCGTCGGGGGAACTCCCCAGTCGGTCGTGCGGGCGGCGCACTACGGCTACCCCGTGAGTTTCGCGATCATCGGCGGCGAGCCCGCGCGATTCGCCCCTTTCGTCGACCTCTACAAGCGCTCCCTCGAGAAGTTCGGCAAGCCGTACACTCAGCTCGCGACCCATTCGCCTGGGCACGTCGCGGACACGGATGAACAGGCCCGAGAGGAGCTGTTCCCGCACTGGCTCGCGATGCGCAACCAGCTCGGTGTGGAACGTGGCTGGGGCCCGGGTAGCCGCACTGAATTCAACGCTCAGGCGTCGCGGTCGGGCGCGCTCTACGTGGGTTCGCCGGAGACGGTCGCACGGAAGATCGCCGAGACGCACCGTGTTCTGGGGACCGAGCGCTTCGACCTGAAGTACTCGAACGGAACCCTGCCCCACGGCGCGATGATGAAGAGCATCGAGCTCCTCGGAACGAAGGTCGCGCCGCTCGTTGCCGACATGCTCGCGTAGGGCTCGTCCCAGTTCGCGCTCCAGCCCCTTTCTTCGCAAGTCTGGGCCGTGTCGTCGCCGCCGCGCGCGGTTTCGGACCGATTGGGAAATCACAACCGGGCGAGAAGGGCGGGGCGCGGCAGCCTGACGGGTCGGATGGAAGAATGGAGCCCATGACCACCTCCGAGGACCTTTACAGCCGCGCCCGCTCGCTCATGCCCGGAGGGGTGAACTCGCCTGTCCGCGCCTTCGGTTCCGTGGGCGGAACACCGCGCTTCATCGTGTCCGCCAAGGGCGCCTACGTGACCGACGCCGACGGGCGGGAGTACGCGGACCTCGTATGCTCGTGGGGGCCCGCGCTGCTGGGCCACGCGGTGCCGGAGGTTCTCGCTGCGGTGCATGCCGCCGTCGATCGCGGTCTTTCCTTCGGTGCGTCGACGCCGGACGAGGCTGCGCTAGCCGAACTCGTCATCGGCCGAGTGCCCGCGGTCGAGAGGCTTCGCATGGTCTCGACCGGCACCGAGGCGACGATGACGGCAATCCGGCTCTCGAGAGGCTTCACGGGTCGGGACCTCGTCGTGAAGTTCGCTGGCTGCTATCACGGACACGTCGACGGCCTCCTCGCCTCGGCGGGCTCCGGCGTCGCCACGCTAGCCCTTCCGGGCTCGGCTGGGGTCACGGCCGCGACCGCTGCGGAGACCCTCGTGCTCCCGTACAACGACCTCGCCGCCGTCGAGGCCGCCTTCGCCGAGCACGGTCCGCGGATCGCCGCCGTCATCACCGAGTCCGCCCCCGCGAACATGGGCGTGGTGGCACCGGGGGAGGGCTTCAACGCCGGGCTTCGCCGGATCACCCAAGAGCACGGCGCTTTGTTCATCGTGGACGAGGTGCTCACGGGCTTCCGCGTCGGCCCGGCCGGCTACTGGGGAATCACCGGGCAGGCGGAGGGCTGGGCGCCGGATCTGTTCACTTTCGGCAAGGTGATCGGCGGCGGCATGCCGGTTGCTGCACTTGGCGGACGCGCGGAGGTGATGGACTACCTCGCGCCCCTCGGCCCGGTGTACCAGGCCGGTACGCTCTCTGGTAACCCTGTGGCCATGGCCGCTGGTGTCGCGACGCTCTCCCTCGCGACCGACGATGTCTACGCGCACATCGACGCCCGCTCGGCCGAACTCTCCTCGGCCCTCTCGGACGCACTCTTCGCCGAGGGCGTGGACCATTCCATCCAGCGCGCGGGGAACCTGTTCTCGGTCGCGTTCGGGACCTCGGAACGAGGCGTCCACAACTACGCAGACGCCCAAGCCCAGGAGGTGTTCCGCTACGGGCCGTTCTTCCACTCGATGCTCGAGTCCGGTGTGTACCTGCCGCCGAGCGTCTTCGAAGCGTGGTTCCTTTCCGCTGCGCACGACGACGCCGCAATGCAGCGGATCTTCGACGCTCTTCCGGCAGCCGCGAAGGCAGCTGCGGCCGCGACCCCGGTTACGGAGTCAGGGAGCGCCTCAGGGAGCGCCGCCGGTGGCGGCGAATCACCGGCGCAGTCGGACCCCTCGCTCACGGCCAACTGACCACTCCCTGAAGAAGATCTGCCCACTCGTCGCCCTCCGACGAGTGGCCAGAGCTCGCTCGACGAGTGGCCAGATCTCGCTCGACGAGTGGCCAGATCTCGCTCGACGAGTGGCCCGCTGTCACACCCCTCGTGTGAGAACGGGCACCTGTTCGACAAGCAGCGCAATGCCGATTCCGAGCATGATGACCCCGCTCGCCAGCGTCACGAGTTGGGCGCGGCGAGGTGCGGCGCGGAGCAGTCGTCGCGCGGCAACGGCCACCAGCGCATAGACGACGACGGTGATCACCACGTGGATGAGCCCGAGCATGGCGGTCTGGACCGGCACCGGCAGGGGGGAACCTGTCTGGACGAACTGCGGCATGACCGCCATGTAGAGCAGAAGGGCCTTGGGATTGATCCCGCTTGTGCCTGCGCCCCGGAGGAAGTCGCCAAAAGCCCCGCTCCGCCCCGGCAGGGCTGCGCCGTCGGCGTGGTAGCCGGCCCCTCGCCAGCCGCGCGCCGTCGTCATCCCGAGCCACAGGAGGTACAGCGCGCCGGCAATCGAGAGCCACGCGACGAGCGAGGGCCGGGCCGCGAGCAGTACCCCGAGACCTGTCGCGACGATCGCCGTGAGGCCCAGATACCCAGTGCACAGGCCTGCCACGGAGGGGGCAGGTGACCCTCCGCGGATCCCCGCCGCGATGGTGTAAGCCCAGTCCGCGCCAGGCGTGAGCGCAAGCGTGAGGGACACTGCGGCGAAGCCGAGGAACGGGGCGAAATTCATATCGCAAGACTAGGGACTTTGGGTTGAGAGGTGCTCACCTCTTCTCGCTGGACTCGACGAGCCAAGAGGTAGATTCTTCTCATGATTGACCGGATTGATCGAAATATCTTGCGCGTGCTTCAGGATGACGGACGGATGACCGCTACTGCCCTTGCTTCCGAAGTCGGGTTGACACTGGCGCCGTGCCACCGGCGGCTCAAGGACCTTGAGTCGAGCGGCGTCATCCGTGGATACCACGCCGAGGTCGACCCTGCGAAAGTGGGCCTCGGCTTCGGCACCATGGTGTTCGCGACGCTTCGAGAGACCTCCCGCGAGGCCATCCAGGCGTTTGAGGAGGCTGTCGTCTCAGAGCCGCAGGTGGTCGAGGCATACCGGCTGTTCGGCGACCCCGACTACCTCCTCAAGTGCGTTGCCGAGGACCTGCCCGGGTACCAGAGGCTCTATGACGAGCGGCTCGCGGCCCTCCCGGGCCTTGCAAAGCTCACGTCCACCATCGTCATGCGAGACCTGAAGGGCGCAGGGGGACTTCCGCTTTAGGCCGCCCGAGGCGACGTCCTGAAGGCACACGACGGCGACACTAGTGGTGAGTGCCGCCGTCGTCCTTTGAGAGGAAGCCGCCAAGGGGCGCGCTGACCCGTCGCCGCCCCAACAGGCGTTGCCATGAGGTCAGAGAACGTCGCTCAGGAAGCGCTGGAGCCTCTCCGTGCGGGGCGAGCCGAAGATCTGTTCCGGCGCGCCCGTCTCGACGACGACGCCGCCGTCCATGAAGGTGACAGTGTCGGAGACGTTCCGGGAGAAGCCCATCTCGTGGGTCACGACCACCATGGTCATGCCGCCCTTTGCGAGATCGGCCATGAGCGCGAGGACACCCTTCACGAGCTCCGGGTCGAGCGCGGAGGTGGCCTCGTCGAAGAACATGACCTCGGGCTTCATGGCGAGCGCGCGCGCAATCGCCACACGCTGCTGCTGGCCACCTGAAAGGTTGCCTGGGCGCGCGTCGGCCTTGTGCTTGAGGCCCACGAGGTCGAGCTGCGCGAGAGCCTCGGCCCTCGCCTGGTCCTTCGGCAGCTTGCGCAGCTTCCGAAGTGCGAACGAGACGTTCTCAGCCACCGTCTTGTGCGGGAACAGGTTGAACTGCTGGAAGACCATTCCGATCCGCCGGCGCAGCTGGTCCGGGTTGTCCTTGAGCACAGAATTGCCGTCGAGGAGGATGTCCCCTTCGTCCGGCTCGATGAGCCGGTTCATGACGCGGAGGAGCGTTGACTTCCCCGAGCCGGACGGACCGATCACCGAGGCGGTACGGCCCTTCTCGACCCGCAGATCGATGCCTCGCAGGACGTGGTTCGACCCGAACGAGAGGTGGATTCCCTTCGCCTCGAGGGAGCCGGATGCGAAATGCGACTCAGACATGTGCTGCCCCCTTGCCTATCGGCGCCGCAAGCTCGTCGGGCTCAGCCTTCTGGGGCTTTCCCGTCCGAAGCCGGCGATCGAACCAGTTCACGAAGTGCGTCAATGGGATGGTCATCGCGAGATAGAAGAGCGCAGCGGCCACGTACGGGGACAGGTTGCCCGTGTTGGCGGCCGTGTCCTGGCCGATCTGGAAGAGCTCGCGTTCGCCGGATGTCAGCCCGAGGGTGAAGACGAGCGACGAGTCCTTGATGAGCGCGATGAGCTGGTTCACGAGGGCGGGAAGCACGCGGCGGACGCCCTGCGGAACGACGATCATGCGCATGGAAGGGCCATAGCCGAACCCGAGGGCCCGCGAGGCCTCGAGCTGTCCCTTGTCGACACTCTGGATGCCCGAACGGAAAATCTCCCCAATGTAGGCGGAGGACATCAGGGACAACGCGGCGATGCCCATGGGGTAGGGACTCGTGATCCCCGTGAGCTGCCGGAAGATCGGGCCGAAGCCCAGTCCGATCGCGAGGATGGTGAGGACCGCCGGGAGTCCACGGAACACGTCCGTGTACACCCGGGCGGCCCACCGCGCCGCAGGATTGCGCGAGATGCCCATGAGCGCGAGCACCATGCCGATGAAGCAGCCGATGACCGCGGATACGACCGCGAGCACGAGCGTGTTCAGGAGGCCGACTGTGAACATCGTCGGGAGGACATCACCGATGACCTTCCAGTCGAAGAAGGTCTCGCCGAGCTTGCTCAGATCCATATGGCGCCCGTCCTCTACTTGGTTGCCGGAACCTGGACGGCCTTGCTGCCCGGCTTCCAGCCGTCAGGAGTCTGCTCCTTGATGGTCGGGCGGTCCGGGTACCACTGGGCCGTGAGCTTGGACCAGGTGCCGTCGGCGATCACGGCGTCGAGCGCGGAGTTCAGCGCATTCGTGAGGGCCGTGTTGTCCTTCGCGACCGCGTAGGCCGTGAAGTTCTGGGTGTTGACCTTCTTCTGGGCGATAGTCGTGCCGTCACCTGGCTTGACCGCACCCTCAGCCTGCTGGGACGGAGCCACCCAGGCATCGATCTGGCCGCTCTTCACGTTGGCGTAGACCGTGTTGTAGTCCGGGAAGCGGACCGGGTCGAGCTTGAGGGTGTTGGTCACGAAGTCGTCCTGGACCGTCCCCTGGACCACGCCGATGCGCACGCCCTGCTTGAGGTCGTCGAAGGACTTCACCGAAGCGCCCTGCTTGGTGACGATCGCCATGTACCCGAAGTCATAGCCATTCGTGAAGCCGACGGTCTGGCGGCGGGCGTCCGTGGTGGAGATCGAGGACGAGCCCATGTCGAACTGCTTGTTCGCGACCTGGGCGAGCAGGCTCTGGAACTTCGTCGAGGCGAATTCGACCTTGAGCCCGAGCTTTGCGGCCATGGCCTTGAGGAGCTCGTTGTCGTAGCCCGTGAAGTTGCCCTTGTTGTCGATGAAGATGTTCGGCGGCGCGTCCGAGAGGGTGCCGACCTTGATCACGCCGGGGGTGATGAGGCCGAGCTTCGACGTGTCGATCTTGTCGAGCGGCGTCACCGAGGCAGTGGTGTACTTGTCGGTGGACTGCTGGTCCGAACCCTTGAGGGCATCGGTGGGTGAGCTGGACGCGCTCGTCCCGCCGCCGCACGCGGCGAGCGTCAGGGCGAGAACTGCCGCCATCGGGGCGGCCGCGAGCCACTTGGGGGCCTTGAACTTCATGGGCCTTCGCTTTCGTTGGGGGAATGCAGGACGCGCGGGACGCCGTCTATAGCAGGGTCACGGGCGTGTCAGAGCTGCATACCATTATGTGCAGAGGCTGTGAAACATTCTTTTTCGGAACTTGTTCCGCAACATTCGCACTTTGAGCGAAGGATCTTCGAAAAATCCCGATGAGGAGGATTGACTGGTCCGGGGCTTTCCCCCACCTCCTGAACAGATGCAGGCTGCGTTGCTCCGTATGGGCCTGAAATAGGCTTGTGAGATCTGTCTCAGATGCCGGACAAAGCCCGTTCCGTCTGTCAGTTCCTCGGGCGCGACCGGAGGCTAGAAGCCGCCTCGCGTTGCATCTATCGGGGCTAGGACGGGCCAGTCGCCTTCGACGACGGCGGCGGGCTTGGTCCGCCGAAGGTAGGCCTGGAAATCTGCTGCTTGGGCGAGGGACCAGTCCACTTGGCTGAGGTGCAGAGCGGCTGCCGGCTTGTCGAGTTCGGGAAACCTGAGGGCCATCGCGTCCAGCAGTTGGACTGCGGCGAGGGCGTCTGCGGCCGAGGTGTGGGCGTCATCGAGCACGACTCCGTACTGTTCGCAGAGCGCTCCGAGCGTACGCTTGCCCTTCCGATAACGTTCGACCTGCTTGTTGATGACGTACGGATCGAGGACAGGAAAGCGCGTGAGCTGCGGCAAGCCGTGGCGTGCGCACTCGGCGGCCATGACTGTGAAGTCGTAGACCGCGTTGAATGCGACGACGGGCACCTCGTCGTCGAACAGCTTCTGGAGCACCCCGGAGATCTCCGGCACGACCTCGGCCGCCGGGCGGCCTTCAGCTCGAGCTCGTTCAGTCGTCACACCGTGCACCTGGGCAGCCTCGGCCGGGATCTCGACGCCCGGGTCGGCGAGCCACTCGTGCGCCGACTCGACGGCCCCATCCGGTCGGAGCACGACGATGCTGGCCGTGACGATGCGCGCCGCGCGGGCGTTGCGCCCCGTTGTCTCGAGGTCGAAAGCGGCACGTGATCTGCTCTTCCAGGTCATGCCCCACACGGTAACGGGAGGGCCCGACATTCCCGGTTGAGGCACGCCGAGCACCTAGGCTGGGGAGTATGCGGGACGAGTTTGTGGAGGCGGTGCTTGCCGTCGTCGAACTCGTTCCACCGGGCGCCGTGCTCGCCTATGGCGACGTTGCGGAGCTCTTGGGCGCGGGTGGTCCGCGCCAAGTGGGGAGCGTCCTGTCCCACTTCGGCGCTCAGGTCGCGTGGTGGCGTGTCATCAAGGCAAACGGAGGGCCGCCAGAAGGCCACGAGGTCGAAGCGCTCGCCCATTACATCGAGGAGTCCACACCGCTTCGAGGCACGTCAGGGCGCGGGAGCTGGCGCGTCGATATGCAGCAGGCGCGGTGGGCGCCGGACGACGGCGAGCTTGACTTGGTGGATTCAGTCGCCGAAGTGCTGTGGGAGCGTGTCCACGGGAAAGCGCCAGGAATGTCGGACCCGGATGATGGACTCCTTCCATGACGTTGCGACTTCTCCCGCCTCTGAGCCCGGCCGAGTCTCGCGCGTGGTCGCCTTCGCACGATCAGCAGGCTGTACTGGACGTGCGCCAGGGGTCGGGGCCTTTGCTCGTCTGGGGAGCTCCGGGGACCGGGAAGAGCCGGGTCCTCGTCGAGGCAGCCGCCCTGCGGGTCGAGAGGGACGGGGTCGATCCCGGTCAGGTTCTGCTTCTCGCGCCGTCGCGTGCTGCCTCCGCCCGTTTGCGTGACAGCTTTACGGCTCGACTCAACCGAAGCCTCAGTTCGCCCCCTGCCCGCACCTGGCAGTCCTACGCCTTCGACCTCATTCGGCGGGCCCGTGCTGAGGGTCGTCTCGACTGGCTGCCCAGGACGCCCAGGCTGCTATCCGGCGCCGAGCAGGACCTGATCGTCAAGGAGCTGCTCGAAGGCCACAGGTCCATGGGCAGCGGACCCCGGTGGCCGAGGTCGGTGCAGGGCGCACTTGCCACTCGGGGCTTTCGGCACGAGGTCCGCGAGCTGTTCGACAGGGTCACCGAGTACGGTACGACGGCGCGCGAGCTCGCCGAACTCGGGCGTCGCGTCGAGCGTCCCGAGTGGGAGGCTGCAGCGGAGCTCTACCGCGAGTACCGGGATGTACTGGAACTCCGTATGCCGGAGGCCTTCGATCCCGCGGGCATCATCACATCGGCGCGGCAGATCCTGCTTGATGACCCGGATCTGCTCGACGCCGAGCGCAAACGGCTTTCCCTGCTCGTCGTCGATGATGTCCAAGAGTCGAATCCCGCGGTGCTCGAGCTCCTTGCGGTGCTCGGCAGTGGGCGTGACGTCATCGCGGCGGCCGCCCCCGACGTCGTCGTCCAAGGTTTTCGCGGAGCCCGACCCGACCTCGTACCGAAGCTGCGCGACCTCCTGGGCAGCGTCGTGGAGGTAGCTCTCAGTACCTCGCATCGGCTCACTCCCACCGTCGCAGCGGCATGGCAGAACGTTGCAGGCCGAATCTCCGCGGTTCCTGGAGGACAAGCAGCGCGTCGCCTCGACCATGCAGCACTCATCGAACCAGCCAGCGGGGTCGAGGCGCACGTCATGCCCTCAGCGCTCCACGAGCTTCGCTACCTCGCCCACAGGATTCAGGAAGCCCGGCTGCTCGGCGGTGTGGGCTATGGGGAGATGGCGGTCATGGTGCGCTCCGGCGTAAAGCTGGCTCAAGTCCAGCGCTTCCTGGCCACGCAGGGCATTCCGGTGAAGGTGCCTGTGGCCGAAACGGCGGTGCGGGACGAAGCGGCAGTCCGCCCGCTGCTGACCGCCTACCGCGTAATCCTCGATCCGACCGAGCTCACGGCCGAAACAGCCGTCGAGCTCCTCGGATCCCGGATCGGCGGGGCGTCGGCCCTCGAGCTGCGCCGCCTGCGCCAATCGTTGCGCCAGCTTGAGCTTTCGTCCGGCGGCGGTCGCGCGAGCGACGCGCTCCTGGTCGAGGCGCTCGAGGCGCCGGGATCCCTTGCCGAGCTCGGAGTAGAGGGGCAGGCCGCGCGGCGCATCGCCCGGATGCTCGAGCGGGGACGAGCGGCAGCGTCTGAGGCAGGCGCGACAGCCGAGACGGTGCTCTGGGCATTGTGGGACGCGGCAGGGCTCTCGCAGCGCTGGTACACCGTTGCCCTCGGGGGTGGCCCCGTCGGTCTCCGAGCAGATCGGGATCTGGACGCCCTCATGGCGCTCTTCCACACGGCAGAGCGGTACGTCGACCGCCTTCCCGGCGCTTCGCCGGCACAGTTCCTCGACTATCTCGTCGAGCAGGAGATCCCCATGGACACTCTTGCGCCGAGAGCGCAGGCGGATGACGCCGTCGAGGTCCTCACCCCGGCGAGTGCTGCTGGTCGAGAGTGGCGCTTCGTAGTCGTCGCGGGTCTGCAGGACGGTGTGTGGCCCAACAACCGTCTGCGGGGGGAGCTGCTGGGAAGTGCCACCTTTACCGATTGCCTCGAGCTCGGGCCGCTGGATGCGATGCTCGTGACTCCGAGGACCCGCCTGCTCGACATCCGTTACGACGAGCTGCGGATGTTCTCAGCCGCGGTCTCGAGGGCCTCCGAACGGCTCGTCTGCACCGGAGTGCGGTCAGAGGACGAGATCCCCTCGCCGTTTCTCGACCTCATCGACCCCCTTTCGGACCGAGTCTCCCTGCGGCCGTACACTGACGTTCCCCGTACGCTCGGCCTGCGCCCGCTCGTGGCCGAGCTCCGGCAGACGGCGGAAGCCGGCAGCCGCGATGCTGGGCAAGCCGCTGAACTCCTGGCCCGACTCGCTCGTGCGGGCGTCACAGGTGCCCACCCAGAGGATTGGTACGGGCTGGCGCCGCTCACGAGCAGCGAGCCGGTCGTTCCCCAGGATCAACCCATCCGCGTCTCGCCATCCAAGGTAGAGATTGCGACGAAGAACCCGCTCGACTGGTTCGTTTCCGCCGCCGGTGGGGAGGCCGCAACCGATTTCGCGCGGAGTCTGGGTACTCTCGTGCACTCGATTGCCCAAGAGCGGCCGACCGGAACTGCGGAGGACTATGTGGCCGACCTTGAACGCCGCTGGCCCACCCTCGGCCAGCCCAACATGTGGGAAGGACGCCGAGAACACTCGCGGGCGACAGCGATGCTCAAGAAGCTCGCACAATACGTGAGGTCGAGCCAGCGTGGTCTCGTCGACGTCGAGGCCGACTTCGAGGCGCCGCTCGCGCGGCTCAGCAGCTCGCTTGTTGCAGAGCGCACCGTGATTCGGGGCCAAGTCGACAGACTCGAACGGGACGAGGAAGGCAGGCTCGTCGTCGTCGACCTCAAGACAGGTCGCAGCAAGCCGCGGGCGGCGGACGTTCCGCGGCACGCCCAGCTCGCGACCTATCAGGTCGC
The DNA here is from genome assembly GCF_022539255.1 of Sinomonas terrae. Classification (NCBI taxonomy): domain Bacteria; kingdom Bacillati; phylum Actinomycetota; class Actinomycetes; order Micrococcales; family Micrococcaceae; genus Sinomonas; species Sinomonas terrae. Next base: position 1,320,827 of record NZ_JAKZBV010000001.1, read on the forward strand.
GATCGCGGCCGGCGCCTTCAGCGAGGGGAGTGAGAGCGGGACGGGCGGGGCAGAGCTCGTGCAACTGGGAGACACTGCCCAGAACGTCTCGATTCAACAGCAGCCTCCGATCGAGGAGCCGGGATGGGCCGTCGAGCTGATAGAGCGGGCGGCAGAGTCAATGTCCGGAGCAACGTTTGAAACACGCCACGAGCCAGGGGCCGGACGGGGCCACGGATGTAGGCTCCCAGAAATCTGCCCACTGTGCTCGCGGGGAAGGCAGGTGACGGAATGACGATCGGTGTCGATGACTTCCTCGCGGACGGCGCCGAGCCCGCCGCGGATTCAGCGAGCGCCGTTCCGCGGTTCTCGCCGGAAGAGCTTGCAGACTTGCTGGGCCAGCATCGGCCGACCGAGCAGCAGGCACAGATCATCTCGTCGCCACTGACCCCTCGGCTTGTGGTGGCTGGAGCCGGCTCCGGCAAGACCGCGACGATGGCGGACCGGGTCGTGTGGCTCGTCGCCAACGGACTTCTCCGGCCTGACGAGATCCTCGGCGTGACGTTCACGCGCAAGGCCGCAGGCGAACTGTCCGCGAGGGTTCGCGCGCACCTCGCCAAGCTGGCTCGCGCCGCACGTCAGCACGGCCTCGAGCTCGCGCCCGAGGCACTCGAGGCCGAGGCGATGGAACCGACTGTCTCGACCTACCATTCGTTTGCCAACACCGTTGTGCAGGACCATGGCCTGCGGATCGGGATCGAACGCGATGCTGTCCTGCTGGGGGCTGCCCAGTCCTGGCAGCTTGCCTCGGCGGTCGTCGAGGCATACGACGGCGAGATCTGGGACGGCTTCCCCGCCAAGAGCACTCTCGTCGGGGCCGTCATGAAGCTCGCGGCCGAATGCGCCGAGCACCTCCAAGAGCCCGAGGACGTGGAGGTGTGGCTCGCCAAGGAAGCTTCCCGGCTTGCGGCCCTCCCGCTCGCTTCCACAGGAGGGCGCGGGCCGGGCGCCGCGGCCGCGAAGCTGGTTTCGACTCTGCGGTCACGAGCGGCTGTGGCTGAGCTCGTCGTACGATTCGCCGAGGCGAAGCGACGCCGAGGGGCGCTCGACTACGGCGACCTGGTGGCCCTCGCGGCACGGATCGCGCGCGATGTCCCGGAGGCCGGGGGACTTCTGAGGGACCGTTTCCGGACAGTGCTCCTCGACGAGTTCCAAGACACTTCCCACGCCCAGACCGTGCTTTTCTCCAAGCTCTTCGGCAATGGGCACGCCGTCATGGCAGTCGGCGATCCGAACCAGTCGATCTACGGATTCCGTGGTGCATCAGCGGGCCAGCTCTCGGCCTTTCCCGAGACCTTCCCGGAAGTCTTGCCCGACGGGCAGCGGAAGCGAGCAGCGGTCAGTCACCTGACGACGGCATGGCGCAACAGCGTCTCGGTGCTCGCCACGGCGAACATCGCCGCGGAGCCACTTCGCAGCGCCGTTCCGTACGCGCCGAAGGCCGCCCGCGCTGAGGTGCGCAGTCTCGACCCGAGCCCCGTCGCAACGCCGGGACGCGTCGTGGTAGCGCGATTCCGCGACGAACTCGAGGAGGCGGCAGCTGTGGCCGATCAGCTTGCGAGGTTCGGGCGGCCGACCGAGGCTGATGGCCAATCTGGGAGGGGCCGGAGCCAGCCCACGATGGCGGTTCTGTGCAGGAAGAGAGCGCAGTTCGCCCCCATACAGCGTGAGTTGGAGCGCCGGGGGCTGCCCTATGAGGTGGTCGGACTGGGTGGCCTGCTCGACACCCCGGAGGTGATCGATGTGGTCAGCACGCTGCGCGTCATCGCCGATCCTGGCCGGTCGGACTCTCTGATGCGGCTCCTAGCCGGTGCCCGCTGGAGGATCGGCCCGGCGGATCTCATGGCCCTTGCCGACTGGTCCCGGCATCTCGCTGCACGACGTGCGCGCGCGGCACGAGTCCCAGACGAGGAACTCGACGCACCCGGCACCGTCGAGGAAGCGCTTGTCGAGGGGGACCTCGCGGATGCTGCCAGCCTCGTGGAGGCCATCGATCGTCTGCCCCGTGAGGACTGGGTTTCGGGAGCGGGTCGCTCCCTCAGCACAGTGGGACGCGGTCGCCTTGCACGTCTCCGGGACGAACTCGGGACCCTTCGGACTCTGAGCTCCGACGATCTGGGAACCCTGATCGCCCAGGTTGAGCGGTCCCTCCTGCTCGATATCGAACTCGCTGCGCGGCCCGGAGTTTCCCTCCATCAGGCGCGGCGCAATCTTGATGCCTTCCAGGAGGCCGCGGCCGCGTTCCTCGCTCAGTCGGCCTCCTCGGAACTGCTCGCCTTCCTCGCATGGCTCGATGCCGCCGCACAGGAAGAGTCCGGGCTCGATATGGCCCCGAGCGAGCCCGTTCCCGGTGCAATCCAGCTTCTTACCGTGCACGCGTCGAAGGGTCTCGAGTGGGACGCAGTCGTCGTGGCGGGCCTCAACCACGGTGCCTTCCCTAGTGGCGGGAATGATCGCTGGACTAGCGGCGCGGAAGCCCTCCCTTGGCCGTTACGAGGTGACCGGTACGAGCTTCCCCAATGGGACTCAGACCATCCGGATCTGAAAGGCTGCCTCGACGCAGAGAAGGCGTTCGCTGAGGACGCATGCCAGCACGCGGAGCGTGAGGAGCGAAGACTCGCGTACGTCGCCTTCACCCGCGCGAAGGAGCTTCTCGTCGTCACGGGCTCGGCGTGGTCGGCGAGCCGGACGAAGCCCGCTGGTCCGTCCGTCTTCCTGAGCGAACTGCGCGACGCCGCCGAAGACCATGGGTTCAACGTCCTCGCCTGGGCGGAGGACGGCGACCTACCCGATGAGAATCCGCTTCATGCTGAGCCCGAGGTGGCGGTGTGGCCGTACGATCCCCTCGAAGGCCCGCTCGACGCCGCAACAGGGATGCGGCGCAGCCTGGCCCCTGGGCGGCGGGCACCCCTCGAGCAGGCAGCGGCGGCCGTGCTTGCCGCGCTTCACAACGCCCCTCAAGCTGACGATGACGACGGCGGTGCTGCCGCCTTTACGCGGACACCGCGCGTGGCCCGATGGCTCCGGGAAGCAGACCTCCTCCTCGCCGAGAGGGAGAGGGAAGTCGACGACGACGGCGTCCGGCTTCCGGAGCATCTTTCGGCGTCCTCGCTCGTGGCGCTGGGCGAAGACCCGGATGCGGTCGTGCGGCAGCTTCGCCGACCCGTGCCACGGCGTCCGGGCATGGCGGCGCGCCGCGGGACGGCCTTCCACGCTTGGATTGAGGAGTACTTCGCGCAGAGCGCCATGCTCGACTTGGAGGGGCTCGACCACGCCGACGAGTTTGTCGACGAGGCATACGACCTGCAGTCGTTCGTGGACGTCTTCCGCCGCTCTGAGTGGGTCCATCGAAGCCCCGCGTTCGTCGAGGTGCCCATAGAGACGCGGGTGGGGCCCGTCGTCGTCCGCGGACGGGTCGATGCGGTCTTCCGTGACGCCGACGGCACCTGGGATTTGGTCGACTGGAAGACCGGCCGGGCCCCGAGCGGGAAGGAAGCCGATGCCCGCGCCGTGCAGCTAGCGATCTACCGTCTCGCCTGGTCCCGACTCCAGGGCGTTCCCCTCGAGCGCGTCACCGCTGCGTTCTTCTACCTCGCGGACGGCCGGGTCGTGAGGCCCGAGAAGCTCGCGAGCCAGGAGGAACTCGAGCGGCTCATCGCGTCCGCTCTGACCTGATCTCCCGCTCGGCGTCGGCTGCCTCGATGTCATCCGGCCGCTCGCCTGAGTCGTCGCCCGAGTCGTCCCCTGAGTGCACAAGAGGGATGGCATCGGTCGGCGGCTCGGGCTCGGTCTCCCGGTCGGAAGGCTCGACCGAAGGGCGGTCGGAAGGGGCCTGGATGATCGGTACGGCTGAGGTGACGGCTTCGGGATCCGCTGCAGGGAAGGTCGCCTTCGGTGCACCGGTCGGCACCGCGGCCTCCGACGCCGCATGGTCTTCGGCTTCCTGCTCCTCGATGTCGGCCGCCAACTGTCGGAGCATGTCCTCGCCGTCGGCAGCGGCGACAGCATCGTGGAGCGCGAGGGCCTTCACGAGGTACTGGGCGAGGGCAAACTCTGCCGCGAGCGCGGCGCGGCGCAGAAGGTGGGGGTCTACAGGTTCCTTGCGCGCCTCGTGGTAGGCGCCGACGACCGCATCCACGAATTCCGGCTCGTTCGAGGCGACGAGCCAAGCCAGATCGTCAGCCGGATCGCCCACGCGGAGGTCGGTCCAACCCGTCACCGCTGTGACCCGTCCGTCGTCGACAAGGAGGTTGTCCTCGTGGAGGTCACCGTGGACGACCGACGGATTGAACCTCCACATGCTCACGTCTTCGAGCGCGTTCTCCCAGCGTCTCAGGAGCACGGGCGGGATCTTTCCTGTGGTGGCGGCTTGGTCGAGCTCGTTGAGCCGACGTTGCCGGAACTCGTTGGCCGTGTAGGCCGGGAGATCGGCCCGGTCTACGAGCGCTGCAGGGAGCGCGTGGATAGCTGCGAGTGCGGCGCCGATGTCCTTCACGAGCCGCGGGCCCCCGGCCGCCAGCTCGCCGAGTTCGCGTACGGTCCCCGCAAGGTGGGTGTAGACGCACGTCATGAGTTCGCCCATCCGGACTGTTCCCGCCACGGCTGGCATCTGGAACGGCAGTTCTGCCCGCACGGCGGGACCGAAGGCCCGCAGGACGAGCATCTCGGTCTCGAGGCGGGCGCTCGCTTCGGTGCCCCGGGGGGAACGGACACGCCAACGTCGGCGGTCGGCGCCCTGGATGAGAGCCGAATCGAAGTCCGTTGCGTCATCGGGTGACGCGCCGACCGCCACGGGCTCGAGGCCGGGTACAGCAGCGGTCGCGAGGGCAGCCAGCTCCATGGGGGTACGTCTCACCCTGTTTACGGTAGCCCGCGGAAGGGGTCGGATCACGGCCCCTTGCGGCGTGTCCCGCGACGGGTTCGTCCACATGCGGCCATCCTCGGCATGCGACTGTCGGTGAGGCTCAGTACGGTAGGACTATGACCTCCGGCTCTGCCTCCTTCAATTCGAGCTCGAACACCAACCCGGGCTCCGCGTCTTCCGTGGATTCCACGCCGCGCCGACTCTACGGCAGGGGCGGGGTGAATGGGGAGGGCCCTCTCGCCGGAGCGCTCTCTCCGATGCTTCTGCCAGTTGTGCCCGCTGCCCTCGACCGCCGGAGCGAAGACCGGGCCAATTCGGCTTTCCTCGCTTCGGTCGTTCGAGAGCGGGGGACAGTCGCCTTGTTGCTCGCTCAGCACCGGGCGGCGATGGAGGGGGAGCGGCTGCTTCTCCTGCCCGCAGCTGAGCTACCTCAGGAATGGCTCGAGGGACTTGTCGTGTATCTCGGGCGCGTGCCCGAGGACGCGCGGTTGGCTGAGGATGGGGGGACGGCGCTCCAAGCCGGTTCCGACATCGTCCTCGTCGTCCTCCCAGAGCCCGTCGAACCGATTGCTGGCGTTATGTCCGAACCGGCAACTGCGGGTGCGGGGATGCTCCCACAGGATGCGCAATGGCTGGGCTTCCGGGAGGTCGGCGCCGCTATGCATCCCTTCGAGGCCGGTCTTCTGCTCGAGGCCAACGCAATCGCCAACTGGCACAGGACTCACCCGCGGTGTCCACGCTGCGGAGCACCGACCGACATTGTTTCGAGCGGCTGGGTGCGGGTCTGCAGCCAAGACGGCTCCGAGCACTTCCCGCGCACCGACCCAGCCATCATCGTCACTGTCGTCGGCCCCGACGGCCGGGTTCTGCTCGGCCGTGGAGCGCGGATGCACTCCACAATGTTCTCGACGCTCGCGGGGTTCGTCGAACCGGGGGAGTCCCTCGAGCAGGCCGTCATCCGCGAGATTGGCGAAGAAGTCGGAGTGCGGGTCTCTGCCTGCCAGTACCTCGGCTCGCAGCCGTGGCCATTCCCCGCTTCGCTCATGCTCGGTTTCACGGCGCGTACTGAGGACACGGTGGCGAGGCCGGATGGCGAGGAGGTAGTCAGGGCGCGCTGGTTCGAGCGGGAAGAGCTCCAAGATGCTGTTGCGAGCGGCGAAGTCACTCTCCCGACGCGCGCGTCCATTTCACGGGCCCTCATCGAGCACTGGTACGGAGGCCCGATTGAGGATCGTGCCCCCGAGCAGGCGCGAGCATGACGACGGAAGTCCAGTCGCTTGAGGACCGGCTCTTGGGCGGTCTCGACGACGAGCAGCGCACGGTCGCAACCACCCTCCAGGGCCCGCTCTGCGTCCTCGCGGGAGCGGGCACCGGCAAGACGCGGGCCATCACGCACAGGATCGCCTACGGTGTCCATGCCGGCGTGTACCAGCCGCAACGCCTGCTCGCCGTGACGTTCACGTCCAGGGCTGCTGCCGAGATGCGGAGCCGTCTGCGCGATCTCGGCGTCGGCGGGGTGCAGGCTCGGACGTTTCACGCTGCCGCGCTCCGGCAGCTCCAGTACTTCTGGCCGCAGGCGGTCGGTGGCCAGCTCCCGGGCCTGCTTGAGCACAAGGCGCAGGCCATTGCTGAGGCGGCCAGACGGCTCCGGCTGACCGTTGACCGTGCGGCGATTCGCGACCTTGCCTCCGAACTCGAATGGGCCAAGGTCTCGATGCTCACTCCCTCCACCTATCTCCAGGGAGCTGCTGGCCGTGGCGAGCCGGGAGGTCTCCAGCCCACGACCGTGGCCCGTCTCTTCCAGGCGTACGAGGACGTCAAGATCGACAGGAACCTGATCGATTTCGAAGACGTCCTCCTCATCACGGTCGGGATTCTGCAGGAGGATCCGAAGGTCGCGGCCGAGGTCCGCGAGCAGTACCGGCACTTCGTGGTCGACGAGTACCAGGACGTCTCGCCGCTCCAGCAGCGTCTGCTCGAGCTGTGGCTCGGAGGCCGCGAGGAACTCTGCGTCGTCGGGGACGCGAGCCAGACCATCTATTCCTTCACCGGGGCAACATCGGCCCACCTTCTCGAATTCGGTCAACGCTTTCCGGACGCGACCGTGGTGAAACTCGTGCGAGACTACCGCTCCACTCCCCAAGTAGTCGATCTCGCGAACCGTCTCCTGGGAGCACGCCGAAGCGGTGGACCGGCCGCAGATCGGCTGTGGGCCGAGCCACTCCAGCTCCTGGCCCAGAGGCCCGCAGGGCCGGCCCCCGAGTTCGCCGAGTGCTCCGATGACGAGGCCGAGGCGGCCGCTGTTGCCCAGCGAATCGGCCAGCTCGTGGCGACTGGCACCGAGCCGAAGGACATCGCCGTGCTGTTCCGCACCAACGGGCAGTCGGAGGCCTTCGAGCAAGCACTCACGGCCGCTGGCATCGGCTACCAGCTGCGCGGTGGCGAGCGGTTCTTCAACCGGCGGGAGGTCCGTGACGCCCTTCTCCAGCTCCGGGGGGCGGCGAGGACCCAGCCGACCGGCGTTCCACTCGGCCAAACCGTCCGAGACGTCCTCTCCTCGCTCGGCTACGCCGACACAGCGCCGTCTGGAAGCGGGGCCACGAGGGAACGCTGGGAGTCGCTCTCGGCACTCGTCGCGCTCGCAGACGAGCTCTCGGCCGGCCGGGGAGAATCCTTCGGCCTGCCGGAGTTCGTCATCGAGCTGCATGAGAGGTCAGCCGCCCAGCACGCCCCCGCCGTGCAGGGGGTCACGCTCGCCTCCCTGCACGCTGCCAAGGGTCTCGAGTGGGACGCTGTGTTCCTCGTTGGCCTGAGTGAGGGGCTCGTCCCGATTTCCTTCGCCGACACCCCGGCTACCGTCGACGAGGAGCGCCGCTTGCTCTACGTCGGGATCACGAGGGCCCGAGAGTTCCTCCACCTTTCGTGGTCACTCTCACGGACCCCCGGGGGCAGAGCGCACCGCCGCCCGTCACGCTTTCTTGACGGGCTGCGGCCAGGCAGCCTGCGTACGACGGCGTCCGCGACGGGAGGCGCTTCGGCTCGCCGGCGGCGGGAGTACCGGGGCCCGGCGGTGTGCCGAGTGTGCGGAGCCGTGCTCGAATCGGGTGCGGAACGCAAGGTCGGTCGCTGCGCCGCCTGCCCGCCGTCGTACGACGAAGCCACGTTCGAATCATTGCGGGCGTGGCGCCTTGAGCAGGCACGGGAGGCGGACGTCCCAGCGTTCGTCGTGTTCACCGATGCGACGCTCACGGCCATCGCCGAGGCGAAGCCCGAGAGTCTGGGCGATCTCGCCAAAGTCGCCGGCGTCGGCAAGGCGAAACTCGAACGGTATGGCGACGCCGTCCTGGAGCTGCTCCGTGGCGCCTGACAGCTCGCAGCCCAACGGCTCCCCGCCCGTCGAGGTGCGCCGTTCGGCCCGGCGCCGCAAGACGGTGAGCGCGTTCTGGGAGGGCGGAACCGCCATCGTCGCGATCCCCGCACGATTCACAAAGGTCGAGGAGAAACTCTGGGTTGAGCGGATGGTCGAGCGTCTCGAGCGGGACAGGTCTCGCCGGAGCGGCCCTCGCAGCGACCAGGAACTCATGGTGCGGGCTGCGGAGCTCTCGGGGAGGTTCTTGGAGGGTCGCGCACGGCCGGAGACCGTGCGGTGGGTCACGAACCAGTCGACTCGGTGGGGTTCGTGCACGCCGGGAGAGCGGAGTATCCGCCTGTCGCACCAGCTTCAAGGGATGCCGCAGTGGGTTGTTGACTACGTGCTCGTCCACGAGCTCGCGCATCTTCTCGTCGCGGGCCACACGCCCAGATTCTGGGCCCTCGTCGAGCGCTACCCGCGGATGGCGGAAGCAAAGGCGTTCCTCGCGGGCGTCTCCTTCGCTGCCTCGCGGGGCCTTACGCCGGAGGGCCCTCCGGCCTAGAATCTGGCCCATGAGCCAGCTTCCAGCCGGGTATGCGAAGTATCTCGAGGGCCGCAGCGCCGACTTCATCGAGACCGTCCGACCAGTGCTCCTGCAGTCCGCAGCGGACGGACTGTACGGGGTCAGGATCGTCGACAATGAGCCTCACGCGCTGCAGGCGCTCGTAGATGACCGGATCCCGTTCGGGACGATCGTGGAGGATGTCGACTAGACACGCCTCGGGCCACCTCCAGCCCTGGGCGGTCCGAAGGCTCTGGGCCGTCCGAAGGCCCTCGAACCGTCCGAAGGCGCCGGCGCCCCCGGCAGCCCCCAAGCAGGGCGAGCCTAGCCGACAGCTCGAGCCTCATTTGCCTGCGTGCGGCTCCCCGCCGTCCCCGCCGTCGTCTCCGCCGGGACGTCCGTCGCCGGTCGCGCCCTCAGGTCCGTCCTCTGATGGTTTCGCCTCCGGGGTCCCCGCCTCGTTCGCCTCGCTGGAGGCGGCGTCCTCGGCGTCTGCCCCGGACTCTTCGCCGCCTTCCGGGGTAGCGGCCTCGCTCGGGTGGTCAAATCCGCCCGCGAGCAGCTTCTCGAGTGCCGCGTCGACCTCGGTCTCCTGAGCCTCTGCGGCGGAGCGCCGCGAGCTGAAGCCGTTGGGATCGTCGAGATCCTCCGCGGTCGGGAGAAGATCCGGGTGCTTCCAGATGGCGTCCCGGCCCGTCACGCCGCGTTCCTGCTTGAGGGACGCCCACAGCTGGGCGGCGTCGCGCAGGCGCCGGGGGCGCAGCTCGAGGCCAACGAGCGACGCGAATGCGTGCTCTGCCGGGCCACCCGTGGCCCGCCGCCGCCGGACGGCCTCGCGGAGGGCGGGCGAGGAAGGCAGGACGTTCTCGGTCGCCGCTGCGGTGAGTTCGTCCACCCAGCCCTCGACGAGGGCCAATGCGGTTTCGAGCTTCGCGAGCGCCGCCTCCTGTCGCGGCGTCCGCTCGGGCGTGAAGACGCCGCCCTGAAGCGCTTCCTGGAGGGATTCCGGATTCCGCGGGTCGACTTCGCGGGCGACCTCTTCGATTCGGGAGACGTCAATGTGGATGCCTCGCGCGTAGTCTTCGACCGCGCCGAGCAGGTGGGCGCGGAGCCAGGGGACGTGCATGAAAAGCCGGGCGTGTGCCGCCTCGCGGACCGCGAGGTACAGCCGCACGTCGCCCTCCGGCAGCCCCAGGCCTTCGCCGAACTTCGCGACGTTCGCGGGAAGGAGTGCCATTTCGAGGTCGACGAGTGGGACCCCGATGTCGGAAGCGCTCACGACTTCGCCGGAGAGCGCGCCGATGGCCGCCCCGAGCTGCATGCCGAAGATCGCGCCGCCCATGTTCTGGAGCATCGAGGTCGCGCCCCCGAGCATGCCCTTCATCTCTTCGGGGAGCTGTTCGCTGATGGCGGTCGAGAGGGCTGTGGCGACGCTGTTGGCGACCGGCTCGGTCAGCCGACGCCAAGTGGCCATCGTCGCTTCAATCCATTCGGCACGCGACCAGCCGCGGCCGATTAGGCCCGTGGAGGGGAAATCCGTCACATTGTCGAGCCACAGCTCGGCGAGGCGCAGCGCCTCGTCGACGTCACGGTTCTGCAGAGCCGAGACCGAGGGGTCGGAGGTCGTCGCGGCGGTACGGCGCGCGTGCTCGTGCGCGAGCTGCCAGTTCACGGGTCCGTCCCCGGCCGAGGACATCATCATGGACTGGACCTGCTGGAACATCTGTTGGAGGACGGCGGGGTCGCTTGGGAGACCTGCCGCCTTGGCGATCTCGGCTGGGTCGACCCCTTCGAGGCCTTCCCCGCCCATGAGCTTGGCGAAGAGTTCGGCGAGGGGATCCTGGGGTTCCTCGCCGTTGCCCTGTGGCTTGTCCGGAGTGGTCATGATGCCGCCGATCACTTGGGAGGGAACGATCAACCTCACGGTACCGCGTGCGGACACGGCTGTCTCCGCGCACGAGTGCCTTTCGCTCTGGGCACAGCGTAGGGTCCCAGTGCGGCGTGGAGTCCCGATGCGGCGTGGCGTGCCGGGGCTCCCGCGCCCCCGGGGCGCACTACGCTGGAGGAAGCGAATCCCTGAGCACAAGCGGCGATCCCGCCGCGGAAAGGCGCCGCGTGAGCAGCAGCGTCCCCCCGACCGCCGGCATCCCAGCGGACGACGGCGGCGCGCGGCCTCCTGAGGACGGCTCGCCGGGGGAGCCCCACGGCGCCGTGCGGGACGGCTCAGGCGACGACGCCGTCGTCGGGCGTTCCCGGCGCACCGGACGGGGCCTCGTCGGGGCGGTCGCCGCGGTCGCGGCCCTCGTTCTCGGCGGCATCGTGTGGGCCGCGCCGGTCCCGTATGTGGTCGAGCTGCCCGGACCTGTCTACAACACGCTGGGGTCCGACAACGGCAAGGACATCATCGCGATCCAGGGCCGCCAGACGTACCCGGCGCAAGGCGCGCTCAACGTGACGACGGTGTATGTCGAAGGCGGCCCGAACTCGAACGTGAGCCTCCTGGGGCTCATCCGCTCCGCGCTGGACCCCTCGCAGTCGATCCTGCCGGTAGACGCCGTCTACCCTCCGGGCGTGACGAGCCAGACGGTCTCCCAGCAGAATGCCGCAGATATGCAGAATTCGCAGGACGACGCCGTCGCCGCCGCGCTCAAGACGCTCTCAATCCCGTTTCAACAGCAGCTCAAGATCGCCTCGCTCGTCCAGAACTCGGCTTCCGCCGGAAAGCTCCAGCCGCAGGACACGATTCTGAGTGTCGGCGGGCAGAAGGTCGCTTCTCTCACGGCCATCCAGCAGCTTGTGGCGTCTTCCAAGGGCAAGCCGCTCGACGTCGTCTTCCAACGCAACGGGACGCAGCACACCGTCTCGATCACGCCCCGCGATTCGGGAGGAGGCCATTACCTGCTCGGGTTCACGGTCGCCTACTCGTTCTCGTTCCCGTTCAGGGTGGACGTCGCGTTGGACAGGGTGGGCGGACCGAGCGCCGGCATGATGTTCGCACTCGGCATCATCGACAAGCTGACGCCCGGAAACCTCACGAATGGAAAGCAGATTGCCGGGACCGGAACGATCAGTCCCGACGGTTCCGTCGGAGAGATCGGCGGCATCGTCCAGAAGATGGAGGGCGCGCGGTCGCAGGGGGCCACCCTCTTCCTGGCGCCTGCGGGGAACTGCGGTGAGGTCGTGGGGCACATACCCAGTGGACTGTCCGTCGTGAAGGTCGGGACCCTCGATGCCGCGCGTCATGCGATCCAGGCGTATGCACAAGGGACGGACCCCGCGACGCTGCCGCAGTGCACGAAGTAGCTCCTAGGAAGCAATCCGTCCCATGAACCCCTCGCCCGTCTCCGAATCGTTACCGGTCACCACGGAGCGGGCGGGAACTACGTATCGGGGCAGGGCGTGCTTGACTTAGGCGAGGGTGCACTGCGCCCGGACGCTCGGCGCAGGCTGACTGTTGCGCCGTGATGAGACCGAGCATTTGATGAAGGGGTAAACGTGACAGCCCGTCCAGAAGGCACCACCCCGCGGCCCCTGAGGAAGAGGCGCGGACCCCTCATCCCCACGATCATCATCGCGGTGGTGCTCGTGGTCGGCTTCGTGCTCTTCACTCAGGTCTGGACTGATGTCCTGTGGTTCCAACAGCTCGGGTACCTCGGGGTGTTCATTACCGAGAACCTCTCGCGGACGCTCGTCTTCCTCGTCGGTGCGCTGGGCATGGGCCTGGGCGTCTACGCGGCGATCCGGCTCGCCTACCGCGCGCGTCCCGTCTACGCGCCCGACGGCGGACCGCAGGACAACATGAGCCGCTACCAAGCGCAGCTCGAGCCAGTGCGCCGCGTGGTCATGGTCGGCGTGCCGATCGTCTTTGCCCTCTTCGCGGGTGCAGCGGCTGGAAGCCAATGGCAGAAGGTCGTGCTGTTCTTCAACCAGGTGCCGTTCGGGCAGAAGGACCCCCAGTTCGGGCTGGACTTCAGCTTCTACCTCTTCACGCTTCCTTTCATCGGGACGCTCGTGGGTTACATCCTGAGCATCGTCATCATCGCGGGCATCGCAGGGCTCCTCACTCACTACCTCTACGGCTCTATCCGGATCAGCGACCGCGGTCTCTACACCTCGCGTGCGGCACAGCTGCACCTCGCGATCAGCGGAGGCCTCCTGCTGCTTCTCATCGCGATCAACTTCTGGATCGACCGTTACGGCACCCTGCAGAATGCCGGCACCCGGTGGGCTGGCGCGATGTACACGGACGTCAACGCGGTCATTCCGACCCAGGCCATACTCGCGATCGCTGCTGGCATCGTCGCGATCCTGTTCTTCATCGCCGCTGCGATTGGGCGCTGGAGGCTTCCGCTCATCGGGACGGCCATGCTTGTCATCACGGGCATCTTCGCCGGCGGGATCTACCCGTGGGTCATCCAGCAGTTCCAGGTGACGCCTTCGGAGAAGACGCTCGAGGGCCCCTACATTGAGCGGAACATCTCGCTGACGCGCGAAGCCTACGGCTTGGACAACGTTCAGGTCACTCCCTACAACGCGACCACCAATGCGGCGCCCGGCGCTCTCCAGCCCGACGCGCAGACCACTCAGAACATCCGGCTTCTCGATCCGACGCTTGTGTCGTCGACCTTCCAGCAGCTCGAACAGTACCGCCCGTACTATCAGTTCTCGCCGACGCTCAACGTCGACCGCTACAGCGTCAATGGCAGGAGCCAGGACACCGTGATCGCCGTCCGCGAGCTGAATCTGAACGGACTCAGCCCGGACCAGCAGTCGTGGTACAACACGCACGTCGTCTACACCCACGGCTATGGCGTGGTCGCGGCCTACGGCAACACGGCGACTTCTGACGGCAAGCCCGTCTTCCTCCAGTCGGGGATTCCGACGACGGGTGCGCTCGGCACCGAGAGCTCATACCAGCCGCGCATCTACTTCGGGCAGTATTCGCCCGATTACTCCGTTGTGGGAGGGCCTTCGGGCTCACAGCCCCGTGAGCAGGACAAGCCGCAGGGCAACTCTGGTGACACTCTCTACACGTACACGGGCAACGGCGGCCCCAACGTGGGCAACTGGTTCAACCGTCTCATCTACTCGGTGAAGTTCCAGAGCACGGACCTCCTGTTCTCGGACGCCGTCAACTCCCAGTCGCAGATCCTCTACAACCGAAATCCCCTCCAGCGAGTCCAGCAGGTCGCGCCTTATCTGACGCTCGACGGGACCGCGTATCCGGCAGTGGTCGACGGTCGTGTGAAGTGGATCGTGGACGGCTACACGACGAGCCAGTACTTCCCGTACTCACAACAGCAGCAGCTCCAGCAGGTGACGTCCGACTCGCAGACGGCCGCCGGCCGCAACGGTGCCCTCCCGCCGTCGAGCGTCAACTACATCCGCAACTCGGTCAAGGCAACCGTCGATGCCTTCGACGGTTCCGTCACGCTGTATGCGTGGGACGATCAGGATCCCATCCTCAGGACCTGGGAGAAGGTCTTCCCTTCCAGTGTGAAGCCGATCTCGGATATGTCGGGCTCGCTCATGAGCCACGTGCGGTACCCGGAGGACCTCTTCAAGGTCCAGCGAGAACTGCTGACCACCTATCACGTGACGGACCCGGCGAGCTTCTACCAGAACGACGACGTCTGGAGCGTTCCGGACGATCCGACGAGCGCGTCGCAGAACGGCGGCAAGCAGCCGCCCTATTACATGTCGCTGCAGATGCCGGGGCAGAAGGCACCCGCCTTCCAGTTGACCTCGAGCTTTATCCCTCAGACGGTACAGGCAGGCAAATCGCGCGATGTCATGTACGGCTTCCTTGCTGCCGACTCCGATGCGGGCAGCAAGGCAGGGGTCAAGGGGCCGGACTACGGGAAGCTGCAATTGCTGAGACTCCCGACCGATACGAATGTGCCGGGGCCGGGCCAGGTACAGTCGCGCTTCGACTCCGACCCCTCGGTATCGACTTCCCTCAATCTGCTCAGACAGGGAGCCTCGAAGGTCCAAAACGGCAATTTGCTCACTCTCCCGGTGGGAGGGGGTCTGCTGTACGTCGAACCGGTCTATGTCCAGTCGACGGGATCGACGTCCTATCCGACGCTCCAGCGAGTTCTCGTCGCGTTCGGCGACAAGGTCGGCTTCGCGCCGACGCTCGACGAAGCCCTCAAGAGCCTCTTTGGGGGGAACGCGGGAGCTTCAGCTGGGGACGCTGGGAACAATTCGAGCGCGCCACCGCAATCGCCCCCTAATTCGTCCACAGCGGCGAGCAGCGCGAATTCCCAGCTCAACCAGGCGCTTCAGGATGCAAAGAAGGCCTTGAGCGATAGCCAAACAGCCCTTCAGAACGGCAACTTCGCCGACTACGGTGCCGCACAGCAGAGGTTGAGCGATGCCGTCACCCGCGCGCTCGCGGCCGAGGCCAGCCTGCAGGCTGCCCAGGGGCAGGGCTCGTCGACCGCTCCTTCGACGTCTTCGCCGAGTCCCTCGTCCAGCTCATCGGCGAGTCCTTCGCCAAGCCCGAGCCGCTGATCGCAGCCACTCCCCGCCGATTTGGCGCTGGCGTTCACCGATTGGTAACGTAGGGACCGCGGCGCGGGGTGGAGCAGTTCGGTAGCTCGCTGGGCTCATAACCCAGAGGTCGCAGGTTCAAATCCTGTCCCCGCAACGAAGAAGGGCCGGAAACTTACGGGTTTCCGGCCCTTCCTGCGTAGGTGGAACTTGATACGGTCATCGTTTAGTCATCGGAAACCCCTCGTCCCCGGCACCAGCGGAGCGGGCCGCTGCCGCTGGCTCGGGTTGTTTCGGGGTGGTAGCGGATTCCGTGGTCTCGGCGGCGCACCTGTGCGGTATGAGCGCTGTATCCAAGCCGGTCCGGTCGGTCCCGGGGCTGGAGCCGATGATCGACGTGGTGACCCTCGCGGCCTATCTGGGGGTGCCGGTCTCGACGATCTACGACTGGCGTACGAACCGGAAGGGGCCGCCGGCCTACCGCTTCGGCAAGCACGTCATGTTCGCTGTCTCCGATGTGAAGGCGTGGGTGGAACAGCAGCGCGACCCGGCCGTGTCGGGCGGGAGCTGACCGGTCGTGGCTAGGCCGCGTCGGCCGATTGGCACCTTCGGCGAGTTCGGGTTCATCACTGCGGCCTCCGGCAGGGTGCGGGCGCGTACCCGGTTCCGGGACTGGGACGGCGCGACCCGCCTTGTGCAGGCTTCGGGGTGCACGCAGAGCGCTGCCGAGCGGGCGCTGAAGGAGAAGCTGTCCGCGCGCGCGGTCTACCAGTGCGGCAGCGGCGAGCTGAGTGCGGATAGCACCTTCAGGCAGCTCGCCGACTACTGGCTGGCCGACGTGGAGCTGAATCCGGATCTGGCCGGGGGCACCAAGGGGCTCTATCGGTGGAACATGACCCACCTCGTGCTCCCGCACTTCGCGGACCTGACGCTGCGGGAGATCGGCGTGGCCCGCTGCGATGCGTTCATCAAGCAGCAGCGGCGGATCAGCTACAGCCGCGCCAAGCAGGCCCGCAATGTGCTCCGCCAGGCATTCGGGCTCGCGGTGCGGCACGAGGTCCTGCCACGCAGCCCGATGGAGTCCATCGCCCGGCTGCGCCAACCCCGGCCCGACCCGAGCGCGCTGAGCGCGGCAGAGGTCGACGCGGTGCGGACCGCGATCCTGTGCTGGGAGAGGGGCCTGAGTCCCTGCGGCCCGAAACCCGACGGCCAGCTCGGCGCGATCGTCGAGATCATGCTGGGCACCTCCGCCCGGATCGGGGAGGTCCTGGCCATTCGCTGCCGCGATATCGACCTGACCTCGCCCGTGCCCTCGATCCGAATCGCCGGCACCCTCGTGACGCCGCGCGGCTCCGGGGGTCCGCCCACGCGGCAGGACCACCCGAAGACACACAAGTCGCGCCGCACGATCGCGCTGCCCTCGTTCACCGCGGAGGCCGTACGCACTCGCCTGGCCGCGGTGAAGGACCCTTCGCCTGACGGGCTGCTGTTCGCCAGCCGCAACGGGACCGCGCTGACGGCGGCCAACGTGCGCCGGCAGCTGCGGCATGTGCTCGAGCTGGCCGGCATCGAGGGAGTCACCCCGCATATGTTCCGGCGCACCGCGGCCACCGCCATCAGCGACAGCGCCGGTGTCGATCTCGCCGCTGAGCTGCTCGGGCACGTCGACCCCCGCATCACCGTCCAGCACTACATCCGCCGCAACGAGATGGTGAACCCCGCCACCGCGGCAATCCTCGACGCCACCTTCGCGAGGCAGGGCACACCGTGAGCGGGCCGGAGGCGGGGATGACGCGATCACGTCGGAGCGCACATCTGGTCCCTTCATGCCCGCACGGCGTAGCATGGTCGCGTCGCCGTCGCGCTCCGGGCTCCCCGAACGGGGCGGCACAGGACCCGGCTGCTGCAGACGCTTCCGGCGGTGCGGCCGCCGCGTCGGCTTTCCGGGTTGCGGGGCGTTTTCGCAGGTCACACGATGGGGCCACCGTGGCGCCACCGTCGCTTCCGCGGAGAGGAGGGGTGTGAGCGACGACCCCGAGCGGGAACACTTGAACTCCTCGGTGCCCCCCTCGCGCCCGAAACCACTGGTGCGCGTTGTGCCGCAGAAAATCAACGATCCTCGACACGTAAGCTGTCGATAACAACGTCGAGATGCCCCGACATCCACGACTCTTAGCGCCTGGGTTAGCACTTATGGCGGGACTGTCTGATCAAATCGTCGGTGTAACTGGGTTATTTGTTGGTCAGCGGCGGCCGATGGGGAGCCGGCGTCGAAGGCCGGATTTCGAAGGCGTTCAAGGCTCCCTTCCGCCGTTGGGTCCATCGGGGCCGGCCCTTTGCCCGTCGGGTCGAGGGCCATGACGGCGAGGTAGACGCACTTGAGCGCCGCCTGCTCGTTCGGGAAGTGGCCTCGGGCCTTCACCGCCTTGCGGATGCGAGCATTGACCGATGGCGTTCGGTGCACACCACACGGCGGATTTCGACGTCGAGCGGCGAACGGCGAGAGGACCGCGGCCGCCAGCGCCGCGATCGCGCGCTGGTACCCCAGGGTGGAGGAGTAGTCCACACCGGTCAGGCACATCCTCTGAGTCTTCCACCAGGGGGCCTCGCCGCCTCCCCGCCGGCAAGCCCATGCGGGCCCCGATGGGAGCGCGCCCGCTCGCGCAGGCCTTCCAGCACCATGACCCGAGCCCGCCGCGCGAGCATCCGGGCGTGGCGGGCCCGGGCGGGCGCCGGCGCTGACACCGCGGCCACAGGCATCGCCCCTCATGCCCAAGCATGCGACGGCAGACGCGCGCCGATGCCCAGCGCACGGGGAACGCGGCACGCGGTCGCCCCGGCAGGGAACCTCGACGGTCGGACCCCGCAGCTCCCCGCGACGGTGCCGCCGACCAGCAGGCATATCGGTGCCCCCGGCCGTGGGCAGCCGCGGGGTCGGCCGATTCCCCGAGGCAGGTGCCGTCCCGGTCCCCCGTCGGGGACCGAGTGTCTGACGAACGGTGTTTGAGTCCGGCGTTCTTCTAGTTGTCGGGCCGTTCGAGGCGGCCGTCAAAGGTGATCGCGAACGCGTTCAAGGGTGCTTTCCACCTGGCCACTCAGCGTGCCCTGCCGCGCCCGGTGGGGTCAAGGGACCGGGTGACCAGGTACAGGCACTCAGTGCCGCTGCGTCGTTGGGGAAGTGGCCTCGGGCCCTCACCGCGCGCCGGTAGCGGGCGTTGAGGGACTCGATCGTTATCTCCAGTCCTCCGAACCCTGTCCTCGACGTCTGTCAGGGGCGTTCTGGCTGTTTTGAGCGCCGTCGTGGACGTGGTTATCTCCGGTGTGTCCATCACGGAACAGGCTGGAGGGCCAATGTTGGTGCAGAGGGTGATCATGCCCGGGTAGGATGTGGCAGGATCAGGCGAAGCCCTCGGGGTCTTGGAGCCCGGCCTCGCGAGCCAGGCCGGCGAGCTGGTCCCGGGTCCGGGCGAGGTAGTCCATGCTCGCCCGGACCAGGGGGTGGTCTGGGCCCATCTCGATCAGCACGTGCAGGAACGAGCTGACCTCCGCGGTCCCGCGCCGGAACCAGTCCTCGAAGACGTCGAACACGGCCAGCAGGGCCGGGGCGTCCTCGCCGCGGTGCCGGGCGACGGCGGCCTCGATCGCCGCGCTGCGCTCCTCGTACCAGCGCCCCAGATACGCCAGGGCGAGGTCGTCCTTGGCGTGGAAGTGCTTGTAGAAGGTCGCCTTGGCCACGCCCGAGGCCTCCACGAGCTCGTCGACGCCGACGTCGCGGATGCCCCCGAGGGCGAACAGGCCGAAGGAGGCGTCCAGGATCCGCTGCCGGGCCGTGACGGCCTTCCCCCGGCCTGGCATCTCCGTCGCTTCCTCCATACCGACTCCCTACCCGCCCGAGGGCGTCCTGACCCAAAGTGGCCAACCAGTGGGTCCCCTGAGAGCACCCCGGCAGCCTTCCTCGGCGCAGTTCCCCCCACTTGGGGGAAGGGGAGGACCAAGGGGCATTCCGGCTCGAGTCGCGCCGCAGTGTTCGGCGGCCGCAGGGCGAGTGCTGTCGACGACGCCCGCCGGTGGCGCAAGGCATGTTCCGGCGACGGCCCTCCCCAGGCGCCCCTTGGGATCGCGGGCTGGCACCGTTCTCCGGCCGGGGATCATCGAGGTGGGTTCGGCCTCAGCCGCCCGGGCCGAGGGCCGACGCGGCGGCGTCGGAGCAGCCATCGTGCGATCCGGGATTGCGGTGGCCGGGTGGAGGAGACTGGGGCAGCGGTGGGACTGCATTGGGGGGAGGCGGCCCACCGCTGCCCGGCTTCCTCGGGCGCGACCTGTGCCCCGGCGTTGCCGGGCCCGGCTCCGCGGAGGCCGCCCCGCCGATTCTCCGCCTCGGCGGGCTGCATTAAGGTTAGGGCCTGTGCCCAGCGGCGGGCAACGGGGCCAGAGCCGGCTCGCGCGGGTCCCACCCGTGTGGCGGCGTGGCCGCCTCCTTTGGCCTGCCCGAACGCAGGTCCGGGATCGAGCAGCCCACGGCTGCCGTCTCCCGGCTGGGGGTGCCCGGGGGCCCTGGCAGGCCGGTCGGGCCCGGCGAACACTGCCGGGTGGTTCGTCGCAGCGGCCCGACGGCGGTTCCTGCGTGCCGGTGGACAGGCAGTTGAGCAAGCCAGCGCCCTGGGGTCGTGCCCCGGGACGGCTGCGGTCTCGGCTGCAGATCGCGCCGCGCGTGCGCGGAGGTTCGGGGGCTCAGTGCCCGGCGAGGTCGTCTGCCACGGGGTGCAGGTCCTGGGCCCAGCCGGAGGATCGGTTGGGCTGCGGGGAAGCGGCCTCGAAGTCCCGCAGTGCCTCTGCGATGTCCTCCAGGGCCGCGGAGAGGTTGGCCCTGGCCGTCGTGTAGGCCTCGTCCGAGAGGGGGTCCGCGGATGCGGAACGGAGCAATCTCGATTCCGGCCCTGATGACCAGCGGCGCTTCGAGCTCATCCATACACCGGGCCCCCGGTGCGCTGGGCGGGGCGCTCGTAGGGGGCGAGCCTGTAGCCGACGAACTCCTGGTCGAAGGTGACGATGCCGGAGTCCACCGCTTCGAGCTTGGCCCGGACCAGCGCAGCCAGCGCCCGCCAGCGCTGGCGCGCGCCCTCCTGGGCGCTCTTCGCGGGCTGCCCGGTGCTGGGCGGCCGCAGGGGCTCCTCCGAGGCGCGGGGCAGGGACAGGACGATCCGGTAGTGGCGGCTCCCCGAGGCGAACGCGATCGCGGCCCTTCCGTCCTCGCTGGCGCACCGGACGTCGGTAGCGCCGGAGCGGGCGAGCAGGTCCTGGATCTCGGCCTGGGACGCCGCGGCGGTGATGGAGGAGCCGCGGACGTAGTTGGTGCTCATTGGTTGCAGGGCTCCTGTCTGACCGGGACCCCGGTCCGGCTTCCGCACTCGTGGCCCGGAGGCCGGGCGAGTTCCAGCGGGCCTGGCCGGCAAGGGCTCCCGCGTCCGCGGCCCCGAGATGCGCGGCTGGCGCGTGCGGGGAGGCTGGGGAGTGGGAGGCTGGGGAGTGGGAGGCTGGGGAGTGGGATGACGGGGACGCCGTTCGAATCGGCTGCCGCGCCCGCGGGCGCGTCCAGCCTGCCGGAAGCCAGGGGCAAATCGCCGATCGCTTCCGACCACTCTACGCCCCGGCACCCCGGGCAAATTCGGAAGGGGCCCGGATGCCCCCGGCAATACCTGACGGGTCCAGTCGGCGAAGCCGGAATTTGATGCGATCGCGACGGAGGCCTTTTCCTCTCGCCCGGTCAGAACCTAGATCTGGAAGAGGAGCTCGGCGCCTCGGCGGTCGAGTTCCATGTAGCCGAGCTCGGCTACGTCCAGATCGATCCCCGCGGAGCCGAACTGCTGTTCCAGATCATCACCGAGCGCGAAGAACGGGCAAGCATCGGCATCGCGACCAACCTTCCCTTCAGCGAATGGGGGTCCGTCTTCCCCGACCCAAGGCTCGCCGCCATCGTCGACCGCGTCACCTTCAACGCCCACATCCTCGAAACCGGCACCGACTCCTACCGCCTCCGAACCAGCAGGACCTCGAGCCGACGCAAATCCACCCCAGCATCGGCCTCATCCTGATCACCGCCCTTCAAGCGGGGCCACAATTGGCGCCGACAGACGGGGCCAGATCACTTGACGAAACCCAGCGGTCCTTGCCCCGGCTGCGCTCGAGGCCACCGCGGCGGCCCTGCACGAGGCGGAAGCCGCCCACGCCGCATCGCTGCGGGTCTTCAGCCTCGCAGCCGAACGGGCCCGTTTCGAGCCCGACCGCGCCCGACGGCAATACGACGCGGTCGAGCCGGAGAACCGGCTGGTCGCCCGGACCCTCGAACGCGCACTGGAGGCCAAGCTCGCCGTGCAGCGCCAGGCGGAGCGCGACCTCACGGCCCAGCAGGCCCGCCGGCCGGTCGAGCTCACCGACCAGGAGATGGCCTGGCTGACCCACGCCGGCGCCGACGTCAGGGCGATCTTCGAAGCCCCCAGCACCGCTTCCGCGACCGCAAGCAGCTCCTGCGCGCTGTCCTGGCCGAGGTCGTGGTCACCGTCGACGACGCCAAGCGCACCGCAGCCCTGAGGATCACCTGGCAGGGCGGAGCGGTGACCGAGACGACGATGACGATGAACCACTCCGGCGGCCACGCACGGGCCACCGACGAGGACACCGTCGACCTGGTGCGCAGGCTGGCCGAGGGCTACGACGACACCACGATCGCCGGGATCCTCGCACGCCAGCGCAGGCTCACCTCGACAGGGCTGCCGTTCACACGGAGCAGGATCACATCGCTGCGGGCCGCTCGCGGCATTCCGGCGTCCGCCCGACCCAGAATGTCGGCCCCGCCGGTGAAGATGTGAAGGTGGCCACGATCACCGAAGCCGAGAAGATCCTCGGGGTCGGGAGGGCAACCCTCTACCGGGGGATCCGGGAGGGCTTCCTGATCGGCGAGCAGCTCACGCCCGGCGCACCTAGGCGGATCCGCATCGACAAGGCCGTCAGGGACCGGCTCTCGCCCGAAGTACCCGAGGGATGGCTCAAACTCGCCGACGCCGCCCGGGCGCTCGGAATCGCCAGCCAGACCGTGTTGCACAAGGTCCAACGCGGCGAGCTACAAGACGTCCACGTCGACCAAGGACGGCGAAAAGGCCTACGAATCAACGTCAAAGGCCACCAGATTGGAGTGTTTGATCAACCGTGAGAGAGGAATGCGCAGTATTCACCACATCCGGAGTCTCCTATGAGGCAGAGCGGGCCGCCGCGGCGGATCCATTCTCCTTGGGCGAGCGTGTGGACCGCGGCGGGCCATGTTGGAGTCCGGATGTGCGTTCTCGTACTGCGCCAGCACGGCCGAGCCCACGGCCGAGCCCTCCCGGGCGTCCTCGGCCGGCAAGTCTCCGACATGGACCGGGACGGCCACGCCGGACCTCTTCGCGAAAATAGTGAATGCGACCACGGTGATACCGCCCGCGCCAGCCGGTCCCAACCGAACCCGCCACTGCGACGTCCCGGCCGAGCAGCCCGATCGGTTCGGCCTCCCAAGGCGCGCGCCGACCCTTCTCACCGGGCGCCCGGACCATTCTCTCCTTTTGCAGTCGCGTACAGGGCCGCTTGGGTGCGGCGTTCGAAGCCGAGCTTGGACAGGAGGGAGGAGGCGTAGTTCTTCACGGTCTTCTCCGCCAGGAACATTTCCGTCCCGATCTGCCGGTTGGTCATGCCCTGCCCGATCAGTTCCAGCACCCGCCGCTCCTGGCGGCTCAGGCCCTCGAACCGGGGATCCGGCGCCTCCCCGACGGGCCCGTCCAGGGCCTTCTGCACCTCGCCGGGGGCGAAAAGGCTCTCCCCGGCCGCGACGCGGCGGATGAGGCCGGCGAGATCCAGGCTCCGGACCTGCTTGAGCACGTACCCCGAGGCCCCGGCCAGGACGGCCGCGCCCCGGGCCGGGCCGTCCTCGTACCCTGTGAGGATCAGACAGCGGATGCGCGGGTCAACCGAGCGCACGCCGCGGCAGACCTCGATCCCGTCCCCGTCCCCCAACCGGGCGTCCAGCACCGCCACGTGCGGGCGCAGGGCCGGGATCCTGCGGGTCGCCTCTGCCGCGGAGCCGCTCTCCCCCACCACGAGCATGCCCTCGTCCTCGAGCAGCTCCCGCAGGCCCCGCCTGACGAGCTCATGGTCATCCAGGACGTACACCCGGATCCCCCCGCCTTCTTCCACAGCGTCGCGCATCGCATCCGCCTCCCGCTAGCACCCCGACCACAGGGCGGCGGGGGCCGGACGCAGCAGCAGCGGCGCCGGGCGCGACGAGCACCGCGGGTGCGGTGCGGACTCGAAGGCTGTCCGTTCGGGGGTCTGACACAAAAGGGGGGAAGACGGTAATGGGAAAGTCTGCCGGGGTCCTCCCGATGGACCGCTTCTCGGCCCTGCCACAACAGTACGCAGGGTCCGCCCCGGGCGTCCACAGCCGCGCAGACGTTGTCCTCCGCCGAAGGGAACGCAGAGGCCGGCACCAGGACAGTCCTGGCGCGCCACGAACTACCCGAATTCGTTCGAGAGCGGAGGGGCAGGCCTGTGCGCCCGATCCCACAGGGGGCTTGGGAATGTACAGCTTTTCGAGACATTGCCTCTGGTGTCGCCAGCGGGCCTAAGACTCTCCCCTGGCGGCGGCCAGATGGTTTCCGTCGGCCGCGGAAGCGGGGGATTCTGGGGCCCACTGGGCGGGGGGAGGGCTCTGGCGTCCGCGGTGTGGCCGAGCATGAGACGTGTCGGTTTGGGCTGTCTCCGCCTGATCCCTGGCATTGAGGAGGTGGAACCGCTGGACCAGATGTCTCACCGCTGTCTGCCTCATGTCTGCCTCGGCGTGCGGCTCGCGTGTACCCGGGTCGTCGGCAACGTGGAGCACGACGGTGTCCTCGCGAAGACCCTCGCCCCCATCGCGCTCTCGGCCCTGTTGGGAATCCGGTCGTACAAGCGCCCTTCCGGGGCACCGTCACTCAAGCGCCTGGGGTCGGCTCCGGTTCGGTCCGCTCAACGCCGATGTCTTTGATAATCGTCTTCTTGGCATCGTTGAAGTGCCCGCCGACGATCTTCTCCGCGATATGGCGGGCGTCGGATTCGTTGTCGTAGCCCGAGCTGCCATCGATGGCAATGATCCGGCCGTCGTCCGCCTCCAAACGCCATGCCCACTTGCCGTCATTGCGTGGGTAGAGGATGCACTTTGCCACCCAAGTTCCTCCTCGTCAGCTAGGTCTGTCGCTGGAGCCGACTTGAAGCCGGAATCCGCCGGGCAATCGGCCTCGCCTAGCCTTGGCCTCAATCTCCCGTTTGAGATTCGGGGGCAGCTCATGGAGGCGCCCCATGCATAGTTCCTGCTCATGGCCCAGAGTAAGCCCAGCAGCCTCGCGTGCGCACGGGGCCGGATGTCAGCGCTCTTGAGGAATGGCGCTCTTTCGCTCTTGAGGAAGTGAGCAGCCGTTTGGTTTCAGTCTGACCTGTTCTCTGCCCTGACTGAAGGCAGGGTTTGTCGATCGCCACGGAATTCCCCGGCGCCGTTGCCACGGTTTTCCCCAGTGCCTGATGCGATGGTAGTGTCAGCGGCCATGAGATTCTCCCCATTGGCGGCCAGATAGTTCCCCGCTGACGGCCAGTTCTTTCTCCCCGTCCACGGCCAGTTGTTCTCCCCGGGTGCGGGATTCCTTCCGCCGGTCGTGGTGATGATCGCGGATGAAGAGCAACGAGGAGATCATGGAGATTCTTGAGGCGTATGACCTCACCGGCAGCTACCGTGCCGCGGCGGAGCTCGCGGGGTGTGACCATCACACGGTGGCCAGGTATGTGAAGCTGCGGGCTGCCGGAGGGCCGGATCGCGAGAAGGGGCAGCGGGCCAGGCCGATCGACGGGTTCCTGCCGAAGATCGAAGAACTCGTCGAGCGCTCGGGAGGCCGGGTCCGGGCGGATGTGGTCCATGAGCGGCTGGTCGCGATGGGGTTCGCCGGCGCGGAGAGGACCACGAGGCGCACGGTCGCGGAGGCCAAGGCGCAGTTCGCGGCGGGGCGGCGGCGCGTGTTCCGCCCCTGGATCGTCGAGCCTGGGCTGTGGCTGCAGTGGGACTACGGATGGGGGCCGAGGATCGGGGGCCGGGCGACGCTGCTGTGGTGCGCGTGGCTGGCGTGGTCGCGGTTCCGCGTCGTGATCCCGATCTGGGACAAGAGCCTGCCGACGGTCGTGGCGTGCATGGATGCCACGCTGCGCAGGATGGGCGGGGTCCCGGCGTTCGCGCTGACCGACAACGAGCGCACCGTGACCGCCGACCACATCGCCAGGGTCGCGGTGCGCAACCCGCAGATCGTGGAGATGGGCCGCCACTACGGGATGACCGTGCGCACCTGCGTTCCCGCCGACCCGCAGTCCAAGGGCGGCTCGGAGTCCACGGTGCGGATCTCGAAGGCGGATCTGGTGCCCACGGCGGCGAACCTGCTCGAGGAGTACCGCACCTTCGGGCAGTTGGAGAAGGCGTGCCACGATTTCTGCGACGAGGTCAACGCCCGCCCGCACCGGGAGACACGGCAGGCGCCGGCGGCGATGCTCGCTGCGGAGCGGGAGCGGCTGCATCTGCTTCCGAAGGCGCCGTTCACGGTGGTGTTCGGGACCACCCGCCGGGTGAACTGGGACGCGACCGTGTCGATGAACGGGGTCCGGTACTCGGTCCCGCACGAGCTGGCCAACACCAGGGTCTGGGTGCGCGAGGCGGGCGAGGAGGTCATCGTCACCTCCGTGGCCGAGCGCGGGGAGGCCCGCGAGGTGGCCCGGCATGCGACCGGGCGTCCCGGGACCCCAGTCCTGGACGACGCGCACTACCCGCCCCGGGCGGATGAGGCCGCGGACCGGCAGCCCAGGGCGACCACCCCGGAGGAGGCAGCGTTCCTGATGCTCGGCGCGGGTGCCAAGGCGTGGCTGGTCGAGGCCGCCGCCGCGGGAGCCAGGCGGATCCGCGCGAAGATGGCCGAGGCCGTCGCGTTCGCCAAGCTCTACGGCACCGACCAGGTCGACCGGGCCCTGGGCACGGCCGCGACGACGGGCAGGTTCGCCGACAGGGACCTGGTCTCGATCCTGGGCTACCAGGCCGGGCTCGCCCACGTGGAGCCCTCCCGGGCCTCCGAGGCCCATTCCCTCCAGCCGGGCACGGGCGGCTGGGGCCGCCTCGATGGCTCAGAGCCCGCCGCCGCCGACATGACGGGCGAGGAGGAGGGCCGGTGACGATCACAACGATGCAGACCGTGGTCGCCCGCGCCCACGGCGACCCGCTGGCCGAGGCCCTGGAGCTGACCCGCCGGCTGAAGCTGCCCCACATGCGCAAGGCGCTCACGGACCTGATCCCCACCGCGAAGGCCCAGCGCTGGGACCCGGCCGAGCTCGTGCGGGTCCTGCTCGCGGAGGAAGTCGCCGGCCGCGACCGCGCCAACCTGATCACCCGCCGCAAATCCGCCGGCTTCCCGGCAGGGAAGACCTTCGGCGACTGGGACGAGGAGCTCTCCCCGATCCCGCGCCCGACCCAGGAAGCACTCAAGTCCCTCGAATGGGTCCGCCGGCGGGAGAATCTCGCGATCTACGGGCCGTCGGGGACTGGGAAGTCGCACTTCTGCGAGGCGCTCGGCCACGCGGCAGTCGAGGCCGGCATGATCGTGTCCTGGTTCGGGATCGAGGATCTCGGCGCCCTGGTGCGCAAGCACCGCGCCGACGACTCCATCGCCCGGGCCCTGACCAGGGTCGTGCGCAGCGATCTGATCATCGTGGACGACATAGGCCTGCTCCCGGTCTCCCCAGACGCCGCCGAGGGGTTCTACCGCCTCGTGGACGCCGCCTACGAGCGCCGGGCGATGGCGGTCAGCTCGAACCTCGCCCCGGCCGGATTCGACGAGATCATGCCCAAGACCATCGCGACCGCGACGGTGGACAGGTTCATGCACCACGCCCACCGGGTCGAGACCAAGGGCGAGTCCTACCGCCTCGCCCAAGCCGCCTCCGGCAAGGGGGTGACGCCCTTCCGCTGACCCGACAGACTGAACCGCACCGGGTTTGATGGAGAGATCGATGACCCGGAAGGATTTCTCTCATGTCAGCACCGCGGAAGTACCCGGCCGAACTGAAGGAGCGCGCGACGCGCATGGCCTTGGAGGCCCGCGCCGATCCCGCGACCAGGGTCGGGGCGTACAAGCGGATCGGGGAACAGCTGGGGATCCATCCCGAGGCGCTGCGGACGTGGGTGCGCGAGACGGAGGTCGACGAGGGGCTGCGACCGGGGACGACCAGCACTGACGCTGCCCGGATCGCCGAGTTCGAGCGGGAGAACCGCGAGCTGCGCCGGGCGAACACGATCCTGAAGCAGGCCTCGGCTTTCTTCGCGGCGGAGCTCGACCGCCCGTCGAGGTGATGTGCGCCTTCGTCGAGGAGCACCGCGACGAGCACGGGGTCGAGCCGATCTGCCGCGTCCTGCAGATCGCCCCGAGCACCTACTACGCCCACCGCACCCGCCAGCCCTCCGCGAGGGCGCTGAGGGATGCCGGGCTGGCCGAGAAGATCCGCACCGTGCATGAGGAGAACTACGGCGTCTACGGGGTCCGCAAGGTCCATGCTGCCCTGAACCGTGAGGGCATCCCGGTGGCGCGCTGCACCGTCGAGCGGCTCATGCGCGCCGAGGGCCTGCGCGGGATCAGCCGCGCCAAGGGCCCGCGCACGACACGTCCGGCCCCCGAGACGGCCCGCCCCGCCGACCTGGTCGAGCGCCGGTTCACCGCGGAGGCGCCGAACCGGCTCTGGGTCGCGGACATAACGTATGTGCGCACCTTCGCCGGCTGGGTCTACGCGGCGTTCGTCCTGGACGTCTTCGCCCGCCGGATCGTGGGCTGGCAGGTCTCCACCAGCCTCTACACCGAACTAGCCCTCGACGCCCTGCAGATGGGCATCTGGGCCCGCACCAGGGACGGGGCCGACCTGGCCGGTCTGGTCCACCACTCCGACCGCGGGGTCCAGTACCGGGCCATCCGCTACACCGAGCGCCTCGCCGAGGCCGACGCGGTCGCCTCCGTCGGCTCGCGTGGGGACAGCTACGACAATGCCATGGCCGAGGCCCTGAACTCCCTGTTCAAGGCCGAGCTGGTCCGCAACAGAGGCCCCTGGCGCGACATCAACCACCTCGAGATCGCCGTGGCCGAATGGGTCGACTGGTACAACCACCGGCGCCTCCACGGCGAGCTCGGCCACGTCCCCCCCGCCGAATACGAAGCGGCCCATGCCGCACCAGCCCAACAGCCAGAACCCACGAAAACCAACTAAAAAGTACTCCATCAAACACGGGGCTTGACAGACAGTCCAAACCCGAACCGGGGAATCAACTGGCCATACGTGGGGAGGAAAGATGGCCGCCACCGGGGAGAACAACTGGCCGTCCACGGGGAAAACCAACTGGCCGTTGACATGGTAGCCGTGTCTTGAATCGCTGGCGCCTCTGCTCGGGGAGGAATCTCGATTGGTGAAGCTGCGGGAGCGGGAGCCTTGCTTCTGCTGATGCCTGATCGCGTCAATGTGCTTGGCGAATCGGCAGCGCGTGGCCAGGGCAATGCGGCCGCTGATTTCGCCGGGGTCCTGGTGGGAGGCGCCTCGGCGGTCGCCCCTGTCTTGGGTCTTTGGGTCAGGTGCGCTCGGGCGGGTAGGGAGTCGGTGTGGAGGAAGCAGCGGGGAGGGTGGGTCTGGGGAGGGCCGTCTCCGCGCGGCAGCGGATTCTGGACGCCTCCTTCGGCCTGTTCGCCCTCAGAGGGATCCGCGACGTCGGGGTCGACGAGCTCGTGGAGGCCTCGGGCGTGGCCAAGGCGACCTTCTACAAGCACTTCCACGCCAAGGATGACCTCGCCCTGGCGTTACTGGGGCGCTGGTACGAGGAGCGCAGCGCCGCGATCGAGGCCGCCGTCGCCCGGCACCGGGGCGAGGAGATGCCAGCGCTGCTGGCCGTGTTCGACGTCTTCGAGGACTGGTTCCGGCACGGGACAGTGGAGGTCAGCTCGTTCCTGCACGTGCTGATCGAGATGGGTCCCGACCACCCGCTGGGCCGGGCGAGCATGGACTACCTCGCCCGCACCCGCGACCAGCTGGCGGCCCTGGCGCGCGAGGCGGGCCTGGAGGACCCGGAGGGTTTCGCCTGGTCCTGCCATATCCTGCTCAAGGGCGCGATCGTCGCCGCGGCCGAGGGCGACACCCACGCGGCCGAGCGCGCCCGCCGCATGGCCGCGCTCCTGGCGGAGGACTCCCGCCCGCAGCCCTGAGCCATCGCTTCGGGAGCTCGGGGTCAGGTGGCGGCGGGGCGCCGGCGTGCCCGGTAGGAGCCGGTCTGGGTGGTGATCTGGTGTGCGTTGTTCACGAGCCGGTCCAGGAGGGATTCGCCGCGACGACCTGGTTCGGGAACAGTGGGTACCACTCCTCGGGGGCACGGTTGGTGGTGACGATGATGGAGCGGGCGGGGCGCTCGTTGACGATCTCGTAGAGGTCGTCGCCCTGGGCCGGGGTGAACTCGCGCATCGCGAAGTCGTCAAGGATCAGCAGGTCGGGCTTGGTGTAGGCGCGCAGGCGGTGGGCCCAGCTCCCGTCCGCGTGGCCGCCGGCGAGGTCGGCCAGGACCCGGGAGGTGGGCGCGAAGCGGAAGGTGTGCCCTGCCCGGATGGCCTGGTGTCCGAAGGCTGTGGCGATGTGGGTCTTGCCGGTGCCCGAGGGCCGAGAAGCACCACGTTCTCCGCCTCGGAGAGGAACCCTCCTCCGGCCAGGTGAAGGATGGCGTCGCGCCTGAGCGCGGGCTGGTGGTCGAAGACGTAGTCCTCGATGGTCTTGCGGGCGGGGAACCCGGCGGCGCGGATCCGAAGCTCGGAGCCGGAGGCCTCCCGGGCGGCGACCTCCCGGTCCAGGACCGCGGCGAGGTACTCCTCGTGCGTCCAGCCGGCGTCGCGGGCCTGGTCTGCCAGCCGGGCCGCGGCCTTCTGGATCCGGGGGGCCTTCAGCGCCCTGGCGAGGTGGTCGATGCGCTTGATCGCCTCGGTGCTCACGGGATCGGCTCCTCGTCGATCGCGATGCCGAAGAAGGCGTCGTACTCGGCCAGGTCGCGCAGGATCCCGGCGTCCTCGATGGCCCTGGGCCGGGGCTGCTGGAACGCCGTGCGCAGCCGAGCCGCGCTGCGCACGTGCTCGGGGTCGGTGACGCGCCCGTTCCGGCCCCAGCTGCGCCGGTGGTGGGCGACGGGCATCCCGTCGAGCTGCGCCCTCACGCGCTCGAGGTCCGCGTGGACCTCCACGAGCCGGTCGATCGCGATCGGGTCGATGGAGTAGTCGTTGCCCAGCACGGTCGTGTAGTAGTCCCGGGCGACGCGGATGCGCTGGCGGAACCCCACCGGCGGGTCCAGTGCCGGGAGCGGGAGCATCGAGCGCCGGTCGCGCTCGAGCAGGTCGGCCGGGCGGGCGCCCAAGGCCCGGACGGTGTGCTGGTTCGCCCGCACCAGCCACTCGCCCAGCTGGCGTTGAAGTCCTCCGGATCCTGGAACCGGCGCCCGGGCAGGAACGAGGTCTCCAGGAACCGGTTCGCCCGCTCGACGATGCCCTTGGACTCCGGGTCGAACGGCTTCAGCTGCACGATCCTGGTCGCCAGGCTCCCGCAGAAGCCGGCCACCCCCTCGGCGAGGCTGTTCCGGCGCCCGATCCCGGCCTCGTTGTCCCAGACCAGCCGCCGCGGCACCGCGCCCAGCTGCCCCGAGAGCAGAGACCACATCCCGGCCAGCAGGTCCGCGGTCCTGCGGGAGGGAAGCATCCTGGCCGTGATGAACCGCGAGTACGAGGCCACGACCACCAGCACCGGGAACGACTCCCATCCTCCCGTCCCGGAGGGCACCCGGTGCGGCGGGAACCACAGATCGCACTGGGCCTGGTCCCCGGGCGCATGCTCGAGCCGGTCGGCCGGGTCCTTCGGGGCGTACTCGGGCCGCAGCAGCGCCACCCGCTTCCGGAACCAGGACTCCGAGCCCGGCCAGCCCAGCCGCTCGGCGATCACCGAGGCCGGCATCGAGGGGAACTCGCCAGGATCGCCCGCACCCGGGCCTCGTACCCATCGAACGCCGACGGCCGCGGAGGCTGCCGGTACACCGGCGGTCCCTCCGACCTCAGGGCGCGGGCGACGGTGTTCCTCGACAGGCCCAGCTGCCTCGCGATCTGAGCCTGCGGCACCCCCTCCGCCAGATGGAGCTGCCGGATCCGAGCCCAATCCTCCACAGTGATCACCCGTCCAATCGTGGATCGAGGTGCTCAATTCCTCAGGAGCGATCCTGCTCAATTCCTCACGAGCGCCGAGACCGGACGGGTGGAGACCGCCGAATAGCCGGGGCGTGTTTAGACGGGTTGAAATGGACCCCCTGGCCCCCGTCGCTACAGGGTCAGTTTCACTCCGTCGTCGACAGGGGCCGTAGAATTGGAGGATGGACTACGCCAGCTCGCCCCGTGCCCCATGGGTCGGCGGGCGGGGGCACCCCATCACCGAACTCGCCTGGGCCCTGGGCGAGGAGGTCTACCGGCATCCGGAGGAGCACGGATACGGCGAGTGCGACGCCGAGACGATGCGCCAGTTGCGTCGCGTTCACGACGTCCCCGGCGCCCTGGTCCGGGTCTATCGGGCGCTCCCGCCCGGCCTCGGTCAGATCAACCACGGTGACTGGGTCACACTTTCGGAGGACTACGCACGCCAGCACGCCATGCGCGATGATAGCGCGGCCAACGACTGGCCCATCGTTTACGCCGATGTCCCGGCCCACACAGTCCTCACCGATGGGAAGGACCTGGACGAGTACGGCTACGGCGGGCCCTCGCTCACCGGCCTCGAAGGCAGCAGAGCGCCGAGCCCGAGCCGACACCGGCGGCCGCCGCGGGCAGGGGGACCCACCGCGAAATAGGCCATCCCCTGATGCCTCGCGGCCGAGGACCCGGTCACGTCCGAGGGCGCTGGCGGCGATGTCTTCGTCGGCTCGCTCCGGCTGTTGCAGGCCGCCGTCCCAGCAGGCGGCCCCATGCTGCTCGGTTCGGGGTATGCGACAGTGCTCATTGCGCGTGGCCGAGCTGGCGCCGGGCGGATGGGATGGTTTGGGAGGTCCGGACCCGGGAAATGCGGAAGGCTCCCTAGGCCAGGGAGACCGCGCAGACGAAGCCGGCGAGGGCCTCGGGTTCCAAGGGGATGGGGTCGGCCGCGGCTCCCCCGATCTCGGAGAGCCAGGCGATGAGGTCCGGCTGCTGTTCGAACGTCAGATGAGTCCCGTCGACCGCGTCCCCCTCATCAATGCCTCGACGTGCGCGCGACGGCATACGGCAGCCCCCCACGGCCCGTTCTCCGTCCACCCGCCCAGGCGCAGGACCGAGGCGGCTCTGACGAAGAGGAACGTCAACACCAGCCCCGCGGAGGCGATCCTCCGCGGACGGCGGTTGGTCGGTGCTTTCGCCAGAGCAAGCGGCTCCCACGTACAGGCCAACCTCCCGCGCACGGGCAAACTCGAGAGACGCTGTTGGACGACTACCTGTGCTCTTGGACAAAGGGGCATTCGAAGACCGAGCCGAGGCCGTGGCCGACGGCGTTGAGGTAGCGGATGATGATTCCGTAGGAGACCAGCAGCGATGTGGCCGTATAGGGGATCCCCTGCTGCGCGCAGTGCGCCCGGACCAGGGCCTCCGCGTGCCGGAGCGCGGGGCGGGGCATGGTCGGGAAGAGGTGGTGCTCGATCTGGCGGTTGAGCCCGCCCATGAGCAGGTCCATGAGACGCCCTCCGCGGATGTTGCGGGAGGCGAGGACCTGCCGGGTGAGGAAGTCCGCCTTCGAGGACGTCGGGAAGATCCTCATGCCCTTGTGGTTGGGGGCGAAAGTGGCGCCCATGTAGAGGCCGAAGACTCCCTGCTGGACCCCGACGAACGCCGCGGCGATTCCCGGCGGGAGCAGCCAGAAGGCCAGGGCGGGCACTGCGCAGGTGCGCGCTGCGAGGATGGCGATCTCGATTCGCCTGCGCTCGACCGGGGCCCGGCGGAAGAGGACCCTGAACGAGTCGACCTGCAGCGCGAAGCCCAGGAACGGCAGGACCGGGAAGAGCAGGTAGCCCTGGTGCCGGGTAATGAACCCGAGCCAGCTGGGCCGTGCTGCGGCGGCGGCGTCGTGGAAGGCGATCGTCCCGGGCTTGATGTCCGGGTCCTTGCCGATCACGTTGGGGGTGGAATGGTGCTTCGAGTGCTTCTGCTGCCACATCGCGTAGCTGATCCCGGTCAGGGCGTTGCCCACAATCCGGGCGGACCATTCGTTGGCAGCCCACGAGGAGAAGACCTGCCGGTGCGCGGCCTCGTGGGCCAGGAACCCGAACTGCGTCATCAAGATCCCCAGACCCGCGGCGATCAGCAGCTGGAACCACGAGGCACCGATGAGCGCGAACCCTGTCCACGCCGCGGCCCAGGCCAGCACCAGGACGACGAAGAGGGCAGTGTAGTAGCCCCGCCGCCGCTCCAGGAGCCCGGCGGCGCGCACTTCCCTCTGCAGGGCCAAATAGCTGTCGACCACGCGGTTCGGGCGCGCGGCCCGTTCTTCTCGCTCGCTGTCTTGGGTCATGATTCCTCGAACCTCCGCAGGGGAGGTGGGCGAGAACCAGATTTCGCGGACTCTCCCCTTTCCCTCAGGCTACGCCTCCGCCCTCCCGGTGCCCACAGCCCGCCGAGCCCCCTTCCGGACGGGGCCAGTTTGCTTGTGGATGGGACAATGGGGCGAGGAGCGGCAACAGACGCCGAAAGGGCGCTCTGGGTGGTTCCGGAGATTAAGGAGGGGATCCCGATGGGCCCCATCGCCTTGACAGTCCTGATCGTGGTCGTCGTGGCGTTGCTGATCGCGGCGAGGATGTCGATTCGCATCGTGCGCCAGTTCGAGCAGGGCGTCCTGTTCCGGCTCGGAAGAGTCGTGGGGGTGCGGCTGCCCGGATTCCGGCTTATCATCCCGGTCGTGGACCGCCTGCCCCTGGTGAGCCTGCGGATCGTGACGATGCCGATCCAGTCCCAGGGCATCATCACCCAGGACAACGTCAGCGTCGATGTCTCCGCCGTGGCCTACTACCGGGTCGTGGACGCGGTGAAGTCCGTTGTCGCGATCGAGAACGTAGCGGCCGCCATCGACCAGATCGCCCAGACCACCCTGCGCAAGGTCGTCGGCCGGCACACCCTGGACCAGACCCTCTCGGAGACCGAGCGGATCAACCGGGACATCCGCCAGATCCTGGACGTACTGACGATCGAGTGGGGCGTGGAGGTGACCCTGGTGGAGCTGAAGGACATCCAGCTTCCCGAGAGCATGAAGCGGGCGATGGCCCGCCAGGCCGAGGCCGAGCGGGAGAAGAGGGCCAAGATCATCGCGGCCGAGGGGGAGGCGATCTCCGCCGCCGCGCTGGGCGAGGCCTCGGACACCATGATGGCCCACCCCTTAGCCCTGCAGCTGCGCAACCTGCAGAGCCTGGTGGAGATCGGCGTCGACAAGAACACCACGGTCGTCTTCCCCGCCCCGCTGATGAGCACGATCGGTGAGCTCTCCGCGTTCCTGGCCCGGGAGAACCAGGCCGCCTCCTCCACCGACGGCAGGGCCCCGGTCAAAGCGGCCTGACCTGCCGGGCGCGGTTCGCAGCGCCTCGTGTGGAGCACCGGCGTGGGCTATCGTCGGGTCATGGTGGCCGCCGCCGCGGAACGCGTCCTCACCTCGTACCATTGGCTGGGGATCCCGATCGCCCTGGCCGGGGCGCTGCTGCTCTCCCTGGGGACCCTGTTCCAGCACCGGGGCGTCCACGACAGCGCCGCCGCCCCCGCCCGGCGCGGCGGCACAGGCGGAGCCGGGGGCATGGGGGGCGGGCGGCTCCAGCGCCTGGTGCGCCGGCCCGCGTGGCTGGCGGGGACGGGCATGCTCGCCGGGGCGGTCGTCCTGCAGCTGACGGCCCTGCGCTTCTCCCCGCTGATCGTGGTCCAGCCCATCGGGGCCTTCGCCCTGGTCGTGACCTCCCTCGCGACCGCGCTGATGGCCCGGGCGGCGCCCGGGCGCAGGACCGTGGTCTCGGTCCTGCTGTGCGTGGCGGGGGTCGGGGCGTTCGTGACCGTGGCGGCCCTCTCGGCCCGGGATGCCCCGATCAGCGATTATCACCTGGTGGCCGTCCTGGTCCTCCTCGGCACCGTCCTGGCCCTCCTTGGCGTCGGGTTCGCCCTCTGGCGCCGCAGGTGGAACGCGATCGCCTACACCGTCGGGGCCGGGGTGCAGTTCGGGTTCGTCGCCGCGCTGGCCAAGACCGTCATCGCCAGGATCCTCCAGGGCGACTTCGAATGGCTTTCCCTGGCCTGCCTGGCAGGCCTTGGCGCCGCGGCCGGCTTCGGCGTGTACATGGTCCAGAACGCCCACACCAGGGGAAGCTCCGAGCTCGTCGTGGCCGGGCTGACCGTGGTGGACCCGCTGGTCGCCGTCACCATCGGCATCACCGTCCTGGGCGAGGCGGATGCCGCACCGCCGGAGGCGTTCGCAGGGTTCATCCTCGCCGGCGCAATCGCGGTCGCCGGGGTGATCTCCCTGGCCACCGTGCACGCCAGAGGGGCCCACGGGCAGCAGCCGACCCCGCAGGGCTGAGGCGGCGGTGGGGCGAGGCTGCGGCCTTGGAGTCCCCTCGCGTGCCCTGCCGTCCAGCCCGGCCACAGGCCTAGTCTGGGCCTGGGCTGGAACCACGCCTGGTGAAATCTCCGCGATGCGGTGACAGCCTGTAGGACCGGTGGCGTCTTTTCCGCCTTCCACTCCCAAGACTGGAAGAGTTGAGCGACGGGGGACATCGTGAGCGGGGCGGGGCCGGCGCCCGCTCACGAGTCGCCGACACCCGCATGCCGAAGCTTGCGGCAGCATCCGGGGCATCATGGGGCGGATGCTGCCCGTTCAGGGAAAACCCTTCCCTCCTTGGGCGAATCGCCGCCCACCACACCCCTCGTCGCCGGGCAGCTGTGCGCGAGATGCTCCTCGCCCCCGCCGTGAAGCGATGATCCCGCTGCCCGCCCTCGAACCCCGGCGAGGCCTCCCCGCCTCACTGTCGGAGGCACGGCGCTTCCGTCATGCGGAAACGATGTAGACTGGCGGCTACGGGAGCCGATGCGCCTTCTGCCTCCACCTTTCGGAGGGAAGGCGGAGGCAGCCCCCCGCCGACACGTCTCCAGCGAAACCTCCAGCCGTGAATCCTCCGGCACTCCTTGCCGCGAGCGACCGCCCCGCATCCTCCCGCGGGGCCATCCAGAGAACGACTGAAGGACGTGGAACCACCATGGACACCATCACCGAGTCTGCCCCCCGCCTGCCCGAGCAGGCCATAGCCCTCAACGCGATCGTCGCCAGCGCCCTGCCCTGGAACCTGGGTACCGCCAGGGGCCCTTCGAAGTACACCGTCATGGTCGCCCTGAGCAGGCGGGCCGAGCCGTACGAGATCGACCTGATCCAGGACCCCTCCACCGTGCGGCGGCTGCGCAACGCGGGCTACGAGGGCGTCTACATCGCCATCGCCGGCCGGCGCCTGCTGGTGGAGAACACCAACCTCGAACAGCTCAGGGCGGGCCTGGCGCGCGAGCTCGCCCGCCTTTTCCGGGACGTCTCCATCGCGGCCCTGTCCCAGCACGGCCAGCGGCGCTCGGAGCTCGAGGCCCTGGTCCTGCTCGAACGGGACCGGAGGGAGGCGGTGGAGGCCCTCGCGGCAGGAGTCCGCTTCACCTGCTGACACCTGCCCCCGAACAGTTCCTGGAAGAGCAGGATTGCCGCATGCCGGCAGAAACCGACCCGCGGGCCCGCTCGCCCCGGCGGTCAGGCCCGTGCTGCCGCGACGGCCACCGACGAGGTCCCCGCCCCGTCGACGAGGACCCGCGCGAGCGCTGGGACAACGAGGGCGGCCACGACCGCAGACGCCCTGCGGGGGCGCCCAGGGCAGCGAGCCGCTGAACGCCCGGCCAGCTGTCCCCGACATCCCAGTTGGCCGTGTTCTGAGTCGTCGACATCGTTGACGGTGAAGAAGGCCCGGGATCATGGTCAGCTGCCGTGCCGCGTGACGACGACGTGGCGGGTCGAAGGCATGCGGCCTCCCGCCGTGGGAGCCCTCCCGCCGAGGACCCCGGCAGGGCACGGCAGGGCCTGCCGGGCCCGATGCGGGGGACGCGAATCTGCTCCAGTGCGGCGGCCATCATGGTCGTGTCGTTCACGTTCCTGGCTGTGAGGACCCCGGCGAGCATCCTGCCCCTGCCGCAGCTTGGTCGTCAGGCCGCCGCGGGAGCGCCCGACCGCGTGGTCAGGCGGCTGCTGCCCCAGTTTCATGTAGTTCGACGGGGCCCTCTGTGTCGGGGGCGAGGTTCGCGCCGTGCTGGTGCACGCGCACGATCGTGGAGTCGAACGAGGCGATTCCAGTCCAGGTCCGCGGCGGCGTCGCCGCGTGCCTGGATGTCCCAGTTCCCGAACCGCTCCGGCACGTCCCGCCATGGGGCACCCGTACGGAACTTCCACGCCACGCCCTCCACCACCAGCCGCCGCTCGGCCACCGGACGCCCATTGCCCTTCCAGCCAGGGAACAGCGGCCCGATCGCAGCCCACACCTCATCGGAGACAACATCACGCTCGCCCATGCGCCCAGCCAAGCGCAGAACCAGCCCCACAATGTTTAGCAACACGCCCTAGCGGTCCCTGAGGGCTTCGGCGACCTCCTCCAGGCTCAGCCCGAAGCGCCTGGCCGGGTCGCCTGCCACCACCGAGTCCGTGCGAGGGTCCATGAGCCAATACGTCGGCTGCCCCTCCGCGGTCCCGGAGCGCTCCAGGCGGAGCCCCTTCTGTTCCGCCAGCCGCTGCATCCGGCGCTCGGCGTTCCCGTGGCGCGCCTCCGCGCCTCGCTCATCCTCGGTGCTCATGGCCGTGCCTCCTGCCGTGTGGGCCGGGCCTAGGGGCCCGGCGGGTCGATCGCGCCAGGGAGACTGCGAAGCCCGGGGGGCTGTTCCTCCTGGTAGGGGTTCTCCGTCTCGCGGAACTTTGCCAGCACATCGGAAATGGGCCTCGACTCGCACTCCCTGCACACATCCACAGCGCCCCGGCCCCAGATGCTGTCATAGACCCTGGTCAGTCCCTCCTTCGCGGTCTCGGCGCCGCAGAGGTCACAGGTGTTCGTGTAGACCGTCCTGCTCGTCCTGGCCATAAGAGGAGGGCTCCCTTCATCTGTGCCGAGCGTACGCCCTGCACCTGCCCCTGGGTAGCGGGCTGCGCACCGGCCGCCAGACGCTCCCCCAAGGGGCCCTCCTCCGGCCCGTCACCTGGATCGCGACCCCGGCCATCGAGAGGAGGGCGCGAGTGATGCTTGCGGTCGGGAGCCCGCGCGGCGCCGCGCAGGGGACGATGTCTTCCAGCCGGCAGAACGACCGGCGTCGGTCGTGCGTGGCAAGGACCGTAGCTGATGGCTGATACATCACCTCCACGGCGTGTCCGATTCGGCAGCGTCTGCACCGCGATCGGCACGAGGGCCCGGGGTCCTACCGGTTCCTGCCTGCGAGGCAAGCGCACGTCGGGGAACCAGGGCCGGTCACTGCCTCTCAGCGGGCCCCGGCTGGGAGGGAATCGTGCAGGTTCATGACGCGTTGGTCCCGCCAAGACAGTCAAAGCCACGCCGCCCCGCGGGAGGCGTTCGCGGGGGTCATCCCCGCCCCGGTCGCCGCGATCTCCCCGGCCGCCGTGCGCACCGGAGGGGCCCACTGGCACCGGCCCGGCCCTGGGCCGGTGTCCTCGGTGCGGTGAGGGGGGCGGCACCGGTTCCGATGGAAGGAGCCCCGTCGCATCCCCTGCCCTCCGGCCGGTTTCGGGCGTAGCCTGATGCCAGGGGATCGGGCCCCAGGAGCCGCAGACCGGCCCGGGCGCCGACCCGCCAGAAGGGGGGGCGTCATGGCCTCTGTACCGGTCAGTCCCGCGGGCCCGGAAGGACCGGAAGGCCCGCCTGAAGCCACAGCCCGGGGCGGGGCAGCACCCGGGTCCATGCCGGCCCCCTCCCCGGCCCGCGCGAAGAATCCCCCAACCACCAGGGCCGCGATGGTGTGGGCCGCCGCCGTGGTCGCCCTGCTGGCCCTGGTGCTGCTGATCGTCTTCATCCTGCAGAACCAGCAGCCCGCAAGGGTCCTGTTCCTGGGC
This sequence comes from Sinomonas terrae, assembly GCF_022539255.1. Taxonomy (NCBI): domain Bacteria; kingdom Bacillati; phylum Actinomycetota; class Actinomycetes; order Micrococcales; family Micrococcaceae; genus Sinomonas; species Sinomonas terrae. The sequence continues at coordinate 1,360,394 of NZ_JAKZBV010000001.1, forward strand.
CTGGAGGGCACCGTCGCCCTAGGCGTGGCGCTGCTGATCGCCGCCGTCGGCGGCGGGATCCTGGTCGCCGCGGCCGGCGCGGCCCGGATCGTCCAGCTCAGGTCCAACGCCCGCAGGGCACGCAAGGCCGGCACCAAGCCGTAGTTCCACCCCGGCGCCGGCACCGGCGCCACAGTCCAGGAAGAACCATGCACACCATCCCAGAACACGCCGAGGGCCTCCCCGCCGCATCGGGCGACGCCGCGGGCCCGGGGGATCCCCTCCGGGTAACCGGCATCGTCCTCAGCTCGCTTCCCTCTGACACCCTCACCCCCGAGGGCCCCCAGCGGTACACCGTCACCGCGTCCCTCTCCCGACGCCCGGATCCCCTGGAGATCGAATCTATCCACGACGAAGCCACCCAGCGGCATCTGGAGGAGGCCGGCTTCGGCCAGGCGGGCCTGCGGCTCGCGGACCGCCGGCTGCTGATCACCGGCACCAACCTCCAGGAGCTCAGGAACGGCCTGGCGCGCGTCGTCGGGACCATCGTGCGCACCGCCACCCTGGCGGCCCTGGCGCAGAAGGAGCTCGCCCGCCAAGCGCGGGCGGACCTGGACGAGGCCGAGCGCGAGCGGATCCTGCGCGTGGCCGAGGCGGCGGCCGCCATCGACTTCGGCCCCTGAGGAGGGAAACCATGGACGAAACCCGCAGCGCGAAGGGCCCGCGGCAGCCCGGAACCGACCAGATTCCCCAGCCCGCCCCCGAGCAGGCCCCCGGCGCCGAGACCGAGGCCGAGGACGAGGCCTGGGACAACGAGGGCGGACACGCCCCCTCCGCCCCCCGCGGGGGCGGGACCCCCGCCGCCCAGGAGCACAGCGGCCGAGGTTGACACGCCGTGGCGCAGCAGAAGCCTTCGACAGGATCCTGCTGGTCTACAACCCCTCCAGCCCGGACGCGGCCCGTCTGGCCAAGGAGCTGCGCGCCGAGCTGGGTGCGCGCCTGCCCGCTGTGCCGCTGGGCCTGTACCCCACGGCCTTCCCCGGCCACGGCCGGGCCCTGGCACGGGCCGCCGGAGGCAGCCGCCCGCTGCTGGTCTCCATCAGCGGAGACGGCGGGTACAACGACGTCGTCAACGGCGCCATGGACGCCGGCGGGACGGCGGTGTGCGCCGTCATGGGCGCCGGCAACGCCAACGACCACCGCCGCAGCACCCGCACCCTGCCCCTCGCCGAGGCGATCGTCCGCGGCGAAGTCCGCCGCATGGACCTCCTCCGCCTCACCGTCGGGGAGGGCCCCCGGGCGTGGTCCCGCCACGCCCACTCCTACGTGGGCTTCGGGCTCACCCCCCTCATGGCCATCGGCATCGAGGAAGGCGTCAAGGGCCGCTTCGCCGAACTGCTCTCCGTGGCCCGGGCACTGCCCGCCCTGGCGCCGATCGAGATCACCCGCCCCGACGGGGCCAGGGCCGTCCTGGACAGCCTGATCCTGGCCAACATCGCCCGGATCGCCAAGTACGGCCGGCTCAGCGAAGCAGGCTACCCGGAGGACGGGAGATTCGAAGTCCTCCTCCTGCCCCACGCGGCCAAGTGGCGCATCGGGCTCATGGCCCTGCGGGCCGTCACCGTCGGGCTCCGGGCCCAAGAGAGCGTCCCAAGCTACAGCTTCACCAGCACCGAGGCCATCCCCCTGCAGATCGACGGGGAGCTCATGGACGTCGGAGCCGGCACCCCCGTCCTCGTCGAATCCGCGCACCAGGCCCTGGCGACCCTGGGCTAGTGCCGCTGAGCGGTCCGCGGGCACCGTCGTCGCTCCCCATCAACCCCGCCGCTGCCGCTGCCTGCCGCGTCGTGCCCTCGGCACGGCCGCACTCGGTGCGTCCGCGCCCCATTGGCTGCGGCGCCTGCTGCAGCAGGCGATGGAGAAGGGGCTCCACTGGCTGCGCGGTCAGTGGATGAGGACGGAGACGAGGTTGATGGTGGTGGCCAGCACGATCGCCCCCAAGAGGTAGGACAGGAGGGCCTGCCGCAGCACCGTCCCGCGAACCGGGTCCGTGTTCAGGTCCGTGTCCGAGACCTGGAAGGTCATGCCCACGGTGAAGGAGAGGTAGGCGAAGTCCATGTACCGCGGCGGCTTGTCCTCGTTGAAGTCCACCCCTGCCCCATCGCGGTAGTAGATCGAGGCGTAGCGGAGGGCGAACAGGGTGTGCACCAGGAGCCAGGACAGGGCGATGCTGCCCAGGGCCAGGGCCACGATAGCGTCCTTGGCATGCGCCTGAGCGCTTGAGGCCTCGAGCAGGATCAGGGCGACCCCGGCGAAGCTGGCCAGGGTGGCGGCCAGGACCAGGGCGTCGGAGAACCCGCGGCCGGGGTCCTCCCGGCGTGCGTGGGCCGCCGTGGCCGAGGCGTCGAGGCGGCCGATGATGGCCCAGACCCAGACCAGGTAGGTGGCCGAGGCGGCTGCCCAGCCCAGCGCGGGCGCGTACGCCCAGTTCTCCAAGACGCCCACTGCCACCGCCGCGGCCAGCCCGACGGCGAGCATCACCGCCAGCCTCAGCCGGGAATGGTGCGGGAGCGAGTCGAAGTTCCGGGTCCGATCCTCGAAAGCCGCAGAAGAAGCGCCCATAGCCCGATCATCGCACGGGTCAGGCCACCGAATCGCCGGCCCCTCCCGGCCCGCTGCCCTCCCGAGCAGCCGGTCCCGGCTCAGTCTCGGTGCTCTGAAGGCCGGCGAGGGAGGGGCCGGCGGAGCCGTACTCGTCCAGGAGGTTGAAGGCTGGGCCATCCAGCGCGCGGCACGGTCCGCCCCAGCAGACCGCCATTTACCGATCGCGGAAAGCCGCCAATGAGCGCTCGAATCTACATGCAGGACGAGGGAACGCTGCCTGTCACACGCTTACGCATCGCCGCATTGAGGTCGCACGGGCGGCGTTCTCGAAACTCATCTGCACTAACCTCGTCGCTCTGCTTGTACGCGAGTCGACCGAGGCCACCTGACACACGCGGGGCTCCCTATGCCGGAGACGGAAGGTGCTGAACGTTGAAGTCTTCGTAAGTCGGCGAGCACCCTCCGGCCCCGGCATATTCACCGCCTCCGGGAATGTGTCTCTGGGAATGTGTTATGTCTCAGGAGATCTCGGACACTCGGGCGTCAACACATCCCGGACAGTTCTGGGGTCTCTGGTGTGGACACTTCTGCGGTCGAATAGACCGAGTGCCCGAAGCCGAATCCACCAGTTGACCCCCGTATCCGACTCGCGATCGCGCGCTGGCCCGATGACGCCCCCAGGGGCACGGTCACGACGTTCTGCGCTGAGCATGACATCGCAAGGAGCACGTTCTACGCGCTCCGCGACCGCGCCAAGGAGGAGGGGCAAGCCGCCGTTCTCGCGCCGAAGTCCAAGCGTCCGAAGACCAGCCCCCGTACCATCGCTGTTGACGTGAGGCAGCAGGCGGTCCAGGTGCGTGCCGCGCTGGAACCAGGAACATCACCGAAGCGCTCCGCTCGAGAGACCAGCAACCGGACGGCGAATACCGCCGCACCGTTCGCACGGACGGCCGCGTGAGCGTCCGCAACGTCGTCTACGGGGATCGGCAATGAACACATCGGCGAAGAACTCCACATCCTCGTAGTCAAGGCGACCGTGACGTTCTGGAGCACACGCACCGGGGAACTCGTTGGCGAGCACCCGCTCCCCGAACCCGGCGTGAAACACGTCGGCTACGTTCGCTGCAACCGCGCAGCCCGCCCCGAAGTGTCCACGATGTCTTGAGACATGAAATGTCCGAGATGTCCTGATGCAGAACTGTCCGGTATGTCCTGAGACATCACAGGCTTCTTCTGAATGGACGCATGCTACCGCCGGTAGGCGCTGCGCACCTGTCCCTCACAGGGGTGAGGGAGGCGGGCGTGAAAGGCGGTGTGACGCTGTTCCGCGGGGACGGGGCGGCGGCGCGCCGGTACGTTGAATCCGATCGCTCGCGCGCCGACGAGTACTACCTCGCCGACGCGAGCGTTGCCGAGTTCGTCCAGCTCGGCCCCGGCGGCGAGGTCACGGCGATCCGTGACCTCGCCCCGGAGGCGTACGCGGCGTGGGTGGACTGGGCGCACCCGCTGACCGGGGAACAGCTGGGGGTCCCGCGCAGGCCGGGCAATGACCGTCAGGGGTCGCCGCGGTTCGCGGAGATGGTGGTCAATGCCCCGAAGTCCCTCTCCATCGCCGCGGCCCTGCACCCCGGGGTGTCGGCCGCACTCGACGTCGCGCAGCGGGACGCCGCCGCGGAGATCCGCCGCTGGCTCGCCATCCATTCGGCGACACGGGTCGGGCCTCGCGGCGCGCAGGAGGTCGTGCCGGTCGAGGAACTGCATACCGTCGCGGTCGCGCACCGCACGAGCCGTGCAGGGGACCCGCACCGGCACATCCACCTCCAGATCGGCGCCCGCGTGCGCGCGGCCGGTGCCTGGCGTGCCCTCGACACGGCGGCGCTGTTCGCGCAGCAGGGCGCAATCCGCGCGCTCGGCACCGCGGTGATCGCCGCTCATCCGGTGCTGGCAGGGGTGCTGGACCGGCACGGGCTGACGCTGGATCCGGTCACCGGCGAGGTCGCCGAGTTGCGGCCGTTCAATGCGGTGATGAGCAAGCGGGCCGCGCAGGTTGAGCGCAACCTCGACCGCCTGACCGCCGAATGGGAGGCCGCGCACCCCGGCGTGACGCCCGGGCCGGTGGTCGCCGCGCGGTTGCAGGCGAAGGCGTGGGCGCACGAGCGGCCCGCGAAGAAACCGGCCAGCCTCGTCGAGGAGGCCGCGTGGGTCGCCGAACTCCGCCAGGCCGGATACGACCCCGCAACCCTGACGCGACCGGCCCGGCCCACGGTGGTTGCGCTCGAGGACCTCTCGATCGAGAAGATCGCAGCCCGCGCCCTCGACCGCTGCGCCGCCCGCGCCTCGGCATGGACCATGCACACGGTCACCGAGCACATCACGCACCTGGTGACCGAGCACGGCGTGCAAGCAGCCGGCGACGAGCTGCGGGAGTTCGTCGGGCTCGCGACCCGGCTCGCCCTGGAGGACTGCTTCTCGCTCCTGCCGCCCGGCGAGCGAGCGCGGGAGCACGTCGCACACCTCACGAGCGTCCGCGTGGTCGGAGCCGAGACGAGGCTCCGCGACCTCCTCGCCGCCCGCGCCGACGCCGAGCCCGAGCGTCCCGACCTCGGCCACCTCGCCCAGGCCGACGGCCTCGATCCGGACCAGCGCGCCGCGGCCGCGGCTGTTGCCTCGGCGGATCCGCTCGTCGTCGTCGAGGGCGCGGCCGGTGCGGGGAAGACGACGATGCTCGCCGCCGCGATCGCCGCCTCCGAGCGTGACGGGCGCCGGGTGCGCGTGCTCGCCCCGACGAAGAAGGCCGCCCAGGTCGTGGCCGAGGAACTCGGCGTGCCCGCGGACTCGGTTGCCGCCCTCGTGCACGCGCACGGCTGGCGGTGGAACGACGACGGCGTCTGGACCCGCCTTGCCCGCGGCGCGATCGACCCCGAGACCGGACGCAGCTACGACGGCCCGTCCACCGCCGCGCGGATCGATCGTGGCGAGCGGATTGTCGTCGACGAGGCCGGGATGCTCGACCAGGACAGCGCCCTCGCCCTGTTCACCGTTGCCAGGGAGTCGGGAGCGAGCGTCGCGCTGGTCGGCGACCGCGCGCAGCTCCCGGCGGTGGGCCGCGGGGGAGTGCTCGACATGGCAGCCCAGCTCCGCGGCCGCATCTGGCAGATGACCAGCGTGCACCGCTTCGCCGATCCCGCCTACGCGGACCTCACGCTCGCGATCCGCGACGGCCACGACCCCGGCGCCGTGTTCGACCAGCTCGCCGTGCTCGGACTCGTCCGCATCCACGCGAGCAAGACCGACGCCCAGGCGCACATCGCCGGCACCGCCCGGGACGGCGAGGCGATCACTGTCGCGACCGTCGAGGAGGCCACCGCCCTCAACGAGCGCATCCGCGCCCGCCTAGTAGAGCAGGGCATCGTCGACGACGCTCGCACAGCCACCGGCAGCGACGGGCTGAGCATCGGCGCCGGCGACCTGGTCCAGACCCGACGCAACGACGCCCGGCTCGGGGTCGCCAACCGGCAGACCTGGACCGTCCAGCAGGTCGACGCCGACGGGTCGCTCTGGGCGCGCGAGGCGGGCACGGGCCGAAGGCACAGCACCAGCGTCCACCTCCCGGCCGGCTACGTGGCCGAGCATGCGCACCTCTCCTACGCGGCGACCGCCTACGGCGTCCAGGGCACGACCGTCGCGGCCTCGCACACGCTGCTCACCGACCAGACCAGCGCGGCGGCCGTCTACGTCGGCATGACCCGCGGCCGCCAGACGAACCTGCTGCACGTCGTCGCCGAGAACCCCGCCGACGCCCGGGAACAGTTCATCGCTGCGATGGAACGCGACCGCGCCGACCGCGGCCTCGCCGTCGCCGGCGAACGTGCGGCGGAGGCGATCCGCGGGCTCGCCGACGACGGCCCAGCCAATCGTGTACGAGACGAAATCGCCGCTCTCGTCGCCCGCGCCGAGGCCGCCGAGCGCACCGCCGCACAATGGGCCGAAGTCACCGACCTTCTCGCCGCGACGGGCACACGCCGCCCGACACTGTTCCTCAGGGAGGAAAGACTGGCCGCCATGGCCCGCGTATTCGGCGTCGAGCACGTCCGCCGGGCAGCCGCGCGGTACGAACGCGCCAACCCCGACCGCGAAGCCCCTCGTTGGACAAAGGCCGCCCAAGACGCGCGAACCGAGGCCGAAGCGCTGAGATCGTTGACCCCTCGCGACGCCGTCGCCCGCATCGAGCGCACCCATGCAGCCGAGGCGCGGAGGGTCGCTGCCAGCAAGGCCCAGCTGGCCGACGCCGGGGGCCCGACCATCCGACGTCAGACACCCGCCAGCGAGGCTGGCGGCCGGAGCCTCTGAGCAAGGCAGCGAACGAGGTGCGGCGAGGTGACCACAAGGGAACGTGGATGTGAGAACTCTCTTCGTAGACGACTCCAACGACAGCACCCTCAAGATCGCCGAGCGGGGCCCTGGAGCGCCGAGCGAGAGACCCTTGGACAACGGCGTCCAAAGCACCACCTTCCAAGACCCAGACGGTCAGAGCGCCCTCGGCCCTGAACTTCAAACGCTCTTGAAACTCACCCCCACAGCCACCCACGAGGACCCCTCCCACGAGGACCCCTCACCCGGCCCCGTGCCGTCATCGAATACTCACCTGATTGACCAGCAGCGAACCACGATCAACCCCATATAATCGAAGGCGTGATCCAACCGGATCACCTAGAAATCACGGGAAAACCGTGAGTATCCAGTCTCACTCGATACAAACCGCAACCTTGTATCAAGGCTTCCAGAGGTCGCAGGTTCAAATCCTGTCCCCGCAACCAAGTAAAAGGCCCGGACCGACAATGTCGGTCCGGGCCTTTTGGCGTTCTTGGGGCAGTTACGAGTCCTGTCAGAGTTTGTCGAAGTCGGCTTCGTCGACGACGGGGTCTGCGGCGTCCGCTGTCTGCGCGTCCTTCCCGGCGGAGAGGGCTCCCTGCGAGGATCCCTGCTTGAGGGCAGCGAGCCTGGCTTCGACCTCGGTCTGCTCGCCAAGATCCTCGAGCTGGTTGAACTGGGCGTCGAGGCTGCTGGCCGCCAACTCCTGCTGCCCGCGGACCTTGGCCTCCTCCCGACGGACCTTCTCCTCGAAACGGCTCACCTCGCTCGTCGGGTCCATGATGTCGATGCTCTTGAGGGCGTCGTTCACCTGAGTCTGGGCGGCCGCAGTCCGGCTCCGGGCCACGAGTTCGTTTCGCTTCGTGGTGAGTTCGTTGAGCTTGCCCTTCATCTGGTCCAGGCCGGTCTTGAGCCGATCGACTACTTCACTCTGGGACGCGATGGTCGGCTCCGCGGCCTTTGCCTCGTTCTCTGAGGAGATCTGGCGCTGTAGGGCCACCTTCGCGAGGTTGTCGAACTTCTGGGCGTCAGCGGCATTTCCCGCAGATCGGAACTCGTCGGCCTTCCGAGATGCGGCGAGCGCTTTGTTGCCCCAGTCCTGGGCGGCCTTGACGTCCTCGGCGTGGTCGTCCTGCAGCATGCGCAGGTTGCCGATGGTCTGGGCGATCGCGGATTCTGCCTCCGCGATGTTGTTGCTGTAGTCGCGGACCATTTGGTCCAGCATTTTCTGGGGGTCCTCCGCCTGGTCGAGCAGCGCATTGATGTTGGCCTTTGCCAACTGTGTGATGCGCCCGAAGATCGACTGCTTTGCCATGGTGTGGTGCTCCCTTCCCTGGCCCGGCATGAACGCCGCGGCCCGTTGTGGTCTGTTCTCTTTCGTTCAGAAGCTTCCGCCGTCGCCGCCGAAGTTGCCCCCGTCCCCGCCGAAGCCCCCGCCTCCGAAGCCTCCGCCGAAGCCGCCGTCACCGCCCCAGCCGCCGCCACCCCAGCCGTCGCCGTGGTGGCCGCCGCGCAGGATGTTGTCGATGAGGATTCCGCCGAGGATCGCCCCTCCGATTCCGCCGCCGTAGCTGCGTCCTCCGCCCATGCCGATCCCTCCGAACCCGGAGAACTGCTCGACGTCCTGCTGGGCAATTTGGGCTGCCTGCTGCGCAAGCGTGGTCGCCTGCTGCGCGTAGGCAAGTGCCGAGGTCGGGTCAGTCTGCGCGATGCTCAGCGCATAGTCGAGGTTGCGCTGCGCCTCTGCGAGCCGCGTGCGCGCCTCCGTGCCGACCCCTCCGCGACGTGCCTCGATGTAGTCGCTGGTGGCTCCGATGGTGTCCTGCGCAGTGCGGATCGCCTGCTGGAGAGCCGCAGCCGCCCGCTGAGCCTGCTGTTCTCGGTTGCGTGCCCCCGCCAGAACATCGTCGAGTTGTTGGTGTGCTTTCTCGATGCGCGTCAAGAGGGAGACAGGGTCGACCTTGGGTCCAGCGAGCTCTTGCTTGGCCTGAGCGAGGGCGGACTCGACGCCAGCGATCGGGCCGGCGAGCTCGGCATGCTGCTGGCCCTGGGCCATGGCTTTGGCTTGGGCGAGGTCGTTCTCGGTGTCGGCGATCGCGCCGTCAAGGCTCGTCCGCGCAGTGTCGAGGGCGGCTGAGGCCTTGTCGATCGCGTCGAGAAGGACACCGCTCTGATGAAGCGCCTCCTCTGCTGCCCGGACGGATACCGCTGCTGGCCCAGTCTCCTTGGCCGCGAGCTGCTGGCGTGCCTGAGCCGAGGCGGACTCGACGAAGGCAAGGCGATCCTTCGCCTGAGTGATGTTGTCGGACACCTGGCGGACGGCGGTCTCCGAGTACTGTGCGCTGAGGGCGGCCAAGGTGTTTTCGGCCCCGGCGAGTCGGGCGGTCGCCTGCTGGACGCCTCCGGAGACGTTGTCGAGGGCGGCAGGAGCCGTGCGCTCAAGTTCACGGAGCGCGTCGAAGTCTGCCTTCTGGTCGGAGAGCGACTGGATAGCAGCCTGTGAGCGGTTGATGATCTCGCCAAGCCAAGCGCGCTGTTGCTGCTCGGTGTCGGGAATGTGGTCATCGAGCTGTTGCTGAAGCTTGAAGGACTCGCTCAGTTGCGCCTTTGCATCAGCGAGTGCCTTCGTGAAGTTTCCCACGGCGTCTGCGCCATAGGAGGCCTCGGCGAAGCCAAGCTCCTGTTCGCTCGACTTGATGATGTCATCCGCCCGGACCAGGAGCGTGCTGGCGCGCTTGCGGAGTTCTTCGACGGGAACGCCGGCGAGCGGGTCGGAGGGGCCGGCTGGCGACGAGGTGCCGAGCGCGCGCGACTTCCTGCGGCGGGAGAGGGCATAGGCCCCGGCGGCTCCGGCGACGACGACGCCGGCGCCCACGAGGAGGGGAGTCGCGTCGATGCCCGACGAGACAGCCCCGCTGCCGCCGCCTGCGGCGTCGCCGACCGCCTTCGCGGTGTCGACGGCGGCCTGCGCGTAGTCCTTCTTGCCGTTGGCGAGGTTGGGTGTGATCGCGTTCTGGGCGATGGTGCTGATCTTCGGGTAGACCTTGGTGTTCGCCGTGCTGGCGACGAGCTCATACTGGCCCGCCTTCGCGACGGCGAGGAGCACATCGGAGGTTCCCATCCCCTTGTTCTTGGCCACGGCCTGTGCCCAGGCCGCACGGTCACTCGGGTTGGTGAACGAGTCGACGATCACGACGTAGAGGTTCAGCTTGTGCTGGGACAGGAGGTCTGAGATCGCCGCCTGCACATCGGATTTGCGTGTCCCAAGTGCGCCGCTCGGATCGACAATGTTGCTCCCGGAAGGAATTGCCACGGGGTCCGTGGCCCACGCGGGGGCGGCGGCCGGCATCAGCGCGAGCATCAAAGCGCCGACGGCAGTCAGGAGAGTCTTCAGCGTGGATCGCACTGCACAGCCCTTCACTCGGCTCCGGGATCGGTTGCCCCGGAAGGCCTCAGCGCCCCCAAACTCGGCCAAGTGCCGCGGGGCCGCTGTGGCGTGTCGTTTCGATTCTAGGGGCGGCTTTCTGCGGGAATCCACCGGTCGCCGGTGCGCCCCGAGCGAACAGGACGAACGGGCGACGACGTAGGATCGTTGGGCCTCTAGGTGGGGCTTCGGCTTTCGGCTGGCTTCCAGATACCTCTCAGAAAACAAATGAGTCGCGCACAGCATCGCGGTCCATAGTTGTAGGCAGGACACGAAAGGATGAGGAGCATGAGCGAAACCCCAGAGAGCCCGGCCCCGGACCGCGGCCAGGCGACAGAGGGCGGAGCGGCGCCGGAGCGTTCTAGCGTTGCCCCGCACGGTGCGGAGGGTCGGCCGGGCGCCGACACTACGCCGACGGCACCGATCCAGGGTTCCGGACAGCATTCGTCGGCGCAGAGCCAGGGCTCCGCGTCGCAGCAGGGCCAGCAGCCCTCATCGGCTTCCGCCCAAGGACAGTACGGCGCCCAAGGACAGTACGGTCAGCCGGCGCCCCGCTACGGCCAGTACGGTCAGCCGGCCCAGCCAGGCCATGCGCCCCAGCAGGGGCAGTACGGCCAGCAGGGACAGCAGGGCCAAGGGCAGCAGGGCCAGTACGGGCAGGGACAGCCGGGACAATCGCCGTATGGACGCCCGACGAATCCCTATGGGCAGCCGTCCGGCCCTTACGGCCAGCAGTACCCCTACGGGCAGGGCGGCCAGGGAGGCTCTTCCTTCGCCCCGCCCACGTCAGGTCGCTCGGGACAGCCGCGCCGGTGGGGCACGGGAGTGCTCGTCGCTGGCATGCTCGTGGCGGGGCTCGTCGGCGGCGGCGTCGCGGCTGGCGGTTACTCTCTTGTCGCCCCGCGTGCTGCGTCTGTCGGGACGACCCAGAACAGCCCCGTCATCGTCAACAACCAGAACAGCGTCAATGCTGTGACAGCGGCTGCTGCCAAGGCATCACCGAGCGTTGTCACGATCGGTGTCACGTCTGGCAACTCGCAGGGCACCGGGTCAGGAGTGGTCCTCGACAACGCGGGGCACATCCTGACCAACACCCATGTCGTGACGCTCGACGGGCAGGTGGCGAACCCGACCATCGAGGTTCGTACGAATGACGGCAACGTCTACTCGGCGACCGTCGTCGGCACCGACCCGCTCTCGGACCTCGCAGTCATCCAGATCAAGGGCGCGAACCTGACGCCGATCACGATGGGCGACTCGAGCAAGATCAACGTCGGCGACACGGTCGTGGCCATCGGCGCGCCACTCGGCCTCGACAACACCGTGACGGACGGCATCGTCTCGACGCTCAACCGGACAATCTCGGTCGCGTCGTCGGCCGCTCCGCAGGGCGGAAGCGACCAGTCGCAGGGCCAGGGCCAGGGGCAGGGCGGGCAGGGCTTCCAGTTTGCGCCTCCGTTCGGCCAGTCTCAGCAGTCGCAGGCTCAGAGCACGATCAGCATCAACGTGATCCAGACTGACGCGGCGATCAACCCGGGCAACTCGGGCGGTGCGCTCGTCAACACCAACGGTCAGCTTGTCGGGATCAACGTCGCGATCGCCTCGACTGGCAGCAGCACGAGCAGCACGAGCCAGAGCGGCAATATCGGCGTCGGATTCAGCATTCCGATCGACTTCGCCCAGCGCATCGCCCAGGAGCTGATCTCGACCGGCAAGGCGACGCACGGCCAGCTCGGCGTGTCCGTGCAGCCGGCCGCACCGAGCGGCAACTCGAACTCGACGTTCTCCGTCGGCGCCCAGGTCGCCCAGGTTACGAGCGGTTCGCCGGCCGACAAGGCCGGCATCAAGGCCGGCGATGTGATCACCCACTTCGGTGACTTCGCGATCAGCGATGCGAGTGGCCTCACTGCTGCGGTCCGTCAGACCGCGCCAGGCACAACTGTGAAGGTCACGCTGAACCGCAGCGGGCAGAGCAGGACTGTCGATGTCACGGTCGGCACCGCCTCGTCCTGATCACCGGGACCGAAGGTGCTGAGTAGCACCAAGAAGGCTCCGCTCGCGTTCCTCACAAGGACCGCGAGCGGAGCCTTCTGCCGTTGACGACGGTCCGGTTCTGCCGAAACGGGGAACCGTACCGCGTCGTTTCATGACATTTCGTGGCGTTCCGTGACGCTTCCGCGGGTTCGGGCAGTCCGCTTGGCCCTTCGCGTGTCACTGCCAACGCGTATGGTTAGCTAAGGTTCCGGGAGCGCGATGCGTGCCGGAGCCAATCGCGGTCTGACCGCGAAAACCAGCGCCATCGGGCGCCACCAAGCGACGGACGCAACACTACGGAAGGTCCTCAACCGTGGGAGACACCCTCAAGATCGTCGTGCTCGTCAAGCACGTCCCTGACGCGCAGTTCGACCGTCATATCGGTCCGGACCGCACGCTAGAGCGCTCGGAGAGCATTCTGTCGGAGCTTGACGAGTACGCGCTCGAAGCCGCGCTCCAACTGAGCGAGGCCCGCGGCGGCGAGAAGGCCGGCAACCAGGTCATCGCCCTCACCATGGGAACCCCGGACGCAGCCAACGCCCTCAAGAAGGCGCTCCAGATCGGTGCGTCGTCCGGTGTTCACGTGACGGATGAAGCTCTGGCGGCTTCGGATGCATGGGCAACGTCGCTCGTGCTCGCTGCGGCGCTCCGCGAGATCGGCGACATCGACCTAGTGCTCGCGGGCATGGCCTCGACGGATGGCGAGACGTCGCTCGTCCCGGCTCAGCTTGCCGAACGGCTCGGCCTCCCGCAGCTCACGTTCGCGTCGAGCCTCGAGATCGAGGGGCGAACGGCCGTAATCCGCCGGGACGGCGGGACGACCTCCGACACCGTCGAGGCGGACCTTCCGGCGGTCGTGTCGGTCACCGACCAGATCAACGAGCCGCGCTATCCGAACTTCAAGGGCATCCTCGCCGCGAAGAAGAAGAAGATAGCGACGTTCAGCCTCGCGGACCTCGGACTCGACGCGGGGCAGACCGGCTCCGCGGGTGCGCTCACTCGGGTTGAGCAGGCCGAGCCCCGGCCCGCGCGCACGGCGGGAACCATCATCACCGACGAGGGAGACGCCGGCATGAAGCTCGTCGACTTCCTGGCCGCCCAGAAGCTCGTCTAGAGGAGAGATGACCATGACTTCAACACTCGTCTACCTCGACGTCATTCCTGCCGAGGGCCTTGGGAAGCCGCAGCTCGAGCTCCTCGCCGCGGGCCGCATACTCGGCCCGATCTCCGCTGCGGTCGTCACGCAGCCGAGCGACGCCGTCGTGCGCGAGCTCGGCGAGCACGGCGTAGAGACCGTGTACACGCCCGGTGACGCGGATCTCTCGGGGTATCTTGTCGCCCCACAGGCCGCTTGGCTCGCAGCGGTCGCGTCGGCCGCTCAGCCGGGCGCCGTCGTCCTCGACAACTCCTTCGAGGGCAAGGAGATCGCGGGGCGCCTCGGCGTGCGGCTGGACGCGGGCGTCATCACCGACGTGGTCGCCCTTGAAGGGGACGGGACTGCCCACAAGACGGTTCTCGCCGGCTCCTACGAGGTCAGCGCAAAGGTTACGAGCCCGGTCGCCGTGTTCGCCGTCAAGCCAGGCGCAGCTGAGGCTGCTCCAGCGCCCGTCGCGGCGTCCCCTGCCGTGAAGGCGATTGAGGTCCCGGAAGGTGCGTTCGCCCGCGCCGCACGGATCACCGCCCGCACGGATCGGCCTCGAAGCGGCCGTCCTGAACTGACGGAGGCAGCGATCGTCGTTGCCGGTGGGCGGGGGACCGACGGCGACTTCGGGCCGATCGAGGATCTCGCCGACGCTCTCGGTGCCGCGGTGGGCGCCTCCCGCGCAGCGACCGACGCCGGGTGGATCAGCCACGACTTCCAGGTCGGGCAAACGGGCAAGACTGTCTCCCCCCAGCTCTATATCTCGGCTGGCATCTCCGGGGCGATCCAGCAGAAGGCTGGCATGCAGACCGCGAAGGTCATCGTCGCCGTCAACTCTGATCCCGAATCGCCTGTCTTCGAGATCGCGGACTTCGGGGTCGTCGGCGATCTGTTCAAGGTCCTTCCTCAGGCCACTGAAGAGATCAAGCGGCGTCGAGCCTAGTGGCCACTCCTCGGGTCGGCCTGCCCGGACCACAGGACGTGCGGAAGGTCCTGGCCTTCGGTGCGCATCCGGACGATCTGGACTTCGGCGTGGCCGGGACAGTCTCGGCGTGGGCGGCCCAGGGCGTCGAGGTGCACTACGGCATCATGACCGACGGCGACGCCGGCGGTTTCGACCCGGCTCACCGTGCTGAGATCGTCGCGATGCGCCGCGACGAACAGCGCGCGGCAGCCGCTCGCGTCGGGGTGAGCGAGGTGCATTTCCTCGGTTACCCCGACGGCTACCTCGAGCCCACGCACGAGGTGCAGCGCGACGTCGTACGCCTCATCAGGATGCTGCGCCCCGACATCGTCGTCGCCCAGCATCCCGAGCGCAACTGGTCGAGCCTCCAGATGTCCCACCCGGATCACCTCGCGAGCGGCGAGGCCGTGACGCGGGCCATCTATCCCGCTACCGAGAACCCGTACGCGTACCCGGAGCTCGAGGAAGCGGGATTCGCTGCCTACCGCGTCCCATGGCTGTGGCTGTACGGAGCCCCGGACGAGCGCATCAACCACGTCGTCGACATCACGCAGCAGGTGGAGGCGAAGCTCGAGGCGATTCGCGTTCATCTGAGCCAGCATCCCGATATCACGGCCACGGAACGCTTTGTCCGCGCCAAACTCGCGGCTACTGCGGCTGCCGGGGACCTTGAACCGGGCGCACTGGCCGAGGCCTTTCACATCGTCGCGGTTAATTCCCCGGAGACCATCGCTGGATTCTGACGCGCCTGCAGCGCCCGGGAGGCCGCGGGCCGCCTAGAGCTGCGCGCCGGCGTAGCCGTTCTGCCGCCACGCCTCGTACACGGCGATCGAGGCGGAGTTCGCAAGATTGAGGGAACGTCGCGCCGGGACCATGGGCAACCGGACGCACGCTGTGACTCTGGAGTCCGCGAGGACGTCCTCGGGAAGGCCCACGGATTCGGGGCCGAAGAACAGGACGTCGCCGGGGGCATATTGGACGTCGGCGAAGGGCGTGTCACCGTGCGAGGTGAACGCGAACACCCGCGAGGGCAGGAGGGCCGCGAACGCGTCGTCGAGGTTCTTGTGCACGGTCACCACGGCGAGGTCGTGGTAGTCGAGTCCCGCACGCCGCAGCTTCGTGTCCTCGAAGTCGAAGCCGAGTGGTTCGACGAGGTGGAGCTCTGACCCGGTCACAGCGGCGAGGCGAATGGCGTTGCCGGTGTTGCCCGGAATCTCGGGGGTGTAGAAGAGGATGCGGAACACGCCCTCCATCCTAGGCGCCGCAGGTTCCCGGCTAGTGCAGGCCTGTCAGCAGCCGGGCGAGAGCCGGCACGTAGACGACGTTCGGCTGTGGCCCCGAGGCGAGGAAGAACTTGAGTTCGCGCACGAACTTCGAGGCGTTGAGGGGCTTGATCCCGCCCGTCACGCTTCGGTGCACGTCGATGACGGGCTGGTGCAGGCTGGGGTCCGGAGTCTGGACGAGCACGAACCCGTGCACGTTGAGCTCGGAAAACACCTCCTGGAAGTACCGCACCTGGCTCGCGAGCAGAGGGGGAGCCGCGGCTCGGCCTCCATGGAGGAGATGAGTGCCGTCCCACGCGTAGTTGCCGACGGGGACGAGCATCGAGTCGACGAGCGCGAGCCGGTACCCCGCAAGCACTGCGTGCGCTACATACGAGCTTCCGTCGGGCGAACGGAGACCGTTGACGAGCCGGGCCGAGGGGATCTCCGCGAGGATGTTGCGTCGTATGAGGGCCGCCGTCCGCTGCTCTCGCTCGATCCTCGCCCCCGCGCCGAAGATCCCGCGTCGCCGCGGTTCGCCATGTTCGGGCCGCCGAGCCAGGTCGCGCGGCACCAGCGGCACGGCTCCCTCCGAGAACGGCGGCTCGTACACGGCCGGTTCGCCGGCGAGGTTTCGCTGGGGGCGGCTTCCAGGAGACCTGCGGTGGGCGGCGAATCCTGGGGTGGCGTACGACGGCGGGCGGGCGCCGCCGTCGTCCGTCCCACCTGGCCCCGCGCTCCAGGCGGGGGCCGCGGGCTCCTGTTGGGGGGACGCCGCGAAGTAGCTACGGTTGTATGACTCCCGACGCTGGGCGTCCGAGAGCACCTCGTAGGCGAGGGTGACGCGTCGGAATTCCGCCGGATCGCCACCATGGTCGGGGTGATGCACGCGGGCCGCGCGGCGGTAGGCGGCCTTGATCTCCTGGAGCGAGGCAGTGACCGGGACGCCGAGCACCTCGTAGTGGGAGGGCAGGCCAGGCGTCATGAGTCAATCCTAGGCGGCGCACTCGGCCGCTGTTCCCACACGGGCGCAGGGGCATCCTCGTGCGCGGGCCTACAGTTGAAGGGTGCCCGTGTATCTTGACCACGCTGCCACGACTCCCGTGACACCCCATGCCCTCGCTGCCTTCACCGAGGAGGCTGCCCGCGGAGGCAATCCGTCCTCTCTTCATGCAGCCGGCCAGCGGGCACGGCGCGCGCTCGAGGACGCGCGAGAGTCACTCGCGGCGTCGCTTGGTGCCCACCCGTCCGAAGTGATCTTCACGTCCGGAGGCACCGAAGCGGACAACCTCGGGGTCAAGGGAGTCTTCTGGTCGCGCCGAGACACAGATCCGCGGCGAAAGCGCATTCTGTGCTCCAGCATTGAGCATCACGCGGTCATGGACACGGTCGAGTGGCTCGAGCGGCACGAGGGGGCCGAAGCCGTCTGGCTTCCGTGCGATGCGAGCGGTACCACGAGCGTCGGCGCGGTCCGCGCCGAGCTCGAGCGTGACGCCGAGAGCATTGCCCTCATCGCAGTCATGTGGGCCAACAACGAGGTCGGCACTCTCCAGCCGGTGGCCGAGATCTCGGCGCTCGCGGCCGAATACGGTGTTCCCATGCACTCGGACGCCGTCCAGGCGTTCGGCCACGTGCCACTCGATTTCGCTTCATCGGGCCTCGCGACGATGGCGGTCAGCGGGCACAAGGTCGGCGCACCGGTCGGCGTGGGGGCCCTCGTTGTCCGCCGGGACGCGACGGTCACTCCGGTTCAGCACGGTGGCGGCCAGCAGCGGGGGCTCCGCTCAGGGACCCTCGACGCTGCGGGTGCTTCGGGGTTCGCCGCCGCGGCCACCGATGCCGTTGGGCGGGTCGAGCAGGAGGGTCCGCGCCTGGCGGCGCTTCGGGACAGACTCGTCGAAGGAGTGCGCGCCGCCGTCCCCGAGGCCCGTTTGAGCGGCCCGTCCGACGGCGCACTGCGGCTTCCCGGCATCGCCCACTTCACGTTCCCCGGGTGCGAGGGGGATTCGCTCCTCTTCCTCCTCGACATGATGGGCGTCGAGGCGTCGACAGGTTCGGCCTGTACCGCGGGGGTCCCGCGGCCCTCGCACGTCCTGCTCGCGATGGGGCTCGCCGAAGAGGAAGCGCGGGGTGCTCAGCGCTTCAGCCTCGGCTGGTCGTCCATCGACGACGACGTCGATGCGCTCCTCGCCGTCATCGGCCGGGCCTTCGAGCAGGCGCGCCAGGCCGGGATGGCCGGGCACGAGAGCACGATCAGGACGGCGTCGGTTCGTTAGGACTTCACGGCACGAACGGGCTTCACGCGAGGAGAGGGCCTCGCGCCGCGAGCTCAGCGAGCGGAACCGTCGGGTCGGCGAGGCGGGCCTCGTCGACGGCTGCCCTCGACGCGATGAGCGCTTTGAGGGCCTTCTGGGAACGCTGAGTGGTGACGTTCATGACAGCAATGTCTTCCTCAGTGGCCTTGCCCGCCGCCAACGATCACCATGCCATGTTCGTCCATGACCCGCCTCCGCATGGCCCGCCCCCGCCGCTAGAATAGACCGGTGCGAGTTCTGGCAGCCATGAGCGGGGGAGTTGATTCGGCGGTCGCCGCGGCCCGTGCCGTAGAGGCGGGGCACGACGTCGTCGGTGTCCATCTTGCCCTGTCCCGTATGCCGGGAACGCTGCGGACGGGCAGCCGCGGCTGCTGCACTATCGAGGACTCGAACGACGCGTGGCGCGCGTGCGACAAGCTCGGAATCCCCTTCTATGTGTGGGACTTCTCCGAGCGGTTCAAGGCGGATGTCGTCGACGACTTCGTCGCGGAGTACGCAGCGGGCAGGACGCCGAATCCGTGTATGCGCTGCAATGAGCGCATCAAGTTCGCAGCCCTCCTCGAGAAGGCACTGGCCCTCGGCTTCGACGCGGTCTGCACTGGCCATTACGCCAAGGTGATCCGCGACGCCGAGGGGAATCCCGAGCTGCACCGTGCTGCCGACTGGGCCAAGGACCAGTCCTACGTCCTCGGCGTGCTGACGCGCGAGCAGCTAGAGCACTGCCTCTTCCCGCTCGCTGACACCCCCACAAAGGCAGAGGTGCGCGCGGAGGCCGAGCGGCGCGGGCTCTCTGTCGCCAAGAAGCCGGACAGCCACGACATCTGCTTCATCTCCGATGGCGACACGCGCGGCTGGCTTGCCGACAAGATCGAGATGGTCTCGGGCGACATCCTTGACGAGAACGGGCAGAAGGTCGGCGAGCACAGCGGCGCCAACGCCTTCACGGTGGGGCAGCGTCGCGGACTCCGACTCGGCCGGCCCGCTCCCGACGGAAAGCCAAGGTTCGTCCTTGAGGTGCGCCCCAAGGACAACGCCGTCGTCGTAGGGCCCGAACAGCTCCTTGCAGTCGATGAGATCCGGGGGATCCGCATCTCCTGGGCGGGTGTTCCGCTCGCCGAGGCCGCGTCGGGGGAGGAGTTCGCGTGCGCGGCCCAAGTGCGCGCACACGGAGAGCCTCTGCCGGCCAAGGCGCGGGTGGTTCCTCGCGAGGAAGCGGGCGGCGTTGATGGGGCGGACGACGGCGTGCTCGTCGTCACGCTCGAATCGCCCCTCCGCGGGGTCGCACCCGGGCAGACCATTGTGCTGTATCAGGGCACGAGGGTGCTCGGCCAGGCGACGATCGACGCCGCGCGCTCGCTCTCGCGCCCCGCTCTCTGAGGCCGCTTCCCTTCCCGCTCTGAGCGCCGTCGTCGTCCTCCTCCACGGGGTTCTTGTCGCTGGTTGACCAGCAAGATGTGAATCTATCGTTTCAATCTCCTCAAACGAGGCTTTCAGATCGCCGAAAACGTGATTGAATGCTGTGTGCACTCGGGCTGTGCCCTGTATCACAGGCGACGCGAGCCCAGAACTTCGAAGAGAAGGTCACCAAACCCCATGCGCAAGACCACCTCAGCCGTACGGAGCACCCTAGCGCTCCTCGGCATCTCTGCGCTGGCTCTGACGGGCTGCACCGGCCCGTCCGGAGGCAGCTCGGCCCAGAGCGGCTCCTCGAGCGGCGGCTCGATCACCGTCGGAACGACCGACAAGGTCACGTTCCTCGATCCCGCCGGCTCTTACGACAACGGCTCGTTCATGATCATGAACCAGATCTACCCGTTCGTCATGAACTCGAAGCCCGGCAGCGCGGACCCCCAGCCCGACATCGCGACCTCGGCCTCGTTCACGTCCCCGACGGTCTACACGGTCAAGCTCAAGAGCGGGCTCAAGTGGGCCAACGGCGACACGCTCGATTCGACGGACGTGAAGTTCTCGTTCGACCGCCAGCTCAAGATCAACGACCCCAACGGCCCCGCCTCGCTCCTGGGCAACCTCGCGAGCGTGGACGCGCCGGATCCGACAACGGTGGTCTTCCACCTCAAGCAGGGCAACGATCAGACCTTCCCGCAGGTCCTCACGAGCCCGGCAGGCCCGATCGTCGACCACAAGGTGTTCCCGGCCGACAAGGTGATGAGCGACGACGACATCGTCTCGAAGAAGGCCTTCGCCGGTCAGTACACGATCACGACCTACCAGAAGAACCAGCTGGTGTCCTTCAAGGCGAACCCGGACTACCAGGGCTTGCTCGGAAAGCCCGCGACGGACACGGTCAACCTCAAGTACTATGCGGACTCGAACAACCTCAAGCTCGACGTCCAGCAGGGCAACATCGACGTCGCGTCGCGCTCGCTGACCGCGACCGACGTCGACAGCCTCGCCAAGGACTCCAAGGTCAAGGTCTACAAGGGCCCGGGCGGCGAGATCCGCTACATCGTGTTCAACTTCGACACCATGCCGTACGGCGCGAAGACCCCCAACGCCGATCCCACCAAGGCCCTCGCGGTCCGTCAGGCGATGGCCGATCTCGTCGACCGCGAAGCGATCGCGCAGCAGGTCTACAAGGGCACCTACACGCCGCTCTACTCGTACGTCCCGGACGGCTTCCCGGGCGCGACGACGCCGCTCAAGAGCATGTACGGGGACGGCAACGGCAAGCCGAGCATGGACAAGGCCAAGCAGGCCCTTCAGGCAGCTGGCGTCCAGACGCCCGTGAGCATCAACCTCCAGTACAACCCGGACCACTACGGCACGTCCTCTGGTGACGAGTACGCGCTCGTCAAGCAGCAGCTCGAGGCCTCCGGCCTGTTCAAGGTCAACCTCCAGTCCACGGAGTGGGTGACCTACTCGAAGGACCGCACGAAGGACGTCTACCCGATGTACCAGCTCGGGTGGTTCCCGGACTACTCGGATGCGGACGACTACCTCACGCCGTTCTTCACGGAGAACAACTTCCTGAAGAACCACTACTCGAACACCACTGTCCAGGACCTCATCTCCAAGGAGGCCACCAACCCGGACAAGTCGTCCCGAGAGCAGCAGATCGGACAGATCCAGGACGACGTCGCGAAGGACCTTGCGACGCTGCCGCTCCTCCAGGGCGCGCAGATTGCCGTGGCCGGAACGAGCGTCAAGGGCGTCGACACGACGCTCGATCCGTCGTTCAAGTTCCGCCTCGGCGTGCTCAGCAAGTAACCGGCCTTCGGCCCAGCCAAAGCAGCGGCGGGATGCCACAGCGTCCCGCCGCTGCTGTGCGGAGGAACCACCCTTCGGAACCACCCGCCAAGGAACCACCCGCTAAGGAAACACCCCCGTGACTGCACTCATAGAGACGCCCCCAGAGGCCGCGGGCGTACCCGCCCCGGCCGCCAAGCGCAAGGGCGGCGGACTCGCGACCTACCTCATCATCCGCTTCCTGCTGATCTTCCCCACGATCCTGATCCTCGTGACCATGGTCTTCTTCCTCATGCGGATCACGGGCGATCCGATCACGGCGGCCCTCGGCGGCCGCCTCCCCGCGGACCAGCTCGCCCAGCGCATCCATGAGGCCGGCTACGACCGTCCGATCATGGTCCAGTACTTCCAATACCTCGGCCAGATCTTCACCGGCAACTTCGGCCGCACCATCTCGGACAATCGCGCCGTGACCGAGATGCTCGCCACGTTCGGCTCGGCCACGCTCGAGCTGGCCATCAACGCCGTCGTCGTCGCCCTCATCGTCGGCATCCCGCTCGGAATGATCGCGGCGCACCGCCGCGACAAGACCCCGGACGCGGTGCTCCGCATCTTCGCGATCCTCAGCTACGCGACCCCGGTGTTCTTCGCGGGTTTGCTGCTCAAGCTGGTCTTCTCGGTGTGGCTCGGCTGGCTCCCGGTCGCAGGCCGCGCCTCGACCTCGACCGAGATCGCCCTGACAAGCCTCGCCCAGCCGACCGGCATCTACTGGCTCGACGCCCTCCGAAGCGGGAACATGGCTGCCTTCTGGGACGTCGAGTCGCACGCCATCCTCCCCGCGCTCGCGCTCGGCCTCCTCACGGCTGGCGTGTTCCTGCGTCTCGTGCGCACCAATCTGATCGGCACACTGGGCAGGGACTATGTCGAGGCAGGCCGCTCGCGTGGCGTGAGCGAGTTCCGTCTCGTCACGCGGCACGCGTACAAGCCCGCGCTCATCCCGATCATCACCGTCATGGGTCTGCAGATCGCGCTCCTGCTCGGCGGCGCCGTCCTGACCGAGACGACATTCGAGTGGAAGGGCCTGGGCTTCCAGCTCGCCCAGTACCTCACGGCCCGCGACTTCGTCGCGGTGCAGGGCATCGTCGTCCTGCTCGCCGTGATCGTGGCCGTGACCAACTTCATCGTGGACGTCGTCGCCGC
Source organism: Sinomonas terrae (assembly GCF_022539255.1). Lineage (NCBI taxonomy): Bacteria > Bacillati > Actinomycetota > Actinomycetes > Micrococcales > Micrococcaceae > Sinomonas > Sinomonas terrae. The sequence goes on from NZ_JAKZBV010000001.1 coordinate 1,382,895, forward strand.
GCTGATCGACCCGAGGGTGAGGTACTGATGACCACGCAGACCCTTCCGCAGCTCGAGCGGCGCGAGCCGCTCTGGACACGACTGCCCGTTCTCTCCCACGTCCGCAACAGCGTGGGCCTGCAGCGCGGGATGCTCATCGCGGGCCTGGTGCTCACGGTGGTCTTCCTGCTGATGGCGCTCCTCGCACCGTTCATCGCCCCCTACGGCTTCTCCCAGATCTCGGACGCCAAGGGTGATTTCCCCACGCAGGACCCGCCGAGCGCCCAGCACATCTGGGGCACCACTGTCGGCGGATTCGACGTGTTCTCCCGCGTCGTGTGGGGCGCTCAGACGGCGGTGCTCGTCATCGTTGTCGCGGTGGCCCTGTCGATCTTCGCCGGCGTCGCCCTCGGCCTCGCCTCCGGGTACATCGGCGGATGGCTCGATCGCGTCCTCGTTGTCGTCGCCGACGCCGTCTACGCGTTCCCGTCGCTTCTCGTCGCGATCGTCATGTCGATCGTCATCAGCCACGGGCAGTCGAGCCTGTGGGGCGGCATTCTTGCGGCCGCGATCTCGATCACGGTCGTCTTCATTCCGCAGTACTTCCGCGTCGTGCGCGCGGAAGCCATTCGCCTCAAAGCCGAGCCGTTCGTGGAGTCGGCGAAGGTCCTGGGTGCGTCGAGCTGGCGGATCATGGCGCGGCACATCTTCCGCAACGCGACACGGAGCATCCCGCTCATCTTCACGCTCAACGCCTCCGAGGCGATCCTGACTCTCGCAGGCCTGGGCTTCCTCGGCTTCGGCATCGAGCCTACGAGCGCCGCCGAATGGGGCTTCGACCTCAACAAGGCGATCAGCGACGTCACCGCCGGCATCTGGTGGACCGGCGTGTTCCCTGGCCTTGCAATCGTGCTGACGGTGCTCGGCCTCACGCTCGTGGGCGAGAGCATGAATGACCTCGCCGACTCGCGGCTGCGCACGCGCGGCCGCGGCCGCAGACAGCGCACGACGACGGCGGGCACCTCCGAGTCTGGGGCGCCGCAGACAGGTGCCGTACCGGGCTATGCGGCGAGCACCGAAGCATCAAGCGGCCAAGAAGGAGGCCAGGCGTGAGCGAACAGCTTGACGTGCGTCCCGCGGCACAGCCGGAGACCGTGCTGGACATCGATGACCTCGAGGTCTCGTTCGCAACGGATGCGGGGGAAGTCCGCGCCGTGCGCGGTGTGAGCCTGGACGTGAAGGCGGGCGAGGTCGTCGCCGTCGTCGGCGAGTCCGGCTCGGGCAAGACCGTGACCGCGAAGACGATCCTCGGCCTCCTGCCCGAGACCGCCACGAGCTCGGGCGCGGTGGTGATCAAGGGCCAGAACGTCGTCTCGATCACCGCCGCGAAGCTGCGCGAGCTGCGTGGCCGGGACGTGGCCATGGTGTTCCAGGAGCCCTCGACAGCGCTCAATCCCGTCTTCACCGTGGGCTGGCAGATCATGGAGGGCATCCGCGCCCACAGGGCGCGGCAGGGCGGGGGCGGAGAGGGCCACCGGGTGGGCCGCAAGGAGGCCCGAGAGCGGGCCATCGAGGCGCTGCGGAAGGTGGGCATCCCGGATCCGGAGAAGCGGGTGGACTACTACCCCCACCAGTTCTCGGGCGGCCAGAAGCAGCGCGTGGTCATCGCGGCCGCGCTCGCGCTCGATCCCGAGCTCATCGTCGCCGACGAGCCGACGACGGCGCTCGATGTCACCGTCCAGGCGGAGATCCTCGAGCTCCTGCGGGACCTGAGGGACCTGTACGGGACCTCGATCGTGCTCATCACCCACAACATGGGCGTCGTGGCGGACCTGGCCGACCGGGTCGTGGTCATGTACCAGGGCGAGGTGGTCGAGGAGGCGCCGGTCCGGAAGCTCTTCGCCGAGCCGCGCGAGGACTACACCCGCCAGCTCCTGGCCGCCGTGCCGCATCTCGGGCGCGACTCCGCCTCCGAGGGCGCGACCGAGCGGCTGCACCAGGGCGGGGAGGTCCTCGTCGAGGCCAAGGGGCTCGAGATCGTCTACCCGGGCCGGCTCGGCTCCCCCGCCTTCCGTGCCGTCGAAGGGGTTTCGTTCACGGTCTCCGCCGGCGAGGTGTTCGGACTCGTGGGCGAGTCCGGGTCGGGCAAGACGACGATCGGGCGCACGATCGCCGGGCTCAACCGGGCCACGGGCGGGAGCCTGAAGGTCCTCGGGCACGAGATGGTCGGGTTCCGCGAGCGGTCTTTCCGGCCGCTGCGGAAGGAGATCGGGTTCGTGTTCCAGGATCCGGCGGCCTCGTTCAACCCGCAGCTGACGATCGGCGAATGCGTCGCTGAGCCGCTCGTCGTGCACCTGCGCCCCCAGCCGGCCCAGCTGCGTCGGCGGGTCGGCGAGCTCCTCGAATCGGTGCAGCTCCCGGCGTCGTACGCGTCGCGGTACCCGCACGAGCTCTCCGGTGGGCAGCGCCAGCGCGCCTCGCTCGCCCGTGCGCTCGCGCTCGAGCCGCGCCTGCTCGTGGCGGACGAGCCGACCTCGGCTCTGGACGTCTCGGTCCAGGCCAAGGTGCTCGAGCTTTTCCGAGAGATCCAGGCCGAGCTCGGCTTCGCTGCCCTGTTCATCAGCCACGACCTCGCGGTCGTGGACCAGCTGAGCCACTGGGTTGGGGTGCTCTATAAGGGCAGGCTCGTCGAGCAGGGGATCGGCAGCCGCGTCATGAACAATCCGCAGGACGCGTACACGAAGCGGCTCATCGCCTCGCTGCCCGTCCCCGACCCCGTTCAGCAGGCAGAACGCCGCGTCGCGCACCGCGCACTGCTGGGCGGCTGATCCGAGCGGGAAACGGAGCGCGAGGACGACGACGGCGGCTGGCTAGCGCCGTCGTCGTCCTCGCGCGCCTGCTCGGCAACCTAGACTTGCACCATGACCGAGCAGCCCCGTGATGACGCCCGCCTCGACTCGGATGAGATCGAAGCCGGCGACGAATACGACCCGACCGCGAGTTCCCTCAAAGGCAACGTCGATCCCGCCGTCATGAAGGAGCTGCTCTCCATCCGTTCCAGCATCGACAATTTCGATGCGACACTTGTCTTCCTTCTCGCGGAGCGGTTCAAGGTTACCCAGCGGGTCGGCTGGCTCAAGGCCAAGCACCACTTGCCGCCTGCTGACCCCGACCGGGAAGCGGCGCAGATCGCGCGCCTCCGGCGCCTCGCAGAGGACGCCCAGCTGGACCCGGCCTTCGCGGAGAAGTTCCTCAACTTCATCATCAGCGAGGTCATCCGGCATCATCAGGCGATCTCGGAGGACCATCACGCGCGGCAGAGCCCTGCGGGCCCGGTGGACAGTCCCGCCGACGAGACTGGCCCGACGGATCAGGCCTGAGGAATGTCGTCAGAGGCGACCGCGCCGGCTCAGGTCACGGCCACTGCTCTCGGCGAGTGGCCCGGGACGGACCCCGTCGAAGCAGAGAAGGCCATTCGCGGCGAGCTCGGCAGCCCGCATCTGCCGTTCCTCGCCGAACTGCCCGAGCGTGGCGTAGGCTCCGACGCGGTGGGGCGCACCGCGAGCCTCCTCGTGGACCTCTATGCCGACGTGCAGCCGCATGGGTGGCGGCTCGTCGAACGTCCTGGGCGTGACGCTTCGAGGGCCGCGTCGGCGCTAGCGACCGATCTCAACGTGCTGGCCGATGTGGCTGGCGCCGAAGAGTCTCACGCCGAGGGGCTGCAGGTCCGAATACTGGGGCCGCTGAGCCTCATGGCGGGCCTGTACCTCCGCAACGGAGAGCGAGTTCTCGTCGACTCGGGGGCGCGACGGGACGTCGCCGAGTCGCTTGCGGCGGGGGTTGCGGCATTTCTTGCACGTGTCCGCGCCGCGGCGCCGGGCGCGCAGCTCACGGTGCAGGTTGCCGAGCCCGACGCAGCTCAAGTCCTCGCGGGCCTGCTCCCGACCGCGAGCGGCTACCAGACCCTGCGCGCCGTGCCCGCAGCCGAGGCGAGGGGCGCTTGGTCCCAGCTCGTGGACGCTTTGCGCGATAGCGGGGCCGAGCAGGTCATTGTCCAGACGCCGGCGTGGGAGGCGCCGATCGAGCGCATCCTCGAATCGGGCGCGGACGGCCTCGCGCTCCCCGCCGAGTCGCTGAGCGTCGCACAATGGGAGGCTCTCGCGGGGGCCGTCGAAGGCGAGGCGAGGGTCTGGCTCGGCGTTCTTCCGCTCGACGTTCCGCCAGCGGCAACCACCCACGATATCGCGGACCGGCTGCTCCGGCCCTGGCGGCAGCTCGGACTGCCCGAGAGCGCACTCGGGGCCGTTCGGGTGACCCCCGGCGGAAGCCTGAGCGGTGTGTCACCGGAACGGGCGACGGCGGCTCTCACCCGGCTCGTGAAGCTCGCCGACGCCGTCAACCAGCTGGCCTTCGGCTGACCGCTGCAGGCCTTCTTCCCGGGCCTAGCCGCCGCTGGCCTGCTCGCCGCGTCGGCGGAGATGCGCCTCGGTCAGTGCGTCCATCTCTTCGTCGCTCAACTCGTCGAAGCTGCGAGCCTCGCGCCGGTCGCTGCGGCTGAACCGCACGAACATGAGGATGATGAGCGGGAGATCCACGATCTCGGCAATGAACCACAGAAGATCGCCCGCGAGCTGCTGGTCGCGGATGGGGGAGGGGAACCAGCTCGGCGCGCCAGCCGACCACTGGGTGACGCCGTCGAGCACTGTGTCGTTGAGTCGCAGCGCGATCCCGGGAACGGCGTCTGCCAGGAGCTCGATGAACACGTAGACGAACTCGAGCATGATGAAGCTCGAGGTCCGCTGGAAACCCTCGGCCTCGGTGATGGGCAGTGCGAGCAGGAGTCCAAGCAGCGGGACGGCGACGCTCAGGGCTCCGCTCACGACCCCATTGGCTCGGTACGTGTACAGGAGCGGCGTGAGGAACGTGCCGAAGAATGCGAGACCGAGAATCGGCGCGACGAAGGCGTTTCCGAGGATCCGCATCGAGCGACTGCCCATGACTGCATCGAGCCGCTCACGGCCTCGGTCGGCGAGGGCTGCCCGTGCGAGGCTGAGAGGCCTCCCGAGCCCTGCGAGCGGCGGGAGCACGAAGAACACGAGCGCGAGCTTGAGCGTGAAGGCCCAGCGGAGCTCGCGGCCGTAGGCACCCGTGAAGCCGCAGGTGAGGACAAGATATGCGGCGATGCCGAAGATGTAGAAGCAGAGGATCCGCCAGAGAGGCCAACTCACACCGCGGCGGTGGGCCGAACGGAGCCCAATGCCGTAGAGCACCGCAGCGACCACCGCAAGGGCCAGAGCAGCGGGATCGAGCGTAACGGTGGTCAGGAGGGTGGAGACGGGCGGCACTCTGACGATTGTAGGCCACGTGGCTGGGACGCCACGTGGCTGGGACGCCGCCGAATGGCCGGCCTGCCGGACGGACCGTCGCGGCAACGCGCGAGTCGCCAGCGCTAACGCGGGAGACGGCTGCATTGATGCCCAGATTAGAATGGAACAGCGCACGCGCGGGCGTGCCTGAACGGCCCGCAGTGGATTGTGCGGGAAAGTGGAAAGCATGAAGGCACGCATTCTGGTTATAGACGACGACGAGGCCCTCGCCGAGATGATCGGCATCGTGTTGCGCAATGACGGGTTCGAGCCCGTCTTCTGCGCGGACGGGGGAGAGGCTCTCGACGTCTACCGTGCCCAGAAGCCCGACCTCGTGCTGCTCGACCTCATGCTTCCCGGCCTCGATGGGATTGAGGTGTGCCGCCGGATCCGTGCAGAGTCCGATGTTCCCATCGTCATGCTCACCGCCAAGTCGGACACGTCTGACGTCGTGCGTGGGCTGGAATCGGGTGCAGACGACTACGTGCCGAAGCCCTTCAAACCCGCCGAGCTCGTCGCTCGGGTCCGCGCACGGCTGCGACCGGGCGAAGCCAAGACGCCGGAGACGCTTCGGATCGGCGACGTCTCGATAGACGTCGCGGGTCACACGGTGAGGCGCGGTGACGCGCCGATCGCCCTCACGCCGCTCGAGTTCGACCTGCTTGTAGCGCTCGCCCGCAAGCCGTGGCAGGTGTTCACGCGCGAGCTTCTGCTCGAGCAGGTCTGGGGATACCGGCATGCAGCCGACACCCGGCTCGTTAACGTCCATGTACAGCGTCTTCGTTCGAAGATCGAACGTGACCCCGAGGCCCCGGAAATCGTCCTGACTGTCCGGGGCGTCGGCTACAAGGCCGGGACGTAGACCGAGGCGGAGATGGAACAGCAGGAGGACCGCCGGGCACAGGCCCGCGAGTTCGCGCGCCGTGCGCAGCGCCGCGGAGCTCTCGCCGCCCGTCGCGCCCGGATCTCCTCCGCACGTCTGCGGCGAGGCGGCCGGGGGTACCTCCGGCGTGTGCTCCGCGTCCCGGGCCGGATCCGTTCGGCTCTCGCCCGGCGGTGGCGGCGCTCCCTGCAGTTTCGCACCGTCTTCATCACGCTCGTCCTCGCGTGCGCCTCGATCTTCGGCGTCGGGATCTATCTGTCCAACCAGATAGCCAACAGCCTCTTCCAAGAACGGCTCACGCAGGCTGAGGTCCAGACCCGCCAAAGCGTGACGCAGGTCCAGGAGACGTTCGACGGTGCCCAGGTGAGCGACCAGCAGGGCGTCCTGAAGCTCGTCAACGACACGTTGGCCACCCTTGAAGCACGGGAGTCGGGCACCCCACGCCAGTACGTGTTCCTTGCTGTCCCGAACCAGGACCAGCCGCGCAACCAGTGGGTGGACAGCCGTGCGTCGTACCTCAGAACCGAGAACGACATCCCCCAGTCGCTGCGCCAAGCCGTCGAAGGGTCCCAGCGGTCGGAGCAATTCTGGGAGTCGATTCCGCTCACGGTCGACAACACGATCCACCCGGCGATCGCGGTGGGCAACAAGGTCACCTTCGGCGGCACAGTCTATGAGCTCTACCTGCTGTATGACATCCAGTCCGCGCAGGAAACGCTCGACGAGATGCAGAACGTCCTGTGGTTCGGCGGCGTCTTCCTCCTCCTGCTCATCGGCGCGATCGTGTGGATCGTGACCCGCAGCCTCGTCAGCCCCGTGAGCCACGCGGCTGCCGTTTCAGAGAAGCTAGCGGCGGGCCAGCTCGAGGAGCGCATGGCGGTCGAAGGAGAGGACGAGGTCGCTCGTCTCGCGAAATCCTTCAACCACATGGCGACGAGTCTCCAGGAGCAGATCAACCAGCTTGCAGCGTTGTCGCAGATGCAGCAGCGGTTCGTCTCCGACGTCTCCCACGAGCTGAGGACCCCGCTCACGACAGTGCGCATGGCTGCCGAGGTGCTCTATGACGCACGCGAGCAGTTCGACCCTGTGAACAAGCGGTCTGCCGAGCTTCTCTACAACCAGGTCGAGCGCTTTCAGGCGCTTCTCAATGACCTTCTCGAGATCTCGAGATTCGATGCGGGAGCAGCCCGCCTCGACGTCGAACCACAGGACATCGTCGCCGTCGTGCGAGCTGTCATCGAGACCGCCGCACCGATTGCCGTCTCCTGCGGCTCCGAGGTTCGGCTGTATACGAGGGCCGGGAGCATCGTCGTCGACATGGACGCGCGGCGTATCGAGCGCGTGCTCCGCAATCTCCTCCTCAATGCGCTCGAGCACGGCGAGGGCAAGCCGGTCGAGATCTTCGTCGCGGCCAACGCCGACGCGGTCGGGGTTTCCGTGCGCGATCATGGCATCGGGATGTCGCCGTCAGAGGCAGCGCGCGTCTTCGACCGGTTCTGGCGCGCGGATCCCGCCCGGGCACGCAAGACGGGCGGCTCGGGCCTCGGGCTGTCCATCGCCACGGAAGACGTGAAGCTGCACAACGGTTGGCTGCAGGCTTGGGGACGGCGACGCGAAGGTTCGTGCTTCCGGCTCACGCTGCCCCTGCACGCTGGTGGGACGATCGTCGAATCGCCTGTCGCCCTCGACCCGGGCGGCGCGCTTCCCCTCGTCCGCGGGGCCACCCGCGATGTGGTCGTGGGGACCACCGCACTGCTGAATGCCGGACCGCCATCCGCCAGCCCGCCATCCGCCGATGTACCCCGCGAATTCGGAGGCCGAACGCCGTGAAGGACCCTTCGTCGTCGTCCGTTTCGGCGCACTCCACGCGCTTCGGGCGCGTGCTTCGTTGGGCAGCCCTTGCCTTGGTCGCCCTCCTGACCGTGGCCGCCTGCGCCCAGATCCCGACGGCAGGACCGGTCGGCACAAGCAACGACGGCGGTTCGGCGATCGGAAACGCGCCGCAGTACATCCCACCGGGGCCTCAGACGGGGGCCTCGCCCCAGTCGATCATCGAGGGCTTCTTCAATGCGGGCTCGGGCTATCAGAACGACTTCACTGTCGCGCGGCAGTTCCTGGCGCCGGCCAATGCCGTCTCGTGGAAGCCGAGCCAGCGGACGCTCGTCTACCGGGGCAGTGCGACAGTCGTTCCAGCAGGGCGCCCGAACGCTTATCGCTATGAGCTCGATGTCGCGTATTCGGTGGACCAAGACGGGATCATGACGCAGTACCCGCCGGGGACCAAGCAGGCGATCGACGTGGAGCTCACGCAAGTCGACGGGCAGTGGCGGCTCTCCAAGATTCCAGACGGCACGGCCATTCCCGAGGAGACATTCAAGGTCTTGTACCGAGCCTTCTCGATCTACTTCTTCGACCCGACGTTCAGCGTCCTCGTTCCCGATGCGCGCTGGTTCATCGACAATTCCGGCATCGCGAAGTCCCTCGTGAGCGCACTCATTGCGGGCCCCGCGCCGTATCTCAAGCCAGCGGTCGCGAGCGCGTTCCCACCGGGGATCCAGCTCGAGCGCGAGTCCGTGCCCATTGTCAGCGGCGTCGCCCAGGTCGACCTGACGCCTGAGCTGCGGGACGCGTCCTTCACGGATCGGCAGCGCATGCACAGCCAGCTGGTGCGCACGTTCGCGGCGCTCCCATCGGTCGGGGACGTGTCGCTGAGGACCAACCAGACCGAGGTCGCGATCCAGGATCCCTCAGCGCCGCGGCCACCAGACCCGCTCGTGGATCCGAAGGTCCCGGCCTGGCAGGTCGGCATCGCCGACGGCCAGCTCGTGCAGTATGGTTCGAAACAGGCCTCCAAGATCGATGGCGTCGCCTCGGTCTCACAGCTGGATCCATCGGATCCCGCCGCCGCCGCGTCCCTGCACGTCTACGCGTTCCTCGGCGACGATGGCAGGAGCCTGTATTCGATCATCCCGGGCCAGCCGGCGCGGCTCCTGGACTCGGGGCAATCTCTCGTGCCGCCGTCGATCGCGCCTGACGATTGGGTATGGTCAGCGCTGCCGGACTCCGGCAGTCCCGGGCAGATCGTTGCCTTCAAGCCGATCGGAACCGGTCAGAATGCGACGGTTCCGCACGCGACAGTGTCGGCGCCGTGGCTTGCGGGGCGGACGGTGAAGTCCCTGCGCGTCTCCCGCGACGGTGTCCGCGCGCTGGTTCTCTCCGAGGCAAACGGCCAGACCCTTCTTCAGGTCTCGGGCATCGTCCGCGGGGCCGACGGCACGCCCCAGGCGCTCACGAACCCCATCACCCTGCCGGTCACGGCAAAGAACCCCGACGTCGCGCTCTGGGTGGACGAATCCACCATTGTCGTCTCCGAAACCTCTTCCACCGCTCAGGTCGCCCCTGAACTCGTGAGCCTTCAGGGCGGCGAGCCGCGCCAGATCTCCCCGCTCACCGGAATTCAATCGCTCTCGGCCGGAAACGGGGACACGGCGATTTACGCGATGACTCCGAACGGCATCTATCTCCTGGTCCGCACCTCGTGGACCGAGCAGGGCAAGGGCGCCACGGAGCTCTCCTTCGCGGGATGATTTTCTGCTCTGACGACGGGTTCTGTCGTCTCCGCAGCTTTCCATTGCCCCTCCACAGAGCCAGCCGGGGCGTTTCGTCCACACGGCCATGAGGGCCGCCTGGAGCGAAATCGCGGCCGGGGCAGCATAGAGCGATGTCCAGTCCCTCGCGGCACGTCGCTCCGGTGACCGGTGTCCTCCGCCGGGTTCTTGCGATGGTCGGAGGGGGCGCATCTGCCCTCCTTTCGCTTGTTGTGCCGGTCGAGTGCGCCGCCTGCCGAGCGCCCGACACCGTTCTCTGTGCGCCTTGCGCTCGGAGGCTTCGGCGGGCGACGTCGGTTCCCGCCCGGTGCGAGGACCTCGCCCCCGCGCTTCTTGAGTACGACGGCGGCATCCTGGTCGCCGCGGTGGCGGCGGGGCTCTATCGGGGCGAACTCGCGCATGCTCTGCTGGCCTACAAGCGTCGTGGATCGCCGGACCTTCGCGCCGAACTGGCCGCAGCCCTGGGCCGTGCGTTGCGAGCGGCCGTTCCGGAGTCTCGTCCGGGGGCTGCGGTCTGGCTGGTCCCTGTGCCCACGAGCACTGCGGCTTTCATCCGCAGGGGATTCGACCCCGTCCAGGAGCTACTGCGGTGGCTTTCGCGACACAGCCTGTTGCCGCACGGTGTGCGATGCGTGGCAGCGCTCGGGATGCGTCGCACGGGGGTGGCCGCAAGCCTCCGAAACATGCTGAGTGCGAGGCTTTCGGGCTCGGGAGGGGGCCAGAAGGGCCTAGGGCGGAGGGACAGAAGGGCTCGTCTGGCGGGGAGCTTTCGCGTGCGGACGCCCCTGAGGGCGCGATACGGGGGAATGGGTCTGGCGCTGGCGCTGGCGCGTCGGGCGGGCCCCGTGTCTCGATGCATGGCGGGCGAAGCCGTCGTCATCGTCGACGATGTGCTCACCACCGGCGCCACGCTTCGGGAGGCCGCCCGGGCTCTCGAGGACATCGGCGCCGTCGTGCTTGGCGCAGTTGTCGTGGCGGTCGTTCCCGGAGCGGGACGCACCGACCCGCCTCTTTCGCGCTCTGAGCGGACATGAAGTGAATTTCAGGGCAAGAAGGGGTGTGCAAACGGTGACGATCAACTAACGTCGGTACTAGGTTCCAGGCTGAGGGGAACCTCTCGATAGCGGCTCAGGAAAGGGGCTCGACTGTCAAGCAGCGGCCCCCACGAGCCCCCGTCGGGCTGACCGAGTAGTCTTCTGGAGGGCACCATGGAGTTCAAGATCAGCGGGCGCAACCTGACTGTGTCGGACCGGTTCCGCGAGTACGCCACCGAGAAGCTCGAGAAGATCGAGAACCTTGCAGACAAGGTGCAGCGTGTCGACGCCAAGTGCTCGAAGCAAACCAGCACCCGATCAGGTGGAGATCAGCTCACTGTCGAACTCACCGTCACAGGACGTGGGCCGGTGATCCGAGCGGAGGCGACTGCCCCGGACAAGTTCGCGGCCTTCGATCTAGCGTACGGAAAGCTCCTTGAACGCTTAAGGCGGGTGAAGGACAGGCGCAAGGTGCACCACGGCAAGCACACTCCGATCGCCGTGAAGACGGCGACCGCGTCCCTCCCCGTTGTCAGTGGGAGCGCCCCGATCTATGTTGGCGAGCCTATTCAGACTCAGGACCATCAAACTGAGCCCGACAGCCAGTCGCCGTATGAGGTGGAGAACGACATTCCAGCAGGCGATTCGCCCGTTCTGATCCGCCGCAAGGTCTTTCCCGCGGCAACACTGACCCTCGATGACGCGGTTGACAACATGGAGCTGGTCGGCCACGACTTCTATCTGTTCATCGATGCCGAAACCAATACACCGTCGGTCGTGTACCGTCGTCGGGGGTGGACATATGGCGTGATCAGCCTTGACCAGGCGTGCGAGCCGGGCAAGGCCGCGGTCGAGGACCGCATCCTCGCCTATCGTTCCGACGATGAAGGAGCGGTCGTCCACTGACGGCGCGGAAGGAGAGCTGGTGGGCGCTGCCCTGAGCCTTTCACAGGCCCGACGCATCGCCCTCTCCGCACAAGGACTTGTAGGACCACGGCCCAAGGCCCCCGTCACGGCGAGGGCCTTGGGCCGGACCTTTGACAGGCTCCAGCTCGTACAGATCGACTCGGTCAACGTGCTGGTCCGCAGCCACTACCTGCCATTCTTCTCTCGGCTCGGTCCCTATGAGAGGGAGAGCCTCGACCGCATGTCGTCGCGAAGCCCCCGGCGAATGGTGGAGTACTGGGCGCACGAGGCTAGCTTCATCAAGCCCGAACACTTCGAGGCGCTCCGACTCTGGCAGAAGCGTGACTGGGTCGGCGCCTCGAACCTCGACCCCGGAGTGCGGGACGAATTGACCGAGCGGATTCTGAGCACGTTGGCGTCGAGCCGGCCGCTCACGGCAGCGCAGCTCACCCAGCGTCTCGGGCACGTCGAGGAACGGCGGACCGACAACTGGGGCTGGAATTGGAATGCCGTCAAGCGCGTCGTCAGCCATCTGTTCGAGCAGGGCGTCGTGAGCTCGGCGGGCCGCACGGCGTCGTTCGAGCGACGCTACGCGCTCACCGCAGCGGTCATGCCGCCCGTGAATTCGGGAGGCTGGTCGCAGCCCGATCGGACTGGTGCCCTCGGTCAGGACGAGGCAGCGCTCATCCTGACGCGCGCCGCGCTCCGTGCCCACGGCATCGGCACTGTCAGATGCTTCGCCGATTACTTTCGCCTTCCCGTCAAGGCCACCGAGGCCGCGCTCGCGGAACTCGTGCGCACGCGCGAGGCTGAGTTGGTACAGGTCCAGGACTGGGGCCATCGGCTCTTTAAAGACACGGCGGCGAGCATTCCGAGAAGCGCTACGGCACGAGCCCTCTTGAGTCCGTTCGATTCACTGGTATTTGAGCGGCGCCGGCTCGAGAAGCTCTACGGCTTTCACTATCGGATTGAGATCTACACTCCCGCCGACCGTCGACGATACGGCTACTACGTGCTGCCGTTCCTGCTGGGCGAGACGATGGTGGCAAGAGTCGATCTGAAGGCCGACCGCGCTGGCGGAGCCCTCCTTGTCCACGCTGTCCATGGCGAGGCGGACGCCCCGGCGGAGACCGCCGTCGAACTCGCACAGGAGCTGCGCCTCCTTGCCGACTGGCTCCAGCTCTCGGAGATCGTGGTGGGTGCCGAGGGAAGTCTCGCGACGGCAGTAGCCCAGTCCCTCCACGTACGGACGGTCGAAGCGTCGGCAGTCGAGGTGAGGGAAATGGCGGCGTTCGCAGCGGAGGTTCGAGCGGTGGGGAACCCGGATACGCCGATGCGCGTGTCTCCCGTAGACTGATAGCCGCCCGCAATACACGGCGTTGCGGGCTCACGCCATTGACAAGGGAGCGAAAGCCACGTGGCAAACCTTCTCGAGAAACTCCTCCGGAGCGGCGATCGCCGGATCCTGAAGCAGCTTCGCGTCTATGTCGACGCGACCAATGCTCTCGAGGAAGAGTTCAAGGGATTCACGGATGCCGAGCTCCGTGAGGAGACCGACCGGCTCAAGGCACGCTACGAGGACGGCGAGAAGCTCGACGACCTCATTCCCGAGGCGTTCGCCGCTGTGCGAGAGGCGGCGGGCCGTACCCTCGGCATGAGGCACTTCGATGTTCAGCTCATGGGTGGCGCCGCCCTGCACCTCGGCAACATCGCCGAGATGAAGACCGGTGAAGGCAAGACCCTCGTGGCCACCGCGCCCGCCTACCTGAATGCGCTCACCGGCAAGGGCGTCCACGTTGTCACCGTCAACGACTACCTCGCCGAGTACCAGTCCGAGCTCATGGGACGCGTCTACCGCTTCCTGGGCATCTCGAGCGGCTGCATCCTGGCGAACATGGACCCGGCGGCGCGCCGGAAGCAGTACGAAGCCGAAATCACGTACGGCACCAACAACGAGTTCGGCTTCGATTACCTCCGTGACAACATGGCGTGGGACAAGAACGAGCTCGTCCAACGCGGGCACCACTTCGCGATCGTCGACGAGGTCGACTCGATCCTGATCGATGAGGCTCGTACCCCGCTCATCATCTCGGGGCCTGCCCAGGGGGATGCGAACCGCTGGTACTCGGAGTTCGCGAAGATCGCGCTGCGCCTCTCGGAAGGTGACTACGAGGTCGACGAGAAGAAGCGCACGGTCGGCGTGCTCGAGCCGGGCATCGAGAAGGTCGAGGACTACCTCGGCATCCACAATCTCTACGAGTCCGCCAATACGCCCCTGATCGGCTTCCTCAACAACGCCATCAAGGCGAAGGAGCTCTTCAAGCGGGACAAGGACTACGTCGTGCTCGACGGCGAGGTTCTCATTGTCGACGAGCACACCGGGCGCATCCTTCCCGGGCGCCGGTACAACGAGGGCATGCACCAGGCGATCGAGGCCAAGGAAGGCGTCGAGATCAAGGCCGAGAACCAGACGCTCGCGACGATCACGCTTCAGAACTACTTCCGCCTCTACGAGAAGCTCTCGGGCATGACCGGTACGGCAGAGACCGAGGCCGCCGAGTTCATGAGCACCTACAAGCTTGGTGTCGTGCCGATTCCGACCAACAAGCCGATGGCGCGCGCCGACCAGTCCGACCTCGTCTACAAGAACGAAGTCGTGAAGTTCGACGCGGTCGTGAAGGACATCTCGCGCCGCAACGCGAAGGGCCAGCCCGTCCTCGTCGGCACGACGAGCGTGGAGAAGAGCGAGTACCTCTCACAGGCTCTTGCCAAGGCCGGGGTGCGCCACGAGGTGCTCAACGCGAAGAACCATGCCCGGGAAGCGGCGATTGTCGCGCAGGCAGGCCGGAAGGGCGCCGTAACTGTCGCGACCAACATGGCAGGCCGAGGCACCGACATCATGCTCGGTGGCAATGCGGAGTTCATGGCCGTCGCGGAGCTGGCCTCTCGCGGACTCGACCCCGAGGAGGACTCGGAGGCCTACGAGACCGCGTGGCCGGGGGCCCTCGAGGAGGCCCAGAAGGCCGTCAAGGAGGAGCACGACGAGGTTCTTGAGCTTGGTGGACTCTACGTGCTCGGCACCGAAAGGCATGAGTCCCGGCGCATCGACAACCAGCTCCGAGGCCGTTCTGGCCGTCAGGGCGATCCTGGGGAGTCACGCTTCTACCTTTCGCTCACGGACGACCTCATGCGTCTCTTCGGCACCGGCGGAGCCGAGCGGCTCATGGCGAGCAGCCTCCCCGACGACACGCCCCTCGAGTCCAAGCTCGTCTCGCGGGCCATCCAGTCGGCTCAGGCGCAGGTCGAGGGCCGAAATGCCGAGCAGCGCAAGAACGTCCTCAAATACGACGACGTCCTGAACCGCCAGCGTGAGGCCATCTACGGCGACCGGCGGCGAATCCTTGAGGGTGACGACCTGCACGAAAAGGTCCAGTTCTTCATCGAGGACACCCTCACGGCGATGATCGAATCGTCGACTGCCGAGGGCAACGGCGACGACTGGGACTTCCACGCCCTGTGGAACAACCTCCGCACGCTGTTCCCCGTCACGATCACACCGCAGGACATCATCGAGGAAGCGGGCGGCAAGGCTCGCGTGACCGTCGAGATGCTCAAGGAGGAGATCCTCTCGGACGCGAAGCTGGTTTACCAGCGGCGAGAACAGGAAGTCGGCTCCGACAACATGCGCGAGCTCGAACGACGCGTTGTCCTGTCCGTCATCGGGCGGAAGTGGCAGGAGCACCTCTACGAGATGGATTACCTCAAGGAGGGCATCGGGCTTCGCGCCATGGCCCAGCGCGATCCGCTCGTCGAGTACCAGCGCGAGGGTTTCGCGATGTTCCAGACGATGATGGAGGGCATCCGCGAGGAGTCCGTCAGCTTCCTGTACAACCTCGAGGTCCAGGCCGCGCAGGCTGTTCCTGAGGGAGCGCCTACAGAGGCATCGCCGGTCGAAGCTCCCGAGCGGCCGGCTCAGCTGCAGTACAGTGCTCCCGCGGAGGACGGTTCAACCGAAACTCACGTCGAGCAGGCCCGCTCAGGTAAGGCATCCCAGAACGGTTCACGCGGCAACCGGTCGGGCGCCACGGGGCCCTCATCCGATCAGCAGGCACCGAGGCGGGCGAAGAATCGCCGTCGCTGATTCAGCCGATTTCGAGAGCTGTAACGCGCCACCCGCCTCCGCTGACGTTTTCGAGCCGAAGCGCAACTGCACGGCTGCGCAACCGGTCCGAGACGACAGCCGAGGCTTCATAGACACCGGGAGACACGAGGGCAGCCCGAGCCGAGGTCACGGTCGAGGCGCGATGAGCCCGCGCCGCTCTGGACCGGGGCGTCTCCGTGTCGATGCGACCGAGATTCGCCCGGAGCTGGAGCCTCGCCAGCAGGTCCCGTGGCAGCCAAGGCGCAAGCTGCTGGACCGGTCGTTGCCCGGCGAGGACTTCCACTGCCGCACCCGTGATGCGCGCCGCAAGCTGTTCCACGGAGTGACGTTCGGTGCTCGAACCGACCGCATGGAGCGCGCGTGGGGGCAGCGGCGCCGGCGGGCCTGCGAGGGCTGAAGTTCCATCGACGCCGACGCTGGCGCGGGGAGGCGCAGCGATTGCCGCGCCAGGTCGAGTTACGTCTCTGCTCATCATGATTCCTTCGTTCTGACACGCGGCGGCTGGAAAGTGGTTCGACGTATCAATTCGGTGGGACGAGCAGCTGGCCTGGACGGAGCAGGTCTGGATTGTCGCCGATCACTGCTCGGTTCGCCTCGAACCAGCGAGGCCAAGCCTCGGCGACGTCGACGGCGTTAGCCCCCGGGCCCAGATGGCGGGCCGCGATGCTCCAGAGCGAGTCCCCCGGGCGCACCTCGACAGCGGACGGAGGACGCGCCGTCGTCCGCAGCTCGGGGCGCGCCAGCGGACCTGGTGCCGTGGGCTCGATCCGTGGCGCCCATGCTTCTGGCTGGACGGTCGATTCATGATCCTGCACGTCGTCGCGAGTGTCGGCTGGAGCCGCGGAAGGTGCGACGTTGTCCGAAGAGACCTCGAGCGGAGCGGTGGCCTGCCACGCAGGGTCGAGCGGTGGCTCAGCCGCGTGGGCCGCGGGACCCACGGCGAGCGTCGCCCCCAGAACGGCCAATGCGAGTCTCCGCATGAAGGCGGGAGCTGCAGCCCCTGCCCACCGGGCTGCACGCTGCTGTCCAGCAGCGTGCAGCAGGGCGGCCACCGCCGCGAGCGTCATGGTGAGAAGCCACCAGGCCACGATGACCAAGCCGAGGGCGCTTGCGCCTAGCCCCACCAGGGCCTCGGCGTTGGAAGTGCTCCCGTTCGAAGCGATCGCCTGCCCGCTCGCCGCGAGGACGAACCCCATCATGAGAATGACCCCTGCTGCTGCGGCGTCGCTGGCCACAGGCGCTATTTCCGGCTTCATCGTTCTCCCCCCACCTCGGATGTCGCCTTCGATCAAGTTTGATGCCTTTTGACATCGTTTGGCGCGATGGGGCAAGTCTGACCATTTTCGACAAGTACTGTCCACCCGCGCCCCGCCGGCGATTGCTCGGGATGCCTGCCACGCCTAGGGTGAGGCCATGCGTTGGGGGAGCCTTTTCGATGACCTGGAAGCACAAGTAACGGCGGCCGAACGGGCCGCTTTCGAGTCAGGTGTCAACGAGCTGGTCCGGGCTGAGCAGGGGGCAGTCCCTCTGGTCGACCGTCTGCGTGCGCAGTCGGCTCCCGTCGAATTCACCCTTCGGAGCGGGCTTCGCTTCCAAGGGCGGATCATGGAGCTGGCGGAGGAATGGTGTGTGCTCGAGGCAGGCCACCGCAGTGTTCTCGTGCCCATGGCGGCGGTCGCCGCGGTGAGGGGAGTCGGCAGGGAGACGGTAGGGGAAAGCTCTGCTGTCAGGCGCTCGCTCAGCATTCGTACGGCATTGAGGGCCCTCGCCCGCGACCGCTCGCGCGTGGTCTGCCACCTTGCCGCGTCTTCAGGCGAGCCGCTGGCCGAGAACGGCGTGATCGACGTGGTGGGGCGCGACTACTTGGAACTCTTCAGCCTCGGAGAATTTTCGTCACTTAGGGGTAGGCGCAGCCGCACGCTTGTCCCGTTAGACTCGCTCGTCGCAGTGGTTTCGCAGGCGTGAGGTCAGGCCTCGAACCTGGGGCTCGAACCCGGGCCGGTAATTCATGGTTGGGGCGACCGAGAGCCCTGCTGCTCGGCGACCATGCGTTCGGTCCTCGCGTAGCTCTCTTGGATGTACTCCTCGAGCTTTACCTCTTCGACTCGCCACTGGCCACGACCGCCAACCTGTATGGCCTTGAGCTCCCCGCTGCGCACTAGGGCATAGGCCTGAGCGGCGCTGATCTGCAGCTGTTCGCAGACGTCCGCGAGAGTGAGGAAGCGAGGCATAGGCCTATCCTGCCAGCTAGAGACGCGGTTTGACCGATATGCCCACGATTTGGCGTGGTTTGACCCGTCCTGTTGGAGCTTGGAGACCGAGGTCGGACGATGGTCTTGGGGCCCGGCATGGGCGGCCAAAAAGCCGACATTGGCGGCCGAAAGAGTGGGCTGTCTGGGGGAATGACGCATGAGCAATACTGGAACGCCGTCCGGCCTGCGACTGCGAAGGCCGTCCTGGAAGGATCCGAGGCTTCTTCTGGGCGTCATTCTGGTTCTTGCCTCGATCGCGGGAGTGGTAGGTCTCGTAAGGGCTACTGAGACGACTATCGTCGTCTACGCGGCCAAGGATGACATTCCCGTAGGGCAGTCGGTGAGCTTGGAGCAGCTCATGCCGGTCGAGGTGAAGCTCGGTGCAATAGCCTCCCGGTACCTGGCGGAGGGAAGCGTCCAGAGCGGACGAGTCGCCGTCCAGCGCGTTTCCAAGGGCGACCTTGTCCCGGCTTCGAGTCTGGGATCGGCCGATCTCCTCGGCCGGAGTCCCGTTGCCATCAGCCTCCAAGAACCACTTCCCGCCGAGGCGGTGGCGGGCACGCGCGTCGATGTCTGGATTGCACTGCCGGACGGCCGAAATGGGTTTGCGGAACCGAGACTCATCATTCCGGCAGCGGAGATAGCCCACCTGCAGACGTCTGCTTCAGGTCTCGGCGGTCCTAGGGAAACGCTGGTCCATGTGCTCGTCGACGCCGAGAAGCTGCCTCAGCTGCTCGGAGCGCAGGCCAACAAGGCCAAGGTTTCGGTTGTCTGGAATCCTTCAGGACGCGCACGGTGAAGGTTCCCATCGCCGTCATCGGTCCTGACTTCGGAGATGTCGGCGAGCGGCTTGGTCGGAGGGGACATTCTGTTGTCGTCGTCAGGGAGTGCGATGAGCTCGCGGAGCTGATCGCTGCATGCCAGAGCGGCGCGGCTCGCGTCGCGGTGGTGGCTGGCGGTACAGCCGATGTCACCATGACGCTCGTCGACCGGCTCCTCGCCGTCGGGGTGGGGATCGTCTGCCTCACGGACGACGACGGTGAGAGACGTCGCCTTGATGGTCTGGGAGCGTTCGCCGCTTCCGTCGATGTACCGGCAGAGGGATTCGAGGAGCTCGTCGCCGCCGCGGCAGATCATGCGACCGGCCCGGATGCGATGCGAGCCTCGTCTTTTTCCTTTGTGGGCGCGCTCCCGGCGGCCACTGCCGTCGGCAGGCCTCGCTCAGAGGTCCAGAGCCGAGCCGCGCACGGGGAAGGAACCGGCGAAGAACCGAGCGAGCCGCGGGGCCGGATTATGGCGTTCTGGGGACCCGTCGGATCTCCCGGGCGCACGACACTCGCTGTGAATGCGGCGGCGGAGCTGGTCGCCCAGAACCGGAAGGTGTTCCTCATCGACGCTGACACCTATGGACCAAGCGTCGCGCCGCACCTAGGACTGCTCGACGAATCGGCGGGCCTCGCACAGGCGTGTCGGGTGGCAGACCAAGGCCAGCTCGATTCTCAAGCACTCGACCGGCTTGCCGTTCCCGTCGTCACCCAGGGTGGAGAGCTCCGCGTGCTCACCGGCATCACGAGAGCCGACCGATGGAACGAGCTGCGGGCGGCATCCCTCTCAGCCGTCCTCGACGCCGCTCGCCGCACGGCGGATGACGTGGTGGTGGATGTCGGTTTCTGCGTCGAGGCGGACGAGGAGCTCTCCTTCGACACGATGGCACCCCGGCGCAATGCCGCGACCCTTAGGGTGCTGGAGATGGCGGATCGACTCGTGGCCGTTGGCTCAGCCGACGCAATCGGCATGCCACGACTTGTCCGGTCCATCGACGAACTCGCTGCCGCTGTGCCTAGCGCGAATCCGGACATCGTTTTCAACAAGGTGAGGAGGAGCGCTTTGGGCCGATTCCCCGACAGGGCTCTGCGCGACGCCTGGGAGCGCTTTGGGCCCGCTCGGCCGATCGTCGGGCTCGTTCCCTTCGAAGAAGAGACGGTGGATGCAGCTCTCCTTTCCGGCCAGACTCTGCTGGAAGCTGCCCCTCAGAGCCCGGTGCGACGAGCGATCGCAGACCTCGTCTGTTCGCCCGTCCAGCGAAAACGAAGATTTGCTGTACCAAGTGCTAGGGCAGGCGTACGGAGACCGCGCTAGGCTCGATTCAGCGTTGCAACGCGGCAGCGCAGAACTCGTTCCTCTGGAGGCGATTTTCACCGTGTCGACCGGTACCGCGCAGGAGACACCGTTCCCAACGGCCGAGCAGGAAGCCCGCTTCCTGGCGGACTATTACGAGCATCTCGCCGAAGAAGACAGGCAATCGTACCCGGCAAGCACCCTTGCCCAGCGTGCACGTCATCACCGGGCCCTCGCCGAGGAGAGGAAGCCGGGCGAGGCCAAGGTCGAGGTGATCGACGAGGGCGGACGCAGCATCGTCTACATCGTGACGGATGACATGCCGTTCCTCGTTGACTCGGTGAGCGCCGAACTCGTGCGCGAACGCTGCGCTATCCATCTGGTAGTGCACCCCATGTTCGTCGTCACCCGCCAGCGGAACGGGGGCTCTCTGGTCGAGGTGCAGCGTGTCCCGGCCCAGTGGGGGCTCACGAGCGGTGACACGGCTGCTCTCCCGAAACTGAGCCATCTCGTGGCTGACAGTGATCTCACGACCCACATGGAGTCATGGATCGCCATCGAGATCGACCGCGTTCCGGGCGCTCGCAAGGCTGAGCTCACCGAGGGCCTCCTCCGTGTCCTCGCAGACGTGCGCGCAGCGGTGGACGACTGGCAAGCCATGCGTTCGAAGGCTCTCGAGATCGCCCGTGGCCTCGACAATGTTGTCGGCGGCGAGGACATCCCGGACCTCAAGCCGACTCAAGAGCTTCTGCAGTGGCTTGAGGCGGGGAACTTCACCTTCCTCGGATATCGCGAATACGACCTCAAGAAGGAGAACGGCGAGGACGTCCTCGAGCTCGTCGACGGCAGCGGCCTGGGTCTGCTGCGGGGCGATGGCGCCCACGCGCTTCAGCACCTCACCGCCGAAGGTCAGGCGCACGCCCGCGAGCGCCGGGCGCTTGTGATCACGAAGGCGAACTCGCGCAGCACAGTCCATCGGCCTGCATACCTCGACTACATCGGCATCAAGCGCTTTGATGCCCAGGGCAAGGTCGACGGCGAGCGTCGCTTCATCGGCCTCTTCGCATCATCGGCTTACACGCAGTCCGCGAGCAGCGTCCCGATCGTCAAGGACAAGATCGAAGCGGTCATGCGTCGCTCCGGGTTCCCGGCGGATTCGCACTCCGGCAAGGACCTCCTCGCGATCCTCGAGACCTACCCGCGTGACGAGCTGTTCCAGATGAACGCGGACCTTCTCTTCGACACCGTCACCCGTATCCAGCTCCTTCAGGAAAGGCGCCGCACTCGGCTCTTCCTCCGTCCGGATGTCTACGGGCGGTTCATGAACGCCGTCGTTTACCTCCCGAAGGATCGGTACAACACGGCGGTCCGGCGCCGGATCGAGGCCGAGCTCGAGCGGGAGTTCCACTCGGACCAGATCGACTACGACGCTCACCTCAGCGATTCGGCCTTGGCTCGCCTCTACTTCCGCATTCGCCTTCCCAAGAATGCGGACGTGGCCTCCGCTGACGCTGTGGCGCTCGAGCAGCGACTCGTCACGGCTACGCGATCGTGGGCCGAGGGGATCGCCGAGGCCCTTCACGAGAATCGGCCCCTCGACGAGGCTGAGCACCTCGCGGCGGTGTGGCAGGACGCGTTCCCCGCCTCGTACCGGGTCGACTACAGCATCGAGGACGCGCTCGAGGACATCGAGCGGTTCGAAAGGTACGCGGAGGAGCGGGCCGCGGCGGAGAAGGAGGAGGGCGAGGAAGTCGCTGAGCGTCCTTCCGTCCGCGTCTACGTTCCCGCCGGGGTGGGGGCAGAGCTCGAAGAGGACGCACGCGTCAAGCTGTACCTCCTCGAGCCGAAGAGCCTGAGCCAGATCCTGCCGTTCTTCCACAATCTGGGCCTCGAGGTGCTCGACGAGAAGCCCTTCGAGATCGAGACGGCAGATGCGAGGGACTTCTTCCTCTATGACTTGGGGCTCAAGTACCCAGCCGGGATCGATCCCCTCGCCACCGGTCAGCTCCTCGCCGATTCGTTCAGCTTGGCGCTTTCAGGGGAGACCGAGTCCGATTCATTGGACCGCCTCGTGCTCCGCGAAGGAATGCGGTCCCGGCAGGTAGTCATTCTGCGCAGCTATGCGAAGTACATGCGCCAGATGGGGAACACGAACTCGCTGGGCTTCATCTCGGACACCCTCCTGGCCAATCCCGCCGTGACCCGCCGGCTCGTCGCACTCTTCGAGGCTCGGTTTGACCCGAGCCTGGACGAGGAAGCACGTGGGGCGTCGATTGAGCGGCTCCGCGAAGAGCTCTCCGAAGCTCTCGACCAGGTGCCGACGCTCGACGCTGACCGCCTTCTTCGCACGTTCATCAACCTCATCGAAGCGTCGCTCAGGACCAACTACTACCTCGGCAAGTCCTACCTCAGCATCAAGCTCCGCCCGTCGGAGATCGAGGGCTTGCCGTCGCCGAAGCCCATGTTCGAGATCTGGGTCTACTCGCCTCGGGTTGAGGGCGTCCACCTCCGCTTCGGCAAGGTGGCGCGTGGAGGCCTCCGCTGGTCGGATCGCCGGGAGGACTTCCGGACCGAGATCTTGGGTCTCGTCAAGGCCCAGGTGGTCAAGAACGCTGTCATCGTGCCGACCGGCGCCAAGGGAGGCTTCTTCGCGAAGCGACTGCCGAACCCGTCGCTTGACCGGGCCGCCTGGCTCGCCGAGGGCATCGAAAGCTACAAGACCTTCATCCGCGGACTCCTCGATCTCACCGACAATCGGGTGTCGACGCCGGAGGAAGGCGAGAGCATCATCCCACCCTTGGGCATCGTCCGGCACGACGACGACGATCCCTACCTCGTCGTCGCGGCCGACAAGGGAACGGCGAGCTTCTCCGATATTGCGAATGGGATTTCGGCCGAGTACGGCTTCTGGCTCGGCGATGCTTTCGCCTCCGGCGGTTCTGTCGGCTACGACCACAAGGCGATGGGCATCACTGCGCGTGGTGCGTGGGAGTCCGTCAAGCGACACTTCAGCGAACTAGACGTCGATACCCAGAACGAAGACTTCACCGTCGTCGGCGTGGGGGACATGTCGGGCGATGTGTTCGGCAACGGGATGCTGCTTTCGGAACACATCCGGTTGGTCGCGGCGTTCGACCACCGCCACGTGTTCCTGGACCCGAACCCCGACCCGGCTTCGTCCTTCGCGGAACGGGAACGGCTCTTCAAACTTCCCCGCTCGTCTTGGGACGACTACAACAAGGAGCTCATCAGCACCGGTGGCGGCGTCTACCCGCGCACCGCGAAGTGGATCCCCGTCTCCGAGGAAGTCAGGGAAGCGCTGGGCCTCGCCGAGGGAACGAAGCAGCTGAGCGTCAACGAACTGCTGCGGTCCATCCTCCTTGCGCCGGTCGACCTGCTCTACAACGGCGGTATCGGCACGTACGTCAAGGCGAGCAGCGAGACAAATGCTCAGGTCGGGGACAAGGCCAACGACGCGATCCGCGTCGACGGACGGGACCTACGGGTCAAGGTCGTCGGTGAAGGTGGGAACCTCGGCTTCACCCAGCGCGGCCGCATCGAGGCGGCGCTGCAGGGGGTCATCCTCAACACGGACGCGATTGACAATTCCGCCGGCGTCGACTGCTCGGACCATGAGGTCAACATCAAGATCTTCGTCGACCGCATGGTCGCCGCCGGTAAACTCGCCTCCGACGAACGGGCAGAGTTCCTGGCCTCGATGACGGACGAAGTCGGTCAGCTGGTTCTGCGCGACAACATCGATCAGAACATCCTCCTCGTGAACGATCGAGCCCTTGTCGCTCCTTTGAGTCCGGCACTCGAGCGGCTGATGGACTGGCTCGAAGTGCATGCGGACCTCAACCGCGAGCTCGAGGCGCTTCCGACAACGGCCGAGCTTCATCGACGACTCGATCAGGGCCAGGGCCTCACTTCGCCGGAACTGTCTGTGCTGGCGGCCTACGCGAAGATCGAGCTCACCGAGTCGCTGCGGGAAAGCGACCTTGCCGACGATCCGTGGTTCAGAGCGACACTCCGGAACTACTTCCCGGCTGAACTTCGTGAGCGGTTCGGGGACGAGCTTGACCTCCATCCACTGCGTCGCGAGATCATCGCGACGATCATTGCGAATGACATGGTCAATATCGGCGGCATCACCTTCGCGTTCCGTGCGATCGAAGAGACCAGTGCAACGGACGCTACCGTTGCGAAGGTCTTCGTGGCCCTCCGCGAGGTCTACAAGCTCGACGAACTGATCGAGTCCGTCAACAGCCTCCCGGCGTCGTTCCCGACAGAGCATTGGACCACGATCCATCACGACATCCGGCGACTGCTAGACCGCGCCGTCCGATGGCTCATTCATCAGGGGACGGGCAACCACACCATCGGCGAGGTCGTCGAACTCTATGGCCCGACGATGAACGCTCTGCGCTCGCGGCTCCTCGATTTCCTGCGCGGACAGGACGCGGATCGGGTGCGGGAGTGGCTCGAACGGGGTCTGTCCTGGGGTCTCCCCGAGCAATTCGCGCACCGCTGGGCCGAGCTCTTCGAGAGCTACGCCCTCTTGGACATCGCACGGCTGTCCCAGACCTCCTCCGAATCGGTCGAGGAAATCGCAGGCGTCTACTACACAGTGTTCGATCGATTCAACGTGGATGCGTTGCTTGAACGAATCACGGCGCTCCCGCGAAAGGACCGCTGGCAGGCGCTCGCTCGGGCAGCCCTCCGTGATGACCTCTACAGCACCGTCGCGGACATGACGAGATCGATCATGGAGATGTCCCCGGCAGGGGAATCGCCCGAGGAGCGGCTCGCTGCTTGGGAAGCCGAGAACGCCGAATCGCTCAGCCGCGCGTCCACCATGTTCCAAGAGGTCAATGCGCTCGAGAGCGACGACATGGCTTCGCTCTCGGTAGCATTGAGGCTGCTCCGGTCGATCGTTCGCCACTAGGCACAAACGCGTCGGAGGCCGCGCGGGTGGCAACACCCGCGTGGCTGGCTCTTTCTCTAGTGACAAGGCGGTAGCGTGGCGCTCTTCACGGACACGATCCGGGAGCAGGCTGATTTCGGTCCGGGCGACGCCGAGTGGCTCCATCTGCTGGTCGGCGATTGGCAGCTTGTGGCCGACTTGGCGTTTGCGGACCTGGCCCTGTGGTTCCCGGATCCAAGCGAGGGCTACACCGCCTTGGCGCACGTGCGCCCGTCGACGACGCACACCGTGTTCCACGAGGACATCGTGGGGGAGCGTATCCGAGGCGACCTCAGGCCTCTCGTCGACCGAGCATGGAACACGCAGTCAATCGAGCGCAGCCACGAGACGAGCTTCAATTCGGAGATGGCTCTGCGCGTCGAGGCCGTCCCGTTCGTCCGCAATGGGCGTACCCTCGCGGTGGTCACCTCGCACATGGACCTCTCGAGTTCGCGCATGCCGTCGCGCCTTGAACTGACGTACCGTCAGTGCGCGTATGACCTCCTCCGAATGGGAACGCTAGGGCTCTGGCCCGACTTTGCGTCCCCGACGGGTTCACGGCGAGGCGCGCCTCGGGTGGGGGATGGTCTCATCCGCCTCGACGCCGAGGGGATCGTCCAATACGCGAGCCCGAACGGTGTTTCGGCGTTCCGTCGGCTGGGCGGTTTCGACTCGCTTGAGGGGCGTTCGCTGGCCGAACTCACGACCAATCTGCTCAAGGACCGTCGGCTCGTCGACGAGACGCTTCCGCTCGTCGTGACGGGGCGAATGCCGTGGAGGAGCGAGATTGAATCACGCGGGGTGAGCCTCTCCCTGCGTGCCATTCCACTCCGCGATGAGCGCGAGCGATTCGGCGCGCTCGTCTTGTGCCGCGACGTTTCCGAGTTGCGTCGGCGCGAGATGGAGCTTGTCACCAAGGACGCTACGATCCGCGAAATTCACCACCGCGTGAAGAACAACCTGCAGACCGTCGCGGCCCTCCTGCGGATGCAGTCGCGGCGCATGAAGAGCGAGGAAGGGCGCCAGGGTCTCGAGCAGGCGATGCGACGTGTGGCGACGATTGCCCTAGTCCACGAGACCCTCTCCCAGGGGCTCGCGCAGAACGTCGACTTCGACGAGCTCATCGACCGCCAGTTCCGACTCTCGGCTGAAGTCGCCACGGGAAATCAGCACGTTGCAACCGAGCGCGAGGGAGAGTTCGGCGGTCTGCCGAGTGATCTCGCCACTCCGCTTGCCCTCGTCATCAACGAACTCGTCACAAATGCCGTCGAGCACGGTCTCGAGGACCGTTCCGGCACCGTATGGCTCATAGCGCGGCGTGGGGTCGACAGCTCAGGTGAGGAGACCCTGCAGGTCACCGTCGCGGACGACGGCGTGGGCATGCCTGAGCAGCAGAACCGCCACGAAGGCTTGGGCCTCCAGATTGTCCGTACCCTCGTGACGAGTGAGCTCGGGGGATCCATCCATTGGGGGCCGAGGGCTGGCGGCGGAACAGAAGTGACGATTACACTCCGGCCTGGCCGCAGCTGATCTTCTGCCCAGCAGACGGTGCCTTAATGCGAAACCGCCCGCCGAGCATTCAGCGCGGCGGGCGGGAACGTGTTCTGCCAGAGGCTCTGGTTCGCTCAGTTGGCTCTGGCTCTATGGGCTAGTTCTGGCTCTATGGGCTAGTTCTGGCTCTATAGGCT
Organism: Sinomonas terrae; assembly: GCF_022539255.1. Classification (NCBI taxonomy): domain Bacteria; kingdom Bacillati; phylum Actinomycetota; class Actinomycetes; order Micrococcales; family Micrococcaceae; genus Sinomonas; species Sinomonas terrae. Next base: position 1,409,857 of record NZ_JAKZBV010000001.1, read on the forward strand.
AGGTCTGGCCCGAGGGGTTACTCGATGGGTTAGGAGGCGCGGCGAGCCCGCGCAGCGCGACGCTTGAGGGCGCGGCGCTCGTCTTCGCTCATTCCGCCCCAAACGCCTGCGTCCTGACCCGACTCGAGGGCCCACTGAAGGCAGGTGTCGATCACCGGGCATCGACGGCAGACGCTCTTGGCCTCCTCGATCTGAAGGAGTGCCGGACCGGTATTCCCAACGGGGAAGAACAGCTCGGGATCCTTGTCGAGGCATGCAGCACGATCACGCCAATCCATGGTTCTTGAAGTACTCCATTCCGGGGGAACGCGACCTTTGTGAACTTTTTCACGAGGCGTCCCAAAGCAAAGGGGCCTTATCTGGGCCCCGCGGTCAACTTCAATAAGGTTGTCACGTTAACTGTGTGTAAACAAGGGGGGAGAGGGAGGATTTGGGCCTGCAGAGCGAGGGATGCATCACATCTGAACCGTTCTTCGACGACCACTTCACGCCGCTCATCCGCCGTCCCCGGTAGTCTCAGCCTGTGCAGTCTTCCAGCTCTTCGGACCAGCGCCCATCCAAACCTGTCCAGCTCAGGATCCTCGTGGCGCTCGTGCTCATCGAAGCACTTGCTCTCTTGGTCATCGCCGGGATGTACGCGGTCGAACTCGCCTCCGGCCAGGCGCACGTCTCTCCCGGCGGGGCGATCTTCACTATGGTTCTCCTCATCCTCCTCGGCGCGGGTATTGGCACAGCCGCCATCTTGCTGTGGCGCGGCTACCGGTGGACGCGTTCCGTTGCCCTGGTCGTCCAGCTCTTCGCCGGGACTATCGGGCTGCCAACGATGTCCGGCGGTTACGTCCTCTATGGGCTCCTCATCCTCGTCCCGGCCGCCGCGGCGCTCTACCTGCTTTTCTCACGCCCGGTCTTCGCCGTCACGCAGCGGCCCGTTCACGAGAACGACGACCGCTGAGGAGAGGCCGGCCATTCGGCCTGTCGCGATCGTTGAGCAGGGATTGGCCGCTTGCTGCTGCGCCGAGCCAACCAAGTTGAACCTCGGCCTGATGTCCACGGACCACGGCGATCGCGCGACCTGGCACGAACTGTTCCAAGGGTTCGAGCCGCACGCCGAAGAGGTCTCCATCCGCCGGTGATCGCGGTCCGATGGCGATGCCCGTCGCGGTTCCGATCGCCTGCGCGCGGAGAGCGGGTGGCAGACGGCCGGCGATTGAGGTCCCATATCCCGCGGTGGCAATCACTGAGACACCTTCCTCAAGCGCGAGACGGATCGCTTGGTCCTCGAGCGCGCCCATACCGTCTGCGTTATCAAGGAGGAGTAGGGGGCCCTCACCGGCTCTGGCGGACCTGATCGCGTCCGTAAGCGCCTGCTGGGTGTTTCTTCCTGAGAACCAAGGGCCAACGGCCGGATTCATGCTCGGAAGCGCTTCAAGGAATGCCGTCTTCCCCGCGCCTGGCCTCCCGAGTGCCAAGAGGATCTCGCCGGGTCCAAGGGCGACTGAGAGGGGATCACCGCGGTCCCCATGGAGGCCGATCGCCAAACGGCGCTGCTTTCCTTGGGCTTGGGGTTCGGGGCCACTGCGCTCCCTCGCCGTCTCTGCCATCTCCGTCGCCATCACGGACACAGGAAGGGGCAGAATGCGCAACGCCGGTGTGGAGGGGCCAGACGCCCACGATGCTGGGCGGACGGGTGAAGGGCCGGTGAAGCATTCAACAAGCACGGGCTCTTCGCACTCCAGAAGGCCTGTTGCTATACCTCGCATTCGGCCGCCGGGTCCAGAGGAGAGCCGCGGCCAGCCCAGCCGCGCGTCGTCGGGCATCCCGTGGGGGAGGAAGAGCCGGCAGCGGAGTTCGCTGAAGATGCGCGAGGCGACGAGGTCTCCCTCGCCCGCAATGAGCACTACAGGACCAGAGGAACGATCGGCACGAACAAGGTCGAAGAGCTCTCCCTCGGCCTGCGCGTGTGGGCTGTTCCGGAAGGCCGAGATCCAACGGCCCCAACCGGAGGCGATGAGAATGAGGCTCGACCGCTCTCGGCCGATGGCCGCCGTCGGACGTTGTTTCGACGCCGCTTCCGCGAGCCGTGAAATGATCCGTGCTGCATGGCCGAGGTCATCAGGGCAAGCGTAGGCGCCGGTTCGCTCATGATGTTCGAGGTGGGGGAGTGTGTTATCAGCATCGAGAATGTACAAGTGCCGTACGCGCAGGCCATCCGCGAGCTGGGAAGCGACGTTCGCGAGAATTGGGCCAGCTCCGGGGGATCCTCCGATGATGGCAAGATGCCCTCGCTCCTCCGGTGCCCAGCGCAACGTCGTCAGGCGCTGCTCATGCGGCAGATCCGCAATTCCCAACGAAACGTGGCGCCCCGGCCTAGGCGCTGGCCCTGCGTCAGCGGGAAGGGGATCGGCCACTGGTCGCCGAGGAGGTCGGTCGCCGAGGGAAGCCCAAGCCTCACGGACAGTCCGCACAAGATGGCTCATCGAGCTGTCGGGCTTCTCGCTTTGAGGCTGGGTCCGGGAGCTGCCGCGAAGCCATTCGGCTGCAGATTCGAGGGACGCCGCCGCAAGGCTGGGATCAAGCGCGAGTGAGAGGCACGCGGTCTGGAACTCGATGGGCTCGTCACCTCCGAGGGCAAGATATCCACGGCCAGGAAGAGCCGTCGGCACTCTAGCGGCCAAGTCTGAGCCGATCACATCACGAGATTCAGCGGCTCCGCTGACGCGCAGGGCAATTGCACACCCAACGTTTGCACGTATATCGCCCGAAATCGCTCCGTGGGGCCGTTGGGTCGCCATGATGAGGTGAACCCCGAGGGACCGTCCGACGCTGGCAATGCGCAGGAGCTCGCGAAGCGAGTCTGGCTCCTCCTCCACGAGGACTCGGAACTCGTCGACGACTATAGCCAACCGGGGCAGCGGCTCGGCCGGATTGGATCCGGCGTAGGCGCTCAGATCCTCGCAGCCCACTTCTGCCAGCAGTTGTTCGCGCCGTACGACCTCGGCTCGCAGTGAGACGAGGACACGCCTCAGGCCTCCGCTCAGATCGGTCACGACGCCCACGCAATGAGGAAGCGACTTGAGCGGAGCGAGCCCCGCACCCCCTTTGAAATCTACAAGAAGGAACGTGAGCTCATCCGGTGACTGCAGCGCGGCTCCACCAGCAATCATGGTGCGCAAGAGCTCCGACTTGCCCGAGCCCGTTGTGCCTGCCACGAGAACGTGGGGACTGTCGGCGACGAGGTCGATTCCGAGCCGTCCGGTTTCCGCGACTCCCAGCGGAAGCCAGCAGCCCCTTCCTTTCTTCCTTTCGCTCCATGTTTTGACGAGTTCCGCCCGTGTCGTGGGGACGAGCACGTCGAGGCTGCACGAGTCCGGCAGCGGTCCGCCCGCCGGGTTGCCAGCCGAGGCGCACGAGCGGCGCAAAGCCCATTCGCGTGCTACCCGCTCGAAGGGAACGTGACCGAGCAAGTCGGGGGTGAACTCGGAGCGAAGAATTCCTGAGACGAGGTGGCCGGAGGACTCACCGACCTGAATCACTGCATCGTGGCTGCCCAGCGCTCCGACTCCGTCCACGACGCAACCGCCGCCCCTCCGCAACGCCTCTGCCATGACACGGGCAGTCGAGGGCGGTGTGCCTGGCATGGTGATCGTCACGTCTCGACCTTCTCCCGCCTGTGCGGAAGAAGCGGCGAGCGCCTCGAGGTCCCCGTCCCTCGCAACGCTCACGCTGGGCAGGAATCGCGCGGCCAGCCTGAGCCGGTCGGAACCTCCTATGAGGTGGACGCGGAGCTGCTGAGCCGCAGGCAGGACGGCGAGCTGCACCAGCAAGAAGCGTGCGGTTCCCTCGATCTCGGCGTCTCGTCCATCAAGTCGGACCATTCCCTTGAGGGCCAGGACGAGCGGTGCTCGGCGGTGCCGCGGAGGTGATGAATCGAGGGGAGGATCGACGGTCACGTCGGCTGGTAGGTCTGCCGTGCCCAGACGGATCAGGATTGGGCCGTCGTAGTCCCGCAGAAACCGCCGCCCGGCGGCCGAGGCGCCCCGCGACGCCAGGCACAGCTGCGCGGCATCCGGCGCCGCAGCGGTCCTGCGTTCCAGATCCTGCTCGACGGCGGCCGCTAGTTCGCGTTTGAAGCTGCGCCGCTCTCTCCGTCCTTCAGCGAGCGGGAAGGCCAGGGAGAGGAGTGACATGCTCGAGAACGCAAGGAACATCCATTGGCCGAAGAACAGTGCGAGCCCGAGGCCCATGGCGAGGGGTGCCAAGCCCAAGGCGAGCATCGTCGTCGTCCGTTGCGCCGGCGTGCGGCGCGTGACGCGGAGGGGCTCTCCGTGAAGCGATCCGGCCCGCGGGTCGATCACGGCCTCACCCTCGAACTCGAGACTGCAGACGTTTCCGCCCATCCGGAACTCTTGCCCCGCCTCGAGGACGATGTCGCGGACTCGACGATCGCCGAGCCACGTCCCATTGGAGCTTCCGCAGTCGACCAGACGGACAAGCGTGTCGGTCACGTGTAGCTCGGCGTGACGGCGGGAGAGCTCTGGGTCCGGAAGTCCAACGATCCCGGGCACATCCAGAGCGTTGCCTTCACACCGCCCTAGGCGGTGAAGTCCTCGCTCGAGGGGGATGAGCAGGCCCGCACCAGGTCCACTGCGGACAGCGAGGAGGAGACGCTCGGCCCCCTCCGCCGTCGCCCTAGAATTCGCCTGGCCGCCCAGCAAGAGGGCCCCGTTCGTCAACGGCGGACGGCCGGCCACGAGCGAGTTGAGAGGCACGCCCTCCACCGTGATTCCCATCACCCCATAGCGCTCTTCGATGAGCGCGGCGAGCTCACCCCCGGCGGCGCCGTCGGGGAGTGACGCCACCAGCTCCTCGCTCCCGCGCAGCCTCCGGCCTGCCCCCGGAGCTATCAGCGTGACGTGCAGTTCCATGCGCCCCCCAAAGCTCATTCCTTCTACGAGGCTACGCAGACGAAGAGGGGCGGGGGCGTCGCTGAGGGCCGTATGTGGACAACTGCTGAATGAGGGGAACTCCCCGCCGCTGGAAAGGGGCTCCAGCGTAGTCCGGTAGTCTTGGACCGCAGGAAGGCCGGTGCCCGTGGCATCGGCGTGCCCCGAATACAGGAGAATTTGTGGACGCTGATCTCGTCGTCGTCGGATCCGGCTTCTTCGGCCTCACAGTGGCCGAGCGCGCAGCCAAGGAGCTCGGACTCAAGGTCACGGTGATCGACCGCCGCCATCACATCGGGGGCAACGCGTATAGCGAGGATGACGCCCAGACGGGCATTGAAGTGCACCGCTACGGTGCCCACCTCTTCCATACCTCGAACAAGCGGGTGTGGGACTACGTCAACCAGTTCACGACCTTCACCAACTATGTGCACCGCGTCTACGGTGTCCACAAGGGTGAGGTGTTCCCGCTGCCGATCAACCTCGGCACGATCAACCAGTTCTTCCGGGCGAATTACTCGCCGTCAGAAGCGCGTTCCCTCATTGAGGAGCAGGCCGGCGAGCTTGCGGGAACGGACCCGCAGAACCTCAATGACAAGGGCATTCAGCTCATCGGACGCCCGCTGTACGAGGCGTTCATCAAGCACTACACGGGCAAGCAGTGGCAGACGGATCCAAAGGATCTGCCGGCCGGGATCATCTCGCGGCTTCCCGTCCGCTACACGTACGACAACCGCTACTTCAACGACACGTACGAAGGGCTGCCCACCAACGGATACACGGCGTGGATCGAGCGCATGGCCGACCACCCGAACATCACGGTGCAGCTCAACGCAGACTTCTTCGACGAGTCGCAGCCTGTCAGTAAGGGCAATGCCGTCGGCAACGTTCCCGTTGTCTACACGGGCCCCGTCGATCGCTATTTCGACTACAAAGAGGGCGACCTCTCGTGGCGCACCATCGACTTCGAGGAAGAGGTGCTGGACGTCGGCGACTTCCAGGGGACGTCAGTCGTGAACTACAACGACGCCGATGTGCCTTTCACACGCATCATCGAGCCGCGCCACTTCCATCCTGAGCGCAACTACCAGACCGAGAAGACGCTCATCATGCGCGAATTCTCGCGTTTCGCCGAGAAGGGCGACGAGCCGTACTACCCGATCAACACCGAGGCCGATCGCGCGAAGCTTCTTGCATACCGCGATTTGGCGAAGTCCGAGAACTCGGTCCTGTTCGGCGGTCGTCTGGGCACCTACAAGTACCTCGACATGCACATGGCGATCGGTTCGGCCCTGAGCATGTTCGAGAACAAGATCAAGCCGCATTTTGCGGGCGGCGAAGCACTCGTCAGCGGAGGCGTGGACGAATGACGGCGGTCGACGTTAAAGAGATTGTGAGCGAGGAGTCCCAGCAGGAGTGGCAGACCCTCCAGCGGGTCATTCTGCCGCCCCAGGCGCAGATGGACACCGTCCCGCTGTATGTGGACATGGGTACGGCCACCGGGGTCCAGCTCCCGACGACGGGTGATGCGAGCGATCGCGAGCGCAGGCCGCGCACCATCAGCAGTCCGGCGCGCGAGGCACATTCCGAGGACTTCGTGTCGCGCTTCTCGATGATGGTCCGGCCCGGCGACCGGGTCTCCTTCGGCACGTATTTCAATGCCTTTCCGGCCAGCTATTGGCGACGCTGGACCAATGTCGATTCGGTGCGGCTGAGCGTCACAACGGCCGGTGCGGGCGCGATCGTGGTCTACAAGTCCAATTCCCGCGGTTCGCTCCAGCGCGTCGACTCCCAGCGTGTCGAGGGGGAGACGACGACGACGTTCGACCTCTCGCTCAAGCCCTTCGGCGACGGCGGGTGGTACTGGTTCGATCTCGTCGCTGGTTCCGAGCCCGTCGAGATCAACCGGGCCGAGTGGCAGGCCGCCGGCCCAGCGCCGGAGCGCGGTACAGTCACGCTCCAGATCACGACGCTCAACAAGACCGACTTCTGCCTGAACAACCTTCGGCTCCTCGCGCAGGACCGGGAGGCACTCGATGCGCTCCAGGAAATCCTCATCGTGGATCAGGGCACCCAGAAGGTCGCCCAGGCGGAGGGATTCGACGAGGTCAAGGCTGAGCTTGGAGGCAAGCTTCGGATCATCGAGCAGAGCAACCTCGGCGGTTCGGGAGGCTTCTCCCGCGGCATGTACGAGGCTGTGGCCAATGGCAGTGACTACGCGCTGCTCATGGACGACGACATCGTCGTCGAGACGGAGAGCATCCTCCGCCTCGTGACCTTCGGCGACCGCTGCAAGACTCCCACGCTCGTGGGCGGCCACATGTTCGACCTTTTCAACCGCACTGTGCTCCACACATTCGGTGAGATCGTCAACCCATACCGCATCCAGCCCGCCCTCCCGAGCGACGAAATGGAGCTCGGCCACGATTTCCTCGTCTCCAACCTCCGCCAGACGCCGTGGCTGCACCGTCGCTGCGACGTCGACTACAACGGCTGGTGGATGTGCCTCATCCCGACCTCCGTCATTCGTGAGATCGGGCTCTCCCTCCCCATCTTCATCAAGTGGGACGACGCCGAGTACGGGCTCCGGGCAAAAGAACGTGGCTTCCCCACGGTGTCTATGCCGGGCGCCGCAGTGTGGCACGTTTCGTGGATCGACAAGGACGATCTGGTTGGGTGGCAGGCTTACTTCCACACACGGAACCGCGCCCTCACTGCCTTGTTGCACAGCCCGTACGAGCTCGGCGGCCGAGTGATCCGGGAGCTCCAGCAGGACGACGTCAAGCACCTGGTCTCGATGCAGTACGCCACGGTGCAAGGCCGGGAGTGGGCAATTCGTGATCTGCTCAAGGGGCCGGGGTCGCTGCGGGGGCTTCTCGAGTCGAAGCTTCCTGAGATCCGAAAGATGCTCTCGGAGCATACGGATTCGGTGTTCAAGCCTGACCCCGACGAGTTCCCCGCGCCGCGTATGGCCAAGCCGCCGAGGCATGGCCAGGGCTTCAGCCGGCCCGGCAAAGTCGTGCTCATACCGTGGGCGCTCAAGACCGTTGCGCGGCAGCTCGTCAAGCCCGTTGTCGATACGAGCAGGGAGCGCCCGCAGGCGAACGTTCCCCACATGGACAACAAGTGGTGGCGCATGTCGCAGTACGATTCGGCCGTGGTCTCGAACGCCGAGGGGACTGGTGCGTCTTGGTACAAGCGCGATCCGCGTGCAATGCGTCGCATGCTTGCTGAGAGCGCCAAGCTGCACGGAGAGCTTCTGGCTCGCTGGCGCTCTCTGGCCGCCGAGTACAAGGGTGCCCTGCACGATCTAACTTCAATGGAATCGTGGAAGAAGACGTTCGACGAACACACGCTGAGCGACTCCCGGTGAGCGCTGCTCAGCCGTTGGTCAGGCCCGGAGTTGGAGCGGGCCTGGCCGACACGTTCCGTGCGCGATTCCTGCTCAAGCTTCTTGTGCGCAAGGAGTTGAAGGTGCGGTACCGCGGGTCAGTTCTGGGCCTGCTGTGGTCGTACGTGAAGCCCGGCGTCCAGTTCATCGTGTTCTATCTGGCCATGGGTGTATTTCTCGGCCTCAACAAGGGCACCGAGAACTATGCGGTCTACCTCTTCTCCGGAATTGTCCTCATCAACTTCTTCACGGAGGCCCTCGGGAATGCTGCCCGTTCGATCGTCGGCAACGGGAATCTGATCAAGAAGATCTATCTGCCTCGTGAGTTGTTTCCGGTGGCTTCGGTGTGGGTCTCGGGAGTGCACTTCTTCCCCCAGCTCGTCGTCCTCGTCGTTGCATGCGTGTTCTCGGGATGGCACCCGTCCGTGCTCCAGTTGGCGGCCGCCGTCGCCGGATTCATCCTTGTTGCGCTGCTGGCGACGGGTCTCGGCCTCTTCTTCGGCGCTGTCAACGTGTACTTCCGCGACTTCGAGAACATCGTGGACCTCCTCCTGATGGTCGTGACGTGGGCTTCGCCCGTGCTCTACGTCTGGACGCAGGTTCGCAATACGTTAGGGGCGGGATTCTTCGCCGTGTATCAGGCGAACCCGATAACCATCGCGGTCGAGATCTTCCACTACGCGTTCTGGTACCCGACAACAGGCGGAACCGCCCAGCTTCCCCCGCACCTCGTGACCATTTGGCTCCCAGTGGGCCTCGCGGTATCTATCGTCGTAGTGCTGATCGGACAGTTCACGTTCAGGCGGCTCGAGGGCCGTTTCGCGCAGGAGCTCTGAGCGTGGCGACCGCAATAGAAGTCAGCAAGATCAGCAAGCAGTTCGTGCTCCGCCACACGCGGTCGCTCAAAGAGGCCCTCGTTTGGCTGCTCAAGGGACGGCGTGGAGATCTGAGCCAGAAGTTCTTCGCACTGCACGACGTATCTCTGACAGTGGAGCAGGGAGAGAGCGTCGCGCTCCTGGGCTTCAACGGGTCAGGGAAGTCCACCCTCCTTAAGCACATCTCCGGCGTGATGACTCCCGACTCCGGAACCGTGCGGACGCGGGGCCGCGTGGCAGGCCTCATCGAGGTTGGCGCAGGCTTTCACCACGATCTCACCGGGCGGGACAACGTGTACCTGAACGGCGCAATCCTCGGCATGAGCGAGGAGCAGATCAACGAGCGCTTCGACTCGATTGTCGACTTCTCGGAGATCGGGGAGTTCATCGACACCGAGGTGAAGTTCTATTCGTCGGGCATGTATCTGCGTCTGGCATTCTCAGTGGCCGTTCACACCGATCCCGAGGTCTTCCTCGTTGATGAGATTCTGGCGGTCGGGGACGAGCCGTTCCAGCGGAAGTGCATCGCCAAGATCAAGGAGCTTTCAGCCGAGGGTAAGACGCTTGTGGTTGTGAGCCATGATCTGAACCTGATCCCGGAGATCTGCCAGCGGGGCGTTCTTCTGGAGAAGGGAAATGTCGTGCTTGACGGCCCGGTCGAGGAAGTGGTCGGCGAGCTGCGACGACGCTGAATGCATCCTTCTGACCGAGGCAATAGATACAAGGGAGAATACTGTGTGGCTCGAGGCGCTAGTGCCAGCAGTGGCAGCAATGCTGCTTTCTGTTGGACCCGGTCTCGTCGTAGCCCTTTTCGGAGGGTTCCGTAGCTATGCGGCTGTGGGAGTGTCCCCGCTCCTGAGCGCGGTTCTGATCGCTGCTTCTGCTGTTGTCGCCCCATGGGTGCGTCTGCGGTGGGGCGTTGTTCCACTTCTTGTAGCTACAGTCTGTGCGGCATTGGTTGTGTGGGGCATCCGCATGGCTTGTCGAAAGTTTGATCGACCTCGCGCCCCTTGGCAAGGTGGAGGAGCGCGGCGACGGGCTGATCGCCTGCGGCCCGCGGTGGGCGCTGTTCGGTTGGAACATGCAGAGCGGCGTCGCATCGTGCGCCGACCGCCCGTGACGCCTACCGTGTTTCGTCTGCCTACGAGTTGGGCGACGCTCGCTGGGCTGATGGTGAGCGCAGCCATCCTCTGCTGGAGACTGACATCTATTTTCCGGTCTCCCGAGTACGTCTCCCAGACCGCAGACAACGTGTTCCATCTCAATGCGGTTCGCTTCATCATCGAGACCGGGAACGGCTCGTCGCTCGCACTCGGGGCGGCAGGCGGGTCGTCGCCTTCGCTGTACCCCGGCGGTTGGCATGATTTCGTCGCTTTGGTGGTTCAAACCACGGGAACGTCCATTCCCGTGGCGGTGTCTGCCGCCAATCTGGTCATCGGGGTAGTCCTGTGGCCGCTCTCGGTTGTCTTTGCAGCCCGCGTCCTTTTTGGGCATGCGAGGATTGTGGACCTTTCGGCTGCCGTGCTTGCCTGCTGCTTCAGCGCGTTCCCTTATCTGCTCGTAGACTGGGGCGTCCTCTATCCCAACTACTACGGGATGGCCGTGCTCCCTGCGCTTGTCGGGTTAGGGGCACTCGTCGCTAGACTTCCGCAATTCCGCCTTGAACTCTCTGGGTCAATTGCTAGCGCGTTCGCCGTCAGTTGTCTGGGCCTCATGATCGTTCATCCGAATACGGTGCTTACGGCTGGAGTCGTAATTGTGCCCCTGTGGGTCGCTCGACTCGCTGGGCGGATCTCGGCGCGGAGTCCATTGTCTCGCCTCTCCCCGCGCCGGCGACTGGTTTCCGTTGTAGCCCTTGTAGCAGTGCTCATCCTCTCGGTGGTGGTCTGGATTGAACTTCGGCCTTTCCCGTTAAACAGATTCGACATCACTTGGCCGCCCTACGAGACGCCGGCACAGGCCTTAGGCGAGTTCTTCCTGACTACTCACAGCGGCTGGCCTGCTGGTTACGCGACTTCTGTCTTCTTCATTGTTGGGCTTTTCCTAGCTGCAAAGAGGAGAGGCTGGCGCTGGCTCGTCGTCTCCTCGACGATCTGGGCTGTCCTTCTGGTCTCAGTGGCGGGATATCCGAGTTCATATCTTCGCGGATTCTTAGACGGGGGTTGGTACACCGACTTCAAACGCATCGCTGCTGGGGCCGCCGTGATGGCCTTGTTCGTCGGCGTTGCTGCTTTCAAGACCCTCCACTCCTTCGTCAAAATCCAGTTGCGGCGGAGAGGAAGTTTGAAACCAAGAGCTCTCACGTCGCTTGTGTCGATCCTCGGGATCCTTGTCCTCCTAGTTGTCGCTTGTGTTGCACAGACGACGAACATTCCCCAGGCGGCGGCTCACGCCGAGACGAACTACAGCCTTGGCCCCGGTTCCCCAATCATGTCTGCGGACGAACTGGCCCTCTACAAGACGATCAACAGCATTGTTCCGTCCGGCGCGATGATCGCTGGCAATCCTTGGGACGGGAGTGCATGGGCGTATTTCGTGTCCGGGCGCCAGGTTCTCTTCCCGCATGTTCTGACCCCGTGGACCCCCGACCGCTCGGTTGTGGCCAAGATGCTCAACCAGGCTTCTGATAACCCGCTCGTGTGTAGCGCAGTGCGACGGCTCAACCTGCGATATGCCCTGACGTCCGACGAGCTCATCTACCTTCCGGGAAACCCCGGAACGTTGCAATTCCCTGGCATGGCTGGGCTCGAGTTGGCAAAGGGATTCCAGCTCGTGGCCTCAGTCGGCGAGAACCGCCTTTATAAGATCACCGCGTGCTGGTGAGCGCGACGATGGCGACAGCATTCGTAGAAGGGACAGGAACCGAGTGGACTGGCTGAGTATTGGTCCTGTTGTCGCGGTGGCGGTGCTGCTTCTCGTCCTTCCCGGCGCAGCCCTTGCCCTCGCTTTCGGTCTTCGGGGGTTCGCGGTTCCTTCGTTAGCACCCGCACTCTCGTTGTCTGTGATCGCGGTCGCGTCAACCGTTGCGCCTATTGTGCACGTCAAGTGGTCGCTCGCGCCGGTCCTCTGGATGACGGTCGTCCTCGGGGCGATGCTGGTATTCCTCCGGCGGCTGCTCCGACGATTCGACCGGAAAACGACAAGTCCACTGGAGCGAATGCGCTCTCGCAAGCAGGGCTGGGGCACGGTTGTCGTGTTTGTGCTCGCAGTGGCGATTCCCGCGTTGCTATTGGCAAAGAACCTCATCATTGCCTTTGACACACCGGGCAGTTTCTCCCAGACCTTTGACAATGTCTTCCATCTCAACGCCCTCCAGTACGTTCGCGAGACCGGTTCTGCATCGTCGCTCACGATTGGACATATGGTCGATAGCGCGTACTACCCCGCAGGCTGGCACGCGCTCGTCTCGCTGGTTGGTTCGGTGACATCAACAGCCATCCCTGAATCTGTCAATGCGGCGAATCTTGTAATCGGCGCCTTGGTTTGGCCGCTGTCAATGGTGTACCTCGTGTGGCGCCTGGTTGGAGCGCGGCCGGTCGTCCTGTTGTCCGGCGGAATCCTCTCAGCCTGCTTCGCCGCGTTCCCGCTCCTCATGCTGGACTACGGAGTTCTTTACCCGAACTTTCTTGCGCTGGCAGTTCTGCCAGCCTGTGTGGGAGAGCTCTTCCATGCGCTGGGGTTCAGCCGACAGGCCCGGGCCAACGTCGGGGTCGAGTGGATTCTGCTCGGAGCTGTCTCTGTCGGAATGACAGTGGCCCACCCAAGCGCACTCATGGCTCTCGTGGCGACGAGCGCCTTTCCAGTCCTGGTACTGTATCTGCGGCAGGTGAGGCCCCTTGTGCGCGAGCGGCTCTGGCTCAAGGCGCCTGTCGTGGTGCCTTCGATCGCGCTCCTGGGGGGCGTGGCCGGCGCAGCGGTGGCTTGGAAGCTCGTTCGACCTGATCCCGCGGCCGCCTTCTGGCCTCCGACTCAAACTGTTGCTCAAGCGATAGGAGAGGCGATTTCTGGCTCACCAATGCGTTCACAGCCGGTATGGATCATAGTCGGCCTGATTCTAATGGGCCTCTACCGTTGTGTTCGTCAGCCGGGCCACCGCAGTCCCTTGTGGATCTTCCTTGTCCTTGCTGGCTTCTACGTGGTCGTCTCGGGTTTCGATCAAGGGCGGGTTCGGAACTTTCTCGTCGGTGTCTGGTACAACGACAGCTACCGCTTGGCGGCGTTGCTGCCATTGGCGTCGATTCCGGTAGCCGTCGAAGGAGTCCTCCAAATTGGAGAGTGGTTCAGACGCGGTTTGCACGCCCTTTCTAAGGTGCTGCTCAGCCGTGTGGGATCGAGCGATGACCGGATCCGAGGGCTTAAGAGGGGCGTTCGTATGGGCGGCTTGGGAGTAGTGGTCCTCGGTCTCGTCGCGACCTCTCAGAACGGTCAGGTCCACACGGAGGAACTTGCCGCCAGAAGCCTCTACGAGGTCCGTCCCAATTCGCCACTGATCACGACAGACGAGCTCGCGCTCCTGAAGCGTCTCGACAAGGAGGTGCCTCAAGGAACTGTTCTCGCGGGAAGCCCTTGGACGGGAACGGCGCTGGCCTACGCACTGGCCGACCGCAAGACTCTGCAGCTCCATATCCTTGCGGGAGCGAGCCCGGATGTCGATGCGATCGACACTGGTCTTCGGAACGCCCCGGCCGACGGCTCCGCTTGCAAGGCCATCAAGGATCTCCACGTCCAGTACGTCCTGGACTTCGGCACACAGGAAGTGCACTACGAGCACCATCCTTACCCGGGTATCGAGGACCTGCAGGGCTCTCACGCAGTCCAACTCATCGACCAGCAGGGCAACGCTCGGCTTTACAAGGTCGTGGCCTGCCAAGGGTGAATGGGCAGAGGCTGCGACAACCCGGCTGGTAGGCTGGACAAGGTCGTTCCGGCACGTGGACACGTTGTGACCGGATAACTGTTCAGGTTCAAGGTGGTTGTCTTATGTCCCTTCTCGAGGGTTCGTCCGTTCTGATTACGGGTGGCACAGGGTCTCTCGGGAAGGCGCTCATCAGAGAGCTTCTGGGGAAGCACAACGTTCGTCGTCTGGTTGTGTTCAGTCGGGACGAGCTGAAGCAGCTCGAGGTCCGGAACATGTTCGACAATGATCCGCGGCTTCGCTGGTTCATCGGCGACATCCGTGACCGTGACCGGCTGCACCGGGCCTTCCACGGGGTGGACTATGTGGTCCACGCGGCTGCTCTGAAGCAGGTGGACACGGCGGAGTACAACCCGTTCGAGTATGTTCGGACGAATGTGGGCGGCTCTCAGAACGTGATCGATGCGGCGATCGATGCCGGGGTGAAGAAGGTCGTGGCACTGTCGACGGACAAGGCCTCGAGCCCGGTGAACCTGTACGGTGCTACGAAGCTGTGCGCGGATCGGCTGTTCATCTCGGGCAACCATTATGCGGCTGCCTATGACACGCGTTTCTGTGTGGTGCGGTACGGCAATGTGATGGGTTCGCGGGGCTCGATCGTGCCGATCTGGCGTCGTTTGGCGGCGGAGGGGAAGTCCCTTCCGGTCACGGACAAGCGGATGACCCGGTTCTGGATCACTTTGGAGCAGGCGGTGGAGTTCGTCCTGGATTCCTTCGAGATGATGCAGGGCGGGGAGCTGTATGTGCCGAAGATCCCCTCGATCCGCCTGATGGACCTGGCTGCGGCGGTGGACCGCAACGCGGCGACGCACGAGATTGGGATCCGGCCGGGGGAGAAGCTCCACGAGGAGATGATCGCGGCGGACGATTCGCGGCGCACGGTCTCGGTCGAGGGCCGCTACATCGTGATGCCCCATCTGGTGGGCTGGCGTTACGAGGTCCCGGAGGGGGCGGTGCCGGTCAAGGACGGGTGGAGCTACCAGTCGGACGGGAACGAGGTGTTCCTCAGTGTGGAGGAGCTCGAGGCCATGATCGTCGCAGAGGGGTTCTGAGCCGGATGCTGCCGTACGGGCGCCAGTCGATCAACGAGGCCGACATCGAGGCGGTCGCCGAGGTGCTGCGGGGGGACTGGCTCACGACTGGGCCGAAGGTGGAGGAGTTCGAGCTCGCGCTCTCCGCTGTCGCCGGCGGCTCGGAGGCGGTCGCCGTGACCTCGGGCACTGCGGCCCTGCACGTGGCCTACGTCGCCGCGGGCGTGCGGCCGGGGGACGAGGTGGTCACGACGCCGCTGACGTTCGTGGCCACCGCGGCGGCTGCGGCGATCGCAGGGGCGAAGATCGTCTTCGCGGACGTCGACCCCGCGACGGGGAACCTTGACCTGGGCGCGGCCGAGGCTGCGGTCACCTCGCGGACCCGGGTGGTGGCTGCGGTGGATTACGCTGGCCTGCCGGTCGAGGCCGGGGCCTTTGCCGAGATGGCACACCGTCACGGGGCGCTGTTCCTCGAGGACGCGGCGCACTCGATCGGTTCGCTCCTGGGCGGGGTGCCGGTGGGGGCGGCGGCGGACCTGACGACGTTCTCGTTCTTCCCCACGAAGAACATGACGACGGCGGAGGGCGGGGCGGTCGTGAGCCCCGACCCCGAACTCGCGGCCCGGGCGCGCCGCTTCAAGGGCCAGGGGCTCGTGCGCGACCGGGATGCGCTGCGGTTCCCCGACGAGGGGCCATGGCATCAGGAGGTGCACGACTTCGGCCTGAACTACCGCCTCCCGGATGTGCTGTGCGCGCTGGGGATCAGCCAGCTGGCCCGGCTCGAGGGGTTCCGGCGCCGTCGTCAGGAGATCCACGACGCGTACAACGGAGCCTTTGCCGGCAGCCCGCACCTGACCGTCCCGGGGACGGTGGAGGGGGCGGCGCCCGCGTGGCACCTGTATCCGCTGCGTGTGGAGGCGGATCGCCGGAAGGCGATCTTCGAAGAGCTCCGTCGGCGGGGGATCGGTGTGCAGGTGAACTACATCCCGGCGTACTGGCATCCGGTCTTCGAGGACCTCGGCTACCGCCGCGGCATGTGCCCTGAGGCCGAGAGGTACTACAGCCAGGAGATCTCCCTGCCGCTGTTCCCGGGGCTCAGCGACGAGCAGGTCGCCATGGTGGCCGAGAACGTCCTCGAGGTCGCGGGCCCGTGAGTGGGGACCAGGGCGCGTCGGGGCGCGTCGTCGCCGTGGTGCAGGCGCGGATGCAGTCGACCCGGCTGCCGGGCAAGGTCCTGCGCGACCTCGGCGGCGAGCCGGTCCTGGCATGGGTGCTGCGGGCAGCGCGGGCCGCGCGCGGGGTGGACGAGGTCCTGATCGCGACCTCGACCGAGGGCGCCGACGATGCCGTTGCCGCCTTCGGCCGGGAGCACGGGACCCGGGTCGTGCGGGGGAGCCAGGACGACGTCCTGAGCCGCTTCCTGGCCGCAGCGCGGGAGTCGGGGGCGGACGCGATCGTCCGGCTCACGGCGGACTGCCCGATGCTGGACCCCGAGGTCATCTCCCAGGCCGTCGCGCTCTGGCGGATCGACCCGGCACTCGACTACGTCTCCACGACCCAGCACCGCTCGCTGCCGCGCGGGCTGGACGTGGAGGTCGCGGCCGTTCGCGCCCTCCGCGCGGCCGATGCCCGGCAGGAGCCGCACCACCGCGCCCACGTCACGAGCGCCCTGTACGAGGAGGGCTCGGGCTTCGGGCTCGCCTCGCTCTCCTTCCGGCCGGCCTCGGACCACCTCCGGGTCACCCTGGACACCGAGGACGACGCCCGGCTGCTGGACGCACTGGCCCCCCTGCTCCCCTCGCGCCCGCCGCGATGGCGCGACGTGGTCAGGATCCTCACGGACCGCCCGGACATCGCCGCCCTCAACGCCCACGTCGAGCAGAAGGCCCTGCTGGAAGGCTGACGTGCGCGTTCTCCTCCGCTGTGATTCCACCAAGAGCCAAGGGCTCGGCCACGTCGTGCGCTGCGTGTCCGTTGGCGAGGCCGCGCGCGAGGCAGGGTGGGATGTGGTTGCTGCAGGAGACATCGAAAGTCCCCTTGGCCGGCGCCTCCTCGAAGGCGTGGCAGACGAGCTGTTGCCCCGGCCTGCCGATGCCGCGGCCCTCGCGCGCTTGGCGCGGCAGCAGGGCGCCGACGTCGTCCATCTCGACACGTACGACGACGAGGGCGACGTGCGCGCGCAACTCGCCGAGTCCGGCATCCTGCTCTCGTCGATGGAGGACGGCTCGTTCGGGAGGCGACCCGCGGACTTGGCAGTTGACCCGTCGGCCGGGGCCGAGTTCGACTGCCGCCCCGATGACGGGACGCTGCGGCTCGCAAGGGGTGCGGACTTCATCCCCGTCCGTGCCCTCGTCCGCGAACTCCGCGCCGAACCCCCCGGGGTGCAACAGAGTCGGGCGGCCTCCGCCGGGGGGCTTGCAGTTGTCATCGTCATGGGCGGGACAGACGCCCGCAACGCGACGGCGGCAGCAATCCGGATGTGGGCGGAGGCGGGGGTGGCCTCGCACTGCACAGCCATCGTCCCCGCTGGTCAGAGCCCGGAGACGGGTGAGCTGCCCCGAGGCCTCAGTCTCGAATCGGTTGAACAGTCGAGTGACCTCCCGCGGCTTTTCGCCGAGGCCGATCTCGTCATCAGCGGAGCGGGCACGACGATCTGGGAGCTCGCCGCGCTCGGCGTGCCGATGGCGATCATCCAGCTCGTCGAGAATCAGGGCCAGAACTACGACTTCGCGGTCGAGCGCGGTATGGCCGCGGGCCTCGGTGCATTTGGCCAGCACTTGGAAGGATCGGTTGAGACCCTGCGGCAAGCCCTCTCCGACTCTCGCTTGCGCGCCGAGCTCGCTGACACCGCGCGCTCCATTGTCGACGGCGGCGGGGCGTCCAGGATTGTTGGTCTGTGGGAGGATCTCGCCGCCAACCGTTCGGGAGGTATAGCGGTGAGGCCGGCAACGCTGTCCGACGCCGCTCAGCTCTTTTACTGGCGCAACCATCCGTCGGTTCGTGCCGTCTCGCGCTCGACGGGGGAGCTGCAGTGGGACGGACACGTCGCGTGGCTCGAGCGCGCGTTGCAGCGGAGCGACGTCGTGCTCCTCTTGGCAGAGGCGGACGGGCTCGCCGCTGGAACCGTCAGGTTCGACGCGCACGGAGACCGCGACTGGGAGGTCTCCATCACCCTCGCCCCGGCCGCCCGCGGCCGCGGTATAGCGAGAACCGTTTTGCGCGCTGCGGAGGACCGATTCCGCCGTGAGCATCCTGAGGCGACCCTCCACGCCGTCATGCGCACCTCCAACGAACCGTCCTACCGCCTGTTCGTGGGGGCTGGCTACGAGGGCGGCGTCGAGCAGAGCGAGGCCACGGACGACGACGGGTGGTACCGGCTGGTGAAGGCACCGGCCAGGCGTCCCTAGGCGGTCAGGATTGAGGTATGACCACGTGAATGGCGCGCGCCAGATGCTGGGTTATCCTTTCTTTGCTGCTTGGTCGAGTCAAAGGAACCCATGTCAGATTGTCCCCGCCCACGCTTTTCTCGTCGAGAAGTCTTGGCGCTCTCGGGAGCAGCTGCCTTCTTCGGCCTGACGGTGACGTCGTGTGCAGCATCCCAGCCCGCAGGCAATGAGCCCAAAAGCAGCGGCGGGACGGTTCTGCAGCCCTCCACCGTGACGGCAGACCTCTCGCTCTCGAAATCCTTCGGCCGCCCGCTCAAGATCGCCGACGGGGAAGACGACTACCTTATTCCGGCCATGGTCGATGCGGTCAACGGCGACTATGTGCTCGCTTATCGGGCTGGAAGCGCCCACGCATTTGCCTACGGAAGCGATGCAGGGAAACTCTACGTGCGGCGTTCGGCTGATGGGGGTGTGACTTTCGGCTCTCCAACGCTCATCGCGAGCTTCGTGGCCGGGAAGATCGATATCCGCGACCCGTTCCTCTACCGCGAACCAGGGGAATCGAGGATCTGGCTGACCTTCTTCACCGGGGCACGCAGCCTCAACGGGGCGACCTGGATTACCTACAGCGACGATGATGGCGTGACTTGGGCTCCCTGTCACGAGATCCTCGCGTCGGCTCTTACACCGGGAGGGCTTCGCCGCTCCGCCGACGGCCTGTGGAGGATGCCGGTCTACCGCAAGGTCGCGGGATATTGGCGAGCCTCCCTCGTCACGGCCGCGAGTCCTTTAGGGCCTTGGTCGGTACCCGTCGACGTTCTGGCCCCACGCCGATCGGATGCGACGGAATGGGATTTCGCCGAGGTCTCACCGACGAACTGGGTCGCTGTGGTCCGTGGATCTGCGCGCACCAATGCCTTCGTCACGCAGTCGAAGGACCGGGGTCGTACGTGGGCGGCGCCCGTTCAACTGCCGAGCCCGAGCCCTGGACTGCGGTACGACGCATGGCCCGCATTGCGCATCGCACACAACGGACGCGTCCTGTGCTTCATTCGGGGGGCCGGGGGCGGCCAGAGGCTCGTGCAGCTCTTCGACCCGTCCAAGCCGCTCGTGCAATCCAACTGGAGCGAGCAGGACGGCGGGGGCCTCCTCGAGTCGAGCCTTCGGGGGACCTGCGGAAAGTTCCAACCGTTTCTCCGCGGCACCACATGGGTCGGAGCGTACTACGCCGAGACCAACGGGAAGCTTGCGGCCGAGATCGGCATCGGCAAGTACGACGAGTCGAACCTGCGGCCCCGGAGTTCGGGCAATGTTGCCGCCGCCGCTCCACCAAAGAAGCCCGAGGGCTGAGGGACGCGGCCGCCCCTGCCTCAGGAGACGGGTGTCCCTCAGACCAGTTCCCAGGTGAGCGGCGTCCCTGCCTCGCAGTCGACTCGGAAGGCCCGCCCCATGACGGTCTCGTACTGGGCGGGCGCGAGCCCGCCCGCGGGCCGGATGGAGCGGACGTTTTCCGGAGTGACCACGTCACCGGCACGCACGGGCTTGACCACGTAGAGCGAGCGTCGCAGTCGCTGGCTCTCGCCCTCACTGACCGTCGGCGTGATGGCTGGCGAGCCGAGAGCCTCCCACGCCGTGCCGCTCTCCGCGACAAGCGCGGCGAGTTCGTGAGGCTCGAGTGAGAAGTCCGAGTCGACGCCGCCGTCGGCCCTGCGCAGCGTCACATGCTTTTCGACGACGGTGGCGCCGAGAGCAACAGCTGCGATGGCTGCGCCGATCCCCATGGTGTGGTCCGAGAGGCCAACCTGAACCCCGAACGCGTCGCGTAGCACCGGGATGGTGCGGAGGTTCGACTCTGACGGGGAGGCGGGGTACGACGATGTGCAGGCCAGGACAACGATCTGATCGTTGCCCTCACCACGGATGGTCCGCACCGCGGTGTCTATATCGCTCAGAGAAGCGGCTCCGTTGGAGAGGATGACAGGCTTGCCGGTTTGCGCCACGCGGCGAAGCAAGGGGAGGTCGCCAATTTCGAGTGAGGCGATCTTGTAGAGGGGGGCGTCGAGCGACTCGAGAAGATCGACGGCGGTGGCATCGAAAGGGCTCGAGAAGGGGACAAGGCCGTGTTGACGGGCGCGCTCGAAGAGGGGAGCGTGCCAGTCCCAGGGAGTGTGCGCCTCGGTGTAGAGCTGGTACAGGTTGCTTCCACCCCAGAGGGGGTGGTCCTCGCTGATGCGGAATTCGGGCCGATCGGAGTCGATCGTGATCGTGTCAGCGGTGTAGGTCTGGAGTTTCACCGCTTGCGCGCCCGAAGAGGCCACCGCGTCCACGATCTCGAGCGCACGCTCAAGACTTCCATTGTGGTTGCCCGAGACCTCGGCGATGATGAACGGTCGATTGGCGGAACCGATGTGCTGGCCGGCGACGTCAATGGAGTGCTGCATGGAGGGGCGCAATCCTTAGGATCATGGCGTCCGGGACGCCGGGGCGAATGTCTACGATGCTAGTCCGCGTCGTCGTACTGCCCAAAAACCGGCTCCGGCCAAACCCAGACCGAACACCAGCGTGATCACGCCCATGAGGGCGGTCGTGGGAAGTAGCAGGTTGGCAGCGATTGCTGCGATGACCAAGGCGAGGGCGCCGATGAACGGGCGCAGGGGGATGACACGCGGTGCCTCGTGCAGGGCAAGCGCGGCGTAAACAGCACCGAGCAGCGCGAAGACGAGAACGCGGATGCTGCCCAGCTGCCAATACTGGGGGGACTGGGCCGGGAACCAGGCCAAGCCAGCAGCGACGACGACGACGAGCGGCGTCGCCCAAGTGAGGGCCTTGGTTCGGCCCACTGCGAAGAGAGTCGACATCCCGACGAGGTAGAGCGCGTAGCCCACGGCCACGCCCGGGAGGACCTTGGCAAGCTGGATGGCTTCGTGGTCGAGGCCTTTGAGAACGATCATTCCCACGGTTGCCGCAGCCGTGCCGCAGACGCCGAGGCCGGCAGCCACGAGCGCCACCTCTCGGCCGACAGTGCGCACGCTCGCCACGAGCTTCCGTCCGTGGGCGGCCTCGAAGATGCGAGTCGTCCAGACGTTGTTGAGGCCTGAGAGGACAGCGAAGGGGCCGAGCGCGAAGGCTGCGGCGGCGACGTACCGCCCGACGGAGGTCGCTCCCTGGAAGTGCTGGACGAAGAAGGTGTCACCCTGCAGCAGCAGAATGATCGCGATGCTGTGCGGCAGAACGGGGAGTCCCAGCCGGAAGGCGGCCGAGACAGCTGCACGCTGGCGCCAGGGCGGCGAAGGCCGTGTGAGGATCAGTGATATGGCCGCGATCGCCACCATCACGGCCGTGAAGGAAGCCAGATAGATCGTCGCCGTAGGGCCGAAGGCCAGGATCCCGATGAGACCCCCCAGATGTGCCCCCATCGAAGCCCCTCCACTCAGAAGGACGAAGGAGAGGGCGCGGTGCTGGCTTCGCAGCAGAGCTTGGGAGCTCACGACGACGCTGAGGAACCCGGTGGCGGCCAGCGCCCAGGCGAAGGCCGCGGCGCTTGCCTTGTCGGGTGCCGCTGCCAGATAGGCAAGGGCGGCGATGACGGCAAGGCCTGTTCCGAGGATGATGTTGGCCCCGTGGATGGCCCGTGCTTTGGAGGGGCCGCCCGACGGCTCGAAGTAGGCGCGGCTGATGGCCAGGGGAAGGCCCGCAGACAACACGACCTGACCGATCTGGAGGAGGACGATTGAGACGCCGACCCGCCCCCATTCGACGGGGCTGAGAATGCGGATCGAGAACGGCTGGACGACGAGGGCACCCGTCCCTTGGAGCGCGGCTCCTAGGAGGTAGTACAGGGACTGCCGTGCGTTGCTGGGGCGCGTCCCGACTGCGGCGTCAGCCACGATCGAGAGAAGGCGCCACGAGCGTCGTCGAGGCGGTCCGCGGAAGGACGCCTGGGAGATGTTCGAAGGGGTTCTTGAAGAATTGGAAGGGCGAGACCTCGACCTCGTTCACGAGTGGCCCGACCTTCCTGTCCCGGATCCCAAGGATCGCCTCCGCCTTAGCGAGAGGTGAGCGCAGCCAGTAGTCGATGAAGGGCCGGGGATTGCGCCCGTCCCAGCCGAGGACCTGCCGCAGCTCGTGAGGGGAGCGCAGGTACGCCTCCCCGAGCTCCTGTTCGGCGATCTTCCGGAGCTGGGATGTGCTCGGCTCATCCTCATAGAATTCGGGCCAGAGCTCGCGCAGGTACTCTTCGGACGATGTCTCCTGAATGCCCGCGATCTGGAAATGAGGCCCATAGATGTGGACAGGGGTGTCGACGGCGGAGGCGTAGAGCAAGGCAGTGGCAAGACGATTCGAGACGATTTTCTTGGCGCTCATGACGAGCCACATGACGCGGGCAAGGAACAGCGGGTCTCGGCGCTCTCCCGCCGTCGTGATGACGTGCCCGGCATCCTTCCAGGCCTTCACGATCTCGGGTTTCTGCATGTCGTCCACGTGCATGCAGACCACCGCGGAGCCTTCGCGCTCGAAGACCTCACGGGCAAAGCCGGCTTGGTCTCCTTCGACCGAAACGAGGCGGGTTCCGTGGAACGGGAAGACGACAGACTCAATCGATCTTTCGGGCAGCATGCCGGATTGCTCGACATGGCGGGCGAGGTACAGCGCCGCGGCCCCGATTGGCGTGCTGGAGAAGCCTGTTTCCATACGCGACTCACGTTCCGTCCACCCGCGAGAGTCGTGGGACCAGACGAAGAGGCTGCCGGGAGGTGCGGCGTGCGCGAGGTCGGCGAAGTGGGTGCGGAGAGGAGTCACAGGGGTCCATCCATGCTGGTAGAGCCCAGGGATGTGTCGAGGCGCACGGAGCCCCGCGTAGCCTGCGAGGACAGCCGAGTGCCCGTAGAAGTGATTCTGGATGTCCATCCGGACTTACTTCTCCTTCAAGGTGCGATGCCGCAACCGCGACCCTACAAGGCTAGTGGATGCCCTCAGCAGGTTCCCTCAGATCGCGCCTTCAGCGAGAGCTTCACAGGTGATCCATAACTGCTCCAACCTGCCCGCTCGCGTCTCACCTATCTCAGCATGCTGCACGGCAGCAGGACCTTGTCATAGGCCCAGCCGGTGGGCGCGATGGGCACACCTTCCGTGGAGGCGGCGGGCGTATCGCGACACTCCGAGCGCGCTGTCTGGATCCCGGCCGACCATATGGGCCCGTGTTCCCTGCCGACCGTGGGCGGGAAGAAGTAGACGGCAAGGACGACGGCGAACGCCCCAAGGACCGCCGCGACGGCGACCCCGCTGAGCCGAGTGATGACGACCGCTACAAGCGGTACGAGGTCGAGCAGGAACATCGATGGCGCGACCGTGTAGCGCGAAAGGAAGAAGCCTTGCCATTGCGCCGCATTGAACCGGGCGTAGTCGAAATACGACTGGAAGTTCATTGCCTGCGCGGCTGACCACACCGCGAGGGACGCGAGAAGGAAGACGCACGTCATGAGTTTCTGCATCCGACTGCCTCTCACAAGCGTTACGACGAACGCTGCGAGAAATGGCGCAGCTGCGAGCGCGATAGGAACCCATCCGAAGCGCGTCACGGCGAGAATGATCTGCTGCGATGTGCCGTACACAATGGCCGAGCTGCTGTTGAGGAACCAGCCTTCGATGACCGACCACCAGTTCACGGAAGGTCCCGTGGAGGCGCTGCGAGGGAAAGCCAGAGTCGTGCCGATTTGGCAGGCAACCCCGAGCAGGAGCGCCAGCCGCGGTGGCCAGAATGCGCGGTCCTTGAACCGGAAAAGGAACAGCGGGATGAACAGCGACGTCTGGATCTCGGTGAGTGACGAAACAAGGGCGGCGGCGGTGAGCATCACGTTCTCACGCACCGTCGCTGATCGCTTAATGAGGAGCCACGGCACGAGGCAGAGGAGATACCAGTGGAGGTTCGCGAAATTGCCAAGGGTCTCTTGGGGTCCTGAGGCTACGAGTACCGGAATCGCGGCCCACGCCAAGCGGATGATCGGATTGCTCGAAAGGGCGCTTGAGCAGTGCCAGATGAGGGCGGATACGACGCCAATGGCGAGGCAGCTCAGCGCCGTAAAGGCCAGCGCGTACGAACCCGGCGGCAGGAACGTGACGGCAAACCAGGCGGCGAACCGGGGGATCACATGGAGATAGCCCTGATAGGCAGCAAAGATCTGGGACAGGCTGCGGTCGCGAAGTGCGCCGTTGAGGAAGATGCCTCCGTCCTCGGCCCACAGGGTGTCCTGTGCGGTTGCTGGCAGGCGGAAGAGGGAGAGCGCGGTGGCCGCCATCATGACCGCCACTGCGACTGCGAGCCCGTCGCCGGAGAGCCGTCCGCTCGGGGGAGGTACCTGCCGGCGCGTCGTAGAGGAGACGGTCATCGTTCTTCGGCCGCCTGGTTGCCGATGGGAGGAGTCGTCTTCGGGCCCGACGGCCCGTCTTTCATCCGACGCCCAAGGGATGCGTACTGGTAGGCGAGCACGGCCAGCTCGGAGGCGGCGAGTGCCCACGCAACGCCGACCGCACCGCTCACGGCCGCGCCCAGAGCGATGAGCGGAATACCACTGAGCGCGCCGACGAGAGTGGATTGCGCCAGTGCCCGGGTTGCCCGAAGCTGAACGAGACAGGCGAGTCCGATTACTTGGGTGACCGCGACGGCCGCGAAGACCACGCCGAACGGGACGGAAAGCGGGAGGCCGAAGTCGATCCGGTGTGCGGAGAGGATGCCGGCTGCCCACGGGCCCAGGGCAGCGATGGCGAGACCTCCGGCGAAGCCGATCACCGGCGTCATTCGCGCGGCCTGCTTGATTCGATGGCGGAGGTTCTCAGGGCCCCCCTCCGGGAGCCAGCCCTGGACGAGCTGGAGGAACGGGCCGAAGGCGGTTAGCGCGAAGCGGAAGAGCTTGTCGCCCATTGCGTACAGGCTCAGGGATGCGGGCGCGACGGCGTTGATGATGAGCAGCGGCAGCGATACGTAGAGCGCTGCAGTTGCCGAAGTCGCGACCGCGTGACGCTGATGGCCGAGCCGGCCGAAGGCCGTTCGGGGTGAGAGGTCAAAATGCGGCGACGCCGGGCTCGAGCGGAAGATATGACGTGCCGCGAGCGTGACGGCACCGAGGTTGAAGACAAGCTGGGTTGCGAGGACTGCCACGAGGTTGTGGGTCATGATCATGACGACGACGCTCACCGCTACGCCGAGGGTCTGAGGGAACCCGTCGAGCCAGAAGAGCCTTGCCGGTCGAGCCTCGCCGATGAAGTACCACGAGGCTCCAAGGAATGGCATGAGGAAGGTGCCCGCCCCGACAGCGACCAGAGCGAGGTGATGCGGGTTCAGTATCCCCATGACGCAAAACATCACCGGATACACGGCCAGCATGAGGTAGGCGCGGCTCACGAGCGAGTTCGCGTACTCCTGCGGTCGCTGCTGAGGTGAAAGTCCTGCGATCTCCGCGGCGCCCGTTGTTCCCCAGCCGAAGGAGACGCCTACGCCGAACAAGGTCGCAGCCGTCTGGACCGCCGCTTGGATGCCCCACAGTTCCGGCCCCGCATCGGCGATGATGATCGGCACCGCGACCAGACCCACGAGGCTTGAGAGCCCAATTGTGAGCGCGAAGCTCACGAGCCTCTTGACCATCGACAACCGTGGGCCCAAGCTGGGACTCCTCCTTCTCCTGCATGCGCGGCACAGCGGGCCACGGCACGGAGCCCACGTGGGCCTTCCCTCGTTTGAACTGGGCCCTCCCTAGTCTACCGGTGGATTCAGGCGGCCTCGCTTGCCTTGGTAGTCTTGACCGGAGCCGTGGCGTGGGCCGCGTGCAAGAGCCAAGACGGGGAGCGAGCCCCGGCACGAAAGGAAACCGGTTGACTGTCGCTGCCGTCGTCGTTTCTTACAACCGAAGGGACCTTCTCCGCAGGTGCCTCTCTGCGATTGATCAGCAGGTCCCGACCGTGGACGAGATCATTGTCGTGGATAACGGTTCAACCGATGGAAGCCTCGAACTGGTCCGCAAGGACTTCCCTCAGGCGACTCTTTTCGAGACGGGTGCCAACGTTGGTGGAGCTGGCGGTTTCGCCTGGGGAGTTGAATTGGCGATCGCGAAGGGCCACGACTATGCATGGCTTATGGACGACGACGCCGAACCGGCCCCTGATAGCTTCGCTCCACTCCTCAAGGTCGTTGAGAATGCGGACTCTGCACCCGGGTTCTTGGCTTCCATAGTGAAGGACGAAGAAGGCGTCGAGCTGAACCAGGGCCACCTCGCGGTCGTGGACCCGAACGCTGAACACCAGCTTGCGGCAAGGGCCCTTGGCTGTCTTGCTGTAACCCAAGCCACCTTCGTCGGCGTTTTGGTGAATCTGAAGCTTGCGGCAACGATGCCGCTTCCCCATCGCGATTTCTTCATCTGGTTTGACGATGCTGAGTACACCCGGCGCCTTGCTCGCAACTCGCTCGGGTTCTGCGTGCCTGAAAGCGTCGTCCGACACCCCGCGAAGCCAGCCAACCCGGACATGGCTGGGCGGCTGTTCTACTACGTTCGCAACAACCTCTGGCTGACCAAGCTGAGCGACGTCCCTGCAGGAGTCACTGGAAGCATCGCCTGGAACGCCGCCTATCTGTTTCTATATGCGCTACGTCTCTATCCGACTGCCAAGTCGAAGAAGATATGGGCTGCTTCCCTTGCCCGAGGACTTCGGGATGGACTCTTGCGTTCACCCGAGAACATCATGCCCGGCGGCCTCATCAGAGAAAGCGGGCGGACCAGCTGACGTCCGACCTCTGGGCTTGGAGTGTCTGGCCCTAGTCCTGACTTGCACAGGTGAAGCGGGGTGTGGAGTGTTTCCGCAGGTCAGGATGGGGTTTGGTCCCGAATTGGGGCACTAGCCGGTAGCCTTCTGGGGTGTCTCCGTACGTCCGGAAAGTCAAGACGACCTCGGGAGCGACGGCGGTGCAGATCGTGGAGAAGCGGGCCGGGGTCCGGCGCATCCTTGAGCATCTCGGCTCCGCGCACAGCGAGGCCGATCTTGCCGTGCTGATGCAGGCCGCCCACGACCGGCTCAATGCCGGGCAGCAGGCCTTCGACCTCGAACTCGGCCTCGGTTCCGGCTCCGCGGACCCGGTTCCGGAACCGGCGCTCGGCCCGGCCGTCGTGACGGGAACCCGCAGCGAGGTCCTCTGGGAAGTGCTCATGGGCGCATACGCCCGGCTGGGGTTCGATGCCCTGGCCGATGAGGCGTTCAAGGCGATGGTGCTCGCGCGCCTCGTCGAGCCGGCCTCGAAGGCCGCCACGGTCGGGATCCTCGAGGACCTCGGCGTCCCGGCCCCGCACCGCAACACCCTCGCCGCGTCCCTGAGGCGCTGCCAGGGCCGAGACTACCGAGACGCCCTGGCCAAGGCCTGCCTGGCCCACTCGCTGCGCACCGGCGGGTCCGCGGCCATGGTGATGTACGACGTCACGACGCTTCATTTCGAGAACGAGGACGAGGACGAACTCCGCAGGGTCGGGATGAGCAAGGAGCACCGGGTCGACCCGCAGGTCCAGGTCGGGCTCCTCGTGGACCCGGGCGGGTTCCCGCTGGAGGTGCACCTGTTCGAGGGCAACAAGGCCGAGACCACCACCCTCGTCCCAGTCCTGACCGCGTTCCAGGCCCGGCACGGGGTCACGGACATGGTCGTGGTCGCCGACGCCGGGATGCTCTCCGCCTCGAACCTGGACGCGCTCGAGGAGGCCGGGTTCTCCTTCATCGTCGGCTCCCGCCTCACCAAGGCCCCCTACGACCTCGCCGAGCACTTCAAACGCCACGGGGACTACTTCGAGGACGGCCAGATCCTCGAATCCCGCAGGGCCATGGGAACCGGCAAGAACGCCAAGGACCGCCGGATCGTCTACCAGTACTCCTTCAAGCGCGCCAAGCGGGACAACCGCAACATCAACCTCATGGTCGACAAGGCCGAGCGCATCGCCACCGGCAAGGCACCCTTGAAGAAGGCCAGGTTCCTCAAGGTCACCGGCGCCGAGAAGGCCCTCGACCAGGCCACCATCGACCGCGCCCGCCAGCTCGCCGGGATCAAGGGCTACGTCACCAACCTCGACCCCGACAAGATGCCCGGCGCGGCGGTGATCGCCGCCTACCACGACCTCTGGCGCGTCGAGGCCTCCTTCCGCATGACCAAGAGCGATCTGAAGGCCCGGCCCGTATTCCACTACCAGCGCGAAGCGATCGAGGCCCACCTCACCGTCGTGCTCGCCGCCCTCGCCGTCGCCCGGCACCTCCAGGACGCCACCGGCACCAGCATCAAGAAGCTCGTGCGCACCCTCAGGCCCCTTCGCACCGTGACCATCCGCATCGGCAACCAGACCATCACCGCAGCCCCCGCCATCGGCCCCGACGCCCGAGCCATCCTCGACCGGCTACCCCCGATCAATGCCCCGGGGCACTAGGCCTGTGCAAGTCGGGAGGGCTACGTCACCAACCTCGACCCCGACAAGATGCCCGGCGCGGCGGTGATCGCCGCCTACCACGACCTCTGGCGCGTCGAGGCCTCCTTCCGCATGACCAAGAGCGATCTGAAGGCCCGGCCCGTATTCCACTACCAGCGCGAAGCGATCGAGGCCCACCTCACCGTCGTGCTCGCCGCCCTCGCCGTCGCCCGGCACCTCCAGGACGCCACCGGCACCAGCATCAAGAAGCTCGTGCGCACCCTCAGGCCCCTTCGCACCGTGACCATCCGCATCGGCAACCAGACCATCACCGCAGCCCCCGCCATCGGCCCCGACGCCCGAGCCATCCTCGACCGGCTACCCCCGATCAATGCCCCGGGGCACTAGGCCTGTGCAAGTCGGGTCAGAGAAAGCGGGCGGACCAGCTGACGTCCGACCTCTGGGCTTGGAGTGTCTGGCCCTAGTGCCTCACTTTCGTTTCGCGGAGAGCTTCAATGACTTTTGGGGCGATATTTTGCCATTTCGACGACGGATACCGTCCGCAAATCCATGGGCAATGGCTTTGGCTGACTTCCACTTGGCGGGACCGAACACAACGTTTCGGCTGGCGAAGACGGCATCATCCACCACTCGGTGAAGCACCCATGAGGGATAGTGGCGAGCGTACCGGGCATTCGTGATGATTCGGTTGCGGGTGACGTAGTAGAGCCGGATGGGGCTGTGGGCAGCGAAGAAGACGGGAGCGCCTTCACGCGTGAGAGTCCGCCCGAATAGCGTCTTTGGGGTTTGTTCGCCCAAGCCGTGTTCGAGATCAGTGCCTTCGGCGAACTCGACCGTCCAGCCGGCGTGGCGAACCCGGAGGGTGAACTCGGAATCGACCGCGTCAATGAAAAGAGCTTCTTCGAAGAGGCCGACACGGTTGAAAGTCTCTACGGGAATCAGCATCCCGGACTGCATCGGATCATAGGGCTCGATGCCGTTCCTGCCTTTGAAAGCGGGCACATCGATGCCGTTCATACGTTGGGCGCATACGAATCCAACCCGCCGTCCAGCCATTGCGGCCTTCTGGAGCGAGTCTAAGCACTGCTGGACGTAATCCGCGGCAAGTGTCGAATCCTGATCGAGAGTCAGGACCGTCTTTGCGTCGTGGGCCAGAGCGGCCCGAACTCCCGTATTGAGTGCTGCGGCGATACCCGAATTCTCCTCATGATGGAGGACCTGGGCCCCGATGCGGTCGAGTTCGAGGAAGATGTCCGAAGAGCTCTCCGACCGCGACCCGTCATCGACAATGATGACGAGATCCACCTGCGACTGGAGAGACTCGACTCGGTGCGGCAGATCAACAGGCGGGTTGAGCGCGGTGATGACGGCAACGACTCCGTTGGACCCTTCAGGGCTGCTCGAAGAAGGTCGCGTTTCATCCATCCGTGCTGCCTCTCTTCGGTACCAAGCGCGTCAGTCGCGACTGAGAGTCTAGCCGAAGGCGCTTCGGCTGCTGGTATAGAGTTGTGGCGGCCCGGACGGGGCCAGCCTCTTTGCTGCCTGCAGGGATCCGGCCGCGTTACCTGGGGCCGGGCACGCGCGAAGGGGTCGGTTCTGAGCAAAGGGGAAACGTGGAGAGTCCGCACGTACAGGGAGGACAAATGTACGCGGGTTTCGGAGCTATCGTCCTCGCTGCCTACAAGCCCGACGCGTCCCTGTTCCGAACGCAGCTGCAGTCGATCGCGCAGCAGAGCCATCGGGATTTCGTCTGCCTCATCACGGCGGATGGGGGCTACGAGGCTATTCAGGAGCTTGTTCAGCAAATCGTTCCGGGCGACGCGCGGTTCAAAGTGGTGGGGTTCGAAGAGAGGCTTGGCTTCTACGGCAACTTCGAGCGCGGACTGACTTTTGTGCCAGAAACTGCCGAATGGGTCGCTCTCTCCGATCAGGATGACTACTGGTACGAGGACAAGCTGGAAAAGCTCTTGCCGCGCCTCACGGAGTACGTGTTGGTGTCAGGCCAGGCCCGGGTGGTGAACGACGATGGTCGGGTCCTAGAACCGTGGACGGGCAGAAAGAACGCATCGTTTCTGAACCTGTTTGTCCAGAATCAGTTCACTGGCGGTCTGTTGGTGTTCCGGCGGTCATTGCTCGATCATGCGCTGCCGTTCCCGAGGATGAACAATCCCTCGCAGCTCCACGATCACTGGCTGGCCGTCTGCGCGTACGCGGTCGGCTCGGTGAAAATCGTCGACGAGCTCGTTCAGGATTACATTCAGCACGGCAACAATGTGGTGGGTGAGGCCGTAAAGGGCCTCCATCCATTTCAGTCCTACAAGCGAGCCCGTGAGCTCGCGCTGCGGTACGAGGGTTCTCCGAGCGTTCCCTCCATCTTGCGGCTGACCAACTCGTTGAGTTTCGGTTGGCGGCGCGTCATGGCGGAGGCCTTGGCGCGGCGTCTTTCGTCGTCGAATGCCAAGGTCTTTCAGGCCACTTCGACTTTTGGGAAACGGCACAACTGGAGCCATCTGTGGTTCGTCTTTGCTTCCGGACTCCGGCACGGGACGATTTCAGTGCCCGTTGCGCTGACCTTTGCTGTCGGCGGTGTGGTCGAGGTGCTCCGCAGAAGCTAGGCCGCGCCATAGATGGCCAGGGCCGGCTACAAGTCCGAGCCCTCTGTCCCTGAGCTCGGGCTTGACGTGCGCGGAGGAGCGGTTAGGGATCGTGCCGTTCGCTCTGGGATTCGCCCGAGGCGCCCGGCGGCGAAGTCGGTCGCTCCCCTCGCGATCGCGATGACGCTCGCGAGGCGCCGTGGGCCAAATACGAGTCGGACGGCGTTGCTTTCTGCTTCCATCAGCACCCTCCGTGCGACCCAACCAGGCTGCCGCAGGGCGTACCGCTTGGCAATGGTCAGGATGTTTCGGGTGATGTAGTACACACGGAACGGCTGGTGCTCGTACACGAACAGCTTCTTGGTTCCGAGATGGGCGTCCCAGCCAAAGATCCTCATAGGGCGTGACTTCCCGAGGGAATGGATCAAGTCGACGTCCTTGCCGATCGCGATGCGATAGCCCGCGTTGCGAAGGCGGGCGTTGAAGTCCGAATCCACGCAGTCGATGAAGAGCCGCTCGTCGAAGTACCCCACCCGGTCGAAAGCCTCGGCGCGGTACATCGTTCCAGACTGCATCGGATCGAGTATCTCCAAGTGCTCTCGCACTGGAAGTGTCGGGAGTGGCTTGCGGTTGTGGCTTTCCGGGGAAACCGCTCCGACGAACTCGGGCCGCACTCCGGCTTCAATCACGGACGCCAGTGCTTTCGACACATAGTCGGCCGTGAGCCGTGAATCCTGGTCCATCGTCATGATCCATGCCGGGTCCCAGTCCTGGCGCGCCCGCCGTATTCCTGCATTGAGAGCGGCAGCGATCCCTGAGTTCTGCTCGAGCCTGATCACTGTGGCTCCGAGCGTCTCGACCTTCGCCAGAACAGTGCTGACATCGAGGGGGGAACCATCGTCGACCACCACGACATTGTCGACTTGGCTCAGGAGGGATTCGACGTGCGTGGGCAACGTGTCGTCTGGATTGTAGGCAGAGACGACAGCCGCAGTTTCGGTGCGATGCGGAGCGCCCGAGGTGGCCCTGGGTGTCAGGGATGAGCTGGACGCGCGCGTCCGGGCCATCGCAACGGCAAGTTCTGCGATGAACTCGCCCCGTGCCCGAAGGATCTTGCGCACGGAACGCGGCTTCTTCGGCGTCAGGTTGTCGTCGTGGAGGCGGTGCCGGACCGTGTTGGCCGCAAGGTAGGTGACGCTGCGACGGACGTTTGCAAGCATCGCGAGCCACTGGTCGTGCGACTCAGTCATGACAGCGGGGAACGGCAGGGCGTCGTCGAGAAGGCTTCGGGAGAAAGCCATCGCGGAACCCCAGTGGAGGCGATAGCCGATCAGAATACCGAGCAGGTTCCGGGCATGCCGACTGGAGAAACGAGGATCGACCCGCAAGCGCTGAAAGTACCCCGGTGTGCCTCCGAAGTGCTCGCAGTTCCCCACGGCGGCGTCGGCGTGCTCAAGCCCCGCGAGGAGGGTCTCGACGCGGCCGGGGATCCAGATGTCGTCCTGATCGGACAGCATGACGACGTCTCCGGTGCTGAGGTGCAGTGCCTTCTCGAAATTGCGGACATATCCCAGGTTCTTCTCGTTGAAGACGACCCGGACGCGCGGATCGTCCAGAGACGCGAGGATCTCGCGAGTGCCATCCGTCGAGCCATCGTCGACAACGATGACCTCGTCGCCGGGCGCGAGTTCGGCGAGGATGGAGTCGAGCTGCTCCTGGATGTGATCCGCGCCGTTGTACGCGGCCATGCAGACGCTGACGCTCGGACGAGATGGCATGGGGGCAGATCTTCCTTAGCTCTCGAGGCAACTCGGTCATCATACCGGTGGAACATCCGGCCAAGGTGTGGGCCACTGCGTACGGATATAGTGGTACCGCCCGTGGCACGTAGACGCCACAAGCCCTCGCCCGTGTTGCGCACCGAAAGGCCCCTGTCCACGATGACCTCAGTCGATGTGATGCTGCCCTACTACGGCGACGTCGAGCAGATGAAGCTCGCCGCCCGCAGCGTGATGAGCCAGCACTACCAGGACTGGAAGCTGCACGTCTTCGATGATGGGTACCCAAGCGAGGAGCCTGCTGCCTTCTTCGCCGAGATCACCGATCCGCGGGTCTCGTACGAGAAGAACGACGTGAACCTCGGGGCGAACGGCAATTACCGGAAGGCTCTGGCCAGGGCTGAGGCTCCCATCGTCGTCATCATGGGTGCCGACGATGTCATGCTTCCGAACTATCTCGACGTCGTCGTTCGCAATTTCGACGCGCACCCGGAGGCCGACGTCGTTCAGCCGGGCGTCCAGGTCATCGACGAGCTGGGGATCGCGCGGATGCCTCTCGCAGATGCGGTCAAGTGGGCTTACGCGCCGAAGACGCGCGTGCCGCTCGTCCTGACGGGGGAGCGGATGGCAACGAGCCTCGTCCGGGCGGACTGGGCCTATTTCCCCTCGCTCGCGTGGAAGACCGAGACGATCCAGCGCATTGGCTTCACCCAAGGTCTCGACGTCGTCCAGGATCTGGCATTGCTCCTCGACATCGCCGCCGGCGGTGGGATGATGATCTTCGATCCTGAGCTCTCTTTCCTCTACCGTCGGCACTCAGCGTCGGATTCGTCCGTTCGTGCTCTCGACGGGCGTCGCTTCGATGAGGAGCGCCGCTTCTTCGAGAGCCAGGCTGAGCGGTTCCGTGCGCTCGGCTGGACCTCGGCTGCCCGCGCCGCTTCAAATCACCTCACAAGCCGCTTCAATGCGGGATCACTGGTTATCAAGTCACTCGCGAAGCGCAAGACCGACTCCCTCCCGCGGCTCATCAAGCACATCGTGAGCTGATCGGCTCTGCAAACGCAGACGACGGCGGCCGCGCACCTCGCGCGGCCGCCGTCGTCTGCGTTGATGAGGTCCCGAGGGCGGTCAGAGAATCGGACGTGATTCGGGGTTCTTCGGCAGCTGATCCTGAATCTCGCGGAGGTCGGTTCGGAGGATTGCCACCTCTTCGGCAAGAGCGCGGATCTCGTCCTCTCCGGCAGAAACCTCGCGCGAGAGGTGCAGGGTCACTCCCATCAGCAGGATCAGGGCGATCGCGAAGAGAAGGTTCGAGGGGACCTGGACCCCCACGACGTGCGCGGCCCAGATCAGAAGATCGGGGAACACCGCGAGGATCAGGGTGGCGAGCCCGATGACGATCCAGAGGACTGCGTACTTCTCCCGGATCTTCTGGCGCCGCAGCATCTCGATGACGAAGATCAGCACCGCGACGACAAACAGGACGGCAAGGACGGTCATTGGGGTCTCCTAATCGCCGACAGGCGACGACTTCTTGCGGGTGAGGGCGAAGACGAGGGCGAGCCCGGAACGGACGAGGTAGACCGCGGCCTTCAGCGGATGGTGACTCGGGGTGCCGCCCTGACGGGGTCGCATGTTCACCGGGACCTGAGCGACCTTGCAGCCGGACCTGACGGCGACGACGAGGGAGTCGATGGTGTCGCCGAGGTACTCGGCAGGGTAGTGGGCCACGTACTGGCGGATGGCAAGGCGATTGGCTGCACGAAAGCCCGAGGTCACGTCGGTGAGGCGGGTACCGGAGATTTTCGAGAGGACTCCGCCGAGAACGATCATGGCCCACTTGCGCGGGCCCTTGACCTCGTATTCGGCACGGTCCTCGAACCTCGAACCGATGACGATGTCCGCGTCAGAAAGCCCCTCGAGCACCCGCTTGATCTCGCGCGGATCGTGCTGGCCGTCGGCATCCACCTGAATCGCCTGGTCATAGCCGTGAAGCAGCGCGTACTTGAAACCCGTCCGCATCGCCCCACCGACGCCCATGTTGAACGGGAGGCGGATCACGCGCGCGCCGGCCTCTGCGGCGATGCGCGCCGTCCCGTCGGTTGAGCCGTCGTCGACAACCAGGACATCGCACGGCGGCGCGTAGGCGAGGACTTCGCGCACGGTCGAGCCCACGGACTCAGACTCGTTCCATGCAGGCATGATCACGAGGGTTTTCGGGCGTGATGGCATCGTCACGGCGCGGCGACCTCCTGCCCCAGATAGCCCTCGAGCCGGGATTGGCTGGACGGGGCCTCAAAGCCCGTCTTCTGGAGCTTGGCGAGATTGAGGACGCTGTTCGCGGGCCTCGGGGCCGCCTCCTTGCCCTCGAAGTACTCCTGGGACGATACCCCCGTGACGTCCGAGCCTTCGTGCCCTGTCAATGCATACACCGAGCTGGCGACATCGGCCCACGACTGGGGCTCGCCGTCGTTCGTCAGGTTGTAGACGCCGAAGGGAGCGTGGCTGTCCAAGAGGTGGCGGATGCCTGCAGCGATGTCCGTGGTGAAGGAGAGACGCCCGATCTGGTCATTCACGACTGAGGGCTTCACGCCCTTCCCCGCGAGGTTGGCCATAGTGCGGACGAAGTTTCCGCCCTCGCCGATGACCCACGACGTGCGGACGATGTAGTGGCGCGGAACGACCGAAACAACTGCGTCAGCCGCGGCCTTCGTCTGGCCATAGACGCCGAGCGGCGAGAACGGCTCATCCTCGGAGTGGAGCTCAGCGGTCCCGTCGAAGACATAGTCGCTCGAGACATGGACGAGCGTGAGCCGGTGTTCGACTGCAATCTGGGCGAGCCGGGCCACTGCGCTCACATTGATGGCCCAAGCGGTACGACGACCTTCTGCCGTCTCAGCCTTGTCGACTGCGGTGTACGCGGCGGCATTGATGATGGTCGAGTAGTTCTTCCAGTTCCGCCCGGAATAGGCGGCCGCGTCGCTCAGGTCGAACTCGTGGCGAGTCGCGAACTCTACGTTCGCATCGCCGTCGTACGCCTCTCGCAGCGCCCGCCCGAGCTGACCGTCGGCGCCGAGGACGAGGGTCTTGCGCGGTGCCATGGGGGACACCTCGGCGAGGCGCGGATGCGCCCGGTCCTTGTCGGAGAGCTCGGCCTTCTCCAATGGAATGGGCCACGGGATCGACACAGTCTCGTCAGAGAGATTCAGGAACGTGTATTGGCTCTGGGCATCCGCGGACCAATGATCGTTCACCAGGTACGTGTAGGCCGTGCCATCCTCGAGCGTCTGAAACGCATTGCCGACGCCCCGTGGGATGAAGATGGCCTTTGAAGCGTCGAGTTCGGCGGTGAAGACCGAACCGAAGCTAGGGCCTTCGCGCAGGTCGACCCACGCGCCGAAGATCCGACCTGTGGCGACCGAGACGTACTTGTCCCAAGGCTCCCCATGGATGCCACGCGTCGTCCCGGCCTTCTCGTTGAACGAGATGTTGTTCTGGACGGGACCGAAGTCCGGCAGGCCCAAAGTGAGCATCTTTTCCCGCTGCCAGTTCTCCTTGAACCAGCCGCGGTTGTCCCCATGCACTGGGAGGTCGTAGAGGACGACGCCGGGAATGGGCGTCTCGTGTGCCGCGAGGGGCTTGGAGAACTCGATGCCGGTCACTGGCCTTGCTCCTTGTACTTCGCTTCGGTTTCGGCCTTCTGCGGGCGCCACCAGGCCTCGTTGTCGCGGTACCACCGGGCAGTCGCCTCGAGCCCCGCTTCGAAGTCCTGGTACTGCGGCAGCCAGCCCAGCTCCTTGCGGAGCTTAGTCGAGTCGATCGCATAACGCAGGTCATGGCCTGGCCGGTCGACGACGTGATCGTAGGCATCGGCCGGCTGGCCCATTGCCTTGAGGATGAGCTCGACGACGGACTTGTTGTCCTTCTCGCCGTCGGCGCCGATGAGATACGTCTCGCCGATGCGGCCCTTCTCGAGGATGGTCAGCACGGCCGAAGAGTGGTCGTCCGCGTGGATCCAGTCGCGCACGTTCTCGCCCTTGCCGTAGAGCTTGGGCCGTACGCCGTCGATGACGTTGGTGATCTGGCGCGGAATGAACTTCTCGACGTGCTGGTAGGGGCCGTAGTTGTTCGAACAGTTGCTGATAGTCGCCTGAAGGCCGAACGAGCGGACCCAAGCACGTACGAGGAGGTCGGATCCGGCCTTCGTCGACGAGTAGGGGCTCGACGGGTTGTAGGGAGTCTGTTCTGTAAAGCGTGCGGGATCGTCGAGTTCGAGGTCGCCGTAGACCTCGTCCGTGGAGATGTGGTGGAACCGGGTGCCGTGCTTCCGCGCAGCTTCGATCAGCGTGTACGTGCCGATGATGTTCGTGTCGAGGAACGGCCGCGGGTTGTGGAGGGAGTTGTCGTTGTGACTCTCCGCCGCATAATGCACGACGGCGTCTGCCGAACTGACGAGCTCGTCGACCAGAGAGGCATCCGCGATATCCCCCTTGATGAAGCGGAACCGCTGGCCGGGGAGGCCCTTGAGGGACTCGAGATTGCCCGCGTACGTCAGCTTGTCGAGCACCGTCACATGGTGGTCCGTGTGGCTCAGGACGTAGTGGACAAAGTTCGAGCCGATGAACCCGGCGCCGCCGGTGACGAGGAGTCGCTGCATGCGTTCTAAAATACCGGATTTGGCATGGGCACTCGGGCCTAGGGATCATGGGGACCATGCGTGGAATCATCTTGGCAGGCGGCACCGGATCCCGGCTTCACCCGATCACACTGGGGGTGAGCAAGCAATTGGTTCCCGTGTATGACAAGCCGATGATCTACTACCCACTCTCTACGCTGATCCTCGCGGGCATCAGAGACATCCTCGTCATCACGACGCCGCACGACGCCGAATCCTTCGAGCGGCTCCTCGGAGACGGCTCCCGATTCGGCATCAACCTCACGTACGTACAACAGCCTTCGCCCGACGGCCTCGCGCAGGCTTTTATCCTCGGCGAGGACCACATCGGCTCGGAGACCGTCGCCCTTGTCCTCGGCGACAACATCTTTTATGGGCAGGGAATGGGCACCCAGCTCCGGCGCCACGAGAACATCGACGGCGCCGCGGTCTTCGGCTATTGGGTCAAGGACCCGACGGCGTACGGCGTGGTCGAGTTCGACGGCGGCGGAAAGGCGGTCTCGCTTGAGGAGAAGCCAGCGAAGCCGAAGAGCCACTATGCGGTTCCTGGACTGTACTTCTACGACAACGACGTTGTTGGAATTGCCAAGTCCCTCAAGCCTTCGGCTCGAGGTGAGCTTGAAATCACGGATGTAAATCGGACGTATCTGGAGGCTGGGAAGCTGAAGGTCGAGGTGCTTCCTCGCGGTACCGCATGGCTCGACACCGGCACCTTCAGCGACCTCAACGACGCGTCCAACTTCATTCGCACGGTGGAGAACCGTCAGGGGCTGAAGATCGGGGCGCCTGAAGAGATCGCTTGGCGGCTCGGGTTCCTTTCGGACGACGATCTCCGCCAGCGGGCCGAGCCCCTCGTGAAGAGCGGCTACGGGAGGTACCTGCTTGAGCTGCTTGGCTAAGTCCCGAACGGCGGCAGAGACGTAGCCGACGCGGAAGGCACGATTAGGGGCCACCCACAGATGCAGGAGGGCCGTCCATCGCTCAATGCGGTGGACGGCCCTCCTTCTTGCCTTGCGGCTAGCCGACTATCTCCCTGTCAGCCTTTGATCCCCGACGTGCTGCTCCAGGAGATCGTGCCGCTCTGGAAGGACTGCGAGCACGACGTTGCCGTGCTGTTGCACGTCTGGCTGGACGTCGGATATCCGTAGCGGC
Source organism: Sinomonas terrae (assembly GCF_022539255.1). Classification (NCBI taxonomy): domain Bacteria; kingdom Bacillati; phylum Actinomycetota; class Actinomycetes; order Micrococcales; family Micrococcaceae; genus Sinomonas; species Sinomonas terrae. Next base: position 1,449,042 of record NZ_JAKZBV010000001.1, read on the forward strand.
CGCGCTCTGCACCAGAGTTGAGCCAGTAGGTGCGGATGGGGCCGTTGGGGGAGAGCTGAGCCCCGGTGGCCGGGGACCAGATGATGGCGCCGATCTGGTAGTTCTGGTAGGTCCCGCCGTTTACGAGGCCGGTGACGACGCCGGTGGTCGGGTAGGCGAGGGGACCCTTCTCGGCACCCGAGTTCAGCCACGCCGTGCGGATGGGGCCATTGGGCGAGAATTCGGCTCCGCTGGCTTGGGACCAGACGATGGCTCCATTCTGGAAGTTCTGGTAGCACCCGCCGTTGGTGAGGCCGCAGACCTGGCCTGTGGTTGGGTAGCCGAGCGGGCCTTGTTCACCGCCGGAGTTGAGCCAGGCCGTGCGGATGGGCCCGTTGGGGGAGAGCTCGGCTCCTGTGGCCTGGGACCAGATGATGGCGCCGTTCTGGTAGTTCTGGTAGGTCCCGCCATTTACGAGGCCGGTGACGACGCCCGTGGTCGGGTAGGCGAGGGGACCCTTCTCGGCACCCGAGTTCAGCCACGCGCTGCGGACGGGCCCGTTGGGGGAGAGCTGAGCTCCCGTGACCTCAGACCAGATGATGGCGCCGTTCTGGTAGTTCTGGTAGGTCCCGCCGTTCACGAGGCCGGTGACGACGCCCGTGGTCGGGTAGGCGAGGGGACCCTTCTCAGCTCCAGAGTTGAGCCACGCCGTGCGGATGGGGCCGGATGGTGAGAGCTGAGCCCCGGTGGCCGGCGAGTAGAGGATCGCCCCGTTCTGGAAGTTCTGGTAGCACCCACCGTTCGTGAGTCCACAGATCTGGCCAGTGGTTGGGTAGCCAAGCGGGCCTTGTTCACCCCCAGAGTTGAGCCAGTAAGTGCGAATGGGCCCACTGGGGGAGAGCTGGGCTCCTGTGGCCTGGGACCAGATGATGGCGCCATTCTGGTAGTTCTGGTAGGTCCCGCCATTTACGAGGCCGGTGACGACGCCCGTGGTCGGGTAGGCGAGGGGACCCTTCTCGGCACCCGAGTTCAGCCACGCTGTGCGGACGGGGCCACTTGGTGAAAGCTGCGCACCTGTGGTCTGGGACCAGATGATGGCGCCATTCTGGTAGTTCTGGTAGGTCCCGCCATTTACGAGGCCGGTGACGACGCCGCTGGTCGGGTAGGCGAGGGGGCCTTGCTCGGCTCCGGAGTTGAGCCACGCGGTGCGGACGGGGCCGGATGGTGAGAGCTGGGCTGCGGTAGCGGGCGAATAGAGAATCGCCCCATTCTGGAAGTTCTGATAGCTACCGCCATTGGCCAAGCCCGTCACAACGTTCGAGGTCGGGTATCCCAACACTCCCTGCTCAAAGCCGGTGGTCTGCCAGAGACTGCGGATCGGTCCGTTCGGCGACAATTCTGCGCCACTCGTAGGCGACCAGATGATTGCGCCGTTCTGGAAATTTTCGTAGTTTCCGCCGTTTACGAGACCTCCCACGACCCCCGTTGTGGGATAACCGAGAGGTCCGGTTTCGAACCCCGAGGACTGCCAAGCGCTTCGGATGGGTCCATTTGGGGACACCTGAGGGCCGCTGGCTGAGGACCATATGATGGCGCCGTTCTGGAAGTTCTGGTAGGCCCCGCTGTTGACGAGCCCGCCTACGACGCCTGTCGTCTGCGAACCAATATTGGCTCCCCCTGCAACCGATCCGATAGCCGCGCTCGGATTGGTGTCACCGTAGGTGGCGAAACGCTGGAGGCTCGGGTAGTCGCCATTCCACGCATTCGAGTCCCCGACGAAGGGGCCTGATGAGCTGTACTGCCACACGCTGAACGCTGGCCACCCAGCGGGCAGTGGCGGACCTGACTGGTTGTACGCGGCCACCCAAAGCGGGTTGTTGCCGAAGCCGCCATAGTTGCCGGTGCAGCTGTTCCACCAGTCGGCGGTGGTGTAGATCATGGGGCGACGACCCGTGAGCGAAAGCATCGTATTGCTGAAGTCGGAGATCCAATTCACCATCGCCGAGCCGGCCATGCTGTAGCAGGTGTCTCCCATGTAAACGCCGTTGATGGTCTGGCCCGCGTAGGGGTTGTATTCGATATCGAGAACCGGGGGCATGGTGATGCCGTCCGGGGACCACCCTCCACCGTTCTGCACGAAGTACTGCGCTTGGTTCGCCCCAGAAGACCAATTCGGAATTGCAAAATGGTAGGCGCCACGGATCATGCCCACGCTCTGCGCGTTGCTGTACTGCTGGGAGAAGGCCTGATTGGTGTAGTAGTTGCCCTCGCTCGCCTTCACGTAGGCAAAGCGGACGCCCTGATTCCATTGGCCGCCCCAGTCAGTCGTATCGCTCCATTGGCCATTGGCATATGCAGCTTGGTAGGCGCTCACATCAACGCCGGAAACTCCCCACCCGGGCTGCCATGAGCTGGCCATCACGCTGACGGCTGCGCCCTTCGCCGGGGAACCCATTTGCTTCGGGTTCTGGGGGTTGACCTGACCCATCTTGGCGCCGCGTCCTACGGCCTTCTGCATTGCATCGCGGAGTTGGATGCTGGCGCCAGGGTCGGACGTCGCGGCTGCGACAGCACCCGGAGGCGGGGTCGGCTGCGAAGTCTGCGGGCTGGGTGTCGCCCTCGCAGAAGGGGTGGGGGTAGGGGTAGCAGAGTGCGTGGGAGACGCAGTTCCTGCCGGTGTTGGAGTCGGAGAGGGAGTCACAGTGGCGGATGCTGCCGGCACGGCGAGGCCACCGACGAGTCCAAGTGTGAGTAGAGACAGCCCCACCGAGTGGGTCAGAGATGTGAATTTCATAGCCTTGCCCGCATAGCTGGTCCGTTCCTCAGACGTGAGGGAGCGGAACCACCATAGCAGCGATGTTAAAAGTGTGAACAGTGTGGTCAGAGTAAATTGCTGTTTCCTGTGAAGTTCTTGCGCCGTTCTTGCGTATCGGCTGCGACAACGGTCCCGTAAGCTACCCACATGCCTCACCCCGCACCCATTTCGAAGGCCGTGATCCCTGCAGCGGGACTCGGTACACGCTTCCTGCCGGCAACAAAGGCGATGCCCAAGGAAATGCTGCCCGTCGTCGACCAGCCCGCCATCCAGTACGTCGTTGCCGAGGCGGCACGCGCAGGACTGGACAATGTGCTCGTCGTTACAGGCCGCAGCAAACGGGCCCTTGAGGACCATTTCGACCGGGTCCCGACGCTCGAAGAGGCGCTCGAACGAAAAGGGGATCAGAAGAAACTGGCTTCTATTCTCGAGACGAGCAGTTTGGGTGACATTCACTATGTGCGTCAGGGGGATCCGAAGGGGTTGGGACACGCGGTGCTGTGTTCGCAGCGGCATGTGGGGGCTGAGCCGTTCGCGGTGCTGTTGGGCGATGACCTGATCGATGAGCGCGATGAGCTGCTGGGGGAGATGATCCGGGTGCAGCAGGCCACGGGTGGGTCCGTGGTGGCGTTGATGGAGGTTCCGCGGGAGGCGATCTCGGCGTACGGGTGTGCGATGGTCAGCCCTGTGGAGGGGGAGTCCTTCGTGCAGGTGCATGGGCTGGTGGAGAAGCCGGCGCCGGAGGATGCGCCGTCGGATCTGGCGATAATCGGCCGGTATGTGCTGCATCCGGCGGTGTTCGGGGTGCTGGAGGAGACGGAGCCCGGCCGTGGCGGGGAGATCCAGCTGACGGATGCGCTGCAGACCCTGGCCCGTCGTGAGGGCGAGGGCGGGGGCGTGTACGGGGTCGTGTTCCGGGGGCGCCGGTACGACACGGGCGACAAGCTCAGTTACCTCAAGGCCGTCGTCACCCTCGCATCGGAACGGCCCGACCTCGGCCCCGAACTCCGTTCCTGGCTCGGGGAGTTCGTCGCGGAACTCAATGGCACGAGGCTGGCCCCCGACGCGCCCGGTCCTATCTAACGTCAGTGAAGGGACGTCCTGAGCGATGGCCCACTTCTCTATCCACTAAGCTCGTTCGGGTGCGCATGAGTCTCCCGAAGTTTTCCCGTTGGTCTGAAGCAGGCCGGGTGTTCGCAATCGCGTTCGTTTGTTTCCTCGCACTGAGTAGCCTCTGGGCCCTGGCGTCGCCGCTGATGTCCGCTCCTGACGAGCCTTCGCATGCGATTAAGGCGGCAGCCGTTGTTCGAGGGGAATGGCTTGGCCAGAACTCAGACGTACAAGGGCAGGCGCTTCGGGTAAGGGTCCCCGAATACATCGCTGCTCTCAATTCTGTTCCCAGCTGCTTCGCTTTCAAAGCTGACCGAAGCGCGGCTTGTGCTCCTAATGTTTCCAAACTGGGAAACAACCTGGTTCCGTCAACTACTACAGCCGGCAATTACAACCCTCTATACTACGCGATTGTGGGTCTCCCGACTTTAGTCACAAGCGGGCAGAAGGCCATCTACGGCATGCGGTTGGTAACGGCGGTCTGGTGTGCCTTGTTCTTCGCGGTTCCTGTTGCTTTCGCACATAAATTATGGCCCCGAAGGCTCCCGGTGGTCGTCACGGCACTCGCTATAACACCTATGTGCTTCTTCTTGGCAGGGTCAATCAATCCCAATGCAGTTGAAATTGCGACTACGCTCGCTGCGTTTGTAGCCGCTTTCGCAATGCTTGATGCTAGCTTCAAACGTCCCGTGCTTGCGGCTTCTGTTTTCGGTGTCAGTGGTTTGATTTTGGCGAATCTACGTCCGCTGTCCATTGCGTGGTTAGCCATTGCATTTGTTGGGGCGGTTCTGTTGCAATGGCGTCGCGGACTCTTGACAAAGCCACCACGAGGCATTTGGATAGGTCTTCCTTTGGCGGGGACTGGCGTCGCACTGGGACTCGCTTGGCAGATTATTTCGAACTCTTTTCAGAGCTTGGGCGGGACCGCTGTCAAGGATACGCCGGAGCAAGTCGTGTCGGTAATGCTTGAAAGAGCTTTCGACTACGCCAGGCAATATGTTGGAGTAATGGGCTGGCTGGACGCTCCTCTTCCCACTGTTGCATACGTGGTGTGGGATGCCCTAGCGATGGGCCTCTTGATCGGTTGCCTCGCGCTGTGGCGGGGTCGACGTCGTGTTGGCATCGTGCTCCTAAGCGCCGTCATTATAGGCTCTTCGCGTTTCCGCGGGAATGGTCCTGCTGGGTGATTGTCACGCTGCTGTCTGAGCGGCGCTCCTGAGCAGGATACGGGATCGGTAGTTGTCCGGGTTCCGGAAGCCCCGTCCGGTTCGTTTGATGTTCTTGATCGCGGTGTTGTTCGCCTCGACCTTGGCCGTGGTCGCGCCGGTGGTGATGAGGACTTCGATCTCGTTCCACCAGCGCTTCACGGTGCGCAGGAGCCGTTTCGTCTCCACGGTCGGGGCGGCCTCGACGAGGCCCTCGAGGATCCGCAGGTGGTCCCGCGCCTCCTCGAGCGCCCCGGACGCGAGCAGGGTGCGGAGCTGCTCCTTGGCCTCCCAGGCGGCCTGCAGCTGCCCGGTCGGGTCGTCGGATTCGAAGACCGCCCGCAGTCGGGCCCTGCCGCGGCCGGAGAGGGTCTCGGCGCCGCGCAGGAGCAGGCGCCGGTTCGCCCACCCCGGGTCCACCGCCCTGCCGCGGCGGCCCTTGATCTCCTGGCTCAGCCGCTGCCTGGCCTCGGTGACGGCCTGGTTCGCCAGCTGGACGAGGTGGAACGCGTCGACCGACACCGCGGTGCGCGGAAGCCACATCCGCAGGGCCTTGCGGAACGCCGCCGACGGGTCGATCGCCACGACCTCCACCCCGAGGCGCCACGCCAGCGGCCGGGCGAACAGCCAGTCCCCGACACCGGTGCTGTCGCGGCCGTCCACGATGCCCAGCACCTGTCCGGTGTCCAGGTCAACGATCGTGGTCATCCACGGCTCGACCCGCACCCACGGCGATGCCTCGTCGGCCCGGTACCAGCGCACGGACCGGTACCTGTGCTCGTCGATCCCGAGCCTCTTCGGCGCGAGCAGGTCGACGTCCGGCAGCGTCGCCGCGGCGGCGTCCAGGGCGGTCTGGGCCAGCCACCACGAGACCCCGTGGGCCCGGGCAGCCTCGAGTGCGGCACGGCCCGAGCGGATCACGGCATCCACAAGCGCATGCAGGAGCCGGCGCGTGGACCGGGCCCGCCTGGGCACCTCGTCCGTGGCCTCGGTGAACGACCCACGCGGGCACGCCGGCTCGTCGCAGAACCAGCGCCGCTTGCGCCACAGCACCACGACAGCGCCGGCCAGGGGGACGTCGCGCAGCCGCTGGAGCCGTCGGTCCTTCACGCGGGCCGAGACGACCCCGCAGGCGGGACAGCCCGGCACCCCGGTGGACTCCACAGTGATCCGGCGGACGCCGAAGGCGGTGAGCGCGGCGGAGAGGACGCGGTATTCGGGCAGGTTGAAGATCACGGTGGCAGCACAGGGCTGCCCCGTCGTAGGCTCGATCAAGGCTCGTGGATCCTGTTCCGGACGAATGACTAGACACCACTCATCCAACAGGGCCACGAGCCCCTTCACGCCCTACGGCGCGAGCCCGATTCCCGCGGAAACGCGAAGAGCCTCATTATATTTCTGCCTGCGTTCGTTCAGGTGCCTGCAGCCCCAGAAGTGGGATACATCTGGCAGGGGCGCTATATCCTACCGCTTGTCGTCATTCTCTTGGTTGCGTGTGGATTTTCCTTCCAAAGAATCGACCTTCAACACCGTTCGGCTCGGACCGTCTTGAAGCTTGTCGTTTTTTGCTTGGGGTTCGCGAACTTCTACGGCTTCGTTTGGGTATTGCGGCGCTATGCGACCGGAATAGGGAGCGGAATTTTTTGGGACGAGTTTTTCGGCTCTCCCAAGTGGCAACCCCCTGGGGGCCTAGCGCTGATTGCTCTCTTGTATTGCTTGATTACCGTTTGGGGTGGGTTGGCTTGCATCCGCTATCTTTTGAAACCCCATTTGTCAGAGGGGGAGGGACGGCAATTCGAGGCGGAACGCCGGGTCCCGAGCAACTACCGCTGATAATAGGGCTAAAACCCCGGTATCATTTCTGATTCTTGCTCGACAGTTGTCGCATAGGCCGAGAGTCTCATCTGGGTTTAGTCGCGAGCAGCGTCTGTGCTCGAGGGGGACGTTTCCAACGCCTCTTTCTTACCCTTCTTGAAAATCCAGTGTCGGTAAAGGAAATAGTTCCAGGTCATTGTGAGGACTGTTGAGACGACTTTCCCTATCGAATAGGACAGTCCAGCGGCTGCTATTACGTTGACGATGACGTCGGTTGCTCCCGTGTTGACTATTGCGAGGGCAATATATTTGATGAAGCTCGCATCGCGTCGGCTGTTCGATCTAAAAGTGAAGCTTCTCTGGGCGATAAAATTGAAGAGCAAGCTTATTATGAAAGCGATCGGGGTCGCTATCCAAAGGTCGATATGGAAAGCCTCGTGAAGCAGAGCAAGCGTGCCCAGGTCTATTGCGAAGCTGAGACCGCCGACGAGCAAGAACTTGACCACGGAACTGCCAGCGACTAATGCCCAGAGCCGCTTCAGGAGCGGAAAGCGGGTCTGCTGCATGCTTTGCTACAACCTATCTGAGTCTTTGAGTCACACTTCATGGCCCCGAACCGGGCCGTCTAACTGTACATGGCTCAACTGTGACCTAGCTCTTAATCCCCTCGGCTTCTACCGTCCCAGATCACAGAGCTGAACGGGCAGGGAGGGTCGCCCGAGGCTACGTGTTCGGCCTCTACGTGGCATTTTCCCGTGCCTAGGCTGACAGGGTCGGCGCGGGAAGCCGACGCCGACCATCGTTGAGGGTGGCGGCTCGGCGGAGCAGCGGGGGCTGCATGGGGGTAATACGGTGGATGCGTTTCGCATCGTTGAAAACGAAGTTCGTGAGCTGGTCCGGGTGCGGGGACTGGACCCACTCCGGCAGGCAGCTGAAGTACGCCGTCTGGTCGATGCGGCAGTAGTGGACTATGACGAGCGGGCCCTGCTGGGCGCGGTGCCGCCCCTTGGAGCGCTCGACGCCGCTCGTCGGCACGTCTTCGACGCGGTAGCGGGCTTGGGGCCCCTTCAACCGCTCCTGGATGATCCCGACGTCGAGGAAATCTGGATCAACGCACCCCATGAGGTCTTTGCGGCGCGCGGCGGTGAATCCGAGCTGACGGCGGTGACTCTCACGGAGCAGAGCGTCCGTGATCTGGTCGAGAGAATGCTCAAGACTTCGGGGCGCAGGCTCGATCTTTCCAGCCCTTTCGTCGATGCTTCACTGCCTGACGGCTCGCGTCTTCACGTAGTCATCCCCGATGTGACGCGACGGCATTGGGCCGTCAACATCAGGAAGTTCGTTGCCCGCGCTTCCCGGCTGGAACATCTGGTCGAGTTAGGCTCGCTCACCCCAGACGCCGCCCAATTTCTGTCGGCAGCAGTCGCGGGAGGCCTGAACATCCTCGTTTCGGGGGCGACTCAAGCCGGCAAGACGACGATGCTCAATTGTCTCGGTGCCGCGATCGGGGCTCGCGAACGGGTGGTGACGGTGGAGGAGATCTTTGAGCTCCGCCTTCCGCTTCGGGACGTTGTCGGCCTTCAGTGCCGCCAGGCCAATCTTGAAGGCACAGGTGAGATCCCCCTCCGGCGCCTCGTCAAGGAGGCCCTACGCATGCGGCCGGACCGGCTCGTTGTCGGCGAGGTGCGCGAGGCCGAGAGCCTTGACATGCTCATCGCGCTGAACGCCGGCCTGCCGGGAATGTGTACGATTCACGCCAATTCTGCGCGTAATGCGGTGACGAAGCTCTGTACCTTGCCTCTTCTCGCGGGCACCAACATCTCCTCTGACTTCATCGTGCCAACGGTCGCCGCCTGCATCGATCTCGTAGTGCATTGCACGCGCACCTCCACGGGACATCGTCAGGTTGCTGAGATCCTGGCCCTCGGCGAGCGTGTCGAGAACGGCCTGATCGAGAGCTCCTCAGTCTTCGCTCGCGTAGACGGCGAGCTCCGCCTTTCAGGTACAGGGCTGCCGAAAGCAGACAAGTTCGCGGCGGCTGGGATCGTCGCAACCTCCTTGGATGCCCACTGATGGCCCCCGCAGTCGGTTTGATTGGCGGCCTTGGCCTGTTCCTCGTCTGGTGGGCCTGTTGGGAGCCGCCGCGGTCGAAGACGCGATCAGAGAAGCCCGGGAGGTTCGAGCGGGCCCTTCGACAGGCGGGGATCGGCAATGTCTCGCCGGTCCGGCTTGCTGCCGCGTCGGTGGCCTTCGGAACTCTCGTGACGATTGTGGTCGCCAGCGCGACGGCGTGGCCGATCGGCTTGTGCTTCGGGGCCTTCGCTCTAGGGACACCGCTGACCCTCGTGCTATGGCAGGCCAAGAGGCGTGCCAGAGCTCTGCGGGAGGTGTGGCCTGATGCAGTCGATCATCTTCGATCGGCTATCCGCGCCGGGCTCTCGCTCCCCGAGGCACTCATGCAATTGGGTGAAAAGGGGCCCGAGATTCTCCGACCTGTCTTCGTCGCTTTCGCGGCCGACTTTCGCTCAGGCGGAAGCTTCGGCGATTCCCTGAGTCGATTGAAGGACCAACTCGCCGATCCGACCGCAGACAGAATTGTCGAGGCGCTGCGCTTGACGCGCGATGTCGGCGGCTCTGATCTCGGTCGTCTTCTCTCGACCTTGGGTGAGTGCCTCCGCGAGAACCTGCGGACGCGAAGCGAGCTTGAGGCCCGGCAGTCGTGGACGGTGAATGGCGCTCGTCTTGCTGTCGCCGCGCCTTGGGTGGTCCTACTCCTTCTGGCGGCAAGGCCAGAGGCCATGGCGGCGTACGCTCGCCCTGCGGGGCTGGTGGTTCTAGGCGGGGGCCTCATCGTCTCCTTCGTCTGCTACCGGCTCATGCTCCGGATCGGCGCCCTCCCGCCAGAGGAACGGGTGCTCCGATGAGCCCAACGATAGGATTGGCGGTTTTGAGCGGCACACTTCTCGGTGTCGGAGTGTGGATCACATGCGTTCGCCTGCCTACCGCGCGCCGGACGACCTTCGCAGAACGTGTCGCCCCGCAGTTGCGCTCGGTCGACGCCTCATCGCGCCTGCTTCGATCAGACAACCTCGACGTGACGCCGTTCGGCTCGCTTGAGCGCATCCTTCGGCCCGTCCTTGCGGAAGCCCTCAAGTCGATGTCGGGTCTCAATGCTGGAAAAGATGCGCTTGAGAGGCGTCTTGCCCAAGCCGGTTCATCGAGACGAGTAGTCGAATTCCGATCAGAGCAAGTCCTGTGGGCCGGCGTTTCGTTCGCGCTTGGGTCCGTCCTGGCGATCGCGGGTGCTTCAGCCGGGAGGATCGCACCGCCTCTCGCGGCTGTGCTGGCCCTCGCGGCGGGGGCTGCCGGATTCCTGGGCCGCGAGTTCGCGCTTGCATCCGCAGTCCGAAAACGCCGGCGACGGATCCTCGCCGAGTTCCCCGCGATGGCCGACATGTTTGCCCTCGCGGTAGGGGCGGGAGAGACCGCCGCGGGTGCGTTGGGCCGGCTCGCAGGTCACTCTACAGGGGCACTTGCGGATGAGTTCTCCAGAGTGGTGTCCGAGACACGGGCGGGCACAACGCTCGTTGCAGCGCTCAGAGCCATGGCCGTCAGACTCGACATCGCACCCATCTCACGGTTCGTCGACGGTCTCGTCGTCGCGATCGAGCGCGGCACTCCGCTTGCAGACGTGCTTCGAGCCCAGGCTCAGGACGTTCGTGACGCGGCCAAACGAGACCTCATGGAGGCAGCAGGCCGCAAGGAAATCGGCATGATGGTGCCGCTCGTCTTTGGAATCCTTCCTCTCACCATTCTGTTTGCGGTCTTTCCCGGGTGTCAACGGCCAGTTGGTTTTCCCCGTGGACGGCCAGTTGTTTTCCCCGGTGGCGGCCATCTTTCCTCCCCACGTATGGCCAGTTGATTCCCCGGTTCGGGTTTGGACTGTCTGTCGGGTCAGCGGAAGGGCGTCACCCCCTTGCCGGAGGCGGCTTGGGCGAGGCGGTAGGACTCGCCCTTGGTCTCGACCCGGTGGGCGTGGTGCATGAACCTGTCCACCGTCGCGGTCGCGATGGTCTTGGGCATGATCTCGTCGAATCCGGCCGGGGCGAGGTTCGAGCTGACCGCCATCGCCCGGCGCTCGTAGGCGGCGTCCACGAGGCGGTAGAACCCCTCGGCGGCGTCTGGGGAGACCGGGAGCAGGCCTATGTCGTCCACGATGATCAGATCGCTGCGCACGACCCTGGTCAGGGCCCGGGCGATGGAGTCGTCGGCGCGGTGCTTGCGCACCAGGGCGCCGAGATCCTCGATCCCGAACCAGGACACGATCATGCCGGCCTCGACTGCCGCGTGGCCGAGCGCCTCGCAGAAGTGCGACTTCCCAGTCCCCGACGGCCCGTAGATCGCGAGATTCTCCCGCCGGCGGACCCATTCGAGGGACTTGAGTGCTTCCTGGGTCGGGCGCGGGATCGGGGAGAGCTCCTCGTCCCAGTCGCCGAAGGTCTTCCCTGCCGGGAAGCCGGCGGATTTGCGGCGGGTGATCAGGTTGGCGCGGTCGCGGCCGGCGACTTCCTCCGCGAGCAGGACCCGCACGAGCTCGGCCGGGTCCCAGCGCTGGGCCTTCGCCGTGGGGATCAGGTTCGTGAGCGCCTTGCGCATGTGGGGCAGCTTCAGCCGGCGGGTCAGCTCCAGGGCCTCGGCCAGCGGGTCGCCGTGGGCGCGGGCGACCACGGTCTGCATCGTTGTGATCGTCACCGGTCCTCCTCCTCGCCCGTCATGTCGGCGGCGGCGGGCTCTGAGCCATCGAGGCGGCCCCAGCCGCCCGTGCCCGGCTGGAGGGAATGGGCCTCGGAGGCCCGGGAGGGCTCCACGTGGGCGAGCCCGGCCTGGTAGCCCAGGATCGAGACCAGGTCCCTGTCGGCGAACCTGCCCGTCGTCGCGGCCGTGCCCAGGGCCCGGTCGACCTGGTCGGTGCCGTAGAGCTTGGCGAACGCAACGGCCTCGGCCATCTTCGCGCGGATCCGCCTGGCTCCCGCGGCGGCGGCCTCGACCAGCCACGCCTTGGCACCCGCGCCGAGCATCAGGAACGCTGCCTCCTCCGGGGTGGTCGCCCTGGGCTGGCGGTCCGCGGCCTCATCCGCCCGGGGCGGGTAGTGCGCGTCGTCCAGGACTGGGGTCCCGGGACGCCCGGTCGCATGCCGGGCCACCTCGCGGGCCTCCCCGCGCTCGGCCACGGAGGTGACGATGACCTCCTCGCCCGCCTCGCGCACCCAGACCCTGGTGTTGGCCAGCTCGTGCGGGACCGAGTACCGGACCCCGTTCATCGACACGGTCGCGTCCCAGTTCACCCGGCGGGTGGTCCCGAACACCACCGTGAACGGCGCCTTCGGAAGCAGATGCAGCCGCTCCCGCTCCGCAGCGAGCATCGCCGCCGGCGCCTGCCGTGTCTCCCGGTGCGGGCGGGCGTTGACCTCGTCGCAGAAATCGTGGCACGCCTTCTCCAACTGCCCGAAGGTGCGGTACTCCTCGAGCAGGTTCGCCGCCGTGGGCACCAGATCCGCCTTCGAGATCCGCACCGTGGACTCCGAGCCGCCCTTGGACTGCGGGTCGGCGGGAACGCAGGTGCGCACGGTCATCCCGTAGTGGCGGCCCATCTCCACGATCTGCGGGTTGCGCACCGCGACCCTGGCGATGTGGTCGGCGGTCACGGTGCGCTCGTTGTCGGTCAGCGCGAACGCCGGGACCCCGCCCATCCTGCGCAGCGTGGCATCCATGCACGCCACGACCGTCGGCAGGCTCTTGTCCCAGATCGGGATCACGACGCGGAACCGCGACCACGCCAGCCACGCGCACCACAGCAGCGTCGCCCGGCCCCCGATCCTCGGCCCCCATCCGTAGTCCCACTGCAGCCACAGCCCAGGCTCGACGATCCAGGGGCGGAACACGCGCCGCCGCCCCGCCGCGAACTGCGCCTTGGCCTCCGCGACCGTGCGCCTCGTGGTCCTCTCCGCGCCGGTGAACCCCATCGCGACCAGCCGCTCATGGACCACATCCGCCCGGACCCGGCCTCCCGAGCGCTCGACGAGTTCTTCGATCTTCGGCAGGAACCCGTCGATCGGCCTGGCCCGCTGCCCCTTCTCGCGATCCGGCCCTCCGGCAGCCCGCAGCTTCACATACCTGGCCACCGTGTGATGGTCACACCCCGCGAGCTCCGCTGCGGCACGGTAGCTGCCGGTGAGGTCATACGCCTCAAGAATCTCCATGATCTCCTCGTTGCTCTTCATCCGCGATCATCACCACGACCGGCGGAAGGAATCCCGCACCCGGGGAGAACAACTGGCCGTGGACGGGGAGAAAGAACTGGCCGTCAGCGGGGAACTATCTGGCCGCCAATGGGGAGAATCTCATGGCCGCTGACACCCGGGTTTGCGAGCATCGCGCTTGGACCGTGACTGCTGCTCCCCAAGACCATCCAGCTACTGCGCCAAAACCATCGGCAACAACACCGAATCGACAACACCGAAAGGGAATCATGAACACCATCACCCCTTACTTCTTGCACGCGACAAGGAGAGCCGGCGCACAGGCCCTAGTCCTCAGCGGTCGGGTTTCGGGCGGCAGCCCTCGGGGATCTCGTTGTTCCGAACGCGACCGCGGAGACGTGCCCGGCTGGGTGATGATCACATTGATGAGCGCTGTGCTCGTCATGGGCCTGCTGGCGATTGCCGCGCCCGCTCTCGAAGGCTTGTTCCAGCAAGCGATCAGCAAGGTGAGCAAGTAGCGCACATGTTGCGCCCGCCGTCTCATCGATGGGATGTTCGCCCTATCGAGGCCGGTTCAGCTCCTGCTGACTTCGTGCTCGTCGGCAGCTTTCTGACCGTCCTCTTCCTCGCCATCGTCCAACTGACGCTCGTCCTTCACGTGCGAAATACGCTGGCCGATGCAGCGTCCTCAGGGGCACGTTACGGTGCGCTTGCAGACCGGGGGCTCTCAGATGCGAGCGGACGTGCAGCCGAGCTCGCGAGGGCGGCGCTCGGCCCGGCCTTCGGGTCGGACGTGACAGCCGCGCGGGCGACGACGGCGCATGGAACGTCGCTCCTCGAAGTCCGGGTGCGCGCTCCTCTGCCTCTTGTCGGTTTCGTAGGCCCTCCCGGCGTCCTCGAAGTGTCCGGTCATGCGCCCGTTCCATAATCGGTTCCGCATTGCCCGCTCGGCTGCTTACGGGACCTTGGACACGAAACCTGACGCTGGCGCATCCAAGGTTGACGCATCCAGCGCGGGGCACCCTAAATTCCTCAACGGCGAAACGGGGAGCGCCGTGGTCGAGTTCATCGCGCTCGGCGTCCTACTGCTTGTTCCGGTGGTCTATTTCGTGCTGACCGTCGGCATCCTCCAAGGTGCAACGTATGCCGCTGCGGGCGCTGCCGATCATGCGGCCAAGGCGTTCGCCGCAGCACCTGATGTCGCGGTTGCCCACGCGCGGGCGGAGGAATCAGTTCGTGTAGTCGTAGGGGATTTCGGGATGGAAGCCGGAAGGGCGAGCTTCAGCGTGACGTGCAGTCGTGCCGATTGCCTCGAAGCCGGAAACGTCGTCACGGTGAGCGTAGAGATCGAGGCCCCACTCCCGCTCACAGAAGCGTGGGGACAAGGCGGGCCCGATGCTGGACGTATCACGGCAAGAGCTACTCAGGTCGTCGGGCGGTACCGGTGAACGCGGTACCGGCGAGGGCGGCAACTCAGAACGACCATCATGCGAGGGGCCGCTGCGTAAGAGGTGTCCTCCGAAGACGGGTCAGCGCTGTCCTCCGAGGAAGCGAAAGGCTAGGACGTGACCGCGAATCCGGTCAGATCCTCCTTCTGCTCGCTGGATATGTTGTGCTGTGCCTGATGGTCGCGTCCGTAGTCACGGGAGTTTCTGCAGTTCACATCGAGCGCCAACGCCTGCTCTCGACGGCAGACGGGGCGGCACAAGCAGCGGCCGACAGCTTCACGTTCGGCGACCTCGTCCGCGACACTGGGCGCCCCGGGGCCGTCCTGAGATCTGAACGAGTGCGTGGCGCAGTAGACACTTTCCTCCAGGAGAGCGGTGCGGATCAGCGCTTCGAGGGCTTCACCGTAAGCAGTCCCACGGGTTCGCCTGACAGCCGCAGCGCACGGGTGACCCTCGGCGCCGTCGTCCGCTTTCCTCTCGCGAGCATCCTGCTGCCGGAGGGCATTCAGATCGAGGTGACCTCGATTGCGCGGGCGCGACTTGGCCGCTGACCGATGACGTAACCTTGGAGGGTTATGGCTGAGATCGACTTTCCCGCAGAAATCCGCGCCCTCCGGAACACCCACGACTCCATCGAGCAGGTGACGGACGTGGACGCGCTGCGCGGCGAAATCGCCGAGCTCAGCGAGGCCGCAGGGGCTCCCGACCTCTGGGACGACCCCGCGAAAGCCCAGCAGGTCACCTCCCGTCTGTCCCACCGTCAGTCGGAGCTCGAACGCGTCGAGAAGCTCGGAACGCGTATCGACGACCTCGAGGTGCTCGTCGAGCTCGCCCACGAGGAATCCGACCCCGAATCCCTGGCTGAAGCGGCAAAGGAGCTCGAGTCGATCCGGAAGGCCCTTGAAGAGCTCGAGGTCGTGACTCTGCTCAACGGCGAGTATGACGAGCGCGAGGCGGTCGTCACGATTCGTTCCGGCGCCGGTGGGGTGGATGCCGCTGACTTCGCCGAGATGCTCATGCGCATGTACCTCCGCTGGGCCGAGCGGAGAGGTTATGCAACAAAGGTCATGGACACCTCCTACGCGGAAGAAGCAGGAATCAAGTCCGCGACCTTCGAGGTCAACGCTCCATTCGCCTACGGCACCCTTTCCGTTGAAGCCGGCACCCACCGCTTGGTCCGTATCAGCCCGTTCGACAATCAGGGACGCAGGCAGACGTCGTTCGCCGCCGTCGAAGTCATTCCGCTCATCGAGCAGACCGACTCCATCGAGATCCCGGACAACGAGATCCGCGTGGACGTGTTCCGCTCGTCCGGGCCGGGTGGCCAGTCGGTCAACACGACCGACTCGGCGGTCCGCCTGACCCACATTCCCACCGGGATCGTCGTCTCGATGCAGAACGAGAAGTCGCAGATCCAGAACCGGGCCGCGGCCATGCGCGTCCTCCAGTCTCGGCTCCTCCTGCTGAAGAAGGAACAGGAAGACGCCGAGAAGAAGGCGCTCGCCGGCGACGTGAAGGCCTCGTGGGGCGACCAGATGCGCTCGTACGTCCTGAACCCGTATCAGATGGTCAAAGACCTTCGCACGGAGCACGAGGTGGGCAACCCCGCGGCAGTGCTCGACGGCGATATCGACGACTTCATCGACGCCGGCATCCGCTGGCGGGCGTCGCAGCGACAGCTCGCCGAGAGCTAGTTCCAAGGCCGTCCGGCGACACGCCGCCACAACAGGTGGGCGCAAGCGGGGCCCCGTGCTTATAGTCGAGCAGCCGGCGCTCTCCGTCCCCGAGCCCTGCCCGTGCGCCGGGTGCTGGATGTCCTGCATCCAAGCCGGGCCGGAAGTGCCATGATCCGCTTCGACAATGTCACGATGGTCTACGACAAGAAGGCCAGGCCAGCGCTCGACTCGGTCTCGATCGAGATCGAGCGCAGCGAATTCGCGTTCCTCGTCGGACCGTCCGGTTCCGGCAAGTCGACCTTCTTGCGTCTGGTGCTGCGGGAGGACCGGGCCACCGCTGGAGCCGTCTTCGTCGCGGGCCAGAATGTCGCGAAGCTCTCCAGTTGGCGCGTGCCACGGCTCCGCCGCGGAATCGGCGTCGTCTTCCAGGACTTCCGCCTCCTGCCCCAGAAGACTGTGTTCGCCAACGTGGCCTTCGCCATGCAGGTCATCGGGAAGAACCGGAGCGTCATTCGGGAGACCGTTCCCGAGGTGCTCAAGACGGTCGGGCTCGAGGGCATGGGCCACCGCATGCCACACGAGCTCTCAGGCGGGGAGCAGCAGCGCGTGGCCATCGCGCGCGCCGTCGTCAACCGTCCCGGCATTCTGCTCGCCGACGAGCCGACCGGAAACCTGGACCCCACAACGTCGCAGGGCATCATGCAGGTGCTCGACAAGATCAACCAGAACGGGACCACGGTCGTCATGGCCACCCACGACGACGACATCGTCAACTCGATGCGCAAGCGCGTCATCGAGCTCGGGGAAGGCCGCGTTCTCCGTGACGAGGCCAAGGCCCTCTACACCTCGATGATGCCTGTCGTCCGTCCGCCTCGGCTGGGGGAGCCAGCCGAGGACCGCCCTAGCGTTTCGTCCCCCGCGGGTGTGGGCGAGGAGGAGATCTGATGCGCCTCGCGTTCATCCTCGGAGAGATTGCCAGCGGCCTGCGCCGCAACCTGTCCATGGTCGTCTCCGTCATTCTTGTGACGTTCGTATCGCTGACCTTCGTCGGTGCGGCGGGCATACTCCAGCTGCAGATCAACCAGATGAAGGGCTACTGGTACGACCGGGTGCAGGTTGCGATCTTCCTCTGCGGCCCCGGCTCAAGCTCGGCCGGCTGCGCGGGCGGGCCCGTGACCCCGGACCAGCAGAAGGCTCTCCAAGCCCTCCTCGACTCGCCCGCCGTGGCCCAGTACATCAGCGACTACCACTACGAGTCGCAGGCTGAGGCGTACCAGCACTTCAAGGAACAGTTCGCGAACTCACCGATTGTGGATTCAGTCACCCCGGACCAGCTGCCGTCATCCTTCCGGATCAACCTCAAGGATCCCCAGAAGTACCAGATCATCAGTGAGACGTTCTCGTCGCGCCCCGGCGTTGAGACGGTCATCGACCAGAGACAGCTGCTGGAGAAGCTCTTCTCAGTCATGAACGGCGCATCTGTCGTGGCGATCGTGATCGCCGCCGTCATGATCGTGTGTGCAATTCTGCTGATCGGCACAACGATCAGGCTCTCGGCGTTCAGCAGACGCAGGGAGACCGGCATCATGAGACTCGTAGGGGCATCGAAGCTCGTGATCCAACTGCCCTTCGTCCTCGAGGGGGTGATCGCCGCCGTCGTCGGAGCCGTACTCGCCTCCGCGACAGTGTGGGCGGTGGCGAAGTTCTTCCTCGGCGATGTCCTCGCACGGCAGTATCCGGACACGGCGTTCATCTCGCCGGCCCAGGCGCTCATGCTGTCTCCGCTCCTCGTCGGATTGGGGGTCGTGCTTGCGGGCATGTCGTCCATGTTGACGCTTCGCCGCTACCTGAAGGTCTGATATGCCGGCCACTTGCACCCCTGACGTTGGCCGGAAAGGGGCCGCGGTAGCCTTCCGCGGACCGGCCACTGTCGCCGCCATCTCGCTCGCTCTCACGCTTGCGGCCTCCGGAGCCGCTCGCGCCGATGACCTCGACGATCAGAAGGCCCAGCTCGCCCAGCAGGCGCAGCAGGTGGAGTCGTCCTTGGAATTCCTCGACGGGCGCATTTCACAGTCAGCCTCTGACCTCGCGACCTACCGGGCCCAGCTCCCCGGCGCGCAGCAAGAGCTCGTGGATGCGCAGGGGCGCGTTGCCTCAGCGACCAAAGAGGCGGACGCCCTTGCGGTTCGGGTCGACGCGGCGCAGCAGAACCAGGCGAAGATCACGCAGCAGATCGCCGACGATCGCGGCAAGGCGCAAGAGACGAAGAAGCTCATCGGACAGATTGCGACCCAGGCTTACAAGGCGGGCGGGGTTCCGTCCGACCTGAGCCTGATATTCGGTGACACGGGTGGCGGGAGCCTGACCGGGAGCATTGACCTTGCCGACCAGGCTCTCCGGAGTCAGAACGCGGCCCTTGAGCGGCTCTCGCAGCAGACAGCGGCAAACGTCAACTCCGAGGCTCGCCTTGCCGCTGTGGAGAGCGAGATCAAGGACCTCAAGTCTCAAGCAGATCAGGCCCTCGAGCGTGAGCAGGCGGCGCGCGACGACGCGGCGTCGAAGAAGGCCGCAGTGGACAAGCTCGTCTCGGACACGGATCGCCTGAACAAGGAGCTCGAGGCGCAGCGGCCAGCCATTCAGCAGCAGATCGCGGACGTCAAGCGACAGCAGGACCAGATCGCGGCGCAGATCGCAGACCGGGACCGTCGGTTGCGCGAGGCGTGGGAGGCCGAGCAACGCAGGCTCGCAGAGCAGAAGGCTGCCGAGGCGCGCGCTGCGGCCCTCGCAGCGGGGCGGAACAGCACAGCGGCCGACGCCGCGGCACAGTCCGTGCGGGACCAAGCAGTCCAAGTTGGCTCGCCGTCAGCGTTCGGCCTGCGTTACCCGTTCGCGGGCAACCCGCCCATCACCTCGGGCTTCGGATGGCGGGCGACGCCGCCGGGCACCATCGACTTCTTCGGCACCGGCGGCTATATGCACACCGGGATCGACTTCGGCGTCCGTTGTGGAACGCCGGTGTATGCGGCGGCCGCAGGAACCGTGACCGTGGGCGGCTGGACGAACGGCGGCGGGGGCTGGACGGTGATGATCTCGCATGGCGTGGTCCAAGGGAACTCGCTCACGACTGTCTACTACCACAACTCGAGTGTCACGGTCTCACCCGGCCAGTCTGTCAGTCAGGGCCAGCTGATTGCGTACTCGGGCAGCACCGGAAACTCGACCGGATGCCACGCACACTTCGAGACGTGGCTCAACGGCTCGGCGGTCAACCCGCTCACCATCATGTAGGTCCACTGCGATAGAATTCTGAGGTCTTCGGGAGCCATCGGCTCCCCATCGACCCGGACCCGAGCCCAGTGAGGAGGGACAGGCGTGCCCAAGGAAACCGGCCGCAAGGCAGTAGCAACCAACCGTAAAGCTCGGCACGACTACCACATCCTCGACACGTGGGAGGCCGGCCTGGTGCTCATGGGCACTGAAGTCAAGTCCCTCCGCGACGGGCATATCTCCCTCACCGACGGCTTCTGCACGTTCTCCAATGGCGAGCTCTGGCTCGAGGCGGTCAACATCCCTGAGTACACCCAAGGGAGCTGGACCAACCACTCGGCGCGCCGGCGTCGCAAGCTGCTGCTGCACCGCGAGGAGCTTGTGAAGATCGAGCACAAGGTCAACGAGCAGGGTCTCACCGTGGTCCCGTTGCAGGTGTACTTCAACGAAGGCCGAGCGAAGGTCGAGATCGCACTCGCACGAGGCAAGAGGGAATACGACAAGCGTCAGGCCCTTCGCGAAAAGCAGGACAACCGCGAGGCGCTGAGGGCCATGCGGGCCCGCAACCGTCGCTGAGCCGGATGGTGAGAGAGATCGGCGAAGCCGAAATGCCGACGCCTGACAGGAAGGGAACGTGGCAGAGCCGAGCCGTAGGGCGATGATCGCGATCGTCGTGAGCGTCGTGCTCGTCCTCAGTGGCATCGCGGCCGTCGTCGTTCCAGGCTTGCTGACATCGACGGCGACCCCGCCAACTGCCGCGCCGTCCTCGCAGTCCCCGAGCCCCGCCCCCAGCACCAGCACCCGCTCGCCGAGTCCCACGCCGTCGTCCACGGCGGCGCGGCCCGGCCCATCGCCGTCGGCCGCTCCGCCCCCTCCGCCACCGCCGCCGCAGAGCCGTGCGCAGCAGTTGCTCGCATCAATGACGCTCGAACAGCGTGCCGGGCAGGTCGTGATGACGAGCGTTCCGGTCTCTGGGCTCGATGCAGCCTCGCTTGCGGCGCTGGGCAGCGATCACATCGGCAACGTCTTCCTCAAAGGCCGGACGATGGCGGGGGCTGCTCCCGTGGCGGACGTCGTCCGGGCGGCGCGAGCCCAGGCCACTCCGGCGGCGACACTCGGCGTCGCTCCGTTTGTCGCGACCGATCAGGAGGGCGGTCAGGTCCAGATCCTTCGCGGCCCGGGCTTCTCCGACATGCCGTCTGCTCTCGCGCAAGGAACTATGGCGCCGGGGGCATTGCGCACCGCGGCCGCCGAGTGGGGGCGAGAACTGGCCGCCGTCGGGGTGGACGTGAATTTCGCGCCCGTCATGGACACGGTGCCCTCGGCCGCCTTCGCTCCTCAGAACGTGCCGATCGGCAGGTATCAGCGAGAGTTCGGCTTCACCCCAGACGATGTCGCGGCACACGGGGTCGCGTTCGCGGAGGGCATGGCTGACTCGGGCGTGGAGGCCACGGTGAAGCACTTCCCCGGACTCGGGAGGGTCACGGCGAATACTGACACCAGTACCAACGTCACCGATTCTGTGACCACTCGGAACGATCCGTATGTGGTGCCTTTCGCCGACGCCGTCCATGCCGGAGCCCCATGGGTGATGCTGTCCAACGCGTTCTACCCTGCAATAGACCCCAACAACTATGCCGTCTTCTCGCCAACCGTGATTCAAGGGATGCTGCGTGGAGACCTCGGATTCAAAGGGATAGTCATCTCGGACGACATCTGCGATGCCACGCAGGTCTCCGGCTTCCTGCTCGATCACCGTGGAGCGGACTTTCTGGCCGCTGGAGGCACGATGGTGCTCTGCTCAGACCAGACGCGCGCGCCGCTCGTATGGCAGGGAATCGTGGACCGCGCACGTTCCGATCCGGGATTCGCGAAGATCGTCGACGCCGCCGCCCTGGCGGTGCTCGAGGCGAAGGATCGCGCTGGGCTCCTGCCCCACTGATGCTCCTACGGAGGGGCGGGAATACCCGGCCGACGGAAGGCGCTATACTGAATGTTCCGGTCGCTGGGAGGTGTCCGGTCGGTTTGACAACCGAATAGGGGATGATCGGTTTCGACGGTGTTAGTCGAGACAGGTGAAGCGGGCCGAGGATGCAGAGTCATCTCGTCAAACGCTCTCTGCAAAACAATAAGTGCCAACTCTAAGCGCACTGACTTCGCTCTCGCTGCCTAAGTAGCGAACGAGTCCGTCAGCCCGGGAACGCTATCGTCCCGGATCCTGGCGTCGATTAGATAGCCACTGCTGGTAGCCCTCGTCATTGGGGCTGCTGGGACTTTTAGATGACTGGGCCTGGGTCAGCCACTTGTGTGCATGATGGCTGGGGCCGAGAAATCCCGAAGCACACTGCGCCCGGAGAAGCCCTGACAAAGCTGCATCGGACGGGGGTTCAATTCCCCCCATCTCCACATTCCACCCCCGGTCTTCGGGCCGGGGGTGTTTTGTTTTTCGGGCCACTCGGCGGCCGGCCGACTCCCTGATTGGGCGACTTCTTGGTCGGCTCCGCGAGGAAGTCTCCTTCTCGCACAGAAGTCACCCTCGAGCGCCCTTCTCGGCGACAAGGGAACTGCGAGCAAGCGAGTCGCGGCGTTGTGTCTGCCGACGGCGGCCCGGGGCGTTCCGCCGGCTGCTCAGCTAGGCGAGGTGGTCGCCGTTGAAGTCTCGGAATCCGTACGTACGAAAGCGGGGGGCGCGGCCGTTGTGATGGGACGCATTGTGCTTCTCGGCGCACGCACGCGCCTGATCCTTGTCAGGGAACACCACACCGTGCCGGTGGGCATCACAGATGCTCAGGTACGCTCGGCCCTCACTGCTGTAGACCGGGGTGACGAACGCCCCGCCTGAAGACTTCATCGATCTCCTCCTTCCTTCTCGGCTTACCCGATCCGCCCGCGCGCGAATCACCCGTCCACACCGCGCGACCCGGAAAGCTCCCTCGAACGGCAATCGGAACGGCGAGTGGCGAGACCAGCCTCTCGACCTCGACCTCCTACGGGGGCAGGATGAGCCTGTGACGACGCGCCGGTCTGGCCCCGATGAATCCGCGACCATGACCCAGAATCAGCGACGGGTTCTGTTCGTGGCGGTGTGCTCGAGCTGCCTCGTCATCCTCGACGGGAGTGCCGTCAACCTCGCGCTCCCGGCAATGGGCCGAGAGCTCGGCGGCGGACTCGCCTTCCAGCAGTGGGTCGTCGACGGCTACCTGCTCACTCTGGGCGCGCTGATCCTAGCCGCAGGCACCATCGCGGACCGCTACGGGCGCGCGCGCCTCCTTGAAATCGGGATCGTCGCCTTCGCCGTGACATCGATTGTCTGCGGCCTTTCGTGGAACGCATGGATGCTGGTTGCCGCCCGGGTCCTCCAAGGCACCGCAGCGGCGGTCGTGACCCCCAGCGCGCTCGCGCTCATCATGGCCTCTGCCGGCGGGGGAGTGCGGGCTCGAATGATCGGGCAGTGGACGGCGTGGACGGCAGCGGCCTCAGTTGCCGCACCGTTCATCGGCGGAGCAGCTGTGGATCTCGCGACGTGGCGGCTTGTCTTCCTCATCAACATCGTTCCTTCAGCCCTCATGTGGCATCCGCTTGCGGTCCTCCGGCGAGAAGCGCCGCCACCGGACCGGGCGGGCAGACTCGACGCGCTCGGGGCGGGGCTCGCCGTCGTCGGCCTCGGCGGCCTCGTCCTCGGCCTCATCGAGCAGGGGGCAGCGGGCTGGGCGAACCCCTTTGTGATCGTGTGCTTGGCCGTCGGCGTCGCCGGGTGCGTCGCGTTCATCGCCCGCCAGCACAAGGCAGCGGCGCCCATGCTCCCGCTGGGCCTCTTCCGTGAGCGGAACTTCGCGGCGGGGAATCTCGCGACCCTGTGGGCCTACGGCGGCCTAGGGATGAGCTTCTTCGTACTGGGACTGTATCTGCAGCAGCGGATGGGACTGCGCGCTTTCGAGGCGGGGCTCGGATTACTCCCCGCGACCCTCTGTCTCCTCTTCCTCTCTCCGACCGCGGCCCGGCTCGGCGCACGGATCGGTCCACGCCTCCCGATGGCCCTGGGCCCGGCGCTCGCCGCTTGCTCGTGCGGGTGGATGGCCTTCGAGGTACCCCCGCTCAACTACTGGCGAGACATCTTGGCGCCTGTCGTCCTGTTCGGCCTCGGACTCGCGCTCATGGTTGCGCCGCTCACCGCCGCAGTCCTCGGCGCGGTGCCGACGGAAGATTCCGGTATCGGATCCGCCGTGAACAACGCCGTCGCCCGCATTGCTTCGCTGGTGTGCATCGCCGCCGCTGGCGCGATCATGGGCGGGAAGGTCGACGACGCGGGGTTCCAGCGGGGCTTGGCGGCCTCAGGCCTGTTGCTCGCTGCGAGCGCCCTCAGTTCGGCCCTGTGGATTCGGAACCCGGCGCGAGCGGAAACTAGCGTCGGGGAGGGAGGGCTGTCCGGCGACGCGGCGAGCCAGGCAGGAGACTGAGAGGCAGATGGCGTTCAGACCTGTTCGCGCTCAGACCTGTTCGAGAGTGCAGCCCTCGTGCGGCGCCTCGCTGTGGACCCAGAGGGATGAGGCGATCGTGTCCGGCACGTCGAATTCATGCGCGCTGCTCCCCGCACCGATCCGGACCACGAGCGGACCTCCGAACGGCTTCCGGCGCACGACCTGAATCGCGGTATCGAGCACGATGTGCTCGCGCGCGAGGTAGCGGAGCATCTCGGGGTCGTCGTCACTGATCCGGGTGATCAAGCCCTCGTGCCCTGGGTCGAGCTCGCCGAGGGGGAGAGCCAGAGGGTGCTCGACCCGACCGTTGGGACTGGGGATCGGGTCGCCGTGCGGGTCCCGCTCGGGGTGACCAAGCTTCTCGGCGAGCCGTTCGACGAAGGTGTCCGAGACAGCATGCTCGAGCTGTTCGGCCTCGTCGTGCACCTCGTCCCAGCTGTAGCCGAGCTCTTGGACGAGGAACGTTTCGAGGAGCCGGTGGCGCCGCACCATCGTGAGCGCTAGCCGTTCACCTTCGGAGGTGAGGCGGACGGCGCCATATGGCCGATGGTCTACGAGCCCTTGGTCCTTGAGCTTGCGCACCATCTCGGAGACGGACGAGTTGGCCACGCCGAGACGGGCTGCGAGCTGGGAGGATGTGATCGGCTTTTCTTGCCATTCCGTGAACGAATAGATCACCTTCACGTAGTCCTCGATTGAGGAGGATGGCTGGCTCTTCACCTTTCCAAGCCTACCGTCGGGCCATTGGCATGAACGTGAGCCACAGGAGTGCGAGATTGAGCGCGATGACGAGACCGGCGCTGGCCCACGATGCCGCCTTGAGCAGCGGCGAGGATGCGAACGCGCCAACGAGCCGACGTTCGGACGTGAGCCGGATGAGCGGAACGAGTGCGAAGGGGATGCCGAAGCTCAGAATGACCTGGCTCACAACGAGCGAGAGGGTCGGATCGACGCCGAGCGCAAGGAGCAGCACGGACGGGACGAGCGTGATGGCCCGTCGCAGCACGACCGGGATGCGCCGCTGGAGGAGGCCATCCATGATGGTTGCGCCGGCATAGGAGCCAACGGCGCTCGAGGCGAGGCCGCTGGCCAGGAGCCCGATGGCGAACACGGTCCCCACGAGCGGTCCGAGTGCCCCTGTGATGGCCGCGTGCGCTCCCTCGATGGTGTCGGTTCCTCCCCGGCCGCCGAGCGTCGAGGCTGCGAGGAGGAGCATCCCGACGTTGACGACGCCGGCGACCCCCAGCGCGATCAGAACGTCCAGTCGTGTCCCGTGGAGGAGGCGGGCGACGGCGCTTGCCGGCACATGCGTGTGGGGATTGGCCCGATGCCGGTCACGGGAGAGCGCCGAATGCACGTAGATCGCGTGCGGCATCACCGTGGCGCCGAGCATCGAGGCGGCAAGCAGCAGCGTGTCGGGCCCCTCGAAGCGGGGAACGAGGCCGGAGACTACGCCTGCGGGTGAGGGAGGGCTCATGGCGAGTCCCGCGAGGAATCCGATCGTGATGACGGCAAGGAGGCCCATGATCGCCAGTTCGAAGCGTTGCTGCGTCCGGTGGTCCTGGATCGCGAGGATGCCGAGGGAGACGGCTCCGACGATGAGGGCACCGATCGGCAGGGGCACGCGGAAGAGGAGTTGGAGGGCGATCGCGCCTCCCACGACTTCTGCGAGATCGGTTGCGAGTGCGACGACCTCCGCCTGGAGCCAGAAGAGGCGCCGGACGCGCGGGCGCAGGCGTTGGCTCAGGATCTCGGGGAGTGTCCGCCCGGTGACGATTCCCAGCTTCGCGGACTGGTACTGGACGAGCATGGCCATCGCGTTCGCGATCACGAGCACCCAGACGAGGAGGTAGCCGTATCGCGCGCCGGCCGTGAGGTTGGCGGCTACGTTGCCCGGATCGACGTAGGCGATGGATGCGACGAATGCAGGACCGAGGAGGCCCACGGCCATGCCCGCCGCGCCGCGCCGTGCGGCCCGCGGAGTGTCCCGCGCCGTCCTGCTCATCCTTCCGCCCCCATCGATCGCCGCCGTCTCGACGGGCCAAATCTTTGATAGGCCTCATCCACGAGTTTAGGTATCCCTAAATCTAGGCCTAGGAGGGGCTGAAGGACAATAGCCCGGTCAGGCAGGAACGGCGCTCCAGACCTGTGTGATGTACGGGAGCAGGATCAGTTCGTCGTCCCGGTGGCCCAAATGATCGTGGAGGTACCAGTCGAGATTCGCCTCGACCCGGGATCGATGTTTCTCTGTGGCCCGCAAGTAGTAGCTCCGCGACTTCGTGAGCTCTACGATCCCGAGCGTGGTGATGGGCTCCTCCCAGCGGAACGCCTCCGACTCCCAACCCGTCAGCTCTGGTCCTGACGGGGGATGGTAGTCCGGTTTGTGGACATCTCCGGCGTGCATGATGCGCGAGAGCCGGTGCACCCACGGAACCGAAGTGTCGAGCTGATTCCAGACGAGAGCCACGCGGCCCCCCGGCCTCAGGAGCCTCGCCACTTCGCGCGTTGCCGCCGGAGCATCGAACCAGTGCCATGCCTGCGCGGCAACCACAAGGTCAGCCGAGGCATCCGGCAGGCCGGTGGCCTCGGCTGTGCCGACGACGGCCTGGACTCCCGGATGCAGGCGGCGCAGTTCGCCGAGCATGTCCGGGCTCGGATCCACGGCGGTCACCGCGAGTCCGCGGGCTGAGAGCAGGCCCGAGAGCTTGCCGGTGCCTGCGCCGAGGTCGACGGCGGTGCGAGCGCCGGGTGGCACGAGCCAGTCAACGGCGTCGTCTGGGTAGCCTGGCCGGACCTTCTCGTAGTGTTCCCCGCCGGCCATGAACGCTTCTGCGAGCTCGCGCCGTCGTCGATCGTCGAACTTGGGTCCGCCCCGAGCCATGCCTTCTTCCTCCCGGAGATCCGAATGCTCCGCAGAGGAATCTACCCGCGGGAAACGCCTAGCCGCACGTCGGCGTAGGGGACGTTCTCAGTCCTCGACCGAGCACGGGGCGGCGCCTGCAGTCCCGGGGGTGTTGGGCGCCCATGCGGGGAATGGACGCGAATCGGGCACTGGGACCCAGCGGCCGACGTCGACCGCGTAGTCGAGACCCAAGCCGCGCTCCACAAGCCCACGCACACCGGTGACAAGCCTTTCGACATCCTCGAGCCGGGAGCCAAGACCGAAGCTTGCACGGAGGGAACCTGAAGCAAGACCGAGGCGGCGCAGGGCTGGATGCGCGCAGAAGCGCCCGTCGCGGATGCCCACGCCATGCTCGGCGGAGAGATAGGCGGCCGTCAGTCCGGCGTCGTGGCCTTCGACTGAGAAGTTGACGATGCCGACTGCCCCGCGCGACGCCGCGCTGACGCCGAGGTCTGAGTCCTCGAAGAGACGGTGCACCGTGACCCCCTCGATCTCGCTGAGCCCCGCCACGAGGGCGTCACGGAGCTGCTGCTCGTGTCGGTACCAGGACTTCACATCGAGGCCCTCGATGATCTGTGCAGCCTTCGCGAGGGCCGCGGCTCCGACCACGTTGGGGGACCCGGCCTCGTGCCTTGCAGGGCCCTCCGCCCAGGCCACTGAATCCAGACGGACCTCGCGAACGGCGCCGCCCCCCGCAAGGTAGGGGCGTCCGTTGTCGAGCCAATCGCGGCGGCCCACGAGGACGCCCGCGCCGAAGGGCGCGTAGAGCTTGTGACCGGAGAATGCGAGATAGTCGATGTCCGCAGCAGCGATGTCGATGCGGCGGTGGGGCGCGAGCTGCGCTGCGTCGACCAGGATGCGGGCGCCGTGTTCATGGGCGAGCGCCGCAAGCTCGGCGATCGGCAGGATCTCGCCGGTGATGTTGGAGG
Source organism: Sinomonas terrae (assembly GCF_022539255.1). Taxonomy (NCBI): domain Bacteria; kingdom Bacillati; phylum Actinomycetota; class Actinomycetes; order Micrococcales; family Micrococcaceae; genus Sinomonas; species Sinomonas terrae. The sequence continues at coordinate 1,476,926 of NZ_JAKZBV010000001.1, forward strand.
CTCCCGTCACAGCGACCAGACTGATCTCACTAGCCTTGAGCCACGCTTTCACGCGCTCGAGCGTCTCCGCGAGCGTGCGGGCGGCGACGACACTCCGGTGGGGCCGCCCCTGCCACGGTAGGAGGTTCGCGTGGTGCTCGATGTCGAGGTAGAGGACATCGCCCGCGGCGGGAAGGCAGCCGGCGAGGAGATTGAGCGAGTCAGTGGTGTTGCGGGTGAAGATGACCTCGTCGTCCGGCCGGCCGCCCACGAACTCACGGACGATCCTTCGTGCGTTCTCATAGACCGAGGTGCTGACCTGGGACGCGTAGCCAGCGCCGCGGTGAACGCTCGCGTAGAACGGGAGCACCTCGTTGAGGTGCGCCGCGACCTCGGCGAGGGCCGGGGCCGATGCCGCGTAGTCGAGGTTCACATACCGCGTACTCCCGCCTCCTACAAGGGGAGTGAGGAGTTCCGCGCCGACGACCTCGGCGAGCGGGTTGCGGAGGTCCACATCCCCATGGGCTGCCGCGGGCGCAGGGGATCCTGCGGGAATGATGGCGTTTGCGGGAAGGACCGGGTTTGCGGGGGACGGAGAAGCGACGGTGGGTGTGCTCATGGTGCACCTCAGGGTCGGGGCCCCGCCTCGCGGGGGCCGCGCTTGCCAAGTCCGCTCCGGACTGGCCTGGTCGTCACCCGGGGCACCCCGCCGCGTCGGAGGGTTGCCGGCCAGCAAGCCGGGGCTTCGCGCTGGCACTCGTGACCTGACCACGAGACTAGAGGACGACGGCGCGCTGCTCCAGCCCGTCGTCGCGTGTTACAGCGAGTTAAGACTCCGCTGCTCGGCGAGCCCGCGATGGCTCAGCACTGAGGAGTCGGGCCCTCAGGAGCTGAGGAGGTCATCGTGCTCCGGGTTGAGGCGGCGCAGCGCGTCCGAATGCAGGATCCCATTTGTCGCGAGGGCACTGCTGCCCCAAGGCCCCTCGACGCCCTCGAGCGACGTGAAGTGTCCGCCCGCCTCCGTGACGATCGGCACAAGGGCGGCCATGTCGTAGAGCGCGAGTTCGGGTTCGGTAGCAATGTCCACCGCCCCTTCAGCAACGAGGCAGTACGACCAGAAGTCGCCGTAGGCGCGCGTCCGCCACACATCCTCCGTGAGGGTGAGGAAATTGCCCAGGCTTCCACGTTCGCGCCAGCCGGACAGGCTTGAGTAGGAGAGCGAAGCGTCTTCGATGCGGGCCACGTCCGAAACCTTGAGCCGGGTCGCCGCGGCGAGGGAACGGCCCGTGTACGCGCCGGCGCCCTTCGCCGCCCACCACCTGCGGCCGAGCGCAGGGGCGCTGACGACGCCGACCACAATCTCATCGCCGTCAGCAAGAGCGATCAGCGTGGCCCAGACGGGCACCCCTCGCACGAAGTTCTTCGTCCCGTCGATGGGGTCGATGATCCAGCGGCGGGCTCCATGGCCGGTTGTGCCGAACTCCTCGCCGATCACTGCGTCGCGCGGGCGTGACCGTGCGAGCTGCCCACGGATCGCTTCCTCCGCCGCTCGGTCTGCATCCGTGACGGGCGTGAGGTCCGGCTTGGTCTCGACTTTCAGGTCGAGGGCTTTGAACCGGTCCATCGTCTGGGCATCGACTGAATCGGCGAGTACGTGGGCCAGACGGAGATCGTCGGTGTAGCCTTCGGCGGCAAGGGTCATGGGATCCACGCTATCGCCTCACGCACCCGCCAAGTGGGAGGCACCGGGCTCAGAGTGTGCCGAGCTCCTTGGCGTCAGCGGCCTCGTCCCGAGGACTCGCTCCCAGCAGGCGCCGGAACGACGCGAGGCGTGCCGGTCCCTGTGCACCTGCGTTTCCTCCCGCAACCCATCCATCCAAGCCGCACTCGACAGCATTGGCATCGTGGCGGCAGCCGCGTGCGCAGTCTTCGGTTCCGGGTTCGAGGTCGGGGAAGGCATGCAGGATCCGATCGGGATCGACATGCGCCAGCCCGAAGGAGCGGATGCCCGGCGTGTCGATGATCCAGCTCCCCGGCGGCGCTCCTTCGAGCCGGAGCGCCAATGCCGACGACGACGTGTGCCGCCCTCTGCCCGTCACAGCGTTGACACCGCCCGTGGCGCGGCTCGCCCCTGTGAGCGCGTTGACCATGGTCGACTTGCCGACGCCCGAGTGCCCGAGCAGCACCGTAACCTTGCCGTCGAGCTCTTCCCGCAGTCGCGCGACAGCGTCATCGTCAAGCCGCACACCACGCACCTTCGGCTCACCGGCGTCCTGAACTTCGCCGTCGTCGCCTGCAGCGTCGTCCTCGGCAGGTTCAGGCTCTTCCGGCTCTTCGGCCGTGCGGCTAACGACGACGGAGAGCGGCAGGAGATCGTAGGTCGCCAGCAGCGGGGCCGGGTCCCGGAGGTCCGCTTTCGTGACGAGGAGGAGGGGTTCGATTCCGGCGTCGTACGCGGCGACGAGGGCTCGGTCGATGAATCCGGTGCGCGGCTCCGGATTGGCCGCTGCTACGACGATGACGAGTTGGTCCGCGTTGGCGACGACGACACGCTCGACTGGATCGTCGTCGTCCGCGCTTCGCCGGAGGACGGTGCGGCGATCCTGGACGCGCACGAGACGCGCGAGAGTGTCCGGACGCCCGCTCACGTCGCCGACGAGTCCCACGAAGTCGCCGGGGACGACGGCGGTGCGGCGCAGTTCGCGAGCCCGGGCCGCGATCACGATCCGTTCGTCGGGCATGTCCTCGTCGACCACCGCTGTGTAGCGGCCCCGGTCGACGGTGATGATGCGGCCGGTCACTGCATCGTCGTGGCTCGGCCGGTCCTTCGTCCGAGGGCGGCTACCGCGCTTGTTGGGACGGATGCGGACATCGCTCTCGTCCCACTCCCGGGCAGGCATCGGGTTAGGGCGCCTTGACCGTCTCGCCAGGGGCCGGAGCGTCACCCGAAGGCTCCTGCTCCCCGGTGCCCTGACCGAGCATGCGCGCCCACATCTGCGGGAACTCTGGCATCGTCTTGGACGTCGTCCCGATGTCCTCGACCTCGACGCCTTCGACAGCGAGACCCCACACGGCGCCCGCAGTCGCCATGCGGTGGTCGGCGTAGCTCCGCACCACGCCCCCATGGAGCCGGGCTGGGCGGATGACGAGGCCGTCGGCCGTCTCTTCGGCGTCGCCCCCGAGTCGGACGATTTCGGCAACGAGAGCAGCAAGCCGATCCGTCTCATGCCCGCGGAGGTGCGCGATGCCGGTGAGCCTGGACGGTGTCTCGGCGAGGGCACACAACGCGGCGACGGTCGGCGCGAGTTCGCTCGTCTCGGCGAGTTCCGCGCCCGTGATGTGTTCCCCGCCGCGCACCGTGAGCGTGCCGTCGTCGAGCTGCACCTGAGCGCCTAGCTTGGGGAGGATCTCGCGCCAGGAATCCCCAACCTGCGTCGTGTGCTCGGGCCAATTCGGGATTCGGACAGTGCCCCGGGTCGCGAGCGCGGCAGCCAGGAAGGGGCCGGCGTTCGAAAGGTCCTGCTCGATTCGGACGTCGAACGCCCGGATCGGACCTGGCTTCACGATCCAGTGATTCGGGACGGAATCGTCGACCTCGACGCCGAGCTCCCGGAGGACGCTCACCGTCATGGCAATGTGGTCGAGGCTCGGCACCGGTTTGCCGACATGCTCGAGGTGGAGGCCCTCTTCGAAGCGAGCGCCTGCGAGCAGGAGCGCGGAGACGAACTGGCTGGAGCCACTCGCGTCGACCACGATGTGGCCCCCCGGCACCGAGCCCGTGCCGTGGACCGTGAAGGGGAGCGAGGTGGGTCGCCGTCCGTCAGGCGAGGAGAGCTCGACGCCGAGTGCCTCCAGAGCGCCGATGACGGGTCCCATGGGTCGGACTCGCGCGTGCGGGTCGCCGTCGAACGCGATCTCCCCGCGGCACAGCGCGGCGAGGGGCGGTACGAAGCGCATGACGGTGCCCGCGAGTCCGCAGTCTACGGCTACCGTGCCGAGGCCACCGGCCCCCGCGAAGCCTCGGGAGGCGGGCGGGATCGGGGTGATCTCAAGGTCAGGGCCGAAGTCGCCGTCGCCCGCCACCTCCGTCACGCCCGCCCCGAGCGTGCGCAGCGCGGCGACCATGAGGGCCGAGTCGCGCGAGTGCAGGGGCGCGCGGAGCCTGCTCGGACCGTCCGCGAGGGCCGCGAGGATGAGGTACCGATTCGTGAGCGACTTCGAGCCCGGAACGGTCACTGTTGCGTCCACCGGCCGGCGCGCGTAAGGCGCCGGCCAGGGGGCGGGAGCGTTCACGCGAAGCTGCCGGCGGAAAGCTGGTGAGCCGCTGACTTGGCTGCCTTGGAGGCGTCCTCCTTGGCCGCGAGGGCAGCCTTGACCGCGTCCTCGCGTGCGCTCTTCGCCGCCTTGAGCGCGTCATCCTTCATGTGCTGCGCCTTCTTCGCGGCCTCCTTGGCCGCCTTTGCCGCGTCGGCGCGTACCGACTTGGTCGTGCGCGCGGCGTCGGAGCTCACCGAGCGCGCAGCCTTCGCCGCGTCGGCGCGCATGCCCTTCGTGGTCTTGGCCGCGTCGGCCGCGAGATGCTGGGCACGCCATGCGAGGCTGGGATTCCCTGCCGTGTCCACCGAGGCGAGGAGGACGCCGCCGACGAGTGAGACGTTGCGGAGGAGTCGGCCGCGGCGGGCCGAACGGAGCGCCTGTGAGCCGATGTCCGCCGTCCGCCATTCGACAAAGGTGTTGAGGGCGCTCGTGAGGGCGAGCACCGACGCCGAGAGCCGCGGCGCCTTGCCGAAGGCGAAGAGCAGGCCCGCCCCCAACTGGGTCGCGCCCACGGCACGGGCAAGGGTCTTCTCTTCGACGCGCACCGGGAGCGCGTCGGCTGCGCGACGCAGGACGGGCGAGAGCTGCTCGGCCGTCTCGTCCGCGTTCTTGAGCTTGTCCACGCCCGCGACGATGAACGAGGAAGCGAGCAGGGGTCGAGCGAGGAAACGAACTACCGACATGGGGCCTCCTACGTGGATTTCCTTGGCTAGATAGGCTTTCCAGCTGCTCCAGTCTTGCACTTTCAGGGAATATTTTCCCTTTACCCAGAGTTGCCCCCTTAGTCGAGCACGCCAACTGGAGAAGGAGAACCCGTGCTGGTCTTGGACCAACCGCGTCCCGCCCCGCCAGTAGACTGGACCGCAATGAGCACCGTCGATTCCATCGAGCCCGACGAGCCCGCTGCTGGTTCTGCCGCTGGCAAGGGTCCTGCCGAGGAAACCCCCGAAGAGCGGCGTGAACGCTTCGAGCGCGACGCCATGCAGTACGTGGACCGGCTGTACTCCGCTGCCATGCGGATGGCACGGAACCAAGCCGATGCCGAGGACCTGGTGCAGGAGGCGTATGCCAAGGCGTTTGCCGCCTTCCACCAGTACAAGCCCGGCACCAACCTCAAGGCGTGGCTCTACAGGATCCTGACGAACACGTACATCAACCTGTATCGGAAGCGCCAGCGCGAGCCGCAGCAGGCGCAGACGGACACGGTCGAGGACTGGCAGCTGGCGCGCGCGGAATCCCATTCGTCGACGGGGCTGCGGTCGGCCGAAGCGGAGGCGCTTGACCATCTTCCGGACTCGGACGTCAAGGACGCGCTCCAGTCGATCCCTGAGGAGTTCCGTCTCGCCGTGTACTTCGCGGATGTCGAAGGCTTCGCGTACAAGGAGATCTCGGACATCATGGGCACGCCGATCGGCACGGTCATGTCGCGCCTCCATCGCGGGCGGAAGCTCCTCCGCGACAGGCTTGCGGACTACGCCGCGGATCGCGGCTTTGCTGGCGCCCGGTCGGCAGGGGGAGTGGACTCGGACTCGAGGAAGCAGGAGAAGGAACAATGAGCAACTGTCAGGGACTCGGAGACTGCGACGAATCGCGTCTCGAACGGCTCTACGAATACCTTGACGGCGCCCTTCCGGCTGCCGACGTCGCCGAGATCCGCGCGCACCTTGAGGGCTGCACGGAGTGCCGCGAGGAGCACAATCTCGAGTGCATGATTCGTAGCGCGATGAAGCGCAGCTGCGCCGAGCAGGCGCCGGCAGCGCTCAAGGCGAGCATTCTCGAGAAGATCCATTCGATCCGAGCCGAGGCCGCCGAGGTCTAGGGACTAAGCGAAGAAGCGAAGAAAGGGCCCGGAGCGTGAGCTCCGGGCCCTTTCCGCACCACCACGGGTGCCCGTCGAGGCATTCTGTCCCGACGGGGCAGCCTGCGGGTTGCTCAGGCGTTGGGACGCTTCCCGTGGTTCGCGCCGCCCTTCTTGCGGTCACGGCGCTTGCGTGCACGCTTGCTCATAGGTGGCCTCCTTCCGACTCAGTGACATGTGGCCCAGAAGGCCCTCAATATCCTCCCATACGAGCGGCGAAGCCACCTAAACGGGGCGGTGATTTGCCGTTCTCACCCCCGGAGGGAATTCCTCACGGCGATGCGCGCCTGATCCAGGACGGTCCGGAGCGTTTCGACAGTCACGGTGGTCACGGGCTCGCGCGCGGCGTGGCTCCGGAGCTCGACGCGCACATCGTCGCGGAACGCCTGGACGAGCATTTCTGCCTCCTTGAGCAGCCCTTGGCTCTCGGAGCTGAACCGCTCGCCTGAGGGCTGAGACGTGGGCGTCTTGCTCGGTTCACTCCGGCGAGCGGACGACGACGGCGCGCTGGTCGCCGTGCCTCCGTCCGTCGTCGTGCGGGACCCGCCCCGGGCCCCCCGCGTCGATTCCTTTGCACGGAGCCGAGCCGACTCGGCGCTCGCTGCGAGATCGGCCCGCAGCCCGCGCATGCTCGCACGCAGCTCATCGCGCAGCGTGTCCGCAAGGCGCCGGACCGAAGCGCTGATGTCTTGCTCGACGTCGGCGAGCTCGTCGCGGCGCGTGTCGAGTTCGGCCCTGCCGGCGTCCGTGATGCGGTAGACGCTCCGGCGCCCTTCCGCCTCAGCGGCAACGAGGCCTTCCTCCTGCAGCTTCGCGAGGCGGGGGTAGACCGTTCCGGGGCTTGGGGCGTAGGTGCCCCCGAAGCGATCGCTGAGTGCCTTGATGAGCTCGTAGCCGTGCTTGGGCCCGTCTTCGAGTAGGGCTAGGAGGTAGAGCCGGAGCGCGCCGTGCGCGAAGACCGGTGGGGTCACTCTGCAGCCCGCCCGTCGTCGTGTTCGCTCCCTGTGCGGGGCGCTGAGACGCGGTCCTCAGCGTGCACCACGGAGACGTCCCCGGAGACCGTGTTCGTCCTCAGGAGCATGAGCTGAAGGTCGTTGCCGAGGATCGTCTCGAGCTTGCCCTTGAACGACGTGAAGCGGGACTCGCCGACCACGACGCGTCCCGACACGGTGGTCGCCGCAAGGTCGACGCCGACGTCGCGCGGGAGACGGATCGTGACGTCACCGCTCACTGTGCTCACACCGAGCGAACGGCAGTAGCCCTCGGTGTCGAAGACGAGGTCCCCTGAGACGGACTTGGCACGGACGTCCTTGAGGCGGCCCGAGGCCGTGATCTCGCCCGAGACGGTGTTTGCCGTCAAGATGCCGTCATGGTTCCGGGCGATGACGTCACCGCTCACCGTGTTGAGGTGGAGCTCGCCCTCAGTCCGATCACCGAGGACCGAGCCCGACACCGTGTTGAGCTTCGTGACAGGGCCGGTGCCCGAGACGAGGCCGTCGCCTCCGACAGTTCCGATCTCGACGGCGGTCCCCACCGGGACCGCGACCGAGATGACCGCCCAGTTCTCGCTCGTCCCGGACACGGTTCCCATGAGGTTCTTGAACCAGCCCTCGAAGCCGTGCAGCTGGTGCCGTACATCGAGCCGACCGTCACGGAGGCTAATGGCGACGGGATCCCCACGGACCTCGCTGACCTCGATCACCGCCTGGTCCGATTCGTGGACGATCACGTCGAGGCGTCCGCCAACGATTCCAGCGCGCAGCGAGCGCACACCTTCGAGCGTCACGGTCTGCGGCTCTGCGATGCTCCAGTCTTCCTCCGACATGTCCCCTCCTCGCCGGGCTCTTCATAGACCCGGGAAACGCGTTATAACTCGACCTCATGATCACGATATATCGCGTTTTGGATGAAGGCAAGCCCTTGGGCCAGGAGCTCACTGTGGCTACTGAGGCTGGGGGAGGCGCAGCCAGGGGAACCAGCCCCGGTGGAGCACAAGCCAGGCGATGAGGCCATAGCCTGCCTGACCCGGGGCGCCCGCGTTCGCGGCGAGGTCGCCGCGCCACTGCTCGTGATTGAGGAGGGGAGAGAATGTGTCGACGTAGAAGTGCTTGCGCCGCGTCGTCACATCGGCGAAAGCCGTGTTCAGCTCACCGAGCCGCCGGTTCTGGGCCGGATCGAGCGTCGGGGGAGGGCCGACCACAAACACCTCGGCGCTGTTCTGTGCAGCGCTGTCGAGGATATTGGCCACGTTCAGCCGGCTGCGGGCAGGCGAGATGCCGAACTCGATGTCGCGGCCGGAGAGTCCGATGACAAGGCGGTTCTCAAAGCCATCGCCGAAGCGGCGCTGTGCTTCGTCGAGCCAACGGGTCGAGAGCGTCTCCGTGCCCTCCTGCGGTGCCGCGAGCACGTAGCTCTCGAGGGTGAGTTCCTCCCGCGGGGTGCGCGCGAGAACCCGGCCCAACCAGCCGAGCGCGCGCGGATCCCCGTTGCCCGCGAGCAGTTCGTCGCCGATCGCCGCGAGGCGAACCTTCCTCTCGTGCGCCATGCGCCCCTCCCAGTGACCAGCCTCGGCCGTGCGCGAGCACGACTCCTTCGGCTCCCGAGTCTAGCGAACCGAGGGGGCAGTGCCGGGGAGGCCGTGCCTACGGGTGGTGCCCCGCGGGTGGGTGACTAGTGCCCGCGGGCAGCGCCGTGGACGACGACGGCGGCCGCGCCTTCGCTGGGAAGGCGCGGCCGCCGTCATTCTGGGCTTCCAACCTCGCTGGGCTTCCAACCTCGCTGGGCTCCCAACCTCGCTGGGTTTTCCAACCTCGAAAGGGCGCCCTTCGAGCCGAGTGCCGGGTGCTAGAGGCTACGCGTTAGCTGGAACCCCTGAGCGGAAGCAGAGCTCGAGGAGGGTCGACTCCTCTGCCGCGTGCCGCTTCATCGAGCCAGCGGACGTGGCTGCCGAGGCAGGGCGGGACACGACGCGCAGCGGCCGGTCGAGCGTGGGAGCCAGATTGAGCGCGAGGTAGGTCCACGCACCCTGGTTGTTCGGCTCGTCCTGCGCCCAGATGACCTCGGCATTCGGGTACTTCGCGAGCTCGGCAGCGATCTCCGCCTGCGGCAGCGGGTAGAGCTGCTCGATCCGCACGATCGCCGACGTCGTGTCCTTCGCCTTCGTCCGTGCTGCGAGCAGATCGTAGTACAGGCGGCCCGACACGAGCAGGACGCGCTCGACCCGCTGGGGATCGAGGTTCTCGTGCTCGGGGATCACCGGCCGGAAGCTGCCCGACGTGAACTCCTCGACCGGCGACGAGGCCGCCTTGAGGCGAAGGAGCTGCTTCGGTGTGAACACGATGAGCGGCTTCCGCGGCCGGCTGTACGCCTGACGGCGCAGCAGGTGGAAGTGGGATGCCGGGGTGCTCGGATGCGCGACGATCATGTTCTCTTCGGCGCACAGCTGGAGGAAGCGCTCGATGCGGGCGGACGAGTGGTCCGGTCCCTGGCCCTCGTAGCCGTGGGGAAGCAGCATGACAAGCGAGGAGCGTTGGCCCCACTTCTGCTCTGCCGAGGAGATGAACTCGTCGATCACGGTCTGAGCGCCGTTGACGAAGTCGCCGAACTGGGCCTCCCACAGGACGAGCGCGTCCGGGCGCTCGACCGAGTAGCCGTACTCGAAGCCGAGGGCGGCATACTCCGACAGCGACGAGTCGTAGATCGAGAGCTTGCCCTTGCCCTGGGCGAGGCTCGCAAGCGGCGTCCACTCAGCGCCCGTGGTCCGATCGTGGAAGACCGCATGGCGCTGTACGAACGTGCCGCGACGCGAATCCTGCCCGGAGAGGCGGACGGGAACACCTTCGGAAACGAGCGACCCGAAGGCTGCGAGTTCGCCCAAGCCCCAGTCGATCCCGCCCTCGCGTGACATCTGCTCGCGCCGCTCCAAGAGCTGCTTGAGCTTGGGATGGACCGTGAAGCCCTCGGGAATCTCGAGGTGCGCGTGACCGATGCGGGCGAGCAGCTCGGTGCTGATCGCCGTCGATTCCGGACGCTGCTCCCCGGAGTCCTCCTGCTGCTGCGAGATCGGGCGCTCGAGGTCGGAGACGGCTTTGAGATCGCTCGTGACGATCGGGATCGGGGATGTCTGCGCGGCATGCGTCTCCGCGAACACCCGCTCGAGGCGCTCCTGATAGTCGCGGAGCAGCTGCTCGGCTTCTTCCTGGGTGATGTCGCCACGACCGATGAGGCTCTCCGTGTAGAGCTTGCGCACGGAACGCTTCGCCTCGATCAGGTTGTACATGAGCGGCTGGGTCATCGAGGGATCGTCGCCCTCGTTGTGGCCACGGCGGCGGTAGCAGACGAGGTCGAGGACGACGTCCTTGTGGAAGCGCTCGCGGAAGCGGTAGGCAAGCTGCGCCACGCGCACAACGGCCTCGGGATCATCGCCGTTGACATGGAAGATCGGCGCCTGGACCATCTTCGCGACGTCCGTCGAGTAGACCGAGGAGCGCGAGGCGGAGGGCGACGTCGTGAAGCCGACCTGGTTGTTCACGATGATGTGGATCGTGCCGCCCGTGCGGTAACCCCGCAGCTGCGAGAGGTTGAGCGTCTCGGCAACCACGCCCTGCCCGGCGAACGCCGCGTCCCCATGGACGAGGATCGGGAGGACGGGGAACGCCTCGCCGGCATCGAGCCGGTCCTGCTTGGCCCGGACGATGCCTTCGAGAACCGAGTCGACCGCCTCGAGGTGCGACGGGTTGGCGGCGAGGTAGACCTTGGTCTTCTTGCCGTTCTCCGCCGTGAACGTCCCCTCGGTTCCGAGGTGGTACTTCACGTCGCCGGAGCCCTGGACGCTGCGCGGGTCCTGCGTGCCCTCGAACTCGCGGAACACCTGGGCGTAGGTCTTGCCGGCGATGTTCGTCAGTACGTTCAGGCGGCCGCGGTGGGCCATGCCGATTCCAACCTCGTCGAGGCCGTCTTCGGCGGCCTCCGAGAGGATCGCGTCGAGCATCGGGATGAGCGATTCGCCGCCCTCGAGCGAGAATCGCTTCTGGCCGACGAATTTCGTCTGGAGGAACGTCTCGAATGCCTCTGCGGAGTTGAGCCGCGAGATGATCCGGAGCTGCTCCTCGCGGCTCGGCTTCTTGTAGGGGTGCTCGATCTCGTCTTGGAACCACTTGCGCTCGGCAGGCTCCTGGAGGTGCATGTACTCCGTGCCGGTGGTGCGGCAGTAGGCGTCGCGGAGCACGCCGAGGATGTCTCGGAACTTCATCTTCGGCTTGCCGCCGAATCCGCCCGTCGGCCACTCGCGGTCGAGGTCCCAGAGCGTGAGCCCATAGGTCAGGACGTCGAGGTCAGGGTGCCGGCGCTGGACGTATTCGAGCGGGTTCGTGTCCGCCATGAGGTGGCCGCGGACGCGGTACGCGTGGATAAGCTGCTGGATCCGGGCCACCTTGTTGATGGTGTCCTCGGGGTTGATCTGCAGGTCGGGGCTCCAACGAACCGGCTCGTAAGGGATGCGCAGCGATTCGAAGATCTCGTCGTAGAAGCCCTGCTCTCCGAGCAGGAGCTGGTGGACGATGCGGAGGAACTCGCCAGATCCGGCGCCCTGGATGACCCTGTGGTCGTAGGTCGAGGTCAGGGTGATGATCTTGCCGACGGCTTGAAGCGCGAGGGTCTTCTCCGAGGCTCCCTGGAACTCGGCCGGGTACTCGAGCGCGCCGACGCCGACGATGGCAGCCTGTCCCTTTGAAAGGCGCGGGACCGAGTGGACGGTGCCGATGCCGCCGGGGTTCGTGAGCGAGACCGTTGTGCCCGCGTAGTCGTCCGCCGTCAGCTTGCCGAGACGGGCGCGCTTGATGAGGTCCTCGTACGTGTGCCAGAACTCCGAGAAGTTCATCGTCTCGGCTTTCTTGACGTTCGGCACGACGAGAAGGCGCGTGCCGTCGTCCTTCGGCAGGTCGATGGCGATGCCGAAGTTGACGTGCGAGTGCTGGACCGCGACGGGCTTGCCGTCCACCACGTCGTAGCTCACGTTCATCGACGGCATGAGCTTCAGGGCACGGATCACGGCGAAGCCGATGAGGTGCGTGAAGGACACCTTGCCGCCGCGGACGCGCGTGAGGTGGTTGTTGATGACGATGCGGTTGTCCATGAGGAGCTTCGCAGGGACGGCGCGCACGGTCGTGGCCGTGGGAACCTCGAGGCTCGTGATCATGTTCGACGCGATCGCCTTGGCAGGGCCACGGAGGGTCGTGATGACGTCTTCCTCGACGGTCTCGTCCTTGGCCTTCTTCGGCAGCTGCGCGGGGATGGGCCCGCTTGCCGAGGGCTTGGCACCATCGCGGACGACGGCGGCAGCGCCCTTCTTCGGGGCCGCGGCCGCGGGAGCCTGCTGGGCTGAGGGAGTCGGCTGGGCCGAGGGAGCCGGCTGGGCCGGAGCCGCGGTGGGCGCGGCCTGCGGGGCTGCGGCGGACTGCGGGGGAGCAGGAGGCTGTGCCGGAGCCGTCTGCGCGGGGGCGGCAGGAGACGGCTTGGCCGGTGCGGGCGTGGTCGGCAGCTGCTTGGTGAGCGTGTCGACGGTCTGCGCCTTCGCGGATCCGTTCACGACCGGAGACCCGTTTGCCGAGGCATCGTTTGCGAACGATTCGAACAGGGGCCACCACTTGGAGTCGACCGAGTTCTTGTTTTGCTGGTACTGCTCGTAGAGCTCGTCGACAAGCCACTCATTGCCGCCGAATTCTTCAGGCAGGCGGTGGGTTGGCAGTTCTGGCACTGGAGATACGCCTCTTCCATCGATCTGTTGGGCCAGGAGGCAGGTCTTCACAGGCCAACCACCGGACCATGGCCCGGCAGGCGGTTCGATGTCGGGACAGGAGCCGCCTGCCACCGTGAATCGGGGAGGACAGGGGCCTTCCGGTTCACACTCCCGTCTAGTCTAGTGAGCCAGCGGGCGAAACGGGCAATCCGTGGGCAGTGTCACATCCTCCCCGGTACGCTCCTCAACGTCGCGCTCAACACTGATCGCGCTCCACTGAGGCGGGGACGCGGCTGATAAGCTGGAATGGCCATGGACGACGACCCTCCCCCAAGTATCTCGAAGAGTAGTTTTTCACAGAGCAGTTCACAGAGTAGTTCCCAAAGTAGTTCCGAGAGCAGTTCCCAGGGCAGTTCTTCCCAGAGTTCTGCACCGAGTTCCAGACAGAGATCTACACAGCGGGGAATTCGAACAATTTCTACGGATTGTCGAAATTTCGAATTTCACTTCTCGGCATTCTCCCAGGTGGTCGGTGCCTGAATGGAGTGGCTTCTCCTCGCCGCGGGTATCGTCCTCGTCCTCGGCACCGGGTTCTTCGTCTGCGTCGAGTTCTCACTCGTTGCGCTTGACCACTCGACGGTCCAACGCAGCATCGACCGAGGAGAGCCGGGGGCCAAGGCTCTCATGCAGTGCATCACGAGCCTTTCGACCCAGCTCTCGAGCTGCCAGCTCGGCATCACGCTCACGACCCTCCTCACCGGTTTCGTCATGGAGCCCTCGGTGGGCAAACTGCTCGAAGCGCCGCTCGCGGGTCTCGGGGTCCCCGCTGCGAATGCGGTCTCGCTCGTCATTGCGATGATCATCGCGACGCTCGGCTCGATGCTCCTCGGAGAGCTCGTTCCGAAGAACCTCGCTATCGCTCGCGCACTGGGCGTCGGACGCGCCGTCGCCCGGCCGCAGCTCATCTTCACCGCGGTGTTCAAGCCCGCCATCATCGTGCTCAATGGCTTTGCCAACAAGGTGCTCCACGCAATGGGCATCGAGGCCCAGGAGGAGATCTCGGGGGCCCGCTCGCCAGCAGAGCTCGCCTCCCTCGTGCGGCGTTCTGCTGAGCTCGGCACCCTCGACGAAGGGACGGCCCGCTTCGTTTCGCGCACCTTGAGCTTCTCCGAGCGCACCGCTGCCGACGTCATGACTCCTCGAATGCGCGTCACAACCGTCGACGCCACGGATTCGGTGGAGGACGTCATCGACGCCGCCCGCGCCACCGGACACTCTCGTTTCCCGGTCATCGGCGACTCGCCGGACGACGTGCGCGGGCTCGTACATGTTAAGAAGGCCGTCGCCGTGCCAGCCGAGCGCCGGGCGTCGCTCGAGGCGGGCGCGATCATGACCGACGTCCTCCGCGTGCCAGAGACGATCCACCTCGACGCTCTCATCTCCCAGCTTCGCGCTGGCAACCTGCAGCTCGCCGTCGTCCTGGACGAGTACGGGGGCACTGCCGGCGTCGTCACTCTCGAGGATTTGGTCGAAGAGATCGTGGGCGAGGTCTCCGACGAGCACGACCGCCTTGCGCCGGGCGTGCTCCAAAGTGCTGCCGGCGATTGGTTCTTCCCAGGGCTCATGCGTCCGGACGAAGTGTCCGAGCAGGTTCCGGGGCTGGTCGTCGACGACGACCCGGCCTACGAGACCGTGGGCGGCTTCGTCATGCGCTCGCTCGGCCGCGTGCCCGTCCAGGGCGACCGCCTCGACGTCGACGGCGGGGCACTCGAGGTGACTCGCATGGACGGACGCCGCGTCGACAGGCTCCGGTTCGTTCCGGCGCCGAAGGTTTCTGCGGGGGCCGAAGGGGCTGAGGCGTGATGGGCGACTGGGGAGGGATCGTCTGGCTTGTCGTGCTCCTGCTGGGCAACGCGTTCTTCGTGTCGGCAGAGTTCGCGATCATGTCGACGCGCCGCAGCCAGATCGAACCGATCGCCGAGGCTGGTTCCAAGCGCGCGGCGACGACGCTCCGGGCAATGGAACACGTCTCGCTCATGCTCGCGTGCGCCCAGCTCGGCATCACCGTGTGCTCGCTGCTCCTCCTTCAAGTCGCAGAGCCTGCGATCCACGACTTGGTGGGGGTGCCTCTTTCAGCGCTCAGCATTCCGACGGAAGCCGCGGAGACCGCGGCCTTCATTGTCGCGCTCGCGCTCGTGACGATCCTTCACGTGACTTTCGGCGAGATGGTGCCAAAGAACATCTCGGTCTCCATCGCAGACCGCGCGGCCATCGTGCTCGCGCCGATCCTCGTCGGAATCTCGCGGCTCGTCAGGCCCGTCATCGTCGCGCTCAACTGGTCCGCGAACGGGGTGCTGCGACTCATGGGCGTGCAGCCCAAGGACGAGGTGGCGTCGTCGTTCACCCTTGAGGAGGTCCAGTCGATCGTCGAGGTCTCGACCAAGTCCGGCCTCGTGGACGACGAGTCCGGTCTGCTCTCGGGCGCACTCGAGTTCTCGGACCAGACGGTCGCCTCGATCATGGTGCCGCTCGAGCAGATCGTGACGCTTCCGACGTCGGTCAGCCCCTCGGGCTTCGAGAAGGCGGTCGCGAAGACGGGCTTCTCGCGCTTCCCCATGGTCGACGACGAGGGGGAGCTGGCGGGCTACCTTCACGTCAAGGACGTCCTCGCCATCCCAGACGCCGCGCGCGAGCGCCCGATCGGTGAGGCCCGCGTTCGCTCCTTGGCCAATCTGGGCTTGGACACGAACATCGAGGATGCGCTCACCGCGATGCAGAAGACGGGACTCCACGTGGCCCGCGTAATCGGCCCGGAGGGAGGCACGCGAGGCGTGCTCTTCCTCGAGGACGTCATCGAGCAGTTGGTGGGCGAGATTCGGGACGCGACCCAGGCTGGACGGTCCCGTCGGTTCGAGGGGGAGCGGCGGCACTGAAGCCGGAGTGCTAAATGGGAATTGTTCCCAAGAGCCGCTACAGTGGTTCTTGTTGCGATGAGTTCGCATTAGCGCTCTCGCTACCCAGTAGCCGCTCGACTTGAACCGAGGAATCCCGTGCGTCTTTCGTTTCGCCGCGTTGCCCAGCGGCCTCCTTCGCCGACCGTCGCTGCGCGCCGGGTGCTCACGGCATCGCTCGCGGTCGCAGGCACCCTTGCGCTCGCGGCCTGCAGTTCACAGGCAGGCAGTGGCTCCGGGAGCTCACAGTCGGGCACGGGCCAGATCAACGTCGTCGCGTCGACCAACGTCTACGGCGACATCGCCAAGTCGATCGGCGGCGACAAAGTGAACGTCACGTCGATCATCTCGAAGGCCAGTCAGGATCCGCACTCGTACGAGGCGACGACTCAAGATCGTCTCGCGGTCTCCAAAGCAAAGCTCGCCATTGTCAACGGCGGCGGCTACGACGACTTCATGACAAGGCTCACTGGTGACGCAAAGCTCACGGGTGACTCCGTCCTCAACGCCGTCGACGCGTCCGGGCTCCGGACGGGCGCAGACGCGTCGGCAGGTGCTGAGTTCAACGAGCACATCTGGTACAGCCAAGACGCCATGCAGAAGGTGGCTCAGGCGATCGCAGACCGGTTGGGGAAGCTCGATCCTGCTGACGCCCCGACCTTCACCCAACGCGCCGCGCAGTGGGACAGCAAGCTGGGAGGAATCACATCGAAGCTGGCGGCCATCAAGGCGGCGCACTCCGGGGAGGGCGTGGCGGTGACTGAGCCCGTTCCGCTGTACATGCTCGAGGCAGCGGGCCTCGAGAACAAGACTCCAGAGTCGTTCAGCTCGGCGGTCGAGGCTGGCAACGACGTTCCGCCCGCCGCGCTCAAAGAGATGCAGGACCTGCTGTCGAGCCACGGGGTCGCGCTGCTCGCCTTCAACCCTCAGACAGAGAGCCCGCAGACGGAGGCCCTCAAGAAGTTCTCCCAGGACGCGAAGGTCCCGGTCGCGGACTTCCTCGAGACGATGCCGGAGGGAAGCGACTACATCACCTGGATGGCCCAGAACGCGGACGAAATCGCAACAGCGCTCGGGGCCGCCCGCTCGTGAAAGGGCTGGCCTAGACTTGACAATCGTGACGAACGACGGCGGTCAGGCTGGCCCACGCGCGACCGTACCCGGGGAGCGTGAAGAGGCGGCCGCCGTCGTGCTCCGTGGAGCCTCTCTCGCGTTCGGGACGCGCACACTGTGGAGCGGACTTGACCTCGACATCAAGCCCGGCGAGTTTTTCGCCGTCCTCGGCCCGAACGGCAGCGGCAAGACGAGCTTCCTCAAGGTGCTCCTCGGGCTGCTCCCGCTCACGTCCGGCAGCGCGAATGTGGCCGGGCATGCTGCTGGCACGAGGGGCCGAGACGTCGGCTACGTCCCTCAGCAGAAGGGGTTCCCCACTGATGTGCCCCTGCGCGCACGGGACCTCGTGGCTCTCGGAGTCGATGGCCATCAGTGGGGCATCCGAGTGCGGCGCCGGAAGGTCGAGTCGGCTGTGGACGAATTGCTAGGACGGGTGGGCGCGAGCTCCTACGCCAAAGTCCCTGTCGGACAGCTTTCAGGCGGTGAACTGCAGAGGCTTCGCGTTGCCCAGGCGATTGCAGGGAGCCCCAGAGTGCTCCTGTGCGACGAGCCACTCCTCGCACTTGACCTCAACCACCAGCAGGGCGTGAGTGCCCTCATCGATCGGCAGCGGGCCGAGACCGGCGCTGCGGTCGTCTTCGTGACGCATGAGATCAATCCGATCCTCGACTACGTCGACCGCGTCCTCTATCTCGCCGAGGGCCAGTTTCGCGTCGGTTCGCCGGAGGAGGTCATGCGGACCGAGATCCTCTCGGAGCTCTATGGAAGCCGAGTCGAGGTTTCACGCATTCACGGGCGGATCGTCGTCGTCGGCCTCCCGGACGCGACGACCCATCTCCACCACGGACACGCGCTTCCGTCCGAGGATGAGTCGGCCGAGGAGAAGGAGGGGGCCGAGAGATGAGCCTCTCAGACATCTGGAACTCGATCTTCTCGTTCGACAACTATGGTCAGCTCCTTCAACTCGTCCAGGACTCGGTGTGGGCTGGGGCCATCCTCGGCCTGCTCGGCGGACTCGTTGGGACCTTCGTCGTGCGGCGCGACCTCGCGTTCGCCGTCCACGGCGTCTCGGAGCTCTCATTCGCCGGGGCCTCGTTCGCCCTGCTCGCGGGCACCGACGTCGTAGCAGGCTCGCTCGTGGGCTCGGTGCTCGCGGCACTCACCATCGGATTCATGGGGGGCCGTGCGCGGGCGAAGAACTCGATCATCGGCGTTCTGATGCCATTCGGCCTCGGCCTCGGAATCCTCTTCCTCTCCCTCTATCAGGGGCGCTCTGCCAATAAGTTCGGGCTCCTGACAGGTCAGATCGTCGCCGTGGACACCGTCCAGCTCCAAGTGCTGGCGATCGCTGCGATGGTCGTGATCGTCGTGCTCCTGCTCGTGTGGCGGCCCCTCTCGTTCTCGAGCGTCGATCCCGAGATGGCGCGCGCGCGGGGGGTCCCGGTGCGGTTCCTCGGGATCCTGTTCATGTTCCTGCTGGGGGTCAGCGTTGCGCTCTCAATCCAGGTGGTCGGCGCACTTCTGGTTCTCGCCCTGCTCATCACACCTGCGGCCGCCGCGCAGAAGGCGACCTCGTCCCCAGCCCTCGCGGTGTTCCTGAGCGTCGCGTTCGCCGAGATCGCCACTGTCGGCGGCATTCTCCTCTCGCTGGGCGGCCGCATCCCCATCAGCCCCTACATCACAACGCTCTCGTTCCTCATCTATCTTGTGTGCGCGGGACTCGGCCTCTTGAGAGTCAGACGGGGAAACTCCGGAAGGATGGTCGAGGCGGAACGGCGCGAGCATGCGCCCGTGGCAAAATCCGGGGTGTGAAGGCAGGCAGGGCCCGAGGAGCGCCTAGAAGCGCACTTCCGTCCTCAGGCGTCGGCTGCGTCTGCCGTTTCGGCCAGTTCGGCAGCCACGGCGGCAGAGCACTCCGGGCAGAGTCCGAAGATCTCGACTGTGTGTTCGACAGCCGTGTAGCCGTTCTCTGCTGCGATGCGGCTCGCCCAGGCCTCGACTGCCGGCGCCTCGATCTCGACTGCCTTTCCGCAGCGGCGGCACACCAGGTGATGGTGATGGCCGTGGGCCTCGCAACGACGGTAGCGGGCTTCGCCGTCGTCTGCTCGGAGGACATCGAGCAGCCCGTCCTCAGCCATCGACTGGACGATTCGGTAGGTCGTGGCGAGCGAGATCGAAGCGCCTCGATCCTGCAGGATGCGGTGCAGCTCCTGGGTGGAGACGAAGTCTGCGAGCTCGTCGAGGGCACTGCTCACAGCGACCTTCTGCTTCGTGACGCGCTGCTCGCGCCCGCCTGCCGCGCGGGCCCGGCCCGACGCCGTCGTCTCGGCCACAGCACCCTCTCTTCCGCGGGAGGGGAATTCCCGCCCGATTAGTCCTGGGGTGGCAAACGTGCCTCGCCCCCACAGGTATTCCAGCCTAGCAAGCCTGCCTAGACTGGCCGGATGAAGCTCACCAAGTACACCCACGCTTGCGTCCGGTTCGACAAGGATGGGCGCGCTCTCGTGATCGACCCCGGCAGCTTCTCTGAGGTCGAGCAGGCGCTTGAGGGTGCGGAGGCGCTCCTCGTGACCCATGAGCACGCCGACCACCTGGACGTTGACCGCGTCAAGGCAGCGTTCGAGGGGAATGCCTCGCTCTCGGCCTGGGCGCCGGCGAAGGTGGCCGATCAGCTGCGCGAAGCCGCTCCGTCCGCGGCCGATCGCGTGCACACGGCGGAGCCGGGCCAGGAGTTCGAGGCGGCGGGTTTCCGGGTGCAGACATTCGGCAGCCAGCATGCCCTCATCCACCCGCTGGTTCCTGTGGTGGCCAACATCGGGTACGTCATCGACGGGGAGGTGTTCCATCCCGGAGACTCCTTCACCGTTCCGAACGGCCTCGAGGTCGGAACGGTGCTGGTGCCGGTGCACGCTCCGTGGAACAAGATCCAAGAGGTCATCGACTTCATCATCGCCGTGCGTGCGCAGCGTGCCTTCCCCATCCACAACGCGCTCATCAACGAGCTGGGCACGGGCATTGTCGAGGGGCACGCGCAGCGGATCGGCGGACTCTACGGCACGGAGTACCGCCACCTCGAGCCGGGGGAGTCGGTTGAGATCTGAGGGACTGGCTCCCAGATCACTCGTTCGCGGTTAGGGTGAAGACGATGGATATTCAACAGCAGGTCCTCATCAGCGTCGATGAGCTCAAGCGGCGCCTCGACGAGGGAGACCGGACCGTCATGCTCGATGTCCGCTGGTCCCTCGCAGGCCCACCAGGGCGCGACGCGTATGCTGGCGGCCATCTTCCCGGCGCGGTCTTCGTGGACCTCGAACGGGAGCTTGCCGTTCCTGTTGATCCGGGCAGCCCCGAGGAGGCGGCCGGGGGCCGCCATCCTCTGCCGACGCCGGAAGGATTCGAGGCCGCGGCGAGGCGGTGGGGCATCGACGACGGCGATACCGTCGTCGCGTACGACGACTCGGCTGGGCACGCTGCAGCCCGGGCGTGGTGGCTCCTGCGCGACGCGGGATTCGAGAACGTCTTTCTCTTGGACGGTGGTCTCGGCGCGTGGAGCGCCGCTGGCCTCCCGTTGGACGAGGGCATCGAGACGCCGGCGATGCCGGGCACCGTCCACTTGGACAGCCATCGGATGCCCACGATCGACGTCGACGAAGCAGCCTCTTTCAAGGGTGTCCTCCTTGATGCCCGGGCGCCCGAAAGGTACCGCGGCGAAGTCGAGCCGGTCGATCCGCGTGCCGGCCACATCCCTGGCGCCGTCAGCGCGCCGACCTCGCGCAATCTCGCTGAGGACGGAAGGTTCCTGACGCCCGACGAGCTCAGGCGCCGCTATGCCGAGCTCGGAGCCGAGCCAGGCCGGGCCGTCGCGGTCTACTGCGGTTCCGGCGTCACCGCAGCGCACGACGTCGCGGCGCTCGCCATAGCTGGAATCGACGCGGCCCTCTACCCGGGATCGTTCTCGCAGTGGTCACGCGATCCTTCCCGCCCCATCGCGACGGGTCCGCAGCCTGAGATAGCGTCTTGATCATGACTCCAGGACGCCCTGTCATGCCCGGTGCGGACAAGGTGCGGCGCACGCTGACCGACCAAGGGAGCGAGTCGCCGTCGTCCGCTCCCGCTGGGGAAGCGCCTGCGCCCCGCACAGGAAGTGAAGTTGCCGCCTATGGTGCCACCTCCGCTCAGAGTGGCCTTGTGCCGCTCACGATCGAGCGCCGGGCGCTGAAACCGGACGATGTCGAGATCGACATCGAGTTCTGCGGCCTATGCCATTCGGATGTGCACGCGACACGCGGCGAGTGGGGTGAACGTCCTTGGCCGCTCGTTCCGGGACACGAGATCGTCGGGCGTGTGCGTCGGGTCGGTGACGAAGTCCGGTCCTTCTCCGTGGATGACAGGGTCGGGGTTGGCTGCATGGTCGACTCGTGCGGGGAGTGCGAGAACTGCCTCGACGGGGTCGAGCAGTTCTGCGATCGCGGAAACGTCCTCACCTACGGTTCCGCGGACCCACGCAACGGCGGCGAGGCCACCCAAGGCGGCTACGCGCAGCGAATCGTGGTCACTGAGAAGTTCGTGCTCCGCGTTCCCGAGACCCTCGACCCGGCCGCCGCCGCGCCACTGCTCTGCGCCGGCATCACGACTTATTCGCCCCTGCGCTACTTCGGGGTCGAGCCCGGCGAACGGGTCGGCGTCGTCGGGCTCGGAGGCCTGGGGCATCTGGCCGTCAAACTCGCCAAGGCCATGGGGGCGGAGGTCACCGTCTTCACACGCTCTGCTGAGAAGGGCGACGCCGCCCGCGAACTCGGCGCGGATGACGTCGTCGTGACCTCCGATCCGACGGCGCTCGAGGCCGCCCGGCGCACGCTCGACCTGGTCATCGACACGGTCGCCGCTCCCCACGACGTCAACGCCTACCTGCGCACCCTTCGCCTCGACGGCGCCCTCTTCCAGCTCAGTCTCCCGTCGGGGACGATGGCGCCCGTCGATCCGGGGCTGCTCATCCGGCGCCGCCTCTCGTACGCCGGCTCCCTGATCGGCGGGATCGCGGAGACGCAGGAGATGCTGGAATTCTGCGCCGAGCACGGGGTGGCAGCAGACATCGAGCTCGTCGCTGCGGACGAGCTCAACGAGGCTTACGACCGCATGGTCGCAGGCGACGTCAAATACCGGTTCGTCCTCGATGCCACGACGCTGGCGAGCACCGGGGCAGGTTCGGCTCAGGCCGAGGAGGGTGAGGAATGACTACGATTTTCACGAAGATCATCGACGGCGAGATCCCAGGGCGCTTCGTCTGGAAGGACGACGACGTCGTCGCGTTCCTGACGATCGCCCCCCTCGCGGACGGGCACACGCTCGTCGTGCCGCGGGAGGAGGTGGACCGCTGGACAGACGCCTCGCCTGAGCTCCTCAGCAAGGTCATGTCCGTCGCCCAGCAGATCGGGCAGGCGCAGGTCGAGTCCTTTGACGTCGAGCGGGCGGGCATGATCATCGCCGGCTTCGAGGTCCATCACCTCCACGTTCACGTCTGGCCGGCAACCTCCGAGGCCGAGTTCAATTTCCAGCGGGCTCAGCACGATCCGGACCCCGCGGCTATGGACGCAGCGGCGGAGAAGCTGCGGCAGGCCCTCCGCGATCGGGGCCACGGCGAGTTCGTGCCGGAGTCCTAGCGTCCGGCTCGCGCGGGGTCTCTACGCCGGCGCGAGTGCCTCGTTGAGTGCCTGCCGCACGCGCTTCTCGGAGACTTTCCCCGCGGTCCCCAATTCGACGGCGAAGAGGCTCACCCTGAGCTCCTCGATCATCCAGCGCACCCTTTCGAGCTTGGCACGGTTCCGGCCAGTGGGAGCGAGTGCGGCCACTGCGTCGTCGTAGTCATCTTCGAGGGACTGCACGGTCGCCATCGCCACGGCGTCTCGCTGTACGTTGGCCGGCATCTTCTCGAGCCGCCGTTCGATGGCCCGAAGGTAGCGGGGGAGATGCATGAGCTGGGCGTAGCCCGTCCGCGCGACGAAGCCGGGATAGACGAGCTGCTCGAGTTGAGCCTTGACGTCGTTGAGCCCGCTCACGAGGGCCAGGCTCGTGGTCCCCTTGAGCTGCTTTGCGATGCGGTTGGCCGAGGCGAGGATCTCCTCGACGATCGCGGTCACGGCGAAGACCGTATCGATGAGCTCGGCTCGTACGTGGTCGTAGAGCGCGTCGAACGCCGCACGGTCCCAAGGGAGCGCAGCTGGCACGAGCCGATCGATCGCCGCGAGGACGCAGTCTGCGATGAGGTCCGCGACGCTGCCGTGCGGATTCTGGCTGAACGTGAGCTTCTCGCGGTTGTTGAGGTGCTCGAGGACGTACCTGTCGGGCGGCGGCACGCGCAGGGCGAGGAGACGGATGACGCCACCGCGATGGGCCAGGAGCTGGTCATCCTCGCTCTGGAAGACCCGCAGCGCCACGCTCCCACGCGCCTTCGGCTGTCCCTTGGTGCCGCGGCCTTCGTCCATCAGGGCGGGGTAGCCGGTCACGGTATGCCCGGCGACGACGGTACTTGCCGTGCGCGGGATGGTCCCGACACTCCATTCGGTCAGCCCCGTGCGCTCAGCCAGCTGCGAGCGTCCGGAGACGGCCGCGCCGTCCCCGGCCGCCGTCGTCGTCCCTTGCGGTGAGCTGACAGCTTGGCCGGACGA
The DNA here is from genome assembly GCF_022539255.1 of Sinomonas terrae. Classification (NCBI taxonomy): domain Bacteria; kingdom Bacillati; phylum Actinomycetota; class Actinomycetes; order Micrococcales; family Micrococcaceae; genus Sinomonas; species Sinomonas terrae. Next base: position 1,500,545 of record NZ_JAKZBV010000001.1, read on the forward strand.
CGACGAGGTGCGCCTTCCGTCTTTCGTCTCCGGTCCCTCCTCGCCCCTCTTCGTGCGGCGGGCTGAGCTGGGCGTCGCCCCGAGCGATTCTGCGATGGCCCGCCTGATGGCAGGCGCGAGCTGTTCCTGGAGGGCGACGAGGTCCTTGCCGGATCCGAGCACCTTTCCCCGCGGGTCTACAACGCTGAACGACATCTTGAGGTGGGGAGGGACAACGTCCCAGTTCCACGAACCCGGGGGAATGATCTGGCCCTTGACGCGGCGGAGGGCGAGTTCGAGCGACGGCTCGAGGTCGTCCCGTTGGGGATCGAAGTCCGCGTCGAGGATGGCTACCGCCTGCCGGGCGACGTCTGGCGCCGGGACGAAGTTCTTGCGCACCTGCTTGGGAAGCGACTTGATGAGCGCCGCAACGAGCTCTGCACGCTGCCCTGGGATCTGCCACCGGAACGGTTCGGGGTCGAGCTGATTGAGGAACAGGACCGGCACCTCGGCCGTCACCCCGTCGTTCGGATCGGGTGTCCCACCGGGGGCGAGAGGCTGGAATTCGTAGCTCAGCGGCAGCTCGAACGAACCCTGCCGCCAGACCTTGGGGTAGGCGGCATCGTCGACGTCCTCGGCGCGTTCGCTCAGGAGCAAGGCCCGGTCGAAGTCGAGGAGGTGGGGGTCGTCTTGTTTGGCCTTCTTCCACCACGCGTCGAAATGACGCTCGGAGACCACGGTCGCGGGAAGCCGCTCGTCATAGAAGTCGAAGAGGGTCTCGTCATCCACGCGCAGGCCCCGCCGGCGGACGCGCGTCTCAAGCTCGTCGACCTCTTCGAGCAGCTCACGGTTGCGGCGGAAGAACGCGTGGTGCGTGCGCCAGTCACCCTCGACGAGCGCGTGGCGGATGAACAGCTCGCGGGCGAGCGCAGCGTCGATGCGCCCGTAGTTGACGCGGCGCTGCGGCACGACGGGGACGCCGTAGAGAGTGACCTTCTCGTACGCCATGACCGAGCCCATGCGCTTCGACCAGTGCGGTTCCGAGTACGAGCGCTTGACGAGGTGCGGGGCCACGAGCTCTGCCCATTCGGGATCGATCTTCGCGGCCGTCCGTGCCCAGAGACGGCTCGTCTCGACGAGCTCCGCAGCCATGACATACGCGGGGCTCTTCTTGAACAGCGCCGATCCCGGGAAGATGGCGAAGCGCGTCCCGCGGGCGCCCGCATACTCGCGCTTGCGCTCGTCGAGGAGACCGATGTGGCTCAGGAGACCCGCGAGGAGCGAGATGTGGACCCCATCGTGGTTGCCCACGGGATCCGTCTCCCGGCCCTGCCCCAGACTGATGCCAAGCGGGCGCCCGATCTGGCGGAGCTGCTGGAACAGCTCCTGCCACTCTCGGACCCGCAGATAGTTGATGAACTCTGCCTTGCAGAGGCGCCGGAAGGCCGACGAGGAGAGTTCCCGCTGCTTCTCCTGAAGGTAGTTCCAGAGGTTGAGGTAGGCCGAGAAGTCCGAGTTCTCGTCCCTGAAGCGTGCGTGCTTCTCGTCGGCCTGCTGTCGCTTCTCCGCGGGGCGCTCGCGGGGATCCTGAATCGTGAGCGCAGCCGCAAGCACCATGACCTCCCGGGCGCAGCCGCGCTTCGACGCCTCCACGATCATGCGTCCGAGCCGGGGATCGACCGGGAGCTGAGCGAGTTGGTGTCCGACGGCGGTCAGTCCGCCTGGGCGGCCGTCCTCCTTGCCGCGGGCACGACCGTTGTTGCGCCCCTTGCCGCGCTGCTCCGGTTGCGCTCCCGGCTCCGCCAGGGCGCCGAGCTCGCGGAGGAGCAGGACGCCGTCGTTGATTGCCCGGCTCTCGGGCGGTTCGACGAACGGGAAGGCCTCGACATCCTTCGGGCCGCGAGCGATGCCCATCGCCGTCATCTGGAGGATGACGGCCGCGAGGTTGGTCCTCAAGATCTCCGGATCTGTGAATTCCGGCCTGGAAAGGTAGTCCTCTTCCGAGTAGAGGCGGATGCAGATGCCCTCTGAGACGCGGCCGCAGCGGCCCGCGCGCTGGTTCGCGGAAGCCTGCGAGACCCGTTCGATCGGCAGCCTCTGCACCTTCGTGCGGTGTGAGTAACGAGAGATGCGGGCTGTGCCCGTGTCGATGACGTACTTGATGCCCGGGACGGTGAGCGAGGTCTCGGCTACGTTTGTCGCGAGGACGATGCGCCGCCGTCCGCCGGGCGCGAAGACGCGGTGCTGTTCCGCGAGCGACAGCCGCGCGTAGAGCGGGAGGATTTCGGCGCCGGCGAGACGACGGTTCGACTGGAGGCGAGAGCCGAGGGCATCGGCGGCGTCGCGGATCTCGCGCTCACCCGAAAAGAAGATGAGGATGTCGCCCGGATCTTCGCGCGAGAGTTCTTCGACCGCGTCGCATACCGCGTCGAGGGGGTCCCGATCGTCCTCGAGCGCGTCGTCGGACCGCGCGACGGATGTCTCGTCGTCGTCCGCCGTGCCTTCGGCCGATGCCTCGGCGACGAGCGGGCGGTAGCGGATCTCGACCGGGTAGGTGCGGCCTGAGACCTCGAGCACCGGAGCCGGTTCAGTCGTTCCGCCGGGCAGTTCGCGCGCGAAGTGCCGGGCGAACCTCTCGGGATCGATCGTCGCCGACGTGATGATGACCTTGAGGTCTGGCCGCTGGGGGAGGACGCGCTTGAGGTAGCCGAGGATGAAGTCGATGTTGAGGCTGCGTTCATGCGCCTCGTCGATGATGATCGTCGAGTAGCGCCGGAGGAGGCGGTCCCGCTGGATCTCGGCGAGCAGGATGCCGTCGGTCATGAGCTTGACCTTCGTCTCCGGCCCGACTTCGCCCGTGAATCGGACCTGGAACCCGACCTCCTGGCCGAGCTCCACTCCCAGTTCTTCCGCGATCCGCTCGGCAACCGTGCGGGCCGCGAGGCGCCTCGGCTGGGTGTGGCCGATCAATCCCTTCTCGGCGAGGCCGAGCTCGAGGCACATCTTCGGAATCTGGGTCGTCTTGCCGGAACCAGTCTCGCCCGCGATGATCGTGACCTGATTGGCGGCGATCGCCTCCATGAGCTCGTCGCGCCGTTCTGAGACCGGCAGAGCGCTGGGGTACGTAATCGTCAAGGCCATGGCTGATCCAGTCTAGTTGGCCCCTCCAAATCCCTAGGCCTCTGTTCTGCCGCCCGTTCGAGCGGCGCGAGGCTGATTCACCAGACCGCATCGCCTCGCAGCACGACGTCGCTTCCGCCGTCGACGTAGATGATCTGCCCGCACACGTGCGTGTTCTCCTCGCTGCCGAGCCATGCCAGCAGTCGGGCGACGACGATGGGATCGGCGATGCCGTTGAGGGGCATCGGGACATTCTGTAGTAGGACCTCGCGTCCCTGCTCCGTCGAGATGAGATCCGCTGTCATGGGGGTGGCGATGATGCCGGGAGCGACGGCATTGAGGGGGATCCCAGAACCGGCCCACCGTTGATTCGCAGCCTCACGGCGCACCCATCGCGAGAGGCCGAGTTTGGTGGAGGCGTAGATGAGTGTGCCCGTTGCCCGCGTTGTTCCAGTAGCTCCTTGGTTGCCTTTCCGATGCCGGAGGCGGCGCCGGTGACGACTGATGTGCGTGGCATGGGTCCTCTCATCCTTGTTTTTTACGAGGTGGGTCCTTGTGGGCTCGATCCCCTCATTGGGGTCGCAACGGCCTTGCACTTCTTAGCGTGCCGCCTTGCGCGCCTTCTGTTTAGAGCCGTTGGTCCCGATCAAATACTTGTATTTCCGACAAGCTGAATTTGACATACTCGCGCTATGGGCGAAACGATTACTTGGGGCAGCCCAGACGAATGGGGAATGCGACAGCGTGCATCAACAGGAGCTTTTGAGTGGACTGGATCGCTGAATGAAGCTCGATGTGCAAACATTTCCAAGTCCTATGGCCGAATTCGGTTCCGGCTATATTGGGCCCATGGCTCTGGGAAATCCACCAATCTTGCGGCGAGGTTGCCGCTATGGGATTCGAACACTGTCGCGGCGGCGAGCGAGCGGTTGGTCCAAAATTTCGGGTCGCCGTACTGCCGAGGAAATTGGCGAGGCAATGTGGTTGCGCCGAGTCAGAGTGAGCCACCTCGGGCCCAGCGAGTGAGCCTTGAGGGTCATGACGAGAGGACGTTATGGAGAGAACTCAAGCGAAAGAACTGGCGTCGGCGCTGCGGAAGCGAGGCGTTGAGGAGTCCGCGCTTCCGGCCTTGCTCGCGAAGGCAGACGAGATGTCGGCGGAGCAAGGCGAAAGCTTCCTGCCCCGTCTCTTCGCCGAGCAGGTCCCGCGCTCGAAGCATCAGTCACCCGGGAAGATCCTCGGAAACCTCGCGGCGTATTTCGGCATCCTCGCCCTGGGCGGCCCCCTCGCCATCAGGCTCTTGACGGGTGCTTCCTTCGGCCTCCCTGGCCAACTTGTCTACCTGGGCTGCATCATCGTGATTCTGCTCGCCCTGATCTTCGCTGCCGCCGCTCTCGACCGAAGACTGCCACCGGGATGGGGATCAGAACGCGAATCCCGGAAATCAGAAGGCGGGTCCTGAAAGCCAGACCGCCAACCACGGCAAGAGGAGTGAGCTGCGCCTCGCCGACCGACAAGCCAAAAAGGGCCCCGCCGACCAAGTCGGCGGGGCCCTTTCGTGGTGCCCTCGATAGGATTCGAACCTACGGCCTTCTGCTCCGGAGGCAGACGCTCTATCCCCTGAGCTACGAGGGCCCGTCCGTGGGGACTCATCGAGCTTATCAGGTGCTGACCCCGGCCACGCAAACCGGCGGGAACGCAACCCGCCACGCCGCCAGGGAGCCGCGGAAAGCCCGGCGGTGAGTCTATTCGAGGTAGTTCTCGACGACGTCCGCGGACCGAGGAGCCGCCTCTTTCGGATTCTCGCCGTACTGACGCTTGGCGCGGCGCTGCCGCAGCAGGTCCCAGCACTGGTCGAGCTGTGCTTCGACCGAGGTCAGCCGCTGGTGCTCCTCGTCCTCGGAGATCTTGCCGTCTCCGAGAGCCGAGCGCAGGCTGTGCTCTTCGTCGATGAGCTCCTTGATGCGGTTCTGGATGTCCTGGTCCATGCTCACTCCTTCCAGAAGGGGTATCCGCTCGCCAGCCTACGCCGTTGGCCTGCCGGTCAGTAGCCCGAGAAGGCGTCCCGGCGGACGTGCCGAGCCCCTGCCTCCCGCACCTCCCGCGCCACGGCTCCGACGAACGACGGCGGGCCGGAGACATACGCCGTGCGCGAATCGATGTCGGGGACCAGCTCCCGGAGCCTCGCGGCTGTGAACGGCGCGGAGCCGGCGTCCTCCGCAAAGTCCGCGGGAGCTCCGCCGTCGGACATCCGGACGACGACCCGCGCGCCGGACGCGCGCAGGACGTCCGCGAAGGCGAGCTCCGTGGGGTTGGGCACCGAGGCGAGGAGCGCGACATCGCGTGCCTCGCCCGAGTTCCGCGCCGCCCTCAGCATCGAGGCGAACGGTGTGATTCCGATGCCACCGGCGATGAGCAGAAGCTTCTCATCCACGTCGCGGGGGAGCACGAAGTCGCCGCCCACCGCGGCCAGGTACACCCGTTGGCCGGGGACCAAGTCCATGAGCGAACGCTTGGAGTGCGACACCGGCGGCGCGGTGCTCACGCCGAAAGCGACGACGTCCGAGGAAGGCGCACTCGTGAAGCTGAAGGTCCTCCGGCTTCCGGCTCCGGTCACGCCCCCGCCGTGAAGGGATAGCTCGGCGTACTGGCCGGGCACGAAGCGCACCCGCCGGGACGGCAGGAACACGAACTCGTAGGAGCTGGGTGTGAGCGTGCGCCTTTCCACGAAGCGGAGGCTCGCGCCTCGGGTCAGCCCGAGCGCGAAGGCCAGGAGATTGCCGATGAGGAGTGCCAGTTCGGGCGAAGCAGAGACGGGGCCAAGAGCAAACGGCAGCGCGTAGGCAAGGCCGATGATCGCGGAGTAGCCGAACTGGTAGGGGCGTCGGCCGGGCATTGTGAGCGGCTCCGAGAGCATGAAGCCTGCGAAGAACACGAGGGGCCCCTGAGCGAGGGCCTGCCAGAGGGACGAGAGCGGGCTCACGCCGACTTGGGCGACGACGGCGGTGGCGACCGCAAGAGCGACGACGGCGAAGAGACCTGCCATGGCGAGGCGCTGCACGCGATAGAGCACGAGGAGGGCTCCCGGCAGAACGAGCCACAGCATGGCCGGCGTCCCGACCCACCAAGTGGCCGCACCCCATCCCGTGAGTCCGACGACGAAGGCACCCAAAGCAGCGGGATTGAACGCGTGACGGCCGCGCAGGGCCAGGAGGTACTTGGACAGGGTCGCTGCGGTGCAGGCGAGCGCGGTGACGGCGAGATCGAGAGGCGCGAGGCTCGGCCAGAACAGGAAGTAGAGCAGCAGGCCGGTGATGAGCGCCGAGTCCGCCTGTGGTGCCACGTGAGCCGCCGCCGCGGCCACCCGGTTGACTCCATAGGACGCGGCGAGACAGACGACGAGGGAAGCGAGCATGGCTGGGCCACTGAAGGGCAGCCAGCCGAGGGCGCCGAGTATCACGCTGTAGGCCGCGATCACGGCCAGCACCAGAACCACGAGACGGTACATAGGTAGCCGGCCGAGCGCGGTGACGAGGCGCAGCCTGACGGCGTTGGGGGCCGAAACTGTGGGTGTCACGAGAAAAGGCCCTCGAGGAAGAGCTCGCTGCCCTCGGCATGACCGTCGGAATAGACCTGGAGCCACTCAGGATCCGCCTCCGCGAACTCTGAGGCGAGCACTGGACCCGGCGCGACGAAGAGCGCCGTGGCAAGGGCGTCTGCGGTCATGGCGTCGTCAGCCATCGCCCATGTAGCGACGACGGAGCGCACCGGGGCACCGGTGCGCGCGTCGAGCAGGTGGTGGAAGCCGTCTCCCCACGCCCGACGGTTCCCCGCCGACGCGCACAGGGCCCCTTGGGCGAGCTCCACGATTCCGATCGCCTCCTCGGGGTCGTAAGGGTGCTCGAGCGCGGCCCGGATCGGATCTGCCCCGGAATGCAGGATGTCGCCGCTTCCGTCAACCACATAGGCGTCGTGGCCCGCGCCGTCGAGGATCCCGCCCAGACGGTCGACGAGGAGCCCCTTTCCTGCGGCCCCGATGTCAAGGACGGAGGGGTGGGCGAGGACGACGGCGGCGCCTTCCCAAACGTGGTCATCGTCCCACAGAGGGGCTGGCTCAGGCGGCCCCGTCGGCACGAGTTCGTAGTGGGGACCGTAGCCGAGGCGCTCGAGGCTCGAGCCGATCCAGGGGTTGATCGCACCGTGGGTGACCCTGTAGAGACGGGCGTACAGGTTGGCCAGGCCTTCGCTCTCGGCCGGCATGTCCCACCGGCCGCCGTTTGCCCGCATTTGGGCTATGAGCGAGTCCGGGCGGAAGCGTGACCAGACCCAGTCGAAGCGCTGAGTCTCCCTCAACAGCTCTTGGCGGATTCCGTCGTCGAGCTGGCTCTTGGTGCGCACCTCGAATCGAGTCCCGAGCGCGTCGAATGCAAACGTCTCCACGCCGATTTCCTAGGAAGCCTCGCGCTTGATGGCCGTGACCGCGTCGTTGAACCCCTGACCTGTGAGCGAAGAGCCCGAGACAACGCCGACGTTGAGGCTGTCGAGCTTCTTCCCGACGACCACGTCCTTGATGCCCGACGCGAAGTGCCTCTGGTACAGGCGGGTGTTGGCGCTCGTCGGATGTTCAGTGATCTGCACGTTCGTCACGACGCCCGACTTGAGGGTGAGGGCGACCCCGATTGTCTCGGGCCCGTTGGGGGAGACGTAGTGGCCATCGGCGCAGAACGTCCCGTCATGGTAAGGCTGCGCACCCGCCGTGCTGGTCGGGTTCGTGGATGCAGCAGTCGGCTGGCTCGCGCACGCCGCAGGGCTCGTCGTCGAGTCAGGAGCCGCAGCTGCGCCCGAGGGAGCGCACCCGGCTACTGCCCCGACGAGGGACGCGCCTGCCAGAGTGGTCAGGACGGCCTTCCGCGCCGGGAAGAGCGAGGGATGGGCTGCGTGCGTGGGGGAGGCTGGCATGGACGTGCTTCCTGGAGACGGAGGGGGGAGGGGAAATCTCCCCATTAAACGTAGCCCCGGTACAGGCGGTTCACGCCCGTCCCGTCTGTGTGCAGGCTATGAGGGTGCCGTTGGAACGCTGAGTAATGCGGTGGATCACGCTTCCCCGCCACTGCTGTAACGTCGTGGGGTGAGCGAACCGGGGACACGCGCGAATCAGGCGGATGACGCGAGAAGCCGAGGGTCCCGCGGTCGTGGCCGCATCATCACCGCCGGCGGGATCCTCATCGTCGCGTTCACGCTGCGCACCGCCGTCACGAGTGTTCCCCCGCTGACAGGGGCCGTCTCCCATGACCTCTTCCTCCCCACGTGGCTCGTCGGCGTCCTCGGGATGCTTCCCACAGCGCTCTTTGGGATCGCGGGGCTCGTCACGCCTCTCCTGATGCGCAGGTGGAGCGTGGAGGCGCTGGCGGTGATGGCGATGGGAGCGGCAGCCCTCGGTGAGATGGTGCGGGCTCTGGCCCCGGAGACCGGACTCTTCCTCGCGGGCTCTGCAGTCGCTCTCGCGGGTATGGGAGCGGGCAATGTCGTCCTGCCTCCCATGGTCAAGAAGTACTTTCCGCGTCGCATTGGTCTCATGACCGCCCTCTACGTGACGCTCATCAGCCTCGGGACCACCATTCCGCCGCTGCTCGCCGTGCCCGTGGCGGACGCCGAAGGATGGCGTGTGTCTGTCGGCTGGTGGGCACTCGTGAACATCGTCGCGGTGATCCCGTGGCTGACCGTGTGGCCTCGGCGAGGAGAGGAGGGCGCGGCTGTCCGCAGGGCCTCGACAGTCCATCCCCGCACGGTCGTCCGCCCCTGGCGTTCGCCGGCCGCCTGGGCTCTTTCGCTCCTGTTCGGGATCACGTCGCTCAACACGTACACGCTGTTCGCCTGGCTCCCCGAAATCGCCTCCGGTGCGGGGCTGAGCACGGGCGATGCTGGTCTTCAGCTCGCCATCTTCTCGGGCATAGGACTCCCGTTGAGCCTCATCGTCCCGCTCCTCGCGGGTCGGATGCGCAATCCGTATCCGATCGTGGTCTTCGGGCTCGTGTGCTTCGTATGCGGCTACCTCGGCCTCTGGCTCACTCCCGCCAAGACGACCTGGCTGTGGTCGCTTCTCGCAGGACTCGGCCCTGCTACGTTCCCCCTCTCCCTCGTCCTGATCAACCTTCGGACCCAGTCGCACAGGGCCTCCGGCGCGGTCTCGGGCTTCGCGCAAGGCGTGGGGTACCTGCTCGCTTGCGTCGGACCGCTCCTCGCGGGCCTCCTGCACGATGCAACGGGCGGCTGGACGGCTACCTTTGCCTTCCTCGGCGTGACCCTTGCGGTGTTGGCTGTCGCAGGTTGGGTTGTGTGCCGCCCGCGCTACATTGACGATGACCCGGGGGTCGTGGAGGCCGTGCAGTTTCAGGGCGGCGGGGCGCCGCCGGTAATCTAGGTCCGTGACTCCCGAAGAACTCTCCTCCGCCATCTCCGCCTGCCTTGCGGACGCCGTCCGTGCCGGCGAACTCGCCGTCGACGCGCCGGAGGAAGTTCGTGTGGAGCGACCCAAGAACCGGGAGCACGGCGACTGGGCCACGAACATCGCCCTCCAGCTCGCCAAGAAGGCCGGCATGAACCCGCGGGCGCTCGCCGAAGTCCTGGCGGGGCGCCTCTCGTCGTTCAACGGCGTGAAGAGCGTCGAGGTTGCAGGGCCCGGGTTCCTCAACATCACGCTCGACGCCGCCGCCGCAGGTGCGCTTGCGAAGATCATCGTCGAGGCCGGTCCCGTCTACGGCCGCAATAATGCGCTGGGCGGCCACGTGGTCAACATGGAGTTCGTCTCCGCGAACCCGACCGGCCCCCTCCATATCGGCCACACGCGTTGGGCCGCGCTCGGGGACTCGATCGCACGCGTACTCCGCGCCTCGGGCGCCGAGGTCTCGGCGGAGTACTACATCAACGACGCCGGCAACCAGATGAATGTCTTCGCGAATTCCGTCCTCGCGCGCCTGCATGGTCGCGATGTTCCCGAGGGCGGGTACCCGGGCCAGTACATCGTGGACCTCGGCCACGATGTCCTTGCCACCCATCCGGATGTGCGCGAGCTGACGGACGACGCCGCCCTGCCGATCGTCCGCCACGCTGCCTACGAGGCGCAGATGCGCGACATCAAGGACACGCTGGCCGCATTCGGCGTCTCCTTCGACGTGTACTTCTCCGAGAAGGAAGGGCTGCACGACTCGGGGGCCATCGAATCGGCCGTGGCTCGCCTTCGCGAGCAGGGCCATGTGTACGACGACGAGGGCGCCGTCTGGCTGCGCACAACCGATTTCGGGGACGACAAGGACCGCGTGCTCATCCGGGCGAACGGAGAACCGACCTACTTTGCGGCCGATGCCGCCTACTACCTCTCCAAGAAGGACCGCGGCTTCCCGGAGAAGATCTACCTTCTCGGCGCTGACCACCACGGCTACGTCAACCGCCTCAAGGCCATTGCGGCGTGTGCGGGTGACGACCCCGAACAGAGCATCGAGATCCTCATCGGCCAGCTGGTGTCCGTCAACGGCGCCAAGCTCTCGAAGCGGGCCGGCAACATCATCGAGCTCAAGGACCTCATCGACTGGCTCGGCAAGGACGCCGTGCGCTACTCGCTCGCGCGGTACCCTGCCGATTCGCCCCTCACGCTAGACCCGGAGCTGCTCCGGAAGCACTCGAACGAGAACCCGGTCTACTACGTCCAGTACGCCCACGCCCGTTCGCGGGGGGCCGCCCGCAACGCTGTCGATGCCGGAGTCGCACGCGCCGTTGAGGGCCAGGACGTGTTCGACGCCTCGCTCCTGAGCCATCCGACGGAGGGCGAGCTCCTGGCGCACCTCGCCGCCTACCCCTCGATCGTCGGCAAGGCGGCCGAGTTCCGGGAACCGCACCGGGTTGCACGCCACCTCGAGACCGTCGCGAGCGCATACCACTCGTGGTACGACAACTGCCGTATCGCTCCTCAGGGCGACGAGGAGGTCACCGACCTGAACCGCACGCGCCTGTGGCTCAACGACGCGACGAGCCAGGTGCTCGCGAACGGCCTCGACCTTCTGGGCGTGTCGGCCCCGGAGAGGATGTGACCATGGGAGCTTCACCGCTGGCCCCGGCCTGGCTCGCGCTTCCGACCGACCTCAATCGGCTTGAGGCCAAGGTGTGGGCGCACGACGTCGAACGGTCGGCGGGCGGCGAGCTCACCGTCGGAGGGCTGGGAGTCGCACAGCTCGCGGAGGAATTCGGCACCCCGCTCTTCGTGCTCAGCGAGGACGACTTCCGGGCGAGAGCGCGCGCCTTCAAGGACGCGTTCGACGGCGCCTTCGCGGACGTCTGCGGGGGAGTGGATGTCTACTACGCGGGCAAGGCGTTCCTGTGCTCCGCGATCGCCTCGTGGGTGGCCGACGAGGGCCTGAGGCTTGACACGTGCTCAGGGGGCGAGCTCGCGGTCGCGGCCAAGGCAGGCATCCCGGGCGAGCTTCTAGGGCTTCATGGCAACAACAAGTCCGACGCAGAGATCGAGCGTGCGCTCGACATGGGCGTGGGACGCATCGTCGTGGACAGCCTCGACGAGCTCGAACGGGTCGCGGCCCTTGCCGCGGCGCGCGCCGCGCGGGACCCGGAGCGGCGGGAGACGCGGGCGAAGGTGATGTTGCGCCTGACGCCGGGCGTGCACGCGCACACTCACGAGTTCATCGCGACCGCGCACGAGGACCAGAAGTTCGGCCTCTCGATGGCGCCAGGAACGGCGAGCTCGGAATTCCGCGCCGAGGTCGCGGAGGAGTCCGGCCAGGAGGCTGCCCTCGCGGCGTCGTCCGCCGAGGAAGCCGTGGCCGCGGCCGCGGGGCACGACAGCGTCGAGCTCCTCGGGCTCCATTGCCACATCGGTTCCCAGATCTTCGAGCCGGAGGGCTTCGAGCTCGCCGCGGTGAAGCTCCTGACGTTCACTGCGGCCATGCGCTCGGCGTATGACGTCGCGCTTCCCGAGGTCGACCTCGGCGGGGGCTACGGCATCGCATACACGCCCGTGGACACCCCGCGGCCGCCAGCCGAGATCGCGGAGGCGATGGCCGCCGTCGTCCGTTCGACGTGCGCCGATCTCAAGATCACGCCGCCGCGGATCTCCATCGAGCCGGGCCGTGCGATCGTAGGGCCTTCTGCCTTCACGCTCTACCGGGCGGGAACGGCGAAGGAGGTCGTCGTGGACCTGCCGGGACCGGGAGAGGAGAGCGCCGGCACGACGGCGGTGCGCCGCTACCTCTCGGTCGACGGCGGCATGAGCGACAACGCACGTCCCGTCCTCTACGACGCCGACTATTCGGTCGCGCTGGCCTCACGGGCCTCCGATGCTGCGCCCCAGCTGACCCGGGTCGTGGGAAAGCACTGCGAGAGCGGCGACATCGTTGTCCGCGACGCCTACCTTCCGAGCGATGCCGCACGGGGGGATCTTCTCGCGGTTCCCGGAACAGGTGCCTACTGCTGGGCGCTCTCTAGCAACTACAACTACCTAGGCCGCCCCGGCGTCGTCGCAGTGCGTCACGGTTCTGCGCGATGGATCGTCCGCGGCGAAACTGAACAGGACCTGCTCTCCCGCGACATGGGAGTGTGACGACCCGATGGGAGATCGGATGACCGAGACTCAGACGCGGCCCGAGCCAAAAGCCGTGCCCGACGACGCCGCGGCACCCGAGGCGCGCAAGGTGCTGAAGGTTGCGCTGCTCGGCTGCGGAACGGTCGGCAGCCAGGTGGCGCGGATCCTGCTCGAGGACGGGGACGCGCTTGCCGCCCGCTCGGGCGCACGGCTCGAACTCGCCGGCATCGCCGTGCGCAGCCTCGACGCAAAGCGCGATGTCGACCTCCCGCGCGAGCTCTTCACCGACGAGGCGGAGGCCCTTGTGGACTCAGCCGACCTCGTCGTCGAGCTCATGGGCGGTATAGAGCCCGCGCGCTCGCTCATCCTGCGTGCCATCCGCAAGGGCGCCTCCGTAGTGACCGGTAACAAGGCCCTGCTCGCCCAAGACGGTCCTGCGCTGTTCGAGGAGGCGGACCGGAACAACGCGGAGCTGAGCTTCGAGGCTGCGGTCGCGGGTGCCATCCCGATCATCCGCCCCATCCGCGAAAGCCTCTCGGGGGACCGGATCACCCGAGTTCTCGGCATCGTCAACGGGACCACGAACTACATCCTCGACCAGATGGACACGACCGGCGCGGCGTTCGCCGACGCGCTCGCCGAGGCCCAGCGGCTCGGGTACGCCGAAGCCGACCCGACGGCCGACGTCGAGGGCCACGATGCAGCCGCGAAGGCCGCTCTCCTCGCGACCCTCGCCTTCCACACGCCCGTCAGCCTCGACGACGTTCGCTGCCAGGGCATCACCAACGTCACGGCCGAGGACATCGCCGCTGCGAAGGATTCGGGCTTCGTCATCAAGCTCCTTGCGATCGCCGAACTGGTCCGATGGGGCGACGACGACGGCGCCGAGGGGACGAGCGTGCGGGTCCACCCGACGCTCCTGCCGCGCGAGCACCCCCTCGCCGCAGTGCGCGGGGCCTACAACGCGGTGTTCGTCGAGGCAGAGAACGCCGGCCAGCTCATGTTCTACGGTGCGGGAGCCGGGGGCCGCCCCACCGCCTCTGCCGTCATGGGTGATCTGGTCTCGACAGCGCGACGCGTCGTCGCGGGCGCCCCGGGGCGTACCGATACCGCGACGCGCAGGCTGCCGATGGCCGGCGTCGAAGGGATCTTCACGAGCTACAGCATCGGGCTCGAGGTCGTGGACCAGCCCGGCGTCCTCTCAAGGGTCGCGGCCGTCTTCGCGGAGCACGGGGTCTCGATCGAGGCCATGCGCCAGACGCTGGACGACGGCGTGGCCGGCCCTGGCACTAGCCGCGCCGAGCTGCGCTTCGTGACCCACCGCGCGACGGAGAAGGCTCTCGCCGAAACCGTGGCCGACATCAAGAACCTCGACGCCGTCGAATCCGTGACGAGCGTCCTCCGAGTCGAAGGAGTCTAGTGGCCCACCAGTGGCGCGGAGTCATCCGCGAATATGCCGATCGTCTGCCCGTCACCGAGGCCACGCGAGTCATCACGCTCGGCGAGGGCGGAACGCCTCTCGTCCACGCCCAGCAGCTCTCGGCCCTTACGGGCTCGGAGGTATACCTCAAGGTCGAGGGGATGAACCCGACCGGTTCGTTCAAGGACCGGGGTATGACCATGGCCATGACCGCTGCGGTGCAGGCGGGCGCAAAGGCCGTCGTGTGTGCCTCGACGGGCAACACCTCGGCCTCGGCCGCGGCCTACGCGACGACCGCCGGCCTCACGTGCGCAGTGCTCGTGCCGGAAGGCAAGATTGCAATGGGCAAGCTGAGCCAAGCCATTGCCCACGGCGCGACCCTCCTCCAAGTGGACGGGAACTTCGACGACTGCCTTGAGATTGCCCGCAAGCTCGCCGAGGCCTATCCGGTCTTCCTCGTGAACTCCGTGAACCCGGCGCGCATCGAGGGGCAGAAGACGGCCGCCTTCGAGATCGTCGATGCCCTCGGCGACGCGCCGGACATCCATGTCCTCCCGGTTGGCAACGCCGGGAACATCTCGGCGTATTGGAAGGGCTACAAGGAGTACGCCGCCGAGTCCGCGTACGGTGAGGGCGCTCAGACCCGGACCCTCCCGCCGGTCTCGACGAAGCTCCCCGTCATGTGGGGATTCCAAGCCGAGGGCGCGGCTCCGTTCGTCGCGGGGCATCCCATCACCCACCCCGAAACGATTGCGACGGCCATCCGCATCGGAAACCCGGCGTCGTGGGAGACGGCGATCGCGGCTCGCGACGAATCGGGCGGGCTCATCGACGCAGTCTCGGACGAGCAGATCCTTGCCGCGCACCGTTGGCTCTCGGCGAAGGAAGCGGTGTTCGTCGAGCCCGGTTCGGCCGCGAGCGTCGCGGGCTTGCTCAAGATGCACGCAGCCGGGAAGGTGCCTTCGGCCCAGCGGATCGTGTGCACGGTGACCGGCCACGGGCTCAAGGACCCGCAGTGGGCGCTCCGCACCGAGAGCGGCGAGCAAGTGGAGCCGGTGAAGGTCGCCAACGACGTCGTGAGCGTCGCGGGTGTCCTCGGCCTTGAGCCGTAACTCGGTGACCATGCACTCAACTGCCCGGGAATCCTCGCTCCGCACCGTCCCGCTCCGTACCGTCCAAGCCGGGCAGCGTGTCACGGTGCGCGTTCCTGCCACGAGCGCGAACCTCGGGCCCGGATACGACAGCCTGGGCCTCGCCCTTTCGCTCTACGACACGGTGAGCGTTGAGACGGCCGACGACGGCGAGCTGGCCTTCGAGCTCAGCGGCGAGGGGGCTGACACCCTCCCGCGCGACGCGAGCCACCTCGTAGTGCGCACGGTCGACGCAGCCCTCTCTCGGCTCGGCTACCGCCGGGACGGGCTGCGCATCACGGCCGAGAACGTGAGCCCGCACGGGCGCGGCCTCGGTTCCTCGGCGTCCGCGACCGTGGCTGCCGTGCTTGCCGCTGCTGAGTTGGTGCCGCTGGCCGAGCGGCCCAGCCGCGAGTGGGTCCTCCAGCTCTGCAGCGAGATCGAAGGCCACCCCGACAACGTGGCGCCCGCGATCTTCGGCTCACTCGCGCTCTCGTGGCAGGACGGCGAAGCGTTCCGGACGGCGATCGCCCGCGTCCATCCCGACGTCGTGCCGATCGTCGCGGTGCCCGACTTCGAGCTCTCCACGGAGCTTGCGCGTTCGCTCCTGCCTTCGTCCGTGCCGCATCAGGCTGCAGCAGCGAACGCGGGTCGGGCCGCGCTCCTCGTGCACGCCCTGACGAAGGATCCGTCGCTGCTCGTCCCCGGCACCGAGGACTACTTGCATCAGGGCTACCGGGCCTCCGCCATGCGGCCGAGCGCAGAGCTCATCCGCCGCTTGCGGGCGGAAGGTCATGCCGCCGTCGTCTCGGGTGCGGGGCCGACCGTGCTTGCCCTCGCGGGAGGTGCAGCCGAAGCGGACGAGGTGCAGGCCGCCGTCGAACGTTTTGCCGAGGGAAGCGACGCCGGGGGAGTCAACACTCGCTGGCGTGTCATGCGGCTCGCTGTGGATTCTGAAGGTGCTAGAGTAGAAGTGCATTCGCGGTAGCTTTCGCCCCGCAGGCCCACGTTCTTTTCTTTGGAGCGTCCAGCAGGCCCAGCACATCGCTTCGAATGCCGTCCCTACCAGCTCCGCAGCCGGTCAGCCCGCTTGCAGCTGCCGCAAGCTCTGTCCCCCTTCGTACGCCTGGGGCGAATCCGCAGTGTGTTCCGTTCCGCCGTTCTGGCGCGACGGAGCAGCCATCCGACCGCTATATCTGAACGCGGTCACCAACACGATGCGGCCGCTTCTGATAGCTGCCGCAGTCGACGGGGAAGGATCCTTCGTGACACAGACCACTGAGCTGAACCCGGCAGTGGACGCCTCCACTTCGCCTGAATCAAAGGGCATCGCGGGCCTCAAGCTCGCGCAGCTCCAGGCGCTGGCCTCCCAGCTGGGTATCACCGGCGGTTCCCGCATGCGGAAGGGCGACCTCGTGGCCGCTATCTCCGCACATCAGAAGGGCGAGCCCGTGGCGCGTCGCAGCGCGCCCGCCGCCCAGCCGTCCGAGCAGCCGGCCGCTGCTCCCGAGGCAAAGGAAGCTGCAGCGCCCGCTGCCGAGGAGGCCGCTCCCGCGCGCGGTCGTGGCCGTGCTCGCCGTCGCGCCGGAAGCGACGGCGTCGTGACGGCGCCCGCTGAGGCTCCGGTCGAGGCGGCGCAACCCGCCCAGGCTCAGCCAGCCCAGACGCAGCCCGCCCAGGCTGAGCCAGCCCAGGAGCAGCTTCCGAGCGCCGCACCCGCCCAGGCTCAGCCCACCGCCGAGGCCGCGCCTGAGGCGGCGCCCTCCGAGGCACCGCGCCAGCCGCGGACCCGAAACCGCAATCGTCGGGCCGGTAGCGACGGCGCGGTTGTCGCTGAGTCGGCTCCCGCCGTTGAGGCTGCGCCCGAGGCGGCCCCGGCAGAGGCACCTGCACAGGCCCCTGCTGAGGCCGGTCAGACTGAGGCGCAGCCCGCCGAAGCTGGCGAGCGTCGCAGGGAACGGGGTGACCGTGGTGACCGCGGTGACCGCGGCCAGCAGGAGCGTCGCCGTGACGACTCCGAGGGTGAGGACGGCGGGAACCGCCGCAGCAGGCGTAACCGTCGCGGTCGCGACCGTGACCGCGAAGAGGTGCGCAATGAGCGCTTCCGCGATCGCAACGACCGTCGCCGCGGGCGCAATCAGGGCCCCGACGTCGACGAGACCGAGGTCAGCGAGGACGACGTGCTCGTCCCCGTGGCGGGCATCCTCGACGTCCTCGAGAACTACGCCTTCATCCGCACGTCCGGGTACCTTCCGGGCCCGAACGACGTGTACGTTCCTCTCGCACAGGTCAAGAAGAACAACCTGCGCAAGGGCGACGCCGTCGTCGGCGCCATCCGTGCCCCCCGCGATGGCGAGGACAACCGCCAGAACCAGGGCGGCCGTCAGAAGTTCAACGCCCTCGTCCGCGTGACGAGTGTGAACGGCAAGAACACCGAGGACCTCAAGAACCGCGTCGAGTTCAACAAGCTCGTCCCGCTCTACCCGTCGGAGCGCCTGCGGCTCGAGACCGACCCGAAGAAGGTCGGCCCCCGCGTGATCGACCTCGTCGCGCCGATCGGCAAGGGCCAGCGTGGCCTCATCGTCTCGCCTCCAAAGGCGGGCAAGACGCTCATCCTGCAGTCCATCGCGAACGCGATCACCGTCAACAATCCTGAGGTCCACCTCATGATGGTGCTCGTCGACGAGCGGCCTGAAGAGGTCACCGACATGCAGCGTTCGGTCCGCGGCGAGGTCATCGCTTCGACGTTCGACCGTCCCGCGGATGATCACACGACGGTCGCCGAGCTCGCGATCGAGCGCGCGAAGCGACTTGTCGAGCTCGGTATGGACGTCGTTGTGCTCCTCGACTCGATGACCCGTCTCGGCCGCGCATACAACCTGTCCGCGCCCGCCTCGGGCCGCATCCTCTCGGGTGGTGTGGACTCGGCCGCGCTGTACCCGCCGAAGCGCTTCTTCGGCGCCGCGCGCAACATCGAGAACGGTGGCTCGCTCACCATCATCGCCACCGCGCTCGTCGAGACCGGATCCAAGATGGACGAGGTCATCTTCGAGGAGTTCAAGGGCACCGGCAACATGGAGCTCCGCCTGTCCCGCCAGCTCGCGGACAAGCGCATCTTCCCGGCAGTCGACGTCAACGCCTCCGGCACGCGCCGCGAGGAGAACCTCCTCTCCTCCGACGAGGTCAAGATCATGTGGCGCCTGCGCCGCGTGCTCTCCGGTCTCGACACCCAGCAGGCACTCGAGCTGCTCACGTCGAAGATCCGCGAGACGCAGTCGAACGTCGAGTTCCTCCTGCAGGTGCAGAAGACGACGCTCGCGTCGAAGTCGGAGAACGACAAGCACTAGCTGCCCCGCACGGCGGCCGGCCCGGACACTCCGGCGCCGGCCGCCGTCGTCGTCTTAATGGCCTCAACCGCCTAATGGCCTCAACCGCCTTAATAGCCTCAACCGCCGGTTGGCTCCCCTCAGACCCAGCCGGTCCACCCTCAAGAAAGGCCCCACATGTTCGAGTCCGTGAAAGGACTGCTGGACGAGCACGCAGACCTGCAGAAGCAGCTGAGCGACCCCGCGGTCTACCAGGACCAGGCGCTCGCGCGGAAGCTCGGCCGTCGCTCCGCCCAGCTCAACGGCATTGTCGAGGCCCACAGCCGCTGGAAGCAGCTCTCCGACGACCTCGAGGCGGCGCGGGAGATGGCGTCCGAGGACCCGGACTTCGCCGCGGAGGTGCCGGAGCTCGAGGCATCGCTCTCTACGGCGCAGGAGAAGCTTCGCCGGCTGCTCATTCCGCGCGATCCCAACGACGCGCGCAACGTCATCCTCGAGGTCAAGGGCGGCGAGGGCGGCGACGAGGCCGCACTCTTCGCGGCCGACCTTCTGCGGATGTACACGCGCTACGCCGAATCGAAGGGCTGGAAGACCGAGATCCTGTCCTCGACAGAGTCGGATCTCGGCGGCTACAAGGACGTCCAGGTGGCGATCAAGGGAACGTCCAACGATCCCGCCGAGGGCGTGTACGCGCACCTCAAGTACGAGGGCGGTGTTCACCGTGTGCAGCGCGTGCCCGTCACCGAGTCGCAGGGACGCATCCACACCTCGGCGGCGGGCGTGCTCGTCTTCCCCGAGGTCGACGAGCCCGAGGAAATCGAGATCAACGCCAACGACCTCAAGATCGACGTCTACCGCTCGTCCGGCCCGGGCGGCCAGTCCGTCAACACGACCGATTCGGCGGTGCGCATCACACACCTCCCCACCGGGATCGTCGTGGCGATGCAGAACGAGAAGTCCCAACTCCAGAACCGCGAGGCCGCGATGCGCGTCCTCCGCTCGCGCCTCCTCGCTCACCAGCAGGAGCAGATCGACGCGGAGAACGCCGAGGTACGCAAGTCGCAGGTCCGCACTATGGACCGCTCGGAGCGGATCCGCACGTACAACTACCCTGAGAACCGCATTGCGGATCACCGCACGGGCTACAAGGCGTACAACCTCGATGCGGTCATGAACGGCGACCTCGGCCCAGTCGTGCAATCCTGCATCGACATGGACGAGCAGCACCGTCTCGACGCGCTGGGCGAGTAGGCACGTGGGGGAGGGCGCCCCTGAGGCGCGCGGCGAGGACCTTGCGAGCGCGCTGCGACGGGCGACGGCGATGCTCGCCGAGGCGGGCGTGCCCAGTCCCAGAGCGGACGCGGAGCTGCTGGCGGACCACCTTCTCGGGTGCGGCCTCGGACGGCTCCGCGCTCTCGCCGTCATCGGGTCTCCCGTGCCGGATGGCTTCTGGGAGCTCATCGAGGAGAGGTCCAAGCGGGTCCCCCTCCAGCACCTGACGGGGACTGCACACTTCCGCCACCTCACGCTGAGCGTGGGCCCGGGGGTGTTCGTGCCCAGACCGGAGACCGAGACTCTCGTTTCCCTCGCGCTCGACTGGATCGCGGCCCACCGCCCGGCGCTCGTGGCGCCCACCGTCGTCGACCTCGGCACCGGTTCGGGAGCGATCGCCGCGTCGATCGCCGCCGAATGCCCGGGGAGCCGTGTTCACGCGGTGGAACTGTCCGAATTCGCCTACGCGTGGGCCGCTCGGAACGTCGCACTGCCGGAGGTGGGCGGCCGCGTGGAGCTGGTCCTGGGCGACTTGCGGACGGCGTTTCCCGAACTGGACAGCCTAGTGGACGTTGTCGTGAGCAACCCTCCGTACATTCCGTCCGGCATGATTCCCCGAGAACCTGAGGCAGCCGAACACGATCCCGAACTTGCGCTCTACGGCGGGGGAGAGGACGGGCTCGAACTCCCGCTTGCCACGATTGCGTCGGCAGCACGACTCCTGCGTCCCGGCGGATTCTTCGTCATGGAGCACGCGGAGGTGCAGGCTGAAGCCCTCGCCGGGCGCCTCGCCCGGGACCCCGGTTGGACCCAGGTCGCCTCGCATCGCGACCTCAATGGGCTCCCACGCGCCACGTCGGCTGTCCGGGTCGAGGCCGCACGCGTGGAAGAATTGAGGCCGTGACGACCACAAGCTACGACTGCAACGACCGGGAACGGCGAGCCGAGGGTCTCGCTCATGCGCAGCGGGCCATCGCGGCCAAGCAGTGCGTCGTGATGCCGACGGACACCGTCTACGGCATCGCGGCCGACGCGTTCTCGGCTCAAGCCGTGGCGACCCTGCTGGCCGCCAAAGGACGTGGTCGGTCGATGCCGCCGCCCGTGCTGATCCCGCGGCTCCAGACCATGGACGGGCTCGCGACCGAGGTCCCGGATGCTGGGCGTCGGCTTGCCGAGAAGTTCTGGCCCGGCCCGCTCACGCTGATCTTCCACGCGCAGCCGTCGCTGACCTGGGACCTCGGCGACACGCAGGGAACTGTCGCGCTCCGCATTCCGGATGACGAGATCGCCCAGGCGCTCCTGACCATCACTGGGCCGCTCGCGGTCTCATCGGCCAACCGCACGGGTCACAAGGCCGCACAGACCGCGGGCGAGGCCCAGGACCAGTTGGCCGAGTCGGTGGAGGTCTACCTCGACGGCGGGTCCCGGCCCCTCGACGGCAGCGCCGACGGCGTCCCATCGACGATCGTCGACTGCACCGGTGAACGGCTGCGGGTCGTGCGGCAGGGCGGCGTGAGCCTCGAGGCCGTGCGTGAAATCGTGCCTGACATCCTAGGACTGGGTGAGGAACCGGAGCTGGCTGAGCCGGAGAGCACTGAGCCCGAGAGCACTGAGCCGGAGAGCGCCGAGCCCGAGGGGACGGCAACCGAAGGAACGGCGACCGAGGGAACGGCAACCGAGGGGACGGCAACTGAGCAGGAAACGAAGGCGGGGGCCACCTGGGAGCAGCCGCGTGACTGAGGCCCGCGCGCCGCGGGTCGTCGCCGTCGTCGTCAGCTACAACCGACGTGAGCTGCTCGAGCGCTCCCTCCTCGCGCTCGCCGCGGGAGATCGCGCTCCCGACGCGCTCGTGGTGGTGGACAACGCTTCGACCGACGGCTCGGGCGAGTTCCTCGAGGCGTTGGATGTTCCGTTCGACTACGAGCTGATCCGCCTCACCGAGAACACCGGCGGCGCAGGGGGCTTCGCCGTCGGGATGGCTGCCGCTGTCACGCGGCACCGCCCCGACCTCGTCTGGATCATGGACGACGATACGGTTCCGCTGTCTGGGACTCTCGCCGAGGCGCTGCGGCTGTGGAAGGCCTATCCCGCGACCGACAAGCCGGCTTTCATCGCAAGCCGCGTCGCCTGGAGCGACGGCCGGGACCATCCGATGAACACGATGCGCGACCGCTGGGACGCGGCTCCTGCCGACCGGTCCTTCGCAGCCGCTAACCGCGCAAGGGTTGTGCGCTCGGCGTCGTTCGTCTCGCTCTTCGTCGACGCCGACGCCATCAGGGATCTCGGCCTGCCCGTCGCCGACTATTTCCTCTGGAACGACGACTTCGAGTTCACGGCGCGGCTCGCCCGCCGTCGTCTGGCCCTGGCGAGCCTCGACTCCGTCGTCGAGCACCACACGAAGACGTACGACTCGCACACCGTGGACGTCGGTGAGCGGTTCCGCTTCGAGGTTCGCAACAAGGTCTGGATGTTCTTCCGCTCGCCGGCGCTCGCACCCATGGACAAGCTGCTCTACGGCGGCTCGTCGCTCCGGCGCTGGGCCGTCATGGTGCGCAACAGCGCCCATCCCGGCATTGTGCTCAAGGCTGGCATCGCGGGCCTGTGCGAGGCCGTGTCCCATGCTCCTCGGCCCAACGAAGAGGTCCTCGCGGCAGTCCTGGCGGGCGCCGGAGGACTCCCCGGCGTTGCGCCGTCACCTCCGCAGGGTCTTCACCCTGCGGAGGCGGCGGCGCGACCTGGGACGGCGGCGCAGCGGGAGCGGGCCCTGCAACCCGAGCGCGCCGCCTTCCCTGAGTTCTCCGTTCTTCTGCCCGTGTACGCGGGGGATGCCGCACACCGGGTTCGTCGCGCGATCGCCTCTGTGACCATCGACCAGACGATCGCTCCGTCCCAGGTCGTCATCGTCCGCGACGGTCCCGTAGGCGAGGAGATCGAGGCCGTCCTTCGTGAGGCCGAGAGCAACCCCGATCATCCGGCGGACGTGCTGCGGCTTCCCGCAGGCGTCGGCCTTGCCGGCGCACTTGACGCAGGGCTCGAGCGCTGCCGCCACGACGTCGTCGCGCGCATGGATGCGGACGACGTCGCCCTGCGCGAGCGCTTCGAGCGGCAGCTGACGCTTCTCGCAGACGGCTACGACATCGTGGGG
Source organism: Sinomonas terrae (assembly GCF_022539255.1). Classification (NCBI taxonomy): domain Bacteria; kingdom Bacillati; phylum Actinomycetota; class Actinomycetes; order Micrococcales; family Micrococcaceae; genus Sinomonas; species Sinomonas terrae. The sequence goes on from NZ_JAKZBV010000001.1 coordinate 1,523,523, forward strand.
TCCGCGATCGCGGAGATTGGCGACGACGAGTCCCACCGTTTTGCAAGCCGTCCCGTTCCGGTGACCCACCGCGAGATCATGGCGCAGCTGGACTTCCGCACCCCGTTCAACCACCCGAGCGTCATGTACCGGGCCTCGGCCGTCCGGGCGGCGGGCGGCTACCGCGGAGTGCCCGATATGGAGGACTACTGGCTGTGGGCCCGGATGCTCCACCGCGGAAGCCGCGGCGCCAACGTCCCGGACGTCCTTGTGCTCTATCGAGTGAGCGACGGCGCTTATGCGCGCCGGGGCGGTGGCCGGATGCTCCTGGCCGAGCTCCGGCTCCAGCGTCACATGCTTGCCTCGGGCTATCTTGGGCCGCTTGCCTTCGGCCGCAACGTGCTCGTGCGCGGGGCGTACCGCCTCGTGCCTACCCGGGTACGCCGACGGAGCTATCGGAGCGCGTTCACTGAGCTTCCCGCCGCAGCACCGCAGGCGACGGTGGGCTCGGGGGAGGCCGCCGGCTGACCCATGTTCATCTATGTCCTCGTGGCCATGCTGGCCGCCATCGTCACGTATGCCGCGACCGGCGTGGTGCGCGTCGTCGCCCTCAGGCTCGGGATCGTCTCGCCCGTCCGTGAGCGAGACGTGCATACGCGATCCGTGCCGCGCCTCGGCGGGATTGCAATGCTCGCGGGTTTCGCCGCAGCGTTCTGGGCCGCCTCGCAGACCGTATGGATCCGGTCGATCTTCTTCGACACACCCCAGACCTGGGCCGTGCTGGGAGGTGCGGCCTTCATCGTCCTGCTCGGTGCCATCGACGACATCGTGGACCTCAACAGCTGGGTCAAGCTCGCCGGCCAGATCGTAGCGGCGGGGATAGTGGCCCTGTGGGGCCCGCGGGTCACGTTCCTCCCGCTCGGCCTCCTGCCCGTGCACCAGGAATGGCTTCAAATCGGGCTCACAATGTTCCTCATCGTCCTCACGGTCAACGCGATCAATTTCGTGGACGGCCTCGACGGGCTCGCCGCCGGAGTGGCGGGCATCGGGGGCTTCGCGTTCTTCCTGACGGCCTATTGGGTGCACCGGAACGCCCTCCTGCCGGACTACACCGATCTCTCGACGCTCCTCATGGCGCTCCTTGTGGGGATCTGTGTGGGCTTCCTGCCGCACAACGCCCACCCGGCGAAGATCTTCATGGGCGATTCCGGTTCCATGCTGCTCGGTCTCGTCATGGCCACAGGTGCGGTCGTCGCGACCGGCCAGATCGCCTCGGGGCTCTACGACCGAGCGGAAGGCATCCCGACCTTCGTCCCCGTCGTGCTGCCCATAGTGGTCATGGTCCTCCCGTTCCTCGACCTCATCCTTGCTGTGCTGCGCCGTACGGCAAGCGGACGGTCACCTTTCTCGCCCGACCGCGAGCACGTGCACCACAAGCTGCTGGACCTCGGCTACACGCACCGCCAGGCCGTCGCGGTCATGTATGTCTGGACTGCGTTCGTCGCGTTCGGCGGCGTCGCGTACGCGTTCGTCCCGTGGATCCCACTCACGGTCTTCAACCTCATCGTCCTGCCTGCGGTCGCATTCCTGACGATGCACCCCTGGGTCAGGGAGAACGTTGCCAGCAGCCCTGTCCGGCGTGTGTGGCTACGCTCGACGCCGTGGGTTCCGCGGTTCACGGTGCCGTTCGCGGCAACGGTCGCCGCGGCCACGTTCCTCGGGTTCACCGGTCTTGGGAATGGGGGAGTGCCGCTGCTCTATTCGACTTTCCTCTCGCTCGCGGTCGTGACGGTGTGCGGAGGCGCGCCGGTCGTGATCCTCCACGCCGCGGCTCCCACGCTCCCGTTTCGGCGCCGCACCCTCGTCGCGGATGTGCTGATGAAGGTGGTCGCCTTCGCGATTGCGCTCCTGGTAGTCGGCTCTCCGACATGGTCGGACAGGGGATGGTATTGGCTCTCGCTCTGGATCTGCGGCGCGGCCTGGATCGTGGCGCAGGGAGGCGTTGCGCTTGCCCAGTGGCGGGCGGCAACGGGCGGTGCGCGCGCGCTTCCGCGCGTCAGTCATTGAGTTCTATCTCATGTAGAATAGAGACCGCACCCACACCCACGCCGGCACCGCTTGATGACGCACATCGACGGGGGGCCGCCGACGAACGGCTCGAGATGAAAAGCACGCCCGCACGCCCCGGTCGCAGCACCGGATCCGCTGGCGTCACCTTCTCTTCTATCTGGCTGAGACTCGCAGGGCTGTGCTCGGGAGTGGCGGCTGCATTGGACGCCGTGCTTGCTCTCGTTGCGTGGGTGACCACTGGCCCTGCCGCCGCGGGGAGCGTCGCCTTTGCCGCCGCCGTCGTCATTGCCTTCTTCGCCATCAGCCTCCTCGTCGGCCATTTCGTCGGACGCCGGAATCCGGCGGGGGCGATCGGCATGTTCGCCGTCGTCTACCTCATCAAGATCGTTGGTTTCGCGGCACTGCTGATCTGGATCGGCACTCCTGCCTGGATCAACCCGCCTTGGTTCGGTGCGACTGGAATCGCGACCGTTGTCGTTTGGCAGACCGTCGAGCTATGGGGCTTCAGCCGCGTGCGCCTCCAGATCTTCAACGACCCAGAAGACCCCGGACAAGGTGCTTCGCCGACGTCCGGCGTGACTCCCGGAGGAGGTCCACGTGCCTGACCGTGGAGCCGCTCAACGACCCGGCGATCCGCAGTCGGCGGGCGACGGCGGGTACAACAGCGGCATGGCCGTCTTCAGCTACATCATTGGCGGGACCCTTGTCTGGAGTTTGATAGGGTGGGGGCTGGATACTCTCCTAAAAACCAGCTGGTTCGTGCTCGTTGGAGCCCTGCTGGGGATTGCTGGCGGCCTGTACCTCGCTGGCAAGCACGGACTCTTCTCGCCGCAACGCGGACCAGCGAAGACCGAATCCGGCGACGACGACGTCGAAGGGAACGGCGGGCCGTGATGGAGCGACCGAAAATTTCACATGTGGGGGTCGAAGCCACTCGCCCCGGCACTTGCCCGATGAAGGACACTGCAAGAGAGGAAATGCGTTGACCCCGCTCACGCTTCCGGCTGCTGACAACAGCAGCACTTTCACCCCTCCCGGCCTCGAAAGCCTCCACCTCCCGGCCATCCTGCCATGGGGGGCGGATGAAGGCTTCACCAAGCAGATGCTGCTCGTCCTGCTGTCGGTCTTCTTCATCGCGTGGTTCTTCATCGCGGCCTCCCGCAAGCAGCAACTCGTTCCCGGCAAGCTGCAGTTCCTGGGAGAACAGCTTTACGGGTTCGTCCGCAACAGCATCGGCAAGGACGTCATCGGCGGCCGCGACTTCATGGCCTTCGTGCCCCTCCTGTTCGCACTGTTCTTCTTCCTTCTTCTCAACAACATCTACGGTGCTATTCCGCTGTTCCAGCTCCCGACGATGTCCCACGTTGGCGGCGCGTACTTCCTGGCAGGCCTCGTGTACGTCATCTGGATCGGCGTCGGCCTCAAGCGCTTCGGCATCCGCTACCTGAAGCTCGCTGTGGTGCCCTCTGGGGTGCCGTGGTTCATCATGCCGATCGTTGTGCCGATCGAGATTATCTCGAACTTCATCGTCCGCCCGATGACTCACAGCCTCCGTCTCTTCGCGACCATGCTCGCTGGCCACCTCGTCGTCGCCCTTGCCGGCTCGGGCATCGCGTTCCTGATCGCCCAGGAGAACGTGCTGATCAAGGGCATCAGCGTCCTTGTCCTCGTCTTCGCGATCGCCATGTACATGCTCGAGGCGCTGATCATGGTGCTTCAGGCATATGTCTTCACGCTTCTCACCGCAATCTACATCCAGGGCGCGGTCGCGGCGGACGCCCACTGAGAATTCCCCTCGGTGAGGGGACAAACAACCCATCAACCTGCCTGCGGGCGATTGAAAGGAAGAAAATGAACGGCACGATCAACGGCAGCATCAACCTCATCGGCTACGGTCTTTCCGCCATCGGCGGTGCCATCGGTGTTGGTCTCGTCTTCGCGGCCTACATCAACGGTGTTGCCCGTCAGCCTGAGGCGCAGCGCGTTCTCCAGCCGCTCGCGTTCCTCGGCCTGGCCCTGACCGAGGCGCTCGCCATCCTCGGCCTCGTGTTCGCGTTCGTCCTGAAGTAAATCGGACCGAACCGAGCCGAGAACCAGCTACTTCAGTAGATAGGAGGGGTGGACCACATGCATCAGCTCATGGTGCAAGCAGCAGCCACCGAGGGTGCCAACCCGCTCGTACCGAACTGGTGGGAGGTGCTTGTCACCGCGATCGGCTTCGCCATCCTGCTCTTCATCGCTGTCAAGTTCGTCGTGCCGGCGTTCGAGAAGACGTTCGCAGCACGTGCTGAGGCGATCGAGGGTGGCATCGCGAAGGCCGAGAAGGCTCAGGCCGAGGCCTCCGCCGCCCTCGAGGAGTACAAGCAGCAGCTTGTCGACGCCCGGACCGAGGCGAACCGCATCCGGGAGGAGGCTCGCGCAGAGGGCGCTCAGATCCTCGCCGAGCTCAAGGAGCGCGCTGCCGTTGAGGCCGCGCGCATCACGGAGCAGGCCCACGTGCAGATCGAGGCCGAGCGTCAGCACGCTCTCGTCTCGCTCCGTACCGAGGTCGGCACGATGGCGACGACGCTTGCCGGACGCATTGTCGGCGAGTCCCTGGACGACGACGCGCGTGCAAGCCGCGTGGTCGACCGCTTCCTCGCGGACCTGGAAGCCCAGAACGCAGGTGCGGCGAAGTAATGGCAGGAGTATCGAGCGAATCGCTGGCCACCGTGCTGGCGGACCTGGAGACAAAGCTGCCCACGGCGTCGCTGTCGCTGGCGGATGAGCTCTTCGGCATCCTGCGGGTCCTCGACGGCTCGGCAGGTCTCCGCCGAGCCCTCACGGACCCGTCCCGCGAGGGTGCGGAGAAGTCTTCTCTCGTCCAGCGGCTTCTCGCCGGAAAGGCCTCGACGGACGCGGTGGAGATCGTGTCCCAGTTGGCCTCACAGCGGTGGGCGGGCTCCCGGGACATCAGCGATGCACTCGAGACCCTGGCAGCGACTGTGGCGATCGCCGTCGCCGAACAGAGGGGCGGGGCGTTGGGGCTGAGCGGCCTCGAGCGACTTGAGAACGACCTGTTCTCATTCGTGCGCACCGTTGACGACAGCCACGATCTGCAGGCGGCCCTCAGCGAGCCGCAGGCTACGGCCGAGGCAAAGCGAGCCCTTGCACTCCGTCTTGTGCCGGCGGCCTCCGAGGAGGCACGGGTGCTCATCGGTCAGGCGGCGGCAGACCCGCGCGGCCTCAAGCCGACGGAGCTCGTGAAGCGTTTCGCCGCACTGGCCGCCAAGCGCCAGGAGCGTTGGATCGCGGAGGTCGTCGTAGCGCGGCCCCTGACCCATCAGCAGGAGGAGCGGCTGCAGACCGGACTCAACCGGCTGTACGGCCGGGAGCTCAAGATCAGCACGACGCTCGATCCACAGCTGCTGGGCGGCCTCCGCATCACGGTCGGCGACGAGGTGCTCGATGCCTCGACGTTGGCACGGCTCACAGAACTGCGCCGCCAGGTCGCGGGGCAGACCGGCTGATACGCCACAGCACACTTCGAACCACACAAGAAGGTCATCACAGCGAGGACTGCACCGATGATGACCACGAGATGTAGAGAGCAGGGACTGCAGATGGCCGAATTGACCATCAATGCCGATGACGTCCGCGATGCGCTGAACGACTTCGCGGCGTCCTACGAACCCGGAACCGCCGAGCGTGTCGAGGTCGGGACCGTCGTCCAGGCCGCCGACGGCATCGCCCGTGTCGAGGGGCTTCCCTCGGTCATGGCCAACGAGCTGCTGCGGTTCGAGAACGGCGTTCTGGGCCTCGCCCAGAACCTCGACGTTCGCGAGATCGGCGTCATCATCCTCGGCGAGTTCGCCGGCATCGAGGAAGGTCAGGAGGTGCACCGCACGGGCCAGATCCTCTCCGTTCCGGTGGGCGATGCCTTCCTCGGCCGCGTGGTCGACCCGCTCGGCCAGCCGATCGACGACCTCGGCCCGATCGCTGCGGAGTCCACCCGCGCCCTCGAGCTCCAGGCCCCGGGCGTCACCCAGCGCAAGTCCGTGCACGAGCCGATGCAGACGGGTCTCAAGGCCATCGACGCCATGATCCCGATCGGCCGCGGCCAGCGCCAGCTCATCATCGGCGACCGCCAGACCGGCAAGACCGCGATCGCGGTCGACACGATCATCAACCAGAGGGCCAACTGGGCCTCGGGCGATGTCACCAAGCAGGTTCGCTGCATCTACGTGGCCATCGGCCAGAAGGCCTCGACGATCGCGGCCGTGCGCCAGACCCTCGAGGATCAGGGCGCCCTCGAGTACACGACGATCGTGGCCTCCCCGGCTTCCGACCCGGCCGGCTTCAAGTACCTCGCACCGTACGCGGGATCGGCTATCGGCCAGCACTGGATGTACGGCGGCAAGCATGTCCTCATCATCTTCGATGACCTGTCGAAGCAGGCTGAGGCCTACCGCGCCGTTTCGCTCCTCCTGCGTCGGCCGCCGGGACGTGAGGCGTACCCCGGCGACGTCTTCTACTTGCACTCGCGCCTCCTCGAGCGTTGCGCAAAGCTCTCGGACGAGCTTGGCGCCGGCTCCATGACCGGTCTGCCGATCATCGAGACCAAGGCGAATGACGTCTCGGCGTACATCCCGACCAACGTCATCTCGATCACCGATGGTCAGATCTTCCTCCAGTCCGACCTGTTCAACGCCAACCAGCGTCCGGCTGTCGACGTCGGCATCTCGGTGTCGCGCGTGGGCGGTGCCGCCCAGGTCAAGTCGATGAAGAAGGTCTCGGGCACGCTCAAGCTCGACCTGGCGCAGTACCGCGACATGCAGGCGTTCGCAATGTTCGCGTCGGACCTCGACGCCGCTTCGCGCCAGCAGCTGACCCGCGGTGCCCGCCTCATGGAACTCCTCAAGCAGGGGCAGTACTCGCCGTTCCCCGTCGAGGAGCAGGTCGTCTCCATCTGGGCCGGCACCAACGGCTACCTGGACAACGTTCCCGTCGAAGACGTGCGCCGCTTCGAGGCCGAGTTCCTGGAGTACCTCAAGCACCGCACCTCGATCCTCACGACGCTCGCACAGACGAACGTCCTGGAGGATGACACGGTGGAGGCGCTCAAGTCTGCGATCACGGACTTCAAGCAGGGCTTCTTCGGGCAGGGCGACAGCCACCTTGTCGCCCCTGGCCGCGAGGAGCACGAGGCTCTTTCTGAGGGCGATGTCAACCAGGAACGGATCGTCAAGCAGACGCACTGATTCCACTCGATGACCCGCGGTGGCCGCCGGCGCGGAGGGCAGCTCCGCTCCGCGGCCCCATGGGACAGCGATGGACAGGAAAGGACAAGAATGGGTGCCCAGATCCGGGTCTACCGCCAGAAGATTGCCTCGACCACGTCGATGCGCAAGATGTTCAAGGCGATGGAGCTGATTGCCACCTCCCGTATCGGAAAGGCGCGGGCTCGTCTCGCGGCCTCCCTGCCGTACGCGCGGGCCATCACCCGTGCGGTCTCGGCGGTTGCCTCCACGAGCGACTTCGAGCACCCCTTGACCACGGAGCACGAGAATGTCCGTCGCGCTGCCGTCCTCGTCTTGACCGCCGACCGCGGCCAAGCGGGCGCCTACTCGGCAAGCATCCTCAAGCGGGCAGAGTCCCTTACGGAGCTCCTGCGCAGCCAGGGCAAGGAAGTTGCGACGTACCTCGTGGGCCGTAAGGGCCAGGCGTACTTCGACTTCCGGAACCGCGCGTACGTGCAGGTGTGGACGGGGCAGACGGACAACCCCGAATTCGAGCGCGCCCGGGAGATCCGCAAGGTACTGCTTGAGGCGTTCTCCGCGCCCTATGAGGAAGGCGGAGTCGACGAGATCCACGTGGTGTACACGTCGTTCAGGTCGATGGTGGTCCAGGAGGCGGTCGTCATCCGCCTGCTCCCGCTCGAGGTTGTCTCCGAGAAGGCATCAGAGGCCAATGAGATCCTCCCGCTCTACGAATTCGAGCCTGAGCCCGAGAAGGTCCTCGACGCGCTCCTTCCGCGCTACATCGAGTCGCGGATCTTCGCTGCAATGCTCCATTCGGCCGCGAGCGAGCTCGCGTCGCGACAGCGGGCGATGAAGAACGCGGGTGACAACGCGAGCGATCTGATCAAGAAATACACGCGACTGCGCAACACCGCCCGCCAGGCGGAGATCACTCAGGAGCTTACCGAGATCATCGCCGGCGCAGATGCGCTGAACGCCTGAGGCCCCCGGAGCCCTGGGCCACTCAATAGACTGACTACACGCCAAACTGGAGAAGTGAGAGACATGACTGCCACTGCCCCCGAAGCGGTTGCCACCGCCGGCGCGACGGGCCGGATCGCCCGCGTGATCGGTCCGGTGGTCGACGTCGAGTTCCCCGCGGACTCGATCCCGGAGATGTACAACGCCCTGACCACCGAGCTCACGCTCGATGGCAAGACGCACACCATCACCTTCGAGACCGCACAGCACCTCGGCGACAACCTCGTTCGCGCCATTTCGCTGCAGGCCACCGACGGCCTCGTTCGCGGCACCAAGGTCCAGGATACCGGTGCTCCGATTTCGGTTCCGGTCGGCGACGGCGTCAAGGGCCACATCTTCAACGTGCTCGGCAAGCCGCTGGACGTCGAAGAGTCCGAGATCCAGGCTTCCGACTACTGGCCCATCCACCGCAAGGCGCCTTCGTTCGCCCAGCTCGAGGGCTCGACGGAGATGCTAGAGACGGGCATCAAGGTCATCGACCTCCTCACCCCGTACATCAAGGGTGGAAAGATCGGCCTCTTCGGCGGCGCTGGTGTCGGCAAGACGGTTCTCATCCAGGAGATGATCACCCGCGTTGCCCGTAACTTCGGCGGCACGTCGGTCTTCGCCGGCGTTGGCGAGCGTACTCGTGAGGGCAATGACCTCTGGGTCGAAATGGACGAGGCGGGCGTGCTCAAGGACACGGCGCTCGTGTTCGGCCAGATGGATGAGCCGCCGGGAACCCGTCTTCGCGTGGCGCTGTCCGCGCTGACGATGGCGGAGTACTTCCGCGACGTGCAGAACCAGGACGTACTCCTGTTCATCGACAACATCTTCCGTTTCACCCAGGCGGGTTCAGAGGTCTCGACGCTGCTCGGCCGCATGCCTTCTGCTGTTGGCTACCAGCCGAACCTCGCCGACGAGATGGGCGTCCTTCAGGAACGCATCACCTCGACGCGCGGCCACTCGATCACCTCGATGCAGGCCATCTACGTCCCTGCCGATGACTACACGGACCCCGCGCCGGCGACGACGTTCGCGCACCTTGATGCGACCACCGAGCTTTCGCGCGAGATCGCCTCTCGCGGCCTCTACCCGGCCGTCGATCCGCTCTCCTCGACCTCGCGCATCCTCGATCCGCAGTACATCGGCAAGGACCACTACGACACCGCGGTGCGGGTCAAGCAGATCCTTCAGAAGAACAAGGAACTGCAGGACATCATCGCGATCCTCGGCGTCGACGAGCTGTCCGAAGAGGACAAGATCGTCGTGGCCCGCGCCCGCCGCATCCAGCAGTTCCTCTCGCAGAACACCTACACTGCGAAGCAGTTCACGGGTGTCGAGGGTTCAACGGTTTCCATCAAGGACACCATCGAGGGCTTCAAGGCAATCTGCGACGGCGAGCTGGACCACATCGCGGAGCAGGCGTTCTTCAACGTCGGTGGCCTCGACGACGTCGAGCGCAACTGGGCCAAGATCCAGGAATCGACGAAGTAGCATGGCCGAACTTGAAGTCGAGATCGTGGCGGCGGACCACTTCGTGTGGTCCGGCGGCGCGAAGATGCTGAAGGCCCGGACGGCCGACGGTGAGATCGGGATCCTGCCCGGCCACACCCCGGTCCTTGCGATCCTGCACGAGGGCACCATCGAGATCCAGCCCGTCTCCGGTGACCGCATTGTGGTTGAGGCTGACGGCGGCTTCTTCTCGGTGGACACCAACCGCGTGGTGATCGTCGCCGACAACGCCCACATCAGCGAGTCAGTCGCGGGGACCCGTTAGCCCTCGTTGATGGACGATTCTGCTCTTCCGTTCATCGTCCTGGCAGCGGTCTTCCTGCTCCTTGCAGCCTTGCTCTGTGCCCTCGGGGTGCGCCGCTTTGTCCTGCGGCGCACCCTCGGCACGGTGGATGCCTCCATCAGCCTGTCCTCCGGGGCATGGCGGATGGGGGTTTGCCGTTATCAGGACACTGAACTCGAGTGGTTCGATCTGCTCTCTCTCAGCCCACTTCCCAAACGCCGGTTCACGCGCAGTGCGCTCGTTCTTCAGGGCCGCCGAATGCCGACCGAGGCCGAGCGCCCCAAGGTGCAGGCCGACGTCGTGATCGTGGAGCTGACCCATCTGGGCAGCCAGGTTCGCTTCGCGATGGATTTCCGGGCCTACGCCGGTCTTGCATCATGGCTCGAGGCGGGGCCAGTAATCGGCGTCGGAACGTGGCGTTGACCTCCGACCGTATGACGACCGAGGTTGAAGCGACAGAAACGCGACCGTTGGTCGACACGGTGCGGGCTGGCGCGGCCCGTTGGCTCTTGTCGATCGGCCGTTATCCGGTCACGCTCTCGCTGATAGGCACTTTCTGGATCGTCGGGGCGGCCACCGGCAGCATTCTCTCGGGCCCGAATGCCCGGCTCTACAGCCTTATCAGCGGCGACTTCGCATCGCTGCGCTCCGGCCAGTGGTGGGGCGTGGCAACCTCGATCTTCTTCGCCTCAAATCCCTTCGCCTATCTCGCGGGGACGGTTGTCATTGGCGCCCTCGTGCCCTTCGCGGAACGCGCCTTCGGCCCGCTCCGGACCGTCCTGCTGTTCTTCGGCGGCCAGATCGTGAGCCTTATCGCGTTCTTTGCAGTGGCCCAAGTAGCGCAGTGGGCCGGTGACAACTGGATCGGGGCCATGGTTGACGTGCCGGTGCTAGGGCCCTATCCGGCGGCCCTCGTCTGCGGTCTCGGCGCCAGTGGGATGCTGCGCGCGTTCGTTCGGCGACGCCTGCGCGCCGTCGTCCTCGCTGTGGCCGGAATGCTCGTTCTCTACATCGGCCACTCCGAGACGGTGCTCGGGCTGATCGGGGCTCTCGTGGGCCTTGCTGTGGGCTGGTGGTTCCGCAGCGGCGTCACAGAGCGGACCTTCAGGCTCCCCAGCATCCGGGAGCGGCGCAATCTGCTCGCGCTCTGCGTGGCGTTCGTCGCAGTCGGGCCGGTCCTCACCGCGTTCAGCCATAGCCCGAGCGGGCCGCTGGCCCTCGTGCGGGACATGGTCCTCAACCCGCTCCCGGCCTTGAACCAGCTGCAGCAGTATTGCGGCGGGACGGTCGATAGCGAGTGCCTGCAGGCAGGCCAGCCCACCGTCCTCTCGGCAGCAGGCTACCTCACCTCGCTCTTCCCCATCCTGATCCTCCTGGTGTGCGCCGAAGGCCTCCGTCGCGGCCGTTCGGTCGCGCTCCGCGTCGCAATCTTCGTTCAACTCGCGGTCGCGGTGCTCACCGTCGGCTACCTTGCCCTCTTCCTGCGGATTCCCTACCGGCCGGAGCGAAGCCGCATCGGCATCCTCGGTTCCGGCTTCGTCCATCTGCTGCCGGTCGCGGCCTGTGCCCTCGCGCTCGTGATCCTGCTCTGGATGCACCGGGACCTCTTTCCCGTCGAGACGTCTCGCGGAACGCGCCGCAGGCTTCAGATCGCCGGAGTCGTGCTCGTGGGTGGCCTCGTGACTGTCTACGTCCTCCTGTGGCTGCGTGACGGGGGCATCAGGCTCCCTGGGGGAGTGCTCGGTCTCCTGGGGGAGATCCTCCGGCAGTACGTGCCCTCGCCCATCCCGATCACCTATGCACCGATCTTCCGGAACCGCAGTCCCCTTGAGCTGTGGCTCTTCACGTACAGCGGGCTCATCGTCTGGGCCGCAGCGCTCGTCGGCGTCAGCGTCGCGGTCCTCCGTGGCCAGCAGACCCTCGGAAGGCGGGACGACAGCCTGCAGCTTGCCAGGCGACTTGTGCATCAAGGGGGCGGAAGCCTCTCGTGGATGACGCTCTGGCCGCCGAACCGCTTCTGGTTCGACGAGCGGTCGACGGCGGGCATCGCCTTCCAGCAGCACGGCCGGGTTGCGCTGTCTGTTGCCGGTCCGATCGGCGCCGCGACGCGTTGGACCGCCGCGGTCGAGGGCTTCATCGGGTACTGCTCGCGCCACGCCCTCGTGCCGTGCTTCTATTCCGTCACAGAGGAGTTCTGGCCGCTCCTGCGCGACCGGGGCTTCCGACGGGTCGAGGTCGCCAAGGAGACGCGTCTTCGCGTGCGGGAGCTCGAGTTCAAGGGCAAGGACTGGCAGAACGTGCGGACGGCCGTGAACCGCGCCCGAAAGCTCGGGGTCCGCGCCGAATGGTCACGCTACGTGGCCCTCGGCCCTCAGCGGCGGTCGCAGCTGCACGTTCTCGCTGAGGAGTGGTCCGCGCAGAAGGCCCTCCCAGACATGGGGTTCACGCTGGGCGGCCTCGATGAGCTGATGGATCCGGAAGTCCTGCTGTGCCTCGCGGTCGATGGCGAGGGAACGCTTCACGGCGCGACGAGCTGGCTCCCCGTCTACCGTGAAGGCCGCGTGGTGAGCTGGACCCTCGACTTCATGAGGCGAAGCCCGGACGGGTTCCCCGGAGTGATGGAATTCCTCGTGGCCTCGGCGGTAACCCAGCTCCGCTCCGCGGTCGACACCATTTCGCTTTCAGGCTCACCGCTTTCGTCCGACATGAGCGGAGAGCGCGCGGCTGTGGAGGGGGAGGACGAGTTGCTCGGCCGGATTCTCGACGCGACCGGTCAGGCCCTCGAGCCCGTTTATGGGTTCCGTTCGCTCGCGCGCTTCAAATCCCACTTCCAGCCGGAATACCATGCGCTCTACATGTACTACCAGGACACCTTGCATCTCCCTGCCATTGGCAGGGCTCTGGCCGAGGCGTATCTGCCGGGTATCACGACGAGACATCGCATGCGCCTACTGCGGAGCCTCGTAAGGTAAACGGCGATTAGTGACCTTATCGGTCAAGAATATTCACAGAGGACAAACAACAGGGGCCCCGGAGTTACCCGGGGCCCCGTGCGAATAAGCCGAGGTCAGAGGGCAGTAACGCCCGTGGCCTGCGGGCCCTTGGAGCCCTGGCCGATCTCGAACTCAACGCGCTGGTTCTCCTCAAGCGTGCGGAAGCCCGTCGACTTGATCTCCGAATAGTGGACGAAGACGTCGCCTTCGGCGTCGTCCGGAGTGATGAAGCCGAAGCCCTTCTCAGCGTTGAACCACTTGACGGTTCCCTGTGCCATTCCTTGATTCTCCTGTGGATTGCCGATCGATGGCCTTCCGCCGGTGCGGAAAGCCCAGTTACTCCGCGGGAAGAACCTGACACGCACTGTTATCAGGAGCTTCGCGCTCGCAACGGTCTTGCGAGCATGTTCTGCTAGCTGAACAAGCTGCTAGCTCACAGATACTGCTGACTACTCAAGACTGGTTATAGCCAATCATGCTCGGAAGGCACGGTCAATGGCATAGAAAGACGTGGCCCTAATTCCGAGAGAACAATTTCTGAATCGAGGGACTCAGCCTGCGTTCGGAAGGGGCAGGAGCTGCCCCCGACGCACGACTGCGGCGAGGCCGAGTTCCGAATCGGTCGCTACGAGGTCCGCACACAGGCCGCGGCGCAGGCTCCCGAATTCGTCAATCCGGCCGAGCACTTCTGCGGGGACTGCGGTCGCCGAACGCACGGCCGCTGCGACCGGGACGCCGGCCTCCACGGTCGTGCGGACGACTTCGAGCAGGGTCGCCGTGCCGCCGGCGATGGCCCCGTTGGCGTCGAGGGTGGCGACGCCATCCCGCACAGTGACGGCCGAAGGCCCGAGCATGTACTGGCCGTCCCCGAGCCCTGCGGCCGCCATCGAGTCGGTCACGAGCGCGATGTTCTCCTCACCGACCAGCGAGAAGACGGTCCGTACTGTGGCGGGGTCAAGATGCACGCCGTCCGCGACGAGTTCGATCACAGCGCGCCCTGCCGCGGCCGCCCGTAGGCACGCGGCGACTGGACCCGGCGAGCGGTGGTGCAGCGGCGGCATGCCGTTGAACAGGTGGGTCACTGTCGGAAGGGTTTCCTCGCCGTCGAACCCTGCCGTCGTCAGCTCGTCGGTAGCCTGGGCCAAGGAAGCCTCGGCTGTGGCATCGTCGCAGTCCGTGTGCCCGAGCGACGGGGTGACGCCATGCTGGATGAGAAGGTCCACGAGCGCCGCGGCTCCGGGGAGCTCTGGCGCATAGGTCATGGTCTCGAGGTTCCCCTCGGCGGCCTCGATGAGGTCCTCCGCGAGGCCGATGTCTGGTTCGAGCAGGAAGTCCGGGTTCTGGGCTCCGCAGCGCGCGGACGAGAGGAACGGGCCCTCGAGGTGGATTCCGCTGACGAGGCCTTCAGCGTCGAGGCGCGCGAACAGCCGTACGCCCCTCAGGAGATCTTCGGGCGGGGCGGTGACGAGGCTTGCGAGCAGCCCAGTTGTCCCCGAGCGGTGAAGGAAGTCGAGCGCGCGCCGCGCTGCTTCCTCATCTCCGCTCGGAAAGTCACCCCCGGCAGCGCCGTGGCAATGGAGGTCTACAAGCCCGGGGAGCAGGAGTGCGCCGTCGGGAAGAGAAAGCTCCTCGCCGCCGAATTCGGCGGTGTCAAAATCCGCGGCCGGCCCCGCGTAGGCGATCCGGTCGCCCTCGATGGCGACCAGACCGGCGTCGAGCATCTCCCCGTCGCTCACGATGCGGCCGCGCGCGACCAGGCGGGTCTGCTGGGAGGAGGGGGTGCTCATACGACGATCATAGGCGAGCAGGCCCGGCCGCGTCCGTCTTCTGTCGTTTCGAAGCGGCTCGGCGACTATGGACTAGACGGTATGGAGTGACCGCCTCGTGTGGGTGGTTGCGGGCCGGGGCCTCTCTCGCGCAGATTCGTGGGTTACCGGACAGAGTTCCCTGCCCGGCCTATCCGACATGCGTGGGGAGGCCCCGAATCTTCTATGTCGCGTCAAGCTGCTGCGAGTGCGTCGCGGTGGAGTGCGTTGAGGGTGCGGTAGAGGTGGCGGGCGAGGTATCTCTTGAGGCAGCGACGGATCTCGCGTGTGGTTCTGCCTTCGGCTGTGCGTCGTTCGGCGTAGGCACGGCTGTCGGGATCGTGGACCATTCGGGTGATGGTGGCCATGTGCAGGGCCCGGTTGAGGCGTCTGTCGCCTCCTCGGTTGAGCCGGTATCGGACGATGTTCCCGGAAGAAGCCGGGACGGGGCTGACCCCGGCAAGAGTGGCGAAAGCGGCCTCGGAGCGGACCCTCCCGAGGTGTGACCAGGCGGTGTAGACCACGGCGGCGGTGACCGGTCCTATGCCGGTCATCTCCAGCAGGGGCGCGGCGGGGCTAGCCTTGACGAGCTCGGATGTGCAGTGCTGGTTGTCCGCGAGCTCCTCGTCCAGAACGCGGATTCGTTTGGCAAGGCGGACCGCCTCCGTCCGGGCGGTGGCAGCCGCGACGCCCTCTTCCCGTGCCCGCCATCGCGCCATCTCCGTGACCTGGGTGGCTGAGAGGGGCCGGCGGGCGTCGATCCCGAGGTCGACGGTCCGGGCCAGGGCAGTGAGTGCGTTGACCTTGGCCGTGCGCTCGAGCGTCATCTGCTCCCTTGCCGCGATGAGCACTCGCAGGGCAGCGCGCACGCCCTCATCCTGGCGTGGGATACGCAGGCGGGTGCCCTCGAGCGGGAGGGCTGCGGCCGCGATCGCGGCCGCGTCCAGCGGATCGGATTTCCCTGTGGTGGTTCGTGAGCGAACGTAGCCCCTGGGGGCTTCCACAGCCTCGAAGCCGGCCTTCACGACTGCCGCTGCGAGCTGGGCTCCATAGCTGCCGATTCCCTCGATGACCCAGAGTGCGTCTGCGTCTCCTCCCGTGCGGCGGGCCGCCCAGTCGAGGGCCCTCCGCATGCCCGCCGCGGTGGCCGGGAATTGCTGGCAGCCGAGCTGTTCACCGGTCGCCGCGCGGACCATGGCAAGGGTGTGGGTGCGGGCGTGGGTGTCCACGCCGATGACGAACGGGCGCGTCTGTGCGACAGTAGTCTTCGCGGCCACGGGGTTCCTTCCTCGAGTAGGGGCAGATGCTTCTGGCCGCGGCGCGGCCGGCGTCGGCCCGGGTGAAGGTCACTCCGAGGCATTCCTGTGATGGGCCACGGCCCCGCAGGGGTCGGGCAGTCTTCTGATCAAGCCATCGGTGTGGGCCGGGCGGGCGCCGGGCACCAACCCCCATGGCTGGACAATTCGGGGCGAAGGCCTATGAAGGGGCCAGTGTTCATTCGAGTCACAGCCGAGGAGAAGGCGTCCAGCACCTACCCTGCCAGCCGGTCCCGGACCAGCCGCTCCAAGACTCACAGGTGTTCATTGAGCGTACGAGTGTTGGGCTGGATGTGCACGCCCGTTCGGTTGCCGCGGCGGCGATCGACGGGGTGACCGGCGAGCTGGTGCAGGCCAGGCTCGCCCCGTCCGAGGAGGCGATCACGGGCTGGCTTGCTGGTCTTCCGGGCCCGGTCGCGGTGGTCTACGAGGCTGGCCCGACGGGGTTCGGGCTCTCGAGGGCCTTGACCTCACAGGGGGTCAGGTGCGTGGTCGCCGCCCCGTCCCGGCTCCAGCGCCCGTCGGGGGACCGGGTCAAGACCGATGCCCGGGACGCGGTCCATCTGGCCAGGCTGCTGCGCCTGGACGAGGTCACCCCCGTCTCTGTCCCGACCGCGGAGCAGGAGTCCGCCCGGGATCTGGTCCGGGCGCGGGAGGACTGCCGCGGGGACCTGATGCGCGCCCGGCACCGGCTCTCGAAGCTGCTGCTGCGCCACGGGATCGTCTACGAGGGCGGCGATGCCTGGACCGGGGCCCATGACGCGTGGCTGCGCAGGGATGCGGCTCCCATGCTGGCCTCGGAGGCTACCAGGACGGCGTTCGACTCGGACTACGAGACGGTCCTGGCTGTCAAGGCCCGTCGGGACCGGCTCGACCGCGCGATCGAGGAGCTTGCCGCGGCAAGCGAGTTCGCCCCCCTGGTGCACCGGCTGGGCTGCCTGCGCGGAGTCAGCACCCTGACCGGGTTCGCCCTCGCGGTGGAGATCGGGGACTGGCACCGCTTCACCGGGGCGACGATCGGCTCCTTCGTCGGGCTGACCCCGTCGGAGCACTCCTCAGGCTCCTCCCGCGCCCAGGGACCGATCACGAAGACAGGCAACGCGCACGTCCGTCGGCTCCTGGTCGAGGCCGCCTGGCACCATCGGCCCCGCTACACGGTGGGCAGGACCATGCAGGAGCGGTGGGAGCTCGCCCCGCCGGCTGCGCGCGTGCACGGCGATGAGGGAAACCGGCGCCTGCACGCCCGCTGGGTGACATTCCTCGAGCGGCGCAAGCGCCCCACCGTGGCCGATGTCGCCATTGCCCGCGAGCTGGCCGGCTGGTGCTGGTCCCTGGCCGTCATGGACGACTAAGGCCCCCACCGCAGACCGCTTCGCCGGGGACTATGAGGCTGGCGGCAGCGCGTGGAGCTATCCGCGCCCGTTCTATGAGCAGGCCCCGGAGGGGGTCCACGCTCGTTTCTAGACACGCGGCCCAGCTCCAGCCGAAACACCGTCCTGCGGTAGCCAACCCGCGCATATCAGTCTGACCGCGCGTCGACCACGACACGCTCGCCACCCCAACCCCAGCGAAGCACCCGAGGTGCCGCCGGGAAGTTACCCCGACGGCACCTCACCATGCCCACTTGACAGCACACCACTCCATATCAGAACAGCCTGCTCTCGGAGTCGTCGACGCCGCGCATGGCGTCGTAGTCGAGTGTGAGGCAGTCGATGCCCCGATCGGTCGCGAGGACCCGAGCCTGCGGCTTGATCTGCTGCGCCGCGAAGACGCCCCGCACGGGCGCGAGCAGCGGGTCACGGTTGAGGAGCTCGAGGTACCGGGTGAGTTGCTCGACGCCGTCGATATCCCCGCGCCGTTTGAGCTCGACGGCGACAGTCCGCCCGTCGGCGTCCCGGGCCAGGATGTCGACCGGGCCGATCGCGGTCGCGTATTCGCGGCGGATGAGCGTGTACCCGGTGCCCAGCGTCTCGATCTGCTCGGCAAGGAGCCGCTGGAGATCAGCCTCGACGCCGTCCTTGATGAGCCCCGGGTCCACGCCCAGCTCGTGGCTCGAATCATGCAGGTGCTCGTGGATGTTCACGATGAGGCGGTCGTCCGACTTGGTCGACTGGACGGTCCACTGCTCGATGACCCCGTCCTCGAACTGGACTCCCTCGGCGTCCCCCGCCGTGACGCGGAGGCTGGCGGGCGGGCTCATCCAGTTGAGGGGCTTGTAGGAGCCGCCATCGGAATGAACCAGGACGGAACCGTCGGCCTTGACGAGCAGGAGCCGGGTCGCGAGGGGGAGGTGGGCCTTGAGGCGGCCTTCGTAGTCCACCGAGCAGCGGGCAATGACGAGTCGCACCCGAGAACTCTACCGCCGCGGACGCGCAGGGTCGTGACGGATCAGCCCCGAGGGCGCGAGAGAATGAGGGCATGCCGCGTTCCAACCGTCCCCGTCGTCCGGCACGCCCCGTGTCCGGTGGTCGCGGCCGCCAATCCGGTGCGTCCAAACCGGAGGACGGCGGCGAGGACTTCGATCTCGAACGGGTCCTTGCCGGCTTCGCGCGGCTCGAGTCCGCACCCGACGGCGACTGGCGCGTCCGACAGGTGACGACTCGGAATGCCGCGAAGGAGTACACCTGCCCGGGCTGCTCCCGCACGATCCCCCCGGGAGTCGCCCATCTCGTCGTGTGGGCGGACGACCACCTGTTCGGCGAGGAGGCAGGCATCGCCGAGCGGAGGCACTGGCACACGCACTGCTGGCGGACGCGCACTTACAGATATCGGTAAGGGCGGGAGAGGCGGCGGATATTCTGGCGTCATGCCCTTCGATCCTGCCTCCTACGAGTTCGCCCCGACGTCAGGTCCCGTGGACATCCGCGCGAACACGGTACTGCCCGCTCGCCGCGAGAACATCGAACTTCGGACCGACGACGGGCTCACTCTCGTCGGCGAACTCGCACTGCCTGCGGAGGGTGAGCCCAAGGCGAGCCTCGTGACGCTCCACCCGCTTCCCACCCACGGCGGCTTCATGGACTCGCACGTATTTCGGAAGGCATCGTTCCGGCTGCCGGCGCTCGCGGGCATCGCCGTCGTCCGCTTCAACACCCGCGGGACCTCGAGCCCCCGCGGCACGAGTGAGGGCGGCTTCGAGGAAGGCATCGGCGAACGGGCGGACGTCGAGGCCGCCGTACGTTTCGCGACCGAGCGGGGGCTTCCGAGGCGCTGGCTCGTCGGCTGGTCCTTCGGGACGGAGCTGGCCCTGAAATACGGTGCGCTCCCGCCGGTCGAGCCGCAGATCGAAGGCGCAGTCCTGCTCTCGCCGCCCCTCCACCGAGCGGGCGAGGAGGACCTCGCCAGATGGGCGTCGTCGGGCAAGCCGCTCACCGTGCTCGTGCCTGAGCACGACGACTACCTGCGGCCAGCCGAGGCGCGCGAGCGGTTCGCGGCCGTGCCGCAGGCGAAGGTCATCGGGGTCGACGGCGCAAAGCACCTGTGGGTCGGGGAGAAGTTCGTCGAGCGCGTTCTCAGCGAGACCGTGGCGACGGTGACCAGCGGAACCCCAGGGGAGGGAACGGGCCTGCCGACATCGTGGGAAGGACCCATCGCGCTCGCTGCCGGCTGACCCCCGGGCAGGCCACCGAGCCGGGGCCTGAGGGTCAGTGCTGGTCTTGCCGGACGATGAAGACCTCCCGGATCAGAAGCATCGCTGCCGCTGCCGTCGGGATCGCGATCAGGGCCCCGAGGACGCCCAAGAGACTGCCGCCCGCAATGACCGAGATGACGGCGACCGGGCCCGGGACTGCGACGGCCTTCTGCATGATCCGAGGCGAGACGAAGTAGGCCTCGAACTGCAGGTAGCCGAAATACGCGATGGCAAGCACGACGGCGGTCTGCCAGCCGGCCGTGAGGGCAACCAGGACGATCGTCGTGCCGGCGATCACGCCGCCTACGAGCGGGATGAACGCGAGGAACCCCACCACGAACGCGAGGAGCGCGGCGAACGGCACTTGGAGGATGCTCATGACGATGAACGCATACGTCGCATTGAGCACCGCAACGCACACCTGGCCGATCACGTAGTTGCCCACCGACCGAGTGATCTCCTCCGAGAGCGCCTCGACCCGAGCCCTGCGCGAGCGGGGGGCGAGACGGTAGCCCCAGGCCTTGATGGCCGGGAGCGCGGCGAGGAAGTACAGGCTCAGGACAAGGACGACGAGCGCGCCGAACGTCGTGTTGGCGATCGTGGTGCCCACGCCGAGCACGCCGCCGAAGACGTTCGTGACCGCCTCGGAATTCTGGCCGAATTTCTGGAGTTCATCGGTGATGCGCTGCTTGATTCCGAACTGTTCGTCAAGGCTGCGGTACCAGTCCGAGTGCACGATGCTGTTGATCCAGTTGGGGAACGCGGTGACCAACTGGCTGATCTGGTCGACGAGCGTTGGGATGAGAGTCCCGAAGAATGCCGCGAAGATGGCGAGGAGTGCCAGCAGGGTGATCGCGATCCCTGCAGCGCGTGGCACGCGGCGTCCCTCGAGCCAGCGGACCACGGGGTCCAGGCCGAGGGAGATGAAGAGGGCGGTCAGGATCCACACGAGAAGCTGTGTCGTGTGCTGGGTGATGTAGTAGAGCGCAAGGGCGATGCCGACGCCGACTGTGCCCATGAAGCCGACGTAGACAGGGTGCTGGGTCGACATGCGCGGTCCCGGTTTGCCGAACTCGCTCTCGGGTTCAGGTTCGGCGGCCTCGAGGAGCGGGGGCATCTGGAACCTCACACGCGGCTGTGCTCCCGGGATCGGGCGCCGAAGCCGGGTCGCGAAGGAGCGCATATCCCACTGCCGCCCGACCGCTCGGGCACGGGCTTCCTCCCGCGAGGGTCTCCCGAGTCCGGCCGGACTGTCATCCGGCTTTCGATCCGGTTCGTCTGCCACAGCTTCTGCCTTCCAATCGGGCCTTTTGTCACCCTATCAGCCGCGTGATCTCGCGGTTGAGAGGGAGAAGGGACTGTGATCCGAAGAGTCCGACTCGGCCTTCAGATCACGATTTGGTTACCATTAACCGTCCCCTTCCCCGACGTGAGGTGTTTTCTGTGCGAGTCAAGACCGCAGCCGCGCTCGTGCTGCTGGGCCTGATAGCTCTTGTGGCCGGCATCGGCCAGCTGACGTTCTGGGCGCCCCCCAGCACTGTGACGGCGACTCTCCCCGCCGGCACGAAGGCGGCCCCGCTGACCGTGATCGATTCAAAGCTCGAGAGCCTCCGGGGAGGGCAATCCGAGATATCGATCAAGGGTGACGGCGCGTTCGTCCTTGCCACTGGGCGCCCGGACGACGTCGCCGCCTGGGTCGGCAAGACGGCCCACACCACGATCAACGGAGGCTCAGCTGACGGAAAGCAGCTGACCGTGAACTATACGGCGGGCGACCCTTCGGCGCCCTCGCCAGCCGGTGCCGATACGTTCGCGACGACCCAAAACGCCTCCGGCACCCTCGACTACCACTGGAACCTCCCGGACAACGGCAACTGGCAGCTCGTCGTCGCTACAGACGGCACGAAGCCCGCTCCGCAGAACATCACCGTGACGTGGCCCAGCAACGCGACGACTCCATGGGGCGTTCCGCTCATCGTCCTCGGATGCCTCCTGATCCTCGCGGGCGTCGCGCTCATTGTGCTCAAGGGCCGTTGGCCCGGCTCCGGGCAGCGCGTGACTGCCTCTGGGGGTCCGAATGCCACTCCGCGGGGCTCCCAGCCTGACGCCCCCGCCGCCGGGCGCGTCGAGCGCCGCGCCGTCGCCCGTTCCGCGTCGGCTGTGGCCGCCGTCGTCCTTGCCCTCACCGGCGGTGCGGCCGCTGCCCAAGCCGCGCCGAGCCCTGTTCCCTCGGCCAGCCCCTCCGGGTCTGCCAGCCCTGCGCCCTCGGCCAGCCCGTCCGGCTCTGCCAGCGCAAGCCCCTCGGCCTCGCCGAGCGCGGCGCCGAACGCTCAGGACAAGGTCCTTGTCGACGAGCAGCTCCAGCGGATCCTTGACCAGGTCGCGACCACCGTCGCGGCTGGCGATCAGGCCAAGGACGCTACCAAACTGCAGCCTCGCGTCGACGATTCGGCGCTTCAGGCGAGGACCCAGAACTACAAGATCCGTGCGTCGGTGTCCTCCGCGGCGGCCCTCGCGCCAGTCCGGAGCTCTCGCCTCCTCACGACCGTCGTGACGGTCCAGCGCAGCTGGCCCCGCACTGTCGTCGCCGTGACGCAGGGCGACGGCAATACGACGCCGCAGGTCCTGACGCTCAAGCAGAACGACGCGCGGTCCAACTACAAGCTGGTCGAGGCCTCCCCGCTTCTCCCGGCCGCGACCTTCCCCAATGCCCTCAGGGCTGGTGCCCAGCAGGTTGGGCTCGACTCGAAGGACGGGATTGCCTACAGCCCGAACCTCGCGCTGGCTGGTCTCGGCGACCGTCTGACGAACGTCAACGGCTCGTGGAAGGACAACATCCCCGACAACGCCTACATCAAGGACACCTTGGGCTACGAGTCGGACATTGTGAACGCAAGCCCGAACGGCAATCTCGTGTTCACCCATAGCCCGACCGGCAACGACACTGTCGCCTATCGCACCGCGGATGGTGGAGCGCTCGTCATCGCGGCCCTCCAGTTCACGATCGACGGTACGCCCAAGTCGGCTGGCGACAAGCTCACCGTCCAGGACGATGCTGCGGCCCTCGCCGGGGGTAAGGAGGCGACGACCAAGATGAGCCTCCAATTCCTCGAGTCCGTCGCGCTGTACATTCCGCCGGTGGGCTCGAAGCAGCAGCTCACCCTCGTATCGGCGACTCGCAATCTCGTGGGCGCGAGCGTGAGCTAGCCCTCACCTACGAGATTTTCGCGAGGGGCGGAGGCGCTGTGAGCGTCTCCGCCCCTCGCACTATGGTGGAGGCATGAGCGTTCCCGGTTCCCGCCAGCCAAGCCCTCTGCCCTCGATGAGCCTCCGCGGCGCCGTCGACCTCTCGGCGCTCAAGGCGCGCGCCACAGCGACGCCACCCGCGCATACGGCGAATGCCAGCGCGGGGAACACTACAGCAGGCAGTTCTTCCGCGCCTGCTGGGACCACCAGCGGGGAGCAGCCGGAGGCCGGCCAGACGATTCAGATCGACGAGGCCAACTTCCCCCAACTCGTGCAGCTCTCGGCCCAGGTGCCGGTCGTCGTCCTCCTGTGGGCGCAGTACTCGCCTGAATCGCAACGCATGCGGGACGAGCTCGCCGCTGAAGTCGCGGGCTACGGCGGACGCCTCGCGTACGCGACGGCGGACATTGAGGCGTTCCCCCAGCTTGCCCAAGCTCTGGCGGTCCAGGCCGTTCCCACTGCCATCGCGTTCCTGAAGGGGCAGCCGATCCCGCTCTTCCAGGGAGCGGCTGCCCCAGCCCAGTCTCGCCAGCTTTTCGAAGAGCTCCTCCGCGTCGCAGAGGCCAACGGCGTGACGGGCACAGTCGACGGCGAGTCGGCGGCCGAGCCTGCAGAGCCTCCCCTCCCGCCACGCCTCCAGGAGGCGTACGAGGCGCTCGAGGTGGGCAACTATGCCGCGGCTGAGGCCGCCCTGACGAAAGAGCTCGCCGAACACCCCGCCGATCATGAGGCCAAGGCCATGCTTGCGCAGGTCCACCTCATGTCTCGTGTCGAGCTTCTGGGGCAGGATGAGGCCGATCGGGCACGCGCCGCGGCAGCTTCGTCACCTGACGACGTCGACGCGCAGCTCACGGTAGCCGACCTGGACCTCGTGGGGGGCCACATCGAGGACGCGTTTGCGCGGCTCGTGGGCTTCATCGGGCGCAACTTCGGGCCTGAGCGTGAGCAGGTCCGGGTGCGCCTGCTCGAGCTCTTCGAAGTGGTCGGCACGACGGATCCGCGCGTCAGCTCGGCTCGCCAGCAGCTTGCCCGCGCGCTCTTCTAGTCCCCCGGACCGGGAGGATTCCTCCTCGGGGTGTCCTCCGTAGGAGGGATCCCATTGCTCGGTCGGCTTGCTAGCGTGAGCTCATGACACTGCCCAGCTACCCCGTGCCTGAGGGTGCGGGGTACCCCGTCGGTTCGGCGCTCTCGATCCGAGGCCTCGCCAAGGCCTTCGGAGGCAAGCCGGCCGTCAATGGCATCAGCCTCGAAGTGCCCACCGGGTCGTTCTATGGGCTCGTTGGTCCCAACGGTGCCGGGAAGACGACGACCTTGTCCATGGCGACGGGTCTTCTGCGCCCGGACGCGGGGACAGCGCTCGTGTTGGGCATCGACGTATGGCAGGACCCGCTCGGCGCCAAGCGTCTCATGGGCGTGCTGCCCGACGGTGTCCGGCTCTTCGACCGGCTCAGCGGAGAGCAGCTCATCACCTATGCGGGCCTCCTGCACGGCCTTGACAGGGCGACCGTGGCGGCACGCACCCGTGACCTCCTAGAAGCGTTCGACCTCACGGCCGATGCGCGGACCCTCGTCGTGGACTATTCCGCGGGCATGACCAAGAAGATCGCGCTCGCCGCCTCCCTCGTGCATGCGCCGCGCCTGCTGGTCCTCGACGAGCCGTTCGAGTCGGTCGATCCCGTCTCCGCCGCCAACATCCGCGCCATCCTGACCGACTACGTCCACTCCGGCGGAACGGTGATTGTCTCGAGCCACGTGATGGACCTCGTGCAGCGGATGTGCGACCACGTCGCCGTCGTCGCCCAGGGCCAGCTGCTGGCCGCGGGGACCGTCGACGAGGTGAGGGGCGAGTCGACGCTCGAGGACCGCTTCGTCGAACTCGTCGGCGGCCACGGTCCGGCGGAGGGGCTCTCGTGGTTGCGCACCTGATCACCCTCAAGCTAGTGCTCCTGCGCAACGGCCTGCGCCGTAGCGTGGGACAGCTCGTCGGCCTCATCATCGGGTCGCTCTACGGGCTCGGGCTGCTGTTCCTCGCCGTCCTCGGCCTCGTCCTGCTGCGCCTCGAAGACCCGGGCATCGCGGAACCCATCGTCGTGCTCGGCGGGTCTGCACTCGTCGCCGGATGGGCCTTCGCGCCGATCCTGATCTCCGGCGTCGACCTCACGCTTGATCCTGCGCGTTTCGCGCTCTATCCCATCCCGCTGTCCCGGCTGCTAGTCGGCCAGGCACTGGCCGGCATCATCGGCGTGCCAGGCGCCTGCACCGCCGTCGCCCTCGCCGCGACGGCGGTGACGTGGGCGCGCGGCCCACTCACATTCAGCGCGGGAGTCGTGGGCGCGGCGCTCGCGCTCGGTCTCTGCATCGTGGTGAGCCGCCTCGTCGCGAGCGCAGTGACCGACCTCGCCACGTCGCGGCGGTTCCGCGAGGGCAGCCGTATGGTCATGATGGTTCCTATCGTCCTGCTCGGGCCCATCGTCGGGATTGCGATACGTGGAATGGAGACGAACCTCGAAGCGATGCGCGCGCTCGCGCAGGTCCTCGCGTGGACGCCGCTCGGGGCGGCGCTCGCCGTGCCGGGCGCGGTCGCCGAGGGGCATCTGCTCGAGGCGTTCGCCAAACTCCTGATTGCGGTCGCGTCCCTCGTCGTCGCGGCCTGGGCCTGGTCACGTGCGCTGGCGCGGGCGCTTGTCACTCCTTCGAGCCGGGCGTCCTCTGGGAGCAAGGCCGGGCGGA
Organism: Sinomonas terrae; assembly: GCF_022539255.1. Lineage (NCBI taxonomy): Bacteria > Bacillati > Actinomycetota > Actinomycetes > Micrococcales > Micrococcaceae > Sinomonas > Sinomonas terrae. Next base: position 1,549,330 of record NZ_JAKZBV010000001.1, read on the forward strand.
GGGGGCTGGGGCCGTTCGGGTGGATGCCAGCCAGCCCGGCCGGTGCGGTTGCCGCTCGGGCCCTGACGTACTGGGTCCGTGACCCGCGCTATGGAACCGCGCTCATCATCGTCCCGCTCGTCCCGGTGATCCTGTTCTTCACCTCGGCACAGCAGCACCAGTCCGACGTGTTCCTCCTTTCGGGCCCGCTGGCCGCGTTCCTCCTCGCATGGTCGCTCGCGACAGACGTCTCCTACGACTCGACCGCGTTCTCGCTCCACCTCACATCCGGCGTCCGCGGCCGCGCCGACCGCTGGGGGAGGGCGCTCGCACTCCTGACTTTTGCAGTGCCAGGCGCGATCGTGATCGCGCTCGTGCCGTTCGTGGTCTCAGGACGGTGGGACCTTCTGCCCGGATACCTGGGGCTCGCGTTGGGCGTCCTGCTGAGTGGGAGCGGGCTCGCCTCGGTCGTGTCTTCGAGGTTCACCGTGACCGTTCCGCTCCCGGGCGAGAGTCCCTTCAAGCGTCCGCCCGGCAACGCCACGCAGACGTTCCTCGTCCAGATCGGCGGCCTGCTCACTCTTGGCCTGCTCGTCCTGCCCGAGATCGTGCTCGTGGCGCTCTCAGTCGGGACGGGGGAGACGGGGTACGGCTGGGCCGCGCTTCTCGTCGGCGTCGTCCTCGGGAGCGCCCTCTTCGTCCTAGGAATAGCCCTCGGGGGAATGTGGCTGGACCGTCGCGGGCCGGAGGTCTATGCCTCCCTCGTTCGCTCCGGATGAGGCACTCCTCGGCGGACGATTTGGCCCCGGCAATGTCGGGGCCCGTTGCTAGCATGGAGTAATGAGCACAGCTGACCCCTTCGACCCGTATGCGAATGATCCGCGGGAACCCTCGGCTGCCGGTTCAACGGCGACCATCGAGCGCGAGGAGGTCCGCGAGGAACTCGAGCCTGGCGATCGCGAGCGGTTCTCGCACTATGTCCGCAAAGAGAAGATCATGGAGTCCGCCCTCACCGGAGAACCCGTGATCGCCCTGTGCGGCAAGGTGTGGACTCCAGGTCGGGACCCGAAGAAGTTCCCGATCTGCCCCACGTGCAAAGAGATCTACGAGGGTCTCCGCCCCGGCAACGACGGGAATAACGGCAACAACGGCGACGACGCGTAAGTGGCCACGGGTGGTGCCCGGGGCCTTATGTCCCGGGCCTACCGCGGCCTCGTCATAGGGCTCCTGGCCATTGTCACGTGCAGCGCTTTCGAGGCGATGGCGGTCACCACGGCGATGCCCGTGGTCGCCGCGAACCTCGGAGGGCAGCGCTCGTATGGCCTAGCCTTCTCGCTCTATCTCACCGCGTCCTTGGCCGCTACGGCGGCGGCTGGCTCTTGGAGCGATCGGGCGGGCCCACGCCCGTCCCTGCTCACGGGTCTCTTCCTTATGTGCGGGGGGCTCCTCCTGTGCGGCGGAGCCTGGGACTTCACGGTGTTCACGATGGGCCGCATGGTGTCCGGGGCAGGCGCCGGATTCATGATCGTGCCCGTGTACGTGATCATCGGCCAAGCACTGCCGTCGGTGCTCCAACCCGTTGTGTTCGGCTGGTTCAGCGCGGCGTGGGTCGTTCCCTCGCTCGTCGGCCCGTACGTCTCGGGACTTCTCGCAGAGCATGTGAGCTGGCGCTGGGCCTTCTTCGGCGTTGTTCCCATCGTCGTCGTGGCGGTGCTGCTCATGTGGCCTCGGGTCAAGTCTCTGGGCGCGCCCGAGGAGAAGTCGATGGTGGCAGGCGAGGGCCGTCGTCGTGCCCTTCTCGGTGCTGGGCTCGCCGCTGGCGTCGCGGTAGCTCAGTGGGCGGCGCAGTCATCTGCCGATCCGGAGATCAGGACTGCCGTCACGCCCGTGGTCCTCGCGCTCTTGGGAGCCGCCGGGCTGGCTGCCGTTGTGCTGACCGTTCCCCGGCTTCTGCCAGCCGGATCCTTCCGCGTCGCGCGCGGGCTGCCCGCCGTCGTCGTCGTTCGCGGGCTCTTGACGCTCGCCTTCTTCGGGGCTGAGGCGTTCGTGCCCCTCATGCTCGTGGACCGCTACGGGCTCGAGCCGTCGATCGCGGGACTCGCGCTCACCGGCGGGGCGCTCGGCTGGACCGTCGGCTCCTTCGCGCAGACCAAAGGCTGGCTTCCACGGCCGGCGTTTCTCGTGGTTGGCCCTGCGGTGGTGGCCGCCTCGATGGGTGCCGTCGCTCTCGTGGTCCTTGCACAGGCTCCCCCGCTCCTGCTCGCGTCGGCGTGGGCAGTCGCGGGCATGGGGATGGGCCTGGCGACGTCGACGACGTCGGTGCTCGTGCTCGAGTTGAGCGACGCGGCCGAGCGCGGCAGGAATTCGGCCTCACTTCAGTTGGCCGATATGCTCGGTGGAGTGATTGGAACCGCCGGAGCAGGAACGCTGTACTCCCTGATGCTGACCCCGGACATGGTCCCCGGGCCTGGTGCCTTCGCCCTCTTGGTCGGTGCCCTCGCCGTCTCCGCGTTCCTGAGCGGGGCTGCGGGGTCGAGGACCAGCCCGCCGTTGCCCGCTGTCCGTGAGGCGGATCGGGCGTGACGGATACGCTCTTCGGCGGACCGGAGTCTTCGCGAGCGCTCTCCCCGGCCTACCCTGAGCGGGCAGCTTGGGGCACCGCGCCCAAGCTGCGCGCCTGGCAGCAGGAAGCGCTCGACAAGTACCTCGAGCGAGCGCCGAAGGACTACCTTGCGGTGGCAACCCCCGGTGCCGGCAAGACGACCTTCGCGCTCCGCGTCGCGTCCACCCTGATCGACCGGGGGCTCGTCAACCGAATCACGATTGTGGCCCCGACCGACCACCTCAAGCGCCAGTGGGCCGATGCGGCTGCGCGTGTTGGGATCGCGATCGACCCGAACTTCAAGAACTCGGACGGCCGACACGGGCGTGACTTCATCGGCGTCGCCGTCACCTACGCCCAGGTGGCGAGCAAGCCGCTCCTCCATCGGGCCAAGACCGAGGCTGCTCGGACCCTGGTCATCCTCGATGAGATCCACCACGGCGGCGAGTCGCTCTCGTGGGGCGACGGTCTGCGCGAGGCGTTCGATCCCGCCGTGCGGCGGCTCGCCCTCACCGGTACGCCCTTTCGCTCCGACACGTCGCCCATCCCGTTCGTGGACTACGTCGAGGACGCAGACGGGATCCGCCGTTCGAAGGCCGACTACACGTACGGCTACGGCCAGGCGCTCCGTGATCATGTGGTGCGGCCAGTCATCTTCATGGCGTATTCCGGGCAGATGAGGTGGCGCACGAGCGCAGGCGAGGAGATGGCCGCGTCGCTGGGTGAAGCCGCCGTGACCAAGGACGTCACCGCGCAGGCGTGGCGGACAGCCCTCAATCCGCAGGGAGAGTGGATCCCCGCGGTCCTCGCCGCGGCGGATCGACGGCTCACCGAGGTCAGGCGCACTGTGCCTGACGCCGGGGGTCTCGTCATCGCGACCGACCACGAGGATGCGCGCGCGTACGCGGGTCAGCTGAAGAAGATCACGGGCGAATCGCCAGCCATCATCCTTTCCGACGACGCGAAGGCCTCGAGCCGGATCGAGGAGTTCTCCGCCGACGAATCGCGATGGATGGTTGCGGTTCGCATGGTGTCCGAAGGGGTCGACGTGCCGCGCCTCGCCGTGGGCGTCTACGCGACGTCGACGTCGACGCCGCTGTTCTTCGCCCAGGCTGTGGGGCGGTTCGTGCGCGCACGACGGCGGGGGGAGACGGCGTCGGTATTCCTCCCTTCGGTGCCCCAGCTCATGGCGCTCGCGAATTCGATGGAGGCAGAGCGGGACCACGCGCTGGACCGACCCTCGTCCGACGAAGACGGGATCATGGACCTCGAGGAGTCCCTCCTCGACGAGGCGAACCGCGAAGAGAAAGCCTCGGACACGCTTGCCAAAGGCAAATATGAGGCGCTCGAGTCTCAGGCGGCGTTCGACAGGGTGCTGTTCGACGGCGGTGAGTTCGGTACGGGCGGTGAGATCGGTTCTGACGAGGAACTCGACTTTCTCGGCATCCCCGGTCTGCTCGACGCCGACCAGGTTGCGATGCTGCTCCGCCAGCGCCAGCACGAGCAGGTGTCCCGGCGCAAGTCCAAGCCCGCGTCGTCGTCCCCGGCCGGAGTTCCGGACCACCGTCTCCTCATGGACCTGCGCCACGAACTCGCCAAGAATGTCTCCGCGTGGAGCGCCCGTACCGGAACCCCCCACGGCGTCGTCCACACGAAACTGAGGGAAGTGTGCGGTGGTCCCGCCGTCGCTCAGGCGAGTGAAGATCAGCTGCGCGCGCGACTCAAGAAGCTGCAGGAGTGGTTCATCGGGCGCGCCTAGCCGCGCGACCCGCACGAGCGCTGTTCGACGCCGGGTTCACCGTCCCGACGCCCCACCCGTTGCGCCGTCATCTTCGCTGGGTGCGCTCTGGATGCGCCGTCACTTTCGCCGGGTGCCCTCCGGTCGCGCGGTCACCTTCGCTGGGTGCGCTTCGGTCGCGCCGTCACTTTCGCCGGGTGCGCTTCGGTCGCGCGGTCACCTTCGCTGGGTGCGCTTCGGTCGCGCCGTCACCTTCGCTGGGTGCGCTCCGGTCGCGCCGTCACTTTCGCAGGGTGCCTGTGGATAACCGTCGGCCGGTTCCGGCGGCAGCAGCAAGACTGGGGGAATGACGAAGCGCGCGCCCATCCCCGATCATCTTTCTCAACGACCATTCACCCAACCGGAGGCCGTTGCCGCCGCGGTGAGCCGTGGGCGGCTCAGGGCCTCCGACCTGAGGAAGCTGAGTCGGTTGATCTATGTGCCAGCAGGAGTCGAACCCGGCCTGGCCGACCGTCTACGTGCCCATCTTGGAGTGACTCCGGCCGCTTGGGGTTCGCACCAGACGGCGGCGGGCATCCATGGTCTTGCGGTGCCGCCATGGCTCACCGACCATGAACTCATTCACCTCAGCAAGCCTCACGGTCTGCCGCGCGTGCGCCGACGAGGGGTTGTCGGTCACGAAGTTCGCTTTCGTCCCTCCGAGCTCTGCTTTGTCGATGGATTGCGGGTTACCACGCCTGCTCGGACGTGGCTGGATCTTGCCATGCAGCTTCCTCACGAACACCTAGTGGCTTTGGGGGATCAACTCCTGCGCCGTCCGCGTCCACAATTTGAAGGGCGAGCCGAACCATTTGCCACGAGCGCTTCTCTCGGTGAATTGCTTTCCGCTCATCCGAACATGAAAGGGGTCGTCCGCTGCCGGATGGCTCTAGAGGACATGCGGGTCGGCTCGGATTCGGCTCCGGAGACCCTATTGCGGCTTGCCATTCTTCATGCCGGATTACCCGAGCCCGAGCTGCAGATAGAACTACGGCCTGGTGATCCCTTTTCGCCTTCTGGGGACATGGGGTACCGAGAGTTCAGGATCGTCATCCAGTATGAAGGCGCACACCACGACGATGAGGCGCAGCGTCTGGCAGACGCGCGTCGTGACCGGGCGTTTCGTCGGGCTGGGTGGCTGGTGATTCACGTGAGGCTGGAAGATCTCCGCGAAGATTTCGGGGGAGTAATCCGTCGCATCAAGCGCGGGATTCGGCAGCGCGCAGCCTAGGGCCCTGTGGAGGTGACGGGGCGAGGGGTGGGGACCCTGCGGAGGTGACGGGGCGAGGGGTGGGGACCCTGCGGAGGTGACGGGGCGAGGGGTGGGGACCCTGCGGAGGTGACGGGGCGAGGGGTGATGGGGCGAGGGGTGGGGACCCTGCGGAGGTGACGGGGCGAGGGGTGACGGGGCGAGGGGTGGGGGCCCTGCGGAGGTGACGGGGCGAGGGGTGACGGGGCGAGGGGTGGGGACCCTGCGGAGGTGACGGGGCGAGGGGTGGGGACCCTGCGGAGGTGACGGGGCGAGGGGTGACGGGGCGAGGGGTGGGGGCCCTGCGGAGGTGACGGGCGAGGGGTGGGGACCCTGCGGAGGTGACGGGGCGAGGGGTGGGGGCCCTGCGGAGGTGACGGGGCGAGGGGTGACGGGGCGAGGGGTGGGGACCCTGCGGAGGTGACGGGGCGAGGGGTGGGGACCCTGCGGAGGTGACGGGGCGAGGGGTGACGGGGCGAGGGGTGGGGGCCCTGCGGAGGTGACGGGCGAGGGGTGGGGACCCTGCGGAGGTGACGGGGCGAGGGGTGGGGGCCCTGCGGAGGTGACGGGGCGAGGGGTGGGGGCCCTGCGGAGGTGACGGGGCGAGGGGTGGGGACCCCGCGGAGGTGACGGGGCGAGGGGTGGGGCGGACGAACGTTAGGCGAGGGTGATCCCCGCCTCCTCCAGTTCGCGGAACGTGGGGGAGAGATCAGAGGCAATCCCGGCGCAGAGGCCTGAGAGCACTCTCGTACGGTACCCCGCTCGGACGGCGTCGAGGGCGGTTGCCCGCACGCAGTAGTCGGTTGCGATGCCGGCGACATCGACGTCGGTCACCTCGCGCTTGGCGAGCCACTCGTCGAGGGCCGGAGAGTCGTCAGAGGAACCTTGGGCGTCGCCGGCCTGGGCGAGGTGTCCCTCGAACCCCGAATAGGCCGCGGCGTACTGGCCCTTGCGGAACATGGCATCGACACTGGACACGTCGAGGCTTGGGTGGAACGAAGAGCCCTGGGTGCCGGCGACGCAGTGTGGCGGCCACGAGTCCACGTAGTCGGGTGTTTCGGAGAAATGCGCACCGGGTTGGATGTGCCAGTCCTGCGTCGTCACGATCGCCCCGTACTCATTCCCGTGCCGTGCGACGTAGTCGGTGAGCCGCGCCGCGACTGCCGCCCCGCCGTCGACCGCCAGGGACCCGCCCTCACAGAAGTCGTTCTGCACGTCGATGATGATGAGCGCTCGCTTCATGGCTCCATTTTCGGCCCTCACAGCTGCCTTCACTCCCGATCTTCGAGGTAGACGGTCGGAATCACAGCCTCGCCGCGGTGCATGCGCCGCGCCGAGGCGGGGAGTTCAGCGATCGAGGCCTCATGCCGCGCCCGCGCCCGCTCGACCCCTTCGGGCCCAGTCCAGCCCGGTTGCAGCTCGCCCTTGACGATGAAGTGCTCGAGAAGGAGACGGTCGTTGCTGTCGCCCATGGGAGGGCGGCCGACGCCGATGACCTCGGTGGTTGCCGTGCCCCGTTCGTCGAGGCGGCGCAGGGCGTACTTGCGTCCGCCGACCGATTGCTTGTTCTTGGCGGCCTTGGCGACGGAGACGAACTCCCCGTCGTCGTCCGTCCGGCTCACAAGCTTGTAGACCATTGAGGCTGTCGGGGCGCCCGAGCCGGTGACGAGCGCAGTTCCCACGCCGTACGAGTCGACGGGCGCCGCGGCGAGGGCCGCGATGGCGTATTCGTCGAGATCCGAGGTCACGACAATCCTCGTGTTGACGTTCCCGAGCTCGTCGAGGAGCCGTCGGACCGAATGCGCCTGACCGATGAGATCCCCCGAGTCGAGGCGGACGGCGCCCAGCCGCTCACCGGCGATCTCGACCGCGGCACGGACGGCGGACTCGACGTCGTACGTGTCGACGAGCAGCGTGGTGTCCGCCCCCATCGAGGCGATCTGCGCCTCGAACGCCGCGCGCTCGGTGTCGTGGAGCAGCGTGAACGAGTGCGCGGCCGTGCCCACGGTGCGGATCCCGTACCGGAGCCCGGCTTCGAGATTCGAGGTGCTCGCGAAACCGGCGACGACGGCGGCGCGGGCCGCGGCGACGGCAGCCTCCTCGTGGGTCCGGCGAGACCCCATCTCAATGCACGGGCGCCCGTTTGCGGCGATCGTCATGCGTGACGCTGCCGACGCGATGGCGGAATCGTGGTTGAGCACGGAGAGGAGGTACGTCTCGAGGATGCAGGCCTCGGCGAACGTCGATTCGACGATGAGGATCGGGGAGTTGGGAAAATAGGCCTCGCCCTCGGCGTAGCCCCAGACATCCCCGGAGAACCGGAAATCGGCCAAGTAGTCGAGCGTCTCGCGGTTCACGACGCGTGCGCGCTCGAGGAACCCGAGTTCCGTCTCGGAGAAGCGGAAGCCTGAGATCCCCTCGAGCAGCCGGCCGGTCCCCGCCACGACGCCGTACCGCCGCCCGTCGGGAAGCCGCCGCGCAAAGACCTCGAACACGGCGCTGCGATGCGCGGCGCCCGAGTGCAGGGAAGCCTGGAGCATCGTGAGCTCGTAGTGGTCAGTGAAGAGCGATGTGCGGGGCGGTTCCTGCGGCGAGTATTCCTTGGAGCTCGAAGAGGTCACGGCCTTACTCTATCTGCGGGCCGGGCGAGTGGATGCGCGAGGACCTGGGCACGGGCCTGCCTAGAATGGAAGCCATGAGCCTGAGCGTCGCCACGGAACCAAGTCCTGGCCTCCGCGAAGAGACGACGGCGGGAACGGACACCGCGCACATCGTCCCGTGGAACCTCGTCGTCTGGAACGACCCCGTCAACCTCATGAGCTACGTGAGCTACGTGTTCCAGACCTACTTCGGCTATACCGAGGCGAAGGCGGAGGCACTCATGATGCAGGTTCACACCGAGGGACGCTCGATCGTCTCGCACGGTTCCAAGGAGACTGTCGAGCGGCAGGCCGTCGCAATGCACAACTACGGGCTCTGGGCCACGGTCGAGAGGGCCGGCGAAGATGGCTGAGCCGTTCACATACGGCCGGAAGGGCATCAGCGCGCGCTTCGAGGACGCCGAGCGGGAGCTCCTCAGAGGGCTGTTCCGAGATGTCGTCGCCCTTCTCGAGCCGGAGGCGCAGCCCGACGAGGATCCGCTCGCCGCGCTTGTCGGGATCAGCCCGACTGCCTCCGAGCCCGAGGACCCGGCGGTCAAGCGCCTGCTCCCTAACGTTTCGAAGGACGACGCAGAGGCGTCGCTTGAGTTCCGCCGGTTCACCGAGCGCTCCCTTCGGGAGACGAAGGCGGGCGCGCTGCGTGCTGCCGCGCTCGGGCTTGAGGCCCGCGACGTCGTCCTCGACGGGACGGCGGCCGCCCATTGGGCGACGGCGCTCACAGACGTCCGCCTCGTCCTCGCCGAGCGGCTCGGCATCAGGACGGAAGAGGACGCGGAGCGCGTCCACTCGGTCGCCGACTGGTCCGACGTCGGGGATGACGACGTCGATGCGTACCTCGCGCTCGTCTACAACTTCGTGACTTGGCTCCAGACGACGCTCATCGACGCAATGATGACCGCCCATCAGGCGGAGGCGGGCCGCACGAGGCGGCGCGGCGAAACGCCGGGCGCCGGAAAGGGTTAGGTGGATGATCAGAAGGGCTGACAGCGGAGAGGACGCGATGCTCGAGCGCTCGGAAAGGCCGATCGGGATCTTCGACTCGGGCGTTGGCGGCCTCACGGTCGCCCGAGCGGTCATCGACCAGCTGCCGAACGAGTCCGTTCTGTACGTGGGCGATACGGCCCACGGTCCCTACGGACCCCTTCCGATCGCCGAGGTCCGCGCGAACGCGCTCGGCGTGATGGACGAGCTCGTCGATTCGGGCGTCAAGCTCCTGACGATCGCGTGCAACTCGGCCTCGGCCGCCGTCCTGCGGGACGCCCGGGAGCGCTACACGGCGCGTTACGGCATCCCGGTCATCGAGGTCATCCAGCCGGCCGTGCGCCGAGCCGTGGTCGCGACCCGCAACGGCAGGGTCGGCGTCATCGGCACGAGCGCGACGGTGGGCTCCCGTGCGTACGAGGACACTTTCGCGGCCGCGCCCGATCTGGACATCACGTCGGCAGCGTGCCCTGAGTTCGTTCCCTACGTGGAAGCGGGCGTGACGACAGGCCCTGAACTCCTCAAGGCGGCCGAGAGCTACCTCGCGCCCCTCCGCGAGGCTGGCGTGGACACCCTCGTGCTGGGCTGCACCCACTACCCCCTCCTGACCGGTGTCATCAGCTACGTCATGGGCGACGGCGTGACGCTGGTATCGAGCGCCGAGGAGACCGCGAAGGATGTCTATCGGGCACTCGTGAGCCACGGCCTCGAGCGGCGATCCTCAGAGCCGCCCACCCACACCTTCCTCGCGACGGGCGACGCCGCACAGTTCGAGGTCTTGGCCCGCCGCTTCCTCGGCCCGGAGGTGCAGCGCGTCGAGCATGCCGAGCACGTCGCTGCCCACTACCCCACGGGAAGCCTCGCGCGCATCACGCCGGAGATGATCGAGGCGGCGCGCGAGGATGCGAGCGCGGGCAGCATGGGGCGTGTCTCCTATTTCGTGGAGCCCTCCGCGGCCGTTGACCCGCCCGCGGATAGGATGCACCCGTGAAGCTCACTATCGTCGGCTGCAGCGGCTCCTTCCCCGGCCCGAGTTCGCCGGCGAGCTGCTACCTCCTGACGGCGAACGACGGCGACCGCGATTGGCGGGTCCTCCTCGATCTCGGCTCGGGTGCGCTCGGGACCCTGCAGCGGTACATGGACCTCGAGGACATCGACGGGGTCCTGCTCAGCCACCTTCACCCCGACCACTGCATGGACCTCACGGGCCTCCAGGTCGCGATCCATTGGGACCCGAAGGGCTGGGCGGCGGGGCGAGTTCCAGTCTGGGGTCCGGAAGCGACGGCGCGGCGGATCTCGATTGCTCTCGACATGGAGCCCGCGGCGGACCTCCACCAGGACTTCGAATTCCACACGTGGACTGTCGGGGAGACAGTCGAGCTCGGGCCGTTCCGCTTCGGCGTCCATGCCGCGCGGCACCCGATCGCAGAGGCATACGCCATGCGCATCGAAGCCGTCGAGCCGCGGCGTGACGGGACGACCGAGCGGCGTGTCCTCGCCTATTCAGGGGACACTGACTCGTGCCCGGGCCTGCTCGACGCCGCGCGGGATGCGGACATGTTCCTGTGCGAGGCGGCGTATCACGAGGGCCGGGACGACGCGATCGACGGCGTGCACCTCACCGGGCTCCGGGCTGGCCAGACAGCGTCCGACGCCGGAGCCAAGCGCCTGCTTCTGACGCACCTCCCCGTCTGGAACGACGCCAATCGGACGGTGGCCGAGGCGCAGCAGGCCTACTCGGGCCCGATCTCAGTCGCCGTCGCGGGCGTCCACTACATCGTCTGAGCTGTCGCTGCCCGACGGCTTCTGACGCTTCCCCCGCAGCATCACGAGGGTGAACGCGGTGGCTCCGCCGAGGAAGACAAGCCCGGCGACCCACGTGTTGACTCGCAGCCCGAGGATCAGGTTGGCGTAGTCCGAGCGCATGAGCTCGATGACGAAGCGACCGGCCGTGTACACCATGACGTAGAGCGAGAACTCGGCTCCGCGGGGAAGCCGGAAGCGGCGGGAGGCGAAGATGATCGCGAAGCCGCCGAGCGTGCACCACAGGGCTTCGTAGAGGAATGTGGGCTGGAAGTACCCGATGACGATGGGACTGCCGTCTGGGCCGAGCGCCGCCGCGCCGGTCGCCGGGTCCATCTGATGGATCTGGAGGCCCCACGGGAGCGAGGTCGGGTCTCCGTAGAGTTCGTTGTTGAACCAGTTTCCGAGGCGGCCGAGTGCCTGCGCGAACAGGAGTCCGGGTGCGAGGGCATCAGCGAAGGCGGGAAGGCTCGCCTTCAAGCGGCGGCAGCCGATCCATGCACCCAGGCCGCCGAGGGCGATAGCGCCCCAGATTCCGAGCCCGCCGTCCCAGATCGCGAACGCGTTCCACGGGTTCTTCCCAGGCAGGAAGTAGAGCTCCGGGTCGGTGATGACGTGGTAGATGCGGCCACCCACGATCCCGAACGGGACGGCCCAGAGCGCGATGTCGAGGACCTCACCCGGCTTGCCCCCTCGATGCACCCAGCGCCGGCTCGTAAGCCAGAGGGCCACGCCGATGCCAGCAAGGATGCACAACGCATAGAAGTGGACCGAGAGCGGGCCGATCTTGACCGCGTTGATCGTCGGCGACGGAATGTAGGCGGGGAGCACGCTCTTCAGTCTAAAGGCCCGCGGGGACGCTGAGCTAAAGGCCTGCGGGGACCCTGAACTAAAGGCCTGCGGGGACGCTGAACTAAAGGCCCGCGGGGACGCCGGGCCGTCACAGCATCTCGAGCGGCACTGGCCTGCTCGGCCGAGGGAAGGCCTCGTCGAGTTCGGCCAGATCCTGGGCGGTGAGGCGCAGGTCGAGGGCTTCCCGGTTCTGAGCTGTGTGCTCGGGGGTCGACGATTTGGGGATTGCCATGACGCCCTCGTGGCGCAGGACCCATGCGAGGGCGATCTGGGCGTCGGTGGCTCCGTGCCGCCGGGCGATCTCGGCGAGGGCGGGGTGGCCGAGCACCCGTCCCTGTTCGATGGGGGAGTAGGCCATGACCGGCACGCCCGCCGACTCGAGCTCGGGAAGGAGGTCGAGTTCGATTCCGCGCCGGGTGAGGTTGTAGAGAACCTGGTCCGTCTGCGAACCGTGAGATCCAGTGGCGCCACCCAGACCGCCCAGACCGCCCAGGCTACGCAGTTCGGCGAGGTCCGCAGGATCCAGGTTGCTCACGCCCCAACCACGGATCAGGCCCGCTCCCTCGAGCTCGATGAGCGCCTCGATGCTCTCCGCGAGCGGCACGGCGCCCCTCCAGTGGTAGAGGTACAGGTCGAGATAGTCCGTCTCCAGGCGGCGGAGACTGGCCTCTAGAGCTGCCCGTGTCCCTCGTCTTGTGGCATTCCACGGCAGGACCTTGCTCACGAGGAACACCTCGTCCCGACGGCCGGCGATTGCTTCCGCGACGAGTTCTTCGGACCGTCCGTCGCCGTACATTTCGGCGGTGTCGATGAGGGTGAGGCCGAGGTCCAGTCCGGAGCGCAGTGCGCGCAGCTCGTCGGCACGCCGAGAGCGCTCCTCGCCCATGTACCACGTACCCTGCCCGAGGCGGGGCACCCGGGTACCGTTGGGAAGCGCAAGGCGCGGGACGCCGCCGTCGTTCGCACCGTCGTCGTTCGCGTGAGCATTGGGCATGGCTCCCAGCGTAGCGGGCGCCGCAGCCCCCTGGATTGTCCCGCCAACCCGTGGACGACGGCGGGCGGCGGCTAAGCTGGTGCCATGACCCCGAGCACTCCCATGAGCCCCTCTGTGCGCGCCGACGGGCGCAACCCTGACGAACTGCGTCCCATCAGCATCACGCGAGGCTGGTCGAAGCAGGCCGAGGGTTCTGCGCTCATCGAGTTCGGCAACACGCGCGTGCTGTGCACGGCGTCCTTCACGGAAGGGGTCCCGCGCTGGCTCAAGGGTGAAGGCCGCGGCTGGGTCACCGCTGAATACGCCATGCTCCCGCGTGCGACCAATACGCGCTCCGACCGCGAGTCCGTCAAGGGCCGGATCGGCGGGCGCACCCATGAGATCTCGCGGCTCATCGGCCGCTCGCTCCGTTCGATCATCGACACGAAGGCGCTCGGCGAGAACACGATCGTGCTGGACTGCGATGTGCTGCAGGCAGACGGGGGCACGCGCACCGCCGCGATCACGGGAGCCTTTGTGGCGCTCGCCGAGGCCGTCCGCTGGGCAAAGGACAAGGGCCTCGTCGAGCCCGGAGCGGAGCCCCTCACGGACACTGTTTCGGCGGTCTCGGTCGGCATCATCGACGGCGTGCCGATGCTCGACCTCCCGTACGTCGAGGACGTGCGCGCCGAGACGGACATGAACGTCGTGGTGACTGGCTCCGGCAAGTTCGTGGAGGTCCAGGGCACCGCGGAAGGCGCGCCGTTCGACCGCGATGAGCTCAACAACCTTCTCGACCTGGCCCTCATCGGCACGGCCCAGCTCGCCGACATCCAGCGGGAGACGCTCGCTGAGGCGCTGAGGACGGCCCCGTGAGCGCCGGAGCGCCTCGCCTCGTCCTCGCGACCCACAATCAGGGCAAGCTGCGCGAACTGCGGGACTTGCTGCGCGGTCAGGTACAAGGGCTCGATGTGGACACGCAAGTCGTGGACGCGGCCGCGGTGGGCGGCCCCGACGTCGTCGAGGACGGCGTCTCGTTCGCGGAGAACTCGCTGCTCAAGGCTCGGGCAGTTTCCGCTGCCACCGGCCTCGTCGCGATCGCGGACGATTCCGGCCTCGCCGTCGACGTGCTCGGCGGAGCGCCCGGCATCTTCTCCGCCCGGTGGGCCGGGCGGCACGGCGACGACCAGGCGAATCTCAACCTCCTTCTCGCCCAGCTCTCGGACGTACGCGACGAGCACCGTGGTGCGGCGTTCGTATGTGCCGCCGCGCTCGTGGCCCCGGCACCGGACGGCGGAGACCCGTTCGAGCACGTTGAATACGGCGAACTCAAGGGAACGCTCCTGCGCGAGCCGCGCGGCGAGGGCGGATTCGGCTACGATCCGATCCTGCTTCCCGAGGGGCTCGACCGCAGCTGTGCAGAGTTGAGCCGCGAAGAGAAGAACGCGATCAGCCACCGCGGGCATGCGTTCCGCGCGCTGCTCCCCGCGATCGTTCGGGCCCTTTCCTAGCGCACGCGCTCCGTTGCCCGCTCGGGCGCGCCCGATCCCACGTAGCGGTGTCGCCCGGACAGGGCGCCGAAGACGGCGGCGAAGCAGCCCACACCGGCGAAGAGCACGGCGACGGCCGTGAAGGAGCCCGTTGCTGCGCGCAGCTGGGCGACGAGGAGAGTTCCGGTCGAGCCGAGCCCGTAGCCGAAGCCCTGCATCATTCCGGAGAGGCGTGCGGCCGTCCCGGCGTCGTGCGTGCGCAGCATCGCCATCGTGAGTGCTAGCGCCGTGAGGCTACCCTGGCCGAGCCCGAGCATCGCGGCCCACGCCCAGATGCCGCCGAGCGGGCCCACGATGCAGAGCGCAAATCCGCACCCCGTGAGCAGTGCAGCGACGACGTTGGGTGCGCTCTGCCGTGCCAGACGCGCCGCGAGGGACGGCGCCACGAGCGAGCCGGCCATCTGCAGGATGATCGAGAACGAGGCGAGCAGTCCCGCTGTCGCTCCGTCCACCCCACGTTCGCGGAGGATCGGAGCCAACCACGCGAAGACGCTGAACGACATCATGGCCTGGCCGACCATGAAGAGGGTCACCTGCCAGGCGATCGGATCCCGCGCGAGACGCGGGCCGTGGCCTTCGGCCGTGTGCAGGGGCTCCCGGCCGTTCCACGCGAGCGGCGCGAAGACGAGGGCGACGACGGCGGCCGGCACCGCCCATGCGCCTAGCGCGAGCTGCCACGAACCAGTCGCCGCGAGCAGGGGATACGTGAAGCCCGCAGCAAGCGCGGCAGAGGCGACGATCGCCGTCGTGTAGAGCCCGCTCATGAGCCCGAGGAGATGCGGAAAGTCCCTCTTCACAAGACCTGGGAGCAGGACGTTCCCCAACGCGATGGCAAAGCCGCAGGCCGCCGTGCCGATGAGGAGCGAGGGCAGCGAGCCCAGGCCGGGAAACGTCGTCGGCCGCGCCAGCAGACCGAGCGTGAGGATCGCCATCGCTGAGAGAAGGACGCGTTCCGCGCCGAAGCGCCGGGCAAGCGGTGGTGCGAGCGGAGCGAAGATGCCGAGGCAGGCCACGGGGGCGGTCGTGAGGACGGTGACCGCCCAGCCTGGGACTCCGGCGTCGGCCTGGACCTCAGCCAGAATGGCCGAAAAGCTCGAGAAGACGGTGCGGAGGTTGAGGCCGACGAGGATCAGGCACACGCCGAGCGCCGCGAGCCTCTGCCTCTGCGACATTCAGCGGCCCTCGGGGCGCTCCGCGTCGCCGTCCTCCATGAGGGGCAGCCCGGCGGAACCGCGGCGCTTCGCCGCTCGCGCCTTGGCGAACTCCACGAAGATCGGGATGAGGGAAACGAGCACGATGACGAGGAAGATGAGGTCGATGTTCCGGCCGACCCACGCGTAGTGCCCAAGCCAGGCGCCGAGCAGCGTCACACCTGCAGCCCAGGGGATCGCTCCGAGCACGTTGTAGAGGAGGAACTTCCGCCGTTCCATGCCGGCAACGCCGACGATGACCGGGACGAACGTGCGAATGATGGGAACGAAGCGAGCGAGGATGAGCGACTGCCCGCCGTGGCGCTCGAAGAATTCGTGGGCCTTGCGAACGTTCTCCTGCTTGAAGAATCGCGAGTCAGGGCGAGTGAACAGCGCCGGCCCGAGCTTCGCTCCGATGAGGAACCCGCCCTGATTGCCGATGATCGCCGCGATGACCACGAACAGCGCGAGGAGCCAGATGTTGAATTGGATCGCGCCGGTTGCCACGAGGAGTCCGGCCGTGAACAGCATCGAGTCGCCGGGCAGGAAGAACCCGATGAGGAGGCCCGTCTCGGCGAAGATGATGACGCACACCACGAGCACAATCCACGGACCGAGGGGCGAGTCGCGGAGGAAGACATCGGGGTTGAGCCAATCCGGAAGGATGGAGGCCCTCGGCTGTACGGCCGCCGTGACGGCGGCGAAGTGGGTCAGGGCGGCGGGAATCACTTGCCCAGCCTACCGGAGGCGCCGTGGCGGTCCCGGGAGAGGGCGGGGGGCGTGGCTAGACTCGCCACCGTGGCCCTTGACTTCACTGCGATCGACTTCGAGACCGCCAACGGATTCCGGGGTTCGCCGTGCGCCGTCGGTCTGGTCAAGGTGAGGGGCGGGCGCCTCATCGAGACCGCGACGTGGCTCATGCGGCCTCCCGCGGGGCACGACGTATTCGACCCGCGGAACGTCGCCATCCACGGCATCAGGGCCGACGACGTCGCCCAGCACCCGCGGTTCGGGGATCTGTTCGCCGAGATCGGCGGGTTCATCGGCGAGGACGTGCTTGTCGCGCACAACGCAGCGTTCGATCTCGGCGTCATCCGCTCCGCACTCGAGGTGTCCGGGCTCCCAAGCCCCGCTTACGACTACGCCTGCACGGTCGTCCTGTCCCGTAGGACTTACGACCTGCCCTCCCACTCCCTTCCGTTCGTCGCGGAGGCTGCGGGCGTGCCCCTCGTGAACCACCACGACGCGAGCGAGGATGCGGCGGCGTGCGCTGGGATCCTCGTCGACATCGCCCAGCGGCACGGAGCCTCGGACGTCGCTGAGCTCTACGACGCGCTCCACCTCGCGCTGCCGCGGCATCCCGAGTTCGTGCCTGGGCGGGACGCCCCTTCGGCTGCGACCGCGAAGGCGCTCCGCGGCCCTGCTTCGCCCCGGCGGTGGGCGAATTGGCCCGAGGAGGGGGCGAACCCCGAGGCCAATGCGGGCGCCGATCCGGCCCACCCGCTCTTCGGCCACCGCATTGTCTTCACCGGCGCGCTCGGGATGAGCAGAGCGGAAGCGAAGTCACGCGCCGCAGACCACGGCGCCCAGCCCGCGAGCTCGGTGACCCGCGCGACAACGCTCCTGGTGGTGGGCGACGGCTTCGTCGCAGCGGATCTTCGGGCGGGCGGGGGGACGGGGCGAGTGACGTCGAAGGCGCGGAGGGCGCTCGAGCTTCGCTCGGCCGGATATCGCGTAGAGGTCTTGTCCGAGGGGGAGTTCCTCCAGATGCTCGGCGGGGTGTGGCCTGCGCGGAGCGCGTGAAATGCAGTCCTGTCTGCAACGAGGCCTGCCTGCAACGCGCGTCTGTCGTAGTACGCAACATTCCTTTTCGATGACGCGTCAGCTTCCTAGGCTGGAAGGGTGACGACTTCGACCGATCCTGCCCCTCGCAGCGCTCTCCGCCGTGCCTTCGAATTTCCCAATCCCGTGAACGAATACGCGGCACGGAGCACGGCCGGGATCATTGTCGTCCTGAGCCTCGCCGTGCTCGCCGTCGGACTCTTGACGGGTTGGGGCTGGCCCCTGTGGCTCATTGCGCTCGGCTTCTGGCTCCGCGTCGCGGGCGGCCCGCGCTATTCGCCGGCCGGCCGGCTCGCCGTCCACGTGATCGTCCCGCGGCTCGGCAAGCGCAGACTCGTCGCGGGGCCGCCGAAGCGTTTCGCCCAGACGATCGGGGCCGTTCTCTCGACCGCAGCCGCCGTTCTGTGGACCGCGGGACTCGCGCCCGTGGCCTGGGTCCTCCTCGGACTCCTTATCGTCGCCGCCTCACTCGAATCCTTCGCGGGCTTCTGCCTCGGCTGCTGGATCTTCGGCCGCCTCCAGAACGCGGGAATCATTCCAGAGGGCGTCTGCGAGGCCTGCAGCAACATCGCCCTGCGAAGAGGCTGAGGCCCAAGCGTCAGGCCGCCCCTAGCGAGGAAGTTCAGTCGGGGGCGCCTGCCGAGTCCGCGAGCATCTTCGCGACGCGGGCGACGACGTCCGCTCCCTCGAGGCGTGCGGTCCATTCTGCGGGAATGGACTCGTGGCCCCACGCGGTTCCGAGAAGCGCCCCGGTGATGGCCGCTGCGTCCACACTTACCTCGGAAGCTCTCCGAACTGACTCCCCGAAGGCTGCAGAATCTCCTTCCGGGCCCGCGGAGAGTGCTGCCCGGACGGCCCCAGCCAGCGACAATGCCGCCGGGCCGGCACCTGAACGCAGCTTTTCGGAAGAGCCGGTCGCGAGCGCCTGGACGATGTCCTGCTCAGGGGAGCGGAGGCCGGAGACCGCAGCTCTCGCCTCGTCGATGGCCCCGGCGAGGCGGGAACCCGTCAGCGTTGCGTGCACGGCGTGGGCCACAGCGACGGACGCTTGGACGGCGTCGGGATGGCCATGGGTGAGGGTTGCGCTGTCGACCGCCATGGTGAGCACGGCCGACGACGGGGTCCCCGGGACGAGGCCGAGGGGCGCCGTCCGGGCGGCGGCAGCAGCGTCGTGGAACTCGGGGCCACGCGGACGGGCTGCGGTTCCCATCTCTCCCGACGCAAGGGAGGCGACCCACGCCGGACGCACGGGAAGCGGCCGTGCGACGGACTCTTCCGCATCAATCCAGCGCGGCGGGGCTGGCGGCGCGGACGAGGGCAACGTCACACCCTGGCCCACGGCCCAGCGCAGCTCGGCGAGCCACAGCGTCGCAGCCTGATCGGCATAGACCCCTTCGTTCGCCCATTCGAGCACCTGGACAAGAGCATCGGCGGTGTACAGCGCGAGCTGTCCGTCCGCGCCGAGCCGCAGGCCGCCGTCGTCCGCACCCCTCTCGGTTCCGCTGTCCGCACTGCCTGCGTGCGCGAGAGAGACGGCCTCCGCTGTGGCAAGGCCCAGAAGGCAGCCGTGGATGCTCGATCGAATGCTCGGGGTGCTCGTCACCCCTGCAATCTACCTCCGCTTTCGCGAGCCCTTTCCAAGCTGCGGGCGGCCGGGTATGTCGAGGGCCACACGCCGAGCATCGCGAAGGAAGGTAGCATGAGGGCGGTCAAGCGCCCGACCATCCCTGTGGTGGGTGCTGAGAGAAGACCTTCGCCCTCGGGCGGCGCCGCCGTCCCCACCGACGACTCGAAAGAGGAATCCCATGACCACCCCTGCGGTCACCACCGCTGCGGCCGTTCCTTCGGATACGAAGGAGTTCGGCATTGTCGCGAAGCTCGCGGCCGAGGCATTCGGCACGTTCCTTCTCGTCTTCGGCGGCCTCGGCGTTGCCCTCTTCAGCAATCCCTCCTCGGCCCCGTTGCCTGCTCCGCTCGCGATCGGCCTCAGCATCGCCGTCAGCATCGCGGCCTTCGGCCATATCTCGGGCGGCCACTTCAACCCGGCCGTGACACTCGGAACCGCCGTTGCCGGCCGTACTCCGTGGAGGCGCGTCCCGGGCTACATCGTGGCGCAGCTCGTCGGCGGTGCCATCGGCGCCCTGATCCTCTGGATCGCCGTTAAGACGCTCCCGGGCCTTTCGAACGTCCAGACCATCTTCACGCAGCTCTCGAACGGCGTGGACAGCCTTTCGCCGAACAAGTTCCCGATGGCCGCCGGTCTGCTCGCCGAGGTCGTTGCGACCGCTGCGTTCCTCGCCATCATCCTCGCCGCCACGTCGAAGCGTGCCGCGAAGGGCGTGGCCCCTTGGGCCATCGGCCTCGGCCTCGCGATCCTCGTCCAGGCCATCGCCCCGATCACGAACGCGTCGCTCAACCCGGCCCGCTCCACTGCGACTGTGATCTTCGCCGAGCCCACGGCGCTCGGGCAGCTGTGGATCTTCTGGGTCGCGCCGCTCCTCGGCGCCGCGATCGCGGGCCTGATCTTCCGCGGCTTCGGTTCCCCCGAGGACGTCATCGTCACGGGCGCCCCGGGCGCACCCTCCTTCACGACGGTCGAGGGCGAACCGACCCCCGGCATCACGGTCGCCGAGGAGGAGGAGGCCTCGGGCCACGGCTCTCACCGCGCGGAGCGGCAGTCAGAGGCGGCCGACGGCGAGCCCACTGATGCAGCGCTCGGCAAGGGCACGCTCGGCGAGGGGGCGGAGGTTCACCCGACCGCCGAGACTCCGGGTTCCGACGAGGACGACGCGAAAGACTTCTTCGACAAGAACAAGTAAGCCTCTTTGATGCTTCTGAGCGGGTGGCACCGGGAATTGTCGGTGCCACCCGTTAGCCTCCCAGCATGAAGATCCTCCACACGTCTGACTGGCATCTCGGGCGCTCATTCCACGGGCTCGGCCTCCTCGCCGCCCAGAGGGAATGGCTCGACGGACTCGTGGACTTCGTCACGAGCGAGAAGGTCGAGGCAGTGCTGATTGCGGGCGATGTGTACGACAGGGCATTGCCTGCCGTGGACGTCGTCGCTCTGCTCGACCGGGCGCTCGTCGAGCTCACCCAAGCAGGCGCACAAGTGGTCCTGACGAGCGGCAATCATGACTCGGCTGTGCGCTTGGGCTTCGGCTCGCGTCTCCTCGCACGGGGCGGGGTGCATCTGCGGACGCGCATCGCCGACATCGATGTCCCTGTGCTCCTTGCGGGCGAGGACGGGACCGAGGTGGCTGTCTACGGGCTGCCGTACCTCGAGCCGCGCCTCGTCGCCGCGGAACTCGGGGCCGAGGGCTCGGGGCACGTTCCGGTCACGCGTGCGGCGCTCGACCGGGTGCGGTCGGATCTCGAGAAGCGTCGCGGCTCCGCTGACCTCCACTCGATCGTGATGGCACACACATTCGCTTCAGGCGGGGTGCCAGCCGAGAGCGAGCGTGCCCTGGCAGTCGGCGGCCTCGACGTCGTCCCCGCCGAACTGTTCGATGGCTTCGACTATGCCGCGCTCGGGCATCTCCACGGGCGTCAGCGCCTCACTGACACCGTTCGCTACTCGGGCTCCCCGCTCGCCTACTCCTTCGGCGAGGCCAAGCAGTCGAAGGGTGCGTGGCTGCTCGAGTTCTCGACGTCGGGCCTGGAGTCCGTGACCGAGGTCGGCTGGCCGACAGCCCATCGGCTCGCGGTGCTGCGCGGCACGCTCGAAGAGCTCCTCGCCGATCCTGCGCACGCTTCGGCCGAGGGTGCATGCTGTCATATAACGCTCACGGATGCCGAGCGGCCGCAGCGTGCCATGGAACGCCTGCGCGTCCGTTTCCCGCTTGCGCTCTCGCTCCAGTTCGAGCCGGAGGGCGGCCGCGAGAGAGCCGCTTCGACGTACAGTGGCCGGCTCGCGGCGGCGCGGGACGATCTCGAGGTGTGCTGCGGGTTCTTCGACCACGTGCGTGGCCGCGGCCCGGACGAGCGGGAGCGCTCGGCTCTCACCGACGCCCTTGAGTCGGTCCGGCTTGCGGAGGCCGGCAAATGAGACTCCACCGCCTCGAGCTGGCCGCGTTCGGTCCGTTCGCCACTCGGCAGAGCATCGACTTCGATGCCCTCGCCGAGCATGGACTCTTCCTTCTCAACGGGGCTACCGGGGCGGGGAAGACCAGCGTCCTCGACGCCGTCTGCTTCGCCCTGTACGGGGGCCTGCCCGGTGCCCGGCAGGGGAGCAAGTCGCTCAAGAGCCACCACGCTGACGCCTCAGCCGAGCCGTTCGTCGAGCTTGAGTTCAGTGCGCAGGGCCGGCGCTTGGAGGTCCGGCGCACTCCCGCCTGGGATCGCCCGAGCGCACGGTCCAAGAACGGTTTCACTTCCCAGCAGGCGAGCACCCAACTGCGTGAGCTCGTTGACGGTGACTGGCAGGCCCTCTCGACGCGGAACGACGAGGCCGCGGGCATGCTTCGCGACGTGCTGGGGATGGACCGCGAGCAGTTCACTCGCGTTGCCATGCTCCCTCAGGGCGAGTTCGCCGCGTTCCTGCGTGCGGATCCGAAGGACCGCGAGAAGCTCCTCGAAAGCCTCTTCGCCACGGGGCGCTACGCCGACGTCGAGGCAGAGCTCTCAGCGATGGCACAGGAAGCAGAGGCGAGCGCGACGGCGGCCGAGAGCGCCGCACGGATGCCCCTCCGCCAGCTCGCGGCCGAGCTCGCAGCCCACCCCGAGCTCGCTGCCCGTGCCGAGCTCGCAGGCCATACCGAGCTCGCTGCCCACCCCGAGCTAGAGGGCGTGACAGCTGACGGGGCGGTCCTGACCGAGGCGGAGGAGTGGTTCCGCGCGACAGATGCTTCCTTCGAGGTCCTCGCAGAGCGCGCGCAGGCGGCTATCGCGCGGGCCCGGGATGAGGTAGCGAGCGCTCGCG
Organism: Sinomonas terrae; assembly: GCF_022539255.1. NCBI lineage: Bacteria > Bacillati > Actinomycetota > Actinomycetes > Micrococcales > Micrococcaceae > Sinomonas > Sinomonas terrae. Next base: position 1,571,709 of record NZ_JAKZBV010000001.1, read on the forward strand.
TCGCGGAGGAGAAGTGCAGGCGCGCGGCGGAGGATGCCGCAGAGCTCGCAGCGGCGCGGGAGCGGCAGGAACGCTGGGAGTCCAAGTCGGCGGAGCATGCGGCGCGGCTCGACCGCCTGGAGCGTGCGCGGGCGGCTTCGGCGCTGCGTCCGGAGCTGGAGGAGGATCGCCGTGCCGCCGCGGCTTGCGCAGCCGCCGAAGGGGAGCTCAGCGCCGCGCTCGGCGCGGCTGCGGCCGTGGGCTGGGCAGGAACGGACGACGGCGAGCTCTCGCCGGGCGAGCTGCGCACCGGGGCCGGGGACACTCGCGCGCAGGCCGCCGTGCTCGCGGAACGCATCCCGCTGGAGGACGAGCTCGACCACCTCACCTCCGAGCAGGACAAGGCCGCCTCGGCGGCTCGACGTGGGCGCGAGTTGCTTTCACGCTTGGACTCGGAACGGTCCGAGACGGATCGAGCTGAGGCGGCGCTTGCAGCCGAGCGGGAGAGGATCCAGCCGCTCGCTGCGGCACGGGCAGGAGACGAGCGCGACGAGCAGTCGGCGCGGACCGTGGTGGATGCCGTCAAGGAGTACCGGGCCGCGGTCGGGCAGCAGGCAGCTGCGGAACAGCTCCTCCTTCGGCGCCGTAGCGAGGCGCTCGAACTCCGTGGACGGTGGCTCGACCTTCGTCAGGAGCGCCTCGACCACACAGCCTTCGAGCTGGCCGCCAGGCTTGAGGATGGGGTGGACTGCCCCGTCTGCGGGTCTCCGGACCACCCACGGCCGGCTATGGGGGACGAGGATCCTCTGCGATTCGTCGACCGCGAGAAGGAGGCTGCCGCTGCGGCTGAGGCCGGTGTGGAGAGTGAGCGTTCGGCGGCCGCCGGTCTCGCGGATGCGCGGGCAAGGGTGGCCGCGGTAATAGCCCGTGGGGGAGATGCTGATCCCGACAAGGCAGCACGAGTCCTGGCTGAGGCGACCGCTCGGCTGCAGGATGCGCGCGCAGCCGAGGGACGGCTTGAAGAGGTCTCGCAACAGATTGCAGCGATTGAAGCCCGGCGCCGTGAGGCGGCTGCGGAGCGCGAGGCGGCCGCGACTGAGCTGGCGGTCGCCGAGGCAACCCTCGCCCGGCTCGCAAGCGAGATCGCGCAGCGCCAGAGCGACCTCATCGAGTGGCGGGTGGGCTGGCCGAGCCTCAGCGCCAGACACAGCGCTCTCACGGCCCTTGTTCGTGCCCTCGAGCCGCTTGCGGATACCGCCGCGACGGTCGCCGCCGAGCGCGCCCACGCGGCCAGGGCCGCGGCAGCCCTCGATGCTGCACTCGACGGGACATGTTTCGCGGACGCGGAGGCCGCCCGATCGGCCCTGCTCACGGAGGACGAGGCCAAGGTTCTGCAGTCTGCGGTTGAGTCGTATGCCGCGGAGGAGCAGGCGATCGCAGGATTGCTTTCGTCCGCGGCGGCGACGCGTGCCCTCGCCGCGGAGCAGTCGGCCGGGCTTGAATCCGCTCCAGATCCGGCCGAGCGACTTGAAGGGTGCCAGCGTGAACTGGCCAGAGCAGAGGCGGAGCTCGCTTCGGCTCACGCAGCCCGGCATTCGGCGGTGGCTGCGCGTACACGTTGCGAAACGCTGCACGAGGAATTCGCGCACGCGCTCCCTGTCGTGAGGTCGGCCCGTTCGCGCGCTGACCTGCTCGGCGAGCTCCAGAGGACCGCGCGCGGGAGTGGCGACAATCGGCTCAGGATGTCGCTTCATCGCTACGTGCTCGCGGCACGGCTCGAGCAGGTCGCCCTCGCCGCGACCGAGCGGCTCGCCGTCATGAGCGACGGTCGCTTCAGCCTCGAGCACAGCGACGCCTTGGCCGCGCGGGGCGCCGCGTCCGGGCTTGGGCTCGAGGTCTTCGATGCCTGGACCGGTCAGCGGCGTGACCCTTCGACCCTGTCCGGCGGAGAGTCGTTCATGGCGTCGCTCGCTTTGGCACTGGGACTCGCGGATGTCGTGCAGCACGAGGCCGGCGGCATCGATATCGAGACGCTGTTCGTCGACGAGGGTTTCGGAAGCCTCGACGAGCAGACGCTCGAACAGGTCATGGAGGCGATTGAGGGACTTCGCGACGGAGGGCGCACTGTGGGGCTCGTGAGCCACGTCGCCGAACTCAAGCAGAGGATCCCTGCACAGATCCGCGTCACGAAGGGCCGCTCAGGGTCGAGCGTGACAGTCGTGGCCGGCGGGGATGCTCTCTAGGGCCGTCGCGCATGGAATAAGGCGTGCCCGTGTCGACCCGAGTCTCTGTCTTATCGCGCTACAAGGTCCTGCCAAACCTTGCGGGCTGCTGTAATCCGCGCTGGGCCTCACTTCCGCCGTCGCGGCCCTGAGGGGCAGAAGCAGCGCTGGTCGCGCCAGTGGCAGCCAGCAGGAGCCCTTCTTGCGCTCGGTGGGGTGATCGCCGTCGTCCGCCGCGGCAGGGGCGGAGGTCTCCGCCAACAGATCTCCAGGAGATCTCCGTCAGCCGACGGCAACGGCAATGCGCCGAGCGGACTCCTTGAGCGTCTGGCCAATCTCCTCGACCTCGATGTTCCCGCCCAGATGCACGACGGCGAGTGCGGACGGCCGCTGACGCGGGGTCAGGATGGGCGCGGCGATCGCGAAGACGCCGGGGATCACCTCGTCGTGGCTGACCGCGTACCCTCGTTCCCGGGCTTCCTCGGCCTCCGGCCGATAGGGGACTTCTGGCATCCGACGTTCCCATTCAGCCCGCCCTATGGCGGACTGGATAGCGATCCCGGGGGCTCCCGAGGAGACGCTATGCCGAGTGCCGGGGCGCTGTGCGATGGTCGTGCCGTTGTGGCGTGGCTCGACGGTCGCGAGCGTGACGCAGTCCGCATGGTCCCACACGACGACGAAGGCGGTCATGCCGAGTTCTTCGGCGATGCGGCCGAGTTCCGGTGCCGCGGCGGACTGCAGGTCGCGGGCGACGCCGCGCGCCAGGACCGCGAGGCCGGCACCGGGCTGGAGCCGCCCCGAATCGTCCCGTTCGATGAGGGAGTGGTCCTCGAGCGTGCGGATGATGCGGTAGGCGATCGAGCGGTGTAAGCCGAGCGAGTCGGCGAGCTCCGCGATCGTGAGCGGTGAGCGCGCGTCGGCGAGAACCTCGAGCGCCCGGATCCCTCGCGAGAGGGTCTGGGAGTGGGCCGCCGTCTCCGTTGCCTGCGGCATGGATGCTCCTTTCGGGGGCGACTCGGACCGAGAGGATCTGGTCGTAGAGTCTTGTGCAGGGCCGCACCTCACCCTACAGTTGAAATGTTCGATATCGGGACGTTCTGTTCAATTATAGAACTTTTATCCCGCAAACTACAGAGTACTCCCGCAAACTACAGAGCCTCGGCAGAATGTGACCGCCTGAGGAGGTGTCGCGCATGATCGCGCAGCCCGGAGGGGTCCCCCAGAGGACTGGGCGGCCCGTGAGCGCTCGCGCTCACCACTTCCGGGGCAGTCTTGGCCGCTTCGCGACCGGCGTGGCGATCGTGACCTTCGATGGCGTGACGAAGCGCCACGGCATCACCGTCAATTCCTTCACGTCGGTCTCCCTCGACCCCCCGCTTGTGCTCGTGAGCATCGCGCGCAACACGCGGGCCCACGACGAGCTCGCCGGGCGGCCCTTCACGGTGAACATCCTCGGGGCCGAGCAGAAGGCCCTTGCCATGCACTTCGCCGGCACCCCAGGGGTCGAGCCCCAGTGGGTCGAGGGGAGCATGGCTCCACGCCTCAGCAGGGTCCTCGCCTATTTCGAGTGCAAGCCTTGGGCTGCCTACGACGGTGGCGACCACACTCTCTATCTTGGCGAGGTTGTCGACTTCAACTATCGCTCCGGGGACGCCCTTGCTTTCGCGAGCGGCCGCTTCACGACAATCCCTGAGAGCCAGCTCGGCGTGGAGGACCTGCTCTAGAAACGATCGACGACGACGGGAGAAGCACCATGGGCATCCGGACCGGCCAGCAGTTCCTGGACAAGCTCAATTCGATGCGGCCGCATCTGGTGATCGACGGCGAGGTGGTTTCCGAGAACCTCACCGAATACCGCGCGTTCAGGGGACTCGCGCGGACCTACGCGAGCCTCTTCGACATGCAGCACGATCCCCAATTCCGGGACCGGCTGACCTACCCGTCGCCCGCCACGGGCGAGTCCGTCAACGCATCGTTCCTCGTTCCGCGCTCGAAGGAGGACCTTGCGAAACGACGCGACGCGATGTCGGTGTGGGCCGAATACTCCAACGGCTTCCTCGGCCGCACGGGCGACTACATGAACTCTGCCCTCACCGCCCTCAGCGCCGCGAAGAAGTTCTTCGCCCAGGCCGATCCTGTCTTCGGGGAGCGCGTTGAGGCGTACTACGAGATGGCGCGGGAGAACGATCTTCTCGCGACCCACACCCTCATCCCACCGCAGGCCAACCGCTCCGTCTCGGGCTCCGAACAGCTGGGCGGCCAACTCGCGGCCCGCATCGTCGAAGAGAAGGACGACGGCGTCGTCATCCGCGGCGCGCGCATGCTCGCCACGATCGCGCCCATCGCGGACGAGCTGCTCGTCTTCCCCTCGACCGTGCTTCGCGGCACCCCTGAGGACGCGCCGTACTCGTTCGCCTTCGCCATCCAGAACGACGCGCCAGGCTTGCGCTATCTGTGCCGCACCACGCTGCATCACGGGGGGAGCCACCACGATGAGCCGCTCGCGAGCCGCTTCGAAGAGGTGGACGCCGTCGTGGTGTTCGACGACGTCTTCGTTCCGAACGAGCGCCTCTTCATGCTCGGGCATCCGGAGCTGTGCAATCAGTGGTATTCGGAGACGGGCGCCGCTGCGCTCATGACTCATCAGGTCGTGACCCGTACTGTGGCCAAGAGCGAGTTCTTCCTGGGGCTGGCTTCCGAGATCGGGGCGACCATCGGGATCGACGGCTTCCAGCACATCCAAGAGGACCTTGCCGAGCTCATCAAGGACGTGGAGATCGGCAAGGCGCTCGTCGTCGCCTCCGAGGCGCAGGCGGAGCTGAGCGATGACGGCGTCATGCTCCCGCACTGGCCGACGCTCAACGCGGCTCGGAACTGGTACCCGAAGGTTTCGCAGCGCTATCCCGAGATCATTCGGAAGTTCTGCGCCTCAGGCCTCATGGCGCTCCCCGGCGAGGCGGACCTCTACATCGCGCGCGACGACATCGATATGTACCTTCAGGGCAAATCACTCACTGGCCCTGAGCGGATACGCCTGTTCAAGCTCGCCTACGACGCATCCATCACCGGCTTCGCAGGCAGGCAGGCGCTCTACGAGTACTTCTTCTTCGGGGACCCGGTGCGCATGGCGGGGGCGCTCGTGAACAGCTACGACCGCGAGCCTGTCCGTGCGCGCGTCCGGGAGCTCCTGCACCGCGAGGACTGAGGTCTCGGGCCCAGAACGACGACGGCGGCCCTCCCCAATGTGGGGAGGGCCGCCGTTTCACTTGGGCGGGCCCGGTGCTCGGCCGGGATCCGGGTCAGCTGTGGCTTGAAGTCGCGTCGCTGACGGCGCGGTCTCGTACCAGCCTGATGTGCTCGAGCATCGCGTCGTGGGCCTGCTGGGGGTCCCCCGATTCGAAGGCGTCGAGGATTCGAGTGTGCTCCGCGATGGCATTCTCGGCGTCCGTGACGCCGAGGTTGCCGAAGAACCGGAAGCGCTGCACCTGACCGCCGAGCGCTCGGTAGGCATTGAGCAGGAAGCGGTTCTGGGCGCTTTCGGCGATGAGCCGGTGGAAGCGCTCGTCCGCCTCCCAGTAGGCTCCGTACTCCGCAAATGTCGGGCCTGTGGGAGCGCCCCGAAGGTCATCGACCGCCTGCTCGAGCTCTTCCCGGAGGTCCGCTGTCACGTGGGCGCAAGCGCGCTCTGCGATGGCGGGTTCGATGATGGCGCGTGCAGCCATGAGCTCATCGAGCTCCTCCGCTGTGAAGAGGGGAGCCACCCGGTAGCCCTTGAGCGCCTCGCGCCGGACGAGTCCAGTGGCCTCAAGCCGGGCCAGAGCCTCGCGGATCGGTGTCTGAGAGACCTCGAGCTCCTGAGCAGTCCGGTCGATGCCGATGGCCTGCCCGGGCTCGAGCCGGCCGTCCATGAGGGACGCGAGCAGTTCCTGGTACACGTAGTCAGCCAGGAGCTGTCGGTTGGCTGGCCGACGGCCACTCGAAACGGCGTGCATGGGTCGAATCCTATCGGATATGGTCTCGAACACTGAGGCTCCTGAAGCTCTTGCTAGTGGTGCATCACCGGCTCGTCGAGCAGTTCGTCAGACTTGGCCGTCCGGAAGAACTTCGTCAGGAACATCATGAGGGCTCCGAGGAACGCGAAGACCCCGAGCGAGATGACACCCCAGGCGCCGCTCGTCGTCGGCATCGCCGAGTTGAACGCCGTCCGCATGAGCGGGGCAACGAAGCCACCGAGGTTGCCGAGCGAGTTGATGAGCCCGATGCCCGCCGCGGCGGCCGCCCCGGTGAGGAACGACGTCGGGTAGGCCCACGTGATCGGTCCGACGGCGAGGAAGCTCGCGACGGCAAGCGTGATGAACACGATGCCAAGCAGCGGCTGGTTGGTCATACCCGCCCACGCGGAGCCCACGATGAAGAGGCCGGTGCCGATGTAGAGGAGCGTGCCCCAGTTGCGGCGGCGGGCCACGGTGTGCGCGGCGCGGCCGAGGAAGTAGCAGGCGAACAGGCCCACGAGCCACGGGATCGCCGAGACGAGACCGACTTCCCAGCCGACCTTCTTGCCGAGCAGCCCGGCGACCTCCTGGGGGAGGTAGAACGTGGTGCCGTACACCGCGATCTGCAGGGCGAAGTAGATGACCGTGAAGTACCAGACCTTCCAGTTCGCCATGGCGGCCCAGATGCCCTTCGGCCCGTCCTGGTTGCGTGCATGGTCCTCAACAGCCATCGCATTGGAGAGCGCGAGTTTCTCGTCGTCGTCGAGGAATTTCGCCTTGGCCGGGCTGTTGGTGAGAAGGAACAGCGCGGCTATGCCGGCGAGGATCGCGAGGATGCCCTCGCCGAAGAACATGACCTGCCAGCCTCGGGCGAAGCCGAGGGAGTCGCCGAAGCTGATCAGGCCGCCGCTCATCGGGGCGCCGATCATCTGTGAGAAGGGCTGCGCGAGATAGAAGATCGCGAACATCTGCACGCGGACCTTGTTCGGGAACCACTCGGAGAGGAACATGATGACGCCCGGGAACAGCCCAGCCTCGGTGACACCGAGGAGGAAGCGCAGCACGTTGAACATGACGTCGTTCGACGTGAAGGCGAAGGCTGCTGCCACGATTCCCCACGTGATGGAGATGCGGGCCAGCCAGAAGCGGGCGCCGAAGCGCTTGAGCAAGAGGTTGCTCGGGACTTCGAAGATGGCGTAGCCGATGAAGAAGATGCCGGCGCCGAGGGCGAACGCGGCGTCACTGACGCCACGGTCAGCCTTGAGTGCAGCTTGGGCGAAACCGACATTCGTGCGGTCAAGGAACGCGACGAAATAGAGGATCACCAGCATCGGCATGAGGTGCCGAGCCGCCTTGCTGATGGCGGACTTCAGCTTGGCGTCGTCGATGGACGACGCCGTGAGCGTCCTTTCGGAGGGTGCGGGTGCGGACACTTCAAGCTCTCCTTTGAGTTGAACTTCTCGTGAGACGGGTGCGTTAACTAGTGCTGCTGCAGCGCCATCAGCGCTGCAGCAGCGACATCAGTGCTGAAGCAGCGAAACTGCGCCGAAGGCGACGAGGGCGAGGCCTACCGCGAGGAACAGGAGACGGGACTTCGACCAGGTGCCCAGAAGGGATTTCATAGGTGCTCCGATCAGTGCATGTAGAGGCCGCCGTCGACGTTCAGGGTCTGGCCCGTCACGAAGCCGGCGTCCTCGCTGATGAGGTAGGCGATGGCCGCAGCGATGTCGCGGGGCGTGCCGATGCGGGGCAGAACGCCGTCGGCCGCCATCGCGGTCTTGCGCTCATCGGTGAGGGTCCCGCCCATGATGTCGGTGTCGATGGGGCCGGGGGAGATCACATTGACGGTGATTCCGTTCTGGCCGAGTTCGCGGGCGACGCTGCGCGAGAAGCCGATGATGCCGGCCTTCGCCGCGGAGTAGGGGGTCTTGCTGTACGTGCCGCCGCCGCGCTGGGCCGAGACCGACGCCAGGCTGACGACGCGTCCCACACCGTTCTTGACCATCGACTCGACGGCCCTGCGCGTTGCGTAGTGGACGCCGTTGAGGTTGATGTTCATGACCCGGTTCCACTCCTCAGGGGTGACCTCGAGGTACGGGACGGGTGACGAGACGCCGGCCAGGTTCACGAGCGCGACGATCTGGGGCAGGGCTCCTTCGAGTTCGTCGAAGGCAACGCGGACCTGGGCCTCGTTCGAGACGTCCGCGCCGGCGCCGGCGGCCTGGACGCCGTGCTCGAGGGCGATCTCCTCGGCGACGCCCTTGGCGGCCTCTGCATCGAGATCGATGATCCCCACGTTCCAGCCGCGCTCGGCCAGGTAGTGGGCTGACGCACGGCCGATGCCACGCGGAGACGCGGCACCCGTGAGGACGACGGTCCGGGATTCAGGGAAGACGGTCATGGGGAAGTTCTCCTAGTTGATGGGTGCCGGGCCGAGCTCGTCCATGAGCTTCTTGATGGCCACGTAGGCCTTGTTCCGGTAGGCGACGAGCTCAGGGGTGCGGTCCGCGGGCACGTTCAGGTACCCGGCGCCAGACTTGGTGCCGAACTTCCCCGCCTCGACGAGCTCACGGAGCGATTCGGGCGTGGCGAAGCGCTCGGGCCACCGGGTCTGGAGGGACGCGTAGCAGAACGCATAGACGTCGAGGCCTGCCATGTCTGCGATCGCGAACGGGCCGAAGGCCGGGAGGCGGAAGCCGAACGTCGTGCGGACGATCGTGTCGATGTCCTCGGGCGTGGCAATGCCCTCTTCGACGATCTGCGTCGCCTCATGGAACAGCGCGTACTGGAGGCGGTTGAGCACGAAGCCCGTGGAATCCTTGACGCGCGCGCTCTCCTTGCCGGTCGAGGCGACGATCTCCTCGACGAAGGGCAGGATGCTCTCGTCGGTTCCCTCGTGCGGGATGAGTTCGACGCCCGGGATGAACGGCGCGGGGTTCGAGAAGTGCACTCCGAGGAAGCGCTCCGGGCGCTCGACGGCGGTCGCGAGTTCCCCGATGCGGATGGTCGAGGTGTTGGAGCCGATGATCGCCTCCGGGCGCGCAGCTGCGCTGATGCGGCGGAGCGTCTCGTGCTTGATCTCGATCTTCTCTGGCACGGCCTCCTCGATGAAGTCCGCGTCAGCCACGGCGTCCTCGATGGACGCTGCGGGGGAGAGGTTCGCCTCGATGCGTTCGACGGCGTCCGCCGGGAAGAGGCCCTGCTCCGCGAAGTCAGCGGCCTCGGCAAGGAGCCGATCGTAGTTCTTCTTGGCGATCTCCTCGGAGATGTCGGCGATCTTGACCGTCGCGCCGGCGAGGGCGAGCGACTGGGCGATGCCACCTCCCATGTAGCCGGAGCCGACGACGGCAATCTTCTTCTGCGATGCCGAATTGGTCATGCTGGGGGTCCTTCCTAGGCCTTGGGCAGGAGCGAACGGATGTACTTCTGATTCGTGGCGCACACGCCGAGGCTGTCGCCGCCGTACTGCTCGGTGAGGATGATGCCGTTGAAGCCGAGCTTGAGGGCGTCCCGGAACACCTGGCGGTAGTTGATGAGGCCCGTTTCCATGGTCGACGGCACTGAGGTTGCCCAGCTGCCGTCCGCGGCCTCGTCGCGCGTGTAGTTCTTGACGTGCCAGTAGTTGGCGTAGGGGAGCGTCTTGGCGAAGAGCTCGCGCCAGTCCTCGACGGGGCGGTGGAGGCGGATGAGGTTCGCGACGTCCGGGTTGAGTCCGACGTTGTCGAGCCCGACCGCCTCAACGAACCGGACTGCGCTGTCTGCCGTGCCGAGGTACGTGTCCTCGTACAGCTCGAGGGCGACCGGCAGGCCGACCTCGGCCGCGTGCTTGCCGAGCTCGCGGATGCGGCTGACGGCGAGCTCCCACGTCTCGCGGTTGTCTGGGTCCTTCGGCCCCTCGGCCGTCCAGAACCACAGGGCCTTCTTCTGGGCCTCGCTGAAGGGCTGGTGCAGCCCGGTCGAGAAGACCTGCATGCCCCATTCGGCGGCGGCGTCGATCGTGCGGTGCGCGTACTCGAGGTTCCGCTCTTCGTGGCCGGGCATGATGACGCTCTGCCGCTGAAGGTGGACCGAGGGGATGCCCACGCCGTGCGAGGCTGCGATGGAGAGGAACTCGTCGCGGCGCGAGGGGGAGAGGTCGGCCGGGCGGACGTGGCTGTCGGCGAGCTCGGCGAGGTTGAACCCGACCTCCTCGATCTGGGCGAACATGTCGTCCCAGACCTCGGGATCGGCGTCGTGCATGTTCACGCCCTGGGCGTCAGTCGCGGCGAAGCCGTGGAGGCACGTGGCAATGGGCCAGGTTTCTGCGGTGTAGTGAGGATTCTCCGGCATGGTGCTCCGTTGCATGGGTTGGTCGATCGTTCCTGATCGTAGATCCTATAGGATATACAGTGAACTAAGTCACCGCTCAAAGTCAAGCTGACGCGGTCAGGCTTGGCTAGGGCTTCTCAGAGTCCCGATGCTGCTTCGCGGAGTTCCGGTGCGAGGACGCGGATGACGGCGGAGTCGTCTTCTGCCTCCAGCCCCAGCGACTGCCCCAGGAGGAAGAGCTGCTCGGCCGCGGCCGCGACGGGGGTGGGGAGTCCGGCGGTCCGGGCGGCCCGGCCCACGATGCCGAGATCCTTCACGAAGATGTCGAGGCGGCTCAGCACCGGCGCGCCGCCGTCGTCGTACGCGCTGAGCATGCGCCGGCCGCGGTCCCCGAGCATGAACGAGCCCGCCGCGCCCGCCGTGAGGGCCTCGAGGGTGCGCGCCCGGTCGAGTCCGAGCGCGTCCGCGAGGGCGAGCGCCTCGGCTGCTGCGGCGATGTGCACGCCGCAGAGGAGCTGGTTGACGGTCTTGAGGGCTTGGCCGTCCCCGGCGCGATCGCCGACGACCGAGAGCGTCGAAGCCAGCAGGTCGAGCACGGGACGGGCGCGCTCGAGGGCCGACGGCGAGGCGCCGACGACGACGAGCAGGTCGCCCTTGCCGGCTCGCACCGGGCCGCCGGATAGGGGAGCGTCCACGAGGTCGACGCCGAGCTCCGCCAGGCGCTCCGCGGTTCCTCCGACGGCTTCGGTCCCGACGGTGCTCGTCAGGATCACGACGGCCCCCCGGGAGAGCTCTGGTGCGACCCCCGCCTCGCCGAACAGGACGTCCTCGAGCTGGGCCCCGTTGCGAACTGCCAGCAGGATCGCGTCGGCCCCGCTCGCCGCCTCGCGTGCCGATCCGAACGTCTCGACCCCGGCATCCCTGGCTAGTGCGAGGCGCTGTTCGGCGATGTCGAAGCCGTGGACGGTGAGGCCCGTGGCGAGCCGGGATGCCATCGGCAGGCCCATGGCCCCGAGGCCGAGGACGGCTACGGTGTAGCCGTGGGGAGCAGATTCAGTCATTGATCGATTCCTTCTGGTAGCTGAGCTTCTCCACTACGTCGGCCAGCGAGGCGTCGTCGCCGACGTTGCCCGCGAAGACCACGTACGGGATGCCGAGGGCGGGGCCGTCCATCGGCTCCCACAGCGAGACGATTCCAGGGAGCATGGGGCCCCGGACCATGGCGTGGCGGATCCCGAGCCCATGGGCGGCGACGTCGGAGGACGTGATGCCGCCCTTGGCGACGACGAAGCGTGGGCGGACGGCCGCGAGCGTCTGGCGCACGACGTCGACAAGAGCTGCCGAGACGCGGCGGGCAATCGCGAGGCTTCCCGCGGCGCTGTCTGCGGTGACGAGGGTGCGGCTCGTGTGCACGACGACGTCGCCCGTTGCCAGCGAGGCGGCCACGCGCTCCGCGGTCTCGGCGATGTGCGATTCGTCGCCCGCCAGGACGCGCTCGACGTCGAGCTCGATGACGCGTGCGGAGGGGAGGCGGCGCAGCAGCGCGTCGAGCTGACGGGTCGTCTGCCCCACGTGGGAGCCGACGACGACGAGACCGCCGCGCCGTGGGGCATCGGGCCCGAGCGCCTCGGCGGAGCTGAGCGGCGCCCTGACCTCCTGGCCGATCCGGCCCCTCACGAACGGTGGGCCTACCCGATAGATGAACTTCTTGCCGCGCCGCTCGGCCTCGGAAAGGCCGAGGGCGAGGCGCCGGAAGTCGTTCTCGGTGACAATGTCGACGGCGATAGGCGTCCGGTCCGCTGCCGGCTCGAGGGCATCCGCGATCGCGATCGCGCTCTCCGCGGGGGTCCCGGCGCGAAGGATCGCGAGGTCGAGCACGATCACGCTGTTCGCAGGAAAGCGTCCGCCCGACTTCTCCTCGATGTACTCCGCGAGGCTCGAGCTGCGGTAGCCGAAGGTCGCGTCGCGCGCGAACTCCGTGTCGGCGACCGGTGTGAGTCCTCCGGAGCCGCTGCGCGTGTAGTGCGTGCCGCCGATGGTCACCCGGCCGGCGTCGGGAAAGGCCGGGACGATGACCACCCCGTCGGCGCCGAGCCCGTTCTGCGCCTCGAGGGTCGCGGCAATCGTGTCGGTCTCGAGCGGGAAGTGGCCGCGAAGAGTCGAGTCGCTGCGGCTCGTGAAGGCGAGCTCGAGGCCGGACTCCCGAGCGGCGGCGAGCGCGTTCGTGACAACCGCGCGATTGCGCTCTGCTGCCTCGTCTGGATCGAGGCTGCGGGTGTTGGTGAGGACGTAGACCGCGGCGGGACGCGGGTCCAGCCCGAAGGCCCAGCGGAAGTCGCCAGGCTCCCAAGCGGTGAGGACGGGCAGGTCGGCGACGGACTGCGTTCCGGTCGGATCGTCGTCGAGGACTACGAGAATGCGCTTCGAGGCGGAGACGGAATCCGCGACCGCATGGGCGGGGACGTCGGCGTCGGCGGGGAAGTCCGCGAGCAGTTCTTCTTCGAGGATCACAAGCACCTCATCGTGAAGGGGATTGGTAAGATGTCTGACATATGGTGACATGCGGTGGATCACACCGCAAGGACCGCTGGATCGGGGATCCCGACGGCGGCCTAGACTACGAGGGGCAAGGGACGGAGGACGTTTGGCTCGCAAGTCACTCGTCGGCGAGGTTGCCGATGACCTTCTGGACCGGATCGTGGGGAGCGAGTTCCCGCCCGGCGCTCTTGTACCGGGCGAACTCGAGCTCTCGGCCCAGCATCAGGTCAGCCGCATGACGGTGCGCGAGGCGATGAAGACGCTCGAAGCCCAGAGGATCCTGAGCGTCCAGCGGGGACGCGGCACCTTCGTCAATCCCGTCGAGCAGTGGAACTCGCTCGACGCGGTCCTGCGCGCAGCTTCGGCAGCGGTGGGGAATGATGTCGCGGCCGTTCAGCTCATCGAGTTGCGCCGCATGCTCGAAACCGGTGCCTGCGCGCTCGCGGCCCAGAGGGTGACCCCGGAGGACCTGGACCGCCTGCGGGGGTGCCTGGACGACATGCGGGCGAACCACGAGCGGGGCGGCCTCGACGAATTCGTCGCCGCCGACCTCGCGTTTCACGATGTGATCCTCGAGGCCTCGGGGAATGTCTTCCTCACAGCCGTCTTCCAACCGCTTCACCGGGTCCTCGCGGCCCGCCGAGCCGAGACCTCGAAGGTTCCGGAGATCCAGCGCCACGCCATTGCGATGCACGAGCGGGTCCTCGCCGCCCTCGAGACGGCGGACCCGCGGGCGGCGCGTGAAGCCATGGACGAGCATATGACGCAGACGCTCGAGGATCTCATGACGTTCATCCAGCACAAGGCCGGCCTCTAGCGTCCCCCTGCAGCCTGAAGCGCGGCCCGAGTGCTGAGGACCTCGTCGAGGACCTCCTCGAGGGACTCGGCCCGGTGGGCGAAGCGGCCGAGGAACAGGCCGTCGACGTCATCCGCGATCTCGCCGAGGAGCCCGGGCCGCGCGCTCCCACCGTAGATTACGCGGGAGCCCGCGAAATCGGGGGACGAATCGAGATGGCGGCGAAGATGCGCGCACACGGACCGGATGTAGTCCGGTTCGGCGGGGGAGTCGGCGCCGATGGCCCAGAGGGGTTCGTAGGCGACGATGACGTGCCCGTTCCGGCCAGCGGCGCGGGCAGAGGAGAGGGCGTCGTCGACCTGCCGCACGCATTCCTGAGCAACGGATTCCGGGTCGCCGCGTTCGGCCTCGCCGACGCACAGGACCGGCGCGAGGCCGTTCCGGAGCGCGGCGTCGGTCTTTGCGCGGACGACGGCGTCGGTCTCGCCGAAGAGGCGGCGGCGCTCGGCGTGCCCGACCTCGACGACGCGACAGCCGACCTCCGCGATCTCCGCCCCGCTGACCTCCCCGGTGAACGCCCCCTCGTCCTCCATCGCCAGATCCTGGGCGCCGACGGCGGCGACGCCGCGGAGGAGATCCACCGCGGCGGTCACCGAAAGGTAGCTCGGGATGACAAAGAGCTCAGCCGCGCCGTCGCGCACCGCTGGGTGCGCCCGGGCGACCTCCGCGACTGCACTGCACCACGCGAGGGTCCTCGCGTGGCTGAAGTACATCTTGAGGCTCACCCCGACGAGGTATGGCGCCATGTCACACGCCCTCGTAGGCGCAGAGCTCCTGGACCTTCTCGTTCGAAGGGCTCGTCTCGTCGAACTCGTAGGTGAGCCATTCGCGGACGTTGCGGCGCGCGAGCTCCAGGCCGACCACGCGCTGGCCCATGCAGAGAACCTGCGCGTTGTTCGAGAGCACGGCACGCTCGACCGAGAACGAATCGTGGGCCGTGACAGCGCGGATCCCAGCCACCTTGTTCGCCGCGATCGCGACGCCGAGGCCAGTTCCGCAGATGAGGACGGCGCGGTCGGCCTCGCCGCGGGCGACGATCTCGGCAGCGCTGGTCGCGATGGTCGGGTAGTTCGTGTGCCCGTCCGCACCCACGCCGACATCCGTGACGGACGCGACGAGCTCGCTCGCCTCGAGGTCCTTCTTGATGGCTTCCTTGTAATCGAATCCAGCGTCGTCGGAGCCGACGACGATGCGCCACTGTCGGGCCATGTTGTGCTCCTCTTCTTGTGGGATGTGGGTAGGTTCAGGTGTTTCAGGGGGCGACGTCGGTGCGCTCGCCCCTGCTGAGCAGGGCCGCGACCGTCGTCACAATGAGGGCGAGCGAGACGGCACCGGGATCGGGCACGCCGAGGGCCTTCTCGCCGTGCGAGCGCGCGCGGCCCAGGCCGGGCATGAGATCTGCGGTGCGCTCGGCGGCGGCTGTCGCAGCCTGCGCGGCGGCATCCCACGCATCGGAGAGGGAGGCCCCCTCGTCCACGCGGGCCGCGAGGGTCTCGGCGAACGGAACGAGGGCGTCGACGAGGGTCTTGTCGCCCACACGGGCCTTTCCGTACGACCGCACGGCCTCTGACGCCGAGAGCACGCCAGCTCGGACGCCCTCTGCAGAGACCGGCTCCGCATCGCCGAGCTGGCCGCCGAGTGTCCGGAGGATGACTCCCCACAGGGCGCCCGAGGTCCCTCCCGCGCGATCGGCCCACGCGTCGGCTGCGCGCGAGAGCAGAGTGCCCGCGCCCGCTCGGAGCTCGACGAGGGCCGCCGCCTCGGCCGCGGCCGCCCGAGCCCCGCGCTGCATGCCGATGCCGTGGTCGCCGTCGCCCGCGATCGCGTCGATGCGGCCCAGCTCGTCCGCGTGTTCGTCAATCGTCTGGCGGGTTGCGTCGAGCAGCTCGGCGATGCGCCGCGCCGCCTCGCTCGAGGCGGCAGACGCCGAAGGCACCGTCGCGCGCTCGTCGGCATCGCCGTCGTCCGCCGTTGGCGTGAGGGAAGCGCGGTCCACTGCGCCGCAGCGGTAGGCCGGTGTGTCGGCGGGAGCGAGCCACAGGCGCTCGAGCTCGTCGTCGAGCCACAGGAGCGTGAGCGATACGCCCGCCATGTCGAAGCTCGTGCAGAACTCGCCCACCTGGGGGTCGACGATCGTAAGGCCCGCGGATTCGAGGAGGTCCGCCACCCGCGCGTAGACGACGAAGAGCTCCTCGGACTTGACCGAGCCGAGCCCGTTGACCACCGGCACCACCCTGCCGCCCGGCTTGGAGGCCCCCGCCGGCACCTCGGCATCGGCGAGGAGTTGTTCGACGAACAGCTCGGCGAGGCCGTTGGCGGTCGGGATGTCCGTCTCGTCGAGCCCCGGTTCGCCGTGGATCCCGAGACCGATCGCCATCCTCCCCTCGGGAACCGTGAAGAGCGGCTCGGCCGCCCCCGGCATCGTGCAACCGGTGAAGGCGACGCCGAGCGAGCGCGTCCGATCATTCGCGAGACGCGCGACGCGCTCAACGCCGTCGAGGTCGTAGCCGAGCGACGCCGCGGCTCCCGCAACCTTGAAGACGGTGAGGTCGCCGGCAATGCCCCGGCGCTTCTCTGCGTCCTGGGGAGGAGCGGAGAAGATGTCGTCCGTGACGGTGACCGTGCGGCAGTCGATGCCGTCGGCGCGCAGCGCTTCCTGCGCTTCGGTGAAGTGCAGGACGTCGCCCGCATAGTTCCCGTAGCTGAGCAGCACTCCGCGGCCGCGGTGGCTCGCCCGCGCCACAGATTCGACCTGATGGGCGGACGGCGAGGCGAAGAGGTTTCCCATTGCGGCCCCGTGGGCCAGCCCGGGGCCCACAAGGCCCGCGAAGGCCGGGTAGTGCCCGCTCCCGCCGCCGATCACGACGGCGACTTCAGGCTCCGCGGCCTGGGTGGAGCGGGTTACGCCCCCGTAGACCTTGCGGACCCAGCGGCCATTGGCGCGGACGAAGCCCTCCACCATGTCATCTGCGAAATCGGCCGGTTCATTCCAGAGCCGTGTCATGAGCTGCTGCCTCCACTTGAGTCATTGTCTTCTTCAGATCCTATAGGATATATGGCCAATTCGAAAGGTCGCCGGTCACAAGGGAGAATCATTCGGCCTCAACGTTCGCTCCTCGTCAAGCCGCGTGCACTCCCGTGAAGGCGCCGACTTGTGAGGGTCGGCAGAGTTGAGGCATGTCTACCACCACGTTCACGGCTGCATCGACGGCGAGTGTTCCGAGGACGTCGCAGCGGGTCCGTTCCTCCGGGCAGGCAACCTTCCACGCCCGGTGGGCCGCGGCGGCCGCGGGGGCCGGCGTCGTCGTGCATCTTGCGATGGCGAGCGCCGGGGGAGTGATGGCGGCAGCGGCCGTTGTCATGGCGATAGCGTGCGTTCCCTGCGCGTCGGGTCTGTGGCGGGCGCCGTCGGTGCGTTCCGCTCGCGTCCTTGTGGGGATGTCGCTCGGGATGGCCCTCCTGCATGGTGCGCTGCTCCTCGGCGCGGCCCCGGCGCTAGGCCATGCGGGAATGGCTGGCATGAGCGGCTCGGGCGCGGCCCCCGCCCCAACGAGCCACGCGGCGTCGTCCCTGCCCGCTAGCGGGGAGACGCGTGGTTCCACGGACGGCGACGCCCTGATGCTGGCGGCCATGGGCACCGACTTCACCGCCGCGATGCTCGCCGCGAGCTGGATCCGAAGGTCTGCGCTAGCGTGACGTGGTGAGCATCGCCACCAACCCCTCCGACGGAACCCAACTCGCGTACGAAGTCTCGGGGGAAGGGCCCGGCGTTCTCCTGCTCCACGGCTCGGCGCTTTCGCGCGCGATTTGGAGAGGCCTGGGCTACCTGCGAGCACTCGAGGGATTCACCGTCGTCCGGATGGACCTGCGTGGCCACGGGCGGAGCGGCAAACCGCACACCCCGGATGGCTACCGCATGCCTCTGGTCGTCGAGGACGTGATGACGGTCCTCGACGACGCTCGCGTTGAAGCCGCCCACCTCGTCGGCTACTCGTTCGGTTCCCGCGTGGCCTTCGCTCTGGCTGCGAGGGAGCCGCAGAGGGTCTTGAGCCTCGCGACCCTCGGCGGCACCTACCGCGGACAGCGCGGGGAGGTCGAGAAGGTCTTCTTCCCCGGGTACCTCGAGGCCCTGCGCACTGGGGGAATGCGTGCCTTCGCCGACGGCTTCCAAGCCGCCGGGAATCAGCTCGACCCGTCGACGCGCGCTGCGTTCCTCGCCAACGACGCGGAGGCGATTGCGGCCTACTTCGAGGCAACTGAGGAGGGCGAGGGGGTCCCGGAGACGGTCCTGGCCCAGCTCTCCATGCCTGCGCTGCTGATGGCGGGAACGCTCGATCTGCCGCGGCTCGAGCAGTCCCGGCGGGCGTCGGAGATCATGCCGCACGCCCGCTTCGTGGAACTGCCCGGCCGCACTCACGCCTCGACGCTGTTTCCTGCGGGTCCGGTGCTGGACGAACTCGTGCCGTTCTTGCGCAGCGCCGTCGCGGCGAGATAGGCGAAGAACTCTCGCAGACCGTACTCCCACGGCGGGAGCTCCTCGCACAGACCCACGACATTGGCGAGGGTGCCGAGCCTGGGACTCGAGATCTCCACCCGGTCCCCCACCCGATGCGTGAACCCCTTCCCCGACTCGCCTCGATCCTGTACCGGTGCGAAGAGCGTTCCGGTGAAGAGCGCGAACCCGTCCGGGTACTGGTGATGGCGGCCCACGGTCGCCGCGATGAGCTCCTCGAACGGCCGGCTGATGTGGGCGAGGCTGTTGCGGCCTTCGAGCCGGAACCCGTCCGTTCCCTGCACGTCGAGCAGGATCTCCTCGTTGCGCAGGGAGTCGAGTGTGAACGCGCCGTCGAAGAGCCGGATGAAGGGCCCGAGAGCGCACGAGCCATTGTTGTCCTTGGCCTTGCCGAGGAGGAGGGCGCTCCGGCCCTCGATGTCGCGCAGGTTGACATCGTTGCCGAGGGTCGCGCCCACGGCGCGGCCGTCGGGGGCGACGACGAGAACCAGCTCGGGCTCCGGGTTGTTCCATTCGGACGCCTCGAGGATCCCGATCTGCGAGCCGTAGCCCACCGACGAGAGCACCGGGGCCTTGCTGAAGACCTCAGGATCCTTCCCGATCCCGACCTCGAGGTACTGGGACCACAGTCCCTCCTCCTTGAGGACGGCCTTGGCCTTTTCGGCCTCCACGCTGCCGGGGCGAACACCGTCGAGGCTTCCGCCGAGTGCTGCTCCCACTCGCTCTCGCAAGGTGACGGCCCGGGCCGGGTCGCCCGCGGCGCGCTCCTCGATGACACGCTCGATCATGCTCTCCACGAACGTCACCCCACAGGCCTTGACCACTTGGAGGTCGACCGGCGCGATCACATGGGGGCCTGAGCGATCCCCTTCCTCGGCCGCCTCGATCACCTCGGCGGTGGACCAGCGGGGAGCCTGACGTTCGACGGCGCCGCGTACGACGGCGGCCGGGTCGCCCGAGGCCAGCAGGCCGGCCACGGTCGGGGTCTCCGCTTGGAGGTCGTAGACGTCGCCTCCCCGGACGGCGACGACGCGTGGGCCCCCTGCCTCGGGGTCCCAGACCCTTCCCACGAGGAGTGCCGCTTCGGCGTCTTCGGGCAGGACGTGGTTGGGGTCACTCATTCCGCCGCCCCCTCCGCGGCCTCCGGCAGGTGCCACACGCCGTCGACCCTCTGCGGGATGTGCCAGGGGTTCGCGTCCTGCAGGGCCTCGGGGAGTGCTGCCTCGGGCCAGCCCTGGTATGCGACAGGGCGCAGGAAGCGCCGAATGGCCGCCGTCCCGACCGAGGTGGTGTTGCTGGACGTCGCCGGGTAGGGGCCGCCGTGGTGCTGGGCATAGCTGACCGTCACGCCCGTCGGCCATTGGTTCCAGAGCACGCGCCCGCTGCGTTCGGCGAGCAGCTGCGTGAGTTCGTCGGTCGAGTCCTGCCCGACATCGCTCGCGGTCCCCTGGACCGTCGTCGTGAGCTGCCCTTCGAGGAGGCCGACGAGCCGGAGGAGTTCCTCGCCGTCGGCATAACGCAGCACGAGGCTTGCCGGGCCGAACATCTCGCGGCGGAGCAGTTCGGGATCGCTGAAGGCCTCGCTCGCGTCGGCGACGAGGACGGTCGGCTGCGGAACTTCGTCGAAGCTGCCGGGAACGAGCACCCGGACACCTGGCCGCGACGACACGTGCTCCACCGACTGCGCGTAGCCCGCCGCCAGGTGTCCGGTGAGGAGCGAGTGGCCGGCGACGCCGCGCAGGGCCTCCTCGAGCGGCTCCTGCAGCTCCACATCCTCGCCTGCGGGCACGAACAACAGCCCGGGCTTCGTGCAGAACTGCCCCATTCCCAAGGTGAAGGAGCCGACGTACTCGGAGATGACCTCGTCCCGCCGCTCGAGCCACGCGCTCGGCGTGACGACGACCGCGTTGATCCCGCCGAGCTCGCCGTAGAACGGGATGGGCTCGGGGCGTTTCGCCGCGAGATCCATGAGAGCCCGGCCGCCCGCCGTCGAGCCGGTGAAGCCGATCGCCTTGACCAGCGGGTGCTTGACGAGCTCTGTGCCCGCCTCACGTCCCGTGACGAGGGCGAAGAGTCCGGCTGGCGCTCCGGCCGCTTCGAGTCCCCGGACGAGGGCTGCCGCGGTGAGGACCGCGAGCTCCGGGTGGGCTTCGTGGCCCTTGTGCACGACGGCGCAGCCTGCTGCGAGGGCGGACGCCGTGTCACCGCCTGCGACGCTGAACGCGAAGGGGAAGTTGGAGGCGCCGAAGACGCCGACAACTCCGAGCGGGACATTCACCCGGCGGATATCCGGGCGCGGGCCCATGCCCCATTCGGGGTCCGCATGGTCGATCGTCGCGTCGAGGTGCTCGCCAGCGCGGATCTCCTCCGCGAAGAGCCGCAGCTGGAACACGCTCCGGCGCAGTTCACCGGTGAGACGCGGTTCCGAGAGGTGCGTTTCGCGCGCGGCGACTTGGATGAGGGCTTCCGCATCGGCCTCGAGGGCCGATGCGACGGACTCGAGCCATTCCGCCCGCGTCTGCGGAGTCGCGCTCCTTCCCTTGAGGAACGCCTCGTGGGCTGCCTCCACCGTCTGGGCGAGCTCCTCCGCCGTCGTCTGCTGGGTCATGGCGTCCTGCCTGGTCGCGTCCTCGCTCATAGCATCCTGTCTCGTAGCGTTCTGGTTCGTCGGGGCGTGGCTCGTGGATCCGTGGCTCGTGGATCCGTGCCTCGTAGGGTTGTGGCTCATCGGGCGTCTCCCGCCAAGGTCGGGGAGGAGACCGCGGCGCGGGCGCCTACCTCTGCCCAGCCCGGGCCTGCCGGGAACTCCCAGCGCTGCCGGGAGGCCGCGAGGATCTCGGCTCCCGTCCCCGGGCGCTGCGGCGCGACGTACCGGCCGCGCTCGATCCGGACGGGCTCCGCGAAGTGCTCGTGGAGGTGGTCGACGTACTCGATCATCCGATTCTCCTGCGTGCCCGAGACCGCGGCAAAGTCGAAGAACGAGAAGTGCTGGGCGAGCTCGCAGAGCCCCACGCCGCCCGCATGGGGGCAGACTGCAACGCCGAACTGGGCCGCCAAGAGGATGTTCGCGATGTTCTCATTCACCCCCGCGACCCGCGTGGCGTCGATTTGGAGGACATCGATGGCGCCCGCCTGCAGGAGCTGCTTCACCACGATCCGGTTCGCCACGGCCTCGCCCGTAGCGACCCGGATCGGCGCGACCCCCTTCCGGATGGCGGCGTGGCCGAGGATGTCGTCCGTGCTCGTCGGCTCCTCGATCCAGTAGGGCTCGAACTCGCCGAGCGCCTTGACCCAGTCGATCGCCTCGGCGACATCCCAGCGCTGGTTCGCGTCGATCCCGATAGGAAGGGCGCCTACTGCCTCCCGAGCGAGCCGCAGGCGCCGGCGGTCGTCCTCGACGCTCCCGCCGACCTTGAGCTTAATCATGGAGAAGCCGTCGGCGGCCGCTTCCTTGCTGAGCCGGACGAGCTTCTCGTCGCTGTAGCCGAGCCAGCCGGGCGAGGTCGTGTAGGCGGGGTAGCCGTTCGCCTTCAGCTCCGCGATGCGCTCAGCCTTGCCGTGTTGCCCGGTCCGGAGGAGGTCCAGGGCGTTGGCGGGGCTGAGGGTGTCGGAAATGTGGGTGAAGTCGACGATGTCGACGATTTCCTCAGGGCTCAGCTCGCTCAGGAGGAGCCAGAGCGGCTTGCCTTCCCGGCGTGCCCGAAGGTCCCACAGCGCGTTGACGAGCGCACCACAGGCCATGTGGCTCACGCCTTTCTCAGGCCCGAGCCAGCGGAGCTGGGAATCGTGGACGAGGCGCCGTGACGCGTCGCCGAGGTCGGCCACGAGCGCGTCGGCGTCGAGACCGGTCAGAAGGCCGGCGTAGGACTCGATGGCCTTGACCACGATTTCATTGCCGCGGCCGCCCGTGAAGACGAAGCCGTGGCCCTCCTCGGCGTCGTCAGTTCTGATGACGACGTACGCGGCCGAATAGTCCGGATCGACGTTGACGGCATCGGATCCGTCGAGCTCGAGCGAGGTGGGGAAGCGAATGTCCTGAGTCGTGATGGAAGAAATGCGGGCCATGGGACTCTCTCGTCGTCGAAGTGGTGATCCTATACGATATAGAGGAGCGTACCGGAGGGTCGCGCCCGTTCATTTACGCATTCATGTACGCGTCTCCGCATTCATGTACGCGCCGGTCGAGGGTGGCTAGCCTGTCGGTATGGTCGTCTCCGACTCCATTCTGGATTGGCTCGTCGAATCAGACCCCGCGTTGCGCTGGCAAGTGGAACGCGACCTCGTGCGTTCGCCTGAACACGTGTGGGAGGCGACCCGGAGCCGCGTTTCGAGCGAAGGGCTCGGTGCCCGCCTCCTCGCCCTGCAGGAGCCGGACGGCCAGTGGGCGGGAGGATCGTACTTTCCGGGCGACTTCGACTTCAACGGTCCGGAAGCCGCCGAGGGTGCTGGCCAGCCTTGGACGGCGACGACCTGGGCGCTCAACTCACTCCGCGAGTGGGGGCTCGACGCGACAGCGCTCGAGGGAACCGCACAGCTCCTCGCGGCGAACAGCCGCTGGGACTATGGCAACCTCCCGTATTGGGGCGGCGAGGTCGACTGCTGCATCAACGCCTACACCCTCGCCAACGGGGCGTGGCTCGGCGCCGACGTCTCCGGCATCGCCCAGTGGTTCCTCGACCACAGGATGGACGACGGCGGGTGGAACTGCGAGTGGGTCACCGGATCGACGCGCTCCTCGTTCCACTCGACGCTCAACACACTCCGCGGCCTCCTTTATTACGAGGCTGCGTCTTACGCGCCTGGGTATTACGCGCCTGCGTATTACGAGGCTGCATGTTACGAGGCTGCGACGGGCGGCGGCACTGCGGAGACCGGCAGGAGGGGCGAGCTCCGGAGCGCCCGCAAAGCGGGGGAGGAGTATCTGCTCGAGCGCCACCTGCTCCGGACGCTCAGGACCGGCCAGATCGTCGGTCCTTGGGCGACCAGCTTCGCGTATCCGTTTCGTTGGCAGTACAACGCGCTGCGCGCGCTGGACTACTTCAGGTGCGCCGCGCTCCAGGACGCCATCCCGGCGGATGACCGCCTCAAGGAGGCTGCCGCCGTCGTCCGCGCAGCCCGCCGTGAGGACGGCAAGTGGCTCCAAGGCAAGGTCCTTCCCGGGCGTGTCTGGTTCGACGTGGACGTGCCGGAGGGCCAGCCGTCGAAGTGGCTCACGTTCTACGGCACGCGGGTCCTGCAGTGGCTGGACGGCGCTGAATGGTTGGATGGTTGAGTGGCTAGACGGCGCTGAATGGTTGGATGGCTGAGTGGTTGGATGGCTGAGTCGTTGGACGGCTGAATGGCCGGACGGGCTCAGACCCTCCGCGCCCTGTAGCCCGTGGGCGACTCCCCGAAAGCCGCCCGGAAGATGCGGCTGAAGTGTGCCGAGTCGAGGAAGCCCCAACGGGCGGCGATTACGGTCACGGGACGATCGGCGAGCACGGGATCTCGGAGGTCGCGCCGACACCGCTCGAGGCGCCGCTCGCGGATCGACGCGGCAACGGTTGTTCCGAGCTCTCGGAACAGGTCGTGCAGATGTCGGGTGGAGATGTAGTGGGCTGCGGCGATTGAGCCGGGGGAGAGCTCGGGGTCGCCGAGGTGGGATTCGATGAAGTCATGGACCCGGGCGAGGAGGATCTGATGCGGATCGCGTGAGGCCGAGACCCGAGCGTCGAGCTCACTGTTGAACAGCGTGGTCACGAGGTCGAGCGCGTTGTGGACGAGCCGAGCGCCGTTGGGCCCCGCGATCGCGTCGAGGTTCTCGGCGAGACGGATGAGGAACGGGCTCACGAGCTGGCCGAGACCGCTCGAGCCGCTGATCGCGGTCGCCGTCACCTGGGCCATGGCCTCGGCCGGAAGGTCGAGGGCGGAGTGCGGGAACATGAGCACGAGCGAGCGGAAGTCGCCGTCGAACGCGAGCGTGTAGGGCCGGTCGGTCGAGTACACGGCGAGGTCGCCCGGCTGCAGGACTGCCTCTCTGCCGTCCTGCAGGAGCAAGCCCGTTCCGGCCAGCTGGATCCCGAGCTTGAAGTACTTGAGGTTCGACGAGGCGACGAGTTCCTCGGTGCGGTGTACGGCGTGCCCGCTCGCGTCGACCTCGATCATGGCGAGGTCGTCGGGCAGGAGCCGCTTGCCTCGAATCGTCCCTCGGAAGCCCGCTGGCCTGTCGACGGTGACCTTGAGCGGTACGAAGGATTCCGACGTCGCGCGGCGCCAGGTGTCGACGTCGTGTGCGACGGCGAGGTCGAGGGCCGGCGTCATTGCCGGCGTGAGTGGGGTCATCCTGGTCCTCCCTTAGATGATGGCGCCCTTAGATGATGGCGCCCTTAGATGATGGCGTCCTTAGATGAGGGCGTCGAGAAGCGTGTCGAGCTGGGCGATGAGCTTGTCGGGTGAGTGATGCGCGGGGGAGAGGGTGGCCGTGATCTGTGCCCCGAGCACGAGATCCATCACGGCTCCGAGGGCATTCTCGAGGTCGTTGCCTCGGTAGCCGGCACTGATGAGCAGTTGGCCCAGCGAGGCTCGCCATTGCTCCATCGACCGATCGTGTACAGCGGCCTTCGCCGGGTCCTGGAGCGCCTTCTGCCAGAAGGCGATCGCGACCCGCGCCTCGTTGAGCCGCTCGTCGTCGAGGGGCAGGATCTCGTGGCAGTAGGCGCGGACGGCGTCCCGGCCGGAGCGCCCCGAGGTGGCTTCTTCCATGCGCCGATTGGTCTGGGCGAAGATGTGCTCGAACGCGAAGTCCAGCAGTCGATCCTTGGTGGGGAAGTAGGGCTTGAGGGCGCCGTTCGCGAAGCCGGCCTCGGCCGCGATGTCCCGCATCGTGGCTCCGTCGAGCCCCTTCTCGGCGATGATCCGCCAGGTCGCGTCCACGAGCTCCACTCGGCGCTGGTCATGGTCCACGATCTTGGGCATCGGTCTGCGGCACCTTCCCGACATCTTTTTTCTACAGCTGTTGTGATTCACCTTACAGGCGCTTACTGTCTACGTCTATAGAAAAAACCGTTTCTCCCCGGAGGCACCATGAGCACTGAGACGACGACGTCCACAACCGACCAGGCCGCACACCAGGGCCAGCACGCTTGCCACAGCGCGGCAGAGGAAGCGACGGAAGGCGGTGCCTACGGCCTCACTACGGCAGCCGAGATCACGGCAGTCCGCGAAATCCTTGCCGAGGCCGGGCGCTGGAACGAGGGGACTCGTGTTGCGTACCTCGGGCTCGTCGACCCGCCCCGGGGGACTGCCGTTGATGATCCCGTGGAGCGCCGCTTCCGGGCGTTCCTCCACGACACCTCCGGCGCCCGGCCGCACGACGTCGTCGTCTCCGTGACGCACCGCGGCCTCGTCTCCGACGTCGAGCTCGACACGTCCATCATGGGCGAGCTGCCCGTCCTCGAGGAGGAGTTCGAGGCAGTCGAGGAGATCCTGAACGGGGACGAGCGCTGGCTTGCCGCACTCGCTGCCCGAGACCTCGACGTCGCGAAGGTCCGTGTCGCGCCCCTCTCTGCCGGCGTCTTCGAGTACCCCGAGGAGAAGGGCCGGCGGATCCTGCGCGGACTCGCGTTCGTCCAGGAGTTCCCGGAGGACCTGCCGTGGGCGCACCCGGTCGACGGGCTCGTCGCCTACGTCGACATCGTCAACCGCACGGTGGACCAGGTCCTCGACTTCGGGCCGGTTCCCATTCCGGCGGAGCACGGGAACTTCACCGATCCCGAGCTCACCGGCCCGCTGCGCACGAGCCAGAAGCCGATCGAGATCACCCAGCCCGAGGGCCCGAGCTTCACCGTCACCGACGGCAACCACGTCGAGTGGGAGAAGTGGAGCCTCGACATCGGCTTCGACGTCCGCGAGGGACTGGTGCTGCACAACATCGCGTTCGACGACGACGCGTCAGACACCCCGCGCAAGGCGGGCACCGCGCGTCGTCGCCGGATTCTGGACCGCGCCTCGATCGCCGAGATGGTGGTGCCCTACGGCGACCCCTCGCCAGTGCGCTCATGGCAGAACTACTTCGACACGGGAGAGTACCTCGTGGGCCAGTACGCCAACTCCCTCGAGCTCGGCTGCGACTGCCTGGGCGAGATCACGTACCTCAGCCCGGTCGTGAGCGACGCGTTCGGCAACCCGCGCACGATCCGCAACGGAATCTGCATGCACGAGGAGGACTGGTCGATCCTCGCCAAGCACTCGGACCTGTGGGCAGGTGTCAACTACGTGCGCCGCAACCGACGGCTCGTGATCAGCTTCTTCACGACGATCGGCAACTACGACTACGGCTTCTACTGGTACCTGCACCTCGACGGCACCATCGAGTTCGAGGCAAAGGCAACCGGCGTCGTCTTCACGAGCGCCTACCCCGGCAAGGGGTACGAATACGCCTCCGAGATGGCCCCGGGCCTGGGCGCGCCCTTCCACCAGCACCTCTTCAGCGCGCGTCTGGACTTCGCGCTCGACGGCGGCCCGAACCGCGTCGAGGAGGAGGACGTCGTCCGCGTTCCTGTGGGCCCCGGCAACGAGCGCGGCAACGCGTTCACGCGCAAGCGCACCGTGATCAGGAGCGAGTCCGAGGGCGCCCGGACTGCGGACATGGCCGCGGGCCGAACCTGGATCGTCTCGAACCCGGACTCACTCAACCGGCTCGGTGAGCCCGTGGGCTACAAGCTCCACCCGCAGGGGCAGCCCACGCTGCTCGCCGACCCGTCGTCGTCGGTCGCGAAGCGCGCCGCCTTCGCCACCAAGGAGCTGTGGGTCACGGCGTATGACGAGGCCGAGCGCTACCCGACCGGAGACTTCGTCAACCAGCACTCCGGCGGCGCGGGCCTGCCGGCGTTCCAAGCCCAGGACCGTGAGCTCGACGGCGCGCAGCTCGTCGTGTGGCACACGTTCGGCCTCACGCACTTCCCGCGCACCGAGGACTGGCCCATCATGCCCGTCGACCATGTGGGGTTCCGCCTCCGGCCCGAGGGGTTCTTCGACCGCAGCCCGGTCCTCGACGTCCCGCCCACGGCTCCCCGCGAGGGTGGCCACTGCCACTCCTAGTCGCTGCTTGATCCCACGCGCAAGCCTCGCTTCCGAGGACAAGAAGCGTTCGCTGTGGGACAAGTCACTCGGTATGCGGCCGCAGCACGATGGTGCTGTGGCCGCAGCCGCATCCTACGATTTTTGAGACTGGAGAATCCCATGAGCATCGAGACGAGCTCGCCCCGCCCGGGCTCACACAGCACAGCGGGGAGCACGCAGACCGTGACACACGCAAAGGAGCGCAGGCTCGGTGTGGCATCCGTGACCATGATGATCATCGCCGCGTCGGCACCGCTTACTGTCCTGGCCGGCGGCGTGACGACCACCTTTGCCGTGACCGGGCTCCTCGGCGTGCCCCTGTCCTTCCTCATCCTCGGCGCCGTGCTGGCCATCTTCGCGGTCGGATATGCGGCGATGAGCCGTCACGTCACGAACGCCGGCGCCTTCTACGCGTACGTCGCCCAGGGCATCTCCCGCCCGGCAGGGGTGGGCGGGTCCCTCGTGGCCCTCATGTCGTACAACCTCATGCAGGTCGGCATCTACGGACTCTTCGGCTTCACGGTCTCATCGCTCCTGTCCTCGCGGTTCGGCCTCAACGTCCCGTGGTGGATCCCGGTGATCATCTGCATCGCCGTCGTCGCAGTGCTCGGCGTGAACCGAGTGGACCTTTCGGCCAAAGTCCTGGGTGGCCTCGTGGCGCTCGAGTTCCTCGTCGTCATTGTCTACGACGTCGTCTCGTTCGCCGTCGCCCCCGAGGGCGTCACGGCGGCCCCCCTTTCACCCGCGAGCCTCTTCCTCCC
Source organism: Sinomonas terrae (assembly GCF_022539255.1). Lineage (NCBI taxonomy): Bacteria > Bacillati > Actinomycetota > Actinomycetes > Micrococcales > Micrococcaceae > Sinomonas > Sinomonas terrae. The sequence goes on from NZ_JAKZBV010000001.1 coordinate 1,599,977, forward strand.
CGGCGTCGGCGCCGTGCTCTCGTTCGGCATCGCGGCGTTCATGGGCTTCGAATCCGCCGCGATCTACAGCGAGGAGGCCAAGGACCCGCACCGCACCATCCCTCGCGCGACCTACACCGCCGTCGCCGTCATCGCCGTCTTCTACGCCGTGTCCTCGTGGGCCATGGCGGTCGGAACCGGACCCTCACAGCTCTTCGATGCGGCAGGCAAGCAGGGGCCGGACCTCGTCTTCACGTTCCTCTCGGGCCACGTCGGCCAGCTCATTGCGGAGACTGCACAGGTGCTGTTCTGCACGAGCCTCTTCGCGGCCCTCGTCAGCTTCCACAATGCCGTGGCGCGCTACTTCTTCTCCCTCGGCCGCGAGCGTGTGATCCCCGCATGGCTCGAGGCGACGAGCCGCCATGGCGCGCCCAAGGCCGGCTCGCTCGTGCAGACGGGCATCGCCGTCCTCGTGACCGTCGGCTTCGCAATCGCCGGCAACGGCGCAGATCCGCTCTATCCCGTGCTCACGATGTTCACGTGGCTCACGAACGCCGGCGCGATGGGCCTCGTGCTGCTCATGGCGATCGTTTCTGCCGCCGTCATCGGCTTCTTCCGGCGCCGCCGCCACTTGGCGCAGGGCCTCTGGTCCGCCGTCGTTGCGCCTGCGATAGGCGCCGTAGCGCTCGCGGTCGTGTTCGGACTCATCGTCGCGAACTTCGACGTGCTGCTCGGCCAGACTGAGTCCAGCCCGGTCAGCTTCATCCTGCCAGCCCTCATCATCGTCCCCGGCGTAGTGGGGATCTTCTGGGCCCTCCGCCTGCGAAAGGCGAAGCCAGCCCTCTACCAGCGCATCGGGCACGGCGAGGAAGGCGCGAAGACGCACCATCTCGGCGAGGACGACTAGCTTCCCTTCAGGCCGCCGGCTCCCGGTCCGCCAGGAGTCGGCGGACTTCGTCGTCACTGCATTGCGGAAAGCCCTCGTAAGCCCCACCCACTGAGAGAAACGCGAGCGGCTGGCGCGGGCAGACGACGCGGTCCGCGACCTCATCGAGGTCTTTCACGACGCTCGGGGGCGCGACCGGCACGGCGAGGATGACGCTGGAGGCCCCGGCCGCCCGCACCGCGGAAACGGCTGCTCGGGCGGTGTCCCCGGTCGCCGCTCCGTCGTCGCACACGATCACCGTCCGTCCCGCCGCGTTCTGGTGCCGTCCCCCGAGGAAGACGTCCTCCTGCCGCTCGAGCTCTGCGGTCTCGCGTTCCCGGACGCGCTCGAGCGACGCATTCGTGAACCCTGCGGCCAGGAGGCGGCGGATCAGGGGGCGGTCCAGGTCAGCGCAGCGCTCGCCGTCGCACGAGGCGATCGCTCCGAACGCGACCTCCTCATGACCGGGAATGCCCAGCTTCCTTGCGGGGACGACGTCGAAGGGCAGCCCGAGCGCGTGGCCCACCTCCGCAGCGACGGGAACCCCGCCCCGGCTGAGTCCGACGACGAGGGGGAGAGCGCGCGCTGACGGCGCCGGGAGCACCGAGTCTCTGAGCGCCGACGCGAGGACACGGCCCGCATGGGCGCGGTCCAAGTAGAGGCCCGTGCCCTCATCCGCTGGTCCAGCCCCCGGCGACGAGGCCATGATGTCAGTATGCGCGCTCACGCCCACGAGAGGTGGGTAATGGTGCTCCAAGGTGGTGGTGAAGTGTGAATCCTGGGGGAGCTGACGAGCTCCGGAGGCGGCTCGAGCGGGCGGCCGAGCTGAGGGCCGCAGGGGACGTGGAGAACGATCCCGAACTCGCGGCCGAGGAGGAGCTGCGTAAGAAGCGGCTCAAGTTCGATCCCGCGGCTCGGGCCGAGTACCTGGTCCGGGACGCGATGGCGCGCGGTGAGTTCGACAACCTCAAATACGCTGGGAAGCCGATTCCGGGGCTCGGGGGAACCTACGATCCAGACTGGTGGATCAAGGGACTCATCCAGCGTGAGCACCTGTCCGGCCTCGGGCCGAAGGCGCTGCTCCTGCGCGTCGAGGATGCGGAGCTGGATGAGCGCCTTGACACCCTGTTCACGGAGCGCGAGGTGCGGGCAGCGGTCGAGGACTTCAACGCGCGCGTGATCGACGCGCGGCGTCAGCTCGAGGGCGGCCCCCCTGTGGTCACCAAGACGCGCGACGTCGAGGGCGAGGTTCGTCGCTGGCGGGAGCGGCGAGAGCTGCGCGCCGTGGCGACGCGGCGCGAGGAGGAAGCGGCCGCAGCCGAGGAGGAGGTCCGCAGGAAGCAGCGGACGTGGTGGCGCCGCCTCTGGCGGGGGCAGCACTAGAGTTCACATCTCCGGTGCCGCCCCCCGCTCATCGACCTGTCAGTAGCTCGCGGGCCGATCGCCGTCGTCCCCGGCGCTCTTCGCGGCTGTCTGCGAGAAGCGTAGGGCGAGCTCTTCGCTCGAGCGGGCGAGGATGGCTACGTCCGCGCCGACGAGGACGAAGCGGGCCCCCGCGCCGATGTACCGCCGGGCTGTGGCCTCGACGAAGGCGTTGACGCCCGCGGGCTTCCCGGCCTCCTGGGCGGCGGCAAGGCAGCGTTCGACGGCCTGGATCACGTCTGGGTGCTCCTGCTGTCCCAGATAGCCCATCGAGGCGGCGAGATCGGAGGGGCCGATGAAGATCGCGTCGATGCCGTCGACGGCCAGGATCTCCTCGACGTTCTCGACCGCCTCGCTCGTCTCGATCTGCACCGCGAGCGAGATGGTCTCGTCGGCCCGGGCGAGGTAGTCCGGGATGCGGTTCCACCGGGCGGCACGGGCGAGGGCGGAGCCGACGCCGCGCACACCGTGCGGCGGGTACCGCACGGCCGCGACAGCCGCCCGAGCCTGCTCGGCGTCGTTCACCATCGGGATCAGCAGGTTCTGCGCACCGAGGTCGAGGTACTGCTTGATGAGCACCACGTCGTTCCACGGCAGGCGCACCATCGGCAGGACCGGATAGCCGTGCACGGCATGGAGCTGGGCGAGGACTGACTCGAGCGAGTTCGGGCTGTGCTCGGTGTCGATGAGGAGCCAGTCCGCGCCGGAGCCGGCCATGATCTCGGCGACCAAGGGGCTGCCGGAGCAGACCCAGAGGCCGATCTTCGCACCGGGCTCTCCAGCTTCAGCGCCAGTCTGGGCGAGCGCGTGCCGGAAGGTGCGCTCGGGTTCTAGACGAAACGGCATGTCACCGCCCCCAAAGGCCCGTAGTCCGCGTACACCGTGTCTCCTTCGTAGACCCACATGGGGCGTGTGAACGATCCGGCGAGGACGAGGTCGCCGGCCCGGAGCGACTGCCCGTGCTGGGCGAGCTTGTCGGCGAGCCACGCGACGCCCGACGCCGGGTGGTTGAGGACGCCGGCCGCGACGCCGGTCTCCACGATCTCCTGATTCTGGTACAGGAGAGCGGAGACCCAGCGGAGGTCGACGTCGTGCGGCCGCACGGGGCGCCCGCCCACCACCATCGCGCCCATCGCCGCGTTGTCCGAGATCGTGTCCACGATCGTGCGGCCCTGCATCTCGATCCGGGAATCGAGGATCTCCAGGGCCGGGACGACATAGTCGGTCGCGTCGAGGACGTCGAACAGCGTGATCCCTGGCCCCTTGAGGTCCTGATTCAGCCGGAACGCAAGCTCGACCTCGATCCGCGGATGGGTGTAGCGCTTCCAATCCACGACCGAGCCGTTCTCGAGGACCATGTCGTCGAAGATGACGCCGTAGTCCGGCTCGGTGATGCCGGTCGCGGCCTGCATGGCCTTGGACGTCAGCCCGATCTTGCGGCCGACCACGCGCTTGCCCTGGGCCTCGAGCCGGGAGGCCCACAGCTTCTGGACTGCGTACGAATCCTCGATGTCCATGCCCTCGTAGCGGGTGTGGAGCAGCGGGACGGGCGTGCGCGTCCGCCCCGCCTCCACGAGCTCATCGGCGATCGTCTCGATGGTCTGGGGATCGAGCACGTCTCAGACCTGGCTTCCGAGCTTGAAGCCCTTCGAGGCCTCGCCATGGTACGAGCCGGACTCGTCGCCGGCGCGGGTGTAGGAGAAGCCGTCCGCGCCGATCGTCACGGCCAGCTCGGACTTGTCCTCGCGCTTGATGACCTCCTGCGGGTTGCCGTCGAGGTCGAGCACGAGGGAGGCCTCGGTGTACCAGGACGGGACCACCGGGTTGCCCCACCAGTCACGGCGCTGGTTGTCATGGACGTCCCACGTGATCGTGGGGTTGTCCGGGTCGCCCGTGTAGTAGTCCTGCGTGTAGATCTCCACCCGGTGCCCGTCGGGGTCGAGGATGTAGAGGTAGAACGCGTTCGAGACACCATGGCGGCCCGGGCCGCGCTCGATCCGGTCCGACATGCGCAGGGCGCCCATCTTGTCGCAGATCTGGATGATGTTGTGCTTCTCGTGGGTGGAGAACGCGATGTGGTGCAGGCGCGGGCCGTCGCCACCGGTCAGTGCCGTGTCGTGGACGGTCTCCTTGCGGTGCAGCCACGCCGCGTAGGTGGTGCCCTCGGAGTCCTTGATGTCCTCCGAGACCCGGAAGCCGAGGCCCTCGAGGTAGACGCGCCCGCGCGGGACGTCCGGGGTGACCTGGTTGAAGTGGTCCAGCCGCACGAGCTCGCCGGCCGAGTACAGGTCGTAGCGCATGTGCAGACGCTCCACGTGCTCGACCTCGTAGAAGAACTCGTACGGGAAGCCCAACGGGTCCTCGACGCGCACGGCATCGCCGATGCCGCGCACGAAGCCCTCCTTGCGCCGCTCTGTCCGGCAGCCGAGCTCCTTGAAGTAGGCCTCGCCCTTGTCCACGTCCTCCGGTGTGCGGACCCGGAACGCGAACGCGGCGGCGGCCGCGATCGGGCCCTTGCGCAGCACGAGGTTGTGGTGGATGAACTCCTCGAAGGAGCGCAGGTAGATCGCCTCGTCGTCCTCGTACGTCACGTGCAGGCCGAGCAGGTCCACGTAGAAGTCACGCGACTTCTTCAGGTCGGTGACCACGAGGTCGAGGTACGCGCAGCGGACGATGTCCGGCGCTGGCACGGAGGGGGTGGGAACGGACGTGCTAGCGGTCATTGTCTTCTTCTCCTCTTTGAGCTGTCAGTTCTTCGAGCTGTCAGTGAGCAGAGCCCGAGTCTCAGGCGCCGAACCTGGGGGTGTGGACGTCGCCGAGCGTGATGTGGACGGCCTGCTGGTCGGTGTAGAAGTCGATCGAGCGGTAGCCGCCCTCGTGGCCGAGACCCGAGGCCTTGACTCCGCCGAAAGGGGTACGCAGATCTCGGACGTTGTGCGAGTTGAGCCACACCATGCCCGCATTGATCGACTGCGCAAAGTTGTGGGCTCGCTTGAGATCGTTCGTCCACACGTAGGCGGCGAGGCCGTACTTCGTATTGTTGGCGAGCGAAAGGGCCTCATCGTCGTCGTCGAACGGAGTGATGGCGACGACGGGGCCGAAGATCTCTTCCTGGAAGATCCGCGCGTCCGGCTTGACGTCGGCGAACACGGTCGGCGCGACATACGAGCCATGCTCCTGGCCCTCGGGGAGGTTCTCGGGACGGCCGCCACCGGCGAGGAGCCGGCCCTCCGACTTGCCGATCTCGACGTAGCTCATGACCTTCTCGTAGTGCTCCGGGTGCACGAGCGCGCCGACCTGCGTCTTCGGGTCGTGCGGGTCGCCGACCACGATGTTCTTGGCCCGCTCCGCGTAGCGCTCGGTGAACTCGTCGTAGATGCTGCGCTCGACGAGTATCCGCGACCCGGCGGTGCAGCGCTCGCCGTTGAGGGAGAAGACGCCGAACAGCGTCGAGTCGATCGCGGCGTCGAGATCGGCGTCGGCGAAGACGACGGCCGGGGACTTGCCGCCGAGCTCCATCGACATGCCCTTGAGGTTCTCCGCGCAGTTGCGGAAGATGAGCTGCCCGGTCGAGGACTCGCCGGTGAAGGAGATGAGCGGGACATCGGGGTGCTTTACGAGCGAATCGCCGGCGGTCTCGCCGAAGCCATTGACGAGGTTGAAGACGCCCTCGGGCAGGCCGGCCTCCTCGAAGATGTCGGCCCAGAGCGACGCCGAGAGCGGCGTGAACTCGGCCGGCTTGAGCACCACGGTGCAGCCCGACGCGATCGACGGCGCGAGCTTCCACGACTCGAGCATGAACGGCGTGTTCCACGGCGTGATGAGGCCGGCGACGCCGATCGGCTTGCGGTTGACGTAGTTGAGCTGGCTGCCGGGGACCTTGAGGGCATTGTCCTGCTGGGCAACGATGAGGTCCGCGAAGAAGCGGAAGTTCTCCGCCGCGCGCTGCGCCTGGCCGCGGGCCTGCGTGATCGGGAGGCCCGTGTCGAAGGTCTCCATCTCGGCGAGGCGGTCCTCCTGGGCCTCGACGGCGTCGGCGATCGCGTTGAGGATCCGAGCGCGGGCCCGCGGCTTCATGCGCGGCCATGGACCGTGCTCAAACGCTTCGGTCGCGGCGGCGACGGCGGCGTCGATGTCCGCCTTCTGGCCGGAGGCAGCGGTCGCGTACGTCGTGTTCGTGACGGGGTCGAGGACCTCGAAGGTCTCTCCGCCGATCGAGTCGACACGCTTGCCGCCGATGTAGTGCTGCAGATGGGTCGGCAGGTTCTCGGGCACAAAGTGCTTGCTCATGCTGGGGCTCCTTCTTTCAGAGGTTCGGGAAATTGGGGTGCGCATCGGTGCGCTCGAGGTAGGCGTCGAGGGTCGCGGAACGGTGTCGGCGAGCAGCGAGTTCGATCTCCGCCGTCGGGGCACCGTTCTCGATGAGCTTCAGGAGCTCCTCGTGCTCGGTGACCGATTCGCTCGCGCGTTCGGGGACGAAGCTGAACGTCGAGCCGCGGAGGGCCGTGAGGCGGTTCCAGCCGCGGTGCACGAGGTCCAGGATGTGCGGGTTCGGGCAGTGCTCGAACAGCACGCTGTGGAAGTCATGGTTGAGCTGGGTGAATTTCACTGGGTCGAAGTTCTCGGGGAAGTCCGCGAGCATCGTCTGCATGCGGGCGTTGACTTCGCGAGCGGCCTCGAGGTCAGAGCGGCCGACGGCGGGCGCGGACAGGGCGGTCGCGGCACCTTCGACGAGGCTCAGGGTCTGCATCGTGTACAGGTACTCGACCGGGTCGATTCCCGCGACGGTCGCGCCGACATTCTTCTCGAAGGTCACGAGCCCCTCGGCCTCGAGCCGGCGAACCGCCTCGCGGACGGGCACCACGGAGACGTCGAGTTCGGTTGCGACCTGGGCGAGCACGAGGCGAGCCCCGGGAGCGAGGGTCCCCGAGACAATCCGCTCGTGAAGCCACTCGTAGGCTAGCTGGGACTTGCTGAGCGCAGGTGCCGTTTCCTCGGCGGCGGCACTCATGGCTTGGCCATCTCGGCGCCGGATGTCTCCGCCTCGTACTTCGCCCGCCACTCGGCGTTCATCGGGAACAGCCCGTTCACCGGGTTGCCCTCGGCGACCCGCTCCGCGACCCACGCCTCCTCGCGCTCCTGGGCTGCGGCGTCGTTCGCGACCTCCTCGACGAGCTGCGGGGGGATGACCACGAGGCCGTCCTCGTCGCCGACGATGACGTCGCCCGGCTGCACGGCGGCCCCGCCGCATGCGACGGTCTCGTCGACGGCCCACGGAACGTGCTTCCGACCGAGGACAGCCGGGTGCGCGCTCGACCCCCAGACGGGGATGTCCATTCCGGAGACCGGGCCGAAGTCGCGGATGCCCCCGTCGGTGATGATCGCCTCGGCCCCGAGGACTTGGGCGCGGAGGGCGAGGACGTCCCCGAGCGTGCCCGCGCCCTTCTCACCGCGGGCGTCCATGACGAGGATGTCGCCGGGGCGGAGGGAATCGACCGCTCGCTTCTGCGCGTTGTACCCGCCGCCGTGCGTCTTGAAGAGGTCTTCCCGTGCCGGGATGTAGCGGAGCGTGCGCGCGATGCCGACGATCTTCGCGCCGGGCTTCGTGGGGATGAGTCCCTCGATGTGGCAGTTCTGCATTCCGCGCTTCCGGAGCTGGACGCTCAGCGTCGCGGTGCCGACGGACCGTAGCGTGGCCTCGAGTTCGGGAGTGAGGACGCTTGCAGGGCGCCCGTCCCGCGGGGCGACACCAGCGGCCTCGGGCGAGCCCCACGCATCGATGCGCTCGGCGTCGTTCACCTTCGGCATCGCTCCGATGGGGGAAAGGATCAAATCGGACTCGACGACCTTGTTCGACAGGCGGCCGGTGCTGACCGGGGCCCCGTCGAGACCCGTGCCGTCCACCTCGACCTCGAGGACGTCCCCGGGCTGGGCCACGGTGGCTCCCGCGGGAGTTCCGGTCAGGATGATGTCGCCCGGATGAAGGGTCATGAGCCGTGAAAGGTCCGCGACCAGCTGGGCGAACGGGAAGATGAGCGTGGAGGTCGAATCCTCCTGGACGAGTTCGCCGTTGCGCCACGTGCGGACACGGAGGTTGGTCGGATCGAGCTCCTGGGCCGGCAGGAGGCGTGGGCCGATCGGGGCGATCCCGTCGACGCCCTTTGAGCGGAGGTTGGAGCCCTTGTCCGGCCAGCGGAGGTCGGCCAGCCCGGCGTCGTTCGCGGCCGTCACCCAGCCGACGTGCTGCCATGCCTCATCGATACCCACGTTGCGGGCACGGCCGCCCATGACGAGCGCCACCTCGCCCTCGAAGGTGAAGAGTTCGACGCCCTGGGGACGCTCGAGCTCCGCGTCCGAGAGTGCGAGCGACGTGGCCGGCTTGAGGAAGTAGGAGGGGACCTCGGGGGTGCGGCCCCGCTGCGCTGCGCGGCTCGGGTAGTTGAGGTGGACCGCAATGACCTTGCCAGCGGCGTCCAGATGTTCCTGCGTGAGCTGTTCCACGAAAGCCCTCTCCCTCGAGTCGTCATGATGTCGCCTCTCGGCGTGATCCTGATCGTATACGAAAATCGTATACGAAGTCGGGAGGTGACTCAAGAGGCATTATTCGCCCGCACCATGGACTCGAAGGCGCCTCATGAAAATCAGCCTCGTCGACGACGTCATGCTGGCCGGCTCGTGAACGGACACCGTCGGCGTCGTCGCCTTCCCCGAGGACGTGACCCATTAGCGGACGGGCGGAACACAGGACTGGAGCACGGAGGCGAGCGCTGGCATCCACCGACAGTGCCGTCGCGTACCACGTAGATCGCTCGGGTGAGCACGGATATTTCTGCGAAAACGTCCGCGCTGACCACTGAGATTCACCCATTCCCGCACTTAGTGACTCCTTTCGTCCGTATAAACTGACGTCCTTGTGCGGGTGTTTGTTTCCTTCAATTGGCCTGTCCAAGGAGCTGTTTTTGCTGTCCTCATTCGCACGATCATCAGAAATGAGAAACTCTCCATGAAGAAGCTTTCTAAAGTTGCAGCGGCGGTCGCGATTTCCACCGCAGCGGTTTTCGCCTCGGAGCCGTGAGTTTCTACCGGCACATCAATTATGCCGGGAGCGCCTTCGGGACCTCTTATATGCGCGGCTCGGAGTACGTGGACGGGATGGGGATAGGGGTGAGGAGGGGTGAGGAGGGGTGAGGAAGATGCTTGAGGGGCGCATATCAAGGATGGGATGCATTCGGTCTTCCGTCGCGATCGCTATCGCGATGCTCGTTTCATCCTGTTCTACGGATACAGGGGGATCGATCCCTCCTGATCTGACAGGCAAGGTAAAGCTGGACTACGAGAATTCGCTTATAGTCTTCCCGTTGGATGCCTACAAGATTTCGACGGATGATTTCTCAAGGATTCTTCTCGCGCGAGAAGTCATCCTCACCACCTGCATGAAGAAGTTCGGATTCAATGATGATCCCAAAGCTGCCTATTCGAAGGCTGAGAATCGCAACTTCGGTGTATGGAACGTGGACCGGGTGCGACAGTACGGGTTCGGGTTTGCCGGCGAGAAGTCTGCGTCCAGCCAAGCGCATGATGAAGCCGGCGTCTGGGGGAACGCGCGATACAAGTGCCTGGGGAGCGAAAAGGCAGCATTGGAGCAGATCACGCCGCAGGACCAGTTCATGAACGGCGGTATCGCCAATGAGCTTTCGATGAGGAGCCTCAACCTTGCGTCGCAGACGGACGCGTGGAAGAAGTCTAAGGAGGAGTGGGCTAGCTGTATCTCCTCTGGGGGTCTCACCCCTGGTCAGGGCCCAGCCGAGTGGTCGAGTCAGCAGGCTCTTGACCTGCTGATCCGAACTGATCAGGCCAACTCCTCGCCAGCGGACGTGTCCGAGGGGATCAGAATCGCCACGGTCGAGGCCGAGTGCAACCAAAAGACCCGTTTGACGCAGACTTTGGGGGATATTCAGGCCAGCTATCAGCTGCCACTTATTAGGCAGAACGAAGCGGCACTTGCGGAGCTCAAGAAGGAGGGGGAAAAGTACGTAAGCGCCGCCGATGAAGTATTGCGTGAGAAGCAATGAGCCGTGCTGCCGAAGATCATGGATCGCCTTCAAGTGCAGGCCTCAAAAGACTTCCCAGACGATGGCTGGTCATCGTCTTGCTCGTGACCGGCATCGTCGCCGCGTCGGCTGGCCTTTTTGCGGGGCGCATCCTCGGCCAGTCGGAGATCATTCGTCCGGAAGACTCCATGGCCGACTTGCCGGTATACGCTTCTGTCACCAGGAGAATAGTTGATGACCGGCTCACGTTCTCCGGAGTCATCAAGCCCGGTCCCGAGATCCCGCTACAGATCGACCTGGACGGTCAGGAGCCGATGGTAGTTCGGCAGACTCTCCGATCGGGGGATGTGGCCGAGTGGGGGAGTCTGGCTGCTGTCCTCTCTGGGCGCCCGTACTTCCTCGTTCCGGGACCCCTTCCGCTCTACCGTGACCTCGACCAGGGCGATGAGGGCGACGATGTCCTGGCACTTCAAAGAGCGCTCCGACTCCTGGGCTATCCGACGTCGGAAGGCGGGGTTGTCGACTGGTCGACGATTGACGCCGTCCGTGACCTCTATGCAAGCGAAGGCTTCAAGCTGGATGCCGGGCGCCCCCAAGCATCGTCCCCGCGCGCGGGCGGGGGAGGCGCCGCCTTGACTGACTCCGCCTCCGCACAGGAAAAGCCTGGGTTGATCGCGTTCAGGCAGTTCGTCGTCCTGCCCAGTCAAACGGTGAAGATCGTGGCGGCAACGCCGGCGGGTCAACGAGTGACTTCGGAGCATCCAGTCGTGAAGTTCCAAATAGAGGACAACTTTGCGGAGTTCGTCGCGGATGTCCAGCAGGTTCGTTCACTCAGGGTCGGCCAGACGGTGACGGTACGAGTGGCCGAGAAGCAAGTTCAGGGCAAGGTGGCGACGGTCGGCCCGTTCAAGGAGGCCAGCGGCGGGTTAAGGGCTGGTCATCTCGTGACGGTCACACCCGCGAACCAGGCCGACGTCTCCCAGTTCATCCCGAATATGAGCGTTACGGTGCTGGGCAACGGTGGGGCGGAGGAGTCGCTAGCGGTGCCACTTTCGGCCATTCGACAAGACGGAGAGGGGACTTACGTTCTGCGAATGAGCGGCACGCCGGGCAACGAGACGGGTGAGGCGCAACGGATACCGGTGTCCGTCGTTCGCGCTGGGGGAGGTTTCGCCGCCGTGTCTGGCGAGGTGAGTGTGGGGGACAGGATAAAGCTCTCTTGACGCCAGATGATGCGCCGCAACACACCGCTCACCCCCAGTTTGGTCCGAGGAGGGAAGATCCGGCGATCCAGTTGCAGGGCGTTTCCCGAATCTATCCCAGCTCCGATGAGCCAGCTCTTAGGGACGTCTCCCTCACGATCTGTCGCGGTGAATACGTTGCGCTCGTCGGCCAGTCAGGGTCGGGCAAGTCCACCCTGCTGAACATGATCGGACTATTGGACACGCCGAGCTCAGGTGAGCTGTTGCTCTTTGGGGAAAACCTTAAGGGCATGCGGCAGCGGCGGCGCGATGCCATTCGGTCTCATTCGATTGGATTTGTCTTTCAGTCTTCACACGTCATCGGCAGCGAGAGCGTGATCGCAAACGCCGCCATTGGGCTGCGCGTCCAGGGAGTTCCGCTGGTTGATCGGGCTGGTTCAGCTCTGGAGGCGCTTGAATTTGTAGGCTTAGAGCATAAGCGACGAGTGCTCGCCAAACTTCTTTCGGGTGGGGAGCGCCAACGTCTCGCGATTGCACGGGCAATCTCCACAAGGCCGTTGATCGTTCTTGCCGATGAGCCGACGGGGAATTTGGACCCGAGCAGCCGTGAGCGCGTCATCCAGTACCTCAGGAAACTGAATTCCGAGGGGGCGACGGTGGTCATAGTTACCCACGACAGGGAGGTCGCGAGTCAAGCAGATCGTCGGATAGAGATTCGGGACGGACGGCTCGTCCTCGACTCGCTTACTCCCTCAGGACGCAATATCTCGGAGGTCCGCGAGGAGGGTGATCAAGTCCGAACTCTGCCGTCAAGTACCCCGGCCAGGGGTCAATTCTTGCGTTCGTTGTCCGACGACTGGAGCGATGCATTCAACGCGCTCTCGTCTCGAGTCCTGCGCACGGTGACCTTGATCCTCGCTTTTGCCATCGCTATCGGAGGGATGACCGCTGCAATCGGGATTGGTTCGACGACCTCCAATGCGATCAACAACCGCTTGGCAATCGCCTCGCAGGATAGAGTCTCGCTATCTATCTATGACGGCCCCTCAGTCCTGAATAGCGGGTTTGAGGAATTGGAGTTGGGCGTGCAACGAATCTCGGAAGTCCCTCGTGTGGTGGCCGCCTCGTACCTGTTCTCAGCGGTGGCCGCAGACGTCCGCATCACTCATATAACGCCGACCGAGCCAGAGCCTGACGCACCACTGACATTACACGCTGCATCCTCAAGCTATTTCAGCGACCTCGACATCGAGACCTATCCCCGAAACGCCTCGAGCCTACTCGGCAACGCCGAACTCGGCCCCTTGGCCATCATTTCGACTAAGGCGGCAGAAGAACTGGGTATTTCGTTCAGACCAGAGTATGGCCCCGCTCCGGGGTCCAGTATCTGGGTTGAAGGGGCGCTCGTTCCCGTAGTCGGCATCTTTAGGCCAACCGCAGACTCAGCCGAGTTGAGTTCGGCGGTGTTTGTGGATCCGGATTCTCTGAGAGGTGTGACACGGGCGGAATTGAAGGTCAGCGTTCGCACCGAGAAGGGCTTCGCGGCGGCGGTCGCGAAAGTTGCGTCGCTCGCCTATGCGCCCGGTGATCCAGGCAAGGCCAGAGTGGATGTGGGTGCTGATATCCAGTCAATCAGACAGGAGGTTTCTTCCGACTTGGGAGCTCTGATCGCGCTGCTTTCGCTGGTCTTGATGCTCCTCGCCACCATTACCGCAGCGTCTTCAATGTATCTGACTGTTCAGAGCAGGTCTGCGGAGATTGCGTTGCGCCGCGCCATTGGATCGACCCGTTGGTTGGTCTGCAGAACCTTCATTCTCGAGGGTCTGATTATCGGTGCTATCGCTGGTCTCGCAGGGGGCATTCTCGGCACTGCCACGACCATCATTGTGTCCCTGATTCAAGGATGGCCTCCGGTTCTTCCTTCGGAGATGGCTTGGGTGAGCTTCGTCCTGGGCGTAATTACAGGTGTCGTCAGCGCAATCTATCCGGCATGGGTCGCGAGCAGGAAGGATCCCGCTATCGCGATTCGGGACTAGCTTTCGGGCTCAGCCGGCCAGGAACTCGATGGCGGCCTGCTTGAAGGCCCGCGCGGTCACGGCATTGACGTGATTCCGGCCGGGGACGAGGACGACCTGAGCTTGGGGCACGAGCCCGTGGAGCGCTTCGATCCCCGCGGCCCGCTCGTCCTTCTCGCCGGCGACGATCAGGATCGGCTGCCTGGGGACGGCCTCGGCGGCGTCAAAGGGCTCCTCCTTGATCGCCTCGACGAGCGAGAGGAGCGCGTACATGTCCGAACCGGGCGAGGCGAGGGCCATCGTCACGAGCGCCGCAGTGGAATCGTCCTCGATGGGCGTCCCGTCCGCGAGGAATCGCTGGGCAGCGGCGAGGTCGAATTCGGCGAGCGGGTCTCGGCCGCTCGGGCCGCCCAGCACAAGGCGCCGCACCAATGCAGGCTGCGTCGCCCCGAACTCCCACGCGAGCCGCGAGCCGAGGGAGTAGCCGATGACGTCCAGCCCAGTGTCAGGGTGCCCCGCGATGAGCGGGCGGGCGCCGGCGTCGGTCGCGATCTGCAGGAGGTCGGCGCGGATCCGGCTGGGCGAGTAGGAGTCCACATCCTCGGGTGCGGCGCTCAGGCCATGGCCGGGAAGGTCGACGGCGATGACGCGCCGCCCAGCCTCGAGCAGCGCAGGGATCCAGCCGCTCTGCTCCCAGTTGAGCGCGACGGAGGAAGCGAAGCCGTGGATCAGCAGGACGGGCGGCAGGGCCGCCGCGTCGTCGGGCTCGAACGTCTGGACGTTGAGGCCCGGGTCCGTTCCCTCGACCGTGTGATGCGCCGCAGCCCCCGCATGCCGCCCCGCCGCCATCGTCATCAGTCCCTCTTCCATGAGTCCCAGAACTCCCAACCCCAGACCTCTTAATCTTCGTCCAGATTCGCGCTCAAGCGGACGCGCCGCTTGGGTGCTTCCTCTGTCGGGACCGTGCCGACGATTCCGGCGGTGTCGTCCGGGACTTCGAAGACGACGAGGGGCTCGCCGACTTTGATCACGTCGCCCGGGGCTCCGTGGACCTTGAGGACCATGCCGGATTGGGGCGAGGGCAGCTCGAGGGCGGACTTGGTGGTTTCGACCTCGACGAGCGGCTGGTTCCGCTCGACCTGGTCGCCTTCGGCGACGAGCCATTCGAGGACCGTGGCCTCGATGAGGCCTTCGCCGAGGTCGGGGAGGGGGAAGGGAAGCTCAGCCACGCTTGTACTCCAATACTCGTTGGATGCCGAAAAGGATCCGGTCGATGTTCGGGATGTACTCGTCCTCCAGGTCGCCTGAGGGATACGGTACGTCGAACCCGGTGACGCGCTCAACGGGTGCCTTGAGGGTCCCGAAGCAGCGCTCGGTGATGATCTGGGCCACCTCAGCGCCGAGCCCGGAGGTCCGCGGGGCTTCGTGGACGACGACGGCGCGCCGCGTCTTCCCCACGGAGGCCGCCAGGGCGTCGGCGTGGATGGGCTTGAGCCAGCGCAGGTCCAGAACCTCGACGTCGATGCCGTCCTCGGCAGCGAGCTCGGCGACCTGCAGGCACCGGGCGACCATCGCTCCCCACGCGACGAGCGTGAGGTGACGGCCCGGGCGAGCGATCCGTGCCCCGGCTGCGCCGTCAGCGACCGGCGACTTCCCGCCGTCGTCCAGTCCGCTTTCGGTAATGACCTGGCCCTTCTGCCAGTAGCGCGACTTGGGCTCCATGAAGATGACCGGGTCGGGCATGCGAGCCGCGGCCTTCAGGAGCGTGTAGCCCTGCTGGGGGTCGGCGGGGGAGACGACCTTGAGGCCGGGGACGTGGGCGAAGAGCGCCTCGAGGCTCTCGCCATGGTGCTCGGGGGCGCGGATGCCGCCGAAGCTGGGCACGCGCAGCGTCACGGGCATGGGCAGGGTCCCGCGGCTGCGGTAGTTCATGCGCCCGAGCTGGCACACGATCTGGTTCACGGCCGGGTAGGCGAAGCCGTCGAACTGGACCTCGGGAATCGGGTGGAACCCGGCCATCGCGAGCCCGATCGACATGCCGAGGATCCCGGATTCGGCGAGCGGGGTGTCGAAGACCCGCGCGGCGCCGTGCTTCCCAGCCAGGCCCGAGGTAACGCGGAAGACGCCGCCGAGCGTGCCGACGTCCTCGCCGAGCACAAGGGCCTTGGGGTCCTCGGCGAGGATCTCGTCGAGGGCCAGGTTGAGTGCGCCCTGGAGTGAGAGCTCCAGCGGTGCTGCGGACGCAGCCGTTCCGGCCATCATCGTCTCCGTTCCGCCCATGGGCGCCATCAGCGTCTCACTCATGATCGGACTCCTCACGCAGTTCGGTCTCTTCCTGCCAATTGGCCTTCTGCCGCTGCAGTTCGTCGGTGGGCTCCTGGAAGACCAGGTCGAACATTTCGGTGCCCGGGCGCGGTCTGAGGTCGATCACGCCGGCCCGGACCCGCTCCGCTTCGGCTGCACCCGCGGCGTCGGCCGCGTCGAGCTCCGCCGCGGTTGCGGCGCCTGCAGTCAGAATCCCTTCGCGCAGCCGGGCGATCGGGTCTGCCCCGGCGTCCGCGCGCTCGTCCTCGAGGGACCGGTAGCGGCCGGGGTCGTCGGAGGTCGCGTGCGGCCCCCGGCGGTAGGTCATCGCCTCGACGATCGCGGGGCCGTGCCCGGCGCGGGCGTGCGCGACGGCGCGGCGGGTCGCGGTCAGGACCGCGGGGGCGTCGTTGCCGTCGACTTGGATGGCAGGGATGCCGTAGCCGGCACCCCGGGTGGCGACGCTGCCGCCCGCGACCTGTTTCTCTGTCGGCACGGAGATGGCCCAGCCGTTGTTCTGCACAAAGAAGACGACGGGGGCGTTGAAGACGGCGGCGAAGTTCATCGCCTCGTGCACATCGCCCTGGCTCGAGGCACCGTCGCCGAGATAGGTGACAGCGATGTTGTAGCCGTCTGCGGGAAGCTCGCCCTGGGCCTCGAGGGTCTGGCCGTGTGCCCAGCCGACGGCATGGAGCACGGAGCCGGCGACGACGGCCTGGATCGGCGCGACATGGGTCTCCGCCGGGTTCCACAGGCCGCCGTGCCAAGTGGCCTTGTGCGTCGACATGTACTCCACCATGTCCACGCCGCACGCCAGCGCGACGCCGAGTTCCCGGTAGGTCGGGAACACGAAGTCGCGCTTGGGGTCCACGGCGAGGGCGGAGCCGACCTGTGCAGCCTCCTGGCCCAGTTCGGGTGCGTAGGCCGGCACGATGCCCTGCCGCTGCCAGGAGATGGCCGCGAGATCGAGGTGACGGACGGCGGTCATGAGCCGGTAGAGCTCCACGAGCTCGTTCCCTGTGACGGGTTCCACGGCGGGAAGCTCGGCGAGCGGCGCCCGAGGCGCCCCCGCGAGGCCAGCGCGGCCGCGCGTCGTCGTGCGTTGTACTGAAGTCTGCATAGCAAGACCGTAGTTTCGGCGCGCAGGCTGTGCAACGGGAGCGGGTATTTCTATACAAACTGTTGACGCGACGGCCTGTGTGGCTCGAATCACTCAGCACTGTGCCCACCCACACAGAACTGCCCCGGCCTCCGGACGTTGCCACGCGCTCCAGCGCAGGGCAGGGTCCGGAACCCGGGGCAGTCAGAGGTGTTGCGCTAGGCCTTCGACACCACGGCCGACGCCGAGCGTCGCCTCAAGGCGCTGGCGGCAGCCAGGACAATGACGAGGGCAAATGTGCTCAACAGCTGCGGCCGCGAGTCGTCCCCGATCAGTCCGACCGCGAAGATCGCCGCGAGCAGGACGAGGCCGAGCGAGGTCAGCCACGGGAATCCTGCCATGCGGAGCGGCAGCGCGACGCCGTCGCGGTCGGCCCGGCTCCGGAGGACGAGCTGGGAGACGAGGGCAGAGCCCCACACCATGAGGCACGTCGACCCCACGATGTTCAGCAGCACCGGGAGCACGTGGTCGGGGAAGATGAGCTCGAGCACGGTCGCGACCACGCCGAACGTAACGCTCGCGAGTACCGCGACGGCAGGGACGCGCGAGGCAGTGAGGGACTTGAGGGCGCGGGGCGCCTCGCCGCGCTCGGCGAGGGAGAACACCATGCGCGACGCACCGTACAGGTTCGCGTTGAGCGCCGACAGGAGTGCGACGACGGCGACGAGCGTGATCGCGGTTGCGGCGCCAGGCATCCCGGCGGCATCGAGGACGCCGGCGAAGGGGCTCTTGAGCGCGTCGGATCCCGAGGGGATGACCGCGGCGATGATGAAGATCGAGCCGATGTAGAACACGAGAATGCGCCAGACGACGGTGCGAACGGCCTTGCCGACGCTCCGGGCCGGGTCCCGCGTCTCCGCCGCCGCGACCGAGACGATCTCCGTGCCGCCGAACGCGAACGCGACCACGAACAGCGCGGTAGCAATTCCTTCGAAGCCGTGCGGCGCAAAGCCGCCGAAGTTGGCAAGTCCGGGGGAGTGGGCGCCGGGGATCCAGCCGAACAGGAGTGCGGCACCGATGACGAGGAAGCCGACGATCGCAGCGACCTTGAGGAGCGCGAACCAGAATTCGAACTCGCCGAAGTTGCGGACGCGGGTCAGGTTGACGGCGGTGAGGGCCGCGATGAATACGAGGGCCATGAGCCACACGGGCAGCGCCGGGAAGACGCTCGCGAGCAAGCCCGCTGCGCCGAGGGATTCGGCCGCGATGACGACGACGAGCTGTATCCACCACAGCCAGCCGACGGTGGCGCCGGCCACGGGGCCGAACGCGCGGGCGGTGTAGACGGAGAACGCGCCGCTGTTCGGGTTCGCCGCGGCCATCTCCCCGAGCGCCCACATGACGAGGATGATGAGGCCGCCGGCGACCAGATAGGAGATCAGGACGGCCGGTCCGGCGGCCTGGATGCCGGCGCCCGATCCGATGAAGAGCCCAGCGCCGATGGCGCTGCCGAGGCCCATCATGGTGAGCTGTCGGGGCTTGAGGGCGGCGCCGAGCGTCGACGTCGTTGTCACGCTCGCCTGAACTGCCGTTGCTTGTTCAGATCGTGCCGTTGCTTGTTCGGTGTCTGCTGCTTGTGCCATTCGCTCCGTCGCTTCTGCACTCTGCCTAGGTGTCATTGACCCTCTTCGGTTCTTCGATGGCCCCAGCGGGGTGTGCCGGGCCAGGGGACGATGACGAGGATAGCCTCATTTTCCGCGGCTGTGTGGCACGGATCACGGGCCTGAGCAGACTGCTGGGATCCGGCTCGCTGGCCGCCCGCCGGCTGAGCAGAATGCGCAATGACGGAATATTGAGGCATCAATCTGTACCATCGTGAAAAAGCTTGCGCGGCGCCGGGGCCGGGCTGGAAGTGGGAGGTCCCTGATGCGGGTTGACGAGCTCGACGCGAAGATCGTCCGGCTGTTCACCGAGGAGCAGCGCATGTCCGTCCTCGAGGCCTCGCGCCTCCTCAAAGTCGCTCGGGCAACCGTGCAGGCGCGCCTCGATCGGATGACCGCCAACGGCGTCATCGCCCAATGGGTGCCCCAGCCTGAGCCACGCGCGTTCGGGTTCCCCGTCGTCGCCTTCTGCTTCCTCACGATCAACCAGGACCTTGGGCACGACGCCGTCTCAAAGGCCCTGGGCGCGATCCCGGAGGTCATCGAAGTCCACACCGTCTCTGGCGACAGTGACCTCATGGCCCGAGTCGCTGCCCGGTCCAACTCCGATCTGCAGCGGGTCCTCGACATCATCATGGCGACCAGGGCCGTGGTCCGGTCGTCGAGCGTGATCGCGCTCAACACCCACTTCGAGGGCCGCACCCTGCCGCTCCTCGAGGCCGCGGCGAAGGGCTGACCCGCCCCCCACGCGGATGGGCCGGACGACGACGGCGGCGCGTCACTTTTGCCGTCGACACTGGAGCAGGCGTATCATTAGTTAGGGTCAACGTGACTTTAACTAACGGACTGACCTGTTCCCACCGAATCTCTCTCGTCCACCGAATCTCTCTCGTTCACCGAAGGAGGCCCAATGAGCACTCTCTTCGCCGGCCCCTTCGGCGCGAACGTCTCGGAACGCGCCCAGCTTCCGCCGTCGTTGGCGATTTCGACCGTGATCTTCGCGCTCAAACCCGGTCGCGACGCCGGGAAGCCGACGCTCTGGCTCCCCCTCGTCCGGCGGGTCAAGGAACCGTTCAAAGGCCAATGGGCGCTTCCCGGCGGCCCGCTCACCGCAACGGAATCGCTTGAGGATGCCGCCCGCCGAAACCTCGGGGAGACCACGGGGCTCGCGCCCGAATACCTCGAACAGCTCTACGCGTTCGGCGGCCTCGACCGCGCGCAGCGGCCCGGTCAAGGCAGCCAACGGGTGGTGTCGATCGTGTACTGGGCCCTCGTGCGGCCCACGGAGGCCGAGCTCCTCGTCGACGGTGAGGGGGAGGCAGAGAACGTCGCCTGGCACCGAGCGGACACCGCGGGCGAGGGTGAGGGCGGCCTGGCGTTCGACCATCGCGAGATCATCGACTACGCCCTCTGGCGGTTGCGCAACAAGCTCGAGTACGCCCAGATCGCCTACCACTTCCTCGGCGAGACCTTCACCCTCGCCCAGCTCCGAGAGGTCTACGAGGCGGTCCTCGGACGGCCCCTCGATCCCGCGAACTTCCGCCGCCAGCTCAAATCCGTCCCGCAGATCGAGCCGACGGACCAGTTCCTCGAGGGCGGGAAACACCGCCCTCCCCGCCTCTACCGCTACACCGGCCCTGTCCAAAGGAGCACGACATGACGTCCGTCGCAACCGCCATCGACCTCATCACCCGCGCTGAGGCGGAACGCCTCGCTGAAGGAGCGGCTGCGTCTCACGCTGCGTCCGGATCCACTGCTGCCACGAGCACCTGCAGCGCCGACCTTTCGAAGGGGCCGTGGGAGTTCGACGCCGCGGAGGCTCTCCGGGGAGCGCCCGCCTACGGGCCGGGCGCTTCGAGCGGGGACGTCGCCCCGGCGTCGACGCCGCGCCAGGGCCAGCTCCCGCAGGAGTACAAGGAAGCCAGCGAGGACGAACTGCATGCCCGGATTCGTGCAGCGAAGAAGGCCCTCGGGGACCGCGTCGTCGTGCTCGGCCACTTCTATCAGCGGGACGAAGTCGTGGAGCACGCGGACTTCATGGGCGACTCCTTCCAGCTCGCGAACGCCGCCCTGACCCGGCCCGACGCCGAGGCCATCGTGTTCTGCGGCGTCCACTTCATGGCGGAGACGGCGGACATCCTCTCGCGCGATGACCAGGCGGTGATCCTGCCCAACCTCGCCGCGGGCTGCTCGATGGCGGACATGGCCGACATCGACTCGGTCCAGGAATGCTGGGAGCAGCTCGAGGAGCTGTTCGGCACCGAGCCCGACGCCGACGGACGCGTCCCCGTCATCCCCGTCACGTACATGAACTCCTCCGCCGCACTCAAGGGCTTCTGCGGTGAGCACGGCGGCATTGTGTGCACGTCGTCGAACGCGGCGACGGTTCTCGAGTGGGCGTTCGAGCGTGGCCAGCGGGTGCTCTTCTTCCCCGACCAGCACCTCGGCCGCAACACCGCCAAGGCCATGGGCGTGCCGCTCGAGCAGATGCCCATGTGGAGCCCGCGCAAGCCGTGGGGCGGCACGGACCCCGAGACCCTCCGGGATTCGCGCGTCATCCTGTGGCACGGCTTCTGCTCCGTGCACAAGCGCTTCAACGTGGCGCAGATCGAGAAGGCCCGCGCCGACTACCCAGGGGTGCGCGTCATTGTCCACCCCGAGTGCCCCATGGAGGTGGTCGATGCGGCCGACGAGTACGGCTCCACCGACTACATCCGCAAGGCTATCGCCGCTGCCACCGAGCCGACCGTGTTCGCCATCGGCACCGAGGTCAACCTGGTGAACCGGCTCGCCGCCGAATACCCGCAGCACACCATCTTCTGCCTCGATCCCGTCATCTGCCCTTGCTCGACGATGTACCGCATCCACCCCGGCTATCTCGCGTGGGTCCTCGAAGGGCTCGTCGAGGGCGAGGTGCGCAACCGCATCGAGGTCCAGGAGGATGTCGCCGCGACGGCTCGCGTGGCGCTCGAACGGATGCTGGCGGCGCGGCCGTGAGCGAGCCCAGCCCAGCCCGCCGGTCGGCCAGCCCAGCCCCCCGGTCGGCTCGTCGCTCCATCCGACCTCGTCTTGCAATTGTCGGCAGCGGAGCCGCCGGGCTCTTCGCCGCGATCTCTGCCGCGGAGGCGGGGGCCGACGTCGTCCTTCTCACGAAGGCCGCGCTCGCAGAGAGCAACAGCATGCTCGCCCAGGGGGGCTTCTCCGCCGTCCTTCCCGAAGGGCAGCGAGCGCCGGGGGACAGCGTCGAAAGCCACGTGGCGGACACGATGGCGGCGGGCGCCCAGCTGGGCACTCGAGCCGCTGTTGTGCTGATGTGCCAGCGGGCGGCGAGCTCTGTTGAGAGCCTCCTCTCCCACGGTGTCGCTTTCGACCGCGGCCCTGACGGCCGGCTGCTCCTCGGCCTTGAGGCCGCCCACTCGTTCCCGCGCATCCTTCACGCTGGCGGGGACGCAAGCGGCGCTGGCATCACTCGCGCGCTCATCGCGCGCGTGCGCAGTCTCGAATCCGAAGGGCGCCTTGAGGTTCTCGAGCGCGCGATGGCCACGGAGGTCGTGCTCGAGGCCGGCGCAATCGCGGGCGTCGACTACGTTCCGGCGGCCGGCCGGGAGTCAGGAGCGGCTGGAACGTCTGTACGACGTCGGGTCGAAGCTGACGCCGTCCTGCTCGCCACTGGGGGAGCCGGCCAGCTTTTCGCCCAGACCACGAACCCGAGCGTGGCAACGGGCGACGGCGTGGCCCTCGCCTTCCGAGCCGGCGCCGTGCTGCGCGACCTCGAGTTCTACCAGTTCCATCCGACGGCGCTCCAGCTCCGTGGCGACGACGGGACGTTGCGCTCCTCCCTCATCTCGGAAGCTGTGCGCGGTGAGGGTGCGGTGATCCGTGACGCTTCGGGCCGGCGCTTTGTGACCGACTACCACCCACTCGGCGAACTCGCCCCCCGGGACGCCGTCTCGCGGGCGCTCGCCCTCCACAGCAGGGCTGGCGGCGGCGAAGCGTACCTCGACGCCACCGGAATTGAGGCCGAACGCGGCGCCGGATTCCTCGCGCGGCGCTTCCCGAGCCTCGACGCCATGACGCGCGCGGCAGGCTACGACTGGCGGCGAGATCTCCTCCCGATCGCCCCCGCGGCGCACTACTGGATGGGCGGGGTCGCCACCGACCTCGACGGTGCGACGAGTGTCCCCGGCCTCTATGCTGCCGGAGAGGTGGCCTGCACAGGCGTCCATGGGGCGAATCGCCTCGCCTCGAACTCGCTCCTGGAAGGCGTTGTGTTCGCAGCACGCGCCGTCGAGCATTTCCTGACACAGCCGAGGGGGTGGGCGGGGCCCGACCAGCGTGACGTGCCCGACGAAGCCATGCCTGAGCTCGCGCTGTCACCGGGTCGCTCGGCGTCGGCCGGACGCTCGGCGTCGGCCGGTCGCTCGGCGTCGGCCGGTCGCTCGGCGTCGGCCGGTCGCTCGGCGTCGGCCGGTCGCTCGGCGTCGGCCACTCAATCGTCGTCGTCCTCCATTCGCTCGGCGACCCACGCCGAGGTCGCGGCGCTCATGGAGCGAGACGCGGGTGTCCTGCGCGATGCCGAGGGTCTCGCCCGCGCGGCTGCTGAGCTCGCGACGCTCTCCTCGGGAGACCCCGAGACCGAGAATCTCATCCTTGCCGGCAGGCTCCTCGTCGCGGCGGCAGCCGCGCGTGAGGAATCAGTCGGAGCCCATTTCCGACTCGACTTCCCCGGCCGCCGCTCTGCCGAGGGCAACGCGGAAGTCGCGGTCGACGTCGCACGCCAGCCTGTCCTGGCGGGAAGGAGCGCCTCATGACGGCGCACGCTGTTCAGGCCGCTCGGCCACTCGTCTCGGCTAGCCCCATGCCTCCCGCCCCGGCGGCGCTCGGGCGCGTCCTCGAGCTCGCCTATGCCGAGGACGCGCCCCACGGCGACATCACATCGCTCGCCCTCATCCCGGAATCGGCGCGGGCCACCGCCGAGCTCCGAGCTCGGGTCCCCGGCGTCTTCTCGGGCGGCCCGGTCATCGAGGCGGGCTTCCGGCTCCACGACCCGCAGGTCAGGGTCGAGTTGCTCATTCCTGAGGGAGCTGCCTTTGAGACTGGCACTGTCCTAGCCCGTGTCTCGGGCCGGGCGCGCGAGCTGCTCACCGCGGAGCGGGTGGTGCTCAATCTGGTCCAGCGGATGAGCGCCATTGCCACCCTCACTGCCCGATATGTGGCATTGACCACGGGAACGAAGGCCCGGATCGTGGACACGCGCAAGACCACCCCGGGCCTCCGAGAGCTCGAACGCTATGCGGTGCGCTGCGGCGGTGGCCGGAACCATCGCTTCAGCCTCTCCGACGCGGTCATGGCCAAGGACAATCACCTCGCGGTTCTGACCGGGGGAGACCCTGCCAAGCTCACCGACGTGCTGCGCGCCGCGCGCGACCGGCTCGGTCACACGACCCATTTCGAGGTCGAGGTGGACGCGATCGAGCAGATCGAGCCCGTGCTCGCCGCGGGGGTGGACACGATCATGCTCGACAACTTCACTCCTGAGCAGCTTCGCGAAGGCGTCGCGCTCGTCGCGGGGCGTGCGATTGTCGAGGCGAGCGGCGGCGTGAACCTTGGCACTGTCGCAGCGATCGCGGCCTCGGGCGTGGACGTCATCTCAGTCGGCGCGCTCACGCACTCGGTCGTCAACCTCGACTTGGGCCTCGATGTTGTGCTGGACGCTTCCCAGCTCAGGACTTCGGAGGGAGATCTGGCGTGATCTACCTCGACGCCGCCGGCACGACTCCTGTGCGCCGAGAGGTCCTCGAGGCGATGTGGCCCTACCTCACGGGCGATTTTGGGAACGCCTCGAGCCATCACGAGCTCGGCGAGCGGGCGCGGGCCGCGCTCGAGTCGGCGCGTGCCGACGTAGCGCGCGTCCTCGGCTGCCGGTCCGGCGAGGTGACTTTCACCTCGGGCGGCACGGAGGCAGACAACTTGGCGGTCAAGGGGATCGCGCTCGCGCGGCGGACGGCGGACGCACGGCGCAACCGGGTTGCCGTGAGCGCCATCGAGCACCCGGCGGTCCTCGAGTCCGCGCGGAGCCTCGCCCGCCTCCATGGGTTCGCCGTCGACGTCGTCCCGGTCGACGGGGCGGGTCGGATCACGCCCGAGTCGCTCGCCGCCGTCGTCGGCCCCGAGACGGCAGTTGTCTCCGTGATGTACGCAAACAACGAGGTGGGCACTGTCCAGCCGCTCGCCGAGCTCGCCGCCGTGGCCAGTGCGGCGCGGGTGCCGCTCCACACCGACGCGGTGCAGGCTGCGGGAATGCTCCCGCTCGATGTGCGCGAGCTCGGTGTCGACGCCCTCAGCATCTCCGGCCACAAGCTGGGCGCGCCCAAGGGTGTCGGAGTGTTGTACTCCGCGGGTCGGCTGACCGTCGAGCCACTCGTCGACGGCGGAGGCCAGGAGCGCGGGCTACGCTCGGGAACCGAGAACGTCGCGGGCGCCGTCGCCCTCGCCACAGCCTTGCGGCTCGCCGAGGCAGAGCGTCCGACGGCGGCGCCGCGCCTCGCGGGCCTCCGCCGTGCGTTCGTTGACCGCGTCACCGAGCTAGTGCCCGACGCCGTCATCACGGGCGACCCCGAACAACGTCTGCCCGGGAGCGCATCCTTCTGCTTCCCTCGCGTCAGCGGCGAGTCGGTGCTGCTCGAGCTCGAGCGCCGGGGGGTGGTGTGCTCCTCGGGGTCGGCATGCGCTGCGGGCTCGAGTGATCCCTCACATGTGCTCCTCGCGCTGGGCATCGATGCGGAGACCGCGCAGACGGCAGTGCGCTTCACGCTCCCGCCCACGATTACCCGAGAAGAACTCGAGACGGCCGCCCTCGCCCTCGGCGACTCCTATGCCGCGGTGACCGGCATCGCCCATCGGTAAGCCGAAGACCGCGGGCGGGTGGCCGGGACCGCGGGCGGGTGACCGGGGTCGCGGACGGCTAGCCGGGGTCGCGACGGGTAGCCGGGGTCGCGACGGGTAGCCGGGGTCGCGACGGGTAGCCGGGACCGCGGGCGGGCAGCCGGGACCGCGGGCGGGCAGCCGGGACCGCGGGCGGGCAGCCGGGACCGCGGGCGGGCAGCCGGGACCGCGGGCGGGCAGAGGATACGGCGCTACGGCAGCGGAAATCTGGGCCTCAGGACTCGGCCTCAGGAACGGTAGTGGTTCAGAACGGAGGCGGTGCATCTCCTTCTGGGTACGTGATATAGCGGTGGCCTGATGGAGCGGTCCACTCCAAAGTTCCGGGTGGAGGCGGGGCATGGGGTGAGGCGCTAGGGACGCTCGATCCGGAGTCTCCGGGCGCCGAATTTCTTCGAGCGTCGCCTCCCGGACCTTCCGGACGGTGCTCTGGAGCCTCCGGAAGGTGCTCAACGCCAATCTGGGCGACCTTCCAATGGCCCAGGGTCTTGAGCCGGTGGTGCTCGCGGCAGAGCAGCGCGAGGTTGTTTGTGTCCGTCGCTCCGCCCTCTGACCATTCTTGAGTGTGGTCGGCCTCGACCGCCGCGGCCGGCTTGTCGCAGCCGGGGAATCGGCAGGTCCTGTCCCGCGCACCAAGGAAGCGCCGCATCGCAAGCGTGGGCGTGTAACGCCGTCGTCCGACGGCAAGGGGAGCGCCGGTGTCCGGGTCGACATACAGCCGAGTCCAAGTCGAAGCCTCGGAGGCCAGAAGCCGGGCCGCTTCGCAATCAATCGCCCCGTAACCGACGATCTCACCGGGCGCATCTGAGCCGCCGAGTATCGTGCGCGCGGGAATCGTCACAATGAGTTCGGTACGGACGCCGCCGGTTGGTCCCTGAGGCCTCGGACTGCCCTTCACGGCGTCGGGATGCGGAGTGAGTCCGGCGATGCTGTCGCAGCCTGGGTCGGGATGCGGAGTGAGTCCCGCGATGCTGTCGCAGCCTGGGTCGGGATGCGGAGCGAGTCCCGCGATTCCCTCACAGGCTGCGTCCGTTAGTAGATCCGCCAACGCATCGGCCCTGAGTTGGTTGATCGTCCGGCCTTCTACCGGACCCTGCAGCGATCGGGCGATGGCCTCCAGACGCGTGTCAATTGCGGCGCCCGTCTCAAGGGGGAGATAGGCCGAAAGCCAGCACATCCCGTCCTGCGCCGGTTCAAGGTCAACACGCCGGTGGGCGGACGCTCGTTCCTTTCGGGCTTCCAACGACTCACCTGCATGGTTCTCGGCCAAGCGGCGGAGCCGGCGCCTCAGAGTACCTTGACTAGGAAGCTGATCCGAGTCGGGCGGACAGGCGATCGTGACGGCCTGAGCAGCGAACGTGCTGAGGCCCTCCGGCGGGACGGGGGCGGCGGCCTCGAGGATCGCGTTGGCCCGACGGCGGGGGAGATCCCCGGAGGCCATGCGGTCTAGGAGGGGCGCCCAAGCGGGAGCCGTGATGGTAAGGGCCTCTGCAACTGCAGCCTTCGCAGTGCGCTGGGAGATCCGCAGCGCCGCCGCCATCTCCGAGGCGGCCACGCTGGGGGCATCCAGTCGGTGGACCGGATTCTCCGAAGAACCGCCGACTGCCGCCGTGAGCGCTGCGAGGGCCACGGCCTTTCTGGCCTCAAGTCGGGCCTGCTCTGCGTCGATCTCCTGCAGTTCGACCACGAGGGCGTCAGCACGCGCTGCTCGCGCCCGGACCACGATGGCCGCAGGGGAAAGGGTTGCCTCCCAAAGTGCTTCGAGCTCATCGTCGTCCTCCCGCAGATCAAAGAGGGCTGGATCGACGCGGGGCGGGTCTAGTAGCCTCGCGGATGGGTGAGCGCTGAGGTCCCAGCCGTCCTCCCCCAGAGGATCGGCTGGAATCACCCACGACGCCCCTCGATATCCATGGCTCAAGTCTCCGGGAGGGGTCCGACATTTCTGGCTGACCCCGAACAGGAGGATTCAGGCGTACGCGCCCCTGCTGGGATTGAACCCCAGCTCAGGCAACTCGTGCCTGCTCAGCGATTCGCGGGCGGCGCAGGCAACTCGTGCTAGCTCAAGCATTGCTGCAGGCTGAGATAACTCGTGCCAGGTCGCGCCATACCGCGCTGGATCAGGCGTTCCGCGCTCGTCGGAACACCCAGTAACGCAGCAGGACGAAACGGGCCGCGGTCGCTACCCAGCCCGCGAGGGTCGTGGTCCACAGCTCCTCGGCGACGCCAGCGTTCGGCTCGGCCCACAGGAGGGCCCAGAGGCTCCCGCTCGTGAGCGCGAGGGCGATGACGAGGGCCACGAGACCCTGAAGATGGTCGTGGAGGCGGCGCCGCCGCTCGTGGATGTGGAAGGTGAACCGACGGTTCAGCTCGGTGTTGAGCAGTGACGTCACGATGAGAGCGGTGGCATTCGCCCCGGTCGGGCCGATTGGGAAGCGCAGGCTCGCGTAGAGGCCCATGGAGGCCGCCGTGCAGATGACGCCAACTCCCGTAAACCTCGCGAGCTGCCGAACGACCGGACGACGGGCGGCGCCCCGCACCCAGCCCCACCGCGAGGATGCGGTGAGGGCGTTGGGCCGGGGGCCGTCCGTCATCGTGGGCGGTGTCGACGTCATTGCTTCAGCTTGCCATCAACTTCTGTGCCCGCGCTGTGCCGCAGCGATGCTTGCCCAAGGTGTGGGCCAGCTACTGGCGGCCGCGGAGGGGTCGGTTGGCGATGACGGGTGCTGTTCCGGTGTGGCCGTTGCGGGTGGCGGCGATGTGGTGGATGCGGTCGCGGCAGGCGTACCAGCCGATGACCATGAGGATGATGGCGATGGCGGTGGCCAGGAGGGTCCAGGGGGAGTCGGCCAGGATCATGGTCAGGACGACGGCGAGGAAGGCCAGGGTGAGGTAGCCGGTGTAGGGGGCGCCGGGCATGCGGAAGGCGGGGCGTTCGAGCCAGCCCTTGGCGGCCCAGCGTTGGAGCTGGATCTGGCAGATGACGATGGTGGCCCAGGTGGCGATGATGCCGACGGAGGCGACGTTCAGGACGATCTCGAAGGCGTCGGCGGGGACGAGGTAGTTCAGGGGGACGCCCAGGAGGGAGACGGCGGCGGTGATGGCGATGCCGCCGTAGGGCACTCCTGCCTTGTTCATGCGCAGGGCGAATTTGGGGGCGGAGCCGGCGGCGGCCATGGAGCGCAGGATGCGCCCGGTGGAGTAGAGGCCGGCGTTGAGGGAGGAGAGGGAGGCGGTGAGGACGACGAGGTTCATGATGACGTCGACGCCGTTGACGCCGATGTGGCCGAAGAAGGTCACGAAGGGGCTCACGCCCTCCTGGTAGTCGGTGTAGGGCAGCAGGAGGGAGAGCAGGACGACGGAGCCGACGTAGAACACGGCGATGCGGGCGACGACGGAGTTGATGGCCCGGGGCATGATCCTGGCGGGGTCCTGGGTCTCCCCGGCGGCGGTGCCGACGAGTTCGACGGAGGCGTAGGCGAACACGACGCCCTGCATGAGCAGGATCATGGGCATGATCCCGGCGGGGAAGATGCCGCCGTGGGCGGCGATCAGGCCGGGTCCGACGGGGCCGCCGGTGGGGGTGCCGAAGACGACGAAGTAGATGCCCAGGGCCAGGAAGGCCAGCAGGGCGGCGACCTTGATCAGGGCGAACCAGAATTCCATCTCGCCGAAGACCTTCACGGAGACCAGGTTCAGGGCCAGGACCAGGACCAGGGCGATCAGGGCCCAGGCCCATTGGGGGACGGTGTCGATCCAGGGCACGTACCGGCCGAAGAAGTGCATGTAGAGGGCGGCGGCGGTGGTGTCGACGATGGTGGTCATGGCCCAGTTGATCCAGTAGAACCAGCCGGAGACGAAGGCTGCCTTCTCGCCGAAGAACTCGCGGGCGTAGGAGACGAAGGACCCGGAGGAGGGCCGGTGCAGGACGAGCTCGCCCAGGGCGCGCAGGATCAGGAAGACGAAGAGGCCGCAGATCGCGTAGGAGAGCACCAGGGAGGGCCCCGCGGCGGCCAGGCGGCCGCCGGCGCCGAGGAACAGGCCGGTGCCGATCGCGCCGCCGATCGCGATCATCTGGATCTGGCGGGCCTTGAGGCCCTTGTGGTAGCCGGCATCCTCGGCATGGATCACATGGTCCGTCGAATGCGCATGGCCATGATCCTCAACGTGGTCTGGGCGTTGCTGGCCGCTCTGGGCCGGGTTGGTGGAGGACATCAGCGTCCTTTCATTGATCGGGAACGGGCGGGAGATGGGTGCTTCGTACGGGGAGGGGCCACAGGGCCGGAAGGGTTTTAGACGGTCGGGTTCGAAGGGGTTCTAGACGGTCAGGTTCGCGAGGCGTTCGGGGCGCAGGAGCTCCTCGAGCCGCTCGGCGGTGAGGAGGCCGCGTTCGAGCACGAGCTCGGCCACGCCGCGCCCCGTCGTCAGTGCTTCCTGGGCGATCGAGGTGGCGGCCGCGTAGCCCAGGTACGGGTTGAGCGCGGTGACGAGGCCGATCGAGTGTTCGACGCTCGCGCGCAGCCGCTCGGCATTGGCCGTGATCCCGCGCACGCAGCGCTCGGTGAGCGTGTGGCACGCGGCTTCGAGGTGGGCGATGCTTTTGTGGAGGCTGTGCACGATGACGGGCTCGAAGGCGTTGAGCTGGAGCTGGCCTGCCTCCGCGGCCATCGTGATGGTGACGTCGTTGCCGATGACCTCGTAGGCGACCTGGCTGACCACCTCGGGGATGACCGGGTTGATCTTGCCGGGCATGATCGAGGAGCCGGACTGCACCGCCGGCAGGACGATCTCCCCGAGGCCGGCACGCGGCCCCGAGGAGAGGAGGCGGAGGTCGTTGCAGATCTTCGAGAGCTTGACGGCCACGCGCTTCAGGACGCCCGAGAGGTGGACGAAGGCCCCCATGTCCTGGGTCGCCTCGATGAGGTCGACGGCGGTCACGAGCGGCAGGCCGGTTGCCTCGCCGAGGTGCCGGCAGGCAGCCTCGGCGTAGCCGGCCGGGGCGTTGAGCCCGGTGCCGATGGCTGTGGCGCCGAGGTTGATCTCGTGCACGAGCCGCGAGGCCTCGCGCAGCCGCTCGCGGTCCTCGCCGATGGTGACGGCGTAGGTCCCGAATTCCTGGCCGAGGGTCATGGGCACGGCGTCCTGGAGCTGGGTGCGGCCCATCTTGACGACCGTCCGGAACTCGCCCGCCTTGTCCGCGAACGCCTCTTCGAGCGAGGTGAGTGCCTCGAGGAGGCCCTCGATGCCGTACACCGTGGCGACGCGCACCGCGGTGGGGTAGACGTCGTTGGTCGACTGGCTCAGGTTCACATGGTCGTTCGGATGAAGCGCGGCGTAGTCGCCCTTCGTGCGCCCGAGCAGTTCGAGCGCGCGGTTCGCGATGACCTCGTTCGCGTTCATGTTCGACGACGTCCCGGCACCGCCTTGGATGACGTCGACGACGAACTGGTCGGCGAGGCGCCCGTCGAGGATCTCGAGGCAGGCCCTTTCGATGGCGCTGCCGCGGTCCGGGTCGAGGAGGCCGAGTTCCTGGTTCGCCCTCGCGGCCGCGAGCTTGACCGCCGCGAGGCCGCGCACGAGGTGCGGGTTCGTCGAGAGAGGCTGCCCCGTGATCGGGAAATTCTCGACGGCACGCAGAGTGTGGACCCCCCAGTACGCGTCAGCGGGGACCTCGCGGTCGCCCAGGAGGTCGTGGTCGATGCGGGTGGCTGGAAGGGGGGTTTCCCTGTCGAGCGTCTCTTCGTCGAGCGTCTCGGCCTGGTTCATGGGAAGAGCCTTTCGTCCTGATTCGGGCAGGGTGTGGTCGGGGCAGGGTGTGGTCGGGGCACAGTTCGGTTCGGGAACGTTGAGGTTGGGGTGCGGTTCGGGCGGTGGGCGTGGGGTCCGTGATCGGCTCAGGCGGGGAACGCGTCGTCGAGCGCGGCCACGATGCCCACGGGCCGACCGCCGCCGAGGACGGTTCCGGCGGCGAGTCCGGCGAGCGGGCCGTCCGGCGCGGCTTCGGGGACACCGAGGGCAGCAAGGGCGCGTACGGCGACGGGCATGCGGGCGCGGTCGCCGCCGTCGGAGATCTTCACTGCGATCGCGCGGCCGTCGGGAAGCCCGATGAGCTGGACCCCCTCGAAGCCGTCCTTGGCAACGGCGCCGGGCAGGAGCCGCATGAGCGCGGTCACGTCGCGGCCCTCGCCCGCCACCATCTCGGGATAGCGGGTCATGGCACGTCCGACGGCGGCTTCCGCGCTCAGGGCGACAGGCCCGCCGTCGTGCGCCCCGCCGTCGTGCGCCCCGGCGTCAAGTGCTGCATCGTCGGTCTGCGCCTCGGCCGCGGCCCGCGCGAGGCGGCCATAGGCGCGGGCGATGCCGGCGAGGCTGAGCGCGGGCAGAGGGGTGCCGCAGCCGTCCGTGCTCCAGACGGCGGGCTCTTCGCCCGTGAGCTCGGCGATCGTCGCGGCGACGAGCTGCTGCAGCGGGTGGTCCGGGCTCAGGTATCCCTTGACAGGCCAACCGTTGAGGGTGCAGACCGCCGCCATCGCGGCATGCTTGCCCGAGCAGTTCTGGCAGAGGTGGTCCGCGCTGCCGCCGTCGTGGAGCCACTGTTCGCGCTCAGGGGCGCCATAGGGAAGGTCGACTGTGTTCTCGAGGGCCGAAATGCCTAGGCCGTGCATCGTGAGGATCCGCAGAGCACCTTCGCGGTGGGCCGTCCCGCCGCTGTGGCTCGCGGCCGAGAGGGCAAGGAGCGATTCCGGGAGGCTGAGGCCTGCGCGCACGAGGGCGACCGCCTGCAGCGGCTTCAGCGCGGACCGCGGATAGAACGGCACGCTCGAATCGCCCGCTTCCCACACGAGGCTCCCGTTAGCGGCTGTGGCCGCGACGCTTCCGTAGTGGACGCCCTCGACGAGCTCGCCACGGATCTGCACGGCGAGCGGGACGTGCGCGGGGAGGCCCGGAAGCACGAGGGCGCGCCCTGCCGGGGAGACGAAGGGGGAGTGATCAGCGATGGAAGGCATAGCTCTCTGGAAATCGATAGTCGGTGGGCAACGGTGGTGGGTCGGCAACGGTGGTGGGTCGGCAAGGGTGGCGGGTGGGAGGGGCAGTCAGGCGCGAGGAGCTCCCAGGGACCCGAGAGCTTCGTCGACCGCAGCGAGATGGTCCGCCATGGCAGCGGACGCGAGTTCTGCCGAGCCGGCCTCGATCGCCGCGACGATCCGACGGTGTTCGACGTCCGAGGCGCGCTGGCGGTCGGCGACGAGGTTGAGGGTTTCGGACTGGTTCGCGAGCGCGTCGCGCAGGTCGACGACGACGCCCTCGAACACCCTGTTGCCGCTCGCCCGCGCGATGAGGCAGTGGAAGGTGGCGTCGAGCGCGACCCACGCCGCCGGCTCGTCCTCGACGGCCATGTCGGCCGCGATCCCCTTCAGGGTCGCGAGGTCCTCCTCGCTGCGCCGCAGGGCGGCGAGCCCGGCGGCCGGAACCTCGATGTGCGGCCGGGCCTCGGTGAGGTCCCGAGCGGAGTAGCGACCGAGCACGAGGTCCCCGGAGACGCGGCCCGAGACCACGAACGTTCCCTTCCCCGTGTGGGTCTCGGTGAGCCCCAGCGCGGCGCACGACCGCAGCGCTTCCCGGACCACCGAGCGGCTGACCCCGTAGCGTCCGGCCAGGGCCGCCTCCGCGGGAAGCTTCGAGCCCACCGGCACCCGCCCGGACTCGATCTCTCCCCGCAGCTCGGCCAGGACCGCCTCCGCGGCGCTCAGCCGGGCGAGCGGACGCCGCGTGACCTCAGGGGAGGTCACCTCAGGCTGTCGAGCTGTAGGGCTGTCTGACAGGCTCACCCCCCGACTATGACACTTCTCACAGAACGCTGTCAACCGGCCGCGTGCCTCAGAGTGACGGCCCGTGTGCCTCAGAACGAGGGATACAGCTCTCCCACCGGGACGTCGGGTGCCAAGCGGTTGTCCGGGCCGGGGAGCGGGCAGGCCCAAGCCTCGTCGTAGGCGCACGAGGGGTTGTACGCGAAGTTGAAGTCGAGCGTGTAGACGGGCACGCCGTCGTCGTCGGTCCGGGCGCCGAGATAGGCGCCCTTGATCGTGTCGAGGAGGTACCGCCCGGCGCCGTAGGTCCCACCCTCGCGGCCCGCGGTCCCATCTCGGAACGGCACGAAGACGCCTCCGCCGTAACCCGCATGCCGCCAGGCCGCGAGCCTGCCAAGGCCGGGCACCTCGAACGTACCGAGCCGTACGAAGTGCACCACCCCGTCCGTGCCCGTCGCAACCGGTCTCTCCTGGCCCTTGCCGTCGGGGAGGAGGGGCACTTCGAAGCGGAAGTCGGCGTAGTAGGGAGCCGTTCGCAGCCCGCGAAAGGTTGCGCGCTCTTCGCGGACGACGGCGGAGGCCGGGTGGGTGCCGAAGAGCACGTCGCGTTCGCGGCGCCACAGTTCGTGTCCGGCCCGCGGGCTTTCGGCCGCCCGCACGCGCTGATAGAGATCGAACACGCGGAGGCGCCAGTCTGCGACCTCGTGGGCGGGGATCGCGAGGCCGTCCTCGTCCTGCTCCAGCATGGCGCCAGACTATCGC
Source organism: Sinomonas terrae (assembly GCF_022539255.1). Taxonomy (NCBI): domain Bacteria; kingdom Bacillati; phylum Actinomycetota; class Actinomycetes; order Micrococcales; family Micrococcaceae; genus Sinomonas; species Sinomonas terrae. The sequence continues at coordinate 1,634,144 of NZ_JAKZBV010000001.1, forward strand.
TGCTGCGGTTCGCTAGTGTGGCGGCATGGTTGCGGTTCGCCCCCTCGGCAGGGTATCGGGCACTGTCCTCAGAGTATCGGGCACTGTCCTCAGCGTCTTGGCTTCAGGTCTGGCCGCGCTGCTCCTTTCCTCTTGCAGTGCCGGCCAGAGCTCCCCTCAATGGACCCCAGTGGGTCCGGAGACGGCCTCGGCGAGCGCTTCGCCGAAGCCGGGCACCAGCGTCTCCGCGAGCGGCACGCCGTCTCCGGGTGCGACGTCGGCCGAATGGAAGACCTTCACCGATCCGGGGAAGACGATCAGCTTCGAACTGCCCGCGCAGTGGATCGTGCAGTCGGCGGCGCTTGCCCCCGGTTCTGCAGCATCTGGGGTACACTACGACGTCAAGAAGGCGGACGGCACTTTCGTCGCCGCGCTACAGACTGGCCTCCCGATGCCAGCCTCGCAGCCGTGCGACGCCAGCCAGGCCAAGCCCTACGCCGTGCTCAACAGCGTTCCGGTGAAGCTTCCGTTCCAAGACGGACCGGCCGCACTGACGCCGCGCTTCGTCTTCCGGGTCATCCAGGGCTACAAGTACTTCGGCTCGTTCGGGCTCGTCGGCGTCACGACCTCGGCCCAAGACGGCAAGGCGTGCCGCCTGCTCAACATCGTGCCTGGACCGACCGGGTCCGGCGGCTACTCGTTCTCGGACGTCACAGAACTCGCGCCCCTCGCTCCCAACGCAGAGGTTGCCCCATTGCAGGCATTCGATAATCTTGCTCAGGCGTCGGATTACGTCCAGACGTCGGGAGACTTCGCCGACGCACAGCGAATGATCATGTCGCTCAAGTTCACGAAGACCTCCTAGGCCGTTCGACTCCTAGCCCCTGGAGCGCCATGCTGCGTACTGTCAGCGCCCGTCTCTCGTTCACCACCGTCGCCCAGACGAAGGTGGCCATGGCCGTCGCCGTCGCGCAGAATCCCGGATACACGTCCTTCGACGAACAGCTCACCGTGACCTCGGACGGTCAGCCTGTCCCGTGGCGCGAGCTCGTGGACGGACATGGGAGCCGCTTCCACGTGCTCGAGTTCGACTATCCCGCCGACATCGAGGTCGAGTACACGGCGAGCGTGCGGGGACGCGCGGTCCCCGAAACGGTCGACGAGATGGACCTCATCCGCTACGTCCGGCCGAGCCGGTACGCAGAAAGCGACCGTCTTCTGCCTACCTCCTATGGGCAGTTCGGAGGAATGACAGGCTCATCGCTCGTCGTCGCGGTTCGCAAGTGGGTCCACGAGCAGCTCTCCTACGTCGCCGGTTCATCCCGCGGCACCGACGGCGCCGTCGAGACCCTGCTGCACCGCCGCGGCGTCTGCAGGGACTACGCCCACCTCGCGATCGCGCTCCTGCGCGCCAAGGATGTCCCCGCCCGGCTCACGGCGGTCTACGCGCCCGGGCTGCGGCCCATGGACTTCCACGCCGTCGCCGAGGCGTACGTCGACGGCGCGTGGCACGTCATCGATCCGACCGGCCTGGCATCCCGCTACGGAATGCTTCGGATCACGGCAGGGCGCGATTCCTCCGACACCGCCTTCCTCTCGACCGTCGGCGGGAGCCTTGTCCTACGGCGACTCGCGGTCGCCGCCGACTGCGACGAAACGCTCCCCGACGACGACCCTGAAGCGCTCGCCGTCGTCGGCTGACCGCTGGCGCCGGCGGACCCCGCTAGTCGAGCGGACCCCTCACAGCGGATTGTTCTCGACCACGTGCTCACGGAGCTTGGCGGTGAGCCTCGTCAGCTCGGCCAGCTCATCGGCGTCGAGCGCCTCGCCGAAGAGGCGCCCGATCTCGCGCACGTGCCCGCGGCCGATCCGTCGCTGCGTCTCGCGGCCGGCGTCAGTCAGGGTGATGAGGATGCCGCGGGCGTCGTCGGGGGCGGCGCGGCGCGCGACGAGCCCTTTGCGCTCGAGTCGCTCGACGAGCCGGCTGAGGCTCGATTGAGCGAGCAGAACGTGGTCGTTGAGCTCGTTGAGACGCAGTCCGCCTTGGGGACAGCCGCTCAGCGTGAAGAGGACGTCGTACTCCTTGATCCCCAGCTCACGGAACGCCGGGTCTGCCTGGAGGCGGCGCATGACGGCGACCTGCGCCCGGAAGAGGGACTCCCACGCCTCGGCCGTGTCGCGGACCGAAGGACCCGGAGTCGCTGGGGCGCCAGCCGAAGGATTCACTTCGCCACCTCCGCCCCTTCTGGCTTCGCCTCTTCTGGCTCCGCCTCAGCATCCCTTGCGTCGCGACGGGCAACCAGTGCGGCGTGCGTCGGCCCCTCGGGGACGTCGGCGGGACGCCCGGCCTCGAATCCGGCCTTGAGCTCGGGGAGCACCTCGCCCAGCAGGTCGAGCTGCTCGAGGACCGTCTTGAGGGGGAGGCCCGCATGGTCTACGAGGAACAGCTGGCGCTGGTAATCGCCGAAGTAGTCACGGAACGCGAGGGTCTTCTCGACGAACTCGGCCGGGCTGCCCACGGTCAGCGGTGTCTGGGAGGTGAAGTCCTCGAGGCTCGGGCCATGGCCGTAGACGGGTGCGTTGTCGAAGTACGGGCGGAATTCCCTCACGGCGTCCTGCGAGTTGCGCCGCATGAAGAACTGGCCGCCGAGGCCGACGATGGCCTGATGCGCCTTGCCGTGCCCGTAGTGCTCGAAGCGCTCCCGGTAGAGGTTGATGAGCCGGATGTAGTGTTCCTTTGGCCAGAAGATGTTATTCGCGAAGAACCCGTCGCCGTAGTAGGCCGCGAGTTCCGCGATCTGCGGGGTGCGGATCGAGCCGTGCCACACGAAGGGTGCGACGCCGTCGAGCGGTCGCGGGGTCGCGGTGAAGTTGTGGAGCGGAGTGCGGAACTTCCCTGACCAGTCCACGACGTCCTCGTCCCACAGGCGGCGGAGCAGCGCGTAGTTCTCGATCGTGAGTTCGAGGGAGTCCTGCGGGTTCCTGCCGAACCACGGGTAGACAGGGGCGGTGTTGCCTCGGCCCAGGACGAGATCCGTCCGCCCGTCGACGAGATGCTGGAGCATCGAGAAGTCTTCGGCGATCTTGACCGGATCGTTCGTCGTGATGAGTGTCGTGGTCGTGGACAGGATGAGGTGCTCGGTCTGGGCGCCGATATAGCCGAGCAGCGTGGTGGGCGAGCTCGGGTAGAACGGCGGGTTGTGGTGCTCCCCTGTGGCGAAGACGTCGAGGCCGACCTCTTCGGCGTGCCGGGCGATCTGGACGATTGCCTTGATCCGCTCGGCTTCAGTTGGCATCCGGCCGTTCGTGGGGTCGAGCGTGACGTCGCCGACGCTGAAGATTCCGAACTGCATGATGACCTCTTTCTTCGTGTTCCATCAGGATACATGCATTTGCATCTATCCTGAACCGAAGACGGTCACCGATTGTTCCCGGGGGTTCAGCCCTCGAGTACGAGAGGCTCGGCGAGTTCGCGAAGCAGCCGCCGCCGCTCAAGGCGCCCCTCCACGAGCCGGTACAGAACCGGCACGAGGACGAGCGTGAGGGCCGTCGACGAGACGAGCCCACCGATGACGACGACGGCGAGCGGCTGGGAGATGAACCCGCCGCCCCCGGTGAGACCGAACGCCATGGGGGTGAGCGCGAAGATCGTCGCGAGCGCCGTCATGAGGATGGGCCGGAGCCTCTGGCGTGCGCCGTGCTCGATCGCGTCCTCGAGCGCGAGGGCTGGCCGGTCGGGACGCGGCCGGCGGTATTGGTTGATGAGGTCGATGAGGACGATCGCGTTCGTCACGACGATGCCGACGAGCATGAGCAGCCCGATGAGGGCCGGCAGCCCGAGCGGAATCCTGGTGGCCAGGAGGAGCAGGATTGCTCCGGTCGCGGCGAACGGGATCGAGACGAGCAGTACGAGCGGCTGGAGCAGGCTCTTGAATGCAGCCACCATCACGACGTAGACGATCGCGATCGCGGCGAGGAGTGCGAGCCCTAGCTGGCGGAACGAGTCAGCCTGTTGGCTAGCTGCCCCGCCCACCGATGCTGTAGCGCCGCCGTCGAGCGCCAGACTGCTCACGCGCTTCTGAACCTCGCCGCTCACGGTTCCCAAGTTCGAGTCGCCAGGCGTGACGGAGACCGTGGCCGTGCGCTGACCTGAGGTGCTCGTGACGGTGACCGGCACGTTCACGGTCTCCACGCTTGCAATCGAACCCAGGGTGAGGCCGGGCGCGCCCGGAAGCGGGAGCGATCGCACGGCGTCGACGCTTGAGAACTGGGTGCCCTTTCCGATGAGCACCGGGTAGTCGGTCGTGTCGATCCGCACGGATCCGGCGGGAATCGGGCTTGCTGTCGCGGCGAGCATCGCTCCGACCTGCTGCTCGTTGAGGCCGGCGGCCGTGGCCTTCGCGCGGTCTACCTTGATTTGGACGACAGGCTGGGCCGCGGCGAGATTGCTCGTGACCTCGGTCGCGCCCGGGACACCCTGGAGCGCGCCGAGGACTGCATCGTTGGCCTTGGCAAGCGTGGCTGCGTCTGGCGCCTTCACCGTAACGTCGACAGTGGAGGCGGTGCCGAAGCCGCCCTGCTGCTGGCTCAGGTTCACCTGCCCCGCGTCCTTCAGGCCGCCAAGCTCCGTGCGCACTCGTTGCTGCAGCGCCAACTGGTCTGTGTTCTCGTCGGTGATCACGGTGAACGTCGCACTCGAGGCCCCGGAGGAGAGGAACGCGCTGAAACCTGTCGTCGAGTTGCCGATCGTGACCTGAACCGTCTGCACGCCCTCAGTGTGGCGGAGCACGTCCTCGACCTTGCCGGCGGCGGCGCTCGTGGCATCGAGGCTCGTGCCCGGCGGCATCGTCTGCTTCACCGTGAAGCTGCTCGCCTGAATTGCTGAGCAGATTCGTGGGGAGGAGGGGCGTCATTGCGAAGGTCCCGACAAGGACGAGGACGCCTGCAACGAGCGTCCACGCCGGGTGCCGCTGGGTCGAGCGCAGGATCGGCAGGTAGCCGCGTTGAATGAGGCTGCGCTTCTCCTTCTCATGGGCGCGCGCCTCCACCTCGGCCCGATCGGCCGTGGGCCGCGCCTTGCGACCCAGGAACCAGTAGGCGAGCACCGGCACGATCGTCAGTGCGACGGCGAGGGATGCTAGGAGCGCGATCGTCACGGTGAGCGCGAACGGCCGGAACAGTTCGCCCGCGAGATCGCCGACGAACGCGATCGGGAGGAAGACGGCGACGGTCGTCAGGGTCGAGGCAGTGACCGCTCCGGCAACCTCGCGCACGGCGGCGAGGATCGCCGTCGTCTTCTCCTCGCCGTAGCTCAGGTGACGTTTGATGTTCTCGATCACGACGATCGAGTCGTCGACGACGCGGCCAATCGCGATCGTGAGGGCGCCGAGCGTGAGGATGTTGAGCGAGTAGTTTGCGGCGAAGAGCCCGATGAACGTGATGAGGAGCGAGAGCGGAATCGAGACCGCCGTCACGAGGGTCGAGCGCACGGAGAGCAGGAAGACGAGGATCACGAGGACAGCGAAGCCGAGTCCGAGGAGGCCCTCCGTCGTCAAATCCTGGATGGACTTCTCGATGAAGGGTGCCTGGTCGAAGACCGTGGTGAGTTTGGCGTTGGAGCCGAGGGTGGACTGGAGGCCGGGGACTGCGTTCCGGACCGCGTGCGAGATCGCGACGGTGTCGGCGTCCGGCTTCTTCGTGACCGAGACTGCGAGGGTGGGCTTGCCGTCGGTGCGCGTGATCGAGGTCGCCGCGTCGTCCTGTATGGCGACGCTCGCAATCTGGCCTATCGTCGTCGGCTGCGTCGCACCGGCAAGGGGGAGAGACCTGATGGCGTCCGTCGAGTCAATCGGACTGCCGGCCTGGAGGGAGAGCGTGCGCCCCTGCTCCGTCACGGTCCCCACGGGCACTAGCGAGCCGTTGTTCTCGAGTGCGGTCTTGATCGCAGCGACATTGACGCCGCGAGAGGCGAGCGCCGCCGGGTCCGGCTGGATCTGGATGTGCTGTGTGGCACCGCCCGTGCGCCCGTGATGTCGACGCTCCGGACGCCGTCGATCTTCGACAGCGCCGGGACGACTTGCTGGGTCAGCTCATTCTGAAGGTCGCTCAGAGGGCGGTCGGAGGAAGCCGCGAGGAAGACGATGGGGAAATCGGTGATGCTCCCGGCGAGGGTGTTGGGCGAGACATCGGAGGGGAGTTCGGACTTCGCGTTCGAGATCGCACGGTCGATCTGATTGCGCGCACGGTCCAGGTCGGTTCCGTAGGCGAAGGAGAGGAGGATCGTCGAGACCCCCGTGCGTGATGTCGAAGCGCTGCTCTCGAGGCCTTCGACCGCTTGGAGGGACTTCTCGAGTGGCTGCCCCACCTGCTTGTCGACGACGTCCGGGGACGCACCGGGCATCGACGTGACCACGGTGAGCTGGGGAAACTCGATCGACGGGATGAGCTCCTGCTTGAGTGTCCCCACGGTGATCACGCCGAAGACGGCGGCGAAGACCGTGATGAGCGCGATGAGCGCCTTGTTGGACATCGAGAGGCTCGCGAGCCGGAACATGGGTGGTCTCCCGTCGAACGACGACGGCCCGCACCGTTGTACGGTGCGGGCCGCCAGATGCCTTTGCGCTACTGGGCGGTGGCCGCCAGCTGGAGGGCATCGGCTGTATTGGCCGCTACCTCGGCGAGCAGGTCGGGGTTTTCGTTGAGCTTGACGCCGTAGCCAGGCATCATCTCACGGAGCTTGTCCTCCCAGCCGCGGTACTTCTTGGGGAAGCACCGCCGCATGAGTTCGAGCATAATCGGAACGGCCGTCGAAGCGCCGGGCGAGGCGCCGAGCAGGGCGCCGATCGACCCGTCGCGCGAGGTGATGACCTCGGTCCCGAACTGCAGGACACCGCCCTTCTGCGAGTCCTTCTTGATGATCTGAACTCGCTGCCCCGCCGTGATGAGCTCCCACTTGTCGCCGTCGGCGAGGGGGAAGTACTCGCGCAGCGCCTCGACCTTGGCGCTGTGGCTCTTCGCCACCTCCTTCACGAGGTAGGCCGTGAGATCCATGTTGTCCTTCGCGACCGCGAGCATGGGCACAATGTTCCCGAGTCGGATCGAAAGCGGCAGATCGAGGAGCGAGCCGTTCTTGAGGAAGTTCGTCGAGAAGCCGGCGTAGGGCCCGAACAGGAGCGAGCGCTTGCCCTCGACGTACCGGGTGTCGAGGTGCGGAACCGACATCGGGGGAGCGCCCACCGAGGCCTGGCCGTAAACCTTGGCGTTGTGACGGGTCGTGACCGATTCGTCCGTGCACCGGAAGAACTTGCCCGAGACGGGGAATCCGCCGTAGCCCTTGCTCTCCGGGATGCCCGAGGCCTGCAGGAGGTGGAGGGCGCCACCGCCGGCGCCGATGAACACGAACTTGGCATGAATGCGACCGCGCTCACCCGAGGCAGTGTGCTTGGTGGCGATGTCCCAGCCCCCGCGAGAACGGGCGACGTCGGTCACGTCCGTTCCGTAGTTGACCTCGACACCGTTGGCGCCCAGGAATCCGACGAGCTCGCGGCTCAGGGTTCCGAAGTCGACATCGGTGCCGGAGGCGACGCGGTTGGCGGCGACGCGGCCTGCGCCGCGCCCCTCCATGACAAGGGGCGCCCATTCCTCGATCTGTGAAGGGTCCTCGCTGAACTCCATCTCGCTGAACAGCGGGTTGGGATGGAGGGCCTCGAAGCGCTTCTTGAGATAGTCCGCGTGTGCGTCGCCGATGACGAAGCTCATATGCGGGACGGTGTGGATGAAGCGCGTCGGATCTCCGATGTCACCCTGACGGACCAGATGGGACCAGAACTGGCGCGAGAGCTGGAAGCCCTCGTTGATGCCCAGCGCCTTCGCGGGGCTGATGGAGCCGTCTTTGGCCTGCGGCGTGTAGTTGAGCTCGCAGAAGGCGGCGTGCCCCGTGCCTGCGTTGTTCCACGGACCCGAGCTCTCGAGTCCAACGGCCGGAAGGCGCTCGAAGAGCACGACGTTCCAAGCCGGTTCAAGTTTCTTGATGAACGCCCCGAGGGTCGCGCTCATGATGCCCCCGCCGATCAAGACGACATCGGCGGACCGGGTGGTGGATATGAAGGTCACTGACTCTCCCTGCGCGTATGGACCACAGGCAGAATATCCCTCGGCGGGGTCGTTCTCTAAATCCTTGCGTGCCTGTGCGTCAAGGGGTTCCTGCTCATTTTTTTCGGTGCGGCGAATTCTCGCTGGTCGCACTGGGTCGAGCGCTAGGAAGTGAGGACGACATGGTTGAACGTCTCGTTGAGCACTGGTGACGTCGGGTAGGTGTTGATGCGGCTGGAGACGGCGACGGCCGAGATCGGGAAGGCAATCGGGATCGCGGGAGCAGTGCTCGCGAGCTGCGCGTTGATGTTCTGGTACGCCGCCGTGCGGTCGTTGCCGTCGGGCAGGCCACGGGCGCGTCCGAGCTTGCTGAAGAGCTGGGCGTCGAAGAAGCCGAACTCGCCGTTCTTGGAGCCGAAGAGCGAGGCCAGGAAGTCGTCGGGATCGGCGTAGGTCCCATAGCGGCCAAGAAGGTGGAACGCATGATCGCCGGGGGTGGTCACCCGCTCCAGATAGCCATCCGACCACGCGATCGGAACCGGCTGGATGTTGAGGCCCACAAGCGTGAGCTGGGCGCTCAGCTCGGCGTAGACCTTCTCCGGCGACGGCAGGACCAGGTGAGTGACGTCGAGGGGGTAGTAGAACTTGAGCGGCTCGCCACGGTAGCCCGACTGTGCAATGAGCCGCTTCGACTTCTCCGGGTCGAAGGAGGGGAAGCCACCCGCTTGGTTGAACCCGTTGAGCTTCGGCGGGAGGAATTGGGCTGCGGGCTTCGTGTCCTCGAGGAAGATGGGGGTGATCAGGGAGTTCTTGTTGATCGCCGAGGCGATCGCCAGACGCACGCTCTCATTCTGGAGGATCGGCACGGACTGGTTCATGCCGAGGTACATGACCGAGAACGGGTCGCGCCGGACGACTTGGAGGCCCTTGCGGACGAGGGTCTCGATGTTGTCCAGGGTCACGGCGTCGTACCCGTCGATGGTGCCTTCTACGAGTGCGTCGAGCCGGTTTTGGGCTTGGTCGTACACGACGAGGGCGAGCTGTTCGATCTGGCCTCGGGTCCCCCAGTAGTCGGGCGACGCCTCGAGCAGCACGCGATCCGAGGTCCACTCTTTGAAGCGGAAGGGTCCGGTGCCGACGGGGTGCTGGGCGTAGCGCGAGATCCTCGTCCCGGCCGAGGGCTGGTCCTCGACGTCGGCCGATCCGGCCTTGAGCGCGGTGGGCGATGAAATGGCGAAGGCGGGGGCCGTGAGCGCTTGGAGCAGCCCGGTGAGCGGCGACGTGAGGTCAAGGCGCACCAGATAGTCGCCGAGGACCGTGCAGCCCTTGTAGAGCGAAAGCTGCGGTGCGTCCGAATGGGCTTGGAAGGCTGCCGTGAACGGAAGGACTCCCCGAGCGGCCCGGAGCGTGGGGGAGAAATTGAACCACCGGTCGAAGTTCGTTTTGACGGCAGCCGCGGTGAACGGGGTCCCGTCATGGAACCGCACGCCCTGTCGCAGGGTGAACGTGTAGGAGAGGAGGTCCGAACTCTGCGTCCACTGGGTTGCGAGAGCGGGCGAGGGCGCTCCGGTCTCGGGGTCCGTCGTCAAGAGGCCTTCGAGGACTTGCCGGGTGACACGCCACGATTCGATGTCGGCAGTCAGGGCAGGGTCAAGGCCGATGGGGGAGGCCGGAGTTCCGAACGTGAAGCTCTGGTTCGGGGCGGCGGCGGCGCTTGCTGTAGGAGTCGGCTTCGGCTGTGGAGAAGGGGTGCAACCTGCCAATAACGCCGTAACTGCCGCTGCTTGAAGCAGATCCCTGCGCCTGATGCCTCGCGCCACTCCTACGCCTTTCCCGCCGCGTGCCGGCATCCGTTCCCAGGTCTCGACCCGCACGGCCGGACTCATGCTCATGCCGAAGGTGGTGCGCGAGGAGGGACTTGAACCCTCACGTCCGAAGACACAGGAACCTAAATCCTGCGTGTCTGCCAATTCCACCACTCGCGCGGAACCCGCGCCGAATCGGGCGGGGCGTCTGTCAGTCTAGCGGGCGTCCCCAGTCAACCCGTTCAGGCGGCAGTCGGGTCATTCCAGACCGAGGTCGCGCCGGAGTTTGGCGACGTGTCCCTTGGCCCGCACGTTGTACTGGGCTAGCTCGATCCGGCCGTCCTCATTGAGGACAAACGTGCTGCGGATGAGGCCTTCATAGGTCCGTCCGTAGTTCTTCTTCTCACCCCACGTGGCGTACAGCTCCGCGACTCTGTGCCCTTCGTCTGCCAGCAGGGGGAAGCCGAGATGCTGGGCCTCCGCGAATTTCACGACGGCGGGAGCCGGGTCGGGCGAGATCCCGACGACGGCGTAGCCCGCAGCTCCGAGCGAAGCAAGGCTGTCGCGGAAATCACATGCCTCCTGGGTGCACGCTGGCGTCGCTGCCTGAGGGTAGAAGTACAGGACGGTCTTGCGGCCCCGGAGGTCCACGAGGGACGTCGTGCCGCCCGTGGAATCGGGCAGCGTGAAGTCGGGGGCGAGATCGCCCGGGACAAGCCGCTGTGAGGATGGGGGAGTGCTCATGCCGAAAGCGTAGCCGTGAGATGGGCGCCCCGCTCCAGACGAGCCAGCAGACGTGATTGACGACACCTGCCTCGTGCTCGTTCGCGATTTCACTCTTGACCCCGAACCGTGTAAAGTCTCATGTCGTTGCGGGGGACGCCGCGAGGGTCCAAGAACGTCGTAAGGCGGTTCAGGGCATGCGAAGATCCCGCTGACGAAACTGCGCCTCTAGCTCAATTGGCAGAGCAATTGACTCTTAATCAATGGGTTCCGGGTTCGAGTCCCGGGGGGCGCACGGCAACCCCTTCCTGACCTGCGGAAACGCGGATTAGGAAGGGGTTTTTTCGTGTCTCAACGGGCGTGGGACCCACAAATTGATCTACTTTCAGCATCGCGGTGCAGCCATCGACGACGGCCGACCTCGTCCAGCCTACGCATGGCGAGGTGCATGGAAGCGAATCAGGGAGCCGGCCCGCTCCGGCGTGATGATCTGCCCGAGGTCTTGCTGACGCGGGTTGAGGCTGCGGCCTACCTCGGGCTGTCGGTAAAGCGCCTGGCCAACCTCCGTGCGCTCGGGCGCGGACCGGCCTGTGTCCGGTTCCCGTGCGGTTCGGTCACGTTACGAGTGGAGCGCGCTTCAGGAGTGGGCCTACTCGGGACGCGGGAGGGCCGCCTGATGGCCCGCCCCAAACTGGAGCCGGGACAGTACGGCGAGATCGCGGTCAGCACAAAGAAGAACGCCAAGGGCCTTTACCGCGCCAGAGTCTACCGACGTGACGAAAAGGGGGGAACGCCACGCGGTTTCTGCATGGCGAGCAACCAAAGGGGAAGCCCGGGCAGCGGTGGTCGCCAAGCTGGAGGCACTGGAGGTGGCGGCCCAAGCGCCTCCGAGCGCACCTGGTGACCGTCAAGCAGGCTGTCTGGGAGTGGTGGCGGTCCAAGCCGAGCCACGATGTCGACTCGCGGCGGCCAGCGTCGCCGCAGCCCCTCTCCCTCTACGCCCGGACGATCCACCGGAGTGTCGAGCCGCGGTAGGGCGATGTCGCGATCGCCGATCTGACGGCAGGAAAGGTCCAGGCCGTCCTCGACCGGATCGTAGCCGACGGTCACGGCTTCGCCGAGTCGAAGCGGACCCTGACGATCGTGAAGCAGGCACTCGACCGCGCCGTTCTGCACGACTTGGTCCCCTTCAACCCGGTACTCTCCTGCACAGCACCGCGGAAGGCCCGCCGGAGGCCTCGGGCTCTTTCCGACGCTGAACTCCTCGCCCTTGTCACAGCTGCACGGGACTGGTAGGAGGGTGGCCCGAATCATGGGCCAGCACGCTCTGAGGTGCTCGTAGACACGCTGCTCGTAATGCTCGGCCTTGGCGTGCGCATCGGCGAGGCGCTCGCTCTGCGCTGGCGAGACGTCGACCTGAATGAAGGGCTTGTGCACGTTCGCGGCACTCTCGTGGACCAAGCTGCCTACAAGCTGGAGGACGGAACGCCCATCTCAAGCGAGTTTTTCCGCCAGGACTGGCGCAATTCGGGGAAGGACAAAGACGAGCTAATACTCGAGGCCCCATCTTTCGTTCTCGACGTGCTGACGCGGCGACGCCTCCAAAGCCCACTCCTGAATCCGATCGAAGCAGTTTTCGTCACTCGGACGGGTACTTGGCAGCGGCCGTCGAATATACGCAGGCAGTTCCGGATGGCCAAAGAAGAAGCAGGCCTGCGTGTCGACCCGGACTGGGCCACGCCGCACAAGCTTCGCACTACGGCTCTGACAGCAGTGGCAAACGCGGTAGACGCGCAGGCTGCTGCACTACTTGCAGGGCACAGCTCACCCCGAACGACTGAGCTCTTCTATCTCGACCCCGGTCCCGTCAAACCGGTCCGTCGGGCCGAGGGGCGCGAGCGTTTCGCCGGCGCTGCAGGAGTTAGCCATCGAGCTGTTGGTGTGCAAGGCGCGGAGGCATCTTTTCCCCTGCTGTGAGGCCCGGCCGACGAAGCCCGGGCCTCCCCGCCTCACCTCAACCGTCAATGCGCGACGAAGGCGAAGAACACAAACAGGGCTACGAAGATGACAAACCACGTCGCGCAGCCGGGCCCGAAGAGGTTCTTCCCGTTCTGGATCCGCTGTTGACCTGCTTCGGGGGACGGGTCGTTCAGGAGCGTCCGCTGGGTACGGGTGCCCCTGCTCCTGCCGTATCCGTGACGGACGTAAGGCCGATGATGGCTCCCGAGTCTACCCATAATTCCCCCCAAGTCAGGCTCGTGCGGCTCAGTCCGCGGGCCGCAGTGCCGGAGGGTGGACAAGGCGGGGGGGGGCTCGCGCCCTATCCCACGGGCATCGCGGCGGCGATCAGGCGCTGGAGGTTCGCCGGTGCGGCCGATGCGGCTGTCCCGTACCTGTGGAGGAGGGCAAGCCTCGCGTCGTCTGTCGGGCTGACGTTCCGGGCCAGGCCGGAGAAGGTGTCGAGCCTGGAGTGGACGAGCCATTCCCTCAGATCGGGGTTCTGCCTCCAGCGGGCCTGTGCTGCCAGGCTGAACAGCATTGCGCTGAGCCAGTCGCGCGGCTGGTCTGTCATGGCGAACGGTGCGCAGAGCTCGTTCTTCTCCGCCTCGTCAGCGACGGTGGCCTCGATGTGGGCGATAAGGGCGCTGCTGAACACGGGTTGGAGCGGGCGCACCATCTGCGGGGTGATCTTCCGCCCTTCGAAGACGGGCAAGGCCGGGCGGAATGCGACGCCCCGGGCGGAGCAGTCGATGTAGAGGCGGCGCGGGTCCGATCCGACAGTGCCGTCGTCCAGGACGATGCGGTCGGGTTCGAGGCGCTGGACCCGGCCCATGCGGATGACGCTGCGGATCTGCCGGAGGGCGGCCAGCTCGGCTTCGGAGACGGTCGCGCCGTGGTACATGCCCGGGTCCACGGCGGGGTCCAGCCGCAGGAGCTGCCCTGCGGCCTCGAGGCGGGCGAAGAGATCCTCGACAGTGGTCGCGGTGGCGGCGATCTCGACCTGGACTGCGAAGGCGGTGAAGGTCTGCTCGAAGAACTCCTCGGCCGGCTGCAGCTTCGCCCGGTTCTGCAGCCACGGGTCGCGCGGGACGATCCAGCTGATCATGCCGGGGGCGACGCCGTTCTGCAGGAGCCAGAGGCACACGTCGATTCCGGTCTTCCCGGCCCCGATCACCACGTAGCCGCTCGGCGGGCGCGCCTGCCGGGGGAGCAGGTTGGGCGGAATGCACCGCACGCCTTCTGCGACCTCGTACTTCGGCGGGTGGGTCGAGGGGACCTCCGTGCCGAGGTACGAGGTGTCGACCGTCCTCTCCCTGACTCGCAGCTCGGAGGCCCGCCCGTCGAGCAGGGACACCAGGCGTTGCGCCTGGTCGTAGTCGCCCTGGTAGTCGGTCAGGGGGAAGTAGCGGACGCGTCCCGTGGCGAGGAAGCCTGTCATCAGCTGCTCGTAGTAGGACAGGATCGTGGCGCTGCTGTCGCGGCGGCACATCCCCAGGTTCCAGGGTGTGGTGTCGCGTCCGCCGTCGCCGAGGCTGAGGGAGTTGACCCCGTAGGTCGCGGACGGCTGGTGCAGCCGGACGAAGGGGTAGGCGTCGTTCCAGTGTCCGCCCGGGGCGTGGTGGCGGTCCACGAGGGCGACCGTGGAGTCGGTCTCGTGGATGAGCACGTCGGCGAACGCCAGGCCCACGGCTCCGCTGCCGACGATCAGATAGTCCGCTTCAAGGACCACGTCATCCTCCAGACCAGCCACGTACCTCTGGGATCGGGCAGAGAGGGCTCAGCCGACGGGGTGCCCGTGCGAGCAGCGGTCCTGCCCGGGCGGGATCTCGTGCCCCTGGATGCAGGTGCGCTCGGGCGGGAGGGGCTGGTCGTGGGAGGCGAAGAAGATCCCGCTCGACCCTCCCGTGACTCCGGATTCCTCGCGCTTGAGCCATTCGGCCAGATGCAGGCCGTGGCGCTTCCCGCGCTCCTTGGCTTCGTGCTGCCTGTGCCCGGACGGGTTCTTGGCCATAGCCATCACGGCCTTTCTGATGAGGACCCCAACGGATATTGGGAGTGGTTGCGGCTGGAGTCAATGGATACCGCAGAGGCTGTTGACCGTCTCGCTGAGCGCGGACTGCATCTGCTCGCCGATCGAGCTGCGCTGCCGGTCGCCGCTTGGGTCTTCCGGGGTTCCCGGCAGCGGGGGCGGGATGACGGCCATGGTTGCCGTGTACTTCCCGTCGCTGCTGGAGACCCCCGACGTGAGGGCGTCCTCCTGGTTGCCCGCTAGGTGGAAGGATCCGCTGCTCGTGCAGCCCTGTGGGCCCTTCCAGATCCCGAGGGCGTAGGGCGCGGGCGAGGCACCCTTCTCCATCGCCGCCACCGAGGTGGGTGAGAGAAGCCGGCCGCCGAAGAGGGCACCGAGGAAGGTGTTCACGTCGGCCGCGGTGGAGATGATGCCTTCGCTGGAGGAGCCGGCCTGGTGGATGTTGTCGGTGGTGTCGATCCTCTGGCCGTGCAGCGTCATGTACCCGTGGAGGATGTCCTTCTGCGACAGGTCGAGCGGGGCCGTGGACGTGTGCGCCAGGCCGAGCGGGGCGATGACCTCCTCGTTGAGCACGTCGGGGAAGGGCTTCTTCCGCAGCGTCTGGACGAGCAGGCCCAGGGCGATGTAGTTGGTCTCGTCCCATTGGAACTGGCCGACGCCGCTCGCGGGCCATGGCTGGCCACCGGCGTCGCGGAGGGCCTGCTCGAGCGTCAGCGGCTGGGCGAGGGCGGGGCGGAAGTCGACGCCGCCCATCGAGGCCGGGATGTAGCTGGGGATGCCGGAGGTCTGGCCGAGAAGCTCCCGGACGGTGATCGGCCCGGGCGGGTGCAGTTCTGCCTCGAATCCGGGGATGAGGCTGTTGACCGGGTCGTCGAGGCCGATGAGTCGGTCGTCGACGAGCTTGAGCACCGTGACCGCGGTGAACGTCTCAGTAACGCTGCCCACCGACACCCGGTCCACCGGCTGGGCCGGGTCCTTGGTCGCGAGGTCCCGCACGCCGTAGGCGTGCGACCACTGGCCGCCGGGCCACTCCACTTGGACGACGGCGGAGACGGCACCGCTGCCGATGAAGAGCCGTGCCTGCTCATCGAGGGGAGCGATCGCGGGAGAAAGAGTCGGGCCCGGCGTGGATGACGAGGTCGAGCCCGAATACTGGCATCCTGTGAGCAGGAGCGCGAGAAGAAGGGCGCCTGCTGTTCGCGCCATCGATGTCATCGCGAATGCCCCTCCCTGTGTACTGAAAATACGTCCCCGACCTGCGTCGTGGAATACGCACTTCTGCGTACCGGATGGTCCGCCACGGCCGGCCTGGCCATGCACGGGGCCACTCGGATCGAGGCCTTCGCCCGCGTGGGTGATTGAATCGGGCTAGGGAGGATTGACTTGATCGACAGGCAGGGAGCAGAAGGCCAGCGGGACCGCATCGAAAAGGCTGCCCGGGAGCTGGCTCCGGGGGAGCGGCTCTGGTTCGAGGTCCGGTGTGCCAGGCGCACCGGCCGGGCTCGGTGGAAGGCGGTCGTCTGCCGTCCCGAGGAGGTCAGGGCAGAGTTCGCCGCGGCTGGCAGGGGTAGCGGTGCGGCCTTCGACCTGGACTGCCCCAGCCAGCTGGTCCAATGGCTCGAAGCGCTGCGAGTGCGGCCTGTACAGCCTGTCCCCGACGACTGGAACCACCTGGTGTTCTTCGGGTCCGACGTCGAGGTCTACTAGCCCATCCGCCGCTTCGAGCTCGGTGGCGCCGGGAAAGCGCCCGGACCTCAGGAGACGACGGTCTCTTAGCCGTCAAGAGGCCGTCTCCCTCCGGCATCGGGTCATGGGATGCGGACTACGCGCGCGTAGTCCTTCCCGACCATGCGCTCGCACAGCTCCCGGCACGCGCCGATCTTCTCGGCGAACCCCGGGTCGCGCTTCCATTGGTCCCGCGACTCGGCGTCCTTCCACTCGGAGAACGACACGAACTCCGTGGAAGTCGTCACCTCCTGCAGAAGGCTGGAGTCGACCATCGCCGGGTGATGCTGCTGGGTCCACTCGAGGAACTCCCTCCACCGGGCGATGAACTCCTCTTCCTTGCCTGGCTGGACATGCCACCTCCCAGAGGCGTATGCGTCTGCCATCACTGCTCATCTCCTCTCCTCTGGTTGTCAGGTCCCGAACGCGTCCCGTCACCTCGGGTACGCAGACAGACCCCAAGACAGCCCGGGCCAGCTGCGCTGGTTCAGGCGGTGGCCTGTCAGCGGCCATGAGATTCTCCCCATTGGCGGCCAGATAGTTCCCCGCTGACGGCCAGTTCTTTCTCCCCGTCCACGGCCAGTTGTTCTCCCCGGGTGCGGGATTCCTTCCGCCGGTCGTGGTGATGATCGCGGATGAAGAGCAACGAGGAGATCATGGAGATTCTTGAGGCGTATGACCTCACCGGCAGCTACCGTGCCGCAGCGGAGCTCGCGGGGTGTGACCATCACACGGTGGCCAGGTATGTGAAGCTGCGGGCTGCCGGAGGGCCGGATCGCGAGAAGGGGCAGCGGGCCAGGCCGATCGACGGGTTCCTGCCGAAGATCGAAGAACTCGTCGAGCGCTCGGGAGGCCGGGTCCGGGCGGATGTGGTCCATGAGCGGCTGGTCGCGATGGGGTTCACCGGCGCGGAGAGGACCACGAGGCGCACGGTCGCGGAGGCCAAGGCGCAGTTCGCGGCGGGGCGGCGGCGCGTGTTCCGCCCCTGGATCGTCGAGCCTGGGCTGTGGCTGCAGTGGGACTACGGATGGGGGCCGAGGATCGGGGGCCGGGCGACGCTGCTGTGGTGCGCGTGGCTGGCGTGGTCGCGGTTCCGCGTCGTGATCCCGATCTGGGACAAGAGCCTGCCGACGGTCGTGGCGTGCATGGATGCCACGCTGCGCAGGATGGGCGGGGTCCCGGCGTTCGCGCTGACCGACAACGAGCGCACCGTGACCGCCGACCACATCGCCAGGGTCGCGGTGCGCAACCCGCAGATCGTGGAGATGGGCCGCCACTACGGGATGACCGTGCGCACCTGCGTTCCCGCCGACCCGCAGTCCAAGGGCGGCTCGGAGTCCACGGTGCGGATCTCGAAGGCGGATCTGGTGCCCACGGCGGCGAACCTGCTCGAGGAGTACCGCACCTTCGGGCAGTTGGAGAAGGCGTGCCACGATTTCTGCGACGAGGTCAACGCCCGCCCGCACCGGGAGACACGGCAGGCGCCGGCGGCGATGCTCGCTGCGGAGCGGGAGCGGCTGCATCTGCTTCCGAAGGCGCCGTTCACGGTGGTGTTCGGGACCACCCGCCGGGTGAACTGGGACGCGACCGTGTCGATGAACGGGGTCCGGTACTCGGTCCCGCACGAGCTGGCCAACACCAGGGTCTGGGTGCGCGAGGCGGGCGAGGAGGTCATCGTCACCTCCGTGGCCGAGCGCGGGGAGGCCCGCGAGGTGGCCCGGCATGCGACCGGGCGTCCCGGGACCCCAGTCCTGGACGACGCGCACTACCCGCCCCGGGCGGATGAGGCCGCGGACCGCCAGCCCAGGGCGACCACCCCGGAGGAGGCAGCGTTCCTGATGCTCGGCGCGGGTGCCAAGGCGTGGCTGGTCGAGGCCGCCGCCGCGGGAGCCAGGCGGATCCGGGCGAAGATGGCCGAGGCCGTCGCGTTCGCCAAGCTCTACGGCACCGACCAGGTCGACCGGGCCCTGGGCACGGCCGCGACGACGGGCAGGTTCGCCGACAGGGACCTGGTCTCGATCCTGGGCTACCAGGCCGGGCTCGCCCACGTGGAGCCCTCCCGGGCCTCCGAGGCCCATTCCCTCCAGCCGGGCACGGGCGGCTGGGGCCGCCTCGATGGCTCAGAGCCCGCCGCCGCCGACATGACGGGCGAGGAGGAGGGCCGGTGACGATCACAACGATGCAGACCGTGGTCGCCCGCGCCCACGGCGACCCGCTGGCCGAGGCCCTGGAGCTGACCCGCCGGCTGAAGCTGCCCCACATGCGCAAGGCGCTCACGAACCTGATCCCCACGGCGAAGGCCCAGCGCTGGGACCCGGCCGAGCTCGTGCGGGTCCTGCTCGCGGAGGAAGTCGCCGGCCGCGACCGCGCCAACCTGATCACCCGCCGCAAATCCGCCGGCTTCCCGGCAGGGAAGACCTTCGGCGACTGGGACGAGGAGCTCTCCCCGATCCCGCGCCCGACCCAGGAAGCACTCAAGTCCCTCGAATGGGTCCGCCGGCGGGAGAATCTCGCGATCTACGGGCCGTCGGGGACTGGGAAGTCGCACTTCTGCGAGGCGCTCGGCCACGCGGCAGTCGAGGCCGGGATGATCGTGTCCTGGTTCGGGATCGAGGATCTCGGCGCCCTGGTGCGCAAGCACCGCGCCGACGACTCCATCGCCCGGGCCCTGACCAGGGTCGTGCGCAGCGATCTGATCATCGTGGACGACATAGGCCTGCTCCCGGTCTCCCCAGACGCCGCCGAGGGGTTCTACCGCCTCGTGGACGCCGCCTACGAGCGCCGGGCGATGGCGGTCAGCTCGAACCTCGCCCCGGCCGGATTCGACGAGATCATGCCCAAGACCATCGCGACCGCGACGGTGGACAGGTTCATGCACCACGCCCACCGGGTCGAGACCAAGGGCGAGTCCTACCGCCTCGCCCAAGCCGCCTCCGGCAAGGGGGTGACGCCCTTCCGCTGACCCGACAGACAGTCCAAACCCGAACCGGGGAATCAACTGGCCATACGTGGGGAGGAAAGATGGCCGCCACCGGGGAGAACAACTGGCCGTCCACGGGGAAAACCAACTGGCCGTTGACAGTGGCCTTGGCTCTGGCCACCTCCGAGACGGTCGTCACCGGGGGCAGTGGCTCGTTGAGGTCGATGCCGTCCGGTCAGTGCTCGGTGAGGATCTCGGCGAGGGTGGCGAGGTCGGCGCGGACCTGGCGCTCGTAGACCTTGTTCACGAGGGCGTCGGCGAGCTTGCCGAACATGCCGCCGAGCCCGGCCGCTGTCTCGAGGCGGTAGGTCAGGTGGGTCCCCTCGCCCTGGGGCGCCATCATGTACGCGGTGGACAGCTCGATCCGGCCCTCCACGGAGCGGGTCGCGAGCTTGTTGGGCCGGTCGAGGTCGGTGTACTCGACCACCCATTCGACGGTGCGCCCGAGCACCTTGGTCGCTCCCCTGATGCGGGATCCGGTCCGGACGGGCCCCTCGCCTTCGAGTTCGGCGTAGATGATGCTTCCGCTGAACTGCGCGAAGCTGGCTGGGTCGAGCAGGTAGTCATACACGCGCTCCGGTGGCGCGGCGATGACGACGGACTCTTCGATGGTGGGCATGGCTGCCTCGATTCGCCTGCAAGAATGGGCCAGCGCGCGCTGCAGCGCGGACGGCCCTGGAATGATGCGGTGTTCCCCAGCCGGTCTTCCGCTCCGACGCGTTCCTGCCCCGATGAGATCAAGGTACGTCCCGGGAATCGTCGGCGCGATACCCGAGTAGGCCTCTTCTGAAGAGTCAAGGAACCGGAGTTCCACTCTCGTCGCCCACACCAGGGCGACGCCCGGCCGCCAGCGCGGTCAGATACCGCGGGTCTAGAGCGGTCAGGACGCGAAGACCCTCCATCACCGGTCCGTTGCGCGCGATACGGCGCGGTCGAGCCGCAGCCGGATGCTGGCTCCGATACGAGTCGACCAGGGGTTGGCCAGAGCGGTTCCCGCCTTGGCATCCCGGGCGTTGAGGCCTGTCAGCATCATCGGCATGGCGACATCGGTCAGCTTCAGGTACACGCCGAACTCCGTGTGCGGCCCAGTCTCCGGAGAGCCCGACCGCTGCGGGCAAGGCCGCAGCGGCCGGCCAGGTCGCCGGGGGCGCCGGCAGCCGTGCGGAAGACGAAGAAGCCCGCGTTGATCCCGGCGATGATGTGCTGCGCAGCGGAGAGCTGGCTCGTCGTCTCCGGGGCCTCGAGGTCGAGCGCGAACGAGGTTCCGAGCTCTCCACGGCACTGCTTCGGGGTCGATGGTGACCACGTCGAGGTTCCAGGGCGGGCGGGTCTGGCGGATGGTGAGAGAAATCCTTCCGGGTCATCGATCTCTCCATAATCCCTGTGCGGTTCAGCGGGTTTCCGTCGGGCCCTGACTGGACCGGCTCGCGAGGGTGCAGGGGCGTCTGCCCTGCACACTCACGTCTGGCTCAACATCTCTGTTGTCCTTCGATGAGGGGGCGCTGCGCTATTGCGGGCCTCCACACGGGTTCCTACCATCGGCAGCGGTCTCTTAAGCAGCAGGAGGTCAATCGCCATGTCTGTCATCGTCGCGGTCAAGGTCTTCGGGGACACGGGAGCCTTCAGGAAGTCGCTCGAGGATAGAGCCGACGACTACCGCAGGATTGCAAAGCAGGGCAAGGAGAATGGGGCCCTGAGCCACCGTTTCGCCCTCGGGGACGGCTTCGTCCTCGTCAACGACGAATGGGAGTCCGCGGACGCGTTCCAGGGCTTCTTCGGTACCCCCGAGATGAGGGAGTTCATTGGCTCGGACGGCGGAGATCCCAACAGGGCCCCCGAGATCACCGTAGGGGAGTCCATCGACTCTCCCGACAAGTTCTGAAGCCGCCGCCGAGCGTACCCTGGACGAGGCAGGCGATCTCACGGTACCGGCGGGAGGTGCGGGTGAGGTAGGTGTCCCCGACGCACGAGCCGGTGCCGTCGCGGAAGGCCATCCCGGTCAGGGCGCCTAGGGCGGTGGCGGGTCCGCCGTTCTCCTCCGCGAGGTGGGCGAGGCGGAATCCCGCCCAGCCGGCCAGCGTCTCCCCGCCCTGCTGAGGCGTCGAGTTAAAGTAGGCCACGAGGTCGCCGCCGGGGAGGTGACCTGCGCGGAGAGGCTCCCCGGGTCGCCTTGCACGGGCCGCGCCCCAGGCGGGAGCGAGAGCACCGCGGTCCGGTCGGGAAGCTCCAAGCTCGCCCATCCCGCGGGCGCGGCCCCGTACGGAACCAGGAGAAGGGACTTTGCCGCCCTCGGACTCGTGGCCGGGGCGGCGGCGGGCAGCGCCGGGACGGCGCAGCCCGAGAGCAGCAACAGGGCCAAGGCTGCGGCGAGGGCCGCCAAGGGACGGGTGCTACCGGTTGCCGTCGCCGTCGCCCGGGCCGCCGTTGTCGTCCCCATCGTGATCGCCCCCGCGCAATCAGGTGGTCCTGGCCTGGATTGCCAAAGTGGTCCTCGCCTTGAATCGACAGAATCACCCGCCGCCCGGAAGCATGCTGGGCCTGGTCGAGGAGGCCGCCCTTGCTCCGGACCGGCTCCGACGGCCTCCGAGCCCTCGGGGTGCCAGAGCGCCCAATCGTGGCGCGCCCCCGCTGGGTCAGGCCGGCCACGACCGGTCGGGAGCCCGGGCATCCATGCAGGGTCCGGGCCGATGTCAAGAAGAGAACAGGCCTGATCTCAGGACTGAAGGACCGAGACCCCTGTGCTTGACCTCCTGCGCACTCCCGCGTAGACCGAAGGTGTCATTGGGCGCGCCCTGAGCTGGGCACCGGGTCGGCCTGCCATCTGGTCTCGCGCTGAGCAATCTGGAGTCCGTCATGGCTACCGAACGTTTCGATGTCCTGCGCGAGCAGGTTCGCGGGCAGGTCATCGAGGAAGGCGATCCCGAGTACGACTCGGCGCGTCGCGTCTTCAACGGAATGGTCGACCGCCGTCCCGCTGCAATCCTTCGCGTGTCCCAGGTCGCCGACGTCATGGCGGCCGTCCGCTTCGCCCGGGGGCTCGGGATCGACGTCGCCCTCCGTGGCGGGGCGCACAGCGCCCCCGGCTTCGGCACGGTCGAGGACGGGCTTGTCCTGGACTTCTCGGCCCTGCGCGCGGTCCGGGTCGACCCGGTCGAGCGGACGGCCGTGGCCGGGGCCGGGGCCACGTGGGCGGACTACAACCACGCCACCCATGCCTTCGGCCTCGCGAGCACGGGCGGCATCATCGGCTCCACCGGGGTCGCCGGGCTCACCCTCGGCGGCGGGATAGGGTATCTGGCACGCAAGTACGGCCTCGCGTGCGACAACCTGGTCTCCGCCGACGTCGTCCTGGCCGACGGGACGTTCGTCAAGGCAAGCAATGCCGAGAACGTGGACCTCTTCTGGGCGCTGCGCGGCGGCAGCGGGAACTTCGGGGTCGTGACCTCCTTCGAGTTCCGGCTCCACCCGGTGGACATGGTCCACGTGGGCATCGTCCTCTTCGATGCCGCCCTCGGGGTCCAGGTGGGATCGGTGTACCGCGACTGGCTCGCCGCCGAGCCGGAGGAGATGGGCGCGTTCTTCGGGTTCCACCAGGGCCCGCCCGTCCCGTTCCTGCCCGAGGAATGGCACGGCAGGCCCGTCGCCGTCGTCGCCGGCATGTGGACCGGGGACATTGACGCCGCTCCGGCGCACTGGCAGCCCATCGTCGAGGCCGGGCCTGTGCTGGGCTCGATGTTCGCACCTCTTCCGTACCCCGCGCTGAACATCATGTTCGACGAGCTCAACGGGGTCCCGGGGCTCCAGGGGTACTGGAAGGCCGACTTCCTGAAGGCACTCAGCGACGACGCCCTCCGCGTCGCCGTCGAGCACGCCCCGGACATCCCCACGGTCCACTCGGCCAACCACTTCTACCCGATCGACGGCGCCGTCCACCGCGTCGCGCCGGACGGGACGGCCTTCCCGTACCGGAACGTCAGGTTCGCGCCGGTGATCGCCGGGCAGTGGCCCGACGCTGCGGACAACGCGAGGAACATCGCCAGCGTGCGGGACTACTGGGCCGCCCTGCACGAATACTCGGAGCGGGGCGGCTACATCAACTTCCAGGATGCCGACGACCAGGCGCGCATCGCCGAGAACTACGCGGCCAACTACGCCCGCCTGTCCCGGATCAAGGCCAAGTACGACCCCGACAACTTCTTCCACGTCAACCAGAACATCAAGCCTGCCCTCGCCCCGACGGCGGGGTCCGCGGCCGCCCCGGCACCCGTCCTCGCGCCTCCCGCGCAGGCCGACCCGCCCGAGGTGACCCCAATGATATGAACGACCTCCGGGGCCGACGGCGATGCCCCCTGCTGCTCACTGCGAGGCCTGAGGCGCACCGACTCCATTCAGAGGGACTTCTGCACATGTACACCAGCAGGTGAGAGTGCGTAGACCCCCCCTCACTCGGCTGGCTCCCTCCACGTGCGACAGCCGCCCCGCGACCCCGGACCGGGGCCGGCCCCAGAACCCGACCCGGGACGGCCCTCTCAGGGCCAGACCGGGATGCCCCGGATCATGAGGGCAGCCACGTCGTTGCCGCCTGACCCCTCTCACACACCGGTCTCAGGTTCGGTGTCCGCCCGCGTCTGCGGCCCGGCGGCTCATCCGTCCTCGGGTCCCTCGCGCCAGGTGGGAGGACATTCTCCCCCGGGGGTTCGGCTGTAGGGCGCCCTGAGCGCCCCGGGCGTTCCCTGGAGGAGCTCGTTCACGGCGTGGGAGAGGAGGTCGCGCTGGATCGCAGGCAAGGCCAGCAGGCCGTTGAGGTAGGCGTCGACCTCGAACTCGCCGACGGTGCCGGTGAGCCCGAAGTAGTTCACCCAGACCTCCCCGGCGCTCAGCCCGGCATGGTCGATGGCCCGGCGGGTGAGCCGGGCCTGGGTGTCCTCACTGGTGCAGCCGGTCATCGTCCTGCTCCTTGGGAGCCAGCTCGCGGCGGGTGCCGCAAGACAGCGGAGGGCCCCTGCCCGGGCCGGGGCAGGGAGGGTGTGCGGGATCGCGGCTCTGCCACGGCCGAGAATCGGGGCCTGCCCGCTGCGGTCCTGGAGGGGGTCAGGCCATTCCCGCGGGCATGGCCGCACGCAGGCGGGAGTCGGCGACCAGGAGCGCGGCCATGCGGCGGGCTCGCCCGGCGGCCAGGGTATCGCCCTCGGCGGATGCGACGATCGAGCCCTTCAGGAGGATGTGGCAGGACCAGGCGAACCCTTCGGGGTCCTGGAGCCCGGCGTCGCGGGCCAGGCCGGCGAGCTGGTCCCGCGTGCGGGCGAGGTAGTCCATGCTCGCCCTGCCCAGAGGATGCTCCGGTCCCATCTCCATCAGCACGTGCAGGAAGGAGCTGACCTCGACGTTGCCCAGGCGGAACCACTCGTCGAAGACGTCGAACACGGCCAGCAGGGCCGGCTGGTCAGCGTCCCGGTGTCGGGCGAGGGCTGCCTCGATCGCGGCGCTGCGCTCCTCGTACCAGCGGTGCAGGCAGGCCAGGGCGAGGTCGTCCTTGGTGCGGAAGTGCCTGTAGAAGGTCGCCTTGGCCACGCCGGAGCGCCCGATGAGCTCATCGACCCCTACGTCGCGGATCCCCCTGCGGGCGAAGAGGTCGAAGGAGGCGTCAAGGATCCGCTGGCGGGCCCCGGCGGCAGTCCCGGGACGTCTGGCCTGCGCCTCTGTCCTCACACTGTCCTCCTACCCTGCGCCGGCGCCCCGAACCCGGGACGCCGGCGCGTTCGTCATGCTCGTTTCCGAGGCGCCCGTCCGGCCCTCAGTCCGCTTCGGCGGGGGCGGACCGACGGACGCCTCGGGCGCGCGTTCCTCCGGCCGTGCATGGGGGATGTCCAGCCGGAGTCCGGATGCGCGCACTGCGAACGCTACCACCCCATTGGACATGTCGAATCCACGGCTGGCTGCCAATATCGAAGTCTCGCCTGTCTATGCCTGCCCGCGAGGACCTGCCCGGCCCTGGTCCTGGTCCTGGCGGTGGCGAGGAAGCGCCAGCGCAGGGGATGTGCCCGGAGGGTCCGGCGTATCCGCCTCGAGCGCGGCCACGGCGCCGGCGGAGAAGGCAGCACCGATGCCACGGGCACCGTGAAGCGGTTCGACTCTGAGAAGGGCGACGGCTTCATCGCCCCCGACGACGGGTCGGCGGACCTCTTCGCCCACTACTCCCAGATCGACGCGAGCGGCTTCCGCGGCCTCGTGGAGGGCTAGAAGGTCCAGTACGAGGTCGGCCAAGGCCGGAAGGGCCCGCAGGAGCAGAAGATCCACCCCCTCTGAGGGGGAGCCCCGGCAGCAAGCGGACCCTGGTCGGCTGCCCCCAGGCCCTTCGGCGGGATCACGCTGGGCCGGGCGGGAACGTGCCGGGAACCCTCCTCTCGCGCCCGCGCCCGCGGCAGCAGCGCAGGGTCTGCCCGATGGCCCTGCCTCCTGAATGTGGGGCGCGCTGTGCCGGCACTCCGCCCGGAAGCGGGACCCGTCATGTGCGATCCCGTCGGGCTCGTCCGTCGCGAGTCCACGCGGGCACCGCAGCAGCGATTGGTGCGAGCCCGGCCGCTGCCCCGATAGCGGAGTTGGCGCTCCGGGCAGGCAGCCTGTGCGTTCGGCCACCGACCGCTTCCGTCCCGACCCCGCCGGGAGGCTACGTCCAGCGTCCCGGTACTCGCCACCCCAATGATGATGGCCCTTGACCGCAGCGTGCCGGGACGCTCCTTGGACGTCCCTGGCGCTGCCCGAAACGTTACCGCCGGAGGCGCTTTCCGACGCTTGCCCGCGATGTCCCTTACGGTTGGGGAGCAATCCGAGGAAGGCATTCCCTCGGGGTCCCCGGACTCTCTACGATGCCAGCATCCATCCGGATCGCACCTCTGAAGCCGACAATGAGAAGAATCGCGGCGGCGCTCGGCGCCGCCCTGCTCGCACTGGCCATTGCCCCGCCAGCGACAGCTGCCGCACCCGGCACCGCAGCCCCATCCTGCGGCATCGCCTGGGGCTCCCTTCCCAAGACGGACCCCGCACTCTCGGCGGCAGCCGTGGCCGGCGTCCGAGCGGGCGCGCACGAGTGCTTCGACCGCATGGTCGTGGACCTCAGCGGCAAGGTGGCCGGGTACAGCGTGCGCTACGTCGACGACGTCGTCGAGCCCGGAAACGGGCGCACCGTCTCCGTCGCCGGAGGCGCGAGGCTGCAGGTCACGGTCACCGCGCCCTCCTATGCGGCGAACGGAACGCCGACATACTCGCCCGCAGACCCCGGCCGGCTCGCCGACGTCACCGGCTTCCAGGCCTTCCGGCAGATCGCCTGGGCCGGCAGCTACGAGGGCTACACCGACTTTGGCCTCGGCGTCAGGGCCTGCCTGCCCTTCCGGGTCGTCGTACTCGACGGGCCCCGCACCGGATCGAGGCTCGTCATCGAGGTCGCCCACCACTGGTGAGCCTCCCGTCCCTCCTCCAGTCGTCCCCCTTCGCACGCAGCCGGTGTCCGTACTTCGAGTCTCCGCGGGACTGGTCCCGTGAGTGACCGGCCCCACATAGGATGGGCTCCTGGCGGCCACAAACCTGTTTTCGTGGCAGGTGGATGCGGCATTCGTGCTCGAGGCGTTTGAAGACGACAGAGGCCGGCTCGCTGCCGACAAAGGTGGTGATCATGGCCACGTGTTCGGCGCCTCGGCCGCCAAGAGACGGATCTGACGGGTTGACCGTTCGCGATAGTACCTGCGGCCAGGGGACGAACTCCTCGTCTGGCGCATAGATCGGCTCGGGCACAGCGTGGCCGACATGGTCGCC
Organism: Sinomonas terrae; assembly: GCF_022539255.1. NCBI lineage: Bacteria > Bacillati > Actinomycetota > Actinomycetes > Micrococcales > Micrococcaceae > Sinomonas > Sinomonas terrae. The sequence goes on from NZ_JAKZBV010000001.1 coordinate 1,661,286, forward strand.
ACCGTGGAGCTCCTGCAGGAGAAGGGAGTCAAGCTCCGCTCCCTGGTCGAGCAGATCGACCCCGACACCCCGAACGGGCGGCTCATCCTGAACTTCATGGCCGTCCTCGCCGAGCACGAGCGGCAGCTGAACTCCGAGCGGACCAAGGCCGGAATGGCAGCCGCCCGAGCACGTGGGTCCAGTTCAGCCGCAAGGGCCCGGACCCGAAGACGATCGCAGCCAAGCTGGCCACCGCCAAGAGCATGCTCGCCCAGAACGCCTCGGCAAAGGAGGTCGCCAAGGCGATCGGCTGGTCCCGGTCCACGCTCTACAGCCACCTCCATGAGCAGGAGACCGCGGGGAGCGGGGGAGTCACGACTCGAGCCCGGGCAGTCTCCAAGTACGCTTCCCTCGAGACCCTGCCCCCAAGAGACTGACAGGCAGCAATAAATGAACCGGAACCTTGATGGCTGGCATTATCGGGACAGACCGGAGCCGGCACTCGAGCAGGTGCTCCTGCCCGAGCGGCACGAGTTCCGGGTCGCCGCCCCCGAGGGCGGCATCGTGCACGGCTACGTGCTCAGCTACGAGATCTGGGACGAGTTCGTCCGCGTCAACACCGTCCTCGTCGGCTTCCAGAGCGGGGCGATCCACGACAGGCCGGCGCTGCAGCTCGCGGACGGGTCGTTCGCGCGGCTGATTCAGGGGAGCGGCGGCGGGGGAGAGCGGTTGAGCAGCTGGTCGGCGGCGTTCGCCCGGCCCGCGCCGGGCAGGGTGACGCTCGGGCTCGGCGGAGGGCACCTCGGCAAGCCCGAGAGGGGCGTCCGCTTCACCCCGATCACGGACCTGCGCATCCCCTAGGCGTCGGCCAAGGGTCTTTGGCCCCGTGTGTTCCGACAATGACTGTGGATGATGTAGATCGGGTGCGGACTCGTCATTTGGGCCAGTAGCGGGGTCCAACCCTCAGCGGCGAGCCCGCACCCTCCGACGGGAAGTCAGCCGCCCTGGGTGGCGAGGCCGATGACGAGGTTGATCGTCGCGGCGAGGATGACCGTGGAGAAAACGTACGCCAGGACGCCCTGCTTGAGGGCCTCTGTGCGCACCTGCGTGGTGGTCAGGCTTGTGTCTGAGACCTGGAACGTCATTCCGTGTCGACCGCCACGGAATTCCCCAGGGCTTTCGCCACGGAATTCCCCAGTGCCTGATGCGATGGTAGCCGGACGACGGCGTGAGCAGGGAGCCCTGAGAGTGCCTCGCTGACGGCTTTGGCGGCGCCTGTTTAGGGCAGGCGTTTCTGTCCTGTTCTGGGTCAGTGCGTGGCGGGTCGTCGCCGCGCCCGGTAGGAGCCGGCCTGGATGGTGATCTGGTAGGCGTTGTTGACGAGCCGGTCCAGGAGGGACTCGGCGACGACCTGGTTCGGGAACAGGGGGTACCACTCCTGGGGTGCCCGGTTGGTGGTGACGACGATGGAGCGGGCGGGGCGCTCGTTGACGATCTCGTAGAGGTCGTCGCCCTGGGCCGGGGTGAACTCGCGCATCGCGAAGTCGTCCAGGATCAGCAGGTCGGGCTTGGTGTAGGCGCGCAGGCGATGGGCCCAGCTCCCGTCCGCGTGCCCGCCGGCGAGGTCGGCCAGGACCCGGGAGGTGGCGGCGAACCGGACGGTGTGCCCGGCCCGGATGGCCTGGTGCCCGAACGCGGTGGCGATGTGGGTCTTGCCGGAGCCGACGGCGCCGCTGATGATCACGTGCTGGCCGGTGCGGACCCATTCGGCGTTGGCGAGGTCGCGGATCCGGGCGGCGGGGATGCCGGGGTCGGCGGTGAAGTCGAAGTTCTCGATCCTGCCGTCGGATTCGAACTTCGCGGCCCTGGTGCGCCGCTCCAATGCCGCGGAGTCGCGGCGGTTGATCTCGTCCAGGCACAGGGCCTGGAGGAAGTCCAGGAACCCGAGCTGGCCCTCGGCGGCTTGGGCGAGCCGGTTCTCGAGGGAGTCGAGCATCCCGGAGAGGCGCAGGGTGCGCAGGGAGGCGGCGAGCTGGGTGCGGTCGGCTCCCGCGGGGCTTGGAAGGGCCGGGGCGGTGCTGGGCGTGGTGGTCATGGTGGTTCTCCTCTTCGTCGTGATGGGCGCGCGCCCCCGGCCGGCACGCCGGCCGGGGGCATGCGTTCGCGTCTGCGGGGTTCAGCTGGCGGTGAAGGCGCCGGGGCCGCGGAGGTAGGCGCCGGCGCCGTTGTCGCCGTTGGAGCGCACGGGCAGGACGGTCACGCCTGCGGTCAGGAGGCCCCGGACGGTCTTCAGGGTCGGGTCCCCGGCCGCGATCGCCGCGGCGCAGGCGGTCTCCACCGCCTCGGGGCGGTGGGTGCCGGCGAGGCGGATGATGCCCTGCGCGGCGCGGATCCGGTGCACCGCCGGCTCCTCCAGCAGCCCCTCGACCAGGGCCGCGGCGGCAGGGCCGATCAGGGAAGAATTCTCCCGGCACCATGCCGCGTCCCGGGTGAAGAACCCTGCGGCCGCGGGCGGGTAGTCGGACAGGTCGGTCTGGCGTCCCTTGGCGATCCTGGGGTGGACCTTCGCGATCGCCCCGTCGAGGTGGAACTCGACCGTCGTGCCGCTCAGCCGCACGTCCAGGCGGGTCCCGACGAGCTGGTAGGGCACCGAGTAGAGCACCCCCTTGACCGAGGCGTGGCAGTCCGATCCGACCATGGCGGTGCGCCACTCGGCGGGCTCGAGCCTGCGGGGCGGCAGCGGGACCAGGGCCGGGCGCTCCACCGCGGCCAGGACCTCCCAGGACGTCTGCCCGGCCAGGGCCCTGGGCTTGTGGGCCCCGGCGACGTCGCGGCACCACCGCACGGCCTCGGCGCGCATCTGCGCCATCGAGGTGAAGGACCTGCCGGCCCAGAACGAGCCGCGCACGTACTGGACCATCCGCTCCACGTGCGGCTTGTCCTTGGGCCTGTTCCCCCTGGCCGGGTCCAGCAGGGTCCCGTAGTGCTCGGCCAGCTCGGCGTAGGCCCGGTTGAGCTTGGGGTCGTAGAGGTCGGGCCTGATGACCCCGGCCTTGAGGTTGTCCGAGGTGATCCGGCGCGGGACGCCCTCGAAGAGCTCGAACGCGGCCACGTGCGCGTTCGTCCACACCGTCTGGTCCATCCGGGTCGTGGGATAGACGAAGGGCAGCTTCGAGAACGGCAGCGTGAGCACGAACGCCCACACCCGGTGGCCCCTGCCGGTCTCCGGGTCGCGCCAGTGCCCGAGCATGCCATAGTCGACCTCGCCGAGCTCTCCCGGCGCGGACGGGGGCTTGAGCACCGTGGGCTTCCGCCCCGCCCGCCCGGCATCGGGCAGGGTCGCGGCCAGCCAGCGGTAGAACGAGCGCTGCGAGGCGTTCACCCCGTGCTCGTCCACGAGGCGCTGGTGGACCACGGCCCCGGCGACCCCGGCCTCCAGCTGCTCCCTGACCCACTCGATGCGGGCGTCGAACTCCGGCCAGGAGACCTGCCGCAGCCTCCCGTCCACCACCGTCGGGAACCAGCCCGCGACCATGTCCCGCCACTCCTCGGCGTTCAGCCCGAGCCCCGGGGACAGGCCCTCGGCCTCGGCCGGGGCAAGGTACTTCGCCACAGTCTTGCGGTCCATGCCCAACGACACTGCCAGCTCGCTCTTCGAGCGGCCCGCGTCCCAGTGCATGAACAGTTCGATCAGATCCATCGCTGCCACACTCCTACGCGCCAAACCACGAACCCCGCCTCCGGCCCGACCATCGGACCCGAGGCAAGGCTCTCGGACAAGGCACCGGCGGCGCGTGACGTCATCCCCATGGGAATTCCGTGGCGAACCACCGCTCAAGGTGGGGAAATCCGTGGCGAGAACCGACCTACGAGTGAGGAATTACGCGGCGGACGACACATTCCGAGGGTGAAACCCACTTCCTGATCTTCAACAGCCCCGAGGTTGTGGCGGCCGCCATCATGCGCTGGGACTGATGCGGGAAGGGAAGGCAGCGGCTACGACATTGCCGCCTTTTCAGTGGCCGCCCTGAGGCGAAAACAACTCCTCCACCCCTCTGCCGGGTGACTGCCCCATGCCCTTGATGGAGGCGGGCACTCGCGCTAAATATGGGTTTGGGGGATGTTTGACAACGGTTCCCGCACCCGCGCTGCGCCGTCCTGGCATGGGACGGCGGTTGGGCCGCGTGGTGGGGCCGCGGTTGGCGTGGCGGGGACCTTCTCGATGAGAGGAGGAACTCATGCACATGCGGTTAGCTCACGGGCACCCGAGGAGCGGTGTTTTCTTCCCGTCCTCGGCTCCGACCCGCCATAGCATCCGTCTTCCTTTGCCGCAGCGCAAGCGGGCAAACCCCCAGCGGTCGGCGGCGATGAGAGTGTCCCTGAGCGGGGAGCTGCTGCTGTCCGCGGTCTGCTGGGCGATCCTGCTCGTGCTGGCGCTGGGGATCGTCGTGGCTGCCCTGACCGCGCCCCCTGCGGCTGCCTCGGGCACGGCTTACACGCCGTGGCAGTCCACGACGGCTGCTGGGCCGCTTCCGTACGCCCACCCGCAAGCCGTGGCCGCGCCGCCGCTGCTTCCAGGGCTGCCTCATGTGGGGTCCGACCTGCCGTACCGCCACCGGTAGCCGCAGGCGGATGCGCGTCGAAGTAGACCCGAACCTGTCGGCCATGCATGTCATGCTGGTCTCGCGCCCCGCCGGCTTGTCCCTAGTCCGGTGTGGGCGCGCCAGCTTTCGCAGACGGGAGGGGGACGTGGAAGCGACACCGATGCGCCCAGACCCCCAGCGCGAGCTCGAACAGGCCGCGTGGGCCGCTGCCGAACGTACCGCCTCCGACTGGGTCGCCGGGCGCTACACGCCGCGGTCGGTCAAGGCACTCGCCGAATCGGCCATGCCCGCCTCCGTCCGCACCGACACCTGAAGACATCGGGCGGGCGCATTCGGCGGCTGTCAGGCCTGAGCGGGGACCCGTTCCGGCAGCCCGGGGGAGGACTGCCCCAGGATCCCGGCGATGATCTCCGGCACGATCTTCTCCGCGAGGTGACGGGCGTGTTCGACGGGCATAGTGGGGTAGCCGGAGTACTGGCCGCCGCAGGTGCAGCCGGGAACGCCGGCCTCCACCATTCCCGGTGTGCGAGCACGTCAGCTGCAGTTTTGGTGATGAGGTACTCCTCGAGCTCGGCCAGCTGCGCGGTCCGTGTCGCGGACGCGTTCCGTTCGCGCTCTGACCGGTGCACGTACCCGGCCATCAGACCATGCCGAGCCGGCAGTCGTAGCCGAGGCGGTCGAACGCCAGGGCAGGCCCGTCCGCGTCGCCATCCCTGAGCAGGTCGACGGCGGCGTCGAAGCCGGTCTGGGGGACCATCTCGTTGGGGGAGTAGGGGTCGGGTCCGCCGATGATAGCCCGGCGTGCCAGCGATCTGAGCCTCTCCTTCAAGGGAGCGGCGGGAGGACGCCATCGCAGGTCGAGGGTGATGCCTTCAGTATGGGAGCCGAAGCGGTGGCGGTCGGCTGGGGTCACGCTACTCCCCATGCGTAGAGAGCCCGGCAGCCTCGATCAGTCGTGCCGCCTCGGCGTCGAGCACCTTGCTGGCCTCCGGCCCGGGGGAGGCGCCTCGGCGAACGCCGCGCCCCAGTCCAGGATCGGGAGGTGCTGGGCGAGCTCATCCCCGACGACGCGGGAGTAGCGGCCGAGCTGCCGCAGCCAGCGGAAGACGCTCCCTACGACCTCGTCACCGGACAGGCCCTGGCAGAGGGTCTTGACGGCTTGGTTGACGATGAGATTCCGGGCCCGCTCTACCGGCGTCGGGGCGAGCTCGGGCACGAGGGGTGACCGGTCGGAGATGAGGCTGAGCATTCTGGGGCTGTACTTCCCCCGGAGAGTGAAGGCCAGCATGTGCTCGACCGGGACGCCGCTGGGCATAACCCGGTCCCACGCCTCCCGGCGGGCGTCCCACTCGGCCTCGGAGAGGCCGTCGGGGCGGTCGGTGTTGTTCCAGTAGCCGTACTCCTCGACGCCCTCCATGTCGTCGAGCGTGTTCTCGTACTGGGGGTTGTCGGCGAAGACGAGCAGGTGGAGCCTGCCGGTTTCCGGGTCGTCGCCGATGGAGGCCTCGAACCGGTGGGGGTCGTGGCCGCGCTCGGTCTCCTTCATCAAGTCCTGCTCCTTCGTTCACTCCAGGAAGGCCTGCACGGGGGCGTCCCCGGTGCGGGGCCCTCCTGCGAGGATGCTGCGGTCGATGCGCTCGGCGATGAGCCGACCTGCGAGGGCCGCGTCGAGGCGGTCCCGGACAGGGTCCATCGCCTGACGCAGGCGGCGGGAGAACTCGAACGGGTCGGTTCGGGGGGCGAGGATGTATCCGGAGTGGAATCTTCGTGCTCATGCCAACTCATGTGTGCGGAGGACGGCGGCCGGCTTACCGCGACCTTCCCATCGGACGCGCGGGCCTTCCCTGAAGGGGCCGTCCGTCGTCGGCGTGAGCCTGCTTGGACCCCTGCCTATGCCCGCCGGCGGAGCCGCCGCACCGTCACGACGACGACGGCGGTCACGATCAGGACGACGGCCAGGATGCCGAACCCGGAGACGCTCTGGGTGATCCAGCCGGCCCAAGGTGCAGCAGTGGGGAGCAGGAGGACGGCGGCGGTCCCGGCTGCGGCCAACGCCAGACCATTCGATGCCACACGCGCTGTTCGGCCTGGAACGGGCGCGGAGGGTCGGTGCGACCAGTCCTCGCGGATCGACTTCGGCACCCGCGGGAGATACGCGGCGGCGTGGACGATGACGGTCGCCAGCCAGACCAGGAAGCTGATCGCGTGGACCTGGAGGAGGACCATCGGTGCTGGGCCGGCAGCGGCAAGAGCGAGGCCGCTGACGATGACAGCCAGGGTGGATGCGACCAGCAGCGGCGCGAGAGTCCGCTGCAGCGGACGGGGCGGCCCCTTGCGCCGGTAGGCCGGGCTGCGGGTGTAGTAGCGCAGGAACCGCCACCCTGTGCTGGCCGTCTTGACTGCCACCGGTCCGGTCAGGAGGACCCCGACGAAGAAGTGCATTGGCATCAGGGCCCGAAGCGCGACCACGGTGACGATCTCGACCGCGAACAGCACCAGCAGCACAGCGCCCGCCATGGCGGTAAGACGCTCGTTGCCGAGGACCTCAGCGACCCGGCGGCCCTCGGGCTGGGATACGGCGTCCGGGTCGGGATCGGGCTTGTCGGAGGCAGTCAAAGGGGTCATCCGTCTTCCATTCCAAGGAGCGCCGATGCCGCGAAGCATACCCCTAGGAACTGGAACCAGGACGGCTGGGCTCAGACAGCCACCAGCCCCACAGAGCTCGCCGTCCGGGAGACGAGCTTGGGGCGGGCCAGGGCGGTCTGCTTGACCCCGTTGTACTCCTCGTGGGCCTTCACGGTGCCCGCCACCGTGATCTCGTCGCCCCGCTCGATGCCGAACGCCCAGGCGGCGGCGGTGAACATCTTCGCCACGGTCGTCCCGGCCTCGATGATGACGAGCATCGAGGTGGTGGTCGTGTACCCGAAGGTGTTCTCGACGGGCTGGAGGCGAGCCACCTTCCCGGTGACCTCGGTCTTCTCCCCGACCGTGCCCGCGTATTCGGATTCGGCCTGGGCCTTCGCCTGGACCTCCTTGCGGACCAGGTCGCCGACCATCCGCTCGTAGGCCGCGACGGCGGAGACGACGATGCCCAGGTGCTGGCCTTCTGTGTAGCGGGCACGCAGGAGGGCCTTGAGGTTGGTGACGTAGTCGCCGTCGCCCTCGAGTCCCTCCAGCAGGGCGTGGATGATCTCCTTGACCTTCTCGCTGGCCGAGGGGATCTCCGGGGCGGCGGCCTCGCGGCGCAGCTCGACGTCGGCGGGGGTGTTGCCGAAGAGGTAGGCGGAGACGAGGGTGCGGGTGGAGGGGCGGTCGTAGGCGGCGGAGGCGGAGACCCAGCCGTGGCTGCGGCTGATCGCCCGGGCGACGGGACGACGGTCGCGGGGGAGTACGCCTCGGAGCTTCGGCCGAGCCCGCCGATGAACCCGTCGAGTTCGGCGGCGAGATCGTCTTCGCTGTAGAACACGGGCTTGTCGGCCCACCCGGTGAAGTCCTTGATGCAGGTCGAGCCGACCTGCACGGTCTCTCCGGTGTCGGTGTTCCGGACGAGGTAGGTGCGCCGGCGGTTGGCGCGGGTGGTGTTGCAGTGCCCGCAGTGCCCGGCCTGCAGTGCCGAGCGGTCCACCCCGCTGTCCTCGGTGCCGGGTGCGGAGCGGAGCACGAAGTCGTGCCCGTCCTCGGTCTCGACGGCGTCGACGGCGGCGAGGAAGGTCCAGCCGTTGTAGCAGGGGGCTTCCCCGGCGATCCGGACGTCGACGACGGTGCGGGTCCGTTCCAGCCCGGTGGCGTCCGTCTCGGTCACCTCCCGCTCGGTGCCGGTGACTTCGATGCGGCCGGTGAAGCCGCGCTTGGCGGCGGGGGCGTTGATCTTCGCAGCGCGCTCCTTCGTGGCGGCGAACTCCGCCGGGGTCAGGGTCCATGCTGGCGGGGTCGCGGAGTCAGGTTCGGTTTCCGTGGCGGAGGCCACCGCACTGCCCGACTCGGGGCAAGTCTTCGTCGTCATGGTCCCCATGTGTGCGGACGGGAACGTGCCGGTCGCAGGGCGGATGAGGAACGGCACGCATCATCCCCTCCTCATGGGACGCGGCTTGCTCCCTGCCGACCTTTCGAAGACTGTAGGACGCGTCAGCAGATGGGGGAGACGTGAGTCCCGCGCGCAGCAGTGCCGGCAGGCCTGGCCGTCCGACCAGTCAGATTGAGGCTGCGAACACCTCGGCGCCACGATCGCCGCTCGGTGCGCCAGAGCACCGAACCGATGGTGCAGCCATGAGGCGGCTCAGACCGCGGAGAGGGCCGGGAGAATCGGCCCTCATCGGGGCGGCGGGGCATCGGGTCTGTCGTGGCGGTGCTCGAGCAGGATGGTGTCCCGCCAGAGCCCCGCGTGGGGTCCGTGGGGCATGAGGCCGATCCGTCGGCGGGTCCCGACGCGGGTGAAGCCGAGGGCCTCGTGGAGGGCGAGGGAGGCGGTGTTCTCGGGGAAGACGGTGGACTGGATGGTCCAGACCCCGTTCGCGTGGCACCGGCTGATGAATGCCTCCAGGAGGGCCCGGCCGATGCCCTGGCCGCGTGCGGTTCCGGAGACGTAGAGGGAGTTCTCGACGACTCCGGCGTAGACGGGCCGGGATGAGACCGGGGACGCCGCGACCCACCCGAGCACGCCGTCGTCCCCGGTGGCGACGAGGCGGAGGTCGGGGCGGCGGGTGGCGTCGAAGTACTCCCAGGAGGGCGGCTCGGCCTCGAACGTGGCGTTGCCGGTGGCGATGCCCTCGGCCCAGATCCGCTCGACGGCAGGCCAGTCCTCGGCCTCCATCCCCCGGATCGCGACGGCGCTCACGGGGCGACGGGCTCGCCGCTGCGCCCGTGGAGCAGCCCGGTGGGGAACCCGATGGAGACCGGTGCCGGGGTCCCGCCGCAGCAGGAGCCCTCCCCGAGGGCGGTGCCGGTCGAGCAGACCCCGGCGGCAGGCAGTCCGAATTCGAAGGCGGCCTTGGCACCAGTGACGATCCGGCCGAAGTCGGCCGCCATCCGCAGCAGGTCCCTGCGTACGGGATCAGCGACAGAGCCGTTCATCCTCGAGTGAACCTCCGTTCTCAGCAATTGCCCCTTTCTGCAATTCTGCCTCCTGCTCCTTGGGCACACCGCTCCCCTGAGAGGCGCCATCCCGCTGATCAGCAGACTTGCCACTTCGTTGCCGTAGAAGACCACCTCGTTGGCGGAGCGTTGCCCAGCCCTTTGGCAACAGCCGCGGATAAGCCTTGATCCACCGATGGGGTTCGTGGCGGCGTGGCGTAATTAAGGGCAATATGCCCGCCATCCCGGGGAGAATTGGACTTGCGACAGAACCAGTTCCCTGAGGATGAGAGGGCATCTCGTAGGTGCAAGTTTCCCACAGTCAGGCCGCGGTGGCGGTGTCCTTCGACGAGCCGAACCTCGTCTCCGCGGCAGGCCTGCTGCCGGTGATGCGCCTGGCCGAGGCCGCAGGGCTCCGGGCCCTGACCGACGCGCATCTGAGCGTGCCGACGGACAAGGGCGCGAACGCGGGCCTGAAGATCGCCTCGCTGGTGGCCGGGATGGTCGCCGGGGCGGACTCGATCGATGACATGGCCCTGCTGCGCCACGGCGGGATGGGCAGGCTCTTCAAGGCCTGCTACGCGCCCTCGACCCTGGGCTCCTTCCTGCGCGCGTTCGCCTTCGGCCACGTCCGCCAGCTCGACGCGGTCGCCGCCCGCTTCCTGGCGAACCTCGCCGCGCGGGCCCCGCTGCTGGACGCCCCGGCCGTCGGGGAGTTCGTGTTCGTGGACGTCGACGACACGATCATCGAGGTCCACGGCCACGCCAAGCAGGGCGCTGGCTTCGGGTACTCCGGGGTCCGCGGGCTCAACGCCCTGCTGGCCACCGCCACCACGGCCCAGAGCGCGCCGGTGATCCTGGCCCAGCGGCTGCGCAAGGGCGCTGCGGCGTCCCCGCGCGGGGCGTCCCGGCTGGTCGCCGACGCCCTCTCCGCCCTGCGCCGCGCCGGGACGCCGGGGAGGGCGCTGGTCCGGGCCGACTCGGCGTTCTACGGGCACCCCACCGTCGCCGCCGCCCTCGCGGCAGGGGCCGAGGTCTCGGTCACGGTGCGCCTGGACCCGGCAGTTAAGCGTGCCATCGCCGCCATCCCATCGGAGGCCTGGACGGCGATCGAGTACACCGATGCGGTCTTCGACCAGGCCGCCGGGACCTGGATCTCCCGGGCGGAGGTCGCCGAGGTCCCCTTCACCGCCTTCGCTTCGCGGAAGAAGGCCGAACAGGTCACCGGGCGGCTCGTCGTGCGCCGCATCCCGGACCTGAACCCCAAGGCCCCCGACGGGCAGGGGACCCTGTTCGACACGCACCGGCACCACGCCTTCTTCACCACCGTCCCCGCCCAGGACCTGGGCACTGTCGCGGCCGATGCCACGCACCGTGCCCATGCGGTCATCGAGCAGGTCCACGCCGACCTGAAGGACAGCGCCCTGGCGCACCTGCCCTCGGGGAAGTTCGCGGCGAACTCGGCCTGGCTCGTCGCGGCGGTGATGGCCTTCAACCTCGCCCGCGCGGCCGGGACCCTGGCCGCCGGCCCCTTCGCGAAAGCCAGGACCGGGACCATCCGCCGCAAGCTCGTGAACCTCCCGGCCCGGATCGCCGCCAGCGCCCGGAAGATCCGGCTGCGGCTGCCGGCGAACTGGCCCTGGCAGAACGCATGGGAACAGCTCTTCACCGCCGCCCACGCCCCGCCGTCCATGCCCTAGGAAGACGCAGCCTGGCCCCGCGAGGCCCCGAACAGCACCAGAAGTGGAACACCGCCGGCAGCGAGGCCGCGCCCCCACCCCTGCCCGAAACATCCATCATCCACCGCCCGCACAGGACCGCCGGACCCAACACCCGATCGGTGGATCAAGGATAAGAGGACCATCTTGGATGACAGAACCGCGCCCTTGGCGGCTGACGGAAGCCGCGGAATGACGAGATCCCTGTCCTAGGCGCTAGGACCACGATGCGGGCATTAGCCAGGTGGGCCTCGATACCCCGACCGCGCCTGGAGCCCTGGCCGCACACATAGGTGTCGGCCCCGATCGGACCCCTTGGAAGGAGGAGGCCATGGCCAGGAAGAAGGCTGAGACCCGGCACGTGTTCGCCTTGCCGGAGGAGCTGGTGCACCGTCGCGCGGAGCACGCCGCCTCCGGCGCTTCTGGAGTGCATGCGGACCAGAAGGCCCGCCGCCACCGGACCGGGGCGGTGAACCGGATCGGGTCGCGCTCGTCGCGGACCCGTGCCGCCATCCGCAACGAGGGGTGCTGATCGGGTCACCCTAGGTCCCGTGTATAACGCCGAGCCTGCCGCACACATAGGTGTGCATGAACACTCGTGCAGCCCAAGTCATCCTCGTAGCCGCAGCGCTCCTCATCGACGTCGTCCAGCCCGCTTTCAATGGTGCCAACCTGCTCGCCCTCGCCATGGTCGCCGTCGTCGGCTACCTCGAGCTGCGTCTCAAGGCGTCGCCCGCCGCGGAATCTCAGGACGTTTCGGCTCGCCGAGGACGGCGAGGCGGCCTGAGGGTCACTGCGCGTTCCCAGACTTCAGAGACGCCTTGCCGTTGGACTGGCTGTCCCCTTCCGCGTTGCCCCGGCTGTTCCCGGCTGTCGCCGAGCGGAGGGCCCGGCGCAGCGCGGACTGGGCTGCCTGCTCGGATGTGCCCCATGCGGTGAACTGCCCCTGCTGGGCGGTGGCGACGGGTGGGTCCGTGGCCCGGTCCGGTGCGGAGGCGGGGGCCTCGCCTCCGGTCTGCGCCAGCTGGGCTGGGGCGGCAACGGCTGCGGCCTGCCCTCCGCCCTGTGAATCCTGATGCCCCCGCGCCTGGCCGCCTGCCGGGTCCTCCTGCTAACGGTCGCCGGACGCTCGACGGGAAGGGGCCGCGCCCGGCAGAACCGAAACGCTCGCGCCGAATTGCACTGCTCGGCGAGTTCATGGGGGCCTTGCGCTCCATCGTCGGACGAGTCAAAATATCTGTGTCCGTAGGAGCAGATTTGATGAGCGGGCAACACATAGGTATTGCAGAGAGTCTTCTGAAGAGGAGGTTCCAGTGATGCTGATGCGAACAGATCCCTTCCGGGAGCTCGACCGGCTGACCCGGCAGGTGCTGGGCAATGCTGCGCTCCCCGCCGCGATGCCCTTGGAGGCGTGGCGGCAGAATGGCGAATTCGTGGTCGAGTTCGACCTGCCCGGCGTGGACCCCGGGACGATCGACCTCGGAGTCGAGCGCAATGTCCTGACGGTGCGCGCCGAGCGCCGCACCCGTCGGCCGGAGCAGGCCGAGGTCGTCGCGGACGAACGGGCGCAGGGGGCCTTCACCCGGGAGCTGATCCTGGGCGATGCCCTGGACACCGAGAAGATCCAAGCCGACTACCGGGACGGGGTCCTGACCCTGCGCGTGCCCGTGGCCGAGGAGGCCAAGCCGCGCAAGATCGCCGTCCAGGCATCCGGGTCCAAGAAGGAGATCGACGCCTGACCTGCGCATCCCGGGGCAGAGCCCATGGCACCGCCCCGGGCCGCGGTCCTCTGCCAGAGAGAAAGGATCGAGGCATGTCTGAGTTGATCAAGTGGTTTGATGCGCGCCGCAGCCCGTTCGAGGTGCTCGAGCGGCTCTTCGAGGGCGAGCGGGGAACGCCCGGGGCGATCAGGGTCGAGGAACTCCTCGACGGCAACGACCTGGTGGTGCGGGCGGAGCTGCCCGGGGTGGACCCGGAGAAGGACGTGGAGATCAGCGTCCAGGACCACTCCCTGCTGATCAGCGCCCACCGGCAGGAGCGCACCGAGGAGAAGGCGAAGGGCGGCTACCGCTCGGAGTTCCGCTACGGGTCCTTCTCCCGCGCCCTGCCCCTGCCCGAGGGCGCGACCGAGCAGGACATCCGGGCCACCTATGCCGACGGGGTCCTCGAGGTCCGCATCCCGGTCCCGGAGCAGACGCAGGCCGCCCACAGGAAGATCGAGGTCAAGCGAGCAGGATGAGCCGGGACGGGCGGGCAGCCGAAACCCGGCCGACCCGCCCCGAACCGGCCCTGTAGGCGTCCCAGGACGCCCGATCCCGGTTCGTCCAACGGCAGGACACTGCACTCTGGATGCAGGAATCGTGGTTCGAATCCACGGCCGGGAGCTCAAGCCCTGTCCAACGGCTCGTCGGCGGCCACACCCTTCCATGGGCACAGCCGCGGCTTCCCAGGATGCCGGAGGCGCTCGCCTCATCCAGAGATCTGGGACCAGACGGCCAGCACTCCGGCTCCCGCCATGATGCCTGCGGTGGCCCACCCGATCGACGTGGAGAGCCCGCGGTTAGCCCGTTCGCCCATGATCTTCCGATTCCCGGCGATCAGGAGCACGACGACGACGAACGGCGCCGCCGCTATCGCGTTCAGCATTGCGGAGAAGACCAGAAGGGCGATCGCGTCGGTGAACATCGCCGAAAGGACCGTGCCGATGATCAGCCCCACGACGAGCAGGCCGTAGAAGAGGGGTGCTTTGCGGGGGCTGCGGTCGAAGCCCCAGTTCTTGTCCGTCAGGCCGCTGATGCCGATGCAGGCCGCGGATGCGAGGACGGGGACCCCGAGTAGCCCGGTGCCGATGAACCCGAGTGCGAACACGGCCCCCGCCAATGGCCCGGCGATGGGCTTGAGGGCCTTCGCCGCGTCCGCGGCGGAGCTGATGTCGGTGGGGTGGCGGCCGATCGTGGCTCCGGTGGCGACGATGATGGCGAACATGACCAGAGTGGAGACCACCATCCCGGTCACCACGTCGATGCGCTGCTGCCGCCGGCGGCGGATGGCCTTGTAGTCGGGGATCTGGGTGTCGGAGGCTGGCTCGTCCCCGTTCTCGGGGCGGGCGCGCATCTCCTCGATGCGTTGCCCGCTCTCCCAGAAGAACAGGTAGGGGGAGATCGAGGTGCCGAAGACTGCGGCGATCAGGCCCCAGAACTGAACTCCGGGGTGGACCCGCTGGAAGGTGAGCCCTGCGAGGACCTCTCCCCATTGGACGCCCGCGATGAGCATCACTGCGACGTAGGCGAACAGGGCCAGGCAGAGCCAGGCGAAGACCCTCGAGACCAGTTTGTAGGAGCCGCTCATCAGCAGCACCGCCAGGCCCAGTCCCGCAATCGGTGCCCATACCCGGGACGGGCCCGCGCCGAGCAGTTCCATGCCCTTGCCCACGGCCATCAGGTCAGCGCCGAGGTTGACGATGTTGGCCACGAGCAGGCACAGCAGGAGGAGTCCGACCACGAGCTTGCCGGCCCTGCCGAAGCGACGTCGGGCGAGCCGGCCGAGGGTCTGCCCCGTCGCGGTGGCTGTCCGGTCGCACATCTCCTGGACTGTGATCATCATCGGCAGGGCGACCGGCGCCGTCCAGACAGTCGCGAACCCGAACTGGGCCCCGGCCTGGGCGTAGGTCGCCACACCCGAGGGGTCGTCGTCGGCCGAGCCCGTCACAAGGCCGGGGCCCAACGCCTTGAGCCAGCCGCGCCATCCCAGACGATCCGGCGTCTTCCGGGCCCGCTCCCTCGTCGTTACCATCGACCCTTCCCTCCCAATGCTGATGCCCACCAGAGGCCCTGTGCCGACAATTGCGTCTGCGCAACTGTCCTACCCTCTATCGGATCCCCCCAACCGCTTCCGGAAGAACCGCGCTGGCCGGTCCCGGGGAGGTTGGGGATCGCTTCCGTCCCGCCGCCGTCTGGAAAGGAGCACAGGCGTGGCGGTCTCGGGCGCTACGGCCCTCGTTGAACTGCTGCAGACCTAGAAAGTGATTGCGGTTGCGCAACTGTTGCTACTACGCTGTCTGTATGGCTTCAGCCGAAGAGGTTGCTTCGGATGCCGAGGACTTCCCGCCGCATGTGCTGAGGGAGTACGCGATGCTCGCGGACGGGGTGCGCGGGGCCCTCCTAGGTCCCCGAGGCGACATTGTCTGGATGTGTGCGCCGAAGTGGCACGACGACGCGGTCTTCTCGACCCTGCTGGGGGGCCGGGGATGCTTCGCGGTGACGCCGGCGGAGCGCCGGTTCGTCTGGGGCGGCCGCTACGAGGACGGGACGCTGATCTGGGTCAGCCGCTGGATCACAGCCGCCGGGATCGTCGAGTGCAGGGAGGCCCTCGCCTATCCCGGGGACCCGCACCGGGCAATCCTGCTGCGCCGCATCAGGGCGGCCAAGGGGCCTGCGGAGGTGCGGGTGGTGGTCGACGTGAGGGCCGGCTTCGGGCACCACGCGATGAGCCGGCTCCGCCGGGACGGGGCGATCTGGACCGCGCGCAGCGGCCCCCTCAGGATCCGCCTCAGCGGGGCGGATGAGGCCGATGACGGCGGCGGACCGGTCGAGTTCACCGTGCGCCTGCCGGAGGGCCGGCACCACGACGTGGTCCTAGAGATCTCCGACACCGAGCTCCCGTCCGAGCGGATCCAGCCCGACGAGACCTGGAGTGCGACCGAGTACGGCTGGCACCGCGAGGTCCCTCGTTTCGGGAACACGATCGCCCCGGACGACGCACGCCAGTCCTACGCCGTCCTGCGCGGCATGACCGGGGCCGGCGGGGCGATGGTCTCGGCTGCGACGATGGGACTGCCGGAGCGGGCCGAGCAGAAGCGCAACTACGACTACCGCTACGCGTGGATCCGGGACCAGTGCTTCACCGGGGTCGCGGTCGCCTCCTGCAAGGAGTTCCCGCTTCTGGACGATGCGGTCCAGTTCGTCGCCGCGCGGTTGCTGGAGGACGGTCCCGATCTGCGCCCGGCGTACACAGTCGACGGCGGCCGCGTCCCCGACGAGCATGACGTCGGCCTGCCGGGCTACCCGGGCGGGTCCGGGAAGGCTGGCAACTGGGTCGACGGGCAGTTCCAGCTCGACGTGTTCGGCGAAGCGCTCCTGCTCTTCGCTTCCGCCGCACAGCACGACCGGCTTGATCTCGACCAGTGGAAGGCCGCCGAGGCCGCCGCCGAGGCCATCGCACAGCGCCACGGCGAGCCGGACGCCGGGATGTGGGAGCTGGATCCCGAGCGGTGGGCGCATTCGCGGCTGATCTGCGCTGCCGGGCTGCGCGCGATCGGCCGGGAAGCCCCTACACGCCAGGCCGCCCTCTGGTCATCTCAGGCCGACGGGCTCATTGCCGAGGTCACTGGCGAGTGCCTGCACCCCAGTGTGCGCTGGCAGCGGTCCCCGAGCGACCCGAGAGTGGACGCCTCACTCCTGCGCCCGGTGCTGCGCGGTGCCGTAGCGCCGCAGGACCCCCGCTCGGTTGCCACTTTGGAGGCCATCCACGCCGAGCTCGCCCGCAAGGGCTACCTCTACCGGTTCCGGCAGGACCGCCGCCCCCTGGACCAGTCCGAGGGCGCTTTCCTCCTCTGCGGCTTCGACCTCGCGATGGCACTGCACCAGAGCGACGAGCCCCTCCAAGCCGCCCGCTGGTTCGAACGTAACCGGAACGCCTGCGGGACGCCCGGCCTGTTCACGGAGGAGTACGACGTCGAGCAGCGCCAACTGCGCGGCAACTTCCCCCAGGCGTTCGTGCACGCCGCGATGCTCGAAGCCGCCCGAAGGCTCGCCGACGAGCCGCCCGCCTGGGGAGGGCTCAACGCCTGAGGGCCCGGGCGAACAGGACGTGCACCAGCATGGCATCGGAACCAGCATGGCATCGGAAGAAGTATGGAAGCAGAAGAAGCAGAGGAGGATCCCGATGGGAAAGCGAACCGCAGTGCGGGCCTGGTGCGCCTTGATCCTTGCCTTCACAGCTTCGGGTGTGGCGGCCTGCACAGGACCGGGCGAGCCGGCCTCACCGGGCACGTCGCCGGCATCGGGGTCTCCAGCCAGTTCGGCCGCTCCGACGGGGGGATCGGCGCCGTCGTCCTCCTCGTCGTCCTCCTCCTCGGCCTCTGGTGCGGGTCTGGCTGCGGTCCCCGGGGTGGTCAAGGAGGTCGAGCCCTCGGTGGTCACGATCAGCACGCCGATCGGGCTTGGCAGCGGGGTCGTCTACCGCGGCGACGGGACGATCGTCACTGACGCCCACGTCGTCGAAGACCAGCAGAAGCACCCGTACAAGACGGTCCAGGTCCAGTTCGCCGACGGCTCTCAGGCCCAGGCAAACGTCGTAGGAGTTGACGACGTCGCCGACGTCGCCGTGCTCCGGGCCAGCCGTACAGGCCTGCCCGTGCCGAAGTATGCTGGAGCAGACCCCCAGGTTGGCTCCCTGACCGTGGTCATCGGCAGCCCGCTGGGCCTGGACGAGACCGTCACCGCAGGCATCGTCTCCGGCCTCCACCGCAACATGCCGCCCTCCCAGGAATCTCCCCAAGGGGCCATCGACCTCCTACAGACCGACGCGCCCATCTCGCCGGGGAACTCCGGCGGGGCCGTGGCCGACGCCGCCGGGGACGTCATAGGCCTCTCCGAGGCTTACCTCCCGCCCAGCTCCGGTGCGGTCGCCATCGGATTCGTCACCCCTGCCGCCACGGTGACGTCGGTGGCGGACCAGCTGCTCGCAACCGGCAAAGTCAAGCACGCGGCCCTCGGGATCGTTCCCACGGACATCACCGCGCAGATCGCCCAGCGCTTCGGGCTCCCCTCGAACACCGGCGCGCTCGTCGTCGAGGTGGCCCCCCAAGGTCCGGCCGACAAGGCCGGGGTCAAGGCTGGGGACATCATCACTGCCTTCGCCGGCAGCAAGGTCACCGACGTCACCGACCTCCTCGCCGCGCTCCGCAAGCAGAACCCCGGGCAGACCGTCAGCCTCACCGTTCAACGGGGCAGCAGCACCCAGAACCTGAGCGTGACCCTCGGCGACCTGGCCCAACAGGGATGACTTCCGCCACCCCTAGGCGCGGTCGGGTGTTGGTGCTTCCTCACCCCCGGCCTCGTCGCCTTCGGTGCAGGTCTTGATGACCGTCCATGCGACGGCCATGGTCGGCACGGCGAGCAGGGCCCCGACAATCCCAGCCAACAACGCGCCCGCCGCGAGGGAGAGGACGATCGCGAGCCCATGGATTCTGAGCACACGGCCCATGAACAGCGGCTGGAGCAGGTGGTGCTCAAGCTGGCTGACGCCGATGAGGACCCCGAGCACGATGAGCGCGACCACGGGCCCGTTCGAGACGAGCGCGGCAAGCACAGCGAGGGACCCTGCGATGGTGCCCCCGATGATCGGGATGAACGCGCCGATGAAGACGAAGACGGCAAGCGGCGCAGGGAGAGGCACATGGAGGATGACGAGCGCGATGCCGACGATGACGGCGTCGGTCGCGGCCACGATGGCAGTCCCGCGGACGTAGCCGCCCAGCACGCGGGCGCTGCTCTCCGCCGCCCGACGGGCCGTGGGCTGGTGCGCTCTGGGCATGAAGCCGATCAGGAAGCCGCGGATCTTCGCGCCGTCCTTGAGGAAGAAGAAGAGCACGACCACGAGGAGCACGGTCGCGGTGAAGAGCTCGGTCACGGTCTGCGCTCCGGTCAGGGCCTCCGCCGCGACGTTGCCGTCTGAGAGGACCCTTTGGACCGAGTCGCGGAGGCTGCTGAGCTGAGCGTCGCTGATCCGGAACGGCCCGTTGTTCAGGAATGAGTGGAGCTGCGCGATTCCGTTCGCGAACCGGTCCGCGATTTCTGCTGCCTGGGCGCGTACGAGGAAGACGATGCCGGTGACGATGCCGCCGAAGACGGCCAGGATCGCGAGGAACGAGACTGCGACCGCCAGCGCCCGCGGCCACCGTCGGACTGCAAGCCATCGGACCAGGGGCGAGATCGCGGAGGCGAGGATGGCCGCGATCATGACCGGGACGAGCACGAGTGGGACCCGTGTGACGGCCCACAGGAGTGCGGCGATGAGGGCGGCGACCGCGAGTACCTGGACGGAACGGACGCTCGCACGCCCGAGACCGTCAGTCCAAAGAGCCGAGAGCGGCGGGCGCGGCGGGGGTGCAGACTGCGGCATCGGATTGCCTTTCGCCTAGGGAGCGCCGAGGTTGAACAAGGGCGTCACGCGGGCGAAGAGGGCTGTCCTGCCTCCTCCCGGCCGGTTCCGCTGCCGTAGCGATGGGTCAGTCCTCGGATTCCGGATGGGCCGGTACTAGGCCGGTTGGGTTTGTGTTTCCGACCCGCGCCGGAGCCCGGCGCAGAGCAATTCGGCCACGGATGCCAGATCGTCCCGCGGGTCCCGGACTTTCATGGCCCCGGACCCTCTTAGCTGGTCCTCCAGGGGCTTGGTTGTCACCATGGCCACCCAGGCCAGCGCGGCAGCACGCAACGCTTTGGGGTCTATCTCGGAGCCGGAGAGGCTGCGGGTGAGAACCTGCTCGATCGCCGCGTACAGCGACTGCCGGTGAGCTGCGAGGTTCGCTTTGACCTCCGGGTGCGTGAGTTCCTCGCGCCAGAGGATCACCCGGAGCACAGCTGAGGCGGCCTGGGCTTCGAAGAGCTTCTCGCTGAGATTGAGCAGCGATTGCACCGGATCCCCTGGAGCGGTCAGCGGCCCGACGTCGATCGTGTCGAAGCCGAGCCGTTCGCCGACCAGTGCCGAGAGAATGTCCTTCTTGGTCGGGAAGTAGTAGAACAACAGCCCTTTCGGCACCTGCGCCGCCTTCGCCACGGCGGATGTGGCCGTCGCATCGAATCCCCGCTGCGCGAACAGATGCTCCGCGGCATCGAGGATCCTGGTCCGGGCCCTGCCTTCTTCCTCCACAACCGCCGCCTTCTTGGCCAGAACAATAAGGGCCCTCGAGCGCGGGTCGGGCGCGGCAGGGCACCCCTGCTGCTCCCGACCCGACTGCCCGATTCTAGTGCGAGGGCTGGGCGTGGCCCCGGTGGTGCAGGCGCATGGCCGGTTGGACGGCCCACAGCCCGACGATGATTCCGATGCCGCCGCAGATCCAGGCTGTCCAGGAAACGGCCAGGTTCGGGGTGAAGCCGAGAACCCAGGGGGAGATGAACAGCAAGGCGCCGATGATGGCCTCGATCCACTCCATTGCTGCCGTTCCCGGAGCTGCAAGGTTCATCAGCCCTACTGAAAGCAGCACGACGCCCAACACCATCAGCACCGGCATGGACCTGCCGATCTGCGGGGTCCAGATGGGTGACCATGCTGCGTACAGACCGGCAGCGACTGCGACCCAGTCCTGCCACCGCGTCATTCTCGTCACTGAAACCAACCTCCTCGTATCCGTTGGCTCCCTGTGCGGGGGTCGCTTCTCATTTTAGGATTGATTGACCGCCCGATCAAGATGCTGGCTGCCGAGCTACCAACTCCTTCCTGATCCGCGGCTAGGTGGATCAGGAAGGGTTTTTGTGTATCGGCACCTCTGCGGTCAGGGAGGGGCCGCTGCCGCTACTCAGCGGCCCCTCCCGCTCATTGGGTTCGATCAGCCCCAGAACGTCTCCTGAGCCTCTGCATCGTAGGGGTACGAATGGACGCCCTGGATGAGCCCCTCCGCGACCCTGCCGGCCTCGAAGAGCTCATAGGCGCGGCGCACCAGTTCCTTGTTGGTTTCCATAGCTCTTTCCTTCGACCCCGCCTCGCCAGATCCCTTCGCGCATATCCGTTGTGTCGTCGGTCAGCTTCTATTGATTGTCCGGCTATTGATTGATTGTCCGGCGCCAGCAAATAGCCCGTGAATACGCATTTGTACGTACGTCGGTTTCGGATGGCTGGATCAGGCGGAGCAGGTTCGACGGCGTGGAGCGGGTGCTCATGCCCCGAACTGGACGGCGTCGACCTTCCAGACGCCACCCTCGTTGGCCATCGTGACGCTCGCGTTCGCGAGTTCGTTCGGGTCGATGGCACCGGGTTGGCCTGCCGTTGTCCAGCGGCTGTCCGTCACGGGTGCGCCGTCCGGGCCCATGTACTGCCGGCTCAAGTAGCAGAAGACGTGGCCCGTCTGCAGCGCCGATCCGGCGGTGGTGTGGAGGGTGCACTCCATTCCGGTGGTCTGCACCGTGAAGCCGGTCGCGTGGACCTCGCTCTGCGCGGGCGTGAAGCTGGTGGCGAAGGAGCTCGCCATGCGTGCAGTGATGAGCCCTTGCGACACGAGCTCGTCGCGAGCTCCGGTGGGAGAGGCATATTTGGCGGCTGTCTCATTCATCAGCACAGGGAGTACCCGGTAGATCGTGTCGCGCGCCTTGGTCTCCTCGGGCGTCAGCGCACCCGCGTAGCCTGGGCCGTCGATCTGCAGCGATCGGAGGGTCGGGGCCACGATGGGAACGCTCACGCTGGACGGCGAGGCGGACGACGACGGCGGGGCTGACGACGCCGGTGAACTGGCCGTCGTCGTCGGGCTGCTTGACGGCGACGGCGCCGCACTGCCGGTCGTGGCGCTCCCGCTCGCGCCAGCCTGCGGTCCCGCTGCCGAGCAGCCGGCAAGGGCGGCACCCGAGCAGAGCGCGACGAGCGCAAAGGTCGAGGCGAGCAGAAGCTTCCTGGCAGCCATTCCACGTCCTTCCTGCGGACCCGATCCCGTTGGACCCTGTCTCAGCAGACGATGTCTTATCGAATTGCTCTGTCTTATCGAATTGCTCTGCCAACCTACGCGACTTCGCGGGCTGACTCGTGCAAGGCCTCAGGGCAAGTGTCTGGTGTGGGAGTCGTCAGAGTGCGCAGAGCTGGCGCATGAATGCCGTGAAGTCGTCTGCGTCGTCTTGCTGTTCGACGGTTCGAGGTGTCGTCGTCTGCTCGGGGCTGTCGAGCTGGCATAGGGAGCGCACCGTGAATGAGAACTCGCGGCCGGTGCTGGTCCCGACGTCGAACGCTCCAGGTGCTGACTCGGCCGCGTAGGCGAGGTTCGTGAGGTCGATGGTCCAGGGCCGGCCGGCTGCCTCGAGCGTCCGGCGGTCGAAGGGCGCGATGACGAGTTCGATGGGCTGCCTGCGGTACCCCAGGACGACGCCTCGCGGCATCGGCGTCCCTGCGAAGGGCCCGTCGAGCATCCCGCCTGCTTCGGCAGCGCACACCAGGTTGTACGACCCGTAATTGGGGATCTGTCCGTCGAAGACGCGGTGGAGTGCCGCCTTGAGTGCTGCGTCTGATGGCGCGGGGCCCGTTCCGCCGTCGAAGGGCGGATGCTGGCTGCTCACGCTTGCTCCTTTCGCCGCCGCGCCTCCCAGTCTACGGACAGGTACGTTCGGGGATGAGGGGACGCAGGCCGGTTTTTGCCCGCCCCTACGTCAGGTCCGTGAGCCTCGAAGGCACGTGTCCAGTATCCGGGCGTGGGTCCGCATTATGGACGAAACATTGGCGGAATTTCGCGGAAGCTGCGCTGCCGCGGTCCGGAGGAGCCTCCCGGCGGTCATAGACTCTCCCCATGACCGAGCAGAGCCAATCCTCTCCAGCGCCCCGCGAGGGCGTCGACATCAAGCCGCGCAGCCGCGTCGTGACCGACGGCATCCACGCGGCCCCGGCCCGCGGCATGCTTCGCGCCGTCGGCTTCGGCGACGAGGACTTTGCCAAACCCCAGGTCGGTATTGCGAGCTCGTGGAACGAGATCACCCCCTGCAACCTCTCCCTCGACCGCCTCGCGAAGGCAGCAAAGGAGGGCGTCCACGCGGCGGGCGGCTTCCCCATGCAGTTCGGGACCATTTCTGTCTCCGACGGCATCTCTATGGGCCATCAGGGCATGCACTTCTCCCTGGTGTCGCGCGAGATCATCGCTGACTCGGTCGAAACCGTCATGCAGGCCGAGCGCATCGACGGCCAGGTCCTCCTCGCGGGCTGCGACAAGTCCCTCCCGGGAATGCTCATGGCCGCCGCCCGCCTCGATGTCTCGAGCGTCTTCCTCTACGCGGGATCGATCATGCCCGGCTGGGTCAAGCTCGAAGACGGCACGGAGAAGGACGTCACCCTCATCGACGCCTTCGAGGCAGTGGGCGCCTGCGCGGCCGGCCGCATGTCGAAGGGGGACCTCGACCGCATCGAGCGGGCCATCTGCCCGGGCGAGGGCGCGTGCGGCGGCATGTACACGGCGAACACGATGGCCAGCGCCGCCGAGGCTCTCGGCATGTCGCTTCCCGGTTCCGCGGCTCCGCCCTCGGCCGACCGCCGTCGCGACATGTTCGCTCACCGCTCCGGCGAGGCCGTCGTCAACCTCCTGCGGCAGGGGATCACCTCGCGCGACATCATGACCCGCGAGGCGTTCGAGAACGCGATCGCCGTGGTCATGGCGTTCGGCGGGTCGACGAACTCCGTCCTGCACCTCCTCGCCATCGCCCGCGAGGCCGAGGTCGAGCTCGAGCTCGAGGACTTCAACCGCATCGGCGACAAGGTCCCGCACCTCGGCGACCTCAAGCCGTTCGGCCGCTACGTCATGTACGACCTGGACCGCGTCGGCGGCGTGCCCGTCGTCATGCGCGCCCTCCTGGACGCGGGCCTCCTGCACGGCGACGCGCTCACGGTGACCGGCAAGACTGTCGCCGAGAACCTCGAGGAGATCGCACCGCCGGACCTCGATGGGAAGATCGTCCGCGCGATGGACAACCCGATCCACAAGACCGGTGGCCTGTCCGTGCTGCACGGCTCGCTCGCTCCCGAAGGCGCAGTCGTGAAGACCGCAGGCTTCGACGCCCAGGTGTTCGAAGGGTCCGCACGCGTCTTCGAGCGCGAGCAGGGTGCGCTCGACGCCCTCGACAACGGCGAGATCAAGGCGGGGGACGTCATCGTCATCCGCTACGAAGGGCCCAAGGGCGGCCCCGGCATGCGCGAGATGCTCGCGATCACGGGCGCCATCAAGGGCGCCGGTCTCGGGAAGGACGTGCTCCTCCTCACCGACGGTCGCTTCTCGGGCGGCACCACGGGGCTGTGCATTGGGCACGTCGCGCCGGAAGCGGTCGACGGCGGCCCGATCGCCTTTGTGCGCAATGGAGACCGGATCCGCGTGGACATCCCGAACCGCACGCTCGAACTGCTCGTCGACGGGAGCGAGCTCGAGGCGCGCCGCGAGGGCTGGGAACCGCTCCCTGCCCAGTTCACGAAGGGCGTTCTGGCCAAGTACGCCAAGCTCGTCCACTCGGCCAGCGAGGGCGCAGTCCTCAACTGAGGCCTTCCTTCGAGGGCCGCACAAAACATGCCGCCGAGAGCGGCGCAGTGGTGCGGCCGGGTCCGAGGGCCTGGCCGCGCCACGGTCTCACTTGCTGGATGCCAGTCCGAATAGTGAGATGCCGAAGTCGCAGATTGACACTCTCACAAGGAATTGTGAAGACTGTGGGCATGCAGACCGTTTCGACCGACATGGTGCTCAATGTCGTCGTCCTTGCCAAGCGCGTGGCTTACTGAAGCCCGACTGGCAACGTTCTGTCACGCGCAACCCCTCGGAGAGCCGGAAGGCTCCAGGGGTTGTTTTTATTTGAGCTGAGCACAGCTCCTTCGCCACGAAGATCCTAAGGAAGAGACTGATGAGCAAAGGAACGCCGATCAGCCCATCGCTGATGGCTTCGAAGCCGTCTGCGGCCAAGGCCGCGGATTCTGTCGACTCTGTCGACTCTGCCTCTGCCGTCCTGGGGCCCAACCGCGTCGTTGAGCCTACAGAGATGACTGGATCTGAAGCAATCGTCCGCTCGCTCGAGGAACTTGGCGTGGACGATGTCTTTGGTCTTCCGGGCGGCGCGATCCTGCCGACCTACGACCCTCTGATGGCTTCGAAGATCAACCACGTCCTGGTGCGCCACGAGCAGGGCGCCGGCCACGCTGCCCAAGGGTATGCGATGGTCACGGGACGTGTCGGCGTCTGCATTGCTACGTCGGGTCCGGGCGCCACCAATCTGGTGACCGCGATCGCCGACGCGCACATGGACTCCGTTCCCCTCGTCGCAATCACCGGTCAGGTCGCGAGCGGCGTCATCGGCTCCGACGCGTTCCAGGAAGCCGACATCGTCGGCATCACCATGCCGATCACCAAGCATTCGTTCCTCGTCACCCGGGCAGAAGACATTCCGCACACCCTCGCGGAGGCCTTCCACCTCGCGTCGACAGGCCGCCCCGGCCCCGTCCTCGTGGACGTGACGAAGGACGCCCAGCAGTCCAAGATGGTTTTCAGCTGGCCGCCCAAGGTCGATCTACCGGGCTACCGTCCCGTGACTCGGGGCCACAGCAAGCAGGTGCGCGAGGCGGCCCGCCTCATCGCAGCCTCTGCCAAGCCGGTCCTCTACGTGGGCGGCGGCGTCGTCAAGGCCAATGCCGCGACCGAGCTCGTGCAGCTGGCCGAGACGACCGGGGCCCCAGTGGTGACGACGCTCACCGCGCGCGGTGCTTTCCCGGACTCGCACTCCCAGCACGTCGGCATGCCCGGCATGCACGGTTCGGTCTCGGCCGTCACCGCGCTCCAGCAGGCAGACCTCCTCATCACGCTCGGTGCCCGGTTCGATGACCGCGTGACCGGGGTGCTGAGCTCATTCGCCCCGAATGCCAAGGTCATCCACGCGGATATCGATCCGGCCGAGATCTCCAAGAACCGCACGGCTGATGTCCCGATCGTGGGCTCAGTCAAGGAGATCATCCCCGAGCTCACGGAGGCCGTCCGCGCGATCCAGGAGAAGGACGGCGGCACCGACCTCGCTCCTTGGTGGGCGTTCCTCAACAAGCTCAAGGAGGACTACCCCCTCGGCTGGACAGAGCCCGAGGACGGTCTGCTTTCGCCGCAGAAGATCATCCAGCGCATCGGCGAGCTCACGGGGCCCGAGGGCGTGTACGTCGCTGGCGTCGGGCAGCACCAGATGTGGGCCGCCCAGTTCGTCAAGTACGAGCGTCCCCGCGCGTGGCTGAACTCCGCAGGGCTCGGCACGATGGGCTACTCGGTTCCCGCGGCGATGGGCGCCAAGGTCGGCAATCCGGAGCGCACGGTGTGGGCGATCGACGGCGACGGCTGCTTCCAGATGACGAATCAGGAGCTGGCGACCTGCACGCTCAACAACATCCCGATCAAGGTCGCAGTCATCAACAACTCGTCCCTCGGCATGGTGCGCCAATGGCAGACGCTGTTCTATGACGGCCGCTACTCGAACACCGACCTCCACACGGGCGCCGAGACCGTCCGCATTCCTGACTTCGTCAAGCTCGGGGAAGCCTATGGTTGCGAGTCGTTCCGAGTCGAGCGCGAGGACGAGATCGACGAGGTCATCAAGCAGGCCCTCGAGATCAACGACCGCCCCGTGGTCATCGACTTCGTCGTGAGCCCGAACGCCATGGTGTGGCCGATGGTCCCCTCTGGTGTGAGCAACGATCTGATTCAGGTGGCCCGCAATTCCACCCCGGTGTGGGAAGAGGAGGACTGAGGCATGGCCCGCCACACCCTGTCCGTGCTGGTTGAGGACAAGCCGGGCGTGCTGACGCGCGTCGCCGGCCTCTTCGCCCGCCGTGCGTTCAACATCCATTCCCTCGCTGTCGGCCCGACGGAGGTCGACGGGATCTCGCGCATCACAGTGGTCGTCGATGCAGAGGGTGACCTCCTCGAGCAGGTGACCAAGCAGCTCAACAAGCTCGTGAACGTCATCAAGATCGTGGAGCTGCTCCCCGAGAACTCGGTCCGCCGCGACCACCTGCTCATCAAGGTCCGCGCGGACTCGATGACGCGGGTCCAGGTTACCCAGGCGGTCGAGCTGTTCCGGGCGTCGATCGTGGACGTGTCGACCGACGCGGTCGTCGTGGAGGCGACCGGCACGACCGAGAAGCTCGAGGCTCTGCTGACCGTCCTGGAGCCGTTCGGCGTCCGCGAGATCGTCCAGTCCGGGACGCTCGCGATCGGCCGCGGTTCGCGGTCCATGAGCGACCGAGCCCTGCGCGCAAGTTAAGAAAAAAAGTTTCCCAGTGAAGAGCCAAGGAGATATCAAGTGACTCACCTCTACTACGACGACGACGCCGACCTGTCGATCATCCAGGGCCGCAAAGTCGCCGTCATCGGCTACGGCAGCCAGGGGCACGCGCACGCCCTGAGCCTGCGCGACTCCGGAGTCGACGTCCGAGTCGGCCTCGCCGAGGGTTCGAGGTCGAAGGCCAAGGCTGAGGCCGAGGGCCTCCGCGTCCTCCCGGTCGCCGACGCTGCCGAGGAAGCCGACCTCATCATGATCCTCACCCCGGACCAGGTCCAGGCCAAGGTCTACGCCGAGTCGATCGCCGAGCACCTCAAGGCCGGCGACGCCCTCTTCTTCGGCCACGGTTTCAACATCCGCTACGGCTTCATCCAGCCGCCGGCCGACGTCGACGTCGCGCTCGTCGCCCCGAAGGGCCCCGGCCACATCGTCCGCCGCGAGTTCGAGGCCGGCCGAGGGGTCCCGGACCTCATCGCCGTCGAGCAGAACCCGTCGGGCAAGGCCAAGGAGCTCGCCCTCTCCTACGCGAAGGCGATCGGCGGCACGCGTGCCGGCGTCATCGAGACCACGTTCACCGAGGAGACCGAGACCGATCTCTTCGGCGAGCAGGCCGTCCTCTGCGGTGGTGCTTCCCAGCTCATCCAGTACGGCTTCGAGACGCTGACCGAGGCCGGCTACAAGCCGGAGATCGCGTACTTCGAGGTGCTTCACGAGCTCAAGCTCATCGTCGACCTCATGGTCGAAGGCGGCATCGCCAAGCAGCGCTGGAGCGTCTCGGACACCGCCGAGTTCGGCGACTACGTCTCCGGCCCGCGCGTCATCGACCCGCACGTGAAGGAGAACATGAAGGAAGTCCTCAAGGACATCCAGGACGGCACCTTCGCGAAGCGCTTCATGGACGATCAGGCGAACGGCGGGAAGGAGTTCCTCGAGCTGCGCAAGAAGGGCGAGGATCACCCGATCGAAGCGACGGGCCGCGAGCTGCGCAAGCTGTTCTCGTGGATCAAGCAGAACGACGACTACACCGAGGGCTCCGTGGCCCGCTAGTCATCATCCAAGCGGCGGGTGCGGATCGCGCCCGCCGCTTCGGCTGTCACGCCATGGAGAGTGCTCCCGCTCACACCTGTCCCTCATAAGCTCCAGACCGCGCTCCACCCACCCAACGTGAAGCATCCCGCCTGACCGACCGGAGAGGCCCCGCCCGTGTCCAACGAGAAGCCCGTCGTCCTCCTCGCCGAGGAACTGTCCCCCGCCACCATTGAGGCCCTCGGCCCCGACTTCGAGATCCGCCACGCCGACGGCGCCGATCGCTCCCAGCTCCTGCCGGCGATCGCGGACGTCGACGCGATCCTGGTCCGTTCCGCCACCAAGCTCGACGCCGAGGCGATCGCCGCCGGCAAGAAGCTCAAGGTCATCGCCCGCGCAGGTGTCGGCCTCGACAACGTCGATATCAAGTCGGCAACGCAGGCAGGCGTGATGGTCGTCAACGCGCCGACCTCGAACATCGTCTCCGCCGCCGAGCTCACGTGCGGGCACATCCTGAGCCTCGCCCGCAACATCCCGGCGGCCAACTCCTCCCTCAAGGGCGGCGAGTGGAAGCGGTCCAAGTACGCCGGCACGGAGCTCCTGGACAAGACGCTCGGCGTCATCGGCCTCGGTCGGATCGGCGCCCTCGTCGCTGCTCGCATGCAGGCCTTCGAGATGAATGTCCTCGCGTTCGATCCCTATGTCACGTCAGCGCGCGCCGCGCAGCTCGGCGTCAAGCTCGTGACCCTCGACGAGCTGCTCGCGCAGAGCGACTTCATCACGATCCACATGCCGAAGACGCCGGAAACTGTCGGCATGCTCGGCGCGGACGCGTTCGAGAAGATGAAGTCGACCGCGTACGTCGTCAACGTGGCCCGCGGCGGACTCGTTGACGAGGATGCCCTGACGAAGGCCCTCGAGGCAGGGCAGATCGCGGGAGCCGGGATCGACGTCTTCGAGAAGGAGCCGAGCACCAACCTCCCGTTCTTCGAGTACCCGAACGTCGTGGTCACTCCGCACCTCGGCGCCTCGACGGACGAGGCCCAGGAGAAGGCGGGCATCTCGGTCGCCAAGTCGGTGCGCCTTGCCCTCGCCGGTGAGCTCGTCCCCGACGCCGTCAACGTCGCCGGCGGCGTCATCGCCCCGGACGTCCGCCCGGGCATCCCGCTCATCGAGAAGCTCGGCCGCATCTTCACCGCGCTCAGCCAGGAGCCCGTCACGCAGATCGATGTCGAGGTCGCGGGGGAGATCGCATCGCTCGATGTGAAGTCCCTCGAGCTCGCTGCGCTCAAGGGCGTCTTCACGGATGTCGTCTCCGAGAAGGTCTCGTACGTCAACGCGCCGGTGCTCGCCGAGCAGCGGGGCGTCGCGGTTCGCCTCCTCACGACGTCGGAGGCCGAGGACTACCGCAACGTCCTCACGATCCG
The DNA here is from genome assembly GCF_022539255.1 of Sinomonas terrae. Classification (NCBI taxonomy): domain Bacteria; kingdom Bacillati; phylum Actinomycetota; class Actinomycetes; order Micrococcales; family Micrococcaceae; genus Sinomonas; species Sinomonas terrae. The sequence continues at coordinate 1,691,144 of NZ_JAKZBV010000001.1, forward strand.
CGGCCTCCTCTCGGACGGCACCCAAGTCTCCGTCGCGGGGACACTCACGGGCCCCAAGCAGATCCAGAAGCTCGTGGGCATCAACGGCTACGACCTCGAGATCCCCATCTCGGAGCACCTCGTGGTCATGAGCTACACCGACCGCCCCGGCGTCATCGGCACGATCGGCCACATCCTCGGCATGAACGGCGTGAACATCGCCGGCATGCAGGTGGCGCGGGCCGAGCAGGCTGGCCAGGCGATGGCCCTCCTCACCGTCGACTCGAAGATCCCGGCCAACGTGCTCGAGACCGTCAAGAGCGAGATCGGCGCGACCGCGGTGCGCGAGATCGACCTCGAGGACTGACCTCCCGCACTGCTCGAGTGACAAGCACGACGGCGGGTCCCACCACGGTGGGGCCCGCCGCGCTGTGTGCGGGAGTCGCCGCGCTGGGTCCGCGAGCCGCCGCGCTGGGTCCGCGAGCCGCCGCGCTGTGTGCGGGAGTCGTCGTCGTCCGTCTCCGTCAGGACGACGCCGCCCCGCAGCATTCGCTGCCTGCCCCGCCGATCCGGTAATTTTTAGGGGTGACGTCCGCATCCGGGAAGACCCCTTACTACATCACCACCGCCATCACGTATCCGAACGGCGAGCCGCACATCGGCCACGCGTACGAGTACATCGCCGCCGATGCGATGGCGCGCTTCAAGCGGCTGGACGGATACGACGTCTTCTTCATGACGGGCACGGATGAGCACGGCCTGAAGATCGCCCAGTCTGCACAGAAGGCAGGCATCACACCCAAGGAGTTCGTCGACCGCAACGCGGAGCTCTACAAGGAGACCCACGCTGCCCTGGGTGTGAGCTACGACCGCTTCATCCGCACCACAGATCAGGAGCACTACGCGTCAGCGCAGGCGATCTGGAAGCGGATGGAGGAGAACGGGGACATCTACCTCGACAAGTACGAGGGCTGGTATTCGGTGCGCGACGAGGCGTACTACACCGAGGACGAGACCGTCGTCCGCGACGGCGTGCGGTACACGAAGGAGACAGACACCGAGGTCACATGGACGGCCGAGGAGAGCTACTTCTTCCGCCTCTCCGCGTACCAGGAGAAGCTGCTCGCGCTCTACGAGGCCGAGCCCGAGTTCGGCGCGCCGCAGTACCGCTTCAACGAGGTGATCTCGTTCGTGAAGCGCGGCCTCGAGGACCTCTCGATCTCGCGGACCACCTTCGACTGGGGCATCCCCGTCCCCGACGCGCCCGGCCACGTCATGTACGTGTGGGTCGACGCCCTCACCAACTACCTCACCGGCGTCGGCTTCCCGGACGTCGACTCCGAGTCGTTCCGGAGGTACTGGCCCGCGAACGTGCATGTGATCGGCAAGGACATCTCGCGCTTCCACGCCGTCTACTGGCCGGCATTCCTCATGAGCGCCGGCATCGAGGTGCCCAAGCGTGTGATGATCCACGGCTTCCTGCAGAACAACGGCGTCAAGATGTCCAAGTCGCTCGGCAACGTCGTGGCGCCGCGGGATTTCATCAGCCAATACGGGCTCGATCAGGTGCGCTACTTCCTGCTCCGTGAAGTGCCGTTCGGCGCGGACGGGAGCTACAACCACGATGCGATCGTCGGCCGCATGAACGCCGACCTCGCGAACAACCTCGGCAACCTCGCGCAGCGCTCGCTCTCGATGGTCGCGAAGAACCTCGACGGCGTCGTACCGGAGCCGGGGGAACTCACGGAGGCCGACCGCGCTCTGCTCGACGCCGCGGGGAGCCTGCTTGATGCTGCGCGCGCAGCGTTCGAGAAGCAGGAGTTCAGCCGCGCCCTCGAAGCGATCTGGGGAGTGCTCGGGGACACCAACGCGTACTTTGCCGAGCAGGCCCCCTGGGTGCTGCGCAAGACGGATCCGGCGCGCATGGCCACGGTCCTCTACGTGACGCTCGAGGTCCTGCGCATTGTCTCGATCCTCGTCCAGCCGGTCATGCCGGCGTCGGCGGGGCAACTGCTCGACGTTCTCGGCCAGGGCGAGGGGGATTCGCGGCAGTTCGCAGCGCTCTCCACTCGGATCGCACCCGGTACGCGACTGCCCGCGCCGGCCCCCATCTTCCCGAAGTACGAGGAGCCGGCGCAGCAGTAGGGCCCTCTACTCGATCGCTAGCCCCGGGCCGCCTTCTGAGCCTCCTCGGTGAGGACAGCGTCTTGTTATCTGAGACGAGTTGTTCAAGATGTGGATGCCCTTCCTACCGTGGGATCATGACGCAGACTCTCGACCTAGCAGTGATCCCCGGCGACGGCATCGGTCCCGAGGTAACCGCGGAGGCCCTCAAGGTCCTCCACCGGGCCCTCGAAGGGACGGACGTCGAGGTCAAGGAGACGCATTACAGCCTTGGCGCCCAGCACTGGCTCTCCACGGGGGAGACCCTTCCGGCCGACGTCCTCGACGACATCCGTGGTCGCGACGCGATCCTCTTCGGTGCCATCGGTGCCGCCCCGGGCGACACGAGGATCCCCTCTGGGCTCATCGAGCGTGAGCTGCTCCTGAAGCTGCGCTTCACGCTCGACCACTGCGTCAACCTCCGCCCGTCGCGCCTCTACACGGGGGTCGGAAGCCCGCTGGCCGCTCCTGGCAAGATCGACTTCGTCGTGGTGCGTGAGGGCACTGAGGGGCCCTATGTGGGCAACGGCGGCTCGATGCGCACCGGCACGCCCCATGAGATCGCGACGGAGGTGTCGGTCAACACTGCCTACGGCGTCGAGCGGGTGGTTCGGGACGCGTTCCGCCGCGCGTCCTTGCGCGCCCGCAAGAAGGTCACCCTCGTGCACAAGCACAACGTCCTCGTTCACGCGGGCCACCTGTGGAAGCGGACCGTGGAGGCCGTGGCAGCAGAGTTCCCCGAGGTCCAGCACGACTACCTGCACGTCGATGCAGCCACGATCTTCCTCGTGACCGATCCGGCGCGCTTCGACGTCATCGTCACGGACAACCTCTTCGGCGACATCCTCACCGACCTCGCGGGAGCGGTCACGGGCGGCATCGGTCTGGCGGCATCCGGGAACATCAACCTCGATGGCACGGCGCCCTCGATGTTCGAGCCCGTCCACGGCTCCGCCCCTGACATCGCAGGGCAGAAGAAGGCGGATCCGACGGCCGCGATCCTCTCGGCCGCGCTCCTGCTCGATCATGTGGGCCAGGGCGAGGCCGCGGCGCGGATCGAGGGCGCCGTGCGGGCCGATGTCGAGTCCCGGACAGCGGGGGAGCAGCGCTCGACGACGGAGATCGGCGACGCGATTGCCGCCCAAGTCTGAGGCGTAAGCTGTAGACACTGACAGCCCCGAGGCCCTGATCTCGCCGGGCACGCGCCGGGGGATGGACGCGCCAAGCGGGGACCAAGGCGCAGGATGATGTGGAGGAACCATGACTCAGAACGCCGTCGGCGTCGACTTCGCGCAGCGGCTCACCGAGAACCCGACGACCGCTGAAAGGCGTGCCGCGATCCTCGAGGATCCGGGTTTCGGCAACTACTTCACCGATCACACCGCAGTGATCGACTGGAGCATCGACGCCGAGGGCCGGGGCGGGTGGCACCAGGCGCGGATCGAGCCGTATGGGCCGATCGCCATGGATCCGGCCGCCGCCGTCCTGCATTACGGTCAGGAGATCTTCGAGGGGCTCAAGGCCTACCGCCATGCCGACGGGAGCGTCTGGACGTTTCGCGCCGAGGCCAACGCCCACCGGTTCAATCGCTCTGCCAAGCGCCTGGCGCTGCCCGAGCTTCCACCGGAGCTGTTCGTCGAGTCCCTGCGCCAGCTTGTCTCCGTGGACAAGGAATGGGTGCCCAGCGGCGAGGGTGAGGCCCTCTACCTGCGCCCGTTCATGATCGCGACCGAGGCCTTCCTCGGGGTTCGGCCGGCACGCGAAGTCTCGTACCGTGTTATCGCCTCGCCAGCCGGAAACTATTTCGGCGGCGCGCTCAAGCCCGTCTCGATCTGGCTGTCGGAGCACTTTGCCCGCGCGGGGCATGGCGGCACCGGCGAGGCGAAGTGCGGTGGAAACTACGCGGCGTCGCTCGCGGCACAGCTCGAGGCCGAGGCCAACGGCTGCAAGCAGGTGCTCTTCCTCGACCCCTTCAACGACAACGCCGTTGAAGAGCTCGGTGGGATGAACATCTTCTTCGTGTTCACGGACGGTCGACTGGTCACTCCTGCGCTCAACGGCAACATCCTGCACGGCGTGACGCGCGACTCGGTCCTCCAACTCGCGGCGGACCGCGGTCTCACCGTCGAGGAGCGGAAGATCACGATCGACGAGTGGCGCGCGTCTGTCGCGGACGGAACGCTCGCAGAGGTGTTCGCGTGCGGCACCGCCGCCGTCATCACGCCGATCGGCGAGCTCAAGACCGCTGACGGTTCCCTCGTCTCGCCCGACGCTGGCCCGGAGTCAGTAGCGATGAGCATCCGAGAGCAGCTCCTCGGCATCCAGACCGGGACGGTCGAGGACCTCCACGGCTGGCTCACCCGGCTCGCCTGAGCACAGGCTGCATGCGTAGCGCAGGCTGCACGTTCGGCGCAGGCTACACCTTGAGCCAGGCCGCGCCTTGAGAACGCACGACGGCGCGTTCCCGGCATACGCTGGGGACGCGCCGTCGTCGTCCGCACCGCCCTTCAGGTCACGCCTTGGCGGGTCGCGCCGTGGCACGTCACGCCGTGGCCGCGGCAGCCCTGTCTGCATCTGCCCAGAGCCGGCGGAGCGAAGCGGCGAGTCGCTCGGGTTCCACACGGTGCGGTGGGTCGAAGTGGTGGCGTTCGGCGAAGACCTCAAGCCGGAAGTCCGGGAATACCGTCGAGAGCCTCTCGGCGATCTCGCCGTAGTCGTCCGGGTTCGAGAGGCCGCCCAGCGCGAAGTAGACCGGCTGGGTGAAGCGGGCTAGTGCTTCTCGGTCGAGATCGTAGGTTTGGAAGGTTCGGATGAACGCCCGGATACCGGCTGGCCTCAGTGCCATCCATGGTGGTTCCGAGCCTTTGGCGACGGGGAGGCCTGCGGTGACGCCGGGCCGGACTCCGAGTTTGACGAATTCGGCCATGAACTCGGCGGGCGGCAAGACGTCGAGGGCTCGGTACTTCTCCCACAGCGCCCGGTGCCGGTCGCTCCACCCCCAGTTGCCCGCCCACGCGGGCTCGAGCAAGGCAAGGCTTTCCAGGCGCGCGGGGTGCTTCGCTGCGAACGCCAGCGCCGATGCACCCCCTCCGGAATAGCCCACCAGGTTGAACGTTTCCCACCCATGCTCGTCGGCGGTGCGTAGGATCCCGGCGATCTCGGTGTCGAGGCTGTAGTCGGGGGGAGGCGTTGGCCACGAGTACACCTCGAGGTCCTTCGCAACTGCCTCAATGTTGTCGCCAAGGGACCCGAGCAGAGCCTCGTAGGCGGGTGCCGCCGGAAGGACGCTGCCGGGGAGGAGCATGACGCGGTGTCGGCTGTGCTGAGTCGTCTCCATATGTTCAGAATGAGGCCGCCGGAGTGATGGCGCATCGCGCGAACGCGCTATCTCAGGCAATTCAGGATCGGCACTATTCCGCGACACCTGCTCGGTCCATCATCGATGCATGACGCGCCCGCTGCGCCTCGCCGAATTCGTCGCGGCGCTGTCCCTCGCGACCGACCTCGGCATGGGACAGCCTCTCGAACAGGGCCTGAGAACGTGCCTCGTCGCCCTCGAACTGGCGGACGCAGCCGGTACAGACGAGGTCGCGGCCGAGACCTATTACACAGCCCTCCTCCGCTTCCTCGGATGCACGGCGGACGCCTTCGAGTCGGCCCAGCTAGCCGGCAATGACATTGCCCTGCGCTCCGCCATTGCTCCCGTCCTGGGTGCTCCTCCCGGCACCTTCCTCCGGGCAGTGATGCCGGCGCTTGGCGCGGGCCTCTCCGCAGCGCAGAAGGCTTCGCTTCGGGCGGCCTTTCTCGCCAGAGGCCCCGCCCGGTTGAGAGCGGGGGTGCGAGCACATTGCGAGGCTGCCGAGATGCTCGCCTCTCGGCTCGACCTGCCGCTCGGCGTCCGCTTTGCGATGGGCGCGGCCTTCGAACAGTGGGACGGACGCGGCTTCCCCAACGGCCTGAGGGGTGAGTCGATCCCACTCGCCGCTCGCGTGGTCGCCATCGCACGTGACGTCGAAGTGATCGCGCGGGTGGCCGGAGCTGAAGCTGTGAAGGCAACCCTGCTTGAGCGGGCCGGCAGGTCGTATGACCCGGGGCTCGCCGCCGTGGCGCTCGCCCAGCTCGAGCGCCTGCTGGAGGCCGCGCGCACGGACACGGCGTGGGAGACGGCTCTCCAGCGTGAACCGGCGCCGGTCGTCGAGATTCCGCTCGCGCGAGTGGAGGAGGTCCTCTCGGTCTTCGCCGACTTCGCCGATCTCAAGGAACCCCAGAGGGCAGGATTCTCGCGCGCGGTTGCCGCGCTCGCCGCCTCGGCCGTCCCGGAGTGCGCAGAGCGGTTGCGGCTGGCTGGCCTTGCCCAGGATCTCGGGCGGGTGTGCGTGCCCAGCAGCCCTGACCGGTGGCCCAGCAGCCATGACCGGCGGCTCGGCCCGCTCGTCGAGGAACGCCTCAGGCTGCATCCCTACTACAGCGAACGCATCCTGGTGCGTGTACCCGCGCTCGAACCGCTCGCGAGGCTCGCGGGCCTGCATCACGAACGCCTCGACGGATCGGGCTACTACCGAGGTGCGCTGGCCTCCGAGATCCCCTGGGAAGCGCGCGTCCTCGCGGCAGCCGACGCGTTCCAGGAGAACCTCGTCGGCGCTCGTGGCCTCCCTGTGGCCACCCTCCAGCAGGCGGCAGACGGTCTTGCCCGGCTCGCTCCTACGAAGCTGGACCCCGATGCTGTGGACGCCGTCTTGGCCGCCGCTGGCATCAGGGGGCATAGCCCGCGAGCCCATGCCGCAGGCCTTTCCGAGCGGGAAGTGGAGGTGCTGCGGCTCCTCTGCCGAGGTGCGACCAAGAAGGAGGTTGCCCTTGCTCTGACAATCTCGACGAGCACCGCTGACCATCACGTACGCCACATCTATGAGAAGACGGGAGTCTCCTCCCGGGCCGCCGTCACCCTCTTCGCGGTAGACCACGAACTCCTCTAACTCTCGGCGCCCCACGATAGGGTAGGGGCCATGCGTATTGCCCGTTTCGTCATTGATGGTGCCTCGGATTCGACCCCTCTGTACGGCGTCGTCCAAGGCGAGCCCGGCAGTGAACAGGTGGCGGTCATCAAAGGCGATCCGTTCTTCCAGGGCCTCACGCCGACGGGCCAGGTCCATCGCCTCGAGGACGTCCGCCTCGTGGCGCCGATCATCCCGCGCAGCAAGGTCGTGGGCATCGGGCGCAACTACGCGGACCACGCCAAGGAGCTCGGGAACGAACTGCCCACCGAGCCCGCCATGTTCCTTGTCGCCAACACCGCGGTCGTAGGCCCCGGAGACCCCGTGATCCTTCCGGAGTGGACCGAGGAGGTCTCCTACGAGGGCGAGCTGTGCGTGGTGATCGGCCGCATCTGCAAGGACGTGCCCGCCGAAAAGGCCGATGAAGTGATCTTCGGCTACACCGTGGGGAATGACTTCACGGCCCGGGACAAGCAGCGCTCCGACGTCCAGTGGGCGCGCGCAAAGTCCTTCGACACGTCCTCACCGCTCGGACCTTGGATCGAGACGGAACTCGACCCCGAGGACCTTTCCCTCGTGACGCGGCTCAACGGCAAGGTCGTCCAGGACGGCACGACGGCGGACATGGTCTTCGGCGTGCGCGAGCTCATCTCCGCCGTATCGCAAGCCTTCACGCTGCTTCCTGGTGATGTCATCATGACCGGTACGCCCGCCGGAGTCGGCCTCGTGACGGAGGGCGACCGCATCGAGGTCGAAATCGAGGGGATCGGGACCCTCTCCAATCCTGTCGTGCGCAGGTAGGGGCGGAGCGGACGACGGCGCGCGGGCGAGGCTGCGTGGCCGCGGCCTAGAATGGGGTCACTATGACTTCCTCCGCCGATACCGCCGTGCTCAACGCTGACGCCATCCCTTCCGTCACCCCCGATACTCCCGTCCGCGTTCGGTTCTGCCCCTCACCTACGGGCACACCGCACGTCGGCATGGTGCGCACAGCCCTTTTCAACTGGGCCTATGCCCGCCACACGGGGGGCACTTTCGTGTTCCGCATCGAGGACACGGACGCGCAGCGGGACTCGGAGGAGAGCTACCAGCAGATCGTCGAGGCGCTGCGGTGGCTCGGACTCACGTGGGACGAGGGAATCGACGTCGGCGGACCTCACGAGCCGTACCGGCAGTCCCGCCGGCTGGACCTGTACAAGGACGTCGCTGCGAAGCTCAAGGACGCAGGGTTCCTCTACGAGTCCTACTCGACTCCGGACGAGATCGAGGCGCGGCACCGCGCAGCGGGGCGTGACCCCAAGCTCGGTTACGACAACTCGGACAGGGACCTGACCGCCGAGCAGATCGCCGCTTTCCGGAACGAGGGTCGCGAGCCGGTCCTGCGGTTCCGGATGCCGGACGAGGATGTCGCCTTCGACGATCTCATCCGCGGCGAGATCCGCTTCAAGGCTGGAAGCGTTCCGGACTTCGTCGTCGTGCGCGCCGACGGCTCGCCCCTGTACACGCTCGTCAACCCGGTCGACGACGCGCTCATGGGGATCACCCACGTGCTCCGCGGGGAGGATCTCCTCTCCTCGACCCCACGCCAGGTCGCGCTTTACCACGCGCTGCACGCCGTCGGCGTCGCGTCCTACATGCCGCTCTTCGGCCATCTGCCGTATGTCATGGGCGAGGGAAACAAGAAGCTCTCGAAGCGCGATCCGCAGTCGAACCTCTTCCACCACCGAGACCGGGGCTTCATCCCAGAGGGCCTGCTGAACTACCTCGCGCTGCTCGGCTGGTCGCTCTCCGCGGACGAGGACATCTTCACCGTCGAGCAGCTCGTCGACAACTTCGACATCGTTGACGTGCTCCCGAATCCGGCGCGCTTCGATCAGAAGAAGGCCGAGGCGATCAACGGCACCCACGTTCGGCTCCTGGAGGCCGCAGACTTCCGTGACCGGCTCGTGCCGTACCTCCGCTCTGCGGGCATCGTCGGCGAGACGCTCTCGGAGCGTGAGGAGCAGATTCTCACCGAGGGTGCCCCGCTCATCCAGGAGCGGATCACCCTGCTCGGCGAGGCGCCCGGGATGCTCGGCTTCCTGTTCGCGGAGGACGCCTCGATCACTGTCGAGGACGACGCGCGGAAGGGACTCCCGGGGAATCTCGCCGAAGTCCTCGACGCAGCGATTGCGGCCCTCGAGCCCCTCACGCAGTGGACGGCCGAGGCGATCCAAGACGCCCTGCGCACGGCCCTCGTGGATGGACTCGGCATCAAGCCGCGCCTCGCGTTCGGACCGGTTCGCGTCGCAGTTTCGGGCCGGAGGGTCTCCCCGCCGCTGTTCGAGTCGATGGTGATCCTCGGGAAGGATTCCTCGCTCGCGAGGCTCAGGGCCTTCCGTGGCTGACGGCGCACAGGGCTCTTCGGCGCCGGGCTCGTTGGTGCAGGGCTCATTGAACCTGGGCGGCGACCAACGGGTCGAGGGCGTCCTCCTCGACATTGACGAGACGCTTGTCGATCTCGAGGGTGCGATGCATCGTGCGTTGCGCGAGGTAACTGCAGCCTACGTCGAGCTCGACGAGGCGGGCTGGACTCAGTTCTGCCAGACTTTCACCCGGGGTTCGGAGGACATCTACGAGCAGTACGTCGCCGGCGAGATCACCTTTGCCGAGCAGCGGGTCCTGCGCGCTGAGCGGTGCCTCGCCAACGCCGGGACGGAGTTCCCCGACACGGAGGCCGCTGCGTCCTGGCTCAGCGCCTATGAGGCGGCGCAGCCGGCCTACGTGCGCCCGTTCGACGACGTCGCACCCCTCCTCGACGCGCTCGACGCAGCGGGCGTGCCCTATGGCGCGGTGAGCAACAACGTGCACGACTACCAGCGCGCGAAGCTCGACCACGCCGGGCTCCAGAGGGTCGAGGTCCTCGTGGGGATCGACGCCGTCGGCGCGGCGAAGCCGCACCCGGCAATCTTCCACGAGGGCCTGCGCCTCCTCGGTACGAGCGCTCGGGGCACCGTCTACGTGGGCGACAACCCTCATCACGACGTCGTCGGCGCCGAGGGCGCGGGGTTGCGGGGCATTTGGCTGAACCGTTCGGGCAAGGAGCTCCCAGAGGACCTGGCGGCGCACGTGCGCGTGCAGGTAGGGAGCCTTGAGGAGGTGCCTGCCCTCCTCGGGCTGAGGGGCGGCGATCGCAGCGAGGCGATTTGGCACCGGGGTGCCGATCTTGTAAAGTAATTACTCGTGCTGAGGGGCACAGAGCGCATCGGATCAGACGGTTCGAGACGCTCGCAGCCCGGAAGACACCTTGGGATATGGTGTAATTGGCAACACTACGGTTTCTGGTACCGTCATTCTAGGTTCGAGTCCTGGTATCCCAGCTCCTGATGCCCCGCGAGTGAGCGGCGGGTCTGACGGTCAGGTAAAGTACACGGCCCCATCGTATAGCGGCCTAGTACGCCGCCCTCTCACGGCGGTAACGCGGGTTCGAATCCCGCTGGGGTCACGAAGGTCCGAGGGATTTCCCGCCGGACCTTTCTTCAAGCCTTTGTGCGGCGGCTGTAACGGCTTTTGTTCAAGGGTGCAGTGCTCGGCCCCATCGTATAGCGGCCTAGTACGCCGCCCTCTCACGGCGGTAACGCGGGTTCGAATCCCGCTGGGGTCACTGCAGAGAACGCCCCCGATCCTGATGGATCGGGGGCGTTCTGTTTCCTTCCCCGGTCTTCCCAGTGTTCCCAGTTTTCCCGGTTTTCCCAGCCTTCGTCCCGGGAGGGTCGGCAAGCCGCGCAGGCTACTGGCCGAGCCTCTGCGCTGCGGCCTGGACCTTGAGCATGGTGCGGAGGTTTCGGGTTGTCGTGGTGGCTTTGAATTTGGACTTCGCGGTGGCCTTCGACATCGTGCTGTCGAGCGTTCCGCCGACCGGGGCGAGCCAAGCGGTGGCTGTAGGGGAGAGGCGCACATGCTCGGTGCCGGCTCTTTCGGCCAGGTCCCACAGCTCATCCAGCACAGTAGAGTCCGTCGCGAGCGTCACGTAGGTGTGGGTTGATGCGTCGTCGGGAGGGAAGGGGCACGTGCTCACCATGGCGTCGAGGTCATCAGCCGGGATGACAATCACCCAAGCGTCATAGCCGAACCGGGCGCGGAGTGCGTCCTGGATGGCTTCCTTGAGCTCGTCCGCCGAGAGGCTTGAACGGAGGACGGCGTTGCCGCTCGCGAGCAAGGTCGAGACATCCGTCACCGGGAGCTGCACGAGCGTCGCCTTGACCTCCGCCATCTTGAGGTTGATCCCGCCCACGTTGACGCCTCTCAGGAAGACGGCGTAAGCGGTCATGGGGCCTCCTTGGCGAGGTCTGGGTCCGTTCGAGCTGTGTCTCTCAGTCGTTGCCCTTGCGCAACGCCTCCGTGAGGAGGCGGGCAGCGCTGCAGACGACCTCAGCATGCTGACGGCCCGGCTGGCGAGTCAAGCGCTCGATCGGCCCCGAAATGGAGACGGCAGCGATGACGCGACCGGACGGTCCTCGGACGGGTGCGGACACCGAGGCGACGCCGGGCTCACGTTCGCCGAGCGACTGTGCCCAGCCCCGCCGTCGTACGCCCGCCAGAACGGTGGGGGTGAAGCGTGCGTTGTTGAGCCCCTCGAGGAGCCTGTCGTGATCCTCCCAAGCGACGAGGATCTGGGCGGCCGAGCCGGCCTTCATCGTCAGCTGGGTGCCGACGGGGATCGTGTCGCGAAGACCCACCGGGCGCTCTGCCGAGGCCACGCACACACGCCAGTCGCCCTGACGCCGGAAGATCTGCGCGCTTTCACCGGTGGCGTCGCGGAGCTGGACGAGGATCGGGCCCGCCGCGGCGATGAGGCGGTCCTCGCCAGCGGCCGAGGCAAGTTCGACGAGGCGGGAACCGAGCACAAAGCGGCCTTGGATGTCGCGGGCCACGAGGCGGTGATGGACGAGCGCGAGCGCGAGCCGGTGAACGGTAGGGCGGGCCAGGCCCGTTGCGGAAACAAGCTGGGCCAGAGTTGTGGGTCCTGCTTCAAGGGCATCGAGCACCATCGCGGCCTTGTCGATCACGCCGACGCCACTAGAATTGTCCATAGCTTGATATTGCTGTCTCAACATCTGAGATGCAAGTCGGCGGACTAGCCCGATCGCCGGCGTCCTGCTGCACTGGTATAGAGGCGCTTGACGGCGCGGAAGAGAACCGAAGGGAGCTGGCCATGGGACGCACTCTGGCCGAGAAGGTCTGGGACGCGCACGTCGTGCGCAAAGGCGAGGCTGGCCAGCCCGACCTTCTCTACATCGACCTGCACCTCGTGCACGAGGTGACCTCTCCGCAGGCATTCGAGGGGCTCCGCCTCGCGGGCCGTCAGCTCCGCCGCCCCGACCTGACGATCGCGACCGAGGACCACAACACCCCGACCCTCGACATCGACAAGCCGATCGCTGACCCGACGAGCCGGACCCAGATCGAGACCCTGCGGGCCAACTGCCAGGAATTCGGGGTCCGTCTGCATCCCCTCGGGGACAAGGAGCAGGGCATCGTGCACGTTGTCGGGCCGCAGCTCGGCCTCACCCAGCCCGGCCTGACCATCGTCTGCGGCGATTCGCACACCTCCACCCACGGCGCGTTCGGTGCTCTCGCGATGGGGATCGGCACCTCCGAGGTCGAGCACGTCATGGCCACCCAGACGCTGCCGCTCAAGCCGTTCAAGACGATGGCGATCACGGTCGAGGGAAAGCTCAAGCCGGGCGTGAGCTCGAAGGACATCATCCTCGCCGTGATCGCGAAGATCGGCACGGGCGGCGGCCAGGGCTATGTGCTCGAGTACCGCGGCTCCGCAATCCGTGCGCTGTCCATGGAAGCGCGCATGACGATCTGCAACATGTCGATCGAGGCGGGCGCCCGCGCCGGCATGGTCGCCCCGGACGAGACGACGTATGAGTTCATGAAGGGCCGCCCGCACGCCCCGCAGGGCGCGGAGTGGGACGCGGCGGTCGAGTACTGGAACACCCTGCACACCGACGAGGACGCGGTCTTCGACGCCGAGGTCTTCCTCGACGCCGACGAACTCGAGCCCTTCGTCACGTGGGGAACGAACCCGGGCCAGGGCGTCTCCCTCTCCCAGTCCGTCCCCGACCCGGATTCGTTCGCCGACGAGAACGCGAAGGCCGCCGCGCGCCGCGCCCTGACGTACATGGACCTCGTTCCCGGCACGCCGATGAAGGAGGTCCGCGTCGACACCGTCTTCTTGGGGTCCTGCACGAACTCCCGGCTTGAGGATCTGCGGGCTGCGGCCGATATCATCCGAGGGCGGCAGAAGGACCCGAACGTCCGCATGCTCGTCGTCCCCGGCTCAGCACGTGTGCGCCTCGAGGCCGAGGCTGAGGGACTGGACCAGGTCTTCAAGGACTTCGGTGCGGAATGGCGCTTCGCCGGCTGCTCGATGTGCCTGGGGATGAACCCGGACCAGCTCGCCCCCGGTGAGCGCTGCGCGTCGACGTCCAACCGCAATTTCGAGGGCCGCCAGGGCAAGGGCGGACGCACCCACCTCGTCTCGCCCGTCGTCGCCGCCGCCACCGCGATCCGCGGGACCCTCTCCTCGCCGTCGGACCTCGAAGCGGTGCCCGCTGCCGCCGCCACGAGCGGCGTCTCCGCCTGAGCCCCCGATACTGACCCCGCCCCTTCGGGGCCGATGACCTTTTCGAGACAGGAAGCCCGCCATGGAGAAGTTCACCTCCCACACCGGGATCGGCGTCCCGCTGCGCCAGAGCAACGTCGACACCGACCAGATCATCCCGGCCGTGTTCCTCAAGCGCATCACGCGAACCGGCTTCGAGGACGCCCTGTTCTCGTCCTGGCGCAAGGACGAGTCGTTCATCCTCAACCAGGAGCCCTTCAAGCAGGGCTCCGTGCTCGTCGCCGGGCCGGACTTCGGCACCGGCTCCTCCCGCGAGCACGCGGTCTGGGCGCTCAAGGACTACGGCTTCCGCGTCGTGCTCTCCTCGCGTTTCGCGGACATCTTCCGCGGCAACTCGGGCAAGCAGGGCCTCCTCGCCGCGGTTGTGGCGCAGGACGACATCGAACTGATCTGGAAGGAGCTCGAGAACCACCCGGGCACGCAGATCACCGTGGACCTCGAGTCCAAGACGGTCACGTGCGGCAATCTGGTAGCGCCGCTCGAGATCGACGACTACACCCGGTGGCGTCTCCTCGAAGGCCTCGACGACATCGGGCTGACCCTCCAGCACGAGGACGAGATCTCGGCGTACGAGGCCGGGCGCCCCTCCTTCAAGCCCACCACCCTCCCCGCCCGCAGCTGAAGGTGGGGCGTGCCGCCCCGGCCGGGCGGCACGCGCGGGGGCGGTGTTTCGCGGGCCGACTGGCGAGCTTCTATGCTTAGCAGGGTCCACGGCCGAGCCGTGAGGCCAGGCGAGCAGTGAGGAAGCAAGATCTATGAGCAGTGTCCTGACCATCCGCGGCGGCGTGCCGCTTTCGGGACGGGTCACCGTCCGGGGAGCCAAGAACCTCGTGCCGAAGGCCATGGTCGCGTCGCTGCTCGGAGACGAGCCGTCGGTGCTCCGGAATGTCCCGGACATCAAGGACGTCGACGTGGTGCGGAACCTTCTCCGGCTCCACGGAGTCGAGATCGAGCAGGACGCCGCGACGGGGGACCTCACGCTTGACCCTTCGAACGCTCGGACCGCCCATGTGGCCGACATTGACGCCCATGCGGGCGACTCGAGAATCCCCATCCTCTTCTGCGGTCCGCTCATCCACGCCATTGGGGAGGCATTCATTCCGGATCTCGGCGGATGCCGCATCGGCGACCGCCCGATCGACTACCATCTGGGCGTCCTCCGGCAGTTCGGGGCGGTCGTGGACAAGCGTCCGGGCGGTATCAGCATCTCCGCGCCGAAGGGTCTCAAAGGCGCCAAGATCTCCCTTCCGTACCCGAGCGTCGGGGCGACCGAGCAGGTCCTGCTGAGCGCGACGAAGGCCGAGGGGATCACCGAGCTCACGGGCGCGGCGACCGAGCCTGAGATCGTGGATCTCATCGCCGTGCTCCAGAAGATGGGTGCGCTCATCTCGATTCAGTCGGACCGGACTATCCGGATCGAGGGTGTCCGGTCGCTGGGCGGTTTCACCCACACAGCGCTTCCTGACCGCAACGAGGCGGCGTCCTGGGCGTCGGCCGCGCTCGTGACGAAGGGCGACATCTTCGTCCAAGGCGCGCTCCAGCGGGACATGATGACCTTCCTCAACACGTTCAGGAAGCTCGGCGGCGGCCTCGAGATCAGGGACGAGGGGATCCGCTTCTACCACCGGGGAGGGAAGCTCACGCCGCTCGTCCTGGAAACCGATGTGCATCCCGGCTTCATGACCGACTGGCAGCAGCCTCTCCTCGTTGCGCTCACCCAGGCCGAAGGTGTCTCGATCGTCCACGAGACGGTGTACGAGAATCGGTTCGGCTTCACCGAGGCGCTGCGGCGGATGGACGCGACGATCCAAGTCCACCGAGAGTGCCTCGGGAGCGTCCCTTGCCGCTTCGGGCAGCGGAACTTCCTGCATTCCGCCGTTGTTTCCGGGCCCGCAAGCCTGCATGGCGCCGACTTCAACGTGCCGGACCTGCGGGGCGGATTCAGCCACCTCATCGCTGCTTTGGCAGCTCAGGGCACGTCCCGGGCGACGGGCGTGGATGTCATCAGGCGCGGCTACGAGCACTTCACGGAGAAGCTCGAATCGCTCGGCGCGGACTTTGACTTCTCGGAGGGTGCTGCGTGAGCCGAAGGGCGGTCTCAGAGACCATGAGCGAGCGCGTCGCTTTCGCGTTCGCGGGTGCAGTGGTCCGGCCGATCATGAACGCGATCATGGGCAGGACCTGGCTCCACACCGAGCGGCTCCCAGAGGGCGGCTTCATCGCGTGCCCCAACCACTGCACCGAGATCGATCCGCTCGTCGTCGGGCATATGCTCTACAACCAAGGCAGGCCGCCGCACTTCCTCGCGAAGGCCGGGCTCTTCAAGCCGCCGGTGCTCAAGCAGGTCATGCAGGGCTCGAAGCAGATACCTGTCGATCGCAGCGGCGCCGGTGCTGGAAAGTCGCTCGAGGTCGCGCGTGAGGTGCTCGACGAGGGCGGCGCCATCCTCATCTACCCGGAGGGCACGCTCACCCGCGACCCTGACCTCTGGCCTATGAAGGGCCATACGGGTGCCGCTCGGCTCGCGCTCAAGACCGGGGCGCCCGTCGTCCCGATCGCTCACTGGGGGGCTCAGGAAGTATTCCCGCGCTACGCCAAGCGCGTCTACGTCTGGCCTCGCAAGCGTGTGCGAGTGATCGTGGGAGAACCCGTCGACCTGAGCGAGTTCGAGGGACGCCCGCTCGACAAGTCGACGCTCGTCGCGGCGACGGACAAGATCATGGCCGCGATCACGGCTCTTCTGGCGGAACTTCGCGGGGAAGAGCCGCCTGCGCAGCGGTGGGACCCCTCGGCGCACCAGCAGAGCCTGCACGGGCGCGACGTCGATCGCGGGACTCCCCGGACGCGGGACGCCGCAGCGAACGACGGCGGGATCCCCGCGTGAGCGCTGGACTCGCCGACGGCGAAGCGTCGCCAGCGGACGAGGCCGCCGAGGACATCACCGACGTCGCGGTCTTCGGCGCCGGGAGCTGGGGAACGACTTTTGCGAAGGTCCTCGCCGACGCGGCCGCGGCGCACGGGGTTCAGCGCAGCATCCGGGTTTGGGGACGGAACCCGGAGACTATCGCGGACATCAACCGCCGCCGAAACGGTCGCTATCTCGGCGACATCGAACTGCCCGAAGGCATCAGCGCGACGACGGACCCTTCCGCGGCCCTCAGAGGGGCGCAGCTCGTCGTCTTCGCAGTCCCCGCCCAGTCGCTTCGGGCGCAGCTCGAGCAGTGGCGTGGCCTCATTCCCGCCAATGCCGTCGTGATGTCCCTCATGAAGGGACTCGAGGTCGGAACGGATCTGCGCATGACGGAGGTGATCGCCGAGGTCACCGGGATCTCCCCGGATCGCATCGCAGTGCTCTCGGGACCGAACCTCGCGATGGAGATCGCCCGCAGGGAGCCCACCGCCTCGGTGGTCGCATGCGCCGACGAGCAACTTGCCCGCCGCATCGCGCAGGTGTGCACGGCCCCGTACTTCCGCCCCTACACGTCGAACGACGTGGTGGGCGCGGAGATCGGGGGCATCGTCAAGAACGTGATCGCGCTGTGCGTCGGCATCTGCGAGGGCAAGGGCATGGGCGACAATACGAAGGCCTCCGTCATGACGCGAGGCCTCGCCGAGACGACCCGTCTCGCCGTCGCCCTCGGCGCGGACCCCCACACGCTCGCCGGGCTTGCCGGGCTCGGCGACCTCGTGGCGACGTGCGCGTCCAAGCTCTCGCGCAACCACACGGCCGGGACCCTCCTCGGCCAAGGCTTCAGCGTCGATGAACTAGGGAGTCACATGACCCAGATCGCCGAGGGCATCAAGTCCGCCCCTGCCGTGCGCGAACTCGCCCGGCGCGTCGGCGTCGAGATGCCCATCACCGAAGCCGTCGTCGGCGTTCTGGCCGGCCGCGTCGACGTAGACCAGCTCGAGTCGCTCCTGCTTGCGCGGGAGCTCAAATCGGAAGGCGAATAGCGTGCTCAACCCAAGCCACGGCCGGAAGATCCGCGTCGCACTCCTGTTCGGTGGTCGCTCGAGCGAGCACGCCGTCAGCTGTGTGACGGCCGCAGGCGTCATGAACGCTATCGACCAGGACAAGTACGAGGTCGTGCCCGTCGGGATTGCGAAAGACGGCCAATGGGTCCTCTCCAACGGAGAGTGGCAGCAGTGGGCGCTCAACGCGGGAGAGTTGCCCGAGGTCCGTTCCGGCTCGGAGACCGTGCGCCTAGGCGGTGGCCCGGGCCGGGCCGGACTCGTCGTCAATCGCCCCAACGAGGTACCTCGCGAACTGGGCGATGTCGATGTCGTCTTTCCCCTCCTGCATGGAGCCTTCGGCGAGGACGGGACCGTCCAGGGCCTCCTCGAACTCGCCGACGTCCGCTACGTGGGAGCGGGCGTGCTCGCCTCCGCGGTGGGAATGGACAAGCACTACATGAAGGTGGCCTTCGAAGCCGCCGGGCTCAAGGTCGGGCCCTATGTCGCGGTCACGGACAAGGAATGGCGGCGCGACCCGCAGTCCGTACGCGACGCCGTGGAACGGCTGGGCTATCCCGTGTTCGTCAAGCCGTGCCGCGCCGGCTCGTCGGTCGGCATCAGCCGGGTCGAGCGGGCAGAGGATCTCGAGGCGGCGATCGCTGAAGCACGGCGTCACGACCTGCGCATCGTCATCGAGGCCTCGATCACAGGCCGCGAGATCGAGTGCGGGGTCCTCGAAGGGCGCGGAAGCGACGCGCCTCGGACCTCCCTGCCGGGAGAGATTGTCGTGCAGGGCGGCGCGCACACCTTCTACGACTTCGAGGCGAAGTACGTCGAGGACAATGCAGCGTCCCTGAGCTGCCCTGCAGACCTGCCCGCCGACGTGATTGCCGCGGTGCGCGAACAGGCAGCCCGCGCCTTCGATGCGGTCTCGGCCGAGGGGCTCAGCCGGGTGGACTTCTTCTACACCCCGGACGGCGAGCTCGTGATCAACGAGATCAACACCATGCCCGGATTCACTCCCATCAGCATGTACCCGCAGATGTGGGCGGCCACCGGGCTTTCCTACCACGACCTCATCGACGAGCTCATCCAGCTCGCCTTGGATCGGCCCACCGGCCTGCGCTGAGCGCCGCCAAGCTTCCTTGAGACTGGCCGGGAGGGCCGGGTCAGCCCTGGGTCATCCGCCTTGGGGGAGCTGGGCGACCTCGGACTCTCCCACGCACTTCTTGGTCTGGGGGACCTTCGCCACGGCTGAGGCGACGGTCGCGAGGACGGTCGCGGAGCTGATCTTCGAGGTGTCGATGACGAGCTCGGTCGCCGGTGTGCGGCCGAACGTCGTCAGGAGGTAGGTGTCGTTCGGGCCCTCGGTCGCGTCGCCGGACGGCGTGGGCCCGGTTCCGGCGGACGCTGACGCGGAGGGCGCCGGCGAAGCCGCGGACGACGACGGCGTCGGGGAAGCGCTCGCCGTCGTCAGGTCCTTGATCACCCAGTCGACGCCGTTGACGGTGACGCAACGATCCGTCGTCGGCCCCGGGGCCGGGACGCCGCAGCGGAGGATGACCGCTGATGGGTCGCCCCACGCTGCAGTCGCCTGGCTCGTCGTCGTGCGCAAGGCGGCGTCACCGAGCGTGTCTGGCATCGCGATCATCTCCGGGGCGCACGCGGGGTCCGCGGCGTCGGGAGCGGGATCGACCGAGACCGCCGCGCTGCAGGCCGAAAGCGAGGCGCCGAGCACGAGGGCAGAGGTGAGCGCCGCGGCGCGCACGAGGACTGCTGCGCGGCGACGGCTGCGGGGCATGATTCTCCTTACGAGTGTCTTGTGGGGGCGTGTCTCGCAGGGACGAGGCGTCCATTCAAGACTACTAGGCTGGGATCGTGCGCACGTCCCCGCTGCCTCTGACCGTCGGCGACCTCAGCGAAGGCGAACTCCTCGACCGGATCCTCCCGCGCCTCGCCGCTGGCCCGTCGGCTCTGCTCGGACCCGGGGACGACGCCGCGGTGCTCGCGGCGCCCGATGGGCGCGTCGTCGTGAGCACGGACACCCAGACCCAGAACGCTGACTTCCGGCTCGAGTGGCCGAACGGCTACGCGCACACGGGCTACGACGTCGGGTGGAAGTCGGCGGCCCAGAATCTCAGCGACATCAACGCGATGGGTGCCATCGCCACGGGGATCGTGGTGAGTCTCACCCTTCCGCGGGCCACCCCGGTCGGCTGGGTCGAGGACCTCGCGCACGGTCTCCTGGACGCAGTCCGGGGCCTGGGGGCGAGCCGATGCGCCCTCGCCGGGGGCGACCTCGGTCGCGGCGACGAGCTCTCGATCACCGCAACAGTTCTGGGAAGCCTCGAGGGGCGCCAGCCAGTCCTGCGGAGCGGGGCGCGGGCGGGGGACCGGCTCGCCGTCGCCGGCTCGCTCGGTTGCGCGGCGGCCGGGCTCGCGCTGCTCGAACATGGACCCGCCTACGAGGGCTTGGAACCGGCGCTGAGGAAGCTGGTGGCCCTCCAGTGCAGACCGGTTCCACCGCTCGACGCCGGTCCTGCTGCCGCCTCATCAGGGGCAAGCGCGCTCATGGACCTCTCCGACGGGCTCCTTCGCGACGGTCTGAGGCTCGCCATGGCCAGCGGCGTGCGCCTGGACCTGGACGCGGACGTCCTCGCCCTCCACGCGCACGCGCTGAGGCGAGCGGGGGAGACGCTGGGCGCCGACCCACTCGAATGGGTCCTGGGCGGCGGTGAGGACCACGGACTCCTCGCGGCTTTCCCCGCCGACGCACAGCTCCCGCACGGCTTTGCTGCGGTAGGCTCGGTGCTGCCTGCCGACGGTGGAGAGCCTGGAGTGTCCGTCGGGGGAAAGCCGGCGGTGACGAGGGGATGGGACCACTTTGCCAAGTAGAAACGCCGCGAAGACGGCGTCGAACGCTGCGGCGATGCGCCGTTGGCTCGGCATGGCGGAGACAGTGCTTGCGAATCACAGCGACCGGCTCAACGCGATCAACATCTTCCCCGTGCCGGACGGTGACACGGGCACGAATCTCTACCTGACGGCGCGCGCTGCCGCGCAGGCAGCCGCGGCGGTGGACAGCCAGGATCTCGGCGTCGTCGTGGGCACCGCCGGGCAGGCGGCCATGGAGGAAGCCCGCGGCAATTCGGGAACCCTGTTTGCCGTCTTCCTCGATGCGTTTGCCGTACCGCTAGTCGGCCAGTCGCGCCTGAGCGGTCCACTGCTCGCCGAGTCCCTCCACCGTTGCCGCATCCGGGCCTGGTCCGCCCTGAGCGAGCCCGTCGAGGGCACCATGCTCTCGGTCCTCGCGGCGGCCGCTGACGCTGCGGCGAGCGCCTCGGAGACCGCCGAGGCGGGCGAGGCCCCGCACAGCAACGCGATCCTGATCCGCACGATCGACGCCGTGGTGGACGCGGCCCTCGGCGCCGTCGTCGAGACGGAGGGCCAGCTGCCGACGCTGCACGATGCGCGCGTCGTCGATGCAGGGGGTGTCGGCCTCCTTCTTGTGCTCGGAGCCCTCCGTGCAGCTGTGATCGGCGAGGGCCTCGGCGATCAGATCTTCGACCGGCTGCACGGCTACGCGGTCCAGGACCCGCACATCCACGCCCAACAGCCTGCCGCCGAGGGCGTCGAACTGATGTGCACTATCACGCTGAGCCCCCTCGACGCGGCCGGGCTCCGCCATCGGCTCGACGAACTGGGCGAATCGGTCATCATGAGCCCCCTCGGGCCCCTCGACGAGGATTCCGGATGCGTGCGCTGGCGGGTCCACGTGCACGTCCTGGATCCGGAGGCCGCCCTTGCAGAGATCCGGAACGTGGGCGAGCCCGAGAAGATCGCCTTTACCGAGCTCCATTCTGATCACGCGCACTGACCACCATGTCCACTGACCGCAATACCCCTCTCAACCGGCTCATCGGAGCCCGGAGCGGAAAGAAATTCGCCGACCAGCTCGGCATCGTGACAGCGGGCGACCTGCTCGACCACTTCCCGCGCCGCTACCTCGCGCGCGGCGAACTCACGCCCATCCGCGAACTGCCGCTGGACGAGGACGTCACGCTCGTAGCCCAGGTCGTTTCGTCCTCCAACCGCCGCATGACGACGCGCAAGGGCAGCATCACCGAGGTCCTCGTGAGCGACCGTCCCGGCCAGACCCAGGGACCGAGCACCCTGTCCCTCACGTTCTTCAACGGCTATCAGGCAGCCAAGCAGCTCACCCGTGGTGTCATCGCGATGTTCTCGGGCAAGGTTGGGCTGTACCGCGGGAAGCTGCAGCTGACCAACCCGATCTACGAGCTGCTCGATCCGGATGAGTTCGACGCCGACGCCGCCGCCCGCCTCGCAGGCCGCCCGATCCCGGTCTATCCCGCGACAGCTTCCATTCCGAGCTGGACGATCGCGAAGGCCGTGGGCACCGTGCTCGGGCAGCTCGACCTCGACTCCCTTCCGGAGGCGCTTCCGCCGGACATCCGCTTGAAGTACCGCCTGCCGCGCGTGTCCGACGCGTACCGGATGATCCATGAGCCGGAGGACGACGGCGCGTGGCGGTCCGCGCAGCGACGCTTCCGTTACGAGGAGGCGCTCGTGCTCCAGGCGGCCCTCGCCCGTCGCAAGGCCCAGCACGCCGCGCTTCCGTCCCGCCCGAGCCCGGCGCGGCGCGGCGGCCTGCTCGAAACGTTCGACAGCCAGCTGCCGTTCGAGCTCACCACGGGCCAGCGAGAGGTCGGCGAGGTTCTCGAGCGGGAGCTCGCCGAGAACCACCCGATGAACCGGCTCCTCCAAGGAGAGGTCGGTTCGGGAAAGACGGTGGTTGCTCTGCGCGCGATGCTCCAAGTGGTCGACGACGGCGGGCAAGCCGCGCTTCTGGCCCCGACCGAAGTCCTCGCGGCCCAGCACTACGCGTCGATCCGCGCGACCCTCGGACCTCTCGTGCGCGACGGGCTGCTCGGCGGGTCGGGCGATGACGGGGTCGAGGTCGCGCTCCTGACCGGGTCGCAGTCGGCCGGGGAGAAGAAGAGGAGCCTCCTCGCGGCGGCGAGCGGCCAGGCCGGAATCGTCGTGGGGACCCATGCGCTCCTGTCCGAGCACGTCCAGTTCGCGGACCTCGGCCTCGTCGTCGTCGACGAGCAGCATCGGTTCGGGGTCGAACAGCGGGACGCGCTGCGCGCCAAGAGCCTCGCGACGCCCCATCTGCTCGTCATGACGGCCACGCCGATTCCGCGCACCGTTGCCATGACGGTCTTCGGCGACCTTGAGACCTCGGTCCTGCGCGAGCTCCCCGCGGGCCGCTCGCCCATCGCGACGCACACAGTGGGCCTCGTCGAGAACCCGGCGTGGGAGCGCCGCATCTGGCAGCGGGCAAGGGAAGAGGTCGACGCCGGGCGGCAGGTCTACGTGGTGTGCCCGACGATCGGCGCGGGCGGGGGCGACGAAGGCGATCTCGACGTCCTGGATCAGGCGACCTGGGGAGGTACGGCGCTCGCTGCGCCCCCGGCCCTCTCTCCTGAGGTCCAGCCAGCCTCCGTCGCAGAGGTCGCTGAGCAGCTCGGAACCGAACCCGCGCTAGAGGGCATCCGGATCGGCATCCTCCACGGACGGCTCGACACGGAGGCGAAGGCATCGGCGATGAGAGCCTTCGCGGCAGGGGAGACCGGGATCCTCGTCGCCACCACCGTCGTCGAGGTCGGCGTGGACGTGCCGAACGCGACCCTCATGGTCATTCTGGACGCGGACCGCTTCGGCATAGCCCAGCTGCACCAGCTCCGCGGGCGGGTCGGGAGAGGCGGTCACGCCGGCACGTGCCTCCTCGTCACACGCCTCGAACCCGGTCACCCGAGCCGCGAGCGGCTCGGCGCGGTCTCATCCAGCACGGACGGCTTCGAGCTGGCTCAGAAGGACCTCGAGTTCCGCCGCGAGGGCGATATCCTCGGCGCAAGCCAGTCCGGCCGGCGTTCCACACTGCGGCTCCTGCGGGTACTCCGCGACGGCGACGTCATCGCGAGCGCCCGAGAGGACGCCCTCGCCCTCGTGGCGGAGGATCCGGACCTGAACCAGCACGTCGAGCTCGCGGACGCGATCGAGGACTACCTCGGACCGGAGAAGGAGGTCTTCCTCGAACGTGGGTAGGGATATTCCGTGGGCAGTGGCCTGCCCCGGCGGGGCGAGGTCTTGCGGCTCGGGAGGGACGGGGAGGACGGTGCCATGAGCAGGATCATCTCGGGTATCGCGGGCGGCGTTCCGCTGGCCGCCGTGCCCGGTTCCGCGACACGCCCGACGACGGATCGCGTCAAGGAAGCGCTGTTCTCACGCCTCGACGCCCTCGGCATGCTCGCCCGAGCGAGAGTGCTCGATCTCTACGCGGGCTCGGGGGCGCTCGGAGTCGAGGCGGCGAGCCGGGGCGCATCCACCGTCGAGCTCGTCGAGTCCGAGGCCAAGGCCGCGCAGGTGTGCGAGCGGAACGCCCGGACGGTCAACGACGCCGTGAGCCGCCGTGCGGTCACCGTCCGCCGTTCGAAGGTGAACTCGTTCCTCGAACGCGTCCCGCCGGGCCCTCATTGGGACTTAGTCCTCATGGACCCGCCGTACCCGCTCGGGGAGGCGCAGTTGACCAACGTTCTCGACGCCGTCGCCGAGCGCCTTGCGCCAGACGGGCTCGTCGTCGTCGAACGCTCCGCACGCTCGCCCGAGCCCTCGTGGCCCGAGGGGCTGGTGCACTACGGGGAACGGAAATACGGAGAGACGCGGCTGTGGTTCGCCGAACCCGCCGCGAACGACGGGGGCGGCGCCAGCTGACTGTCCTCTGGTCCGCTGTGACAGGAGCCGTTCTCAAGTGACGAGGCCGTCCAGCTCGACGCCGCGCCTCACTGCGGTCGGATGCGGGCCCGCAGCGACGAGGGCCGGAGTCCACGCGGCCTCCCATTCATCCATGAGGCCTATGGCGACGACGTTTCCGGGGTAGCGCGCTTCGAACATCTCGGGTTCGCTCAGCGCCGCGACCTCCGCGAAGACGGAACGCATCGCGCCGAGCTGCGACCGGACGAGCGGGAGCGGGGGATCGTCGCCGATGTTCACAAGCATCGCGCCGCCCGGGGCGAGAAGTGCGGCCGCCTCGGCATAGAAGTCGCGGTGCGCAATGTGGGCCGGAGCCTCGGGGCCGGAGAAGATGTCGAGCACGACGGCGTCGAACGGCCCGCGCGAGGCAAGGTCACCGAGTTCCCAGCGCGCATCGCCGACCCGCGTTTCCAAGCGGGTCTCCGACGGCAGGGGGAGCTGCTCGAGGACGAAGTCGAGCAGCTCGCGTTCGAGTTCGACGGCGATCTGCGCGGACCCAGGGCGGGTCGCCTGGAGATAGCGCGCGAGGGTGAGCGCCCCCGCGCCGAGATGGAGCACCCGGAGCGGCTCGCCGGGAGGGGCGAGCAGGTCGAGCACGTTGGCCATCCGCCGCAGATACGCGTAGAAGACGCGTTCGGGGTGGGCGAGGTCGACGTGCGACTGCTCGGCGTCGCCGATCGAGAGGACGAATGCGCCTTCGACGAGATCGTCGGGGAAGATGCTCGCGTGGGTCCCGATACCGGCGAGGTACCGCGTTGTGCTCATTCGAGTTCCGCGATCACACGAGTTCGCCCAGGCCAGCGAGCCTGCCCGCAGCCTCTTCGAGGATGTTGTCACGCTTGCAGAACGCGAAGCGCAGGAGCGAGCGAGTCCGCCGCGCGCCCTCCTCATGGCAGAAGACCGAGACGGGGATGGCTGCGACCCCGACGAGCTCGGGGAGCCTTCTCGCGAGGTCGAGCGCGTTGTCGAAGCCGATGGAAGCCGTGTCGGCAGTGATGAAGTAGGTCCCATCGGGAAGGTAGACGGTGAGGCCTGCCTGACGGAGTCCGTCCGCGAGGATGTCGCGCTTCCGGCGGAGGGCATCGGCCGCGTCGGTGAAGAATTCGTCCGGCAGGCCTAGGCCGTGGGCGACGGCTGCCTGGAAGGGTGTGCCCGAGCTGTAGGTGAGGAACTGCTTGATGGTCCGCACCTTGGCGACGAGGTCCTCCGGGCCGGTCACCCAGCCGACCTTCCAGCCCGTGAACGAGAACGTCTTGCCAGCCGAGGAGATGCTGAGCGTCCGATCGGCCGCCCCGGGGAGCGTCGCAACCGGAACGTGGGGCCGACTGAACACGAGGTGCTCGTAGACCTCGTCCGTGACGATGATCGCGTCGTGCTCCGCAGCGAGATCCACGACCCGCTGAAGGACCTCCGGGCCGAAGACCGCGCCCGTCGGATTGTGCGGGTTGTTGAGGATCACGACCCGTGTCTTGGGGCCGAACGCCGCCTCGAGCTCGGCGAGGTCCGGCTGGAACCTCGGCGCGTGCAGGGGCACCGTGACGTGATTCGCTCCGGCCAGCCCGATCATCGCGCCGTACGAGTCGTAGAACGGTTCGAACGTCAGGACGTCGTCGCCGGGTTCCGCGAAGGCGAGCACCGCAGCGGCGATCGCCTCGGTCGCGCCGGTCGTAATGAGGACTTCGCTCTCGGGATCCGGGTCGAGCCCGTAGAAGCGCTTCTGGTGGGCGGAGACGGCCGTGCGGAGCACGGGGATGCCCTTGCCGGGTGCGTACTGGTTCGAACCCTCGGCGATCGCGCGGCGGGCTGCCTCGGCCATGACGGCGGGGCCGTCCTCGTCCGGAAAGCCCTGACCCAGATTGATGGCCCCGGTCCTGACCGCGAGCCCAGTCATCTCCTCGAAGATCGTTACCCCGAGGCGTCCGTCGGTGCCCAGTACGTTCGCGCCCGCGGCGGTGCGCTGCCAAGGAGAAGTCATGGAGTCATGCTAGCGAGCAGCGCGCTCTGGCTTCGGTTATGTTGGCAGCATGAGACGCGCCGTCTGCCCTGGCTCCTTTGACCCGATCCACAACGGCCACCTCGAAGTCATCGCCCGCGCCGCGAATCAGTTCGACGAGGTGGTCGTTGCCGTGTCGACCAACTACGCGAAGAAGTACCGCTTCCCCCTTGAGGAGCGGATCGATATGGTGCGCCGGACCCTCGGTGCGATCAGCGGAATCCTCGTCGAGCCGATGGGGGAGGGGCTCCTCGCGGACTACTGCCATGAGCGGGGCGCATCGGCGATCGTGAAGGGGCTCCGCTCGTCGTCGGACTTCGACTACGAATTGCCGATGGCGATCATGAACCGCCAGCTCACGGGCGTGGAGACAGTCTTCCTTGCGGCCGAGTCCCACTACGTGCACCTCTCGTCGACCCTCATCAAGGAGGTCCACGACCTCGGCGGGGACGTCTCCGAGTTCGTTCCGCGCTCGGTGCTCGCCCGGCTTGACGCGACGTCGGCGCGCCGAGGAGCCTGAACCGTAGGGATCGCCGCAAGGCGCTCGGGTTTGGGACTAGGGCGCGCGCAGGCTAGGATTGTTTGTCGGTCTATGTTCTACAGGAGTTCTCATTAAGCGCGAAGATCGTTCGCCCTTGACGGTTGACGTCAAGGACCTCGGGCGGAGCCCGGGCACAATGCGAACACTCAAAGAGCATGTCCCCGCACCGAGCGAACTCGGTGTGGCGCTCATCGGCGTCAGGGAAGGGTCCCCCGTGGACCTCGATCTGAGGCTCGAGGCGGTCCACGAGGGGATCCTGGTATCGGGAACCGCACGCGTCGACGTAACCGGCGAGTGCGGGCGGTGCCTGGATCCCATCGAGTACAGCCTCGACGTCGATGTGCAAGAGCTTTTCTCCTACGAGGGCGCCGAGCCCTTGGAAGGGGAAGACGATGAAGAGCAACGTCGAGTCGAGCACGATTCCATCGATCTTGAGCCGGTGTTGCGGGACGCAGTAGTGACCATGCTGCCGTTCCAGCCGGTGTGCCGGGAGGACTGCCCGGGGCTCTGCCCCGAGTGCGGGATCCGCCTCGCGGACGAGCTGGGCCACCATCACGAGGTCGTTGACCCGCGGTGGTCGGCTCTGGCGGATCTGATCAGGCCCGACCGGCACAGCGATGAATAAGTGTTGGCCCTAAGAGAGAAATGAGTTAGCCGTGGCAGTTCCCAAGCGGAAGATGTCCCGCTCGAACACGCGAGCCCGCCGCTCCCAGTGGAAGGCAACCGCGCCGAACCTGATCAAGACGGTCGAGAACGGTCGCGTGGTCTACAGCCTTCCCCACCAGGCGAAGGTCGTCACCGACTCCGCCGGCACCCCGCTCTTCATGGAGTACAAGGGCCGCAAGGTCGCCGACGCCTGAGCAGTCAGCCGGCCACGACATGCCCGCTCGAGATGAGCTTCTGAAGCGTCTCGGCGTCGACATCGACGCCGAGACGCTTCGTCTTGCCCTCACCCACCGCTCATACGCCTACGAAAACGGCGGGATCCCCACGAACGAGCGCCTCGAGTTCCTCGGCGACTCCATCCTGGGGTTCTCGGTGACCGACCACCTCTACCGGAAGTACCCGGACCTTTCGGAGGGTGAGCTCGCGAAGCGGCGTGCCGCCGTCGTGAGCACGAGGGCTCTCGCCGCGATCGCGCGGCGCCTCGGCGTCGGGGAGTGCATCTACCTCGGGCACGGCGAGAAGGTCACGAACGGCAAGAACAAATCCTCCATCCTCGCGGACACGATGGAGGCGCTCATCGGCGCCACCTACATCTCCAACAGTCTCGAGGAAGCCCGCTGCCTTGTGGTGCGCCTCGTCGGGCCGCTGCTCGATGACGCCGCCGTGATGGGGGCGGGCACCGACTGGAAGACGCACATCCAGGAGCTCGCCG
This sequence comes from Sinomonas terrae, assembly GCF_022539255.1. Lineage (NCBI taxonomy): Bacteria > Bacillati > Actinomycetota > Actinomycetes > Micrococcales > Micrococcaceae > Sinomonas > Sinomonas terrae. Next base: position 1,719,653 of record NZ_JAKZBV010000001.1, read on the forward strand.
CGAACCGCCAGCTCGGCGCCATCCACTATGCCGTGGTCGGGGACGGACCGGACCACGCGCGCACGTACACCGCGACGCTTTCGATCGGTGGCGTTCCCTACGGCACAGGTACCGGAAACTCCAAGAAGGAGGCCGAGCAGTACTCGGCCGCAGACGCTTGGAAGGTCCTCTGCCCGGAAGAGTCAGGCGTGATCGGCAGCGTGCCGGGCCAGCGTGAGAGCGCTGGCGGGTCCGCCTAGCCTTGCCCGAACTTCCCGAAGTCGAGGTCGTCCGCCGCGGCCTCTCGACGTGGGTGACAGGACGCCGGATCGAGCGCGTCGAGGTCCTGGACCCCCGCTCTGTCCGCCGCCACGTGCTCGGAGCCGACGACTTCCGCGGTCAGCTCGAGGGCGCTGTCGTCCTCGATGCGGTCCGTCGCGGCAAATTCCTGTGGCTCCCCCTCGCCGACGGCGAGGATGGCGTTGCTGATTCCCTTCCCCACACCGCCCTCATGGCCCATCTCGGCATGAGCGGTCAACTCCTCGTGGAGGATCCCGAGCAGCCGGACGAGAAGCACCTCAAAGTCCGCATCACCCTCTCCGACCCGCCGAGCCTCGCTCCCGGGGGCGGCTTCCCCGCCGAGCTCCGCTTCGTCGACCAGCGCATCTTCGGAGGGCTCGCCGTCGTGCCGCTCGTGCCGACCGACGACGGCGGCGCGGGAGGATGCGCCGCGCGGCCCCTTCCGCTCATCGCGGCCGAGGCGTCCCATATCGCGAGGGACCCGCTCGATCCGTCGTTTTCGGCCGCCGAGCTTCACGAGCGCTTCCGTGCCCGCCGCACGGGAGTCAAACGGGCACTCCTCGATCAGCGGCTCGTCTCGGGAATCGGCAATATCTACGCCGACGAGGCCCTCTGGGCTGCACGCCTGCACTATGCACGCCCCACGGAAACCCTCCGCAGGGCCGAGACGCTGCGGCTCGTCGATGCCGTCCGAGACGTCATGCTCCGAGCTCTCGACGCCGGCGGGACGAGCTTCGATTCGCTCTATGTCAACGTCAACGGTGCGTCGGGCTACTTCGACCGCTCCCTTTCGGCGTACGGCCGCGCAGGTCAGCCGTGCCTGCGCTGCGCGGAGGAAGGCCGAACGAGCATCATGGTCCGCGAGCCCTTCATGAACCGCTCCTCGTACCGCTGCCCTTCGTGCCAGCGGACACCGCGCAACGCCCGCCGTTAAATCGCTGGGGCCACGGCGGTGCGACGGACTCGCCAAACGCCCAAGCGGCTCAGTCAGTGGCAGAATGCAGTGGCAGAACCACCCGTCCCGCTGACCGACAGGAGAGCTCGGGCCCCTTGCATCTCAAGACCCTGACCATCCGAGGCTTCAAGTCCTTCGCCTCGGCCACGACCTTCGAGTTCGAGCCGGGCGTGACCGCCGTCGTCGGCCCGAACGGTTCGGGCAAGTCGAACGTCGTCGACGCGCTCGCATGGGTCATGGGGGAGCAGGGTGCCAAGACGCTCAGAGGCGGCAAGATGGAGGACGTCATCTTCGCGGGCACCGCGGGACGCCCGCCTCTGGGCCGCGCGCAGGTCTCCCTCACGATCGACAACGCCGATGGCGCCCTCCCGATCGAGTACAGCGAGGTCACGATCTCGCGGACCCTCTTCCGCACGGGAGGGTCGGAGTACGCGATCAACGGGGAGTCGTGCCGCCTGCTCGACATCCAGGAGCTCCTGAGCGATTCGGGTCTGGGCCGGGAGATGCACGTCATCGTGGGCCAGGGCCAGCTCGACCGAGTCCTGCACGCTACCCCCGAGGACCGGCGGGGCTTCATTGAGGAAGCTGCCGGAATCCTCAAGCATCGGCGCCGGAAGGAGCGCACGGTCCGCAAGCTCGACGCCATGCAGGGCAACCTCCAGCGGCTCGCGGACCTCACCGGGGAAATCCGGCGGCAGCTCGGCCCCCTCGGACGGCAGGCGCAGGTCGCTCGCCGCGCACAGACGATCCAGGCCGACGTCCGCGACGCCAAGGCACGTCTCCTGGCAGACGACGTCGTCCGGCTGCGCGACACGCTCGAGCAGGACCTTGCCGACCAGTCCGCACTCACGGCGCGGCGCGCCGACGCCGAGCGGGAACTCGAGGGGGCCCGCCGCGAGCAGGCCGAGGCCGAGCGCGCTGCCGCCCTTGCAACCCCCAAGCTCAATGCCGCCCGTGACCTCTGGTACCGCCTCTCGGCTGGCCGCGAGCGTCTGCGATCGCTCGCGAGCGTCGCGGAGGAACGACGCCGGCTCCTCGGCACGTCCGAGGCCCTGCCCTCAGGACGCGACCCCGAGCGGCTCGACCGGCAGGCTGAGGAGGCCCGGGAGGAGCTCGCTGTTCTTGCCGAGGCAATCGACGTCCGTTCCGAAGGCCTCGAGGCAGCGTCCGAGGCACGCGTCGAGGCGGAGGAGGAGGCAGCGGCCGAAGACCGCCGGCACACCGCACGCCTCCGCGCCTCGGCAGATCGTCGCGAGGGCCTGGCGCGGCTTGCCGGGGCCGTGGGCGCGGCGCGGAGCCGGGTCGAGGCTGCCGAGGGGGAGATCGGCCGACTCCAGGCATCGCTTGCATCGGCCGCGGAGCGCCGGCGGAACGCGGAGATCGAATTCACGGCGCTCGAGACGCAGGTCGCGGGCGTGGAGCAGGGCGAAGAAGGCCTCGACGCTGCGTACGAGGAGGCAGCCGCCCTTCAGGACTCGGCCGAGGAGGAGCTCGCCGCGATCGAGGAGCGCCGGCGAGCGGCAGAGACGGCCCGCCGCTCGCTCGAGGCCCGGCTTGAGGCGCTCCGGGCCGGTCTCCGCGGCAGGGACGGCAGTGGCGCCGTCCTGGCATCGGGGGACGGCGTGCTCGGCCCGGTTCCTTCCCTCGTCAAGGTCGAGCCCGGATTCGAGGCGGCCGTGGCGGCCGTCCTCGGGGGCATCGCCGAGGGCCTCGCGATGGAGGACGCCGAGGCCGCTGTCCGCGCCCTGACGCGGCTGCGCGACGACGACGGCGGCCAGGCAGCCCTTCTGGTGGGCGGTGCGGTGGCGGCGCCTCGCCTCGACGAGCGGCCCGAGCTCCCGGCCCACGCGCACTGGCTCGACGCCGTGGTGACGGCCCAGCCGGCGGTGCGCGCCGCCGTCGTGCATCTCCTCCATGGTGCGGTCGCCATCGAAGACGTGGGCCAGGCCTTGCCGCTCCTCCTGGCCCACCCCGAGCTGACCGTTGTGACGCTGCAGGGGGACGTGCTCACAGCCGGCGCGGTGCGCGGAGGGTCCGCGGGTGCGCCTTCGACACTCGAGCTTCAGGCCCAGGTCGACGAGGCGGAGACTCAGCTCGGGCTGGCCGTTGCCGAGTACGAGCGTGCGGGGTTCGAGCTCGCCCGTGCCCGAGAGCGAGTGCGCGAGACGACCGAACGCGCCGACGCCGCCCTGGCCGCCCTCCACGATTCGGACGCGAAGTTCGCGGCCGTGGCGGAGCGCCTCGCAGCCCTCGGCGCGCAGCTCCGCGGAGCCACCGCGGAGGACGAGCGGCTCCGGGCCTCGCTTGCAGCCGCCCAAGCGCAGCTCGACACCGAGCAGGAGGCCTTGGCCTTGACGGCCGAGCGCCTCGAGACGGCAGAGGAAGCCGAAGCCGAGGAGGACGACGCCGAGCCCTCCTCCGCGGAGCGCGATCGGCTCGCGCAACGGGCGACGGCGGCACGCGGGGCAGAGCTGGAGGCGCGCCTTGCGCTGCGCACCGTCGAGGAGCAGCACCGCGCGCTCGAGGCGCGGGCCGAGTCACTCGAGCGGGCGGCTGCCGCCGAGCGGAAGGCCGCAGCCGAGGCGCGCAGACGGGCCGAGGACCGAGCGCGAAAGGCCGCCCGGGCTGAGGCGGTGGCCCGCGCGGCACTCGCCGGAGTCGCCGCGATGGACCGCGCAGTAGAGGATGCCGCGGAGGAACGCGATGCGGCGGAGGAACGGCGCCAAGCACTTGACGAGCGGCTCTCAGCACTGCGCACCTCAACCGAAGCGCTAGCGAAGGAGCTCGCCGAACTGAGCGACGCCGCCCACCGCGACGAGCTCGCCCGCGCCGAGCTGGGACTGCGGCTCGAGGCCCTCGAGGACCGCGCGATCGAGGAGCTCGGGCTCTCGGCCCACCAGCTCGTCGACGAATTCGGGCCCCACCTCCCGATCCCGATACCGGACGACGGAGCCGACAAGTGGGCCTCCCTCCGAGTCGAGGTCGACGACGAGGGACGGCCGGTGGGCGGGATACCGTTCGTGCGCGCCGAGCAGGAGAAGCGGCTCAAGAAGGCCGAACGCGATCTCGCGTCCCTCGGCAAGGTCAATCCGCTCGCGCTCGAGGAGTTCGCCGCGCTCGAGGAACGGCACCGCTTCCTCAACGAGCAGCTCGAAGACCTCAAGTCGAGCCGACGGGACCTGCTCGCGATCATCAAGGACGTCGACGACCGCGTGCAGCGCGTCTTCGCGGAGGCCTATGCCGATACGGCCGTCCAGTTCGAGCGTGTCTTCGGACGGCTGTTCCCTGGAGGCGAAGGGCGGCTCGTCCTCACCGACCCGGAGGACATGCTCACGACCGGCATCGAGGTCGAGGCGCGTCCAGCGGGCAAGAAGATCAAACGGCTCTCGCTGCTCTCGGGAGGGGAAAGGTCGCTCACGGCGGTTGCGCTCCTCGTCGCGATCTTCAAGGCCCGGCCATCCCCGTTCTACGTCATGGACGAGGTCGAGGCCGCCCTGGACGACACGAACCTCGGCCGCCTCATCACGATCTTCGAGGAGCTCCGGGAGTCGAGCCAGCTCATCGTCATCACCCACCAGAAGCGCACCATGGAGGTCGCAGACGCCCTGTATGGGGTCTCGATGCGTGGAGACGGCGTCTCGACCGTTGTGAGCCAGAAGCTCGAGCGGGTCTGAGGGCAGGGCTTCGCCGAAGGCGGGGGAGGAAGCGCCTGTGAGAAGCTAGGTCACGTGACAGCCTCCGCACTCCTGCCCATCGTCATAGCCGTGATCGTGCTGTTCATCGTCGCCGGGTCCGTCATCGGGCTCGTGCGCGGGAGGCGCTCGAAGGTGCGCTACCCGGGGACGAGGGACACGAACGATCCAGTTCTCGCACCGAACCAGCCGAATGTCGCAGGCGACGACACGGGGGCCCCGACCGCGGTCGCCGAGCCCCCGACTCCACTCCTCGAGCCCGACCAGGCCGTCGAGGTTCCCGAGGTCTTCGAGCAGCCGACGGTCGAGGAAGTACCAACCGAGACCCCGGCGCCCGTCGCTGGTCGCCTCCAGCGCCTGCGCGAACGGCTCGTCAGGAGCAACAACGTGCTCGGGAAGGGCCTCCTCGCCCTGCTCTCGAGTGACCGCATCGACGAGAACGTGTGGGACGAGGTCGAGGAGACCCTCCTTCTGGCCGATATCGGCACCGAACCGAGCCTCGAGCTCGTCGAGACGCTCAAGGACCGCGTCAAGGTCATGGGCAGCCGTAATCCGGACGAGGTGCGCTCGATGCTCCGCGAGGAGCTCGTCAAGCTTGTCGATCCGACCCTCGACCGCTCGCTCAACGTCGACCGCAAGGGCGGCAAGCCCGCCGTCGTCCTCGTTGTGGGCGTCAACGGCGTCGGGAAGACGACGACGGTGGGCAAGCTCGCGCGCGTCCTCGTCGCCGAGGACAAGGACGTGCTGCTCGGCGCTGCCGACACCTTCCGCGCCGCCGCGGCCGAGCAGCTCGCCACATGGGGCGCGCGCGTCGGTGTCCCGACCGTCAAGTCAGACGTCGAAGGCGCCGACCCGGCCTCCGTCGCCTTCGAGGCCGTCAAGGCTGGCATCGAGCAGGAGGCCGACGTCGTCATGGTCGACACGGCGGGCCGACTTCAGAACAAGGTCGGTCTCATGGACGAGCTCGGCAAGGTCAAGCGCGTGATCGAGAAGCTCGCGGAGGTGGACGAGGTGCTCCTTGTCCTCGACGCGACGACCGGCCAGAACGGTCTCAACCAGGCCAAGGTCTTCTCCGAGGTCGTGCGCATCACGGGCATCGTCCTCACGAAGCTCGACGGCACCGCGAAGGGCGGCATCGTCGTCGCGATCCAGAAGCAGCTTGGCGTGCCCGTCAAACTCGTCGGCTTGGGCGAGGGCCCTGACGACCTTGCCCCGTTCGACGTCGAGGGGTTCGTCGACGCGATCCTCAACTGACTCCGGGCCGTCCCTCTTCTGACCCCCAGCTGCGGCGGGTGCTCGCTCAGGCGGGCGCCCGCCGTCGTCGTCCCGCCCAAGCCGGCATGGCCAACAGCAGGCAGGTGCCTGAGGCCGCGAACGCCCAGACGTAGCCGACGTGGTCGGCGAGGAGGCCCGCGAGCAGCGGGCCCACGATGCTTCCGACGTCCGAGACCATCTGGAAGACCGCGAGTGGGGCACCACCGCTCCGCTCACGGCCGATCGTGTCTGCCACGGTCGCCTGGAGCGCCGGGCTGAGGAGCCCCGAGCCAAAGCCTGCGATGGCGGAGAGCGCGAACAGGATGGGTTCGTCCGGGCTCAGCCCCATGACGCCGGTTGCGGCGGCCGCGGTTGCAAGCCCCGAAAGCGCCAAGGGCCGCCGCCCCCATGTATCGGCGAGCCGTCCTGAGAAGGTGAGGGCGCCAGCCGTTCCCAAGGCGAAAAGTGCGAGCGCGAGCCCGGCGGCGGCGGGCGCGGCACGGAGAGCCTGCGCTGCGAACAACGGGACGAGGGCCATCCGGATGCCGAGCGTCGCCCATCCGTTCGCGAAATTGGAGACGAGCGCGGCACGGTACGGCGCCAGCTCGAGGGCTTCGGCGAGGCGGAGGGGAGGGAGCGCTGTGCGAGCAACCGCGCCCGGTCCCCGGCCCAGCAGAATGCCCACGATCGAGGCGGCCACGACGAGCGTCCCCGCGTAGACGAGGAACGGGACGCGGAGCCCGAACCCGGCGAGCAGGCCGCCGACGAGCGGTCCCGCGATGCTGCCGAGCAAGAACGAGGATGCGTAGAGCCCACTGACCCGCCCCCGGGCCTCAGGCGGGGCGAGCCGGACGATGAGACCCGACGAAGAGATCGTGAACATCGTCGAGCCGAGGCCGGCGAGACCCCGGAACAGGAGGAGCTGCCAATAGCTCCCTGCGAAGGCGCAGGCCCCCGTGAAGACCGCAACCGTGAGGACGCCGATGACGTAGACGGGCCGCTCGCCGAGGCGGTTCACGAAGCTCCCCGCCGTGGGCGCGAGGACGAGGCGCGTGAGGGCGAACGCGCTCACGATGATCGACGCCGCCGTCGCCCCCACGCCGAAGCTCGCGGCGAACTGGGGGAGCACAGGAGAGACGAGGCCGAAGCCGATCGCGATGGCAAAGGCTGCGACGACGAGCACCCAGACGTCGCGCGGAATCGGCGCGCGGGGCGTCTTCTCGGCCCTCCCCGTGGGGCGGAGGGGAGCCGGGAGCGGGACCCGGAAAGCTGGTCGGGGCATGGCACAAGATTACGTAACGCGGCGGAAACGAGCTGGTGACGAGGGCTTAACACCCAAGCGGAAGTTGTAACGGCAGAGCAATTTTGGCCGCGCGCAGATGAAACACCGCGGCGTCAGTCTTTTCTCAGTGGTCCGTTAGACCGCCGGGGCAGCGGCGGAAGCGGGCCAGGCGCCCCCCGTTCCACCCCTCGAAAGGCAACTCACCATGAATGCTGGCGACACCGCCTGGGTACTCGCCTCAGCAGCGCTCGTGCTGCTGATGACCCCCGGGCTTGCGTTCTTCTACGGAGGCATGACCCGCGCCAAGTCCGTGCTCAACATGATGATGATGAGCTTCGGCGCCATCGCCCTCGTGGGCGTGCTGTGGGTGCTGTTCGGCTACTCGATGTCGTTCGGCACCGACGCGTTCGGCGGCTTGGTCGGCAACCTTGCCAAGTTCGGCCTCCACGGCGTCCTCTCGACAGGCAAGGACATGCCCCTCACGGGCACGATCCCGGAACTCGCGTTCGTCGGCTTCCAGGCCGTCTTCGCGATCATCACCGTCGCGCTCATCTCCGGTTCCATCGCCGACCGCGCGAAGTTCGGTTCGTGGATGGTCTTCGCGGCGCTCTTCTCGGTCCTCGTCTATTTCCCGGTCGCGCACTGGGTCTTCGATGCGAACAAGGATGCGAGCGGAAACTTCATCGGCGGCTGGCTCAACCAGCTCGGCGTGATCGACTTCGCGGGCGGTACCGCTGTTCACATCAACGCCGGCGCCGCAGGCCTCGCCCTCGCGCTCGTCTTGGGCAAGCGCAACGGCTTCGGCAAGGACCCGAACCATCGCCCGCACAACCTCCCGTTCGTGATGCTCGGTGCGGGCCTCCTGTGGTTCGGCTGGTTCGGCTTCAATGCCGGCTCGGCCCTCGCCGCCAACGGCACAGCCGCCTTCGCCTGGATCAACACGCTCGTCGCTCCGTGCGCCGCGACGCTCGGCTGGCTCATCGTGGAGAAGATCCGCGACGGCCACGCAACGTCGCTCGGCGCCGCCTCGGGCGCCGTCGCGGGTCTTGTTGCCATCACCCCGGCGTGTGCGGCGGTCTCGCCTCTCTGGGCGATCATCCTCGGTGTCCTTGCCGGTGCCGTCTGCGCCCTCGCCGTAGGGCTCAAGTACCGCTTCGGCTACGACGACTCGCTGGACGTGGTGGGCGTCCACATGGTCGGCGGCATCGTCGGAACGCTCTTCATCGGCCTCGCCGCGAGCCCGGGCGCACCTTCCGCGGGCACCGGCCTCTTCTACGGGGGCGGCTTCGACCTCCTCGGCAAGCAGGCCCTCGGCGCCTTCACCGTCCTCGGCTACTCGTTCGTCGTCTCGCTCCTCATCGGGCTCGCCATCAAGGCCACCATCGGATTCCGCGTCACGACCGAGGCCGAAGAGGCTGGCATCGACATCGCGATCCACGCGGAGACGGCCTACTCGTCGGCGGCCTCGGGCGGGAACGGCTTCCACCCGCTCGGCGGCAAGGCGGCGAGCGAGGAGATCTCCCGGTTCAACGCCGACGATCTGCTCACCCCATCGACGAAGGCAGGGAAGGTCTCCTCATGAAGCTCATCACCGCGATCGTCCGGCCCGAGAAGCTCGACTCCATCCGGGAGGGCCTCGAATCGTACGGAGTCCAGGGCCTGACCGTGAGCTCAGCGAGTGGCTACGGCCAGCAGCGTGGCTACACCGAGGTGTACCGCGGCGCCGAGTACAGCGTGGACCTTCTCCCGAAGGCACGGATCGAGGTCCTCGCGACGGACGAGCAGACGGATGACATCCTCGACGTGATCATCACAACCGCGAACACCGGCCGGGCCGGCGACGGCAAGGTCTGGACCGTCGACGTCCACGAGGCCATTCGGGTTCGGACCGGCGAGCGCGGGGCCGCCGCGATCTGAGAAGGCAGCCAACGCGAGCGGTGCCGGAAGGCAAGCGGACGACGGCGGGAGGCACCCGCCGTCGTCCGCTTGCCAATCTCCTCAAGAGCCCCGGAATCTCGCGGGGGAAACATTGCGGAAACACGCACGTGACCCTCTCTTAACGTGAGTGGCAATCTTGTAACTTTCGGGCAACACGGACGGTGAAAGTCCGAAACACCGCCGGGGGAATCTAGTTCGCGTGGCCCCACCGTCCACCGCTTCGAAGCGATGGTGAGGGGCCCGGCGAACGTCCCCCTCCGGAAGGCCCCACGACTCATGAATGCTGGCGACACAGCCTGGGTTCTCGTTTCGGCAGCCCTGGTTCTGCTCATGTCCCCTGGTCTCGCGATCTTCTACGGCGGCATGACGCGGGTGAAGTCGATGCTCAACATGATGATGATGAGCTTCGGCGCGCTAGCGGTGATCGGCGTCCTCTGGGTCGTCGTCGGCTATTCGATCTCGTTCGGCAACGACGCGTTTGCCGGCCTGTTCGGCAACCCCTTCCAATTCTTCGGACTCCACGGGCTCCTCTCGACCGGCAAGGACATGCCGCTCGTCGGGACGATTCCCGAAATTGTCTTCGTCGGCTTCGAGGGAGTGTTCGCGACCGTCACGGTCGCACTCGTCTCCGGCGCCATCGCCGATCGCGCCAAGTTCGGGTCGTGGATGGTCTTCGCCGCACTGTGGGGGGTGCTCGTCTACTTTCCGGTCGCGCACTGGGTCTTCGACGGTTCGAGGGACTCGGCTGGGACCTTCATCGGCGGGTGGCTCAACCACATCGGCCTCATCGACTTCGCGGGCGGCACGGCGGTCGAGGTCAACGCGGGCGCCGCGGGCCTCGCACTCGCGATCGTGCTGGGCAAGCGCATCGGGTTCGGCAAGGACCCGAATCACCGCCCGCACAACCTCCCGCTCGTCATGCTCGGCTGCGGCCTGCTGTGGTTCGGCTGGTTCGGCTTCAACGCGGGTTCGGCGCTCGCCGCCAACGGCACGGCCGGCTACGTGTGGATCAACACCCTCGTGGCGCCGTGCGCCGCGGTCCTGAGTTGGCTCCTGGTCGAGAAGCTTCGCGACGGCCACGCCACTTCGTTCGGCGCAGCCTCCGGCGCGATTGCCGGCCTCGTTGCCATCACCCCCTCCTGTGCCTCGCTTTCGCCGCTGTGGTCGATCGTGCTCGGCGCGACGGCCGGCGCCGTCAGTGCGCTCGCCGTGGGGCTCAAGTACCGCTTCGGGTACGACGACTCCCTCGACGTCGTCGGCGTCCATCTGGTCGGCGGCATCGTCGGGACGCTCTTCATCGGCCTCGCCGCGAGCCCGGGTGCGCCCGTGGGGGGCAAGGGCCTCTTCTACGGCGGCGGCTTCGACCTCTTGGGCAGGCAGGCACTCGGAACGTTCTCGGTGCTCGGCTACTCCTTCCTCGTCTCGCTCGCGCTCGGCTATGCCATCAAAGCAGTCATGGGCTTCCGCGTCTCGAAGGACGTCGAGGAGGTCGGCGTCGACCTCGCGATCCACGCCGAGACGGCTTACCACTCCGGCTCCTCCTCGGCTGGCGGCTTCCACCCCCTCGGCCGGCCCGGTCCGGTCCCCGACGGCCTCGAGTTCGACGACGACGAGCTTCTTCCGGGACATCACCAGCGTGAGCTCGTCAAGAGCGGCAGCGGCGGGGAGGCGGGCGCGTGAAGCTCATCACCGCAATCGTCCGCCCCGAGAAGCTCGATGCGATCAGGGAGGGGCTCGAATCCTACGGGGTCCAGGGGCTCACCGTGAGCCGAGCGAACGGCTACGGGCGCCAGAGGGGCTACACGCAGGTTTACCGTGGAGCGGAGTACAGCGTCGACCTTCTCCCCAAGGTGCGCGTCGAGGTGCTCGCCGCCGAGGATCAGTCCGAGGACATCCTCGACATCCTGATCACGACGGCGAACACCGGCCGAGCCGGCGACGGGAAGGTCTGGGTCATCCAGCTCGACGAAGTCGTCCGCGTGCGGACGGGCGAGCGGGGGACAGCGGCGATCTGAGGGTTGGACGCCGTTTCGACGCTCAGGCGTCGCCCGCGTTCTCCGGACCTTGGAGGCCGTTGCCTGTCCCGTCCTCGGTGGGCGACGATGTGGCCCAATCCGACGGGCCGAGCGAACCGGCAGGGTACGTGTCCATCGGCACCTTGCCCGCGGCCCAGGCATTGAGCACGGGTTCAACCACCCGCCAGCAGCTCTCCGCGGTGTCGCCTCTGACGGAGAGGAGCGGGTCCCCATTGAGGACGCCGTCGAGGACCTCGCCGTAGGGCAAGAGGTCGGTCGCGTGGAGCTCGGCGTTGAGGGTGACGCGGTTGAGGCTCAGGATGTCGCCCGGGCCGTTGACGTCGACGTCGAGCTGGAGCACGTCGGGGCCGAATCCGATGCGCAGCCGGTTCGGTTCGTCGACGCCGACGAACCCCTCGGGCAGGTGGGGTACGGGCTTGAAGGTGATGACTGCCTCTTTGCGCTTCATGCCGATGGCCTTGCCTGAGCGCAGGATGAACGGGACGCCGGCCCAGCGCCAGCTCGCGAGCGTCACCGTGACCTCGGCGAGGGTCTCGGTGCCCCGCGACGGGTCGACGCCGGGCTCCTCCGTGTAGTCGGGGACCTGGCGGTCACCGATCCTCCCGGCCGTGTACCGGGCCCGGCGGGTGGTCTCGGTGAAGGGCTCCTCGATTCGCGCGGCACGGAGGACAGCACTGATCTGGTCGCGCAGATCGCGTTCGTTGAGCTTCGCCGGCGCGTCCATGGCAAGGATCGCCATGACATGCAGAAGGTGGCTCTGGATCATGTCCCGCAGGGCCCCGGCGCGGTCGTAGTACCCCGCGCGGCCCTCGAGCGCGAGGTCCTCGTCGAAGAAGACCTCGACCTTCTCGATGTGGTCGCGGTTCCACACCGGCTCGAGGAAGTTGTTCGCGAAGCGCAGGCCCAGGATGTTCAGGACCGTTCCCTTGCCCAGGAAGTGGTCGACCCGGTGGATCTGCTGCTCGGGAAGCAGTGCACGAAGAGTCTCGTTGAGGGCAGCGGCCGAGGCCTCCGAAGTTCCGAAGGGCTTCTCGAGGACAAAGCGCGTTCCGGGCGGCAGGTCACCCGGCGCGAGCGCGTCGCAGGCCTTCTCGGTAATGTGCGGTGGGAGGGCGAAGTAGACCGCGACAGGGGCCTCGAGTTTGCCCAGGGCTCGCGCGAGTTCGCCGGGCGCGGTGACGTCGAGCTGCTCGTAGCGGGATTCCCTGCGGACTCGGTCGAGCTCCTCACGGCCCTCGGGCGTCGCATCGGGGAGCGCGTCCTCCGTAGCCTCGTGCACACGTTCGGACCATTGGTCCTCGGACCAGTCCTCAGCGCCGGCGCCGGTCACCGAGAGTCCAGCGTGGCGGCCGGTTGCAAGGAGTCGGGCGAGGCCCGGGAAGAGCAGGCGTCCCGTGAGGTCTCCGGAGGCTCCGAGAATGAGGAGGCTCCGCACGGGGTCGGGTGACCAGTTGCGCTCCGCGGTCGACGGCGCGGTCGATGGGCTGTTCTTTTCTTCTGCAGTCTGGGTCGTCACGGTGCCCAGCATGCCACCGCGTACTTGCCGTTGATACCCTTGTCATTGACAGATCCGTCGATTGGCGGGCAACTCACAGGACTGAAAGCGACTCCGTCACGTGTTCAACTCCCTCTCGGACCGTCTGACTGCGACGTTCAAGAACCTCCGCGGCAAAGGCCGCCTGAGCGAAGCCGACGTCGACGCTACCGTCCGCGAGATCCGGCGTGCCCTGCTCGACGCCGACGTCGCCGTTCCCGTCGTACGCGATTTTGCCGCCAGAGTGCGCGAGCGCGCGCTGGGCGCCGAGGTCGCCGCCGCGCTCAACCCGAGCCAGCAGGTCGTCAAGATCGTCAACGACGAGCTCGTGGCGATCCTCGGCGGCGAGACCCGGCGCATCCGCCTCGCGAAGAATCCTCCGACGGTCATCATGCTCGCCGGCCTCCAGGGCGCGGGCAAGACGACGCTGGCCGGCAAGCTCGCGAAGTGGCTCAAGGGCCAGGGACACTCGCCCATCCTCGTCGCGGCCGACCTCCAGCGCCCCAACGCGGTCACGCAGCTGCAGGTCGTCGGCAATCGCGCAGGTGTTCCGGTCTACGCCCCGCATCCTGGTGTGCAATCCGAGTTCGAGGCGGCAACCGGCGATCCCGTGGGCGTCGCCCGCGGGGGCGTCGAGGAAGCGCGCCAGAAGCTGAATGATGTCGTGATCGTCGACACGGCTGGACGCCTCGGCATCGACGCAGAGCTCATGCAGCAGGCCGCGGACATCAGGGCCGCGGTCAACCCGGACGAGGTCCTGTTCGTCATCGACGCGATGATCGGCCAGGACGCCGTCAACACCGCGAAGGCGTTCGAGGAGGGTGTCGACTTCACCGGCGTCGTCCTGACGAAGCTCGACGGCGACGCGCGCGGTGGTGCTGCCCTCTCCGTCGCGTCGGTCACGGGCCGTCCGGTGATGTTCGCGTCGACCGGCGAGGGCCTCGACGACTTCGAGCTCTTCCACCCCGACCGCATGGCCTCGCGCATCCTCGACATGGGCGACGTCATGACGCTCATCGAGCAGGCCGAGAAGAACTGGGACCGGGACGAGGCAGCCCGGATGGCGAAGAAGTTCGCCGACCAGGAGGACTTCACGCTTGAGGACTTCCTGACCCAGATGCAGCAGATCCGCAAGATGGGCTCGATGAAGAAGCTGCTCGGGATGATGCCGGGCGCGGCCCAGTTCCGGCAGCAGCTCGAGCAGTTCGACGAGCGTGAGATTGACCGTGTCGAGGCCATCGTCCGTTCGATGACCCCGCATGAGCGCGTAGCACCGAAGATCATCAACGGTTCGCGCCGTGCGCGCATTGCTCGGGGTTCGGGCGTGCATGTCTCCGAGGTCAACGGCCTGCTCGAGCGCTTCGGGCAGGCGCAGAAGATGATGCGCCGTATGGCCGCAGGCGGGGGAATTCCCGGAATGCCCGGCATGCCGGGCATGGGCGGCGGCTCCCGCAAGCCCGGCGGCAAGAACAACAAGAAGAAGGCCCGCTCGGGGAACCCCGCGAAGGCTGCTCAGCAGCTCCGCGAGGCCGAGCAGCGCCGCGCTGCCGGCGCGTCGAACGCGGTCAAGGCGGGTTCCTCCTTCGGCCAGCAGGCCTCCGAGGACTTCGATCCGGCGTCGCTCAACCTGCCCAAGGGCTTCGACAAGTTCCTGGGGAAGTAAACAGCGGAACTTGCGCCGTCAGCTCCGCGGGGGTGTGAACCCAGCAGAGCTGACGGCGCAATGCGTTGTAGACCCCTTCGTTGTCCTGGGCCTGCCCCGGCGCCGCTAGTCCGGCGAACCGACGGAGATGGTCTCCGGGAGGTAGACCTTCCCGCCTTGGGCGAGGAACTCGGCGCTCTTCTGCTTCATCCCCTCTTCGGCGATGGCCTCCTGCGCCTCCTTGGAGCCGAACTCGTCCCGAATGTCCTGCGAGATGCGCATCGAGCAGAACTTCGGGCCGCACATCGAGCAGAAGTGGGCCGTCTTCGCAGGTTCAGCCGGCAGGGTCTCATCGTGGAATGCCTCGGCCGTGGCAGGGTCGAGCGAGAGCGAGAACTGGTCCTTCCAGCGGAATTCGAAGCGCGCCTTGGAGAGGGCATCGTCACGCTCGTTCGCGCCGGGATGCCCCTTCGCGAGGTCGGCCGCGTGGGCTGCGATCTTGTAGGTGATGACGCCGGTCTTGACATCGTCCTTGTTCGGCAGCCCCAAGTGCTCCTTGGGGGTCACATAGCACAGCATCGCCGTCCCATAGCGCGCGATCTCGGTTGCACCGATCGCCGACGTGATGTGGTCGTAGCCCGGGGCCACGTCGGTGACCAGCGGACCCAGCGTGTAGAACGGGGCTCCGTCGCACAGCTCCTGCTGGCGCTCGACGTTCTCGCGAACCAGGTGGAACGGGATGTGGCCCGGCCCCTCGACCATGACCTGGACGTCGTACTTCCACGCTCGCTTCGTGAGCTCGGCGAGCGTGTCCAGCTCGGCGAACTGCGCGGCGTCGTTCGCATCCGCTGTCGAACCGGGGCGCAGGCCGTCGCCGAGGGAGAAGGCGACGTCGTACTGGGCGAAGATCTCGCAGAGCTCGTCGAAGTGGGTGTAGAGGAAGTTCTCCTCGTGGTGGGCGAGACACCAGCCGGCCATGATCGACCCGCCGCGCGAGACGATGCCGGTGACGCGGTTGGCCGTGAGGGGAACGTAGCGCAACAGGACGCCCGCATGGATCGTCATGTAGTCGACGCCCTGCTCGCACTGCTCAATGACGGTGTCCCGGAAGACTTCCCACGTGAGGGCCGATGCGTCCCCGTTGACTTTCTCGAGCGCCTGATAGATCGGCACGGTGCCGATCGGCACGGGGGAGTTGCGGATGATCCACTCGCGGGTCGTGTGGATGTCGTCACCCGTCGAGAGGTCCATCACGGTGTCGGCGCCCCATTTGGTGGCCCACTGGAGCTTGTCGACCTCCTCGGCGATCGACGAGGTCACGGCCGAATTGCCGATGTTCGCGTTGATCTTCACAAGGAAGGCCTTGCCGATGATCATCGGCTCCGACTCCGGGTGGTTGATGTTGCTCGGGATGATGGCGCGGCCGGAGGCGACTTCGCTGCGTACCAGTTCGGCATCGCAGTTCTCGCGGAGGGCCACATAGCGCATCTCGGGCGTCGTGATTCCCTGACGTGCGTAGTGCATCTGGGTCACACGCCCCCCGCTCTTGGCTCGCCTCGGAACAGGCCGTGCGCCCTTCCACTCCGACGAGGCTGCCCCGCGCCGCAGCGCCGAGCGGCCGTCGTCGAGCAGGTTGCGTTCCCTGCCCTCGTAGGCCTCGGTGTCATCCCGTTCCTCGATCCAGGCGGCCCGGTAGGCCGGAAGCCCGACGACGGGATCGCTCCCTGGGCCGGCGGTTCGGTACACGCGCAACGGCGGGTTGGGGGAGCCGTTGGGGGAGTCGTCCAGCGCGATCTCGGTAACTGGCACGCGGAGCCCGTGCTCGCTCTCCTCGACGAACGCGAGGGAATGGGCTGGGTGCTGCTCCGTTGTAGCAGAGGTGGTGCTGATTGCAGAGGTGCTGACAGTTTTTTCCAAAGGAGCTCTCACTTCCTACGCCGGCATGACCCGGACAGGTTCGACGGTCGCAGGCCGCGTCAGCCTGATCTCAGCCCCTGCGAGGGCACCCGTGTGGACAGTCACGCACGCTAGCAGATCGGCGAGGAAGAGGCACGGACGGCTTCGTCATCCGCGCGGGAATAGCCGTTCTTGATTGAAGGTTCAACTAAAAGTACCCTTGAACCAGTAGCCAACCTGAGGAGTCAACAATGAGCCTGCCGTCCAGCCTCTCCACGCCGAGCCAGGATCTCCTTCCAGCCGATCTCAGCATGGGCACCGTCATGCTCAAGGTCGGGGACATGAGCCTCATGCTCGACTACTACCAGCGCGCCCTCGGGCTCGTGCCCCTCACGGAATCCCTCGGAGGCGTGTACCTCGGCCGCAAAGGCGTCCCGATCATCCACCTGAGCCCCGCGGCGGGGCTCCAGATCCCCGGACGAGGCGAAGCCGGACTGTTCCATACGGCGATCCTCTTCGACAATCGTTCGGATCTGGCGGCTACGGTCGCGACCGCCGCGCAGTATGACCCGCGTCTCTTCGCGGGCAGCGCCGACCATCTGGTCTCCGAAGCTTTCTACTTCACCGATCCCGAGGGCAACGGCGTCGAGCTCTATTTCGACAAGCCGCGCGGAACGTGGGAGTGGCACGGCGACCAGGTCGTCATGGACAGCCTCCCACTTCCGCCCCAAGGCTTCCTTCAGTCCAACCTGACAGAGCAGGCCGTGGCCGGGCAGAGCGAGGCTGCAGCCGGAGTCGGTCACGTCCATCTCCAGGTTGGGGACGTGGCGACGGCCCACCGGTTCTACGTGCAGACCCTGGGCTTCGAGCAGACGGCGGGATGGCATGGCCAGGCGCTCTTCGTCTCGGCAGGCAAGTACCACCACCACATGGCCATGAACGTCTGGAACAGCCGCGGCGCGGGTCCGCGCAAAGACACACTGGGGCTCGGGGAAGTCCTCATCCAGGTTCCCGACAGCGACGACCTCCTCGCTGCGGCGGACCGTCTCAAGACGGCGAAAGTGGCGACGCAGCACACCGGGCTGGAGCTTCGCTTCGAGGATCCGTGGCGCAATCGCATCCGCATGGCATCCGTGGCAGCGTGACCCCTCCTGCGTTACGCTCAACGTGTCCGCGGTCTCCGCGGGCACGTTGCCCGTCCCACAGCCCGTTCCGCCGGGGGTCCGGCCCAGCGGCTGTCCGATCGAGGGGGATACTGTGTCAGCTCCCAACCCGTTCGCCGAAGTCTTCGTATCGACCCACACCGACGCCGTTCGCCGCGCCGCCGACCTTGACTCCGGATCCGCCGCCGACGTTGATGGCGAGGGAGTCCGCATCCCCGGCGTCTCCGACTATGAGATCGAACAACTCGGCACCCTCGTCGGTGCCGCCGTGCATGCCGCCGGTGCCGACTACGAGCTCACCATGGTCGATGTCGCGAGCGATACCCTCCTCGCTGTCCCGGCCGCGATGGTCCGCGCGCTCGCTGACCTGCTCGCCTACGAATCGGACGAAGGCGAGGGCAACGCCGTCGAACGCGTCGCGGCCGCATGGGTTGACCAGGAGGACCTGCCGTTCGACGCGCAGGAGGCCTACGGCTACGTCGAGCAGCTCGCCAAGCTCGCAGCCGACGTCGACGACTCCGGTCAGCAGGAGCTCTTCGTCTGGGCTGGCGCTTGAGGCGGATCGCGGTTGCCCGAATCGCGAAAAGGTCCAGCTGTCTGGCACAATAGTGGGGTACCCGACTGGCGTGGCCCCTCTCTCCGCGTGCGTCGTGTCAACCAGAACCTGCCCGAGTATGGCCCGCCCCACGGGAGCAGAAAGCGCGAGTTCGCCCTTTTCCAGAAACAGGAGTGACCACAACCGTGGCCGTTAAGATTCGCCTCAAGCGCTTCGGCAAGATGCGCCAGCCGTTCTACCGCATCGTCGTTGCGGACTCACGCACCAAGCGTGATGGCCGTGCAATCGAGGAGATCGGCAAGTACCACCCGATCGAGGAGCCTTCGTTCATCGAGGTCAACTCGGAGCGCGCGCAGTACTGGCTCTCTGTCGGCGCCCAGCCGACCGAGCAGGTTCTCGCCCTCCTCAAGGTGACCGGCGACTGGCAGAAGTTCAAGGGCCTTCCGGGCCAGGAGGGCACCCTCAAGGCCCCCAAGGCCAAAGAGGCCTTCGTGGCTCCCGAGAAGGATTCGGTGATCCGTCCGGAGGCGCCGAAGGCTTCGAAGACTGCCGACGAGGCTCCGGCCGAGACGACCGAGGCTGAGTAACTTGCTGGCCGACGCGCTCGAGCACCTCGTCCGTGGAATCGTGGACAATCCCGACGATGTCATCGTGGAGGCGAAGAACAGCCGCCGCGGCGATGTGCTCGAGGTCCGCGTCCATCAGGATGACCTGGGCCGGGTGATCGGCCGACAGGGCCGGACCGCCCGTGCGCTGCGCACGGTCGTCGGCGCCCTCGCCGAGGGCGACTCGGTTCGGGTCGACGTCGTCGACACCGACCGTCGCCGCTAGGCCCTGGCCTCCGGCATCAATATCTGAAAGGCTCCGGCCCCTCCGCCCGTACGAGACGGCTGAGGGGCCGGGGCTTTTTCTGCGCAAGATCTGCGCATCAACGTCAGGACGAGGAGAGGAAGACATGCAGGTTCGGGTCGCGCGCATCGGAAAGCCCCACGGGATCCGGGGCGAGGTGACGGTGCAGGTCCTGACGGACTCGCCCGAGGACCGCTTCGTGGGGGGCGCAGTGTTCGACGTCGATCCCGCCGCCCAGAGTCCGCTCGCCGTGCGCTCACTTACCGTGCGGTCTGCGCGCTGGAACAAGGACATCCTCGTGCTCGGGTTCGAGGAAGTCGCAGACCGCAGCAGGGCCGAAGAACTGCGCGGTGCCACCCTCTCCATCGACACCGATGAGGTCGAGGACGAGGACGACGAGGGCTGGTACGAGCACGAGCTCGTGGGGCTCGAGGTGCGCGTTGATGGCGAGCGCGTGGGAACCGTGTCAGCGCTGCAGGTGATGCCAGCTCAAGACCTGCTCGTGATTGAAACTCCACAGGGCGAGGTTCTCGTCCCCTTCGTCGAGGAGATCGTGCCGGAAGTCGACCCCGAAGGCGGCTTCGTCGTCGTCGTCCCTCCGGCAGGCCTGTTCGAGCTCAATGCCGAGCCGAAAGAGGCGGCTGAAGGCGTTCCCGGGGCCGAGGACGACGGCGGGAAGGGCGCCTAGATGCGCATCGACGTCGTCAGCATCTTCCCGGAATATCTGGCGCCGCTCCGCCTTTCCCTGCTCGGCCGCGCGCAGGAAGACGGCATCCTCGAGCTCGAGGTGCACGATCTCCGCGAATTCACGTTCGACCGGCATCGCACGGTAGACGACACTCCCTACGGCGGCGGGGCGGGCATGGTCATGAAGCCCGAGCCTTGGGCGCTCGCCCTCGAAGCCGTCTTCACGGCGCATTCGGAGCGGCGTGGCTCCGATCGCCAGACGGAGCGCACCACTCTTGGCGAGCGGCCTGTCCTCATCGTGCCCTCGCCGGCCGGCGAGGTCTTCACCCAGGCGCTCGCGCACGAACTCGCCAACGAGCCCACGCTGGCCTTCGCATGCGGCCGCTACGAAGGCATCGATGAGCGCGTGCTGGACTGGGCGCGTGAGCGGTTCGAAGTACGGCCGGTCAGCCTCGGAGACTATGTTCTGAATGGGGGAGAGGTGGCCGTCATGGCCATGGTCGAAGCGATCGCTCGGCTGATCCCCGGCGTCGTGGGGAACCCGGAATCGCTCGTGGAGGAGTCGCACTCGGATGGACTCCTCGAATATCCGGTGTACACGAAGCCTTCGTCATGGCGCGGACTCGACGTTCCAGAGGTTCTCCTGAGCGGCAACCACGGGCGGATCGCCAAGTGGCGTCGGGAGCAGCAGCTGCGACGCACCGCCGCGCGCCGGCCCGAGCTGTTGGACGGCGCGGACGCTTCCCAATTCAGCGGCGGCGAGCGTGAGGTCCTGCGGGAACTCGGGTACGGCGTGGACGACGGCGGGCATCTGGTCCGCGCCTGACGGGCAGGGACGCGGTGGCACGCGGGCGATTCGCGCGTCGAGGGCAGCCCATGGCAAAATGGAGCGTTGCGCCCGCCGGGTTCGGACTCTGCCACAGGGGAGCCGGCCAACGGCTGGGGCGTCCCGTCTCCGGGCCATCCGGTCGGCGGGTGAGAGCACGGGCCCTCGGGTCCGCGACTGAAGCGATTGACCTGTGGCAGTCGCCAGGAGAAGCATCATGCATCATCTCGACGCTGTCGACGCCGCCTCCCTGCGCTCCGACATCCCCACCTTCGCGCCCGGCGACACCATCAAGGTGCACGTCAACATCATCGAAGGCAAGAACTCCCGCGTTCAGGTCTTCCAGGGCTTCGTTGTTGGCCGTCAGGGCCACGGCGTCCGCGAGACCTTCACCGTCCGCAAGGTTTCCTTCGGTGTGGGTGTCGAGCGCACGTTCCCGGTTCACTCCCCGATCATCGAGAAGATCGAGGTCGTGACGAAGGGTGACGTTCGTCGTGCCAAGCTGTACTACATGCGTGCGCTCCGCGGCAAGGCCGCGAAGATCAAGGAGAAGCGCGACTACAGCACCTCCAAGTAACCTTTGGTGAGTCCTACGGCCTCCATCGCTGACGCGTCGTGACCGCTGAGACCGACACTGACCGCAGCACCCGGTCCGAGCGCCGGCCCAGGCTTCTGGGCTGGCGCTCGGCGCTTCTCGGCGTCGTTGTCGCGTTCGTTGCATGGAGCCTGATCCGGGCGTTCGTGGTGGATGTGTTCTACATTCCCTCCGGATCCATGGAGCCGCTGCTGCAGCCGGGCGACCGCATCGCAGTCTCCCGAACGGCCTTCGAATCCCAGCCGATCCAGCGCGGCGACGTCGTCGTCTTCGATGGACGCGGATCGTTCGCACCCCTCGACAGTGGGCGTGGTTGGATCGCCGACGCCCTGCAGGGGGCAGGGGAGTGGCTCGGCGTCATTCCCAATGAAACAGTGTTCGTCAAGCGGGTCATCGGCGTCGCGGGGGACCACGTCGCGTGCTGCAGCCCCGATGGACGGCTCACGGTCAACGGAACGCCGATCGAAGAGCCATATCTCTACCCCGGCGACGCTCCGAGCACGATGAAGTTCGATGTCATCGTTCCCGCAGGGCGTCTGTGGCTGCTCGGCGACCATCGGTCCGACTCCACCGATTCGCGGGCGCTGCTCGGGGCACCCGGCGGTGGGCTGGTCCGCACCGATCGCGTCATCGGCGAGCCGATCGCCATTCTCTGGCCCCTTGATAGATTGGGGACGATGACCACCACTCCGAAGGAGGTCCGGTGACCCACGGGGCCGAGACAGGACCGCACGACGCCGACCAAGGCCCCGCAGCTCAGGAACCGAAGGATCCGGTCGATCCTGCGCGCGAGCGAAACCCGCGCCGAGGTGGGCTGCTGTCGTGGATTCGCGAGATCGCGCTCATCCTCGTCATCTCGATCGTGCTCTCGTTCGTCATCAAGACGTTCTTCTTCAAGGCGTTCTACATCCCCTCGGAATCGATGGTTCCGACGCTCGAAGAGAACGACCGGATCTTCGTGAACCTCATGGTGCCGCGCAACTTCGGCCTCCAGCGGGGCGACGTCATCGTCTTCAAGGACACGAAGGGATGGCTGCCGCCGTCGACCGATGGCACCCAGAACTGGTTCCAGAAGACCTTGGAATTCATCGGGCTGCTTCCGGACACGTCGCAGCAGTACCTCATCAAGCGCCTCATCGGCCTCCCCGGGGACCACGTTGTCTGCTGTGACGCCCAGCAGCGGATCACCGTCAACGGGGTGGCGCTCGTCGAGCCCTACGTCAACCCCGCGGAGGTGCCGCGGCCGGTGCCGTTCGACGTCGTCGTTCCGGCAGGCGACGTATGGGTGATGGGCGACAACCGCAATCACTCGTCCGACTCGCGGTTCCACAACGCCGCCCAGCCGGGCAACGGCTTCGTTGACGAGAAGGACATTGAGGGTCAAGCTGTCGTTATTGCTTGGCCGCTCAACCGGCTCAGGACCCTCAGCAACTACTCCAGCACCTTCTCGTCTATTCCTGCACCGCACTGACATGACTGCCATCGACTCCGTCCGCGTCCGCCCCTCGTCACGGAAGCCTGCCGCTCCCGCCCCGACCTTGCGGTACGTCCGTCAGCTCGCGGCTGAGCACGGTCCGCTCGTAGCGGGGTGCGACGAAGTGGGCCGTGGGGCTCTTGCTGGCCCTGTGAGCGTCGGGGTGGTGGTTGTCGATGTACGAAGCGTCCGCACCCGTACCGTTCTGCGGGACAGCAAGCTGCTGACTCCGGAGAAGAGGGTAGAACTCGTCCCGCTCGTGAGATCGTGGGGGGTCGCGAGCGCTGTCGGCCACGCGAGCGCCGACGAAATCGACGCCTTCGGGCTCATGGAGGCCCTCCGTCTCGCCGGCACCCGAGCTCTCGCGGAAATTGCCCTGGCCGGGGTCGTCCCCGACGTCGTCCACCTCGATGGCAACTACGACTGGCTCGGCCGCGGCGGCCAGGACGCGCTCTTCGGTGATGCTGCCACGGGGCCGGCTACCCCCGTTCGAACCATGATCAAGGCAGACATGAAGTGTCAGGCAGTTGCTGCCGCGAGCATCCTCGCGAAGGTGGAGCGGGACACTCTGATGATGGAGCTGGGTGCCGAGGATCCACGCTTTGGCTGGGCAGTCAACAAGGGCTACGCGACTCCTGAGCATCGCGCGGCGCTTGTCGAGTTCGGGCCTACGGCGTGGCATCGGCGCAGCTGGCACCTTGAAGGCGCCGCCGTGCTCCTCGACGACGATGGGAAGATGGGACTATGAGCGCTGAAGACCTCGAGAACTACGAGACGGACATGGAGCTCCAGCTCTACCGCGAGTACCGCGACGTTGTCTCGTTGTTCAGCTATGTCGTGGAGACCGAGCGGCGTTTCTACCTGGCCAATCACGTCGACCTTCAGGCCCGATCCGCCGACGGCGAGGTCTACTTCGATCTGACGCTCCAGGACGCGTGGGTGTGGGACGTCTACCGCAGCGCACGCTTCGTGAAGAGCGTTCGCGTCATCACCTTCAAAGACGTCAATGTCGAGGAGCTTCCGAAGGTGGAGGACTTGGCGCTTCCGAAGGATGGTCTGGGGACATAGGGGTCTCGGAGTCGTAGATCTCGCGTCTTCCTCGGCTCTCTCGCATGCCGCGAGACGGTCGCAAAGGCGAGCAGTCCGACTGCCGTGAGAGCGCGACGAACCGAAACTCCTCGCTCATTTCCTTGACGCGCGAATCCCTCAATTCCAAGGCGCCGTTGGGCGGCAACCCATGGCCGTTGACAGAGGAAAACATGGACAGGATTCCCCGGGCTTAACCCGAGATGGATGGTGTACGCTCCGCTCCATCGGCGTCGGATTCGTTTCTGGTCGACCGGGTCGGCCAGAGGTTGGGGGGTAGGAGATGGGTCGAGGAACATCTGCTGTGATTCTGGCCGCTTTCTTGGCTGTTATCGCCTCAGGATGCACGTCGGCAGGGCCTTCTGGTTCCGCTTCTTCCAGCGGCACCGCCACCGCTACCGAGAGCGTGACGGCGACGCCTACAGCTAGTTCTACGCCCACCGCGCCGACAACCTCGGCGATCTCCGACTCGGGGTCGATTGCTCTCACATCGACCAGAGGCTATACGGCATCGATCGATTACAGCGTGAGCGCCTCGGACTTTACGATGTCGACAGCCACGAATGCGCCAGGTTTCTCGAGCGTTACGTTCAAGGTGAATGCGAAAGCGACGGTAACGAACACAACCTCCGGTCGGGACAATCCGGAATCATACGATTGGTCGCCCTTCGCGCTTTATCCCATCAATTCACCGGTCTGCACCATTGGCAAAGGCCTGCTCAATAATGCGCCAACGCCAAGCGATGCCTCAGCAGTCCTACCGGGGCTTACAACGTCAGACGGCGGAGCACCCGCTTATTGTGCCTTGCAGCTGACGAACGAGATGTCGTTCGGCCCGAGCCCCAGCAATGCCTCTCCTGCCCCTCTTGCCCCGGGGCAGATGGCGCCCCTGGTGGCCGCCCCGGGCTCCGCGGCCACGGCCGGCACAATTCCGAAGGTCCCACAAGCCTCGGCGGCCCAACTCGTCTCGGGACTGGTTCAGCCGGCGAAGATCGTCTATCAAGTGACCTACATCCAAGACGGCCCAGCGAATCAGAAACCTGCTGGCGAGAATTGCAGTGCCTACCTCTATACCGTTCCGGGTGCCAGCAACACGACGAGTCCGTTCGTGATCTCCGTTCCCGCGAGGTATGCCGGGGTCTGCTCCTCGAGCGCGTCAGCTGGGAGCTGAGCGACCCGACGATTCCCGGGTCACCGATTCCAAGTCGGCCTGATTGGTCCTCCACAGCGGTCTCCACGGCGTGTTCCTCACATAGTTCCCAGATTGGTGTCGAGGCTGCCCTCGGGCGGCCAAGCTGGCTGCATGAGGGCGAAGGATATTGTCGGCCAGCGCGGTGAGCGGCTCGCCGAGGACTACTTGAAGGCGAGCGGGGCGGTGATCCTGGATCGCAACTGGCGGTGCCGGGAGGGGGAGTTGGACCTCGTGGCGCTTGACGGTGCGGTGCTGGTTGCGGTCGAGGTGAAGTCGCGCTCGTCATGGGACTTCGGGCATCCGTTCGAGGCAGTCGATAGCGCGAAGCTCGCCCGGGTGGCGCGGCTAGCCGCTGCGTGGGCGAGGGAGCATCGACTTCAGGCTGCTCGACGTCGGGTGGACGTGATCGCTGTGACGGGGCCGGAGAAGGCTTCTCCTTTGGTCGAGCATCTGCGAGGTGTGGCGTGAGTGGGGTAGGCCGTGCGCTGGGGATCGGGTTGGTCGGTTTGAACGGGTTTGTGGTTGAGGTGGAGGCGGATATCGGTCAGACTCTGCCGGCGTTCGTGCTGCTGGGGCTTCCGGATTCGGCGTTGAACGAGGCGAAGGAGCGGGTGCGGTCTGCGGCGCAGAACTCGGGTCTGCCGTTGAGCCGGCGAAAGATCACCGTGAATCTGATTCCGGCTTCGCTGCCGAAGCGGGGTACGGCGTTCGATTTGGCGATCACTGTTGCGGCGCTGGCAGCGGCGGGGGACATTCGTCCGCCGGCGGATGCGGTGTTCGTGGCGGAGCTGGGTCTGGACGGGCGGTTGAGGCCGGTTCAGGGGGTGCTGCCGGCGGTGATGGCGGCGGTGCGGGCGGGCTATCGGGACGTGGTCGTTGCGAAGGCGAACGAGGCGGAGGCCGGGCTCGTGCCCGGGGCGCGGGTGCGCGGCTATGAGAGTCTGGGCAGTCTGGCGTTGGATCTGGGTGCGGACCCCCTGAGCGTGATCCTGCCCGAGGAGGCAGACTCGGCTGCTTCGGCCGGGCGGGCAGGCGAGGGCGACGGCGCGGCTCCGCCTCCGCGTTCGGCGCCGGACCTGCGGGACGTGGCAGGGCAGCATGAGGCGCGGGCGGCTTTGGAAGTGGCGGCGGCGGGAGGACATCACATCCTGATGCTCGGCCCGCCGGGGGCGGGCAAGACGATGCTGGCTGAGCGGCTTCCGGGGATCCTGCCGGATCTCGACGACGAGGCGGCG
The DNA here is from genome assembly GCF_022539255.1 of Sinomonas terrae. NCBI lineage: Bacteria > Bacillati > Actinomycetota > Actinomycetes > Micrococcales > Micrococcaceae > Sinomonas > Sinomonas terrae. Next base: position 1,745,824 of record NZ_JAKZBV010000001.1, read on the forward strand.
ATGGAGGTCACTGCCATCCATTCGCTCTCCAGCCACCCGAGCGCGACTCGCGAGCTCGTGCGTCGGCCCCCGTTCGAGAGCCCCCACCACACGGCTAGTCCTGCGGCGATTGTCGGGGGAGGCGCCGGGATCGCCCGTCCCGGCGCGGCATCACGCGCCCATAAGGGCGTCTTGTTCTTGGATGAGGCTCCGGAATTTCATCGGAACGTCCTCGATTCCCTGAGACAGCCTCTTGAGAGCGGTGTGGTCAGTATCGACAGGGCGGCTGGGACGGCCGCCTATCCTGCCCGCTTCCTGCTCGTCCTCGCTGCGAATCCCTGTCCCTGCGGACAAGGATCTGGAAAGGGCCTCCTGTGCTCGTGCCCGCCTCAGGCGAAGCGTCGATACCTCGCACGGCTGTCCGGTCCGCTCCTCGATCGCGTCGACATTCAGCTTGGCGTCCGGCGGGTGTCCGCCGTCGATCTCGCGGGCAACTCTTCCGGGGAGTCTTCGAAGGCCGTGGCGGCCCGCGTCCTTCGGGCAAGGGAGCGTCAGTCCGAGCGGCTGAGGCCCTTTGGCTTTTCGACGAATGCGGAGGCGCCTGGTCGGCTCCTACGTGGTGCACTCAGGCTCCCGTCGAGCGCGACGGGCATCTTGGATCGAGCTCTCGAGACGCACACGCTCACGGCACGGGGCTACGATCGCGTTCTCCGGCTCGCGTGGTCAATCGCGGATCTCGCCGGGAGTGAGCGGCCGAGCCCCGACGACGTGGGCGAGGCATTGCTGCTGCGCACCACGGAGGAGGCACGGTGAGCGGGGAACCGCGAGCCCGTGGGGCTGGACTGGGGGTTCCGGCCGGCGCGGAAGGCCTCGACGAAACAAGGATCGCGCGAGCGGCGCTCACTCGGCTCATCGAGCCTGGGGATGCGACGGGTGCGATGATTGTGGCCGCTTTGGGCCCGACCGAGGGCCTTCGAGTCGCGACAGGAAGCCAGCAAATTGATCCAGCGATCGAAGCCCGTCTGAGGAGCGTCCTCATCGGTCGCGGTGCGAAGGCGTGGGAGGGCGTAGCTGCTGCCGTCGAACGGTGGAGGAGCCGTGTTCCCGACCTCGCTCCCCACCGAGACCTCGAGACGATAGCGCGGTTTGGCGGACGGTTCGTTATTCCCGAGGACTCTGAGTGGCCCGACGGATTCGGGGATCTCGGGGAGCAGGCTCCGCACGGGCTCTGGGTGCGCGGCGAGGAACACCTGCCTTCTCAACGGTCCGCGGTCGCCATCGTCGGCTCGCGTAATGCGACGAACTACGGCCTGAGTGTGGCGGGGGAGATCTCCAAGGGCCTTGTGGACCGCGGAGTCACGGTCGTGAGTGGGGGCGCGTACGGAATCGACGCGCAGGCTCACAGAGCGGCCCTCGTGACTGATGGGAGAGGGCTTCCCACGGTTGCCGTGATGGCCGGGGGATTGGACCGCTATTACCCATCCGGCAATGAGCAGCTTCTCCGCGAGGTCGCGCGCCGTGGCCTGCTCGTCTCCGAACTGCCGCCTGGAGGGGCGCCGACGCGCCATCGGTTTCTGCGGCGGAACAGGCTCATCGCGGCGCTCACGGGCGTGACCGTTGTAGTCGAGGCGCAGTGGAGGTCGGGGGCACGCAGTACGGCGCATCACGCTGCCGATATCGGGCGCGTCGTGGCTGCCGTCCCCGGCTCTGTTTACAGCGCGAGCTCGGCTGGTTGCCACCGTCTTCTGAGGGACGGTGCTGCGGTATGCGTCACGGACGTCCAAGAGGTCTATGAGCTGTTGGCGCCGGCGGGCGAGGGACTCGCCGGAGAGCGGGAGGGGCATGTTGCCATACACGATGGACTGGCGGTCGAGGACTTCCTCCTCCTCGACGCGCTGCCCGTCAAGAGGGGAGCAGGGATCGACAGCCTGAGCACAGTGGCAGGGCTCAGCGCGGCCCAGGTCAGGGCTGGGCTCGGACGTCTCCAGCTGATGGGCCTGTGCCAGCAGACGGCGGGGGGATGGCGGAAAACGGACAAGGGAGGCTCGGCGAAGTGAAGAGGGGGATCGGGTTGAGGGGGTGGCAGCAGCGAGCGCGGACCAGGTTGGGTGTGGCAGATGGGCCGATCGTGTGCGGAGGCCATAGGCCGAGCAGAACCGATGAATGATCGTGACCGGACGTACGCGAGTGTCGCCTTGTTCTCTGCACCGCCTGCAGCGAGAGTGGGCAGGTGACCGATGCGACGCCGCTTTCCCCGGGCCTGCGTGAGCCCCTTGAGGGCTTTCTGCGCCATATCGCGCTGGGCCGAGGTCGTTCGGAGCACACCGTTCGCGCCTACGAGGGGGACCTTTCCTCGATGCTCCGGTCGGCGCAACAGGATGGGGCAAGCGATCTCGTCGACATCGACCTCGCTCGGCTCCGTCGATGGCTCGGGCGCCAGAGCGAGGCCAAACTCGCGAGGGCGACGTTGGCTCGTCGCACCGCCGCCGTGAGGTCTTTCATGGCGTGGGCCGTCCGCGAGGGCAGGCTCGAGGTTGACCCCTCGCTGAGGCTTGCCTCGCCCAAGCGGCAATCGAGTCTCCCTGACGTCCTCCATCAAGAACAGACGAGGCGCCTGCTTGACTGTTTCGCTCAGGCGGCGGAGAGCGGAGACCCCGTGGCAGTTCGGGACTGGGCGCTGGCTGAACTCCTCTACGCCACCGGGATCCGAGTTTCCGAACTCGTCGGCCTCGAGATCGACGATGTGGACCTCTACGCCCGTACTGTGCGCGTACTCGGCAAAGGCAACAAGCAGCGGACGGTGCCCTTCGGCGTGCCAGCTGCCAACGCCGTCGTGCGCTGGCTCGGTGCGCGCTCCGCGTTGGTGACTCAGGACAGCGGTTCCGCTCTCTTCCTGGGCCGTCGGGGCGGTCGTCTGGGCCAGCGGCAGGCGAGGGAGACGATTGACGCTGCCCTCAAGTCCCTCGGAGATACCGCTGCGAGTGGACCTCACGCTCTCCGCCACACCGCCGCCACGCATCTTCTCGATGGCGGCGCCGACCTTCGGTCAGTTCAGGAGCTACTCGGTCACTCGAGTCTTGCCACGACCCAGCTGTACACGCACGTCTCGGTCGAGAGGCTCCGTTCGAGCTATATCCAGGCCCATCCGAGAGCATGAGAGCAAGCTCACGCCACGTCCTCCACCGCAACACGCCGCAACCTCGCCAATGGTGCTGGCGGATCGTCCGCCTCTCGTGCAGAATGGCCCCTGATGGCTTTGTACGTCCAAGGGGCAAGAAATGCGCCTCAACAGGACGAGAGGGCCACTGACAACTGAAACAACCACTGGTTCACACACTCCGTGCTGACGGTCGTAGGGGAAGACGTACCGACAGCGATGGAGGATGGAATGTCTGCAGTGATGACCCGTGGTCTGCTGTTCGTGCACTCGGCACCGAGTGCGCTATGCCCGCATGTGGAGTGGGCTATCGGCTCCGTCGTTGAGAAGCGCACGGATCTTGAGTGGACCCCTCAACCAGCCGCGCCCGGGATGTTCCGAGCCGAACTCTCGTGGGTCGGCGCCCCCGGGACGGGTGCGCAGCTGGCGTCTTCCCTCCGGGGATGGGCGCATCTGCGGTATGAGGTCACCGAAGAGCCCAGTTCAGGCGTGGATGGTGCGCGCTGGTCGCACACTCCCGAGCTAGGGATCTTCCATGCGACGACGGACGTTCACGGAAACATCATGGTGACTGAAGACCGCATCCGCTACGCGTATGAGTCGGGGGCTGGGGACCCTGCAGTCGTCTTCCAGGAACTTTCGCTTGCGCTGGGCGAGGCATGGGACGAGGAGCTCGAGCCGTTCCGGCATGCCGCGGAAGGCGCGCCCGTGCGTTGGCTGCACCAAGTGGGCTGAGCCGCCTCGTCATTCACCTTCATCGCGCACCAAGAGGGCCCGCAGATCGCGGGCCCTCTTCGCAGTCTCCGGCGAGCTCGTGGAGCAGCGGCTCGGCGGGTTCGAGGGCTCAGTGGTTGCGGAGGACCAGGACGGCGTTGTGGCCGCCGAAGCCGAACGAATTGCTGAGCGCCACAATGTCACCCTGGGGCAGCTCGCGGGCCGTCGTGACAACGTTGAGAGGGATCTCGGGATCCTGATGGTCCAGATTGATCGTTGCGGGCGCCTTGCGTTCGTAGATGGCAAGCACGGTGAGCACGGCCTCGACGGCGCCCGATGCACCAAGGAGGTGGCCCATCTGAGACTTTGTCGCGGAGACCGCTACGTCGTCGACGTGCTCGCCCAGAGCGGCCTTGAGGGCCGTGTACTCGGGCTTGTCGCCGACCGGGGTCGAGGTTGCGTGGGCATTGACGTGCACGATGTCCTCCGGCTGGACCCGGGCATCGTACATCGCGGCCTTGAGTGCGCGCGTTGCCCCGAGACCTTCAGGGTCGGGGGCGGTGATGTGATAGGCGTCGGCCGTTACAGAGGTTCCGGCAAGCTCCGCGTAGATGCGGGCTCCACGGGCGAGGGCGTGCTCCTCGGCCTCGAGGACCAGGGCTCCCGCACCTTCGCCCATCACAAAGCCATCCCGGTCGATGTCGTACGGGCGCGATGCGTGCTCGGGATCGTCGTTCCGCTTCGACAGGGCCTGCATCGACGCGAATGCGGCGAGCGGCATGGGGTGAATTGCAGCCTCGGCGCCGCCGACCATGACGACGTCGGCCTTCCCTGAGCGGATCAGTTCCTGCCCCACCGCCATCGCCTCTGTTCCGGAAGCGCAGGCCGAGACGGGGGTATGGGCTCCGGCCCTCGCCCCGAGGTCGAGGCTCACGGCTGCAGCGACACCGTTGGGCATAAGCATCGGTACGGTCATCGGCAGGACCCGACGAGGGCCCTTCTCCCTGAGCGTGTCCCACGCGTTAAGCAGGGTCCACACGCCGCCGATGCCCGTCGCAAACGCCACAGCGAGGCGATCGTGGTCGATCTCCTCGATTCCGGAATCCTTCCACGCCTCGCGGGCAGCGATCACGCCGTACTGCGTCGAAGGATCCATGCGCTTCATCTCGACCCGTCCGAGTACGTCTTCGGCCGGGACGGAGAGCTTCGCCGCGATCTTCACGGGAAGGTCGTACTTCTCCACCCAGTCGTCAGTCAGGGGACCGACGCCCGAGACGCCCTTCACGGCGTTCTGCCAGAGGGTGGGAACGTCCCCGCCGATGGGGGTGGTGGCTCCGAGGCCGGTGACGACAACTTTGCGGGCCATGCTGCACTCTTTCGGGGTCGGTTAGCCGCTGCTGCGGAAGCTGCGAAGTCTGGCAGGGTGGAGCAGACGGCCGGCACCGAGGAGGTACCGGCCGTCAGCGAAGAGAGGTCAGGCCTGAGCCTTCGAGATGAAGTCGACAGCGTCGCCGACGGTCGAGAGGTTCTTGACCTCTTCGTCCGGGATGCGGACGCCGAACTTCTCCTCGGCGTTGACGACGATGGTCATCATCGAGATCGAGTCGATGTCGAGGTCGTCCGTGAAGGACTTGTCCAGCTGGACCGCGTCGGGGGCCAGACCCGTCTCCTCGTTGATGATCTCGGCCAGGCCGGCGAGGATCTCTTCGTTGCTAGCCATTTCGGCTCCTTCTCTCTGATCGCCGGCTCGCGCCGACTAGCTGGGCAAGCCGCTTGTGCGGCTTGGCTTCACGCGCCCCGGGCACCGGCCCGGCGCACTGGGGAACTAGGGGAGGCTGATGACCTGTGCGCCGAACACAAGGCCGGCACCGAACCCGATCTGGAGCGCGAGCTTGCCGCTCAGATCGGGGTTCTCCTTGAGCAGCCGGTGCGCGGCAAGCGGGATCGACGCCGCCGAGGTGTTGCCGGCGTCCGCGATGTCGCGGGCGACGATGACGCTCTCGGGCAGCTTGAGCTGCTTGACCATCTCGTCGATGATACGCATGTTCGCCTGATGCGGCACGAACGCGGCGAGGTCCTCCGGTTGGATGCCCGCGGCGTCGAGCGCGCGCTTGGCGACCTTCGCCATCTCCCAGACAGCCCATCGGAAGACGGACTGGCCGTCCTGGCGCAGGGTCGGCCAGATCTTCGCTTCGGTGCCAAGGACGGCAGCTGCCTCGTCCGCCCCCTCGCGTTCTGCCTCGTCCGAGAGGTCGCGCACGTCCAGGAGCGAGTGAGTCATGCCGATCGTGCTCCACTTGCTCCCGTCGGAGCCCCACACAGAGGGCCCGATGCCCGGGACTTCGGACGGGCCGACGACTACCGCCCCGGCGCCGTCTCCGAGGAGGAATGAGATGCTGCGTTCGGTGTTGTCGATGTAGTCGCTGAGCTTCTCCGCGCCTACCACGAGGACGTATTCGGCGGCGCCTGCGCGTACAAGCGCGTCTGCTTGGGCTATGCCGTAGCAGTAGCCGGCGCAGGCGGCGGAGATGTCGTAGGCAGGCGCGGGGGTCGCGCCGAGGCGCTCACAGAGGAGAGCAGCAGCCGACGGCGTCGCATAAGGATGAGAAACCGTCGAGACGATGACGGCGCCGAGCTGCGAGGCCTCGATCCCTGCCTTCTGAATCGCCTCGCGCGCGGCGCCCTCTGCCATATCGATGACGTCAACCTCGGCGGGCGCCCGGTGACGCGTGACGATGCCGGTCCGCTGACGAATCCACTCGTCCGAGGAGTCAATCCATTGGCAGATCTCCTCGTTCGTGACGTATACCGAGGGACGGTAGGCCCCGAAGCTCAGGATGCGCGAGTGCTCTTGAACGGGAGTCTGGCGGAGCGTTGCGGTGCTCATGCGAGTTCTTCTTCGGTCGAAGGGTTCTGCTCTGCGTCGGCCGCGAAGAGCTCGAGGGCTGCCGTGAGGTCACCGGGGGCCTTGACCGCAACGGTTTTGATACCCGGCAGCCCGCGCTTCGCGAGACCGGTCAGCGTGCCCGCAGGGGCGAGTTCGATGAGCCCGGTGATGCCGAGCGCCTTGAAGGTCTCCATGCAGAGGTCCCAACGCACCGGACGCGAGACCTGGGCCACGAGGCTTTCGACAGCGGCAGCGCCCGAGACGACCTCGCGTCCGTCGTAGTTCGAGAGCAGCGGCACTGCGGGGTCCACAACGTTCAGGCTGCGGCGCAGCTCTTCCAGGGCAGCGACAGCCGGGGCCATGTGCTGGGTGTGGAAGGCTCCCGCCACCTTGAGCGGGATTACGCGGGCCTTGGCCGGGGGATTCGCGGCGAGGGCAGCGAGCTGCTCGAGGGTTCCGGCAGCCACGATCTGACCGCCGCCGTTGACGTTTGCAGCGGTCGCGCCGACGGCCTCGATCGCACGGCGAACCTCGTCGGCGTCACCGCCGAGCACCGCCGTCATTCCCGTCGGGGTGACTGCTGCCGCCTTCGCCATCTCGCGCGCACGCAGGCCGACGAATTTCATGGCGTCCGTCTCGCTGAGGACGCCCGCGAGGGCCGATGCAGTGATCTCGCCGACCGAATGCCCGGCAAGGACGACGGGCAGCGTCGAGAGTTCGACGTCGAAAAGTGCCCGGGCGGTCACGAGGCCGGCGGCAACGATGAGGGGCTGGGCGACAGCCGTGTCCTTGATGGTCTCTTGGTCAGACGTCGTTCCGTGGGCGACGAGATCGAGGCCGACGACCTCGCCGAGCGCGCCCAGCTGCTCGGCGACGGACGGCAGCTCGAGCCACGGGGCGAGGAAGCCCGGCGTCTGGGAGCCCTGTCCAGGGCAGACAATTGCTAGCACGTTTCCAGCTTTCCAAAGTGCGGTTGGTTCCAGCGGTGCCCCCACGCACCAAGCTCCAGAACTCGGATTGTAGGAAGTCTACAACGGCGTCTCGCTCGCCGAGCGAGATTTCAGGTGCTCTGGCGGGCCGGCCGGTCGCGGGCCGAAGGCTGTGCCGCGAGCCTTCCGACGACCAGAGCGGTCTGGAGGACGAACGCTTCCCGAGGCAGGAGCGGGTCCCAGCCCGTGACGTCGCAGACACGGCGAAGCCGGTACCTCACGGTGTTTGCGTGCACGAAGAGCTCCCGAGCGGTGGCCTCGAGCGAGTGCCCGAGCTCGAGGTAGGCGCTGAGCGTTTCGACGAGTCCGTTCGACGCGGCGAGGAGCGGGCGGTAGATCTTCTGGACGAGAGCGCGGCGGGCCGCATCGTCGCCAGCGGCGACGCGCTCGGGTAGGAGATCGTCCGCAGCGACGGGCCGCGGGGCGTTGGGCCACGCGCGCGCGGCGGAGAGGCCCGCGAACGCGGCTTGAGCCGACGAGCTCACTTCAGGGAGGCTGTCGGCGCGAGGCCCGAACACTACCGGGCCCGGCGCGAACAGCTCGCTCAGGCGCGTATACGCCGTTTCATCCTCCTCGACCCCACCCAGAATGAGGATGAGCCGATCTCCCTGAATGCCCACGAGGGCGTCCTTGGCGTAGCGGCTCGCTGTGCGGCGCATGTCACCGACATAGCTCGGGCTGGGTTCGAGGGGGGAACTGCCTACCATGACGGCGAAGTTGTCCTGCGCCTTCCACCCGAGTGCCGCGATCCTCGACCTCAGAGCATCGGTGTTCTCGCCGCGGAGGATCGCGTCCACGATCAGTGCCTCGAGCCGTGTGTCCCATGAACCACGCGTCTCGGCTGCCCTCGCGTACACGTCCGCGGCCGCGAAGGCGACTTCGCGCGAGTAGCGGAGCACCGCCTCTCGGAGCGCGGGCTGGTCGTCCTCCGAAGCGAGGTTCGGCACCTGATCCTCGACCACTTCGACGACGATCCGGATGAGCTGGAGCGCCTTCTGCAGGCTGATCGAGCGCGTGAGTTCGGTGGGCGCGTTGCCGAAGACGTCGGAGAGGACCCACGAGGGAAGGCTCGGCCGCTCGTACCACGTGACGAATGCCGCGATGCCGTTCTGGGCGACGAGCCCCAGGGCCGAGCGCTCGTCCGCGCTGAGCCGGCCGTACCAGGGCAGCGCACGCTCAAGTTCCCGAGTGGTCGTCGTCGAGAGCTGGCCGACGCTGCTGCGCAGCTTCTTGAGCGTTTCGGCCTTCGCAGGGGAAGCCTTCAGGCGCCCGCGGCGGGCACCTCCTGCTGCATGCGTCTGAGTCGGCATGTGAAGAGCATAGGCTCCGCTCCGCCGTCGCCTGAATTTGTGAGAAGGCTACAACCGCGCAGATCGCCTGAAGTGCTTCCGCGGTTCGTGCGAGAGCCTCCTGGGGGCGGACGACGACGGCGGCGCCCCCGCTGTGGGGAGCGCCGCCGTCGTCTGTGGTCCCCTGGGGGACAGTGGGCAGGTTAGCTCTCGCCGCCCGCGTTGCCGGTCGTCCCGGCGTTGACGTCGAGCAGGCGGTACCGCTCGAACGCCTGACGTGGGGCGTCGGCGTCGACCTCGCCGCGGCGGGCGAGCATCTGCAGGGCCCGGACCACGACGGAGTGGCTGTCGATGTGGAAGTACCGACGTGCGGCGGCCCGCGTATCAGCGAAGCCGAAGTCGTCCGCCCCGAGCGTGGCGAACTCGTTCGGGAGGAACTGCCGGATCTGGTCCGGGACGGCCTTCATGTAGTCCGTCACGGCAACGATCGGTCCCGTCGCTCCGGCGAGCTGCTGCGCCACGAACGGCACGCGTGGCTCCTGACCCGGGTTGAGGAAGGCCTCCTGCTCGGCGGCAAGGCCGTCCCGGCGGAGCTCGTTCCAGGAGGTCACGCTCCACACATCGGCGGAGACGCCCCACTCCTCGGCAAGGATCTGCTGGGCCTCGAGGGCCCACGGCACAGCAACGCCGGAGGCGAGCAGCTGGGTGCGCGGGCCATCGATCTTGGCCGGCGCAAGCAGGTAGATGCCCTTTACAACGCCTTCGACGTCGAGCTCCTCCGGCTCAGCCGGCTGGACGATCGGCTCGTTGTACACCGTGAGGTAGTACATGACGTTGGGGTCCGGGTGGTTCCCGCCGTACATGCGCTCGATGCCGGACTTTACGATGTGGCCGATCTCGTAGCCGTATGCCGGATCGTAGGTGACGACCGCCGGGTTCGTCGAAGCGAGGAGCGGCGAGTGGCCATCGGCGTGCTGCGTTCCCTCGCCCGTCAGGGTTGTCCGGCCAGCCGTCGCGCCGATGATGAAGCCGCGGGTCATCTGGTCGGCTGCGGCCCAGATGCCGTCGCCCGTCCGCTGGAAGCCGAACATCGAGTAGAAGACGTAGACCGGGACAAGCGTCTCACCGTGCGTTGCGTAGGATGTGCCCGCGCCGGTGAACGCCGCGACCGAGCCGGCCTCGTTGATACCGGCGTGCAGGATCTGGCCTGCAGGGGATTCCTTGTACGCGAGCACGAGGTCGCGGTCCACCGAGAGGTAGTTCTGGCCCTTCGGGTTGTAGATCTTCGCCGTCGGGAAGAACGCATCCATACCGAACGTGCGGGCCTCGTCCGGGACGATCGGCACAATGCGCTTGCCGAATTCCTTGTCCCGCATGAGGTCCTTGAGCAGACGCACGAAGGCCATGGTCGTCGCTGCCTGCTGCTTGCCCGAGCCGCGCTTGGCGACCTCGTAGGACTTCTCGCTCGGAAGGGCGATCCCTTGGTGGGGATCCCGCCGCTCGGGCAGGAAGCCGCCGAGGAGCTTGCGCCGTTCCATGAGGTACTGGATCTCAGGAGAGTCCATTCCCGGGTGGTAGTACGGCGGACGGTACGGATCGGCCTCGAGCTGCTCGTCCGTGATCGGGATCCGAAGATGATCGCGGAAGTCCTTGAGGTCCTGCAGCGTCATCTTCTTCATCTGGTGGGTCGCGTTGCGGCCCTCGAAGTGCGGACCCAGGCCGTAGCCCTTGACCGTCATGGCGAGGATGACTGTCGGCTTGCCCTTGAATTCGGTCGCAGCCTTGTAGGCGGCGTAGACCTTCCAGTAGTCGTGGCCCCCGCGCTTGAGGTTCCAGATCTGCTCATCCGTCAGGTCGGCGACGAGTTCCTTCGTCTCCGGAGTCTTGCCGAAGAAGTGGTCGCGCACGAATCCGCCGGACTCGGCCTTGTACGTCTGGTAATCGCCGTCCAAAGTCTCGTTCATGATCTTGACGAGCTGGCCGTTGGAGTCCTTCTTCAGAAGGCCGTCCCACTCGCGACCCCAGATGACCTTGATGACATTCCAACCGGCACCGCGGAAGAACGCCTCGAGTTCCTGGATGATCTTGCCATTGCCGCGCACCGGGCCGTCGAGGCGCTGGAGGTTGCAGTTGATGACAAACGTGAGGTTGTCGAGGTTGTCGTTGGCGGCGAGCTGAAGAAGACCGCGGCTCTCGGGCTCGTCCATCTCGCCGTCGCCGAGGAACGCCCACACATGCTGGTCCGAGGTGTCCTTGATGCCCCGGTTGTGCAGGTAGCGGTTCGTCTGCGCCTGATAGATCGCGTTCATCGGACCGATGCCCATGGACACGGTCGGGAACTCCCAGAACTCCGGCATCATGCGTGGATGCGGGTAGGAGGAAAGGGCGTGGCCCTTGTGGGACTTCTCCTGGCGGAAGCCGTCGAGGTCTTCCTCGCTCAGGCGGCCTTCCATGAAGGCGCGGGCGTACATGCCGGGGGAAGCGTGGCCCTGGAAGAAGACCTGGTCGCCGCCGCCGGGGTGGTCCTTGCCCCGGAAGAAGTGGTTGAAGCCGACTTCATAGAGCGTCGCCGCGCCGGCGTACGTCGAAATGTGCCCGCCTACTCCGATGCCGGGTCGCTGAGCACGATGCACCATGATCGCGGCGTTCCAGCGCATCCAGGCGCGGTAGCGCCGCTCGTACTCCTCATTTCCGGGGAACTCGGCTTCCTGGTCCGCAGGGATGGTGTTGACGAAGTCCGTCGTGGTCACCATCGGGACGCCGACACTCTGGGCCCCGGCCCGCTGAAGAAGGCTGCGCATGATGTACTGCGCGCGCTCGGTGCCCTGTTCTTCGATCAGGGCGTCGAGAGACTCGATCCATTCGGCGGTCTCTTCGGGGTCGCGGTCCGGCAGCTGATTCGTCAGGCCGCTGAGGATGTGCGAGGTTTCCTCTCCTACAGACACGTCCAAACCTCTCTTCGAGCCCGGTGGCCCGGAGCTGGTGGCTGCCGGACGTCGGGCGATATCGTCGCTGGGCCCTACGTGCAGGCCCCGTTTTCGTGTGGGCGCCCCTCTAGGCAGCCGGGTTCCCCAGCTGGAGCAGCGGCGCGCTCCCTGCCACTCTAGTCGCGTCCGCTGGGCACGCGCAGCGCGTGCGCTTGATGCTACGGGCCAAACGGTGTTGGCTTATAGATACATTCCGCGTGCTGTCCGGGCGTGGTGCCAGTAGACAGGCCCGGGAATCGGCGCGGATGCACATGAACACTGCAAGGAGGAAGAACGTGGGCGAGACCGACACCGCCGCGGGAAGCAACGTGGCGGGGCGATTGGGTTTCAAGGACGGAGACCTGATCCAGGAGTTCGGCTACGACGAGGACGTCGACTTCGACCTCAGGGCCGGCATCGAGGACACGGTGGGATCCGAACTCCTCGACGAAGATGAACACGATGTGGTCGACGCGGTCGTTGTCTGGTGGCGCGATGGCGACGGGGACCTCGTGGACATGCTCGTCGACGCCCAGACGACGCTCGAAGATCATGGCGTCATTTGGCTCCTGACTCCGAAGCAGGGGCGCGAGGGGTATGTTCCGCCCGTAGAAGTGCAGGAAGCGGCTCCGACGGCGGGCCTCCACTCGACGTCGACCGCCGGCGTTTCGAAGGATTGGCACGCCACGCGGCTCGCGCGCAAGAAGTGACCTCGCTGGGGGGCGAAGCAGCCGCCCTGGAAATCGGAAGCGCAGTTCCAGACTTCGAACTCGCGAACCAGTTCGGCGAACCGGTGCGGCTCTCGTCGTTGCGGGGCTCGCCGGTGGTGATCGTCTTCTACCCGTTTGCGTTCTCGCGCATCTGCACAGGTGAACTGGCGGAGATCCGCGATCGTTGGGATGTCTTTGCTGCAGCCCGAGCCCACGTTCTGGCTGTCTCCGTTGACAGCAAGTTCGCGCTCAGGGCTTTCGCCGAGGCCGAGCGCTACGAATTCCCGCTTCTCGCCGACTTCTGGCCGCACGGTGAGGTCGCGAGGCGCTACGGGATCTTCGACGAAGCGAGCGGGATGGCCCGCAGGGGAACCTTCATCCTCGACCGGGAAGGGATCCTGAGGTTCCGCGTCGTCAATCCTGCGGGGGCGGCACGCGACCTCGATGCCTATTCGTCGGCCTTGGCAGAGATCGGATAGAGTAGGTCAGCGTCGGCCGTGCCGGCCAAGGGTCTTTAGCTCAGCTGGTAGAGCGCCACGCTTACACCGTGGATGTCATCGGTTCGATCCCGGTAGGACCCACCCGACTGAATCGTCAACGCCTGAGGCCTTCGGGCAATCTCTTCTGCGCTGGAAGCGCGCCCCGCACTGGAATGTCGGTGCAGGGCCATCGAATGTCTGTGCAGCCCTATAGCTTCTCGGCATGGAGAGAGTCCTTGTTCGCACCGCTGCTGACGGCGCACCCCGTTCCTTCACCCGAGGAAGCCTGAACTGGCGCGTCGCAGCGGAGCCCGTGCGCTGGTATGAGCGGGTGCGGTGGTGGGAAGCACAACGGCCTCTCCCGCGGGGCCTGGGGCGGGTCGATGTCGAGGTATGGCAAGTGCAGGCCACGCCCGGCCAGCGCGGAGGCGGCCTCACAACCTTCCAACTCGTCCGCGACGCGACGGACGGATGGAGCCTTCGCGGCCGCATGAGCTGAGGGATCCCGAGCATGGAAAGAGCCTCCCGCCGCAGCCATTGGGGGATGCCGCGGTGGGAGGCTCTGAATGTGAATGCTAGGTGAACTCCGCGTGAAGGCCAAATCGGAGAGCTCGCTCGCCTCTTCTCAGTAGAATGTTCCTTGTTCAGTATTTTGGACGAAGCGGGGTTGCCCGCCGACGTGAGGAGCTCCGTGCCACCGAATCGCTCATCGACTACTCCCGCTGAGGCAGAGCGGGAGCGGGGTGAGGGGCAGGCCTCTTCGCCTGCGCCCGCCGTCACGCGCGCAGCGGCGGTGCTCGATGTGCTTGCGGCGGCGACAGGCGGCCGCGCAACCCTGAGCGATCTGGCTCGTGAACTGGCGATCCCCAAGTCATCGACGTCGAACATTCTGCAGGCACTCGAGGACGCGGGCCTCGTCACCCGGGACGGAAGCGACTTCTCGCTGGGCCGGAAGCTTGTCGAACTCGGCGCGTCCTACCTGAGCCGGCGCGACGAGATCCGTGAGTTCTACCAGTTCTGCGGCCAGGCTCCGGCCCTCTCGGGCGAGACGGTCCGTGTCGCACTCCTCGACGGCGATCACGTTATCTACCTGGCCCGCTACGAGGGCCATCCCGCTGTTCGCCTCACCTCAACGATCGGCGACAAGATGCCTGCTTCGCTGTGTGCCGTCGGCAAGGCTCTGGTCGCGCGTCTTCATGAGCGGGACTGGGAGGAGATGTACCCCGATGATGCTGAACTTCCTGTGCTCACGCCGCATTCGATCCGGACGGGCAAGGACTTCAAGGAAGAGCTCCGCCGAATCAGGCGGGAGGGCTACGCCTTCGAAGACGAGGAGTCCACTCTCGGCGTGGTGTGTGTCGCGGTCCCAGTACCGACTCGCGGAGCCCATGGACCCAACCTGGGGGTTAGCGTGACCGCCCTCAAGGCGACGTTCACCGAAGAGCAGAAGATGACGATGGTCTCCGAGCTCACCGAACTCGCCCGAGCTCTCGGCAATCCGATGGGTGGGTGGCCCACGAGCTGAAATGCGTCTGCGCGCTCAACTGCGAGCCCGGTTGGAGGGCGGAGACAGGAAGGGTTCCCGCGGAGACGCGGGAACCCTTCCTGTGCTGGAACTCGCTCGTGCTGGAATCTCTACGACCCCAGCCCGGCTTCGGAAATCGGTCAGTAGAAGTGGACTGGGTCCACACGGTGGGGGAGCGGGGCGCCAGCGAGGAACTTTCGCAGGTTCTCCACGAAGCGCTCTGCGATGAGGCGGTTCTCCGCGACGCTGAGCGCCGAGGTGTGGGGTGAGACGAGAACGTTGGGGTGTTCCCAGAGGGGTGAAGCCGCAGGGAGCGGCTCCGTGGCGAACACATCGAGACACGCATACCCGACCGCGCCGTTCTCGAGGGCCTCGACGAGCGCCTCCTCGTCGACGACCGTCCCGCGGCCGACGTTGACGAGGATCGTTCCCGGTCGCATTGCACGGAACACGTCTCGACCGATGAGCCGCTCCGTGAACGGTGTCCCGGGCAGTGTGTTGACGAGGACGTCGGCGTTGGCAACGAGTTCGGAGAGACGATCCGCTGTCGTGACCTCGCGGATGCCCTCGATCGGCTCGGCGTTTCGCTTGGTTCCGCTCACCGTCATGCCCAAGGCACGGGCGAGCCTCCCGGTTTCGAGTCCGATTTCCCCCAGACCGGCGATGACCACGTGGGAGCCAGCCGCGAGCCGGGTCGGAATGCGCAGCTCTGGCCAGTGCTTCTTGCGCTGGTCCTCTGCGAGCTCGGCCGTTCTCTTGAGCCCATTGAGGATGCCCATGACGGCGAATTCGGCGAGCGGGAGCGCATGCACTCCAGCCGACGTCGTAACCATGACCCGCTCGAGATCAGCCGCCGAGACGCCGCTGGCCTTGACCGCGCCGCCCGCTCCAGCGGCCATGGCATGAACCCAGCGGAGCCGGGGATTCTCGGCGACCACTCGCGCGAACCCGGCGGCCGACTCGTTCGGGAACCCGTACAGCACGTCCGCTGAGTTCACGAGCTTCCAGTAGCGCTCTTCCCCGTCTGGCGATCGCCGGAAGTTCGGATCACCCGAGTGGTCTGCGGGGAAGCGTTCGGGCGGGAGGAGATCGGGTTCATAGAGGACCGTGATCTGGGGATCGACGGCGCGGATGGCCTCGACAAGACGCGGCTCGAGGGGGACAGCGATGGCCACCTTGAGAGGCTCTGGGGTGGCGTGTGAAGGAGTGCTCGCGGAAAGTGACTCAGGACTCATGTGTCCAGTCTACTGAAAGGCGACTAGTATGCTGAACAGTCAAAGCGACGTCTTCCGGCTCCCATCCCCTCACAGGAGACCCACTCATGACCTCACCCTTCGACCTCTCCGGCCGGACGGCCCTCGTCACTGGCTCGAGCCGGGGCATCGGCCGGGCTCTGGCCCGCGGCCTCGCCGACGCAGGAGCGACTCTCGTGCTGCACGGGCGGGATCCAGAACGGGCGGAGGAGGCACGTCGGGAGTTCGCCACCGCGTACGGCGAAGACCGGGCGTACGCCGTCGCATTCGATGTGACTGACGCCGAAAGCGTGCAAGCAGGCGTACGGGAGGCCGAGGAGAAGGCGGGACCGTTGGCCATCCTCGTCAACAACGCCGGTATCCAGCACCGCGTCCCGCTGTTCGACCTCGATCCCACGGACTGGGACAGGGTGATCCGCACGGACCTCACGAGCGCCTTCCTCGTGGGGCGCGAGGCTGCTCGCGGCATGGCCGCTCGCGGAGGCGGGAAGATCATCAACATCTGCTCCGTCCAGACAGACCTCGCCCGTCCCTCGATCGGCGCCTACACGGCGGCAAAGGGAGGCCTCCGCAACCTCACGCGCGCCATGACGGCCGAATGGGCGGGGTCGGGCCTCCAGATCAACGGCATCGCGCCCGGTTACATCCACACCGAGATGACGCAGAACCTCGTCGACGATCCAGAATTCAACAGCTGGATCCTGAGCCGGACGCCCGCGCGCCGCTGGGGGACGGTCGAGGACATCGCTGGGCCGGTCGTTTGGCTTGCTTCATCGGCTTCGGACTTCGTCAACGGCCAGACGATCTTCGTCGACGGCGGGATGACCGTCGTCGTCTGACCCCCCGAAGCTAGGGGACGGCACGGAATGAAGCGCGAATTGCCAGAATCTCACCGGCACAGCGGCAAATCCGGGACAGAAGTTAGGTTTACCGAAATAGGCTGTTAAGAAACCCCGCCGCAGCGAGAGGTCCACTAGCGTAGTCTGCGGCACTTGCTGCGGCCGCACCCCGCGCAGCGACGCGGGCACGGCCCGAGAAACGGAGAGTACATTGTCTGCACAGATCGGCGTCACCGGACTCGCGGTGATGGGCGCGAACCTCGCCCGCAACCTCGCACGCAACGGCTACACCGTCGCGCTGCACAACCGCTCGGTGGAGAAGACCGACACCCTGCTGGCCAAGCACGGCGACGAGGGAGA
This sequence comes from Sinomonas terrae, assembly GCF_022539255.1. NCBI lineage: Bacteria > Bacillati > Actinomycetota > Actinomycetes > Micrococcales > Micrococcaceae > Sinomonas > Sinomonas terrae. Next base: position 1,762,971 of record NZ_JAKZBV010000001.1, read on the forward strand.
CTTCGTCCGCACGGAGACTCTCCAGGAGCTCGTCGACTCGCTCGAGAAGCCGCGCCGCGTCCTGATCATGGTCAAGGCCGGCGCTCCCGTGGACGCCGTCATCGACCAGCTCGTGCCGCTCCTGGAAGAGGGCGACATCGTGATCGACGCCGGCAACTCCCACTACGAGGACACGCGCCGCCGGGAGGCCGCGCTGGCCCAGGAGGGCCTGCACTTCGTGGGCGTGGGCGTCTCGGGCGGCGAGGAGGGCGCGCTCAACGGCCCGTCCATCATGCCCGGCGGCTCGAAGGAGTCCTACCAGGCGCTCGGGCCGCTGCTGGAGAAGATCGCGGCGAAGGCCGACGACGGCACCCCCTGCTGCGCGTGGATCGGCACCGACGGCGCTGGCCACTTCGTGAAGATGGTGCACAACGGCATCGAGTACGCGGACATGCAGGTCATCGGGGAGGCCTACGACCTCCTCCGCGCCGGCGCCGGCATCGAGCCCGCCGAGCAGGCGGAGATCTTCGAGGACTGGAACAGGGGCGAGCTCTCCTCGTTCCTGATCGAGATCACGGCCGAGGTGCTCCGCCACGTCGATGCGAAGACGGGCAAGCCGTTCGTCGACGTCGTCGTGGACGCAGCGGGCCAGAAGGGCACCGGCCGCTGGACCGTCCAGTCGGCCCTGGACCTGGGCTCGCCGGTCTCGGGCATCGCCGAGTCGGTGTTCGCCCGCGGCATCTCCTCCCAGCGCGCGCAGCGCGAGATCGCGCAGGAGACGCTCGCCGGCCACGAGGGCGACGTGAGCCTGCCGGAGGACTTCGTCGAGGACGTGCGCCAGGCGCTCTACGCCTCGAAGCTCGTCAGCTACGCGCAGGGCCTGGACATGCTCGCCAGCGCGGCGAAGGAGTACGGCTGGGACCTCAGGCTCGACGAGATCGCCTCGCTGTGGCGCGCGGGCTGCATCATCCGGGCCGAGCTCCTCAAGGACATCATGGAGGCGTACAAGGGCGACGAGAAGCCCGCGAACCTCCTGTTCGCCCCGGCCTTCGTCAAGTCGGTCGGCGACGCCGTCCCGGCCTGGCGCCGCGTCGTCGCGACTGCCGTGCAGCTCGGCATCCCGGTGCCCGTCTTCTCCTCCTCGCTCGCGTACTACGACGGCCTGCGCCGCAAGCGCCTCCCGGCCGCCGTCATCCAGGGCCAGCGTGACCTCTTCGGCGCGCACACCTACCAGCGGGTGGACACCGAGGGCACGTTCCACACCCTCTGGGGCGAGGACCACTCCGAGGTCTCGGCCGTCGACACCCACTGACAGGCCCTGCCGAGTTCTTACAGACGACGGCGCCGCTCACCCCTCAGGGCGAGCGGCGCCGTCGTGCGTAGCAGAGAGGTCGGCCGGTCAGCTGCGGGCGTCCGAGCGCGGCCTGCGCAGGGTGAACGTCTCAAATGCCTCGAGCCCGCCGCCCACTCCGGTCACGTTGTAGTAGGTGACCTTCATCCGCGTCTCGCCACCGGGTACGCCCGGGTCTACCTCGAACGCGCCAAAGCCGTAGGACTTGGCTGCATCCCGGACCGCTGACCAAGGCGCCTGCTCGTGCACGTAGACGGGGGTGCGGTGGCTGGTGGTCGGGTTCGGCTGGGCCGAGACCGAGACGATCACGCGGCATTCGGGAGGAGTGAAGAGGAGCTGGTTCGACAGTGCCGAGGTTCCTCCTCCGCCCAGGACCATATGGACTGTCCCCTGCGTCGTGTCCACGGCTTGCGTGTCGGTGGCCGCCGGGATCGGTGTGAGTGTCTGGTTCGGCTGCTGCCCTCGAATCGGGTGCGAGCGTTCGTAGTGGTGCTCGTGGCCGCACACGACCAGGTCCACGCCGTACTTGTCGAACAGCGGAACCCATTCTTGCCGCACACCCAAATCGGCGCCGTTGAAGTTGTTCGCCGTGCTGACGGCGACTTGGTGCACGCAGACTACGATCCAGTCGACGTCGCGGCTTGCCCGAGCCGCCTTGAGCTCGCCTTCGAGCCATCTCTTCTGGGCGCCCTGAGAATATCCCCGAACGTAGGAGTTTCCGCCGTCCTGGTAGCAGACGTCGTCGTTCGCGAGCGAAATGACACGGACCGCGCCCACCGTGAAGCTGTACCAAAGGCCGCGGGTGACGTCAGTCTGGCCTCCGGCATCGGGAACCTCGAAGTAGGTCTGGTAGGCCGCGTAGCCGATCGGGCCGTTCCCGAGTTCGTTCTCGTGGTTCCCGGCGGACGGCATCCAGGGCCGGTTGCGCGCACTGCGCGAATTGTTGGTCCAGAAGTCCCACCAGGTGCGGATGCGGTCGGTTGCGAGGTTTGCGTAGCAGAGGTCGCCGTTGAAGAGGTGGAACATGGGCTGGACCCGTTCGACGCCGCCCGTCGTGTCGCCAGCCGCAGGGGAGCCGAGGTTGTCATTGACCCAGGTGGTGGTCCCGGCCTGCTGCTTCCCGAGAGTAGGCGTGCCCTGGTCTCCGAAGCTTGTGAACGTCACGCGGGCACGGCCTCGCGGGCCGGTAGTAAAGGTGCCGAAATCTGGAGTCGCTCCCGCATGCACGGCAGCGTAGAGGTAGCCTGTCGAGGGTTTGAGCCCGGAGAGGGCGGCGTGATGGGTGTAGACAGTCCGGCCGGACTTGTCGTCGACGTAGCTCTTCGTCCCGGCAGCGACGGAGGCGGAGAAATTGCCGTGGCCGTCCCCGAGCAGGACGCGAGGGTCGGCCACCGGCTGAAGCGTGTGCCATGAGACGACCATCGTGCTCGAGGCATCGGCGCCGAACTGCAGATGGAGGCCATCAACTGTGGGCACTCCGACGGGGTCTGTTGTCGAAAGGGAACCCGGAAGGTCCTTGCTCGCGCTCTGATCAGAGGCGGCCGCCGCGGGAGACGCGATGGCCGCCGACCCGGCGGCTGCGGCAAGGCCGGCGCCGATGAGCAGGCGCCGGCGGGTGACGGGGGAGTTCTCAGGAGCGTTGTGGTCATGGGGCGAGCATGCTCGCCCCACTCCGCGGGAGCCCCAACCCAGAGTGAACGCCGGGTGCACGTTCAGTGCACTCACGTGTGCTTCAAGGTCGGGTCTCCCGAGGCCGTCAGATGTAGTAGTACTCGGCGGGATCGACTGCCGGCTTGGTCTCCTTGACGGCGTCCCGATGACGCCACGTGGCGGGGATGCCGGTGACGATCGAGTTCGGCGGCGCGTCCTTGACGACGACGGCGTTGGCGCCCACCGCGCTGCCGTGGCCGATGGTGATCGGCCCCAGCACCTTTGCGCCGGCCCCGATCGTGACCCCGTCCCCGATGGTGGGGTGGCGCTTGACCTTCGCGAGCGAGCGGCCGCCGAGGGTCACGCCGTGATAGATCATGACGTCGTCACCGATCTCCGACGTCTCTCCGATGACGACCCCCATGCCGTGGTCGATGAAGAAACGACGGCCGATGGTGGCGCCGGGATGGATCTCGATGCCTGTGATGAAGCGGCCGGCTTGAGAGATGAGCCGCGCGGGGAAGCGCAACTCGGGATTCTGCCACATCCTGTGCGTGAGGCGATGGATCCAGATGGCGTGGAGCCCCGAGTAGGCGAGGAAGTTCTCGACGTTTCCGCGGGCTGCGGGGTCGTGGGCGCGGGCGGACTCGAGGTCCTCCCGCAACCGCGCGAAGGTGCGTTTGATCAGAGACACAGGCTTCTTTCTACCGCAGCCCGCCGGAAGCGGGCGACTTTAGCCGCGGATGTCGTCGAAGAGGACAGTCGAGATGTAGCGCTCGCCGAAGTCGGGGACGACGACGACGATGAGCTTGCCCGCGTTCTCAGGACGCTTTGCGAGCTCGAGAGCGCCCCACACCGCGGCACCGGAGGAGATGCCACCGAGGATACCCTCCTGGGTCGCGAGGGCGCGGGCCGTCGCGACGGAGTCCTCGAGTGTGGCGTCGAGCACCTCGTCGTAGACGTTCGTGTCGAGGACTTCGGGAACGAAGTTCGCGCCGAGGCCCTGGATCTTGTGGGGACCCGGAGCGCCACCGTTGAGGATGGCAGAGTCCTTCGGCTCGACGGCGACGACCTGAAGGCCGGGCTTGCGCTCCTTGAGGAGCTGGCCCGCTCCCGTGATCGTGCCGCCGGTGCCGATGCCACCGACGAAGATGTCCACCTTGCCGTCGGTGTCGTTCCAGACCTCTTCCCCCGTGGTCGTACGGTGGATGGCCGGGTTGGCGGGGTTCGCGAACTGCTGCGCCCAGATCGAGTTCTCGGTGTTCGCGACGATTTCCTGGGCCTTCTCGACGGCGCCGCGCATGCCCTCCGAGCCAGGCGTCAGCACGATCTCGGCGCCGTACGCCCGGAGCAGGACGCGGCGCTCTGTCGACATCGTCTCGGGCATCGTGAGGATGACCCTGTAGCCGCGCGCCGCGCCCACGAGCGCAAGCGCAATCCCGGTGTTCCCGGACGTCCCCTCGACGATCGTGCCGCCCGGCTTGAGCGCGCCGGCCTTCTCCGCCGCATCGACAATCGCGACGCCGATCCTATCCTTGACGCTGTTCGCCGGGTTGTAGAACTCGAGCTTGACCGCGACGTCCGCGCCAAGGCCCTCGGTGAGGCGGTTGAGCCGGACGAGGGGCGTGTTGCCCACCAACTGGGTGACGTCATCGTAGATGCGCATAGGTTCCTCTTGTCGATTCGAAAGGGCGCGTTCAATCCTGGCAGCGCGTGCGGCTGGCCGCGCTCAGCCTAGCCACGGCTTACAAATGAGAGCTAGGCGTCAAGCCATGCCGAGTAATATTTCCGCGCCTTGGCGAGCTTCGGATTGATGATCACGTGGCAATAGCCCGCGTCCGGGTTTTTTGCGTAGTAGTTCTGGTGGAATTCCTCGGCTGGATAGAAGGTGCTCGCCCGGGTGACTTCCGTGACGATCGGCCGATCCCACAGCGGTTGATTGCGGTCGATCGACTCCTCGAACAGGACCTTTTCCTCGTCGTCCACATAGAACATCGAGGACCTGTACTGGGTGCCAACGTCGTAGCCCTGCCGATTCGGCGTCGTAGGGTCGTGGAGGGCGAAGAACATGTCGAGTACGGTTTCGGCGGGTATGACGGTCTCGTCGAACGTCACGGCCACCACCTCGGCGTGTCCCGTCATGCCGCTGCACACGCTGTAGTAGTCGGGATTGGGCAGAGCGCCACCCGTGTAGCCGGAGACGACGGACGTCACGCCCCGCGTCTTCTGGTAGACGGCGTCGAGGCACCAGAAGCATCCGCCGGCCAGAATGAAGGTCTTCATGCTGCCTACAATGTCCGGGACGAGCGGAAGATTCCCGAGAGAGGACCGGGCCTAGTGACTGAGGAGAGCGGTACGGGACAGGGCGCTGGACCTGAGACGTCGGCCGACGGAGCCAGCGTGGACGAGGAACGTCCGCAGCAGATCCCCGAGAAGGCTTCAGAAGAGGGCACGGAGCAGCCTTCCCCGGAAGCGGTGGCCGGAGAAGAGGTGGGCGCGGAAGACGCGGGCGCGAATGACGCCGGAGCGCCGGCTTCGACGGCGACCCTCGCCAAGGTGCTCCTCGCCGTCGAGGAGCTTTGGCCGGAGTCCCTCGCCGAGGGGTGGGACGCCGTCGGCCTCGTGACGGGGCATCCCTCGCAGGAGGTGACCAAGGTGCTCTTCGCGGTGGACCCCGTCCTCGAGGTGATCGAAGAGGCTGCGACGTGGGGCGCCGATCTCCTCATCACCCATCACCCCCTGCTTCTGCGCGGCGTCCATTCGGTCGCGGCGAACACCCCCAAGGGGAGGGCGGTGCACCGCCTGATCGAGTCCGGCACCGCATTGCTGACTGTTCACACCAACGGTGACAGCGCAGTGGGCGGCGTCTCCGACGTCCTCGCCGACGCCCTCGGGCTTGAGAACGTCGAGCCGCTCACGAAGGCGGAGAACGGTCTGCCTGAGGAGGGCATCGGTCGCGTCGGCGAGTTCCCCGAGATCACGAGTCTCGCCGACTTCGCTGGAACCCTGTTCGGGATCCTCCCCACGGTTGCCGGGGGAGTGCGGGTCTCGGGTGACCGTGACGGACTCGTGCGCCGCGTCGCGCTCTGTGGCGGCGCAGGGGACAGCCTCTTCGAGAGTGTCCGAGCCGCGGGCGCCGATGTGTATGTGACCGCCGATCTTCGGCACCACCCGGCGTCTGAGGCTCGCGAATCGAGCCCTGACGGGCGCCCGTACCTCATCGATGTGAGCCATTTCGCGAGCGAGTGGCTGTGGCTGCCCGCGGCGGCGCAGGCGCTCGACAACGTCCTGCACGACCAGGGGCATGCGATCGACATCCGGGTCTCCACGGTCAATACCGACCCATGGGACTTCATCCTCACGCCCGGCGAGGGATAGAGTCGCAGCCACGAGCGGCACGCTCGAACCCGCTAGGAGGAACTATGCCCAAAGCCCCCGCTGCCGAACAGCTCAAGCTGCTCGACCTCCAGGCGCTCGACGCGAAGCTCCATTCCCTGGACTTGCGCAGGCAGGCGCTCGACGCCGACCCGCGGCTTGTACCGATTGCGGAGGAACTGGCGGCTGCCTCGCGCGCCGCACGTGAGGCCGACCTCGCTGTCGAGGAAGCGCAGGCTGAGCTCGTCAAGGTCGAGCAGAGCGTCGAGCAGGTCAGCGCAAGGATCGAAAAGGACGAGGCGCGGCTCTACGCGGGTGGCCTCTCGAAGGACCTCCAGGCGCTCCAGCACGACATCGAGGGGCTCTCTGCGCGTCGCTCGGACCTCGAAGACGCGGAGCTCGAGGTCCTCGAACGGCTCGACGGCCTGCGCGGGCGACAGGCTGCTGCGGCAGCCGAGCTCGCTCAGGCGCAAGCAGCGAGCGCGGCCCTCCGGAGTGAGCTCGACGCTCAGCTCTCCGCCGTGGCCGAGGAGCGCGCCCACGTGGCTTCCGAGAGGTCAGAGGTCGCAGCCCACATTGATGGGGGCCTCGTCGAGGTCTACGAAAAGACCCTCGCAAAACGCGGTGTCGGGGCGGCGCGCCTGTTCCACGGCACCTCTGAGGGGTCGGGCATGTCTCTCAGCCCTGGTGATCTCGCCGCCATTCGCTCTGCCTCCGAGGACGATGTGGTCTTCTGCCCCGATTCGGGCTGCATCCTCGTGCGCTCACCCGAGTGGAGCTGACTAGCCCTCGAGGACGAGGACGAGCGAGGAAGGCTTCCTGCCGGTGCCTTCGTGGAACTCGGCGTTCCAGCGTTCCCGCGCGGCTGTCAGGAGCGCTTCGGGGGTGCCGGCAGTCCGCCCCTTGCGGGTGAGCAGATGCCGGACGAACTCGCCCCGATGATGCTTCGCGAAATGGCTCACCACTGTTCGCTTCCCGTTCCGCTCGCTCAGGACGTCGACCGTGACCGTCCGGCTGGCCGGGGGAGCGTAGGCGGCGGCGTAAGTGCTCGATCGGCAGTCGACGACGAGGCCCTCGGAGGCGCGTTCGACGAGTGCCTCGGCGAGGTGCGGCTTCCAGAAGGAGGCGAGCCTCCCGAGGCCGGGGAGCGCCGTCGACATTGAGAGACGGTAGGCCGGGACGAGATCCGAGAAGCCCACCGCGCCCCACAGCGCCGAAATCACTACGATCGAGGCGTCGGCCTTCCGCCGCTGAGCGGGGGTGAGGGACGAGTAGCCGAGTGCCTCATACAGCACTCCTGAGTAGACCTGGTGCGCGGGCGCCGCCGGCTCGGCGTGAAGCCGCCGGTTGCGCTCGACGTCGTGCGCAAGGGAAGGTCCCACACCTAGGGCTTCAAGCGCATCGTGGCGCGCGCTGACCTCGGCGAGGCTCTCCATCACCTCCTTGCGCGCGACCTCGAGGCCGGGGAAGCTCAAGGCGGAAAGATCGACGGCGGCGCCCTCCGGGGCGGGGGTCTTGCCTTCGGAGGGCGGCAGGAGGATGAGCACCACGGAATCCTACCGTCGCCCAGACGAATCCGCCGTGCGGAGAAGAGGCGCACCGCCGGTAGAATGCTGGGGCGAGGTCAGGTCGGCCGGGCGATCGCGGGACGCTTCTTCCATTCAGGAGGGTGTCGCGAGGAAAGTCCGGGCTCCGCAGGGCAGGGTGGTGGGTAACGCCCACTCGGGGAAACCCGCAGGCCAGTGCCACAGAGAAGAGACCGCCGTCGCGGGCCACGTCATCGACGCTGACCGTGACGGTAAGGGTGAAACGGCGGTGTAAGAGACCACCAGCTCCTCGGGTGACCGAGGAGGCTCGGTAAACCCCACCCGGAGCAAGGCCAGACAGGGCGCGTTCGAGGGCTGCCCGCCCGAGCGCCCGGGTAGGCCGCTTGAGGCCGCCGGCAACGGCGGTCCTAGATGGATGATCGCCTCCCATGCTGGGGCAACTCGGCATGGTGACAGAACCCGGCTCACAGGCCGGCCTGTCCTCGCACCCGAAAGTGAGAGTCTGTGAGTGACTTCACAGGCGTTCCCGGCCTGTCCCTTGGATGCGGCCCGTAGAATTGATAATGAACGTGGAAGTTCAGGAGCCGGCTCTGCGATCGCAGTGTCGGCTTTCTTCGTGTCGGGCGCCAGCACCAGGCCCCGGCCGCGCACGACGGCGTGCGCAAGACCGCAGAGAAAGGCACCTGTGTGAGCATGACGGAGACAGCCCGTAAAGTGGACGCCAGCCTCAACATCTGGGTCGGCCGAGAGGCCGCGGCGGAAGAGATGATCCCCCTGATCGGGCGCCTGTACCGCGAGAACAACGTCGTGACCTCTGTTCACGGCCGCAGTCTTATCAACCAGTCCGTCGTGAGCCTGCTCAAGCTCCACCGTTGGGCCCGGCAGATCGACAGCGAGGAGCTCGACCTCGAGGAGACCCTCCCGATCCTGAGGGTCCTCGATTCGCTTCAGCTCGGCGCCGCGTCGCTAGATCTCGCGCGGCTCAACGAGAAGTTCCGTTCCGAGGGAGCCGGCCGCTCGCTCGAGGCGTTCCTCCGCGACGAACTCGCGCCCATCGTCGGGCAGCACGGAGCCGACCCCCGGCCGAGCACCGACGTCGTTCTGTACGGCTTCGGCCGCATCGGCCGACTCGTGGCGCGCATCCTCATCGAGCATGCAGGCGGCGGCCACGGGCTTCGCCTGCGGGCGATCGTCGTGCGCAAGGGTTCGGACAAGGACCTCGTCAAGCGTGCGAGCCTCCTCCGCCGCGACTCCGTTCACGGTCCCTTCGAAGGAACCCTCACCGTCGACGAGGAGAACAACACCATCCTCGCGAACGGGACGCTCATCCAGGTGATCTACTCCGACAACCCCGCAACGGTCGACTACACCGCGTACGGGATCGACAACGCGATCGTGGTCGACAACACCGGAAAGTGGCGTGACGAGGCGGGCCTTTCGCAGCACCTCGAGAGCAAGGGCGTTGCGCGGGTGCTCCTGACCGCGCCCGGCAAGGGCGGTCTGCCGAACATCGTCCACGGCATCAACCACTCAGACATCACTGAAGCGGAGCGCATCGTCACTGCTGCTTCCTGCACGACCAACGCGATCACGCCGGTCCTCAAGGCCGTCAACGACAAGTTCGGCGTCGTTCACGGCCACGTCGAGACGGTGCACTCGTTCACCAACGATCAGAACCTCACCGACAACTTCCACAAGGGCGACCGCCGCGGCCGTTCTGCCGCCCTCAATATGGTGCTCACCGAGACCGGTGCGGCAAAGGCAGTCGCGAAGGCCCTTCCCGAGCTCGCCGGGAAGCTCACGGGCAACGCGATCCGCGTCCCCACCCCTGACGTCTCGATGGCCATCCTCAACCTGACCCTCGAGCACGAGACCACGAAGGACGAGGTCAACGCCTACCTGCGCGACGTGTCGCTGCATTCGGAGCTGCGGAAGCAGATCGACTACATCGCGTCCCCGGAGGTCGTCTCGACCGACTTCGTCGGGTCGCGTCGGGCTGGGATCGTCGACGGGCTCGCGACAATCAGCAATGGAAAGAACCTCGTGCTGTACGTGTGGTACGACAACGAGTTCGGCTACAGCTGCCAGGTGGTGCGCGTGCTCGAGGAGATGGCGGGCGTTCAGGCTCCTTCCTTCCCGGCTCAGTCCGCAGAGCGGGCGCCGCAGGAACTTTTGGCAACAACTCGGTGACGTCACTGGATTCACCCAGCGAGCGGGGGCAGGATGCACCTATGGAAGCGACTGAGCACGAGAGCACTCTGGAACACGCACTCGACGTGGCCAAGGAGAACGCGAAGCAGGCGCGCCGCTTGCTCGAGCACGCCAGGGCAAAGCTCGAAACCGGCGACGTGAGCCCTGAGCGGGTGACGCAGCTAGAAGAGCTGCTTCGAACCGCTGAGGAGGATCTGGCTCGGGTGACGAGGGAGCAGTAGCCTCCCACCGTCACGGGTGAGAAGAACCGCCGTCTAGTCAGGCCGTCTAGTCAGAAGGACCCGTCTCGAGGAAGGGGGGGGGCGCCGCACGAAAGTGCGGTGCCCCCCTTCTTCTTCTTCTTGCTTCTCTCTTAAGAGCTTCTCTTCCCTCTTGTGAGAGCAGTCGCGTTACGAAAGCTGTCCCGTTATGGGAGACGTCCCCTAAGACGTCCCGTGGTGTCAGTGGCCGAACGGGTCGGGGTCGACCCCTGGCATCCAGGTCAGCCCGGGCACGCCCCACCCGTTCTTCTTGGCGGCTTTCTTCGCCTTGCGCGCGTAACGGTCCACGAGCTTGTCGACGTAGAGCTTCCCGTCGAGATGGTCGTACTCGTGCTGCATCACTCGGGCGAACCAGCCCGTCGCAATGAAGTCCACTGGCTTGCCGTCGCCGTCGAAGCCCTCGACGTGAGCCCAGTCGGCTCGCTTGAGCGGGTAGGACTCGCCGGGGAACGAGAGGCAGCCTTCCTCGTCCTCCTCGGGGTCTGGGGCAGTGCCTGGGACCTTGGTGAGGGTCAGCCGTGGGTTGACCACGACGCCGCGGGGAGGGGCGCCGTCGTCGTTCTTGTACTTGTAGACGAAGATCCGAAGGCCGACGCCGATCTGAGGCGCGGCGAGCCCGACGCCGTTGGCGGCGTCATTGGTCTCGTGCATGTCATCGATAAGGGCCCGCAGCTCATCGTTGAACTCGGTCACCTCCGCGGCCCTCCGGTGCAGGACAGGCTCGCCCCAGATGGTCACCGGATGGACGGTCATGTGTGGCTCCTCGCTCTGGCGGAAGGGTGGGCTGCGGGCCAATACAAGAGGCCGCACGGCGAACCGTGCGGCCTCTTGCGCGGGGACTGCCCGCTGTCAGGGTGAGTAACGGGGGTCGAACCCGCGACCTTCTGGACCACAACCAGACGCTCTGCCGACTGAGCTATACCCACCACGCTGCACCAACGCACAACAAGAGACCATGTCCCTTGAAAAGACCCCGTCCCTTGAAGAGACGATGTCCCTTGCCTGCCGCGCTGGCAACGACCACTAGTCTACCTGCTGTTCACGGATGCTTTTGCCACTTCGAGCCAGTTGCTGCCAATTTTTCACGAACTAGCTTCCGGCTCACATGCTCGCTGCGGTGTCCTCGGTGCCTGCCCGGCCGGATGCCGACTCCACGATCCGCTCGGCGATGCTGTGTGCGGTTGCCGAGTCCGGCCCGGGCTGCGGAACGAAGACGGCCTCCCTGTAGTAGCGGAGTTCGTCGATCGAGTCGCGGATGTCGCCAAGGGCGCGGTGGCCGCCGGTCTTGGCGGGCGACTGGAAGTAAGCCCTCGGGTACCAACGCCTCGCGAGCTCCTTGATCGTCGAGACGTCGATGATCCGGTAGTGGAGGTGCTCGACTACCTGCGGCATGTCCCGGGCGAGGAACATCCGGTCAGTGCCGACGGAGTTCCCGCCGAGCTGCGCCTTGTTGGGCTCGGGGACCCACTGGCGGATGTAGGCCATGACCTCGGCCTCGGCCGCCTCGAGGGTGAGGCCGAGGGGGAGCTCGTCGAGCAGCTTCGACGTCGTGTGCATCTGGCGCACGAAGTCGTTCATGCCGGCGAGCGCTTCGTCCGAAGGCCGGATGACGACGTCGACTCCGTCGCCGAGGACGTTGAGTTCGGAGTCGGTCACGAGCACGGCGACTTCGATGAGAGCGTCGGTGGCGATGTCCAGCCCGGTCATCTCGCAATCGATCCACACGATGCGTTCAGCATGATTTGACACCCTGCCAATGTACCCGAGCGCCTCGTCGACGGCGTTCAGAGAGAGCCCCGGTGCTAAACTGAGGCTCTCTCCCGGCTTTGATCGAAGGGTGACCTATGTCCACGATGCGCTTTGGCTTTCTCGGGAGGATTCTCGAGTGGCTGAAGTCGTTCTGGACCGCCCTGCCCCCAGTCGGGGTGAACCAGCCGCCCCACTGGGCCATCGGCCAAGGCTTCGTCGGATCGCTGCTCATGGTCTACGGCTCGTTCGGCGTGGGCCGGTTCGCGGATGTATCGCCGCTCACCCGCAATCCTCTCCTCATCCCGTTGCGGACGGAGACGTGGGGTGTCACGAGCTGCATCCTTGCCCTCGCGCTGGGTGCGATGCTGCTCACCCGTTCGTGGCTGCGGCTAGGTCAGCGGCTGCGCTACTGGGGTCCGGGCACCATCCGGCCGGTCGGGCTCGCGATCGCCCTCTGGGGGCTCCCGCTCGTGGTTGCGGTGCCGATCTACTCGCGCGATGTCTATGCCTACGTGGGGCAGGGGCGTCTCATGGCAGCAGGGATGAATCCGTACACCACTGGGATCTCCACGCTCAACAATTGGCTCGAGCTCGGGACCGACCCTTCCTGGGCCACCACGCGGACCCCCTACGGTCCCTACTTCCTCTGGCTCGAGCGCTGGGTCGTCCAGCTGACCGCGGGCCAGCCCGACTCCTCGGTGCTGCTGTTCCGCGTCCTCGCCGTCGGCGGCGTCGCCCTGTGTGCCTACTACGGCTACCGCCTTGCCGAACTTCACGGGGTGGACGGGGCCCGGGCGGTGTGGCTCACCGTTGCCAACCCGCTCTTCCTCATCAGCTGCATAGCGAGCGCGCACAATGAAGCGCTCATGATCGGCTTCGCAGTCGCGGGGGTCTATTACGCCGCCAGAGGGAACTGGCTGCTCGGAATCGTGTTCGTGACCCTGTCGATCGGGATCAAGCCGATCACCGCCGTCGTCCTCCCGTTCATCGGGCTCCTCTGGGCGGGTCCGGGGGCGACCTGGCTTCGGCGCTTCGGCTGCTGGGCCGGAACGGGCCTCATCAGCCTCGCCATCTTCGCTGCGAGCGCTCCTGTCTACGGCCTGGGCTTCGGGTGGGTCAACGCGATCGTCGATCCGACGCCGGGCTTCATCTCCTACACGCCCTCGGGTTTCGCGAGCAACATCGTGGACACGCTCACGACCATCGTCGGGCTCGACGGCGGATCGATCGCAGACGGATTCCGCACCGTCCTCAAGTGGATCGGGATCGGCCTGGCCGTCTGGTTCATCCTCCGCGGTGACGACCGCAAGGTCGTGCGACGGCTCGGAATGGCCTTCATGTCGATCGTGGTGCTCGGCCCGATCATCCAGCCCTGGTACGTACTCTGGTTCATCCCGTTCCTCGCGGTGACGGGCATCAGGGACAACTGGGAGACCAAGCTCTGGTACCTGACCGTGGTCTTCTTCGTGGTCTTCGGAGCGCAGGACCAGCTCTACGTGTTCAGCTTCGTGAACACGCCGCTAGCGCCCGAATCGCTCGCGGGACTTGTCGCCTTCGTCTTCCTCGGGTATCTCGTCCTGATCGACCCGAAGACTCGAAGACTCGTCTTCGAGCGGGCGGTCCGGCGTCACGACCTAGCGGCCCGCAGCTCCTGATCCGCTACCGGCCGGCAGTTCCTGGTCAGCGACAGGGGCGCCGCGGCGACCGAGTCGGACCAGACGGATACTCGACCACACGAACAGTACGACGAGCATCACGTTGCGCAGCGTGAGCACGAGTGCCATGAGCGGGTTGTTGTGGCTGAGGGCGTCGTAGAACAGCGGGTAGATGAAGTACGTCGCGACCCCGATGGCGAGAAGAAGGACAGCGGGGATGCGCCAGCCGCGGCGATCCTGTGCGAGGCCCAGTGCGACGACGGGTCCGAGCCAGACCATGAACTGGGGCGAACCGACCTTGTTGAACACGATGAAGGCGCTCACCATGGTCAGTGCGCCGGCGAGCAGGAGCTCCGAACGGTCTTCGTGACCGCGCTTCTTGCCTTGGTGGAGCGCCCAAAAGATGACCGCCGCTACCCCGAGGGCTACGACCACGAAGAGCGGCTGCATGAGGGCGGAAGCTATCGTGCTGCCGGGACCGTCGACCTGCATCGAGTTGATCTCGGTGTTCATGTACATCCGAGCGCCCCCGATGCCGAGCACGGACATCCAGAGCCATGGCGTCGTGAAGGTCGCCTCGAGCTGCATCCCGCGTGAGCCCTGAGTGGTGAGGAAGTCGAGCAGGTGCGAGGTTACGCCGAGCGCGGCGGCGACTGCCGCAACGAGTACCGTCACCGCAGCCCCGCCGGCGACGATCTTCCAGCGGTCGCGGACGACGGCGAAGAGCGGCACGAGCGCGGCAGCGGGCCAGACTTTCATCCACGTTGCGAAGGCCAGGATCGCCGTGGCCGCGAAGGGGCTTGCCACTCCGAGGCTAAGGCCCATGAGCACGATGGGCGCCGTAACCCCGTCCACGCGGGCGAACCCGAGGTTGCCGAGGAGAGCGATGAAGACGAGCCACCACCAGGCTGCGCGCATGCCTTCCGGCTTCTTGCCCCAGCCGCTCAGGACGCCGAGTGCGATTCCGTTGAGGATGGAGACGAGGATCACCCAGACGGCGAGGAACGGACCCGGACCGAAGAGGCCCGAGATCCAAATGGGGAGCAGGCCGGCGAACGGGTAAACCCACGGAGACGGCTGTACGTCTTGGGGGAATCCGGAGGCGGCCCAATCGCGGTAGATGTTGGTGTCGCTGAACGCCTGACCTTGGAAGACGTACACGAGGAAGTAGGCGAGGAAGCCGAGGTGAACCACAAGGTAGCCGACCAAGAGGCCACGGGGAGAGAACAGAAAGCGCTTCAGCAGGTGGAGCCGATTGTTCCAAGGGCTGAGGTTCGCAGGGCGGGGCGTCTCGATGGAAATGGTGCTCTCCTGGGCGTCTTGACGGCCGCAAACGGTCATGGCGGCCACCCGGCAGTCTATCAGCGGGGCCTTCGAGGCCATCCCGCACAGCTGCTGCTGATAGCATCGAATGGATGTCACCCGGAGCGGATGACGCGCCGATCTGGCGCCCCGAGGCGGCGCTTGAGCGCGCGGACTGCTCGGCTCCTGAGAAAACAGTAGGGACTCCGATGCCTCAGCCTTCGGCTGGCCGCAGTCTTAGCGCTGCGCCTAGTGCCCGGACCATTGCCGGGCTCCCCGGCGGGGGAAGCATTGCCGTATGGCAGGGCTTCATTGCGTCGGTCTGCATGATGGCCGGCGGTCTTGGCGTCGGCTGGATGGCAAGCGGGTCCTCGCTTATCCGCGTCCCCTTCTTCATCTTCCTCCGCGACAACCCATTTCTCGTCGTCGCCTGCACGATCCTGGTCACTTTCGGCGGATTGTTCCTCGTCCGGGCTTGGCTGCGTCTAGGACAGCGGGTGGGGGAGTGGAGCTCCGTTCACCCTGCGGCGCTCTTTCGCATCGCAGCCCTGTGGTGCGCTCCGCTCATGCTGACCTTCCCGCTCTTCAGCAGGGATGTCTACGCGTACATCGGGCAAGGCCGTTTGATGATGGCGGGCTTGAACCCGTACGTCAACGGGATTTCGGCGCTGAACAACTACCACAACCTAGGGCCCGACTCGCTTTGGACGGAGGCTCCGACGCCCTACGGGCCCTTGTTCCTCTGGATCGAGCAGGGCATCGTGTGGATCAGCGGGGGAAACCTCGAGGTCGCCATCGCGTTGTTCAGGATCGTCGCCGCGCTTGGGGTCGCCCTGTGCGCCGTCGCCGTCGTCGGGCTCGCACATCATTACCGGCTCCCGACAGCCCGGACGCTCTGGCTGACTGTCGCGAACCCGCTGTTCGTCATCAACTTCGTAGCGAGCATTCACAACGACTCGCTCATGCTGGGCCTCGTCCTGCTGGGGCTGCTCGCCACGGTCCGCGGCCGTCCCATCCGTGGAGTCCTCTGGGTGACTTTGTCGATCGGGATCAAGCCCATCACGCTCATCGCTCTGCCGTTCATCGGCCTCATCTGGGCAGGGCGCCAAGCCGGATGGGGGCGGAAGATCACGTGCTGGGCTTTGACCGTCCTCATCTCGGGCGGCCTGCTGACGATAGAGGGAGCACTCACCGGCTTCTGGTTCGGGTGGCTTCCCGCGATGACCACGTCCGGAACCATCTGGACCTGGTATGCGCCCTTCGGTCTCCTCTCCATCACCGCGGCGACGCTCGTCCAGTACGTGAACGGCCCGGGCGATGCCGTCGGCGAGATCATCAAGGGCATTGGGCGCGGACTCGGCATGGTCGTTGCTCTCTGGTACGTGTTCCGGGGAAGCTTCGACAAGATGATGTTGCGGATTGCGCTTGCTCTCACGGCCGTTGTGGTCACAGCGGCCGCCATTCAACCGTGGTACGTCACGTGGCTCGCCGCCTTCTTCGCCCTCGCAGGGGTGGCGGATGGGTGGTACCTCCGGGCGTACTACTTTGCCACCGTGTTCTTCACGGTCATCGCGCTCACCGATCAGCTCGACGTGTTCGACTGGATCCCGCTTGTCGCGATCCGCGCTGTCGCGATCGCGCTGAGCGTCATCTTCGTTGCGTACATGATGTTCTGGGACTGGAAGACGCGGAGCCTCTTCACGCGAGTCGCTCCACTCAAGCAGGCGTCTCCCGCACGATAGACTGGGCAGGAACGCAGCGCGCTGCGCCCGCCCCAGTAGCTCAGCGGATAGAGCAGGGGCCTTCTAATCCTCTGGTCGGGGGTTCGACTCCCTCCTGGGGCGCGTTTGTGACTGTCTCGGGACGTTCGGCTGTGCCAGTCTCGGACATCGTCGGCACCCCCGGTCTTCTGACCGGGGGTGTTCTGCTTCTGGGGCAGGCTCCTCTTCTGGGCAGGCTCCTCGCGCTTGCCCAAGCGCCGTCCCGTCCGCCATTGGGTCTCCACAGAGGCCATCGCGGCGCGTTGTCCACATAGGGCGCCGGTACAGGAAGACTCCTCCCGCTCGTGACGGACGCTGGTTGTACCCGCAGGAGCGGGAACCGGATTCCGAAGAGACAGGGGATGGCGATGAGCGACACGATCACGGTTCGGGGATTCGTTGCGACGGACCCGAGGACCAACACAACAAACGGCGGGGACATCGTCTCGAGCTTCAGGCTCGCGGTGACCGAGCGACGCTACGATCGCGATGCCAGCGCGTGGATCGACGGCCACACCAACTGGTTCACGGTCGTGGGTTTCAGACAGTTGGCGAGCAACATGTGCGGAAGCCTCAAGAAGGGCAATCGGGTCATCGTGGTCGGCAAGCTCCGCCTCAAGCAATGGGAGAAGGACGGTCGGGTCTACCACTCGGCTGAGGTGGAAGCGGAATCAGTCGGCCATGACCTCTACTGGGGATCCGCCAAGTTCGCTCGCAATCCTCAAGACGGCCAGCGGCAGGAAGCGGCCAGTACTCGTGTGGCCGTCGAGGGAGTCGGCGTGGTGGACCTCGAGACCGGTGAGATGTCGGTGAACGAGGGAGGGCATGTGAGCGCCGCGGCGGGCCCTGATGGCTCCGATGAGGGCGAAACGGACGACGGCGGCGACTCGCTGGCCCCGGTCGGGGCGAGGGAGGATCTCCTGAGCCGAGGCGAGACAGGTCTCAAGGCCGACCTCCTGAGCGCGTGAACTCCCTCAGGAAGGGCGGGCTGTGCTCTCCCGTAGGACGACCTCTCCTGATGCAGGCGCGGGGTCGGCGCCGGTGAGGGCTGCCTCTGCCGCGCTACGGCCGATCTCTTCAAGCGGGAGGCGAACGGTCGTCAGGCCGGGAATGAAGTCTTCGAGGGTCTTGATGTCATCGAAGCCGGCCACGGCGTAGTCCGCTGGTGCATGCAGGCCGCGGTGGCGGAGTGCTGCCACGACGCCCATGGCCATCCTGTCGTTGACGGCGAAGATGCAGCAGGGGCTGCCGCTGTTCCTGGCTTGGCGCACCGTGTCCTCGAGTTCAAGGCCGGTCTCGAATCCGCCGTCCCGATTGAATGGGGCCCGGAGCACTTCGGCCTTGTCGAGTCCTTGCTCGGCGAGTCCTTCCTGAAATCCCGCAACACGCAGGTCGGAGGTCATGAGACCCTCGGGACCTGCGACGATGAGGAATCGGGAATGGCCTTGCCCGCCGAGGGCGCGCGCAAGCTCGCAGGCCAGCGTCTCATTCGGGATGTCGATGAGCACGGGCGGCGTGCCGGCCCCGTGCAGCAGGGTGTCACCATGGCCGGAGGCGTCGTGGCGGGATGGGTCGACAAGGTCATGACCGGCGAGCACGAGACGGCCCCCGTTCGCCAGATAGCGATATGCCTCGCGCAGGAGGGCCGAATTCGCCGCCTCGTCCTCAGGTCGGGTCGAGCGGCTGCCGGCCAGCACGATCGCATCAGCCCGGCGCGACGTGAACGCTTCTACAGCCAGGCGTTCCTCGGCCGGCGTTCCCTCGGTGCTCGTGAGCAAGAGGATCTTGTTGAGCTCCCGAGCCGCGGACTGCACGCCCCGCGCAATGGACGAGAAGTAGGGATCGGCGATGTCGTGGACGATCAGGCCGAGGAGGCCCGAGCTCGAACGGGCTAGGGCCTGAGCTTGGGCATTCGGGATGTATCCGAGCGTGGCAGCGGCTGCTTTGACCCGCTCAGCGATGTCCGCTCCTGGTATACGGCTGGATCCATTCAGGACCCGTGATGCAGTGGCGGGTGATACCCCCGCCGCTCGTGCGACCTCGCTGAGAGTCACCGCAGGCATGAACGTCTCCCTCGTCCGGCTTTCGCCCAGATTATGGCATTGAAGGAAGAGGTGAAGGAATGCGCTTGCCAACAAGAGCAGGTGTGTCGCAGACTTGAGGGATGGAATGCGCTTTCCCAATGAGGTGAAGGCGCTCGAGACGCTCCGCATCCGCCGGAGCCAACGCAAGGAGGCGGCAGTGGCCACCGAGACGAGAACGCTTCGAATCGCCATGAACGGCATCACTGGCCGAATGGGCTACCGCCAGCACCTGTTGCGGTCGATCCTGCCCATCCGGGATGCGGGCGGCCTGCTCCTCGAGGACGGCTCACGCGTACTCATCGAACCGATCCTCGTCGGGCGGAACGAGGCGAAGCTGCGCGAACTTGCCGAGCTTCACAAGGTGTCGGAGTGGTCTACAGATCTCGACGCCGTGATTGCGGATCCGAGCGTCGACGTCGTCTTCGATGCTTCGATGACGAGCTTGCGCGCCGAGACGCTTCGCAAGGCCATGCGTTCGGGCAAGCATGTGTTCACCGAGAAGCCGACTGCCGAGACCCTCGACGAGGCGATCGAGCTCGCCCGCATCGGCCGTGAGACCGGGGTGACCGCCGGCGTCGTGCACGACAAGCTCTACCTGCCGGGCCTCGTCAAGCTCCGCCGTTTGGTCGATGAGGGCTTCTTCGGCCGCATCCTCTCGATCCGAGGCGAATTCGGGTACTGGGTCTTCGAGGGAGATGTCCAGCCAGCCCAGCGTCCGTCGTGGAACTACCGCAAGGAGGACGGCGGCGGCATGACCACGGACATGTTCTGCCACTGGAACTATGTCCTTGAAGGAATCATCGGCAAGGTCAAGAGCGTCAATGCCTTGACCGCGACCCACATCCCTACGCGCTGGGACGAAGCCGGCCAGCCGTACACGGCGACGGCGGATGACGCCTCCTACGGCATCTTCGAGTTGGAGACGCCCGGAGGCGATGCAGTCGTGGGACAGATCAATTCGTCGTGGGCCGTCCGGGTGTATCGAGACGAGCTCGTCGAGTTCCAAGTGGACGGAACACACGGTTCGGCGGTCGCCGGGCTGACCAAGTGCGTGGCACAGCACCGTGCCCATACACCGAAGCCAGTGTGGAACCCGGACCTCCCGGTCACCGAGTCATTCCGCTCCCAGTGGCAGGAGGTCCCCGCGAATCAGGATCTTGACAACGGTTTCAAGCTCCAGTGGGAGGAATTCCTTCGGGATGTCCTCGCCGGCCGCGAGCACCGTTATGGGCTGCTCTCTGCAGCCCGCGGTGTGCAGCTCGCCGAGCTCGGCCTGCAATCGAACGCCGAGCGTCGGACCATCGAGATCCCGGAGATCGTCCTGTGAGCGCGGCGACCGGAGCACGCCTCGAGGTCTCGCTTCCACAAGCAGGAGGCGGGCTGCGCCGCCACGAACTCAGAGCGGCCCGGGAGTGGTCCCGGCCTGAGGCGCCGATTCGGGCCCGAAAGGCCTATGCGGCAGCACACGTCGTTCCGCTCGTGGGGGCGGACAACACGCCGGGGGCCCCCGCGAGCCTCGATTGGGAGAGCACTCTCGCGTTCCGCCGAGAACTGTGGTCGTACGGCCTGGGAGTTGCTGACGCGATGGACACCGCCCAGCGCGGGATGGGCCTCGACTGGACCGCGACCCAGGAGCTGATCACACGGGTCGGGGCGGAGGCGAGGACCGTGGCGATCGCCCGCCGCGGGGCCACCGCGGGCCTGTCCGTGCGGGACCTCGTCGCGTGTGGGGCGGGAACCGATCAGCTGGAGCTGGAAGCGGTTCCGGCGGGGCCAGCGGGAGTCGCGATGGCTCTTGAGGCCTACCGCGAGCAGTTGGCGGTCGTCGAGGACTCCGGGCCCAAGGCGATCATCATGGCATCGAGGGCCCTCGCTCGCGCCGCCACTGGTCCCGACGATTATCTTGGCGTGTATTCCGCGCTGCTCGAAGAGGCTCGGGAACCGGTGGTCCTCCATTGGCTCGGCACGATGTTCGACCCTGCGCTCGAGGGGTACTGGGGGAGCAGCGATGTCGCGTCTGCCACGCGCACTTTCCTTGAACTCGTGCACGCTCATGCGAAAAAGGTCGACGGCGTGAAGGTTTCACTGCTTGACGCCGAGCACGAGAAGGCCCTCCGGGCCGCGTTGCCGTCCGGAGTGCGCCTCTACACGGGTGACGACTTCAACTACCCCGAGCTCATCGACGGGGACGGCGAACGCCATTCGGATGCCCTCTTGGGGATCTTCGCGGCCATCTATCCCGCGGCCTCGGCAGCGCTCCAGGCGTACGACGGCGGCCATGGCGGCGAGGCGAGGACCATTCTGGACGGTACACGGGACTTGGGGCTCCACTTCTTCAGCGCCCCGACCTTCTACTACAAGACCGGAATCGCCTTCATGGCATGGCTCAATGGGCACCAGCCCGGCTTCCAGATGGTGGGCGGGCTCCAGTCCGGCCGGTCGGTCGTGCACCTCGCCCGGACGTTCGAGCTGGCCGACCGCGCCGGACTCCTCCGGGATCCAGAACTTGCGGTTCGTCGAAT
Source organism: Sinomonas terrae (assembly GCF_022539255.1). Lineage (NCBI taxonomy): Bacteria > Bacillati > Actinomycetota > Actinomycetes > Micrococcales > Micrococcaceae > Sinomonas > Sinomonas terrae. The sequence goes on from NZ_JAKZBV010000001.1 coordinate 1,784,416, forward strand.
GTCCGCCTATCTCGAGGTCAACGGAGTAGCCCAGTGATGGCCGAGAGCAGCCGGCTGTCGCTCAACACGGCCACGACCAAGCGCTGGAGTCTGGAAGAGGCAGTGGACGGATGCGTGCGGGCGGGCATCCCTGCTATCGGGCCCTGGCGAGACAGGGTCCACGAGGCTGGCCTCGAGAGGGCAGCATCGATGATCAGGGCCGCCGGGCTCGAGGTCTCGTCGCTCTGCCGCGGCGGTTTCCTGACCGCAGCCGACGCGGAGGGGCGTGAGGCGGCCCTCGCTGACAATCGCACCGCCATCCTGGAGGCTGAGACGCTTGGTACGCGAGACCTCTACCTCGTCGTCGGTGGGCTACCCCGCGGATCGAAGGATGTGGTTGCAGCCAGGCAGCGTGTGGGGGAGCATCTCGCGGAGCTTGTCCCGTTCGCGCGCGACCACGGAGTGAGGATGCTCCTCGAGCCCCTGCATCCGATGTACGCCGCAGATCGCGCCGTCGTGTCAACTCTGGGTCAAGCACTTGACATGGCTGCACCCTTCGATCCTGCGGACGTAGCCGTAGCCGTGGACACGTTCCACGTCTGGTGGGATCCGGAGCTCGCGGAGCAGATTGCGCGTGCGGGCCGGGAGCGGCGTCTCGCGTCCTATCAGGTCTGTGATTTCAACCTCCCCATCGCAGCGGACGCGCTTCTCTCGCGCGGCATGATGGGGGACGGCGTCATCGACTTTCCGACGATCACTGGTTGGGTCCGCGACGCAGGCTACGAAGGCCCCATCGAAGTGGAGATCTTCAATCAGGAGGTCTGGGACACGGACGGGGACAAGACGCTGGCCGTCATGAAGGAACGGTACGAGGAGCTCGTGCTCCCGTACGCCTGAGCAGGGCTTCGTCCGGGCCTTGGGCAGGGTGCAACGGATATGAGATCGCCACGCAGAGCCACTAGATTAGACGGCATGGCGGAATTCATCTACACCATGACCAAGGCCCGGAAAGCCGTTGGCGACAAGGTGATCCTCGACGACGTCAGCATGTCGTTCTTTCCCGGTGCCAAGATCGGTGTCGTGGGTCCGAACGGCGCTGGCAAGTCGACCATTCTGAAGATCATGGCGGGGCTCGACACCCCGTCCAATGGCGAGGCCCGGCTCTCCCCGGGCTACAGCGTCGGTATCCTGCTCCAGGAACCGCCGCTCAACGAGGAGAAGACGGTCCTCGGGAACGTTCAGGAGGGCGTAGGCGAGATCTACGCCAAGATCCAACGGTTCAACGAGATCTCCGAGGAGATGGCGAACCCTGACGCCGACTACGACTCGCTTCTGGGCGAGATGGGCAAGCTCCAGGAAGCGATCGACACCGCGGACGCGTGGGACCTCGATTCCCAGCTAGAGCAGGCTATGGATGCGCTCCGCTGCCCGCCGCCTGACGCGGATGTGCGCGTGCTCTCGGGCGGTGAGCGCCGGCGCGTCGCGTTGTGCAAGCTTCTGCTTCAGAAGCCTGACCTCCTGCTCCTCGACGAGCCGACCAACCACCTTGACGCCGAGAGCGTTCAGTGGCTCGAGCAGCACCTCGCGAGCTACCCGGGCGCTGTGCTCGCCGTTACCCACGATCGCTACTTCCTCGACCACGTCGCGGAGTGGATCTGTGAGGTGGACCGCGGCCGGCTATACCCCTACGAGGGGAACTATTCGACCTACCTCGAGAAGAAGCGGGCCCGTCTCGAAGTGCAGGGCAAGAAGGATGCCAAGCTCGCGAAGCGTCTCGCCGACGAACTCGACTGGGTTCGCTCGAACGCGAAGGGTCGCCAGACCAAGTCGAAGGCTCGTCTGGCACGCTACGAGGAGATGGCCGCGGAGGCCGAGCGCACCCGCAAGCTGGACTTCGAGGAGATTCAGATCCCGCCGGGCCCGAGGCTCGGCCAGATGGTCATCGAGGCGACCAGCCTGAAGAAGGGCTTCGGTGACCGGACGCTCATCGAGGGCCTTTCGTTCTCCCTCCCGCGGAACGGCATCGTCGGCGTGATCGGACCCAACGGCGTCGGCAAGACCACGCTCTTCAAGACGATCGTCGGACTCGAGCCCCTCGACGGAGGCGACCTCAAGGTCGGCGACTCGGTGAAGATCTCGTACGTCGATCAGACTCGCGGGGGGATCGACCCCAACAAGTCGCTCTGGGAGGTCGTCTCCGATGGACTCGACCACATTCAGGTCGGGCAGGTCGAGATGCCGTCCCGCGCCTACGTCTCCGCGTTCGGCTTCAAGGGACCGGACCAGCAGAAGAAGGCCGGCGTCCTCTCCGGCGGGGAGCGCAACCGCCTGAACCTCGCGCTGACCCTCAAGCAGGGCGGGAACCTCCTGCTCCTCGACGAGCCCACGAACGACCTTGATGTCGAGACGTTGGCCAGCCTCGAGAACGCGTTGCTGGAGTTCCCGGGCTGCGCCGTCGTCGTCTCCCACGACCGCTGGTTCCTGGATCGCGTGGCGACCCACATCCTCGCCTACGAGGGAAGCGAGGAGGACGAGTCGAAGTGGTACTGGTTCGAGGGCAACTTCGAGTCGTACGAACAGAACAAGGTCGAACGCCTCGGCCCGGATGCGGCAGCCCCCCACCGCGTGACTCACCGGAAGCTCACGCGCGACTAAAGCCCCCTCGCTGGGACTGAGTCCCCTGATCAATGGTCACCTTCCGCGGCCAGCGGCCCTGGAAGGTGACCATTGGCGTCTAGGGAACCGGGATCCGGACCATCCCCTCCTGACCCACGGTCGCGACATGCACTCCGTCACGTGTGAAGATCCTTCCCACTCCGAGTCCTCGGGCGCCATGCGCGCTCGGGGACTCTTGGACGTAGAGGAGCCACTCATCGACACGGACCGGGCGATGCCACCACATCGCGTGATCCAGGCTCGCGATGTTCAGTTCGGGCGTCACCCAGCTGAGGCCGTGACGTCGCAGGACGGGCTCGAGGACCGTGTAGTCGCTCGCATAGGCGAGGGCCGCCCGGTGGAGCCGGTCGTCGTCGGGCATGGGACCGATCGTCTTCATCCAGACGGCATTCCGGGCCACGTGGTCGCCTGACGCGGAGATGTAGAGGGCAGGATCGACGTGGCGGACGTCGAACGGCCGGTCGAACGCCCAGTATTGCGCCACCGGGTGGTCGATCGAGCCCAGCAGGTCGGCGGTGCTCGGCAGGGATTCCGGCTCCGGCAGCCCTGCGGGCATCTCGGACTGATGGTCAACGCCAACCGACTCGGTCTGGAAGGAGGCGATCATCGACAGGATGGGCACCCCGTCCTGATACGCGTGGACCTGACGTGCCGAGAAGGAGCGCCCGTCCCGAAGCCGCTCGACCCCGAACGTGATGGACTTGTCGGCGTCCCCTGGCCGCAGGAAGTAGCCGTGCATCGAGTGGACGACGCGGTCCTCGGGAACGGTCCGGGTGGCAGCCATGAGGCTCTGGGCCAGGACTTGGCCGCCGAAGACCCGGTGCCGCGGTTGTCGCTCGCTCGGTCCCACGAAGATGTCCTTGTCGGTGCGAGCACCGCCCAGATTGTCGAGGTCGAGCAGTGTCAGCAGCGTGTCCGTGGGGCCGGACGGGCGGGCGGTCGACGTCATGCCTCGACACTAGACGCGCCTGTAGGAAGCCAACAACCCGACGCGGGGCGACGCCGGTTCGCGGCGCGGAAGCCGCGAGGGGGAAGATGGAAGTATGCCTGCTGCTTACCAATTCCCACTTCAGCTGCGTTTCGGCGATGTGGACTCGTACGGGCACGTCAACAACGTGCGCTTCCTGCAGTTCCTCGAGGACGCCCGTGTCCACTGGCTCCGCGAACCGCTTCCCGAGGGAGTCGGGGGCTTCGGCAGCGCATCCGGCCGAGGGGGCGGTACAGAGTCCACGATGTTCGACTACGTGACCGCGGAGAACTTCACCCTCGTCGGGCGGCATGAGATCGAGTACCTCGCCCCCCTCCTGTACCGGCCGGCGCCCATCGCGGTGAACCTCTGGATGACGAGGCTCGGCGGATCCAGCTTCGACCTCGGCTACTCGGTTGCAGAGCCGGACGGCAGTGCGATCTACGCCTACGCCTCGACGTCAATGGTCCTCGTCAGCCGCTCGACGGGCCTCCCGGTCCGTCTCCCAGCAGGGCTTCGGGAGGCCTTCGGACATTATTCCGGCCCCGCGGTGCCGTTCCGCAGGCGGCCGCCATTGCCCGCTGAGGTCACAGCCGGCGCCCCGGGAGCGGCCACCGCTGGAACGTCCGCAAACGGAGGCGCAGCGTGAGCGCCGCCGATCTCCAGACGGTTCTTGACCTCGGCGATCGCGAGGCCGTCGCCGACCTTCGCACCTTTCTCGCCCGGGCCAGGGCCATCGATCCAGCCGGCGCCATCAGGCTTCAGGCCGTCGGCACGGTCCTTGCCATGTACGTGTGCGTCTTGCGGCCACGCATGCTGGGCGAGCGTACACCGACGGTGCTCGGCATGCGGGCGATGCCCCTCGCAAGAGCGGCCGACGTCGACACCACAGTGCCCATGGCATCCGTCGCGGACCGACTCGCGCGCCTCGCCGACGACGGAACGCTCCTCGACGTCCCGCCGTCGTCCGTCCACGTGCCTTGGGCGGCGGTGACGCCGCCGCGCGGCCCTTGGTCCCCGATAGGAGAGGTTCCGGCCGAAGTCCTGGCCGCCGCGGCCGCCGGCGGCATGGCCGAGGTGGCAGCGATGGTTCCAGAGCAGCCGGGAGCGGCGATGGTCGACGGCGCACGGGCCGCCGTGTGGGGGAGAGAGGTCGACGGCGCCGATGGGCTGCCAGCCGGCGCCGCCTTCGCAGCGGAGGCGCTCGGCTTCCTGCGCCCCACCGAATCACTCGGGATGTTCGAGTCGGGACCGTGGCTGCGGATCAGCTCGCTCCGCGGGCATGTACTGTGCCGTGTGCCGGGCAGCAGGGGTTGAGCTGCCCCGGGCGGGTCAGTAGTCGAACGTGTTGACGAGGGAGTGGGCGGCTCGCTCGAGGTAGTCCCAGAGGGTGGCCTCGTGGAGCGGCGAGAGGTGAAGCGCGTCCACACCTGCACGCATGTGGTGCAGCCACCTGTCACGGGCCTCGGGGTTGACTTTGAAAGGCACGTGGCGCATGCGGAGGCGGGGGTGGCCGCGCTCTTGGCTGTAGGTGCCCGGGCCGCCCCAATACTGCTCGAGGAACATCGTCAGCCGCCTCCGGGCCGGGCCCAAGTCCTGTTCGGGATACATCGGACGCAGCACGGGATCCTCGGCGACGCCCTCGTAGAACACGTCCACGAGCTTGACGAACGCCTCGTGTCCACCGATCTCCGCGTAGAACGTGTTCGCGTAGTCCTCTTGGGCGAACGGGTCGTTCACCTTGAGCAGGTTCCTGCGGGCCAGACCCTCGCCCTGATTCTCGGTCACTGGCGTGAGCCGTCCTTCCTCGTGCTGTCCTCGGTCTACCGTAGCCCTTTGCGGGGCGGGGGCGTCATTCGGCGGCGCGCTGGCCCTGTGCATCCGGCTTGGTCGCGGCGGGGGTGGGACCTGTCGCGGTGCTGGGGGCGGGTCCAGCCGCAGCAGGAAGGTAGGAGCCCTGGGAACGGTTCCCCACGCGGAGGATCTCGCCATTGCGCAAGTACCAGATCGCGCCGTCCTCCGCGCGGACCCGAGTAATGCGAAGGCCAACGCTCTCTACGGTCCCGACCACCTCGCCGGCACCGAGCTCGATCACGTCGCCGATGCCGAACTGGTCCTCAAGTGTGAGGAAGATCCCTGAGAGAAAGTCGCGGATGAGCTGCTGGGCGCCGAAGGCGACCGCGACGCCGAGGATGCCGACGCTGGTCAGGAGCGGCGCGATATCGACCCCGAAGGCCTTGAGCACATAGATGAGCACGATCGTCGTGATGACAACGACGACCACGGAGTTCAGGAGCGAACCGATCGTCTTGGCGCGCTGAGCCCGCCGTTCGGAATCCAACGCCCTGAGCGCAGGGGCCGCCCACCGAAACAGGCGGCGCTTGGTCAGCTGGGAACCCGCGAGAACCCGCCTGACGACCTGCCGGATGAGGAACGACGCCGCGAGCCATACGAGGAGGCCGACGCCTATGGCAATGGCCACCTGCAGGAGAGTCGAGTTGAACGTGTTGACGGCGGTATTGAGCTCGGCCGTGGTCAGGTGTGGCAGCGGAGAGCCTGTGGCAGACGGCGTCGGGGTCGGCGTAGGCGTGGGCGACGCCGTGGCGGTGGGTGTGGTCAGGGGCATACGCAGAGCGAACTGCACAGTCCGTGTGCCTCCTCAGCTGGGGGGGAAGTGGGTTGCTTTCCACCCTAGCGAGGTTTGCTGGACGTCAGGGAAACGTCGGTTCGGCGTGGACCGGAAAGTTCACAGAACGTGCGATGAAACACAGATGGTGAGCCTCCTCGTGGAGAGAGTCCGCGAGCTCGCGCTGACTATCGTCGGCGAGTTCCACCCGGGGGTGCAGCACCGCTTCCGTGAACTCCCCGCTGCCGTCCCGATTCAGTCGCATTGTCCCCACGGCCGAATCGCTGTAACCCGTCACAGTGAGTCCATGGTTCACCGCCACGTGGAGGTACGAGAGCATGTGGCACTGCGAGAGGGCGGCCAACAGCAGCTGCTCGGGATTGAACCGGTCTCTGTCGCCGCGGAACGATGGGTCTGCCGAGCCCGGGAGGGTCGGCAGGCCCGGGAGGGCGATGTCGTGCTCTCGCCCGTACTCGCGGTACCCCGACGTGCCCGTCCCCCGATTTCCCGTCCACGTGACGGTCACGCTGTAGTGGTGCTCGCCGAGGGCCATGGGGTTACCGGTCTGCGGCCTGGGCGCGGAGGGCGCGTGCCACCCCGTCGCGATTCTCGAGCATCATGCGGCGCAGGGCGCCCTGATCCTCGCCCAACGCCGAGATGAAGTCGTCGGTGCGCTCGAGGGTCGCCTCGGTTGTCTGCCGAGCCGGGTAGAGGCCGACGACGATCTGCTGGGCAAGCGCGTGCGTGCGGTCTGCGACGATGCCTGGGACCGCGTCGAAGTACTTCTCGGCGTAGGGCGCGATCAGGCTCGCATCGTGCACGCGGACGAAGCCGTTGACAGCGGCCTGCTGGACGGCGTTCGAGAGCTCCCCGGTCTCGACGATCCTGTGCCACGCCTCGGCCTTGGCCTCCTGGGTGGGGAGTGCCGCTTTGGCGAGCGCCGCCGCGCACTGGCCTGTAGAGGTGTTGTCGTGGGAGAGCTCGTCGTCGATGCGATCGGTGCCGATCCGCCCCCCGGCGGCGAGCGAGGCGATGAGTTCCCAACGGAGGTCCTGGTCGACGTGGAGTCCCGGGACGCTCTGGGAGCCGTCGAGCAGCCCGGCGATGGCGTCGAGGTGCTCAGGGGAAGCTGCGAGCGCCGAGAACGCCTTGATGAATTGGAGCTGCGAGTCCGAACCGCCCGCAGCGTCGCGGGCCAGGTCCCACAGGCGTTCGGCGGTTGAGCGTTTGGTCCCGGCTTGGGCTTCTGGGGCGACGTAGAAGTCGAGGGTCGTTGCGAGCTGACGCAGGAGCGTCTGCACGACCGACGAGTCGGTTTCTGCCCCGATGTTCGAGAGCACGAGCTCTACGTAGGCGCGGGCGGGTGTCTCCGCGTCGCGCGCCCCGTCCCAGGCCGAGCCCCACACGAGCGTCCGGGGGAGGCTCTGGGCTATGTCTCGGAGGTGCTCGGTCGCGGTCGCGAGTGAGACGGGATCGAGCCGGACCTTGGCGTAGGCGAGGTCGTCATCGTTGAGCAGGACCAGCTCCGGACGGGCGATGCCCACGAGAGCCGGGACTTCGGTGACCTGCCCTTCGACGTCGAGCTCTTCGCGCTGGGTCCGTGCGAGGCGGCCCTCGCCGTCCCGTTCGTAGAAGCCGACGGCGAGACGGTGCGGCCTGAGGGTGGGCTGCACTTCGGCGGCGCTCTGCTGGATTGCGAACCGGGTGATGACGCCCTCGCCGTCGGTCTCGATCACGGGCGCGAGCGTATTGACGCCTGCGGTCTCGAGCCAGACTCCACCCCACGAGGAGAGGTCGCGTCCGCTTGCCGCTTCGAGTTCGGTCAGGAGATCCGCAAGGACGGTATTGCTCCACGCATGCTTTGCGAAGTAGCTGCGCACCCCGGCCATGAACTGCTCTTGACCTACCCATGAGACGAGCTGCTTGAGCACCGAGGCGCCCTTCGCATACGTGATGCCGTCGAAGTTGACCTCGACGTCGGCAAGGTCGCTGATGTCCGCGAAGATGGGGTGCGTCGTCGGGAGCTGGTCCTGCCGGTAGGCCCACGACTTCTCCACCGAGGCGAACGTCGTCCACGCGTGTCCGAAGTCCGGTGTATGCGCGGCGGCGAGGTGGGACATGTATTCGGCGAACGACTCATTGAGCCAGAGGTCGTCCCACCAGCGCATCGTGACATAGTCGCCGAACCACATATGCGCGAGCTCGTGGAGCACCGTGATGGCCCGCCGCTCGACCGTTGCCTGAGTGGGCTTGGATCGGAAGATGTAGCTCTCGAGGATCGTGACAGCCCCCGCATTCTCCATTGCGCCAGCGTTGAACTCGGGCACGAAGAGCTGATCGTACTTCTCGAACGGGTACTCGCAGCCGAACTGCTCCTCGAAGAACTCGAACCCCTGCTTGGTCGTCGTGAAGATGTTCTCAGCGTCGAGATACTGCATGAGTGACTTGCGCGCGAAGATGCCCAGAGGAATCCTGCGCCCCGCCGAATTCACGAGTTCGTCATGGACGGCCTCGTAGGGACCCGCAATGAGCGCCGTCACATAGCTCGAGAGGCGCGGCGTAGGGGCGAAGTCCCACAGGGAACGGGCACCGCCGTCGTCGGCAGACGAGACGCTGCGTGGCTCGGGGGCCGGGGAGTTGGAGACGACGACCCAGTGAGACGGCGCCGTGACCACGAAGTGGAAGCTCGCCTTCAGGTCTGGCTGTTCGAAGACCGAGAACATGCGGCGCGAATCCGGGACCTCGAACTGGGTGTAGAGGTACACCTCGCCGTCGACGGGGTCGACAAAACGGTGCAGGCCTTCGCCTGTGTTCATGTAGCGTGCATCGGCGTCCACGACCAGCACGTTGCGCGCCTCGAGGCTCGGGAGCTGGATCCGCAACCCGTCCGCGACCTCCGCGGGATCGAGTTCGCGATCGTTCAAGGTCACCGAACGGACAGAGTCGGTGATGGCGTCGATAAAGGTACTGGAACCAGGAACGGCGTCGAAAACCACCGTAGTGCGGGACCCGAAGACCCGTTCGCCGCGCGTCAGGTCGAGCTCGACCTCGTAGCTCTCGACCTTGAGCACGGCCTTCCGCCGCTCGACAGCCTCGGATCGGGTCAGGTTCGTCCCTGGCATGCGCGCCTCCTCGCATTCGCGTCCCGGCGCTGTGGCGCGCCGCACATATTTGAAATTATTCTTTCAGTTCCCGGCGGCGTGCAAGTACCCGCCGGTGTGTGACATCGGGAGGATGTGCTGCGCTAGCGTGGTGGCATGGCTGAGTCGGAGGGGCGCTGGGACCGCAAGGCCGTCCGCTTCGCGATCGGCTACCCGATCCTCCTCGCAGGTGGGTTCCTGCTTGCCGCGACCACCTTCAGGGGGCAGGTCCCGGAGCCGGTCGCGTGGCTGTGGGATGCGGGCGGGGGCCGTTCGTTCATCCCGTTCTGGACCTACCTCCTCGGCGGCGCCGCCCTCGTCGCAGCCATGGGGATCCTCCTGTGCCTGCAGGCGGGGATCCAATCCCGTCCGCCGATCTCCCGGAAGATCTTCATGGCTGGCGGTGTCGGAATGTCCATGTTCCTCGTGACTGTCCTGGGCGCCGGCCTCATAGGCCAAGTCGGTGCGAAGGATGCCCGCGACACCCACCCGGACCCCTTCGTCCTCGCCTCGGGCAGCGGCGCGACAGTGGCGCTCGCCGTCGTCATGTTCATGCTCTTCAAGCCCGACGAGCAATGGAGCCCGAGGGACGAGGAAGCGCTCCTCGAGGCACTGGACCCCGAGCGCGTGCGGAATACGTTTGTCTTCTGGGCCCATGCCCGGTCGTCGGTGTTCGTGATGCTTGCCGTCGTCGGCATCAACCTCTCGCTCCTCATGCTCCTCGTCTCTCCCTGGGTCTCGGCAGTCATCGCGCTCGCGTGCCTCGTGCTCGCGTCGATGCTGATCCTCCGAGTGAGCGTCCAGCCCGACGAGGTGCGGCTCGCCTTCGCCGGCCTCGTGCGCGTCGCGAACATCAGCACGTCACTGGTCCTGCGGGCCGGGGCCGGGGCAGTCTCGGCGCGGGCATATGGCGGGTGGGGGTATCGAAGGCATGGCAAGCTCGTAACGGCGCTCGTCGCCAGCGGCCAGGCCGTCGACGTGCTGTGCCGGGACGGCAGGCGCTACGTGTTCTCCGCGAAGGATCCCGCCCTTGCGGAACATGTCGCGGAAGTGCTCGGCGGGGCTGCGGCAGAGTAGGCTTGATCCGCCCCACCGCTGACCCGAGAGGAACTTCGCCGTGACCAAGCCCCGCGTCCACATCGCCACCGATCACGCTGGGATGGAACTGAGCTCGCATCTCGTGAGCCACCTTGGCGGCCAGGGCTACGAAGTGGTCGATCACGGTCCGCGCGAATACGACCCCCTCGACGACTACCCGGCCTTCTGCATCCGTGCAGCCCTCGCCGTCGTGGCGGACCAGGAGTCCGGCGTCCACGCGCTCGGGATCGTGCTCGGCGGGTCCGGCAACGGCGAGCAGATCGCGGCCAACAAGGTCAAGGGCGTCCGCGCGGCTCTCGCCTGGAACCTCGATACGGCCAAGTTGGCTCGCGAGCACAACGACGCGAACGTCATCGCAGTCGGCGGCCGCCAGCACAGCGTCGACGAGGCGACTGGGCTCATCGAGGCTTTCCTGGCCGAGCCGTTCAGCCAGGACGAGCGCCACGTGCGCCGGATCGGGAAGATCGCGGTCTACGAGACCACCGGCGAGATCGTGGACTGAGGGCAGTGCCCGAAGGCCATTCCATCCATCGCCTCGCCCGCCAGTTCGACGATGTGTTCGCGGGGGAGAGGCTAGCTGTCACGAGCCCCCAAGGTCGGTTCAGTTCGGGAGCGGCCCTGCTCGACGGTCGCGTGCTCGAGTCTGCCCGAGCCCATGGCAAGCAGCTGTTCCTCCGCTTCGAGGGTCCGCTGTATCTCCACGTTCATCTGGGGCTCTACGGCGCATGGGATTTCGGAGGGGACGCGACGTTCCGAGGCGCGTCGAGCATCGGGGCACCTCGTCGTGTGGGAGAGCGGGAAGTCGCGGACGACGACGGCGACGCCGCCTACGCGGGGCCCCCGCCTCCCGTCGGGGCCGTGCGGGTGCGCCTCGCGTCCGAGCATGGGTGGGCAGACCTCCGGGGAGCGACGGTGTGCTCGGTGGCAACCCAGCCGGAGGTCGATGCTGTTCTGGCTCGTCTCGGCCCGGACCCGCTCGGGCCTCCGCCCTTTGGCACCGATCCAGGGGAGGATTTCGCCCAACGTGTGAACCGCCGTCGGACGCCCCTCGCCCGGCTCCTCATGGACCAGTCCGTCGTGGCCGGAATCGGAAACGTCTACCGTGCCGAACTGCTGTTCCGTGCCCGACTGGATCCGGCCCTGCCCGGCGCTGCGCTCGGGACCGGGCGGGCGCTCGGGTTGTGGGCCGATGCGGTCGAGGCCTTGGGCCAAGGCGTGCGCGACGGTCGGATCATCACGACGGACCCCTCGCTCTGGACGGGACCCGAAGGATCCTTGCCGCCCCCGGAGGACGCGCATTGGGTCTACAAACGGCAGGGGCTCGAGTGCAGGGTCTGCGGGACCTTCGTACTGCTTGCGGACGAGGCCGGACGCAAGCTCTACTGGTGCCCCGCGTGCCAGAACGGCTGACATCTGCTCGCTCGGAGGCCGTGTGATTTGACAGGGGTTCGGGCACCCGCTTTAGTTGGAGGCGCCCAAGGGGCTGTAGCTCAATGGTAGAGCGCCAGTCTTCCAAACTGGATACGCGGGTTCGATTCCCGTCAGCCCCTCTCTCGCGCTCATCGACGCGCGAGTGTGCGCCCCTGCAGCGTCGCCTGTATTGTGGTCTGTGCATCGGAGACGGGGTGTAGCTCAGCTTGGCTAGAGCGCCTGCTTTGGGAGCAGGAAGTCGCAGGTTCAAATCCTGTCATCCCGACAGTTCCGCCGTCGGCAAGCCAGCCAGGGCGGCAACCCTACCAGAACATCCAGGAGAGCCACGCTGTGAAGAGCGCCGCCGAGAATCTGACCCCCACCCGCGTCAAGCTGAACGTCGAGGTTCCGTTCGAGGAGCTCAAGCCGAACATCGACGCGGCGTACCGGCAGGTCGCCGAGCAGATTCAGGTTCCGGGCTTCCGCAAGGGCAAGGTTCCCTCCCGCATCATCGACCAGCGCGTGGGCCGCGGCTACGTTCTTGAGACCGCGATCAACGACGGCCTCAACGAGTGGTACCAGCAGGCCGTCGCGGAGACGGGAATCCGCCCGCTCTCGCGCCCCGAGGTCGAGATCACCGAGGTCCCGGATCCGGCCGCAACCGACGGGCAGCTCACCTTCAGCGTCGAGGTCGACGTTCGCCCCGAGGTTGAGCTTCCGGACTACGCCGGCATCAAGGTCGACGTCGAGGCGGTGAAGGCTTCGGACGAGGACGTCGAGAAGTCCCTCAACGATCTTCGTTCGCGCTTCGGCACGCTCAAGACCGTGGAACGTCCGGCCCAGGCCGACGACTTCCTGACGATCGACCTCACCGCGACGGTCGACGGCGAGGAGGTTGACTCGGCGTCCGGGCTGTCCTACCAAGTCGGCTCGGGCACGATGCTCGAGGGCCTCGATGAGGCCGTGACGGGTCTCAGCGTTGATGAAGAGGCCATCTTCGAGACTCAGCTCGCCGGTGGCGAGCACGCTGGCGAGACCGCTCAGGTGAACGTGAAGGTCACGGCTGTCAAGGAGCGCGAGCTCCCCGAGGCCGACGACGACTTTGCGCAGCTCGCTTCGGAGTTCGACACCATCGCGGAGCTCCGCGAGGACCTCGAGAAGCAGGCCGCCGATGCGAAGGTCGCGCAGCAGGGCATCGAGGCCCGTGACAAGGTGCTCGAGAAGCTCGTCGACCTCGTCGAGGTCCCCGTTCCCGAAACCGTCATCGACGAGCAGGTCGCGGCGCACTTCAACCCCGAGGCGGGAGGCCACGCGGCAGCCGAGGACCACGACACCGAGGAACACCGCGCCGAGGTCAAGACCAACACGGAGCGCGCCTTCAAGAACGAGGTCATCCTTGACGCGATCGCTGACAAGGAGGAGATCGGCGTCTCGCAGAACGAGCTCATCGAGTACCTCATCTCGACCGCGTCCCAGTACGGCATGGACCCGAACCAGTTCGCCCAGATCATGGACCAGTCGGGCCAGGTGCCGATGATGGTCGGTGAGGTGCGGCGCCGCAAGGCTCTCGCCGTCGTCCTCGGCCAGGCAGAGGTGACCGACTCGGAGGGCAACGCTGTCGATCTGACTGACTTCGTGCGCCCGGCAACGGAGGAGGCTCCCGAGGCTGAGGCTTCTGAGGAAGCCGCTGCCGAGGTCATCCCGAGCGACGACCCGGCCGCCGCCAAGTTCTGATTGACCCTCATAGGAGGCCGCCGACCCCGCAGAAGAGCGGGGGACGGCGGCCTCTGCCGTTTCGCCCAGAGCGCACGCTTCGCGGCCCTGCGCGGTGCTTCTTCAGGGGCAGCATGCGCCCAAAGCGAACAGTGGCGGCGCACGGAACAAAGCGGCTTCGAAACGGGCTAGTGTCCCTGTAGCAACCGCTTTTGGAGCAGATCGAGAGGTATCGCACGATGCACCAGCAGGAGAGCACGCCGCGACTGGCGGGGCCCGCCGAGGCGAACGGTCAGGACTACATCTACCAGCGGCTCCTCAAGGAGCGGATCATCTGGCTCGGTTCAGAGGTCAGGGACGACAATGCGAACACGATCTGCTCGCAGCTGCTCCTCCTCTCCGCCGAGGATCCCGAGAAGGACATCTTCCTCTACATCAACTCGCCGGGCGGCTCGGTGACCGCGGGCATGGCCATCTACGACACGATGCAGTTCATCCCGAACGACGTCGTGACAGTCGCCACGGGTCTCGCCGCCTCCATGGGGCAGTTCCTGCTCTCGTCCGGGACGAAGGGCAAGCGCTACGCGACCCCGCACGCACGCATCCTCATGCACCAGCCTTCGGGCGGCATCGGCGGCACCGCCTCGGACATCAAGATCCAGGCCGAGCTCATCCTCCACATGAAGCAGGTCATGGCGCAGCTGACCGCGGACCAGACGGGGCAGACGATCGAGCAGATCCTCAAGGACAACGACCGCGACAAGTGGTTCACGGCCCAGGAGGCGCTCGAGTACGGGTTCTTCGACAAGATCGCCGAGCGCGCGGGACACGTGACCGGCGGCGGCGGGACGGACAAGTAAGAGACGCCCGCGGCAACGCACGGCAAGAAGGAGCAAGTGATGAACTACAACATGGGCGCCAATCCGGCGAGTCTGCCGACGAGCCGCTACGTCCTTCCCCAGTTCGAGGAGCGCACGCCGTACGGGTTCAAGCGCCAGGACCCGTACACGAAGCTGTTCGAAGACCGCATCATCTTCATGGGTGTCCAGGTCGACGATGCCTCCGCGGACGACATCATGGCCCAGCTGCTCGTCCTCGAGGCCAACGATCCTGACCGTGACATCACCATGTACATCAACTCGCCGGGCGGTTCGTTCACGGCGATGACGGCCATCTACGACACGATGCAGTTCATCCGGCCTGAGATCCAGACTGTGTGCCTCGGGATGGCCGCGTCTGCAGCGGCCGTCATCCTGGCTGCTGGCACGCCGGGCAAGCGGCTCGCCCTCCCGAACTCGACGGTCATGATCCACCAGCCATCGCTCGCCGGCGGCCAAGGCGGTCAGGCGACCGATCTCGAGATCCAGGCGCGAGAGGTCCTGCGGATGCGCGAGTGGCTCGAGCAGACGTGGGCCAAGCACACCAACAAGACGCCGGAGGAGATCAGCCGCGATATCGAGCGCGACCTCTTCCTGACAGCCCCCGAGGCTCAGGTCTACGGACTCGTGGACGAGGTCCTCGAGTCGCGCAAGATTCGGCAGAGTGCGATCGCCCGCTGACCGAGTGACGCCCCGGGCGCCCGTCGCCACACGCCGGTGCCGCCGAGAAATGTTCGGCGGCACCGGCGTTTGGCTTCACTGCGCTGTCGGTGCGGTGTCCTACAGTGGAGTGGTCACGGCTTCTGCCCCTACACGAAGGGATTCGACGAATGGCTCGAATTGGTGAGAGCGCGGATCTGCTGAAGTGCTCGTTCTGCGGAAAGAGCCAGAAGCAGGTGCGGAAGCTCATCGCGGGCCCTGGGGTCTACATCTGCGACGAGTGCATCGAGCTCTGCAACGAGATCATCGAGGAGGAGCTCGCTGAGGTCTCGGACCTCGGAAGCTTCGAATTGCCGAAGCCTCGTGAGATCTTTGACTTCCTGCAGGAATATGTCGTCGGTCAAGAGCACGCGAAGCGTGCTCTCGCCGTCGCGGTGTACAACCACTACAAGCGGATCCAGGCCGGCCACGGGTCGAAGTCGGGATCGCTTGCGGAGGGACACGGCCACGATGATGTGGAGATCGCAAAGTCCAACATCCTGCTCATCGGCCCTACGGGCTGCGGCAAGACGTATCTAGCGCAGACTCTCGCCCGCCGGCTCAACGTTCCGTTCGCGGTCGCGGACGCTACCGCCCTTACCGAAGCGGGCTACGTCGGCGAGGATGTCGAGAACATCCTCCTCAAGCTCATCCAGGCCGCTGACTATGACGTCAAGAAGGCCGAGCAGGGCATCATCTACATCGATGAGATCGACAAGATCTCGCGCAAGAGCGAGAACCCGTCGATCACGCGGGACGTCTCTGGCGAGGGCGTCCAGCAGGCGCTTCTCAAGATCCTCGAGGGAACCGTCGCCTCGGTTCCTCCGCAGGGTGGCCGCAAGCATCCGCATCAGGAGTTCATCCAGATCGACACGACCAACGTGCTGTTCATCGTTGCCGGGGCGTTCGCTGGTCTCGAGGAGATCATCGGACAGCGCGCAGGCAAGAAGGGCATCGGCTTCGGGGTGCCGCTCAGTTCGATCACGAAGCACGAGAGCACGTACGCGGACGTCATGCCGGAGGACCTGCTGAAGTTCGGGCTCATTCCCGAATTCATCGGTCGTCTTCCCGTCATCACGACCGTGGAGAACCTCGACCGCCCCGCGCTCATGCAGATCCTGACCGAGCCGAAGAACGCGCTCGTCAAGCAGTACCAGAAGATGTTCCATCTCGACGGCGTGGAGCTGCACTTCGAGGATGGGGCACTTGAGGCCATTGCCGATCTGGCGCTCGAACGCGGCACAGGCGCCCGCGGGCTCCGTGCCATCATGGAGGAAGTGCTCCTCCCCGTCATGTTCGATCTGCCGAGCCGCGACGATGTGGCGGGCGTCGTCGTCAACCGCGACGTCGTCCTACGCCATGAGCAGCCGGCGTTGATTCCGCACAGTGTGGTCGCCAAGCGCAGGACCAAGTCCGCATAACGACGGAATGGCTTGCCTGACGGCCGATCGAAGGAGCAGAGGATGACTGACGTGGTAGAGGGAAGCAGGAGCAAGGCCGACTTCTGGTTCGACCCGGCGTGTCCCTTCGCCTGGGTGACGTCTCGCTGGATCGGCGAGGTCGAGAAGGTCCGCGACATCGAGACGGAGTGGCACGTCATGAGCCTCTCGGTGCTCAACGAAGGCCGAGAGCTCGAGAGCGACTACCAGCGTGCCATGGACGAGAACTGGGGGCCCGTACGCGTGATCATTGCCGCGTCCGAGCTGCACGGCAAGGAGCACATCAAGCCGCTGTACGACGCGATGGGAACGCTCATCCACAACGAGGGCATCAAGGACCGGCCAGAGGTGATCCGGCGGGCTCTCGAACAGGTCGGCCTTCCGGCCGATCTGGCTGCATACGCGGACAGCGATGAGTACGACACGCAGCTGCGTGCGAGCCACAAGTCGGGCATCGAGCTCGTCGGGCAGGACGTCGGCACACCCGTCGTCGCGTTCAATGGCACCGCGTTCTTCGGCCCGGTCATGACGCGCGTTCCGCGGGGTGAGGAAGCAGGAGAGATCTGGGACGCCTCGGTTACACTCGCCGGCTACCCGCACTTCTTCGAGATCAAGCGCACCAGAACCGAGCGCCCCAAGGCGGTCTGAGGCGC
Organism: Sinomonas terrae; assembly: GCF_022539255.1. Classification (NCBI taxonomy): domain Bacteria; kingdom Bacillati; phylum Actinomycetota; class Actinomycetes; order Micrococcales; family Micrococcaceae; genus Sinomonas; species Sinomonas terrae. The sequence goes on from NZ_JAKZBV010000001.1 coordinate 1,801,694, forward strand.
GGTCCAACGGCCGAGAGAGGGCCGGGCGAATTACGATCCTGTACTTCGCCCGGCCCTCTTGCAGCTGCCTGTGATCACGCTCACAATAATTAGTACCTCCTCCCCAACAGGATGAGGACGTGGAAACCGAAGATCCAGTGACAGTCGTCACGACGCAGCCTCAGGCAAAGTCGACGGCTGGCTCTCAGTGACGGAGAGCAAGACCTGGATGCCAAGGATTCCACCAGACTGCACGACGTCACCGAGGCAGTCGTAAAGTCGAAGCCCCACCAACGCGAGAACGCTGATGGGGCTTCCCCTTTGTCTAAGGCACTTTTGGCGCCCTAAAGCACTTCCGGCGCTCTAAGGCACCTCGGGCGTCGACGCTAGGCGTCGACCGCCGCGAGTTCGACCCCCGAGACCCGCAGCTCATCAGCCGCATCGTCAAGGACGATCTCGCGCGCATTCGCGGCGGCCTGCAGGTCGCCGAGGCCGCCCTTGAGCTGGGCCAGCTGCCCAGCCGGCGCGGAGACGGTGGCCGAGAGAACCTCCGTGCGCTGCTTGACCTTGGCCTCGGACTTGGCCTTGCGGATGCCCGAGAGCGCGAGGCCCACGGTGGACAGCATCGCGAGGTCCCCCTCGACAGGCAGCGGCTCGGGCCACGGAGCCCTGTGGACCGATCCCTCGCGCCACCAGCTCCATACCTCTTCGGTCGCGAATGGGAGGACGGGGGCGAACAGCCGCAGGAGCGAGTCGAGGGTGGTCGCGAGCGCGGCAAGGACGGATGCCTGCTGGGCGTCGCCCTGAGCACCGTACGCTCGGTCCTTGACGAGCTCCACGTAGTCGTCCGTGAACTGCCAGAAGAACGATTCCGTGAGCTGGAGGGCTTTCGCAGGGTCGTAGGCCGCGAACGCGCTGCCGGCCTGGGCGACGACATCCGCGAGCTGGGCGAGGAGAGCCCGGTCGAGGGGGTTCACCAGCACAGGGTCCGACGAGTCACGCAGGACGTTCGCCTCGGTCGCGCCGAGGCCGAGCACGAACTTGGACGCGTTGAGGATCTTGATCGCGAGGCGGCGGCCGATCTTCATCTGGGCCACCTCGAAGGCCGTGTCAGCGCCGAGCTTCGCCGAGGCCGCCCAGTAGCGCACGGCGTCCGCGCCGAACTCCTCGAGGATGTCCGTCGGGACGACGACGTTGCCCTTCGACTTCGACATCTTCTTCCGGTCCGGGTCGAGCACCCATCCGGAGATCGCCGCGTTGGTCCACGGAACACAACCATGAAGCGCGTCGGCCCGCACTGCGGTCGAGAAGAGCCAGGTGCGGATGATCTCGTGCGCCTGAGGGCGGAGGTCGAACGGGAAGACGTTTGCGAAGAACGCGTCGTCACGGCTCCAGCGGCCCACGATCTGAGGGGTAAGGGAGGAAGTCGCCCACGTGTCGAGAACGTCGGGATCACCGGTGAAGCCGCCGGGCTGGTCCCGCTGCGACTCGTCGAACCCAGGTGCAGGCTCGGCCACCGGGTCGACCGGGAGCATGGAGTCCTCGGGGACGATCGGGTTCTCGTAGTCTGGATTCCCGCCCTCGTCGAGGCGGTACCAGACCGGGATCGGCACGCCGAAGAAGCGCTGGCGGGACACGAGCCAGTCCCCGTTGAGGCCTTCGACCCAATTCTCATAGCGCGAGCGCATGAAGGCAGGGTGCCACGCGAGCTCGCGACCGCGCTCGATGAGGCGGGCCCGGCGGTCCGCGTCGCGCCCGCCATTGCGGATGTACCACTGGCGGCTCGTGACCACCTCGAGTGGCTTGTCACCCTTCTCATAGAAGTTGACCGGGTGCATGATCTTCTTCGGCTCGCCGTCGAGCAGTCCTCGCTCGCCGAGCATCTTCACGACACCCTCCTTCGCGGAGAACGCCGTCTTGCCTGCGATCTCAGCGTAGGCGTCACGGCCCTCTTCGGAGGTGATCCACTCGGGGGTCTCTGCGAGCAGGCGCCCGTCCCGGCCGATGATCGAACGCGTCGGAAGCTGCAGCTCGCGCCACCACGTGACGTCGGTGAGGTCACCGAAGGTGCAGACCATAGCGATGCCGGAGCCCTTGTCGGGCTTGGCGAGAGGGTGGGCCTTCACCTCGACCTCGACGCCGAACAGCGGCGAGCGCACGGTCGTGCCGAAGAGCGGCTTGTAGCGCTCGTCGTCCGGGTGCGCGACGAGGGCCGCGCACGCGGCGAGCAGCTCGGGACGGGTGGTCTCGATGTGGACCTCGCGGCCGTCGTCGGCCGTGAACGCATAGCGGTAGTAGGCGCCGGGGACTTCGCGGTCCTCGAGTTCGGCCTGAGCGACTGCGGTGCGGAAGGTGACGTCCCACAGGGTCGGCGCCTCGGCGAGATATGCATCCCCTTCGCCGAGGTTGCGCAGGAAGGCCCGCTGGGAGACGGCGCGCGAGACGTCATCGATCGTGCGGTACGTCATGTCCCAGTCGACCGAGAGTCCGAGTGTCTTGAAGAGGTGCTCGAAGACCTTCTCGTCTTCGACCGCGAGCTCCTCGCAGAGCTCGATGAAGTTGCGGCGCGAGATGACGTCGAAGTCCCGCTGATTCTTGGCGGGCTGGGCGGGCGGCCGGTAATCGGCGTCGTACGGGATGCTGGGATCGCAGCGGACGCCGTAGTAGTTCTGGACACGGCGCTCGGTGGGGAGTCCGTTGTCGTCCCAGCCCATGGGGTAGAAGACGTTCTTGCCCGTCATGCGCTGGTAGCGCGCGAGGAGGTCCGTCTGCGTGAACGAGAACATGTGCCCGACGTGCAGGGAGCCCGAAGCGGTCGGCGGGGGAGTGTCGATCGAGTAGACCTGGCTGCGGCTGGTCTCGGGGTCGAAGCGATAGACGCCTTCGTCGAGCCACCGCTCGGTGAGCTTCGCCTCGAGGCCCTCGAGGGCGGGCTTGTCGGGGACGCCGGGGGTGGCTGGGCGGGAACTGTGGGTGGCTGGGTGGGAGGGGGTGGGCGTGTCTGTACCCGTGGGGTTCGCTTCAGGCATGGTTGCAATTCTACGTACGAATCCCAACCATGGGCCCATGGGTACCGTCAGTCTGCGTCGCGTGTACGAACCATCGCCCGAGGGGACGTTTCGGATCCTCGTGGACCGGATCTGGCCCCGGGGCGTGAGCAAAGAGAAAGCCGGCGTCGATCTCTGGCTCAAAGAGGCCGGCCCCTCGACCGAGCTGCGGAAGTGGTTCGGCCACGACCCAGAGCGCTTCGACGAGTTCGGGCGGCGCTACCGGGAGGAGCTCAAAGGATCGGAGGCGCTCCAGCAGCTCAAGGAAGCAGTCAAGGAGCACGAGAAGGTCGATCTCGTCTATTCCGCGCACGACGAGGAGCACAATCAGGCCGTGGTCCTGCGGGAAGTCCTCGGAACGGGCGGATGAGTGAGCGGGAGTAGTTTGGGTGGCATGACCTCTGACGCCACGCAGCTCACCCCCGCCCCCGACGCAGCCTCTCCAGTCCGTGACCAGAGGGCGGCCCTCGTGACGGGAGCGAGCACAGGCATCGGCGAGGCGTCCGTTCGGGCCCTCGCGGCCGAGGGCTGGCGGGTCTACGCCGTGGCGCGCCGGGCCGAACGCCTCGAGCGGCTGGCTGCCGAGACAGGTGCAGTCGCGCTTCCGGCAGACATAGCGGAGGACGACGACGTCGCCCGCCTCGTGCGCGCAGTGGAGGACGCCGGAGGAATCGACACGCTCGTCAATATCGCGGGCGGGGCTCGCGGCACCGAATGGATCGCCGACGCGAAGACCGACGACTGGGAGTGGATGCTGCGGGTCAACGTGATCGGCACCATGAAGGTCACTCGAGCCTTCCTGCCGATGCTCCGAGCGCACGGGCACGGCACTGTGCTCAACCTGACCTCGGTTGCCGGCCTCGTCTCGTACGAGGGCGGTGGCGGGTACAACGCAGCGAAGTTCGCCGAGCATGGCATGACCCGTGCCCTGCGGCTCGAGGAAGCCGAGCACAACGTTCGCGTCATCGAGGTCATGCCCGGCCTCGTCAAGACCGAAGAGTTCTCGCTCCGCCGTCTCGACGGGGACGCCGCGGCCGCCGAGAAGGTTTACGAAGGCGTCGAGGAGCCGCTGACGGCGGAGGATGTCGCCGACGTCATCCGCTACGCGGTGACGGTGCCGCACCACGTGAACCTGGACGACATCGTGATCCGCCCCGTAGCCCAGGCAGCGGCCCACAAGCTCCTCCGCCGGAGCTGACCCGGAAGCTGCCCAGCGAAGGGTAGACTGGAGGGCAAAGCGTCGACCCGGCCATCACCGGCGAGCTTCCGGAAGAACGGCGAGTTCCCACCACGGGGAATTGCCCAGTAGAACCGGACGGGCAGGCCCGTCATAGCCCTCACGAGAGGCCCCTGCGCCGCATGTGCGAGCACGCAGCGCGCGGGCAAGCGAGGTGGTACCGCGGTGCCGCCCGGCAGATCCGGGCGTACGCCGTCCTCGCGTCCGATGCCATACAGCCAAGGACTTCCGTGAGCGTGTACCCCAAGGCGACCACCTCGCCGCACCCCGAGAACGCGGCCGGTACGCCGGCGACGAGCACCGTTCGGTTCCCCGACCTCGAGGAGCGGATCCTCAAGTACTGGGACGAGGACGGCACCTTCCAGGCTTCCATCGACCAGCGCGACAGCGGCCGCGACGGCTCCAACGAGTTCGTGTTCTACGACGGCCCGCCCTTCGCCAACGGCCTTCCGCACTACGGTCATCTCCTCACCGGCTACGCCAAGGACCTCGTCGCGCGCTACCAGACGCAGCGCGGCAAGCGCGTCGAGCGCCGCTTCGGGTGGGACACGCACGGCCTGCCCGCCGAACTCGAGGCCATGAAACAGCTTGGGATGAGCGACAAGGCCCACATCGAGAAGATGGGCATCGACAAGTTCAACGATGCCTGCCGTGCCTCGGTGCTCAAGTACACCCACGAGTGGGAGGCGTACGTGAAGCGCCAGGCCCGCTGGGTCGACTTCGAGAATGACTACAAGACGCTCAACGTCGAGTACATGGAGTCCGTCGTCTGGGCGTTCAAGACGCTCTACGACAAGGGACTCACCTACAGCGGGTACCGCGTGCTCCCGTACTGCTGGAAGGACGAGACCCCGCTCTCGAACCACGAGCTCCGCATGGACGACGACGTCTACAAGGACCGCCAGGACCAGACGGTCACCGTGACGTTCCCGCTGCTCGCCGGCGAGTCTGAGGCGTCGAAGGCGCTCGCGGGCGTCCTCGCGATCGCGTGGACGACGACGCCCTGGACCCTTCCGACGAACGAAGCCCTCGCGGTCGGGCCCGAGGTGCGCTACGCCGTCGTGCCCGCCGGGCCGCGCGGCATCGCCGCTTCCGACATCCCGGGTGACGCACGCTTCCTGCTCGCGGAGAGCCTCATCCCGAGCTACGCCAAGGACCTCGGCTACGAGGACGGCGAGGGAACGTCTGCCGCTCAGGCGGCGGCTGCCGCCGTCGAACGCTCTTTCCTCGGCTCGGAGCTCGACGGGATCCGCTACGAGCCCCTCTGGGACTACTTCACCGACGCCGAGACGTGGGGGACCGGCAAAGGGTGGCAAATCCTCGTCGCTGACTATGTCACGACGACGGACGGCACCGGCATCGTCCACCAGGCTCCCGCCTATGGCGAGGACGACCAGAAGGTGTGCGAGGCTGCGGGAATCCCCGTGATTCTCTCAGTGGACGACGGCGCGAAGTTCCTTCCGCTGTTCGCCTCCGGCGAGGATGCTCCCCTCGCAGACATCGTGGGACTCCAGGTCTTCGAGGCCAACAAGCCGATCACGCGCGTGCTGCGCGAACAGGGCAGGCTCGTCAAGCAGGCGAGCTACGTGCACAGCTACCCGCACTGCTGGCGGTGCCGCAACCCTCTGATCTACCGCGCCGTCTCGAGCTGGTTCGTGGAGGTCACGAAGATCAAGGACCGCATGCTCGAGCTCAACGAGCAGATCAACTGGATCCCCAGCAACGTCAAGCACGGACAGTTCGGCAAGTGGCTCGAGAACGCCCGGGACTGGTCGATCAGCCGCAACCGGTACTGGGGGTCGCCGATCCCTGTGTGGGTCTCTGACAACCCCGAGTATCCGCGGACGGATGTCTACGGCTCCCTCGCCGAGCTCGAGCGCGACTTCGGTCGGCTTCCGCTCAACCATGACGGGCAGCCCGACCTGCACCGGCCCTTCATCGACGAGCTCACACGGCCCAATCCCGACGATCCGACCGGTCAGTCGACCATGCGTCGAGTCCCCGACGTACTGGACGTCTGGTTCGACTCGGGCTCGATGCCGTACGCCCAGGTGCACTACCCCATGGAGAACCAGGACTGGTTCGAAACGCACAACCCCGGCGACTTCATCGTCGAGTACATCGGCCAGACCCGTGGCTGGTTCTACACGCTCCATATCCTGGCGACCGCGCTGTTCGACCGGCCCGCGTTCCGGAACGTCATCAGCCATGGGATCGTCCTCGGCTCGGACGGGCAGAAGATGTCCAAGAGCCTGCGGAATTACCCCGATGTCTCCGAGGTCCTCGACCGTGACGGGTCGGACGCCATGCGGTGGTTCCTCATGGCGAGCCCGATCCTGCGCGGCGGAAACCTCATCGTCACCGAGCAGGGCATCCGGGACGGCGTGCGCCAGGTGATCCTCCCGCTCTGGAACGTGTACAGCTTCTTCACGCTCTACGCGAACGCCGCGGGGGAGCACGGCTACGACGCCAAGCTCCGCCACGACGGTTACACGGACCCACTGGACCGTTACCTTCTGGCGGAGACCGGTCGGCTCGTCTCCGGCATGCGTGGCCACCTCGACGCGTACGACATCTCGAACGCGTGCGAGCTGCTGCGCGAGTACCTCGAGATGCTCACGAACTGGTACGTCCGCCGCAGCCGGCAGCGCTTCTTCGATGAGGACACGGACGCGTTCGACGCCCTCTACACCGCCTTGGAGGCCGTCTGCCGGGCCGCGGCGCCCCTCCTGCCGCTCATCTCCGAGGAGATGTGGCGGGGGCTCACCGGCGGCCGTTCGGTGCACCTGACCGACTGGCCGGACTCGACGCTGTTCAGCGACGAGCCCACCCTCGTCGAGCAGATGGATCGCACGCAGGCTGTTTGTTCGGCAGGCTCGTCGCTGCGCAAGGCTGCCAAGCTCCGGGTGCGGCTCCCGCTCAAGGCGATGACCGTCGTCGTCCCCTCGGCTGGCTCGCTCGCCGGTTCGGAGGCTGTCATCGCGGATGAGCTCAACCTCAAGTCGGTGCGCCTGCTGGACGCGGAGGAAGCGTCGCCCGAGGAGTTCGGCATCGAGCAGAAGCTCGTGGTCAACGCCCGGGCAGCCGGCCCCCGCCTCGGCAAGGGAGTGCAGCAGGCCATCAAGGGCTCGAAATCAGGCGACTGGTCCGTCTCAGAGGACGGCGTCGTGACAGCGGGCGGGATCGCTCTCGAGCCGCACGAGTACACGCTCGAGACGGTTGTCGACGCCGAGAAGGCTGGCGCGTCGAGCGCGGTCGCGATGCTTCCCGGCGGCGGCTTCGTGGTCCTGGACACCGAGGTCACGCCTGAGCTCGAGGCCGAGGGCTTGGCCCGCGATCTTGTCCGGGTGATCCAGCAGGCTCGCAAGGATGCCGATCTCAACGTGAGCGACAGAATCCGGACGAGCCTCACGGCGCGTCCCTCGGTGATCTCCGCGGCCCTCGCCCACGCCGAACTGCTCAAGGGCGAGACACTGAGCGTCGAGCTCGAGTTCCTCGAGGCGGAGGTCGATCCGACGGCGATCGTCGAACCGGTCGTGGCGACGGAAGGCGCACGGTGACCGAGGCTACGAGCTCCCTGACCACAGTCGACGAGGTCTACGCCGAGCTCCTCGGGCGGGCCCCTGAAAACAAGATGGAGCCGCGGCTGGCCCCGTTGTTCCGCGCCATGGACGTGCTGGGAGAGCCGAACAAGGCCTTTCCGATCGTGCACATCACGGGTACCAACGGGAAGACCTCGACCGCCCGGATGATCGAGGCAGGCCTCCGCGCCCACGGTCTCCGGACGGGCCGCTACACGAGTCCCCATCTGAGCCGCGTCACGGAGCGCATCAGCATCGACGGAGCGCCGGTCCCTGACTCGACGTTCGTGCGGATCTGGAACGAGATTGCGCCCTACCTCGGGATGGTCGATTCGGAGCTGACCGAGGCGGGACAGCCGCGCCTCACGTACTTCGAGTGCGTGACGATTCTGGGCTTCGCGATCTTCGCAGACGAGCCCGTGGACGTCGCCGTCATCGAGGTGGGCCTCGGCGGGATCACTGATGCGACGAACGTGGGTGACGGCGTCGTCTCCGTGGTGACGCCGATCTCGCTTGATCACACGGATCTGCTCGGTGATACGACCGAGGACATCGCCCGTGAGAAGGCTGGCATCATCAAGCGGGGCGGCTTCCTCGTGAGCGCTGCCCAGCCCGCCGACGCCGCGCAGGTCCTGCTTGAGAAGGCGCGTGAGGTCGGGTCGGAGTACCGCTTCGAAGGTGTCGAGTTCGGCGTCGAGAGCCGGATTCTCGCCGTCGGCGGCCAACTCGTGACGATTCAGGGCCTCGCCGGCAGGTACGAGGACCTCACCGTGCCGCTTCATGGAGCGCATCAGGCCGAGAATGCGGCCGTCGCCGTGGCCGCGCTCGAGGCGTTCCTCGGTGGGGGCGAGCGGGAGCTGGATTCGGACGTCCTGCGCGCGGGCTTTGCCACCGTCACATCGCCCGGGCGGCTCGAGGTCGTCAAAACTTCTCCGACGATCGTCGTCGACGCCGCCCACAACCCGGGCGGCATCCAGGTGAGCGCTCAGGCGCTCATCGAGGCGTTCGACTTCAGCAGGCTGGTCGTCGTCCTGGGCGTGTTGCGAGAGAAGGACGCCGAGGAGATCCTCCGGACCCTCGAGGAGGAGTTCCGCGAGCAGCAGGTCGAGTATGTCTTCACCCAGTCCGCTTCGCCCCGGGCAATTCCCGCTGAGGAGCTGGCGGAGATCGCCCTTGACCTCGGCTTCGACGAGGACGCAATCCACGCCGAGGCCAAGCTCGACGAGGCCATCGCGTACGCGGTCGAGCGGGCAGACGAGGTGGGCGATTATGCCGGCGGCGTGCTCGTCACTGGCTCGATCACCGTGGTCGGCGAGGCCCGGATCCTTCTTGGAAAGGCGGTGGATTGATGGCGCGACTCACTAGAGCCCAGCGCGAGTGGCGTCCCGGTATGCCACGGCAGCGGCGTTCGATCCGAGTGCAGTTTGCCTCGATCGTGCTGCTTACAGAGGCGTTCGTCGCGTTCTTCGCGACTCTCGCTGTCTTCGGGCTGCACGCAAGCCAGTACGGCACGGGGCTCGTGCTCGGCGCCGGGTTGGGTCTCGTTGCGGTCCTCGTTTTCTCGTGCGCTGTGGTCAAGCGCGCTTGGGGCATGGCCCTCGGCTGGGTGCTTCAGCTTGCGCTCATCGCGCTCGGGTTCATTGAGCCCATGATGTTCTTCGTGGGGGTGCTCATGGCTCTCGCGTGGTGGTTCGCCATCCGCACCGGCTTGAGGCTGGACCGGGAGAACATCCAGCGTGACCGGGAGCAGGCCGAATGGGAGCGCACCCACCCCGAGGAGGGCGGGTCGGCGGCGTCTGGGGGAGAGGTCCAGACTCAGTAGACTGGCCTCGATCCCCAAGACCCCTATCAAGGAGCATCCGTGAGCGCAGAGCGCACCCTTGTTCTCGTAAAGCCCGACGGCGTTTCCCGCGGCCTCGCCGGCGCGATCCTCGCCCGTGTCGAGGGCAAGGGCTACCAGCTTGCAGAGCTCAAGCTGCTGACAGCCACACGCGAGTTGCTGGAGCAGCACTACGCCGAGCATGAAGGCAAGCCGTTCTACGAACCGCTCGTCGAGTTCATGCTCAGCGGGCCGGTCGTCGCCGCAGTGTTCCAGGGCGAGCGGGTCATCGAGGGCTTCCGGTCCCTCGCGGGCGCGACGGATCCGACGAGCGCGGCCCCCGGCACCATCCGTGGCGACTTCGGCCGCGACTGGGGCCTCAAGGTCCAGCAGAACCTCGTTCACGGGTCGGACTCGCCGGAATCGGCAGAGCGAGAGATCGCCATCTGGTTCCCCGCCTAATCGTTTCGGGTACAGATATCTCCCCGCCTAATCGTTTCGGGTACAGATCTTCCGCCCACCTGATCGTTTCGGGTACAGATCTTCCGCCCACCTGATCGTTTCGGGTACAGATATCCACCCCTTTACGAGACTCGGGTACGCGAACTCCAGCTCTGATTCAGAACAAGTACGACGGCGGGCGGCGACTTCCACGAGAGAGTCGCCGCCCGTCGTCGTTCTTTCGCCGAAAGTACCCTCGCGTCGGGAATCCGGCGGTCCCGACAGCTTTAGGGAGGGGAGTTGGTGTACCCGAGACGCGGTGGGAGGGGAGTTGGTGTACCCGAGACGCGGTGGGAGGGGAGTTGGTGTACCCGAGACGCGGTGGGAGGGGAGTTGGTGTACCCGAGACGCGGTGGGAGGGGAGTTGGTGTACCCGAGACGCGGTGGGAGGGGAGTTGGTGTACCCGAGACGCGGTGGGAGGGGAGTTGGTGTACCCGAGACGGGGAGGGAGGGGAGTTGGTGTACCCGAGACGGGGAGGGAGGGGAGTTGGTGTACCCGAGACGCCGTGGGAGGGGAGTTGGTGTACCCGAGACGGGGAGGGAGGGGAGTTGGTGTACCCGAGACGCGGTGGGAGGTGGGTTGGTGTACCCGAGACGGAGAGGGGTGGGGGTTACATCGTCGACGGGACGAACATCGGCAGGAAGCGGAAGAAGATCGAAGCGATCACGCCGATGTAGAGGATGGCCACGATGATCCAGCCCCACTCGCCGAGCGTCTTCACGAGGCCGGCCCGGGCTGGGATGACCCCGCGCTGGAGGTTGCGGATCGTTGTCCACACGAACATCGGGATCATCATGGCCCAGACGACCATGCAGAGCGGGCAGAGGATGCCGATCGCGTACAGCGCTTGGCTCCACAGCCACACGAAGAACACGAACCCAAGGGTCACTCCCACCTGAAAGCAGACCCAGTACCATCGCCGGAACGCGGCTCCGGCAAAGAGGCCCATCGCCGCAGTCAACGTGATGCCGAACGCGACGATGCCGATGAACATGTTCGGGAAGCCGAAGACCGAGCTCTGCCACGTACTCATGACTTCGCCGCACGAGACCCAGGGGTTCACGTCGCAGACCGTCACGAAGTTCGGGTTGGCCAACTTCTGCAGCTTCTCCAGCACGAGCTCACCGGATGCGAGCCACCCGACGATGCTCGTAATCAGGAGCAGCCATGCGAACGGGATCCTCTTCGTCATGAGCGGGCCGGGCTCGGCTTGGGCCGAGGTCGCGGTCTGGGCGGAGGCGGGGGCCTGCGTCATGACGATGTTTCCTTTCTGGGTGCTTGCCCTGATTCTACGGCGCGCGTCTGACACCGAGCTGATTCGGGCGTATGTGAGACAATGCAGTTGGCCGGGCGTCGATCCACATTCGGCGGCCGGTCCGATGCACTGCCACGAAGACCGCCGGTCCAACGCCGGGCGCAGGGGTGAATTGCCCGTCTGCCGCCCGCTGGCCTCGGCGGCACCTTGCCGGCCGGACAGGCCGCGGGTTCCCTGGGCAGCATCGGCCTGAGTGGCCGGCGACGCCGCAGCCACTCGGGTACCAGAGACGACTTCGTCGGCGCCTGCGGGTGCCGGCATGTGGTGCCGTTCGGGCGCCGAATGTGGCGGCGTTGCGGGCGGCTTGTGGAGTACGCACAAATGGACATTGAACAGCAGGCCCAAGAGGGCCCGGAACGCCCCATCGAAGAGGCTGCCCCCGTGGCCAAGACGCGCAGGGCGCCGCGGAGGGCGAAGGCTGCCGCGGGCAGCCCGAGCGAGTCTGCCGGGGGAGAGTCGCCTGAGCAGGTCGAGGCTCGTCAGGGGGCAGCGGACGACGCCGCAGGCTCGGCTCAGGTGGTCGACGCGCCCGCGGCCGAGGCACCCCAGAAGCCCAAGCGAGCCCCCCGCAGCCGGAAGAAGGCCGTTCAGGCAGCGCCGGAGACTCCCTCCGAGACTGTTGAACCTGAGATGGCGGCTCCTGTAACAGCCGCATCCGCGGAGGCCCAGGCAGAGGTGCCGGTTGAAGCTCCGGCTGCCCCGAAGTCGCGGTCCCGGCGCGCTTCGGCCCGCGCCGCGGCCGCCCACGCGGACTCGAAGTCGGAAGCGGCGACGCCGATGCTCCCGCTTCCCAACGACGGCGAGCAGGGTGAAGAGCCGACGAGCGCTTCTGGTTCCCGAGCCAAGAGTTCCGTGAGGGCACGTCGTCGTGCTGTGGTCGCTGCACAAGCGGCCCAGACCGCCGTCGAGGAGTTGGACGCCTCCGACGAAAGCCGTGAAGCGCAGGTCGAGCCGGCCCCGGACGAGCAGTCGTCGCGTGAGACCAAGCGGCCTGCCCGCCGTCGCGCGAAGGCGCCGTCCCCCGAGCCTGCAGGAGAGCAGGTCGCGGAAGTGGCGGAAGGGCAGGCCACCGCATCCGAAACCACAGAGGAGCCCGAGACGCAGGTCGAGGGCCACGAGGAACCCGTTGCGATGGGCCCGCTTGCCGCGCTCTTCAGCGAGCCGCTCTCCCCGACGTCCATGATCTTCCAGGCGCCTGACCTCAGCGTCGTAACCCGTTCGGCGCCGTCGGTTCCGATCGACGATCAGGCCGAGGAAGACGAGGACGACGAGTCCGGAGGCTCGCGCCGTCGTCGCCGGAGCCGCGGCCGGAGGGGCCGCGGCCGTCTCGACGAGGGTTCGGAGGAGATCGCCGAGGAATCCGAGGGAGCCGAGGGAGCCGAAGATTCCGGGGAGCAGGAAGAGGTCACTTCCCGCCGACGTCGCCGCCGGAGGCGCGGCGAGAGCGATCTCGAGCTCGAGGGCGGCTACGACGACGATCCGCCCAACACCGTCACCCGCGTCCGCGCGCCGCGCACCCGCGCGGAGGTCACGAGCAACCGCGTCCAGAGCGTAAAGGGCTCGACTCGCCTCGAGGCCAAGAAGCAGCGCCGCCGGGAGTCCCGCGAATCGGGCCGGCGCCGGCACGTGATCACCGAGGCGGAGTTCCTCGCCCGCCGCGAGTCGGTGGACCGGCAGATGGTCGTCCGGCAGAAGGAGGACCGCATCCAGATCGCGGTCCTCGAGGACGGTGTCCTCGCCGAGCACTTCGTGTCCAAGACACAGCAGGATTCCCTCATCGGGAACGTCTATCTGGGCAAGGTGCAGAACGTCCTTCCTTCGATGGAGGCCGCGTTCGTCGACATCGGCCGCGGCCGCAACGCGGTGCTCTACGCGGGCGAGGTCAATTGGGACGCAGCTGGCCTCGAGGGTGCGCCGCGCCGTATCGAGAACGCGCTCAAGTCGGGCGACTCCGTGCTCGTCCAGGTCACGAAGGATCCGGTGGGCCACAAGGGTGCCCGCCTCACGAGCCAGATCTCGCTGCCCGGGCGCTACCTCGTCTACGTTCCCGGCGGCTCGATGACGGGCATCTCCCGGAAGCTGCCCGACGTCGAGCGCAACCGTCTCAAGCGGATCCTCAAGGACCGACTCCCCGCGGATGCAGGCGTCATCGTGCGTACGGCGGCCGAGGGTGCGAGTGAGGAAGAGCTCACCCACGACATCAACCGCCTCCGCGCCCAGTGGGAGGCGATCCAGGGACAGGCGACGTCGACCAAGGTCCTCGCGCCCGAACTCCTCTACGCGGAGCCCGATCTCACGATCAAGGTGGTCCGAGACGTCTTCAACGAGGACTTCTCGAAGCTCATCGTGAGCGGGGAGGAGGCCTGGGACACGATCGAGGCCTACGTCACCTATGTGGCGCCGGACCTGTTGGGCCGCCTAGAGAAGTATCAGGGAGATGCCGACGTCTTCGCCGAGTGGCGGATCGACGAGCAGATCCACAAGGCGCTGGACCGCAAGGTCTTCCTGCCGTCGGGCGGCTCGCTCGTGATCGACCGCACCGAGGCGATGACCGTCATCGACGTCAACACGGGCAAGTTCACGGGCTCGGGGGGCAACCTCGAGGAGACGGTGACCAAGAACAACCTCGAGGCCGCGGAGGAGATCGTCCGCCAGCTGAGGCTTCGGGACATCGGCGGCATCATCGTGATCGACTTCATCGACATGGTGCTCGAGTCGAACCGCGACCTCGTCCTGAGACGTCTCGTCGAGTGCCTCGGCCGGGACCGCACGAAGCACCAGGTCGCCGAGGTGACGTCGCTTGGCCTCGTGCAGATGACCCGCAAGCGGATGGGCACGGGCCTGCTCGAAGTCTTCAGCGAGACGTGCGAGGTGTGCGGCGGCCGAGGGGTCATCACGCACGAGGAGCCAGTCGAACGGGGACGTGCTCAGGGCTCCACTTCCGAGCACCAGCCGTTGCGCGGAGACGGCCAGCAGGCGACAGTCCGGCCTGAGCGGCGGCGGCGCCGTGGGCGCGGCCCGCAGGATCAGGAGCCGGCCCCCGCACCCGTGCACCATCAGCCCGTGCCCGTGCCCGTGCCGGAGGCCGACGACGCCGAGCGCCAGGCGCGCGCCCAAGCAACGAGGGCGGCACTCGCCGCGGTCGCTGCTGCGGCCCACGCTGCACACGTGCACGACGACGAGAAGGCCCATCCCGAGGTGCACGAAGAGGCCCCGAAACCGGCTCCGCATCACGAGCCCGTGCCAACCCCAGCTGCCAACACGAGTGCCGCTGTCCCGGTGCTGACGATCGGTGGCGAGCGCATCGAGCTCCCGATCGGCGAGGCGGTTCCCGTCGCTCCGCGGCCCGAACCGAAGCTCAGCCTCGACGCCTTGAGCCATGCGTTCGACGAACTGACCGGCGAACGCCATTCGGGCGAGGAGCGCCCTGGCCGCCGTCGGCGCAGCCGGGGCGCCAAGAGCGGGCAGGGATCGGCTGAGGTCACGCGGGTCGACGAGTCCGCGGGCGCAGTCGGCGGTCGCGCCAGCACGTCGTCGGCACAGTCGACGCCTGCTCCCGAGAAGCCCGAGGGTGATGGCCCGCTCATCCTGGGCGTCGGCGTCCCGGCGTCGGAGCTCTGAGAGGTGGCGCGGCGCATCCCACGGGTCCTGAGCATCGCTGGCTCCGACCCCTCGGGCGGAGCCGGCATCCAGGCCGACCTCAAAAGCATCGCGGCAATGGGCGGTTACGGGATGGCGGCCATCACGGCGCTGACGGCCCAGAACACCCGGGGCGTTACCGGCGTGCACACGCCGCCCCCGGAGTTCCTGACGGCACAGCTTGATGCAGTGTCCTCCGACATCGAGCTCGACGCCGTCAAGATCGGCATGCTCTCGGACGCCCAAGTGATCGGGGCCGTCGGCGAGTGGCTGGACCGGGTGCGCCCCGGCGTCGTCGTCCTTGATCCGGTGATGGTCGCCACGAGCGGCGACCGCCTGCTGGCGGACGACGCCGCAGCCGCCTTGCGCGGGCTCCTCGCCAAAGCGGACCTCGTCACGCCGAATCTTCCCGAGCTCGGTGTGCTCCTCGACGAGCCGACGGCGGAGACGTGGCAGGACGCGCTGGCCCAAGGGGAGCGTCTCTCGGAGCTCATCGGTGCTGTCGTCCTCGTGAAGGGCGGCCACCTCGGGGGCCCCGAGTGTCCGGACGCACTCGTGGATGCGAGTGCACCCAAGGGGAAGCGGATCGTCGAGGTGCCCGGAACGCGGGTCGACACCCGCAATTCTCACGGAACCGGCTGCTCGCTCTCGTCAGCACTTGCCACGATGCAGGCTCGAACGGGTGATTGGGCCGCGTCCTTGAGGGTCGTCAAGGAGTGGCTGCTCGGTGCCTTGGCTGCGTCGGACGAGCTTGAGGTCGGTGGGGGCCACGGTCCGGTTCACCACTTCCATCACGCCGAAGAAACGGTCCCCCTCGCCGAGGGTGAGTTCGCCGCCCGCATGTGGGACGCGACGGCCAAGGTTCGGGCCGAGATCGACGCGCTGCCCTTCGTGGCCCAGCTCGATGCCGGTTCGCTCCCCGAGGCCCAGTTCGCGTACTACCTCGCTCAGGACGCCCAGTACCTCAACGGGTTCTCGCGAGCCTTGGCCCGGGCGAGCGCCCTTGCTCCCACCGAAGAGGAACAGACGTTCTGGGCCAACTCGGCTCAGGTGTGCCTTGAGGTCGAGGCCGAACTGCACCGTTCATGGCTCTCCCGCCACCCTCTCCCATCGGGTGAGACGTCGGTCAAGGGCCCGGTGACGAAGGCCTATCTCGATCACCTCATCGCAGCGTCGGCGGTGGGGAGCTACGCGGTGCTCGCAGCGGCAGTGCTGCCTTGCTACTGGATCTATGCGGTGGTGGGTGAGGACCTGCATCGGCGCCACATCCAGCGGGCCGAGGCCGGAACGGCTTCGATCGAGCATCCGTACGGGGCGTGGATCGAAACGTACGCCGACGAGGGGTTCGCTGAGGCTACGCGGCGTGCCATCGGCTTCGCGGATCGGGCAGGCCGAGACGCCTCGGCTAGCGAACGTTCGGCGATGATGGAGGCATTCCGGCAGTCAACCGTGTACGAGCGAGACTTCTTCGACGCGCCATCGAAGTTCGCCTGAGCCGAGAATGTCCCCGCGGTGGGCTAAACTTGTACAGCGTGCTTCCGGCACGGACTCCTTGCAGCAGGGCGTTTGCCTTGTTGTGGGTGGTCATTTGCGGCCGGGTAGAGGACTGGCGTAGTCTAGATCCTCGGTGCTGACGCCTACACTTGGGTTTTGCTCCCAGGGAATCCCCTCGCGGACTCACGGCATGAAGCACAGTCGAGCGCTTCCAGGCCGCTGCAGAGGCAGCAGTGTGGGGCGCCGCGCGCAAGAGCTTTCAGTAATAACGTCGAGAGAAGTGAGTTCCCAGTGGTGTACGCGATTGTCCGCGCCGGCGGCCGCCAGGAGAAGGTTTCCGTCGGAGACTTCGTGACCCTCAACCGCGTGGCCGGCGGTGCCGGCAGCACCATCGAGCTGCCCGCCCTCCTGCTGGTCGACGGCGAGAAGGTCACGTCCGATTCCGCCGAGCTGGCCAAGGTCAAGGTCACGGCTGAGGTTCTCGAGGACCTGCGTGGCCCGAAGATCGTCATCCAGAAGTACAAGAACAAGACGGGCTACAAGAAGCGCCAGGGCCACCGTCAGGATCTGACCAAGGTCAAGATCACCGGCATCACCGCCTGATCACGGTTCCCGCAGCTCAGTAACCCCAACAGATTCAAGGTAGGCACAGCTCATGGCACACAAGAAGGGCGCAAGCTCCACCCGTAACGGCCGCGACTCGAACGCGCAGCGCCTCGGCGTGAAGCGCTTCGGCGGCCAGACCGTCAACGCCGGCGAGATACTCGTCCGCCAGCGCGGCACCCACTTCCACCCGGGTAACGGCGTCGGCCGTGGCAAGGACGACACCCTCTTCGCTCTCGAGGCGGGCGCTGTGCAGTTCGGCACGCGTCGCGGCCGTCGCGTCGTGGACATCGTCGTCGCCCAGTAGTCTGGGCTGGCCCGGCGCAGGCCGGGACCGCAGGTTTATCACGGTGGAGCGGGCCAGTGGCCCGCTCCGCCTGTTTTTTGCCCATGCACCGTCCAGGAGGACGGTCGCGGGACGCCGGGGACGGCGGGCTCCGCGAACTAGAATCGGGGGAGACCCCGGCGTAAGGAGAATGGCGTGGCGAGCTTCGTCGACCGCGTGGTGCTGCACGTCTCGGGCGGCCATGGGGGCCACGGCTGCGTTTCCATCAAGCGTGAGAAGTTCAAGCCGCTGGGCGGTCCCGACGGAGGGAACGGAGGGAACGGAGGCGATGTCGTCCTTCGGGTCTCGTCCCAGACGACGACGCTGCTCGACTACCACCATTCGCCCCACCGCCACGCCGAGAACGGTGGCCCGGGGATGGGCGACTGGCGGGTCGGCCACCGTGGCGAAACCCTCGTCCTTCCGGTGCCTGATGGCACAGTCGTAAAGTCGCGCGATGGCAACGTGCTCGCCGACCTCGTGGGGGAGGGCGCAGAGTTCATCGCCGCCGCCGGTGGCCAGGGAGGCCTCGGCAATGCAGCCCTCGCTACAGCGAAGCGGAAGGCTCCCGGCTTCGCTCTTCTCGGTATCGAGGGCGAGGAGCGGGACATCGTCCTCGAGCTCAAGTCCATCGCCGACGTAGCTCTCGTAGGCTTCCCCTCGGCCGGCAAGTCGAGCCTCATCGCAGCGATGTCCGCGGCGCGGCCCAAGATCGCCGACTACCCGTTCACCACGCTCGTCCCGAACCTCGGCGTCGTCCAGGCGGGCGATGTACGGTTCACGATCGCGGACGTTCCCGGCCTCATCGAAGGGGCGAGCGAGGGTCGCGGCCTCGGCCACGACTTCCTCCGGCACGTCGAGCGCTGCGCGGCGATCGTCCACGTCCTCGACTGCGGGACGCTTGAGTCCGACCGCAACCCGATCGACGATCTCGACATCATCGAGGGCGAGCTCGCTAAGTACGACGTCGACATGAGCTTCGCGGGCCCTGACGGCGAGGTAGTGCCGCTCAACGAGCGACCACGACTCGTGGCCCTCAACAAGGTGGACCTTCCGGACGGGAAGGCGATGGCTGAGATGGTGCGGGCAGAACTTGAGGGGCGCGGCTACCGCGTGTTCGAGGTCTCGGCTACGAGCCACGAGGGTCTGCGGGCCCTCGGTTTCGCGATGGCCGAGATCGTCCAGCGGGCTCGGGACGAGGTCAAGGCTGCACCGCCCAAGGTGACGCCCGCCGTCCTCCGTCCCCGCGCGGTCAACGAGAAGTCCTTCACGATCCGCAAGGAGGAGCGCAACCTCGAGCCGCTGTTCCGGATCATCGGCGAGAAGCCCGAGCGGTGGGTCAAGCAGACCGACTTCACGAACGACGAGGCCGTCGGCTATCTCAGCGACAGGCTCAACCGGCTGGGTGTCGAGGACGAGCTCTTCAAGGCCGGCGCGCATGCCGGGGACACGGTGGTAATCGGTGAGGACGATGCCGTTGTCTTCGATTGGGAACCGACGATGTCGGCAGGAGCGGAGCTCTTGGCGGGGCCACGCGGAAGCGATGTCCGGCTCAGCGACTGGTCGCGACCTACTCGGGCCCAGAAGCGCGACGAGTTCGAGGACCGGAAGGCGGCCCGGGCGGCCGCGCGCGACGAGCTCGAGGCCGAACGCCGGGCTGGGATCTGGACGGAGTCGAGCCGGCGCAAGGAGTGGGCGCCCGATCTGAAGTCCGAGGAGAGAGATGACGACGGCGAGTTCTGAGCTCGGCGTCCGCGGCCGGGAATGGCTGCCGGAGGCGCGCCGGATCGTCGTCAAGGTCGGTTCTTCCTCGCTGACGACGATCCGTGGCGGGATTTCCGAGCAGTCGCTCGCGGCTCTCGTCGATACGCTCGCCGAACGGTCGAATGCGGGGACTGAGATCGTGCTCGTCTCGTCCGGCGCCATCGCCGCGGGGCTCGCGCCTCTCGGACTCGCGAAGCGTCCGCGTGACCTCGCGACGCAGCAGGCGGCGGCGAGCGTGGGCCAAGGGCTGCTCATGGCGCGCTATACCCAGGCCTTCGGTGCCCACGGTGTCACCGTGAGTCAGGTACTGCTCACCGCCGACGACCTCGTGCGGCGCACGCAGTACAAGAACGCGCATCGGGCGCTCGAGAAGCTGCTCCACCTCGGCGTCGTGCCCGTCGTCAACGAGAACGACACCGTTGCCACTCATGAGATCCGCTTCGGCGACAACGATCGTCTGGCAGCCCTCGTGGCCCACCTCGTCCATGCCGACGCGCTCGTGCTCCTCTCCGACGTCGACTCTGTCTACACCGGGCCACCGTCCGAGGGCGGTGCCCGGATCGCCCATGTGCGCGGGGCGGAGGATCTTGACGGCGTGCGGATCGGAAGCACCGGTGCTGCGGGCGTCGGCACCGGTGGGATGGCGACGAAGATCGAGGCCGCGAGCATCGCTGCGAGCTCTGGCATCCCGGCGCTCGTGACGTCTACTGCGGCGGCGGAGCGGGCGCTGGCCGGAGAAGACGTCGGGACCTGGTTCAGCGTGAGCGGCCGACGGAAACCCGTACGCCTCCTTTGGCTGGCCCACCTTGCTGCAACGAGGGGGACCCTTACGCTCGACGACGGCGCGGTCCGGGCAGTCGTACAGCGCCACCGGTCGCTGTTGCCCGCGGGGATCACCGCCGTTTCGGGTGATTTCGAAGCGGGTGATCCCATTGAAATCGCGGACACCACGGGGAAAGTGGTCGCTCGGGGACTCGTGAACTTCTCGGCCGACGAGCTGCCGGATATGCTCGGGCGCTCCACGAAGGAGCTCGGACGCGAGCTCGGTCCCGAGTACGAGCGTGTAGTCGTTCACACAGATGACCTTGTGATCGTCTAGCTCGTTAGACTTGAAGGCATGACTGACACCGTCGCCCACCGCGAGACTGCCCACGCCGCCGCGCAGGAAGCGGCCACCCCAGCCGCCGCACAGCCGGTGGACGTCGAGCCCGCGGTCCTCGCAATCGGCGACCGTGCCCGCGTGGCATCACGCGCCCTCGGCCGTGCCAACCGCGCGTCGAAGGACCGTGCCCTTCGTGCTATCGGCGGCGCGCTCAGGGAACACGAATCCGGAATTCTTGCCGCGAACGAGAAGGACCTCGAGGCTGGCCGCGAGAACGGGACGTCGAAGGCGCTTCTCGACCGTCTGGCGCTGACGCCAGCTCGGATCGATGGGCTTGTCGCTGCGCTCGAGAACCTCGCGGGGCTTCCTGATCCGGTGGGCAACGTGGTCCGCGGGCAGACCCTGCCCAATGGCCTGCGCATGAGGCAGGTCAACGTCCCCATGGGGGTTGTTGCGGCAATCTACGAGGCGCGTCCGAACGTGACCGTGGACATTGCCGGCTTGGCCCTCAAGAGCGGTAACGCCGTGATCCTTCGCGGGGGAAGCGCGGCAGCGAACACGAATCGCGAGCTTCTTGCCATCCTCCGCGACGCGCTCGTCGAGGTCGGATTGCCCGCGGACGCTGTCCAGAGCGTGGACGAATACGGCCGTGCCGGCGCGGAAGTGCTCATGAAGGCGCGCGGCCGGGTGGACGTGCTGATCCCTCGCGGCGGCCGGGAACTCATCCAGAACGTAGTCCTCAACTCGACCGTTCCGGTGATCGAGACCGGCGAAGGCAACGTGCACATCTTCGTCGACGAGTCGGCCGACGAGGCAATGGCCGTCGAGATCCTGCTCAACGCCAAGACGCAGCGCCCCAGTGTCTGCAACACCGTGGAGACGCTCCTCGTCCACTCCAAGAGCACGGTGCTGCCGGCTCTTGCTCGCGCGCTCTCCGAGCGCGGAGTGCGCCTGCACGTCGACGGGCGATCCATGGATGCGCTGCCCGCCGGCGTCGAAGCCGTCGCTGCGACCGATCTGGACTGGGCTACCGAGTACATGGACCTCGACCTCGCCGTCGGCACCGTGGATTCGATGGACGAGGCGCTCGAACACATCCGGCGCTGGAGCACCGGTCACACCGAGGCGATCATCACGAATGACCTCCGCAATGCGGAGCGCTTCATCGCCGAGATCGACTCCGCCGCGGTCATCGTCAACGCGTCTACCCGTTTTACCGACGGCGGCGAGCTGGGACTCGGTGCAGAAGTCGGCATCTCGACCCAAAAGCTGCACGCTCGGGGTCCCATGGGCCTGACCGAGCTCACGACGACCAAGTGGATCGTCCAGGGCGAGGGACAGGTGCGCGCGTGAGCCGTTCTCCGCACCTCCCGGGGTAGGATGATCGGAAGACTGATCGCAGGGATTTAGCAAGGCTCGGAGGAGTAATCATGCTGGCAACGCTCATGACCACCGCACTCAGCGTAAGTGCAGAGGCCGCGGGGGCTGAGACGAAAGCGCCGACGATCGCGCCGCCGTTCGTCGTCGGCGTCACTCTCTTCGTCTTCTTCATAGTCCTCCTTTCCGTGACGCTTTCGTACACCAACCTCGGCCGCCGCCATGAGCCGACGGACGAGCATGCTGACCCGCACCGTCAGCACCCGAACAAGCACGACCGTCACGTGGGCTCCCCGAGCCACTGACACCTTTGACGGAACCAGTGCAGGTGCCGGGTGGGCGGCGCATTCGCCTCGGAGTGATGGGTGGGACGTTCGATCCCATCCATCACGGGCACCTCGTGGCGGCGAGCGAAGTAGCCTCGAAGTTCGGCCTCGACGAGGTCGTCTTTGTGCCGACCGGCGAACCCTGGCAGAAGTCGAGCCGGCGGGTGAGCCTTGCCGAGCACCGATACCTCATGACGGTGATCGCGACGGCGTCCAACCCGCGCTTCACTGTGAGCCGCGTCGACATCGAGCGGCCAGGGCCCACGTATACCATCGACACGCTCCGTGACCTGCGAGCCGAGCGGCCAGAGGCCGATCTGTACTTCATCACGGGCGCGGATGCCATGGCCCAGATTGTCGGTTGGAAGGACGTGGACGAGCTCTGGAGCCTCGCCCACTTCGTTGGGGTGACTCGGCCCGGGCATGAGCTGCCCGACCTCGGCCGCGCCGAGGTGAGCCTGTTAGAGGTGCCTGCCATGGCGATTTCGTCGACGGACTGCAGGGCACGCGTCGCGTCCCACGAGCCGGTTTGGTACCTCGTTCCGGACGGTGTCGTCCAGTACATCGCGAAGTACGGACTGTACCTCGACGACGCGAATGCGAAGGCGGCGCGGGCTGACGGTGTGATCCACTTGGCCCCCACCCAGACTCCTCCACTCCGCCGAGCGGGCGCCGCAGGAAGCGCCTCGGCGGCTTGGTGAATGAACCTATGAACAATGACGAGAAGCCCATGACGAGTCGCCGGGAACGGCGACTGGCTCAAGCTGCGCGAGGGGACCAGCCTGCCGCGCAGCTGACGCCTGCCCAGGCACGAGCGGAGGCCGAGGCGCGAGCAGAGGCAGAGGCCCGCGCCGCTGCCGAAGCTCAGGCCCGCGGGGGCCAGGGCGCGCGGGAGGCGGCTGGTGGCCTCGATGCTGCAGCCAGCCGTTCCCGCAGAGCCCTTGACGCGCCGCTTGACGCTGTTCGCAGCGAACGAAGCTCTCAGGCTCGAGCGCGAGACCGCGAGGCTCACCGGGTCATGCGCGAGCTCGCCGAGAAGGAGCAGGCGGCCAGGTTCCCCAGCCGACGTGAAATGCGGGAACAGGGCCAGGACACTCCGTCAGCTTCAGCGGAGCGCCCGCAGTCGGCTCAAGGGCCGGCCTCGGCGCCGCGGCCGGCAGCCGCCCCACAAGGTCGTTCGACTCAAGGACCGGCCACGCAGCAGCGTACGGTCTCGCAGCAGCGTCCGGACTCGCCGTCGTCGGACATTCCGGCGGGAAGCCTCCCTGTGGTGCCCCCGCACGGTGGCGGGCAACAGCGCCAAGCCGGGGCGCCGTCGTCGTCCGTGCCGTTTCGTGAGCCGACGCCGACCGCACCCTTCAAGATCCCGCAGAACCCTGCGGGCGAGCCCGTTCTCGGGCCGGAGACGGGCTCGTTCCGCAGACTGAGCCACGAACAGATCGCTGCTGCCCGCGAGCTTCTGCGTGCTCAGGCGAAGGGTGAGGCCGAGGCGCGTTCTGGTCGTCGCAGCGGCGCTCCGGTTGATCCGGAGACCAGGAAGCAGCAGGTGGCCAAGGCCGAGCGCGAAGCCGTGCTGAGCCGGCGTGCGCAGGCGCGCCAGCGGCTTGCGGAGGAGACACGCCGGGAGACTGAGGGGCCTCGCAAGACCGCGCCGGCGTCGGCGAACAATCTCGCGATGGTCACGCCGCTCGAGTACGTCAAGGTCCCGGGGATCCCGCATCCCGTCATGAAGCCGCCGTCGACGCACCACGTGCCGGTGGTGACTGACCGGACCCCTCGGCAGCGCACGGCCGGCGTCGCAGCGCGCGAGGCGGCCCCGATCGCGGCGCAGTCCGCTCATGGTCTCGACCCCCTCGAGCCTCAGAAATCCCGGGTCGATCGGGAGCGCATACTGCTCCTCGGGATCGGCGCCATTGGCATCGTGGCCCTTATTGCGGCCGTTTTGATTGTGCTGCTCGGCAAGTAGCCGGGGCGGCATCGAGTACTTCACAACAAGGAGCTTCATTGAGCGCAGCCGAAACGGTTGTTGAATCCGCAAAGGTGGCCGCAAAGGCCGCCGCGGACAAGCTGGCCGAGAACATCGTGGCCATGGACGTGAGCGAGCGACTCGCGATCACGGATCTCTTCATCATTGCGTCCGCCGCGACCGAGCGTCAAGTCAATTCGATCGTCGACAACATCGAGGACGAGCTCATCAAGCTGGACCGCCGTCCCGTGCGCCGCGAGGGACGCACCGAGGGGCGATGGGTGCTTCTCGACTACGGTGACATGGTCATCCATGTGATGCACGATGAGGACCGTGCCTTCTACGCCCTCGAGCGGCTCTGGAAGGACTGCCCATCTGTTGACCTCGGGATCGAGGAGCCGGGCGCTTCGGCGGCCTCGGCAGCCGGCTGAGCCCGGCTGTGGGGGAACGGCGAAGGATCGTCTTCTGGCGGCATGGGCGCACCGACTGGAATGCGGCGGGACGCTTCCAGGGGCAGACTGACATCCCGCTCAACGACGACGGCGTGCGCCAGGCAGCGCACGCCGCACGCTTGCTCGCGGCGATGGGCCCGACGGCGATCGTTGCCTCGGATCTCGAACGGACGCGGTCGACGGCGGAGGCTCTCGCCACCGAGACGGGTTTGCCTGTCACCCTGGATGCTGGGCTGCGTGAGACGAACGCCGGCAGCTGGCAGGGGAAGACGTTCGCGGAGATTCGCGTCACCGAAGCCGAGCAGCTCGGTCGCTGGGAGGAAGGAGACGTGACGGTGGCCGCCGGCGGGGCTGAGACCCGTCTCGACGTCGCGGCTCGGTCTCGGTCAGCCGTGGAGCGATCTCTCCCGCGCGTGGGGGAGTCGGGCACGCTGGTTGTGGTGAGCCATGGCGGCGCCATCCGTGTTGTACTGGCCGAACTGCTCGGCCTTCCGCACGAGCTTTGGGGCGCGCTGTCCGGCCTCTCGAACTGCAATTGGTCGGTTCTTGAGGAGCGTGCTCCCGCCCCCGACGGCTCCGCGCGCTGGCGCCTCGGGGAGCACAACGCAGGCAGTCTTCTGGTTCCCGTTCCCATCGTGGAGGGGTGACGACGGCGGCCCCTCGGATTTGTGCGGCAGGGTCGCCCCAGCTAAGATGGACGAGTTGCTTCGGACGGGATGAGGGGATCCGTGGATCCTCCGAGAGGTTCTGTCCGCTGCTAGTTCGGGGCTGTGGCGCAGCTGGTAGCGCACCTGCATGGCATGCAGGGGGTCAGGGGTTCGAGTCCCCTCAGCTCCACGGGGGTATGGCGCAGTTGGTAGCGCGTCTGCATGGCATGCAGAAGGTCAGGGGTTCGAATCCCCTTACCTCCACCCTGAGAGGCCCGGAATCCCGGGCCTCTTTTCTTTTGTGTTGAGGTGGAGCCGCACCACCGAGTTAGAGTCTGGAGGCTAGCTCTCCGTGGTGATCCACCCGGATACGATCCGCTCATGAATCGCACTTTGGCGGCCTCGACCCATCACCGCGTCGAAGGAATCTCAGGTTCCGCGGGGCTTGCCCACATTCCGGCGCTGGACGGTTTGCGGGCCGTAGCGATCGTCCTCGTAGTTGTGCATCACGGCCTCATGCCTGTCCCGTTCGGGGGAGCTGTGGGAGTGGACGTCTTCTTCGTCCTGTCGGGCTATCTGATCACCACCATCCTGATTCGCGAGCACGCCAGAACCGGAGTGATATCCCTTGGGCGTTTCTATCTTCGTCGACTTGTTCGGCTGTATCCGCCCCTCCTGCTGATGCTGGCGATCGTCTTCGTCCCTGTGGCGCTGACGACGAGTTGGAAGAGCGCCGCGGGCGGGTCCGCGTTCGCCTTGTTCTACCTCATGCCGATCGGCCTTGAGAGCGGATTCCAGACTGCGTCCGCGTACGCCCATGCTTGGTCGCTTGGGGTTGAGGAGTGGTTCTACTTCCTCTGGCCGGCTCTGCTCCTGTTCCTGGTGGAGCTCCGGCTGAGGATCGTGATTACGACCGGGCTGGCCGGGGCCCTAATCGTGTCGGCTGCACTAGTTAACATCTCCACGGGCCATTCCTCCTACATCCTCCGTGCCTACGGTCTTCTGGGCGGCTGTCTTCTGGCTCTGGTTCTTGAGCGCGGATGGAGGCCCCCGCGCTGGTCTGGAGCGGTTGGGCTTGTTGCCTTGATCGCCGTCGTGCTCGGGTCCACTTTCACACGGCTCACCACGTCTGGGGTCGTGCTTGCGGACGGCGCCACTGCACTGATCATCGCCCACATCGTCTGCAACGGAAGGGGTCGCCTCAATCGCGGGTTCTCGTGGCCCCCCATCGTCTACGTTGGGAGGATCAGCTACGAGATCTACCTGTGGCATTATCCGCTTCTGATCGTCCTCGCCCTTGCCGTAGGCGGAGACTTCGTCGATGTCGCTTGGCTGGCCATTCCGGCCTGCTTAGTCGCGGCCGCTCTGGCGGAGCACTTCACCCGCCCACTGATCGTCAAGCTCCGTCGAGGCGCCACGGGCCGACAAGATGAACTCCTCCCAGCTTGACGCGAATGCGCTTGCGACCCCTACCGGATGGCAGAGTATTCAGGGTCAGGGGGACTCCGGTCACGTGTCATTGGTCCAAGGGAGCGTCTGCCAAGACCTGAGCCAGAAATCCGGACTGGTTCGCCCCCAAGTCGACTGGCGCCGATTTGTGGGCGGACTCGCAGCAAGACCGGGCGTTGGATCGCGCCCGGCAGGTGTCTGCTCGCCACTGAGTTCGGGATGGAGACCAGCTCTCGGTGGTAACGAGGCGGGGTTACGCTCGCTTGTCACCACCACATATTTGGGGGAAGTCGTGTCAAGCACTTACTACGTCCTGTATCCGCGTGGGGTCCGCACGGGAGGTCCCGAGGCCCTGCACCAGCTTGTTCACACCATGCGGGGAATGGGCTTGGACGCCTACCTTGTGCCCACCCCGGGCACTGAACATTCAGAACGCGTACAGGAGTACAGGAGGTATTCGGCACCTGAACGGCCGGAGATCCTTGATGAGGCGGGTGCGGCCGTGATCGCGCCCGAGGTGTCATGGGACCTCTTGAAAGACGTGCGCCATGCCACCCGCTATCTGTGGTGGCTGAGCATCGACTCCGCTGGTCCCTTCAAAGCACAGCGCCAGCTCGAGCGTTGGGAACGAAAGTCCATTTCGTACCGCGGGCGTCTAAACCTTGATCCACCGATCCGCGGCCGTTCCTGAGTGGTTCTGGGGAGCAGCCCAGGTCATTGTTATCGGGCGTGGGGTATCGGCCGGCCTCGCTGCCGGGGTGTTCCACTGGAGTTCGGTTTGGCCGTTGCCGGCTGCGGGCGGGTTCCTACGCTGTGGCCGGAGGTGCGTGGGCGGTGGTGAAGAGCTTTTCCCACGCGGCCTGCCATGGCCAGGTCTCGGGCAGGCGGAGGCGGATCTTCCGGGCGCTGGAGGCGATCCTGGCCGGGACGCTCACGAGCTTGCGGCGGATGGTGCCGGTGCGGGCTCTGGCGAACGCGGTGCCGGCGAGGGTCCCGGCGGCGCGGGCGAGGTTGAACGCCATGGCCGCGGCGACGAGCCAGGCCGAGTTCGCGGCGAACTTTCCGGAGGGCAGGTGGGCCAGGGCCGAGTCCTTCAGATCGGCATGGACCTGCTCGATGACCGCGTGGCCCCGGTGGGTGGCATCGGCGGCCACGGTGCCGAGGTCCTCGGCGGGGACGGTGGTGAAGAAGGCGTGGTGACGGTGGGTGGCGAACAGGGTTCCCTGCCCGTCGGGGACCTTGGGGTTCAGGTCCGGGATCCGGCGCACGACGAGCCGCCCGCTCACGCGCTCGGCCTTCTTCCGGGAGGCGAACGCGGTGAAGGGCACCTCGGCGACCTCCGCGCGGGAGACCCAGGCGCCGGCTGCCTCGTCGAAGACCGCGTCGGTGTACTCGATCGTCGTCCACGCCTCGTCCCGGATGGAGCTGATGGCGCGCTTGATGGCCGGGTCCAGACGGACCGTGACCGAGATCTCGGCCCCTGCGGCGCGGGCAGCGGAGACGGTCGGATGCCCGTAGAAGGCCGAGTCGGCCCGCACCAGCACCCGCCCGGCGGTGCCGGTACGGCGCAGGGCCGAGAGCGCATCGGCGACCAGCCGGGAGGCCCCGCGGGAGGAGTTCGCCGCGCCCTTGCGCAGCCGCTGGGCCAGGATGACCGGGGCGGTGTCCTGCGTGGTGGCCGTGGCCAGCAGGGCGTTCAGCCCGCGGACCCCGGAGTACCCGTACCCGGATCCCTGCTTGGCGTAGCCGTGGACCTCGACGATCGTGTCGTCGAGGTCCACGAACACGAAGTCCCCTTCCTCCCGGTTCCCAAAAAGGGGTGCCCGGGCGGCCAGGCTGGCCAGGAACCGTGCCGCGACCGCGTCGAGCTGGCGGACGTGGCCGAAGGCGAACGCGCGCAGGAACGAGCCCAGGGTCGAGGGCGCATAGCAGCCTTTGAACAGCTTCTTCATGCCCCCGTGCCGCAGCAGGGCCATGTCGTCGATCGAGTCCGCCCCGGCGACCATCCCGGCCACCAGCGCGCCCAGCTTCAGCCCGGCATTCGCGCCCTTGTCCGTCGGCACGCTCAGGTGCTCGTCGGCGAGAGCCTGGAGACCGGCGGCCTCGGCCAGGCGCATCACCGGCACCAGCCCCGCCGCGGAGACCAGATTCGGCTCGTCGAAGGACGCCGCCACCGCGGCGCGAGTGTGGGAAACTAGCACCTACGAGATGCCCTCTCATCCTCAGGCAATTGGTTCTGTCGCAAGTCCAATTTTCCCCGAGATGGCGGGCATCTCGCCTTTAATTACGCAGCGCTACTCACAGGCCCCATCGGTGGATCAAGGCTAAAGCGATTCTTGCGAGTTGCAAAGTCTGTGCCGGATCGAATCTATCTGCGGGGCCAGGGCATTACCCATCTGGTTCAGTCTGATTTCGCTGGTGCGTACTTGGCTCGATGGCTGGGCGTGCAGACCAGCATTGTTTCGGACTTCATTCGCGTCGACGATCTCCCGCAGGACGCCGACTTCGAGCTGAGCCGGCACTCGCGCGTCGCCTTCAACCCCACCAAAGGCCGGGAGGCGATCCAGCTGGTTATGGACAGAGCTCCCAAGGAAATCGAATGGTTGGCTCTGGAGGGCTTGTCGAGGGCCGAGATGATCGAGGCATTACAGAGCAGTGCCATCTACTTGGATCTGGGCCATCATCCCGGGCGGGACCGGATTCCAAGGGAGGCCGCAATGTGCGGAGCTCTCACGCTGGTCGCCGCCCGCGGCGCCGGTGCCAAATATGAGGATGTGCCGATCCCGGACGAGCACAAGATTGCCCTGCGTGGCAACTTCGCAGCCCTGCTGGTGACCAAGCTTCAAGAATCCTTCGAGGATCTCGAGTCAGAAGTCATTAAACAGGACTTCTATCGCCAGACTATCCGGAAATCGGAAGAACAATTTGGTCGCGAGGTCGCTGATGTCTTCGTTCACAGGAAGTTGGGCAGGAGAACCATCGACTATTTAGGCTGAGATCCCTCTGGTGCACGATGCGCCCCGCCCTTGCAAGCTATGCCGGGACGAAGCTATGCAGGAGCGGAGGCCCCGTTCTCCTAGATAGGAGGGCCTTGGACGTGCCCGGAGTTGATATGAGGGCCTTGGACGTGCCCGGAGTTGAGCAGCGGTCAGGGACGCGTGAGCCAGCTACATGCGATGTCCGCGGACCAGTCCTTGGGGACGCCGGTCGGTGTCATCTGAACTCGTGCCGACGATTGAGCGATGCACTCGCGTCGTCCCTGCTCGACACTGTCTGCCCACGACGGACCCCGACTGTTCCAGGGGTCGCCTGTGGAATCGGCGATGAATGCCAGGATCAAAGTTGCCAC
Source organism: Sinomonas terrae (assembly GCF_022539255.1). NCBI lineage: Bacteria > Bacillati > Actinomycetota > Actinomycetes > Micrococcales > Micrococcaceae > Sinomonas > Sinomonas terrae. Next base: position 1,831,668 of record NZ_JAKZBV010000001.1, read on the forward strand.
CGTGAACACCCTCAACCATCGGTCGAAGACGACTGGAGCAAGCCCAGCGGCTGCGAGAATTACGGCCTGACCGATGAGGATGCCCGGGGCGACAGAATAGCGTGAAGCCTGGCCAACCGCCCACGACTCCTTAAGTCTGATCGCCTCGATATCGGCGAACACAAGAGTCGCGGTGAGGAACATGAGCCCGGCAATCGCCAGAGTGGCCGCGAGCAGACGCGCGTCCCGCGGAAGGATTCGAAGCCCTCGAAGGAGGACGATGAGCGGCAGGATCACCGCCACCGCAGCGAGCGGCAGCCCAAGAAGCCGGATAGCAATTTCCGTGGCATTTTGGCCGAACTGCGCGACCATCGGTCCACGCACGAGCAATTGCCGTCAGTACCAGCACGGCCTCCGCGGAGTAAACCCCGCACCTATCAGCAACCGTCTAGGATCGCTCTCAGTAGCTTCCGCCAAAGGTGCTTCAGTGGCTCTGCCTGGTAAACGGACCGCGCGCTGATGCTGGTGGGGAAGCGACCAGGGCCTCACCAACCACTTCGCGTCGGCGTGTGTCCCTTTCGGGCCTCGTCGGGCATTGGCATTTCGGCCCGTAGGCCCAGGAGGCGGATCGGGCGCCCGGGTTCGATTCCGGCCGCGAGGTCCAAAGCCCGGGAGAGAATCTCGTTCCGATCGAACGTCTCCGGAATCTTCCTCGCGTGGGTCTTGGTGACGAACGGCGCGTACCGAACCTTGAGGGTCAGCCCAACGACCGGCCGTCCGTCAGCCACAACGTCCTCAAGGACGCGCGCTGTCAGCTGCCGCACGGCGTCGTCCACTTGCGCTGAGTCGGTGAGGTCGCGCTGGAAGGTGGTCTCACGGCTATGCCCATGGGCAATCCAAGGGGTGTCGTCTACGGTGCTGGATCCGTCCCCGCGTCCGAGCTGCGCGTACCAGGGGCCCATCTTGGGGCCGAACTCCGGGACCAGGGATTGGGGGTCCGAGGCCGCGAGCTCGGCGACCGTCTGGATGCCGAGTGTGGCCAGACGGGCGGAGACTTTTGAGCCGATGCCCCAGAGCTCCTTGGTGGGCCGACTGCCCATGACGTCGAGCCAGTTCTCATCGGTGAGACGGAAGACGCCGGCCGGCTTGCCGAACGCTGTCGCGACCTTCGCGCGGACGAGGGTGTCCCCGATGCCCACGCTGCAGTGCAGCTGCGTTCGTTCAAACACCACGGCCTGCAAGTGCCGGGCGTAGGCTTCCGGATTCTCCGTCTCGATGCCGACGAAGGCCTCATCCCAGCCCAGCACCTGCACAACCGCTTCGGGCTGCGCACGCAGGGTGGCCATGACAGTTTCGGACGCCTCGAGGTACGCCTCCTGATCGACGGGCAGGATCACAGCGTCAGGCACCTTCCGCGCGGCGATGCGCAAGGGCATTCCGGAACCCACTCCGAACGCCCTGGCTTCGTAGGACGCGGTGGATACCACGGCACGTTCCGTTGGATCGCCACGGCCCCCGACAATGACGGGCCTGCCTGCCAGTTCGGGGCGGCGGAGCACTTCGACCGCTGCGATGAACTGGTCGAGATCGACGTGCAGGACCCATGGCATTCCGCTCACGCCATTAGTCTGAACGAAAGATGCCGAGCAAGCATCGACTTTCTACGCCAGGCTCAGCTGCCAGGACACCCCGAAGCGATCGTTGACCCAGCCGAACTTGCTGCTGAACCCGTAATTCCCAAGCGGCATCAGTTCCCCTCCGCCTTCGGCCAGAGCCGCGTAAAGGCGGTCAATTTCGGCCTCGCTCTCGCATTGCACGAAGAGCGACACCGCTGGCGTGAAGGTAAAGTCGTGATGCGCTGGGCTGTCGATGCACATGAACGGCTGGCCAGCGAGCGAGAACGTCGCATGCTGGACCGTTCCTTCCTTGCCCGGGCCATCGGCGCCGTAACGACTCATGCTGATGACTTCTGCATCGTCGAAAAGCGATCGGTAGAAGTCCATTGCCTCTTCGGCATTGCCCTCGAACATGAGAAACGTGGTGATCTTCTGCGAGGTCACGATGTCCATTTCGCTTTCTCCTTTGTAGCGACCGGAAGGGTCGCGGGCGAGCGTCGAGTCCAATAGTTGTTGGCTCGCACCCGGACGGCAACCGTTCGGCTGCCTCATCAGTTCGCTTCTACGCTGATGCCACAGAACAGGGGGGACTCATGCCGGAGAAAGTCAGAGATACCAGATGGCCGAAGACACGCCGCTGGGCTGCCGCGGCGCTGATGTCGCTCGTTGCAGCAGCGGGTGGCTACGTGGCCGGCAGCTATGGCACGGGTGGATCCGAGACTGAGGCGGGGGAGAAGCGGACTGAGCAGTCACAGGCGTCCCCGCCGGTTGTCACGCATGTGAACCCATTGGCGCCGGAAGCGCCGCGCAACATGCTCAAAGACGGACGCCTTGAATCCGAGTTCCTGGACCTCGTTTCCTCGTGCCGCGGGACCCACAGCCAAGAGTCGGAAACGTTCATCGAATGCGTCAACGCCGCAGCGCTGCGTGTGTACGGTCTCGGGTTCGAGGTCTACGGCCGCGCCTGAACCCCTCGACTAGACGGTATGGAGTAACCGCCTTTCGTGGGTGGTTGCGGGCCGGGGCCTCGCTCACGCAGATTCGTGGGTTACCGAGCAGAGTCCCCTGCTCGGCCTATCCGACATGCGTGGGAGGTCCCGAATCTTCTATGTCGCGTCAAGCTGCTGCGAGTGCGTCGCGGTGGAGTGCGTTGAGGGTGCGGTAGAGGTGGCGGGCGAGGTATCTCTTGAGGCAGCGACGGATCTCGCGTGTGGTTCTGCCTTCGGCTGTGCGTCGTTCGGCGTAGGCACGGCTGTCGGGATCGTGGACCATTCGGGTGATGGTGGCCATGTGCAGGGCCCGGTTGAGGCGTCTGTCGCCTCCTCGGTTGAGCCGGTATCGGACGATGTTCCCGGAAGAAGCCGGGACGGGGCTGACCCCGGCAAGAGTGGCGAAAGCGGCCTCGGAGCGGACCCTCCCGAGGTGTGACCAGGCGGTGTAGACCACGGCGGCGGTGACCGGTCCTATGCCGGTCATCTCCAGCAGGGGCGCGGCGGGGCTAGCCTTGACGAGCTCGGATGTGCAGTGCTGGTTGTCCGCGAGCTCCTCGTCCAGAACGCGGATTCGTTTGGCAAGGCGGACCGCCTCCGTCCGGGCGGTGGCAGCCGCGACGCCCTCTTCCCGTGCCCGCCATCGCGCCATCTCCGTGACCTGGGTGGCTGAGAGGGGCCGGCGGGCGTCGATCCCGAGGTCGACGGTCCGGGCCAGGGCAGTGAGTGCGTTGACCTTGGCCGTGCGCTCGAGCGTCATCTGCTCCCTTGCCGCGATGAGCACTCGCAGGGCAGCGCGCACGCCCTCATCCTGGCGTGGGATACGCAGGCGGGTGCCCTCGAGCGGGAGGGCTGCGGCCGCGATCGCGGCCGCGTCCAGCGGATCGGATTTCCCTGTGGTGGTTCGTGAGCGAACGTAGCCCCTGGGGGCTTCCACAGCCTCGAAGCCGGCCTTCACGACTGCCGCTGCGAGCTGGGCTCCATAGCTGCCGATTCCCTCGATGACCCAGAGTGCGTCTGCGTCTCCTCCCGTGCGGCGGGCCGCCCAGTCGAGGGCCCTCCGCATGCCCGCCGCGGTGGCCGGGAATTGCTGGCAGCCGAGCTGTTCACCGGTCGCCGCGCGGACCATGGCAAGGGTGTGGGTGCGGGCGTGGGTGTCCACGCCGATGACGAACGGGCGCGTCTGTGCGACAGTAGTCTTCGCGGCCACGGGGTTCCTTCCTCGAGTAGGGGCAGATGCTTCTGGCCGCGGCGCGGCCGGCGTCGGCCCGGGTGAAGGTCACTCCGAGGCATTCCTGTGATGGGCCACGGCCCCGCAGGGGTCGGGCAGTCTTCTGATCAAGCCATCGGTGTGGGCCGGGCGGGCGCCGGGCACCAACCCCATGGCTGGACAATTCGGGGCGAAGGCCCATGAAGGGGCCAGTGTTCATTCGAGTCACAGCCGAGGAGAAGGCGTCCAGCACCTACCCTGCCAGCCGGTCCCGGACCAGCCGCTCCAAGACTCACAGGTGTTCATTGAGCGTACGAGTGTTGGGCTGGATGTGCACGCCCACTCGATCGCGGCGGCAGCGATCGACGGCGACACAGGCGAGCTGGTCCAGGCCCGGCTTTCCCCGTCCTACGAGGCGGTGAAGTCATGGCTCGCCGGCCTGCCGGGCCCGATCGCCGTAGTCTACGAAGCCGGCCCAACGGGGTTCGGACTTGCGAGGGCCTTGACCTCACAGGGAGTCAGGTGCGTGGTCGCCGCACCGTCGAAGCTCCAGCGGCCATCGGGAGACCGTGTCAAGACCGACGCCAGAGACGCGGTGCACCTGGCCAGGCTGCTGCGCCTGGACGAGGTAACTGCGGTCGCGGTCCCGACCATATCCCAGGAGTCCGCGCGTGATCTGGTGCGGGCCAGGGAGGACTGCCGTGGGGACCTGATGCGCGCTCGGCACCGGCTCTCGAAGCTGCTGCTGCGCCACGGGATCGTCTACGAGGGTGGGGACGCCTGGACCGGCGCCCACGATGCCTGGCTGCGGAAAGAGGCCGCTCTGCAGCTGGGGTCCACGGCTACCCGGACGGCCTTCGACTCCGGCTACGAGGCCGCCCTCGCCACGAAGTCCCGTCGTGGCCGGCTCGACTCCGCGATCGAGGAGCTGGCCGCCGAGAGCGAGTTCGCACCCGTCGTGCGCGCCTGGGGTGCCTACGCGGTGTGAGCACCCTGACCGGGTTCGCCCTTGCGGTGGAGATCGGCGACTGGGGGAGGTTCACCGGGGCCACGATCGGCTCCTTCGTCGGGCTCGTCCCCTCCGAGCACTCCTCGGGCGGCTCCCGCGCCCAAGGCCCGGTCACCAAGACCGGCAACTCCCACGTCCGCCGGCTCCTGGTCGAAGCGGCTTGGCACCACAGGGCCCGCTACACCGTAGGGAAGACCATGCTCGACCGGTGGGATCTGGCCCCCGCAGCCGCGCGGGTCCGGGGCGATGCGGGCAATCGGCGCCTGCACGCCCGCTGGGTCAAGTTCCTCAAGCGCAGCAAGCGGCCCACCGTCGCCAACGCCGCAATAGCACGCGAGCTCGCCGGCTGGTGCTGGTCCCTAGCCGTCATGGACGACGACTGAGCCCCCGCTGACTGCTTCGCCCGGGGTTGGGTGTTGGCGGCAGCGCGTGGAGCCACCCGCGAGAGTTCTATGAGCAGGGCCGAAGGCCTCACGCTCGTTCTTAGACACGCGGACCGGCTCCAGCCGAACCACCGTCCTGCGGTAGCCAACCCGCGCATATCAGTGTGACCGCGCGTCGCCCAATGACACGCTCGACCAACACCCCCCGCTCGCGAAGCAGCGAGGCGCCGGCCGGGAAACCTCCCGACGGCGCCTCACCATGCCCACTTGACAGCAGGCCACTCCATATCAGAACTATTGCGATCGGAATCGCGCCACTCGAATTGCGCCGCTGGAATCGCGCAAGCCGGCGCGCACGGTGCTCTGCCCGATATACGGTCCGGGCGCGCCGACGCATGTCAATTCCTGCGGGCGGCGGGCGTGGACCACGCTAGCTTCGAGTCCTGCCGTCCCGCCACCCTTCGCGCCCAATGTTCTGAGCACCGAAGATTCTGAGCACCGAAGATTCTGAGCACCGACGAGGTCGAGCGGGCCGCCGTTCCAAGCCCGCTCCCAAGTTCCTCCTCTAAGGTCTGCGTGAGCATTCTTCGTACGAGAGGTAATTGGCGTGGTCGCTGAGCGAGTGATCTTCCGGAAAGTCCCTGAGGTGACGGCCCTCTTCTGGGTCATCAAACTCCTGACGACGGCCCTGGGGGAGTCGACCTCGGATTATCTCGTGAACGACTTCAACCCCTATATCGCAGTCGTGTGCTGCACGCTCCTTTTCGTGGGCGCCCTCGCACTGCAGTTCTGGTTCCGCCGCTACGTCCCGTGGGTCTACTGGCTCGCGATCGTCATGGTCGCGGTCTTCGGGACGATGGCTGCCGACGTCCTCCACGTCGTGATCGGCGTGCCGTACTGGCTCTCCTCGGCCGTGTTCGCTGCGGCGCTCGTCGTCATCTTCTGGCTGTGGCACCGGGTTGAAGGCACGCTTTCGATCCACAGCATCACGACGACGCGACGTGAGGTCTTCTACTGGGCGGCGGTGTCAGCGGCCTTCGCGCTCGGAACGGCAGCCGGCGACCTGCTTGCATACACGGCGCACCTCGGATTCTTGGCCGCGGGCCTCGTCTTCGCCGTGCTCTTCGTGGCGCCAGGCGTTGCGTGGCGGGCCGGCTGGCTCAACAGCATCACCGCGTTCTGGATCTCGTACGTCCTCACCCGGCCGCTGGGGGCCTCGTTCGCTGACTGGACCGGGAAAGGCCAGGACACGGGCGGCCTCGGGTGGGGCGACGGTCCCGTCGCTGCCGTCCTTGCCGTCCTCATCGTCGTGTCCGTCGGCTACCTTCAGGCGCGGCAGCGTAGGGAGAGCGAACTCGAGATGGCGGGGCAGGCCGCGAAATAGTCCCGGAGGGCCCGGGATCGGGTGCACGCAGTGCGACGAGGATGGACCGTCAGGAGTACTTCGCCATACGGGCCTTGACCTGCGCGACGTACGCCTTCGTGTCCGGGTACATCCCGTAAGCCTGGACTCCGTAGAGGCCCTGGTAATAGCCGGCGATCGCGATGTCCTGGCTCGCGGCGTTCTTGAGGAGCCAGCGGAGCATGGCGACTCCGGCTGTGATGTTGTCGGTGGTGTTCCTCAGGTCGAGAGTGCGCCCGGAGAGGCTCGAGAGCCAGCTCGCGTTCGCAGGCATGATCTGCATGACGCCGATCGCACCGACGGACGACGTCACATTCTGCCTGAACCCTGACTCCTGCTCGGCGATCGCGAGGGCGAGCGCCGTCGGCACACCCATGCTGCTGGCGACCTGACGCACCATCGACTGGATCTGGGCGACACTCTCCGTGCCTGAGGCGGTGTTGCCGCCGCCCTTCGATATGAGCGTTCCGAGCGGAATGCCGGTCTTCTCCTGAACGCCGTACATGGTCTTCTGGCGTGCGGTGGTTTCGTTCCACATCGAAGAGGACCACGCGGGCTGGGGCGCGACCGCGGCCTTGACGTTCGATGGCGCGGGGGCGGCCGACGACGACGGCTGGCCAGCCGTCGGGGGTTCGGCAGGCGCCGCGCGCAGCACGATGCGCTGGCCTGGGAAGATAGTGGACGTCGCGCCGAGCCCATTGAGGCGGTAGAGGTCGCTGAGGGATACACCGCTCTGCCGCGAGATCCCCCAGAGGGTGTCGCCCCTCTTGACCGTGTACGTCTGAGGGGCGGTGGCCGCAGCCGTGGGTGCGGCGCCCGATCCTGCGGGGGTTCCACTCCCGCTGCCGTCGCCCAGCCGGATCTGTTGGCCTGGGTAGATGATCGAGCTCCAGCCGAGGCCATTGAGCTGGAAGAGGGTATTGAGCGGCACCCCTGTTCGGGAGGCGATACCGCTGAGAGTGTCGCCCGAGCGTACGGTGTAGGTGTCCCCGGCGGCGGCCGCAGGGGCGGCAATCGCGGCGGTCAAGGCAGCGGCTGACGCAGTAACGCTGGCGGCCCTCAGGCGGCGTCCCTTGTTCATGGCGGCGTTTCTTCTCCCCATCTGTTGATTTCCGAGCCGAATAACAAATCCCAAAGGGGATAACGTGCCTGGTTCGGAAAAAGCAGAAAACTCCAGTTGGACGTATCCAATCACATGCCGACACGGATTCGCGGCATCATTGCAGTAGGCTTGCGCAATCTTTGGATTCAGCCTGCCCGGCTCCCGCTCCTCACCCAGCCCAAATCGTCCGAGATGGCGTCCGTACACGCGACGAGGTCGGGGAGGAGCCCGAGCAAGCCTGCCGGATCGAGAAGGACGACTGGAACCGAGCACGAAGCGGCAGCGACGACCCGGCCGGATGCGTCGTGGATGGGCGCGGCGATGCAGTGCACGAATTCCTCGTGTTCTGAAGCGTCGAGCGCCCAGCCCTGAGCAGCCACACGGTCCAGTTCGGCGAGCAGGGTCGAGGGCTCGGTGATCGTCCGATCCGTGAACCGCGTGTAGTCGATCCCCGCGGCGATGCTCGCGCGCCGTTCGTGCGGAAGGTCGGCGAGCAGCACCTTGGCGACGGCGGCTGCGTGAAGGGCGGCGGTCAGCCCGATGCGGGAGTACATGCGCACGGGGTGGCGGGATTCGAGCTTCTCTATATAGGTCACATCGGGCCCCTCGAATGCGGCGAGATGGACGGTGTGCCCAGTCGCCTCGTTAAGGCGCACGAGATGGGGATGGGCAACGGCGCGGAGTCCACGCTGCTCGAGTGCGAGTGATGAGAGCTCGAACAGCTTCCGGCCCAGACGGTAGCGCTGCTCGTCGTCGCGCACCACGAATCGCTTCTCCTCGAGGTCGTGGAGCAGCCGCATGATCGTCGTCTTGTGGACGGTGGCGCGCGAAGCGAGCTGTTCGAGGCTGGCGGGCCCGGCAGCGAGCTCGTCGAGTAGGTCGAGGGCCCGAAGGAGGCTCTGGCTCACGGGAGCCGGGCCTCGACCTCGAAGGCGTCGCCATCGAGCGAGAAACCGTCCCGGGACACCGAAGCCGCCGCCCAGGCCTCGTCCGTGCAGGCGAGGATCCTGTCGAGGACCGCGGGCGCAGGCAACGGGCCGAGGTCTCCCGGGACGACAAGAGTGCAGGCAGCGGCGACATGCCCACGGCGAAGGCTCTCCTTCTGATCGAGCCCCAAAATGACCCCGCTCAGGTAACCCGCGGCGAAGGCGTCTCCCGCGCCCACGGGTTCGACGACGTCGACCGTGAGCGAGGAGACCTCGCAGCGCTCGCCGTTCCGGCCGAGCGCGATAGCGCTCGTTGCCTCATTCTTGACGATGACGGTCTCCGGATCGGGAAGGAGTGCACGAATCTCGGACACGTCCCCGGTCCCGAGCGCGTGCTCTGCCTCGTCCTTGCCCACCAGCACGATGTCAGCCTGATTCGCGAGGCTGCGCAGTACGCTCCGATCGCGTCCCTCCCAAAGGGTGGGGCGCCAGTTGACGTCGAAGCTCACCTTGCACCCGTTGCGCGGGCGCTGCAGGACCGCCTCGAGGAATGCAAGGGAGTCCTCCGACAAGGCTGCGGTGATGCCACTCACGTGGATGAGCGAGGCTTTGCCGAGGAGCGCTGCCACGTGCGGCTCGTCGAGGAGCGCCGGGCTCATGGCGGAGGCGGCCGATCCTCGACGGTAGTAGAGGACGGAGGCCGGCGCCGTCTCGGTCCTCGGGAGCTTGACGTAGAGGCCAGTCGGACGGGAGGGGTCGATCTCGACGCCGGACAGGCCCACGCCGTGGGACGCGAGTTCGGCGAGGATGCGATCACCGAAGCCGTCTCGCCCGACGCGGCTCACCCAGTGGGCGTCCAGACCCATGCTCGCAAACCCCACGGCCACGTTGGACTCCGCTCCGCCGATCCCGACGTGAAGGGTCGCAGCGCCGTCAAGGGCCACTCCGGACTCAGGGGTCAGCATCGCCATGGTTTCGCCCAGGCACACGGCTGTCGGCATGTGGATTTCAGAGCTCCTCGTGGAAGGGCGCAAGCCCTTGGAATAGCCGCGCGGTTGACGGCGGTTTTTCCGCAATGCTAGACAGGGACACAGAAAGTGTGCAACCTGCATTGCAAAATACGCAATGCCGGTCGCCTTGATGCTCCGAGAGGAACGCGCCCATGACCGCCGAAGAACTCATCGCCTTGCTCGCCGAGGATCGCACGCTCGCCGTCGTCCGAGCCAAGTCGATCCCCGACGCCGCAGGCCTGGCTGGCGCCCTCGCCTCGGGCGGCGTGCGCGCCCTCGAACTCACCTTCACGACGCCCGATGTCGTCACCCACGTGCGCCGCGCAGTCGAGACGGCGGGGCAGCACGGTGCGGTGATCGGAGTCGGTACCGTGCTCACGGGGGACCAAGCCCGGGCCGCCATCGACGCGGGCGCCCAGTTCCTCGTCACCCCCGGCATCCGCCCCGCTGTGGCCCAAGTCGCCGTCGATGCCGGCATTCCAGTGTGCCTCGGGGCGATGACCCCCTCGGAGGTGGCCGAAGCGCTGGACCTCGGCTCCGACGTCGTCAAGATCTTCCCCGCACGCCAAGTCGGCCCCGGATTCCTCAAGGACCTCCAGGGCCCCTACCCCGGAGTAAAGCTCCTTCCTTCGGGCGGGATCGATGCGTCCAACGCGCGCTCCTATCTCGATGCCGGCGCGCTCGCGGTCTGCTGCGGAACCTCGGTGGTGCCGCCGTCGGCCGTCGAAGCCGGGGCATGGGATGACATCGCCTCCCGCGCCGCCGCATTCACAGCCGCCCTCGGCGCGACGCCCGAGGGAGCGCGTGCCGCAGGATAGGGGCATGAGCGAACAGGGCGAGCGGATCACCATCCCGACCCCATCGGGCGACGTCTCGGGCGTCTACCTGCGCCCCGAGGCACCGGACGCGACGGTCGTCCTCGCCCACGGTGCGGGTGCCGGGATGGACCACCCGTTCATGGTCGGGTTTGCCGAGGCCCTGGCCGGTCTCGGGATCGCGACGCTGAGGTTCAACTTCGCCTACATGGAGGCGGGGAAGCGGCTGCCCGACCGCGCTCCGAAGGCCATCCCGGTGTGGGCGGCCGCCTTGCAGGAGGCAGGACTCCGCTCTGGCGGTGGGCGGTTGTGGGCTGCCGGCAAATCCTTCGGCGGCCGTATGGCCTCGATGGCCCTCGCCGAGGGCGCGATCGACCCCGCGGGGCTGATCTTCCTCGGCTATCCACTCCATCCCGCGGGCAAGCCCGAGAAGCTCCGCGACGAGCACCTCTACGGGCTCCACGTGCCGATGCTCTTCCTCCAAGGGACGCGGGACACACTCGCGACCCGCGAGCTGCTCGACGCGGTCGTCGCGAAGCTGCCTTCGGCGACGCTCGCGTGGCAGGAGGGCGGGGACCATTCCTTCGGCATCAAGGGCACCAGGCGCAGCGCCTACGACGTCGGCGCGTCCCTCGCGCCGCAGGCAGCGGAGTTCGTCAGGGCCGCGCACTGAGAAGCCGTTGGCGACGGCGTGAACGCTACGGGTCACGCACGTGGATGCCGCAGTGCAAGGATGGGACCATGACTACCGCAGTCGTCGTAGGGAGCGGACCTAACGGCCTGGCTGCGGCCGTGCGCCTCGCCGAAGCGGGCGTCGTCGTCCGGGTCCTCGAGGCGGAGCCAACCATCGGGGGCGGGACGCGCTCGACGACGGAGCTGGCGCTGGCGGGCGAGGGGAGGCTTGTCGTCGACCAATGCTCGGCCTTCCACCCGATGGGGATCGCCTCGCCCTACCTCGCGAGCCTCGGGCTCGAGCGCTACGGCCTGCGCTGGCGATGGCCGGAGATCCAGCTAGCCCACCCGCTCGACGGCGGGCGAGCCGCGGCCGTATGGCGCGACGCTGCTCAGAGCGCCCGGGCCCTCGGCAGGGACGGCCGGGCCTGGGATGCAACGGTGGGTGCCGTCGCCCGGGGTTTCGGCAGGCTCGTCGAGGACATCCTGCGTCCCGTCCAGCACATTCCCCGCCATCCGCTGCTCCTCGCGCGGTTCGGTGCGCTCGCCGCGCTGCCCGCCACCGCTTTGGCGAAGGTCTGGCGCGGTGATGCCGCCCGTGCGCTGTTCGCAGGGGTTGCCGCCCACGCTTTTGCGGACCTGCGCCTGCCGTTCACGAGCTCAGTTGGCCTCGTCCTCACAGCGGCCGCGCAGTCCGTGGGCTGGCCGGTCGCCGAGGGCGGAAGCCAGGCGATCGCCGACGCGCTCGCGGCAAGGCTGAGGGAACTCGGCGGCACGATCGAGACCGGTGAGCGGGTGCGCCGCGCGGAGGACGCCGGCGCGCCTGACCTCCTGCTCCTGTGCGTGGCTCCGACGGCCGCGGCGACGATCCTGGCCGGACGGCTCCCTGCCGCCGTCGCCCGGAGCTATGGCCGGTACCGCTATGGGCCGGCCGCCTTCAAGGTGGACTACGTCGTGGAGGGCGGCGTGCCGTGGGCAGCCGAGGAGGCCCGGCGCGCCGGGACGGTCCACGTCGGCGGCACGATCGAGGAGATCGCCGCGGCCGAGGCGGAGACGGTGCGTGGGCGCATGCCCGCCCGGCCCTTCGTGCTCGTCGGTCAGCAGTATCTCGCGGACCCCTCCCGGTCAGCCGGAAACCTCCACCCCGTGTGGGCGTATGCGCACGTTCCGAACGGCTATCCGGGGGATGCGACCGAGGCCGTGACCGCCCAAATCGAACGGTTCGCGCCGGGCTTCCGTGACTGCGTCCGTTCGGTGTCCGCGCGCTCGGTCGCGGCGACGGAGGCTCACAACGCCAACTATGTCGGGGGCGATATCAGTGCTGGCGCCAACTCGGGCCTGCAGCTTGTCTTCCGGCCGAGGGTCGCGGCGGACCCCTACTCGACTGGGGTCCCCGGCGTCTTCCTGTGCTCGGCGGCCACCCCGCCTGGCGGGGGAGTGCATGGAATGGCCGGCTTCCTCGCGGCTGAGCGGGCCCTGGCGTCGCTGCGCGCCTAGAGTAAACGAGTGCACGACGACGACCGCCTCGCAGGCGCCTTCCCCTACGAGCGGCTGCGCCGCTATCCGGACGTCGAGGCGCCGAACCTCCAGGCTTGGGACGCGACGGATCTGCTCTTGGCAGAGCGAGGCATGGCCGATGCCTCGGAACGAAGGCTGGCCGGCCGTGATATCGCCGTCATAGGCGACAACTACGGGGCGCTCGCGCTGCGCTTAGCCGCGGCAGGCTTCACCGAGGTGCGCGTGCATCAGGACCTTGCAACAGGACGAGAGGCACTCAGCCGGAACGCAGAGGAGCTCGGCCTCTCAGAGTTGCAGGTTCCGTGCGAGCTCGATGGCAGGCTTCTCACGGGGGCGCGGCTCGTCCTCCTGCAGCTGCCCCGCGGGCTGGCTGAACTCGAGGAATACGCGGACGCCGTTGCGCGCTGGGCCGCACCCGACGTCGTCCTCCTCGCAGGCGGCCGCACCAAGCACATGACGCTCGCCATGAACGAGGTCCTGGGCGCCTCCTTCGAGGTGGTCGCGGCCGAACTCGCGGTCCGCAAGTCGCGCCTCCTTGTGGCGTCGGTCCCGCGCCCGGTGCCGGAGCGCCCGCCCTTCCCGGTCTGCGCGACGCACGACGACGTCGGGCTCACCCTTTGCGCCCACGGCGCGGCGTTCGCCGGGTCGCGTTTGGATCTCGGCACGCGCTTCCTCCTCGGATTCCTCGACCGCATGCCGTCGGGTGGGGCGGTCGACCTCGGCTGCGGGACCGGGGCCCTCGCCGCGGCCTACGCGCTGGCGCACCCCGAGGCCGTCGTCGTCGCGACTGATCGGTCGGCCGCCGCGGCGCGCTCGGCTCGTGCAACGATGGAGGCGAATGGCCTCGCGGGCCGGGTGGCTGTGGAGCACGACGATGCTGCCGCCTCCCGCCCTGACGCCTCGGCCGACGTCGTCCTCCTCAACCCGCCCTTCCACCTCGGCGCCAGCGTGCACGCGGGCGCCGGCCTCCGGCTGATCGAGGCTGCAGCCCGCATCCTGCGCCCGGGCGGCGAGCTGTGGACCGTCTACAACTCACACCTCGACTACCGGCGTCAGCTCCGCATCTCGGTCGGACGGACCAGCATCGAGGGGCAATCGGGGAAGTTCACGGTGACCCGATCGTTGCGCCGCCCCTGAAGCCTGTCATTTTCATAACGCAACGCGGCAATTCCACGGCCAAAGTTCAGCCGTTCACGAGGACTGACAGGGTAACTTAACTCACGGGGGCCATGACGCAGTACTTGGGAAGGATCCTGTGACGGAGCACTCACGTCAGCCCGCGCCCCGACGCGGGACGAATCTCCCGCGGATGGGAGACTTCAACCTGACGGTGATCCTCGACGCCATTCGCCGTTCCGAAGCGGGACTGAGCCGTGTCGAACTCGCCCAGATCGTAGGCCTTTCGCCCCAGACGATTTCGAATATCTCTCGCCGCCTGCTCGACCAGAAGCTCATTGTCGAGGCGGGGAAGGAAGGCACTGGGCCCGGCAAGCCGCGCACCATCCTGCGGCTCAACCCGCGCGGCATGTACGCCATGGGCGTCCACCTCGACCCTGCCCTCATCACCGTGGTCATGCTCGACCTCGTTGGGTCCGTCGTCGTGAAGAACACGTTTGTGACCCCGCAGAGCCACGACCCGCAGGAGGTCGTGGATGCGATCGCCGAGTGCGTGGACAAACTGCTCGTGGGTTCCGGCGTGGAGCGGAAGCTCGTCGCCGGCCTCGGCGTAGCGGCTCCGGGTCCTGTGGACCTCGAGCGCGGCGCGGTCGTGGGCCCGCCTCTCCTCAGGGGATGGGTCGACGTCCCGCTCCGGGACATGATGCAGCGAGCTACGGGCCTGCCGACCACAGTGGACAAGGACGTCACAGGCGCGGCCGTTGCCGAGATCTGGGCCGGCGGGCCCGGTGGCTCAGGCAGCTTCGTGTTCTTCTACCTCGGGACAGGCCTCGGCTGCGGCCTCGTCCTCAACGGCGAGGTCTACCGCGGCGCGTCGGGCAACGCGGGGGAGATCGGGCACATCATCGTCGACCCGGACGGGCCGCTGTGCAGCGACGGGTGCGGCATGCGCGGGACCATCGGCACCTCGCTCGAGCCCGCCGTGATCGTGAGCGAAGCGGTCGTTGCCGGCGTTCTCCCCGTCCTGCCGCCCGAACCCACGGCACGCGACTTCCAGGCCGCGTTCGCGCGGCTGTGCGATCTCGTCAAGGAAGGCGACGAGAGAGCCATTCCGATCATGCGTGCGGCCGCGCGGAGCCTGGCGTGGGCTGCCGCCGTCGTCGGAAACATCGTGGACGTCGAACGCATGGTCTTCGGCGGCCCGTTCTGGGACGCGGTGGCGGAGTTCGTGCTCGACGTGCTGCCGGATATGG
This sequence comes from Sinomonas terrae, assembly GCF_022539255.1. NCBI lineage: Bacteria > Bacillati > Actinomycetota > Actinomycetes > Micrococcales > Micrococcaceae > Sinomonas > Sinomonas terrae. The sequence goes on from NZ_JAKZBV010000001.1 coordinate 1,846,668, forward strand.
TCAACGAGCTTCTCGCGACCCGTGGCATCCGTCGCGTGGGCCTCTCCGGGACGCGCCTCGGCGAGGACGTGGGGGCGATCGGCGCCGCCTGCCTCGTCCTCGAGCGGGCGCTCGCCCCGCGCGCCGAACGCTTGCTCCTCGAAGGCTGACGCCGGCAGGGGATCGCTCATGAGGGACGACGACGGTTCCTCCGCCAGCCCGTGCGTCACGGTGCGTCACGCAAGGTCTTCTTCGTAGCATTTGCGCGATTTGGCCTTCCTGACGCGCGAGTGCTTGAAGCGCGCGGGGCGGCTCCGTAGGCTTTTACGCAAGTTGCTCCTGCAACGTGTCAGCGATCCCCCTTGGGGATGTGGGTGCCCCCGTGAGGGCCTGACATTTGCCGCAGGTAGCCGGTCCCTCCGGGACGCCCGCCGCGGCGGTGTCCCCGGACCGTGCTGTCCTGCGTTCCTGAATACCCTTCACAGCCGACCCAGTCGGCCCGCATCGGAATCCAAGGTCTGCAAATGTCACCACCCACACTCATCGAGGCACCCTCCTCAAGCGCTCTCGCGCCTCCCGTCGCTCTCTCCTACGAACTCTTCCCGCCGCGCAGCGATGCCGCTTCGGCCACGCTCTGGAAGACCATCCACGAGCTCGAACGCACCGATCCCGACTATGTCTCGGTGACGTACGGGGCGAGCGGGTCGAATCACGCCAAGGCACTCGACCTCGTGGACCGGCTCCAGATCGAGACGACGCTCCGCCCGCTGGCCCATCTCACGTGTGTGGGCGGCACGCCGGCCGAACTGAGCGCGATTGTGAACGAGCTCCTCGACCGGGGCGTGCGGGGCATCCTCGCCCTGCGAGGGGACCGGCCGCAGGATGGCGTCCTGCCACACGGCGGCCTCCAGTACGCCCAGGACCTGATCGAGCTCATCCGCCGGATCGAGATGCGCCGCTCGGCGCAGTTCGCTGCCGGCAAGATCGCGATCGGGGTCGCGGCATATCCGACCAAGCACCCGGAATCGCCGAGCGAGGCCCACGATGTCGAAGTGCTCCTTGCGAAGCAGCGCTCGGGGGCGGACTTCGCCATCACGCAGGTGTTCTTCCACCCGGGCCAATACTCGTCGCTTGTGCATCGTGCACGCCGGGCCGGAGTGACGATCCCCATCATCCCGGGAATCATGCCGCTCACCAGCCTTCGGCGCATCCTCAAGCTCTCGCAGCTGAGCGGCGTCGAGCCCGACGGTGCCCTCGTGGACCGGATCCGTTCGGTCGGCGACGACGCCGCACTCGCGCGCAAGGTCGGCGTCGAAGCCACGGTGGCCCTCGCCGAGGCCGCGCTGGGCGCCGGAGCCCCCGGCCTCCACCTCTACACGTTCAACGAGCACGAGAGCGCGCTCGATGTGCTTGCACGACTCAACCTGCCACGGCCGTCCCGGCCCTCCCTCATTGCCCGGCACCGGGCTCGCTGAGACCGAACCCCAACCGAAGGATTCACCATGACCTCACAGTTCCCGTCCGCCACCATCCTCGGCTACCCGCGCATCGGCCGCCGTCGAGAGCTCAAGAAGGCCGTCGAGGCCTACTGGGCTGGCAAGAGCAGCGCTGCCGAGCTCCAGGCTGCCGCTGAGGGCATCCAGCTCGCGACGCTCCGTCGCCTCGCCGAGCTCGGCCTCAAGGAGAGCTCCGCGATCCCCGGCACGTTCTCGTTCTACGACCAGGTTCTCGACACTGCCGTCGCCCTGGGCGCGGTCCCCGCGCGCTTCGGCGCCCTGCACGACGGCGAGGGCCGGCTCGGGCTCGACGCCTACTTCACGCTCGCCCGCGGCAACGCCGAGCAGCAGCCGCTCGAGATGACCAAGTGGTTCGACACGAACTACCACTACCTCGTGCCGGAAATCGGTCCCGAGACCGAGTTCTCGCTCTCCTCCGAGCGCGTCGTCGAGGAATTCCTCTTCGCAAAGTCCCACGGCTTCGTCACGCGCCCCTACCTCGTGGGCCCGGTGACGTTCCTGCTCCTGAGCAAGCCAGCCGACGGTGCTCCCGAGGACTTCGACCCGCTCTCGCGCCTCGAGGATGTTCTGCCCGTCTACACCGAGCTGCTCGCCCGCCTCCGCGCCGCCGGCGCCGAGTGGGTCCAGCTCGACGAGCCGGCCCTCGTCGCGGACCTCGACACCCCCGCGCTCGAGGTGAGCGACGCCGTCGAACGCGCCTACGCGGCCCTTGCCGGTGTGCCCGCTTCCGCCGATTGGCGCCCGAGCATCCTCCTCTCCGCCCCGTACGGTTCCCTCGGAGCCCAGGCGCCGGTCGTTGCGGCCACCGGTGTCGAGGCCGTTGCCCTCGACCTCTTCAAGGGAGCCGTCCCGTCGGATGAGGACCTTGCAGAGTTTGCAGGCAAGACCGTCGTCGCAGGCCTCGTCGACGGCCACAACATCTGGCGGAACGACCTTGCCGCTTCCGCGGCGAAGCTCGACGCACTGCGCTCCGCCAGCGTTCAGACCGCCGTCGGCACGTCGACGTCGGCCTTCCACGTCCCGCACGACGTCGAGGAGGAGACCCAGCTCGACGCCAACCTCCGCAGCTGGCTCGCGTTCGCGGACCAGAAGGTCGGCGAGGTTGTGACGCTCGCGACCTATCTCAGCCAGCCCGAGGCCGCCCGTGCCGCCATCGATGAGGCCTCCCGGATCATCGCCTCCCGGGCCCAGGCCCCCGGGGTCCGCCGCCCTGAGGTGCGGCAGCGCACGGCTGCGCTGACCGCGGCGGACTTCTCCCGCTCCGACTACGCAGTCCGTGCCGCGACGCAGGACGCGGAGCTGCACCTGCCGCCGCTGCCGACGACGACGATCGGCTCGTTCCCGCAGACCTCGGAGGTTCGCGGGGCCCGCGCCCGCCTGAACAAGGGAGCCATCGACGCGGCCGAGTACGAGCGGCTCATGAAGGACGAGATCAAGCGCGTCATCGACCTCCAGGAGGAGCTCGGCTTCGACGTGCTCGTGCACGGCGAGCCCGAGCGCAACGACATGGTCCAGTACTTCGCCGAGAACCTCGACGGCTTCGACGTCACGGTCCACGGCTGGGTCCAGTCGTACGGCTCGCGCTGCACGCGCCCATCGATCCTGTGGGGCGACGTCTCCCGCCCGGCCCCCATCACCGTGCCGTGGGCCGAGTATGCGCAGTCGCTCACGGAGAAGCCGCTCAAGGGCATGCTCACCGGGCCGGTGACCATTCTTGCGTGGTCCTTCGTGCGTGATGACCAGCCTCTCGCGGAGACCGCCAACCAGGTCGCCCTCGCGCTCCGCGACGAGATCGCGGACCTCGAGACCGCCGGCATCAAGGTCATCCAGGTCGACGAGCCGGCGCTGCGCGAGCTGCTCCCGCTCCGCCGCGCAGACCAGCCGGCCTACCTCGACTGGTCGGTGAAGTCGTTCCGTCTTGCGACCGCGGGCGCCGCAGATGCGACCCAGATCCACACGCACCTGTGCTACTCGGAGTTCGGCGTGATCATCGACGCGATCGACGGCCTCGACGCTGACGTGACCTCGATCGAGGCCGCTCGCTCCCGGATGGAGGTCGTCAACGACCTCGAGACGCACGGCTTCGGCCGCGGCGTCGGCCCGGGCGTCTACGACATCCACTCGCCGCGCGTCCCGTCGCAGGAGGAGATCGAGGAGCTGCTCAAGACGGCGGTCGCCCACGTGCCGTCGCGCCAGCTCTGGGTGAACCCGGACTGCGGCCTCAAGACCCGCGGCTACGCGGAGACCGAGGCCTCCCTGCGGAACCTCGTGGAGGCTGCGAAGGCTGCGCGCGGAGTGCTCGCCGCGAAGGCCTAAGTGACCACTCGTCTGTAGAAAGCTGGCCACTCGTCTGTAGAAAGCCGGCCACTCGTCGGAAGACGAGTGGCCAGCTCTTTTGCGTCGAGTGGCCAGGTGGCTAATCCCACTCGACTTCGTCGTCGACGACGCCGTCCTCGTCGGCAGCCGCGAGGAGCACCTCGTCAGTGAAGCCCTCGCCGAGGGTGAAGCCAAGCACGAAATACCGCTCCGGCTGGCCCGGGAAGATCCCGACCTTGGTGAGCCGCAGCGCCTGGACGAACCGTTCGCCGTCGACCTCGTCCTGTGAAGTGACCCCGAAAAGCTCCCGGACCCTTCCGTCGCTCAGGTTCTGGCAATGGAAGTGCCGGTATTCGACGGCCGGGGAATCGTCGTCCTGGAGGTCGAGGACGATGCGTTCGCGAGCCGCGTCGATGAGTTCGGGGAGGAAGCGCAGCCGGTAGTCCACCTTGTGGAGGCACGCCTCGTCGATCCGATCGTGCTCGCCGATGCTGAGGTCCAGCGGGATCGGCACGCCGTCGTGCTCGTACAGGCCCGAGATGATCCGTTGCCCCACCGGCGTGAGGGCAATTTCCCCGAAATGCCGGCTGACTGCCGTCTCCATGAGAAAAACATAGTCCTCTCAGGCAAGCCGCGCGAGCAGATTCACGGCATCGTGCGGGGCACGCCCGTCGGCGTCGTTGTCGAAGTAGACGTAGGTGTCGAGGCCGTCGTCGAGCCAAGCCCTCACCCGCTCGGCCCACCGGTCGAGCGAGGCTTCGGTGTAGCCGCCGCCGTACAGCCTGGCCTCGCCATGGAGCCGCACGTAGCGGAAGTCCGCGGTCTCGTCATGGAGTACGGGCCACCGGCCGGCGCTGTCCGCGATCACCGTGCAGATTTCCCGCTCCGCGAGGAAGGCCCGTGCGGCGGGAGTGTCGAAGCTCTCGTGCCGTGGCTCGAGCGCGTGGCGCAGCGGCACCTCGGCGAGAACATCGAGGAACGCCCGCTGCTCCGGCACCTTGTCGTCGTGTCGCTGGGCGAGAGCGGCGGCCGACGACGCCGAGCGGGGGACCAGGTCGAAGAACCCCGAGAGGACTTCCTCGTCGAAGGCCATGCGCTCCGGGAGCTGCCACAGGATCGGGCCGAGCTTGCCCCCGAGCGCGAGCACTCCCGAAGCGAAGAAGTTGGCCAGCGCTGTTTCGACGTCACGCAGCTGCTTCATGTGGGTGATGAAACGGCCGCCCTTTACGGCGAAGACGAAGCCTTCGGGCGTGGCATCGCGCCAGGTCTCGTAGGACGAGGGGCGCTGGAGCGAGTAGAAGGAGCCGTTGAGCTCGACGGAGGACATTCGTTCCGCTGCGTAGGCAAGTTCGTCCCTCTGGCGGAGGCCGTGCGGATAGAAGTCGCCGCGCCAGCTTGAGTAGCGCCAGCCGGAGACGCCGATGTAAGCAGTGGCCACGGTGCCCAGAGTAGGGCCGGTTGCGCGGTCTGGGCCGTTCAGCGGCGCGCCGCGCCGGGGCCCCGGGGTGGGAGGGACTTGAGCGTCTCTGCGACGAGATCCAGGAAGAGGCCGGTCTGGGGATCCGTGCTGCCACCCGGGCGCAGCGCGAAGATATTGCGCGCGAGCCGGATCTCCGGGACATCGACGACGACGATGCCTTCCGGCCGCGACTGGAGGGCGAGCTCTGGGACGAGGGCGGCTCCGAGACCCGCAGAGGTGAGCCCCAGGCTTGCGTTGAAGTCGTCGCTGTAGGCGACGACGCGGGGTTCGAGCCCGCAGCTCGCGAAGAGACGGTCGATGACGGCCGCGTCGCTAGTGCCCGGGTGATGGACTATCCACGGCATGCCACCGAGCTGGGCGGCCGTGACCTGCGCTCCGTTGGCGATGCCCCACGAGGCGGGGAGGACTACGCAGAATGGATCGTCGCCGATCCATTGGCGGTCCATCGTGTGCGGCCACGCGAGCCCGCTCTGGCCCACCTGGTAGACGAGGACGACGTCGAGCTCGCCTCCCGCGAGAAGGCCGCGGATCGTTTCGCCGGGTTCGGCGACGGCGACATGGAGGTCTAGGCCGAGGTGGCGCCATCGTTCGTTCCTCAGGACGCCTGGGAGGACGTAGGTAGCGAGACTGGGGAAGATGCCGAGCCGGAGCTGGCGTGCGGCGGCTTCGGCCGCGCGCGCGGTCGCCGCCTTGAGCGCGTCGATGTCAGTGAGCACCTTGGTCGCGTGCCGGGTCATGACGGCGGCGGCCTCCGTTGGCACGACGCTCTTGGCCGAGCGGATGAACAGCTGGACTCCCGTCTCCCGCTCGAGGGCTGCCATCTGCTGGGAGACCGCGGAGGCTGTGTACCCGAGGCGATGGGCTGCGGCGGCGAAGGAGCCCTGCCGCACCACCTCGAGGAGGGTCTGAAGGTGGATGGGGTTAACCACGGCGGCCTCCTCTCTCGATCACGGGGCCCGCATTCAGCGTACGGCACGTGGGACGCCGGGGAACCCGGTCTTGAATCGCGGATGCGACACGCCGACGCTGGGCGACACGCAGTTTTTTCGGGGTGTGCATCCAGCGCTCCACATCCTGTGGACAAGGTCACGTGAATGGCGGAATTTCGCGGCTCGGACGGTGCGTTAACTGTGTAGGAAGTGTGGACTCGACGCGTGATGAATGACATACTTGTAAGACATCATCTTGGGGTTCACAGCGGCGCCGACCACTACATGTAGTATCGAGTCACGCCGAGGCAGTCCGATCCATTGGGGAAGGCCGCCGGCCAAATGGGGGGCCCAGAAATGGGCCGAAGCCAGCAAGTCTTCCAGGAGGGAAGGAACCATGAACGTCACGGTCTACACGAAGCCTGCGTGCGTGCAGTGCAATGCCACCTACCGTGCACTGGACAAGAAGGGCATTGCCTACCAGAGCGTTGACGTGACCCAGAACCCTGACGCGCTCGAGCGCCTCAAGGCCATGGGCTACATGCAGGCTCCCGTTGTCGTGACCGATGGTGGCCACTGGTCGGGCTTCCGTCCCGACAAGATCGAAGAGCTCGCCCAGACGGCGGACCCGTCCGCATCGGTGGCCTGACGCGCCGTCGTCCGTTTCTCTTGCAGGGGGTGCTGAGGTGACCTCTCTGGTCACGGCCGCGGCAGGCGCTGACGCGCCGGGCGCGCAGCCCGAGCCCCGCCTCGTCTCGAGCCGACTCATCTACTTCTCCTCTGTCTCCGGCAACACCCATCGCTTTGTGGGCAAGCTCGGCCTCGAGGCCGAACGGATCCCGCTCCACCCGACCGACCAGCCGCTCCGCGCGACGGAGCCGTTTGTCCTGGTCGTCCCGACGTATGGCGGGACCGGGGGCGCGGGTTCGGTGCCGAAGCAGGTCATCAGGTTCCTCAACGATCCGCAGAATCGGTCCCTCATCCGGGGGGTCATCGGCGCGGGCAACACGAATTTCGGGGACAACTACTGCGCAGCCGGTGACATCGTCGCCGTGAAGTGCAAAGTGCCCCACCTCTACCGATTCGAACTCATGGGAACGACGGACGACGTCGCCCGGGTCACCGAAGGATTGGACGCATTTTGGACACGACTGTCGCAGAACCGGCGCTAGCGGCTGTGGACGCTAAGGCCAAGGATTCGAAGGAATTGCCCGCGAAGTTCAAGGGCCTGGGCTACCACGAGCTCAATGCGATGCTGAATCTGTACGGGGACGACGGCAAGATCCAGTTCGAAGCCGATCGGTATGCAGCGCGCCAGTACTTCCTCGACCACGTCAACACCAACACGGTGTTCTTCCACGATCTGGACGAGAAGCTCGAGTACCTCGTCAAGCACGACTACTACGAGCGCGAGACGCTCGACCAGTACACGATGAACTTCATCCGCGAGCTGTTCAGCCGCGCGTACAAGAAGAAGTTCCGGTTCGAGACGTTCCTCGGTGCCTTCAAGTTCTACACGTCGTACACCCTCAAGACCTTCGACGGTAAGCGGTACCTCGAGCGCTACGAGGACCGCGTCTGCATGGTGGCGCTCCACCTCGCGCGCGGCGATGAGAAGCTCGCGACCCAGCTCGTCGACGAGATCGTCGCCGGCCGCTTCCAGCCCGCGACGCCGACATTCCTCAATGCGGGGAAGAAGCAGCGCGGCGAACTCGTCTCGTGCTTCCTCCTGCGCATCGAGGACAACATGGAGTCGATTGCCCGCGGCATCAACTCTGCGCTTCAGCTCTCCAAGCGAGGCGGCGGGGTTGCCCTCTCGCTCACGAACATCCGCGAGCACGGCGCACCGATCAAGCAGATCGAGAACCAGTCCTCTGGCGTCATTCCCGTCATGAAGCTGCTCGAGGACTCGTTCTCATATGCGAATCAGCTCGGCGCTCGTCAGGGCGCCGGTGCCGTGTATCTGCATGCGCACCACCCGGACATCTTCCGCTTCCTCGACACGAAGCGCGAGAACGCGGACGAGAAGATCCGGATCAAGACGCTCTCCCTCGGCGTCGTCATCCCGGACATCACGTTCGAGCTCGCGAAGCGCAACGAGGACATGTACCTGTTCTCCCCGTACGACGTCGAGCGGGTCTACGGTGTGCCGTTCTCGGACGTCTCCGTAACCGAGAAGTACTACGACATGGTCGACGATTCGCGGATCAAGAAGACGAAGATCAACGCGCGCGAATTCTTCCAGACGCTCGCGGAGATCCAGTTCGAGTCGGGTTACCCGTACATCATGTTCGAGGACACGGTGAACCGAGCGAACCCCGTCGCCGGCAAGGTGACCATGAGCAACCTGTGCTCGGAGATCCTCCAGGTCTCATCGCCGTCGTTGTACAACGAGGACCTCACCTACGCCCAGGTGGGCAAGGACATCTCCTGCAACCTCGGGTCCATGAACATCGCCAAGACGATGGACTCGGGGGACTTCGGCCTCTCGATCGAGACCGCGATCCGCGCCCTGTCTGCCGTTTCGGACATGAGCTACATCCAGTCGGTGCCTTCCGTGGCCGAGGGCAATGCGAAGTCGCACGCGATCGGCCTCGGCCAGATGAACCTGCACGGGTACCTCGCTCGTGAGCGCGTGCACTACGGCTCCGAAGAGGGCCTCGACTTCACGAACATCTACTTCTACACCGTGCTGTTCCACGCGCTGCGGGCCTCGAACCTGCTCGCGCAGGAGCACGGGGCTCCGTTCGGTGGGTTTGAAAACTCGAAGTACGCGTCGGGGGAGTTCTTCGACAAGTACACCGAGCAGGAGTGGGTGCCGGAGACAGACAAGGTCCGTCAGCTCTTCGCGGATGCCAAGGTGCACATTCCGACCCAGGACGACTGGCGGGAGCTCAAGGCTTCGGTCATGAAGCACGGCATCTACAACCAGAACCTTCAGGCGGTCCCGCCGACGGGCTCGATCAGCTACATCAACAACTCGACGTCGTCGATTCACCCTGTGGCGTCGAAGATCGAGATCCGCAAGGAAGGCAAGATCGGGCGTGTTTACTACCCGGCGCCCTACCTGACGAACGACAACCTGGAGTACTACCAGGACGCGTACGAGATCGGCTACGAGAAGATCATCGACACGTACGCCGCCGCTACGCAGCACGTGGACCAGGGCCTTTCGCTCACGCTGTTCTTCAAGGACACGGCGACGACGCGCGACGTGAACAAGGCGCAGATCTACGCGTGGCGCAAGGGCATCAAGACGCTCTACTACATCCGGATCCGCCAGCTCGCCCTTGAGGGGACCGAGGTGGAGGGTTGCGTCAGCTGCATGCTCTAGTGATTGCTTACTCCCACTTCGTTCGGAAGGACCTCCCATGACCCCCGAGAAGCTCAAGCTCCTCGACCACGTCCAAGCGATCAACTGGAACCGCATCCAGGACGACAAGGACGTCGAGGTGTGGAACCGCCTCGTGAACAACTTCTGGCTGCCCGAGAAGGTGCCGCTCTCGAATGACGTCCAGTCCTGGGCGACGCTGACCCCGCAGGAGCAGCAGCTCACCATGCGCGTGTTCACGGGGCTCACTCTGCTCGACACCATTCAGGGGACCGTCGGGGCGGTGTCGCTCATTCCGGACGCTGTCACGCCGCACGAGGAAGCCGTCTACACGAACATCGCGTTCATGGAGTCGGTCCATGCGAAGAGCTACTCGTCGATCTTCTCGACGCTGTGCTCGACGAAGGAGATCGACGACGCGTTCCGGTGGAGCCTCGAGAACGAGAACCTCCAGCGCAAGGCCCACATCGTCATGGACTACTACCGTGGCGACGAGCCCCTGAAGCGGAAGGTCGCCTCGACCCTGCTGGAGAGCTTCCTCTTCTACTCGGGCTTCTACCTGCCCATGTACTGGTCGTCGCGGGCGAAGCTCACGAACACCGCGGACCTCATCCGCCTCATCATTCGGGATGAGGCCGTTCACGGGTACTACATCGGCTACAAGTTCCAGAAGGGCCTTGAGAAGGTCTCCGAGGAGAAGCGCCAGGAAATCAAGGACTACACGTTCGAGCTGCTCTTCGAGCTCTACGAGAACGAGGTCCAGTACACCCACGACCTCTACGACCCCGTTGGGCTTTCCGAGGACGTCAAGAAGTTCCTGCACTACAACGCGAACAAGGCGCTCATGAACCTTGGGTATGAGGCGATGTTCCCGTCTTCGGTGACTGATGTGAATCCGGCGATCCTCTCGGCTCTTTCACCGAATGCTGACGAGAACCACGACTTCTTCTCGGGGTCGGGGTCGAGCTATGTGATCGGCAAGGCCGTGAATACGGAGGATGAGGACTGGGACTTCTGAGAGTGATCTCAGCCCGGCGCCCGTGAAGGGCGGCAGAGGTCTAGTTGCAAGTCTGAGCATCTATCTGCCGGAAATGGACGGCCTATCTGCAAGTTTTGGCAGATAGGCCGTCCATATTCTTTATTTGGAAGCGGCAGCCGCCGGGGCACGTGCCTCTGTCAGAGGGGTGACCCCCGCTGACGCGTTTTCGCCTTCTGGGAGATCCGGCGTCATGCGATGGGCTGGACGAGGCCCGCGGCAACCTGACCTTATCTCCGGAAATTTGCGCCACGGTATCGATCTGCCGACAAGTCCAGCCCGCGGCTGACTCGAGACCTCGCATGGAACCGCCGCGAAAGCCTTCGATGGATGCTATTGGCCCAGCATCTGCCGAACAGGGTCTTGTGTGTCGCGGTCGTCGACCTTCACCCACCCCCGAGTGCGGGGGCAGGGGGGATCGGCTGAGACGATTTCATCGACGAGCCCCGCGCCCTGGGCGCCGGTTGATGGGATGGATCGGGAATGGGGTTGGCTAGGCGACGTGTCACGACCAAGGTCGACCAGTGGATTTGCACCGAGGCGACCCCGACACCGGCACCGCTCCTCGGGACTGCGGTACCCGTCCAAGTTCGGCTTCGCCGAGGGCGGCTATTGATGTAACTGCCCAGTGTCTAGGGCCGTAAGAAGCTGTGCTTTCACCCGCCCCGGGGGGCGGAGCGGGCATTCGCCTGGCTGCCGCCGCGGATGCGGTCAGGCCAGCCAGCGGCGCCAGCCGCGTGGCTGCTCCGGCTCCGGGGTCGGATCCGGTTCCGGCTCCACGCCCAGGGCCAGCGCGGCCTCCTCGAGGTCGTCGGCGGTGAGTGTCGTGACGGCCTCGCGGTCGAGCGCTTCGAGGCTTTGTTCCTCGTCGCGGGAGAGCCGCAACGCCTGGCGGTTGAGCGCCTGCTCGAACAGCGTACGGGCGAATCGTGCGTTGCCGGAGTCCTCTCCCGCGTGGAGCCCAGTGAAGATGCAGCGCAGCATCTCGTCCGCACCCGGCCCCAGCGTGTACTCGTGCTGGGCCAGCATTTGGTGGAAGATCGTCTGGAGCTCGTCGACCGAGTAGTCGGGGAACGTGATCTCGCGGGCGAACCGGGAGCGCAGTCCGGGGTTCGAGAGCAGGAAGGACTCCATCAGCCGCGGGTACCCGGCCACGATCACGACCAGATGGTGGCGGTGGTCCTCCATCCGCTTGAGCAGGACCTCGATCGCCTCGGGGCCGAAGTCCATCCGACCGTCCTCCGGGGCCAGCGCGTAGGCCTCGTCGATGAACAGCACGCCGTCCAGCGCCCGCCGGACCACCCGGTCCGTTTTGATGGCGGTCGCACCGACGTACTGCCCCACCAGGCCCGAACGGTCGACCTCGACCAAGTGGCCTTTCTGCAGCAGGCCGACCGCGCGGTACATCTCGGCCAGGAGCCGCGCCACGGTGGTCTTCCCCGTGCCCGGGTTTCCGAGGAACACCAGATGCTGTGATGTGGCCACCTCCGGCAGGCCGTGCGCCTTGCGGCGGGCCTGGACCTGGAGCAGTGCGACCAGGGCCCGCACCTGTTCCTTCACGGTCTCCAGCCCGACCAGCGCGTCGAGCTCGGCCTGCACCTCGGACAGCGGCCGGCCCGGCCCGGGCCTGGCACCGATGAGGTCGCCGACCAGCTCGTCGACACGCTCCGAACCGGGCAGCTTGAGCTGATCGGCCAGATAGCTGAGGGTTCCGCGCAGGTCATCGAGCGGATTGCGGCTGGCAGCCATGCATCAATGCTAGTGCCCAACTCCCTGCCGGGGTGGGCGGCCTCACGAATAGCGACTCCCTTTTGATCGTATATTCCCCTGGGTATGGGACCCGGGCTCTCCTTTGGATGATCGTCCCGCAAAAGCCAGAGCTAGATCTTTCTGTCCAACTTCTGCGACCAGTTCATGTTGGAGCCGCCTTCCTCGAACGCGATCGGCCAGCCTGCACGGTCCAGGGCCAGGCCTCCTCCGCCTTGGACCGCGATCTCCGCAAGGCCGTCCTCCGCGCCGGCATTGGCGTCAGCTGAGGCCATCACCGGCCGGCCGGGGCTCCGCCTGCGGGCCGCAGGAGGGCTTCGCGTTGGGCGAACACCCGGGGCTGGGCACATGGCAGACCGGATGCTACTTTCATGTGGCGGTCATCACGCAGAGCGGGGCACCTGATGCCCCGGCCTGCGTCGCGACCGACCCCGCCAAGAGCATCGGCCGGGATCAGGTCTCCTGCAATCGGAGCTGGTACCGGTCCGCGGCAGCAGGGGTGACGTGCCGTCCACACAAGGAAGCGAGGATGAATCAATGGAGATCATCGTCGGATCCCGGTCCGCCGCACACGGCAGGCCGGGGCTGGCCGGGCACCCGGAGGATCCCCAGTTGGGGAGGCGCCAGAACGGGATGCTCCGGGCACTGCTGAAAGCAGGGATGAGCGAGGAGACTGCCCTGGAGCAGATCGCCCGCCTCTGCGCCGGAGACATCTGGTGCGGCTGAGGCGATAGCCCCGCCTCCGGCGTCAGAGGATCCGTTGGTGCATGCGGTGGTCCTGCCAGGACCCCGCGATCTTCAGGTAGTCGCGGGCGAGCCCGTAGCACTGGAAGCCGTTCCTGGCCAGCACCCGCTGAGAGGGCAGGTTGCGGGGGAGCGTCGCGGCCTCGATGCGGTGCAGCCCAAAATGTCCCGGGCGATCTCCACAACGGCTGCGGCCGCCTCGGTCATGATCCCGCGCCCCTGGGCGCGCTCGGCGATCCAGTACCCGAGGTGCGCCTTCTGGAAGGCGCCGCGCACGATCGAGGAGAGGGTGGCCCTGCCGACGATGGTGCCGTCCTCGACCAGGACCAGCGGCAGCTCGGTTCCCCGGACGAGCTCCCCGAGACTGTGGGCGATGGCGTGCTTCTGCCCCTCCTCGGTGTAGTGCTCCTCCGGGCGCTCCGGCTCCCAAGGCGCGAGGTGCGTCCGGTTCACGGAGTAGGCCTCAGCCATAGGGCCGGCGTCCTCGGCATCCAGGAGGCGCAGGAGGACTCCGCTCACGAGGCTCCCCTGGGTCTCCATCAGCAAAGCCTAGTGTTGGGAACCAGGGATGAGCGGAAGCGCTCGCAAGAGGGCATCGGCCTCCTCCCGTTGGGCTCCGTCCTCCTACCGGGCGGCGGCGATTGAATCCTTGGCGGCGAGGGTGACTGCCTCCGAGGTGATGCCGAACTCGGTGAAGAGGGTCTTGTAGTCCGCGGAGGCGCCGTAGTGCTCGAGGCTGATGCTTCGGCCGGCGTCGCCGACGAACTGGGCCCAGCCGAGGGCGAGGCCGGCCTCGACGGAGACGCGGGCCTTCACGGACGCGGGCAGGACGGACTCGCGGTATTCGGGGTCCTGCGCCCTGAACCACTCGACGCAGGGCATCGACACGACGCGGGCGGCGATGCCCTCCGCGGCGAGCGCCTCGCGGGCGGCGACGGCGAGCTGGACCTCGGAGCCGGTGCCGATGAGGATCACGTCCGGGGTGACGTCGGCCCCGTCGCGCTGGGCCTCGGCGAGGATGTAGCCGCCCTTCGCGACCCCTGCCGCGGAGCCGAAGCCGCCCTCGCCGCGGTCCCAGGTCGGGAGGTTCTGGCGGGTCAGGACGATCCCGGCCGGGTTCGAGGTGCGCTCGAGGATGGTCTTCCAGGCTACGGCGACCTCGTTCGCGTCGCCCGGGCGGACGACGTCGAGGTTCGGGATCGCGCGCAGCGAGGCGAGCTGCTCGACCGGCTGGTGGGTCGGGCCGTCCTCGCCGAGGCCGATCGAGTCGTGGGTCCACACGTAGGTCGAGGGGATGCCCATGAGCGCCGAGAGGCGGATGGCGGGGCGCTGGTAGTCGGAGAAGATCAGGAAGGTGCCCGAGAAGGCGCGCGTCTTCCCGCCCAGGGTGATGCCGTTGACGATCGAGGCCGCGGCATGCTCGCGGATGCCGAAGTGCAGCACCCGGCCGTAGGGGTTGCCCTTCCAGGCGGCGGTCGAGCGGGAGGCCGGGATGAACGAGGGAGAGCCCTCGATCGTGGTGTTGTTCGACTCGGCGAGGTCGGCCGAGCCGCCCCACAGCTCGGGCAGGACCGGGCCGATGGCGTTGAGGACCTTGCCCGACGCGGCGCGGGTGGAGACGTCCTTGCCCGCGGGGAACTCGGGGAGGGACTCCTCCCAGCCCTCGGGCAGGCGGCGGGCCTCGATGCGCTCGTGCAGCTTCGCGGCCTCGGGGTTGGCGGCGGCCCAGGCGTCGAAGGACTCCTGCCACGCGGCATGCTCCTCGCGGCCGCGCTCGATGGCGCCGCGGGTGTGCTCGAGGACCTCCGGGTCGACGTCGAACGACTTCTCGGGGTCGAAGCCCAGGACCTGCTTCAGGGCCGCGACCTCGTCGGCGCCCAGGGCCGAGCCGTGGATCTTGCCCGTGTTCTGCTTCGTCGGGGAGGGCCAGCCGATGATGGTCCGCAGCGAGATGATCGAGGGGCGGCCGGTCTCGGCCTTGGCAGCCAGCAGCGCCCGGTAGAGGCCCTGGACGTCTTCCTTGTATTCGCCGCCGGCGGTCCAGTCCACGCGCTGGGTGTGCCAGCCGTAGGCCTCGTAGCGCTTGAGGACGTCCTCGGTGAACGCGACGTCGGTGTCGTCCTCGATGGAGATGTGGTTCTCGTCGTAGATCACCACGAGGTTGCCGAGCTCCTGGTGCCCGGCGAGCGAGGAGGCCTCGGAGGTCACGCCCTCCTGCAGGTCGCCGTCGGAGGCGATGACCCACACGGTGTGGTCGAACGGCGACTGGCCCTCGGGAGCCTTCGGGTCGTACAGGCCCCGCTCGCGGCGCTGCGAGTAGGCGAAGCCGACCGAGGACGCCAGGCCCTGCCCGAGCGGGCCCGTCGTGATCTCCACTCCCTTGGTGTGCCCGTACTCGGGGTGGCCCGGGGTGAGCGAGCCCCAGGTGCGCAGCGCGGCCAGGTCCTCGACCTCGAGCCCGTACCCGGCCAGGAACAGCTGGATGTAGAGGGTCAGGGAGGAGTGCCCGGGGGAGAGGATGAACCGGTCCCGGCCGATCCACCGGGGGTCCGCCGGGTCGTGGCGCATGAGCTTCTGGAACAGCAGGTACGCCGCCGGCGCCAGGCTCATCGCCGTGCCCGGGTGCCCGTTGCCGACCTTCTGCACCGCATCGGCCGCCAGCACGCGGATCGTGTCCACCGCCTTGCGGTCAACGTCAGTCCACGTCAGTTCTTCAACATCCACAGCAGGCGGCGTCACGGATGGTCATCTCCTTCAGTTCAGGGGGCTGTCGATCAGGTTGCAGATTCGGGGTCAGAGAACGACTGGCCTCGCTCCCTGTCATCGCGCTCTACCAGGCCTGTTCTTCCTGGCGGATCCCGTAAGGGACGGCAGGGTCGAGCTTCACAGTGAAGTCGTGTGCCGAGTGCCGGATTACCCCCGGATGCCACGGTCACCTCGGGCAAGGGCGGAGCCGAGCAGCATCTCGACAGCGTCATCGAGGCGCACCTCCAGCTCGCGGCGCTGCTCGATCCGCAGGCGCGGCTCCTGGGGAAGCGCGGCAGGCACGCCTCGTTCGGCTCCCAGAGTGGGCAGATCCAGCCATGCGGGTTCGGATCGACGGGCTTCGGCAGTATGCATGCTTGCTCCTTTGAGACGCCCGCGGGGAGAGGAGCCCTTCTAGCGCTAGCGGAGGCGGCCCCGGTGGTCCCTCAGCCCTCGTCGGCGACGGAGTGCCCGAGAGCCCTGGGCCGGGACTGTCTGGCGGAGGCCCTCGGTGACGGCCTCCGCCAGACAGTCGGGCAGTCGGCTAGCGCTTGACCTTGTCGAGCTTGAGCATCTCGGCGATGACGGTGTCGAGTTCGGTGTCCTGGAAGATCTTCTTCCAGTCGTCCTTGATGATGCTCCGCTTGCCGTACTGGATCGCGATTTCGCAGGCTTCGGAGAAGGGGTTGGATCCTCGGAGGGCGTTGGTAAGGGCGATCTGGGTGTGGCCGAAGAGCATGGCCTTGGCCGCTTCCTCGGGGACGCCGACAGTGTGGACGGTCTCGTGCAGTGCCTCGTTCAGCAGGGTCCCGATCATGCAGGCAACGGTCTCCACGAGGGTGGGCTCGAGGACGGCGAGCTGGTAGACGGTCACCCAGTGGACGTCGATTACAGGGGCGTACATGGTCCGGATGACGGCCTCGGCGCGCTCGCGCGCATTGGCGGGGGCGTCGTCGTCGATCGCGGCGACGACGTTCTGCGGTGCGCCGGCGCCGCCGAAGGTGTCGGCCCACTCCTCCTTCGTGGTGCGCTCGAGGAACACCGAGGGGTGGCACGGGTGCGCGACGGCCTGGACGACGTCCTCGCGCTGGGCGAGAAGGCCGGCGTAGGCGGCGGCCGGGTCGAGGGTCAGCAGGATCGCGCCGGGCTTCAGCTGCGGCACGACGCCCTCGGAGACCTTGCCCAGGACGACGTCGGGCACGGCGAGGATGACGACGTCGGCGTCCTTGATCGCCTCCTCGGTGGGGGTGATGTCGCGGCCGAAGCCGCGCACGCGCTCCTGCCCGGCGGGGGAGTTCTCGCTGTAGTAGACGGTGTGCTCGGACTTCTGCAGGTTGGCCGAGACCCGGAGCCCCATCTTCCCTCCGGCCCCGATCACGGCGACGGTCAGCTGCTCGGCGGTTCCGTTTGCTTGCTCAGTCATTTCCCTTGCTCCTCAGATATTCGATGGCTTGGTCGGTCCACCGGCGCTCGGCGGCGAGGGTCTCCTCGGGGGAGCCCTGCCAGGGCAGCCAGTGTTCGATGATCTGGTTGATGTTCTTCTCGGCCGGTCGGATCGCGGCGGCCATGTGGTCATAGTCGAGGAGGCCCTCGCCCATCGGGGCGCCCGAGTAGACGAACCCGACCCAGCCGTCCTGGCGGCGGAAGGCGAAGTCCTTGACGTGCATGTTCAGCACGTACGGGGCCACGGCCTCGACCACGGCGCGCGGGTTCTCAAGCGCCGCGACGCTGTTGGCCGGGTCGGAGCAGACCCCCAGGTTCGGGCTCCCCACGGCGCGGACGACGGCGAGGAGGTCGGCGGTGGGGACCTGCTCGTAGGTCTCGAGGGCAAGCCTGACCCCTGCTTCCTCGTACTCGCCGATCAGCTCCCGCAGGATCGTCACGGCCTCAGCCACCGAGGGAGCGTGCCCGATCTCGCCTGCGCCCGCGAAGATGTCTGGGTCCGGGGTGTTGAGCATGCTGCGCACCACGGTCGCGCCGAGCAGTTGGGCGATGCGCAGGAAGCGGCGGAGCCGCTCTGGGCGGATGCCCTTCGTGCCGACCTCGAGCGCGACTCCCCGGGCGTCGGCGTGCCCGCGGAGTTCCTTGAGCGCGACCTCGTCGAGGATCTCGAGCGGAGGGTAGTCGCAGATCTGCAGCAGGCCCAGCCCGAGCTCGCGCGCGCGGTCGACGGCGCCGGCGAGGCTCAGCGGGTCCGGGACCCGGTCGCTGAGCTCCCAGAACAGGGCGTAGGTGCTCAGGCCGATCCTGCCCTGGCCGACGCTGCCTTGGCGGGTCATGCCGCTGCCCCCTGCCCTGCGCGGGCGGTGGCCTCGGCCAGGACCGCGCCGAAGGCGGCCGGATCGTGGGCGAAGCGGCCAAGGAACAGGCCCGCGACGGCGGGGGAGAGCCTGGCGAGCAGGCCCGGTCCGGCGCTGCCGCCGTAGAGGACCTGGCTGCCCTCGCGCCCGGGGAGGGACGCGAGGGTCTCGGCCAGGCCCTCGGCGACGGCGGAGACGTGCGCCGGGGAAGCGGGCTCCGGGGCGCCGATGGCCCAGTGGGGCTCGTAGGCGAGGATCAGGCGTCCGGCTGGGGCGGCGTCGAGTCCCGGGGGATTCACCACGGCGGCGAGCTCGCGGCAGCAGTGCTCGACGGCGTCCTCCGCGGTTCCGCGCTCGGGCTCGCCCACGCACAGGACGGGGGTGAGGCCGTTGCGCAGGGCGGCTGCGGTCTTGGCGGCGACCATGGCGTCGTCCTCGCCGAGGAGCCGGCGGCGCTCTGCGTGCCCGACCTCGGCATAGCCGCAGCCCAGCTCGGCGAGCACGGCGCCGCTGAGCTCGCCGGTGAACGCGCCCGCATCGGCCCAGGAGAGGTCCTGGCCGCCGACGCCGATCCCGGCTGGGGCGAGGATCTCGCGGGCGGCGAGGACGGCCGGTGCGGTGGGCAGGACGAACAGCTCGACCTCGCCTTCGGCCACCGCACGGCGGGCCGCAGCGTTCGCGGCGACTGCCCCGGCGACGGCCCGTGACCAGGCGAGGGTGCGCTCGTAGCCGAAGTACATCTTCAGGCTCACGCCCAGCACGGTGCGGGCGGGAGCAGTGCGGGCAGGAAAAGTGTCAGCAGGACGAGGGGACACCTTCGTAGTCCTTCAGGATCTGGACCTTCGCGGCCGAGGGCGAGGTCTCATCGAAGCGGTAGGCGAGCCATTCCTTGGCCAGGCGTCGGGCGAGCTCGAGGCCGACGACTCGCTGGCCAAAGCACAGGATCTGGGCGTTGTTGCTCAGGACCGAGCGTTCGACGGAGAACGGGTCGTGGGCGGTCACCGCGCGGACGCCGGGGACCTTGTTCGCCGCGATCGCCACCCCGAGTCCGGTGCCGCACACGAGCAGGGCGCGATCGGCCTTGCCTGCCGCGACGAGCTCGGCGGCGGCGATCGCGACCGAAGGGTAGGGGGTGTGCGATTCGGCGTCGACGCCCACGTCGGCCACGGCCTCGACGAGCCCGCTGGCCTCGAGGTCGGCCTTGAGGGCCTCCTTGTACTCGTAGCCGGCGTCATCGGAGCCGACGACGATCCTCAGCTTCTGGCTCATACTTCTGCTTCCTTCCATTCCGGTGCTTCGTTCCTGGTCAGGGTCGTGTGGACGGCCCGGACCACGAGGGCGAGGGAGACCGCGCCGGCGTCCGGGGTGCCCAGGCTCTTCTCCGCATGCGGGCGGGCGCGGCCCATGCGGGGGAGCAGGTTCGCCGTGCCGGCGGCTGCGCGCTCGGCTGCCGTGGCCGCCTCGTCCCAGGCGCCGGCCAGCCCCGCTGAGGCGGCGCGCTGGGTCAGCGTGCTGCTGAAGGGGAGCAAGGCGTCGACGAGGGTCTTGTCGCCGATCTGGGCCTTGCCGAAGCCGACGATCGCGTCGGCTGCGGCTGCGACGCCGGCTGCGACGCGGGCGGCGTCGGGGGCGTCGTCGTCGCCCACTGCCTCTCCGAGCGCGCGCAGGGCCATGCCCCAGAGTGCGCCGGAGGTGCCGCCGGCCTTGTCGGCCCAGGCGTCCCCGGCCCATACGAGGGCGGTGCCTGCCCCGGCGCCGTGGGCGACACCGTCCCGAGCCATGTCGTAGGCGGCATGGACGCCGCGCTGCATCCCGATGCCGTGGTCGCCGTCGCCGGCGACGGAGTCGATTCGGCCGAGCTCGTCGGCGTTCGCGTCGATCGTCGCGCGGGCGGCCTCGAGCGCGGCCAGGACGCGGGCGGCGGACTGACGGGATTCAGCTGACGACGGTGGGACGTCGGCCTCCGCGGCGGCGGTTGCGTCGGGGAGGACATCGCCTTCGGCCTCGACGCTGCCGCGGCGGAACGTGGGGGCGTCGACGGGGGCGAGCCAGAGCCTCTCGAGCTCCTCGTCGAGCCAGAACAGGGTCAGGGAGGTCCCGGCCATGTCGAAGGAGGTCACGAGCTCGCCGACCTGCGGATCCACGGCCTCGATTCCGGCCTCGGCGAGCAGCTCGGCCACCCGCCGGTAGACCACGAACAGCTCCTCGTACTTGACCCCGCCGAGACCGTTGAGGATCGGCACCACTCTGGCGCCGCTCGCCCGAACGCCCTCGGGCACCTCGTCCAGCAGCCGGGAGACGAGCAGCTCGGCGAGCCCGTCGGCCGTCGGGACGTCCTGTTCGCCGATGCCCGGCTCGCCGTGGATGCCCATGCCGACGGCCATGCGGCCCGCGGGGACCGTGAACAGCGGCTCGCGGGCGCCCGGGAGGGTGCAGCCGGTGAAGGCGACGCCGAGGGAGCGGGTTCGCTCGTTCGCCCTCACGGCCAGGGCGTGGACCTCGGCCAGGGGCCGGCCCTCCTCTGCGGCGGCGCCGGCGACCTTGAACACGGTCAGGTCGCCCGCGATGCCGCGGCGCTTGTGCTTCTCGGCGAGGGAAGCGCTCGAGACGTCGTCGGTCACGGCGATGCTCAGGCAGTCGATGCCCTCGGCCCGCAGCCGCTCCTGGGCCTGGGTGAAGTGCAGGACGTCGCCGGCGTAGTTGCCGTACGCGAGCAGAACGCCGCCGCCGGCCTCCACAGACTTCGCGACCGAATGGACCTGCTGCGCCGAGGGGGAGGCGAACAGGTTCCCCATCGCCGCGGCGTGCGCCAGGCCCGGGCCGACGAGCCCGGCGAACGCGGGGTAGTGGCCCGAGCCGCCGCCGACGACGATCGCCGCCCCGCCCTCGCGGGTCGCCGTCCGCCGGGCGACCCCGCCGGGCACGCGTCGCACCCAGCGACGGTGGCTCGCGACGAAGCCTTCGGTCATCTCGTCGGCGAACGCGGCCGGGTCATTGAAGAGGCGGGTCATAGGGAGGCTCCTGCTTGGGGGCGTCGATGGCTGAGAGGTTGGGAAGAGGCAGCTGGCTAGTGCGCGACGGCCGTCGCGGAGGCGTCGTCCTCGGAGGCCGCTCGCCCGGCGCCCCCGCGGCGGGCGAGCACCACCATGAGGACCGCGGAGAGGACCATGAACCCGCCGACCACGGACATCGGGACGAGGTAGCCTCCGGTCCAGTCCTTGAGCGCACCGGTGACGTACCCGGCGGCAAAGCCGGCGATGTTGCCCACCGTGTTGATCAGCGCGATGCCTGCGGCCGCCGCAGCCCCTGTGAGGAACTGCGTCGGGACGGTCCAGAAGTTCGGCAGGGCCGCGAAGATCGCACACGCGGTCACGGTGATGACGGCGACCGTCGCGGCCGGGTTGTTCGTCGCCAGGGCGAGGGGGATGCTCACGCCGCCGACGGCGGCCGGGACCGCGATGTGCCAGGTCCTGACGCCGCGGCGTGTGGCGTCCCGGGACCAGAGCCAGAGCACGACGGCGGCGGGGAGGTACGGGATCGTGGTGATGAGCCCCTGCTGGAAGACGTCGAACCTGGTGCCGAACTGGGCCTCGAAGCCCTTGATGATCGTCGGCAGGAAGAACCCGAGCGCGTAGAGGCCGTAGATGAAGCCGAAGTAGATGAGGGAGAGGGTCCACACGCGGCCGTTGCCGAGTGCCTTCCATGCGCTGACGTGCTGGCCCGCGGTCGAGGTCTTCGCCTCCTTGGCGAGCGTGGCCGTGAGCCATTCCTTCTCGGCGGGCGTGAGCCACTTGGCCTGGCCCGGCCTGTCGGAGAGGAAGAACCAGCACAGGACGCCGATGGCGATCGCCGGGAGCGAGACGGCGAGGTACATGAAGCGCCAGCCCTCGAGGCCGAAGACGCCGTGCTGCATGAGCGCGCCGGCCAGCGGCGCGCCGATCACGGTCGTCAGCGGCTGGGCCAGGTAGAACAGGGCGAGGATCCTGCTCCGGTGCTTCGCGGGGACCCAGAGGCTCAGGAACAGGATGGCCCCGGGGAAGAAGCCGGCCTCGGCGACGCCGAGCGCGAAGCGCAGGAGGTACAGGCCCTCCGAGTTGGGCACCCACGTGAAGAGGGCGGCCACGATGCCCCAGCTGACCATGATGCGTGCCAGCCAGCGGCGGGCGCCGAACCGGTGGAGCGCGAGGTTGCTGGGCACCTCGAGCAGGATGTAGCCGATGAAGAACACGCCCGAGGCGAATCCGAACTGCGCGGCTGAGAGGGCGAGGTCGTGGTTCATCCCGTTGGGGCCGGCGAAGGAGATCGCCGTCCTGTCGAGGTAGTTGATGAAGAACATCAGCGCCACGAAGGGCACGAGGCGGAGGGCGACCTTCTTGACGGCCGACCGCTCCACGGAAGTGGGGGTGTCCACACTGACTCCTGGGAACTGGTCTGGGGGCTGCTCGTCGAACTGCCTCCATCCAAGGTAGGCGGAAGGTTCGGATTGGTCAACCGGTTGCTTGGGATGGGAAAGTGTGGTGATACTGGTCACCAGCTCCAGAGGCCCGGCGAACCATCGCCTGCTCCAGCGCGGCCCTCGGAAACCACTTCCCCCACGTCCAGTCGAAGGAGATTCGGAATGCGCAAGACTGTGCGGTTCGCAGCCACGGCGGGCATCGCGGCGCTCATGGCCGCGGGCTTGGCCGCATGCGGCCAGGGAGGGTCGAACGGGGCCTCGGGCGGCAGTGCCGGGGCGAGCGGGCCGCCTACCGTCGCCCTGTCGAACGCCTACATCGGCAACTCCTGGCGTCAGTCGATGATCGACGACTTCCAGAACGCGGCCAAGCAGGCCCAGGCTGCCGGGACGATCAAGAGCTTCACGGTTGCCAACGCCCCCGGCAACAACTCGGCCACCGACCAGATCTCCCAGATCAAGACCGTCCTGCTCTCGAAGCCGGACATCCTCCTGATCGACCCGGCATCCCCCACCGCGCTGGTTCCCGTGATCAACCAGGCGTGCAACATGGGGGTGAAGGTCGTGGTCTTCGACAGCGGCATCGGTTCTGACGCCAAGTGCGCCTACGTGGTGACGGACAGCTTCACGCAGTGGGCGAAGACGGCCACCGAGGCGGTGGCGAAGGGCATGGGCGGCAAGGGCAACCTGCTGATCTCGCGCGGGGTCGTGGGCTCGGCCCCCGAGGCCGAGTACTACGCGGAGCAGAAGGACGTCCTGAAGGGCTACCCGGGCATCAAGGTCGTCGGGACCGACACCGGGTACTGCAGCAGCGCCGAGGCCCAGAAGGCGGTGCTCGGGATGATCGCCAGCCTTCCCAAGGTCGACGGCGTCGCCGGCTGCGGCGACGGGTTCGGCATCGCCCAGGCATTCGCCTCCGCCGGCCGGCCGATTCCCGCGGTGACCTTCGAGCCCAGCGGCCAGGCGCTGCGCTACTGGAAGGGCAACCAGGTCGGGGCAGGATCGGTGGCGATCATGTCCGACCCGGGCGAGTCCGTCGCCGCCCTGTACACCGCCCTGGACATCTACCACGGCAAGGACGTCAGCAAGACCACGACATTCCCCTCCGTGGAGATCACCCAGCAGACCCGCGACCAGTGGCTGAAGGTCGTCGGCCAGGACCAGATCGCCTCCTGGCAGTGGACCCAGCAGCTCGTCGACCAGCAGATCGCCCTGTCCAAGCAGGGCGACCAGTTGGTCGCCCCGCCCATCCCCACCAACTAGAGAGCCTACGAAGAAGAGGCACCATGTCCATGGCCAGAGACACCAGCACAGGAGCCCGGTCGGCCGCCCATGCCGCCGCAGGCCCCCGAAAGACGGACGAGCCCGTCATCCGCATCAGCGCGGCAGTCAAACGCTACGGCCCGACCCTGGCGCTGAACGGCGTCGACCTCGAGGTCGCCCCCGGCGAGATCCTCGGCGTCGTCGGGCACAACGGAGCCGGCAAGAGCACCCTGATGAGGGTCATCAGCGGCATCGAAGCAGCCGATTCCGGCAGCGTGAAGGTCGGCGGCAAGCCCCGCCGCGCCCGCGAGGGCTTCGCATGCGTGCGGATGGCCTACCAGGAGACCTCGCTGGCCCCCGAGCTGACGGTCGCCCAGAACATCTACCTCTCCAGCGCCTCGATGCTCCCGGGCCTCGGCTGGCGGCAGGCAGCGGCAGGGAAGGCGGTCGCAGCGCTCGACGAGATCTTCCCCGGCCACGGCGTCCACCCCGGGGACTACGTCGACAGCCTCTCCATCGGCGCACGGCAGATGGTCGAGATCGCCCGCGCCGTCGTCGCCGAGGACCTGAGGGTGCTCATCCTCGACGAGCCGACCGAGTCGCTGACCCGCGAATCCGCCGATGCCCTGTACGCCTACGTCCGGCGCATCGCAGCGGACGGCGTCGCGGTCGTGCTGGTCTCGCACCGCCTCAACGAGGTGCTCTCGGTCTGCCACCGGGTCGCGGTCCTGAAGGACGGTGCGGTGGTCTCCGAGCACGACGCGGCCTCGATCGACGAGAGCGGCCTGTTCGCAGAGATGGGCGGGGACATCGAGGCCCGCCACATCGTCCGCCGTGCCAGCACAGCCGCGACCGGAGACCCCACGGTACGGGTGCCCGTGACCACGGTGCAGGGGGCCGCGGCCGAGATCGTCGCCCGCCCCGGGGAGGTGATCGGGCTGGCCGGCATCGCGGGCCAGGGCCAGGAGGAGATCCTCGAACGCCTCTGGCGCGGGAGCCGCGGCGTCCGCATCGGCCGCCGCCGCGCGTACGTCCCGGGGGACCGGCAGCGCTCCGGGATCCTTCCGCTGTGGGACGTCGCCGGGAACCTCACCATCTCGGCCATGAGGCTGTACTCCAAGGCCGGCGTGCGTTCGCCCGGCCAGGAGGCGGGCCTGGTCGGCAGATGGGTCGACCGGCTCGCCATCCGCGGCGGGGCGCACGCCGCGATCACGAGCCTGAGCGGGGGCAACCAGCAGAAGGTGATCGTCTCGCGCGCCTTCGCCTCGGACGCGGACACCATCCTGCTGGACGATCCCTTCCGGGGCGTCGACGTGCACACCAAGGCCGACCTGTACGGGCTCATCCGCGACGAGGCCGAACGAGGCCGCACCATCATCTGGTACTCGAGCGAGAACACCGAGATGGCCCACTGCGACCGCGTCTACGTCCTGCGGGCCGGCCGGCTCGCCGGAGAGCTCGTCGGGGACGACATCGACGAAGACCGCATCATCGCCATGTCCTTCGCCGTCAAGGAAGATGCAAAGGAGACAGCATGACCGCCCAGCAGCTCACCGCCCCGCCCGCACGGGTGCTCAAGACCAGGGTGGCGCTCCCGAAGGGGACGGCGTACCGGCTCGCCCCCGCCGGGACGACCGTCGTCGCCCTGGCCGCGATCATGGTCGCGTGCGGGGCCATCCAGCCGAACGTCTGGTCCGTGGACGGGCTCTCCCTCGTCTTCTCCTCGATCGTGCCGCTCGTGCTGGCCGCCCTGGCCCAGATGGTCATGATGTCCATCGGCGACATCGACCTGAGCATCGGCGCGTTCGTCGGGCTGGTCACAGCCGTCAGTGCAACCCTCCTGGCGACCTCGCCGCTGCTCGGCCTCCTGGTCCTCGTCGGCCTCGTCGCCGGCTACGCCGTCCTCGGAGCCCTCGTGCAGCTGCGCGGCGTCCCCTCCCTGGTCGCAACCCTCGGAGCGTCGTTCATCTGGCTCGGCATCGGCCTGTTCCTCCTGCCCACGCCGGGCGGGATCGCCCCCGGGTGGCTCTCGGACTACAGCCTCTGGTCCCTGCCCCTCATCCCCGTGCCGGTCTTCGTCGCCGTCGTGCTCACAGCCGGTGTCTGGGCGCTGACCCAGCGGACCGGGACCGGCGTGAAGTTCCGCGCCCTCGGCAGCAACCCAACCGCCCTCCTCCGCGGCGGCAGCTCCACCCTCGCAGTGCGCGTCGGGGCGTACACCGCCGTGGGCGTCCTCGGCGTGCTCGCCGGACTGTCCCTGACCTCCCAGATCGGCGGCGGAGACCCCAACTCCGCCAACGGCTACACCATGATCAGCGTCGCCGCGGTCATCCTCGGCGGAGGAACGTTCTCGGGCGGACGGGCCGTCGCCTGGGGAACCCTCTTCGGCGCCGCCACCCTGGGCATGCTCACCGTCCTTCTGAGCCTGCTCAACCTCTCCTCGAACATCCAGCCGGCCATCCAGGGCCTCATCGTCATCGCCGCCCTGGCCGGACGCCGCCTGGTGGAAAGGATCGCCAAATGAAGCTCCTGAACCGTGCCCTGCCGCCCTGGACGTGGTCCTTCGCCTTCGCAGCGGTCGTCTTCGTCCTCACCGTGTTCCTCGCCGGACGTGGAGGCGGCTCGACCCTCTCGTTCGCCTTCGCCCTCGCCCCCTACCTGGTGCTCGTGGGCATCGGCCAGATGCTCGTCATCAGCGCAGGCGCCGGCAACATCGACCTCTCCGTCGGCCAGGTCCTCTCCCTGGCCGGGTTCACGGCGATCAGCGCCACGGACAGCGCCGGCTCCTGGCTGATCGGACTGCTGGCCGGCGTCGCCACAGGCCTGGGCATCGCCGTCATCAGCGTCATCGCGATCACACTGGTCAGGATGCCCCCGCTCGTGGCCACCCTGGCATCGGGGCTGATCGCGACAGCGTTCACCCAGACGCTGGGCAACAACTTCCAGGGCGGTCCGTCCCCGGCCCTGCACGGTTTCCTGAACTGGGCGCCGGGGGGCGTCCCCGTCTTCGCCCTCTGCCTCGTCGCCTTCTCGGTCCTGGTCGTGCTCGTGCTGCACCGCACGACCTACGGGCGCTCGCTCCTGGCTGTTGGCCAGTCCCGCCGCGCGGCCGAATACGCGGGCGTGCGCTCCTGGCAGACAGTGGCCGTCGCCTACCTCACCAGCGGCGCCCTCGCAGGGCTCGCCGGGGCGCTGCTCTCCTCCTACATCGCCCCCACCATCGACCTGGGCAACGACTACCTCCTCGACTCGATCGCCGTTGTCGTCATCGGCGGGACCCTGATCTCGGGGGGCCGTGCCGTCCCCACCGGCGTGTGGGGCGGGGCCCTGTTCTTCATCCTGCTCGATGGCCTGCTCAACCTGCTCGGCTGGAGCCTGGCCGGCCAGGACGTCCTCAAGGGCCTGCTCCTGCTGGCCGTGCTCTTCCTGGCCGGAGGAGTCGGCCTCAAGCGAACGGGGCGCCCGAAGGCGGCGCCGGCAACAGACCCGGCAGCAGACACCGCGTCAGCAGGCCTCGGAGAGCGCTCGGTTGGGCTCTGAGGCACCCCCCAGGCAGGGGGCTTCCAAGGCAGCAGAACACTGGTCGGTGGTGGGCCTCGAGGGGCTGGTCGAGCCCAACGCCCTCGTGGAGGAGGTCCACACGGGCGGCAGCTGGTTCGAGGGGCCTACATGGCTGCCCTGGCGGGGGGCCCTGCGCTGGAGCGACATCCCCGAGGACCGGATACTCGAATACTCGACCCGGACGAACCGGACGACCGTCTATGCCTCCGGCGTCGAATTCGTCAACGGCCGGACCCTCGACCGCGACGGCAGCGTCGTCCAGTGCTCGCACGGCCGACGCAGGGTCGAGCGGGACCGGGACGGCACAGTCACCGAGATCGTCGGCACCTGGTCGGGCCACCGCCTGAACTCCCCGAACGACGTGGTCATCGCACCCGATGGTGCGATCTGGTTCACCGACCCCTTCTACGGGATCACCCAGCCGAACGAGGGCCACCCCGGAGACCTCGAGTACGGGGACCAGTGGGTCTTCCGGGTAGACCCCGTGACAGGGGACGCCGTCCCGGTGGTCACCGATGTCGAGGAGCCCAACGGCCTGGCGTTCTCGCCAGACGGGAACGTCTTCTACGTGGCGGACTCCTCGGCCATACGGAAGCCCTCCGGCGTGGGAAACAGATGGATCCGGGCCTACGACGTCGTCGACGGCCGACGCTGCAAGAACGGCCGTGTCTTCGCAGCCATCGACCACGGCGTGGCGGACGGCATCGCCGTGGACGACCTCGGGAACGTGTGGTCCTCGAGCTTCTCGGGAGTGCGCGTCTTCAGCCCGCGAGGAGAGCTGCTCGGCCGCATCCTGCTCCCGCAGATCGTCGGCAACCTCTGCTTCGGGGGCCCAGACGGCCATGACCTGTGGATCGCCGCAACCGACCGCATCCTCCGGCTCAGGACCCTCCGCACCGACGCCTGGGCCGCAGCGACCCGAGCCTGAGCCGCCGTCGTTCCGGCCGGGGTCGGCAGCTGGCAGCAGCGTCGGGAGCCCTTTCGAACTCCAATGGTTCGACTCAATCCCACACGGTTCCCGGATGCGGCGAAGACCGCCTCGAAGCGGGGCGAAAAAAGAAGATCCTTCCAACCGGTTGACGAGTGTTATGCATAACACTCATACTCGATGCAGCGCCGCAAGTCAGCACTGGAGGACGGGCGGCCCTGGCCGAAGGCCCACGGGGAATCCCCGGCCACCTCGGACTGAGGCGAAAGAGCCTCATTCCCCCCACAGATCAAATGTTCCTCACAATCCACGGACAGAGGAGTCCTCATGAGCGAATCGAAAATGTCCCGGCAAGGATTCAGGAGCGTTCTGGCTTCTGATGTGTCCCGCCGTTCGATGCTGGGAGGCGGCGCAGCAGTCCTGGCTGGGATCGCCCTCAGCGCCTGCACAGGCGGCGGTTCGGGCGGGTCCTCGGGAGGCGGCTCTGGGAGCGCGCTGACGCTGGCCACCTACGACGACGCCCCGAAGATCCCGGGTTTGAAGGACCAGCTGGCGCAGTTCACCAAGCAGACGGGCATCCAGGTCAATGTGGACGACCTGCCCGGTTCGGGCGCCGCAGTCTACCCTGGCAAGATCCGCACCGAGCTGGTGGGAGGCAAGGGCCCCGATGTGTTCCGCACCTGGGGCGGCTCCCTCGGCGGACCATTCGGGACGAGCGGACTCGCGATCGACCTTTCAAAGTACGTCCAGCAGTACGGCTGGGACAAGATCATGCCCTCGAACCTCATGTCCGGCATGAAGTGGAACGGCACCCAGTACGGCCTTCCCATCTACCAGGCGGCGATCGAGGCGTGGTACTCCAAGACTGCGTTCGAGAAGGCCGGGATCTCCGCTCCGCCGACCACGTACGACGAGCTCCTCGCCGCCAACGACAAGCTGGTGGCCTCGGGCCAGGTCCCGCTCGCCACCGGCGGGAAGTACGGCTGGCACCTCATGCGGCTGTTCGAGTACCTGCTCGAGAAGAACGCCGGCCCCGACCAGCACGACCAGCTCCTGGCCGGCAAGGCCAGCTGGGACGACCCTGTCGTCGTCCAGTCGTTCACGGAGCTCAAGCAGTGGAACGACAAGGGATACCTCCCCAAGGGCGTCATGGCCGTGGACCCCACCCAGGTGGAGAACACCTTCACGACCGGCCAGTACGCCTACACGATCGCGGGTGCCTGGGTGGACAGCGCGGCGGTGCAGAAGGCCAAGGACCCCTCCGCCTACGGCGTGTTCGAACTCCCGACCGGCAAGACCCCGGCCCGCCATTCGGGCTTCGTCGAGGGCTACATGATCAGCGCCTCGTCCCAGAACCAGGACGGGGCGGCGAAGCTGATCGACTTCCTGGCAAAGCCGGCAACGATCAACGCCCTTCAGATCACCAACTCCACGATCACGGCCGCCCAGCCCGACCCGAGCAAGTACCCGCTTTCGGCATCGAACGCCAAGCTTGCCGCGTCGCAGCCGTTCTTCACGATCCAGGACCAGGCCTTCCCGCCGTCTCTTGCGGACCAGTACTTCCAGGTCCAGAGCCAGGTGGTCCAGGGCCAGATGACGCCGGCGGCTGCTGCCAAGCAGATGCAGTCGGTCGTCCCGAACGGGCTGAAGCAGCAGCAGTGATGTCTGCGCTGACGAAACCGGGCACGGCGGCAGTGGCAGCCCGCCGTGCCCGGGTCCTCGAGAACCCCTGGCTGTTCATCCTGCCCGCGCTGGCGGTCTACGCCGCCTTCCTCGTCTGGCCCGCCATCCAGTCCGTCGGGATCAGCTTCACGAACTGGAACGGCATCAGCCCAGTGCGCCACTTCGTTGGCCTGCAGAACTACGTCAAGCTCTCCCAGGACCCCACGGCCCTTACGGCGCTGAAGAACAACGGCATCTGGTCCGGGGTGACGATCGTGGTCCCCATGGTCCTCGGCCTGCTCCTCGCAGTGCTGCTCAACGGGAGCTCGCGCCTCGCCCCGCTGCTTAGAACCGTGTTCTACATGCCTGCAGTCCTGCCGCTGGTCTCGGTCGCGGCGATCTGGGGATGGCTCTACGACCCGAACCAGGGAAGCGTCAACGCCATCCTGAAGCTCATCGGCCTCGGTTCCCTCGCCCAGCCTTGGCTCGGGCAGGACTCGACCGCTCTGTGGGCGGTCATCATCCCAGGCATCTGGGTCCGCACGGGCTTCCCCATGCTGCTGTACTTGGCGGCCCTGCAGGGCATCCCCAAGGAGCTCTACGAGTCGGCCCAGTCGGACGGCGCGAACCGGTGGCAGCGGTTCTGGTACATCACCATGCCGGGACTGCGCGCCAGCCACCTCATCGTCTTCGCCCTCTCGACCATCGAGTCCTTCAAGGTCTTCGATCTGGTCTTCGCGATGACCAACGGCGGCCCGGGCAACTCGACCCAGGTCTTGGGCACGTGGATGTACTTCAACGTCTTCCAGTACCTGCAGGCCGGATACGGCACGGCGATCGCGGTGGTCATCACCCTCGCCGCTTTGGTCTTCGGCATCCCCTACGTCCTTTCGCAGATCAGGAGTGAGAAGCCATGACGACCGACACGACCGTCCTGGCCACTGGCCAGGCACTTGAAGCCCAGCCGCTGCGTCCCAAGCGCCGTGGCCGGGGCAGCCTGGCGGGCACCATCGCCCTCGTCATCGCCGCAATCGTCTGGTTCCTGCCCTTCGTGCTGCTCATCACGACCAGCATCCGCACCGGGTCCGACTTCCTCTCCGGTGGCCCCATCTCGTGGCCCAAGGAGCTCACGTTCCAGAACTTCACCGACGCCTGGAAGGTCGGGAACTTCTCCACCACCTATCGGAACAGCATCATCATCGCTGTGGTGAAGGTGCCCCTGGGCGTGCTGATCTCTGCGATGATGGCCTTCGCCCTGGCCAAGCTGCGGGTCCGGTTCAAGGGAGCGGTGCTGTTCAGCGTCGTCCTCGGCCTCACCATCCCGATCTACATCGCCCTGGTGCCGCTGTTCATCACGATCAAGGACATCGGCCTGATCGACAACCTCTTCGGACTCCTCGGTCCGTACCTCGCCTTCGGCATCCCCTTCGAGGTCCTGGTCCTGCACTCCTTCTTCCGCGGACTCCCCGACGAAGTCCTCGAAGCCGCACGGATGGACGGGGCAGGCGCTTGGAGGATGTTCTTCCAGATCGTCCTGCCGCTGTCGAAGCCGGCGCTGATTACCGTCCTGATCCTCGACGCGGTCTCCACCTGGAACGAACTGCTCATGGCCCTGACCATCCTCAGCTCGGACAGCCGCAAGACGCTGCCGCTGGGCCTGCTGAACTTCACGGGCCAGTTCTCCACAAACTATGGGGGCCTCGCCGCAGCCATCCTGATCGCCGTCGTGCCGATGCTGATCGCCTACGGATTCCTCCAGCGCTACATCGTCTCCGCCCTCACCGCCGGCGCGGTCAAGGGCTGACCTGTCGACCCGCCGCGGCCGACACAACACACCAGAGAGGGCCTTATGCCAACCTTCACGTCCGCAACACCCCTGTTCGAGGTCATGCGCGATCCGGCGGCGCATGCGATCCTCGCCGAGGAAGTCCCGGAGCTGGCGGCCAATCCGCTCCTGCACAGCCTGTACCACTACCCGCTCGGGCTGATCCTTGCCACGGAGGAGCGCCTACGGGGAAACCCGGGGCTCCAGGCCGAGCTGCTGGATAGGGTCGCGAGAGTGGGCGGGACGAGGGCACTCCGCAACAGCGGCTCGCAGAAGCCCGAGCCCCCGAAACCCGACTACGAGCCCGGGTTGGTGCAGCGGGCCGGTGCGAGAAGCCAGCATCCCGGGCAGGTTCCGAGATGGTCGGCGTTCGAGGCCGTGCTCGAGGGCCCCTCGCACGGGAACCCGTTCACCGACGTCGAGCTCACCGCAGTCTTCGCTGGGCCAGGGCAGGAGCTGAAGGTACCGGGCTTCTACGACGGCGACGGAACCTACCGCATCCGGCTCCTGGTCCCAGCCGAGGGCGAGTGGTCCTTCATCACCTCCAGCAACGCCCGCTCCCTCGACGGCATCACCGGCTTCTTCACCGCCGCCCCGGCCGAGTCGAAGGGCCCCGTCCGGGTTGCGGACACCTTCCACTTCGCGTACGAGGACGGGACCCCCTACGTCCCCATTGGCACTACCTGCTATGTGTGGACTCATCAGGGCAAGGCCCTCGAAGAGGCGACCCTCGAGACGCTCAAGGCCGCGCCCTTCAACAAGATGCGCATGTGCGTCTTCCCCAAGTCGTACCTCTTCAATGAGAACGAGCCCGAGCTTTACCCCTACGAGGGCTCGCTCGAAGAGGGCTTCGACCACTTCCGCCCCAACCCCGCGTACTGGAAGCACCTCGAGACCCGCATCGACCAACTCGACGCGCTCGGCATCGAGGCGGACCTGATCCTCTTCCACGCCTACGACCGCTGGGGCTTCTCCACAATGAGCCCGGCCGCGGACGACCTCTACCTCAAGTACGCCGTGGCCCGCCTGGCCTCGCGACGGAACGTCTGGTGGGCCTTGGCCAACGAGTACGACCTCCTGTTCGAGAAGACCACCGAGGACTGGGAGCGGTTCGCCGGCATCGTCACGGGGAACGACCCGAGCGGGCACCTCCTCTCGATCCACAACTGCCGCGAGTTCTACGACCACAGCCGTCCGTGGATCACCCACTGCAGCATCCAGCGCCAGGACGTGTACAAGACGGCTGAGATGACCACCGAATGGCGCACCGCCTACGGCAAGCCGGTCGTGATCGACGAGTGCGCCTACGAGGGCAACATCGACCAGGGCTGGGGCAACATCACCGGCGAGGAGATGACCCGGCGGTTCTGGGAGGGCGCTATCCGCGGCGGCTACGTCGGCCACGGCGAGACCTACATGGACCCGGACGACGTCCTCTGGTGGGCCAAGGGCGGAACCCTGAAGGGGACCAGCCCCGGTCGGATCGGGTTCCTGCGCCGGATCCTCGAGGAGAGCCCGGGCGGCCGCCTCGAGCCGCTCGCGGGCAGCTGGGACGCCCCCAGCGCCGGGATCGAGGGCGAATACGAGATCTTCTACTTCGGCTTCAACCAGCCCACCTACCGCCGGTTCGTCAAATCCCCGGAGAAGGCCTACGAGGTCGACGTCATCGACACCTGGAACATGACCGTCGAGACCCTGCCGGGAACCCACTCGGGCAGGTTCCGCGTCGAACTTCCCGGGCGCCAGTTCATCGCCCTGCGCCTGCGGGCTCTCTAGCCGGCGCCGCGGACGGGTGCGGCAGGACGCCCTCGTCCTGCCGGATGCCCGGGCAACCGGCTAACCTCTTGAGAATGGAGACAAAGATGAGCGCCGCCGTCGACCTCAACCAGGCCCTCGGGTCGATGGAGAGCTCCTCGGTGGCCGCAGAGGTCGCGGAGCGGCTCATGGGAGTCTTCACGAACGGCCAGATCGCCCCCGGCACGAGGCTCCCCTCCGAACGGAGCCTCGCGGCGAGCCTCGGCGTGGGCCGCTCGGCGATCCGCGAGGCCCTCGCAGCCCTGGAGATCCTGGGAATCGTCATCGTCCGGCCCGGCTCGGGCACCTACCTGAGGGGAGGGGCCTCGGAGCTCCTTCCCCGGACCCTGTCTTGGGGGCTGATGCTGGGCGAACCCCGCACGAGGGAGCTCGCCGAGCTGCGCAGCGGACTCGAGGTCCAGGCCGCAGAGCAGGCGGCAGCCCGGATCAGCGACGAGTCGATCGAACGGATGGCCGGCTTCGTCGCGACCATGAACCGCTCGACAGAGGACTTCGAGGCCTTCAAGGAGGCAGACTCGGCGTTCCACCGCGAGA
This sequence comes from Sinomonas terrae, assembly GCF_022539255.1. Lineage (NCBI taxonomy): Bacteria > Bacillati > Actinomycetota > Actinomycetes > Micrococcales > Micrococcaceae > Sinomonas > Sinomonas terrae. The sequence goes on from NZ_JAKZBV010000001.1 coordinate 1,880,853, forward strand.
TCGCCCTCGCGTCGGGCAATACAGTGCTCGAGGCCATCCTCCAGAGCATCCGCTCGCTCCTGCGGATCTGGATGGACCGGGGACTGCGCGACGAGGAGCGGGCAGCCGAGGCTGCGAGAGAGCATTCTGCGGTCTTCGAGGCGATCAGGTCCCGGGACCCGGAGGCCGCGCGGCGCGTGATGCAGCAGCACATGGCAACGGCAACCGGTCGGCTCCTCTCCGACTTCAACCCTCCCACCGACTAGCACCGCATCGCATGCCGTCCCCTTGGGGGTGGCGCCGAAGCGGGGGACAGGACACTGCTTTGACCGGCACCGCGCCCGAGCGCTCCTCTGCCCGCAACCTCTCCTGGGGACCGTGGGACCTGCAGCTGCGCGGCGACGAGCTTGCCAGCATCTCCTACGCCGGCGTCCCGGTCCTGAGGGGGATACGCGCCGTCGTCCGCAACCACAACTGGCTCACCCTCGCACCCCACGTGACCGAGGTGGACGTCATGGAGTCCGACGACGCCCTCCACCTTGCGCTCGACGTCGACTGGAGCGGCTACGGCGGGAGCTACCGCGGCCGCGTCGAGGTGAGGATCGACGACGACGGCCTCGCCGTCTTCTTCCACGGCACCGCCGTGGAATCCTTCTTGGGCAACCGGATCGGGCTCGTCGTCCTCCACCGGCCGGACGACACCGGGCGTCCCATCGTCGTCGGGCACTCTGACGGAATTCAGACCCCGGCCAGATTCCCCACGGAGATCAGCCCCCACCAGCCGTTCAAGGACATCGCCGCCATGTCCTGGGAACGCGAGGGGACCCGGTTCGAGCTGTCCTTCGCCGGGGACGTCTTCGAGACCGAGGACCAGCGCAACTGGACCGATGCCTCCTTCAAGACCTACAGCACCCCACTAAGCCTGCCCTTCCCGGTCCGGCACGAGGCGGGGAACAGGGTCGAGCAGTCGGTCCGCCTCCGGGCGGTGCACACGGTCGACGTCGGGCCGGCCGCGGCCGGTCGCGTCCCCGAGATCGGCTTCTGGCTCGAAGACCCTGCGGCTGCCGCGCACGAGCAGCTGGCCGGCCCGCTCGTGCTCGAGGTCAGCCCGGCACCCCGGGCGGGGGACGGAACGGTATCTCCCTCCGAGGCACTCAAGGCCGCCGAGCGCGCAGCCCACGGCATCGACCTGCGGCTCGTGGCGGCCACCGCAGCCGAAGCGAACGAGGTGCTGGACAGGCTCCCGCTCGAGAAGGTGGTCCGGCTCGCGGTCTTCGACCCCGCGACCCACCTCACCGACGCCGTCGTGCTCGGTGCCGTCGCCGCCCACGGGCGCCGGATCGGCTACCGCGGTGAGATCCTCGCCGGCGTCCGCAGCCACTTCACCGAGCTCAACCGCAGCACCCACCCCCTGCCCGACAGTGCGGACGGCACGGTCTACGCGATCACATCCCAGATGCACGCCGTCGAGCCGGATTCCGTCATGGACACCATCGGCATCCAGCCGCTCACAGCACGGCGGGCCTGTGAGATCGGCGGCGGCAGGCCGCTGCGCATCGGCCCCATCACGATCTCACCCCGCTTCAACGCCGTGGCCACCCAGCCTCCACGCCCCGACGAACTCCCTGGGCCCAGCCGCCTCGGATCGGAGCCCTTCGGGGCCGCGTGGGCCCTCGGAAGCGTCGCCGCCCTCACCCTCCCAGAAGTCTCCTCACTCAGCTACGGCATCCCCGACGATCCGGACGCGCCGATGGTCCGGGTCCTGGCCCGGCTCGCCGCCCTCTCCGGATCAGTGGTCCTCTCCTCGGCAACGACGCCGTCCGGCCCCACCGTCTACCCCGTCCGATCGGACACCGGGACCACCTGCTTCCTCGCCAACCCGCACCCCTGGCCGATCGACGTCTGCCTCGCAGCCCCAGACGGCCCGACCCGAGAGGCACGCATCCCGGGTTGGGACACCGCCGTCCTCGCTCTCGACTGAACCGGCTCGATCTGACCGGCTCCACAGCCTCACCTCAATTCCACAGCAGGCCATCTGAAAGGACCGCTCCCATGACCGACCGCCTCACAGGGAAGACTGCCCTCGTCACCGGAGCCGCCTCCGGGATCGGGCGCGCCGTCGCCACCCGCTTCGTCTCCGAGGGCGCCACCGTCTACTTCGCCGACCTGAACGACGACGGCGCCGGCGAGGCCGCGCACGCGACCGGCAGCGAGCGTGCGCTGCCCCTGGGCGTCGACATCTCCGACGAGGCCAGCGTCGAGGCGGCCTTCGCCGAGGCCACCGCGCTCGGGCCGCTCGACGTGGTCGTCGCGAACGCCGGCGTTCAACTCTTCGGCCAGGACGCCCGGGTCGGCGACCTTGACCTCGAAGTGTGGGAGAAGACCGTGCGGATCAACCAGCGCGGGACGTTCCTGACCCTCAAGCACGCCGTGCGGGCCATGGGCGGGCGCGGCGGCTCCATCGTCTGCACCGGAAGCCCGACCGCCGTCGTTGCCTGCGGCCAGACCTTCACCGCCTACTCCAGCTCCAAGGCCGGAGTCCACGGGCTCGCCCGCGTCGTTGCCGCCGACTACGCCGCCGAGGGCATACGCGTGAACACCGTCGTCCCGGGGTACACCGAGACCCCGCTCGTGCGCACGATCGCGGAAGACCCCGCCCAGCGTGCCGGCCTCGTCGACGCCACCATGCTCGGCCGTCCTGGAAGAGCCGAGGACGTCGAGGGAATCATGGTCTACCTCGCTAGCGACGACTCCGCCTACGCCACCGGCGGCCTCTTCACCGTCGACGGCGGCCTCACCGCCCTCTAAGCATCCCTCTGCTCGGGCACCCTCCGCTTCGATCCGGACCCAACCGGACGAATCCCCTCAAGCGTGTCGCAGAGATATGCTCGGTCCGAGGCGAAGGAAGCAGGCAATGGACAAGCAAACACCCGCACGACGTCGGCCCAGCATGGCCGACGTCGGGCGTCTTGCACACGTGTCGGCGCAGACGGTTTCCCGGCTCTACACGGGAGGCACAGTATCGTCGGACTCCCGGCGCCGCATCGAGGCGGCCGTCAAAGAACTGGGATACCGGCCCAACAAGCTGCCCCGCAGCCTCCGGGGAGCCCGCACCGAAACCATCGGATTCCTCGCGATGGGACCCCTCAACTACGGCAACGCCGGGATCCTCACCGGCATCAGCCGGACTGCGCGGCTTGAGGACCAGACCCTCATCACCACCCAGTTCGACCTCGATGTCGACGACCCGGCGACGCGGGAGGAGATCTGGCGTGCTCTGGACAGCTTCATGGCGATCCGCGTCGACGGGATCATCGTCGCCACCCCCTACGCTGGCCTCGAAACCGTGATCGAGCACATCGATGGCGCCGTGCCAGTGGTCTCGCTCTCCGAGCGCGACCGTCGGGAGGGGCACTCCGTCCACGCCGACTCCTACGGCGCCGCCAGGCTCGCCGTGCACCATCTCGTGGAACTCGGGCACCGGCGCATCCTTCACCTGGCAGGCCCCGGCAACCGCAACGAGGCAAGCAACCGCGTCAAGGGCTACTACGACGGGCTCGCCGCAGCTGGCCTGGACCCCCTTCCGCTCCTGCACTGTCAGGAATGGGACGCAGACTCGGGCGCCGCCTGCGCCGCAGTCGCAGACACCTCGACCTTCTCAGCTGTCTTCGCCGCCAACGATGAGATAGCGCTGGGCTTCATGAGCGAGATGAGCCGCCGGGGAGTGGTGGCGCCGCGCGATTACTCCATCGTCGGCGTCGACGACATGCCCGAGGCCCGCTATTTCTCCCCGCCCCTCACCAGCGCCGAGCTGGACTTCGAGAAGATGGGAGAACGAGCCCTCCACCTGCTCCTCGACCAGATCCGCGGAACGACGACGACGCCCAGAGGCGTCGTGACCAGCTCGCTGTCTGTGCGGGCATCCACAGCGCCCCACCCGAACGGTCAGCGCGAGGATCGCCAACAGTGACCTCGGGCGCCCGCGCCGGTGGCTACCGCTGCCTCATCTCCCGCTCCTGACAGTCTCCAAGGATGAAACTGTCAACACGTGGCATCAGGAATGCGCTGTACCCCACAGTGGACCATAGGCGTTCGACGCGTCTCGGTAGCTGAGCGGGCGTTCCCCAGACGCATGGGATGACGCCTCGTGGTCAGAATTCCCGGCTACGCACACCGCTCGTCATAGGTGCCGGCTTCGGGAGTGCTGCTCGCTCGGTCGCTTTCGCGGCAGCGGGCGAATCAACTTCGACGCCATGACGAAGGAGTCCGGGTTCGAGCTGGAAACCCTTCCTGTTGTCTCTGAAGCCCGTGCGTTCCCGGTGTGAGGCTCATCGATGATGGAACTGGAGTACTGCCCGCTCAAGCGCTATCCCAACCGCGGTCCCTTTTCCACTGTGGCACCTGCTGGGTTCCGACGGGATCCTGCACTCGAGGGTGTGTTGGACAAAAGGCGGCCGGATCGTCACCAGTCAGCATTCCCGCCGTAGGGGCGCGAGGCGGGCGGCGGTGCCTTCCGTTTACACCCGACTCGGACCCGGTCTATAAGCGCCATCGCTTCCGAAGGGCATGCATTCTGCGGAAGCGACGCGACAACGTAAGCGACCCTTAGGCCTCTGCGAGGACCCCGATCGAGCGTGCAGCCTCGAGCAGGACCTTCGCGGCGACTTCGAGTCCCTCGATGCGCCCGAGGGAGACGTCCTCGTGCTCGATGTTGACCATCTCCGGGTCGACCTCGTAGAGGGCCTGAAGGAACTGGGCCCAGTAGTCGGTGTCGTGGCCGGGGCCGCGGGCCACGAAGTCCCACGTCGAATCCTTGGGTCACTCGTTGGCCCACTCGTCCCGGCCGAGGTTCGTGCGGGGCTCGTCCGGGGAGAGGCGGCGGAAGCGGTTGTCGAGGACGCAGTAGAGGCAGGCGTTCTCGGGGTTGATCCGGACGTCCTTGGCGGTCCTCGCCTCATAGAGCGATCGCTGGCCATTACCGCAACTGCGAACTCAAGGCTGCATTTTTCTGCTCCGCCCTCGGTCTGCCATATCCAGGGGAAGTGCCCTACGCCCGCGACCGGCGAAAGGCTAAAGCGGCTGACTTTTACTGACTCTTTGAAACCGGCCAGAGGAATCGACTAACCCGGATAGCCGAATTGCGCATTTTCATAGATGGAAAGGGGACAACCATGACTATCACCGCAGTTACCGAAGCCGATATGGACGCCGATGCCACAAAATCCTTGTCCATCTGGGGTGAGGGCTTCGCCGCAAGCGGCCAGTCCGAGGGCGCATGGCGGCTCAACGAGGCCCCCGTCCTGGACGCCAGCTGCGACGAGGCCGTCGCCCTCTTTGCCCACGCCAGCTCGGAGTGCCGCCGCGACGGGTCCTTGGACCCCCTGAGGGCTGCCGCCGCTTCCCCAATCTGCAAACTTGCAAATAGGCGAGGCCCTCGAGTCGACCTCGCAATCTTGTCGATCCGCTTGATTCCGCAGATCTGCATCTGCAAGTTCTTGCAAGTAGGTTGGAGTCTCACAGAGTGATCTCAAGCCCCCTCTAGTTGCAAGTCTGAGCATCTATCTGCCGGAAATGGACGGCCTATCTGCAGGTTTTTGGCAGATAGGCCGTCCATATTCTTTATTTGGAAGCGGCAGCCGCCGGGGTACGTGCCTCTGTCAGAGGGGTGACCCCCGCTGACGCGTTTTCGCCTTCTGGGAGATCCGGCGTCATGCGATGGGCTGGACGAGGCCCGCGGCAACCTGACCTTATCTCCGGAAATTTGCGCCACGGTATCGATCTGCCGACAAGTCCAGCCCGCGGCTGACTCGAGACCTCGCATGGAACCGCCGCGAAAGCCTTCGATGGATGCTATTTCCCAGCCTAATAGATTTCGGGGCAATGGGGCGTTGGGGTCCGCCCTACACGCGCAAACCGACCGCTTGGATTTGCACTCCAGATGTAGAGGCTGACGCTACTCTTGGGGTGTCGAGCTGTACTCGGGGGATGGCGCTGTGGTGTGGCGGACCACGAGGCGTGGTGGGATCAGGACATGCTGGGATTCGCGGCGCCCGTCCATTCGGGTCAGGAGCAGTTCGGCAGCCTGGCGGCCCATGGCGACGCCTGACTGGTCGACGGTGGTGAGGCTGATCGGGGGGAGCGCGGAAGCGGGGACGTTGTCGTAGCCGACGATCGAGACGTCGTCGGGCACGCGCAGGCCGGATTCGACGAGCGCCGTGAAGGCGCCGAGGGCGGCGACGTCTGCGCCGCCGTGGAGGGCCGTCGGGCGTTGCTCGCGGGTCGCGATCATGCGACCTGCCGCAAGCCCGCCTTCGGTTCCCCATCTGCCGGGAATGTGGTCGATCCAGCGTTCGAGCCCGTGCCGCTGCATGGCGAGGTCGTAGCCGCGGGCGCGAACGGTCTGCGGCATGGTCGGCTGATCGCCGGGCTCGTGGTGGCCGAGGAATGAGATGCGCTCGTGGCCGAGTGAGACGAGGTGGTCGACGATGAGGCCGCTGCCCTCCACGTCGTCGCTGGCGACCGTGTCGAAGTGCCGGGCAGGGCCGTGCCGGCCAAGGACGACGACGGGGATCGACGCTCCGAGGCGCTCGAGCTCTTCATCGGGGCCGAAGGGAGCGATGAGCAGGAGACCGTCCATGCGACGGTCGACCATGGCCTCGATGAGCCTGCGCTGGGCGTCGAGCCCCTGCCGGGCCTGGCCGATGAGAACCTGGTAGTCGCGCTCTTCGGCGACATCACGGATGCCCTCGACAAGCACCGAGAAGAAGGTGTTGGAGAGGTCGACGAGGAAGACGCCGAGGGTATAGCTCCTGCCCCTCATGCCGCGTGCCACGGCGAGGGGACGATATTCGAGCGCAGTAATGGCGGCTTCGACTCGCTCCTTCATAGCAGGGCTCACCCCGTAGGCACCCCGTAGGACCTTCGAGACGGCCGCCGTCGATACCCCTGCTTGCCGTGCGACGTCGCGGATCGTCGCCCGAGCTTGGATCTTGTCCACGTGCCCCTTTCCGGTGAGGCGTCTGCAAGTGGAAGTCGAGAGCGCATTCTCAAATCGGAGTTCATCCGAGCCCTTGCCCGCCATATGTGATGTGGCTTACAGTATCACGTAGAACGGTCTACGAAGACCGTTCCACAATCTGCTACAGGACGGTCTGCAGGGTTCCGCGCGAAGAAGGCGGACCCTGCTGGATCGGCGATCTGAAACGTTCCACGAATCAGGAGACACGATGACAGGCAAGCTGATCCGGCATTGGGCGCCGGTGGCTGCGGGCACTGTTGCCCTCGGCATCGCCCTTACAGGCTGCACCGGCTTCGGCGGCAGCTCGAGCGGCGGGAGCGGGTCGGGCGGCGCGACGATCTCGTTCCTCGTGAACAACTCGGACACGTCCGTCGCGGCCGCAAAGGAGCTTGCGAAGGAGTTCACCGCGGCGAACCCGGACATCAAGGTCGACGTCCAGACACGGCCTCAGGGCTCGGACGGAGACAACACGATCAAGACCAAGCTGGCCACCGGCGACATGGCAGACGTGTTCGAGTACAACTCGGGCTCGCTGTTCCAGCAGATCAATCCGGGGCAGAACCTCGTCGCCGTGACGGGCCAGTCCTACATGTCCGACGTGTCGGACTCGTTCAAGCCCGTCGTGACTGCGGGCAAGGACGTCTACGGCGTGCCGTTCGGCAGCGGCGTCGCGGGCGCCGTCCTCTACAACAAGAAGGTCTACTCCAAGCTCGGCCTGTCTGTGCCGAAGACGTGGGCCGATTTCGTCTCGAACAGCCAGAAGATCAAGGCTTCCGGTACCGTGCCGATCATCCAGAGCTACAAGGACACCTGGACCTCCCAGCTGTTCGTCCTCGGCGACTTCGCGAACGTGGCAAAGGCCGAGCCGAACTTCGCGGCCGACTACACGGCGAACAAGGCCAAGTACGCGACCGACCCGGCGGCGATCAAGGGCTTCGAGCACCAGGAGGAGGCGGCCAAGGACGCGCTGTTCAACAAGGACTTCGCCTCCACCACCTACAACCAGGCCCTCGACATGCTCGCCAACGGCGACGGCGCCCAGTACCCCATCCTGACCTCGGCCATCGCCGGGATCCAGGCCAACGACCCGGACCAGATCAACGACATCGGCATGTTCCCGCTCCCTGGCGACGACGCATCGAAGAACGCGCTGACGATCTGGTTCCCCTCGGGCGTCTACATCCCGAAGTCCTCCAAGCACGTCGCCGAGGCGGAGAAGTTCCAGGCGTTCCTCGCCAGCAAGGCCGGCTGCGACGCCCAGACCAAGGGCTCCGCGCCGTCCGGTCCGTACCTCGTGAAGGACTGCACGCTCCCGAGCAACACCCCTCCGGCGGTGCAGGACATGCTGCCCTACTTCAACGACACCGCCAAGAATAGCCCGGCGCTCGAGTTCCTCTCGCCGGTGAAGGGCCCGAACCTCGAGCAGATCACGGTCGAGGTCGGCACCCAGCAGGTGAGCGCCCAGAAGGGCGCCTCGCTCTACGACGAGGACGTCAAGAAGCAGGCCCAGCAGCTGAACCTGCCGGGCTGGAGCTGACCGGAGCATGAGCGGACCGGGGGCCGCGCGGCGGCTCCCGGTCCGGTGCAAGGAGAGACACCATGACCGTCAACCAGACAGCGCCCGCACCGTCGCGCCAGCGGCGCAGGGAAGCGAACAGCATCAACCCCGGCATGATCAGCCGCAGGAGGAAGGGGAGCCCGTACCCATACTGGTTCTACCTCCCGGCCGCCGCGATCTACACTGTGCTGTTCCTCGTGCCGACCTTCGCCTCGTTCTTCTTCAGCCTCACCCGATGGACCATCTTCAACGCGACCTTCATCGGCTTCGGGAACTTCGTCCAGTTCTTCCAAGACCCCGGGCTCTCGACCGGTCTGAGGAACACGATCATCTACGCGATCCTGACCTCGGGCCTGAAGGTCGTGCTCGGGATGCTGTTCGGGGTCCTGCTCACCTCGAAGATGATCGCCCGCGGCTTCCTGCGCTCGGTGCTGTTCTTCCCCGTGCTGCTCTCGAGCATCGGCGTGGGGATCATGTTCAGCGTCTTCATGGACCCGGACAAGGGCATCATCAACCAGGTCCTCTCCATCGTGGGGATCCAGGGCCCGTCCTGGCTGGCCGACCCCCACTGGGCCCTGCTCTCCATCGCATTCGTCGACGTCTGGAAGGGCGTGGGCCTGGCGACGGTGATCTACATCGCGGGGATCGTCTCGATCCCGCAGGAGTTCTACGAGGCCGCCAGGGTCGACGGGGCGAGCCCGACCAAGTGCTTCTGGAACATCACCATCCCGCTCGCCCGCCCCGCGACGGCGACCGTGATCATCCTCTCCCTCATCGGCGGCCTGCGCTCGTTCGACCTGATCTGGGCCATGACCCAAGGCGGACCGGGCTTCGCCTCGGACGTCATCGCCTCGGTCATCTATAAGCAGTACGAGGCCGGCTTCTACGGCCTCTCCACCGCGGGCAACGTCGTGCTGTTCGTCATCATCACCGCCATCGTCCTGCCCCTGTCCATCTTCCTGAACCGCAAGGAGGTCGAGCAGTGAAGGCCCTCAAGCGCTACGGCGGGGGAGTCCTCGCCGTCCTCGTCGCCACGGCTCTGTTCGTCGTGCCCTTGGTCTTCATGGTCCTCACCGCCGTCAAGGACCGCCACCAGGCGGCGAAGCTGGACTGGTCCTGGCCGGCCCATTTCGACCTGGTGCAGAACTTCGGGCAGGTGGTCTCCGCCCGGGACTTCATGCTCGTCCAGGCCTTCATCAACAGCACTGTCCTGACCGTGGCCAGCGTGGCGATCCTGGTCGTGCTCGCCGCGATGGTCGCCTGGGTCCTCCAGCGGCGCCGCAGCCGCTGGAACGGGCTTGCGAACTTCCTGATCCTCTCGGGCCTGATCATCCCTCCCGCCGTCGTCCCGACGATCTGGGTGCTCCAGGACCTCGGCCTGTTCAAGACGATGCCCGGTCTCATCCTGGTCGAGGTCGCCTTCGGGATGTCGTTCTGCGTGATGATCTTCCGCGCGTTCATCGCCACCATCCCCCGCGAGCTCGACGAGGCGGCCGTCATCGACGGCTGCGGGCCGGTCCGGCTCTTCTTCAGGGTGATCTTCCCGCTCCTGCGCTCGGTCATCGTCACCGTGATCGTCGTGCAGTCCGTGGCCGTGTTCAACGACTTCCAGAACCCGCTCTACTTCTTCCCCGGCGACCAGAACGCGACAGTGCAGCTGACCCTGTTCAACTTCCAGAGCCAGTTCACCTCGAGCTACAACCTGCTCTTCATGGACATCCTGCTCGTCACGATCCCGCCGCTGGTCATGTACCTGTTCTTCAACCGCCAGATCGTCGCCGGCATGACCGCCGGCGCCGTCAAAGGCTGAGAGCTGCCCGTGCCGGACCAGCCTCCTCAGGCCCAGACCATCGAACGGTTCCGTGCGTCAGGACTGCTGGTGCGGTTCGCCCCACCCGATCCCCGTGCTGAGAACCGACAACCTCCGATCAGAAAGACGAGTCAAAGTGAGCACTTTGCATTCCCGCTTCATTGCCCCTGCTGCCGAGTTCGACGGCGCCCCGCTGCTGCGCGGGGAGTTCCGGCTCGAGGAGGGCCACGGGGAGGTGGAATCGGCGGCCCTGTTCCTCTCAGCCCTCGGGGTGGTGGAGGCGTTCGTGAACGGGGTCCGGGCCTCGGAGGATCTGCTGACCCCAGGATGGTCGAGCTATGAGTGGCGCGTGCGCTATGCGGAGCTGGATGTCACGGATCTTGTTGGCCCGACGACCGTGCTGGGCCTCGCACTGGGCAACGGGTGGTACCGGGGCCGGCTGACGTGGTCTGGAGGGTCGGCGTTCTACGGCAAGGAGCTGGCGGGGTTCGCGGAGCTGAAGGTCCGCTTCGCGGATGGGCACGAGCAGGTGTTCGGCACGGACGGCTCGTGGACGGCGGGCCCGTCGGCGACGACGGCGAACGACCTCTACGACGGGCAGTCCATCGATGCCCGGGCGTACGACGACGCCTGGCTGGCTCCCGGGTTCGCCTCGCCGGAGTGGGCTGGCGTGCACGAGCTCGAGGACGACCTGGCCCGGCTCGAGCCGTACGTCGGCCCGCCGGTGCGGCGGCAGCAGGAGCTGGTGCCTGTGAAGGTGTGGGAGTCGCCGTCGGGGAAGGTGCTGGTGGACTTCGGGCAGAACCTCGTGGGCTGGGTCCGCACCGAGGTGACGGGGCCGGAGGGCTCGGTCGTGGTGCTGCGGCATGCGGAGGTGCTTGAGCATGACGAGCTCGGGACGCGGCCGCTGCGCTCCGCGGAGGCGACGGACCGGTTCACGCTCTCGGGCGGGGCGGACGTGTTCGAGCCGACGTTCACGTTCCACGGGTTCCGGTACGTGGAGGTCGAAGGCTGGCCGGGCGGCCTCGAGGGGCTGAAGGCCGCGGTGTCGGCCGGCAGTGGGCTGACCGCCGTCGTCGTCTCCTCGGACCTGCGGCGGATCGGCCGGTTCGAGACGTCGGAGCCGCTGGTGAACCGGCTGCACGAGAACGCGGTGTGGGGGATGCGGGGGAACTTCGTGGACGTGCCGACGGACTGCCCTCAGCGTGACGAGCGCCTGGGCTGGACCGGCGACATCGCGGCGTTCGCCCCGAGCGCGTGCTTCCTGTTCGACTCGCGGGACTTCCTGCGGGACTGGCTGCGGGATCTGGCCCTCGAGCAGGAGCACCAGGACGGCATGGTCCCGTACGTGGTCCCGGACGTGCTCAAGTACGTCGAGAACCACAAGGAGTTCGGCGCCCCTGACACGACTGCGCTGTGGAGCGATGCCTCGGTGTGGGTCCCCTGGGCGGTGTGGCAGGCGTACGGGGATCGGCGTGTACTCGAAGAGGCCTTCCCCTCGATGACGTCCCACGCGCGCCGTGTGCGCGGGAAGCTCTCCGAGAACGGCCTGTGGGACACCGGGTTCCAGTTCGGCGACTGGCTCGACCCCGACGCCCCACCCCACGCACCGGCAGAGGCGAAGGCGGACACAGGGGTCGTCGCGGCCCTCTGCGCCTACCGCACTGCCGATCTCGTCGCACAGACCGCGGCCGTGCTCGGCGACCCGGAGGCCGAGGCCGAGTTCCGGGAGATGGCCGAGGAGATGCGGGCAGCGTTCACCCGGCACTGCCTCCACGACGGGGTGATCGAGAGCGACTGCACCACCGTGTACGCCCTGGCGATCGTCTTCGGGATCCTCGGCGGGGCCGACCGGGAGTTCGCGGGACGGCGCCTGGCCGAGCTCGTCGAGGCCTCCGGCTACCGGATCTCGACCGGCTTCGCCGGCACCCCGTTCGTCACGGACGCCCTCACGGCCACCGGGCACCTCGATACCGCCTACCGGCTGCTGCTGCAGACCGAGAACCCCTCGTGGCTGTACCCGGTCACGATGGGCGCGACGACGATCTGGGAGCGCTGGGACTCCATGCTCCCCGACGGCACGATCAACCCCGGCGAGATGACCAGCTTCAACCACTACGCCCTCGGCGCGGTCGTCGACTGGCTCCACCGCACCGTCGGCGGCCTCGCACCCCTCGAGCCCGGCTACCGGCGCATCCTCATAGCACCCCAGCCCGGCGGCAGCCTCGAATGGGCCGAGACCAGCCTCGAGACCCCGCACGGCCTCGCCTCGGTCCGGTGGGAGGTCGCCGACGAGAAGCTCCACCTCACGGCCGTCGTCCCCGAGGGCGCTGAGGCGGTCCTGCGTCTGGCCGGAACCGACGACGAGATCCTCGGGGCGGGCAGCCACAAGCGAGAGGCCGCCCGCTCAGTACTCGAGACGAACGCGAACTAGGCAGATGATCCAACGAGGCGGTGCTCAGGGGCAAACACGAACTCGGTGTGACGCACATCGACACCGCAGAGATGTACGGCTGGGGGCAGGGGAGGAACTTCTTGGACGCACTCGCTCCGTTCCGGGGCGAAGTGACCATAGCTACCAAGTTCGGCTTGAGGCCCGAGGGCGTTTCCAACTCGCGGCCAGAGCGCGTACGGGCTGTTGTCAACGCGAGCCTTCGACGGCTGAACGTCGACTCCATTAATCTCCTCGACCAGCAAGCGAAGGATCCCGCTGTGCCGATCGAGGATGTGATCGGCGTAATGCAGGAGTTCGTCACAGCAGGCAAGGGCAAGCATCTCGGCCTCTCCAACACGGATGCCGATTCGCGTCCGCCGCGCCGCCGCGGTGCACCCGATCGCGGCATTCCAGGCCAAGTACTCAGGCGACGAGGCCGATGCCGAGCTCTTCGAGTAGCGGCATGAGCGACTCGGAATCGCGCTCGAACAACGTGGTTCCGGCCCCAGACACGGTTGCGAGGGTGTGTCCGGGGCCGGAGTTGGATGGCCTGAGGGCAGCAAAGATCCGTTTGCCAGTGCGAGTTGCTGTCCCAGACGGGGCATCCGTGAAGGTGGCGGCCAGTGCTAGACCTTTGGCCGTCGCCGCAGCGTGATGCCGTCCGCCTTGTGGAAGATGACACGCCCTCCGGGGTACTCCTGCAGGAGCCAGATCATCGATCCGTCCTGGGTCACGCCGTCTACGGATCCGCCTGCGATAGGGATGTCCCTTTTGCGGCAGACCTCGAGGTACTCCTGCGGGCGGACCTTGGTCCAATCGGTAACGTGCTCGGGGTGTGAGGGGTGGAGCGGTCTCTCGGCTCCGACGTCAGAAGCCATGGTGTTCCTTCCTTCTCAGAATGAATCGTTCCGAGTGGGGCTCAGTCCGCTTCCGGTCCACGTCAGCAGTGAGGGTGGGCATCGCGCCTCCGCCATGCCAGGCCTCCGATGGCTCCGCCTGAGCCCCGAACCTGCCACGGGTCATCGCATGAGGCAGGGGCGCTTGCTGTCGAAGGTCCAGTCGGGGATGAGGTACTGCATCGCGGCCGCGTCGTTTCGCGCGCCGAGCCCTTGGACGAGGTAGAGGTCGTGGGCGGCCTGGAGCCGTTTTTCGTCGATCGTGACGCCACGCTCACTCCGGCCAGACGGAGGAGCATGGATTCACGCGAAGAGCTCCGGGATTTTCTGATGTCCCGCCGGTCGAAACTCAGGCCAGAAGACGTCAACGTCGTCTCCTACGGGCAACGCGCCCGGCGAGTGCCCGGCCTCCGGCGCGACGAGGTCGCTGGCGGAGGGTTTCCTTGATCTCGGAGGACTCCGCCGGGCAGACGCCTGGTCGGACTGAACGAGAGGAGTGACCGGAGGGAACAAGGGCATCGGCTTCGCCACCGTGCGTAGGCTTGCCGAGCAGGGCTTCACCGTCTACCTCGGGGCCCGCGACGAGGCCCCCGGCACGTTGGCAGCCCGGCAGCTGCAGGCTGAGGACCTGGACGTGCGCTGCAAGCGGGGTAGGGAGTGCGAGATGAGACAGGACTGCACAGAACCTCCATAACAGGCAGGGCCTCTCGGGACGATGGACCGCCTCACGCCGCCGGCGGCCGCGCCGGGGCCGCGGTCCTCGACGGTCTAGGCGGTACGGTCGAACGCGGCGTCCAGCTCCGGGTCGACGGTCTGGTTGTTGGGGGCGTGCCGTAGTGGGCCTGGAGGCGTCGGGCGACCCTCGTCGAAGGTAACGGCGGTGCGGAACTCGGGGACGAGTGCCCTCAGCTTGGCCGTGTCGAAGGCGAGGGGTGGGAGTAGTCGCCGAGGAGCCCTGGGTCGAGGCGGGCGATTGTCTCGGAGGCGACGTCGACGAACTGCGGGCTCTTCCCGCCTGCTGCCTTGGCGAGCCACCCGTAGATCTGGTTCTATGGGGAAGCCCCGATGCAGAGGATCCCCTTGGTCGTTCATCGGTCCGCCTGGTTCGGGGTCAGCGGACGAAGGTGCCGCGCTTCCTCGTCCGGCTCAGCAGGCCCATGCGTTCGAGGTAGCCCCACGCGCGCCGGACGGTGGCAATGGAGAGGTGGAGTTCGTGGGCCATCTCGTTGTCGGCGAGCAGCTTGGTCCCGTGGGGGATGGTGCCGGATTCGACGGCCTGTCCGAGGCTCTGGGCGAGCTGGTAGTAGAGGGGTTCGGGGCCGTTGCGCTGGATCGGGAGGAGCTGGGAGAAGGATGGGGCTGCCCCCGCCCGGTCCCCTTCCGAGGACCAGGCGGGGGAGTCGCTGCCGGCGAGGGCGCTCATCGTCCGGCCGGCGCCTCGGCGAAGCACAGGCTGTGGACGCCGCAGCCTCCGAGGTAGGCGCGGGTGCGCTGGGCGATGGGCAGGGGAGCGTCTGGCGGAGCCGGGTACATGTCCTGTTCGACGATCGCGAACACGTCTACGCCGAGCCGTGCGACGGCCTCGAGGAGGGGCGGCAGCTCGGGGACGCCGAGCGGGGGCTCGGTCATCGCCCCGAGGACCACAGCCTCGCTGAAGGGCAGGTTCTCGGCCTGGACCTTGGCCATGACCTCGGGATTGACCTGCTTGAGGTGCAGGTAGCCGATCCGGTCCGGGTGCCGCTCGATGACGGCCAGGTTGTCCCCGCCGCAGTAGGCGACGTGCCCGGTGTCCAGGCACAGGCTTACGAACTCCGGGTCGGTGCTCTCCAGGAGCCGGGTGATGTTCTCCTCGGTGTCGACGTGGCTGTCGGCGTGCGGGTGGTACTGCAGGCGCACCCCGTACTCTTCGAACATCGCCTTGCCGAGCCGGTCAACGCCGGTGGTCTTGGCCCGCCACTGCGCCGGGGTGAGCTCGCCTGGCTCGAGGGCGGCGCCGGTGTAGAGGTCGCGCCACATCTCGGGCAGGACGACGACGTGTTGGCCGCCCAGCGCGGCGGTCAGGGCGGCGACGTCGGTCACCTGGGACCAGACTGCGTCCCACGAGTTCGGCTGGTGGAGCCGCTCGGAGACGCTGCCGGCGGAGAGCCGCAGCCCTCGGGATTCGAGCTCGTCCCGCAGCTGGAGCGGGTTGGTGGGGAGGTAGCCGTAGGGGCCGAGCTCGATCCACTCGTACCCGGCGGCGGCGGCTTCGTCGAGGAACCGGGTACCTGGTACCTGCTTGGGGTCATCGGGGAACCAGACGCCCCATGAGTCGGGTGCGGTGCCGACGCGGATGGAAGCCATGCGTTTCTCCTTCTCTGCGTCGGGGGCTCAGGCCGAGGCGGTCTGCGGCTGGGCGGTCTGGTTCTGGGCGGCGTCGAGGGCGGCGCCGACGACGTCCATCATCCGCACGGCGGTGGCGAAATCGGTGTCCATGGGGCGGTGGTCCCGGACGCAGCGCAGGAACTCCTGGATCTCGGCGACGAAGGCCTCCGCGTACCCGGTGCCGACGCCTGCGCCGGGCATGGCGGCGACGTCCCCGAAGTAGGGGTGCTCGGGGCCGGTGAAGATCCGGCGGGGCCCGTTGTACGCCGTGGCGGCGACCCCGTTCTGGAAGAGGTGGAACTCTCCGGCGCTGATCGAGTCGAAGAGCGCGTGGCCGTTGGAGCCGAAGACCTCGACCCCGAGCGAGTTCGGCGTGCCGGAGGCGATGCGGCTCAGCGAGATCTGGCCGACGGCCCCGCCGTCGAACTCCACGGTGAGGAGGGCGACGTCGTCGTTGGTCACCGGGCCGCGCTCGGCCGTCGTCGCCCCGCCGTGCCCGATTGCCCCGGCCGCGGGCAGCGGCCGCTCGGAGATGACCGTGCGCAGGGTCGAGTTCAGCACGCGGGAGACGTTCCCGGCGACGAACTGGGCGGCGTCGATTGCGTGGGCCCCGATGTCCAGCAGCGCCCCGCCGCCGGAGAGGTCCTGGGAGTAACGCCACGACAGGGCCCCGGCGGGGTCGGCGGCGTAGTCCGCGTTGTACCAAGCGCGCACCGTGTGCACGGTGCCCAGGGCGCCGTCGTGCACGGCTTGGGCGAGCGCGGCCAGGCCCGGCAGGCGGCGGAAGGAGAAGCCGACGCCGGTCACGGCGGGGGACGCCTCGGCCAGGCCGGCGAGCCACTGCGCCTCTTCGCGGGTGCGTCCGATGGGCTTCTCCGCGAAGAGGTGCTTGCCCGAGGCGATGACCTTGGGCAGGATCTGGGCGTGCAGGTGGTTCGGCAGGGCGACGCTCACGGCGTCGATCTTCGGGTCGGCGAGCATCGTGTCGATGTCGCCGGTGGCGTTGGCGAAGCCATAGCGGTGCGCGACGGACTGGGCGAGGCCGAGGTTGGGGTCGGCGATGGTGTGGAGCTGGACGTCGATGTCGGCGAAGTCGCGGGCCATCATCGCGTTGCGGTAGCCGAAGGCGTGGGCCTGTCCGGCCATCCCGGCGCCGATGATGCCGATGCGGATCGTGGTCATGAAGGTCTCTCTCTTCTGCTGTTTCTGAAGGGTCAGGGTTATCGGCCGACGGTGTGGAGTTCGTGCTGGAGGGCCTCGAGCTCGGCTCCGCCGGACATCTGCTGGGCGAGGTCGGCGATGGTGATCTGGTCCTTGGTGTAGTCGCCGATGGTGCGCCCCCGCTGGAGGAGCATGAAGCGGTCGCTTACGGGGTAGGCGTGGTTGGGGTTGTGGGTGATGAAGATGACACCGAGGCCGCGCTCGCGGGCCTGGACGATGTACTTGAGGACGACGCCGGACTGGCGCACCCCGAGCGCGGCGGTGGGCTCGTCGAGGATCAGGACCCGCGCCCCGAAGTACACGGCCCGGGCGATCGCTACGCACTGGCGCTCGCCGCCGGAGAGGGTCCCGACGGGCTGTTCGGCGTCGCGGATCGAGATGCCCATCTTGCCGAGCTCCTCGACCACGATCTCCTTGCTCTGGCGGGGGGTGAGGAATCCCTTGCTGGTGGGCTCGGAGCCGAGGAAGAAGTTGCGCCAGATCGGCATGAGCGGGGCGAGCGCGAGGTCCTGGTAGACGGTGGCGATGCCCCGGTGCAGTGCGTCCCGGGGGGAAGCGAAGCGCGTCTCCTGGCCGTCGACGAGGAACTTGCCCGTGTCGGGGGCGTGGACCCCGGAGAGGGTCTTGATGAAGGTGGACTTGCCGGCGCCGTTGTCGCCCAGGACCGCGGTGACCTCGCCGGCCCTGACCTTGCAGGAGACGTCCTGGAGGGCGCGGACGTGGCCGAAGTTCTTGCTGATGTTGCGGACTTCGAGGATGGGGGTGTTCATGATCCGACCGCCTGGGACTTCTTCTTGAGGTAGAGGTTGATGAAGACCGCGATCAGGAGGATCGCGCCGAGGAAGAACTTGAACAGCTCGCTCGGGAATCCGGCCAGGGGCATGCCCTGCTGGACCATGCCGAAGATGAGGGCGCCGATCGAGGCGCCCAGGGCCGAGCCGGCGCCGCCGGTGAGCAGGCACCCGCCGATCACCGCGGCGATGATGTAGTTGAACTCCTGGCCGGGGCCGGTGGTGACGGTCGCGGAGGCGTAGCGGATGACGGTGAGCTGGCCGACGAGCCACGCGGCGACCGCGGTGCCGATGAACAGGCCGATGCGCACCTTGGCGACGGGGACGCCGACGGCGAGGGCGCCCTGGGCGTTGCCGCCGACGGCGGCGATCCAGTTCCCGACCTTCGTCCGGGTGAGCAGGACGACGCCGACGGCCGTGAGCACGATCCACCAGATCAGCGAGACCTGGAAGCCGCCGACCGAGGAGCCGAAGAGCGCCTTGGCGCTGTCGAAGCCGGTGTACGGGGCGAGCCCGGAGACGGTCACCTGGTGCGTGAGGTTGGTCGTGACGGCGTAGTTCAGGCCCCAGAGCATGAAGAACGTGCCGAGGGTGATGATGAAGCTGGGCAGCTTCGTCCTGTGGACGAGGAAGCCGTTGAAGAACCCGATGGCGACGGCGAACACGAGCGAGGCGGCGATGCCGAACCAGATGTTCGTGTTCAGCTGGGTCGTGACCAGGGCGGTGACGAGGCCGGTGGAGCCGGTCATGACGCCGGCGGAGAGGTCGAACTCTCCCCCGATCATGAGCAGGGCGACGGCGACGGCCATGATGCCCAGGGTCGCGGCCGGGTCGAGGAAGTTCCCGATGCCGGCCTGGCTGGCGAACGCGGGGGCGATCGCGGAGAAGCCGATGAAGATCACGACCGCCGCGGCGGCCGAGCCGAACTCGGCGGACATGAAGATCCGGCGGACCCGGCCGACGCGGACGAGTCGGTCGTCCGTGCCGACGCTTGCGGCTGCGGTGGGCGCAGCGGCCTCGGGGGCCGCTGGTCCCGACGGTGCTCCGGGGCCTGCCGCGGTCTTCTTGACGGGAGGGGTGTCGCTGGGGAGGTTGAGGTGCTGGGCCATGGCTATCGCGTTCCCTTGCTGACGAGGTCGGCGACGGTGGAGACGTTGTCCTTGGTGATGAAGGCCGGTCCGGTCAGGACGGGCAGGCCGCCGCCGACGGTGTTGAGGTTGTCGTGGTGCAGCACGAGGAAGGCGATCGGGAGGTAGCCCTGCAGGTACTGCTGCTGGTCGACGGTGAAGAGGATGTCGCCGGACTTGATCGAGTTCAGGACGTTGCTGTCGATGTCGAACGAGCCGAGCTTGGCCGTGCTGCCGGCGTCCTTCATGCCCGCGAGCGTGGCGGAGGCGACGGCGGGGTTGAGGGCGAGCACCGAGTCGAAGGACTTGTCGCCGAGCAGCTTGGACTTGACGGTCGATTCGATGCCCTGGGGGTTGTTCAGGTCGACCTGGAGCTTCTCGACTTGGCCTCCGAAGGCCTGGGCTGCGCCCTGGCAGCGCTGCTCGAGGCCGATGTTGCCGGCCTCGTGGATGATGCACAGGAGCTTCTTGCCGCCCGCGGCTGCGAGCCTCTGACCGGCGGCCTGGCCAGCCACGGTCTCGGTCTGCCCGACGTGCTCGAGCGCGCCGAGCTTGGCCGAGACGTCGGCGCCGGAGTTGATGCTCACCCAGGGGACGTTCTTCGACGTCACGTCGTGCAGGGCCGAGCTGAGGGCGTCGGGGTTGGCGAGGGAGACGACCATCCCGTCGGGGCTCTTCGCGAGGGCCGCTTCGATCAGCTGTGCCTGCTGGGCGCCCTCGACGTTGCCGGTGACGGTGACGTTCACGCCGTACTGGGCGGCGGCGTCCTCCGCTCCCTTCTTCACCACGTTCCAGAAGGAGCCGTCCGGGTCGCCGTGGATGACCATGGCGAAGGAGAGGTTGCGCTTCGCGCCTGCAGCGGCCTGGTTTCCCCCGGCGTTCTGGGTGGCCTGGCCGCCCGTTCCGCAGGCGCTGAGGGTCAGGGCGATCGCAGCGACGCCTGCGACCGCGAGGGACTTCCAACTCTTCATCGAGTGTTCCTCTTTTCGACTGGGCCATCAAGGTGGGCGATGGGGCCAAAGCGGACGCTCCTCCGAAGAGGTTCTAGAGCGCTTCAGATGTGATGGCGGTTACAATGTAGAGCGCTTTAGAATGGTGTGTCAAGACATTGAGGAGGCCCTCGCCGAAGCCGAGGTCCTCGGTCGCTAGGAGGGCGAGTTGAAGGTCACGATGGCTGACGTGGCGCGGGAGGCCGGCGTCTCGCTGGCGCTGGTCTCGCTCGCGTTCCGGGACGCATACGGGGTGAGCAAGAGCACCCGCGCGCGCATCCTCGCCACCGCGGAAGAGATGGGCTACCAGCCCAACCGTGTCGCGGCCCGGCTCGCGAGCAAGACAGACAGGACGCTGGGCGTCTTCCTCCTCGACCTGCACAACGAGGTCTTCGCGGACATGTTCGACGGGATGCGTGACGGGGCGCGGGAGAACGGCCGGGAGTTCGTCCTCACCGTGGGCTCGGTGAACAGCGGCGAGCTCGAGCGGCACGCGCTCGACTCGCTCGTCCGGGCGAGGGTCGACGTCGCAATCGCGGCCGGACTGCTCCTGCCCGACGCCGAGCTGGCCGGGTACCGGGGACGGCTGCGCCTGGTCAGCGTCGCGCGCGCCGTCCCGGGGTTCGATGCCGTCGTCTCCGACAACGTGCACGGGGCGACCATCGCCGTCGAGCACCTCATCTCGCTCGGGCACCGGCGGATCGTACACCTCGCCTCGCCGCCCACAGACGGCTACCTCGGGCGCCGCCAGGGCTACATCCGTGCGATGGAGAAGGCCGGCCTGGCCCCGCACCTGGTCACCTGCGGCTATTCGCGCACCGAGGCGCTCGAGCTCGCAGGGCCGCTGCTCGACAAGCCGGAGAGGCCGACGGCGATCTTCACCCACAACGACCAGACGGCGCTCGGCGTGCTGGACGCGGTCCACGCCCGCGGGCTCCGCGTTCCCGAGGACCTCTCCGTGGTGGGCTATGACAACACCTCCGCGACGAAGCCGCCCGGCATCGACCTCACGACCGTCGACCTGCACCCGTTCGACCTCGGTCGACGGGCCGAGGACCTCGCTGTGCAGCGTTCGGAGGATCCGTCGGGGGAGCCCGTGGTGGAGACGTTCACGCCCTCGCTCGTGGTCCGCGCCTCGACCGCGGCGCCGCCGGCCCTATGACAGGGCCGGCGGCGGCGAGCCGATGCGCCTACCGCTTCCGCACCACGTAGATCGCGCCGGTCGTGACGTCCTCCTCGACGGACTCGAGGGTCCGCCCCCGGGTCTCGGGGAGCTGTGTGTAGATGAAGACGAGCGCGATGAGGTTGAGCGCGGCGAGGGTGAAGAACGAGCCGGTCAGGCCGAGGCTCGCGACGAGGCTGGGGAAGAAGAGGCCGAGCACCGCGTTGGCCACCCAGAGGCAGAACACGGAGACGCCGATCCCGAGGCCGCGCATGTGCAGCGGGAAGATCTCGGAGAGGATCACCCAGGTGGCCACGTTGAGGAAGGTCTGCATCGCCCCGACGAAGGCCACGACGAGCACGAGGATCACGTAGGGCCGGACCGGATTGCCCGCGGGCAGGAGGAACGAGGCGGTGCCGATCAGGAGGTGGCAGACGGTGATGAGGCCGTATCCGCTCATGAACATCGTGCGGCGGTTGACGCGCTCCATCATGCGCAGCGAGACGATCGAGCCGACGACTCCGATGATGCCCGGGACGACGTTGGCGATGAGGGCGGCGCTGGAGCTGAATCCCGACTCGGTCAGCACAGTCTGGCCATAGTAGACAATGGTGTTGATGCCGGTGAGCTGCTGGAAGACGCCGATGCCGATGCCGACCAGCAGGATGCGCACGAGCCACTTGTTCCTGATGACAGCCCGCCAGCCCGTCGCATGAGCCTCCTTCTCCTCCTCGGCGATGCGGACGATGTCGGCGACCTCGGCCCGCGCCCGCTCGAGCGGGCGGATCGTCCCGAGGACCGCCTCGGCCTCGCTGATCCGGCCCTTGGAGACGAGCCAGCGCGGGGACTCGGGCATGCGCAGCATCCCGAAGAAGAGGAACAGCGCCGGGAGCCCGCACACGGCGAGCATGATCCGCCAGACTTCGGGGAGCTCGCCCCAGACGTTGCCGATGACGGCGTTCATCACGAACGCTGCGAGGGCGCCGACCGCGACCATCACCTCGTTCCTGCCGGCGAGCGAGCCGCGGATCTCGTACGGGGCGAGCTCGGCCAGGAAGACCGGGACCACACCGGAGGCGCCGCCCACGGCCAGTCCGAGGACCACCCGGCCGACCACCATGACGCCGAAGTCGGGGGAGAAGACGCACAGGAGCGTCCCGATGAGGAAGCCGACCGCCAGGATGTTGATCGTGGTGCGGCGCCCCCACGCGTCGGCTAGCCTGCCGCACACCGCGGCGCCGACGGCCGCGCCGAAGAGCAGGGAGCTCGTCACGACGCCTTCCGTGATCGCCGTGAGCCCGAGGTCCCTGCTCATCGGCAGCAGTGCGCCGTTGATCACCCCCGAGTCGTAGCCGAAGAGCAGCCCGCCGAACGTCGCCACCAGGGCGACGACGCCGAGCCTCTTCCGGTGGGGGCCATCGGTCAGGACAGGGAGCGAGGGGGCAGATTGCGAAGCATGGGCCATGGCCATCAGGACTCCTTCGTCGTTGGACAGCTCAAGATGTGACGGCCATAACAATCTAGAGCGCTCTAGGAGAGCATGTCAAGACAAAGGTCTCTGCCCCGCGCTTCGTGCACAAGGGCATGGAGTCGGGGATGAAGCGGTCAGGTCGGCGAAATCGCGGGCTTGGCGGAGGATGGGCAGAGGCATTGCGTGGCCTCGGGATTGCGGCTGCCGTCCTTGGCGAGCCCGTCGAGGAATGCCTGGACGCGCAGAGGCCGCTGCCCGGTGTCGCCGCAGCCCGGTGCCGGGGACGTGGCCGAGGACCGGGTCGTGCGGGGATGGTGCCGGCATGCCTAGCCTGGGTCTGGGGTGAGGCGATCTGGCGGGCGTCGGCGGTGAACACGGGCTTCGTCTTCAGCCTGCGGACCTGGTACAAGGCTCGGCCGGGTCTCCCAGATCTGACCGCTTCCCGTGCTGGAGTACTGGAACCTCACACGTTCCGTGGACCCGGACCACTACGAGCCGATCTCATGAGGCTGACGGAGACTCAAAAGGCCCCGGCGCCGGGGCAGTCCGCTGACGCTGTGACTGTCGCCCGGTGCCGCTGGGCCCGCCTCGCGGACGACGACGGGGGCGCCTCGTGCGCACGAGCGTCGCCCCCGCCGTCGTCGGCACCGTCGAAGACCCCGTCGTTTTCCCGCAGCGGCCCGGCAGCCTCGACTGGCTGCTGGGCCCCGCGGCATCACAGCTGGAGCAGGACGACGACGCGTTCCAGGTGAGCGTGTACGCTCCCACCGATGCGGAGCCCGGCGCGCCCGTCGTCGTGTTCCTGCCCGGAGGCGGCTACGTCTCAGGCGGCGCCTGGTCCGCTGGCACGATGCCTCCCTGCTCGCCCGAGCACGCCGCACACTTCGGCGGGGCCGGCGGGCCGATTCGGCGGGCCGCGCCGTGAAGTGCCCGCTCCTGGCAGAACTCGCGGCGGCCCAAGCAGCCTAGGCCGCATGGACGGCGGCCCTAAGGCTTGCAGGGGATAGGCAATGTCCGGAAGGCTCCGAATGAGCCAGATGCCCCTTCCGGTCTCGCGCGCCGGGCCGGACTGAGCAAGAGCCTTACCCGACGGTGCATGAGGGACCCAGCGCTGAGTACAGGCCGGACCACCGAGGCGCCGGAAACGAATCCGAGCGCGAGGAAGCAGCGGGCGGCCGAATCGCCGTGGCGGCATGACTCGGTCCCCCGGGCTTTTGGCCCGGGGGACCGGCAGGGTGGTTCAGTGGCCGTGCCTTAGCCGGGACGAGCGCCCTCGGCGGCCTTCGGCGTCTGCGGAGGCTTTGGCTACGGGTCGGTCGCCGCTTCGCCTGAGGGTGAGCATGACGAGCCCGGCGGCGAGGAGGCAGATGGCGAGGAAGACCGATGCGGCCAGGAAGCTTCCTCCGGAGGCGTCCTGGAGGAAGCCGCCGACGTAGGGTCCGACGAAGCCGCCGAGGTTGCCGACGGCGTTGATCAGGCCCATCGCGCTTCCGGCGACGACGACGGGCATGGCGCGGGAGGCGGCGGCCCAGAAGGGTCCGTCGTAGGCCAGTGCTCCTGCGACCGCGATGCTGATGAAGACCACGGCGAGGAACGGTATGGAGCTCCCGGTGGCGACGGAGATGACCAGGGCGACGGCGCCGACGGCCATGGAGAGCAGCACGTGGGTGGAGTAGCGTCCGGACCTGTCGGCTGCCTTGGCGTTGTACCAGAGGGCGAACATGGCCAGCACGTACGGGATGGCGGTGACGAAGCCGACCTCGAGGGAGGATCCGGAGGTGATGGTCTTGACGACCTTGGGCAGCCAGATGTTCAGGCCGTAGAACCCGATCTGGATCAGGAAGTAGACCAGGGTCAGGCGCCAGACCGCGCCGTTGGAGAAGACGTGCCTGATGCCCACGTGCTCCCGGTGGGGGGTGCTGGCCTCGTCGGCTGCGAGCGCCTGCTCGATGTAGGCGCGCTCTTCGGGGGTGACCCACTTGGCGTCGCGGGGGCGGTCGGAGATGAAGATCCACCAGATGGGGGCGGCGATCACGAACGGGAAGAGGCCTTCGATGATGAACAGCCAGCGCCAGTCCGAGAACGAGATGATCCAGCCCGAGAGCGGGGCGGTGATGATGGAGGAGATGGCGATGTTCATCATCCAGAAGGCGTAGGCCCGGGCGCGTTCGGCTGCGGGGAACCAGTGGCTGATCAGGACCAGGATGGCGGGCCAGATGCCGGCCTCGGCGACGCCGAGCAGGAAGCGCACGGCGAGGAGTTCGGCGAAGTTCTGGACGAAGCCGGTGGCCACGGCCAGCAGGCCCCAGACCAGGACCATGATCCCGACGAATTTCTTCGCGCTCCAGCGTTCGGCCAGATGGCCTCCCGGGATCTGCAGGGTCAGGTAGCCGATGAAGAAGATCCCTGCGGCAAGGCCCTGCTGCGCAGCGTCGATGCCGAGGTCCTTCTGGAGCCCGTTCAGGGCGAACCCGATGTTGGTCCGGTCCATGAACGAGATGATGTAGACGATGATGGCCACCGGGATCAGGCGCGTCCAGCGCTTTCGCCCAACGGTCTCGCGGACAGCTTCGGCCACGATTCCTCCTATTTCCAATGGATGCACGGTGTTGCCGAGGGCCACGCGGGAGGCGGCACTGCGTCTTCGGGCGGAGGGTCCTTGAGCGGGAATACCCCTTTCGGGGCCATTCAAAACGCCCGTCGAAGGAGACACCTGCTTCAGTTGGTGCGGTTAGGACTCGTTGCCGAGGGAAGGATGAACCCATGAAGCATCTCTTCGTCAGCGTCCGAGTCGGCCCAGACGACCTCGACAGGGGGCTTGCCGGTCTCTCACAGCACGGGATCGAAGCGAGCGGCCGTCGGGGCGATCCGCCCGAGAGCGATGGAGCGACGATCACGGCGGGGGTCCAAGTCCTGGAGGACGAAATGTCCGAGTCTGCACGTCGCGAACTGCTGGCGAGGATGCGTGGGGCACTCGACGATGAGGGTATCGGGATAGCGGGCGCCGAGTTCGGGGAATCAGAGGGCGGTCCCGGAGCCTCGAGGTTCACTGTGACCGGGGTTGTGCCGGACGGAAGGACGGCTGTCTTCTTCGCGAGCGATTGGGGTGAGTTCGACCAGCAGTTCGAGACCGCCTTCGGCCGCCGGAGGACGGACGACGACGCGGTCGAGGTTGAGCCCCTTCGCGCCGAAGACCCGGGCTAGCCGAAGGGAAATTCTGGACTGGCCAAGTCCTCGTGGCCCGCGGGTTCTCCTTCGGCGGGCCTTCTTCACCCTCAGGGGTGAAGAAGGCCAGCCGAAGCCTCTCTAGCATGGGAGGGTGGGTGCGATCAGGGTGGCTTTGGTCAATGACTACGAGGTCGTGGTCCGGGGTCTGGCGGCCATGATGCGCTCCTACGCCCAGGTGCTCCAGGTCGTGGAGCTGGATATGGGCGAGGGCGCCGCCGAGCCGGTGGACATCACCCTCTATGACACGTTCGCCGCGACCCAGGGCGACCGCGAGGAGGTCCGGCGGCTGGCGGCCGACCCGCGCTCGGGCAAGGTCGTCGTCTACTCCTGGAACCTCGACCCCGCCCTGGCCTCCGCGGCGCTGGCCAACGGCGCGGCCGGGTACCTCTCCAAGGGCCTCCCGGCCGGGGAGCTGGCCGCGGCGCTGCAGGGGCTGCACCGCGGCGAGTCGGAAGCCCGGGTCGTCCTGACCGGGTCGTCGAAGGCGGGCGCTGGGGACTGGCCCGGCCGGGAGGAGGGCCTGACCCAGCGGGAGGCCGAGGTCCTGGCCCTGATCACCCAAGGACTGGGCAATGCCGCCATCGCCGAGCGCACCGGGCTCTCGCCCAATTCGGTCAAGACCTTCATCCGCAGCTGCTACCGGCGCATCGGCGTCACCACCCGCTCCAACGCGATCCTATGGGGCATCGAACACGGCTTCCGCCCCGACAGGGGCAGGATCCGTCCGGCTGGCGGGGAGGCGGCCCGGTGAGGGAGGAGATCCTGCGGGCGTGCTTCGGGCTCTTCGCCCGGTGGGGGATCCGGCGTGTCGGGGTGGAGGAGATCGTCGCGGGAGCCGAGGTCTCCAGTGGCGACTTCCACAGCTGGGTCGGCTCCAAGGAGAACGCGGCCGAGGCCTACCTCCAGCACCTCTACCTGCTCTGGGCCGGAGCGTTTGAGGCGGCGGTCGCTGTCCGGGGCGAGGGCCCCGAGGCCCTCCTGGGCCTCTTTGACGCCGTCGAGGCGCTGTGCGGGAACGAGGGCACCGGGCGCGCGTCCCTCGTCCACGTCCTGGCCGAGTTCGGCCCCGACGATCCCCTGGGGCGGGCGGCCATCGGCCTCTCCGCCCTCCTGAGGTCCGAGATCGCCAGGCTCGCCCATGACGCCGGGCTCGCCCGGTCCGGAGAGTTCGCCGCCGACTGCCACCTGCTCCTGGCCGGCTGCATCCTCTCCCGCGCCCACGGCAGCCTCCGTGCGGTCGAGGACGCCCGGGGGATCGCCCAGGCCCTGATCACAGCCCACCTGAAGGCCCAGACCCTGCATCCCTGACGGAACCCCTTCTCGCTGCTCCTGGATTCAGACGAACGGATTACTGTGCTGGCATGAGCAGTCCTCTCCGCGCGGGAAAGTTCACTGCCGTCGCCGACGAGGAAGGCGGACGTCACCTGCCTGACTGTCGGCAGGGACGGGCCTCAGGGTTGAGGGATGGCGCTGATCACGATGGCCAATAGCGCATCGGGCGAGTCGGTGATCGGGCGCGTAGCGAGGATTATGTCTGCCTTCACTCGGGCCCGACCGTTCCTTACGTCCGCTGAGCTCGCCCGTGAGACTGGCCTGTCGACGTCGACGGCGCATCGGCTCGCAAGGGAGCTCGCGGGAGAGGGCTTCCTCGACCGGGACGCAGAGGGACGGTTCGGTGTGGGGGCCCGGCTGTGGGAGCTCTCGGCGCGCTCCAACCCACTTGAGGAGTTCCGGCGGCGCGGGCTGCCTTTTCTGGAGGGAATCCACGCGGCGGTCCGCCAGCAGGTCTCGCTGGCGGTGCC
The DNA here is from genome assembly GCF_022539255.1 of Sinomonas terrae. Classification (NCBI taxonomy): domain Bacteria; kingdom Bacillati; phylum Actinomycetota; class Actinomycetes; order Micrococcales; family Micrococcaceae; genus Sinomonas; species Sinomonas terrae. The sequence continues at coordinate 1,908,703 of NZ_JAKZBV010000001.1, forward strand.
GGACATCGAAGGCGGCACTGTCCTCTATCTGGAACGCCTGGACCAGCACGGCAATGAGACGGTGAACCTGGGCGAAGTCGCCGCCCGGCTCGAGCTGACGTCGACGTCGACCGGGCTGGCGATCCTGGCCCATGAGCAGCAGGATGTCCGTGAGCGGTATCTCGTCGCGGCTTCCACGGACGACGGCGGACGGGGACTCCGTGCGGGTCTCGCCGAGGTGCGTAGGAGGGGCTACGCCAGGCTCGCCGGCGTCCTTGTCGAGGCGAATGCGGGTTACGCGGTGCCGGTCTTCGGTGCGGGGAACCGCGTGATCGGTGCCATCTCGGTGGTCGTGCCGCTTGCCGAGGACCGGCCAGAGCTCGTGCTGCCGGTGCTCGTCTCCGCCGGTCAGGGTCTCTCTCGGACCATGGGCGCCGAGAAGCGCCCGTACGGAGAGAGGGAGTGGCTGCGCGGGCCAGGCTGACTTCATCGGGTCGCTGCCTCGCTGGCGCCGAGTCCGGCCGTCCTCGTGTCCGGGCTCAGGGTCGGCTGTCCCATGATGTGCTCCGCAGCGGCGAAGCCGCGGGTCACAGCGGAACCGAGCGTGGCTCCGCCGCCGGGGTAGGCGTCATGGAAGACGGTGGCCGAGCAGTTGCCGGCCGCGTAGAGGCCGGGCACGGGCTCGCCGGATGGGGTGAGGACCCTGCCGTTCAGGTCGGTCTGGAGTCCGCCTGCGGTGCCGAGGGCTCCTGGCCGGATCCGGACGGCGAAGAAGGGGGCGGCCTCGAGCGGAGCGAGGCATGGGTTGGGCCGAACAGCAGGGTCGCCGAGATGGCGGTCCTGTGCAGCGCTGCCGCGGCCGAACTCGGTGTCGTGCCCGAGGCGCGCGTCGGCATTGAAGCGGCGGACGGTTGCGGCGAGGCCGCGGGCGTCGACCCCGATGCGCTCGGCGAGCTCGCCGATGGTCTCAGCGCGGTGCATCCACGGTGGCCCCGAACCGACCACGGCTCCGCCGACGCTGTACTTCGCGTGGTAGGTCCCGTCGAAGACGAGCCATGCGGGGTCGTTGGCGGGCCTCGACGTGGAAGGGTCGACGTTGGCGAAGACCCGCGTGAGGTCGTGGTAGTTCATCGCCTCGTTGACGAACCGCCGTCCCGCCGAGTTGACCGTGATCGACCCGGGCAGGGTCATCTCGACGTTGCCCATCCGTCCTGTGGAGGCGCCGTCGTACTCGGCTCCTTCGGGCGCGATGACCGGCACGCCCCAGATCGAGGTCGTGTGGGCGAGCATCCCGCCAGCGCGCATCCCGAGGAGCAGTCCGTCGCCGGTGTTCGATGGGGCCCCGATCGGGGTCGTGTCGAACTTGAGGAGCGATGCGGTGAGCGCGGGGTTCCGCTCGAATCCGCCGGTGGCCAGCAGGACGGCGCCCGCGGCGAGTGCGGAGCCGCCGATCCGCACGTCCCAGACACCACCGCTGGGCGGTTCCAGGCCGGTCACGCGGGCGTCGACCGCGATGTGGACGCCTGCCTCGACGGCGCTCGCCACGAGTGCGCCGACGAGGGCTCCGCCCATGGTGCGGGTGCCGGCTTCGGCGCGGGCGGCAAGGAGTTCGGGTGACGGCGCTGCCCCGTGGAGGGCGTCGCGTTCGTTCATGGAGATCAGGGGGAGGTATGTCGGCGGGCGCAGGGCCTCTCGGAGGCCGGGGACGACGGCGGGGTCGAAGGGGTCGTTGTCCAGGCTGCGACCGCCTGCCACGGCGCCGGGCCACTCCATGTGGTAGTCCGGCCGGTCGAGCGGTGTGAGCGAGACGTGGGTCTTGTCGGTCAGGAAGCGGACGGCGTCCCGGGACGTGCTCAGGTACCAAGCGATCTCCGCCGCCGGCATCGCACCGTCGGTCGCGGCCCGCAGGTAGGCGGCGGCTTGGCCGGGGGAGTCCGTGCCGGGCTTCATGAGCGGGTTGTCCGGTGCCCAGATGACGCCGCCGCCGGCTGCGCTCGTGCCGCCCAGGAGGTGTGCCTTCTCGAGCACGACGACGGCCAGGCCGGCGGAGGCGGCGCGGCAGGCGGCGGTGAGGCCCGCCGCACCGCTGCCGACGACGGCGAGGTCGTAGCGCGGTCCGAGGTCCGCGACGGGAGTCAGGAAGCTCATGCCGGGGCTCCTTGGAAGTCGATGGCGACCTTGCCGACGCGCTCGGGCCTGTCGCGGAGGGTCTTGAATGCCGCGTCGAGCTCCTCGAACGCGAAGCGGTGGGTGATGAGGCTGCCGCACTCGTCCTGGTGCCGGGCGAGGAGATCCAGGGCGTCTTCCATGAGGTGCAGCGAGTTGCGGGAGCCGAGGAGATCCAGCTCCTTGACGGGAAGGGTGCGCATGGAGAGGGCGACCTCGCGGTCGCTGATCCCGACGGCGACGACTCGGCCCGCGGGGGCGACAAGGTCGATGGCTGTGGACAGCGAGGCCGGCGCGCCGGTGGCGTCGATGACCAGCGAGGGGCCTTGGCCCTGCGTCCAGTCCTCGAGCCATCGGCGCTGGTCGTCCGATGGGAAGCCGGGCGCGACTGTGAGCGTTCCGGTCGCTCCCAGCGCGGCGGCGAGTCCGAGGCGCTCGGCGTCAGTGTCGAGGACGACGGCGTCGCAGCCCCGGTCCTTGAGGCACAGGAGCGCGAGCAGCCCGATGGGCCCGGCACCGCTGACGACCACCCGTTCGCCGGTCGCCGCCCGCCCCCGCGTGACGGCCTGGAGCGCGATCGACAGGGGCTCCCAGAGCGGGGCGAGGTCGGCGGGCAGGCCGTCGGGGAGGCGGCGCGTGCGCTCGAGGGGGACGAGGAGGTATTCGGCGAGGGCGCCGTCCTCTCCGTAGCAGCCGTAGACGCTCATGTGCGCGCAGGCGTTCGGCCGGTCGATCGAGCACGCGTAGCAGCGCCCGCAGGAGGCGACAGGGGAGACGACGACGTCGTCTCCGACGGCGAGCGCGCCTCCATCGTCGTCGGGGTGCAGGCCGACAATGGTGGCGGAGAATTCGTGCCCCTGGACGATGGGCAGCTCCGTCGCGTAGTCGTCCTCCCAGATGTGCAGGTCTGTCCCGCACAGCGTCACGCAGCGCACGCGCACGACGGCGTGGCCCGGCTCCGGTGCGGGGATGGGCGCTTCGGCGTAGTCGATGGTCTCGGCCGCGATGGTCCGCGCGACGCGCATGCTCCCGCTCACGCCGTGACCGCCGCGAGCCGGTCGGCGCCGAAGAAGACGTTCCACGCTGTGATGTCGCGGCGGGCGATCAGGCCTTCCCGATGGAACGGGTCCCCGTCAAGGACGCCAGCCACCTGCTCGGCGCTCTCACCCGCGAGGACCAGCAGGGCCCGCGCGCCGCCGTCAACGGGTCCGGAGACCAGGAGGCGCCTCTCTTCGTGGAGGCCGGCTAGGAACCGGACGTGTTCGGGGCGATGCTGATCCCGCCGCTCTGAGCTGTCGGTGTACTCGTAAGTGACGGCGAAGTAGGCCATGGAGGGGCTCCTCATCGTGGACGATCGGTTGATCGCTCCAGCCTGTGGCTGTTTCCGCCTGCTCGGGGGAGGGATCCCATTGGATGGGATGGGTGCCCGGTGGTCTCCAGGTGTCGTAGGCGTGGTGGGATGCTTGAATATCCGGATGGAGGTCAGGTGGCTTGAGGCGTTCGTGGCCGTCGCGGAGGAGTTGCACTTCGGGCGCGCGGCGACCCGGCTGCACATGGCGCAGTCGCCCTTGAGCCAGACGGTCCGCAAGCTCGAGAAGGACATCGGGGTCCCGCTGTTCGAGCGCAACACCCGAAGCGTGGCCCTGACGGCGGCGGGCCGTTCGTTGCTCCCGCATGCCTACCGTGCGCTGGAGGAGCTCGAGGTTGCCCGGCAGGCAGCCCACGCCTCTGTCGGCACCGTGTATGGACACCTGACCATCGGGTTCACCGGCGCCATCAACCATCGAACGCTGCCGGTCCTCACGCGGGTGCTGCGCCGCCGCTTCCCGGACATCGCGCTCTCGCTGCAGGGGCGCGTGGTCACCGGCGACGCCGTCGCCCAGCTCCAGCAGGGCACCCTCGACCTCGCGTTCGTCGGCCTACCGCTCGACCCGTCCCCACTCGAATCCCGGCTCATCGCCCGAGAGCCGCTCGGCGCCGTCGTGCCCGTCGACCACCCGCTGGCCAACAGCGTCCGCCTCGATCTCGGCGCCCTCCGCGACGAGGACTTCATCGCGATGCCGGCAGGGCGCGGCTCCGACCTCGAGCGGACGACGACGGCGGCCTGCGTCGCCGCCGGGTTCCGGCCCCGCGTCGTCCAGGAGATCGGCGACCCGTTCATGATCCTCACGCTCGTGGCAGCAGGGGTCGGAGTGAGCCTCGTGAGCGAGGGAATGTCGGAGATCCTGCCCCACGGTGCCGTCTACGTCCCGCTCGCCGACCCCCAGCCGTACCTGCGCCACGGCCTGGCCTGGTCGCCGTCGAACCCCTCGAAGGTGCTCCGGGTCGTGCTCGACGTCGCCTCGGAGGTGCTGCCGACTCCCAGCTAGACCCGGACCTGGCCGATTGTGCGCGAAACGCACAATATGCCAGACCGAATAGGTGTTGGACCTGACACAATCGCCGGGTTGATGCTGGATGAGCCGGTCGGATCGTGACCGGCGTCACCCCGAAGGGAGCATCATGTCAGCGTCGACATCCACCGCCTCCCGCAGGCCGCGGAACAATGCGCGGATTGCGGCCATCTCAGGATTCCTCGGCAGCACGCTCGAATACTACGACTTCTTCATCTTCGGCTCGGCCGCTGCCCTGTTCTTCGGCAGGCTGTTCTTCCCCGACACGGGCGCGGCAGGAACGCTCCTGTCCTTCGCGACGCTCGGCGTGGCCTACATCGCCCGGCCTCTCGGCGCCGTCGTCTGGGGCCATTTCGGGGACCGGCTCGGGCGCAAGAACGTCCTCGTGCTCACGCTCGTGCTCATGGGCGCCTCGACATTCCTGGTCGGCTGCCTCCCGACCTACGCGGTCGCAGGCGGGTTCGCCCCGATCGCCCTCGTGGCGCTGCGCCTCGTCCAGGGGATCTCCGCGGGCGGCGAGTCGCCCGGGTCGAGCTCGCTCACGCTCGAGCACGCCCCCGAGGGCCTGCGCGCGTTCTACACGAGCTTCACGATGAGCGGGATCCAGTTCGGCATCGTCATCTCGAGCCTGGTGTTCATCCCAGTGACGATGCTGCCCCAGGGCCAGCTCCTGAGCTGGGGCTGGCGGGTGCCGTTCCTGGCGAGCGCCCTCGTCACCTTCGTGGCCTACTACCTGCGCCGTCGACTCGAGGAACCTGAGGTGTTCGAGGAGATCAAGGACGACGCGAAGACCGCTGCCGTGCCCCTGTTCGACCTCCTGCGCTACGACTTCCCGAACGTCGTCCGCGTGACCCTCTGCGCGCTCGTGACGATGGTGAACACGGTCTTCACGGTGTTCGCCCTGACCTACGCGACCGAGGTCGTGAAGCTCAGCAAGCCCATGATGCTCGTCGTCATCGCTGTCGCGAACGTCGTCACCGTCCTCACCCAGCCGCTCTTCGCGCGCCTCGCGGACAGGATCGGCCGCAAGCCGGTGTTCATCACCGGGACCGTGGGCAGCGCCGTGCTCGTCTTCGCCTTCTTCGCAGCGCTCTCCACCCAGAGCTGGCCGCTCATCTTCGCCACGGCGATCGCCCTGACCGGGGTCGCCTACGCGATGCCCAACGGCGTCTACCCGGCCTACTTCCCCGAGCTCTTCCCGGCGCGCACCCGGTACTCCGGCATGGCGGTCAGCCTCATGCTCGGCCTGCTCGTGGCCGGCTTCACCCCGGCCATCGGCACCGCGCTCACCGCCGGCAACCCCGCGAACTGGGGTCCGGTGGCCTGGATGACGGTCATCTTCTGCGGCATCGCGGCCGTCTCAGCGCTCACGGCGCGCGAGACGTTCCGCGTGCCAAAGGACGAACTCGGCCTGAAGCGCAGCGTCAGGGGATCGGTCGAGGCCGCGGCTGCGAACACCTCTGCCGCGCTGTGAGCACCGACAGACACGAGCGCGCGCACCTCGTCGGGCTCATCGGTTCCGGTATCGGCGGCTCCCTGAGCCCCCTGCTGCACGAGCACGAGGCCGCCGCCCAGGGCCTGCGCTACGCCTACCGGACGCTTGACCTCGAGGAGCTCGGCCTTCAGCCTGCGGACGCGGGCCAGCTCGCTCGGCAAGCGGTCCGCCTCGGCTTCACCGGCCTGAACGTGACGCACCCGTGCAAGCTCACCGTCCTCGACGGGCTCGACGAGCTCTCCCGGGAGGCGCAGGCGCTCGGCGCGGTCAACACCGTCGTGGTCGAGGGGGATCGGCTGATCGGGCACAACACGGACCATTCCGGGTTCGGAGCCGCGCTGCGCGCTGGCCTTCCTGGACTGGCTGCAGACCCTGCTCGGCTGGGCACTGTCGTCCTCATCGGGGCAGGCGGGGCCGGGGCCGCCGTCGCCCACGCGCTCGTGGCCGCCGGCGCCGGGACGCTCCTCGTGGCCGACGCCGACGCCGCCCGGGCGGAGGCGCTCGCCCAGAGCATGGGCCGACGGGGCGGCGGCGGGACCATCGCGGCGATCCCGGTCGAGGACGTCCCCGATCGCCTCTCGGAGGCGGACGGCATCGTGAACGCGACCCCCGTCGGGATGGTCGGGCACCGGGGCACCCCTTTCGACGTCGGCGCCCTCGCGCCGCGGCACTGGGTCGCCGACGTGATCTACCGACCGCTGGAGACGCAGCTGGTCAAGGCCGCGCGCGCCACCGGGTGCTCCGTGCTCGACGGCGGGTGGATGGCAAGTGCCCAGGCCGCCGACTCGTTCGAGCTCTTCACGGGCCTCGCCCCTGACCGGGCCCGGATGCGCGAGGACTTCCTCGGGCTTGCCGCCTACCACAACAACTGAACCACCGACAGAAACCCGAAAGGCAATGATGACCACCCCCACCTACCGCGCCGGCCGCACCTATCGTGTTGGGATTGTGGGCTGCGGTGCGATCAGCCGGAACCACCTCGAGGCCTTCACCGCCATCCCGGAAGCCCGCGTCGTCGCGGTGTGCGACGTCGATGCGGCCCGGGCCCAAGAGACCGCCGAGCGCTGGGGCATCGAGCACGCCTACGACTCGGCTGCGGAACTGCTGTCCTCTGGGGTCGACATCGTCTCGGTCTGCACACCGCACCCCACCCACGAGCAGGTGGTCCTCGCTGCAGCCGCCGCCGGCGTCCACGTGCTGTGCGAGAAGCCCATCGCTGTCGACCTTGCCTCCGCCGAGCGCATGACGGCCGCCTGCGACGAGGCCGGCGTCAGGCTCGGCGTGCTGTTCCAGCGCCGGTTCTGGCCGGCCGCGCAGCGCCTCCGGGCCGCGATCGAGGACGGCACGCTGGGCCGCCCGATCCTGGGCCACGCGTCGGTGCTGCTGCACCGCGACCCCGGCTACTACAGCGCATGGAGGGGAACGTGGGCGAGCGACGGCGGGGGCGTGCTGATGAGCCAGGCCATCCACCACATCGACCTCCTCCAATGGCTCATGGGCGAGGCCGTCGAAGTCCACGGGCACATCGGCACGTTCAGGCACAGCATCGAAGTCGAGGACACCGCGGCGGCCGTGATCAGGTTCGCCTCCGGGGCCATGGCGACGATCTCGGCCACGACGGCGGCCAGCACGAACCTGGGCGAAACGGTGCGGATCACGGGCGAGACGGGGGCGACCGCGGAGCTGACCGAGTTCCCGGAGGGGACCGACGGACGGATCACGCTCTGGGCCGCCGGCGGATCCATCGACAGCGAGCCGGTCCACCCGGAGGGCCTGGAGCCGAACGTGGACCTCTCGGCCATCAACGGCCAGCTCATCCCGCACCACACCTCCCAGGTCCGCGACTTCGTCGCCGCCCTGACGGAGGGTCGGGAGCCTGCGATTACCGGCCGCGACGCAACGGCGGCCCTGCGGATCGTGCTGGCCGTGTACGAGTCATCGCGCACCGGCCAGCCAGTGCGCCTCGAAGGCCTGCTTGCGAACCAGAAGTAAGGATTCGGCGATGAACCCAGCCACGATGAACCCAGCCACGATGAACCCAGCCAAGAGCCAGCTCACCCTCGGCCGCAACGGCCGCCCGCAGCGCACGCTCCGCAACCGCCTCGTCAGCTCGCCCATGGAGCGCAACTACGGCACCCCCGACGGGCGCATGACAGCCCAGTACGCGGATTACCTCACGACCCGCGCCCGCGCCGGCCTGGCCGTCGTCACGACCGAGGCGACCTACGTCCGCCCCGACGGGAAGGGCCGCACGCACCAGCTCGGCCTGCACGACGACGCCGTCGTCCCAGGCCTTCGGGCGCTCACGGACGCGGTCCACGCAGCGGGCGCCCTGGCCGCCGTCGAGATCAACCACGGCGGCCGCACCGCCCAGTCGGCCGTCACCGGCCTGCCCAACGTCGCGCCCTCGCCCGTGCCGTGCGAAATCGCCGGCGGCGAGATGCCGCGCGAGCTGACCACCGCACAGTGCCACGAGCTCGCCGAGGCCTTCGCCGCGGCCGCCCGCCGCGCCGTCGCCGCGGGCTTCGATGTCATCAGCATCCACGGCGGCCACGGCTACCTCGTGCACCAGTTCATGTCCCCCCGCACCAATCTGCGCACCGACAAGTTCGGCGCGCGCGAGGCCTTCCCGAACCTCGTGATCGACGCCGTGCGCGCCGCCGTCCCGGGGGCGCTCGTGGGGATGCGCCTGTCCATGGTCGAGGGCTGCGAAGGCGGGCTCGACGCCGACCAGACCCTCGACGTCGTCGGCCGCCTGCACCTGGAGGCGCTCGACTTCCTGGACCTCTCCGCCGGCAGCTACGAGGCAGGCGAATGGATCGTGCAGTCGGGGGAGTGGAAGCCGGGGGTCCTGGCCGACTACGCGCGCCCCTACCGCCGATTCGGCCTGCCGCTCGGCCTGGCAGGGCGGCTGAACTCGCCGGAGGCAATCGCACGGGTGCTGGGGGAGGGCGTGTGTGACTTCGTCTCCCTCGGACGCGCCGTCCATGCGGATCCCGGCTTCGTCCGCGGGGTCTTGGACGGCGCAGACTACCGGCCCTGCATCGCCTGCAACGTGTGCATCGACAACCTCGGCCTCGGCCAAGTCACATGCACCGTCAACCCGGCTGTGGGACGTTCGCGGATCCCGATGCCCACACGGACGGTCCGTTCCCGGGTGCTCGCTGTGGGTGCTGGCCCCGCGGGACTCACCGCTGCCCGGGAGCTCGCCCTCGCAGGCGCCCGGGTGATACTGCTCGACGCCGCGCCGGACCTTGGCGGCCAGTTCCGGCTCGCCGCCGGCATGAGGTCGACGCCGGACTTCCACCGGTTCCTCGACTGGTCTCGTTCAGAGCTGAAGAGGCTCGGTGTCGAGCTCCGGCTCGGTGCCGTCGTCGATCTTGGCGACTTCGCCCAGCTTGCACGTGACGAGGACGCGGACGGCATCATCCTCGCCACCGGCGGGACTCTGCCTGGACCGGGCTTCCGGGCGTCGGGGCGGGGAGCGGACGACGGCGTCATGGACGTGCGCAGCTGGCTCGCCGACCGTCCTGGCCTCCAGGGCGGTGAGGGCCTGCCCGAGGCTGTGACCATCTGGGGCGCCGACTCGGTGGCCATGTCCGTCGCGGACACGCTCGCCTCCCTCGGCACCCGGGTGCTGCTCGTCGGGCCAGAACCCGTCCTGGCGCCCGAATCCGGGCGGAGGGCCAAGATCCTCGCCGTCCCGCGCCTCGAAGCTGACCCGAAGGTGACCATCCGTCTGGACTCGCGCATCGTCGAAGCGGACGCGACCCGCGTCCGACTCGTGGGGCCCAACGGCGAGCAATGGCTCGACGCACCCGGCCCGATCCTCGTCTCCCGCAGCGTCGAACCGCTCAGCGCGTCCGTGGACCCCGAGGGCCGAGAGGCCGCGCTCTCGGTCAAGGCCGGAGTGCCGGTCGTGCTCGCGGGGACGATCGTCGAGCAGCTGCCGGCGACGGCATCGAACGCCATCAAGAGCGGCCACGACTCCGCACAGCGTCTTGCCGCCCAGCTCGCGTCATCGGTCCCGGCACCCGATGCCCACCTCGAGGAGGCCCTCGCTTGAACCAGCACCCATCCGCTCCGGCGCGGCCTCTTGGGCTCGCCGCGCTCTCGCTTCTCGAGACGCCCCCGCCCGAGCTCGTCGCCGCCGCAGCCGAGGCTGGCTTCGACTTCGTCGGCCTCCGCGTCCGGTCCGTCACCGACGCCGAACGGCCCTACCACCTCCAGCCCGGATCGCCCCTGCTCGCCGAGACCCTGCACCGCCTCCGGGACACGGGCCTGAGGGTGCGGGACATCGAGTTCCTGCTCCTCGACGGGGCAGGGCCGCAGGGCGCCGGGCAGCGCGAGGCATGGCTGCGGATGCTCGAGGCGGGGCAGGCGCTTGGTGCCCACACCGTGACCGTGGCCGGGGCAGATTCGGACCCGGTGCGCTTCGCCGACAGCCTCGCCCAGATCTCCGAGGACGCACGGGACTTCGGCATCACGCCCACGCTCGAACCGATCTCCTACCAGCGGATCAACTCCCTGCCCTCGGCCGAAGCCGCCGCACGCGCCGCAGGGGTACAGATCGTCGTGGACACCCTGCACTTCAGGCGCTTTGGCGGCACGCTCGCGGAGCTGGCGGCGGTCGCGGACCTGGTGCCCATGCTCCAGCTCTGCGACGGCCCAGCCCAGGGGCCTGCCGACCGCGAGGGGCTCGTGCACGAGTCCCGTGCCGACCGCCTCCCACCCGGGTACGGCGGCTTCCGGCTCGCCGAGATCGTCGACGCCCTGCCCTCGGCGCTCCCGGTGAGCGTCGAAGTGCCCTCGCCCGCCGCCGTCGGACGCCTCGGAGTACCCGGGTGGGCCCGCCGCCTCAAAGCCGCCGCCGACCGAGTCCTCGCCGACGCCGCAGCCCTTCACCAAGACCCCGTCCCGAATGGAGCACCCTCATGAACAACCCCGCCGCGCTCGATGCCGACGTGCTGGTCATCGGCTCCGGCGCCGGAGGACTCTCCGCAGCGGTGACCGCCGCCTATCACGGGCTGCGCGTCGTCGTCGTCGAGAAGGCCGGGGTCTGCGGCGGTGCCACGGCGTGGTCTGGCGGGTGGGCCTGGACGCCGGGCAACCCGCTCGCCAAGGCCGACGGCGTCGACGAGGACCCCGAGCTGTTCCGGACGTATCTTCGGCACCGCCTCGGACGCCGATACCAGCCCGAACGGATCGAGGCGTTCCTCGAGGCTGTCCCGCACATGGTCGGCTTCTTCCAGAACAAGACGCGCCTCCAGTTCACTCCGGGGGCGAAGATCAAGGACATCTACGGCAAGACACCGGGGGCGGGGACAGGGCACCGCTCGGTCGGGCCGAGCCCGATCAACGCGCGGCGGCTCTCTCCGCGGGTCCGGAAGCTCCTGCGCGGGCAGCTCTACGAGACCTCTTTCCTCGGCATGGGGATCGTGGCCGGGCCCGACCTGGCGAAGTTCCTCTCCGCCTCGCAGGGGAACCCTGCGGGCCTGCTGCACGCAGTCCAGCGGGTCACCGCGCACCTTCTTGACCTCGCCGTGCACCGCCGCGGAATGCACCTCGTCAACGGCACTGCGCTCGTCGGGCGGCTCCTGCAGAGCGCCGAGGACCTCGGCGTCGACATCCGGGTGAACACCCCAGCCCTGCGGCTTCTGGCGGACGACGACGGGCGCGTCACCGGGGCCGTCGTCCGCGGGCCGGCGGGGGAGTGCTCCATCAACGCCTCCCGCGGGGTCGTCCTCGCCGCTGGCGGGTTCCCCAGCGACGTCCAGCGCCGTCGTCGCCTGTTCCCCAAGACGCCCACCGGCGCCGAGCACTGGACGCTCGCGCCGTCCACGGCCGACGGTGACGGGATCACCCTCGGCGAGTCGGTCGGCGCCCACTTCCAGACCGACGTCGAATCGCCCGCCGCGTGGTGCCCGGTCTCGCTCGTGCCGTACCGCAGCGGGAGGGTGGGGACGTTCCCGCACATCATGGACCGCGCAAAGCCAGGCTCGATTGGGGTCCGCCGCGACGGGAAGCGGTTCGTGAACGAGGCCAACGGCTACTACGACTACGTGGCTGCCCTCGTTGCGGCGACCCCCGAGGGCGAGCCGGTCGAGTCCTGGCAGATCGCGGACTCGCGCTTCGTGCGCAGGTACCCGCTCGGGATGGCAAAGCCGCTGCCGGTGCCGCTCTTCCCGTACCTGCGCTCGGGCTACCTGACGAAGGGGCGCACGCTCGAGGAGGTCGCGCGGAAGTGCGGGATCGACCCCGAGGGGCTGCGGGAGACCGTCGAGCGGTTCAACCAGAACGCCCGCCGCGGCCTGGACCCGGACTTCGAGCGGGGGGAGACTGAGTTCAACCGGTACGGCGGTGACCCGAAAGTCGGGCCGAACCCCTCCCTCGCGCCGATTGAGAAGGGTCCGTTCTACGCCGTGAAGGTCCTTCCGGGATCGTTCGGGACCTTCGCAGGCCTTGCCGCGGACGGCCGCGCCCACGTCCTGGACGCCGGACGCCGCCCGATCCCGGGGCTCTTCGTCGCAGGGAACGACCAAGCGAATGTCATGGGCGGGTTCTACCCGGCAGGCGGGATCAACCTCGGGCCCGCGCTGACGTTCGGCTACATCGCAGGGCGGGAGCTCTCCGGAGCCACCGCTTATGAGGACGATGGGGCGCTGCCGCCGCAATCGTGACCGAGATGCCATACGAGGGATGGGGACGCACGCTGCGGATCAACGGCTGTCAGGATTCAGGGCTGAACCGGTGGACGGCGGTGGTGTGGGCTCCGAGGTAGTCCCAGTCGTAGGTGACGCCCAGTCCGGGGCCGTCGGGGACGGGGAAGCAGCCGTCGGCTCCGACGGCTTCGAGGCTGTCCGAGTAGTCGCAGGCGTAGACCGGGGGCAGGGGGTTGGGGGCCGCGGGGTTGACGAGGGCGACTTCGTAGTAGTTGGTGTTGCGCATCGCGGACATGCAGTGGCGGTGGGCGGGGCCGGAGGCGTGGATCTCCACGTCCAGGCCGAGGGACTCGCCGAGGTGGGCGATCTTCATCGCCCCGGTGATGCCGAGGTCGTATTCGGGGTCGGAGCGGAGGTAGTCGGTGGCTCCGGAGACGGCGAGGTCCGCTTTGGGTTCGAGGCCCCGGACGTGCTCGCCCACGAGCAGCGGGGTGCTGATCAGCTCGCGGAGCCGGCGATGCGCGTTCGCAGAGACGCCGCTGTCCCGGAAGGGGTCTTCGAGCCAGGCGAAGTTGTTGCGGTCGCAGGCCCGGCCGACGTTGAGGGCGTCCCTGAAGGTCCTGAGGTGGCAGGCGGGGTCGTTCATCAGGGCCATGCGGTCCCCGACGCGTTCGCCGAGCAGGTCGACGGTGGCGATCTCGCGGCTGACGTCCCCGTCGGCCCAGCCGTGCATCTTGAAGGCGCGGTAGCCGAGCTCGTAGCAGGCCTCGGCGAACTCGGCGTAGGCCTCGGGGCCTGAGAGGACCTTCTCGTCGCCGTGGGTAGTGCTGGCGTAGGCGGGCAGGCGCGTCCGCCAGCCGCCGAGGAGTTCCGAGACCGAGGCGCCGTATCGCTTCCCGGCCAGGTCCCAGAGGCAGATGTCCAGGTAGCCGAAGCCCATGTGGTCGTACTGGCGGTGTGCGCGCTTGAAGTCGTCGTAGATGCTCTCGCGCTGCAGGGCGTCCCGGCCGAGGAGGCGGGGGGCGAGGTCGAGGGTCTGGCCGAGTGACATCTGCGTTGCGCCCCACATGCCCACGTACTCGCCGCGGGAGCCGTCCTCGGTTTCGATGACGACGGCGAACTTGCCCAGCCGCTGGCTGCCCCCGGGGTCGGCCACGAGGTCCATCTGCTCCCGGTTGAGGCCTATGTCCGGGGCATCGTAGGCGAATTCGTGGATCTCGACATTGCTGATGGTGCTCACGGAAGGAGCCTCCTTCGTTGGAGTGAAGGTCGGGGAAAGGGACTCCCGCCAGCCTGGGGGAATCGGTCGGGGAGGTTGGCTTCAGGATGCCTTGGGTGCCTTGGACGTCTCCGGCGGCATGGTTCGTGTCCCGGCTGCGGCCCCGGCAGGGGTCGATTCGAGATCCGTAGGAGCGGGGCGCCTTCCGAGGGCGCGCGAAAGGTCCTCGGCACCGTCCTTGGCCAAGGCCTTCCACTCCTCGGGGGAGCGCCGGGCCCAGCGCGCTTCGGGAACGGAGACGGACAGGGCCGCGACGACGGCCCCGGTGTGGTCCCTGACGGGCACGGCCACGCAATTGACCTCCGGGGATGACTCTCCGGCTTCGTAGGCCGCCCCGGTCTGGCGCGCTTCCGCGAGTTGGGCGAGGAGCGCCTCGCGGTCTGTGACGCTCTGGGGCGTCAGGCCGGCCAAGGGGTCGGGGATCCTCTCGTCGAGCTCGTCTGGGTCAAGGGCCGAGAGCAGAGCCTTTCCGATAGCGGTGCAGGTGGCCGGCAGCCTTCCCCCTGCGTGGGAGACCAAACGGACGGGCAGCGGACTGTCGATCTTGACGAGGTAGACAACGTCCGAGCCGTCCAGGACCCCCACGTTGACGGTCTCCTGGCATTGCTCTGCCACCTGTCGGGCGACCTGTCGGCCGACTTGGCGAAGGTCGAGGCGATCCCCGTACGCCTGGCCGAGGACGAACGAGGCGACGCCGAGCGCGTAGGTGCCGTCCGGACGGCGCTTCAGGTACCCGCGTTCGGCCAGTGTGGCCAGGAGCTCGTGCACTGAGGCGCGCGGCAGCCCAGTGAGCCGGGCGACTTCGGCTCCGGTCAGGCGCTCGTGGTCGAGGAACAGTTCGAGGATGTCCAGGCTGCGCAGCACCGCTGGCGTCAGTCTGGGCATGATCGCGCCGTCCTCGTTCGCTGTGCAGCCGTTCGCGGACCCGCCTCGTCGGGTACGCGAGGGCGGGTGGCCGGGGTGCCGGAGACTCTTGGACTCATTCCCTGCTTCCGTCCTTTCCCTTGGAGGGATTATCCACGAGCTTGGCGACGGCCGAATCCCTCGTGACGTTCCGGATGCCCATCAGGCATACGAGGGGGCGTGGTCAGCATGGGCCGCGGGCCGCTCTCCCCGGGCCAATCCCGTGAAGGGGTCCTTGCCGACGAGCACGGTATTCGCAAGGCGCCCGACTCGCTCGATCTCGATCTCGACGAGGTCGCCGTCAGCCAGGGCGAAGTCGAGGTGCGGGACGATGCCGGTCCCGGTTGCGAGGATCACCCCGTCGGGGAAGTCCAGGGGGCGGAAGAGGTACTCCACGAGCTGGGCGAGGGGCCGTGCCAGCTGCGCGGTCGAGGTCTCCTCGGCGAAGACCTCGCGCCCCTGGCGCAGGACGCGCATCCGGATCGTGAGGTTGGAGGGGTCAGGGACGTCGCCTGCGGGCACGAACCCCGCGCTGACCGAGCATCCGCCGGCGAAGACTTTCGCCTGGGGGATGTAGACCGGGTTCTGGCCCTCGATGGACCGGGAGCTCATGTCGTTGCAGACGGCGTAGCCGACGACCTCGCCGAAGGCGTTGCAGACGAGCGCAAGCTCGGGCTCGGGCACGTCGTGGCCGGAGTCCGAACGGATGCCCACGGGCTCTCCGTCTGCGACCAGGCGCCAGGCGGGGGACTTGGCGAACAGCTCGGGCCGCTCGGCGGCGTAGACCTTGTCGTAGACGGTGGCCTCGGCGCTCTCCTCCATGCGACCGTCCTTGCTGCGCTGGTAGGTCACGCCGGAGCACCAGAGCTCGCCCCTGCCGTCCAGCGGCGGAAGCAGCGCCACGTCGCCGGGTGCCGCTGCGGTCTCTGCCGCGGCGTCGATGAGCCGGGCGATCTCCTCGCCCCTGCGAGAGAGGAGGTCCGCGACCGAGCGGATGCCGTTGATCGGGTACACCCGGCCGTCCTCGAGGACTCCGACCAGGGGCTCTGGATCGGTGTCGCCCTGGTAGCGGACGACGTGCCGGCGGGGCCGGGCGATCTCGGCGGGCGCGGGTTCACGGGTGGTAGTCAAGGTTCTCATTCTCCTTACATCGAGGTGCCGAGGAGGCCTCGGGTGATCTGGAAGGCCACGTTGCCAGCGGCGAGGGATTCGGGGGTGTGGTGGCCGGAGAGCGTGGAGGCGAGGACGGCGAGGATCGTGGCGGCCTGCTCGGCGGCCGCGCCGGCGAGTTCTGCGTCGAGGTCGTCCTGAACGTGGGCGATCGTGGACGGGTCGGAACTGACTTGGAGCACCGGTGCGAGCCGGTGGCCGGTGAGGGGAGGCCCCGAGACATGCACGAGGACGGCGTGCGCCCCGCAGGCCACGAGGCCTGTGGCGGTCTCGGCCCAGTCGCGGGTGGGTGCTCGCATGATGTGCCACCCGGGAGCGGCGGGCTGCTGCCCATGGGCGAGCGTGGGCCGCCATTCCTGCGGATCCTCTCCGGTCTGCTCGGCGAGCAGTTCGCGGAATTGCGGCTGGGCGAGCAGCGCACTGCCCGCCGGCAGAATGACGGTGCCGCCGTCGTCGACCACTCGCTGCCCGGCTCGCGCGAGCGCCGCGGCGGTCTCCTCGGCGAGCTCGCCCCGCGCGTCGAGCCCGACGGCGATCCCGGCGAACGCTGCGTCCGCGTCCGGGTCGACCTGGGGCCGGGGGGTGCGGGGGGCGGCGGGCGAGGCAGTCCGGAACCACTCGCGCACGGTCTGGGTGGCGGCCTCGACGCCGCCGCCGAGCTGGATGCTGGCCCAGCCGTACCGGTCGGGGTCGGCGCCGAGCTTTCCGAGCTCGTCGCGGAAGAAGTCGTTGTGCGTCTTCTCGCAGCCGTGTTCGAGCAGGAGGGCCATTGCGACGTTCGGGTGGGTGAGGGAGCCGGTCATGACGCGGGAGAACGTCGAGATGTTGGCCCCGCTGGAGACGCCGCAGCCCTCGGTGTGGGGCAGCGCGACGATCCTGTCCACGGCGCCGCCGGCCCAGTCCTCGGCGGTGGCGCGCTCGGCGATCAGCCGGCTCACCTGCCCTGAGCACAGCGATGTCGGGAGCACCAGGGCCACGCGCTCCGTCGCGGGTCCCGTGTAGCGAGCGGGCGTCGCTGCCGGATTCGGTGCCGCCTGCGGGGTGCCCAGGGGAAGGCCGGGCAGGGGGGCGTCGCGCTCCTCGTCCGGGGCGTCGGGCGCGTCATAGCCGTCCCGGCCGTCGATCCTGATCGAGATCCCGGGCCGGGGTGCGGTCTGCTTCCAATCCCGCCAGATCGAGACCTGGCTGTGCCCGGCGGCCTCGCCCGCTGTGCGCTGGCCCGAGGCGACGTCGAGGGTGAGGTCGAAGACGTCGGAGACGAGTTGCTCCATCGGCGTCCCGTCGAGGTAGGCCCCGGCATTGACGTCCATCTCGTGGGGCATGAGTTCGTGCCGGGCGGTGGTCGTGACGAATTTCAGGGTGGGTACGAAGGGGAAGTTCGTGATCGAGCCGTTCCCAGTGGTGAAGAAGATGAGGTTGCACCCGGAGGCGATCTGGCCCGCGACGGACTCGAGGTCGTTGCCGGGGCTGTCCATGAAGACGTAGCCGGTCGTAGTGCAGGGTTCCGCGTAGCCGATGACCTCGTCGAGGCGGACCTCCCGGGGCAGTTTGCGCGCTGCACCGAGGGACTTGAGCACGATGTTGCTCAGGCCACGGTAGAGGTTCCCGCCCGAGGGGTTGCCCTCGGCGGTATGGCCGTGGAGGGCGACCCGCTGCTTGAATTCGTCCACCTTCTGCAGGAAGCGCCTCGCGACGTCCATGGACCGCACGTTCTCCAGGACATAGGGTTCAGCACCGATGAGCTCATCGGTCTCTGCCAGGACCGCGGTTCCGCCGTGGCGGATGAGTTCGGCGCCGACGAGCCCGGCCAGCGGGTTGGCTGTGATGCCGGAGAAGGCGTCCGAGCCGCCGCATTGCAAGGCGATGGAGAGGCTGGTCAGCGGCTCGTCGCTGCGCTCGGCGCCGCTCACGACGGCGATCCAATCCTCGATCAGTTCGGCCGCCTGATCGAGGTCCCTGCTGAAGCCTCGGGTGCGCTGGAACGTCGCATGCAGGGCCGCCAGCGGGCCGCGGCCGGACTCGCGGTGGTGGGCGAACACGTCGTCGGCCGTGATCGCCGCGCCGGGCTCGTCGACGACGAGCGCTGCCCCCACGTTGGGGTGGCTGAGGCACCCGGCGAGCACGCCGAGCAGGAAGTCCCGATTGTTGGGCGCGGCGTCCTCGCCGCCTTCGGTGTGCGCGAGCGCGACGACGCCGTCGAACGTCTCGCTGGTGCGGCCCTTGAAGCGGGCGGCGAGCGCTTCCGCGAAGCTGGCACTGCGGGAGGTGACGCCGACGACGACGATGTGGTTGCGGGTGCCGACCTTCCCGTCGCCCCGGCGATACCCCTTGAAGGAGCGGGCCTGTTCTCCGGCGGGGAGCGAGACCTGTGCGCCGAGCCGGACCCGGGACTCGTCGAGCTCGTACGGGTCGAGCATCACGTTGGCAGCCGACGGGGTCTCGGGCAGGCCCTGGACGCCGCGGCGGCCGAGGGCCTCCAGGACCGGATCCGTGCAGACGTAGTCGCCGGGGGCGAGGGGGCGCAGGGCGGTGGCGAAGGGGGTGCCCCAGGACAGGATGGGTTCTCCTGCGGCTGCGGGGCGCACCATGAAGCGGTGGCCCTCCATGACCCGGTGCGGCAGGACGGTCTCGCGGCCGTCGCCGAGGTCCAGGGCCGTCCCGGCCTCCAGCACACGGCTTGCGACCGCCGCGTTGTCGCCGGGCTCGGGGAGCACGGCCACGGACAGCAGGGGGAGCCTCATGCGTCTGCCCCCTGCGTGGCCCCGCTGAGGGCGAACACCCCGCGGCTGCGGGCCAGCCGCACGAGGGCGGCCCTGGTGTCCGGGTGCAGCGCAGGCCACGGGGAGCGCATCGCGTCGCTGCCGATGACCCCGCCCTCCTTCAGAAGGACCTTGCACGCCGCCGGCCCGCATTGGCGGTTCTCGAAGTGGATCAGCGGAAGGAGCGCTTCCCAGGCCTCGGAGGCCTGCTCCTCGCGCCCCGCGAGGTAGTCCCGGACGATCCGTCCGAGCTCGTGGGGGACCGATGCGGAGCACATGGTGCCCACAGCGCCCGCGGCGAGGTCGGGGATGAGCGTGATGCCCTCCTCGCCGTCGAACAGGCCGGGGAGCGCGTCCCCGGCCGCGGCCTTGAGCGCCCGGAGCTTCCCGGCCGCTCCTGCGACCTCGATCTTGACGTACTTGACCTCCTCGATCTCGCGGGCCAGTCTGGCCAGGAAGTGCACCGGGAGCGGTGTGGGACTCATCGGGGCGTCCTGGACCATGATCGGCACGCCGACCGCGGCCACGGCCTCGAAGTAGTGCAGCATCTCCTGCTCTCCGGCCCGGATCGTCGCACCGACGAACGGGGGCATGAGCATCACCGCCGACGCGCCCGCGTCCCGCGCGGCCCGCGTCCGTTCGACCGCCACCCGCGTGCTGTAGTGGCTTGTCGTCACGAAGAACGGGATGCGGCCCGCGGCGTGACTGCCCACGAGGTCGAGCACCTGCTGGCGTTCGCCGTCGGTCAGGGAGAACTGTTCCGAGTAGTTCGCGTGCACGCAGATCCCATCGACCTCCGCCTCGATCAGGTGATCGATCACCCGTCGCTGGCCGGCGAGATCGAGTTCCCCCTCGTCGTCGAAGATGGTGGGCATGACCGGAACAGCCCCGCTGATCGGCGCGGACGGAGCAGACTGGGAGATCATCAGACCTCGCTTCCTTGATCGACGGACGTGGATTCGTGCAGGGGGGCGATCTCGGCCGCGTTGTCGGGCACGGGAAGGGCTTCGAACCGCTGGCAGATCACGAGGTAGCACAGCGCACCCAGCACGACGATCCCTCCGGTGACAACCAGGGGCATGACGAAGGCTGCGCTGCCGGCCCCGCTGAAGAGGCCGAAGAAGATCGGGCAGATGATGCCCGCGACGTTCGAGGCGAAGTTCTGCAGGCCGCCGATCGAGCCAACGGTGGCCTCGGTCGGGGCGACGTCAGAGGGCAGGGACCAGATGGACGCGGCCGCGATGGCCAGACACCCCATCGAGACGCTCAGCAGGGCGATGGCGAGTGCCGCGCTGGGCACGACGGCCGCGAGGGCGATCACGGAGGCGAACGCCATCGAGCACACGATCGGGATCTTCCGGCCCTTCGTGGGGCCATACTTCGCAGTCAGGACGTCCGAGAGCCACCCGCCGAACTGCTCGGCGAAGAACGCCACGAGCGGGGGGATCATGCCGACCCAGGCGATGCTGAGCAGGTTCATCCCCCGGGCCTGGACCAGATAGGAGGGGAACCAGGTGACGAAGAAGTAGAACGCGAAGTTCAGGGCGAAGAAGCCCAGCATCATGCCCCAGACCGTCCGGTAGCGCAGCAGCTGCACCCAGCGCACCTTCCGCCCGCTCGTCTGGCCCTCGCCCGAGAGCCGGGCACCGCCGTCGAGGATGTACCGCTTCTCCGCCTCCGACGCCCGGTGGTGCTTCTCCGGGTCGCGGTAGTAGGAGAACCAGCCGATGACCCAGAGCAGGCCCAGGCACCCCGAGAAGACGAACGATGCCTGCCAGCCCCAGTAGTAGATCAGCAGCGAGACGATCGGGAAGGACAGAGCCGTGCCGAGCCTGGACCCTGAGTCGTAGACGGCGGCCGCCCGGGCCCGCTCGCGCAGCGGGAACCATCGGCCCACGACCTTGCCGAACGCAGTGGGCCCCACTGCCTCGCCGATGCCCAGGCCGAGCCGAAACGCGAACAGGGTCCCGAAGCCCGTGGCCAGCGCGTTCACGGCCGTGAAGAAGGACCACCAGATCGTCGCGAACCCTGCGGCGATGCGGGGCCCGACCAGGTCCACCAGGCGGCCGCCGATCAGCTGGCCGGGGGCATAGGTGAAGAAGAACGACGAGAGGAGCAGGCCTGTGGCGGCCTTGCTGATCCCCAGATCGTGCTCCATGAATGGCAGCGCGACGGAGATGTTCGCCCGGTCGACGTAGCTGATCGCCGTGCCCAGGCACAGCAGCGTTGCGATGACCCAGCGGGCGCGCGTGATCGGCCTGCGGTCGACGGCGACCGCGCGGGACGAGGGAAGAGAGGGCATAGCAGACCCCTTCGAGTGAATGAATAGATTCGATATATCGAACGGCTGTCGAGATATCGAAGGTGAGCGTAACGCACGTCACAGGGGTCGTCAATGTTGGTATGTCATCCGATGTTTCGTCGTCAAGATGAGATTTCGGCATTCCCGGGTCCCTACGCGGTCGACGGCTGGACTTGACGGCGAGGCCGATGGCCCTTCGTGCTTCGCCGTCTGCTGCGGCGGGATACGTCGGATCTATTACGATTGACCTGACCTATGGTCGCCAAAAGAGGAGGACCGATTGGCTCTCACCGACGATGCCATCGACAGGATCAAGGGGATGCTCCTGTCAGGAGAGCTCAGGCCTGGTGACAGGCTGCCGCCAGAGAAGGATCTTGCAGAGCGGCTAGGGCTTTCGCGAAGCTCCCTGAGGGAAGCTGTCAAGGCGCTCGAGCTGATCCGTGTCCTCGATGTGCGCCGTGGGGACGGAACCTACGTGACCAGCTTGGAGCCGCAACTGCTCAATGAAGCGGTGGGCTTCATCGTCGAACTCCATCAGGCCAAGGGAGTTCTGGACTTGCTTGAGGTGCGACGGATCCTCGAACCGGCCGCCTCGGCGATAGCCGCACGGCGGATTGGGGCGCACGGCATCGAGGACCTGAAGCAGGCGATGGCCGGCGTCACCGAGGAAACCAGCGTCGAGGAACTCATCAAGCACGATGCGCTGTTCCATCGGATCATCGCCTCCCATGCAGGCAACAGCTATCTGACGAGCCTTCTCGAGGCGCTGTCATCGCAGACGCTGAGGGCCCGGATCTGGCGGGGTCTCACCGAGACCCATGCTGTCGCGCGGACGCTCGCCGAGCATGAGGCCATCGTCGCTGCTCTCGAGGACGGCGATGCGGAGCTCGTTCGAGCGCTGGTCACGGTGCATGTGAGTGGAGTGGAGGCGTGGCTGCGACGCGCGATGGACGATTCTCCGAACGCGGACGTCGACCTCTCGGTCGATAGGGTGCACTGACCCGAGGCCAGCAGTTCTTCAGATGCGGTAGGCAGTCCGTGCCGAGCATGAGGCGGCGTGGTCCGAACGCCTCGAGCGCGACCTCCCATGCAGGCCGCAGTGCCGACGGGGCGTAGGCGGTTGAGCGCCCCGAATCGAAGTTCTCCGTTGCGGCGGGAAGTGGGGGCTTGCCGAGGTGGTCGAGGACTACCGTGAGTTCCGGCAGCGGCTGGGCAAGGTCCACCGTGCGCGAGAGATGGCGAGGCCATGCGACCGGAACGTCGCTATCCACGGTTGCTCCCGTGCGGCACGGAGCATCGACTCGGTGTCGTCCCGGGTGTCATCCGCCTGAACGAGGATCGCAGCGTCGATTCCGGCCGCCGTCAGCTCCGCGCCTGCCTCCTCTGCTCCGAAGCTGCGGCACAGCTCGCCGCGCTCAGGGCGGAGCCGGCCGTATCCTCCACCCTCGAGATTCCACAGGTGGAGGTGGGCATCGATCCTCGACGGCGTCACGCTTGGACCAGCCCGCGCGGTTCGAGCTCGCTCCACAGCTCCTCGGGCACGTGGGTCGCGGCGCGCTCGGCGGTCTGCCGGATCTGCTCAGGACGTGCCGCCCCGACGACCACGGAGCGGATGGCCGGGTGACGCATGCTGAACTGCAGCGCCGCCGTCGGAAGATCCACGCCATACTCCTCACAGCAGGCGGCAAGACGGCGTGCTGCGGCCAGCACCGATGGAGGAGCTGAAGCGTAGTTGTAGTGCGCATCGTCGGGGACCTCGGGGCGTGCGAGGAGGCCCGAGTTGTAGACGCCGACGTTCACGACACCGGTGCCATTCTCGAGGCATGCAGGAAGGAGGTCTGCTGCGGCCGGCTGCTCGAGGAGCGTGTAGCGTCCCGCGAGCATGACGAGGTCCAAGTTGGCGCTTCGCACGCAGCGAGCCAAGGCCTCGACCGAATTGGAGCCGACGCCGATCGCCCCGACGAGTCCCTCATCCCGCAGCCTCTCAAGCGCGGGGAGGCCTTCCTCAATTCCTGAATCGAGGTCGTAGGCGTCCGGATCGTGCAGGTAGGCGATGTCGATGTGGTCCACGCCCAGACGAGCCAGTGATTCTTCGATGCTGCGGCGAACCCCTGCCTCACTCGGATCCCACCGCCGGACCACGTTGGCGGGCACAGCAAAGCCGTCCGGGTCCATCGCCCCCGTCACATAGTCCGGGTTGGGCTCCAATAGCCGGCCTACCTTGGTCGAGAGGACGAACTCTTCCCGGGGCCGTTTGGCCAAGGCAGCCCCAAGCCTGCGCTCCGAAAGGCCCAGTCCGTAGTGGGGCGCTGTGTCGAAGTAGCGGATCCCCGCCTCCCACGCGGCGTCGACCGTTGACGCAGCAACGTCATCCGGAACGCTGCGGTAGAGATTTCCTATGCCCGCCGCGCCGAAGCCGAGCCAGCTCGCGGTGTGTTCGCCGATGGAAAGTCCGCTTGGCGTATTTTCTTGGTCCTTCGCCGAAATCCGCTCCATCAGGCCACCCCTACGCCAGCGCTGACGCCGGACCAGACAGAACCCCGTGGGAAGACGTAGTCGGCCAGTGCCTCCGGCGTGATCTCAGTGCCGGCCCCGGCCTGCTTGGGGGCGGTGATGAGGCTCATTCTGAGATGCTCCGAGATCGTTGGGGGACGAGGATGTTCCCTCGACAGCTAAACATCGGATGTATGACTTGTCAATCAAGGCGAAGTGGCAGAATACTGATCATTGAATCGCGCATACCTCTGATGTCAGGAGAGTCCATGAAGTTTGCAAGACTCGGCGAGCCGGGCGCTGAGCGCCCCGCCGTCCTCGCCCAGACGCAGGATGGCGTAGAGCGCACCTACTGGCTGGACTCGCTCACAGGCGACATCGACGGCGCTTTTCTCGCGGCGGACGGGGTGGGGCGCACCCGGGCATCCCTTGCTGCAGGCGAGCTCGTGGAAGCGCGTGAGGGGGCAGGCCTGCGCATCGGGTCTCCCATCGTCAGGCCTCAATCGATCGTGTGCATTGGCATGAACTATGCGGCGCATGCTATCGAGTCCGGCGCCGAGCCGCCCTCAATTCCCGTCGTCTTTCTCAAGCCGTCCAACACGGTGGCCGGCCCTTACGACGCCGCCCCGATCCCGCCGCTGAGCTCGAAGTACGACTGGGAGGTCGAACTGGGCATCGTGATCGGCCGCCCCGCGAGCTACCTTGCCGATCTTGACGAGGCTGTCGGCTGCATCGCTGGCTACGTGGTTGCCAACGACCTCTCTGAGCGCGAATACCAGCTTCCAGGAGCTGGCGGGCAGTGGACGAAAGGCAAGTCGCTGCCCGGATCCACGCCCCTCGGTCCGTGGCTCGTCCCAGCCGATGAGGTCGACCCTCGGAGCCTCCGGCTGCGTAGCTGGGTCAACGGAAGCGCCCGGCAGGACTCCACCACGGCCGATCTCATCTTCGACGCAGCGTCGCTTGTGCACCACTGCAGCCAGTACATGCTCCTCGAGCCAGGGGATGTGATCCTCACCGGCACCCCGGAGGGCGTCGCCCTCTCTGGCCGCTTCCCGTACCTCACCCAAGGAGACGTGGTCGAAGTGGAAATTTCAGGACTGGGACGTCAGCGGCAGGAGTTCTACCGCGCCCGTGCGGCGCGGGAGGCTTTGGTCTGATGCTTGAATTCGAAGGTCTCAAGGCCATTGTCACGGGTGGAGCGTCCGGGATCGGCGACGCCGTGGTGCGACGGCTCTTGGATCTCGGCGCGGCAGTCGCGGTCCTCGACCTGCAGCCCGAAGCAGCGGCGAACTCAGCTCTCGGCTTCCGCTGCGACGTCTCAGACGATGCCTCCGTTGTAAGGGCAGTCGCAGAGGCAGCAGAAGCGCTGGGCGGGATCGACATCGTCGTCAACAACGCGGGAGTGGGCGCGCAGGGGACCATTGAGGCGAACCCCGACTCAGAATGGCATCGCGTGTTCGACGTCAATGTGATCGGGATCGTGCGGGTGACGCGCGCGGCTTTGCCGTACCTCCGCACATCAAATGCAGCCGCAGTGGTCAACACCTGCTCCATTGCCGCAACGGCGGGACTTCCCGAGCGAGCACTTTACTCTGCCTCCAAGGGAGCCGTCCTGTCCCTGACGCTCGCCATGGCCGCAGACCATATGCATGACGCCATCCGCGTCAACTGCGTCAACCCGGGAACAGCAGACACGCCATGGGTTGGACGACTGCTCGACTCCGCACCCGATCCCGCGGCTGAGCGGAGGGCCCTCAATGCGCGGCAGCCGCATGGCCGCCTCGTCACCGCCGAAGAAGTGGCGGGAGCTATTGCGTACCTCGCAAGTCCCCTGTCAGGCTCGACGACCGGCACCTCGGTTGCTGTCGACGGCGGAATGCAGGGCCTCCGACTCCGCCCGAGAGAACAGGCTGGCACTACTCAAGAACCCCTCGTCGACGCATCCAACAGGAGGAACTGATCGTGCCGTCGGCTCGGCAGGAGCGCTAGAGCCGCGTCCGTTCCCGACCTTGTTCCGACGCCGATTCATGCCCCTGACGGCGTGTCGGACGGCGAGCCGCGGTTCGGCCTGAGGAAAGAAGGTCGGGAACGAGCGACGGCGAGGTCAGCTGGCGTGGCGGTAGAACCAGTCGATGTGCTCGTGGACGAGGCGGGCGGCGAGTTCGCCGTCGCGCGCTTCGACGGCCTCGAAGATCCCGCGGTGGTGTTCTCGGAGCACGTGGACCATCTGGTCCCAGGTGCCCCGGCTGGTCACGGCCTCGTCGATGAACTCGCTGATCGCCCCGCGCATGGAATCCATCATGGTGCTCACGACGGCGTTCCCTGCCAGGCTGCTCAGGGCGACGTGGAACTGGGCGTCGAGGAGCGTGAAGACCTCCGGGGAGAGGGCGTCGTCGTCCATTGCCTCCAGGAGGCGGCGGGCGTCGTCGAGCTGTTCCTCGTCCCACGGGGCCACGGCGGCGTGCTCGAGCGACCACGTTTCCATCATGATGCGCGCTTCGACCACGTCTTTGAGTGGAAGCCGGTGGCTGGCGACGTGCATCCGTAGCGCGCCGCCGAGGGCAGACGACGGGTCGGAGACGATGACCGTCCCCGAGTTGGGCCCGGACCCGGTGGCCGAGCGGACCACGCCCATGACCTCGAGGGAGCGGATGGCACCGCGCACGGAGCCGCGTGAGATCCCGAACTGTTCGGCGAGGGCCCGTTCGCCGGGCAGCCGGTCGCCGAGCCTGAGCTTCCCGGATCGCAGGCTCTCCTCGATGTGGCGAAGGACCGCATCATGGGCGCGGCCGGAGGCAGATTGGGGCATGGGTCCATCCTGCCGCACGCGCAGGGGATGAGGCGCGGGCGCCCCCGCATGGGTAGCGCGGGCGCCCCCGCATGGGTGGCGCGGGGCGCCCGCAACGGCCATCGCCGTGCCTGTGCGTCGGCTACGGGAGCATCCACCCCAGGACGGGGGTGGACTGCAGGAACACGATGCAGCAGAAGGCGAGCAGCATGCCCAGGCTCCACCAGATGACCTTGCGCAGGATGACCCCCTCCTGGCCGTCCATGCCGACTGCGGTCGCGGCGATGGCCAGGTTCTGCGGGCTGATGGCCTTGCCGACCACGCCTCCGGTGGTGTTCGCCGCCACCAGCAGCGACGGGTTGATCCCCGCGTGCTGGCCGGCGGTCTGCTGGAGGGTTGCGAAGAGCGCGTTCGCGGAGGTGTCCGATCCGGTCACGGCTGTGCCGATCCAGCCCAGGATCGGGGACAGGAACGCGAAGGCGGCGCCCGTGCCGGCCAGCCAGACCCCGATGGCGACCGTCTGGCCGGAGAGGTTCATGACGTACCCGATCGCCAGGACCAGGACAATGGTGAGCGCAGCGAAGCGCATCTTGGTGAACGTGTGCCAGAGCTCGGCGAGCGCGTCGGAGACCTTGAGGCGGAACCGGCCGCCGTCGTCCTTGAGCGAGTACACCACCGTGACCACCAAGCCTGAGATCAGCAGGAGGGTGCCGGGGCCGGAGAGCCACTGGAAGGCGTAGACGGTCGAGGAGACCGGCTTGCCGTCGCCGCCGAGCAGGGCCGAGTGCAACACCGGCCAGGGGATCTTGATGTCCGTGGCAGCGAGGGCGGCGGGCAGGTCCACTCCGAGGCGCCACAGCTTTGAGGCGGCGAACACGGCGATCACCAGGGCGTAGGGGAAGAGTGCCATCCAGACGCGGGCACGGCTCACGCGCCCGCCCTCGGCGCCAGAGGACGCGGCCGGGAGGAACCCCGGGCCGCCGGCCCGGGACGCACCGGCGGGGGAGAGGACGCGAACCCCGGTCGCTTCCGCCCGGCCGGGCACCAGGAGGAGGCGTTCGCGGGCGGCCTCGGCTCCGCGCGGCGCCCAGAACCGCAGGAACAGGATCACTGCGCCAAGGCTCGCCAGCGATGCCACGATGTCGGTGAGCTCGTAGGAGAAGTAGTTCGAGCACAGGAACTGGACCACCGCGAAGGCGACGCCGGTTACGAGCGCAGGCGCCCAGGCGTCGCGCAGGCCCCGCACGCCGTCGACGATCAGCAGGAGGACCAGGGGGACCAGGAACGCCAGCAGCGGCGTCTGGCGCCCCACGATCGCCCCGATGTGCTCGGCCGGAAGGCCGGTGAGCCCGCCGGCGGTGGTGATCGGAATCGCGATTGCGCCGAACGCGACTGGGGCGGTATCTGCCACGAGGCACATGGCAGTCACCCGCAGCGGCCTGAACCCGATCGACATCAGCATCGTCGCGGCGATCGCGACCGGCGCGCCGAAGCCGGCGAGTGCCTCAAGGAGGCCTCCGAAGCAGAAGGCGATGAGGATGGCCTGGATGCGGGGATCGCCGCCTCCGAGGCGGTCGAAGACCCCGCGCAGGTCCTCGAAGCGTCCGCTGCGCACGGTGAGCTGGTACAGCCAGACGGCGGTGAGCACGATCCAGAAGACGGGGAACGCGCCGAACACCGCCCCTTCGGAGGCCGCCAGGCCCGCGAGGCCGACCGGCATCCGGTAGGCCACCACTGCCACGGCGAGGGCGGCGAGCAGGGCGAACGCGCCCGCGACGTGCGCCGAGGTCCGCACGAGTGCGAGCAAGACGAAGAAGGTAACTAGCGGGATCAGTCCGATCAGGGCCGAGAGGGCGACGCTGCCGGCCACCGGGTCGGTCACGGGGGTGAAGGTCATGCAAGCTCCTGGGTGAACCGCGGCATCCTCGCCAGCGGGGTGTGGTTGGACCATTGTGGTACGACCATGTAAGCTACCACACGTTTCCGGCTTCGCTGTGACGTCACCCACAGCCGACTTGGCCGGATGTGACGAGCCCGAGGGGCGCCGTCGTGCTGCCGGCCTGCACTTGGCCGGCCCGCTGTTTCCCCCTCCCGAAGGAAGGACTTCCCCATGATGCTGCGCACGAGGACGGGCGCGGGCCCGGGTCCGACGGGGAATCCGCAGGGGAGCGACGGCAGCGTGGCCGAGCTCGCCGATGAGCTCGCCGCCGTGCTCGGCGCCTCGGCGGTGTCGGCAAGGCCGCTCGACCTGCATGCCAGAGCGCACGATGCATCCCACTACCTCCTCGTCCCGAGCCTGGTCGCTGCGCCTCGGTCCGCCGAGGACGTGGCAGCGGTGCTGGGAGCCTGCTCACGCCACCGGGTGCCCCTGACGTTCCGCTCAGGCGGGACGAGCCTGTCAGGGCAGGCGGTGACGGCAGGCGTCCTGGCCGACACGCGCCGGAACTTCGGCTCCATTGAGGTGCTCGATGACGGCGGGGCCGTCCGGGTCCAGCCCGGAGCCACGGTACGGGCCGTCAACGCCCGACTTGCCCGCCACCGTCGCGCTCTTGGCCCCGATCCGGCCAGCGAGATCGCCTGCACGATAGGCGGCGTCGTGGCGAACAATTCCTCGGGCATGCACTGCGGGACCGAAGCCAACACCTACAGGACCCTGAAGTCGATGCGCTTCGTCCTGCCCTCGGGGACCATCGTCGACTCGGCTGCCCCGGACGCGTCCAGGGAGTTCGCCGCCCGAGAGCCGCAGCTGCACGAGGGACTGCTGCGGCTGCGGCGCAGCATCCTTGATTCGTCCGATGCGGTGGCGAGGATCAGGCACCAGTTCTCGATGAAGAACACGATGGGCTATGGCCTCAACGCCTTCCTCGACTACGAGGACCCGCTGGACATCTTCGTCCACCTCGTTGTCGGCTCCGAGGGCACCCTTGCGTTCGTGGCCGAGGCCGTGTTCGAAACGGTCGAGGTCAAACCCCACATCGCTGCCGGGCTCCTGGTCTTCCCTGGCGTCCACGCTGCGGCCAGGGCCGTCCCGGAGCTGATCGCGGCAGGCGCCGAGACAGCGGAGCTCATGGACTCGATGTCGCTGCGCGTCTCCTCGCACTTGCCGGGCTGCCCGGAGCAGATCCGGACCTTGGATCTGCCCGACCCCGCGGCGCTCCTGGTCGAGTTCGCCGCGGCCGACGCCGAGGAGCTTGCGGAACGGTCCCATGCAGCCGAGGCCATCTTCGCGGGGCTCGGCCTCGCGCGCCCCATGGCGATGACCCGCGATGCGGGTGAGCGGGCAGCGCTGTGGAAGGTCCGCAAGGGCCTGTACTCGACGGTGGCGAGTGCCCGTCCCTCGGGTACGAGTCAGCTCCTGGAGGACATCGCCGTGCCGGTACCGGCCCTGGCGCAGACCTGCCACGACCTGGCCGGGCTCCTCGCCCGCCACCGGTACCGGGACCCGGTGATCTTCGGCCACGCCAAGGACGGCAACCTCCACTTCATGCTCAACGAGGACTTCGGCGACGGAAGCAAGACCAGCCGGTACGAGGCCTTCACCGAGGACCTCGTGGACCTCGTCCTCGGCGCAGGCGGGACGCTCAAGGCCGAGCACGGCACGGGCCGCATCATGGCCCCCTACGTGCGGCGCCAGTACGGCGACGAGCTCTACGCGATCATGCGCGAGCTCAAGCAGCTCGTCGATCCCCTCGGGATCCTCAACCCGGGCGCGGTCCTCTCTGACGAACCCCGCTCCTACCTCGAGCACCTCAAGGTCACGCCGACCGTGGAGGAGGAAGTCGACCGCTGCGTCGAATGCGGGTACTGCGAGCCTGTGTGCCCCTCGCGCTCGCTCACCCTCACCCCACGCCAGCGCATCGTCCTGCGCAGGGACGCCGCACACGCCCGTGCACAGGGCAACTCCGCCCTCGCGGAGCGGATCCTAGACGGCTACGACTACGAGGGAACCTCCACCTGCGCCGTCGACGGCATGTGCGGGACCGCCTGCCCCGTCGGCATCAACACCGGAGACCTCGTGCGCCGCCTCCGCGCCGAGGCCGCCGGGCCGATCGAGTCCGCAGCCTGGGCGGGTGCCGCGCGCGTCTGGGGCCCTGCCTCCCGCCTCGGAGGGGTGGCACTGAGCACGGCCAAGGCGCTCCCGAGCGGCCCGATCGAGGCAGCAACCCGCGCAGGGCGGAAGATCTTCGGGGAGGAGCTCCCGCAGTACGACGGCGGCCTGCCCGGCGGAGGCGCCAGACGCCCGCAGCGGCGCGATCCAGACGCCGAGGCAGTGCTGTTCGCCGCCTGCATCGGCACCATGTTCGGTCCAGAAGAAGGAGGCCACCCAGGGGGAGCCTCGGGCGCCTTCCTCGAGGTCTGCGACCGCGCTGGCGTCCGGTTGCGAACTCCCGAGGGGCTGGACTCCATGTGCTGCGGCACGCCCTGGAAGTCCAAGGGCATGCGATCCGGCTGGGAACACATGCGGGACCTGGTCGCACCTGCCCTTATCGAAGCGAGCGACGGCGGCCGGATCCCGATCGTCGTCGATGCCTCCTCCTGCGCCGAGGGCCTGGCGACCCTGCTCCAGACCGCGGCCGACCAGACCCCCGGGCTGAGGATCGTGGACGCCATCGAGTTCGCCGCCGGCCTCCTGCCCCGCCTCGAGGTGCACTCGCCCATCCCCTCGGTGGCCCTCCACCCCACATGCTCGAGCACCATCGCCGGAACCGCCCCCTCGCTGGCCCTGATCGCCGAACACATCGCGGACGAGGTCTACACACCGGTCGAAGCCGGCTGCTGCGCCTTCGCGGGGGACCGAGGCCTCTTGCACCCCGAACTCACCGAGAGCGCCACCAAGCCCGAAGCCACCGCGATCGACGCCGCGGAGCGGCAGCGGGGAGCCCTCTTCTCCGCCTACGCATCCTCCAACCGCACCTGCGAGATCGGACTCACCCGAGCCACCGGGCGGCCGTACCGCCACATCCTCGAACTCCTCGCCCGCGCCACACGGCCCTGACCCTCAGACGCTGTTCCGTCCCCGCCGTCGCGCCACGCCGTCGCGCGGGGGAAGGGGGAGTCCTTGCCCTGATGGTCAATGGAGGCCCTCTTCAAGGGGAGTCCTGATGGACCGTCTGGCCGTGGCCGGTTGGGTTCAGAGGAGCTTCTCGATGAGGGCGGCGGCCTCCTGCGCTTTCGGGGCGAGGGAGACGACGGCGGAGGGTTCGGTGAGGATGGTGACGCGGGCCGCCGAGGACAGCGGCGGAAGCCGGACCGCCGACCTCAGCGACGGGCTGCAGGTGCTAGAGCAGATCCGGGACGAGGTCGGCACCGGCATCAAGGTCTACCTCGAACTGCACTCTCAGTGGACCACGGCCGGAGCCGAGCGCCTCCTCCGGGCAGTCGAGCCCTTCGACATCGAGTGGGCGGAGGACCCCGTCCGCTCAGACCGCCCGAGGCCCTCGCGGCTCTCAGGGAACAGACCCCGATCCCGATCGCCGGCGGGGAGAGCGTCGGCACGGGCCAGCTCGGATACAGGTCGCTGTTCGAGCAGAAGGCCTTCGACGTCGCCATCCTGGATCTGGGCTGGTGCGGGGGCATCACGGCAGGCACCGCCATCACCGCCTTGGCCGACTGCCACGGGCTCACGGTCGCCCTGCACGACTGCACCGGACCTGTCTCGCTCGCGGTCGCCGCCCACCTGGCCACCACCGCCCCGAACATCCAGGTCCAGGAGGTCGCCAGGGCTTTCTACCACGGCTGGTACCCCCAGATCGCCCTCGGGCTGCCGGACCTCGATCACGGTCGCCTGTCCCTCACCGGGGCACCCGGTCACGGCATCGAGCTCAGGGACGAATGGCTCCAGCACCCCGGAACCTCCCGGAGGAAAACGCTGCTCGCCTGACGCGCGCGGTTCGCCTGGTTCGCGGACGACGGTACTCTCCCTTTGGGTCTGACTGGCCCGAATGTCGCCTCGAACGCCACGCGCTTCCCGGGCTCGAACGCGGTGACGCGTACGTCCGCGGATACGCTGCGACCGCCGGGTCCAGCGACGGTCTGCTCGTACTCCGTGGATGCTGCGCCGAACCGGGGGCTGCTCCAATCCGCCGCGGGCGCGGCTCCGAACCATGTGCAGCAGGGCCCGAGCCACCCGCGAGCCGGAGGTCGCGCGGGCAGCGAAAGGCGTCCTTGCTGCACGTGCAGGCAGGACTGGGGAGAGGCGGCTGAGGATGGGCAGGGTTCGGACTGGGAGGCTGGCCCGCGGGTTCCTGGCGCTGGCAGGCGTGGTGCTGATGGCGAGCGGCTGCGCCGCCGGGGAGGCCTCCGGGCCCACCCCGCCTTCCGCAGCCCCGTCGTCCGAGGCGCTCACCGTGCCGGCGCCTGCCGGGGCCTCTGAGCCGGGGGCCGCGACGCCGCCGTCGGAGGCGACGATGGTGTGCGGGGAGGAGATCAGGGGACGGATCGCCCAGATCCTGGCCTTGCCCTCCGTCCCGGCTCCCTCGTCCTCGTGGGCCGGGGGCCTCTACACGTGCTCCTACCGCCTTCCGGGAGGGCTCCTGGTGCTTTCCGTGAAGGAATCCGAGGATCCGGCCGCGGCCCGCGCCTACGCCACTGCCGCAGAGGGGCGCCTGCCCGGGGCGGTCCCGATCGAGGGGCTGGCCGCTCTGGGGCTTCCCGCCTACGGGAGCCCGGCCGGGGCTGTGGTGTTCGCCAAGGACAGCTTCACCCTCACCGTGGACGCCACGGGCCTGGGCGGGACTGTCGGGCCCCAGGGGATCTCCCGTAGCTCCTTCGCTTACCAGATCGCCACCGACGTGCTGGCCTGCTGGAGCGGATGAGCGCCCGCACCCGGAACCCCATTGCCTGCTGGGCAGGGGGTGCTGGAGCACCGTGCCGGGGCCCGCGGAAAGGGGCCCAGAACTTTTCCCGGCCGGAAACCAATCCGTGATCCGGACTGCACCGAATACCCCGTGCCGGACAGCTCCTGGGCCCGGCGACCGGCGCCGCCCGAGCGGGCAGCGCGAGAACGAGAGCACGATTCGAAGGAGAACACCGTCATGAAGAAGTCTGCTCTGCTGATCGCCCCGGCCCTCGCGTTCGGGGCCCTGGCCCTGTCAACGAACCCCGCCATGGCCGCCGACAGCGCCATGTACCAGGCCAACCTGGCCTCGATCAACGGCTCGAACGCCTCGGGGACGGTCATGGTCTCCCTGAACGGGAACCAGGCCACGGTGACCGAAAAGGTCTCCGGGCTGGCCGCGACGTTCGGCGGCAAGCCGTACCCGCACGTGCAGCACATCCACATCGGCGCCAAGGGCCAGTGCCCCGGCCCGTCCGCCGACACCAGCGGCGACGGGGTGATCAGCACCACCGAGGGCGCCCCGTTCTACGGCGCGATCGGGGCGACGCTCTCCACCAGCGGGGACACCAGCCCCGCCGCCGGGACCGACCTAGCCGTGGCCGGGATGGGATCGGACTTCACCTACCAGCGCACCATCACCCTGGACGCGAAGACCCTGGCATCGCTGCAGTCGGGCACCGCGGTCGTGGTCGTGCACGGCCTGGATCCGGCGACCCTGCCGGCGGCGGCGCAGAAGGAGCCCAGCGACCTCGTCCCGTCCCTGCCCCTGGCCGCGACTTCCCCGGCCCTGTGCGGGACCCTGGCTGCGATGCCCGCGGGAGCTCCCGGCACCGGGATCGCCACCCCGGCCCACCAGCAGGGCCCCGATGCCGGCCTGATCGCAGCCGGAGCAGGGCTCCTGGCCGCGGCCGGTGGAGTCTATGCTCTCCGGCGCCGCGCGACGGCGAAGGGCTGAGGACCGTCCCGCAGCAGGCGGAGTAAGGCCCAGACATGACCACGACCGCAGGAGGAGGCCGCAACCGATGAGAGCACCCGACCCCGCGCGGAATCGGCGCGCTCCCCTCCTGTCGGCCTTGGCCGCGCTGCTGCTGGCCTTGGGGCTGGGAGTGACCGGTCTCGGCCTGGCCCACGGCGTCCCCGCCGCGGGCCAGGCCCCCGCACCCCCCACCGCCGCAGCCGTACCCTCTGCCGTACCCCCGGCAGCAGGCCCGGCAGGTGGAAAGCAGGGCCCGCCGTCGTCTGCTCCGGCGTCGTCCCCGGCCCCCTCCGACCCGGCACCCTCGGCCCCGGCTCCCTCGGCCCCTTCCCAGTCGGGTCCGGTGCTGCCGGCGTCGGCGCCGGTACGGCTCCAGGCGCCCTCGATCGGGGTCGATACGCCCCTGATCGCACTCGGCCGCCAGCCCGACGGGGAAGTCGCCGTCCCCCCGGGCGCGCCGGGTTCCCCGGCTGGCTGGTATACCGGTTCCGTCGCCCCAGGGGTCACCGGCTCGGCGATCATCCTCGGGCACGTGAACGCGATTGGCACCCCAGTGGGGGTCTTCTACCGCCTCCATGTGCTTGCTTCCGGCGACCAGGTCACCGTGATCCGGGCAGACCGCACCGCGGCGGTGTTCACCGTGGACAGGGTGGACACCTACCACAAGGCCGCCTTCCCCACCGTGGAGGTCTACCGCAACGCCGACCGGCCCGAGCTGCGCCTGATCACCTGCGGCGGGTACGACCCCGCCTCCGGGGAGTACCTGGACAACACCGTCGTTTACGCCCACCTCACCTCCAGCCACCCCGCCTGAACCCCGCCGGCCAGGGCACGGCCGGCCAGCCCCCATCCTGGAAGGGACACCATGAGCCTCATCCGAGCCCGCGGCCGCCGCTTGGCCGCCGTGGCTTTCCTGACCGGCGTCGCCGCCCTGGGCGCCGCGGGCTGCTCCGCCCCCGGGGAGGGCGGACCCTCCACCGCCCAGGCCTCCCCGGCCCATGGCCATCCCACAATGGACCCCGGGATGGCCATGGGGACGCCGACCGGGAACGGCATGCCCGCGGCCGCCGTGACGATCCACATTCGTGGCTCTGCCTACTCCGACCCGGGCCCCGTCGCCCCCGGCGCCACGGTGACCGTGATGAACATGGACTCCCAGACGCACACTGTCACCGCAGACGACGGCTCCTTCCACGCCGTCGCCGCCCCCGGCGAGTCCGTGGCCTTCACCGCCCCCACCATGCCCGGCACCTACCCCTACCACTGCGAGTACCACCCCGGGATGCACGCAGCCCTGACCATCCAATGAGCACGGGCCCCGGCCCTGGGGCCGGCGGCCACCGGCGGTATGCAAGCGGAGGATTGGGGGGCGTGACCGGGCACGGGCACCGACGCCGACGGGCCGACGGCGTGCGCGAATCTAGGCCCTTCCGGACCGCGAACGAAGGAAAGGCCAATGGCCTTCGTGTCCATCCACACCATGGACGGGGACCCCGAGGAGCTCCTGCACCGTAAGGAAGCCGCAATCGACCCGGTCGTGGACGAGTTCGCGACCGCCTGCGGGGCCCTGCTCTCGATCACAGGAGGGGCGTCGGAGCCGCGGGGCTGCTCGGCACCGTCGCTGCAACGGCGGACCTAGGGCTTCGACCCGGGCCGAAGGCTGCGGTCGACGGAATGCGTGCGCGGGCTACTCCTCGGCCTCGCGGCCGGGCAAGGGAGGGTATTCCTCGTCCTCGTCCTCGGGCAGCGCGGTGGCCTGCTCGAGCAGGTCCGCCTCGGGACCTTCGACGTCCGCGATGGAGGGGGAAGTGCCCTCACCACCCTGCAGGGGCATCTGCTGCTCGAGATAGTCCGACTCGGGGGCTTCTGGGGGACGCGGACCGGCGGGGCCCGTCTGGGCCGGCCAGGCCGGAGTGCGCTGCTCCTGGGCGTCGGCTTCGGGCACCTTGTCGCTCATGCTCTGCCTCCTCGAGCTTGAAGGAATCGGGCATGCCCCAGCTTCCACCAGCACCCCGGTCGGCGCAAACCCCGAATCGAGTGCGCGCGCCGCCGATGCAGATGGCGTCGTCGCCGCCGCGACGATCGGCCGACTCTCGGCGTCTTCGCCCCGGGAGGGGATGCCGCACTGCTCCTAGTCGCGGATCGGCCACTCGGCGGGGCCACGTTCGTCGCGGGCGAGAAGGGCAGCAATCCAGCAGTCCTGTCGTCCAGAGCCAAGCCGGATCCCTTGCCGGAGGATGCCTTCTAATCTGAATCCGAGGCCCTCCGCCACGCGTGCCGAGGCGAGGTTCCCAACGGCAGCGCGCCATGCGATGCGAGCGAGGTCTAGCCCTTCAGCGGCGAAGCCGAAGTCCACCACCGCCCTTACTGCTTCCGCGGCATAGCCCCTGTGCCGGGCGTGTGCAGCGAGCCAATAGCCGATCTCGGCTTCATCCTCATTCACTCGCAGGCTCGTCATCCCGGTCAATACGCCCCCAGACCGGATTGCCCAGGTCAGCTCGTTCCCGGCTTCCCACGCCGCGGCGGCGTATTCAATGAAGCGAACCGCGTGCTTCCGTTCGTACGGATGCGGGAGGGGGATGAACCGCGCAATCTCTGGATCCTGACAGGCTTCAAAGATCGCCTGTTCGTCCCCCTCCTCGGGGGCGGACAGGTCCAGCCGCACGGTTCGAAGCACGTTGGGCACCATGGGTTCACCATACTGAGGGCGAAAGCCGCGGGGCCTGGGATTTCATCGAGCCCCGGAACTCTGGCGCGGCCTGAGCCCCCGAGGATGGCGTCAAGACGTGGAATGGCGAACCCAGGGTCTGGTGGTTCAGGTCAATTGGAGTTAGTCTTACTGACATGAAATCTCCGCCTTCGTCCCGGAGCTACGTGATGACGAAGCGGGCCGAGTCCGCCGCCGCCACTGCTGAGCGGATCCTGGACGCCGCGGCAGGCGAGTTCGCGGACGGCGCCCCCGTTGCGAGCATCACGCTCGACGCCGTAGCCAACCGCGCCGGGGTGAGCGTCCAGACCGTTCTACGCCGTTTCGGCGACAAGGACGGGCTCTTCGCCGCAGCCGCCGAGCGGCAGGCGACCAGAGTGGCCTCGGAGCGGGACCCGGCCGTGCCGGGGGACCTCGAAGGCGCCATCGAAAACCTCGCCGAGCACTACGAAAGAGACGGACGTCTGGCCCTGCGGCTGCTCGCAGAGGAGGCGTCGTCGCCCTTCATGGCGGCGGTCACGGGCGCTGGCAGGGCCTACCACCGGTCCTGGTGCGAACGCGTGTTCGCGCCCTCTCTCGACGGGCTGGAGGGTGCCGACCGCCGGCGCCGTCTGGCCCAGATCGTCGCCGTGTGCGACGTCTACGTGTGGAAGCTCCTCCGGCTGGACGCCGGGCTGAGCCCCCATGCGTATCGCGAGGCGCTCCTCGAACTCCTCGAGCCCCTGATCCGGAGGCCATGATGTCACGCATACTCGCCTATACCTCGCCCGCCATGGGCCACCTCTTCCCGCTCATGCCCCTCCTGCTCGAACTGCACGCCCGCGGCCACCGCGTTCACGTGAAGACCCTCGCCTCCCAAGTCGGGATGGTGCGGGCCCAGGGTCTGGAGGCCGAGCCGATCGACCCGCGCATCGAAGCGGTCCGCATCGAGGACTACGCCGCGAAGGGGCCCGTGCAGGCGCTCTCCGCGTTCGCCCAGGCGGTCTCCACGAGAGGAGCATTCGACGCCCCCGATCTCCTTGCGGCTGCCGATACGGTCGGTCCAGACGCGGTGATCGTCGACATCAACGCTTGGGGCGCGCTGTGCGCCGCGGAGGCCCGGGGCGGAGCTTGGGCAACGTTCAGCCCCTACACGCCCTCACTCCGCTCGCGCTCGGTTCCGCCCTTCGGCCCCGGCCTCCCACCCATGCCGGGACCGCTCGGCACGGTGCGCGACGCCGTCGTCCGTCGGCTCACCATCGGCGCGGTCGAGAAGGCTTTCATGCCTCGCCTCACACAGCTACGAGCCCGGCAGGGCCTGGGCCCCGTGCTGGACACGGACGAATTCTTCCGCCGCACGTCCCTGCTCTTGGTCATGACCTCGGAACCGTTCGAGTACCCGCGCACCGACTGGGAAGACAATGTGCGGCTCATCGGGGCACTGCCCTGGGAGCCGCCCGTCGCGGCGCCGGACTGGGTCAGCGATCCCGGCGAGCCGTTCGTGCTCGTCACGACCTCCTCCGAGTACCAGGCCGATGAGGCGCTGGCCCGGGCCGCGGTCGAGGGCCTCGCGGGCGAGCCGTACCGCGTCGTCGTGACGATGCCGGCTGGGGTGGCGGACCTCGGGGCGCTGCCCGCCAATGTGCGGCTGGAGCGGTTCGTCCCGCACGGGCCCGTCCTCGCACGCTCCGCGGTTGCCGTGACCCACGGCGGGATGGGTGCGACCCAGAAGGCACTCAGCGCCGGTGTCCCGTGCGTCGTCGTGCCGTTCGGACGGGATCAGCTGGAGGTGGCGGCGCGAGTCCGGCATGCGCGCGCGGGTGTGCGGCTCGCCAAGGGCAGGCTCACTCCGCACGGGTTGCGCGATGCGGTCGGCAGGGCGGCAATGATGGCCGACGGCGCCCGGCGCGTCGCGGCGGGCTACCGCGCCGCGGGCGGGGCCGGAGCCGGGGCGGACGAGCTCGAGTCGCTCCTTCGTAAGAGCCCGCGCAGCTCAGAGTCGGAGTCGACTCTGAGAAGCCCCGACGGGCCCTGAGAGCCCAGCTGCTCCTTCACGCACCTGGACTTCCTGACGGACGGCGCCGCATGACCACTTTGCAGGAGCGGCCGAACACCGCGTTGCTCGTTGTCGATGTGCAGAACGGCGTCATGAGTGACGCCTACCCCAGCTCCAGACCGCCGAGGGCGAGGCGCAGGTGCGCAAGCGCTTCGGCGACGCCTTCGAGGCCACTGACCTGGAGGACGTGCTCGCGCGCCAGAGCATCGGGCACCTTGTCCTCGTCGGCGCGCAGACGGATGCCTGTATCCGCTCGACCGCCCACGGGGCGTTACCCGAGGCTACGACGTCACCCTGGTCCGCGACGCACGCACCACGGAAGACCTGACGCCCTGGGGCGCCCCAGCCCCCGACCTCGTCATCTCCCACACCAATCTCTACTGGAGCTTCCAGACGGCTCCCGGGCGCACGGCCGCCGTCGTGCCGACCGCCGAGCTCGACTTCACCTGAGCCGGCCGCGGACGTCTTCACGTCAGGTCGAAATCGGATTGGAGCCTGAAGGGAGCATCTCGGCCATCTTGATTCCAACCACGACGACGGCGATGGCTGCGGTTGCGATGACTGCCCAGACGGGCGCGAGGCCGCGGGGCCGAGCGACCTTGCGCACGACCACGGACCGGCCGATCACATAGACCGCTGGCGCGAGGAAGGCCCACGCCCAGTTGAAGGGCCGCACGACCCCTTCGGACCCCAGTTTCTTCCAGTCGACGTACGCGAACCCGAGGCAGAGCACATACGAGAGCAAACCCATGACGAGCATCAGGAAGTACACGGGCGTGAAGACCGAATTCAGCTCGAGCATGCGGATCTGCTGACTGCCGCTCACGAGAGTCCGGTAGCTGAGCGTCGGCTTCCAGACGAGTTCGAGAAAGACGTTCGCGAGCGGCATGAGGGCTACGAGCCAGATCGCCCAGTTGTACACGGCTGCCCCAGGGCGCAGCGATGGCCTTCCTCTGGCACCTCGTGGGGATGTCTGAGGCTGGCGGAAGTCTCCCCACGAATTCCCGTCCCACCATCGCAGCTGCCCCCGAAGCTCCGGTGCGGGGTACCAGCCGGGAGGGAGCGATGACGAACCGGTCACCCTTGTACCCTCGGGCGGCCACCCACTGCTTGATTCCACTAATGTCCCCCCAGATTCCGAGTGAGTTGCGAGCCGTTGCGCTCGCCGGTACGGGCGATCCTAGACGACGGCACGCTCCGACATGGCGCGGGAAATGCAAGGATTTGCCAAGGATGGGGGGAAGGCCTTCGAAAGGAAGGCAAGTCCCCAACACCGCTATGTCAGCGTTTCGCGCGCTTGGCGACGGCGGTTGAGGGCACCGACGAGCAGGAATCCTGCGGAGATGGCAAGAGGCGCGAGCAGGAAGGGGCCAGTGGGGATCAGGAGCAGCGCGACGGCGACGGTGGCGACGAACGAAAGCCACCAGCCGCCGGAGCGGCGCGGCAGGAGACGCAGACCGGAGGAGAGGGCCACGAGATAGACAGGAACCTGCGATCCGGCGCATACGGCAACAAACCAGCCCGTGTCGATTGGCTCAACCGTCGCGAGGGTGAGCCCCACAGCGGTGAGGAACGCAGGTATCCCGACGGCGAGCCGATGGTCGCGTGTGGGCGGCTGCGGGGCCACATCGGCGAGGAAGTGCCGGCCGAGGCGCCGAAGGCTGATGAGATAGGCGGAGGCGTTTGCCAGGGAGAGCAGGGCCGCCAGGACGGCGGCGACGGCCGACGCAGCGGGACCGACTGCTGCGCGCAATACTTCGGCGACGGGCGCCTCGGTGCTGCCGGCGTAGGGGCCGAGCACCAGGATCTCCGGCATCGCTACGCACGCGTAGAGCACGACCACGATGATCAGGGTGAGCGCAATGACCCTGGACAGCCGAGCAGAGGGCGGCCTGAGCATCGATGCGAAATTCGTCGACGCTTCCCAGCCAGTGAGCACCCACATGAGGACGAGCAGAGCGGGCAGGATCGAGCCTGCCCCGTTCGGCGCCAGCTCCCCGATCCCCGCCGGGCGCCACTGCGGCGCGGAGGCCGCCGCGGCCCCGACGATCAGCAGCATGAGCGATCCCGTCAGCACCAACGACAGCGTGGCGCTCGAGCGACCCCCGGCTATCGATGTCGCGACGGCGACCGTGGCGATCAGCCAGGCTGCCGCGAGGGTCGTCGTGCGCCCACCACCGATGGCCGCGCTCACGTAGGAGCCGCCGATCAGTGCCAGCGCCGGCACACCGAGAGGGACGCCGAGGAAGAACCACGCCGAGACCAATCGGCCGGCGAGTGGCCCGAACGCTGCGGAGACATAACTCTGGATGCTCCCGGCGGAATCGCCGCCGTTGCCGCTAGCCGCCCTGTGGATGAAGACGAACGCGAATGCGGCGGGCACGGAGACGGCAAGGAGGATGGCGATGGCCACCAGCGACAGCGGGCCGGCGATCCGCGCCGCCGTGGCGGGGAGGGTCAGGATGCCCGGCCCGATGACCGCGCTGACGTAGAGCGCGACGCCGGCGGCCGTCCCCAGACCGCGGGCAGCAGTCGTGGTCGATGCGATGGTGAGAGTTCCCTTCGGGATGGTGGTGCAGAACGGAGCAGCGTCTCGGCGATGAGCCGGTATGAGACGATCGCCGGGGCCGCATGGGTCAATACCAGTGCAGCCGGATCCGTAGGCCGCGACAAGCGGCATAGATGCCGACATCCGAAAGATCTGCGCCACGAACTGGAGTCAGCGCTCGTGGAACTCTCTTCGTTCAGCTGGCCGTGGTGCCCGCATGCCGGAACGTTTCGCGATACGCGCCGGGCGAGGTGTGGAGGTGTTGGGCGAAGGCCTGGCGCATGCTCGTGGCGGTGCCGAATCCACTCCGGGAGGCCACCTGTTCGATGGAGAGCTCCGTGCTCTCGAGGAGCTGCTGTGCCCTCCTCACGCGCTCGGCGATCAGCCACCGGCTCGGGGTGAGTCCGTGTTCGCTCTGGAAGCGCCGGATGAGCGTGCGGCGGCTTACCCGGGCCTGTCTGGCGAGATCAGCCAAGGTGATGCGCTCCTGCAGGTTGCCGCGTGCCCACTCGAGCGTCGGGCCCAGCCTCGAACCGTTCGGGTCGGGGACCGGCACAGGGACGAATTGGGCCTGATCGGCTGCCCGGTGTGGGGGCACGACAAGCCTTCGTGCGAGCTCGTTCACCACGGCGGCACCATGGTCACGGCGCACGAGTTCGAGGCAGAGGTCGATCGCGGCCGCGGTGCCCGCCGACGTGAAGATGTTGCCTTCGGCCGTGTACAGAACGGCAGGGTCGACGTCGACGAGCGGATAGCGCCGCTTGAGCCTGTCCGCGTACATCCAGTGGGTCGTTGCGCGGCGTCTGTCGAGCAATCCGGCCTCGGCCAGGGCGAACGCTCCCGAACAGAGTCCGACGACGCGGGCACCCCGTTCGTCGGCGGCGCGGAGCGCGTCCACGAGGTCCGGAGACGGTGGCTCGTCGACGTCCGCGAAGGCCGGGACGATGACCGTGTCCGCCGTGGCCAAGTCCGCCAGCGACCCTGCCTGCGGTGCGAGGAAGCCGGAGGCAACCGAGGCGTCGGGGACGGTTGCGCACAGGAGGACTTCGTAGGCAGGCGAGATCAAGTCCGGGCGTCTCGCACCGAAGATCTCGCAGGGGACGGCGACCTCGAACAGCGGGGCGTCGGGCATGATCACGACGCCCACCCGATGGGCGGCGGATTCCTTGTGCATGTAGTCCATGGTGCCATCCAGGAGTGCCTTCCTTCCGTGGCGCGATTCTTTTGCCTCTCGGCACCACCGCCGATTGCCCTGAGATGCTCAAACGAAAGAATGGACCGGTGAAACCCCAGCATGCCGCCCTCGCTGTCCTCGTCGCCGTCATCTGGGGAGTGAACTTCGTCGCGATCGAGGTTGGGCTTCGAGACGTCCCGCCGCTCGTCTTCGTCGCGCTGCGGTTCGCGCTCGTAGCCGTTCCGGCCGTGTTCTTCGTCCCGAAGCCCGCGGTCTCGTGGCGCGTGCTTGCCGGGGTGGGCCTGTTCATGAGCGCGGGCCAGTTCGGCCTCGTCTACCTCGCGATGCATCTGGGGATGCCTGCAGGCCTGGCCCCGCTTGTGCTGCAGAGCCAGATGTTCTTCACCATCCTCCTCGCCGCCGCGGTGCTCAAAGAGCGGCCGACGACGGCGCAGCTCCGCGGAGTCGGTGCCGGGGCAGTCGGCCTCGTGCTCGTAGCGTGGGGGAGGGGCGCCATCGCGCCTCTCGGGCCGCTCCTGCTCGTCGTGCTCGCGGGCCTTTCGTGGGGCGTCGGCAACACGATCGCGAGATCCGCCAAGGGCGCCTCTGGGCTGGGCCTGGTGGTGTGGTCCGCTCTCGTCGTCCCTGCGCCGCTGCTCGCGCTCGCCGCAATCGTCGACGGGCCGCCCGCCGTCGTCGGCTCCTTCGCGCACCTGACGCCGGAAGCGTGGCTCAGCACGCTCTTCACCGTCGGCCTCTCGTCCCTCGTCGGCTACTCCGCCTGGAACTCGCTGCTCGGGCGGTACCCAGCGGCCGCCGTCGTGCCCTACACGCTGCTCGTGCCGCCGGTGGGGATGGCCGCCGCGTGGCTCGCTTTCGGTGAGCTGCCCCAGCCGCTTGAGGTGGGCGGCGGCGCGC
The DNA here is from genome assembly GCF_022539255.1 of Sinomonas terrae. Lineage (NCBI taxonomy): Bacteria > Bacillati > Actinomycetota > Actinomycetes > Micrococcales > Micrococcaceae > Sinomonas > Sinomonas terrae. The sequence continues at coordinate 1,952,288 of NZ_JAKZBV010000001.1, forward strand.
TGCTTCTGGCGGGAGTCGTGACGACGCTGCACAGAGGCGCCCGATCGCCCCGTCTACACAAATCAGAGCTGTCGGGCAATCGCCGCTGAACCAGCATCGTCTGGGCGAAGAAGTTCCCGAGTTCCTGGTGGGCATCCAGGGGCAGGACGGCTGCGACGTACTGGTCGGGGCGTACGACGACGACTGCGCCGCGGGCGCGGTCGATGCCTCGGGCGTCGAAGATGTCCTGCCCGGGGGTGGGGTCGGGGGTGAACATCTTCTCGTAGTCGACGAGCCTGAAGGGGCCCTTGCGGGGCGTGAGGAACTGCGGCATCGTCCCAATCTCGAGGGTGTGGTGGTCCTGCTGGAAGACGGCCCGAACATCGAACACGGCATCGGAGTCCGCGCCCTCCGGGGTGAAGAGCCGGACCGGGGAGTGTTCGGACTCGGCGAGGAAGGCGCACAGCCGGGCGAAGCCGGATTCGGGGGACTGCGGGTCGTCGGCGTCGGCGAAGGCGTAGATCCGCCATCGTCCGTCGGCCTCGGCCACGTGGCCCAATCCGAGGGGCTTCGCGTCGGCCAGCCGGATGACGGGGGCGGAGTGGAAGCGCTGGCCCACGGGGAACCCGGTGGCCAGCGACTGGTGCTCGCCGGAGCCGGTGAGCGGGCCGGGGGCGTACTCGGTGGCGAATCCGGCGGTGAATCGGCCTCCTTCGGTGAACAGGCGTTGGCGCTCCTGTGCGTCGATGCCGCCAGCGCCCGGGGAGTCGGGGTCTTTGGGCTTGGCGGCCATCGCGGTGGACCAGCGCAGGTCGAAGTCGATCAGCTCCTGGGCGACTGCGCGGCGTTCCTGGGCGTAGGTGTGCAGCAGCGATTCCGGGCTGCGTCCCTCGAGGACCGCGGCGAGCTTCCAGCCGAGGTTGAATCCGTCCTGCATGGAGACGTTCATGCCCTGGCCGGCCTTGGCCGAGTGGGTGTGGCACGCGTCCCCGGCGATGAATACCCGTGGGCTGCGGCTGCCGCGCTCGGATTCGGGCACGTCGTCGAACCTGTCCGCGATGCGCTGGCCCACCTCGTACACCGACCACCAGGCGATGTCCTTCACCTCGAGCGTGTAGGGGTGAAGGATCCGCTGGGCGGCGCCGATGAGGGATTCGGGGGTGAACCGGGCGCGGGCGTCGCGGTCGCCGGGGTCGTGGTCGCCCAGGTCCACATAGAGGCGGACGAGATAGCCGCCCTCACGGGGGATGAGCAGGATGCTGCCGCCGTGGGCGGACTGGATGACGGACTTGAGGCGGATGTCGGGGAAGTCGGTGACGGCGAGGAGGTCCATGACCCCCCATGCGTGGTTTCGGGCGTCCCCCCGCAGCCCGATGCCGAGAGACCTCCGCACGGCGGAGCGTGCGCCGTCGCAGCCCACCACATACTTCGCCCGCACGACGACGTCCCTCGCCTCGCCGTCGTCGGCCGCGCCGCCGGTCCGCCGGAGGGTGGCCTTGACGGGGTGGTCGCCGGCGGGGAGGACCTCGATGGCGGTGGCCTCCATGCCGTAGTCCGGCTCGAGCCGGGAGGGGCTCTTGCGCATGTGCTCGAGGAGGTAGTCCTGCATCCGGGCCTGGTTGACGATCACGTGGGGGTACTCGGACAGGCCGTCGGCGACATCCTGCACGCGGCCCGTGCGCATCAGGCCCCCCTCGGGGGCGGGGCTCCAGAACGTGGTCTCGTTGACCCAGTAGCCCTCGCGCACGAGCTTCTCGGCCAGGCCGAACGCGTTGAACATCTCCACCGTCCGGCACGCCACCCCGTCCGCCTGCCCGAGCTCGAGAGGGCTCGTCCGGCGCTCGACCACCCTCGTCGTGATCCCGGGGAACTGGGCCAGCTGCGCTGCGAGCACCAGGCCCGCGGGGCCGGTCCCGACCACCAGCACGTCCACCTCCTCCGGCAGCTCCCCGCTGCCCGCGGGAGGTCGGGCCGAGGGGGCCGCGGGGCGGATCTCGGGGTCGCCGGGACGGTAGCCGTCAAGGTAGAACTGCACGAATGCTCCTAAGCCGCTCATCGGCCGACACTGGCCACTCGCATCACGGTAGGGGTCGGTGGCGAAGTGGAGCCAGCGCATTCTGTACAGAAGAATTTATACGACGGTCTTCTAACGGGCGCCCGAGAGCTGTTCAACTTCCAGCGCCGCTGCGATCCTCGTGGAGCATTCGCGGAGGGCGGAGTGCGTTTGCGGCGTATTCAGGGACTCCGCGCGGGAGAGCGGGGCGCTGAGGGAGATTGCGAGCCAGGCTGGTTCTGCGGAGCCGCGGATTGCCATGCCGATCGCGGCGATGTCGGGTTCGGTCTTGCCGACGTTGAGGGCATAACCTTGCGAACGGACGTTCACAAGCTCCTCTTGGAGCGCCGCCATCTCGTGGGTGGCGAGACGGTCGCCCTCGGTCTGAGCTGCCTGTCCGGAATAGAGCCGCCGCAGGGCCTCGTCGTCGAGGGTCGCAAGGATGGCCTTGCCGCCCGAGGAGAGCCGGGCGGGAAGGACTGTTCCCGTCCGGTCGCCCACGCGCAGCAGATGCGCAGACTCCACGCTCGTAAGAAAACGTACGCTGCTCCCAAACCGCGCCATGAGGTTCGCTGTCTCCCCGACGGCGGCTCGGAGTTCTTCCAGGTACGGATGTGCGGCAGAGGCGATTTCCTGCAGACGGCCTGAACGTGGGATGCCGTGCAGGGCCGGGCCTGCGGTATAGAGGCGTGATTCGTTCTGGAGCGCGAAGCCGCGGTACATGAGGGTTGCGAGAAGCCTGTGGGCGGTCGAAGGTGCCACATGGAGGCGTGCGGCGGCCTCGTTGACGCGAAGCTCATCCCGCTCCTGCAGCAGGAGGATGAGCTGCAGCGCCTTGTCCACGGACTCAATCGCGTACGCAGGCTTCTTCACAATCTCAAAGTTCTGCACAGCAGAATCTTACACATCCGCCCAACAATGTAGGCTCCTCTTCCTCGTTCCTGCCGCGCGGGCGGGTTTGTGTTGTCCGAGGAGGTCAGGCGCGGCTGGAGGCCTTTCGGGACCGCGAGGCAAGGCACTAGGGGGCGGATTCGCCGATAGCCTTGCGCACCACCGCCTCGATCGCTTCTTCGTCAGACGGCGAGATCTCTGTGATCGCAAAGGCGGTCGGCCACATGGTTCCCTCGTCGAGCCGCGCCGCATCGAAGAACGCGAGATTGCCGTATCGTGCTTTGAACTTCGCCCGCTCCTGGTAGAAGAGGATGATTTTGCCATCTTTATCGGCATAGCCGGGGCTGCCGTAGAACAGCTTCGGGACCAGTGATGGTGCAGCCTTGCTGACGATCGCATGGATGCGCTCGGCATTCGTCTTGTCTGGTTCATCGAGCGAGGCGATCTTGTCGAGCACCGACTTGAGGGCCTCCGCCGCGTTTTCCTGCGCCTTGAGTTCCTTGGCACGCTGCTTCATTGCCGCACGCTCTTCGGGAGTGAATTGAGGGGCGGACTGCTTGGATTGGGCCATGCATCGATCATCGCCCCAACGCAGCCCGGGGCGCTTCTTCAAACCTGCTTGATAACCAACGAAGCCAACTGAAGAGGACCCCCCAAAACATGCCTCTGGGGCAGCAGGGACGCCGGGTTCGTCCGGTCTATAAAGCCAGCAGGGAAGGACCACTAAACACCGGCGCATAGTGGGGTTGCTACAAAGCGGCCGCGCACTGCGCAGCGTAGCGTTCTTCCGGTGAGCGCGTCGACGAGGATCTTCGGCAGCACCGTGGACGACGAAACCCGGTGTATCCACTACCGCACGGCCAAAGATGTCATTGCCATCAAGTTCAAATGCTGTCTCCGCTACTACCCCTGCCATCTCTGCCATGGCGAGGACGCAGACCATGAGACGCAGACGTGGCCCAGAAATCAGTGGGCAGAGCTGGCGGTGCTCTGCGGCGTGTGCAAGAGCGAGATGGCCGTCCAGGCCTATCTGGCGACGACCTCATGCCCGAATTGCGGCGTTCCGCTCAACGAACGATGTGCGGCCCACAGACACCTCTACTTCGACACGAAGTGAAACACGCGGACCCGTCCGATCCGAGGGTGGGACTTGGAGGACCTCCCTCGCCTTCTCGAGTCGGCATACGGTTGACGGGTTGTTCCACAACCGAGCGTGAAGGGGTTAGCGGAGATATGCAGCAGCGCACCATCGGGAACGTGCCAGTCAGCGCCGTCGGGCTCGGCGGGATGCCGATGTCAATCGAGGGACGCCCAGACGAGAAGCAAGCCATTGCGACAATCCACGCCGCTCTTGATGCAGGGGTGACCCTGATCGATACAGCTGACGCGTATCACCTGCCCGGACAAAACGAAGTCGGCCACAACGAGGAGCTCATCGCCAAGGCGGTCCGCTCCTACGGCGGCGATGCTTCCCGCGTGATCATCGCAACGAAGGGCGGTCACCTCCGTCCTCAGGAAGGCCCCTGGGCACAGAATGGCGACCCGGCCTATCTCAAGGAAGCGGCCAAGGCCTCCGCTCGGCGTCTTGGCGTCGAAGCGATCGATTTGTATCAGTACCACCGGCCGGATCCGCAGGTTCCCTATGCGGAGTCAGTCGGAGCACTTGCCGAACTTCTCGACGAAGGCGTTATCCGTATGGCCGGCATCTCGAACGCGAATGTCGACCAGATCAAAGAGGCGCATGAGGTGCTCAGCGGGCGGCTGGCTTCGGTCCAGAATCAATTTTCACCGAAATTCCGTTCGAGCGAACCCGAGCTCGTCCTATGTGCCGAGATGGGAATTGCCTTCCTCCCTTGGAGCCCCCTTGGCGGAATATCATCGGCGCCAGATCTGGGTTCGCTCCATGACGAGTTCGCCGCTGTTGCGCAGACGCACGACGTGTCACCGCAAGTAGTCGCCTTGGCCTGGGAACTGGCGAAAGCCGACGTCGTTATCCCCATACCGGGCGCCTCGCGCCCAGAGTCCATTCGCGACTCGGCCTCCGCCCCCGAACTCGAGCTGGCCCCGGAGGAACTTCACCGACTGGACTCGGTTCCCCTCTCATCACGCTGATCGGCGGCGGCCGTGGGGGCGGCACGGTGATCGATGCTGGCGGTCAGTGTGTCAATACGGTCAAGCGCATCGTCGAACCGCCTGACAGTCGACCACAGCTCTGCGTGCTGCTCCCGAACCTCGTCGAGGTCTTTACCCCCCGAACGGAGCGAAGCGAGGTCGAAGCTGACGTTCGTGCGAGCGCCCGCAAGCGCAGCCCGAAGGGCGCCGAACGCGACGACGACATCAGAGACCAAGGCAGGATTGCCATGCAACGCGAGCCATGCGAGAGGGTCCAGGGCATCAAGGGCCAGCTCGCCGAGCACCGCGGACGACTTGGCCGCGTTCAGGGATGCGGCGCGTATGGCTTCCTGCCGTTCCGGGCCCCGTTCCAGACGGAATGCCGCACCGAAGGCCCGCGACGCCGAGGCATCTTCGTCCGCCAATCGGAGGGCAGCCTCGCGCAGCGACTGCGCGCGCATCCGGATCCTCTCGACTTCCATGGGGTCGCGTTCGTCCGCCTCGCTATAGCCGGCAACCATGGACATCAACGAGGCAGCGACGGCCAGCATCAGCCCCGTGCCCGCGCCGCCGCCGGGCGAGCCAGTGGATTGGGCCAATGCCCTCGTCCATTCTTCAACCGTCGAGCCATGGGTGCTGACCGCGTGGGAATCGTTCACGCCCTCAGTCTGCCCGTACGGGCTGCGCCGACACGACGTCGCGTTGCCTGGTCGGACTCCTGATGCCCTGCCTCCTGGCTAGGCCGTGATGACCACCTTGAGTGCATGCTCGGAAGCGGCGTTGGCAAAGGTGCCGTATGCCTCGGTGATTTGGTCGAAGGTGAATCTGTGCGTGACGAATTTGGAGGGATCGATCTCGCCGCGTGTGATCTTCTCGAGCAGGGCCGGAGCCGTGGTCGCATTGACCAAGCCAGTCGTGATGGTGATGTTGTTGATCCAGTCCCGGTCAATGGGGAACTCGACCGGCTTTCCGTGGACGCCCACGTTCGCGACGCGTCCGCCGGGGCGGATCGAGTCGAGTGCCGTTGCGAACGTAGCCGGGAGGCCGACCGCCTCAATGGCGACGTCGACACCAAGGCCGTCCCAGCTGAGCCGCTTGAGTTCGACAGGGACGTCGACTCCGGCGCCTGCGGTCACTGTCTGGGTTGCCCCGAACTTCTTGGCCTCCTCGAGCCGATACTCGTTTCCGTCCACGGCGATGACTTCAGACGCACCTGCCGGCCCGGCTGTCATGATCGCTGCGAGGCCCACCGGTCCCGAACCGATCACGGCCACGACGTCGCCCTGCTTGACACCGCCGTACAGGACCCCGATCTCGTAGCCCGTAGGCAGGATGTCGCTCAGCATCACACCCTGCTCGGCAGAAACGCCCGCGGGGAGGGGGATCAGGCCATGATCCGCGAACGGCACCCGGACATATTCTGCTTGCGTGCCATTGATGAGATGGCCGAAAATCCAGCCGATGCCACCGAGGGTCTGGCAGTGCGAGGTGAGGCCCGAACGGCAGAAGCCGCATTGCATGCATTTGCTGATGCACGAAATGATGACCCGGTCCCCGACTTTGATCTGGGTGCATTCGGGACCGACCTCGGTCACGACCCCCACCCCCTCGTGGCCAAGGTTCTTCCGTCGGTCACGGCGGGGACATCTCCCTTGAGAATGTGCAGGTCAGTGCCGCAGATCGTCGTGGTCTCGACTTTGACGATGGCATCCGTCGAATCCTCTATTGCTGGATCGGCTACGTCTTCCCAAGCCTTCTGGCCCGGGCCGTGATAGACGAGTGCCTTCATGGTCGAACCTCCTGGCGCGCAACGGATCTCGGGTAAGGCAGGACGAGGAGCCAAGGTGCCTCAAGCTCATGATCGGCAAGCGGCACGTTTTGCGATAGAGGCCGGACGTTTCGCAGTAGGGCCGGAGGTCAACGAGGCTCAGCCTGCCACGTCGCTGTACGACCTCCAGATGAAACGCGCGAGGAAGAATCCAAAAGCGCCGAGCACCACTCCCGCAAGCACCTTGCCCCAATCCGGCCCATACGGATCGAGGAGCCCAGGAAGGGCGAACATCGCTATGCCCTCAGCGCAGATCACAGCTCCGGTTCCCGTTGCGAGGGCCCGCGCAGCCTGCGGCTGGGAGCTGCGGAGCCGCCACGACCCGACCCCCAAGGCCACGATTGCGGCAACCCCAATAATGATCGCGGCCACCGTCATGACTCGGCGCTCACTTTGACGGATGGGTCAGCGGTGCCAGATCGGTCAGCGGCGCCTTCCCGCGCTCGTGGGCCGCAGCACGCTCCACTAGACGGGGACTTCGCGCAGCTGCAGGTGGTCGCCGCCGTCTTCGACCGGGCTTTGGCCGCACGAGTACACGAGCAGTTTCATCGGGCCCTTGAGCCCTGCGAACTGATGCACCGCCACGACCTGCATCGGCCGCCCGCACACGCACGTCATCTCGGGATCCATATTCAGAGCGTACGCCGGGGTCAGCGAGCGAGGTAGGCCGGGCTACCCCATCCCTTGGATGCCGGCCCGTCCCTTGGAGGACGACGACGAAAGCCGCCCCGCGCCGTCGTCGACCCTTTCGCTCGGTGCGCCTTCCGGAAGGCCCGATCGGAGCGATTAGCCGTACCCGAAACGGCGGTGGAGGGGATTAGCCCTACCCGAAATGGCGGTGGAGGGGAATAGCCGTACCCGAAATGGCGGTGGAGGGGAATAGCCGTACCCGAAATGGCGGTGGAGGGGAATAGCCGTACCCGAAACGCCGGTGTCGGCCTGTGACGGCGAGGGTCAATACGATGGTCAACATGGATCAGCGTTCACTGAGGGGCTCGGCCCTCAAAGGCCTTGGGCACTACCAGCCCGAGAACATTGTCACCAACGACGATCTGGCCCGGAGGGTCGAAACGAACGACGAGTGGATACGCACTCGCACGGGTATTCGGGAGCGACGGATCGCCTCTGATTCCGAGACCGTCGTCGACATGGCGTCGGCCGCTGCTCGAATGGCGCTCGCAGACGCGGGAATCGATGACGTTTCGCTCGTCGTGGTCGCCAGCACGACCTTGATGGATCGAAGCCCGAATTCGGCTGCTCGGGTCAGCGCTCAGCTCGGCTTCTCCGGTCCCGCCGTGCTCGACATCAACACGGCCTGCTCCGGATTCGAATACGCCCTCGCGCTCGCCGATCAGGCCATCAGCATGGGGACCGCCGAGCACGCGCTCGTGATCGGGGCCGAGAAGCTCTCGAGCGTGACCGACTGGACTGATCGACGAACGTGCGTGCTGACGGCCGACGGCGCCGGCGCCGTCGTCCTCGGCCCCTCATCCGAGCCGACGATCTCTCCCGTGGTGTGGGGGTCCGTTCCCGGGATGCTCGAGGCCGTCGTGATCGACAAGGAGACTCAGCTCTTCTCGCAGGATGGCCGCAGCGTCATGCGGTGGGTGCTCACCGAAGCGGCGGACCAGGCGAAGCGCGTCCTCGAGCGAGCCGGGCTCAGTCCTGCGGACATTGACGTCTTCGCGTTCCACCAGGCGAACCTTCGGCTCATCGAGCCGCTCGCGCGCGCCCTCGGGGTCACGGACAAGCAGGTCTTGATCCGGGACATCGAGGAATCGGGCAACACTTCGGCAGCGAGCGTTCCGCTCGGACTCTCGAAGGCCTGGCATCGGGGCGAGCTCCCGCGTGGCGGGCGCGCCTTCCTCTTCGGGTTCGGGGGCGGCTTCACCTTTGCTGGCCAAGTCGTGACGCTGCCCGAGTAGGCGGAGCTTAGGCCGCCGAACTGTGGGGGAGCAGTGGTTGGGGGAGGGGCCCGGAAGATGCGCGAATCAGCTATCCTCGCGCGTTTGCGGCCCTTCCTCCGGGCTGTCTGCTGATTCCTTGCCGCCCGGTTGGGCGGCTTCGTCGGGGGATCGCTCCCCGAAGGTGACATCGATCCGCTCGAATCCCTTCAAGCGCTGTGCCTTGGCCTGCCGGGTGTAGGACTTCCGGTCGCCGGCCGTGAGGTCCACTTGATCGGTGAACGGTGTGAGCAGGGCGCGCGGATGGAGCCGGTCGACCCGGACGACGTTCGCCTCGACGCACAGGACGATGGCGACCGCCGCGAGGTAGAGGAAGGCCAGCAAGCCGAGGACGACGGCGAACACACCGTTCATTTCGCTGGCCCGCCTGACGACCTGCGCGACATAGATAGGCCCCAGGGACTGCAGGAGTTGCCACGCGATGGCGGCACCGACTGCGCCGGGGAGGACCTGCCTGACGGTGAGGGGACGGACCGTGCCGATGCGGAAGGCGAGGATGAACGCCCCAGCATTCACCGCAATCGACAAGGCCAGGAAGACCGCTCGGCCCGCAGCACCGAGGGCGTCCGCGTAGCCTCCGAGGGCAGAGAGGACGGTGGTGCCGATCAGGGCCAGGCCAACGGTGCCTAGCAGGAGGAGGCTTCGGCCCCGGGACTTGATCGGATCCGGCCGGCTGTTGCGGGGGATCGACCATGCGGTGTTCATGGCGTGCTGGATCGCCTGAGCGACTCCGATCCCGCCGTAGAGAGCACCGAGGATTCCGATGACGACGCCGACCGTCCCCCCGCCGAGCCCCTTCGGCTCGGACAGTTGGGTGCCGATGACCGGGAACTCGGTGAGCGCCGACGTCATGATTTGGGTCTGGAGCTCAGGGTCGCCGGAAAGCACGAAGCTGAGCAGCGTCGAGAGCAGCAGAAGCAGTGGGAACAGCGACACGAAGGCGTAGTACGTGATCAGCGCGGCGAGGAACGGTCCCTGATCGTCGAGGTACTTGTAGAGCACGGCCAGGGGGTATCCGAGCCACGGATGCCTCTGCTGCAGCGTGTCGAATCGCCCGACCGATCCCATCGTCAGCCTCCGTCCTAACGCTCGTTGAGCTTGGACAGGAGCAGCACTTCCGCGAGGATCGAGCGCCGCAGTTCGTCGAGGTGGACGGATTCGTCTTCGCCGTGGGCCCGCGAATCCGGGTCCTCGGCGCCGGTGATCAGGATCTGGGCCTGCGGGAAGTGCCCGGCGAGCGCTGAGACGAGCGGGATGGAGCCGCCCACACCAACCCTGACGGGAGCGGATCCCCATGCCTCCTCCATGGACCACAGCGCGTCGCCGACTGCTGGGGACGAAAGGTCTGCGGCGTACGGCATGCTCGCCCGCCCGGACGTGACCGTCACTTCGGCCCCGGCGGGCGCGTGCATCCGCACATGCCGGCGGATTGCATCCATAGCATTCTCCGGGCTGTCGCCCGGCGCGATGCGGAGGCTGAACTTCGCCGTGGCCGTGGGTACGAGGGTATTGGACGCAGTGGCCACGGCGGGGGCGTCGAGGCCGATGATGGCGAGCGCGGGCTTCGTCCAGAGCCTCGAGGTGATGGTCCCCGTGCCCGCGAGCCTCACGCCCGGGGGGACCGACGCATCGGCCCGGAAGGTTCCCTCGTCGATGTCCCTCTCGGCAGTGTCGGCCGAGATCAGGCCCTCGATGGCGACAGCACCCGTCGCGTCGTGGAACGTTGCGAGGAGCTTGGCGAGCAGTGTGACCGCGTCCAGGACGGGACCTCCGTAGGTCCCCGAGTGGAGCCCGTGGTTGAGGGAGCGGAGTTCGATCGTTCCGTCGACGAGGCCGCGGAGGCTGGTAGTCAGGGCGGGCACGCCGATCTTCCAGACTCCCGAGTCAGCCACCACAATGATGTCGCTCTTCAGGAGCGCCGCATGCTCTGCCAAGAATGCACCGAGCGTTGCCGAACCAGATTCCTCTTCGCCTTCGATGAAGAGAGTGACTCCGAGACCGAAACGGTCGCCGAGAACGTCGGTGAGGCAGCGGAAGGCCGCGAGGTGGGTGACGATCCCGGACTTGTCGTCCGCTGCCCCCCGACCCCACAGCCGGCCGTCTCGTTCCTCAGGAGTGAACGGCCCTGAAGTCCAGAGTGCGGCGTCGCCCGGGGGCTGCACGTCGTGGTGGGCGTAGAGCATCACCGTGGGCCATCCCGGCTTGGGCAGGCGACGGGCGACGACGGCGGGTGCGCCAGAGGCGCCGTCAGGCCCTTTTGCCGAGAGGATTTCGATGTTGGGGTATGCGGACGACTCGGCGAGAGCCGCGACAAGGCCTGCGCTTCGAGCGAGGTCCGCGGGGTCGAATTCTGCCCAGGCGATTCCTGGGACCGCGACCAGTGCCTTCAGCTCATCGATCGTGCGGGCGAAATCCGCGTCGACTTTCTCGCGGAGCTTCTGTACGGGCACACTTTGAGAGGCCATGCGGTTCAGCCTAACTGCGCAGCAGGATCTGTTTGGGATATCCGGCCGCCGTTGATTCGCCTTTGAATTCTTGGGTAAGTGGCGGACATGGCAGGGAAGGACCGCGCTCAGGCGCCACCGAAGCCGGGCGCCCGGCAGCGGATCCTCGATGTCTCCTTTTCGCTGTTCGCCGAGCGGGGCATCCGGGATGTAGGCGTCGACGAACTCATCGAGCGTTCTGGCGTAGCCAAGGCCACTTTCTACAAGTATTTCCGCACCAAGGACGATCTCGTTCTGGCCTACCTTCAGCGCTGGTATGAGGAACGCAGTGCGGCGATCGACGAGGCCGTCAGACGCCACAACGGAAGCGAGACGCCTGCCCTCCTTGCCGTATTCGACGTCTTCGACGAGTGGTTCCGCCAAGGGTCCTCCGAAGTGAGTTCATTCCTGCACGTCCTCATGGAGATGGGGCCCGCCCATCCCCTCGGAAAAGCGAGCCTGGAATACCTTGCACGCACCCGCGAGCAGCTTGCGGGCATCGCACGGAACGCCAAGCTCAGTGACCCGGACGGGTTCGCATGGTCCTGTCACATCCTTCTGAAAGGCGCCATCGTCGCGGCAGCAGAGGGCGATCTGGATGCAGCCGCTCGTGCACGGCACATGGCCGCCCTTCTCGTCGCAGAGCGCCGCTCACCAGTGCACGAGGCCGATTGACCTTTCGGGGCCAACACCATTTCGTAGTCAGCCCAACATGATTTCGTGGCAGCGTCGCCGTAGCCCGGTGCGCCTGCGGCCCCGTTCAGGACATTGTCAGGGCCCGTCGGCGCCCTTCGGGACTTCGTACTCCCAACCTGTCTGGGGCTCTTCCTGCAGGCTCGTGTAGTAGATGCGCGTATCCGGATCGGGATGGACGAGTGCGAGACCGACTGAGTGGCCGAGGAAGGCAGGGTCGAGGCACAGCACCTTGCCTGCGGCGATGGTGGAGAAGGGCGCTGGCAACGGCGCTTCGACGTCCGAGCTGACGGCACCGAAGAGGACTCCGTATCCGGCCCGACTGTAGAGGTCTGCGGCCGAGTGCAGGAGGGCCGCGCCAGTTCGGGAGGACTCAGGAACGGTCATCCTGAGGACCTCGGCGGCGAAGATCAGGCTGAGCCGTTCGAGCTGAGTATGGCCGTGGAATGTGTACGGCTGTCGGAACGCCCGTACGGCAGGTGTTGCAACGAGGCTTCCGAGGGGCTCGCCGTCGGGCGCCAAGGCGATGAGCGCTGCGGAGACCGACGACAGGGCCGCGTTGTAGCCCTTGGCGTGGGCGGCAGCGAGCGTTTCGTGGAACCTCTGGGGGCCCGCTGCGGCCGCATCGAGGGATGTCGAAAGGCCTCCTTCGTCGAGGGCCCACGCGAGTTGGGGCGGAAGCGGCCCGAGAACCTGGGGATACCGTTCCGCGTCGTCGGGGACTGCGCGCCTGATGCGGACCGGGCCGAGCGCTTGAGCGGGACTAGAAGCGAGGGCGGAGGCCATGGGGGTCCTTCCGAGGAATGGCATAGGGCTTGCGGCAGGCTGGCAGCGAACTTGGGCCCGGGCTACGCCGGGCTTCCCGAGACCGGCCTGGAGCTCGTCCGGACGATGAGCTGGGGGAGGAGGAGGTTCGGGCCCTCCGTAACGCCGGAGGCTCCGTCGAGCTGGGCGAAGACGCTGCCCAGAGCGCAGCTCACCGCCTTCTCGATCGGCTGGCGTATGGAGCTGAGACCAAGGGCGGCGGCGGTGGGCGTGTCGTCGAAACCGACGACGGCGGCCTGACCGCCTCCCGCTTGGACGGCGCTGAGAGCGCCGATTCCGAGCGAGTCCGAGGCGCAGACGAAAGCCGTCGCTCCAGTGGCGAGGAGTCGAATGGCAGCATCGGCGCCTGCCAGAATCCCGTCCGGCTGCTCCGAATCAAGGGACTCGAGTCGGTCGGAGCCGATCCCGGCTTGGCCGAGGGTCTCTGCCCATCCGCGCCGTCGTTCGTCGCCCGTCTCGGATCCTTTTGGCCATCCGAGGAAAGCGATCTCGCGGTGGCCCAGGCCGAGGAGGTGGCTCGTGGCCTCTGCCGTGCCGGCCGCGCCATCGACGTCGACCCACGCGTGGCCTTCGTCTTGGGTTGGCACCTGTCCATGGCCAGAGCCTTCGTCGGACCAGGGGCGGCCGAACACGGAGAAGGGCACCCCGTGTTCGGTGAGCCATTGATAGCGGACATCGCCACGGTGCGTTTCGATGAGGATGAAGGCGTCGACAGCCTGGGCTTGGATGAGCCTTGAGAATTGGCTCAGCTCTGCCTCGTCTGAGTCCGCCGTGTAGAGCATGACGCGATAGTCCCGGCGTTCTGCCTCCACCGAAAGGGCATGGAGGAACGTGTCGAGGACCGCGCCGCCGATCCCGTCTCGGACCGGATCGAGCCTGTACGCGAGGACGCCGGAACGAGCGGTGCGCATCTGGCGTGCCGCTGCGCTGCGGACGTATCCCGTCTCCGCGATGGTGGCGAGGACCTTCTTCAGCGTGTCCGGCTGGAGTCGTTCAGGATTGTTGAGCGCATTGGACACCGTCTGGCGCGAAACTCCGGCCAGGAGCGCGACGCTAGAGACCGTGGGCCGGGAAACGACCGGCGATGGGCCTTCTCCGTTCACGCTTTGCTTCCGTCCCTCATTGGATCTTTCTGATCGTTCAACCCGTGCATCTTACTGGCGGATTTGATTGATCAAACACGCGATTCATCAATGTTCCGCGGTAGCGGTCAGTGTGTCAAGGATCACATCCCGATCCTCTCAGTGGGCGCACGTCCGATGGGCAGGCGCGGGTGCATCCGGGGAGTGAGGGGCTCGATTCAGGGCCACCGCGATCCTTCACCTCGATACGCCGGGGGGATGACGTAGCTCTCGGGGCGAGGGACCATTTCTCGGGATTGTTGATCTGGCCTTCCTGTTCGATTCAGAAATTGATCTTGCATCCCCGTTGACCCTCGCATCAGCTGATTCGCGGGTCACGGTCAAATTGTGAATGGCCCGAACGATCTCGTTCTCAACGGTCGGTGGCGGGGAGCCATCGGTAGAGGGTCGGGACAGAGACACCGAGGTTCTTGGCGACTTCGCGTGGTGGTGTGCCCTCGGCCAGCAGGGTCCTGGCGGATCTGATCTTGGAGGGTGTCATCTTGGGCCTGCGGCCCGGGGTGCGTCCGTTGCGGCGGGCGACTTCTAGGCCGGCACGGGTTCGTTCGGCGATGAGCTCGCGTTCCATCTCGGCCAGGGACGCCATGAGGTGGAAGAAGAACTTCCCTGCCGGGGTTGTGGTGTCGATCTGGTCGGTGAGGGAGCGGAATCCCGCCCCCATCTCGGCGAGGGTCTCAGTGAAGGCGATGAGGTGCTTGACGCTGCGCCCGAGGCGGTCGAGTCTCCACACGACGAGGGTGTCGCCTTCCCGGAGCTGGTCGAGGGCTTTCTCCAGGCCAGGCCGGTTGGCCTTCGTGCAGCTGGCGGTGTCTGTGAAGACCTTGGCGCATCCGGCGGCGTTGAGGGCCGCTTCCTGCATCACGGCGTTCTGGTCGGTCGTGGAGACCCGCACATAGCCGATCAGCACGGCGGGCTCCCGCCGGCATCGGGTTGGACCGGGACGTCCTCGAGCTGGGACAGGAGGTCCGGGAGGGCGGTGGTGACAGTGTCCCAGACGAGGTCGAGGTTGATCTCGAAGTAGCCGTGGGCGATGCGATTGCGCATCCCGCGCATAGCCCGCCAAGGCACTTCGGGATGCGCCTCGGCGTAGCCGGGGTAGGTGTCCATGATCTTCGCCGCGGCCTCACCGACGATGACCAGGCTCATGACCACGGCCTGCTGGGTGCGGCGGTCGCGGCCGAACCCGTCCCGGTCCATCCCGGCGGTGAAGTCCAAGGCGTCCTGTGCGGCCTGGCCGATGTGCTCCAGGTAGTCTTCGAGCCGGTTCGCCCGGCTCATACGGGCCGGGCCTCGGCGATCACCCTGGCGCGGAACTTCTGCGGGAGGTCGGCCGGGGTCAGGACGTCGACGTGGACGCCGAGGAGGTCCTCGAGCTCCTCGGCCAGGGCCCCCAGATCGAACAGGGTCGCCCCGGGCATCGCGTCCACGAGCAGGTCCAGGTCCGATCCGTCGTGGTCGGTCCCGTGGAGAACGGAGCCGAACACGCGCGGGTTCCCTGCCCGGTGGCGGGCGGGGGCCTCGCGCACCGCGGCGCGCCGTGCCTCGAGCGCGAGCGAGGGCCTCACCGCACACCTTCTTCCCCATAGCCGTTGGTTCTCGTTTCCCATTGCGATGGTAGTTTGCCGAGAACAGGGTTTCAAGAAAGGGTTGCGAGAATAGGGGACCCTAGGGGTCTCCGCGGGGAGCCTATGCCAGGGGCCGGGTTCTCTTGAGCCTGCCCAGCAGGGCGTGGAAGCGGTGGTGCTCCAGCTCGGTCTCGCCCCGGCCCCGGTGGGCCGAGTACGGGGCAGTGGCGAGACCCGGCGCGAGTACGCCTGCGAGCTCGAGGAAGCCCTCGGACTGATGACGTTCCTGCGCAGCTGGGGCGTGCTCCTGCCCAGTGCCGGCGTTGCTCGACTGCGGGCCGCCCGGCTTGCGGGGAGGCGGGCAGCAGACGCAAATACGCGCCCGGGGGTCGCTGTGGGGGACAGCTCCACACCGGACGCGCAATTAATTGTATGGCTGTTCTGCTTGTTCTGTCGCCTGCGGAGCTTCCTCTCCATGAGAGTGCCGCAGTTCGCGCGCGTAGTGGATGTCCTTTTCGACCTGCTCCTCGCGCTTTTCGATCTTGTCCGTGGACTTGGGCGGGAGCTGGATTGACTCTTCAGCGGGAATTCCGGCCTGGAGCTCTCGGCCCCGCTCGACCTCTGCGTCGAATTCCGCGCCGAACAGGAGCGACATGTTGAGCAGCCAAACCCACAGAAGCAGGATGATGACGCCACCCAGCGCCCCATAAGTCTTGTTGTAATGGCCGAAGTTGCCCACGTAGAACCCGAAGCCGAGCGTGGCGAGGGCGAAGATGACAAGCGCGATCAGCGATCCCATGCTCATCCACCGGAACTTGGGCTGGCGCACGTTCGGCGTGAAGTAGTAGAGGACTGCGATGAGGCCAATGACAAGCGCAATGGCGACCGGCCACTTGACAATGTTCCAGACCATTACGGTCGCTCCGCCGAGGCCGGCTGCATTCCCGACCGACTCGGCGACAGGGCCGCTGAGCACGAGGATCGCGGAGATAATCGACACCACGATGACTGCGACCACGGTGACCGCAAGCGTGGTGCCGCGGAGGCGGATGAAGGGACGCCCCTCGTTGATTTCGTAGACCCGGTTCATGGCCCGCCCGAAGGCCCGGACGTAGCCCGAAGCCGACCAGATGGCGCCAACCAGGCCGCCGATGAGGGTCAGGCCTGCGGCCGGGTTGTGGGCGAGGTCTTCGATGGGCTGGCGGATGGTGTCCGTGGTTGCGCCGGGCGCCACGCTCTGGACGATATTCATCATCCCGCTGACCGTGTTCTCCGCCTGCCCGAAGAGTCCGAGGAGCGACACGATCGCGAGGAGCGCGGGGAAGAGGGCGAGGATGCCGTAATACGTGAGACCCGCCGCGAGATCCATGCATTGGTCGTTGGTGAATTCTCGCAGGGTCTTCCGTGCGATATACCGCCATGAGGGCTTGGTGACGTCCTGTGGCCGCCGCGGCTTGCGAGCGTCGTTCGGCGGGGGCGCCTTTTCTGCCTTTTCCCAAGTGCTCTCGCGCTTCGCGCTCTCCCGCGTGTCATGCCGACTCAAAGTGAACTTCCTTCCCCGGATGCGATCGCGCTTCTCCCCAAAGGGATGCTGTCGCTTTGCTGCCCCTAAAGCGGCCGATCAAACCCCTGAAGCGGTAAGGCAAGGAATTGTGTGTGCTCCTCAACCACGGGTATCAGCCCGGCACCACAAGCACACCGAGTCGAGAGGAACCCACGATGGTCGATTTTCCATCGAACGGTCCCGGCACACCGCTGGGTGCCCCAGGAAGCAGCTCGCCCACCTCGCAGAGTTCCACTGCGGAGACGGCGAAGGATGAGGCTCGCGGAGTCGCCCAAGAAGCGGGCGCCTCGGCGAGCGCGGTCGGGCAGACGGCAAAGGACGAGGCGACGAATGTCGCCCGTGAGGCTCAGTACCAGGCCAAGGACCTCATCCACCAGAGCCGGCAGGAGCTCATGCAGCAGGCGTCCGCTCAGCAGGATCGGGCGGCCGAAGGTCTCAGGTCCCTTCACGAAGAGCTCAGCTCGCTTGCCTCGAAGAGCGACAATCCGGGCGTCGGGACCGATCTGGTCCGTCAGGCAGCGCAGAGGGCAGGCGCGTTCGCCGATTACCTCGGCCAGCGTGATCCCGGTTCGCTCGTCAACGAGCTCAAATCGTACGCGCGGCGGAAGCCGGGCACCTTCCTCGCTCTCGCGGCAGGAGCCGGTCTCCTCGCTGGGCGTCTGACTCGCTCGCTCGCCGCCGGCGCATCGAACGACGGCGGGGGGCAGCCGGCAGCCAGGGGGACCTCGCCGGAGGCCTACCCCGCGGGCCACGGCTATGCGGCTGGCACCACAGGTGCCTACTCAGGCACGACGGGCGCTTACCCGGGCACGACGGGTGCTTACTCCGGAACGAGCGGGGCCTACCCGGCCGGCGCCGGAACTCCGGGGAGCGGCGTTCCCGTGTCACCGGACGTGGAGCCTCCCGTCACCCCCGTGCCAGGGGGAATCGAGCCAGCCGTCCCGGGCTACGAACCGCGGCCTGACGGATACGGCCAGTCGAACACGGTCGAGCACTCGGCGTGGGACGAGGGTGCGGTCCAGGAGGGCGCTATCACGAGCAGTGCCGCGTATGGCGCTCCTCCAGGCGCGCGGCATGCGACCGCTCCCGGTGCTGACCTCGCGGAGAGCGATGAAGGCGGCCTCTTGGGCGAGGACGCGGATCCGGTGACGGACGAGATTCCGCCGGTTCCGCGCCAGGACCGGGGTGAGCTGCGATGAGCCACCCGT
Organism: Sinomonas terrae; assembly: GCF_022539255.1. Classification (NCBI taxonomy): domain Bacteria; kingdom Bacillati; phylum Actinomycetota; class Actinomycetes; order Micrococcales; family Micrococcaceae; genus Sinomonas; species Sinomonas terrae. The sequence goes on from NZ_JAKZBV010000001.1 coordinate 1,970,595, forward strand.
ATGAAGCTCCGGTGGGCGGCACGCCTGGCTACCCGCCGCCGTCGTCCGCGGCCTCAGGTTCCCCGCCCACCCCGCCGGCCGAGGAAAAGGCTGCGAGCACCTCGATTGGCGACCTCCTGAGCGACGTGACCCAGGACCTCTCGACGCTCATGCGCCAAGAGCTTGCCCTCGCGAAAGCCGAGGCGACCCAATCCGCGAAGCGGGCCGGGCGTGGGGCGGGAATGTACGGGGGAGCCGGCATCGCCGGTCACTTCACGCTCCTGTTCCTCTCCCTCGCTCTCATGTGGGCGCTGGGTGCCACCGCGATAGGGCTGGGCTGGTCCGCCGTGATCGTGGCCGTCATCTGGGCGATCATCGCGGGCATCCTCGCGGCCCGTGCCAAGAAGGACCTCCAGTCGGTCAAGGGAATGCCCCGTACCGCCGACTCCATGAAGAAGATTCCGGAATCCCTCAAGCCGAGTGAGGAGCCACGATGAGTGAGAATCCCGACGCCATCCGAGCGGACATCGAACAGACCCGACAGAGGTTGGGCTACGACGTCGATGCAGTCGCCGACAAAGTCACCCCTTCGCACATAGCGCACCGCCAGACCGAGCGGGTCAGGGGCGCAGTCTCCGGGGTGAAGGACCGCATCATGGGCACGGCCGAAGACACGACGGACAGTCTTTCGGACGCTGCCGACAGCGCGCGCGGAGCGCTTTCGAACGCGGGCGACTCCATGGGGCAGGCCAAGCAGAAGGTGACCCGGAAGGCTCAGGGCAATCCGCTCGCCGCCGGTCTCATCGCGTTCGGTGCAGGCCTCCTGGTCTCGTCGCTCATCCCGCCGAGCCAGAAGGAGCAGGAACTCGCCCAGACGGTGAAGGAGAAGGCTGAGCCCGTGACTCAGCAACTCTCGGACGCTGCATCCGAGGCTGCCTCCCACCTCAGGCAACCCGCCCAGGAAGCGGTCCAGTCAGTCAAGGAGACGGCAACGGAAAGCGCCCAGAACGTGAAGCAGGAGGCGCAGCATCAAGGCGCTTCGGTGCAAGACCGCGCCCAGGAGGCGCAGGAGAACCTGCGCCAGAGTTGAGCCTCGCTTGGAGCGACGGGCGGTTCCCCTCGGGGAGCCGCCCGTCGGCGTGTCTAGAGGGATCGCAAAACCCGGCGGGCCCCCGAAACCCTGACGGCTACCGCGGGTTTCGGGCGGTGCCCGAGGCCTCGCGCCGCACACGCTGGCCTATGAGGCGGTAGACGATGCCGACGGCGAGGACAACGAGGCCTGCGACGATCGAGGGCAGCGGGAGGCACCCGGCCAACGCAACGCAGCCGATAGCCCCCAGGATCTGGAGGACCTTGGGGTACAGCCGGTGCCCGTGATCCTGTGTGAAGGCCGAGGCGTTTGCCACGAAGTAGTAGAGCAGAACGCCGAACGAGGAGAACCCGAGGGCCCCCCGGAGATCCGTCGTCACCACGAGGATGCATACGACGACGGCGAGGACGACTTCGGCGCGGTGCGGCACGTGGTACCGGTCGTGGACGGCAGCGAGCCAGCCGGGCAGGTCCTGGTGGCGGGCCATCGCGAGGGTGGTCCGGCCGATGCCCGCGGTGATCGAGAGGAGAGACCCGAGCGTCGCCGCGGCTGCCCCGAGCCGAACGATGGGCGACGCCCACACGGAGCCGCCCGCGGTGACCACGTCGGACAACGGGGCCGAAGAGGCGGCGAGCCTGTCCGGGCCGATGGTGAGAAGGCTCGTGAGTGCCACCGCCGCATAGACCACGAGGACGATGGCGAGCGCAACGATGATGGCGCGCGGGATGGTCCGCTGGGGTTCTTTGACCTCTTCGCCCATCGTCGCGATGCGGGCGTAGCCGGCGAATGCGAAGAACAGGAGCGCGGCCGCCTGCAGGATGCCGTACCAACCGCGGTCGAGCAGGCCCGTGGTGAGCGTCGATGGCTGCGGGTGCCCTTGGGCCAGCCCGAGCACGACGACGAAAGCGAGCACCACGAGGACGGCGGCGGCGAGCACTTTCGTTGCATTCGCCGTCCGGGTGACGCCGACATAGTTGACGGCCCCTACCGCGAGGACCGCGAGCACGGCGACAGGCTTCTCCCAGCCGGCCGGGGCGGCATAGGCCGCGAACGTTATCGCCATCGCGGCCGCACTCGCAGTTTTGCCGATCACGAAGCTCCACCCGGCGAAGAATCCCGGCCACTCGCCGAGGCGCTCCCGTCCGTACACGTAGGTGCCGCCCGACGTTGGGTATTGCGTCGCGAGCTGGGCGGAGGCCGTTGCGTTGCAGTAGGCGACTACGCCAGCGATCGCGAGCCCGATCACCAGCCCGGCCCCCGCCGAGACGGCCGCAGGGGCGAACGCGGCGAAGATACCGGCTCCCATCATGGACCCGAGGCCGATGGCGACGGCATCGAAAGTGCCCAGACGCCGCGCGAGTTCCCCCTGTTCGCTTGTCACACATGCTCCTTGAGGTATCTGGCTGTTGCTCTACTTTGTAGCAGTCGTCGCACGGACACTTCCCCTCGGGTACCTTCGAAGACATGAAGGTCCTCGAGGTGTACGCGGCGTGAACGATCACTCGCACGCGCATGACGTCGACCCCGTGAAGGACCGCAGACGGCTGCTGACGGTGTTCACGGTGACGGTCGTGATCATGGTGGCCCAGGTCATCGGTACCGTACTCTCCGGGTCGCTCGCCCTGCTCGCTGATGCCGGGCACATGTTCACCGACGCCTCCGGTCTCCTGATTGCCCTCATCGCCGCCTCGCTCGCGCTCAAGCCCCGCACTCCGGAGCGGACGTGGGGCTACCGGCGCGCGGAGATCCTTGCCGCTGCGCTGCAGGCCGGCCTCCTTCTTGTGGTCGGCGCCTTCGTGCTCGTCGAGTCCGTCCGCCGGCTTGTCGAGCCGCCCGAGGTGGGATCGGCGGCGATGCTGTGGTTCGGCGTCATCGGCCTCGCTGGAAACGTCGTCTCGATGGCCGTCCTCGCCTCGAGCCGCCACCGGAGCTTCAACCTCCGGGCGGCGTTCCTGGAGGTCCTCAACGACGCGCTCGGGTCTGTCGCAGTGATTGTCGCTGCTGCCGTCATCGGCCTCACCGGTTGGACCCGGGCTGACGCAGTGGTGTCGCTCCTCATCGGTGTGCTCATCATTCCGCGCACCCTGCGCCTGCTGAAGGACACGGCGGACGTGCTCCTCGAGTCCACCCCGAAGGGCTTGGACCTGCGGGCCGTCCGCGAGCACATCCTCGCGCTCCCGCATGTGCTCGACGTCCATGATCTCCACGCGAGCCTCGTGGGTTCCGGGACTCCCGTCATCACGGGGCACGTGACGCTTGAGGACCGCTGCCTGACCGACGGCCACGCCCAGGCCATTCTGGCCGACCTGCAGAAGTGCGTCGCCGAGCACTTCGAGCTCGCGGTCGAGCATTCGACCTTCCAGCTCGAGACCGCGGCGTACCGGGACCGGGAGCACATCCACCACTGACATCCCGCGCTTCTCTGCGGGCAACTGGGATGATCAGCCGGTGAACATCCTCAGATCCTCGGTGTTGTTCGTGCTTGCCGCGGTCGCGGAGATCGGCGGCGCGTGGCTCGTCTGGCAGTCCGTGAGGGAGGGGAGGCCCTGGTGGTGGGCCGGCCTCGGGATGCTCGCCCTCGGAACCTATGGCTTTGTCGCGACCCTGCAGCCGGACGCGCATTTCGGCCGCATCCTCGCAGCCTACGGCGGAGTCTTCGTCGCTGGATCTCTCGTATGGGGAGTTCTGTTCGATGGCTACCGGCCCGACGGGTGGGACATCTCCGGCGCGGCGATCTGCTTGGCCGGGGTGGCCGTCATCATGTTCGCCCCGCGCGGGAGCTGAGCCGCGAGCACCGGATGTGATTTGGGTCATGCTAACGTGAAGCCACGCTCGTGAATCGGTTCAAATCTCTTCGCTGACAACGGAGGCGCCCCTTGGGTTCTTGGCATTCCCGCTTCATTTCACCCGATGCCGGGTTCGGCGGTGCCCCGCTGCTGCGCGGCGAGTTCCGGCTCGAGGAGGGCCACGGGGAGGTGGTCTCGGCGAGACTGTTCCTCTCAGCCCTCGGGGTGGTGGAGGCGTTCGTGAACGGGGTCCGGGCCTCGGAGGACGTCCTGACGCCGGGCTGGTCGTCGTACGAGTGGCGGGTGCGCTACGCGGAGCTGGATGTCACCGAGCTGGTCCGAGCCCCCATGGTCGGGTCGTCGGTGGTTCTGGGCCTCGCACTGGGCAACGGCTGGTACGGGGGCCGGCTGACCTGGTCCGGCGGGTCGGCGTTCTACGGAGACGAGCTGGCTGGGTTCGCGGAGCTGAAGGTCCGCTTCGCGGATGGGCACGAGCAGGTGTTCGGCACGGACGGCTCGTGGACGGCGGGCCCGTCGGCGACGACGGCGAACGACCTCTACGACGGGCAGTCCATCGATGCCCGGGCGTACGACGACGCCTGGCTGGCCCCCGGGTTCGCCTCGCCGGAGTGGGCTGGCGTGCACGAGCTCGAGGACGACCTGGCCCGGCTCGAGCCGTACGTCGGCCCGCCGGTGCGGCGCCAGCAGGAGCTGGTGCCTGTGAAGGTGTGGGAGTCGCCGTCGGGGAAGGTGCTGGTGGACTTCGGGCAGAACCTCGTGGGCTGGGTCCGCACCGAGGTGACGGGGCCGGAGGGCTCGGTCGTGGTGCTGCGGCATGCGGAGGTGCTTGAGCATGACGAGCTCGGGACGCGGCCGCTGCGCTCCGCGGAGGCGACGGACCGGTTCACGCTCTCGGGCGGGGCGGACGTGTTCGAGCCGACGTTCACGTTCCACGGGTTCCGGTACGTGGAGGTCGAAGGCTGGCCGGGCGGCCTCGAGGGGCTGAAGGCCGCGGTGTCGGCCGGCAGTGGGCTGACCGCCGTCGTCGTCTCCTCGGACCTGCGGCGGATCGGCCGGTTCGAGACGTCGGAGCCGCTGGTGAACCGGCTGCACGAGAACGCGGTGTGGGGGATGCGGGGGAACTTCGTGGACGTGCCGACGGACTGCCCTCAGCGTGACGAGCGCCTGGGCTGGACCGGCGACATCGCGGCGTTCGCCCCGAGCGCGTGCTTCCTGTTCGACTCGCGGGACTTCCTGCGGGACTGGCTGCGGGATCTGGCCCTCGAGCAGGAGCACCAGGACGGCATGGTCCCGTACGTGGTCCCGGACGTGCTCAAGTACGTCGAGAACCACAAGGAGTTCGGCGCCCCTGACACGACTGCGCTGTGGAGCGATGCCTCGGTGTGGGTCCCCTGGGCGGTGTGGCAGGCGTACGGGGATCGGCGTGTACTCGAAGAGGCCTTCCCCTCGATGACGTCCCACGCGCGCCGTGTGCGCGGGAAGCTCTCCGAGAACGGCCTGTGGGACACCGGGTTCCAGTTCGGCGACTGGCTCGACCCCGACGCCCCACCCCACGCACCGGCAGAGGCGAAGGCGGACACAGGGGTCGTCGCGGCCCTCTGCGCCTACCGCACTGCCGATCTCGTCGCACAGACCGCGGCCGTGCTCGGCGACCCGGAGGCCGAGGCCGAGTTCCGGGAGATGGCCGAGGAGATGCGGGCAGCGTTCACCCGGCACTGCCTCCACGACGGGGTGATCGAGAGCGACTGCACCACCGTGTACGCCCTGGCGATCGTCTTCGGGATCCTCGGCGGGGCCGACCGGGAGTTCGCGGGACGGCGCCTGGCCGAGCTCGTCGAGGCCTCCGGCTACCGGATCTCGACCGGCTTCGCCGGCACCCCGTTCGTCACGGACGCCCTCACGGCCACCGGGCACCTCGATACCGCCTACCGGCTGCTGCTGCAGACCGAGAACCCCTCGTGGCTGTACCCGGTCACGATGGGCGCGACGACGATCTGGGAGCGCTGGGACTCCATGCTCCCCGACGGGACCATCAACCCCGGCGAGATGACCAGCTTCAACCACTACGCCCTCGGCGCGGTCGTCGACTGGCTCCACCGCACCGTCGGCGGCCTCGCACCCCTCGAGCCCGGCTACCGGCGCATCCTCATAGCACCCCAGCCCGGCGGCGACCTCGAATGGGCCGAGACCAGCCTCGAGACCCCGCACGGCCTCGCCTCGGTCCGGTGGGAGGTCGCCGACGAGAAGCTCCACCTCACGGCCGTCGTCCCCGAGGGCGCTGAGGCGGTCCTGCGTCTGGCCGGAACCGACGACGAGATCCTCGGGGCGGGCAGCCACAAGCGAGAGGCCGCCCGCTGAGACCTCGAGCGTCTAGGGCGTGCAGCCAGAGCAGCCAATCCTGCCGCACCCGCAGACGCCCATCACCACGATGTGCAGCGTCGCTTCTGTCAGGTTCACCAACTAGCGCCGGTCGAAGGTGAGGCCGCCGGGGACTTGGAAGGTGGGCATGATCTCGATCATGCCGATGTTGACGTGGCGTGGGGTCTCGATGGCGTAGTCGAGGGCGTTGACGATGTCGTCGGTGGTGAGGGACTCGTAGCCTTCGTAGTACGTCTGCCAGGCCTCCTCCATGGCCTCGGGGGAGCCGCCGAGGTTGCGGCCGAAGATCTCGGTCTCGACGCGGCCGGGGCAGATCTCGGTGACGCGGATGCGCTTGCCGACGGTGTCGTTGCGCAGCTGGCGGGAGATCTGGTGCACGGCGGCCTTGGTGGCGTGGTAGGCGGTGTGCCCGTAGAAGTTGTAGAGGCCCGCGATGGAGCTGATGTTCACGATGTGGCCGAGGTCGCGTTCGACCATTCCGGGCAGGGTCAGGCGTGTGAGCTGCAGGAGGGCCCGGAGGTTGACGTCGATGATCTCGTCGAGGTCCTCCTCGGTGGAGTCGAGGATGTTCCCGGGCCGGGAGACCCCGGCGCAGTTGACGAGGACGTCGACCTCGAGGGTGCCGAGCGCGGAGGCCAGCGCCGCCGTGTCGGTGAGGTCGAGCGCGTGGGGGACGGCGCCGGTGCGGTCCGCGAGCTCGGTGAGCCGGTCCTCGTTGCGGGCGACGGCGTGGACGGCGAGCCCGCGCTTGGCGAGCCGCTCGGCGATCGCGGCGCCCATCCCGGTCGAGGCTCCGGTCACGAGGGCGGTCTTGTAGTCAGCGAAGGGCATCGGTTCTCCGGGGAAGGACGAGGCTGTGCGCCAACGGCACGGCCAGATGGTCTGGTGTGGTCGGAAGCTGCGGCGGTGTCAGGGTGGTGACTTGAGCGGTCACTACCCTGACACCGCCGCAGCCGCACTGGTGGAACTGCTTGCGGGCTCGGACGGGCGACAGCCCGTCAGTCCACTGTGCGAGGCTTGGCAGCGAGATCGGAGGTGGCCCTGGTTGGGAGCTCGATCGCGGCAGTGATGACGGCCTTCTCCCGCTCGCTCTGCTGCACCTCGTCGAGCTCCTTGAGGGTGTACTTTCGGGTCTCCTTGCCGGTGAGCGCCGAGACCCCGGCGAAGAGCATGAACCCGATTGCGACCATGGACGGGCCGACCCAGTCCTTGAGGTTCGCTCCCGCGAGTGCTGTGGCGAGGACGGGGCCGATGACGCCCGAGATGGCGAAGCCGATCTGGGTGCCGAGGGCGAGCCCGGAGACGCGCAGCCGGCCGGGGAACATCTCGGCGAAGAACGAGGGCCAGGACGCGTTCACCATGGAGTAGAAGAGGGAGTAGTTGATGATGCCGAACAGGAAGATCAGTGCCCAGTTGCCGGTCGTGATCGACCAGAGGTAGGGCGCCATCGTGATGCCGACGCCGATCGTTCCGCTGAGGAACATCGTCTTGCGGCCGACCTTGTCCACGAGGAACCCTGCCAGGGGGGTGATCGCCAGGGCGATCACGGCCGAGACCGTCGTCGTCAGGAGCATGGTCGGCTTGTCCAGCTTGTACCCGGACGTTCCGAAGGCCACCGAGAAGGTCTGCATCATGTAGCTCGTGCCGGCGATGAGTGCGCAGAACACGATCCGGAGCACCGCGCGCCAGTGGAAGCGCAGGAGGTGTCGGAGCGGGGCGACGTTCGCCTTGGCGCGCTGGGCCTCGACGAACTCCGGCGGCTCCTGGACATGGCGGCGGATCAGGTAGGCGACCACCACCACGACGGCGGAGAACCAGAATGGAAGCCGCCAGCCCCAGGACAGCAGCTGCTGCGAAGGCATCGCGGCGATCGGGATGAAGAGCAGCAGCGTGAGCAGCGTGCCCGAGGATGCGCCCAGGGTCGTGAAGCTCGTGATGAACCCGCGGCGGCGATCTGAAGAGTGCTCCAGGCTCATGGTGATCGCGCTGGGCTGCTCGCCGGAGAGGCACAGCCCCTGGATGACGCGGATCGCCACGAGCAGGATCGGGGCAGCGGCACCGATCTGGGCGTACGTCGGCAGGCAGCCGATCAGGAAGGTGCACCCGCCGATGCCGAACAGCGTGATCATCATGACGAACTTGCGGCCGAAGCGATCGCCCATCGGCCCCAAGATGAGAGAGCCGAGGGGCCGCACGGCGTAGCCGACCGCGAAGGTGACCAAGGACAGCAGCACGCTGATGCCCTGAGGCAGCTGGGGAGAGAAGAAGAGGACGTTCAGGATCAACGCCGACGCGGTGCCGTACACCGCGAAGTCGTAGTACTCGAGCGTGGTGCCAATCCAGGCCGCGACTGCCGCCCTGACCGGGGTCTTCTTGGGAAGTATGGTTTCAGTCATTTCGTCTCCATTGGCGATGGGTGACCAGCGGCCCGCCGGTAACGTGGGCTGCGAAAAGAGATCTCCAGTGGAATGTCCGGTCGGCCCTGGTGTGGGCTCTCTCGCCTGACGAGTGTGTGCTTGTACGGCCTTGCGGACTGGTCTCGTCTTCAAAGTAGCGTTTGAGGTGTTGGTCACACAAAGACAGCTTTTGTGTTCCTACATAGCGATCTTTTATGGCAGGGCTGCGAACAGCGTTTCAATCCAATTTCGCTTGTGCTCCGCGGACCACGAGCCGATGTCCGGGGAGACCCTCAAGAGGCAGTTGCTGTCCCGCTAGGGCAGGGACGCCCCACCTGAGCTCGATCTGGACGACCTCCGTGCGAGAGCCTTATCCCGTCACTTCACTTTCATCTTATTCAGCGCCAATTACGCTGCCTACCATTGAGCTGCAGGCCGATTTGTCATCAGCGGACTCGCCAACGCAGCGCAAGGAGGCCTGGAATGAACAAGACCACCAATGCTGGGGGACAGATCGCGGGCAGTGGGGAGACCCAGTAAAGAGAAGTAGAGAAGAGGGGCGTCCCCGGCCCCACTGCTTCTCTTCCCTCCTGCTGGTTTCAGCGCCCGACGGGGTGTCCGGCCCGCTGGCCTTCAAGACATCGCGGGATCGTGAGGCGCCACTGAGCCGGAGGTCCGAAGCGCACGGCCGGGAGTCCGGGCCGGCACCCGCCTCGACAGCCAACCTTCCCGTCAATCCCTGAACCGGAAATCAGCTTCGACCGCTGAGTCGCACAGAGGCAAATCAGCAATAGTCCCGCGCGATTGCCGAACCATCGAGTGGCGGGTAGGGGGAGGGATGAGCGCAGGGGCCCTCTGCATCAGGCGGAGCAGACGGGTGTTCGGCGTCTCTGTGGGGACCTGCGCCCCGTATCGCCGGACCGGCGCCAGGGGGCGCGGGTCTTGTGCGGGTGGCGGCAGGAAAGGCCGGGGCGACACGCGATCCATAGCGCGGGCTTATCGGAACACTCGGTTTTGATCTTGTTCAGTTTCAGGCTGTCCTGCCTACGATTGTCCGACAGGCCATTTCGAAGGTCCGCGATCACACTCCAGTAAGCGCAAGGATGCCCTGAAATGAAGAAGATCAGCCAGGCCAGCTGGAATTTGAGGAAGCCCAGGAATCGGACCGTAGTCCCTACGGGATCGCATTGTCCAGTAACTGGGCTTTGGCGTCCGGTCGGTTCATCGGCTGAACCGGGTTTCGTCTTTGAAGGAAGCGTTATGCCGACGAACGCGGGAGAACGGACACAATGGCAGCTTGTCGAGATTCTCCGGAATCGGCTTGATGTGACCCATTGAAAGTGTCATGTCGTGCGTGAAGTGACGGGGAAGAAGCGGTTCGGCGGTCTGTGGCGGCCCCTCGGACCTGAGAGTGGGTGGAATGCGGGAATCCGACCGCTCGATTGAGTCGAGCCCGGCCGCCGCAGTCACTCGCGGGATCGAGCTGCTCGAGTTCCTGGCGCGCAGTCATGGACCGCTATCGCTGGCGGACCTCGCGAAGGGAATCGGCGCGGCCCGCTCGTCCACAAGGAACGTCTGCATTGCCCTTGAAGCCGGTGGGCTCATCCAGCGCACGGACGGCGGCTACCTGCTGGGTTGGCGGCTGGTCGAGCTGGGCGGGGCGCACCTCTCCTCCTTCGATCAGATCCGCGAGTTCTACCGCGCGTGTTCCGAGTCCCCGCTACTGGGGCACGAATTGGTCCAGGTTGCGGTGTTGGAGGGCTCCACCGATGTCCTCTATGTGGCACGGCACGAGGGACGCGCGCCGCTCCAGCTCTCTGCAGGCTTCGGTGACCGCTTCCCGGCGGCGCTCACCGCCGTCGGCCAGGCCCTGCTCGCGCTCCTCGGCGATAGGGAACTCGGTCATCGCTTTTCGGATACGCGCGTCTTTGAAGCGGGGACGCAGTGGAGGGTGCGGAACCTCGAGCAGCTCGTTGTGCGGCTCGGCGAAGTACGGGCGCGCGGCTACGCCGTCGATCACGGCGGAGTCCACCCCGCCGTGACCGGCATCGCCGCTGCTGTGCCTGGGCCAGGCGTGCCGCGCTTTGCAGTCGGCGTCTCCCTGATTGGGATCCGGGCAGATGGTGAAGATCTGGCCCAGTATGGGAAGGCCGTGAGGACGATGGCAGCGCAGATGGCTCTGCCGACTGGGCGGATGTCCAGAGCTCCTCGCCTCCAACGGCCCACCTGAAATGCTGCTTGAGCGGAACGAAGCAGCGGACTGGAGCATGTCCCCAGCTTCCGGCCAGTCTCGTCGCCCCCGCCCTTGCGGCTGTCGGACCGATGCGAGGCATGGAGCCCCCGTTGTTCCGCCGACCCTCCAGCGCGGGCCCCACCGTGGACAGCGACTTCGGCGCTGGGCCCTCCTGCAGGCGCTGAGCGGGCTTGGTCGGCTGAAGCGAGCGGGCTCCCTGCGCTCGTGAAGCGTGGGAGCCATCGCGGGATGCAAGGCTCTTTCGCCTCGCACTCATCGTGCCCACCGGGGCCTCCCGAGGGACGCGGGACTGGCGATCGATCCCAGGCCCCGCATCCCTCCTCGACGGCGGAACCGTAGGCCCTTGGTGCCTCCCGGTCCCGCGGCGCTTCGCTCCCTGGAGCCCGCCACTTGCCGCGTCACCCGTTCTCTGCTTCGACGGCCGGCACCAAGCCCGGGCTGACTAGAGCGTCGAGGTGTCGATGACGAACCGGTAGCGCACGTCGCTGGCGATGACCCGTCCCCACGCCTCGTTGACCTTCTCGGCTGGGATGACTTCGACTTCTGCACCGAATCCGTGCTTGGCGCAGAAGTCGAGCATCTCCTGGGTCTGGCGGATCCCGCCGTTCTTGGTTCCGGCGATCCGGCGTCGGACCCTGTGGAGGGACAGCGGATGGAATGTCATCGGTTTCTCGGGCAGTCCCGCGAGGACTAACGTGCCGTCGAGTGCGAGCAGCCCGAGGTAGGCGTCGAGGTCGAGGTCGGCGGATACCGTGTTGACGATGAGGTCGAAGCGGCCCTTGAGGTCCTCGAAGGCGCTGGTGTCCGAGCTCGCGTAGTAATGGTCGGCTCCGAGCCGGAATGCGTCGTCCTGCTTCTTCAATGACTGGCTGACCACGGAGACCTCGGCGCCGAGGGCGTGGGCGATCTTTACCCCCATGTGCCCGAGGCCGCCCATGCCGATGATCGCGACCTGCTTGCCGGGCCCGGCGCCCCACATCGTGAGCGGCGAGTAGAGCGTGATGCCCGCACACAGGAGCGGCGCGGCGACGTCGAGCCCGAGCGAGTCGGGGATGCGGACCACGTAGTTCTCGTCGACCGTGATGTGGGTGCTGTAGCCGCCGGCTGTGGGGAGGCCGTCCCGCCCGATGGAGTTGTAGGTGGGGATGTTCCCCTTGCAGAACTGCTCCCCGCCGTCCAGGCATGCCGGGCACTCCCGACAGGAGTCGACGAAGCAGCCGACGCCGACGCGGTCGCCGACGGCGTGCTTGGTGACCTCGGTGCCGACCGCTTCGACGACGCCGGCGATCTCGTGGCCGACGACGATGGGATAGGCGGGGCTGCTGCCCCACTCGCCGCGGGCGATGTGGATGTCCGAGTGGCAGATCCCGGCGAACCTGATGGCGATGAACACCTCGTTCGGGCCGGGCTCCCGCCGCTCGATCGTGGTCGGGACGAGCTCTCCGTCGGCGGAGGGCAGGGCGTAGGCGTGCGCTGTGGGCATTGGGGTTCTCCTTGGAAGTGGTCAGAGGCTTGAAAGGCCGGCGGCCAGGCGCTTGATGCCCTCGGTGATCTCCTCCTCGCTCGCGGCGTAGGAGAGACGGATGTGCTGTTCGCCGTGAGCGCCGAACTCGCTGCCCGGGCGCACTGCCACGCCAGCGGAGCGGAGGCGGCCCACGAGGTCCGATGACGGGATGTCGGCGTCGTAGCGTGGGAAGAGGTAGAACGCGCCCTCGGGGGAGCTCGCTGCGAGGCCGGGGATCCCGGCGAGGCCTTCGAGCATGAGGGCGCGCCGACGACGATAGGCCGTGAGCATGCGCCGCACGTCGGCCTCGCCTGTCCTGAGGGCAGCGAGGGCGGCGAACTGGTTCACTCCGCCCACCGAGCCGTTGAAGGTGGCGTGGACGCGGGAGGCCGCCGCGATGACGTCGCGTGGTCCCCACACGTACCCGACCCTCCAGCCGGTCATGGCGTAGCTCTTCGAGAATGTCTGGCAGTAGACGGTGCGGCCGCGGAGGCTCGGGACTCCGAGCGCCGACGTGAACGGCTCGGGCGTGTACACGAGGTCGCTGTACGCCTCGTCGGATAGCACGAGCGTGCCGGTTCCGGCCAGCATCTCGCCGAGGGCGTCGAGCTCGGCGCGGGTGTGCACGATCCCGGTCGGGTTCGAGGGGTTGCAGAAGACGAACATCCGGGCCCCCCCGAGCGCGTCCTCGAGGGCGGCCAGGTCCCAGTGCAGGTCATCCCGGAGCGGGACGGGGACGCATTCGCCGCCGGCCATGCTGATCAGGTCCGAGTAGAGCGAGTAGGTGGGGTCGGGGATGACCACATTGTCGCCGGGATCGACGACGCCGAGGATCACCGCGGCGAGGCCTGCGGTGCCGCCCTGGGTGACGAGGACGTCGGCCGGCTGCAGCTCCTCTCCGGCCTGGGCGGAGAGCTTCTCCGCGAGGGCCTCCCGGAGGGCGGGTTCTCCGGCGAGCGGCGAGTAGTGGGTCCTCCCGTCGTCCAGGGCGCGGACAGCGGCGCCGCAGATCTGGGCGGGCGTCTCGAAATTGGGCTCGCCCATGGCGAGGGAGACCAGGTCCGGCGTCGACTGCGGCTGCTGGACCCTCCTCGAGGTGCTTTCGATGCGGAGCACCGATTGGGAGGGGTGGAAGCGCAACTCCTCGTTGACGGTCATTCGGGTTCTCCTCGTTTCGATCTGAACAGTTCCTGGACGACTGAATGGTCCTTGTGGCCGAGGCCCAGGGCAACGGCCGTTTCGAATAGCGAAGCCGTTTCCCGTGTCACGGGGAGTTCGGCTCCCAGACGGTTCCCGAGGCTCAACGCGTACCGGAGGTCCTTGAGCTGGTTGACCGCGCTCCCGCCGGGTTCGTAGTCCCTTCTCAGGAGCTTTCCGGCCTTGAGCTCGAGGACGGCGCTGCCCGCGAGTCCGCCTCTGAGTACCTCGACGAGCTTTTCCTGGGAGAGCCCGGCACGCCGTGCGAGGTCGAGCGATTCGGCCAGGGCGACGAGGGTCCCTGCGACGACGATCTGGTTGCAGAGCTTGGCCGCTGAGCCAGCCCCCGTTGGCCCCATGTTCTGGACGGTCGAGGCGAACGTCCCGAAGAGCGGGCGCAGCGCGGCGAAGTCCTCCGGGTCGGCACCGACCATCAGGCTCAGGGTGCCGGCCCGGGCGCCGGCGTCCCCTCCGCTCATGGGGGCGTCGAGGACGCGGATGCCGTACGACGCCATCCGCGCCGAGAGCGAATGGACCTTCTCCGGGGAGGTGGTGCTCAGCACGACGAGGTACCGCGTGCCGTTGCGGGCCCACTCCTCGAGGACGCGCGACGGGGTCAGGTCGGTCAGCTGGTCGATGTCCGGGAGCGCGGAGATGACGACGTCGGCGGCGAGGTCCGCGGGATTCGCCGCAACCTTCGCGATCCCTTGGAACTCCTGGGCCGTGGCCGCGGTCCGGTTCCACACCTCGAGGGCGTACCCGTGCTCGGCGACGTGCCGCGCGATCGGGGCGCCCATGGGGCCGAGGCCGATGAGCGCCACTCTCCCCGCCCCGGCACCCAGCGTGCGCGATTCCGCTGCGCTCGTCATTCGAGTTCGCTGAGCGCGTCGAGGGCGTTCATCTCGTCCTCGGACAGCGTGAACCGCATGACGTCGAGATTGCTGAGCATGCGATCGCGGTGCGCCGACTTCGGGACCACGGCAACGCCGTGCTGCACGTCCCACCGGATGATGACCTGGGTGGGCGTGGCCCCGTGGGCCTGGGCGGTCTCCGTCAGGACAGGGTCGTCCAGTCGGGCGCTGCGCAGCGGGCTGTGGGCACCGACGACGACGCCGCGCTCACGGCACGCCGTCAGGTACCGTTCGCTGAAGTGGACCGGGCTCCACTGGAGCTGCGCCACCTCGGGGTATTCCCCGGTCTCCCTCTTGAGCGCGTCGAGGAGCCGGATCTGGTAGTTGCTCACGCCGATCGCCCGAACGAGGCCTTCCTCGCGGGCACGGAGGAACTCCCGCCAGCTCCCAGCGCCGGGGCTCCCGCCGGGAGGCCAGTGCATCAGCCACAGGTCCACATACTGGGTCCCGAGCGCTTCGAGGCTCTGCTCGAGGGTCTTCCGCTCGAAGCCGACGGCGTCCGGCGGGAGCTTCGTGGTAACGAAGATCTCCTCGCGCGGAATGCTGGTCTGGCGGAGGGCCTCGCCGACGGCGTCCTGATTCTGGTAGCGGGTGGCCGTGTCCACGCTGCGGTAGCCGAGGTCCAGAGCCTGGAGGATGGCGTCGGTGGCCTCCTGGCCGCGCAGTGGGTGCGTTCCGAATCCGATGAGGGGCATCGTCGCGCCTCCCGCCAGGGTGACGGTGGGGGTTGCGGTGGAAAGTGCTTGGGTCATTTTGCCTTCCCTGTCAGTGGAGCTCTATGAGGCGCATCGGAACGATGTTCAGCCGCTCGTTCCCGCGCTCCGTCACCAGGACGGTTGTCTGGTACACGACGCCGGGGCCCTGTTCTCCGGCGAGAGCGGTACGGACCGACAGCGCCATGCCGGGCTCGAGAACCTCCTCGGAGCCCGCCGAGAGCAGGGGACGCCCGACGCCGGCGCCGACCGAGTAGCCGATCACCGGATCGAGGCGGTCCGGCGAGACGGTGCCCTGCAAGGCCTGCCGGTGGGTCGCGAAGACCTCGTCAGCGCGGACGCCCGGACGGATGGCCTCGAGCGTGGTCTCGGTAGCGTCGGAGAGGGCCTCGGCGAGGCTGCGGAGGAGCGGCCCGGGCGCCTGGAAGACGATCGTGGTGCCTGCCGCGCCCGTGTAGTTCTCGCTCAGCGGGTAGAGCGCGAAGGGCAGTGGCTGGCCGGGATCCAGGGCGCCGGTCTCCACGTGCCGGCCGAGGAGGGTTGCGATGCTTCCCGCCGGACAGTAGCCGGCGCGCGTGACGCCGGCGACGTGCTCGAGCGGGGACCAGGCCTCCCCGCCCCCGGCCCGCCGGAGGGAGCGGTCGACGTTGCGGACGATCTCGTACACCCGCAGCTCGGGGGTCATCCTGTCGACGACGGCCGTGTAGCCGATGTCGGCGAGGTCGGCGGCGGCACGAAGGCGACGGATCTCGTCGTCGTCCTTGATGCGCATGGCCGCGCGGAGGACTTCTTCTGCGGCAATCCGTGCGGCCTCGAATGTCTGGACGCCTCGTTCCGCAGCGATGCGCGAAGACGTCGGGAGGCCGGAAATGTGCATCCGGAGGACGGAATCGCGGCGCTCCTCGGCGTCCTCGCCGAGGGGCCAGAAGTCAGTGAGGCCCTGGTAGCCGCTCGCCGCGATCTTCGGCTGGTCGGCCTCGGAGGCCAGGAGCGCGGTGTTCCCTCCCGGTCCGAGGATGAGGACCGTTCCGGGGGCGGTGAAGGAGCGGATGTTCAGGTCGGCGAGGTAGGCGATCGCGCTCGGGCTCGTGACCGCGAGCACGTCCGCACCGGCGGCCTCCAGATGCGTGGCGGCGCGGCGGACGCGGCGCTGGAGGGGGGAGAGTGTCGTGGTGGAAGTCATCGGTACCAGTCCTGTCGTCGGGGAAGGGGTTCAGTCCTCTACGAGCAGGCCCTTGGCCTTGAGCTTCTCGGCGAGGCCGTGGAGCTCGATGACGGTCTTGCCCCCGGCGCGGTGCTGGGCCATGATCTCGGCCTCGTGGTCCTCGCGTGCCTTGCAGGCGCGGATGACGTCCTCTGCCTCGTCCGGGCGGATGACGACGATGCCGTCGGCGTCGCCCTTGAGGATGTCGCCCGGGTTGACGGTCTGCCCGCCGATGGTGATCGGGAAGTTGACCGGTCCGAGCGTCTCCTTGACGGTGCCCTCGATGCACACCGAGCCGGAGAAGACGGG
Source organism: Sinomonas terrae (assembly GCF_022539255.1). NCBI lineage: Bacteria > Bacillati > Actinomycetota > Actinomycetes > Micrococcales > Micrococcaceae > Sinomonas > Sinomonas terrae. The sequence continues at coordinate 1,987,338 of NZ_JAKZBV010000001.1, forward strand.
GAACCCGAGCCCGATGATCTCGGCGCTGTCGCGCACGCCCGAGTCGGTGACGAAGGCCGCCAGGCCCTTGGACTGGCACGCCGTCGCGAGGACCTCGCCGAACGACCCCGACTGCTCGAGCTCGCCCGCTTCGACGATCACCACATCGCCCGGCTGGGCGTAGGAGATCGCGACCTGGACCATGATGTTGTCCCCGGGCTGCGCCTTGACGGTGAACGCCGGCCCGCAGAAGGACATGCCCGGGTGGAGGGGCTTCAGGCGGTGGGAGAGTGCTCCCTTGCGTCCCTGGGCCTCGTGGATGGTGGCGGAGGAGAAGGCGCCGAGGCGTTCGACGACGTCACTTGCGGGCCGGTCGAAACGGGTGCGGACGTGGATCATTGGGGCCTGCTTTCTGCTGGTTGCGGTGGAGTGGGAAGTGGTGGGTCGCACGGGATGTGGGCCTGTGGTGTGGCGGGGAGCCCGACGCCGAAGGTCCTCACGCCGTGGGCGGCGAGGACCTCCCAGCATCGTTCCCGGAGCCGCGCGATCTCGAGGTGCTGCTCGAGCTGGCGCAGCGACGCCTGCTCGAGCGTCGTCGGGCGGAAGCGGACGCGCTGGCCTGGCCTTGCCTGCGCGATCGCATCCAGGGCGGGGAGGGTGAGCACGGCCAGGACCGGGTAGCCGGCGGTCACACCGCGCCCGCGGTGCAGCACGAGCAGCTCTTGGGTCGAGGGGACTTCGACGGCTCCGACGGGGACGCCGCGGGAGAGGACCTCGCCCGTGGACACGCGCTCGGGGAGGCGGCCGGCGAGGCGGAGGCCCACGTGGTTGCTGCGCGGGCTCACGACATACGGTTCCTCGAAGAGCCGCGAGGCCGTTTCTCCGAATTCTCCGATGTCCGGGCCGTCCGTCACCTCGATGAGCAGCTCCTGCTCGATCCGCCGGGCGATCTCGCCGAGCCGGAGGAGGGGAAGGTCCATCGACGGGTTCCTGAGCGGAGCTTGGCTGAGGTTGCATGCGAGGCGCTGGCCCTTCTCGAGGCGCAGGCCGAAACCGATCATGCTGTCCGGCGCGCAGCTGCCGAGCAGGAGGGGGACGGTGAAGGAGCCGTGGACCGCGAGGTAGCTCCGCAGACCCACCGTGCACGGGTCGATGGTGACGATCTGTCCGGTCTCAACCGAGACTGGGGTGTGGCCGGGGGCCGTGTATCCGTCGATCCGAATGCTCCCGCCCGCTCCTGTGACCGCGAAGAGCAGGTCCGTCTCGGCAGCGAACGAGAACCTGCTCGCGGTGATTTCCAGGAGGGGTGCGTTCTCATGGTTGCCCACGAGGATGTTCGCGATGCGCGCCGAATACTGGTCGAGGGCACCGTTCACGGAGAACCCGAGCGGGGGCGCCTGGAACCGGCCGAGATCCGTGACAACCGTCATGCCCGGAGTGAGGATCAGCATTCGTCCACCAGTTCCCCGAGTCTGATCCCGACGAAGTCGTCCCATTTGCTCGGAGCGATCGCACGGAAGCGGATGAAATCGCCGGGGCGGTAGGGGACGAGGGTGGCGCTCTCTCGGTCCATCACGTCCACGGGGGAGAGCCCGATGAGGCGCCAGCCGCTCGGGGCTGCGACCGGTCCGACCACCCCCTGCGAGCCGGCGACCGAGATCGCGTTCGGGGGTACCTGCAGGCGCGGGTCGGGAAGCCTCGGGATGGGGCGGGAGAAGGCGGGGCCGTCGATCATGCACGAGGCTGCGGGGCCGCCGAGGCAGCGCACCACGTACTCCTGGGCCGTGTGCAGCGCGACAACGTCTGCTTCGCTGACGTTCAGGTAGTCCGCTACCCAGCCGAGGTCGGGGCCCTGCTCGCCGCCGTACACGACTGGGAGGGTGAAGTGGCGCGGCCGGCGATGGGCCTTATTCCTGCCCGGCCTGTCGCTGAGCGCGTCGCGGAGGATGACGTCGAACAGGGCCGAGAGCATGGGGAATGTCTGGCGGGAGGGGTCGAACTCGACGAGCAGCGAGTCATAGGTGGGCACCACACCGTACACGCCGGGGACCGGGCGCGCGCCGATCCATTCGGCGATCCTGTGCACGGCCTCCCACTGGTGTTCGGGCGCGGCGTCTTCGACGAGGACGCGGAAGGCGGCTTCGCCGCAGGGAGCCAGACGTGTCTTCATGGTGGCCTTGTGCCGGAGCGGCTCTCAGGGCGCGGTGAGGGCGTTCGCCCCGGCCAGGGGGGCGATGGTGACGCCCGCGTCAACGAGGGCCTTCCTGACGCGACGGGCGACGGCGACGGCGTCGGGGCCGTCTCCGTGCAGCAGCACCGAATCGGTCGTCACGGCCAGTTCCTTCCCGGTGCGGCTGACGACGACGCCGTCGCGGACCATCCGGACCGTGCGCTCCACGATCGCGTCAGTGTCGTGGATGACGGCGTCCGGCTCACGGCGGGGGGTGAGGGTGCCGTCGTCCTCGTAGTTGCGGTCGATGACCCCGACCAGGCCGATCCTGATCCCGCGGCGGGTGGCGGCGTCGACGACGGCGCCTGCCTGGGTCAGGACGACCATCGAGGGGTCTACCTGGGCGACGGCCTGGACCATGGCCTCGGCGTAGTCCTGGCGGGTGATCACGAGGTTGCCGAGGCGGCCGTGGGGGCAGAGGTGGGTCACCGAGGTGCCGTGGGCGGCGGCGAAGGCCGAGAGCGCGCCGAGCTGGTACATCACATCCGTGCGTACCTCCTCCGCCGTGAGGTCCATGGCACGGCGGCCGAAGCCGACGAGGTCGGGGAAGCTCGGGTGCGCTCCGATGCTCACTCCGCGCCGGACGCATTCGCCCACGATGCGGTCCATGACCCGCGGATCGCCCGCGTGGAAGCCGCACGCGACGTTGGCCGAGCTGACAATATCGAGGAGAGCGTCGTCGTCGCCCATCGTGTAGGCGCCGAAGCTCTCGCCGAGATCGGCGATCAGGTCAACTGTGGCGGTCATCGAGGCTCCTGTACGGTGCGGGGGGTGATGCAAAAACCGTACGTTCGGTCGCCAGCCTGCGCTAATATGCGTTTCGCATAGATGTATATAGCTGCCTTATGGCAGGCCTCAAGAATCGGAGTATTTGATGGAAACGCGGCGTCTGCGGTATTTCGTGACAATCGTCGACAGCGGAACGATCACCCGCGCCGCCGAATTGCTGCATATTGCGCAGCCAGCGCTGAGCCAGCATGTCTCTGCTTTGGAATCCGAATTCAAGCAGCAGCTGCTCCTGCGCAGCCGAAGGGGAATTGTCCCGACCGCGGCTGGACGGTCGCTGTACCGCTATGCCCAGAGCATTCTCCGTCTCGAGAACGAGGCACACCACGAAATCGACTCGGAAGTCTCGAGCCCCTCGGGCACGGTCACGATCGGCCTCGCGACCTACAGCCTGGCCTCGTCCCTCACGATCCCGATCCTCCAGGCAATCCGCCTGCGGTACCCGCGGATCGTCATGCGCATCGTCGAGACGCTCACGGTCATCCACAGCCAGGCAATCCGCATGGGCCAGATCGACGCAGCCCTCGTCTATGATCCCGGGCCGATCCACGGAGTCAATTTCGAACGCATCTCGACTGACCCGCTGGTGCTCATTTCGGCTGCAGACCTCGAGATTCCGGGCGCGACTGAGGATTCCGTGCCGGTCCCGGCACTCGCGGAGCTCGAGTTCATCCTCCCGAACCGCACCCACACCCTGCGAAGCCTCATGGAGCAGACGCTCAGCCGCGCCGGCCTCGAGCTCAAGGTGGTGGTGGAGATGGAACACAGCCGCCCGCTCGGCGACGCGGTGGGGTTGGGGCTCGGGGTCACGGTTCTCCCACTCCCGGCGGCCGAGGCGAGGTTCGCAGGGGAGGGGTTCCGGCTCCGCCGCATCACCGACCCGGGACTGACAGCCGGATTTGCCCTCGCGACGCCGGACCACGAGGCCACCTCCGCCGCAGCCGACGTCGTCGTGCAGACCCTGCGGGAGATGCTCCTGGGGCCCGACAGCCCTTGGACCACCCCGGCCGGGACCGAGTGAAACCTGGGGGTTGACATCTCAGCCTCCTTCAAATTCTATATAATATTGAATCGCCTCGCTGGGGGCACGGAACGGACAGGGAGCCCATGGCGTATCGAGTCGCAGTCACGAAGGGCTATGCCGAAGAGGATGGCAGCACCATCTTCGGAGACATCGGACTGACCCGCCTGACGGAGTCCGGGCTCGAGTGGAAGGTCCTGCCCGAGAAGACCGGACACGTTGTCGCGGACCAGCTCGAGGGCTTCGATGCTGTGCTGGTCCTCGGCGCCGAGCGCGTCGACGACGCGTCGCTGCCCGCCAGCGGACAGGTGCGGCACATCGCCCGCTTCGGAGCCGGCTTCGATGCCGTCGACGTCGAGGCGTGCTCACGCCGCGGGGTGCTCCTGACGAACTGCCCCGACGCCGTCCGGCGCCCGGTGGCCGACTCGGCGATCGCGATGCTCTTCGCGCTGGCCCACAACCTCGTGGCCAAGGACCGGCTCGTCCGGGAAGGCCGCTGGGACGAACGCGCCGCGTGGCGCGGCTCGGGGCTCGACGGTGCAACCGTCGGCATCGTCGGCCTCGGCGGGATCGGCCTCGAAACCGCCCGGCTCGTCCGCTCGCTCGGCCTCCGGACCGTCGCCTACAACCGCTCCGACCGCCGTCGGGAGGCCGGGGCCCTCGGCGTCGAAGTCCTCCCACTCGATGCGGTTCTGGCGCAGAGCGACTACCTCATCATCACAGTCGCCGCGAATGCCGGGACCCGCCACCTCATCGGAGAGCATGAGCTCTCGCTCATGAAACCCACGGCACGCCTGATCAACCTCGCCCGCGGCAGCGTGCTCGACGAAGAGGCCCTGACCCGCCGCCTGACGGACGGGCGCCTCGCCGGCGCCGGGCTCGATGTCTTCGAGCGCGAGCCGCTCGACCTGAACAGCCCCCTGACCAGGATGGACAACGTCATCCTCGCGCCGCACTCCCTGTGCTGGACGGACAGCTTCACGGCCGCCGTCTCGGGAAGCGTCATGGAGTCGATCATCGACGCGAGCCGAGGCCTCATGCCGCGGAACGCCGTTAACCCCGAAGCCTGGGCCGGGCGTCTCGAGCCTCAGGAGGCCGCGACAGGGGGTGTCGGATGATAGACCACATGAACCGACGGACCGTCCAGACCAGCTCGCGGCCTATCCGCAGATCCGGACTGCGCGAAAGCGTCTACGAGTCGATCCTCGAGATGCTCGTCGAGGGCGAGATCGCGGAGGGCTCTCCCCTCCGCGTCGAGGCCCTCGCCCAGCTCCTGGAGGTCTCGCCCACCCCGGTCCGCGAGGCCCTGGTGCAGCTCGAGGCGACAGGACTCGTGACGTACGTTGCGAACAGGGGCTACACCGCCGCCCCGCACCTCTCTGCCGACGAGAAGACGGCCATGATGGACGCCCGGCTTGTCCTGGAGGTGGCCGCAGTCCGCCGCGCCGCCGAACTCGGAGACCCCTCGGTTCCCAGCCACCTCCGTGCGCTCCTCGCGGGCCAGCGCGAGGCCGCCTCGCGCCTCGACGGACCGGACGGGGAGCAACAGAGGGACGCGCTCCGCGATTACCTCAGGATCGACCATTCCTTCCATGACGGAATCCTGCACGGGTGCGGCAACCACTTCCTGTTCCGCCTCGCCTCCACCCTCGACGCGCAGGCGCAGAGAATGCGGCAGTCCTTCCTCAACGGCATCCCGGATGCCGAGGATGTCCTGGCAGAGCATTCCGCGATCGCCGACGCCATAGCTTCGGGGGATCCGGATGCCGCCGAACAGGCGATGCGTGACCACCTCAGCCGCGTCCTCAGCCTCTCGCTGAGCCAGGCAGACTGACCGAGGCGGACTGCCCGGGCGGACGGGGCCAGGCCAACTCGGCCCAAGAGCGTCGGGGCCCAAGATTGTATAGATTATCTAATTCGAAGGAGAATCATGGCAGGCACAGCCGTCATCACAGGCGCCGGTTCGGCGCGGGGGATCGGCGCCGAGCTCGCCCGGAGGCTTGCGAAGTCCGGGTGGGACCTCGGGCTCCTCGACATCGACGAGAGCGCGGTCAAGGCACTCGCCGGCGAGATCGAGTCGGCCTCCGGCGTGCGTGCGCTCGGCGTCGGAGCGGACATCTCGGACGAGGCCGCAGTCGACGAGGCGATCGGCAGGTTCGAGCAGGAGCTCCCCGAGATCCGGGCCCTCGTCAACAGCGCGGGCGTCAGCTCGCCGGTCGCGTTCCTCGACCTCGACCTGGCCACCTGGGAGCGCGTCATGCGCATCAACGCCACGGGCACGTTCGTCATCACCAGGCGCGTGGTGCCCGGCATGATGGCGCGCGGCTACGGGCGGGTGGTCAGCCTGGGCTCGACCGCCATGCAGAACGGAGGCGGCACGTTCAGCAAGTCCGCCTACGCAGCCTCGAAGGGGGCAATCGAGGCCTTCTCCCGGGCACTCGCCCTCGAGATCGCACCGCAGGGCGTGACCGTCAACGTCATCGCACCGGCCACGATCGACACCGACATCATGGGCGGTCCCATCACCGAGGACCGCAAGCCGAAGTTCCTGGCCCAGCTCCCCGTCGGCCGCATCGGCACGCCCGGCGAGGTCGCCGCGCTCATCGAGTTCCTCCTCGGCGAGGAGGCCGGCTACATCACGGGCTCCACCTACAACATCAACGGAGGCCTCCGCATTGGCTGAGGACAGCCTGACCCCCAGCGCCGACTGGACCATCGCCGCGGCGATGCTCCAGTTCCCGGGCGTGACGCCCGACGGCGTTCCCGTCGCCGAACTGTCCTCTGAGGCCTGGCGGGAGCAGCTCCAGCCCGTCGTCGAGGCGGGCTTCACCGCCGTCGAAGTCTCCACGTCGTGGATCAGCATCGGCGACCTTCCGCCACGCCGCCTCGCCGAGCTGCGCCAGGTCCTGGCCGACGCCGGCCTCGAGGTCCCCGGCATCTCCGTGGTCCGGCGAAGCGTCATCCACCCGGAGCGGGGCGGGGCGAATCTGGCCCTCGCGCACCGCACGATCGACGCCGCCGCGCCCCTCGGCGTCCCCGTCGTCTGCCTCGGACTCCATGACGAGCTCCTCGCAGACCCGAAGCAGGCGACGTGGTTCTGGACCGTACCCGGTCCCGAGCGCCCCGTCGACGCAGAGGCCTACGGGCTCGCGGTGCGCCGCTACCGCGAGCTCGCCGAGCACGCCTCGGCCGTCGGCGTCGAGCTCTCCCTCGAGCTCTACGAGGACACGTACCTGGGAAGCGGGAAGGAGGCAGTGAGGTTCCTCGAGGACATCGGGCACAGCGCCGTCGGCCTCAATCCCGACGTCGGCAACCTCATCCGCCAGCAGCGGCCCATCGAGAACTGGCGCGAGACCTTCGCGCTCACCCTCCCGCACGCCAACTACTGGCACATCAAGAACTACGCCCGCCTCGAAGATCCCTCCCGAGGCCTGGTGCTCACGCACCCGACCTCGCTCGAACTCGGCATCATCGACTACCGCGAGATGGTCCGGGCTGCGACCGCCCACGGATTCAGCGGGGCCTTCGTGGTCGAGCACTACGGGGGCGACGGCCTGAGCGTCGGCGCCTCGAACGCCGAATACCTACGCAGCGTCCTTCCGGCGCGCACGATTTCCGAAGTGGAGAAGTAGATGGTCCTCCCCCCATACCCCGCCGCCCCATTCCCCCAGGACCGGACGGCCATCGTCACCGGCGCAGCGTCGCCCCGCGGCATCGGACGCGCCACAGCGCACCGGCTCGCGCGGCAGGGCTGGGCTGTCGCCGTCGTCGACCTCGACCGCGAGGCCAGCGAGAAGGTGGCCCTGGAGATCCAGGAGCAGCACGGCGCGGATGCCCTCGGAGTCGGCGCTGACATCAGCGACCGCGCCTCGGTCGACGCCGCGGTCGCGGAGATCGCGGCCTCGCTCCCGCAGGTCGTGGGGCTGGTCAACAATGCCGGGATCAGCTCCCCGGTCCCGTTCCTCGAGGTGAGCGACGAGGAATGGCGCCGCGTGATCGACGTCAACCTCAACGGGACCTTCCACATCACCCAGGCCGCAGTGAAGATCATGGCGGAGCACAGAGTGGGCCGGGTCGTCAACATCTCCTCCGCCTCCGCCGAGCGCGGCGGCGGGGTGTACGGCCGGGCGGCCTATTCGTCATCGAAGGCGGCCCTGCTCGGGATGTCCCGCACTCTCGCCCGTGAACTCGGACAATACGGGATCACCGCGAATTCCGTGGCACCGGGTTCCATCGACACCGACATCATGGGCGGCCGCCTGAGCGACGAACGCAAGGAATTCCTGCTCCAGGAACTTCCCGTGGGCAGGATCGGAACGGTCGACGACGTCGCTAACGTCATCGAATTCCTCCTCAGGGAGGAATCGGGCTACCTCACGGGCGTGACCTACGACGTCAACGGAGGATCCCACATTGCCTGACTTCAGCGCAGACCTCAGCGGGCAGACCGCCGTCGTCACCGGCACCAGCTCGGGCATCGGCCGCGCCGTCGCCGAGCTCTACCTGCGGAACGGGGCCGAGGTCATCGGCATCCAGCGCCGCCCCTCCGGCATCTCGCATGAGCGCTATCGGGACGTGACGGCGGACTTGGCGGATCCGGGCGAACTCGCGGACGCGACGCGGTCCATTCTCGAAAATGAAAGCGTGGACATCCTCGTGAACAACGCGGGCATCAATATCCGGCACAGATTCGAGGAATTTCCCGTCGGCGATTGGGACCAGGTGCTGCAGATCAACCTCCGCACCGTCATGGAGCTCATCCAGATCTTCGGCAGGCCCATGCTCGACCGCGGCCAGGGCACCGTGATCAACATGGCCTCGATGCTGTGCTTCTTCGGCGGCTTCACGGCCTCCGCCTATGCGGCATCGAAGGGCGCCGTCGGCCAGCTGACGAAGTCGATCGCCAACGAATGGGCTCCCCGCGGCGTCAACGTCAACGCCATCGCCCCGGGCTTCATCGACACCGAGATGAACGTCGCGCTCCTGGCCGACCAGACGCGGGAGCGGCAGATCCGTGAGCGTATCCCGGCCGGCCGATGGGGGCGCCCGGAGGACATCGCCGGCGCCGCCCTGTTCCTCGCCTCGGGCGCGGCCCGCTACGTCCACGGCGTCGTGCTGCCCGTCGACGGCGGATACCTGGCGCGCTGAAACGAAGGGAAGTCAATTCATGAAAGCAGTCATTGCCCACGGGGAAGGCGACCTGAGAGTCGAACCTGTCGACCCCGTCGCCGCAACTCCCGGTAACGTCCTTGTGCGAGTCGTCTACGGCGGGATCTGCGGATCGGACCTCCACTACGCCAAGGACGGCCGGAACGGCGCCTACGTCATCAAGACGCCACTGACCCTCGGCCACGAGGTGGTCGGGGTCGTGCATGAAATCGGGCCAGCCGCGGAGACCAGCCTCGGCATCGGGGCCCGGGTGGCGATCCATCCGGCCCGCCCGACGCCCCTCCCCGGCGGAGTCCACGGCGCGGGCTTCCACCTCATCGCCGGCGGGAGCTATCTCGGCAGCGCCTCGACCGACCCCCACACCCAGGGCGGCTTCGTCGAACTCCTCGCGGTGGCTCCCGAGCAGCTCCGCGAACTGCCGGAGCAGCTTCCGCTGCGCCGCGCTGCCCTCGCCGAGCCCCTTGCCGTCGCACTGCACGGCATCGGCCGGCTCGGGGAGCGGGTCCACGGGGCGAACGTCCTGGTCAGCGGCGCAGGTCCCATCGGCTGCCTCGCGATCATCGCGCTCCGCGCCGCCGGTGCGGGCCGGGTCGTGGCCGCCGACCTCCAGGAGCTTCCCCTGCAGGTCGCGCGCGAGGTGGGGGCCGATGACGTCGTGCGCCTGGGCACAGGGGAGCGGATCGAGCCGGGCGGCTTCGACGTCGTCCTCGAGGCCGCCGGAGCGGTGCCCTCGCTCGTCGCCGCGCTGGACGCCGTTCGGCCCGGCGGGGCCGTCCTCCAGCTCGGCATGCTCCCGGCAGGGCCCCTGCCGATACCGATGGCCGGGCTCATCGCCAAGGAGGTCACCCTCTTCGGATCGCAGCGTTTCGACGTCGAGCTCGATGCGTCGGTGGAATTGCTGGCCAACGACCCGCGGGCCGAGGCCGTCATCACCCACGTGTTCGGGATCGACGATGCGCAGGATGCATTTGCCTGCGCTTCGGACTCGTCCCGTTCGTCGAAAGTGCTGATCAACATTTCCGAGGATCCGGAGAAATAGGCCGGGGTTCGAATTAGGGTCGAAACCGAATAACGACAAGGAGCGACGCGGCGGTGGAATGCGTGGCGTCGCTCCTTCCTGCCTATCTGAGCCCTGACGGGCGGGATTCCGCGCCTGAAGGTCAACATAAGAATCCCGTTGGACGCCATGTGAAACGGCTATCGAAACCCCTCTTGATCCAAAGTGAGGTGTCTCACAGTATTTATTCAGGTCCTCCTGAATGGAGCGGGCGGACGGTCCCCACCATCCCTAATCTGAGGAGTGCTCCATGTCCCAAACACAGGAAACAGCATCCGTTGAGCGTATTGAAATCCGCTCGATCAGCGCGAAGTCGGTGATTGCCGGCCTCTCCGGGATTTTCGTCGAACTCTATGACAATGCCATCTACGGGTTCCTGGCGGGTACTCTCGCCCTCGTGTTCTTCCCCAGCAGCAACCCGTCGACGGGCATGCTGCTTACCCTCGTGGCATTCGGGATCCCGTTCTTCATCCGCCCGCTCGGAGCTGCAGTCGGCGGCCACTGGGGCGACAAGATCGGGCGCCGTCGGGTCCTCATCGCCCTCGTCACTACGATGTGCGGCGCCACCGGCCTGATCGGCGTCCTGCCCAGTGCCGCAAGCATCGGAGTCGTCTCGCCCATCCTCCTGGTCGTCCTTCGCTTCATCCAAGGCTTCTCGATGGGCGCCGAGACCGGAAACGGCAACTCCTACCTCTCGGAGAACGCCCCCCAGAACAAGCGTGGCCAGGTCGTCAGCTACGCGAACGCCGCAACATTCATCGCGATGATGATCGGTACGCTCTTCGCAGCCGCACTGACCGCCGGGCTCGGGAACTCGGCCATGACCGCCTGGGGCTGGCGCCTCCCATTCCTGATCGCGTTCCCGATGGGGCTGGCGGCACTGTGGGTCCGGTTCAGCGCGGGTGAGTCGCCGGAGTTCGAGAAGGTCGAGACGGACGGGCTCGTGGTCCGGAACCCACTGTGGGAGGCCTTCGCGAGCAGGGACGCTCGCCGCGGCATGCTCCTGACCATCCTGCTCCCGCTCTTCAACAGCTCCGGCTACTTCATCCTGTTCATCTACATGCCCAGCTTCATGACGTCCCAGCTCAAGTTCAGCGCGGTGCAGGGCCTCGTGGTGACGGGCGTTGCGCTCCTGGTCGGTTCGATCACCTCGCTCATTTCAGGGTGTCTGTCCGACCGTTTCGGACGCAAGCCACTCCTGGCCGGTTCGGCTGGCCTCATGGTCATCGGCGGTTTCCCCTGCTATTACCTGCTTACGCAGAAGTCCATTGGCCTCGCCCTGCTCGGCGTCGTGATCATGTCGGTCATCTTCTCGGGGACGTTCGGCGTCGTCCAGACGGCGATGACCGAGCTCTTCCCCACGCGCATCCGGACGGCGGCGTACGGCTTCGGCTACAACATCGGCACTGCGATCTTCGGCGGCGCGGCGCCCGCGGTCATCGCGGCCCTCATCGGACTGACCGGCAGCATCTGGGTCCCGGCGGTCTACCTCGTCGTCACGTCCGCCGTGGCCTGCGTCACCGCGCTGAAGATCCGCGAAACCGCCTTCCTCCCGCTGCCCGAGTAAGGAAGCAGTCCGGCAGTGATTCCGCCCCTGTCAGAGAGGACAGACCAGTGAATCGTCCTGCAGAACAAGCGCAGAGCGGCGGTGAAGCGATCGCAGTGGAGGGGTTCACGGTCGCCTACAGGACAGAGTCCGGCCTGGTTCCCGCCGTGTCCGACGTCTCCTTCGCCTTGAAGCGCTCCGAGCGACTGGCGGTCGTCGGCGAGTCGGGCTCCGGGAAGACGACTCTGGCGATGGCGATCGCCGGCCTGCTCCCGCACGAGACCGCCCGGGTCGACTACGGCGTCGCCCGGGTGGCCGGACGCCCCGTGGACATGAGCGCGAGCCGGAGCGTGATTCCGGTCCGGCACGAAGGCGTCTCGATGATCTTCCAGGACGCGATGACCTCGCTCGACCCGGTGGCGACGATCGCCCACCAGTTCCGCTCGGTCCTCGACGCCCGCGGACTCCGGCGGTCCCAGGTCCGGGCCGAATCGGTCGGGTGGATCGAGAAGGTCGGCATCCCGAACCCGGAGCGCGTCCTCAAGCTCCATCCCTACGAGCTCTCCGGCGGGATGCGGCAGCGGGTGATGATCGCCCTTGCGATGTGCAGCAGGCCGGCCGTGCTGATTGCCGACGAGCCCACCTCGGCCCTCGACATTGTCGTCAGCAGGCGGATCATGGACCTCCTGCTCTCGCTGGCGGTGGAGCTGGGGACGGCCGTCATCGTGATCACGCACGACATCGACCTCGCGCGCAAGTACACCGACCGGATGCTGGTCCTGTACCACGGCGAAGTCCAGGACCTCTGCGACACGGACAGCCTGACGAGCGCGGAACGCTCGGCGTACACGAGAGCACTGCTCGACTGCGTGCCCCGGCTGCAGGACTACGACCGGGAGTCACTGCCGACCCTGACCCGCAGCATGGAGAGGGCGGCGTCGTGACATCGGACGACGGGGACTTCGAGCTGACCCTCGCCGCGGTCCGGAAGGACTTCGGCCGAGGCCACCGCAGGATCACGGCCGTCCAGCCGGTCGATCTGAGCCTGGACGCGCACTCCGAACTCGGGGTAATCGGAGAGTCGGGCTCCGGCAAGTCGACCCTGGCCCGCATGATCGTCGGATTGGAGCACCCCACCAGCGGGCTGATCTCCTACCAGGGCCGATCGGTTGCCCAGTGGCTGTCGAGCCGCGCAGGCCGCATCGCCTACCGGCAGCAGGTCCAGTACGTCGCGCAGGACACCACCTCGTTCGACCCGCGCCAGACCTTCTTCGAATCCGTCTCGGTCCCGCTGCGGATCCTCCGCGGCGTCAGGGGGCGCCAGGAGATCCGGGAGCGCCTGGACGCGATCGCCGATGACCTCTCGCTCGACCCGACGCTCTTCTCCCGGTACCCCCACCAGGTCTCCGGCGGCCAGCGGCAGCGCTTCGCGCTCGCCCGCTCCCTCGTCGTCGAACCGCGCCTCCTGATCTGCGACGAGGTGGTCTCCGCCCTGGACGTCTCGGTGCAGGGGGCGGTCCTGAACCTGATCAAGCGGCACGTGGCCCGGCACCGGATGGGCCTGATGTTCGTCGCGCACGGGCTCCCGGCCGTGACCTTCATCAGCTCGGAGCTCCTGGTCATGAGGAACGGCGAGGTGGTCGAGCGGGGAGCCGTCGACCAGGTCGTGAACGAGCCGCAGCACCCTTACACACGCGAGCTGCTCGACGCCTACGTGGACTCGTCGAGCCCCCAACGGCGGGAGGCCGCATCATGAGCTGGTACCGGGCAAACCGTTGGTGGGTGCTCAGGCTCGCCCGCCTTCCCCTGGACATCTTCGTCTTCGGCACCATCGCGTTCTTCCTCGTCAGGCTGCTGCCGGGCGACCCGGTCAGCGTCGCGCTCGCCTCCCGCTCCGGAACCGTGACAGCGGAGTCCATCGCGGCCGTGCGAACCCAGATGGGACTCGACGGGACCGTGTGGGACCAGCTCGTCAGGTTCTGGGGCGGGCTCCTTCATGGAGATCTCGGGCACTCGCTCGTGACCGGCGCTCCGGTGGTCAACGAGGTGTTCTCCCGGCTCCCCTCCACCATCGAGCTGATCTTCCTGGGCCTGGTCGGAGCGTTCGTACTGTGCCTCGTGCTGGGGTTCCTGTACCTCCGCTTCGCGAACAGGGCCCTGCGGGCCGGGATAAGGGTCTACGCGTCCTTGGCCACCACGGTGCCGGTGTTCGTCGTCGCCATCTTCCTCATCGTCATCTTCTATGTGGTCCTGGATTGGCTTCCGGCGCCGTTGGGCAGGGTCTCGGGAGTGCTGCCGGTCGTCACGGGCTTCCCGCTCCTGGACGAGGGGCTCACCGGGAGCTGGGACATGTTCGGGCAGACCCTCGTGCAGTACATCATGCCGGTCGGGGCGATGGTGCTGACCTACACCCCGAACCTGCTCACGCAGTTCATCGGGGGCCTGGACCGCGAGCTGGTCCAGCCGACCACCCGGTTCCAGGTCGCGGCGGGGGTGCCCCGCAGGTGGATTTTCTTCAGCGTGTTCCGGCGGTCGCTCTCGAGCGTCGTGGTGGTGTTCGGGCTATTCTTCGGCTCCCTCATCGGCGGCGCCGTCACGATCGAGAGCCTGTTCGGGTTCGGCGGGATCGGCGCGCTCGGCGTCCGTTCCGTCCAGTCGGTGGACTTCACCGCGCTCCAAGGGTTCCTCGTCGTCGTCGCCGTCTGCCTGGTCGCGATGCTCATCGTCGACCTGGTGAACATGTGGCTCGACCCCCGCCGCCGGCCCGGCATCGAAAGCGAGGCGAACTGAGATGGCAGAGACCCTGATTGCCAAGCCCGTCCAGGCCCCCCCGGAACGCCCGAGCCGAAGGCGCGCCGGCTGGGTCCGAGCGGCGCTGGCGTTCCTGCCCCTGGCGGCGGTCCTGGCCGTCGCCGCCTTCGCCCCCCTGATCGCGCCCTTCGACCCCGTCAGCACCGTGGACGCCTCCCGCCTGCCGCCCTCGCCCCAGCACCTGTTCGGGACGGACTCCGTAGGCATGGACGTCTTCTCCCGCTGCGTCTACGGGGCGCGCGTCGCCGTCCAGTTCGGCATCACGGTGGCCCTCAGCAGCACGATCGGCGGGATCCTGATCGGGACCTTCATCGGCCTCTCCGAGAGCAGCCGGGGGATCGCGGGCTGGGTCGGACGCCTCCTGAACCAGATCAGCGACTACTTCATCGCCATCCCGTCCATCATCCTCGGCATCGTCGTCGTCGGGATCATGGGCTCCTCGGACTTCGCTCTCACCGTCGCCATCACGCTCTGCCTGATCCAGGCCACGATCAAGCTCACAAGGGCCGAAGTGCTCAGGGTGCGCCGCGAAGCGTACCTCGAGGCGGCCAAGCTCGCCGGCGAGAGCCCGCTGCGCTCCGCGCTCGTCCACGTCATCCCGAACTCGATCGGCCCCGCGATGCGCAACATGCCGCTCGTCTTCGGCAACTGCGTGATCATCCTCGCCAGCCTCGGCTTCATTGGCGTCGGAGTCAAGGCGCCCACCCCCGAGTGGGGCTACATGATCTCCTCGGCCCTGTCCTCGCTCATGCTCGGACGCTGGTGGCCCGCGGTCTTCCCCGCGATCTTCGTCGCCCTCTCAGTCCTCTGCATCGCCTACTCGTCCCGGGCGATCCCACAGGTTTGGCCGTATCTGTCGGCCAACATCAAGAAGCGGTATCGCTCCGAAAGGAAGAGTCGTGCCTAAGAAAAATATGATGGGAGCCCTCGCCGCAGCCGCCGCGGTCGCCCTCACTGCCGCAGGCTGCACCAGCCACGGCCCCAGCGGAGGCGGCAGCGCTGCCGCCAAGAACTCGCTCACGGTCGCCGTCGCGGCCACCCCGACCAGCTATGACCTCGACGGCTCGTTCGCTGCCTCGAACGAGAACTACACCATGTGGTCCCAGACCCAGATCGGCCTGCTGAACTACAAGACCACCACCAAGAACGGCGTCGTCACCACCGATTTCACCCACTTCGAAGGGGCCCTCGCCGACAAGGACAACCCCTACACAGTCAGCGACAACGGCCAGACCTACACCTTCCACCTCCGCAAGGGCGTGCTCTCTCAGGCCGGCAATCCCTTCACCGCCCAAGACGTCTACTGGTCCGTCCAGCGCAAGCTCAGCGACCGCGGTGTCGGGCTGACCCAGATCAGGAACTACTTCAACTCGATGGACCAGATCCAGATCGTCGACGACTACACGATCGCCTTCCATCTGCACAACGCAGGGAACGACAACGTCTTCCTCCCGATCTTCACCGGCCAGACAGGGCGCATCTACGACAAGACCGAGATGCTCAAGCACGCCACGAGCTCCGACCCCTGGGCGGTGAAGTGGGCGGCGCAGAACACGGGGTGGGGCTACGGCCCGTACACCGTCAGCTCCGTGACGCAGGGCCAGCAGCTCGTCCTGAAGGCGAACCCGAACTATCCCGACGGGCACCCCGCGTTCACGACCATCACGATGAAGGTCGTCCCTGACTCCGGCACACGCGCCCAGCTCCTCTCCTCCGGCAACGTCGACGTCGCCGAAGCCCTCGCACCCAGCGACCTGAGCTCGATCAAGGACTCGCCGAAGGTCCAAGAGCCCAGAGTCGACCACCCCATCGAGTTCGACGACATCTCGCTCGTCCAGAACAAGGCTCCGTTCGACGACAAGCTTGTCCGCCAGGCGTTCAACTACGCCATCCCGTACGACAAGATCATCAGCCAGGTCTACGAAGGCTTCGCCGTGCCCAGCCCAGGCTGGTTCACCCCCACCATGGGCGTCCCGGGCCTCTCTACCCAGCCCGCCTACACCTATGACGTGAACAAGGCCAAGGCCCTGCTCGCCCAGGATGGGAAGACGAACGTCAACGTCACCCTCTCCGTCTCCAACGCGATCCCCGACATCGTCGACACGGCGATCATGATCGGCTCCTACGCCAAGGCCGCTGGCTTCAACGTCACCGTGAACCAGCTCAACCCGGCCGACTTCGCCACCGGCCGCCTCAAGCAGACCCTCCAGGCCCTGATCGCGGCCAACCGGGTCCAGGTCCAGGTCCCATCGTTCGTGAACAACTTCTTCCTCCCCGGAGACCCGAGCAACAGCGGCGCCTTCGTCCCCAACCCCCAGTGGCAGTCGCTCCTGTCGGCCGCGATCAACGCCGGCCCCGGCACCAGCGAGCAGGCCGCCCCCTACTGGCAGAAGGTGAACGACTACATCAACCAGGACGCAAGCCAGCTCCCGATGCTCTACAAGCAGCCGAACCAGGCCTACAGCAAGTCCCTGGAGAACATGTCCTACCGCTACGACAGCACCGTGGACTACAGCATCCTCAAGCCCGCAGGGAGCTGACCGACAGGGCGTGATGGGTGGTCCCCCAGAATCCAGGACCACCCATCACGCCGCCCGTTCCCTCAGTCGGCGTCGCCGGTGGTGTTCACAATGTAGACATCGCAATCCGCTCCGTGCGCCACGCTGTTCGCGATGCTCCCCAGAATCCTTCCGATGCCCCGCATCCGTCGGTTCCCCACCACGACCAGCCGCGCCCGAAGGCGCTGCGCCTCCGCGAGGATGGCGTCGGCTGGCTTGCCGCGCCATGCGGCAGAAGTGACTTCCCCCGAGCCCCCCGGCCACCCCAGCGACGCGACCACATCCCTGGCCACTGCCTCCGCCCTCGACGGTCCGGACACGATCCATCTGTCGCTGCCGACCCCGAATTCCTCGGTGCGGTCGTCCTCGAAGGCAGTCACGACGTGCAGCCTCGCGCCGAATGCAAGGGCGATCTCGGCGGCGGCCTGTGCAGCGCGGAGGGCGGTATCGCTGTTGTCCACGCCGACGACGACAATGTTCTCTCCCATCAGATCCCTTCTCCCTGGGCTCGTCAGGCTCCCTTCTGGGCAGCCCCACTCGGGCACAGCCCAACGTTCCCCGAGTTGACCCTACTCTCAGGGCCTTTCTCGTCGGCCCAAATATCGTGCAGGATCTTCGGCGACGAGCGGCGACGCCCATGGGAAGCCTCCACGCCATCTCGCCGGCATGGCCTTCAAATCGAATGTGCCGACCTTGTAGCCGGGTGTTGGATCACCTGGGCGACGGCCGTCGCCGGCCAGCGCTCGGCCATGAGAGCGAAGGAGGCGCGTCCGCGCTCCCACAGCTCCGCGACGGAGATCGGCTACTGGGCGCGGAGGAGCTCGATGAACTCGTCGGCCATGCGGAGGAGTTCGGCCATCTCCTCCAGCGCGAAACCCTGCGGCTTCATTCTGCGATCGGCATCAGACGGGTGAAGTCGCGCTCCGTGTACAGGCGGAACCCGCCCTCCGTCCGGCCGAAGGCTTGAGTCCGGAAACCTCGGTGTATGGAATGCGCAGCCCGCTTGGGCACCACTGTAAGAGAAGCCGACAGGCCAGATGGGCGAGTGGGATCGCCGTGGTCACCTCCCTCCTGTTGCAAGGCTCAGGAGCCGAATATGCCGGATGCGGTTGTGAACGGCTCGGCAGTCACCCACGCTGAGGCCTCTTTCGCAATCCAGGCCGGCGCCTGGGCAATGTCGAGTTGGATTCCGGGTTCGTCGGAGCCGAGAGGCTCAAGGATAGCGAGCTGGGAATCGAGGAGCGAGAGAGGCATGAAGTGCCCCGGGCGGGATGCCATGCGGTCCGCGAGCAGCTCGCGGGTGCCGTGCAGGTGAACGAACAGGGTCTGCGGGGCAGCAGAGCGGATGAGGTCCCGGTAGGACCGCTTGAGTGCGCTGCAGGCGATGACGAGCGGTCGGTCCGAGGAGAGCAGCCGGCGTCCGACCTCCCGGAGCCACGGCTCGCGGTCGCCGTCGTCCAATGGGATGCTGGCCGCCATCTTGGCGACGTTGGCCGCGGGATGCAGCTCGTCGCCGTCGAGGAAGGCGCCGCCCACCTCACGGGCAAGCAGCGCGCCGACCGTGCTCTTGCCGCACCCGCAGACGCCCATCACCACGATGTGCAGCGTCGGGTCGGCGTTATTGCTCCCAGTCATATTGCTCCTGCCTTGAAAATCAACTGCAGCTCCAGCCGACCTGCCGTGGTGTCGCCGCAGCCTGCTGTGAACACTCTCGGGTGGAACACCTGCCATTCCCTGCAGATGCATCTCGTCGTGAATCCAATCGCGTAGGCCCGGGCGTTCAGAAGCTGCCGGCGCGCAGCGGGCGCCTGCACAACCTGCTCCTTGGACGGGTCTCCGGCGGAGCCTGGTCCCGGGAGCCCCTGCCGATAGCGGTACTTTCCGCCGCGTTCCTGATTCCGGCGCGCTTGCGCTTCAATCCCGCGGGCTATGCCACGCCTCCCGTTGTCGAGTCGGTCGCGACGCCACGGCCGAAGCAGCTGTACGCAATTGAACAGGGGCCTCGGCCGTACGCCGCGTCAGCGGCGGTCGAAGGTGAGGCCGCCGGGGACTTGGAAGGTGGGCATGATCTCGATCATGCCGATGTTGACGTGGCGTGGGGTCTCGATGGCGTAGTCGAGGGCGTTGACGATGTCGTCGGTGGTGAGGGACTCGTAGCCTTCGTAGTACGTCTGCCAGGCCTCCTCCATGGCCTCGGGGGAGCCGCCGAGGTTGCGGCCGAAGATCTCGGTCTCGACGCGGCCGGGGCAGATCTCGGTGACGCGGATGCGCTTGCCGACGGTGTCGTTGCGCAGCTGGCGGGAGATCTGGTGCACGGCGGCCTTGGTGGCGTGGTAGGCGGTGTGCCCGTAGAAGTTGTAGAGGCCGGCGATGGAGCTGATGTTCACGATGTGGCCGAGGTCGCGTTGGGCCATTCCGGGCAGGGTCAGGCGGGTGAGCTGGAGGAGGGCCCGGAGGTTGACATCGATGATCTCGTCGAGGTCCTCCTCGGTGGAGTCGAGGATGTTCCCGGGCCGGGAGACCCCGGCGCAGTTGACGAGGACGTCGACCTCGAGGGTGCCGAGCGCGGAGGCCAGCGCCGCCGTGTCGGTGAGGTCGAGCGCGTGGGGGACGGCGCCGGTGCGGTCCGCGAGCTCGGCGAGCCGGTCCTCGTTGCGGGCGACGGCGTGGACGGCGAGCCCGCGCTTGGCGAGCCGCTCGGCGATCGCGGCGCCCATCCCGGTCGAGGCTCCGGTCACGAGGGCGGTCTTGTAGTCAGCGAAAGGCATCGGTTCTCCAGTTCAGGGGTTGAGGGGACGACGGTGAGGCCGCAGGGAGGTGTCCACTGGTTCAGCCGCACGCGGCGGCAGGCAGGTCCTGCCAGCCGGCCGGGCGGTGGATGCCCAGGAGACCGAAGACCGTGGCAACGGATTGCCGGAGGGTTTCGAGTTGGAGCATGGAACGGCGGTAGGCCGCTGTTGCCTCGGTTACCGTCGTCGCCCTGAAGCGGATCCTGTCGCCCGGGCGTGCTTGGGCGAGGACATCGAGCCCGAGGCTCGTGGCGACTGCTAGGACAGGATAGCCCGCCGTCACTCCGCGGCCTCGGTGGAGTATGAGGAGCTCCTCGCGCGAGGGCACCTCGATCGCGCCGACTGGGACTCCACGGGAGAGCACCTCGCCCGAGGTGACCCTCTCGGGCAGGTTGCCGCCCAGCCGGAGCCCGATGTGATTGCTCCTCGGGCTGACCGTGTACTCCGAACTGAACAGGAGATCTGCCGAGTCACCGAATTCGGCGATGTCGGGCCCATCCGTCACGTCCACGAGAGCCTCACCTCCCGATGCCGGGCGCTGGACCCCCAGACGGAAGAGGGGCATGTCGTAGAACGGTTGGCGGAAGGCCGGAACGGGCCGCTGCACGCTCAGTGCGGTTCCTCCGGTGAGGCGTACGCCGAAGCCAACCACGCTGTCCGGCGCGCAGCTCCCGAGGAGCCTCGGCACCTCGACGGAACCGTGGACGGCGAGGTAGGCGCGGAGGCCGCCCCGAATCCCGCGGACGGCGACAGGCTCACCTGCCGCGACGGAGACGGGCTCCCACTGTGGATAGGAACGTCCTCCCACCGTAAGCTCCGCTGCGGCGCCCGTGACGGTGATCAGGAGATCAGCCGTCGTCGTCATCCTGAAGTCGAGCGCGGTGAGCTCGAGCAGCGGTGAGTTGTCGTCGTTGCCGACCAGGATGTTGGCTGCCCGTGCGGAGTACTGGTCGAGGGCGCCGTTCACGGGCAGTCCAAAGCGCGGGCCGCGGAACCGCCCGAGGTCCGTTACGACGGTGTTCCCCGCTTGCTGCACGATGATTGTGCCGCTCACGATGCCGCCTCCATCCGTGTCCCCGATCGGGCCTCGAACTCGCGTTCGGTGATGGGACGAAAGCGGATCGTGTCGCCCGGGCGGTACGGCACGAGGGGATCCCTCCCGAGATCGAGGAGGGAGAGCGGCGTCTGGCCGATGACCTGCCATCCACCAGGCGCGACGGCCGGCGCGATGACGGCCTGCCGGCCCGCCACCGACACGGCTCCGGCGGGGACACTGAGGCGGGGATCCTTGAGACGGGGAACCGGAACCGGGAAGTCGGGGCCGTCCATCATCGGCGAGCCGGCAGGCGCTCCGAGGCAGCGGATCACGTAGCTCTTGGTCGCATGGAGGCGCACGACCTCCTCGGCCGAGATCCCTTCGAGTTCGGCGACTGCCTCGAGATCGGGGCCGAAGGTGCCCCCGTAGACCACTGGAACGTCGAAGTGGCGGGAGGAGGCGCCATCGTCCCCGGAGAGCCCGAGCTGGCGGATACCGAGGTTGACGAAGGCTCGGACCTGGCGCGCCGACACAGTCAGAGCGTCGAATTCGACGAGCACGGAATCGTAGGTGGGAACAGCGCCGTGGAGGCCTTCCGCGCCGCAGGTTTCGAGCCAGTCCGCAAGGCGGTGGACCGTGCTCCAATTCTGTTCGGTGTCGGTGGAGACCGCGACGACGCGAAGGGCTGCGTCTCCGGACTCGAAGACGTCGATCGGGGAGGGCACGAGAGGAGGCATCTCAGACCACCGGATGCTGAGCTGCCAGGACGTCCGCAACGGGCGCGATCCGGACGCCGGCGGCGGTCAACTCGCTGCGGATGAGCCGGGCGAGGTCGACGGCGCCGGCATTGTCGCCGTGCAGGAGCACGGTGTCCGCCCGGATCTCAAGGTCCGAACCCGAAACGGTGGCGATCCTGCCCTCGCAGACCATCCGGACGGTGCGCTCCACAATGGCGTTCGGATCGTGCAGGACGGCGCCAGGGAGGCCCCGGGGCACGAGGGTGCCGTCTTCTTGGTAGGCGCGGTCCACGATTCCGACCAGCGCCACGCGGAGGCCACGCTCGCGCGCAGCCTTCGCGAGCTCGCCTTCTTGGGCGACGACGATGAGCTCGCCGTCCACGCCTGCCGCAGCGTCCGCCACCGCTGCCGCATAATCGGGACGCACGGCAACGAGGTTGCCGAGCCGGCCGTGGGGCGCGATGTGGGACACGCGGGAGCCGTGGGAGGCCGCGAACGCCGAGAGCGCACCGAGCTGGTAGATCACGTCGTTGCGGACTTCGCCTTCGGTGAGATCCATGGCCCGCCGACCGAAACCGCGGAGGTCCGGGAAGCTCGGATGGGCGCCGATGCCCACCCCGCGGGCCACGCACTGCGCGACCGTGGAATTCATGATGTCCGGATCGCCGGCATGGAAGCCGCAAGCGATATTCGCGCTCGAAACGATATCCAGAAGTTCTGAATCGCTGCCGATACCGTAGGCGCCGAATCCTTCTCCCAGATCCGCCACGAGATCGATCATCGGGTTCACGTGCTTCTCATTTCATGAGCTGGTGCCGCAGGAATTCTTATTCCACGCCCTGCATTTAACAGGGCCATCAAAGGACCGGTGTGATCCGCGTAATAAACTTAGCGTTCGAGGGCTCAGTCACGCAAAGACATGATCCCTGTCCCGGCATATGCTTGGCTTATGACGGTTGCTCTGCGGAGCAAGTGCAGCTACGGCGGTGAAGGGCGGAGACGGTGGACACGCGAAAGCTCGAGTACTTCGTGAAGATCGTCGATTCTGGCAGCATCACGAAGGCCGCCGCGGCCCTCCACGTGGCGCAGCCCGCCCTGAGCCAGCAGGTCTCCGCCCTCGAGAAGGATCTCAAGCAGCGGTTGTTGATCCGGAGCAAGCAGGGCGTAGAGCCCACCGCAGCCGGCCATGCGCTCTACCGTCACGCCCAGACGATCCTGCGGCTCGTCGACGAGGCTCGCCAAGACGTGGCGACGTCGGGCGATGCCCCGTCCGGCCGCGTTTCCATAGCCATCGCGCCATACAGTATGGCCTCGAGCCTGGCTCCCCAGATCGTCGGCGAGGTGAGGCGTCGGTACCCGGATATCATGCTGCACCTCACGGAGATCGTGGGCGGAGTGCTGAGCGAGGCCATCAAGAACGGCAAGCTCGACATGGCCCTCATCTACGAACCGGGGGAGATCCGCGGCGTGCGGTTCACCACGATGATCGTCGAGGACCTCTACGTCGTGACGAACCCCGAGGTTGAGCTTGAGGTCGACGCCAACGACGCCGTTTCCTTGCGCGAGGTGGCAAAGCTCGACTTCTTCCTGCCGGAGAGCAACCACACGATCCGTCAGCTGGTCGACAAAGCCCTTGCCGAACAGGGGCTCTCCCTCCGGCTTGCGGGCGAAGTGGAGTCCGTGCCCTCCTTGTGGCGCCTCCTCCGCGCGAATCTGGGGGCGACGATCCTGCCGAGGTCGGCAGCGGATGCTCTCTTTCCAGACCAGAACTTCAGAGTGCACCGGATCATCGAGCCCGCACTGCAGTGCAAGATTGCGCTCTGCACGGCGGATCATGAGCCTATGTCGGAGGCGGCCTCAGCCGTGCTCATCCTGCTAAGGGACATGGTCAAGGCTCAACTCCTCGCACACTACGGTTCCGACGCCGTCTGAGTCGAGTGGCCGATCCATAGCATCGGCTTATCAAGGCACTCCAGTTTGATCTTATTCTTCCGCGATTGCGCTGCATACCATTGAGTTATCGGATCAATTCCATAGACCGCCAGAGCCTGTTCTAGCAGCGCAAGGAAGCCTGAAATGAAAAAGATCAGCCACACCAGTTGGAATCTCCGGAAGTCGCACGAGGTCATTGCGTCCACCGGATCGCATTGCCCCGCCAACGGGCTGTGGCAGCCCCTCGATTCTTCGGTCGAACCGATGTTTGTCTTCGAAGGGAGCATTATGCCGGCGCATGCGGGTGGAAGTGTGGAGTGGATGCTCGTGCAGACCACGAATAGGATCCTCGAGCACTCGCTGTAAGCGAGCACTCGTTGTAAGAAATTGGAGTTTCGGAGGCTGAAGGGCGCCTTGCCCGAGCAAGGCGCCCTTCAGGTGCCTAGACTCCCCGGACCCCGTCCAGGAACTGCTGCGTGCGCTCCTTGAGCCCCTCGAGGCGTTACGTCGTTCTTCGCATACACGGCACGGCAGAGCTCGCACAGGACGGACCGGTTCTTCCTGGCGCCGCCCTCTGGCGCGCGCAGCAGGACCGAAGTGAACTTTGAGGCCTCGGAGCGACTGGCGTTGATGAAGGACGAGCGTGGCCATGAAGGCCGCCCCGCAATCCGCGGCACTGTGCACGCTGTGGGTGCGCATGCTCGACTCCTCATCCCCAAGGACCGTGCCTCGAGAGAAACGTGAAAGCTGATTTCCAGCCTTCCTAATCTAGTGCATCGACGCCGGTCTACTCCTCGACCAGCAGTCCCTTGGCCTTGAGGACCTCGGTGAGCTTGCACAGCTCGATCGTCGTTCCGCCAGCGTGGTAGGCCTTGATGAGTTCATCCTCCGCGTCCACGCGTGCCTGCGAGAGCTTGATGACATCCTCGGCTTCCTCCAGTCGGACGACGACGACGCCGTCCGCGTCCCCGCGGAGGATGTCGCCCGGGTACACGATCTCGTCGCCGAAGACGATCGGGTGGTTGATAGGGCCGAGCGTCTCCTTGACCGTTCCCTTGATGGAGATGCTGCCTGAGAACACGGGGAGCCCAAGATCGATGAGGTCCGCTGTGTCCCGGACCCCTGAATCGGTCACCATCGCGGCGATCCCCTTGGCCTTCATGGCGTTCCCGAGGACGTCTCCGAACGTGCCCGCCTCAGGGAATTCGCCGGCACCGACGAGGACGACGTCGCCGCGCTGCGCGTAATGGATCGCCACCTGGAGCATGAGGTTGTCACGCGGAGCGCAGCGCACGGTCACCGCGGGGCCGCAGAAGGACATGGAGCGGTCGATCGGCTTGATCCGCGAGCTGAGCGCTCCTTTCCTTCCCTGAGCCTCATGGATAGTCGCCGACGAGAATTTCGCGAGGCGCTCGACGACGTCCTCGGCGGGGCGCTCGAATTTTGTCTTGACGTGGATCAGCTGTTCCATGGTTCTCTCTTTGTGGATGACTCGAGGCTTTATGGAAGGCTCGAGGCGTTATGGAAGGGTCACGGCCTATGGATTGGTAGAGGCGTTATGAATTAGTTGAGCGCGCGCACGGCTTTGTCGATTGCCTCCACACCCGCCTTGATTGTTTCGAGCGAGGTCGCAAAGGAAATTCTGAAATAGGGGCCGAGACCATATGCCGAGCCTGGGATCACGGCCACCGACGCGGCGTCGAGCAGGTACAGGACGAAGTCCTGGTCGTCTTCGATGAGAGCCCCGCCAGGCGTCGTCTTTCCGATTGCGCACGCACACCTCACGTAGGCGTAGAACGCGCCGTCGGGGGAGGTGCAGGAGAGGCCGTCGATTGCGTTGAGACCGGCGACTGCGGCGTCGCGGCGTTCGCGGTAGGCGTTGACGCAATCGGCCACGAAGCTTTGATCGCCTGTAAGTGCCGCTGCGGCCGCGGCCTGGCTGATGGAGGAGGGGCAGGATGAGATCTGGGACTGGAGCTTGTTGATCGAGGCCACCAGCGCCGCGGGCCCGAGCCCGTAGCCGAGTCGCCATCCGGTCATCGCATAGGCCTTCGAGACGCCGTTGACCATGAGGATGCGGTCGCGGAGCGCTGGTGCGGCCGCGACCAGGCTCGCAGCTCGCCCCGTCCCGAAGTAGATCTCGTCGTAGATCTCATCGGTCAGCACCTGAACGTGGGGATGCTCCGCAAGAACGGCTGCGAGGGCCTCGAGCTCGCCTTCCGTGTAGACGACGCCAGTCGGATTCGAGGGAGTGTTGAGCACGAGCCACTTGGTGCATGGGGTAATGGCGGCTGCAAGGGCCGCGGGCGTCAGCTTGAAGTCCACCTCGTCTCCGCACGCGATGATGACCGGGCTGCCATCATTGGCGAGGACCATGTCGGGGTACGAGACCCAGTAGGGCGCCGGGATGATGACTTCGTCGCCTTCATCAAGGGAGGCCATGAATGCGGTGAAGATGACCTGCTTCGCGCCGCCTGCGATCGTGATCTGGTTCTCGCCGTAGGTTGCACCAGTACGGCTTTCGACGTGCTGGAGGATCGCGGACCGCAATTTCGGGGTCCCAGTGACCGAGGTGTACTTCGTCTCGCCGGCCTCCATCGCTGCGATGGCGGCCTGCTTGACGTGCTCGGGGGTGTCGAAGTCCGGCTCGCCGACCGTGAGGTCGATGATCGAGCGCCCTTGGGCCTTGAGCTCTCGGACTCGGGCTGCAGCGAGGACGCTCGCCGATTCCTTAATACGCGTGACCCGTGAAGCCGGCTGATATCCGGACATATCTCCTCCAGAGACGTGGGTAGAAGTCTAGAACTTCTCTCGAGCCTAGATAACCGATGGCGCTTCTGGATAAGACGTATATCAGGTGGGCGGATAAGAAGGTCTTATGACGTTCAACCGGCGTCGTCACCGTATGATTTTTAGGGCAAGATAACCCCCGAATTCTTGGTTCAATCATTCGTCGAAGAGAAGAGACAATGGCACATCCCAGTCACGGTGGCGTGCGCGCCGTCGTCGCCCACGGACGAGACGATCTGCGCGTCGACGTTCTCGACGAGCCGGCCCTCGGCCAGAACGAAGCCCTCGTGGCCATCGAACTCGGCGGCATTTGCGGCTCGGACCTCCACTACTGGCTGCGCGGGGCTGCGGGAGAGTCGATTCTGCGGGAGCCGCTTGTTCTGGGCCACGAAGTCATCGGCGAGTAGTGCGGGCGGCGGAGGATGGAACAGGGCCGCGTCCGGGCATTCGCGTCGCCGTCCATCCCGCGACCAAGGGGCCAACAGGCGGTCCGAGGTTCCCGTCCGACCGCCCGAACCTCTCGCCCGGTGGGACGTATCTTGGCAGTGCGGCGACGCATCCGCATCGGAACGGTGCCTTCGCGGACCTCGTCGCACTTCCCGCGCGGATGCTGCGTCCCATTCCCGACGGACTCGACCCGCGATCGGCAGCGCTCATCGAGCCGTTGAGCGTCGCGTGGCATGCAGTGAACCGGG
This sequence comes from Sinomonas terrae, assembly GCF_022539255.1. NCBI lineage: Bacteria > Bacillati > Actinomycetota > Actinomycetes > Micrococcales > Micrococcaceae > Sinomonas > Sinomonas terrae. The sequence continues at coordinate 2,014,474 of NZ_JAKZBV010000001.1, forward strand.
CGGGCGACGTGCGCGGGAAGCGCGTCCTCGTGGTCGGGGCGGGCCCCATCGGCGCGCTCGTCGTCGTCGTCCTCGCGCACCACGGGGCGCGCGAGATCGTCGTCACGGATCTCTTCGATGCGCCCCTCGAACGCGCCGCGGGGCTTGGTGCCCATCGGAGCGTGGTCGCGACGGAGGCGGGGGAACTCGAAAGCCTCGACGCCGACGTCGTCATCGAATCCTCAGGAAGTGCGCCTGGGCTGCGCACGGCCATCAGGGCGGCCACTCGGGGAGGGCGCGTCGTCATGCTCGGTCTCCTGCCGCCTGGAGACCAACCAGTGCTGGTCTCAACGGCGATCGCGCGGGAACTCGAACTCGTCGGCTCGTTCCGCTTCAACGACGAGATCGACGAGGTGATCGCGGCTCTCAGCGCCGGGGAGATCGACCCCTCGCCAGTCGTCACGCACGTGTTCGGCGTCGACGAGGCGCTCGAGGCGTTCGCCACCGCAAGGGATGCCTCGGCATCTGGGAAGGTGCTGCTGCGGTTCGGCGCCGAGGGGTAGCCCTGCGCCCGCTCACCCGCTGTAGCCGAGTGACCGCGAGATGGATCGGGCGGCCTTCTGGACTACGGGGACGAGACCGCGCATCCGCTGGGCAGGCATGAAGGGCTTTGTCGCGGAAACACTGACGGCGGCGACCACCTGGCCGCCCGCGTCGCGAACAGGGGCAGCCACGCACCGGATCCCGGGCTCATTCTCTTCGAGATCCATCGCGGCGCCGTGTTGGGAGTACTCGTGCATTCGGCGGAGGAAATCCTCGACGGGACCGCCGTCCCCGGAGTGCTCGGCCTCGTAGAGCCTCTGCCAGTCGTCGCCGCGGTCGAGGATGAGGGCTTTGCCGATGCCGGTCCGTGTGAGTGGCATGCGGTGCCCGATTCTCGACCGCATCTCGGCGCCGCGCGTGCCTTCGATCTTGTCGAGGTACAGAACCTCGCCGCCGTCCACGATCGCAAGGTGGACGGTGTCCTGGACCTTCTCGGCGAGCTCTTCCAGGATGGGCCGCGCGACGACGGGCAAGGGGTTCTGGTGGAGCGCCTGGAAACCGAATTCGATGAGCGTTGGCCCGAGGGCATAGTCGCGCCCAGCGGCGACCCGGAGGTACCCGTACCGATCGAGCAGCTGGACGAGCCGGTGTGCCGTGCTGCGCCCGATCCCCGTCGCCTCAGCAACGCTCTTGAGATCGTGGGCGCCCTGGGCTACGGCTCGAACGACGTCGAGCCCTCTCGCCAGCGTCTGCGTGCCGGGCGGAAGCGACGGTTCGGCATCCCGCGCGAGCGGGCGGTTCTCTTGCGGCGGCAGGCCGGCATCGTGGGACACGTCCCTAGTTTACATCCCTATATCTGGGATGTAGTTCGACATGCTGGGACGAGGGGAGAAGACTTCCGAGCATGATCGAAATCCCTCCGCGCATGGTCGGCCTCGACTGGGGCACCACTTCCTGCCGGGCGTATCTCCTCGGCGAGGGCGGGGCCGTGCTGGACCGTCGGCTCGACGGTCGCGGGGTCCTCGCACTCTCTCACTCGTCCGAGAACCGCACTGCGGCCTTCGAACAGGAAATCGAGGGCCTCTGCGGAGATTGGCTGCGCCGCGACCCCGGGCTTCCGCTTGTCGCCTGCGGAATGGTCGGCAGCAACCAGGGGTGGGCCGAGGCGGACTACCGTCACCTCCCCGTGGACCTGACCGAACGACCGGAGTCCCTCACCGAGGTGCCGACCTCCCTGGGCTCGCTCTTCATCATCCCCGGCCTGTTCAAGGATGGAAAGGTTGGGAGCCCGAGCGAGCATCCGGACGTGATCCGCGGCGAGGAAACCCAGCTCCTCGGGGCGCTCCCCTCTCATGCGGAGGGTACAGACGACGACGGCGCGCGCTCACCCGCCGTCGTCGTCCTTCCCGGGACCCACACGAAATGGCTCCGCCTCGACGGAACGCTCGTCTCCGACTTCGTGACGACGATGACCGGCGAGCTCTTCGGCCTCGTCATGCAGCACAGCATTGTCGCGCGGCTCGCAGAGGAACCATCCGCTCCTGATATGGACGCCTTCGACCGGGGTCTCGACGTCGCCTTCTCCGCGGCCGGCCCGCTTCCTGCCCCTCCGACCGATATAGCGACCTCGCTCTTCTCCGCCCGGACCCTCGTCATGGCGGGAGAGCTCGAGCCGGCAGCCGTCAAGGACTACGTCTCGGGACTCATGATCGGGGCTGAGGTCGAGCGGTTCGCGCGCTGCTGGATCGGGGAAGAGGACAGGGCGGGCGGCCCGATCACGGTCTGCGCCAACGCCCAGCTCGGAAAACGATACGCGCGGGCACTGGAGCGAGCCGGCATCGCCTCGGCACTCGCGCCCGAGGACGCAGTGGTCGCAGGTCTGTGGCGCACCGCCGTCGCTCTGGGGCTCATCGAGAAGGAGAATTCATGACCACCGGACTCGTCGCCATCCTGCGCGGCATCACACCTCCCGAAGCCGAAGCGATCGGCCGCGTGCTGTATGGCGCCGGCTTCCGTTACGTCGAGGTTCCCCTCAACTCCCCGGATCCCCTGGAGTCCATCAAGCTCATCCGGGCCGCCCTGCCCGAAGACTGCGCGGTGGGCGCGGGGACCGTGCTCACGGTGGGGCAGGTCGAACTCGCGAAGGAGGCGGGCTCGGACATCATCGTCTCGCCGAATATGGATCAGGAAGTGATCCGGACAACGGTCGGGTCCGGGATGCGCAGCTACCCGGGAGTGGCAACCCCGAGCGAGGCGTTCGCGGCTCTCGCGGCGGGGGCGACGGCACTCAAGCTGTTCCCGGCGGATTCGGTCGGGATCGGCGGCATGCAGGCCTGGCGGCCGGTCCTGCCTGCGGGAACGGAAATTTTGCCTGTCGGCGGGATCTCGTCCTCGAACCTCGGCGAGTGGGTCGCCGCCGGGGCTGGCGGAGCCGGCATCGGCTCGACCCTCTACAAGCCAGGCCGCAGCGCCGAGGACGTCGGCCAGCGCGCAGCCGAGCTCATGGCCGCTTGGCGCGACGCCACCCGCTGACGGAATCAACTTCACTAGGAGAATCATGAAAGTCACGTCGTTGACGACGTACACCGTCCCCCCGCGCTGGCTCTTCCTCAAGATCGAGACCGACGAGGGCGTCACCGGCTGGGGCGAGCCCGTCCTCGAGGGGCGCGCGGCCACTGTCGCAGCCGCCGTCGAAGAGCTCGCCGACTACGTCGTGGGGCAGGATCCACGGAACATCGAGGACCTCTGGACCGTCATGTACCGCGCTGGCTTCTACCGCGGTGGGCCGATCATGATGAGCGCCATCGCCGGTATCGACCAAGCCCTGTGGGACATCAAGGGCAAGGCGCTCGGCGTTCCCGTCCACGAACTGCTCGGCGGCAAAGTCCGGGAGAGCATCCGCACGTATTCGTGGATCGGCGGGGACCGCCCTGGTGAGACGGCCGCGGCGGCCCGGGCCGCCGTCGACCGCGGCTTCACGGCCGTCAAGATGAACGGCACCGAAGAGCTGCAGTACATCGATACGTGGGACAAGGTCGAACGCTGCCTCGAGAACGTACAGGCGATCCGGGAGGCGGTGGGACCCAACATCGGCATCGGCGTTGACTTCCACGGGCGCGTCCACAAGCCCATGGCCAAGGTGCTCATCAAGGAGCTCGAGCCGTTCAAGCTCATGTTCATCGAGGAGCCGGTGCTCTCCGAGCATGCAAGCTCGCTGCTCGACGTCATGCGGAACACGCCCACTCCGATCGCCCTGGGGGAGAGGCTCTACTCCCGCTGGGACTTCAAGGAGATCCTGGCCACCGGTGCCGTGGACATCATCCAGCCGGACCCGTCGCACTGCGGGGGCATCACCGAAGCCCGGAAGATCGCGAACATGGCTGAGGCGTACGACGTAGCCCTCGCGCTGCACTGCCCGCTTGGCCCGATCGCGCTCGCTACGTGCCTGCAGATCGATGCCGGCTGCTACAACGCGTTCATTCAGGAGCAGAGCCTCGGGATCCACTACAACACGTCCAACGATCTGCTCGACTACGTCACCGACCCGTCCGTCTTCGACTACCAGGACGGCATGGTGAAGATCCCGGGCGGCCCGGGTCTCGGCATCGACGTGAACGAGGAGTACGTCGTGGAGCGGGCGGCCGAGGGTCATCGTTGGCGGAACCCCGTGTGGCGGCACAAGGACGGCTCGGTGGCCGAGTGGTAGGGGCGCCGGCGGTCGGCGCACGCGTGCTGTGGGTCACGGGCGGAGGCAGTGGAATGGGTCGCGCCGCCGCCGTTGCTGCAGCGGCTTCAGGCTGGAAGGTCGCCGTCAGCGGACGGCGCCCCGACGCCGTCGCCGCCGCGGCCGACGACGTTCGGCAGCAGGGCGCGGAGGCGCTCGAAGTTCCGGTCGACGTGCGGGATGCGGGGGCGCTCCGGGAGGCCCATGACCGGATTTCCGGAGCATGGGGCCCCGTGAACGGCCTGGTGGTCTCTGCCGGCCTGAACGCTCCCCGCCGTTCCTGGTCCGACCAGTCGATGGACGAGTTCGCAGACATTGTCGACACGGGGGTCGGGGAGCAGGCTCGCGAAAAGTGGCGCTAAGGAGTTACGGCAGATAGTGGCATACTATCTGCCGTAACCCGCGAATCGTCCTGCCGCGGCGACGGTCCCGCGCACGGGAGAGTCTGGAAACTATCTGCCGTAGAGTGGAAGGCGGTCCGGTGGGATCGGTGGGCACGCTTCCGGCCCGGGCGGCCGGGGTCCGGTTGGCGGACGCGGTGAGGGTATTCCTCGGCACGATCTCGGCGGCGAACACGCGCCGCGCCTACGCCGCGGCGCTGGATCGGATGGTACGCGACTTCGGCGCGGACGGCGATGTCGGGCTGTTGGACCCCGACCGGGTGTCGGGATGGTTCGACTTCGTGTGGGGCGGCAAGGCACCCAAGACGTACAACCTTCGGCTCACCGCGGTGTCGACGGCGTGCGCCTACTGGCGCGATCAGGAGTGGCTGACCGGCGATCCGGTGTCGCGGCTTCGGGCGCGGCCGACCGCTCCGGACAACAGCAGGGCTATGACCGCCGCCGAGGTCGAGGAGCTGCTGGGCACGGCCGCGCCGCTGCGGGAGCAGGTGTTCTGGTCGATGCTCTACGAGTCCGCCGCGCGGGCGGGGGAGATTCTGAATCTCGACATCGAGGATCTGGACACCGTGAACCGGTGCGCGACGGTCACCCGCAAGGGCGGCGCCCGGGACGTCGTCGACTGGCAGACCGGCACCGCGCGGCTGCTGCCCCGGCTGATGGCCGGCCGGAAGAAGGGACCGCTGTTCCTGACCGACCGCAAGGCCAAGCCGTCGATCGCCAAGGCCGACACCGACGGCTCGACCGGCCGCGCCCGCCTTTCCTACCGCCGCGCCGCGGCGCTCCTCGAGGAGCACACCGCCGGGATGCGACGCGGACCGTTCACGCTGCACCAGCTTCGGCACTCGCGGTTGACCCACGCCGCGGAGAAGGGCGCGTCCACGCCGATGCTGATGGCGTTGAGCGGGCACACGTCGGTGCGCAGTCTGGTGAAATACGCGAAGGTGTCCGCCGAGGCGCTGGGGCGCTGGCAGGCCCAGACGGATCCCGCCGCGCGGCGGCACTCGCGCTGAGCGCCGTTTGGGGTGGATTGAGAAAACGGAGAGCGGAGTACGGTAATCGGGTCCTACCACGGACATCCCTGCGGGGAATAGATCGCCCTCCGCCCCGCGCGGTACATTCAGGGATGTGCAGCGCGCTCTCCGAGGTTCCGTAGCCGCCATCGTGCTAGGCCTGCTCCTGACCGGATGCGGGTCATCCAACGCCGGGCAATCTACCGGGTCGCCCGGCGTCAGCGACATCACAGCCACCCCGGTCCCGAGCACGTCCCGCACCCCGCTCCTCCTGTGCGGGCACGACTACTTCGGCGCGATGATCCCGTACGTGGTGGACGCGACCTCATCGGATGCGATCACCATCCCGGCGAACGAGAAGATCGTCCTGCGCCTCAGCGACGACTGCGCCAACGGCGCTGCAGTGCAGGTGGCGCCCGGCTCCGCATTGTCGCTCAGCGAATACTTCCCGGACCAGAATCATCCCGTGGCCGCCTGGGCCAGCTCGCCGGCTGGCGACTCCACTCTCAAACTCACATCGGCCACTGGGCAGGTCAGGACGGTGACCGTACGTGCAGGGTCGGGTGTCACCAACTCCAGCCCCGCAGGTCCTTAGGATGGGAGCGACAACCGCTTCTGGCAGTTGTAGGCGGCCAAGACAGATTCTCAGGATCTTGTAAACAAATGGTCATTGACCTTACGGATCCTGTCAGATATTTTCACGGTCGTGAGATCCAAACGATGGATATACGCCTTTGCTGCCGCCTGCCTTGCGATGGCCGGAAGCCTATCAGCAGGCGCTAGCGCCGATGCCGCGGAACCCTCACCGGTAACGCATCAGGTATCGAACTGTGGCCGTCCGATGACGGTCACATCTCCTTCCTCCCCGGGGGCGGAACTCTCACCGACTCAGGCGGGCGCTCCAGCGCACTCGCCGATCTTCGCCAAAGCCGCCCAACTCCACGTCAGGTGGCTGCCCAAGGTCGACTGCAAGGAAGTCGCCGTCCACAGCCCCAAGGTTCCTCCCAAGACGGCCGCCACACCTTCCGGGAACTGGTCCGGATATGCGGCCTCAACATCTGCACCGAACTACGCGCAGGCCGAGTGGACCGTCCCTGCCGTGACGGAGAACGGCAGCGAGCCCGCCTACTCCAGCATCTGGCCCGGGATCGGCGGCATGGACCAGACGAATGAGCTGATTCAGGACGGCACCGAGCAGGACGCCGCAGCCAACGGACAAACCACTTACTTCTGGTTCGAGCTGTACCCCATCGAGAACCAGATGGAGATCACGAACCTCGTTCCAAACGTGGGCGACGACGTTGCAACCGACATCTACTGGGCGAACGGAACGGCAGACTTCACCCTCTGCGACTACACCCAGAACACCTGCGTGACAGGGTCGCAGTCTTCGCCAGCGCCCGGGAATACAGCCGAGTGGATCGTGGAAAGGACCTCGATCAACGGAACGCTTCCCGACCTCGCGAACTTCAACCTGGTCAACTTCACGAATTCCTACTACGACGTCGATGCCATGGGCAATGTCGAATACACCCCCGCGAATGGCGGAGATTCGGTCTTCATGCAGGACTCCGCCGGCTACACCATGGCCTACCCAGGCAGCCTTTCGCCGGATGGCACTTCGTTCACCGACTACTGGGAGTCATACAACTAGGGTTCTGAGCAAGCCTCAGTGATCGAGGAGGAGGGCCGGGTTTCTGAACTGGTCCCCGATAGTTGGACTGGCCAAATAGGATTCTAGGCCGCGAGGGCCTGGGCACGGTATTGCACCGGGCTCAGGCCCTCGAGCTTCGTGGAGATTCTTTCGGTGTTGTACCAGTAAGCGCAGCCAGACCGAATTCTCAGTCCAACTTCCGGGGAGCAGTTCAGTTTCATGGCCCTCCTCCTCCAATATCGCGGTGCGTGCGGGCTCTGGGATGGGCATCGAGCGCCGGAGAGCGGCGCTCTTGCGGGAGGTCTGTGAACGCGTCCGCGGTGTCGTCGGCCTGTATGCGGGCAGACCACGTCGGCGGCTTCGGTTCCGGAACGGTCCACCGCGGCAGCGCCGCCAGCTCGACTCGCCTATTCGTCCTCGGCGGCGTCCAGGTCGCGTAGCGGTCGGTGGACTCCGCCGAGGTCGGGCAGGTGGAAGCTGTAATGCCCGTCGATGCCGATGTGTGCGCGCACGAACGCCGACAGTCGCTCGACGTCGGCGTCGAGCACCGGGTAGCCCCCGGCACGCAGCGCTGCGAGGGCCCGGTTCTCGTAGACGGTGTTCCACACGACGATGCAGTTGAGCACCAGACCCAGCGCCGAGAGCTGGTCCTCCATGCCCTCGTAGTAGGCGCTGGTCATCTCGCCCTTGCGTCCGTGGTAGACCGTGCGCGCCAGGCCGTGGCGTCCTTCGACCAGGTTGGCCTGGGTCTTGCCCTCGCGCCGGTAGGGTTCGTCGTCGGCCAGGCGCAGGATGTGCAGGGTCTTGAAGATCCGCCCGAAATGGGCGATGGCCTGTCCCAGCCCGGTCGGCTGTCCGTCGCACGAGATCATCCGAGTGACCTCGTGCGCGGACACCTCGCCGACGTGGATCGACACCGCGATCCGGCACATATCATCCCAGTGCGCGGCGATCTTGGCCGTGTCGATCACCCCGCGCGCCGCCTTGTCCAGCGGCCCGTAGTCGCCGAAGATCGCCTTCGGGCCGTCCCCGGTCATCCACGCCTGATCAACGATCCATGCCGACAGTTCCGACTCCACCTCGCCGAAGGACTTCAGCCCGTACGCCTGCTGAATCTCGCGGGAGTGCTCGAATCGAGTCTCCCGCCGGTCAAGGTACCGCTTGACGCACCACGGGTCGGCGATGTCCAGTTGCTCGGCCAGGTACTCCACCAGCTGCGACGGAACACCGAGAGGGTCGGGTAGGAACATCCCCAGGTGACGCACAGTGACGACCTGAAGAGCGAAGCCCAGGCGGTTGTAGTCGCGCCGCCGCGCAGCAATCAGCCGCCGATCCTCGTCATCGAGGTAGCAGTAACGCTCCAGCTCCTGCCGAGACAACGTGCCGAACCGCCCGTAGCCGCCCTCATCAGTCACAGCGCTATGAAATCACTGCCTGCCACGACGACGCTCGCAGTTCGCTGCCTAACGCCACTTTTCTCAGATCTGCTCCCCATGCCCCGACACGAACCTCACGGGCGTAGCGCGCGTCGTCGACCTCGTTCTGCCGGGAATGAGGTCGGCCGGCGAAGGGAACATCGTGGTGGTCTCGTCGCGCTCGGCATGGCGATTCTCGCCGGGCGCCGGCGCGGCCTACATGTCGAGCAAGGCCGCGCTCGGCATGCTCGTCGCCTCGGTGAACGACGAGGAGGGCGTCAATGGGATCAAGGCCTGCCACCCGTGCCCGGGAGACGTGGACAGCGACTTCCTTGACCTTCGACCCAACGTGCCCGGCGATGAGCAGCGCGCATCGATGCTGAGCCCCGAGGACGTCGCGCGGTCGGTCCAATTCGTGCTTGAGGGCCCGCGCCACGTGCGCATCGACGAACTCGTCATCACGCCTGTGGGCCAGAGGTAGTCAGCCGACGTGGATCCGGGGCCGAAGCGCCGGATCGGGCTCGTTCTGGCGGATGATCTCGCGGACGACGGGCGGCGTATCGCCCCGCCCCAGCAGCAGGTAGCGCATGAGGTGGGCGAGGGGATTGCCCTCGGACCATTCGAAGTGTGCCTGCGGGATGGCTCCCGTCGCGTCCCGCATCGCGAACAGGATGGCTGCTATCGCATTGGGCGCCGCCGGGCTCGACGTCCGCAGGACCCGGTGGCGCCCCGCCACCTCGACGCCGTGCACGTTCAGCGTCCCACTGAAGTCGGACGGGTCCGCGATCTCGACCTCGAGGAACAGGACGTCGGCACCGCCCGGCACAGGATTCAGCTCGCGCTGGGACGCCTCCTTCGCGGTGTACTCCGCTTCGTCCTGGGTCTGAGGGCGATTGGCGATGATGTCGAGCCGGCCGTCGTATTCGAGTGACTCCACGATGAAGCGCCGCGCCTCGTCGTCGAAGAGGATGCGGTCCGCGCGGAGCTCGGTCGTCCGGCTCACCCGCGAGACGAGGGAGACGATGATGATCCCGGCGACGAACATCGCCGAGATGCTCAGTCCGTCAGGCTTCTCGATGATATTGGCTCCCAGCGCGTAGAGCAGGATGAGGCTCAGGATGGAGAAGGCGACGGCGGCGCCCTTCTGACGACGCCGTCCGGCGGAGATGCTCACGGCAATCGCGCCGGAGACCATCATGGCGAGGATCCCGGTCGCGTAGGCGCCGGCTTGGGCGTTGACGTCCGCGCGGAACACGAGCGTGATGATGACGCTGATCGCCGTGTAGACCAAGACGACCGGGCGGATGTGGCGCGCCCACTCTGGGGCCATGCCGTAGGACGGCAGATAGCGAGGGACGATGTTGATGAGCCCTGCCATCGCCGAGGCCCCCGCAAACCACAGGATCAGCACGCTGCTGATGTCGTAGACCGAGCCGAAGATGGGGCCGAGGCTCACGTGGGCGAGATACGCCAAGGCCCGCCCGTTGGCAGGAGCTCCCGGCTGGAATTCCGCCGGAGGGATGAGCAGGGTCGTCACGAGGCTGCTGCCGATGAGGTACGCGCTCATGATGACCGCAGCGGTCGTCAGGAGCTTGCGAGTGTTCCGGATGCGGGACTCGAGCCTCTCCTCCGGTGCCGAGCCTTCCGAGGCAACGAGGGGCATCATGCTTACCCCGGTCTCGAACCCGGAGAGCCCAAGGACCAGAAGCGGGAAGGCGAGGACCGACGTTCCGAGGATTCCCACGGGTCCGCCGCCCGAGGCGCGGGCGAGCGCTTGACCCCAATTGCCGACGACGACGGTGGGGTTGGCGAGGATCTGGGCGACCCCGACCCCGATCACCACAGCGTTCAGGATGAGGAACACCGCGACGAGCGGGATGGCGACCGCAACGGCCTCGGTGAAGCCGAGCAGGAACACCCCGCCGAGGATGAGCAGCAGGACGAGGGTGATCGTGACCGCTTGGCCATCCAGGAAGCGGGGCAGCAGGGGGTTCTCGACGAGGTGCACGGAGGCGTCTGCCGCGGACAGGGTGATCGTGATGATCCATGACGTCGCTACGAAGCCCAGCAGGACGAGGACGAAGATCTTCCCCCGCCAGAACGGCAGGAGGTGCTCGAGCATCGCAATCGAGCCCTGACCGTGCGGGCTCTCCTTGGCCACTCGCCGATACATGGGGAGCATCCCGATCAGGGTCAGGGCAACGATGAGCAGGGTCGCGATCGGGGAGAGCGCGCCGGCGGCGAGGGCGGCGATTCCGGGGAGATACGAGAGGGTGGAGAAGTAGTCGACGCCTGTCAGGCACATGACCTTCCACCAGCGTTGCTGGCTCGACTTGTCCTCGGGAGACTCGGGGCCTGCCGGCTGATGGACGCGCTTCTCCAGCAGCCACTGCTCGAATCGACCGCGTGTGCCTTGCTTACGCACCCGGCCGGGCACGCTCTCCGGCATGGAATACCGCACCGGTGCGCTCATCGCTCCTCCTTCAAGGCCCTGGAACCTCGGCATGCGCGTCTCGTGGGGCGCCCGTACGGGCACCCACACGGAATAGTTCCCGCTTCTGCGGAAGAGAATCAGCCCGTATAGTTCCCGCTTCTGCGGAAGAGAATCAGCCCGTATAGTTCCTGCTTCTGCGGAAGAGAATCAGCCCGTATAGTTCCTGCTTCTGCGGAAGAGAATCAGCCCGTATAGTTCCTGCTTCTGCGGAAGAGAATCAGCCCGTCTCAATAGGTGAGGTCTTCGGAGCCTCCGCGCCGACCGGCGCCTATGCTGGCCCCATGGATCTGGCCGCCGAAGCGTCGGAGCTCTATGCCTTGCTACCGGGCGAGTTCACGGCGACCCGGAACGAGCGGGCGAAGGCGGCGAAGGCAGAGGGGAATGCCTTGCTTGCCAAGCAGATTGGACGCCTCCCGAAACCGTCGACGGCGGCGTGGGCCGTGAACATGCTGGCCCGACGCCGTGCGGACGAGATCGGCAATGTTCTCGATCTCGGCGAGGAGCTGCGACGCGCCCAGGACGAGCTGGATCCCGCAAGCATGCGCGAGCTGGGCCAGCAGCGGCACCGCCTCCTGAGCGCCGTCGTCCGTGAGGGGCGCTCGGTGGCGGAGGAACTGGGGGTGGGCATCAGCGATGCCGCCGCCTCCGAAATGGAACAGACGCTGCGAGCGGCCATGGCAGATCCGGACGCTGCTGCCGCCGTCCGCAGCGGTCAGCTCGTCCGCACACTCTCGAGCAATGGCATCGAGCCGGTTGACCTCGCAGGTGCCGTCGCGGTTCCGGGGGCCCTCCCCGAAGGGGACGGCAGACGCTCCGGGGCAGCCGAGAAGCCAGCCAAGGGCGGTGCGAAGGATGCCGCGAAGGAGGCGGCCGAAGGCGCCGCAAAGGGCGCCACGAAGGAGGCGGAGAAGAGTGATCGAGAGTCCGAGCGGCGCGGCGAGGAAGCTGAGAGGCGGCGTGCCGAGGAGGCCAGAGAGCGTGAGCGCCAGGAGGCGCAGACCGAGCTTGAAGAAGCCGAGCGCGGGGCGGAGCAGGCAGCGGCGGAACTGGCGGAGGCAGAGCGGAGCGTGTCCGAAACAGCCGCGCGGCGCGAGGGAATCTCGAAGGAACTCGACGACCTGCGCGAACAGGTGGCCGAACTGGAGGTTCAGCTCGAAGCCGTCGAACGCGAAGCGGGCTTCGCGGAGCGCGCGCGGAGGCTTGCATCGCGACTCGCCGAGCAGGAGCGTCGAGCGTTGGATCGGGCGCGCGAGCGGCTCGACCGGCTTTCCTGACCGGCGGGAGGTGACCGCTGGACTCAGAACGTCACAAGGCCTGTGCCATCCATCACAAACGGCACGTGCGGGGGCTTGTGCATGGCAAAGTCGATAGTGCCGCGCTCAAAGAGGAGCCGGTGCCAGGTGCGAAATCGTCCACTAAGAGGCGGCCGCGCACCGGCCACGACCATCAAAGAAGGCAAAGGCGCATGAGCTTTGATAGCCACTCGGTAACCCTCAAGATCTGGGACCCCGCTACCCTCGACCACACGCTGGATGCAGCTGTCACCCATGTCTCGACCAAGTCAAGCGCTCCCCGCGAGCGGGTCAAGGTAACTCGGAGCGGGCCGGACACGTTCACCGTCGGTCTTTCCGAGGACTAGTCCCGGAGCCAAGACACAGATTCAAAAGGCGGAAGGCGGGGCGGCAATTGTGCCGTCCCTCCTTCCGCCTCTCAGGGTTCCGGGCAGAGTCCAGCAGCTCGCTCACTTGATTGCCGACTGCTGGCCAGGCCTCAGGGAGGGCGAGGCCTCGACTCCGGATGCTTCCTGCATCCCGCCGAGGACGGCAGCGATCGCTTCCTGTGACGTCCGCCGCGCTTCCCAGCCGAGCTCCTCGCGTGCGCGGCGGGTGTCCATGACTGGCACCTGGAGCGCCATGTCGATCCACCCGGGGTCCGAACGTTGGAGTCGAAGCTGCCAGGAAGCCCAGGCAAGGCTCCGCAGGGCGCCCTTGGGGATCGGGATCGAGCTGCGAGCGCCGACGACGGGCGGGAGAGTTGTGCTGTCGAGGACTGGTTCGGCGGCGATGTTGAACGCGCCCCTCGCGCCGGAGACGAGCGCGAGGCGGTAGGCCTCCGCGACGTCGTCCGCGTGGACGGCCTGGAAGACCATGCCCGGGGGCATCGGCAGGATTGGTGGGCGGAGCCTCGCCACCTGTACGGGGATGAACGGCCCAAGGAAGAATCGCCCGACCTCGGAGGCCTGACCCGACTGGAAGATGAGGCCGGGCCGCAGCCGTGCGATGGCCATCTCCGGGTGGGCCGCCTCGACGTCGTCGAGCAGGCGCTCGACCGCAGCCTTGTGCCGGCTGTAGTGGGACGTATGGATGCCGCCGGTGGGCCACTTCTCGTCGATGCGGCGGTCCTTGGGAGCCGGGCTGTAGGCGCCGACTGAGGACGCATACACGATCTGGCGGACACCCGCCGCTACGGCTGCGTCGAATACGTTCGAGCTGCCGGTGACGTTTGTGGCGAACAGTTCGGACTCGCGGTGGTTCGGTTGGATGAGCCAGGCGAGGTGGACGACGGCGTCGCAGCCCGCGAACGCCTCCTTGAGCTGCGCTTGGGCGGCGGGAGCGCTGATGTCGACGGATCGCCACTTCGCGTGGCGATAGGGCTCCGCGCCTGCATCCGGCGTGCGGCGCTCGATGCCGATGACGTCGTGGCCCCCCTCGGCGCCGAGGCGTCGCAGCAGCGCGGTTCCGACGTTTCCTGTGGCTCCCACGATGGCGATGCGCATGTGCGTGCTCCTTCGGAATCGGTGTTCTCCCCTTCTCCTGCCCAGTGCGAGGGCGGGCAAGCAACCGAAAGCGGGGCCGGACCTCGACTAGACTGGCTGTTCAGTGCTGTCGCGAGGAGGGGGAGAGGGTGTCGCTCGATCAGCTGCTCGAGCTGCCCTTCGAAGCCGCAGTCGCGGCCCTGTTCGCCATCGTCCTGTGCCGGACCAACGGCACGTACTGGCTCGGGAGGGGCCTCGCCGCCGGCTACGGAAAGACAAGATGGGCGAAGCGCTCGCGCCCCGGACGGCTCGCCCGTGCCCGTCGGCTCATCGAGCGCTGGGGACCGTTCGCCGTCGTCCTCACGTTCCTGACCGTCGGGCTCCAGACGACAGTGAACCTGGCCGCCGGGATGGCCCGCATGCCCCTCCGGTACTACATCCCCGCGACGGTTGTCGGGTCTGCCGCGTGGGCTTTCATCTACGCCACGGTCGGTCTCGCCGCCGTCGAGCTCGTCTTGGAGAATGCCCCGGCCTCGCCCTGGGCGTGGGCGCTCGCCGGCGCGGTGCTGGCCGCCGTCGTCGTCCGCTTTTCGCTTGCAGTGCGCCGCCGCGGGAAGTCCGCGGAAGCGGATGCCGTTAAGGTTGACGAGGCGCGCGAGGGCGCTGCGCCGGAGGAAAGGAACACCACGTGACAGAGACGCAGGAGGCGAGCGAGCAGATCGAGCTCGCGCAGGGCGACTTCTATTACGAGGACCTCGGTGGCGGCCGGTACCGGTCCACCATTCATGCCCAGGGCGCATGGAACGCGCACGAGCAGCACATGGCGCCCCCGTCCGGACTACTCGCCCACGCCCTTGAGCTCCACGAGCCACGCGAGGGCCTCCGGATCGCACGGATCAGCTACGAGATCCTCGGCCTGATCCACGCAGGGGACTGCGAGGTCACGACGGAGACTCTGCGGCCCGGCCGCACCATCGAGCTCATTCAGGCCGAGCTCTCGACCAAGGGCCGCGCCGTTATCCGCGCAACGGCCTGGCGTCTCGCCCAGAGCGACACGTCTTCCGTCGCAGCCATCGAAGATCCGCGGATTCCGATGCGCGAGGACTGCGAGCGCTGGGACGGGACGACTGAGTGGCCAGGCGGGTACATCCGCTCGCTCGAGATGTATCAGGCTCCGGATCACCGCTCCGGCAATGGGACGGTGTGGATCCGCACCCCGTACCCCCTGATTGATGGAGTCACGAGCCCGGATTGGGTGCGCCTCATGGGCCTCGTCGACACCGCGAACGGGATTGCGACCCGCGTCCCGCCGGGACCCGGGAGCTGGGCCTTCCCGAACGTCGACCTTCAGATCCATCTCTACCGGCAGCCGTCAGGCGAGTGGCTCGGGATCGACAACGCCGTCTCGTTCGGTGCCGATGGCATCGGCCTCACTTCCTCGATTCTGCATGACGACGACGGCCCGTTCGGCCGGGCGGAGCAGATCCTCACGATCCGGCGGACCTGAGCATGGCTGTCTGGAACGACGGCACAGTAGCGCCGCTCGCGATCATCGAGGACCGTGACACGAACGACGCCGCGGCGCAGCTCGCACGAGCGGCGGAGATCCTGGACGAGGTCAAGCGCGGACTGCGGGGACCGACCCTGCGTCTCTACCGGCCGCGCCCGACGATGGCGTTCGGCCAGCGGGACACTCGCCTTGCGGGCTTCGAGGCCGCGCGCGCTGCGTCCTTTTCCCGGGGCTTCGAGCCGGTCGTGCGGAAGGCTGGCGGGCGCGCCGCGGCGTATCACGAGGGCACGCTGATCGTGGACCACATCGAGCCCGCAGCAGAGGCGATGGTGGGACACCGGCGCCGCTTCGAGGTGTTCGGTGAGCTTTACGCGGACGTCCTCCGGAGCATCGGCGTCGACGCTCGGGTCGGGGAAATCCCGGGCGAATACTGCCCGGGCGAGTACAGCGTGCACGGGGTTCCGGGGGAACGGACGACGGCGGGGGGGTTCGTCATGCCCGCAGGTCCCGTCAAGCTCGTGGGGACGGCGCAACGCGTGGTCGCAGGAGCTTGGCTCTTCTCGTCCGTCTTCGTGGTGAGCGACGCGGCGCCCGTCCGCGAGGTGCTCACCGACGTCTACCGCGCACTCGAGCTGCCGTTCGAGCCGACCACCGCGGGCGCGGCGGACGACCTCGTCCCCGGCCTCACGGTCGACGACGTCGAGCAGTCACTCCTCGCGATGTACGCCGAGCAAGGCGCCCTCGCGGCCGCGCTCTGACCGGACTGACGCGGCGACAGACGCGCAGTTCCGATGCTGAGGTATCCCGATTCCGTATACTTCGGGTATGGCCGTCACAACGATCAAGGTCACGACAGAACTGCGTGACCGCATCTCGAGCGATGCCCGCAGTCAGCACCAGCCGGTTGGGCAGTTCTTGGCGTCGCTGCTCGACGACTGGGAGCGTCGTCAGCGTATGGAGGAGCTGGCCCGCTCGATCCAGTCGAGTCCGCCAGATGAGGCCTATTGGAGCGAGTTCGCGGCGTTCGATGCCATCAGCTCCGGCCTCGACCGTGAGTGAGCTCGTTCGGGGATCAGTCATCTGGGCCGCGCCGGACCCTACCGTCGGCCGAGAGCAGTCGGGCCGGCGTCCGCTCGTTGTGGTGGCGTCCGACGCCTACCTTGCAACAGTGACCGAACTGGTGCTCGCGGTGCCAGTGACAACGACGGCCAGAGGCTGGCCCAACCACATCCCGCTCACCGGTCCGACCGGTCTGCAGGAAGCGTGCTTCGCAATGACCGAGCAGATACGCGCAATCTCTCGGGCGCGGATCGACAGGATCGCTGGCACAGTGGACAGCGGGACGCTCGTCGGGATCGACCTGTGGCTCCGCGATTTCCTCGGCTTGCACTGACAGAGGTGGTGGTCGGTGAACTCTGCGCTTTCGGATCCATCTGTGAGAAAGGCGACCCTTGGCACCCCTGACTGAGCGATCGAACCGTCTCGGCCCGGTCGGCTTCGTACTCGCGTTCGGGATCGTGAGCATGCTCGCCGACGTGGTCTACGAGGGAGCCCGCTCGATCACCGGACCGTTCCTCGCCACTTTGGGCGCGTCGGGAGCCTTGGTCGGTTTCGTCACGGGCTTTGGCGAGGCCGTATCGCTCGTGCTGCGCCTGGGCACGGGGCCCTTGGCTGATAGGACCCGCCGGTACTGGCCCCTCAGCATCTCAGGGTATGTCATCACGATTGTTGCGGTGCCCATCCTCGCGTTCGCGCAGACCCTTTGGCAGGCCTCCGTCCTCGTGGTCGCCGAAAGGTTCGGCAAAGCGGTGCGAACGCCTGCCCGCGACACGATGCTCTCGCACGCCGGCGCCGTCATGGGGCAGGGTAAGGCCTTCGCGGTCCACGAGGCACTCGACCAGTCCGGAGCCTTTGCGGGGCCCCTGCTCGTTGCACTCATGGTCGCAGTGTCGGGCTATCAAGCAGGGTTCGGGATTCTCGCCATTCCCGGTGTACTGGCATTGGTCGCGGTTCTGTGGGTCCGTCGCGCCGTGCCCACACCGGAGCGCTACGACCACGAGCTGCCAGAGCGCCCTGATCAAGCGGACGGCGGTCAGCCAGACGCAGGGCAGCCGCCAGCACTGCCCCAGCCAGCCAAGAGCCCTCTGCCCCGCCGGTTCTGGTGGTACAGCGCCTTCACGGCCGCCTCGATGCTCGGCTTCGCGACCTTCGCTGTGATCTCGTACCACCTCGAGGTGCGCCGGGTTCTTCCGGAGCCGCTGATCCCCGTGGCCTACGCAGTGGCGATGGGCGCAGCCGCCCTTGCCGCTCTCGGTTCGGGCGCCCTCTACGACAGATTCGGACTGGGCGGCCTCCTCATCGCTCTCCCGCTCGCGGCCGCAGTACCGTTCCTGTCCTTCAGCACCGATCCCACGCTCGTCTGGGTTGGCGCTGCCGTGTGGGGGGCGGCCATGGGCATGCACGAATCGACTCTTCGCGCCGCCGTCGCGGACCTCGTGCCCAGCGCTCGCAGGGGGACGGCCTATGGCACCTTCACAGCGATCTACGGCGTCGCATGGCTCGCCGGCTCGACCATTATCGGGGCGCTCTACCAGACCTCGATTACGGCCGTCGTCGTCTTCACCCTCGCCACCCAAGCGCTGGCTCTGGTTCTCATGATCCCGCTCCTGCGGGGCGGGCGCCGGGGCCTCAAGGGGTCGGCGGGCTGAGGGGGCGCATGGCCGCTAGTGGGTGGGTGGGAGTGGGATCCGCCAGCGCACCGTGGTTCCGCGCTCCGAGGTCGACTCGATGACGCAGTCGCCTCCGAGGGACTCTGCGCGATGGCGCATGTGGTCGAGTCCGCTGACTCGTCCGGGGTTGTCGAAGCCCTGTCCATCGTCCTCGACAAGGACTTCGAGGGCTGCGGCCTCCGCGGCGAGGGAGACAGTGAGATTGGCGGCGCCCGAGTGCTTGACGGCGTTGCTCACCGCTTCGGAGACGACGGCGAGGACTTGACGCGCTATGGGCGAGGGGATGTCGTCGACCCGGCCGGCAATGTTGAACCGCGGAACGACGGATGCGTCGCGGACGGCCCCGGTCACGAGGTCCACGAGGGCACGCGAGAAGGCCTGTTCGCCAGGCTTGGTTCCTTCCCCCAGTGAATAGATGGTGCTGCGGAGCTCTCTGATGCTCGCATCCAGTTCGTTGGTGATGGCGGCGATCTTCGCTTCGCTCCCGGAACCCGCTGTAAATCCGCGGAGGCCCTGAATGCTGAGACCGACCAGGAACAGGCGCCTGATGACCAGATCGTGGAGGTCAAGGGCTATGCGATCACGGTCGAGCCCGATTAGCACCTCTTCCCTCCGGCGGCGCGCTCGGTTCAGGCCGAGGGCGAGGCCCACCTGCGAGCCGAATACCACCGCCGACTCCAGATCGGTCTGGCTGTACTGGCCGGTACCCGCCCGGCGGGCCAGGAGGAGGATCGGCCCCTGCTGGCTCGCATGCCCCAGTGGAATGACGAGAACATCGCCGAGCTTCTCGGCAGTCCCCCCATCGAAGAGGGCCGAAGGATCGTGTATGAGCACGGGTCGTCCTTCTGCCACGGCGTTGGCGAGGGCCGGCGGGCTGGGCAGGCGGGCACCCTGCGGGAGAGCGAGGTCACCCACAAATGACTTAGCCGAAAGGAAGCCCTCGTCCCCACGGTCCTGATCCGCCATGATCGCAAGGACCGACTCGGAAGCCTGAAGCGCCCATTCGGCGACCAGATCCAAGTCTTCTTCAGGAGCCCTGCCGCCGTTGGAGATGAGCTCTTCGCTCGTGGTCATTCCCGCCTCTAGCCACCGTTGCCTCCGCCGGCTCACGTCGTAGAGCCGCGCGTTCTGGATGGCGACCCCGGCTGCGGCGGCAAGGGCAATCGCGAGTTCTTCGTCCTCGACCGTGAAATCCTGTCCGTTCGCCTTCTCAGTGAGGTAGAGGTTGCCGAAGATCGCCTCCCTCACCCGAATGGGGACGCCGAGGAAGGTCTTCATGGGCGGATGGTTCTCAGGGAACCCGACGGAGACCGGATGCTGGTGAAGGTCGTGCAGCCGCAGGGGCTTGGGGTCCCGAATGAGCTGGCCCAAGACTCCGTGGCCCGTCGGGAAATCGCCGATCAGGCGCACTTGGTCGTCGTCGATCCCCACGGTGATGAAATGGCTGAGCCTTTGATCCTCGCCGAGCACCCCGAGCGCGCCGTACTGGGCTCCGACAAGCTCGCAGGCGGACTGCACGACCCGTTCGAGTACCGATTGGAGCGAGAGGTCCTCGGCAATCGAGATGACCGCGCCTATGAGGCTGTTCATATGGTCTTGGATGCGGACGAGCTCTTCGGCGCGCTCGACGAATTCGCGCAACAGGTCCTGGACCCGTCTGGGCATCTCGCCAGACACTGGACCTCCATTCGCCGCCGTTCCGCGGCTGTGCCGCCTCGGAGCCCTTCCATTGTCATGGGGAGAGCCATCTGCTTGAAAGGCGCAAATGATGTGAGCCTCCGCTAGCAGGCAGAAGCCCCCTCGTTCCGAATCACGGTCCCGCGCCGTGACACTTGGCCGTAGAGTGTGCCTCGTGAGCGTCCAGACCTCCCCGGCGCTGGTTCAGATACCTGCGGCGCGCGCTTCGGCGATGACAGGCGCCGCCGTGTTGGGCGCACTGGGCTCCACGCCCTCCGGACTCGGCGAGGCCGAAGCCGCGCAAAGACTCGCACTCGGGGCGAACGTCCTCGAGGCAGGCCGGGTCAGCTGGCCGCACGTGCTTGCCCGCCAGTTCGCGAGCCCCCTTCAGGCTCTTCTCGTAGCAGCAGCAGCGATGTCCTTCTCGACGGGCGATCGACTCAACGCGAGCATCATCGTGGCGATCCTCGTCGGGAGCGGTCTGCTCGGCTTCGCGAACGAGATCCGGGCAGAGCGCACGGCGGCGGATCTGCATGAGCGGATCAGCCACACGGTCGTGGTGCTCCGCGAAGGCAAGGAGCGCTCGCTCCCGGTGCGCGAACTCGTCCCCGGGGACGTCATCCGTCTGAGCCTGGGCAACATCGTCCCCGCGGACGGTCGCCTCCTCGAGGCCATCGATCTCGAGACGGACGAGGGCGTCCTCACCGGAGAGTCCTCTCCCGTCGAAAAGGATCCGACGCCCGTCGCCGAAGGCTCCAGCCTCGGCGACCTCACAGACTGCCTCCTCATGGGAACCGTCGTCCACGCGGGCTCGGCGCGCGCCGTCGTGACCGCCACCGGGAACGCCACGGCCTTCGGACACATCGCCGAGGGGCTCGCCCAAGGCCTGCCGGAGACGGCCTTCCAGCGGGGCCTCAAGGAGTTCTCCATGATGCTCCTGTGGGTCGGCGTTGCGCTCACGGCCGGGATCTTGGCCGTCAATCTGCTCCTCGCGCGGCCGTTCCTCGACTCGGTCCTGTTCTCCCTCGCCATCGCCGTGGGCATCACGCCCCAGCTGCTCCCCGCCGTCGTGAGCACGAGCCTCGCCGCCGGTTCTCGACTCCTCGCCAAGGACGGCGTGCTAGTCAAGCGGCTCCTTGCGATCGAAGACCTGGGCAATCTCGACGTCCTAGTCACGGACAAGACCGGGACCCTGACAGAGGGCAGGATCGGCTTCGAGGAGGCACAGCCTGCCCACGTCGACGAGCCAGGATCCTCCGAACGGCTCGCTGAGCTCGCGGTGCTGTGCTGCGAGGCAGATCCGTCTGAGCCGGGGGCCTCGGGCGCCGGGCAGAATCCGATCGATGCCGCCCTCTGGGAAGCGTTCCCGGAGCTGCCTGCCCGCCTCGCAGCCCGACGGCGCCTCGGCCTCCGCCCCTTCGATCACGAGACCCGGGCCATGGAGACGCTCGTTGACTGGGATGGAGGAAGCGGCCCGCTGCGCATCCTCAAGGGCGCGCCGGAGGCGGTCCTCGAACGCTGCGCCGACGTCACGAATGAGGCTCGACGGCGCCTTGAGGACCTGTTCCGCCGTGGAGCGCGCGTGGTGGCGGTCGCGAGCGGCCCCGACGCAGGTCCTTTCCGTCTCGAGGGCTTCCTGAGCTTCCTCGACCGCCCGAAGGCCGACGCGCGGGATTCGCTGGACCGGCTCGCCGCCTTGGGCATCGAGGTCAAGATCGCCACCGGGGACAATGCACTTGTCGCCGAGCACGTGATGTCCGTTCTCGGCATGACGAGCGGCGGCGTTCTCACCGGGGTGCAGGTTGCTGCGATGGACGACGACGAACTCGCCTCCGCGGCGATCGGCGCCAAGGCCTTCGCCCGAGTCTCGCCGGAGCAGAAGTCGCGCATCGTCACCGTGCTGCGGCGCACCCACGCTGTGGGGTTTCTCGGCGATGGCGTCAACGACGCCCTGGCGCTGAACCGAGCCGACGTCGGAATCTCCGTGGACAGTGCCGCCGACGTCGCAAAGGACGCTGCCGACGTCGTCCTCCTTGAGAAGGACCTCGGTGTGCTCGCCGACGGAGTGGTCGGCGGCCGGCGCATCTTCGCGAACACCATCAAGTACCTGCTCATGGGCACAAGCAGCAACTTCGGCAACATGTTCTCCGCCGCCGCAGCGAGCGCCTTCCTGACGTTCCTCCCGATGCTGCCCGGGCAGATCCTCCTCAACAACCTCCTCTACGACTCGAGCCAGCTGGCCATTCCGACGGACAAAGTGGACCAGGACCAGCTCAGAAAGCCTGCTCACTGGGACATCGCCCTGATCCGGCGCTTCATGGTCGTCTTCGGCCCTGTGTCGTCGCTGTTCGACTTCACGACGTTCGGGCTCATGCTCGGCGTCTTCCACGCGGCCCCCGAGGAGTTCCGGGCGGGCTGGTTCGTGGAATCGCTCGCGACGCAGACGCTCATCGTCTTCGCGATCCGCACGCGGCACATCCCGTTCTTCAGAAGCGCAGCGTCGAGGGCGCTCACCGCGAGCGTCATCGCCGTGGTCGCCATCGGAGCGGCCATTCCTTACACGCCGTTCGGGACGGTCATCGGCTTCAGAGCGCTGCCGGCCCTGTTCTTCCTCGCCCTTGTGGGCATGGTCGTCCTGTACCTCGTTCTCGTCGAGGTGGCGAAGCACTTCTTCTACCGGGCGGCAGACCTGCGCGCTGTCCGAGAGCAGGCCGCACGGGACCGGGCTGCCCGCGAGCAGGCAGCCATCCAAGGGGTTCCGGCAGGTCCGACGATTCCAGCTCACGCAGTCCATGCCTCACACGCACGGGTACACCGGCGGGCCGTGCCGTTCCTCGTGCACACCGGGCGCGCTCGCGTGCGGCGGGCAGGCGGCGTGGCGGGCGGCCGGCGCTGAGCCAGACCGCGCTGAGCCTGATTCCGCTGGGCCTGACCCCGCTGAGCCAGACCGCGCTGACGCGGGCCCAAGGGCTCTAGCTGAATTCGCCCCGCGCGTACACGATCATGTCGTGTATCCGTCAGCAGTTCGGGCGGCGGCCTCGATCGCGGCCCAAGGCATCTTCCTCGGATGGGGACCGTTCACCGTTCAGCTCGGGAACTTCCTCGTCATCGTCGCGATGGTCGTACTGTTCGTCGCGGCGCTCTTCCTGCCATTTCCCGGAGGACGGGGCCGGAAATGAGCGCCGAGCAGAGCGGCGGCCGCATCGTCTCCTGGACCGGACGTCTTCGGGAATGGTCGCTTGAGAAGCTTCCGCCCGAGAAGCTTCTCCCCGAGAACCAGCCGAGCTACGTCGCCTCCTGGATCTACGTCTTCGGCATGGCGTCGATCGCGGCGCTCGGCTACGTGATCGTCTCCGGGTTCGTCCTCGCCCTCAACGGGCCCGTCTGGTACCACGTCTCCGCCTTCGGGCATTTCATCAACAGCACGCACCTGTGGAGCGTCGAGCTGTTCTTCATGTTCATGGTCATCCACTTGTGGGGGAAGTTCTGGATGGCCTCGTGGCGCGGTGGCCGGGCCCTGACCTGGATCACAGGAGTGCTCGCGTTCGTCGTGTCGATCGTCACGGCGTTCACGGGCTACCTCCTCCAGACGAACTTCGACTCCGAGTGGATCGCCTTCCAAGCCAAGGATGCGCTCAACGCGGTCGGGATCGGGGCCTGGTTCAACGTGGACGATCTCGGTCAGATCCTCATGTGGCACATCGTCCTCTTGCCGCTTGGGGTGGGGGCCGTCGTCGTCATGCATGTGCTCCTGGTGCGGGCGCACGGCGTCGTCCCTCCTCTCGAGGCGGCTGAGACGGACGCCCAGCTGCGCGACATTCAGCTGCGCGATGCCGCCGGGACCTTCGAGACGGGGGAGGGGGATCTGTCATGACCACGATCTCCCGGCGGCCCACGTCTGGCCGCGAACAGCCGAAGCGCAGCCGAGACCTCGACCGGGAACCCTGGCGCGGTGCGGTCCGCGAGTACGACCTCGTCAAGGAGCTCGTCTACGCACTCGTCGTCGTGGGCCTTCTCACCGTCGGGCTCGCCGCCGTCGTCGGCTCCCCGGACGACGCACCGGTGACGCTCAAGCAGTGGGCGACGACGGCGCCGTCGGATTTCGTGGCGACGGCAACCGCCGAGCTGGGCGGGACGAGCGATACCGCCCAGTATGGTCCGCCCTACAACTCGACCCAGGGGGCTAGCCAAACCCTCGGGTCCATCGACCTACAGAGTCTTTCAGGGGTCCGCCGGCCCATCGACACGGCGCAGGACTTCGTCGTCGGGCCTCTCGAGAAACTCCCGCAGCCGCCCGCCGCCCTCGCCGTGTGGAATGCCGCGAACGACGCCCAGCGCGCTGCGTGGACGTCGGCCTACTCGGACGCCCTCTCCAAGGCGCCCGACGGCGATCCCGCCAAGGTCGCCCCCGGCGACTACGGGCCGGTTCCGGCCTTGGATTCTGCGCTGCTCGCGATGGCGCAGAAGGGCACGCTCGAGGGCGCGCTCGACGGCGGCACTCAGGCGGGGCTTGACCGCACCAAGAGCGTGCTGTTCCTCGGGGACGGTGCGTACTTCCGGCGCTTGCCGACAGCCAGCATCTGACCGGCGACCAGTGGGGAATGATGAACGAGACGGGGAACTACCCCGGCCAATCGTGGCTCTGGCTCTTCTCGTTCTGGTACCAGATCCCGCCGTTCAACGGCCTCGCGAACGCGGATCTGGTGATCGTAGGGATCATGGTGCTGCTCACGCTCGCCCTCATGCTGCTGCCTTTCATCCCCGGGCTCCGCTCGATCCCGCGGCTGCTCCCCGTCCATCGGCTCATCTGGCGGGATTACTACCGGCGGCGTTGAGGATGGGCCCGGAGAATAGGGCATTGAGCCCGTTCCTGCAGTGACCCGCCAGACCTACACTGTCGCCATGACAACCCAGCCCATGCGATACCCGAAGGTGCAGGAGCTCTCGAGCGAGGAGTGCTGGGCCAAGCTCCGCACGATGGTCCTCGGGCGGTTGGCGATCGCGGGCGAGGAACATCCTGAACTCTTTCCGATCAACTATGTGGTGGATCGAGGCACCGTGGTGTTCCGGTCCGACCCCGGGACCAAGATCGCCGCATCACTCGACAGGGCCCGCGTTGCCTTCGAGGTCGACGCCTTCGACCCGGCTACGAACGAAGCCTGGTCGGTGATCGTCAAGGGCGGCCTCGAGCCTGTCCTCGAGACCGCCGAGATCATCGATGCGTTGACGCTTCCTCTGTTCCCATGGCAGCACGGCGCGAAGGCCTTCTTCGTGCGGATCGTCCCCGTGGAGCTTTCCGGCCGCCAGTTCGTCGTCGCCGACCCTGGCCATTGGGCCTCCCAGCTGATGGGCATCCGTCCGGCGTCCGAGGAGTAGTCGGGCGCTTCAGTGCCCCCGGTCTATCCATTCCTGCAGGTGGGGGGCCTCGGCCCCGATCGACGTCGAATCGCCGTGGCCCGTGTTCACCACCGTCTCCGCAGGGAGCGTCAGGAGGCGCTCGCGGATGGAGTTGATGATGGTTGGGAAGTCACTGAACGAACGCCCCGTCGCCCCGGGGCCGCCTTGGAACAGCGTGTCACCAGTGAACACGGTGCCGAGGGCGGGGGCGTGGAAGCTGACCGAGCCGGGGGAGTGGCCGGGCGTATGCAGGGCCACGAGTTCGGTGCCCGCGATCTCGAAGCGCTGCCCGTCGGAGATGTCGGAGTCCGGACGGCTCTCGGGATAGACCGCCTCCCACAGCATCTGATCCGCGGGGTGCAGGTAAACCGGGGCGCCGACGCGGTCCGCGAAGTCCCGCGCGTGCCGGATGTGGTCGTCGTGGCCGTGCGAGAGGAGGACTGCGGTGACCGTCCGCCCGTTCACCGCCTGGGCGACCCGGGCGGCGTCGTGCGCGGGGTCGATCACGGCGGCGCTCTCATTATCGCCGACGATCCACACGTTGTTATCGACATCCCAAGTGCCGCCGTCCAGGGAGAACGTCCCCGAGGTGACGACGCGCTCGATCCGCACAGCCATCAGAGCTCCACCACCGAGCGGAGGGCTTCGCCGCGGTGCATCTTCTCGAACGCGGCCTCGACGTCCCCGAGGCCGATCCGCTCGGTGACGAAAGCGTCGAGGGGGAGGCGGCCGAGCTTGTACTGGTCGACGAGCATGGGGAAGTCGCGGCTAGGGAGGCAATCGCCGTACCACGAGGACTTGAGCGAGCCGCCCCGTCCGAAGACGTCGAGGAGCGGCAGTTCGAGCGTCATCTCTGGCGTCGGGACGCCGACGAGCACGACTCGGCCGGCGAGGTCCCGGGCATAGAACGCTTGCTTGTAGGTTTCCGGGCGTCCGACGGCGTCGATGACGACATCGGCGCCGAAGCCGTTCGTGAGCGCCCGGATCGCCTCGACAGGGTCCTGCTCGCGCGAGACGACGCCATGGGTCGCACCGAGCTTCTTGGCGGTTTCAATCTTGGCGGGGTCCAGATCGACGGCAATGATCGTCGTCGCCCCCGCGAGCTTGGCGCCCGCGATGGCCGCGCAGCCGACCCCGCCGCACCCGATGACGGCGACCGATTCGCCGCGCTGAACGGCACCCGTGTTGATGGCCGCACCGATTCCGGCCATGATGCCGCAGCCGAGCAGGCCGACCGCCGCCGGGTCAACGTCGTCGTCGACCTTTGTGCACTGGCCCGCGGCGACGAGGGTCTTCTCGGCGAAGGAACCGATGCCGAGGGCCGGTGAGAGCGGGGTTCCGTCCTGGAGGGTCATCTTCTGGGTGGCATTGTGGGTTGCGAAGCAGTACTGCGGCTGGCCCTTTTTGCAGGCGCGGCATTCGCCGCACACGGCACGCCAGTTCAGGATCACGCGGTCGCCCGGCTTGAGATCCGTGACGTCCGGCCCCACGGCACTGACGACGGCGGTCGACTCATGGCCGAGCAGATACGGGTAGTCGTCGCCGATGCCGCCGAGCTTGTAGTGCAGGTCAGTGTGGCAGACGCCGCACGTGAGCACGTCGACGAGAGCCTCGCCCGGACCCGGATCGGGCACCAGAATCGTCTCTACAGTCGCCCGCGCGCCCTTCTCGCGGACAACGACGGCCTTCACTTCGTGAACAGTCTGGGCCATGAAAAAACCTCCGGTGGTTCCCCGACAGATGACGGTGCCATGATGGCTTTGCCATCCTACGGGGAGCCACCAGAGGTGACGTAAATCACTCAGGGAGCGGTCAGGCTCCGAGCTTCTCCTTCACCTGGGCTGCAGACGGGTTCGTCGCGGCCGTGCCGTCTGGGAAGATCACCGTCGGGACGGTCCGGTTGCCGCCGTTGAGCTGCTCCACGAGCTCAGCCGTGCCCTCGACCTCCTCGATGTTGACCTCCGTGTAGCCGATGCCCTGGGCATCGAGCTGCTTCTTCAGGCGGTTGCAGTACCCGCACCATGTGGTCGAGAACATCGTGATTGTGCCGTCGGAAGGGGTGAAGTCGGTCATGGGTGTACTCCTCGAGCGGTTGGGTCTTCCGAATCGGAAAACGGCCTCTGACCCTCAAGTATTCCGGACCGCTGCCGAAGATCCTGACGAAGCCTTTACGCGCCGGGATCTGTACGCGCAATGCTGCGGGCGCGACACTGCACCCAATTAGAGCTCCCAACCACTAACCGCCCCTGGATCTGCCGGAGAAAAGGCGATGAAGTTCCACGGACTGAACGATCCACGACGGCCAGCCGTGCACTACGAAGCCCTGCCCGCTTCCTCGCCCGGCGCAGGCGACGCGGTCGAAGGTGACCTGCTCCGAGGCCTGGATGGCTATCTGTTCAAGGACGCGGAGGGACAGCGGTGGTGGGTCATGTTCTCGTCCCAAGAGGGCCAGATCCTCGCGTGCGCCAACGTAGACGACGAAGAGGAAGAGGAAGTGCGCGTCCTCGCGCGCAACGTGAGCCGAGCGAAAGCCGAAGAAGCCTTCCGTCAGTTCCCGCCCAGCTCGCTCGAAGAGGCCGCCCTGCTCGCCGAGGGTCTCGAGGAAAAGCCCTGAGGCCTCGGCTCACCTACCCGACGTGGACCCACGGCCGCTGTGTGACGTCGGGGACGGCCTGACGCAGCACTTCACGCGTGACGGGTGCAATTTCGCCTTCGCCGAAGAACATGAAGCGCAGCAGATTCCGAACAGGGTTGCCTTCGGTCCAGCGGAAATAGATGTGCGGCATGAGGCCGGTGACGTCTCTGATGTGCAGCAGGACTGAGGCGATCGTGTTGGGGACGACAGGCCCGTGAACCTCGAGGATGCGGAACCCGTGGCGCATGATGCCGTGGACCTCCAACGCCGTTTCGAAGTCCGAGGAATCGTCGACGATCACTTCGAGGAAAAGGACGTTGTCCCCGAGCGGAAGGTGGCTCACTTCGCTGACCGTCTGCAGCTTGTGGCGATAGGCCTCGCCTGTCAGCCTGAGCGGTTCGTGCGCGATGATCTGCAGCGGTCCCGAGTCGGCTTCGGCGACGAACTCGATGGCCTTCTCGTCGAAGTGGATACTCGTCGCATGCAGTTCGAAGGAGCGCTTGGCACGTGAGAGGAAGGAGATCACGATGATGCCTGCGATGAAGATCGCCGCAATCTGGATGCCTTCGGGGCGCTCGATCATATTCGTCAGCGTGGTGTAGACGAAGACCGCCGCCACGATCCCGAACCCCACAGTGAGCCTGCGCTGCTGCCGGCGCCGAGCTGAGAGGGTCACCGCGACGGCAGCCGAGGTCATGAGTACGAGGACGCCGGTCGCGTACGCCCCGCCCTGCGCATCGACGTTCGCGTCGAAGATGAGTGTGATGAGGAACCCGACCCCGGTGAAGACGAGGACGAGGGGCCGCGTGGCCTTTGTCCACTGCGGCGCCATGCCGTAGCGGGGGAGGTAACGGGGGACGAGGTTCAGCAGTCCCGCCATCGCCGAGGCCCCCGCGAACCAGAGGATCGCGATCGTGCTCAGATCGTAGACCGTGCCGAAGGCGACGCCCAGGTATTCGTGGGCAAGGAGGGCGAGGGCGCGTCCGTCGGCCGCGCCGCCCGGCTGAAACTCCTTCTGCGGGATGAGGACCACGGAGGTGAAGCTGCTCGTGACGAGGAAGGTGCTCATGATGAGGGCCGCGGCGGTGAGCAGCCGCTTCGCGCCGCGGATGCGTCCGGCGGGATGCTCTTCGGTGTCGCTCGCATCGCCGTGGATCTGCGGCATGACCGCCACGCCTGTCTCGAAGCCCGACATGCCGAGGGCCAGCTTGGGGAAGACCAGGAGGGCGACGCCGACGATCAGCGCGGGATTGCCGTGGGACGCGGTCAGCCCCTGCCACCAGTCGGCCACCTGGATTGGGTGAGTGAGGGCCTCGCCGAGCGTGAAGACCACCAGAATCGCGTTCAGGATGAGGTAGATGCCCACGAGGACGACGGCGACGCCGATGGCTTCCTTGAACCCCCGCAGGAACACCGCTGCCAGAAGGGCGAGCAGGAAGAGGGTCACGACAATGTTCTGCCCTTGGAGCCAACCCGGTGTGAGCGGGTTGGCGATGAGGTGCGCGGCCGCATCCGCTGCCGAGAGCGTCATGGTGATCATGAAGTCCGTGGCGGCGAAGCCGAGGAGGGCGAGCACGAAGAACTTCCCGCCCCAGCGGGGCAGCAGGCGTTCGAGCATCGCGATCGACCCGGAGCCGCTGTGGCTCTCCACCGAAACCCTCCGGTAGACGGGGAGGGCCCCGAAGAGGGTGACGGCAACGAGCACGATCGTCGCAAGTGGGGAGAGCAGGCCGGCCGCGACGACCGCAATGGCCGGCGCGTAGCCGAGTGAGGAGAAGTAGTCGACGCCGGTCAGGCACATGACCTGCCACCACGGATGCTTCTTCTCGTGTTCTCGGGGAATCGCGTGGGGACCCTGATGGAGGGCCTGCGTCTGATGGAGGTCATGCAGCAGCCAGGCCTTGAACGAACGGCCCGGCGTGGCTCTGGTTGGCCTCGGCTCAGCGGGAGGCCGACTCAAGGTTGTCATCGCGTCTTCCTTATCGTTGCCCTGCACCTGATCGCCGACTTGCACACACTGCGATGGCTGAGACGATAACGCGACTGGCCGGGCGCATTACAGCGCATTTACGGAACCCTTACGAGCAAGTGCAGATGCGGCTGATCTTCCGCCCCTTAGCTGGTCTCGAACCTGTACCCGCGTCCCGACTCAGTGATGAGGTGGCGCGGATTGGCGGGATCGCTCTCGAGTTTGCGCCGCAGCTGCGCCATGTAGACCCGGAGGTACTGTGTCTCCTCCCCATACGCAGGTCCCCAGACCGTCTGCAGGAGCTGCCGCTGGGTGACGAGCTTCCCACGATTGGCAACGAGCATCTGCAGGACGCCCCATTCCCGAGGCGTGAGGTGGACGCGTTCGCCCTGTCGGGTGACGGTGGCAGCCCCCAGATCGACGAGTAGGTCACCGGCATCGATCAGTCCGTCGGTCGGGGCGTGGGCAGAGCGGCGTTCGACGGCGCGGAGGCGGGCGAGCAACT
This sequence comes from Sinomonas terrae, assembly GCF_022539255.1. Lineage (NCBI taxonomy): Bacteria > Bacillati > Actinomycetota > Actinomycetes > Micrococcales > Micrococcaceae > Sinomonas > Sinomonas terrae. The sequence goes on from NZ_JAKZBV010000001.1 coordinate 2,044,871, forward strand.
CGTCGAGCCCGAAGGGCTTTGTCACGTAGTCGTCCGCGCCGGCGTCGAGGGCCTCGACCTTGTCCGTCGAGCCGTGGCGGGCCGAGAGCACGACGATTGGCAGGTCGGACCACCCCCGGATTCCTCGGATGACTTCGGCGCCGTCCAGATCAGGGAGCCCGAGGTCCAGGACGAGCACGTCAGGAGGCGTGGAAGCGGCGAGACGCAAGGCCTCCCTGCCGCTGGCCGCGACGATGACGGCGTAGCCTTCGGCCCGGAGGTTGATCTGGAGCGCTCGCAGGAGCTGTGGCTCGTCGTCCACCACGAGTACGCGCTTCACGGTCGCCTCCTTAGTCCCGCGGCCCAGCGTACAGAGGCATGCGGATGACCATGGTCAGGCCTCCGCCCGGAGTGGGTTCGGCGCCGAGTTCGCCGTCCATCGCCTCGATGAAGCCTTTCGCGACGGCGAGGCCCAGGCCGATGCCGGGTCCGGTCCCTTCGTCGCCCAGACGCTGGAACGGTTGGAACATCGCCATGACACGTTCGGGCGGAACTCCGCTGCCGTGGTCGACAACCCGCAGTTCACTCACTGGTCGGTCTCCGATGCTCGGCGCCAGGAGGCCTCCGGTCGTCGCGACGATGACGACGTCGCTGTTCGGCGCATATTTGACCGCGTTCTCGACGACGTTGGCGAGGGCCCTGACGAGCAGGCCGCGGTCGCCGTCGAGCGCGGGGAGGTTCGGGGCCAGATCCACCCGGACGGCATCAGGCGGCAGTTCGGACAGGACCTCAGACACGACGTCCAGCCACGTCACCGGTTCGTGCAGAACCGACACGGCCGCGCTATCGATACGGGACATGTCGAGGAGATTCGCGACAAGGTTGTCTAGCCGGTTGGAGTAGGAGTCGATCGTGTCGAGCATCTCTGCATGCTCCTCGCGCGTCATCTTGTCCCGCTGGCGCTTGAGCGCCGTGACGGCGAGGCGGATGCCGGCGAGCGGAGTGCGCAGGTCGTGGGAGACCGCCCTCAGGATGGAGGTCCTGATGCGATTGGCTTCGCCGAGCTTGACCGTCTCCCGGAGGCTGAGTGTGAGCTGCTGGCGTTCGAGCAGCGCGGTGAGGTGGGCTTCGAACGCAGAAAGGAGACGGCGCTCGCGCCCGCTGAGGGGGCGTCCCTTCCACACGAGCGACTGCTGCGCGTCCAAGGGATCGGCACCGTCGGCCTCTTCTGGGCGCGCGGGGGCATCGCCGCCAGCGCTGGCTCGGACCTTCCATGTGCCGTCACTGGCTGAGAGCAGGCTGACGGCGTCGAGCTGGAACTCGGCCCGAAGCTGCTCGAGGAACTCGTCCGCGCTCTGGTCGCGGGCGAGAGAGCTGCTGGCCAGTTCGCTCAGCGTGCTCGCCTCAGCCCGCGCGGCCACTGCATCCCGGGACCGTCGGGACGAGACGCCGACGACGAGGGAGAACGCGACTGCGACGGCAAGGAATGCCAAGAGGGCGAAGAAGTTCTGCGGATCATCGATGGTGAGGGTGCCGACGGGCGGCGTGACGAAGTAGTTGAGCAGGAGCGAGTCGAAGACCGCAGCGACGACCGCAGGCCAGAGCCCACCGATGAAGGCGACGAGGACGACGGCGCAGAGGTGCGCGAGCACGTGGGTCGTGAGGTTGAGCTGGGGGAACGGCAGGAGCGCCGCCGTCATGAGGATCGGGACGACGAACGCGAGGATGTACCCCGCGATCGCTCGGTTACGCCCTAGGAGGGGCGTGAGCCGGAGGCGAGGTCCGCGCCCGGCGAGCGGGTGGGTCACCATATGGACGTCGATCTCGCCCGAGTCGCGCACGACGGCGCTGCCCACCCCTCCGCGGCCGAGGAACTGCTGGAGCCGGTTGTGCCGGGAGATGCCCACAACGATCTGGGTCGCATTGACGCTGCGCGCGAACTCCAGCAGCGTCGACGCGATGTCGTCTCCCGCGAGTTGGTGGTAGCTGCCGCCGAGGTCCTCGACGAGCCGACGCTGCGCGGTGAGGGACTGCTCTGTGCCTTCGGCGAGGCCGTCCGGGGTGCGTACGTGGACCGCGAGGAGATCGCCGCCACTCACGCGGGAGAGGATCCGCGCGGCCCGGCGGACGAGCGACTCGCCCTCAGGGCCTCCGGTGAGGGCGACGACGACGCGTTCACGAGCGGGCCAGGTCTCGTCGATCCGGTGCCGTTGGCGGTACTCGGCAAGCCCCTCCTCGACCCGGTCGGCAAGCCAGATGAGCGCGATCTCTCGAAGTGCCGAAAGGTTGCCCAGCCTGAAGTAGTTTGCGAGGGCTGCGTCGATCTTGTCCGGCGCGTAGACGAGGCCGGAACTGAGCCGCTGGCGCAACAGTTCGGGTGGGATGTCCACAAGCTCGATCTGGTCGGCCTTGCGCACGATTGCGTCGGGAATCACCTCCTGCTGCCGGGTCCCCGTGATAGCCGCGACGACGTCGTTGAGGGACGCGAGGTGCTGGACGTTGACTGTCGTGAGCACGTCGATGCCAGCCTCGAGGAGCTCGTCGACGTCCTCCCAGCGCTTGGCGTGGCGGCTGCCGGGAGCGTTGGTGTGGGCGTACTCATCGACGAGCGCCGTGTGCGGCCTCCGGGCCAGAACCGCGTCGATGTCCATCTCGGGGAGCTCCGTGCCGCGGTAGTCGACGGCTCGCAGCGGCACCGTCTCGAGCCCTTCGACGAGCGCGGCCGTGGCGGCCCGCCCGTGGTCCATGACGACGCCGACCACCACGTCCGTCCCGGCCCCGGCGAGGCGGTGGGCCTCCTCGAGCATGGCGTAGGTCTTCCCGACGCCGGGTGCAGCGCCGAGGAAGATGCGCAGGCTCCCGCGGTCCATGCTCCCGATTCTTCCGCTATTCCCGGGCTTTCTCTCTCATGCGCACTACTTCAGCCTCGCGGCGATGGAGAGGTTGAGCCTGGTGGTGTTGACGGCGGGCTGGCCGAGCGTGCTCAGGACGGGGTTGCCCGTTGCGCCTGCGACCAGCTGCTGGACCTCGGCAACACTCAGACCGGTGGCCCTGGCCACGCGCGGCACCTGCAGCTGGGCGTAGGACGGGGAGATGTCCGGGTCGAGCCCGGACGCGGAGGCCGTGACCGCGTCCAGCGGGACCTCGGACGCGGGGACGCCTTCGCGGGCGGCGACCGCGGCGCGGGCGCTGGCTTCGGACTTGGCCAGGGCCGGGTCGTCGGGGCCGAGGTTCGAGGCGCCCGAGGTCGTGGGATCCCACTTGACGGCGGAGGGCCTCGGGAAGAAGAACCTGTCCTCCTTGGCGGGGACCGTCTGGGCGATGAGGGTGGATGCGGCGGGCTGCCCGTTCAGCTGTGCGATCGAGCCGTTGGCCTGGGCGGAGGCGATCGCTTGACCGACCCCGAACATGACGAGCGGGTACAGCACTCCGAGAACGAGCGTCGCGACCAAGAGGAACCGGAACGAGGTGCCGAGCTGGCGGAGGTAGGCGGTCACGGTCTTTGCGTTCCTTCCGGATGGTCAGTGCAGTCCCGGCACGACGGCCAGGACGAGGTCGATGATCTTGATGCCTACGAACGGGGCGATGATCCCGCCGAGCCCGTAGACGAGCAGGTTCCGGCGCAGGGCCTGCTGGGCGCTCACCGCCCGGTAGCGCACGCCCCGCAGGGCGAGCGGGACGAGCAGGACGATGATGATCGCGTTGAAGACCACAGCGGCCAGGATGGCGCTCTTCGGGCTCGTCAGGCCCATGACGTTCAGCAGGCCCAGGCCGGGGAAGACCGCGGCGAACAGGGCGGGGATGATGGCGAAGTACTTGGCGACGTCGTTCGCAACGGAGAACGTGGTGAGCGAGCCGCGGGTGATGAGCAGCTGCTTGCCGATCGCGACGACGTCGATGAGCTTGGTGGGGTCGGAGTCGAGGTCGACCATGTTGGCGGCCTCCTTCGCCGCCTGAGTGCCCGAGTTCATCGCGACCCCTACGTCGGCGGCGGCGAGGGCAGGGGCGTCGTTGGTGCCGTCGCCCGTCATGGCGACGAGCTGGCCGGCGTTCTGCTCCTGACGGATGCGGGTGAGCTTGTCCTCGGGGGTGGCCTCGGCCAGGAAGTCGTCGACGCCGGCTTCCTTCGCGATCGCGGCGGCGGTGAGCCTGTTGTCGCCGGTGATCATGACGGTGCGGATGCCCATGCGGCGCAGGGCGGCGAAGCGGTCCGCGATGCCGGGCTTGACCACATCGGCCAGGTGCACGGTTCCCAGCACCCGCGGCCGGCTGCCCTCGCCGTCGTCGACCGCCACGACCAGCGGGGTGCCGCCGCCGCCGGCGATCGCGTCCACATCGTCGCGCACGCCCGCGGGCAGGTCTCCGCCGAGCTCGCGAACCCAGTGGGCGACGGCGGAGGCGGCGCCTTTGCGGTAGCGGCGGTGGCCGTCGTCGAGCCCGCTCATCCGGGTCATCGCTGTGAACTCGACCGCTGTCACCTGGCCGTCGGTGCGGCGGTAGAGCTCGTCCAGACTGGGGCCGGGGGCGCCGCGCTCGGCGGCGAGGTCCACGATCGAGCGGCCCTCGGGGGTCTCGTCGGCGAGGGAGGACAGGCGCGCGGCCTCGATGAACTCGCCCTCGGGAACCCCGGGGGCGGGGAGGAACCCGACGGCGCGGCGGTTGCCGAAGGTGATGGTGCCCGTCTTGTCCAGCAGCAGCGTCGTGATGTCCCCGGCGGTCTCGACCGCCCGGCCACTGGTGGCCAGGACATTGTGCCGCACGAGGCGGTCCATCCCGGCGATGCCGATCGCGGGCACGAGGGCGCCGATCGTGGTGGGGATCAGGCACACCAGCAGGGCCACCAGCACCACCGGCGAGGGGATGGCGCCAGCGAGGTTCGCGAACGGCACGAGGGCCACCGTGACGACGAGGAACACGATCGTCAGGGCGACCAGGAGCACGTGCAGGGCGATCTCATTCGGGGTCTTCTGCCGCTCCGCGCCCTCGACGAGGGCGATCATGCGGTCGATGAACGTCTGCCCGGGATCCGCCGTGATGCGAACCACGATCCGGTCCGAGATGACCTTCGTGCCCCCGGTGACGGCTGAACGGTCGCCTCCGGATTCGCGGACCACGGGGGCAGACTCGCCGGTGATGGCGGACTCGTCGACCAGGGCCAGGCCCTCGGTGATCTCGCCGTCCGAAGGGACGACGTCGCCGGCCTCGCAGACGACGAGGTCGCCCTTGCGGAGCTCTGGGGCGGGAACGCTTTCCTCGGCCGGGTGGGCAGAGCCCGTCCCGGCTTTGAGCCTGCGGGCTAGGAGCCCCTGCCGGCCGGCCCGCAGGCTGTCGGCTTGGGCCTTGCCGCGGCCCTCGGCGAGGGCCTCGGAGAAGTTCGCGAACAGGACGGTCAGCAACAGCCAGAGGGTGACGACGACGCTGAAGACGACATCCGGGCTGTTCTGGCCGATCTGGATGATGCAGGCGATCGCCGAGACGAGCGTGCCGACGAGCACTGTGAACATGACCGGGGAGTGGCGCATCTGCCGTGGGTCGAGCTTGGCGAACGACTCCGGGATCGCGGCGAGGATGAGCTCGCGGTTGAACGCTTTCTGGACCCTGCCCTGCTTGTAGGCGTGGCCGGACAGCTCCGTCACGCGCGGGGCAGGCGCATGAGCGGGGCGGGCGGCCGCGGGCTCGGGCTGCCCAGGGGCCGGGCGGCGAAGGTCGTGGGACGTGCTCATCTGATGGTTCCCTCTGCGATGGGCCCCAGTGCCAGGGCCGGGAAGTAGTTCAGGGCGGTGAACAGGACGGTGACGGTGCCGAGCAGCCCGGCGAACAGGGGCCCGTAGGTCGGCAGCGTGCCGGGCGAGGGCGGGATCGGCTCTTGGCGGGCGAAGCAACCGGCCAGCGCCAGGACCAGTACCATGGGCAGCACCCGGCCGAGCCACATAGCCACGTTCATCAGCGAGGAGATGACCGGGTCGGTGGCGCTGAGGCCGGCGAAGGCCGAGCCGTTGTTGTTCGCCCCCGAGGTGAACGCGTAGAGCAGCTCGCTGAACTGGTGCGGTCCCTGGGACGGGGCGTCCGCGACGACAGATGGGATCAGGACCGCCGCGCCCGTGAGCACGAGCACGAGGACTGGGGTCACCAGCAGGTACAGCGCCGCGAGGGTCATGTGCCCGGCTTGGACCTTCTTGCCCAGGTACTCAGGGGTCCGGCCCACCATGAGCCCACCGAGGAAGACGGCCACGACGGCCAGGATCAGCATCCCGTAGAGGCCCGATCCGACCCCTCCCGGGGCGATCTCGCCGAGCATCATGTCGAACATCGCCATGCCCCCTGCCAGGGGTGGAAGGGAGTCGTGGGCGGCATTGACGGCGCCGGTGGAGGTCAGCGTCGTGGCGGTGGCGAAGATCCCGCTCGCGGCGGGGCCGAAGCGCTGCTCGAGGCCCTCGCCCAAGGTCGGCCATGCCGCCATCGCCCAGGCCATGCACCCCTCGGCGAGGAGCCAGATCGCGCCCATGACGGTCAGGACGGTGTAGCCCTGCCTCCGGCTCCTCACCATGCGCCCGAAGGTGTACGGAAGGGAGAACGGGATGGCGAGAAGCAGGAACACCTCGAAGATGTTCGTGAAGGCGTTGGGGTTCTCGAACGGGTGGGCGGAGTTCGCGTTGAAGTATCCGCCCCCGTTCGTGCCGAGCTCCTTGATGGCCTCCTGGCTCGCGACGGGGCCGCCCGGGATGGCCTGGGAGACGCCGGTAACGGCGTTGTGCATGCCGGTTGGCCAGAAGTCCTGCACGACACCGGCCACGACGAGGACGGCGGCGGCCGCCGCTGCGAGCGGCAGAAGGACCCTGAACGTGATCCGGGTCGTGTCGACCCAGAAGTTCCCCAGCGAGTCGGTGCCCTTGCGGGCGAAGCCGCGGATGAGGGCGAAGGCCACCGCGATGCCCAAGGCGGCGGAGACGAAGTTCTGCACCGCGAGGAACGCCATCTGGATCGCGACCCCGAGGGTCGACTCGGGGACGTAGGCCTGCCAGTTGGTGTTCGTGACAAACGAGACGGCGGTGTTCATCGCCACCCAGGGGTCCACCCCTGCGGTCTGGCCGCCAGAGAGGAGCGGCTGGAGGCGCTGGGCCAGGTACAGCAGGACGACGCCAGCGGCCGAGAGCGCGACCATGCTGCGGGCGTAGCCCTTCCACGTCTGCTCGCTGTCCGGGTTCACCCCGGTGGCTCGGTAGATCCAGCGCTCGAAGCGCAGATGCCCCCCGTCTTCCGCGGTCCGGGCGAGGTATGCCCCCAGGGGGCGGTGCACCGCTGCCAGTGCGACGACAAGGACCGCGATCTGCGTGATGAATGAGAGGACGCTGAACTGCATGGCCTACCTGCCTCCCGGACGGAACAGCTGGTCCACCAGATAGACGCACACGGCCGGGGCCAGCAGTCCGAGCAGCGCCCAGGCGACCATCCCAGAACTCATGCCCGGTCCACCAGCTTCGAAAGCGCCGAGACGCACCACATCACGAGACCAGCCAGTACCAGAAAGATCGCCACGACGGCCAGATCGGCCATGACACACCCCTTCCGCCAGGACTGCACCCTGCAGGTCCTTACGGCAACAGTGAATCTCCCGGACGGCGGCACCCCGGACGTCTTGACCCGTTCCTAACGCCGCCGATTGGTTTCTTAGCGGAGTCTTTGCGCGAGCGGCGCCGGAGCCGTCCTCGACGGCTCCGAGTCAGTTGAAAAGGCTCTTCTGACCCTCAGGCTCGGCCGGTGCGATGAGCTCGGGGCCGTTGTTCTGCACGCTGTTGACGAGGCTGCTGACCACCCTGGGCACGAGGTGCGGCTCAGGAATCGCGTCGATGAGGCTCCGGACGTCGCCTTCGGCGGTGATCTCTGGGTTGAGCCAATCGGCCCAGAGGTCCTTGGGGATGATGAGCGGCGTGCGGTCATGGATGTGCCCGAGCGTGTCCGACGCGGGGGCCGTGATGATGGTGCAGGTCCGCAGCCAGCGGTTTGGGTCGTCAGCGGCCGCTGCGGGATCCGGCCAGTTCTCGAACAGCGCAGCGAAGGCGAGCAGGCCTTCGCCCGGCGCGTGCAGATAGTTCGGGATCTTCGTCAGTTTCCCCGCGGTCTCTTCCTTCTGCCATTCGTAGTACCCGTCCGCCGGGACGAGCGCGCGGCGGTGCGATGCCGCCTTGCGGAACGAAGGCTTCTCCGTCACGGTCTCCCGGCGGGCGTTGATGAGCCTTGCGGCGCCCTTCGTGTCCTTCGCCCACGAAGGCACGAGTCCCCACCGCGCCGTCACGAGCTTGCGCGAGAGGTCCTTCGTCTCGCGATCGCGTCGCTCCAAGACGATCGGGACCGGGTCGGTCGGGGCAACGTTGTAGGAGGGCTCGAGGGGCTCGGCCAGGGTCTCATCGACGTCGAACTCCGCAACGAGGTCGCCCACCGCCCGGGCCATGACGTATCTGCCGCACATGCGGCCCATTATTCACCGTTCATAGGAACCGTGGGCGGGGCTTACACTAGCCGTGTTCGAAGATATGTTCGATGCAGGAGCGGTCCCCGTGGCAGAAGAGTTCACCCATCTGCACGTCGCGAGCGCGTTCAGCGCCCACTACGGCGTCTCGTGGCCCGAGGACCTCGCGGCCGCCGCGCTGGCCGATGGCGCGAGCGCGTTGGCTTGCACGGATCGAGACGGCCTCTACGGGGCAGTCAAGCACCTCGCCGCATGCAGGGGCGCGGGCATAGACCCCATCGTGGGCGTGGATCTTGCGGTCCTCGCCGAGCCGGACGACGACGGCGGAGCGCACCCGGGTGCCCCGAAGCAGCGGCGGGGGGCCGCCGGCGTGGCGGGCCGCGTCGTCGTCCTTGCCCACGGCCATAACGGAGGGGCAGGCTGGAAGGCGCTGTGCCGCCTTGTCTCGGACGCCCATGCCCACGCGAGCGGCAAGGCGAACAGCCCCGTCCCGGTCGGCGTCCTGCGCTCCGAACTGGCCGCACGATGCGTCGATCCGGACACGGGGCGTCCGGTCCTCACGGTGCTCATCGGACCAGATTCGGACGTGGGCCGGGCAATGTCCGGGCGTCGCTTCCTGCGGCCGCGGACCCTCTTCAGAGAATGGCTCGACGCCATGCCCGTCGGGGTCCTCACGGTCGAACTCGTCACGCACCTGAGTGCGCCCGGCCAGCCCCTCGGCACGAGCCATGCGGTCCGCATGCTGCGCCTCGCGAGCGAGCACTCGGTTCCGGCGATCCTGACGAATGCCGTGCGCTACGTCGAGGAGGACGGCGCTGCAACCGCCGACGTCCTCGATGCCGCACGCACGCTCACCCCTCTTGAGCGGCTCGGCGTGCCCGGTGATTCCCGCATGTCCCGCCCGACTCTGCGCTCCAGCCGACCGGCCAGGGCTGGCTCAAACCCGCGGCACTCATGCATCAGCTGGGCCGCGAGATCATCCGAGCGGCCGGACTCGGCACTCAGGACCTCGCGAACCTCCTCGGGAACACCGAACGCATTGCCGACCGCTGCCGCCTCGACCCGGCTGGCGACGCCGGCTGGGGTCAGCCCGTGGTCCCGGAGGCCGCCGTCATCGGAATCGCGGGCGAGCCGTATCAAGAGCTCGCCGAACGCTGCCGGGCCGGGATTGCAAGGCGCTTTCCGGGCCTCTCGGGGGACGGCGAGGAGCGCGTTCGGCGGCGGCTCGACCATGAGCTGCAGATCGTAGGCAACCTCGGCTTCGCGTCCTACTTCCTGACGGTGGCCGAGGTCGCCGAGATGATCCGGGGCATGGGGGTCCGCTCAGCCGCACGCGGCTCCGGGGCCTCGAGCCTCGTCAACTATCTGCTCGGCATCAGCCACGTCGATCCCTTGCGGCACGATCTCATCTTCGAGCGCTTCCTCTCCCGCGACCGTTCGACGCTTCCCGACATCGACATCGACGTCGAAAGCGCCGAACGGCACAACGTCTACCGCCGCATCTTCGAGCGCTTCGGGGCCCAACGAGTAACGCTCATGAGCATGCAGAACGGCTACCGCGCTCGCGGCGCCGTCCGGGATGCAGGGCTCGCGCTCGGCCTCGACGAGGGAGAAATCGGCGACATCGCGAAGCAGCTGTGGCGTTTCTCGGCGAGCCATTTCCGCGAGGCGCTCGCCGAGAAGCCCGAGCTCCGCGAGTTCTCCGCCCAGGTCGGCAAGGACCAGCAGCTCGAGCTGCTCGTGGACCTTACCGAGCGGCTCGACCGGCTCCCACGGCACATTTCGATGCACCCGTGCGGTGTGATCCTGGGCGACGCCCGGCTGCTTGACCGTACCCCCGTCCAGCCGAGCGGGATGGGCCTGCCGATGAGCCAGTTCGACAAGCACGATATGGATCCGATGGGCATGCTCAAGCTCGATGTGCTCGGCGTGCGGATGCAGAGCTCGATGGCCTTCGCCGTGAAAGAGGTTGAACGGATCGAGGGGACGGCCATCGACCTCGACGCGGTGCCGCTCGACGACGAGCCGACGTTCGAGCTCATCCGCTCGACGCACACGCTGGGCTGCTTCCAGATCGAATCGCCCGGCCAGCGTGAGCTCGTGGGGAAGATGGCGCCGCGCGAGTTCAACGATCTCATCATCGACATCTCGCTGTTCCGTCCGGGGCCCATGAAGTCGGACATGGTTCGGCCCTTCCTCGAGTACCGCCACGGCTTCGCCCCAGAACGCTACCCACATCCCGACATGAAGCCGTTCCTGGCCGAGACGCACGGGGTCACCGTGTTCCACGAGCAGGTTCTCCGAACTTTCGACCTCTTCACCGGCTGCGGCCTCGCCCACGCCGACGAGCTCCGCCGGAAGCTCGGGAACGCCGCCCTCGAGCCGGAGGTGGAGGCCTTCTTCCGCACCAACGCGAAGGCGAAGGGCTACGCCCCGGGCGTCGTGGACGCTGTCTGGGACACCCTCAAGGCCTTCGGCAGCTTCGGATTCTGCAAAGCGCATGGTGCGGCGTTCGCCGTGCCGACCTATCAGTCCGCATGGCTCAAAGCCCATCATCCCGAGGCCTTCCTTGCGGGGATCTTCGAGCATGACCCGGGGATGTACCCGAAGCGGCTGCTCGTCGCCGAAGCGCGACGCATGGGCATTCCGATCCTGCCCGTGGACATCAACGCGAGCAGCGACGAATACCGGGTCGAACGCATCGAGTTCGGGCCCGACGCAGGGAAGCTCGGGATCCGGCTCACACTCAAGGGGATCTACGGCCTCTCCGAGGCCGAGCTCCGTCGGATCGTGGGCGGCCAGCCTTATGCGTCGATTGCAGACCTCCGGGACAGGGCACGGCTCACGCGAGCGAGTGTCCGCCGGCTCGCTGAGCTCGGCGCCTTCGATTCCCTGCACAGGGAGGCGCGGTCCCAGGGCAGCCGGGCCGACCTCGTGGCGCACCTTGCGCAGCTTTCACCGCGGCCGTCGTCCAGGCGGAACGAACCCATCGAGGGGCAGCTCTCCCTCGACATCGGAGACGTGGAGCTTTCGAACCTCCGGGCCGAGCTACCTGAACCAGGGCTCGAGGAGAAGGTGCGGCGCGAGCTCGATCTCATGGCGGTCGACGCGAGCGCCCATCTCATGGACAGTCACCGGCCGCTGTTGCAGAGGCTCGGGGTGACGACGGCGGAGCGTCTCCTTGGTCTGCGGAACGGAACCGAGGTCCTCGTGGCCGGCGTGCGCGTCGCAACCCAGACGCCGCCCATGCGGGGCGGCAAGCGGGTGGTCTTCATCAGCATCGACGATGGGACGGGATGCGTCGATTCGGTCTTCTTCGCAGAGGCCCAGGAGAACGCCGGCCCGCTTCTGTTCGGCACGAGGCTCCTCCTCATCCGAGGCCGCACCCGCCGCACGGGACCCCGAGGGATCAGCCTGAGCGCGGACATGGCCTGGGACTTGGCCGGACTCGAGCGCGTGCTTGACCCGGCCAACCCCGTCCTGCCGGAGCCGAAGCGCACCCCCGCTGCTTGATGCCTTATGACCGAGCGGGTGCAGACTTCGGAGCGAGGTCCCACTCGGCGTCGTCCATCCGGAGTACTGCGACCGCGACTGCCACGCAGCACACGGCCGACCATTCCCAGGGGATCGCCTGCGAGCGCAGTCAGGATGTCCGTGATCGATCCCGCGCTGCAGTCGTTGAGCCCCAAGGACCAGACGAGGGCATCCGTGTTGACCGTCGCTGCGGAGAGCGCCCACGCCCAGAGGGCGAGAGCTGTACCGATGGTCCCGAGAAGGGGTGCGCCTGGCGCGCCACGTAGCCAAGGCCCAGCGTTCCACGTAGCAGGCGGACACTTCGCCTACCTCCTGAAGGACAGAGTCCTCGACGTCGATGACTTCCTTGACGTTCTCGAGCGCGTGCGGGCGGGTGGGACCGCCCTCGACCCCGAGGTCGTTGTCGAACTCCTTGCTGCCGCTCGGGCCGACACGCGCCTGGCCCGCTTGACGCCACGTGAACGGGACGTCCTCGTGCTCATGGCGGAGGGCCGGACAAACCTGGGCATCGCCCGCCGGCTCGTCCTCACCGAGCGGACTGTCGAGACCCATGTGAGCAGCATCCTTTCGAAACTGGGCCTTCCGGATGGCGAGGGCGATCACCGCCGCGTGCTCGCCGTCGTCGCCTATCTCGACTCCCGTCCGGACACGCATTGGCGCACGGGAGGCCGCGCCGTTTCCGATAGTCTTGACGATGGCTGGCTGTGGTCCCCGTATGCCACAAGCTATGAAGCCGAGAGATCAAGAGGAGACGCCCGTGTCAGATGCCCAGCAGATCACCATTTACGTAGACGGCGAGGAGCGGACCGTCACGCCGGGCACCACGGGAGCCGACCTCTTCGAGGGCCGCCGTGAGATCGTCGTCGTCCGGGTTGACGGCGTCCTCAAGGACCTTGACCAGCCCATCCCGGCGATGGCGGTTGTCGAGGGCGTCGACATTGCCTCTCAGGACGGGCTCAACGTCCTGCGGCACTCGACCGCCCACGTTATGGCGCAGGCCGTCCAGCAGCTCCGCCCCGACGCCAAGCTCGGCATCGGCCCCTACATCAAGGACGGCTTCTACTTCGACTTCGACGTCCAGGAGCCCTTCACGCCCGAGGATCTGCGGACTCTCGAGAAGATGATGCTCAAGATCGTCAATCAGAACCAGCTCTTCCGCCGTCGGGTCGTCACCGAGGTCGAGGCTGGGGCAGCGATGGCGAACGAGCCGTACAAGCTCATCATTCTGGGCGCGAAGGACAACCAGTCCGAAGGCGCGGAGAAGGAGGGCGCGAACGTCGAGGTCGGCGTCGGCGAGATCACCATCTACGACAACATCGACCGCAAGACGGGCGACGTCGTGTGGTGCGATCTCTGCCGCGGGCCGCACCTGCCGAACACGAAGCTCATCTCGAACGCGTTCGCCCTCACCCGCTCCGCAGCGGCCTATTGGCTCGGCAGTGAGAAGAACAAGCAGCTCCAGCGCATCTACGGCACGGCGTGGCCTACAAAGGAAGCGCTCAAGGAGTACCAGGAGCGCATCGCCGAGGCGGAGCGTCGCGACCACCGGAAGCTGGGCGCTGAACTGGACCTGTTCTCGTTCCCCGACGAGCTCGGCTCGGGCCTGCCGGTCTTCCATCCCAAGGGCGGCATCATCAAACGCGAGATGGAGGACTACGTCCGCCGCCGGCACATCGAAGAGGGCTTCCAGTACGTCGGGACGCCGCATATCTCGAAGGATGGGCTGTTCCACACTTCGGGCCACCTCCCGTACTACGCCGACACCATGTTCCCGCCGCTCCACGTCGACGAGGAGCGTGACGAGGAAGGAAACATCGTCAAGCCCGGGCAGGACTACCGCCTGAAGGCGATGAACTGCCCCATGCACAACCTCATCTACCGTTCGCGCGGCCGCTCGTACCGCGAACTGCCGATGCGGCTCTTCGAGTTCGGGCATGTGTACCGCTACGAGAAGTCGGGCGTGGTGCACGGCCTGACGCGTGTCCGCGGCTTCGCCCAGGACGATTCCCACTCGTATGTCACGAAAGAGCAGGCTCCCGACGAGGTCAAGCACCTTCTGAACTTCATCCTCTCCCTCCTGCGCGACTTCGGGCTCAACGACTTCTACCTCGAGCTCTCGACCCGCGATCCTGAGTCGGACAAGTTCATCGGCACCGACGAGCAGTGGGAAGAGGCCACGGCGGTTCTCGAGCGCGTGGCCCGCGAGACCGGCCTCGAGCTCGTTCCGGATCCGGGTGGGGCGGCGTACTACGGCCCGAAGATCTCGGTCCAGGCAAGGGACGCGATCGGCCGTACGTGGCAGATGTCCACCGTGCAGTACGACTTCAACCAGCCCGCACGGTTCGGCCTCGAGTACCAGGCTGCAGACGGGACGCGCCAGGAGCCCGTCATGATCCACGCCGCGAAGTTCGGCTCGATCGAACGCTTCCTCGGCGTCCTGACGGAGCACTACGCGGGGGCCTTCCCCGCGTGGCTCGCTCCCGTCCAGGTCGTGGCCATCCCGGTCGCCGAGGCCTTCAACGACTACCTGTACGACGTCGTCGCCCGCCTCAAGAAGGAAGGCATCCGTGCCGAGGTGGACGCCTCGAGCGACAGGTTCCCGAAGAAGATCCGCACGGCAAGCAAGGACAAGGTGCCGTTCGTGCTCATCGCCGGGGGCGAGGATGCAGAGGCCGGGGCCGTGTCGTTCCGCTTCCGTGACGGAAGCCAGGACAACGGGGTGCCGGTCGAAGAGGCGGTCAAGCGCATTGTCGAGGCCGTGCGGACGAGGGCTCTCTGATATGGCCGAGCCCACGGGCGCTCAGGATCAGGGGGCGCGATCAGTCACCGACGTCGAAGGATCAGACAGCGACGTGACGGATTCGTTCGAGCTGCCCGGAACGCCGGATGCCTTCGGGCGCCTGTGGACTCCACACCGCATGGCCTACATCAAGGGTGGACAGGGCCAGTACAAGGACAAGGAGTGCCCGTTCTGTGCTGCGCCGGGGCGGAGCGACGAAGAATCGCTCATCGTGCACCGAGGCAAGACCTGCTACGCCATCCTCAACCTGTACCCGTACAACCCCGGGCACATCCTCGTCTGTCCATACCGCCACGTGGCCGACTACACCGACATCTCGCGGGAAGAGACGGAGGAGATGGCTACGATGACGCAGACGGCCATGCGAGTGATCCGCAAGGTCGCTCGTCCCCACGGCTTCAATCTCGGGATCAACCAAGGCGATGCCGGGGGTGCCGGGATCGCAGCCCATCTCCACCAGCACGTGGTGCCCCGATGGGGAGGGGACGGCAACTTCCTGCCGATCATCGCCCAGACGAAGCAGATCACCCAGACTCTGGATGAGACGAGGGGCCTCCTCGCGGAAGCTTGGCCCGAGGACGGGGTGCTCGTGGAAGGAAAGGGCGCGGGTGCTCAATAGACACGCACGGGCGCTGTTCACGCGGCTCTTCACCCCGCTGGCCAACGCCCTGCTCCGCGCGGGGATCTCGCCGGACTTCGTGACCTTCGTCGGGACCGCCGGCGTCAGTGCCTCGGCGCTGATCCTGTTTCCGCTCGGCCACCTGTTCTGGGGCGTCGTGGCGATCACCGTGTTCGTCTTCTCGGACGTCCTCGATGGGATCATGGCGCGCCTCACGAACCGGAAGGGCCGTTGGGGAGGCTTCCTCGACTCCACCCTCGACAGGGTCCAGGACGATGCAATCTTCCTGGGGCTCGCGCTCTGGTTCTACGGCGGGGGGCACGACGGCGGAACTGGCGCCCTCGCCGTCGTCTGTATCCTCCTCGGAAATCTCGTCTCGTATGCCCGCGCGAAGGCGGAGTCCCTCGGATACGAGGCAAACGTTGGCATCGCTGAGCGCGCGGAGCGGCTTGTCTCGGTGCTGGTCGTCGCAGGCCTGTGCGGCCTCGGCCTCCCGACTCCGTTCCTGTTCTGGACCCTCGCGGTCCTTGCCGTCGCGAGCGCAGTGACGATCGTCCAGCGGGTGGTCGCTGTCCGCTCTCAGACGAGGGCGGAGTCCGGCTCGGCCTGACGCCGGTGAGCCTGTGCAGTCGCCTATCCCGGCCTTGCTGCGACTGTTGCGTCGCACCGATCACATCCCTGCTCGTGCGGCGATAGACTGGGAGCCACCCCAAGGATTTCCCTGTCATGACGGCCGGATCCCTCCGACCGTCCGCCAGCAGCCAAAAGAAAGACGAGCACGTGTCTACTGAAGCAAATTCCTCGGCACCGACCACCGGCAGTGACCGCGTCAAGCGCGGGATGGCGGAGATGCTCAAGGGCGGCGTCATCATGGACGTCGTCAACGTCGAGCAGGCGAAGATCGCGGAGGACGCCGGCGCCGTAGCCGTGATGGCCCTCGAACGCGTCCCCGCGGACATCCGAGCCCAGGGCGGGGTCTCCCGCATGTCGGACCCGGACATGATCGACTCGATCATCGAGGCCGTCTCGATCCCGGTCATGGCCAAGGCCCGCATCGGGCACTTCGTCGAGGCCCAGGTCCTGCAGTCCCTCGGCGTGGACTACATCGACGAGTCCGAGGTCCTGACGCCGGCCGACTACGAGAACCACATCGACAAGTGGCAGTTCACCGTCCCGTTCGTGTGCGGTGCGACCAACCTCGGCGAGGCCCTGCGCCGGATCAACGAGGGCGCGGCCATGATCCGCTCCAAGGGCGAGGCCGGCACCGGCGACGTCTCCAACGCCACCACCCACATGCGCAAGATCCGCGCCGAGATCAAGCGCCTGACCACCATGGCCGAGGACGAGCTCTACGTCGCCGCCAAGGAGCTTCAGGCCCCGTACCAGCTCGTGCGCGAGATCGCCGAGACCGGCAAGCTCCCGGTCGTGCTGTTCACCGCCGGCGGCATCGCGACCCCCGCCGACGCGGCGATGATGATGCAGCTCGGCGCCGACGGCGTCTTCGTCGGCTCGGGCATCTTCAAGTCCGGCAACCCCGCCCAGCGCGCGGCCGCCGTCGTCAAGGCCACGACCTTCTTCGACGACCCAGACATGATCGCCAAGGTCTCCCGCGGCCTCGGCGAGGCCATGGTCGGCATCAACGTCGACGACATCCCGGCGCCCCACCGCCTCGCAGAGCGCGGCTGGTAAACGCTGGTAAGCGAGGCGATTCAGGCCCACGCCGCCATTGTTTGGCAGCGTGGGCTTGTTCGTTTCGGCGCTGCGGTCGGGACTGATGCCGTGGTCCAAGATGGGTGTCCATCGACGCTCGGGATGCCTTGGTGCAACCGGACGCTCCATCCGAAGCAATTAGCGCGATTCAATTGGAGGACGAACCAGCTGACACGGTCTAGCAGGGAGCCCTAGCTTCCGTCGTCGCCGGAGAACAGGGCCCGCTCGATCTCATCCGGCCAGACCTCAGACTTGGAGCGGGCTGTTTCCTCGTTTGCCCACCTTGCGAGCAGTTCGCAGTAGCTTACGTACGTGTCCGTGTACCAGTTGTAGCTGTAGCTCGGACCCGAGTGAGGGAGTGACGTCCACCCTGCCTGGGCCAAGCGGCTGGCCACGCGGGCGTCGAGGATGAGGCATCGCGTACCCGTAGTGCCCTCCGAAGCGAAGTAGAGGAATTTTGTGAAGAATGCAGGCCCAAGGCCTGCGATCTGTCCGCCACCGCGTCGGATGAGCGAGCTGTAGGCTCCTGCGGGATCGCCGTCGAGTGCCAGCTCGGTCGCGCGCTTGAGAAGGGCCACGTTGCGCGCCCGGTCTGCAGGTCGTGCGAAAGACTGAATCCTCTTCTCATTCCCGCGCTGGCTAGCGCCGGTTCCCCAGGCCAGTACGTGCCAGAGGAATGTGAGCACGTCGTCTTCCGCAGCGAGAGGGGCAGAGGCGGCCCGCCCCAGCTGAAAGAGGTCGCCGCGCGTCAGGCGGCCAAGCTGACCGTGTTTAAAGACCTGCACCATCTGATGCAGCCCGTGGCTCGCAAGTCGTGAGTTCCACCAATCCACGCCAACGGTCTTTGCATCGAACCCGTGGTCGAGAACGTAGCTCTCTCGTGCGCCGATCCGGCGACGTATGCCGCTGGGCATCTCAAGATATGTGGGCGCTCACACGCCCGAGCATACGTGGACCGTAGCGCGCTTGAGACGATTTGGGCCCCTCTGAGGTTCTGAACCTCGAGGAGAGCGATCCAGAGCCCAGCCATGCAAGGCATTCCTGCCTAACCTCCGGTGAGAGCGAGGTCCACACGACCGCGAGGATTTCCCAGAATGTCAGCTGCAGAACCACCGGGCCGGCGTGCAGGCGCTCACCGGCCTCGACGACCTCGGGCTGCTGCCCGGCCATGCGCCACGCATTCACTTCACCTACCTCGACCCCGATCACCGCGCGGCCGGTAAGCGTGTGAACGACTCGGCGACCGTCGGCGACAGCTTCACGGCCGCCTATCTGCCCGATATCGTCGTTATCTCCGAGAACAAGGACACCGCCATCCACTTCCCGCCGCTCACCCGAGGCGTCTCGGTGGAGGGCGTCGGCAAGGGCGGGAAGACGCCAGCGGCGTTCGTGTGGATCCGGGAAGCGCCGGTGGTCATCTACTGGGGCGACATCGCCCGCGACGGCTTCGAGATCCTGAACGGCTACCGGATCGACTTCGATCGAGACATCGATTCGATCCTGATGGGCCCAGAGACGTGCGAGACTTACGAGGAGTTCGGCACCGACTACGACCAACACTGCAGGCTGCTCGAGCCCGGAGATCCGAAGCCGGTGGATCGGCTCCACGATGACGAGCGGTCCGTGTACCTCTGCATCCTGAACGACGGGCATGCAGGTCATCGAAGAGTTGAGCAGGAGCGGCTCCCGCTTAGCGTTCATCTGAAGCCGACCGTCGTCGTGCGGGAGGGCTGGCTTGTCGACCCAAGCGACTTCGTCGGCGACGTCGTTCTCGACGAGGTCGGTCCTCCGGGCGTTGACGTCGCCCGTTATCTGAACTACCACGAGGACCCGGGCGGGCTTTCGCAGGCGCTGGGGAGGAACGCTATCGAGAGCGTCCAGCAGGTCGCCATACCGCTCCCTGAGGCCTCGGACGGTCACTGGGTGAAGATGGCGGCCCCGGTCCTCGAGGGCGCTTCCGATGCCCCCGTCCCGGCGGCTGGCAGGCTGGCCCGATTCATGCCGCCGTCCTCGCCGCGTCAATGAGGGGGAGGATCCAGTGCGATGGGCTCGTCAGGCGAGCGGTCTGGCCGGCCTGGTCCTGGATCCTGCTCGCGCGCTGACGGCGCTCGACGGCTGGGATCGCCAGCAGGTGTAAGACGTTTCACCGCAAAGGCTCCCGGGCGCACCTTGGTCTGTCCGGAGAAGGAGCCCGGCATCGGCCGCGTCGGACCTCGACCGGAAGGAGAGCGAGGCTCGACTCGCCGCTGCCGAAGCAGAGGTCCGGAACCTGCGCCGGCAGCTCGACGAGGCGGAGGACGCTTGAATCCGTTGGTTGCTGCACGAACCGGTGCTGGATGCCCCTCAATCATCCCAGCGGCCCTGTGTCCGAGCAGCGAACTCCTCTCGGGTAAACGACTCGACACCGAACTCTGAGGCTTTCGCGCGGACGGCCTTGTCGTTCGACACGATGATCCAATTCGGGCCGAAGAGCTGGTCGGCGGTTTCCTGCATCCCGTCTAGGGCGCAGGCGACGAGTAGCGGGTCGGCTCCGCCCTTGTTCGCGTAGAGGTTCACGAGCGCCGTGTCGTCCTTTGGCACAGTGGCCATGACGGTCCGGAGGAATCCCCCGGGATCACGGGAATGCGAACAGGCGGCCTCCCTCCCTGCTATGGACAGCTGCTCGGGCACGATCAGTGAGGTCGAGTTCCACGCGCAGCGAGTCGCTGCCGTCGGACGCGACGGTCTCGTAGACGTACCGCTCGTTGGTCAGCTCCCGGACATGCGTGCGAGCCGTGACAAGCCACGGATGGCGTCGCCGGATCCCGATGAGGTTCTGGTGGATGCCCATCAGCCAGTATCCCCAATCCGCGAGGCCGTTCGGATCCGTCGGGAAGGCCGGACGTATAGCATCGTCGCCGCCGACACGGTCCTCTTTGACTCCGACGAATCCCTGTTCATCGCCGGCATAGATGGAGGGTATTCCGCCGGCGGTCATCAGCACGACGAGCGCAAGGACCGCGCCATCCGTGCCCACCTTGCTCGCGATCCGGGTGACATCGTGGTTCCCGACAAATGTCTGCGGGACGAACGTGTCGAGCATGCCGTTGTGGCGATCGAGCGCCCAGTCCAGCTCGAAGAAGTTCCGGTCGAGGATGCTGCTCCAGATCGCCTTCCAGAGCTCGTACTGGGTGACTGAGTCGACACCCGACTCCCGCACAATGCCACCGTAGTCTCCGTGGATGACCTCGGCCGCGAACCAAGTCTCGGGATATTCGGCGCGAACCGCGGGCAGGACTCTGGCCCAGAAGCGCGGATCGACTGTGTAGGCGGCATCCAGACGCCATGCGTCGATGCCCTTCGACAGCCAGAAGCGCATCACGTCGGCAACGTAGTCAGCGACATCCGGGTTCCTGTGATTCAACGCCACCAGGGAGTCATGACCCTCGAAGGTGGCGAATTCCGGAACGTCGCCCGCCCAGCTGATGTCGAAGAATTCCGCATATCGGCTCTTGCGTCCGTTCGTCCGCACATCGACCGCGAACGGATGGTCCCGGCCGACATGGTTGAACACGCCGTCGAGCATGATCCGAAGGCCCCGCCCGCGGGCCGCCCCAATGAACCGGTCGAAGCTTTTCAGGTCCCCGAGCCGGGGGTCGATCTGGAAGTGGTCGGTCGTGTCGTACCCGTGCGTCTGGGACGCGAAGACGGGACCGAGCAGCAGACCGGAGGCACCCAGCTCCACCGCATAGTCCAGCCAGCCGGACATCCCCTGCGCGCGGCCAGGATCTGCGTCTGCCTGCGCGCGGTCGCGGATCGGCGCGCCCACGAACCCGAGCGGATAGAGGTGCCACCACACGCAGTTACGAACCCAGTCCAAGTCCATCCAGTCTCCCTAGTGATTCAGACTCACTAAGATGGAGTCTAACGGCGGTGAGATAGGATCGCAAAGTGGTTCGCAGGGACAGGCATCCGAGGCGTCGCCTCGACCCGGAGGAGCGCCGCGAGGCCATCCTCGAGGCCGCAAGGCTGGCTTTCGCGGAGGCCCCCTACGATCAGGTGGCGCTGTCCCGAGTGGCAGCGGACGCCGACGCCTCCGAGGCCCTCGTGCTGAAGTACTTCGGCAACAAGGCCAGGCTCTACACGACCGTGGTCGAGCAGGCGATCGAGGACCTTTCTGCCAGACAGCGCGAAGCGCTCGCCGCCATCCCTCCCGATGCGACGCCCGGCGACCGTCTCCGTGTCGCGCTCGACGTGTACTTCGACCATATCGCCAGCCATCCTTCCGGCTGGGCTGCCCCGTTGCTTCCTGTGCATTCCGAACCCCACGAAGCAGCAGCGGTACGGGCGAAAGCGAGAAGCGAGTACGTCCAGCGGTTACGGCAGCTTCTGGCAGCTCCGCGGGGGCGCGAATACGACTACGCGCTCCGGGCCTTCTACGGTTTCCTCGACGCCGCGTGCTTGCACTGGGTGGGCGTGGGCTGCCCGCCAGCAGACCGGGGCATCATCGCCTCGGCCGCGATCGGCGCTCTTCAGGGGGCGTTGGGCGACATCGGTTCCGATCAGCGGGCGCAGACCGTGGAAGGCCCGTCTGCTTCAGCAGATACCCCTTATTGAAGCGCGCCTGGGCCTGGACGGGGCCTCCGAGTGGAATGTGCGCAGCGGCTGCGGTGAAGTGTGCAGTCAGTGCTGGCAAGAGGGTCTTGATCGCCTGGTGCTCTATGCGCCTCGGTCCTGAGCTCGCCGCTGGTCGGTGGATGCAGCAGCTCATGGAACTTGCTGATTGGTGATGGGCGTCCGGTTGCGATGTCCAGCGCCTCGCCCATGTTCTCGACGAAGGCCTTGGTGCGCTCGAACGTGGCTGGGCTTCCTGCATGCATGTTGGGCTGCATGGTGACTCCGCCGTGAGGTCAAGTTGCTACGGCTCGCCTGGATTCCGTGCCCGGCCTCGTTGATGTGCTCGGGGTCCAGGGAGATGGCCTGTAGAAGTACCACCCGCTCTTTCCCTCGCCCTCATCATCGAGTTTGGCTCGTGTGAACTGGCGGAACTCGACAGTCTATGAACAAGTGATGATCGCAGTGGAATGGGCCTGTTTGTGTTGAATTCGCAGGCAGTTTTTCCTCGTAAACGAACGCAAAACGTGTACATTACATACACCCCCGGGAGCCGGGAAGACTATGTGCTGAACGGCTCCAAGGGCGCTTCCCTGATGGCCAACGCCGCCGTCCTCATCCTCTATCTGATGAATCAGGACGTGATACGGATGGAGCTCGTGCAGGGTCCACCGGTTGTCAATCTTGGACCACGGGATCAACGTCGACGACATCCCGGCGCCCCACCGCCTCGCAGAGCGCGGCTGGTAAGTAGAGCCCCTACGAAAAGGACGCCACGGACTTGCTGTCCGTGGCGTCCTTTTCGCTGCAAGGGATCATGATGCTTTTGCATGAATCGCCGGCTCGACGCTCGCAGCCTCATCAAGACACTCCTGCTGCACCTCGGACGGGTACAGGGAACTCCGATTCTTCGTCTGTTCCTATATGTATAGTTTGAGCATGGGCACCTACCTGCGCCTCACGCCAGCGCTTCGGTCGGTTCTGACTTGCTTCCTCGAGTCGGACGGCGCGCAGTGGGGGCTCCTGATCTCCTCCAAGTCAGGGAAGCCCACTGGCACCGTCTACCCGCTGTTGGAACGGCTGGAGAGAGCCGGATTCGTTACTTCATTCTGGGAGGACGAAACGGGGCGTCCGGGTCCGCGAAGACGTCTCTACTCCCTGCTTCCTGAGGGCCGCGAATGGGCGATGGAGCGACTCGGACGATGATCGCGGAGAAGGCTGAAGGGACATTGTGAGCAACTCGGATGACCAGATTCGGCGGGCCATCAGGCACACTCCGGTGGACGATCGACCACGCTATGCCGAAGAGTGGCAGCGCGATCTGAACGAGGCCAAGGCGCGTGGCCCGGCCGCCGAGACGGAAGCCGGCCGCGGGGCGCTGCGGATGGCTGCACACCTCAGGGAGCGTTGGCTGGGCAGGCTGCTCCTGGGTGGCCTGGGACCGGTCCGGGCAATTCTCGGATGGGCCATTCTGGCAACTGTGGCTCTCGCCGCATTCCTGTTGGGTAACGTTGTGGT
Source organism: Sinomonas terrae (assembly GCF_022539255.1). Classification (NCBI taxonomy): domain Bacteria; kingdom Bacillati; phylum Actinomycetota; class Actinomycetes; order Micrococcales; family Micrococcaceae; genus Sinomonas; species Sinomonas terrae. The sequence continues at coordinate 2,068,091 of NZ_JAKZBV010000001.1, forward strand.
CCTCCTGGGTCTGGTCGCATTCATCGTGACCGCGCTTATCCTGGCCAGGGCCGGTGCCCATACGACGTGGAGCTACGCCGCGATGGTGCTGTCGGTCGTCCTCGGCACGGCCGCTGCAGCCTATGTCTGGTGGGTCCTAGGTGCGAAGATCGACGCGGCCGATGCCATGACGCCCGAGCCAGAAGCCGCCCGTTTCGGTGGGACGGCTCTGGTCGTGGTCGGGCTGAGCGTGCTGAGCTTCATCGTCTCTGTCATCTTCGCCGGGGCAAGGGAAGCCAGGATCGATCGGTAGAAGCGCAAGGAATGAGAACGGTGCCCGTGGGTCGTCGCCGCGGGCACCGTTCATTGCCGACTGCTAGTCAAACCAGCGGGCTCCGCCGGGATTGCAGCTGGACCGGCAAGTGACGCTGGCCCGCAGCATCAACGTCGACGACATCCCGGCGCCCCACCGCCTCGGCGAGCACGGCTGGTAAACGGCCCGGATCGGCCTCGAGATGGCGACGCCGGCCCGCGCCTGAGGAGTTCAGGTGCGGGCCGGCGTCGTTCTGGATTCAGGCGAGACCGCGGCGCGCGAGCAGCGGAGCGACGTCAGCGTCCCGGCCGCGGAAGGCACGGAACGAGTCAAGCGGATCCCGTGAGAATCCACGGGAAAGGAGTTCTGCGCGGAACGTCTCGCCGTTCGCCCGCGTCAGTCCGCCGTTCTCCTTGAACCATTCCACCGTGTCTGCGTCGAGCACCTCACTCCAGATGTACGACCAGTAGCCCGCGGCATACCAGCCACCGGCGAAGATGTGCTGGAAGTAGCCCGTGCGGTAGCGGGGAGGAACGAGAGGAACGTCGACTCCAGCACCCGCGAGGGCGCGCGCCTCGAACTCGAGCACGTCGCCGGGATCGTCGCCGGCAGCGAGCCCATGCCAGGCGAGGTCCAAGAGGGCCGCTCCCAAGTATTCCGTCGTCCCGTACCCCTCTCCCCAGAGCTGTGCGGCGTCGAGCGCCTCAATCTGGGAGGCCGGCAGCGGCTCGCCTGTCTCGTAGTGGCGCGCGTAGTTGGCGACGACTTCGGGCCAGAGCAGCCACATCTCGTTGACCTGTGAGGGGTATTCGACGAAATCACGTGGCACATTCGTCCCGGAGAACTTGGGGTACTCGACGTCAGAGAGCAGCCCATGAAGCGCGTGGCCGAACTCGTGGAAGGCGGTACGGGCCTCATCGAGGGTGAGGAGCGCCGGCTCTCCGGGAGCGGGCTTCTTGATGTTGAGGTTGTTGATGACGACCGGCCGCTCGTCGGTGGCCCGCGCCTGCTCGACGAGGGCGTTCATCCACGCCCCGCCCCGCTTTGTGGGCCGGGCGAAGTAGTCGCCGAGGAACAGCCCGAGGCCTGAGCCGTCGGCGTCGAAGACCTCCCAGACACGAACGTCTTCGTGGTAGCCCACCAGGTCGGTGCGTTCCTCGAAGCGGAGCCCGTAGAGCTGGCCGGCCGCGAAGAACACCCCGTCCTTCAGGAGCCGGTCGAGCTCGAAGTAGGGCCGGAGCGACTGCTCGTCGACCGCGTACCGTTCGCGCCGGACCCGGGCCGAGTAGAAGGCCCAGTCCCAGGGCTCGAGGTCATGCCCTGCCGTCTCTGCCAGGATCTGGGCCTCCGAGGCGGCGTTACGCACGGCCGGGGGAGTGAGCTGCCCGAGCATGGCGTGAACGGCCGCGCCCGAGGGCGCAGTCTGATCGTCCACGGCGAGGTCCGCGAAGCTCGCATACCCGAGGAGTTCCGCCTTCTCGGCGCGCAGGCGCACCATCTCGCGGACCAGGCCGAGGACGTCGGTGTCGCCGCCGGAGCTGCCACGCGCGATCGAGGCTTCGAAGATGCGGCGGCGGAGGCCACGGCTCTCGAGGACGGCGAGCACGGGCTGGACTGTCGGCTGGATGAACGTGATGAGCCATCCGCCGTCGTGCCCCGCAGCGCGAGCGGCCTGCTCCGCGCTCGCCCGATCGTCGGCGGACATGCCAGCGAGCTCGTCCTCGTCAGTGACGAGGACCGCAGCCCTGTTGATCCCCCTCGAAACGCGCTGGCCATATTCGGTGCCAAGCCGCGTGAGCTCCGCGTTGAGCTCACGAAGCCGGCTCTGCCCGGCGTCGTCCAAGTCCGCTCCAGCGCGACGGAAGTCATTGAGCCACTCCGCCACGAGCCTTGCAGATTCCGGCTCGAGCCCTGAGGTGTCGATAGCGGCAAAGCGATCCCGCAGCGCGCGGTTGAGGAGGATCGCGTCGTCATGGGCGCTGAGCTTGGGCATGATGTCGGTCTCGAGCGCGCGGATCGAGTCTGTTCCGTGGGACGAGACCATCGTCGTGAAGGAAGCGACCGCCCGCAGGAGCGTCTTGCCTGAGCGTTCGAGGGCCACGGCCGTGTTCTCGAACGTAGGCTCCTCGGAGCTTCCGGTGATGGCATCGATCTGCGCAAGCTGTTCCGCGATCCCAGCATCGACCGCTTCCGCATAGTGCGCATCGGTGATCTCGGCGAACGGAGGGAGGCCGTAGGGGAGCGTGCTGGGAACGAGGAGCGGATTGGTCATGAAAGGAGCCTTTCACGCAGTGCGGCCCCGGGCAAGGACCCGGGGCCGCAGTGGTGTTAGGCGGCAGTCAGTCCTGGGCGAACACGAGGGACATGGGGGTGGCCTGTGACCCTTGGCCCTGCGGATTGTCCTTGAACATCCCTGCGATCGTCTCCTTCGGCAGCTCTGTGTCGTGCCCCATGACGACGACGCCGAGGTCGTTCGCATCCATGATGGCGGTTCCGCCGAACGAGGCGACAGCCTCGGCCGGGAGCGCCGCGCGGATCGCCGCGCTGAGGGAGCGGGCGACGCTGTCGGGATCCTTGGGCGCGAGCTTCACCGAGTTGCTGGCGGCCCCGAGGCTGTAGGGGGTGGCGCCGTCGATCGCGTTGATGTTGTGGCCCACGACGTCGTAGAAAACGCCGCTCTTGCCCTGGACCTTCCCGACCACGGACGCCGCTGCGGCCTTGGCGATGAGCGGCAGGCCGACCTCATTGATCGCGATCTGCATCGACCAGGGGCTCCCGAGGCCGATCCCGGCCGGCGTACGGGTCACGAACTTGCTCAGGACGCGGGCCGCGGGGGAGACCTCGATCTCCCAGACGGGGAACGAACGGCCCTGCGTGATGGCGACGATCTTCTCGCTCACCAGCAGGTACCAAGGGTGCCCTTCCACCGCCTTCCGCGCGTCCTCCGGGGCCTCGGAAAGCCCACTGAAGAAGCGGTCCACGTAGCCGGTCACGGCAGGAGCAAGCTCGGTCGAGCGAGCGAAGACGTCCGTCTGGAGGGGGTAGCGGCGGAACGTGCGGTCAGCCGAGACGATGTCGAGCTCCTTGCCCGGATTGGCCTCGTAGTCGCTCTTGCCGGCCTTGACGTCGGCGGGCGCCTCGTCCTTGTCGATGAACTCGCGGAACCACAGCTCCACATTCAGGAGGCGCCAGAAGATCATCGTGTCGGCGTCGTTCTTGCCGTTGAGGTACTCCTCGAACGCCGTGAGGACCTGCTCGCGGTCCCAGTAGGGGCGGTTGTAGAAGGAGTTCGACATGAAGACCTTGTAGATCCGCTCCTTCATGAGCTTGAACCACTCCGCCTCGGGAGTCGTGAAGCCGATCTTGTTGCGGCGGTTGCTGATCTTCTCGGGAAGGAGGCCGCGCGTCGCGTCCCGCAGCACGCGCTTGTTCCAGCCCTCCTTGAGGATCGCCTCGTCCGAGAGGCTGAACAGGTACTTCACGACCTCCTTGTCGAGGAACGGCACGCGCCCCTCGAGCGAGAAGCGCATCGTGTTCTTGTCCTCGTAGCGCAGGAGCGAGGGAAGCGACTTCTCGAAGAGATCGTCGATGAGGCGCAGCTTGAGGTTTGCGGGGATGTTCCCGAACGACTCGCCGCCGAACTTCTGCGCCCAGTCCCGCTTGAGGAGCGTGCCCATCGAGACGGTCTTCTTGCCACTGGCCATTCCCCTTAGGCGGAAGCGGCCGAGGCGGTAGAAGATGTCGAGGCTCGACGACGACTCCTTGGCGAGCGTAGCGAAGTCGCCTTCGTCCTTGAGCTGGCGAAGATAGGCGAAGTAATAGGGGATGTAGCCCGCCATCATCTCGTCTGCACCCTGGCCGTCGAGGAGGACGGTGACGTGCTTGCTGGCCTCTTTCATGACGCAGTACTGCGCGTAGGGGCCGGAGGAGATGATGGGCTCCTCCATGGTCCGGACGAAGTCGACGAGGTCCGCGTCGAAGCTCTCGGGCGTCGGCTTGATCTTGTGTGCCTCGATGCCGCCGCGGCAGACCGCGATCGCCGCGTCCGCGTAGGCCTCTTCGTCGTTGATGGCGTTAGGGAACACGGCACTGAACGTGTTCTGCTTCGCGCCAACGGCCTCAAGGCCTTCCGCGTTCTCCTGCATGAGGCGGTTGATGGTCACGACGACGGCGGAGGAATCGAGGCCGCCCGAGAGCGCGCTGCCCACAGGAACCTCAGAGTTGAGCCGGATCCGGATCGCTTCCGTGAAGCGGCGGCGATACTCCTCGACGACGTCGGGCGTGTACGGCGTCTTGATCTGGGCGAGCTCCTCGAGCTCTTCACGAAGGCGTGTGTAGCTCGAGATGCGGAAGCGCCCGGTGGCGAGCTCGATCGTCATCATCTCGCCCGGGAGAAGCTTCTGCACTCCATCGAAGAACGTCTCGGCGGTATCGTCGTGGATCCGGAATCGCAGATACCGGTACAGGATGCGCTCGTTGGGCTTGGCCTCGATCTTCCCCGACGCGAGAATCGGCTTGATCTCGGAGGCGAAGAGCAGCTGCGGCTCGCGCTCGGTCCCCGCATTGGCCCAGTAGAGCGGCTTGATGCCGAAGTGGTCGCGCGCGAGGACGAGCCGGCCGAGTCGCCGGTCGAGAATCGCGAGGCCGAACATCCCGTTGAAGCGGTCGAACGCCTCGGTGCCCCACTCCTCATAAGCCTGGAGGACCACTTCCGTGTCGGACACCGTCAGGAAGGTCCGGCCGAGGTCCTCGAGCTCCGCGCGCAGCTCACGGTAGTTGTAGACCTCGCCGTTGTAGACGAGGACGGTCTCGCCGTCCGCGCTGATCATCGGCTCCTGGCCGTGGGCGCGGTCAACGATGGCAAGACGGCGGTGAGCGAGACCGACGCCGCCGTGGCCCTCCGAATCGACGAGGGGATCATCGATGAAGTAGCCCTCGCCGTCGGGGCCGCGGTGCTGGATGCAGCTGTTCATAGCGTCGAGCAGAGCCTGATCCTGACCGAACCCGTAGTAGCCGGCGATACCGCACATCGTGCAATCCTCAATCTGTTGTCGTCACACGGTCCGCCGTCCATGCTACCGGCGCGGCCCTGCTGACCCGGGGCCAGCGCGTTCCTGACGCGGCTCGGGTTCCGCCGCGACTAGACTGGATGGGTGAATTCGCTGCCCACTCCCGCTTTGGATCCAACAGCCGAGACGGCGCCGCGTGTCGGCGTCCTCGCGCTGCAGGGCGACGTGCGCGAGCACCTCGCTGCTCTCGAGTCCCTCGGGGCGCAGGCAGTCAAGGTGCGCCGCCCCGAGGAGCTTGAAGCGGTTGACGGCCTCGTGGTGCCCGGAGGGGAGTCGACGACGATCGACAAGCTTGCGCGGGCGTTCGGGCTCGCCGAACCGCTTCGCAAGAAGATCGGGGAAGGCTTTCCCGTCTTCGGTTCGTGCGCGGGGATGATCCTGCTTGCGGACGAGATCGCCGATCCGGCCGAGGACCTCACGGGCGCGCCGCAGGAGACGTTCGGCGGCCTGGACATCACGGTGCGGCGCAACGCGTTCGGGCGGCAGCGGGAGTCCTTCGAGACCGACCTCGACTTCAAGGACATCGACCAGTCCGGCGGACCTGTGCACGCGGTCTTCATCCGCGGCCCGTGGGTCGAGCGGGTGGGTTCTTCGGTCGAGGTACTCGCCGAGGTCGATCCAGAGCACGCGTCCCACACGGCTACGCTCGGTGGCCGGTCTAGAATTGTGGCAGTCCGTTCAGGAAACCTGCTCGCGACATCGTTCCACCCCGAGGTGACGGGCGAGCGGCGGGTCCATGAACTTTTCATTCGCATGATCAAGGGAGAAGCGTAGGCATGTCCGGCCACTCCAAATGGGCGACAACGAAGCACAAGAAGGCTGTCATCGACGCCAAGCGTGCCAAGGCGTTCGCCAAGTACATCAAGACGATCGAGGTTGCGGCGCGCCTCGGAGGCCCTGACCTGTCCGGCAACCCCGCCCTCGACCTGGCTGTCTCCAAGGCGAAGAAGAACTCGGTCCCGAACGACAACATCGACCGTGCCATCAAGCGCGGTGCGGGCCTGACCGGCGAGGCCATCGAGTACACCGAGATCATGTACGAGGCCCGCGGCCCCCAGGGTTCGGCGCTGCTCATCGAGTGCCTCACCGAGAACCGGAACCGCGCCGCGGCGGATGTCCGCCTCGCGGTCACCCGCAACGGTGGCAGCATGGCCGATCAGGGCTCCGTGAGCTACTTGTTCACGCGCAAGGGCGTCGTGAGCCTTCCGAAGAACGGCCTCTCCGAGGACGACGTGTTGATGGCGGTCCTCGACGCCGGCGCTGAGGAGGTCAAGGACGCTGGCGAGAACTGGGTGGTCTACTCCGAGCCGAACGACCTCCAGGCCCTCCGTGACGCGCTCAACTCCGCCGGGATCGAGTACGACACCGATGAGGCAGAGTTCGTGCCGTCCATGGAGGTCGGACTCGAGACCGACGCCGCCCGCAAGTTCGTCCGGCTCGTCGATGCGCTCGAGGATCTCGACGACGTCCAGAATGTCTACACGAATGCGGACATGAGCGAGGAGGTCATGGCGGCCCTCGAGGCCGAGTGACCTCCACCGTGGCATCGACTCACGGGGCCGAACCCCCTCAGCTGCGCGTCCTCGGCGTTGATCCGGGCCTTACCCGGTGCGGGCTGGGCGTCGTCGACGTCGCACGCGACCGTCGGGCGACGCTCGTCGGCGTCGGCGTGGTCGGGACCAGCGCCCAAGAACCGCTTGATGCCCGCCTTCTCCTCATAGCACGCTCTATCGACGAATGGCTCGATCGCTATGAGCCCGAGGTCGTCGCCGTCGAGCGGGTCTTCTCGCAGCTGAACGTGAGCACTGTCATGGGTGTTGCCCAGGCATCGGGCATCGTCATCGCGGCCGCTGCGCGGCGGGGCATCCCCGTTGCCCTGCACACGCCTTCCGAGGTCAAGGCCGCGGTCACGGGCAGCGGCCGGGCCGACAAAGCGGCGGTCACGCGCATGGTCACCAAGATCCTGCGCCTTGAGACTTCGCCCCGCCCGGCTGACGCCGCGGATGCGCTCGCGCTTGCCCTCGCCCATGCGTGGCGAGGGGCGGCACCAGGCTCGCCCTCAGCGGTGGGAAGGACGACGGCGATGACCGCCAACGCATTGACGCCGGCCCAAAGGTTGTGGGCAGAAGCGGAATCTAGGGCTCGTCGGAAGACCTAGCTGAGTGGGGAGCGCGGAGAAATGGCCAGCGGCAGAGTCGAAGGCGCGCCGACGCACCTCGCCTTTTCTGTCACCCAACCCCGGTAACTTGTTCGTAGATATGTTCGGACGGCAGAAGGAGCCCTCACCGTGATCAGCTTCCTCCGTGGCGCGGTCTCCCATGTGGGGCTCGGATCGGGCGTTATCGATGTCGGGGGAGTCGGCATGGCGTTCTCGGCCACGCCCCAGACCCTCGCCGGCCTACGAGTGGGCGAGGAAGGGACCGTCCATACGCTCATGGTCGTCCGCGAGGATTCGCTCACGCTGTTCGGTTTCGCCTCGCCCGAGGAACGCGAGGTCTTCGAGGTGCTGCTCGGTGTCGCAGGCGTGGGGCCTCGACTGGCCCTCGCGGTTCTTGCAGTGCACAGCCCAGAGGCAGTGCGCGTCGCGGCCCACTCGGAAGACGCGAAGGCGTTCACGAAGGTTCCGGGCATCGGCCCGAAGGTCGGCGCTCGCCTCGTCCTCGAACTCAAGGGCAAGCTGGTGCCGCTCGGAACAGGTGGTGAGCAGGCGCCGTCGTCCGCTGGACCCGCCGGGGCGGCGTGGAAGCCCCAAGTGGTTGAGGCGATGACCTCGCTCGGCTGGTCGGAGAAGGACGCCTCGTCAAGCATCGAACGGGCGCTCGAGGACCAGCCGGACCTCGCGGAAGCAGGGAACGTTCCGGAGATCCTGCGCGCCACGCTTCGCTGGCTGGGGCAGGGCGCGAGGACTCCTGTGAAGTCAGGCGCTCGTGGCTGAGCCGTCCCTCGTCGCGAGCGGGGAGGAGCCGGAAGAGCGGGCGATCGAGGCGGCCCTGCGGCCGAAGCATCTCGACGACTTCGTGGGGCAGCAGCGCGTCCGGCGGCAGCTCTCGCTCGTGCTCGAGGCGTCGCGGCTGCGGGGGCGGAGCGCGGACCATGTGCTGCTCTCGGGGCCGCCTGGTCTCGGCAAGACGACGCTCGCGATGATCATCGCGGCGGAGATGAATGCTCCCTTGCGGATTTCCTCGGGGCCAGCGATCCAGCACGCGGGCGACCTGGCTGCGATCCTTTCCTCGCTGTCCGAGGGCGAAGTCCTCTTCCTCGATGAGATCCACCGCATGTCCCGCCCGGCCGAGGAAATGCTCTACATGGCGATGGAGGATTTCCGGGTCGATATCGTCGTGGGGAAGGGTGCCGGTGCGACGGCAATTCCCTTGGACCTGCCTCCCTTCACTCTTGTCGGCGCCACGACGCGAGCAGGGCTTCTGCCTGGCCCGCTCCGCGACCGGTTCGGTTTCACGGGCCACCTCGAGTTCTATTCCGTGGAAGAGCTCGAACTCGTGTTGCGCCGTTCTGCCGGGTTGCTCGATCTGCGCGTCACGTCCGCGGGGTTCACCGAGGTCGCCGGCCGCTCGCGCGGAACCCCTCGCATCGCGAACCGCCTTCTGCGGCGTGTGCGGGACTGGGCCCTCGTCCACCGCATCGAGCAGATCGATGCGCGAGCTGCGGCAGCCGCTCTCGACATGTACGAAGTGGACGCGAAGGGCCTGGACCGGCTGGATCGCGGGGTCTTGTCTGCACTCGTGACCAAGTTCGGGGGAGGGCCCGTTGGTCTTTCGACGCTGGCTATCGCGGTGGGCGAGGAGCCCGAGACCGTCGAGACGGTGGCAGAGCCCTATCTGGTCCGCGAGGGGCTCATGGGGCGCACGCCTCGAGGGCGGATCGCGACACCGGCCGCCTACGAGCACCTTGGGCTTCCGCTTCCTCCTGACGCGGCGTTCGCCTACAGCGCAACCCTGTTCGGGCCCGGATCGGCCCCCGCGAGTGAGGATGACGCCAACGACGGCGAATTCCTCGCCGACTGGGGCTGAGACACCGCGCGCCTGACGGGAACTCTTGGGGACGCTTACCCGTAGACTGAGATAAGACATCCTGCACGGCGGGACGTCATGCCGTGCCCGGAAACAGCCGGGTCCGACGCGCACTCCTAGGCAGCGCGTCCCAGCAACAGATTGGACTCAGCCATGGACTTGATGACCATCCTCCTGCTTGTCATCTTCGCGTTCTTCATCTTCACGATGTTCCGACGCAACAAGAAGGCACAGGCACAGCAGGCCGAGATGCGCACGAAGTTCGTCCCCGGCGTCGAGGTCATGACGAACTTCGGTCTCTTCGGCAGGATTCTGTCCGTCGACGACGCCGAAAACAAGGTCGTCCTCGAGCTCTCTCCCGGCGCGACCGCAACGGTCCACCGTCAGGCCGTCTCGAAGGTCGTGGAGCCGCATGTTCCCGCGGAAGGCGAGGCGACCCAGACCGAGATCGGTGCTGAGGCTCCCGGCTCCGAGCCCAGCCTCGAGGAGCGCCCGGCACCGCGCCCCGAGATCCAGCGCCCCGAGGTCCAGCGCCCCGAGGCGCAGCTCCACGAGACGCCTGAGCAGACCCTGCGGCGTCTCGAAGGCGAAGGCAAGTAGGGCATTTCGCCTCCCCCGCGCGCGGGGCGACCGCGCGCGGGTTTCGTTTCCATCAGGAGTAAGGAACTCATGGCACGTTCCCGCAGCAAGCGGCCGGGAGTCAGGACGCTCATCTGGCTCGTCGTCCTGTTCGTCGCCCTCGTTTCGGTGCTCGGCGGCGGTGCCATCGCAGGTCAGGCCTCGTGGGCGCCGAAGCTCGCGCTCGATCTCGAGGGCGGGACGCAGATGATCCTCTCCCCGAAGACCACGAGCGGCGGCGCCGTGAATCAGGACCAGCTCAATCAGGCCGTCCAGATCATCCGCCAGCGCGTTGACGGCTCGGGTGTGTCCGAGGCGCAGATCAGCACGGAATCCGGGCGGAACGTCGTCGTGAACCTCCCCGGCATCCCGTCGGCTCAGACACGCCAGCTCATCCAGGCCTCGGCAGACATGAATTTCCGTCCGGTCCTGACGGCCGGGAATCCGGGCGCCGTGCCCCAGAACCAGCTCGTTCCGGACAATCAGCTGCCGAACCCGACCGCTGCGCCGAAGAACGCCAGTGATACCAACTGGATTACCGCCGCCCTGTACAAGCAGTACGAGGCGCTCGACTGCACGAAGCCGCAGAGTGAGTCGACGCAGCGCTCGGATCCCTCGAAGCCGCTGGTCACGTGCCAGCCTGCCGCGAACGGCAATCCGGCGGTGAAGTACATTCTGGGTCCCGTCGAGATCCCCGGTTCGGACATCTCCGGTTCGACATACGGTCTCGTGCAGGGCCAGCAGGGCGCTGTGACCAACCAATGGGCCGTGAACATCCAGTTCAACGCAGACGGCACGAAGAAGTTCAAGGACGTCACGCAGCGGCTCAACAGCTTCTACAGCGCAGCGAACAGCACGGGCAGCTCTGACCCGAGGGCCCAGTTCGCGATCGTGTTGGACGACAAGGTGCTCTCAGCGCCGCAGGCCCTCGCGGTCATCACGGACGGCAATCCGCAGATCACGGGCAACTTCACCCAGCAGACGGCTCAGACGCTTTCCGACCAGCTGCGCTTCGGTGCCCTCCCGATCAGCTTCGACATCCAGAGTGAACAGCAGATCTCCGCGACACTCGGGACCCAGCAGCTCGAGATGGGTCTTCTCGCAGGCATCATCGGCCTGCTCCTCGTGGTCGTCTACTCGCTGTTCCAGTACCGTGCGCTCGGCTTCGTGACGATCGCATCGCTCGTCGTCGCCGGCCTGCTGACTTATCTTGCGATCAGCATTCTCGGCTGGACGGAGAACTACCGGCTCTCTCTCGCCGGTGTCGCAGGCCTCATCGTGGCTATCGGCCAGACGGCGGACTCGTTCATCGTCTACTTCGAACGGATCCGCGACGAGTTGCGGGAAGGCCGGGGCCTTGTTTCTGCGGTGGAGAACGGCTGGCGTCGCGCAAAGCGCACGGTCCTCGCCTCCAAGGCCGTCAACCTGCTCGCCGCCGTCGTGCTCTATTTCGTCGCGGTCGGCAACGTGCAGGGCTTCGCCTTCACACTCGGCCTCACGGCGATCGCCGACCTCCTCGTGGTCTTCATGTTCACCCATCCGACGCTCCAGGTCATCGCTCGGACGAAGTTCTTCGGCGAGGGCCACCGCTTCTCCGGCCTCGACCCAGTCCAGCTCGGCGCCGTTCCGCTCTACCGCGGCGCGGGCCGTCTGAGGGAGGCCTCCGCGGCGGCCCAGTCGTCGCTCAAGCCGAAGAATGCGGCAGCTGCGCGTGAGGCGGGGCGCCGCATGACGATCGCGGAGCGCCGGGCAGCCGAAGCCGAGGCAAAGGGCGAGGGACAGGCGGATCTCGCTGCCGCAGGCAAGAGCACCCAGCGCAACGAGCGCTCCCAGGAGGAGAACTGATGTCGACGACCACCCTCGCCCGCTTCGGCAACGACCTCTACTCCGGCAAGCGCTCGTACGACTTCGTCGGCAAGAAGAAGCTCTGGTTCATCATCGCCGGCATCGCGGTGCTCATCGCAATCGTCGTGCCGATCCTCCGCGGGGGATTCAACCTCAGCATCGACTTCCGGGGCGGATCGCAGTTCACCATCTCGGCGGCAAAGACGAACGATACGTTGCCGGGCGAGAACGCTGTCCACGCCGTGGTAGCGGGCGGCGCCCCGCAGGTGACGACCGTCGCCGGCAACACGATTCAGGTCCAGACGGATCAGCTCTCCGAGGCACAGGCCCAGCAGCTCAGGGACAAGCTCGCGACTGCGTACGGCGTGAACCAGAACAATGTGACGTCGACGTTCATCGGCCCGACCTGGGGTGCTGACGTGACGAATCAGGCCATCATCGGCTTCCTGGTGTTCGTCTTGCTCGCGGCAGTCCTCATGGCGCTCTACTTCCGAACATGGAAGATGTCTCTCTCGGCGCTGAGTGGCATGCTCGTGACGATCTTCATCACCGAGGGCGTTTACGCGATCAGCAACTTCGAGATCAGCCCGTCCGCGATCATCGGCTTCCTCACGATCCTGAGCTACTCGCTCTACGACACGGTGGTGGTGTTCGACAAGATCCGCGAGAACACGGCCGACATCAAGACGTCCTCGCGGAGGACGTTTGCGGAAGAGGTGAACCTCGCGGTCAACCAGACCTTGGTCCGTTCCATCAACACGATGATGGTGGCGGTCCTGCCGGTCGCCGCGATCCTCTTCATCGGCGCTGGGCTCCTCGGGGCCGGTACGCTGCGCGACCTGTCGCTCGCCCTCTTCGTCGGCATCCTCGTCGGAACTGCAGCCACGCTGTTCATCGCGGCACCGATGTACGCGGCGCTTCGCCAGCGGGAGCCAGACCTCGTAAAGCAGGCCGAGAAGGTTGCTGCCAGACGGGCGTCCGCTCCCGCGACTGCCGCGGTCTAGGGACATCGACAAAGCGAACGACGACGGCTCGAGCCGCTCCCTCAAGAAGGGGACTTGCTCGGGCCGTCGCCGTAGGGGCCGTTCCCGTATGCAATTGAGCAACCGCTCGGAAGCCCTCGGCGAACACGTGTCTCGCGGGGGAATGGGCGCGATTCTTCCCGATGTTGCGACAGGCATAGACTGAATTAATCCTCTTACCCTTCAGGAGGCTCGCGTGGAGGAGCGCCCGACGCCCGTTCCGGCCCGGTCCGGCGCCCCGCAGTCAGCGGGGTCGGCTGGCAACGGCCAGCCGGAGCTGGTTCGCGCCCAAAGCCAGTCTCCTGCCCAGGGGGGCCAGTCTCCTGCGCAGCGGGGCCAGTCTTCTGCGCAGGGGGGCCAGTCTCCTGCGCAAGGTGGGTCGTCGTCGTCGGCCGCTCCCGCCGCGTCCGCCCCGACGGCATCAGCTACAGCTTCCAACTCTGCAGCTTCCAACCCAGCAGCTTCCAACCCAGCAGCCTCGGGCTCTGTGCCCTCCAGCCCAGGCCCGGCCGGCGCTGGTCCGCGCACAGCGTTGGCACCACCGCGGCCGCCCGCTGACTCTCCGGTGGGAGGGAATAGTCTCCTGGAGCGCCCTCTGCTGGGCCGGCGGGATCGTACCTTTTCGCGGCTGGCGCGGCTCACCGGCCGCAGCGTTGCGGCGCACTCGCCGATCCTCGAGCCCTTGCTCCGCACGGTCCGCGCCAACAACCCACGCGAGGACTTCGACCTCATCACGCGCGCCTATGAGGTAGCGGAACGTAGCCATCAGGGGCAGAAGCGGAAGAGCGGCGACCCGTACATCACTCATCCCGTGGCCGTGGCGACCATTCTCGCGGAACTCGGCATGACGGGCACGACCCTCGCCGCAGCCCTCCTGCACGACACGGTGGAGGACACGACCTACACCCTCGACCAGCTCCGCAAGGACTTCGGTCCCGAGGTCGCGATGCTCGTGGATGGCGTGACGAAGCTCGACAAGGTGCAGTTCGGCGACGCCGCGCAGGCCGAGACCGTCCGCAAGATGGTCGTGGCCATGGCGAAGGACATCCGCGTCCTCGTCATCAAGCTCGCCGACCGCCTCCACAACGCTCGGACTTGGCGCTTCGTGTCGCCCGAGTCCTCGGCGCGCAAGGCCCGGGAGACCCTTGAGATCTTCGCGCCACTGGCCCATCGCCTCGGCATGAACACCATCAAGTGGGAGCTCGAGGACCTTTCGTTCGCGGCCCTCTACCCCAAGGTGTACGAGGAGATCGTGCGCATGGTGGGTGCGCGGACCCCTGAGCGGGAGAAGCAGCTGGGCGTGATCCGCGACCAGATCGCGGAAGACCTGCGCGGAGCCAAGATCCGTGCCGAGGTTACCGGACGGCCGAAGCACTACTACTCGATCTATCAGAAGATGATCGTCCGCCAGAAGGAATTCGACGACATCAACGACCTCATGGGCGTCCGCATCCTCGTGGACTCCGTGCGGGACTGTTATGCAGTGCTCGGCGCGATGCACGCGCGCTGGAACCCCCTTCCGGGCCGGTTCAAGGACTACATAGCGATGCCCAAGTTCAACATGTACCAGTCGCTCCACACGACGGTCATCGGCCCGAACGGACGGCCGGTCGAGATCCAGATCCGTACCCACGAGATGCACCGCCGGGCCGAATACGGCGTCGCGGCGCACTGGAAGTACAAGGACCAGCCGAACCGCAACTCCCATACGCCTACGGGCAAGGCTGCCGAGATGGGCTGGCTTCGCTCGCTTGTGGACTGGCAGCAGGAGACGTCGGACCCGGGGGAGTTCCTCGATTCGCTGCGGTTCGAGATCAATGCGAAGGAAGTCTTCGTCTTCACCCCGAAGGGCGAGGTCATGGCCTTGCCCGCGGGTTCGACTCCGGTCGACTTCGCCTATGCGATCCACACCGAGGTGGGCCATCGCACCATCGGCGCGCGCGTCAACGGCAAGCTCGTTCCGCTCAACAGCGAACTCAACCACGGCGACGTCGTCGAGATCTTCACGTCGAAGGCCGAAGGGGCGGGTCCAAGCCAGGACTGGCAGAACTTCGTCAAGAGCGCTCGGGCCCGCAACAAGATCCGTCAGTGGTTCAGCAAGGAACGGCGCGAGGAAGCGATTGACAAGGGCAAGGAGCTGCTCACGCGCGCGATGCGCAAGCAGAACCTCCCGCTTCAGCGCCTTCTGAGCCACGACACGCTCCTGGCAGTCGCGCAGGAGTTCAGGTATCAGGACATTGCCGGCCTGTATGCCGGGATCGGCGATGGGCACGCGTCGGCGCAATCCGTCGTCGAGAAGCTCGTCGACAGCCTTGGGGGCGCGGCCGGTACCGCAGAGGACATTGCCGAGACAATCGCCCCCACGACCTCTGCCCCGCCGAGGTACTCGGATTCGGGCATCATCGTCAAGGGCGTGGACGATGTCTGGGTGAAGCTCGCGCGCTGCTGCACTCCTGTGCCGCCCGATCCGATTCTGGGCTTCGTGACCCGCGGTTCCGGGGTGTCCGTCCACCGAACGGACTGTACGAATGCGGCGGGGCTGCGCGCGCAGTCCGACCGCATCGTCGAGGTGTCGTGGGCACCGACGCAGTCGAGCGTCTTCCTCGTCGAGATCCAAGTCGAGGCGCTCGACCGTAAGAGCCTCCTCTCGGACGTCACGCGGGTGCTCGCCGAGAACCACGTCAACATCCTCTCGGCCCACGTCCATACGTCGAGCGACCGTCTGGCCATCTCGCGGTTCGCGTTCGAGATGGGCGATCCGAAGTACCTCAACCACGTCCTGAGTGCCGTGCGGCGTATTGACGGCGTCTTCGACGTCTACCGCACCACGGGAAACCGCCGCCGGACCTGAGGCCTTCACCGGCTGCCGGAATCTGCAGCAGCGAGGCGTGCAAGGAGATCTCGGGCCCGCTGCTTGTGGGGTTGGCGGGGCAGCGTCTCAACGGCCCTCCGGACGAGTGAGGAAGTGAGCCCGAGCCCGGGCTGTCCTAGCAGTCGCCTCAGCGTCTGCGCGGCGAGTGTGCCCTCCGAGTGGACTGCGATGTCGACGGCGGTGCGCAGCGGGCTCGTGACGAGAATCGCCCCGAACTCGCTGATGTCGAAGTCGCCCAAGACCACCTCGTGGACAAGGGCACCGTGCCCTCGGCCCGTCGACGAGAGCCGTCGCGGTGCCGGAACGAGCAGCACGGGCGCTGGCGGCGCGGGTGCGCAACCGTAGATCCAGGCCGCAGACATCCGGCCCACGACCGTCCGTCGCTTGAGGCGCGCGTTGAGCATGGCAGCGAGGCTAGCTGCCCTCAGCTCAGGGGTCGGCGTACTCGTGGCCGGGGCGTAGCTGTCGCCGACGAGTTGCTGGAGTACCCCGTCGTTCGCCATGGCTTGGAGTTCTGAGCTCGTGAACGGCCGGCCGGGCACGAGGATCTGGGGGAGCCGGCCAGCGGGCAGAGGCCGTGAAGACTTCGGCAGGGGGACGAGGGCGTGGCGCATGGAAGCCATCATGCCTGTTGGCGCAGGGTGATGAGCGCCCGAAGAGGCCGCATGTGGATAACGTGCGAAAGCCCCGGCCTCCATCCTCGTCGAATGGGGGCCGGGGCCTCTCAGATCAGGTCAGCCGAGCTCGCTCGCGGAGCGCCGAAGCGTCTCGAGCCAAGACTCGCGGGCCTCAAGCGCCTCGCGCGCTCTGGCCGCCTCCCGCGCGTCGCCGGAGGACTCGGCGCGGGTGAGCTCGTCCCGGAGGCTCGCGATCGAGGCTTCAAGCTGCGAGAGCGCCGAGTCGGTGCGGGCCTGGATCTCGGGGTCGGTCCGGCGCCAGTTTTCGTTCTCCGCGTGCTGGACGGCATCCTCGACCTTCCGAAGGCCCGCCTCCATCCGGCCCATGTCCGCGCGGGGCACCTTGCCCGCCTCCTCCCAGCGGTCACGGATCGACTGCAGCGCGCGCTTGGCCGCGCTTACATCCGTGATGGGAAGCAGCTGCTGGGCCTCGGCAAGGAGCGCTTCCTTGACACTCAGGTTGGCCGCGAACTCCCTATCGACGGCCTCGTTCGCGGCCTGACGCGCCTCGAAGAACACGTTCTGAGCCGCGCGGAAGCGCGTCCAGAGGGCGTCGTCCTCCTTGCGGTTGGCTCGCGGTGCCGCCTTCCACTCGTCCATGAGGCGGCGGTATTCGCCTGCAGCAAAGCCCCAGTCCGTGGAGGTCTGAAGCGCCTCGGCCTCGGCGATGAGCCGCTCCTTGACAGCCTTCGCCGCAGCGTTCGCGCTGTCCAGCTGGGAGAAGTACGCCCTACGGTGGCGGTCGAATTGCGTGCGGGCGGCGCGGAAGCGCTTCCAGAGGGAGTCTTCAGCAGCGCGGCCAAGCCGGAGACCAGACTTCTGCGACGTCTTCCACGCCTCGAACAGCTCGTTCATCCGGGCGCCGCTCGTCTTCCACTGAGTCCGCTGAGGATCCTGCTCTGCGATCGATTCAGCCTCTGCGACGATGGCCTCGCGGTTTGCCAGTTCCTCTGCCCGGGCCTTCTCATGGGCGGCCTTCTGCTCGGCCTCGGCTTCCGCGACCGCGGCGTCGAGGGCGTCGAGCCGGGCCTCCGCCGCGCGGATGTCACCGACCATCGCGCGCTCTGTGAGCTGGGCGCGCAGATGGCCTGACGCCTTGCGCACGTCGCCCGCTGCGGCATGTGACGAGACACGCTGCTCGAGGAGCAGGATCTGTGCGAGCACGTCTTCGAACTTGCGCGCGAAATACGCGAGCGCCTCGTCCTCGGACACCCCCGGGTACTGTCCGACCGAGTGCTCTTCGCCGTCGACCGTCAGGAACACGTGGCCATCTCCCTCGACGCGGCCCCATTTCCGGGCCTCGGCGAGATTGACCGCTGCGGGAGCCGCTGGAGCGGTGGGGGCAGCCGCCGGTGCGGGCGAAGGCACCGGACTCGGCTTCGCCTTGGCGAAGGCCGCCGGCGAGGGAACGGAGGGAACGGGAGCAGCCTGGGGGGCTGCGGCGTCGTCGGGTTGCTGACTTTCGGTCACCGCTAGAAGTCTTTCGCTTGTGATGGACTGGAGTTACGGGCGTAGCCCGCGGCTTAGTTCAGTGTGAATGAGTCTATCGTGACTGGGGTCACCGGGGACCCGTCATCCGCGGAGGAGCCGCCGGGAGCGACGCCCGCCGCCGCGATCTTCGTGATCACGTCGAGGCCGGACGTCACATGGCCGACGACGGTGTAGCCGCCCGCGGAATCGTTCGGGAACGTCGAATCCTTGTAGGCAATGAAGAACTGCTGACCGTTGCCGTAGGCATTGTTGGAGGTGCGGGCGACGGCGATCGTCCCCGCAGGGTACTTCTGGTCCGCTGGCGTGTTCTCGAGAGGGCCCCACGTGTACGTCGGGTCCGACTTGCCCGTTGCGTCCTCGGCACCGCATTGGAGGATCGACGCCGTCGAACTCGTCGTGAGCCGGTGGCACACGCGCCCCTTGAGCGTGCCCTTGTCCGCGAGCGACTTGAAGACTGCGGCGGCCTGTGGCGCCTTCGTCCCGTCGATCTGGACGCCGACAGTGCCGGTGTTGAGCACGAGGCTGCCGGTGAAGGTCTTCCCCGCCGCGGTGCTCGCCGCCGGGATGCCGGGAGCATTTGTCGCCGCAGCTGACGGCGTCGCCGACGCGCTGGCCGAGGCCGACGGCGATCCAAGCCCGGCTTGGACGGCAGCGTACTGCTCGGCGGTGGGATTCGACGCAAAGACCGTCGCCTGCAGGACGCCGGCCAGCGCGAGCGCTACGACGAGGGCGGTCGCTGCGATGATGTTGTCGCGGCGGCGACGAGCCTGCTGACCGCGCCGGAGGGCCCGCTTGGCCTCCATGAGCTGCACGCGGCGGCGCACCTCCTGGGCGCTGCGTTTTGGCACGCGGACCGACCTCCCTGGCTACCGCATAAACTTGGGCATCAGTCAGTCTACGCACGCCGTTCGCACTCAAGGAGCATTGACCCCATGGCACGTACCGCCTCGCTGTCCGGATTCCCCGAGTGGCTTCCGCAAGAGCGACTGGTGGAGCTTCATGTGCTCGACACGCTCCGGAAGACGTTCGAGCTCCACGGCTTCTCGTCGATCGAAACGCGCGCGGTCGAAACAGTGGGTCAGCTGCTGCGCAAGGGCGAGATCGACAAGGAGGTCTACGGCCTCAGCCGCCTCCAGGACGACGAGGACGCCGCAAGCAAGGCAGACGCAAACGCCCTCGCGCTCCACTTCGATCTGACGGTCCCGTTCGCGCGCTACGTCGTGGAGAACGCCGGCTACCTGGCCTTCCCCTTCCGCCGCTATCAGATTCAGAAGGTCTGGCGCGGCGAACGCCCGCAGGAGGGACGCGCCCGCGAGTTCACGCAGGCAGACATCGACGTGGTCGGTGACGGCACCCTGCCCTTCCGTTACGACGTCGAACTCGCCCTCGTCATCGTCGAAGCCCTCTCAGCGCTTCCGATCCCGCCGTTCCGTCTCCGCGTCAACAACCGCAAACTCGCCGAAGGCTTCTATCGCGGAATCGGCCTGACCGATACCGCTGGGGTGCTACGCAGCATCGACAAACTCGAGAAGGTCGGGCCCGAGCGTGTCGCCGAGCTCCTCCACGAAGAACTCGGAGCGACCCCCGAGCAGGCCAAGGCGGCACTCGAACTCGCCTCGATCCGCACGGACGACACATCATTTGTCTCGCGGGTGCGTGATCTCGGCGTACAGGACGAGCTGCTCGAGGAGGGACTCAATGAGCTCGAGCAGGTAATCGGCGCAGCGTCCGGGGTGGCGCCCGGGACCGTAATCGCGGACCTCAGCATCGCGCGCGGACTCGACTACTACACGGGCACCGTCTACGAGACCGTCCTCGTAGGCCACGAGCACCTGGGCTCGATCTGCTCTGGGGGGCGCTACGACGCCCTCGCGACGAAGGGCAATCGCAAATTCCCCGGCGTCGGCCTCTCGGTCGGGGTCACCCGGCTCGTGAGCCGGATCATCGGGGCCGATCTCGCAGCCGCCACGCGGTCCGTTCCGACGGCGGTCCTCGTTGCCCTCGCCGATGACGATTCGTGGTCGAGCGCGCAGCTGGTTGCCGCCCAGCTCCGATCGAGGGGCATCGCGACGGAGGTGGCCGCGAGCGCCGAGAAGTTCGGCAAGCAGATCAAGTACGCCGACCGGCGAGGCATTCCGTTCGTCTGGTTCGCGCATCACGACGGCACCCACGAGGTCAAGGACATCCGTTCGGGGGAGCAGGTCCCTGCCGATCCCTCGTCTTGGGCTCCGCCAGCGGAGGACCTCGTGCCGCAGATCCGTCCGAAGCAGGACAGGTAGACTTTCAGGGATATCCGACAGGTCCAGCATCCCGCCGTCGACGCACCCCATGGGCCAGCGGTACGGACGGCACGTCCCGGTCCTGACCGCATCGAAGACCAGAACTTCTGAAGAGGAGCGCCGTGCTGCGCACACATGACCTCGGTTCCCTCCGCGCCGAGCACATTGGACAGACCGTCACGCTTGCCGGTTGGGTGGCCCGCCGCCGCGACCACGGCGGGGTGGCGTTCGTCGACCTGCGGGACGCCTCCGGCGTTGCCCAGATCGTCGTGCGCGAGGAGGAGGTCTTCCACGGGCTGCGCAACGAGTTCGTCCTCCAGATCGTCGGGACGGTCGAGAAGCGTCCCGAGGGCAACGAGAACCCGCACCTCGCAACCGGCGAGATCGAGGTCATCGCGGACCGTGTGACCGTCCTCAACACCGCCGAGCCGCTGCCGTTCCAAGTGGATGAGCACGTAGAGGTCGGCGAGGAGGCCCGCCTGCGGCACCGGTACCTCGACCTTCGCCGGCCGGGGCCCGCGCGCGCGATGCGGCTGCGCTCGGACGCAAACCGGGTGGCCCGTGAGCTTCTGCATGACGAGGGCTTCGTGGAGGTCGAGACGCCCACGCTCACCCGGTCGACTCCGGAGGGTGCCCGTGACTTCCTTGTGCCTGCGCGCCTTGCCCCGGGTTCGTGGTACGCGCTCCCGCAGTCGCCCCAGCTGTTCAAGCAGCTGCTGCAAGTCGGCGGCATCGAGAAGTACTACCAGATCGCCCGCTGCTACCGCGACGAAGACTTCCGCGCCGACCGTCAGCCTGAGTTCACCCAGCTCGACATCGAGGCGAGCTTCGTCGAGCAGGACGACGTCATCGCGCTCGGCGAGCGCATCGTCGCCGCGATCTGGAGGCTCATCGGCGTCGAGGTCCAGACTCCGATCCGCCGCATGACCTATGCGGAGGCGATGGCGAAGTACGGCTCGGACAAGCCTGACCTGCGCTTCGGCCTCGAGCTGACGGACCTCACCGAGTTCTTCAAGGACACGACATTCGGCGTGTTCAAGGCACCGTACATCGGCGCCGTCGTCATGCCGGGGGGCGCCTCCCAGGCACGCCGCACGCTCGATGCCTGGCAGGAGTGGGCCAAGCAGCGCGGTGCGAAGGGCCTCGCCTACGTCCTCTTCAAGGAGGACGGCGAGCTCGCCGGGCCGGTCGCGAAGAACCTCACCGATGCCGAACGCGAGGGCCTGGCCGAGGCAGTCGGCGCGAAGCCGGGGGACTGCATCTTCTTCGCTGCGGGTGAGCAGTCGCCGTCGCGCGCACTGCTCGGCGCGGCACGGGTCGAAATCGGCCACCGGACCGGGCTCATCAACCCCGACGACTGGGCCTTCGTCTGGGTCGTGGACGCGCCGCTCTTCGAGCCGTCGGAGGCCGCTGTCGCTTCCGGCGACGTCGCTCTCGGCTACTCCGCCTGGACCGCGGTGCACCACGCCTTCACGTCACCCAAGCCCGAGTTCCTCGACACGTTCGATCAGGATCCTGCGAGCGCTCTCGCCTACGCCTACGACATCGTCTGCAACGGCAACGAGATCGGCGGCGGCTCGATCCGTATCCATCGGCGCGACGTGCAGGAGCGCGTGTTCAAGGTCATGGGCATCGATCAGGAGGCTGCGCAGGAGAAGTTTGGCTTCCTCCTCGAGGGCTTCAAGTACGGCGCCCCTCCGCACGGTGGGATTGCGTTCGGCTGGGATCGGGTCGTCGCGCTGCTCGCGGGGGTGGACTCCATCCGCGAGGTCATCGCGTTCCCGAAGACGGGCAACGGCTACGACCCGCTGACGGCGGCTCCCGCGCCGATCACCCCGGAGCAGCGCAAGGAGGCGGGCGTCGACACCAAGCTCGATCCCGCCAAGGAGCCTGCGGGCAACCCGCCGCAGAAGCCGGTGGGGGAGAAGGCGCGCGCCTGACTGTCGCCCCAGCGGCGTAGCGTAGTGCTGATGGAAGATCTGTTCGGGCTCGAGTCGGTTGACGACGGCGGAGTCGACCGCGTGCGCGAAGTCGAGTCCGGGTCCAGAGGACGTGAGGACCGGGCCGAACGCGCACGGCGTGAGGCGCAGCGGAGCCCGCTCGCGGTGCGGATGCGCCCGAGGAGCCTCGACGAGGTAGTGGGCCAGCAGCATCTGCTGGGCCCAGGCTCGCCTCTGCGCCAGCTCGCGGCTGGCGCGGAGGCATCGGGCGGCCCCACCGGTCCTAGCTCGGTGATCCTGTGGGGACCGCCCGGCACCGGGAAGACGACCCTGGCCCACGTGATCGCGCGCGGTCCCGGCCGGAAGTTCGTCGAACTCTCGGCGATCACCGCCGGCGTCAAGGATGTGCGCCGGGTCATGGACGAGGCGCTCACCGCACGGGATCTCCACCGCATCACAACCGTCCTGTTCCTCGACGAGATCCACCGCTTCACGAAGGCCCAGCAGGACGCACTGCTCCCGGGGGTCGAGAACCGTTGGGTCGTGCTCGTCGCGGCGACGACAGAGAACCCCTCGTTCTCTGTCGTTTCCCCTCTTCTCTCCCGGTCCCTGCTCCTGACCCTCCAGCCGCTTACCGAGGACGACATCCGCGGACTCCTCGAGCGCGCGGTGGAGGATCCGCGCGGGCTGGGCGGCGCCGTCGCCCTCTCCGAGGAAGCGTCGGAGCACCTCGTGCGGCTCGCCGGAGGCGATGCCCGCCGTGCTCTCACCGCGCTCGAGGCTGCCGCTGCGGTCGCCTTGGACGAGGCGGCTCGAGAGGGACAGGTCGGGGAGCGGGAAGGAGCCCACGACGACGAAGGCGGCAGAGGCGCGCCCGTCACCCTCGAGGTGCGCCATACGGAGAAGGCCCTCGACGTGCATGCGGTCCGCTACGACCGCCAGGGCGATATGCATTATGACGTCATCAGCGCCTTCATCAAGTCCATCCGGGGCTCCGACGTCGACGCAGCCCTGCATTATCTGGCGAAGATGGTCGAGGCGGGGGAGGACCCTCGTTTCATCGCCCGACGCATCATCATCTCTGCCGCCGAGGACATCGGCATGGCCGATCCAACCGCTCTGCAGACAGCTGTCGCCGCGGCCCAGGCCGTGCAGCTCATTGGGATGCCGGAGGGGCGGATAGTCCTGGCCGAGGCGGTTGTCCATCTCGCCACGGCGCCGAAATCGAACGCCTCCTACATGGGGATCAATGCTGCGATTGCAGACGTGCGAGCCGGCCGCGGCGTCGGGGTTCCCGCCCATCTTCGGGACGCCCATTACGCGGGCGCGCAGCGGCTCGGCCATGGAGCCGGCTACGTCTACTCGCACGACGCCCCGCACTCGGTCGCGACCCAGCAGTACCCGCCCGACGATCTCGTCGGCAAGGACTACTACGTACCGAGCGCCAACGGAGCCGAGCGGGACATCGCCGCGCGCCTCGAGCGGCTGCGATCGATCGTCCGGGGTTCGTGATAGGCTAGTTCACCGTCTGGCACGTCGCGTGTCTGTTTCTTCGCTACGGCGTTTCTCCTGCACAAGATGTCTTGTGCAGGGTCATGTCCAGCGAAGGCAGCGCGGATGGCAGCTGATGGCAGCAACGGGCCGAAGCTCTCCCACCTGGAGGCCAGGATTCACGCAAGCCGTTGCACTACGAAAGGACACACGTGTCGAGCACTCGTGCCCGCCGTCAGACGCGCCTCTCGCGCTCTCTCGGCCTCGCCCTCACGCCCAAGGCCGCCAAGTACATGGAGCGCCGTCCGTACGGCCCCGGTGAGCATGGCCGCGCCCGCAAGAAGCAGGACTCGGACTACGCCGTCCGCCTCCGCGAGAAGCAGCGTCTCCGCGCGCAGTATGGCATCCGCGAGGCGCAGATGACTCGCGCCTTCGAGGAGGCCAAGCGCACCAAGGGCCTCACCGGTGAGAACCTCATCGAGCTCCTCGAGATGCGCCTCGACGCCCTCGTGCTTCGTGCAGGCTTTGCCCGCACGATCGCCCAGGCCCGCCAGCTGGTTGTGCACCGTCACATCACGGTCGACGGCAAGCGCGTTGACCGCCCGTCATTCCGGGTGAGCGAGGGCCAGCTCATCGGCGTCCACGAGCGTTCCGAGACCATGGCGCCCTTCCAGGTCGCCGCGGCCGGCGCCCACCGTGACGTCCTCCCGGCCGTCCCGGGCTACCTCGACGTCAAGCTCGAGGCCCTCCAGGCACGCCTCGTGCGCCGCCCGAAGCGCACCGAGATTCCCGTGACCTGCGAAGAGCAGCTCGTCGTCGAGTACTACGCGCGCTGATTCCACTCGAGGTCCGAGGGGCATCGACCCCTCGAGCCGATTAGCAAAGGAGCCCGCGGCCGGGAGCGCCGCGGGCTCCTTTGCGCCCGCGCCCTACGTCTCGTCAACACCCGCGCGCCCCACGCCCCTTCGACGCCCGAGCGCCCCACGCCCGCGCCGTCACCGTTTGCGCCGTCACGTCCGCTGGGTGCGACCCAGCCAAGGTGCCGGCGCAACGCCATGGGCAGGCGCCTGCGGACGCCCGCTGTATGGTAGCCAAGGACGCCGTCCCGGCTGTCCCGTTAGGAGGAACCTGTGTCCGGAGCCGACATCGCCGGCCTTATCGCTGCCGGTGTGTTTGCTGTCCTCGTCGCGCTGCTCGCCGTGCCGATCATCAAGCTCGGCCGGGTATTCGACGAGCTGCGCGCATCGATCCGGACGCTTGCCGATGGTGCCACGCCGCTCATGGACGAGGTGACCTCGACGGTATCGACGACCCACGAGCAGCTCAAGAAGGTCGACGGGATCGCGGCGAACGTCTCCGACGCGACGGCAAACGTCTCCGCCCTCTCGTCGCTTGTCGCCGCGACGGTCGGTTCCCCCCTCGTCAAGGTCGCCTCCTTCACCTACGGCGTCCGGACCGCGTGGGCCCAGCGGGGCAGTACAGCGAAGCCATCAGGCCGCCGGAGCCGTTAGGCCCAGGTCATGCGTCCGGGTCATTGGGTCCGGGCCATTGGGTCTGGCCCATTGGGTCTGGCCGTCAGGTCCGGACTTCAGCAACCACAAAACCACCAGAGAACGAACGGGGCATGGCATGAGGAGTCTGATCTGGCTCTCCCTCGGACTGGCCGTGGGAGCGTTGGCCTACCGGGCAGCGCAGCAGCTGCGCGACGAGCCCCGGTCCGGTGGTCTCAATCGGGCTGCAAATCGCCTTGCCGACAGTACGGCCCACTTCGCGGAAGACGTCCGGCGGGCCATGGCAGCGCGGGAAGCTGAGCTGCGCAACGCCCTGGGCATAGAGGCCTGAGCGCGTCCGTTCGCGGCAAAGCGGTCGTACAGGGCACAATGGAACGTTGCGGCGGGAAGCCTGCCGCGCCCACACCGATCCGTAGAGACGCAGTGTGGACAATTTCGGAAGGGTTGAACAACTGGCCATGAAGTCGCACGAGATCACTCGACGCTGGGTCGACTACTTCGTCAGCAAGGGGCACACGGCGGTGCCCTCGGCGTCGCTCGTCTCCAGCGATCCCTCGCTGCTCTTCACGGTTGCGGGCATGGTCCCGTTCATTCCCTACCTGACAGCTCGGGAAGAGCCGCCTTACCCTCGCGCCACGAGCGTTCAGAAGTGCATCCGCACGGGTGACATCGAGGAGGTCGGCAAGACCGCCCGGCACGGCACGTTCTTCCAGATGTGCGGCAATTTCTCCTTCGGCGATTACTTCAAGGAAGACGCCATCAAGTTCGCCTACGAACTGCTGACCAAGAGCGTTGACGACGGCGGCTACGGCCTTCCAGCGGAGCGCCTCTGGGTCACGGTGTACGAGGAGGACGACGAGGCCGAGCGGCTCTGGCTCGCCAATACGGCCATTCCAGTCGAGCGCATCCAGCGGATGGGCAAGAGCGACAACTACTGGTCGACCGGCCAGCCTGGCCCCGCCGGTCCCTGCTCCGAGATCTACTACGACCGCGGCCCTGCCTACGGCGTCGAGGGCGGGCCCGCGGCGGACGACAACCGGTACATCGAAATCTGGAACCTCGTGTTCATGCAGTACCAGATCGAGAACGTGCGTTCGAAGGTCGAGTTCGACATCGTCGGTGAGCTGCCCAAGAAGAACATCGACACGGGCCTCGGCATGGAACGCCTTGCGATGATCCTCCAGGGCGTCGAGAACATGTACGAGACGGATCAGGTGCGCCCCGTCATCGACAAGGCTTCGGAGCTCTCGGGCAAGGAATACACCTCCGCCGAGACCGACGCAGACCCGCACCACGCCGACGATGTGCGGATGCGCGTGGTCGCGGACCACGTCCGCTCGGCGCTCATGCTCATCGCCGACGGCGTCACCCCCTCGAACGAGGGCCGCGGCTACGTGCTGCGCCGCCTCATCCGCAGGGCCGTCCGCGCTATGCGGCTGCTCGGCGTCGAGAAGCCAGTCCTTCCCGAGCTGCTGCCTGCCTCGCGGGACGCGATGAAGGGCGTCTACCCGCAGGTCGAGAAGGACTTCGACCGCATCAGCCGCATCGCCTACGCGGAGGAGAAGGCGTTTCTCCGGACGATCGCCGCGGGCACGACTCGGCTCGAAGAGGCGGTCAAGGTCTCGCAGGCGTCCGGAACCGCGCTCTCGGGGGAGGAAGCCTTCACCCTGCACGACACCTACGGATTCCCCATCGACCTGACGCTCGAGATGGCCGAAGAGGCGGGAGTCCGGGTCGATGAGGCTGGCTTCCGCTCCCTCATGGAGGATCAGCGCAAGCGGGCACGGGCCGACGCGAAGGAGAAGAAGAGCGGCCACGCCGATCTGACCGCGTTCCAGGATCTGCTCGCCGAGGGCCCCACAGTCTTCACGGGCTACACCGAACTCGAGGGGGAATCGCGCATCCGCGGCCTCCTGTCCCACGGCTCCCAGGTCAACCGCGTGCAGACCGGCTCCGAGGTCGAGATCGTCCTCGAAGAGACGCCGTTCTACGCCGAGGCAGGCGGCCAGGCCGCGGACACCGGGCTCATCAGCGGCGACGGCTTCGTCGTCGAGGTGCTTGACGTGCAGCGACCGGTCAAGGGCCTCAGCGTGCACAAGGGCATCGTCCGCGAAGGCGAGCTGCCCGCGGACGCGCTCGTGCGCACCGCCGTCGACCGCGAACGCCGTCACGCCGCGGAGCAAGCGCACACCGCGACCCACCTTGTCCACGCAGCGCTGCGTCAGATCCTCGGCCCCGAGGCTGTCCAGCGCGGCTCCTTCAACAAGGCTGGGTACCTCCGGTTCGACTTCGCCTGGGGCGAGCAGCTCAGCGGTGCCTCTCGGAGTGAGATCGAGGAGGTCGCGAACCTCGCGATCCGCGACAACTTCACCGTGAACACCTCCGAGATGCCCCTCGCTGAGGCCAAGGCCGCGGGAGCCATGGCTCTCTTCGGCGAGAACTACGGTTCGCGCGTTCGCGTCGTCGAGATCAACGGACCGTGGTCGATGGAGCTGTGCGGTGGGACGCATGTCGATTCCACCGCGCTCATCGGCTCGCTCACACTGCTCGGCGAGCAGTCCGTGGGCTCGGGCAACCGGCGCGTCGAGGCTTTCGTCGGTCTTGATGCCTTCCGCCACCAGGCTGCGGAGCGCGCACTCGTGTCCGAGCTCACCGAGATGTTCAAGGTTCCCTCCGCACAGCTCACTGAGCGCATCAGCTCCACCCTTGGCAAGCTCAAGAACGCTGAGAAGGAAGTTGAGCGGCTCCGCAAGGAGAAGCTGGCAGCCTCGGCCGCGGCCCTCGTCGGCACGGCGAAGGACGTCGCCGGAGTGCGGCTCATCACGCACGACGCCGGCGAAATCAGCTCGGCCGACGAGCTGCGGGGTCTCGCGCTCGATCTCCGTGGACGCCTCGGCACCGGCGCATCCGCTCCGGCTGCGGCCGTCGCGGTGGCCGGCGTCGCGAACGGGCGGCCGGTCGTTCTCGTCGTGACGAACGAGGCGGCTCGAGAGGCTGGCGTCAAGGCCGGTGCCCTCGTGCGGACCGCGGCCGCCGTCCTCGGGGGCGGCGGAGGCGGCAAGGACGACGTCGCGCAGGGCGGCGGCACGGACGCTTCCAAGGTCGTCGAGGCCTTGAGCGCCGTCGCAGCGGCCGTGGCCGCCCGCTGAGGGAGGCAGATGTCCTTCGGAATCCCTGACCCGCAGCCCCCGGCTGATCGGCAGCCCCCGGCGTTCGGCCGCGGGGTGCGGCTCGGCGTCGACGTCGGCACCGTCCGCGTCGGCCTCGCAGCCTCCGACCCGGACGGGATTCTCGCCAGTCCCGTGCGGACGCTCACCCGGGACCCGAAGAAGAACTTCGACGTCAGACTGGTCGCGCGCGAAGCAGTCGAACGAGGCGCCGTCCAAGTGTTCGTCGGCCTTCCGCGGGGACTGAGCGGATCGGAGTCTGGTTCGGCTGCGCTGGCACGCAGCTTCGCTGGCCTCCTCGCCGACCGGCTCGCCATGGACGGTTCAGGGTGCGAGGTTCGGCTCGTCGATGAGAGGTTCAGCACAGTCGAAGCACACCGTAATCTTCGCTCGGCTGGCCTGTCTACGCGAGACCACCGTAAGGTAGTGGATCAGGTGGCCGCTGTCGGCATCCTTGAGCATGCCCTGAACCTGCTCAAGAGTGGCCGTGGCGAAACCGGAGAACTTGTGCCGCCCGCGGCGGAGCACGGTGGGGGGATCCGCCGAGACGACCCGAACAGGAGTGCGTAGCCAGGATGGACCCTCAGGACCATGAGACCCGGCCCACGTCTGACCGGCCTCTGACCCGCCGCGAGCTCAGGGCCCGCGAGCGTGCAGTGACCGAGACCCAGCAGCGGAAGTCTGGAACGAATCCGACGCCGCAGTCCTCGGTGCGGCCCACCGCGTCCCCATCTCGGCCCGCGTCCACAGTGCCGACCCCGGAGAACCCCGACGTTGAGCCGGCTTCTGGCAGCGATCGGGGTGCGAGTGATGCTCGGCCCGCATCGAGCCCGTCCCGGGATACGGCTCCGCGCTCACGCCCGCGCACCGGCCGAACCCTCGCTGACTGGCCTGCGCCGGTGCCCGCCTCGTCCAGCCACCTCGCTGTGAAGGGCGAGCCCGTGTACGAGGCTGAGGAGCGCGTGGCGCGAGGCCTTCGGCGGCCGACGAACCCCACTGGCGGCAGCGATGCCCAGACCACCCGCTTTCTGCCCGCCGTCGACCCGAGCGCTCCGAGCGCCCGCAGCGAGGCACCGGAATCTCCCACTTCGAGCACTGCCCCCGGTGCGACATCGGCAGGGCCCCAAGCGCCCCGCCTCGCGGCCACGGGTTCAGCGGCTCCGTCCGTCATCAAACGGGCCGAAGCGGTCCGAGCCACCGCGCCGCAGGAGGCCACCTCTCGGGCTGGATCCGACGCTGAACGCCCGGGCACCGGCATGTGGGACTCCGAACCCAAGGAGGGCCTCGACGGGCGCCATCGGAATGCTGCGCTTCGGCACCAGGCAGGGTCGAGCGTCGACGTCGCCGATCCAGCACTGCAGCTCTCAGACACTGGAGCCCCAGGTGCCGGAGCCCCAGTCGGTGAGCCTGATGTCGTCGCAGCCGCCGATGCGCTCCTAGGCCAGTCGCCTTCGCCCGTCGGTCCGGAGGAGTCGACCGTCCATCAGGCCGTCTTCGCTTCTGCCGAAGTGGTCAAGGCCCCCCGGCGCCGCTCTCGGCAGTTCAAGGCGATCGTCTCGATGACCGTCGCGCTGGCGCTCATTGTCGGTGCATGCTTCCTCGGCGCGGCCGTCCTGCGCCCGTTGCTCGGTATGGACAAGGTCAGCGACTACCCTGGTCCTGGATCCGGACAGGTCAGCATCACAGTGCAGCCGGGATCCGGGCCGCGCGCGGTTGCTGACGAGCTGCAGAAGGACGGCGTTGTCGCGGACGCTGATACCTTCCTCAACGCCTTCACAGCCACTGGCGCCAGCCTCCATCCGGGTGATTTCACGTTCAAGAAGCAGATGAAGTCCTCGGATGCGGCGTCGATCCTGGCGGGGAACACGGCTCCGGTGATCTACTTCGCGCTCAGCGCGGGCATGCGGGTCACGGACTCGCTGGCGACGATCGCGCAGGCGGCAGGGCTGAACCCGAACGACCTGAACGCGCTGAACAGCCAGCCGCAGCAGTTCGGCCTTCCGCCGCAGGCGAAGAGCCTGGAGGGCTATCTGGCGCCGGGGGAGTACAAGTTGCCGGTGGGGACCTCGGCGAAGGACATCGTTTCGAAGCTGGTCTCGACCACGCTGGACGAGCTCAAGGCCGACGGCATCACGGACCCGACCAAGCAGTACCAGGACCTGATCGTGGCGAGCATCGTCCAGGCCGAGGGCGGGCGGGCCGACTACGGCAACGTCGCCGGCGCCATCTACAACCGGCTCAAGCCCAACGACCAGACCAACGGGCTCGTCCAGTCCGACGCGACGGTCACGTACGGGCTGGGGACCAAGACGGTCCAGCTCACGGACGCGCAGAAGGCCGATGCGAGCAACCCTTACAACACGTACGTGCACCCGGGGCTCCCGCCCGGGCCGATCGGCTCGCCGGGGGCGAAGGCGGTCGCGGCGGCGGCGCATCCGACGGCGAACAACTACCTCTACTGGGTCACGGTCAACCTCGACACGGGCGAGACGAAGTTCGCCTCGACCTACGCCGAGCACCAGGCGAACGTCGCCCAGTACCAGCAGTGGTGCACCGCCAACCCCGGGAAGTGCCAGTGACCACAGGCAGGCGTCGGGCAGCCGTCCTCGGCCACCCGATCGGTCATTCGCGTTCGCCGGCGCTCCATAGCTCCGCCTACGCGGTCCTGGGCGAGGACATCGACTACGGCTCGTTCGACTTGGTGCCGGAACAGCTCGGCGACTTCGTCGGCGATGTCCGTTCCGAAGACGGCTGGTGCGGACTTTCCGTGACGATGCCGCTCAAGGCGGCACTTGTGGGCTGGATGGACCGGCTCGAAGGCAACGCTGCTCTGCTCGGAGTCCTCAACACCGTCACCTTCGAGCGGGTTTCGGGGTCGCTTCGCCTTGTGGGCCACAACACCGACGTCGCCGGCATTGTCGAAGCGTTCCGCCACGCGGGCGTTGAGCGGGCCGTCGCTCCCGTTATCGTGGGCGCGGGCAACACGGCCCTGGCGGCGGTCGCCGCGATCGCCGAGCTGGGCGCGACCTCGGCTCGCTTCCTCGTTCGTGATCCCGCCCGCGCAGACGAGGCCGTGAGCCTCGCCGAGCGGCTCGGTCTCGCGGTCTCCCTTGAGGCAATCGACCGGGGAGCGCCAACGCTCGCCGCGGCCGACGTCGTCGTGAGCACGCTCCCACCCCGAGCCGCCGACGCCTTGGCGGCCGAGCTGGCTTCCCGTTACGAGCTGGCCTCTCCTTCTGCCGACGACGGCCATCCCGGCGTCCTGCTGGATGTCGCATATGACCCGTGGCCGAGCCAGCTCGGCGCGATGTGGGAGGCGCGTGGCGGGCGAGTGCTGCACGGGCTCGAAATGCTCGTCTACCAGGCAGTCGAGCAGATAGTCCTCTTCACGGGACGCGAGGACGCACGGAGCCTCGACGTCATAGATGTGATGTGTAACTCAGTCGGCCTTCCGCAGCGAGCTCGCTAGCGGGGGCACATGGCAGGATGGATGGCATGTTGCGTTGGTTGACCGCCGGGGAATCGCATGGTCCGGCACTCGTGGGGATCGTCGAAGGGCTTCCGGCAGGGGTCGAGCTGACCAGTGAGGACGTACGCCGAGCCCTGGCGCGTCGTCGCCTCGGGTACGGACGTGGTGCCCGGATGAAGTTCGAGCAGGACGAAGTGACGCTCGTCGGCGGCGTCCGGCACGGACTCACCCAAGGCGGCCCCGTCGCGATCCAGGTGGGCAACACGGAATGGCCCAAGTGGGAGCAGGTCATGTCGGCCGATCCCATCGACCCGGACGTGCTCGAAGGCGTCGCCCGGAACGCGCCCCTCACCCGGCCGCGTCCCGGCCACGCGGATTTCACGGGCATGCAGAAGTACGGCTTCGACGAGGCACGTCCGGTGCTCGAGCGTGCCTCGGCTCGGGAGACCGCCGCGCGCGTTGCGCTCGGCACTGTTGCTGCCAACTTCCTCCGTCAGCTCGGGATCGAACTCGTGAGCCACACCACGCAGATTGCCGGGGTCGCGGCACCCGAAGACGCGCCGCTTCCGCTGCCCTCGGACGTCGACGCCCTCGACGCCGATCCTCTGCGCTGCTTCCATGCTGAGACGTCGACGGCGATGGTCGCCGAAGTGGACGCCGCCCACAAGGAGGGCGAAACCCTCGGCGGCGTCGTCGAGGTGCTCGCCTACGGCCTCCCGCCGGGCTTGGGGAGCTACGTCCACTGGGACCGGCGTCTCGACGGGCGCCTCGCCGCCGCGCTCATGGGCATCCAAGCGATCAAGGGCGTCGAGGTCGGAGATGGCTTCCGCACGGCGTCCCGTCGGGGCTCGCTGGCCCATGACGAGATTGTCCGCGACGCGTACGGCAAGATCGTTCGGTCGACCAACCGTGCGGGCGGCATCGAAGGCGGCATGAGCATTGGTGACGTGCTGCGCGTGCGGGCCGCGATGAAGCCCATCGCGACGGTGCCCCGAGCCCTCGGCACGATCGACATCGCTACGGGCGAGGCTGCGAAGGCGCACCATCAGCGTTCCGACGTGTGCGCCGTCCCGGCCGCGGGCGTCGTCGCCGAAGCCATGGTCGCCCTAGTCCTCGCTCAAGCCGTACTCGAGAAGTTCGGTGGAGACTCCGTCGCCGAGACGAAGCGCAACCTAGAGTCGTTCCTCGAGAACATTCCCGCCGAGATGGATTCGATCACGCGATGACCTCTGCCGCAGCGCACCCGATTGTCGGACGAACGGTGCTCCTCATGGGGCCCATGGCTTCTGGCAAGTCGTCGGTCGGCTTTGCGCTCGCCCGGATCCTCGGTGCCGATTTCGCGGACACCGACGTGCGGATCGTCCGGGAGCACGGGCCCATCCCCGAGATCTTCGCCGCCCATGGCGAGGAGGCGTTCCGCGACCTCGAGGCCCAAGCGGTCGCCGATGTGCTCGCCGAGGAGCATCCGAACGGCATCGTCGTGGCGCTCGGCGGAGGTGCGGTACTACGCCGTGAGACGCGGGAGCGCATCAGCGGCCATCACGTCGTATACCTCGAGGTGGCGTGGGAAGACGTGGCGCCCCGCCTTGTAGGGAGCGAGGACCGGCCGCTCCTCCATGGCCAGGCCGAGGCGAGTTGGCGTGAGCTCATGGCGCAGCGACGCCCGGTGTATGAAACAGTAGCGACCCTGAAGGTCCACGCCGCCGGCGGAACGGCGGATGAGGTGGCACGGGCCGTCGCAGACCAGTTGATCCCCCTCCAGAAGGAGCTGACGCGTGAGCGCCGACACTGACATCAGCAGCGACCACACCGTCATCAAAGTCACGGGCTCACAGCCTCAGGAAAACTACGACGTCATCGTCGGCCACGGCCTCTTGGGGCGCCTTGCGCCTATTCTCGGCGAGCGGGTCAAGCGTGTGCTCGTCGTCCACCCGCGTGCTCTCCGTGCAACGGGCGACGCCGTGCGGGAGTCCCTTGAGTCCGACGGCTTCACGGCGCTCACCGCAGAGATCCCGGATGCCGAGGAAGGCAAGCACATCCAGGTCGCTGCCTTCTGCTGGCAGGTGCTCGGCCAGAACGACTTCACTCGCTCTGAC
Source organism: Sinomonas terrae (assembly GCF_022539255.1). Lineage (NCBI taxonomy): Bacteria > Bacillati > Actinomycetota > Actinomycetes > Micrococcales > Micrococcaceae > Sinomonas > Sinomonas terrae. The sequence continues at coordinate 2,101,958 of NZ_JAKZBV010000001.1, forward strand.
GCGATCGTCTCGGTAGGCGGCGGAGCGGTGACCGATCTTGGCGGCTTCGTGGCCGCCACCTGGTTGCGCGGCGTCCGCGTGGTGCACATCCCGACCAGTCTGCTCGGAATGGTCGATGCCGCGGTGGGAGGCAAGACTGGCATCAACACGGCGGAGGGCAAGAACCTCGTCGGCGCGTTCCACCCGCCCGCCGCGGTGCTCGCGGACCTCGACGCCCTCGCGACCCTGCCGCGCAATGAGCTCGTCTCAGGACTTGCCGAGGTAGTCAAGTGCGGCTTCATCGCGGACCCCACGATCCTCGGCCTCATCGAGGGTGATCCTGAGGGCACCACGGATCCCGCTTCCGCCACGCTTCGCGAACTCGTTGAGCGCTCCATCGCCGTCAAGGCCGAGGTCGTCTCATCAGACCTCAAGGAGAGCGGGCAGCGGGAGATCCTCAACTACGGCCACACTCTCGGACACGCGATCGAGCTCGCGGAGCGCTACCAGTGGCGGCATGGGGCGGCCGTGAGCGTGGGCATGATGTTCGCAGCCGAACTCGCCCGCAGTGTGGGCCGGCTCGACGACGCTGTGGCCGATCGGCACCGCAGCATCCTGCAGGGGCTGGGCCTCCCGACTTCCTACCGCGGCGACCGGTGGCAAGCGCTGCTCGACGGCATGCGGAGGGACAAGAAGGCACGCGGCGACCTCCTGCGCTTCGTCGTGCTCGACGACGTCGCCAGGCCCGGAATCCTCGACGTCCCCGACACTTCCCTCCTGTTCGCTGCGTATCAGGAGATTGCCGAAGGAATCCCAGCATGATGATCGACCGGCGCGAGTGGCCCGACGCGGGCTTTCCCGGCATCGCCGTCGATCCTGACACGCTCAATGCTGTCGTCGTGGACGAGGAGCGGTGCGAGGCCGCCCTCGAGGCGAGCGGTTCGCTCGAGGACCGCGCCGTCGTCGAACTTGCCCGCGGCCACGTCAGCAAGGCCGCCGAGCTCATCGTCGAGGCCCGCTATCACGACCCCGAATCCTTCCGGCTCAAGGTGCTCGAACTCGACGTCCTGCGCCTCGGGAATCGAAACGACCGTGCACTCGAGCGGGTGCGTCAGATCCTTGCCGAGGTCAAGGGGACTGCCCGTGAGGCGACAGTCCAGCAATATCTCGGAATGATCCAGTTCACCCGGGGCCAGTATGCTTCCGCCGAGGATGCCTTCGCGAAGGCCCTCGAACTGCGCGTCGCGGCGTCCGCGGATGCGAGCCTCATCTACTCGAGCACCGTTGCGCTCGGGCGGGCGCGCGAGGAGCGGTTCGGCTCGTCCGCGTAGAGCGGTCGCGAGGCGGAGAGGCCGCCTCGGGGGAGTGCCCGCTCGGCCGCGGGTAGAATGGACCCCGGATTTCCGCGCGTGCTGCTGGCCCCTGTCTCGGTGGCGCCAGCACGCAGACATGAGAGGGATACGTGGCAACGACCAACGACATCAAGAACGGCACCGTGCTGAAGATTGACGGCCAGCTCTGGAACATCATCGAGTTCCAGCACGTCAAGCCCGGCAAGGGTGGCGCGTTCGTGCGTACGAAGATGCGCAACATCACTTCCGGCAAGGTCGTCGACCGTACGTTCAACGCCGGAGCGAAGATCGACACGGCGACTGTCGACCGCCGCGACTACCAGTACCTCTACAAGGACGGCACCGACTTCGTGTTCATGGACACGGAGGACTACGACCAGATCCACATTTCGGCCGAGGCCGTGGGCGACGCCGCCAACTTCATGCTCGAGAACCAGAACGTGCTCATCGCGCTCAACGAGGGTGCTCCGCTCTACATCGAGCTCCCGCCGAGCGTCACTCTCGAGATCACGTACACGGAGCCGGGGCTCCAGGGCGACCGCTCGTCCGCGGGCACCAAGCCGGCGACGCTCGAGACCGGTTACGAGATCCAGGTTCCGCTGTTCCTCGAGACAGGGACGAAGGTCAAGGTCGACACCCGCGACGGCAGCTACCTGGGACGTGTCAACGACTAGTGAGCGCCCGCGGCAAGGCCCGAAGCCGGGCCCTCGACATCCTCTTCGAGGCTGAGCAGCGCTCGGTCGCGCCGTCTGAGGTCATTCAGCGGCGCCTCGAGCGGACCGATCAGCAGATCAATCCGTACACCGAAGAGATCGTCTCGGGCGTGGTCGCGAAGCAGGGCCAGATCGATGAGATCCTGCGCACGTACGCGCAGGGCTGGACGCTTGAGCGGATGCCCGCCGTCGACCGCGTGATCCTGCGGATCGGCACGTGGGAACTGCTGTTCAACGACGAGGTTCCGGACGGCGTCGCGGTGAGCGAGGCCGTGGCCCTCGCCCGCACGATGTCGACCGACGACTCCCCGGCGTTCGTGAACGGCCTCCTGGGGCGGCTCCAGTCGCTCAAGCCGACGCTGCTCGCCTGAGAGACGGCAGTACAAGCCAGAACAGGCCGGGTCAGGGAGCGACGATCACGTCCCTGAGCCGGCCTGCCTCGTCTAGGTAACCCTTCTCGGCGATGGCATAGCCAGAGAGGTCGCGACCGCTCACGGCACGCTGCCGCGTGTAGGCCAGTTCGGTGGCGACCCGGATGAACTGTCTCATCGCGGGGGCACGCCCGCGGGAGGCGGCCCACCGGATTCCCGCGCGCCTGCCCCGCGGAGTCGCCAGCATGTCGACCTCGAGCGGCGTGAACCAACCGGCGACGGCGTATTCGGTCAGCCGTCGATGCGTCAGTCTGGCGTCGGCGCGGCGGAGGAGGTAGATCCCCGCGAGGGCCACGCAGAAGAGCGGAATCTGGACGGCGACGTACAGGAAGAAGAAGCTGTCGCCAGAACTGTTCCACAAGTGGTGCAGGAACATGGCGGGAATGAGCCCGACGACGAACGCCACAATGCCGAGGCCTGCGTTCCAGCGCCGCGCGGCGAATCCGATCACGGCGCCCAGCGTTCCGGTGAACATCGCATGCGTGAAAGGCGAAAGGATGCCCCGCAGCATGAACACCACCACGAGCCCGGTGGCGGAGCCCGTTCCATTGGCGAAGGCTCGTCCGAAGTACAGGATGTTCTCGGTGAAGGCGAAGCCGGCCGCGATCGTCATGCCGTAGACGACGCCGTCAACCGGACCGTCGAAGTACTTGCGGGCTGCGAGGAACAGCACGAGGAGACCGATTCCCTTCGAGACCTCCTCGACGAACGGCGCCTCCACCGTCGCGAGAAAGGACAGCGTGGCGTCACGATCAGCGTTCATGGGCGCGAAGACGGCCATGAAGACGGGCTGGGCGAGCGTCGTCGTGGCGACGGCGACGACGGACCCCCACGCGAGCGCGAACGCAAGCAGGCGCTTCGGTTCAGGCTCCCAGCGGTCCACGAACGCGACCGTGCCGAGGACGATGGCGAGTGGCACGAGCGAGAGCACGAAACCGATCGCTAGTCCGCCCGTTCCGGTCGAGGACAGCAGGAACGGCACGACGAGTGCGAGGCCCGCGAGGACGAGCACTCCACCGGCCAGCAGAAGCGCGGTGAGGCCGGGAGCCCGGTGGTGCGGCGGCTGCGGCGGGGCCGGCACATCCCAGAGGATCTGCGGCGGAAGTCCGGGACGCCCGTCTGGGGGCGGCCACGGCGCTTTGCTCGTCATGCCCCAAGGCTAGCTTGGGGCTGGTGTGGCGCGGGGGAGGGCCGGAATGTTCCGTGGCCCACATGGCCCGCGAGGGCAACCTCGGGCTGTGATAGTTTTGAAGGCGGTTCAGCCTTCACATCCTTTTAATTCCGTCCTGTGAGGCGGGGAAAGGGGTCTGGCGTGGCACCTGCCGCAGCAGACAACGGAGCGTCACGGACCGCAGCCCCAGCGCAGCACGCGCTCTCGGGCCGCGTCGTCCTGAACGCAGCAGATATCGATCGCGCACTCACGCGAATAGCGCATGAGATCCTCGAGGCCAACAAGGGCCCTCAGGATCTCGTCCTCCTCGGGATTCCGCGCCGCGGCTATCCGTTGGCCGTCCGCCTCGCGCGGAAGCTCGCCTCGGCGGATCCGAGCATCGTCGCCGAACAGATCGTCGGCCAGCTCGACATCACGATGTTCCGCGATGACCTGTCCAGACAGCCAACCCGCCCGCCGTCTCCGACGAAGCTCCCGGCGCAGGGGATCGATGACAAGGTCGTCGTCCTCGTCGATGACGTGCTGTATTCGGGCAGGACGATCCGCGCCGCGCTCGACGCGCTGGTCGATCTCGGGAGGCCGCGCATCGTGCGCCTCGCCGTCCTGGTAGACCGCGGGCACCGCGAGCTGCCGATCAGAGCAGATCACGTGGGGAAGAACCTCCCGACTTCTGCTGTAGAGAAGGTACGCGTGCGCCTCGCCGAAACCGATGGCCCCGCCGACGGCGGCTTCCTTGAGGACCACGTGGCGATCGAGTCCCCCGCAGGGGCGGACAGTGAGGATCAGGCACGATGAAACATCTCCTCTCAACCCGTGACCTGACCCCCGGTGATGCGATCGCCATCCTCGACACCGCCGAGGAGATGGCCGCCGTCAACGACAGGGAGGTCCGCAAGCTCCCCGCGCTGCGGGGCCGGACAGTCGTCAACCTCTTCTTCGAGGACTCGACGCGGACACGGATCTCGTTCGAGGCGGCCGCCAAGCGGCTCTCTGCCGACGTCATCAACTTCGCGGCCAAAGGCTCGTCCGTCTCGAAGGGCGAATCGCTCAAGGACACCGCGCAGACGCTCGAGGCAATCGGTGCGGACGCCGTCGTCATCCGCCACTCCGCTGCCGGCGCGCCGCATCGGCTCGCCATGACGGATTGGATCCAGGCCGCGGTGGTCAACGCCGGCGACGGCACCCACGAGCACCCGACTCAGGCGCTGCTCGATGCGTTCACGCTGAGGCGCCACCTCGCTCGCGTCTCGGGGACGCAGTCGGCTGGCGCCGATCTCGCAGGTGCGCACGTCGTCATCGTGGGCGACATCCTCCACTCGCGAGTCGCGCGCTCGAACGTGTGGCTCCTCACGACCCTCGGCGCGAGCGTGACCCTCGTAGCGCCGCCCACCCTGCTGCCCATCGGCGTCGAGCACTGGCCCTGTGACGTGAGCTACGACCTCGACTCGGTGCTCGACCAGGCGCCCGACGCGGTCATGATGCTCCGTGTGCAGGCCGAGCGCATGAACGCCTCGTACTTCCCCTCGACGGCTGAATACTCGCGCTTGTGGGGTCTCGGTGACGAGAGGTTCGACCGCTTCAGCACGCCGGCCTTCAAGGACACCGTGATCCTCCACCCCGGGCCGATGGTTCGAGGCCTCGAGATCTCCTCGACGGCCGCCGATTCGGACCGCTCGCAGGTGCTCCGCCAGGTCGCCAACGGCGTCTCGGTGCGAATGGCCGTCCTCTATCTGCTCATGTCCGCGAAGGAGTCTGCCCGATGACCACTGCGACCCCCGCATCAGCGGCCTCTGCCTCGAACAGCACGCGCTATCTGGTGCGCGGTGCCTCGCTCTATGGACGGGAGCGCGCTGACCTCCTCATCGAGGACGGACGCATCGCCCAGGTCGGCAGCATTGCGGACGCGTCTGGTGCGACCGTCGTCGACGCCGAGGGCCTCGTCGCGCTTCCGGGCCTGGTCGATGTCCACACCCATCTGCGCGAGCCTGGCCGGGAGGATGCCGAGACCGTCGAGACCGGATCGCGGGCGGCGGCGCGCGGGGGCTACACCGCGGTCCACGCGATGGCCAACAGCAGCCCGGTGGCGGACACCGCGGGAGTGGTCGAACAGGTCCACAGCCTCGGGCGCCGGGCCGGGTGGGTTGACGTCCGCCCCGTCGGCGCAGTGACCGTCGGGCTCGCGGGCGAGCAGCTCGCGGAGATCGGCGCCATGGCGAACTCGGCCGCTCAGGTCCGCATGTTCTCGGACGACGGGATGTGCGTGCACGATCCCGTGCTCATGCGCCGCGCCCTCGAGTACGTCAAGGCGTTCGACGGCGTGGTGGCCCAGCATGCGCAGGAGCCGCGCCTCACCGCGGGCGCGCAGATGAACGAAGGCGTCGTCTCGGCCGTCCTCGGACTTCCGGGGTGGCCAGCCGTCGCGGAGGAGAGCATCATCGCGCGCGATGTCCTGCTCGCGCAGCACGTCGGCTCGCGCCTCCACGTGTGCCACGTCTCCACCGCGGGCTCGGTCGAGATTATCCGGTGGGCGAAGTCGCGCGGCATCTCGGTCACCGCCGAGGTCACCCCGCACCATCTGTGGCTCACCGATGAACTCGTGCGAAGTTACGATCCCGTGTTCAAGGTGAACCCGCCCCTTCGCACCCAAGAGGACGTCGACGCGCTCCGAGCAGCCCTCGCCGACGGCACGATCGACGTCGTCGGGACCGACCACGCCCCGCACCCGAGCGAGCACAAGGAATGCGAGTGGGCTCAGGCGGCGATGGGCATGACCGGCCTCGAGACCGCGCTCTCGGTCGTGCAGCACACGATGGTCGAGAGCGGCCTGATCGACTGGGCGAGGGTAGCCGAGGCGATGTCCGTCATTCCTTCGGGGATCGGGCGGGTCGCGGATCAGGGGCGGCCTCTCGCCGAGGGCGAGCCTGCCAACATCGCCCTCGTGGATCCGTCCGCGCGCTGGACTGTCGATCCGTCCAAGCAGGCGACGAAGGGGCGAAACTCGCCGTTTGTGGGGCGGGAACTGCCGGGCCGCGTCGTCGCGACGTTCTTCCGCGGGCATCCGACCGTCCTCGACGGGACGCTGAACGCTCCGCGCCCGGAGTCGGCCGCAGTGGTGGCGCAGTGAGCGACCACCTCCTGACCTTCGTCACCTCGGTCATCTTCGTCGTGCTGCTCGTGCTGCTCGTCGCGCTGGGCTGGCGAGCACGCAAGCGCCGGCAGGCAGACGTGCCGGTTCCGCCGCCTTTCCCGGAGGATCCCGGCAGCGAGCTCTTCCGGGCCGAGGGGCAATACGTGACGACGACGTCAGCCGGAGACTGGCTGGACCGGATTGCGGTGCATGGGCTCGGGATCCGCACGCGAGCGGACGCCGTAGTGTGCGACGGCGGTGTCCTGTTCGACCGCGCGGGATCCGGTCCCCTGTGGGTCCCCGCGGCGGACCTCGCGGAGGTCCGGCTAGGCAGCGGCATGGCCGGCAAGTTCGTCGAGCGCGACGGCCTCGTGGTGCTCGAGTGGCGGCTCGGGGAGAAGTCCTTGGACACCGGGTTCCGAACCCGACGACCAGAAGAAAAGGCTGCCCTCGTGGCAGCGATCGAAGACCTCATGAGTGCGGGACGCCGGGACGGCAGCACGCCAGCAGACCAGGAAGAAGAGTGAACAGTGACTGATGTGACGAACGGGGCAGCGAACCACAGCACCCCGGCTGTGCTGGTGCTTGAGGATGGACGCGTGTTCCGTGGCCGTAGCTACGGGGCCGTGGGCACGACCCTCGGCGAAGCGGTCTTCGCGACCGGCATGACCGGATACCAGGAGACGATCACCGATCCCTCGTACGATCGTCAAATCGTCGTCCAGACTGCGCCCCACATCGGCAACACGGGCGTCAACGCCGAGGATCCCGAGTCCACCCGCATCTGGGTCGCCGGGTACGTGGTCCGGGACCCCGCACGCCGCCCGTCCAACTGGCGCTCCGAGGGAAGCCTCGACGACGAGCTCGCGCGGCAGGGCGTCGTCGGCATCCAAGGCGTCGATACGCGTGCCATCACTCGGCACCTCCGCGAGCACCGCACGATGCGCGCAGGCATCTTCTCCGGTGAGGCTGCCGAGCGCAGCGACAAGGAGCTGCTCGACGAGGTGCTCGGGAGCGCGCCGATGGAGGGCTCGCGCCTCGCGGAAGAGGTCAGCGTGGACGAGTCCTACACGGTCGAGCCCCGTGACCACGGCTGGGAAGACGAGCCGCGCTTCACGATCGCCGCCGTCGACCTCGGTATCAAGTCGATGACGCCGCATCGCTTCGCCGAGCGCGGCGTGCGGGTTCACGTCCTTCCCGCCAGCTCGACTCTCGACGACGTCAAGGCTGTCAGCCCCGACGGATTCTTCATGTCGAACGGCCCGGGCGATCCCGCCACGGCCGACGCGCAGGTTGCGCTGCTCCGTTCCGTGCTCGACGAGCATATCCCGTACTTCGGCATCTGCTTCGGCAACCAGATCCTCGGCCGGGCGCTCGGCTTCGGCACATACAAGCTCCGGTACGGCCACCGCGGGATCAACCAGCCGGTCATGGACCGCCGCACGGGCAAGGTGGAGATCACGTCCCAGAATCACGGCTTCGCGGTCGACGCACCCCTCGACGGCCCGACGACGGCGCCTGAGGAGCGCTACGGGCGTGTCGAGGTGAGCCACGTGAGCCTCAACGACCAGGTTGTCGAGGGCCTTGCCTGCCTCGACATCCCCGCATTCTCGGTGCAGTACCACCCCGAGGCGGCGGCCGGTCCCCACGACGCCGCCTACCTGTTCGACAGGTTCATCGATCTCATGGACAGCCAGAAGACCTCTCAGAGCGAGGAAGCGAAGTAATGCCGAAGCGTACAGACCTCAAGAGCGTCCTCGTCATTGGTTCCGGCCCGATCGTCATCGGCCAGGCTGCCGAATTCGACTACTCGGGGACTCAGGCGCTCCGCGTGCTCAAGGACGAGGGCCTCCGGGTGATCCTCGTCAACTCGAACCCTGCGACGATCATGACCGACCCCGAGTTCGCGGACGCGACCTACGTCGAGCCCATCACTCCGGAGGTCGTCGAGAAGATCATCGCGAAGGAGCGCCCGGACGCGGTCCTCCCGACCCTCGGAGGCCAGACCGCCCTCAACACGGCGATCGCCCTCGACAAGAACGGCGTGCTGACGAAGTACGGCGTCGAGCTCATCGGCGCGAACATCGAGGCGATCGAGCTGGGCGAGGACCGGGAGAAGTTCAAGGGCGTCGTCGAGCGGTGTGGCGCGGAGTCCGCGCGCAGCCAGATCGTGCACACGATCGACGAGGCTCTGGCTGCCGCGGAGTGGCTCGGCTACCCGCTCGTGGTCCGTCCCTCCTTCACGATGGGCGGTCTGGGTTCGGGCTTCGCGTACACGGAGGAGGACCTTCGCCGCATTGTGGGCCAAGGCCTGCTCTACAGCCCGACCACCGAGGTGCTCCTCGAGGAGAGCATCCTCGGCTGGAAGGAGTACGAGCTCGAGATGATGCGCGACAAGAACGACAACGTCGTGGTCGTGTGCTCGATCGAGAACTTCGACCCGGTCGGCGTCCACACAGGCGACTCGATCACGGTCGCCCCAGCGCTGACGCTCACCGACCGCGAGTACCAGAAGCTGCGGGACGTCGCGATCGCCGTCATCCGCGAGGTCGGCGTTGACACGGGTGGCTGCAACATCCAGTTCGCCGTCGACCCGAAGACCGGGCGCGTCATCGTCATCGAGATGAACCCGCGCGTCTCGCGCTCCTCGGCGCTGGCTTCCAAGGCGACGGGCTTCGCGATTGCGAAGATCGCCACGAAGCTCTCCCTCGGCTACACGCTCGACGAGATCCCGAACGACATCACGCAGAAGACGCCGGCGAGCTTCGAGCCGACGCTCGACTACGTCGTCGTCAAGGTGCCGCGATTCGCGTTCGAGAAGTTCCCCGCCGCGGATCCGACGCTCACGACCACCATGAAGAGCGTGGGCGAGGCGATGGCCCTCGGACGCAACTTCACGGAGGCGCTCCAGAAGGCGCTGCGCTCCCTCGAGCAGCGCGGTGCGCAGCTCGACTTCTCACCCGTGCCCGAGTACGAGGTGGCGCAGCTCGTCGAGCAGGCAAAGCAGCCGACGACGGACCGGCTCAAGCAGGTTCAGCGCGCCCTCCTCGGCGGCGCGAGCGCCGACGAGCTCTACGCTGCCACGGCGATCGATCCGTGGTTCCTTGACCAGCTCCAGCTCCTCAACGAGGTGGCCGCGGAGATCAAGGCCGCTCCGGCCCTCACAGAGGATGTCCTGCGCCTCGCCAAGCGCCACGGCTTCTCCGACGAGCAGATCGGTGCGCTCACCCACCATTCAGAGGACGTCGTCCGCGGCGTCCGCCAGGCTCTCGGCGTGCGCCCGGTGTACAAGACCGTCGACACGTGTGCCGCCGAGTTCGCCGCCTACACCCCGTATCACTACTCGTCCTACGACGAGGAGGACGAGGTCGGCCTGCACTCGAAGCCGTCGATCGTGATCCTCGGTTCGGGTCCGAACCGCATCGGCCAGGGCATCGAGTTCGACTATTCATGCGTCCACGCCTCGATGGCGCTCCGCAAGGCGGGCTACGAGACGGTCATGGTGAACTGCAACCCGGAGACGGTCTCGACCGACTACGACATCTCGACCCGCCTCTACTTCGAGCCGCTCACGCTCGAGGACGTGCTCGAGGTCATCGCAGCCGAGGAGCGCACGGGCGGCGTCATGGGCGTGTTCGTCCAGCTGGGCGGCCAGACCCCGCTCAAGCTCGCCCAGCAGCTCGCCGATGCCGGTGTGCCGATCCTCGGCACGTCGCCCGAAGCGATCGACCTCGCCGAGCATCGCGGCGCCTTCGCCAAGGTGCTCGACGACGCCGGGCTCGTCTCGCCCAAGAACGGCACAGCCGTCTCGTTCGACGAGGCCAAGCGGATCGCGGACGAGATCGGCTACCCGGTCCTCGTGCGGCCCTCGTACGTGCTCGGCGGCCGCGGCATGGAGATCGTGTACGACGAGCCGAACCTCCAGCGCTACATCGAGAACGCGACCGAAATCACGCCAGACCATCCCGTCCTGATCGACCGCTTCCTCGAGGACGCCGTCGAGATCGACGTGGACGCGCTCTACGACGGCCGCGAGCTGTACCTCGGCGGGATCATGGAGCACATCGAGGAAGCCGGAATCCACTCGGGTGACTCGGCCTGCGTCCTTCCGCCTGTGACCCTGGGCGAGGATGTCCTCGAGCGGGTGCGCGAGGCGACGGCGGCCATCGCCGAGGGCGTGGGCGTGCGGGGGCTCATCAACATCCAGTTCGCCCTCGCTGCAGACGTGCTCTACGTGCTCGAGGCCAATCCGCGGGCGTCGCGAACCGTTCCGTTCGTCTCGAAGGCGACGGGCGTGCAGCTGGCGAAGGCCGCGGCGCTCATCGGAACGGGGGTGTCGATCCACCAGCTCCGCACGGCGTACCACATGCTGCCGGAGACGGGCGACGGTGCGGCGATCAACCCTGATGCAGCAGTGGCCGTCAAGGAAGCTGTCCTGCCCTTCAGCCGCTTCCGCACCCCGGACGGCACCGTTGTCGACAGCCTGCTCGGGCCCGAGATGCGCTCCACCGGCGAAGTCATGGGCATCGACAAGCACTTCGACACCGCCTTCGCGAAGAGCCAGGCCGGCGCGAACAACGCGCTGCCCACGTCGGGCCGCGCGTTCGTCTCGGTCGCGAACCGCGACAAGCGCTCGGTCATCCTCGGCGTCAAGAAGCTCGCCGACCTCGGCTTCGAGATCTACTCAACCGGCGGAACCGCGGCCGTCCTCCAGCGCAACGGAATCCAGGCGACTGTCGTCCGCAAGGTGGGCGAGGGCGCGGGTTCCCATGGGGAGGGCACGATCGTGGACCTCATCAACGACGGGAAGATCGATATGGTCTTCAACACTCCGTCCGGCGGAGAGGCCCGTGGCGACGGGTACGAGATCCGTGCTGCGGCGACGTCGAACGGAAAGCCCTGCATCACGACGGTCGCCGAGTTCAACTTCGCAGTTCTCGCGATCGAGGCCATGCGCCAGTTCGAATGGACGGTGACGAGCCTCCAGGAGCATGCGGCACACCTTCGTGAGGCGCTGTCCAGCGGAACCGATGCAGCGGCTGCGGAGCCAGCGGGTGTCTGAGCTGGGCCACGAACCGGATCAGGAAGCGAGCCGTGCTGAGAGCCCTGCACTGCGCCGTGCGCCGTTTGGCGCAAGGCTCGCCGCCGCCATGGGGGAGCGGGGCCCCTTGTGCGTGGGCATCGACCCGCACCCCTCGCTCCTTTCGGCTTGGGGTCTTTCCGACGACGTCGACGGGCTGCGCCGCTTCTCCCTCGCCGTCGTAGAGGCGGTCGGGGACGTGGCTGCGGCCGTGAAGCCGCAGGTAGCGCTGTACGAGCGGCACGGTTCGGCGGGCCTCGCGGTGCTCGAGGATGTCCTCGAGGTCTCGGCAGAGGCTGGCGTCCTGACAATCGCGGACGCCAAGCGCGGGGACATCGGCTCGACCATGGCGGCGTACGCCGACGCCTGGCTCGGGGAAGGCTCACCCCTTGCGGCGGATGCCGTGACGCTGAGCCCCTACCTCGGGTTCGAGTCCCTTCGACCTGCGCTTGACGCGGCCGCGGCGACGGGGCGCGGAGCGTTCGTCCTCGCCCTCACGTCGAATCCCGAGGGAGCTTCCGTCCAGCACACGGGCGGCGCACACTCGGTCGCCAGGACCGTATGCGAGGCAGCGGGTGCGGAGAACGCACGCTATGCGGGCGAGCCGTTCGGCAGCGTCGGACTCGTCGTCGGCGCAACGGTGGGCGACGCCGTCGTGCGCCTGGGCCTGGACCTCGCGGCGATGGGCGGCCCGATCCTCGCCCCGGGCCTCGGAGCTCAGGGGGCGACGGGCGCCGTCCTCCGTTCGACGTTCGGAGCGGCCGCTCCGCGCGTCCTCGGGACTTCGAGCCGGGAGATCCTCGCGGGCGGCCCATCCCGCACGGGTCTCCGGGAACGGGCCGAGCGGGCTCTCGCAGACTTGGTCTGAGCTGCTTCCGCCGCAATGGGCGCACAGCGCTTCAGCCTGTGGAAATGCATTGCCACGTTAGAGCTCGCGGACTAGGTTCGGAGTCATCCGTGCGGGGGTGCGCGCGACATTTACGTGGGAGGCGAGCATTGGGACTCAACGCCTTGACCGCTGAAGAACGAAACCGGGCCGTGTCGAAGGCGACGGCTGCGCGTGCGCGCCGGGCCGAGGCGAAATCGGCCGTCAGAGCGGGAAGCCTCAGCCTTGACGAGCTCTTTCGGCAAGCCGACGAGGACGAGGCCCTCGCTCGCCTGAAGGTCACGGAGCTGCTTGAGTCATTCCATGGCATCGGACCCGTGCGTTCGCTCGCCATCTTGGAACAGCTCGGCATCGCGGCGAGCCGCAGGCTGCGAGGCCTCGGCATCCATCAGCGCCGGGCGCTGATAGATTTTCTCAGGGCAGACTGACGGCTTGGGCACGCTGGTCCCCAAGCAGGCTGGCGCCCCGACTAAGACGGGCACCGACACTACAACGCCCAATACAACGCCGGGTTGCGCCGGCGAAGGGAGCTAGGGACGAGGCGTGGACAGCACAACGAGCGCACCCATCGACGGAGGACGCGCGGAGGGCACCTCGAAGCACACGGGGCTCACCGTACTCGCGGGTCCCACAGCCGTCGGCAAGGGAACCGTCTCGACGTATATCCGCGATACGTATCCCGAAGTCTGGCTCTCGGTGTCCGCCACCACCAGGCCCGCCCGTCCCGGCGAGCAGGAGGGCGTTCACTACTTCTTCAAGTCGCCCGAGGAGTTCGATCGACTCGTCGAGGAGGGCGCCTTCCTCGAATGGGCAGTCGTGCACGGCAGGAACCGGTACGGAACGTTGCGTGCCTCGGTCGAGGACGCCATCGCCAAGGGCAAAGCGGTGCTCCTCGAGATAGATCTGCAGGGCGCGCGGCAGGTCAAGGCTGCCATGCCGGAGGCAAGATTCGTGTTCCTGGCCCCGCCGACGTGGGAAGAGATGGTGCGCCGGCTCGTCGGCCGCGGCACCGAATCGCCCGAGGAACAGCAGGCAAGGCTGGAAACGGCTAAAATAGAACTCGCTGCCGAACCGGAGTTCGATTTCACCGTCGTCAATGACGACGTCCGGCGCGCGGCAGACGAGCTTGTTTCACTCATGGGCCTGACCCCGCACGCGCGCCAGTCGGCGCGCTAGAGGGCTGTTCAGGCCAACCGCACAGTGCATTGGAGAATGTCGTGACTTCGAACCCCGAAGGAATCATCAACCCGCCGATCGACGATCTGCTGACGAAGTCGGACTCCAAGTACGGGCTCGTGATCTTCGGGGCCAAGCGCGCCCGCCAGATCAACGCGTACTACGCGCAGCTCCACGAGGGCCTCTTCGAGTACGTCGGCCCGCTTGTCGACACCAAGCTCAACGAGAAGCCCCTCTCGATCGCGCTTCGCGAGATCAACGACGGCCTGCTGGTCGCCAAGCCCACCGAGGGCGACGCCGAGTCCCAGGACTGAGGCCGGGGCCCGCGTGCGCGTTGTCCTGGGAGTCGGGGGCGGGATCGCCGCCTACAAGGCGGCCTTGCTCCTGCGACTTTTCACCGAGGCGGGGCACGACGTAACGGCCGTTCCCACGGAGGCTGCGCTCCGCTTCGTCGGCAAGGCGACGTGGGAGGCGCTCTCGGGGAAGGCAGTCCGCACCGAGGTGTTCGAGGCTGTGGAGACGGTCAACCACGTTCGCCTCGGCCACGAAGCGGATCTCATCGTCGTCGCGCCGGCAACCGCCGATCTGCTCGCACGCGCCGCCGGCGGGCACGCCGACGATCTCCTGACCAACACCCTCCTCATGGCCCGCTGCCCGGTCGTCATGGCGCCAGCCATGCATACCGAGATGTGGCGCCATCCGGCCACCCAAGCGAACGTTTCGCTGCTCCGCGAACGGGGCGTACACGTGCTGGACCCGGCGGAGGGCCGGCTTACCGGCAAGGACAGCGGCCCAGGCCGGCTGCCAGACCCCGAGGACATCTTCGCCGCAGCCCTGAGCTTCGCGAGCCAAGGGGACGTGGAGACAGCCCACGGCCAGACAGCCCATGGCGAGAGCACGCACGACCAAACCACGCACGACGACGGCGCCCTGCCTGAGAAGGGCGTGCTCACCGGGCGCCGGGTCGTCATCTCCGCCGGGGGGACGCGCGAGTCGATCGATCCCGTCCGGTTCCTCGGCAATCGGTCTTCCGGAAAGCAGGGGGTCGCGGTGGCCCGGGCGGCGCTCGAGGCTGGGGCGTCCGTGACGCTCGTGGCGGCCCACCTTGAGGTTGCGCCACCCGAGGGCGCCGAGCTTGTGAAGGTCGAGTCAGCGCTCGAACTGCGCGAGGCGATGCTCGAGCGCGCGGCTTCGGCGGACGCCATCGTCATGGCCGCCGCGGTCGCTGACTTCCGCCCGGCGCGCCGCAGCGAGGCAAAGATCAAGAAGCGCGACGACGCCCCGGACCTGCCGATCGAACTCGTACGCAATCCTGACGTGCTCGTCGAGCTCGTCAGGCAGCGAGATGCGGCCGGAACGCATCAGGTGGTTGTGGGCTTCGCGGCGGAGACAGGGGACGAGGGCGGAGACGTCCTCGCGTACGGCCGCGCGAAACTCGGACGCAAGGGCTGTGAGCTCCTCGTCGTCAACGAGGTCGGGACCGACCGCGTGTTCGGCCTCGACGAGAACAGCGTGACGATCCTCTCGAAGGATGGAGCTGCCCCCGAGCACGTGGCGGGCAGCAAGGACGAGGTGGCGCGCGCCGTCGTCGGCCGCCTTGCCCGCGCGCTCGAAACCCGCTGACGACCGCGCTTCAGCCGCCTTCGCCCAGCGCAACACATGCCCCGGCTCGTCGCTGGGCAGGAAGTAGAGTAGAGCCGTGACCCACGCTCGCTATGGTGCCGGACTCCCGGCCGACACGACCGCCCTCCGGCTCTTCACCTCCGAGTCCGTGACCGAGGGGCATCCCGACAAGATCTGCGACCAGATCAGCGACGCCATCCTCGATGCGCTCCTCGCCGCCGATCCTGAGTCGAAGGTCGCGGTGGAGACGATGGCGACGACCGGACTCGTCCACGTCGCCGGCGAGGTCACAACCGACGCTTATGTCGAGATCCCTCAGATTGTCCGCAACACAATCCTCGGTATCGGGTACGACTCATCTGCGAACGGCTTCGACGGGGCGCGCTGCGGCGTCTCGGTGTCGATCGGGCAGCAGTCCTCGGACATCTTCGATGGGGTTTTCAACTCTCTCGAGTCACGCGAAGGGACCCTCGAGGACGAATACGACCGCCAGGGCGCCGGCGATCAGGGCATCATGTTCGGCTACGCGAGTGACGAGACGCCGTCCTACATGCCGACGCCCATCTGGCTTGCTCACCGCCTGTCTGAGCGGCTCACTGAGGTGCGGAAGAGCGGCGAGCTCGCGTACCTGCGGCCGGACGGCAAGACCCAGGTGACCGTTGGCTACGACGGCGATGAGCCGGTCACTGTCGAGACCGTGGTCATCTCGAGCCAGCATGCCGAGGGGACGCAGCTGGCCCAGCTCCGCGCCGACCTCGCCGAGCACGTCATCGCCCCCGTGCTGGCTGCGAGCCAGCTCGAGAGCACGCACGTCCGGAGCATCCTCAACCCGGCCGGCCCTTTCATCATCGGCGGCCCAGTCGGGGACGCGGGCCTCACCGGGCGGAAGATCATCGTCGACACCTATGGCGGGTTCGCGAGGCACGGGGGCGGCGCCTTCTCCGGCAAGGATCCCTCGAAGGTGGACCGTTCGGGTGCCTATGCGATGCGCTGGGTCGCCAAGAACGTCGTCGCAGCGGGGCTCGCGCGCCGCGCGGAGATCCAGATCGCCTACGCGATCGGGCAAGCCCGTCCCGTCGGCATCTACGTCGAGACGTTCGGGACGGAGAGCGTGGATCCACTGCGGATCAGCGCCGCGATCAACGAGATCTTCGACCTGCGCCCGAGGGCAATCATCGACGCGCTCGACCTCAAGCGGCCGATCTACGCGAAGACCGCGGCTCACGGGCACTTCGGTCGCGATGACCCCGACTTCACGTGGGAGCACCTCGACCGCGTCCAAGCCCTCAAGGACTACTTCAACGACTGATGGCGAGAGCGAGGCCTAGCAGCGGGGGAAGCTCGGGCTCGGGAGCACAGCGAGTCGCGCAGCCTTCGCTCCTGCTCGGATTTCCCGAGCCAGTGCTCGCGCCCGCTACGCCTCCGGCGGCCAGCGAGCTTCCGGTCGCCCGAGTCTGCGTCGAGTCCCCACTCCCGCAGCTCGACCGACCGTTCGACTACCTCGTGCCGGAAGAGCTCTCCGAGACGGCCAAGCCCGGAGTCCGCGTACGGGTCCGCGTCGCGGGCCAGGAGCACAGCGGCTTCATCCTCGAGCGCGCCGAGTCGTCGGACGCGGGCGTGGCCCTGCAGCCGATCGCCAAGGTGGTTTCGCCCGCCGTCGTCCTGACACCTGAGGTCCTGAAGGTCTCGACAGCCGTCGCCGAGCGGTGGGCGGGCGCACTCGGTGACGTTCTGCGCTTCGCCGTGCCGCCCAGGGCGGCGCGGGTCGAGGCGGAGTATCTTCCCGGGCTTGCGGGTCACGCTCCCTCGGAAGGGACCGAACGCGGGGATGACGCAAGCGACGAGGAGGGCCCTCAGCAGCTGCAGTCCGCGCCGTCGCTCTGGGCCGAGCTTCGACGAGGCGCCGCGTTCCTTCGGCACTTGGCGGCGGGAGGCAGCCCGCGGGCCTCGGTGCAGGCGCTCGAGGGATACGGCCCGCGCGGATGGCCTCAGCTCGTCGCCGAGGCCGTACGGGCCGCCCGCCTCTCTGGGCGGGGAGCGCTCGTCGTCGTACCCGACCGTCGCGACCTCGAGCGCGTGCAGTCCGTTCTCGAGCAGGCGCTCCCCGGCGAGTCCGTCGTGCGCCTTGCCGCCGAGGACGGCCCCAGCCAGCGGTACCGCGGATTCCTGGAGCTCCTCTGCGGCCGTGCGCGCGTCGCGGTGGGAACGCGGGGGGCTGTGCTCGCGCCCGTGCGTGACCTAGGGCTCGTGGTGTGCTGGGACGACGGCGACGACCTCCACGCCGAGCCGCGCGCCCCCTACTTCCATGCGCGCGAGGTCTGCCTCCTCCGCTCCGAGCTAGAAGGCTGTGCGCTCCTGCTCGCCGGCCACAGTGTTTCCGCCGAGACACGACGGCTCCTCGACTCGGGCTGGCTCCAGAGCGTCGAGCCGGCCCGGCCGCTCGTCCGCAGTCGGCTGCCCCGAGTCATCAGCACCGCGGACAGCTTCGAGAGCGCACGCGATCCGTATGCCCGGATCGCGCGCCTCCCGCACGCGGCATGGCAGCTCGCGCGCGAGGCCCTGGCCGCTGGGCCGGTCCTGGTCCAGGTGGCCCGCGCGGGCTACGCGCCGTCGCTCGCGTGCGAGCGATGCCGGGAACCCGCGCGATGCGCCCACTGTTCTGGCCCGCTCGCTGAATCCCTTAGCCAGGGAAGCCGCACCGTCGCGTGCCGTTGGTGCGGGACACCGGCTGGTGCGTGGTCGTGCCCGCATTGCGGGGGGCGTTCGTTCCGCCGTTCCGCAGTCGGCGCGCTGCGAACCGCCGAAGAGCTGGGGCGCGCGTTCCCGGGCGCCGTAGTCATCACGTCCTCTGGCGAGCAGGTCAAGTCTGAGGTGCCAGACGCCCCTGCGCTCGTCGTTGCTACGGTCGGCGCCGAGCCCGTGGCGCCGACGGGCTATGCCGCAGCGCTCCTCCTCGACGGCGACTCCCTCCTCGCTCGCGAGACCCTGAGGGCAGGCGAGGAGGCGCTGCGGCGCTGGCTCAACGCTGCGGCGCTCGTGCGGGGAGCGGACGACGGCGGCCGCGTCGTCGTGACCGCGAGCGAACACGAGGCGGTCGGCGCCCTCGTGCGGTGGGACCCCGCGGGCTTCGCCGAGCGCGAGCTCTCGCTGCGGAGGAACCTCGGGCTGCCCCCCGCCGTCCGCCTCGCGGCCATCACTGGGACGCGGGCGGCGGTCGAGGCGTTCGCGAGCGCCGCGGCACCGGTGCTCACCCGGTCCGGCGTCCGAACCGCAGGCCCTGTTCCAGCCTCACCTGTCTCGAAGACCGCCGCGGAAGAGACTGCCTGGAGGTTCCTCGCGTTCTTCCCGATCGCCGAGGGACCGGAAGTGACACGCGGGCTGAGGGCCGCGCGGATCGCCTTGGCCGCCCGGCGCGGCTCAGAGCCCGTGCAGCTCCGGCTCGACGGCACTGACCTCATCTAGTTCGAACTCGTTCACACGAGCTTGCTTCCCGAGTTAGGTTCGCCCGGCCATGTGGTCCTTGCGGTTGGCGATGCCGCGCCGGGCCTGAAACTGCTCGATCGCCTCCTCGGCCGCCTCGAGCAGGGCTTGAGCCGAATGGTCCCAGCTGAACTTCTCGGCCTGCCGTACTGAGGCGCGGGAGGCTTCGCTCCACGTGTGCGGCACCTCGAGTTCGCGGACGGCCGCCGCAAAGGCTTCCGACGAGTCGGGGTCGACAAAGCGCGCCGCCTCGCCGCCGACTTCCCGGAAGATGGGGATCTCGCTCGCAATGACCGGCGTTCCGACCGACATGGCCTCCACGAGGGGCAACCCGTAGCCCTCCGATCGGGAGAGGGTCACGAGGGCAGTCGCACCTCGAAGGAGCTCCTCGTATTCGGCCTCGCTGACGCCCCCGTGGAATTCGACCGAAGCACCTGGCGGAACGCTCGACTCGAGCTCGGCTCGCCGGGCGGGGCTGATGCGGCTGAGGAGGTGGAGGGTGTAGTCAGGCAATGCCGCCATTCCGGCGATCACGGTCTCGACGTTCTTGTATGGCATGAACGAGCCCATGTAGAGCAGGCTTCGGCCTGGCAGTGCGTCGGGATCGCGAGGCACGAGGCCTCCTTGGGGAGCGTTGCCGACGATGCGCACCGGACGCTTCGTGAGCCGCTTCTCCGCCATGAGCCACTTGGTCGTGCGGCTCACGGTGGCGACGACGTCGGCCCGGTTGAGGAGGACCCGCTGCGGCCAGTACGCCTTGTGGTACAGGCGCCACAGCACGCGTACGGGGGCAGGCAGGAAGCCGGGCGGAGCGGGGTGCTCGTAGTAGATGAGGTCGTGGAGTGTGAGGATGAGCGGGTATCGGCGCCCCCACGATCCCATCGTCTGCATGGGGCAGAACACGACGTCCGGCTCGAGTCCGTTGACTCGCGCGGCGATGAACAGCTCGGCGGGGGAGAGCGGGCTCGTGACCTTGACGTGCGGCACGTTTGGCAGGAGGGCGAGCTGACGCTCGTCGCTGATCAGCATGGCTGTCTCGGTGCGGGACGCGACGGCTTCGATGAGGCTCGCGCCGTAGCGGCTGATCCCGTCGTGATGGTCCGTCCGCGTGAAGCGGGCATCGATCAGGAGCCTCATTGGCCTGCCTTCTCCTCGAGGTCGCCTAGGAACGCGTGGATCGCGTCCGCCGCTGGCTGGGGCGTTTCGTAGTGGATGAGATGCCCGACGCCGGGGATCACCGTGAGGCGTGAATCCGCGAGCCTTGCGTGGAATTTCCTCACGGCAGGCAACGGCGCCACCTCGTCACGGTCCCCGGCGATCAGGAGCACGGGCAGAGAGAGCTCGTCGGCGGCTTCCGCCGCCGTGTGCGAGACCGAGGCGCGGAAGGACTCGAGGAGCACGTCGCGGCTCGCAAAGCTCGAGAAGTACTGAGCGTGCTGGGCGTGGACGAACCGTCGCAATTCAGGATCGCGTGTCTTGGCCATGGCTTCGCTCATGACCCGGACGATCGCGGGGTGGCGAAGCAGCGCAGATCCGGCGCCCTCCGGTAGCCCAGCTCCGGCGCGATAGTAGCCGACCGCGAGGCGGCTCAAGATGCCTTGGGGGCCCTCGAGCGCCGGTGACGAGATCGGGTTGACGAGCACGAGCCGCGAGAACCGGCCCGGGTGCTCGGAGCAGACGCGGGCGGCCACGATGGACCCGAAGGAGTGCCCGAGCAGGACGGTGTCAGGACCGAGCCCGAGGGCTTGAGCGAGCGCATCCACCCAGGCGGCATAGCCGTCGATGTCATGGTGGTGGCCGCTCATCGGGGATGAGGCGCCGAAACCGGGGAGGTCAGGCATCACGATACGAATATCGGGCAGGAGATCGACGATGCGCAGGAGTCCGTGATGCGTTCCGCGGAAGCCGTGGATCGCCAAGATGGTGGGGAGCGTTCCGGCTTCCGCGGGCGTAGCCGCCCGTTCGCCCTCCACTGGATCGTACGTGAAGACGGCGGTCTCAGAGCCGAGCACTTCGACGGTTGTCCGCCGCTCTCGCGACTCGAGAGCTGAGGAGAGGAAGCCTTCCCCCGCTGCGACCGCCATCAGTTCACCTCATTGGGATCGGAGCCGGTCCGCTGTCCGCGTTCGAGGCCAGCGATGCGGTCGAGATCGTCGGCCGTGAGCTCGAAGCCGAAGACGTCGGCGTTCTCACGGATGCGCGCCGCGCTGCTAGCCTTCGGAATCACAATGTGGCCGCATTGCAGATGCCACCGGATCACGGCTTGCGCAGGGGAGACGCCGTGAGCTGCCGCGATGTCGGTGATCACGGGATCCTCGAGGATGCGCCCACGTCCGAGCGGAGACCACGCCTCCGTGCGGATCCCGAGCTCTGCGTGGACGGCCTTGAGCAGGTCCTGCTGGAGCCATGGGTGGAGTTCGACTTGGTTCACGGCGGGCATGACAGTGCACTCGGCGGCGAGAAGCCGAAGATGCTCTGGCTGGAAGTTGCTGACTCCGATCGCGCGGACGCGCCCGTCCTCGAGCAGACGCTCGAGCGCGCGATACGTCTCGACGAAGAGCCCGCGTGCAGGGCATGGCCAGTGGATGAGGTACAGGTCCACGTAGTCGAGGCCGAGCGCGGAGAGGGAACGGTCGAACGCCCGCAGGGTCGGATCGTAGCCCTGATCACTGTTCCAGACCTTGGTGGTGACGAAGACGTCTTCGCGCGGAAGGCCGCCGTCGGCCGCCTCCACGACGGCGCGTCCCACGCCTGCCTCGTTGCCGTACATGGCTGCGGTGTCGAGACTCCGGTAGCCCGCGGAAAGGGCCTCCCCGGCAAGCCGGGCGGCGTCCTCCGCGGGCACCTTGTACAGCCCGAAGCCGAGCTGGGGCATGTCGACGCCGGCGGACAGGGTCACGCTGGGGGACTGGGTCATGCTCCCGACTCTACCGGCCGCTCTCCTCAAGAGGCCTCAGGCTTCGAGCGCCAGGAGGGCACGCGCTGTTGCCTCGTCGATGACGAGCTGGGTCACGAGTCGTGCTCTGAGCGCGCCCCGCAGGCTGCGGGCCTTCGACGGCCCCGACACGACGCAGAAGCGGTGCTCGACCCCGCGAATGAGCGTGTGGTCCGGCCCTGTTGAACGCTCGTTGAGCGCAATCCCGTCGGAACTCCCATCCTCGCGGTAGAAGACGGTGGCGACATCGCCCACGACCCTCTCTTCGGCGAGGGACTGCAGATCTGCGCTGTCGAGATAGCTCCCGGTGTACACGTGGCTCGGCACATCGGCGTCCACCGAACCCACTCCGAACACTGCGACCGACATGTGGGCCTGGAGGTCGAGGACGCGACGAACGCTCCGCTCCTGCCACATGAGCCGCTTCGTCTCCGCCCGATCGAAAAAGGCAGGGACCGGGAATTCCTCCACAGCGGCGTCGTAGGCGCCACCAAACCTGCGCATGATCTCACTCGCGTATCCCAAGCCCATCGTCTGCGTGTTGGCCGCACCATTGAGCTGGACAACGGTGCTGCCATGAGTGGACTTGCGATTCAGGTACCGGCTCATTGCAGTCAGCGTCGAACCCCACGCCACTCCGAGCACGGTGTTCGAGCCAACGAACGGAGTGAGAGTACGGGCGGCATACATGGAAACGCGATCGAGCGTCTCGGCCTCGTTGAGGTTGGACACGTGAGGGACCACGTGGGCGCGGATGCGGTACCGCCGGGAGATCGCGGACTCGAGCTCCGCCGACGATTCGAGCGGATTCCAGATCTGGATCTGGACCAGCCCAGTTTCACGGGCGAACGTCAGGAGGCGCGAGACCGTGGAACGCGAAGTCCGCAGCTCCCGCGCGATCGCATCCATCGTGAGGTCCTGGAGGTAGTACAGCTGCGCGGCGAGAAGAGCCTCGCGCTGTCTTCGCGTGACGGGACTTTGTGCGGAATCGCCGGGATCAGTGGGGTCTGGAAGCGAAGCTGGGAGCGTCACGGACGACATTCTTGCACGTTTGTGCACCGGGCTTGAAGATTCTTCTCACGCTCTCGAAGAATGGTCCTCAGACCCGCATTCGCATGTTTGAGGAGGACCCCTTTGGCCCCGTACACGCCCACCGTTCTGCCCCGCTCGACGTCCCCTCGCCCTCTGGTCTCCGCCCTCAGGGCAACGCCCCGCTCGCAGGTCCTCATCATCGGAGGCGGGATCAATGGGGTAGGCACCTTCAGGGACCTTGCGCTGCAGGGGGTGGACGTGGCGCTCGTCGAGCGCGGCGACTATTGCGAAGGCGCCTCGGGAGCCTCCTCGCACATGATCCACGGCGGCATCAGATACCTCGAGAACGGGGAGTTCCGGCTTGTGCACGAGTCGGTTGTCGAGCGGAACCGCCTCCTGCGCATCGCGCCGCACTACGTCAAGCCCCTCCGGACCACGATCCCGGTCTTCACCACGTTCTCCGGGCTGCTCAACGCCCCGCTGCGCTTCCTGACCCATCGCTCCGGCAAGCCGAGGGCGCGGGGCGCACTCCTGATCAAGCTCGGCCTCGCCCTCTACGACGCGTTCTCCCGCGAAGGCGGCAGCGTCCCGAGGCACCGGTTCGTGGGCCGCCGTCGCGCCTTGGCCGAGCTTCCCCGGCTGCGCCCCGACGTGAAGTACGCGGCCACCTACTTTGACGCCTCTGTCCACAACCCCGAGCGCCTCACGCTCGATGTCCTGCGGGACGGGCTCGAAGCCAACCCCGCGGCGCGGGCAGTGAACTACGTGAGCGCCGTCGGGATGCACGACGGCGCGGTGCGGCTGCGCGACAAGCTCACCGGCGAGGAGTTCGACTTCGCCGCGGACGTCGTCGTCAATGCAACCGGTGCCTGGACCGACCGGACGAACTCTGCTCTCGGAGCGGAGACAGACTATATGGGCGGGACCAAGGGTTCCCACATCGTCCTCGACGCTCCCGAACTGCTGGCCGCAACGGGCGGGCGGGAGATCTTCTTCGAGCACGCCGACGGGCGCATCGTCCTGATCTACCCGATCGGCGACCGCGTCCTCGTCGGCACCACCGACATCGACGCGGGGCAAGACCTCACACCGGTCTGCACCGAAGAAGAGGTCAGCTACTTCTTCGAGCTGATCCAGCATGTCTTCCCCGGCATCACGGTCCGGCCTGACCAGATCGTCTACACCTTCTCGGGCGTCCGCCCGCTTCCTCGCCACGACGACACCGCGCCGGGATTCGTCTCAAGGGACTACCGCATTGAGCGTTCGGCTCGCAGTGACAGCGACCCCGTGCGGCTGAGCCTCGTAGGCGGGAAATGGACCACATTCCGCGCCCTCTCCGAGCATCTGGCAGACTCCGTGCTCCGCGAGCTGGGCATCCCGCGCCGCCAGAGCACCGCCGAGCTGCCCATCGGTGGTGGCGCGGGCTTCCCCGAGGGGCTGGCCGCACGGCGGGAATGGATCGCCTCGCACCTTCCAGGGCTGGCGGATGCCCGGGCAGAGGTGCTCTTGGAACGTTACGGAACCCGAGCCGAGGAGGTCGCGTCCTTCCTTGCCGAGGGGCCGGACAGGTTGCTCGACAGCACGCAAGAACTCAGCGTCCGCGAGCTTGCGTACATGGCCCAGCGCGAACAGGTCGGGCACGTCGTGGACGTCCTCCTCCGCCGTACATCGCTCGCCTTCCGCGGTCTGGTCACGCGGAAGATGGTCTGGGAGGTGGCCGAGGCGCTCGCGCCCCATCTAGGTTGGGATTCAGAACGTGTCCACGTGGAGGTCCAGGATGCCGAGCACACGCTCGCCGACCTCCACGGCGCCGTGGTCTCGGCGCTCAATCCCGCGGGAGCCGCCCCCGGGGAAGAAGGAGCGGTCACAAGCGAAGGAGCCGTGAATGTCTGAGCAGTACGTCGTGGCGATCGACCAGGGCACCACCAGCACGCGGGCGATCGTGTTCGACCACGGCGGCTCGATCGTTTCGACGGGCCAGCTCGAGCACGAACAGATCTTCCCCCGGGCCGGCTGGGTCGAGCACAGCCCGCGGGAGATCTGGGACAACGCGCGCGAGGTGATCGGCCAGGCCCTCTCGAAGGCGAACCTGACCCGGCACGATATCGCGGCCGTGGGGATCACGAACCAGCGCGAGACGGCGGTCGTGTGGGACAGGACGACCGGCGAGCCGGTCTACAACGCCATCGTCTGGCAGGACACGCGCACCCAACCGATCGCCGACGAGCTCGCGGCTGACGGCGGCGTCGACCGCTTCAAGGACAAGGTGGGCCTGCCGCTCGCCACCTATTTCTCGGGCACGAAGATCAAGTGGATCCTCGACAACGTCGAGGGCGCCCGCGCCAAGGCCGAGGCGGGGGACCTCCTCTTCGGCAATACCGACGCGTGGCTCATCTGGAATCTGACCGGCGGCGTCGACGGCGGCGTCCACGTGACCGACGTGACGAACGCGTCCCGCACCCTCTTCATGGACCTCAAAACCCTCTCGTGGGACCAGGAGATCCTGGACGTCTTCGGCGTCCCGGCATCGATGCTGCCCCAGATCCGGTCCTCCTCGGAGGTGTACGCCAAGGTCCACACATCCCAGCTCCTGCGCGAGGTCCCGATCGCAGGCATCTTGGGCGACCAGCAGGCCGCAACCTTCGGTCAAGCGGCCTTCGCCAAAGGCGAGGCCAAGAACACCTACGGCACGGGCTGCTTCCTGATCTTCAACACGGGAGAGGAGATCGTCCACTCCAAGAACGGCCTCCTGACCACCGTCGGCTACAAGCTCGGGGAAGCCGAGCCGCACTACGCACTCGAGGGTTCTATTGCCGTGGCCGGCTCGCTCGTCCAGTGGCTGCGGGACAACCTCGGCCTCATCACCAGCGCGCCCGAGGTGGAGGAGCTGGCACGCTCGGTCAAGGACAACGGTGGCGTGTACATTGTCCCGGCGTTCTCCGGACTGTTCGCGCCCTACTGGCGGGCAGACGCACGCGGAGCGATCGTCGGGCTCACCCGCTACGCCAACAGGGGCCACCTCGCCCGCGCGGCGCTCGAGGCGACGGCGTTCCAGACGCGAGAGGTCCTCGACGCCGTCAACCGGGACTCGGGCGTCCCGCTGAGCGAGCTCAAGGTCGACGGCGGAATGGTCGCCAACGATGCGCTCATGCAGTTCCAAGCGGACATCCTTGGAGTAGACGTCGTCCGCCCCAAGGTCATCGAGACGACGGCGCTCGGAGCCGCCTACGCGGCCGGGCTCGCCGTCGGCTTCTGGAGCGACCTAGGCGAGCTTTCCGCGAACTGGGACGAAGACAAGCGCTGGAGCCCACAGCTCGACCCCTCCGAGCGGGACCGGTTGATGCGCCAATGGAAGAAGGCCGTCACGAAGTCCATGGAGTGGGTCGACGCCGACGTCCGCTAGACCTCGGCGGGAGGATGCTGTGGCTGCGCTAGGATAGCTGTATGCACGGCATCCTCCTGCTTCCCTAGCCGCTCCAACGAGCGGCCGCCCCTCCCTGAGAGGGGCTTTTGTGTGTCAGGGGGCGAATGCTGTCGTAACGCCGAGGTGACGAAAAGTGGAGATAAGCAGGGTGAGCGAAGAGCAGGGCGCGAAGCAGGCGGCTGCGGGCGTGGCCGAGGCTACGGCTGCAGCAGAGGCTGCGTACAGCTTCGCCGCGATCGAGGCCAAGTGGCCAGCGGTGTGGGAGAAGCTGGGCGTCTTCACGCCCAAGGACGACGGGAGCCGTGAGCGCCGCTACGTCCTCGACATGTTCCCCTACCCGTCAGGCGACCTCCACATGGGCCACGCGGAAGCCTTTGCCATGGGGGACGTGGTGTCGCGCTACTGGCGCCTGCGCGGCTACGACGTGCTGCACCCGATCGGCTGGGACTCCTTCGGGCTGCCCGCCGAGAACGCCGCCATCAAGCGCAACGCGCACCCAGCCGAGTGGACCTACGCGAACATCGAAACCCAGGCGGCGTCGTTCAAGCGCTACGGGCTGAGCCTGGACTGGTCGCGCCGGCTGCACACCTCCGATCCCGAGTACTACCGCTGGACGCAGTGGCTTTTCCTGCGCTTCTACGAGCGCGGGCTCGCGTACCGCAAGAACCACCCCGTCAACTGGTGCCCGAAGGATCAGACTGTGCTCGCCAACGAGCAGGTCGTCAACGGCGCGTGCGAGCGCTGCGGCACGCCCGTGACCAAGAAGGCCCTCAACCAGTGGTACTTCAAGATCACCGATTACGCAGACCGCCTGCTCGACGATATGACGGAACTCGAGGGCCACTGGCCTGAGCGCGTCCTCGCGATGCAGCGGAACTGGATCGGCCGCTCCGAGGGTGCGCACGTCGACTTCGAGGTCGAGGCGACGGGTGACGGGAGCAAGCCCGAGCGCAAGGTCACGGTCTTCACGACGCGGCCCGACACGCTGTACGGTGCCACGTTCTTCGTCGTCGCGGCCGACGCCGACCTCGCGACCGAGCTCGTGGCGCCGGAGGAAGCTGCCGCCTTGGCCGAATACCAGGATCGGGTCAAGGCGCTCTCGGAGATCGAGCGTCAGAACACCGATCGCGAGAAGACCGGCGTGTTCCTCGGCCGCTACGCGGTGAACCCGTTGAGCGGGGAGAAGCTTCCCGTTTGGGCCGCCGACTACGTGCTCGCCGACTACGGCACGGGAGCCATCATGGCGGTCCCGGCCCACGACCAGCGCGACCTCGACTTCGCCCGTGCGTTCGGGCTGCCGGTGCGAGCGGTCCTCGACACCGGCGAGGACGACCCAGCTGCGAGCGGGGTCGCCACGGCCGGCGAGGGGACGATCATCAACTCCGGGCCGCTCGATGGGCTCTCGAAGGCTGAGGGCATCGCGAAGGCCATCGAGATCGTCGAAAGCGCAGGGACGGGAGAAGGGACCGTCAACTACCGGCTCCGCGACTGGCTCCTGTCGCGCCAGCGCTTCTGGGGGGCGCCGATCCCGATCATCCACTGTGAAGCATGTGGCGAGATTCCGGTGCCGGACGATCAGCTTCCGGTGCGTCTCCCCGACGACCTTCGCGGCGAGCAGCTTGCCCCGAAGGGAACGTCGCCGCTCGCTGCGGCCGAGCACTGGGTCAACGTCACGTGCCCGAACTGCGGAGGTCCCGCGAAGCGTGACACCGACACCATGGACACGTTCGTGGACTCGTCCTGGTACTACCTGCGCTATCTCTCACCGGACTACACAGAGGGACCGTTCGATCCGGAAGCTGCAAAGCGCTGGATGCCTGTGGCGCAGTATGTGGGCGGCGTGGAGCACGCGATTCTCCATCTGCTGTACAGCCGGTTCTTCACGAAGGTCCTCAAGGACATGGGGCTCATCGACTTCGACGAGCCATTCGCCGCACTCATGAACCAGGGGCAGGTTCTGAACGGCGGCAAGGCCATGAGCAAGTCGCTCGGCAACGGCGTGGACCTCAGCGAGCAGCTCGACCAGTACGGCGTCGACGCTGTGCGCCTCACCATGGTGTTCGCCTCGCCGCCCGAGGACGACGTCGACTGGGCCGATGTCTCGCCGTCCGGCTCTGCGAAATTCTTGGCTAGGGCATGGCGCCTCGGGCAGGACGTCACGAGCGAGCCCGGCGCGGATCCCGCGAAGGGCGACCGCGCCCTCCGCAGCGTCACTCACCGGACGCTCGCCGACTCCGCCGAGCTCCTCGAGTCGCACAAGTTCAACGTCGTGGTCGCCAAGGTGATGGAGCTCGTCAACGCGACGCGCAAGGCGATCGACAGCGGGCCGGGAGGTGCCGATCCGGCTGTACGCGAGGCGGTCGAAGCCGTGGCCATCATCCTGAGCCTCATCGCGCCGTACACGGCCGAGGACCTGTGGGCAGCGCTCGGTCACGAACCATCGGTCGCGAACGCCGACTGGCCCACCTACGACCCGTCGTTGCTTGTCGAGGAGACTGTCACGGCAGTGGTACAAGTCCAGGGCAAGGTCCGGGACCGCCTTGAGGTAGCACCTGACATCACCGAGGAGTCTCTGCGCGAACTGGCTCTCGCTTCGCCGAATGTCGAGCGCATCCTCGACGGCCGGGGCATCCGCACCGTCATCGTGCGCGCCCCGAAGCTGGTGAACATCGTTCCGGCATGAGATGCAGCCGGAGCGCCAGCGATCGGGGGACTGATTGACTGAGCGCGCCCCGGCGCCCTGGTGGCTGAGCGATCGCTTCCTCCGGGAGCGCCTCGGGCGGTTGAGGCTGTCGGTGCTGCGGCCTGCCAGCGCGCCGCGAGTCCGCACCGCCGTCGTCACGGACAGCGCGTGCGGGCTCCCGCGCGAATGGCTCGCCGCCGCGGAGGCTGAGCCGTGGTTCGAGGCTGTTCCGCTCTCGGTCATGGCCGGGGATGAGATCTATCCTGACGGGCCAGAGGCCGAGGCGGCGCTCGGAATAGCGCTGGCGGCTGGGCGGTCGGTGAAGACCTCCCGGCCCGCGCCCGGGGTCTTCGAGCAGGCCTACCGGCGGCTCGAGGCCGAGGGCTTCGAGGCGATCATCTCGATCCACCTCTCGGGGGCACTGTCCGGCACGGCGGACACGGCACGGCTCGCAGCGGAGCGCGTGTCGGTGCCGGTGGAGATCCTGGACACCCGGACGGCCGCTCTCGCACAGGGGTTCGCCGTCCAGGCCGCCTTCCTTGCCGCCTCAACGGGGCAGGACCCGAAGGGAGTGACCAGCGCGGCGCGCGAGACCCTCGATGGTGCCGAAGTCCGATTCTTCCTTCCGAGCCTCGAGCAGTTGCGGCGCGGAGGCCGTATCGGTGCTGCGGCCTCATGGGTGGGCACGGTGCTCTCGATCCGCCCCCTGCTGGCCGTCCAAGACGGCAAGATCGTCCCGATAGAAAGGATACGGACGAGCGCCCGAGCCTTGCCGCGGCTGCGCGAGCTCTCGATGGCGGACGCACGGAGGCGCGTCAACCCTCGGCTCGCCGTGCACTACTTTGGCAATCGATCCGAGGCCGAGGACCTCGCGCACGAGCTCGTCGACGAGCTGGATGCGCAGAGCGATTCCTCTGTGAAGGATGCAGAGGTCGTTGTCACGCCGCTCCCGGCTGTCTTGGCAGCGCACACGGGGCTTGGCGTCCTCGCAATTGTGGTCACAGGACGCCTGCGCGACATCTCGGAGGCAGCAGAAGCCCAATAGCGAAGCTCACCGAGATCACGCAGGGGTCGAGAACCGAACGGTGGGGGACTAGCTCGGGTTCGTCCTCCACACCCATCCTCACGCGCGTGCCGTCCACATAGCGGCTCCTGATGCCACCGGCCACGGCCGTTCTTGCGAAGGTGGCTGTATGGGACGACGGAAGCGCGGGGACCGCCTCCGGGCGCGGCACCGCTGGGACCGTGTCGTTGGACCGGGCTGGCATAGCGATGCTCACGGAAGCCCTCGGCCGGAAGCGGGTCTGCTGGCAGATCAGATCCCTGACTGCTCAGTCGCGGAGGAACTCGCGGCGGACCACGGACCTGCTGGCCCAACAGAACGACGGCGATGGGCCCTCTCCGGCGGGCTCGCCACCATTGTCCTATGCGTTCTCGGCCTGGGCGCAGGGCTCTGGTGGTGGTCGGCAGCCTCGTCGCCGCCCGAGGTCGGCCCTGCGCAGCCCCACAGCACGGCCCGCTCGACAGCCAGAGCATCAGGCGCCGGTGCGGGGGAAACGACGTCGAGTCGGGAAGCGGACGGCTCCCAGACCGTCGTCGTGCATATTGCCGGAGCCGTGGCCAAGCCGGGCGTCTACCGGCTCGACAAGGGGAGCCGCATCCATGACGCGATCAGCGCCGCCGGGGGAGCGCTGCCTGAGGGCGAAGCGGACCGTCTCAATCTCGCTTCACAGGTCGAAGACGGGGCGCGCATCGCCGTTCCTCGCCGCGGCGAAGCAGCAGAGGCCGGTGTGGGAAGCGGGGCCAAAGGCGGAGACACTCGTCAGTCAAGCGCGGGCTCGAAGGTCAATCTCAACATTGCGAGCGCCGAGGAGCTCGCTCAGCTGCCACGCGTAGGGCCGGTTCTCGCTCAGAGGATCGTCGAGTACCGCGAGCAGCACGGGCGCTTCTCCTCTCCTGAAGACCTCGACGCCGTTCCGGGGATCGGTGCCAAAATGCTTGAATCCCTCCTGCCGCTGGTGTCGGTGTGAGCAAGAGGCAGCCGGAACCCTCGTCCCTGAAGGCGTGGCAGCGCTATGTCGAATCGGCCACCGATCGTGCACCAGGGGATTCAAGAGGCGGCGGCGCGTCCGAGGAAGGCGCGTCCGGGGAAGGCCGCGGCCCGGACCGCCGCGAAGCGTTGCGGGAATGGTTGGCTCGCCGCGCGGCGCAAGGTCCGGCTGCGGATGGGAACGATCCTGGCCACCAGCACCAGGGGTGGAGGGACCTGCGGCTCATCCCGCTGGCCGTTGCCGTCTGGGTTGGTGCCGCGTGGCCGTTGGCGAGCGCCTCTCTTGGGCTCGATGAACGGGAGAGCTGGGCCTGGGCTCTGGGGGTCGGAGTCGCGGTTCTCCTCGCCGCGCTTTACGTGGCGAGGGCGTCGGCAAGAAGGCTTGGTCCAGGTAGCCGGAAGAGGGCGTGGATGCGCAGGTTCGGTCACAGGCCTGATCAGAGAACTTTCCGCAAGTGGGGACTGACGCTCGCGATGGTTGCTGCAGTGGCCGCAGTGTCAGGAATCGCGGGCTTCCTTGCGAGCGCCGCGCGCCTCTCGGCAGACACCGCCGGACCAGCCGGCAAGCTATTGTCCGATGGGGGAGCGGCGATGGCTTCGCTCGAAATCCTGTCCGAGCCTCGGCGTCAGGCAGTCACTGCTCGCTTCGCTACTGGGCCTAGATACATCACGGACGCACGTCTTCGCGCTGCAACCTGGGGCGGCCAGCGGTTCACGGCCTCGGCGCGTGTGATTCTGGCGGGGGGAGATCATCTTCGAGGCCTGGCCGCCGGGACCCGGATCGAGATACCGGTACAAGTCGCCGCGAGCGGACCCGGAACGGCGTTTGTCACAGCGCGAGGTTCGCCACGCGCCGTTGATCCTCCGGGCGGGGGAGCGGAGTGGCGGGCCACCGTCAGGGAGATGCTGCGCACCAATGCAGCGTGGCTTCCGGCCAACGCCGCCGGACTTGTCCCTGCCCTCGCTGTAGGCGACCGGAGCCGCCTCGATCCCGAACTCGAGGGCTCTCTGCGCGTCGCGGGCCTTACCCATTTGACCGCGGTTAGTGGCGCGAATTTTGCGATTTTGTTGGGGACGGTCGTGCTGGGCCTCAGGGCTCTCAGGGTTCCGCGGAAGGTGGTCCACGCTGTGTGCGGCGCAGTCCTGGTGTGCTTCGTCTGGATTGTGGGCCCCGAGCCCAGTGTTCTCCGAGCCGGGGCGATGGGCGTCGTCTCACTCGTGGCCCTGGCCTCGGGGCGGACCGGCGCCGGCGCGGCAGCTCTCTCGGCCGCGGTCATCGCGGTCGTGCTGACGGACCCTGCCCTCTCCGTCAGCTTCGGCTTCGCACTGTCTGTTCTCGCCACGCTCGGGATCACGCTCCTCGCTCGCCCGCTGGCCGCGCGGCTCTCTGCGCGGCTGCCGCCGTGGCTGGCGGCAGCCCTTTCGGTGCCGCTCTCGGCGCAGCTCCTGTGCGGCCCAGTGCTCGTCCTGCTCGGGCCCTCGTTCCAGACGTGGTCGCTCGCGGCCAATCTCGTCGTGGCCCCGCTCGTCCCTCCGATCACCGTTGCTGCAACTCTCGCTCTGGCGGCCGGACCACTGTGCCCGCCCCTTGCCTGGGCGGCGACGGCGATCGCAGGGCTTCCGGCAGAACTGCTGGCGGGTGCGGCCCAAGCTTTCGCGAACCTGCCGGGAGCCCGCCTCCCATGGGCAGAGGGACCTGTGGGTGCCGTGGCAATGGCGCTCGGCTCCGCAGCCACCACAGCCCTCGTGTGGGGTCTCGGACATCGCCGTCGAACGTAGCCTTCCGCATCCAAGGCGCGTAGAAGCGCTGGTGGTTCATCGCTCGGCGCAGAGGCTGTTGACCGTCTCGCTGAGGGCGGACTGCATCTGCTCGCCGATCGAGCTGCGCTGCCGGTCGCCGCTTGGGTCTTCCGGGGTTCCCGGCAGCGGGGGCGGGACGACGGCCATGGTTGCCGTGTACTTCCCGTCGCTGCTGGAGACCCCCGACGTGAGGGCGTCCTCCTGGTTGCCCGCTAGGTGGAAGGATCCGCTGCTCGTGCAGCCCTGTGGGCCCTTCCAGATCCCGAGGGCGTAGGGCGCGGGCGAGGCACCCTTCTCCATCGCCGCCACCGAGGTGGGTGAGAGAAGCCGGCCGCCGAAGAGGGCACCGAGGAAGGTGTCCACGTCGGCCGCGGTGGAGATGATGCCTTCGCTGGAGGAGCCGGCCTGGTGGATGTTGTCGGTGGTGTCGATCCTCTGGCCGTGCAGCGTCATGTACCCGTGGAGGATGTCCTTCTGCGACAGGTCGAGCCGGGCCGTGGACGTGTGCGCCAGGCCGAGCGGGGCGATGACCTCCTCGTTGAGCACGTCGGGGAAGGGCTTCTTCCGCAGCGTCTGGACGAGCAGGCCCAGGGCGATGTAGTTGGTCTCGTCCCATTGGAACTGGCCGACGCCGCTCGCGGGCCATGGCTGGCCACCGGCGTCGCGGAGGGCCTGCTCGAGCGTCAGCGGCTGGGCGAGGGCCGGGCGGAAGTCGACGCCGCCCATCGAGGCCGGGATGTAGCTGGGGATGCCGGAGGTCTGGCCGAGAAGCTCCCGGACGGTGATCGGCCCGGGCGGGTGCAGTTCTGCCTCGAATCCGGGGATGAGGCTGTTGACCGGGTCGTCGAGGCCGATGAGTCGGTCGTCGACGAGCTTGAGCACCGTGACCGCGGTGAACGTCTCAGTCACGCTGCCCACCGACACCCGGTCCACCGGCTGGGCCGGGTCCTTGGTCGCGAGATCCCGCACCCCGTAGGCGTGCGACCACTGGCCGCCGGGCCACTCCACTTGGACGACGGCGGAGACGGCACCGCTGCCGATGAAGAGCCGTGCCTGCTCATCGAGGGGAGCGATCGCGGGAGAAAGAGTTGGGCTCGGTGTGGATGACGAGGTCGAGCCCGAATACTGGCATCCTGTGAGCAGGAGCGTGAGAAGCAGGCTGGCCGCCGTTCGCGGTCGGAGAGCCATTGGGACCACCGTCCCATCGAAGAGGAACTAGTACAGGCGGCCACCCGCGCTCACAGCGCATGTTCCCGCGCCGACGCCCAGCGGGACCATGTTAAGCCCGGGGCCGTGCCGGCTGGAACGGCGCGGCACGAGGGCCGATCGAACTCAGGCACCAATTGCCACCTTCGAGCCGCCGATTCCCTCCCAGCAAGCTGGTCATCCTCTGGCATAGCAGCGACATCGGCCGGATCGACCGGTTCCGTGCCCAGATCGCCGATGGCCCCGGCGTCGCCGGCGACGCCGGTGGAGCCCTGAGCGGTCGCGAGGGGCGCGGATCTGGTGTAGTGGGCTGTCTCGGAGGATTCGGGGATGACAAGGTATCCGTTCTGGTCGGTGCCCTCGTCGACGAGGGGGTTTAGAGGCCCTGAGACGGCTTCCACCAAGGGCGATAATCCGGCTCACTCCATTCGATTTTGAAGAGCGCGAACGTGAGCCCTAGTCGCAACCCGTGAGCTCTGCAGATAATGCGGTACGAATTCCCTGCGTCCCCCGGAGGACACCAATGAGGAAGATCCTTGCAGCTGGGGCTACGGCTCTGCTGTTCCTAGGCCTCGTCGCCCCCACTGCCTGGGCTGCTCCGGGGCCGGACCCGCACTCCGAGCGCTCCCGTCCGATCTGTCCCGCGCCACTCACCAGCGAAGGTCAGTGCACGGCGCGTCAGGCGGTGGACGCGGCGGGGAGGGCGATCACGAACGCGGCTGCCCCGCCCTCCACGGCGCTCACCCCGGCCCAGCTGCAGGGCGCCTACGGGCTCGCAGGCCTATCGGCCGGCGGCAAGACCATCGCAATCGTGGACGCATACGGCTATCCGAACCTAGAACGTGATCTGGCTGTCTACCGGTCCCAGTTCAAACTCCCGCCCTGCACGACGGCAAACGGCTGCCTCACCATCCGCAATCAGAGCGGAGGCACAAAGCTGCCGCGCTTCGACCTCGGCTGGGCGCAGGAGCAGGCGCTCGACGTCGATGCCGTCTCCGCAGCCTGCCCCGACTGCAGCATCGCGGTGTTTCAGGCGAGTGCGCAGAGTCTCACCGACCTCGGCACCGCCGTCCAGACAGCAGCGCACCTCCCCGGCGTCGTTGCCGTCTCCAATTCCTACGCCTTCCATGACGCCCCCGACTCGACCTATGGGACCTACTACGACCATCCTGGCGTCGCCGTGACCGCAAGTGCCGGCGATTGGGGCTACAAGGGCGCGTACTACCCCGCGTCCTCGAGCTATGCCGTTGGCGTGGGCGGGACCTCGCTCGTGCAGGCCACGAACGCCAGAGGTTGGAACGAGACCGCATGGAGCGGAACAGGGTCAGGCTGCTCAAGCTTCAACGCTGCCCTGCCACCCGCATCGGCTTTCAACACCGGCTGCCCGGGTCGGGCCATGAACGACGTGTCGGCCGTGTCGGACCCGAACAACGGCGGCCTCGCCGTCTACTACCCGACCTCCTCCGCCAAGTCGACCTGGAGCCAACTCGGTGGCACGAGCGAGGCCTCGCCTATCATCGCCTCGGTGTTCGCCCTCAGCGGCAGAACAGGCTCGAACTCGACGCCCGCAAACTGGATCCCGTACACCAGCGCCTCGAACCTCTTTGATGTCACGGCTGGCTCAAACGGCGCGTGCTCGCCAACTCAATGGTGCACGGCTGGGGCTGGCTGGGACGGGCCCACCGGCCTCGGCACGCCTAACGGGGTAGGGGGCTTCTAGTGTCGGTGGGAGCCTCCTCAGCAGGAAGTCCTGCCGCCTTCGTGGCTTCGGATAGCGCAGGACGATCAGACTGTGGCCGAGTCAGGCGGCCAGGTCGGAGCGTCTTCCCTGCTCGGCGCAGTTGTTGTCCCGCCCGTCGTTGCGCGCATCGAATGCTTCGAGCGCGGCGGTAGCTGACTGGACGTCGTCGTCTTGGGCCTTGGCATTGGCGAGAACCTTCTCGGCAGCCGCCACAGCGAAGCGGTGCTCGAGCATTGCATCAGCGAGGCGCTCCCGGGCATCGCGGATCCGCCGAATCCACCGTGTCTCGGGGATCTCGAGGAGCCGATTAGCCAGATTCACGGCCGGCGCGCGCCGAGTAGGTCTGCTGAACACGAACTCTTGGGCGGCGAGCTCCTGGGCCGCGTCGTCCATTCCGAACGGCTCGCGGTCGAAGTCGATTTCAGGTTCCCACGCCGTGAGTGTGCCTTCTGGACCACGGACGGCTTCTGGACTGCTTCTTCGACCCTGCTCCTGCGCATGTTCGAGGAACATCTCAGCTGCTCGCAAGTGGACGTCGGCGCGGTTCATCTTTGCATTGAACTCGAGTTCGGCAGCACTGACCCGCTGCGCGTAAGCCTTCTCAGCAGAGTCCTTGGCCTCCACAAGCCGACGTCGCTCGCCTTGGACCTCCCGGTCTTCGGCGGGCTCGTCCTGGGTCGACTCCCGAACTGGCGTTTCCCCGGCCAACGCTGACGGGCCGTCCTCGAACGGCACGGTTGCAGATCCGCGTCGGTCTATGCTCACGGCCGTCAGACCCAGGAGTCCGATGATGCCCGCGATGACGGTCAAGATGATGCCGTTCGAGTCCATGCGACCCGCTCCCTCGCCCTTGGGGTGGTCTTTCACAGACAACTGTCCCAAGGCGTCGTACTTGCCGGCCACACTTGCCTGTACTCGAATCTGGCGAGGGCTGGGGTGGCTGAGCACCCGAACACGGGGGAGCGTATCGTCAAAGCATGTGCCGCAACATCCACACTCTCCATAACTTCGAGCCGGCAGCCACTTCAGAAGAAGTGCATGCGGCCGCTCTGCAGTATGTGCGCAAGATCGCTGGCACGACGAAGCCGTCGAGGGCGAACACGGAGGCGTTCGACCGCGCCGTGCACGAAATCGCGCACATCACCCAGCATTTGCTCGACGATCTGGTCGCGACGACGCCGCCGAAGAATCGCGACGAGGAGGCTGCGAAGGCGCGGGCTCGGGCCGCACGCTCGGGTCGTTACGCGACAGCCTAGTCGTCGTCTGAACCCGCGCGGCCCGGCCCGCGCTCCCGCTGGCCTACTCGGTGTCGGCCTGCCAGAGGTCGGGGCCGAACACCTCGTACTGGATCTTCCTGGCCGGGGTCCCGCGGCTGATGAGCTGGCTGCGAACGGCCTGCATGAAGGGCAGGGGCCCGCAGAGGTAGTAGGTTGCGTCCTCGGGCAGTTCGAGGACGGAGAGGTCCATGAACCCTTCGTGCTCGTTGTCCGCCAGCGCGCTGTCTGGCTTCTCGTACCACACGTGGAGGCGCGCGTTCGGCAGGGACTCGAGGTCTTCGGTGACCTGACCGCGGAGGGCGAAGCTCTCCGGGGACGTCCCGGCGTGCAGGAACAGCACCTCGCGCTGCGAACCTTGGGCTGCGAGGTGGCTGAGCATCCCGGCGTACGGGGTGACGCCGATGCCCGCGCTGGCGAACACGACCGGGCCGTTGCCCTCGGCCAGGACGACGTCGCCGAACGGTGCCGAGAGAATGATCTCGTCACCTACCGTCAGGGAATCATGGATGAGGGTGGACACCTCGCCCTCGGGCCTGCCTGCGTCGTCCACTCGCTTGACGGCGAACGTGCGGTGCTGGCCGTCGTCCGCGCGGGTGAGGCTGTACTGGCGCGGCTGGTGCAAGCCGTCCTTGGTGGGCATCTGGAGGGTGACGTATTGGCCGGGAAGCGAGGGGTATACATCGCGCTCGTCAGTCCGCTCGACCACGATTGATACGACTTCCTCCGTTTCCGGCCGCTTCTCGGTCACACGCCAAGTGCGCCAGATGTTCTCGGGCTTGCCGCCGAAGTCGGCGTAGAGGCCGCGTTCGAGATTCATCAGCGTGTTGGCCATGAGCCAGTACACCTCGTCCCAGGCCGCGGCCACCTCGGGGGTGACGGCGTCGCCGAGCACGTCGGCGATGGCCCAGAAGAGATGCTCGTGGACGATCTTGTACTGCTTCGGTTCAACCGCGAGGGCGGCGTGCTTGTGACTGATGCGCGAGAGGAGGGCCTCGGGGACCTCGCCGGGCCGATCGAGGAGCATGGACGCGTAGGCGGCGATGGAGCCAGCGAGGGCCTGCTGCTGGTGGCCGTCGGCCTGGTTCCCACGGTTGAACACGCCGTCGAACAGTTCGGGGTGCGCCTCGAAGAGGTGCTCGTAGAAGCGTTGGGCGATGGTCTGGATGTTCTCGCCGACGGCGGGGAGGGTTGCCTTGACGATCGGGGCAGAGGTTTCAGAGAGCATGCGTTTACTCCTCGTGCAGTTTGCGTAACTGCGTTCGGGCGGAACTGATCTGTCGTTCGGGCGGAACTGATCTGTCGGGGATGGGGGAGTCGCGCGGGTCAGGCCGAGGCCGGGGCGGCCGCGACCTCG
The DNA here is from genome assembly GCF_022539255.1 of Sinomonas terrae. Lineage (NCBI taxonomy): Bacteria > Bacillati > Actinomycetota > Actinomycetes > Micrococcales > Micrococcaceae > Sinomonas > Sinomonas terrae. Next base: position 2,140,478 of record NZ_JAKZBV010000001.1, read on the forward strand.
GGCCGTGCGCCGGGGACGTCGCCGAGCCGGTCCACCTGCTCGGCCAGGGCGTCGATGACGGCGCGGAGCTGGACTTGGGCGACCTTCGTGTACGTGCGGACGTACTCGATCTCCTCGATCGGGGTGTGATACTCCGGGTTGCCTTCCGGTGATGCGCTCGCACCCGTGCCGGGGGCGGAGTTTCCCGCTGCTTGCTCTGCTCGGCGCAGGATCTCGCTGTATTGGGTCCGCGCGCTGGCCACGAGATCCTTGGAATATTGTTCGGCCTCGGCGACGAACTTCTCCGCCAGGACCTGGGCCTGACTGATGATCTTGACCATCTCGTCCTTGCCAGCCGTTTCTCGTGCCTCGAGCTGGACGCGGTCCGCGCTCATCTGGTCGGAAACGGCCTGGAGGAACTGGTGGACGGCCTGAGGGTCGTAGCCGTACTCCACTTGGGCGAACGTAGCGGTTCGGACCTCGGCGGGGCTGATCCGGGTTCCGTGGGTGCTGGTACTCATCGTGTCCCTTCTAGCTGCTCTTCTCCGGTTGGGGAGGAGTTGTCCTCGATGCCGGTGTAGTCCTCGTATCGGATGTCTCCGCGCGGTACCCCGGACCCGACAAGCTCACTGACGGCGTGGGCCACCATTGGGCCCGAGCCGCAGACCAAGGCCAGTCGGCCCGACGACGACGCGTGCGTCGCCGCGGCGCTGCCGACCTTCCCCTTGAGGCCCGGGAAGGTCGCGTCGTCTGAGACGACGGGGTGGAACGAAAACCAGGGTTCGTGTGCGGCCAGGGCCGTCAGACGCGGCTGGTCGTAGAGGTTCCAAGGCACCCGGGCCCCATGGAAGAGATCCACCCGGGGGCCGGAGCCATTCTCGCGCCACTGGGTCGCGGCGCTGTCGAGCACTGCAGATAGCGGGGCCAGGCCCGTCCCGCCGGCGACGAGGAGGAGGTCCCGGCCAGCCTCGGCCTTGAGCTGGTCCCCGACGGGGGCGCCGATGCGGAGAACGTCGCCAGGATTCGTCTTCCGCACCGCGGCGGTGCTGAAGAGCCCGCCCGGGACAAGCTGGACGTGGAACTCGACGGTCCCGTCCGCCCGCTGCGCGTTCGCAGGGCTCAGGTACCGCCAGGTGCGGGGCAAGGCTGGGACCTCGACGGCGGCGGACTGGCCCGGAGCGTAGGCGAAGTCGTGGGGGAGGCGCACCTGCAGGACGGCGACGTCGAGGCTTCGGCGTTCGACGGCGGTCACTTCCCCATCCCACCAGGGCGGAGTTTCGTCCGAGGCGTCCTCGGCGGCGATGACCATGACCTTGGCGATGAGCCCGTAGGCCTCCGCCCAGTCCGCCGCGACCTGCTCGGTCCACTCGGCTCCCACGAAGCGCTGGAGGGTAGCCAGGAACGAGGAACCCAGCATCGAATAATGCTCCGGGACGACCGCGAATCGTCGGTGGTCGCGTCCGAGCTGGCCGAGGAATCCGTTGACCTCATCGATCCGGTCCACGCGGCTGATGATATGACCCAGTGCAGCAAACAGCTTGTCCCGCTGGGCGCCCATCGCCACCGGGAACATCTCCCGCAGCTCTGGGTGGTGGGCGAAGAGGTGCGAGTAGAAGTACAGCGGAACCTCGTCCCCCTGGGCGGTCGCGATGGACCACGTCCGCTTCAGGGCATTCGAATCCATGTAGCCGTCCCTTCCGCGCTGTACGCGCGTTCTCTGCCTGAGGTCCAGAAGGGCTCCTTCGAGCCCAGGTCCCCCAAGCAGCCAAGGGCCGCTCGCAGAAAGCTACACGCTCCGGCTGCGCCAATACCAATCGGGACGGCGCACGCCCGGTTGTCGGTGCCTTCGAGCGGCTGGCAAGTTGGCCGAAGTCCCGGCACATGGCAAGGTTGGTCTGTGAACTCCACGGCGCTCGGAGAAGGATCATGATGGCGGCCGCAGGACGGCGAGCCCCGAGATCGGGGCCCTCGAACTCCTCCGCAGCTGGGATCGATTTCAGGAGCGCCGCTCCCGCTCCGGTTGTTCTCGTCTCCGGGCCCGAGGACTACCTTGCGGCGCGAGCCATGGATTCCATACGGAAAAAGGCGCGCACCGCGCATCCCGATCTTGAGCTCACGCGTCTCGATGCCCAGACGTACGCACCCGGCGCGCTCCTGCTCGCGGCGTCCCCGTCACTGTTCGGCGAGCAGAAGTACATCGAGGCGAGCGGCCTCGAATCGATGAACGAGGACTTCCTCAAGGACGCTCTGGCCTACCTCTCCGCTCCGGAGCCGGACATTGTCCTCGTCCTTCGGCACGCCGGCGGAACCCGCGGGAAGAAGCTCCTCGACGCCGTGCGCGGCTCGGGGGCGCCAGTCGTCGACTGCCAGCCGCTCAAGAGGGACGCGGACAAGGCGGCCTTCGTCGCCGCCGAATTCAAGGGGTCCGGGCGCCGGATCGAGCGCGAGGCAATCGACGCCCTCGTAGCAGCAGTTGGCAGCAGCCTGGCGGAACTGGGGGCGGCATGCAGTCAGCTTCAGCTCGATTCGACGTCGACCGTGGACGTCGCAACCGTCGAGAAGTACTTCGGCGGACGGGTCGAGGCGACCGCCTTCAAGGTGGCTGACGCCGCACTCGCCGGCCGCGCCGCCTTAGCGCTGTCCACCTTCCGACATGCCGTCGAGACCGGAGTGGACCCCGTTCCGATCGTCGCCGCCGTCGGTTCGAAGCTGCGGACGCTCGCGAAGGTGGCGGGCGAGAACGGCTCTGCCCAGAGCATCGCGCGAACGCTCGGTCTGCAGCCTTGGCTTGTGGAGCAGGCTCAGCGCGACATCCGGGGGTGGACACCGAAGAGCCTCGCGACGGCCATCCGAGCCGTCGCCGAGGCCGACGCCGAAGTCAAGGGACTCGCCCGGGACCCGGCTTACGCCGTCGAGCGGGCCCTCGCCGTCGTGAGTGCATCCGCGCGAGCCCGCTGAGCCCGGGGCCCACTTAACCACCTGGGGCCGGGCATCCATGCGGATGCCCGGCCCCAGCTGTTGCCTGACGGGTGTGTCAGAGCGCGTTGACCTTCTTGGCGATCGCCGACTTGCGGTTCGCCGCCTGGTTCTTGTGGATCACGCCCTTGCTCACAGCCTTGTCGAGCTTCTTGGTCGCACGAAGCAGCGCCGAGTTCGCGGCGTCCTTGTCGGATGCCTCGACGGCCGCGTTGACCGAGCGGATGAGGGTCTTGAGCTCGGACTTGACGGCCATGTTGCGCTGGCGGGCCTTCTCGTTGGTGAGAATCCGCTTCTTCTGGGACTTGATGTTCGCCACGTGTGAACTTTCTTGTTTCGCTAACAGGGTCTAGAGGGCTTTCAGGCCGGCCTCGACTGAGCGGCGTGGGGATGCCTATGGCAGCCGACCATCAGTGCCCGTCGACCTGCACGGACACACAGCAGTCAATCGTAGCAGACCGAGGCCGTCCCGATCCCTTCATCCCGCACGGCGCGGCGCGGGCTCCGGGCTCTGCGGCAGGACAGGATCCGTGGGAGACTGGGAAGTCAGCATTGCCCCGCTGGCACAGGATAGCTGGATAAGCAGTAGCAGCGCACGAACAGCATGCCGCACAGAGCAGTAGAGGACGTACAGGGTGTCTCCACAGGCCCGCACCGCACCGGTGCCCGCCGCGACCGATCCGTCGATCATCCGCAACTTTTGCATCATCGCCCACATCGACCACGGCAAGTCGACCCTCGCGGACCGCATGCTGCAGTTCACCGGGGTCGTGCAGCCGCGCGATATGAAGGCGCAGTACCTCGATCGCATGGACATCGAGCGCGAACGCGGGATCACGATCAAGTCCCAGGCGGTCCGCATGCCATGGGAGGTCGAGGACGTCTCGTATGCGCTCAACATGATCGACACCCCCGGCCACGTCGACTTCACGTACGAGGTGTCGCGATCACTGGCCGCGTGCGAGGGAGCGGTTCTGCTCGTCGACGCTGCGCAGGGCATCGAGGCCCAGACGCTTGCGAACCTGTACCTCGCCATGGAGAACGACCTCCATATCATCCCGGTCCTGAACAAGATCGACCTCCCCGCGGCCCAGCCTGAGAAGTACGCCGAAGAACTCGCCAACCTGATCGGTGGCGATCCGGCTGAGGTTCTGAAGGTCTCGGGGAAGACCGGAGTGGGCGTGGAGGGCCTCCTCGACCGCATTGTGCAGGACATCCCAGCCCCCGTCGGCGATGCCAAGGCTCCCGCCCGGGCGATGATCTTCGACTCGGTCTACGACACGTATCGGGGTGTTGTGACCTACGTGCGCGTGGTCGACGGCGCGCTCTCGCCGCGCGAGCGAATCCAGATGATGTCCACGAAGGCCAGCCACGAGCTCCTCGAGATCGGGGTGATCTCGCCCGAGCCCATCCCGAGCAAGGGCCTCGGGGTTGGCGAGGTCGGCTATCTCATCACGGGCGTGAAGGACGTGCGGCAGTCCAAGGTCGGCGATACCGTCACGAACCTCTCCCGCCCGGCGGCGCAGTCCCTCGGCGGCTACGAGGACCCCAAGCCGATGGTCTTCTCGGGCCTCTACCCACTGGACGGCTCCGACTACCCCGATCTCCGGGATGCCCTGGACAAGCTCAAGCTCAACGACGCGGCGCTCGTCTACGAACCCGAGACGTCGGCGGCGCTCGGCTTCGGCTTCCGCGTCGGCTTCCTCGGGCTGCTGCATCTGGAAATCGTGCGCGAGCGCCTCGAGCGCGAGTTCAATCTCGACCTCATCTCGACTGCTCCGAACGTCATCTACGAGGTCACCCTCGAAGACAAGTCGGTTGTCACGGTCACCAACCCGAGCGAGTTCCCGACGGGCAAGGTCAAGGAAGTCCGGGAGCCGATGGTTTCGGCCACCATCCTCGCCCCGAACGAATTCGTCGGCGCGATCATGGAGCTCTGCCAGGGCCGTCGCGGCCAGATGAAGGGTATGGACTACCTGTCCGAGGACCGCGTCGAGCTGCGCTACTGGATGCCTCTCGCGGAGATCGTGTTCGACTTCTTCGACCAGCTCAAGTCGAAGACACGCGGGTACGCCTCGCTCGACTGGAAGGCCGAGGGAGAGCAGGCCGCGGACCTCGTCAAGGTCGACATCCTCCTCCAGGGCGAGCAGGTCGACGCCTTCAGCGCCATCACCCACCGCGACAAGGCCTATTCGTACGGGGTCATGATGACCTCGAAGCTGCGCGAGCTCATTCCGCGTCAGCAGTTCGAGGTGCCGATCCAGGCGGCGATCGGCTCCCGCATCATCGCGCGCGAGAACATCCGCGCCATCCGCAAGGACGTCCTCGCAAAGTGCTACGGCGGTGACATCACCCGCAAGCGCAAGCTCTTGGAGAAGCAGAAAGAGGGCAAGAAGCGCATGAAGATGGTGGGCCGCGTGGAGGTTCCCCAGGAGGCGTTCATCGCGGCGCTGACCACGGACGAATCGAAGGACAAGGCCAAGAAGTAGGTACTACCCAGGTGCACGTTTTCACTGCGGCCCACCAGAAGGCGGTGGCGTAGGTTTGGCCAGCAGCCTTCCGCTCGGGGACCCGGCGCCGGCCGACGGCGTCCTGCCGCCCCAGGCGGCCCTAGACGCCGAGGCGCGGAGCTTCTCGCTCTACGCCCACATCCCGTTCTGCTCGGTACGCTGCGGCTATTGCGATTTCAATACGTACACGGCGGCCGAGCTGGGCGGGGGAGCTTCGCAGAACGAGTACGCGCAGACGGCCGTCGACGAGGTGCGCCTCGCGGCTCGCGCGCTCGACGCCTCAGGGGTGCCCCGGCGTCGTCTGTCCACTGTGTTCTTCGGCGGAGGCACTCCGACGCTCCTGCCTGCCCACGACCTCGCCGCCATCCTCAAGGCAGCGGTCGGCGAATGGGGCCTCGCGCCGGGCGCTGAGGTGACCACGGAGGCCAACCCCGACTCGGTGACCCCTGACTCCCTCCTTGCCCTGCGGGAGGCCGGATTCACGCGCGTATCCTTCGGCATGCAGTCAGCGGTCCCGCACGTCCTCCGTGTTCTGGACCGCACCCATACTCCAAGCCGTGTCCCTGAGGCCGTCCGCTGGGCTCGGGATGCCGGGCTCGACGTGAGCCTCGACCTCATCTACGGCACCCCCGGGGAGAGCATGGATGACTGGCGCTGGTCCCTCGATGCCGCCCTCGCCTCCGAACCAGATCACGTGAGCGCCTATGCCCTCATCGTGGAGGAGGGCACGCGCCTTGCCGCGCAGATTCGCCGCGGTCAGGTCCCTGACGTCGACGACGACGACCACGCGGCCAAGTACGAGGTCGCCGATGCGGTCCTCGGCAGCGCCGGCTTCCACTGGTACGAGGTGAGCAACTGGGCACGGAGCGCAGAGGGCGACAGCCCCGATGCGGGCAGGTTCGAGTGCCGCCACAACCTCGCCTACTGGCACGGCGGGGACTGGTGGGGCGTGGGGCCGGGCGCGCACTCGCACGTCGGCGGGGTCCGCTGGTGGAACGTCAAGCATCCGCGCGCCTACGCCGCACGTCTGGCCCAAGCGGAATCGCCGGCCGCAGGACGTGAGACGCTCGACGACGCGACGCGCCTGGAGGAGCGCATCATCCTCGAGCTCCGACTCGCCGCTGGCCTCCCGATCGGCGTCCTCCCCGCGTCGTCAAGACACGAGGTCGCGGGGCTCATTGCCGAGGGTCTCGTCGACGGACCCTCCGCGTTCCAGGGGCGCCTCGTCCTCACCCTTGCGGGGAGGCTCCTCGCGGACGCGGTGGTGCGCCGCCTCATGCCCTGAGCCGGGCACGCCACCTTTGCCCGGACCGGACCTGCAGGGCCGGGTCCGGGCAGATCGGCGTCTACTCGAACAGGCTCACTTGATCCACCGCAGATTGAATCGGTAGCGGAACGGCTGCCCGCGGTTGACCTCGATGCCTGCGGTCACGGAGAGGATCGCGAGCCCCACCCAGATGAGCGTCGCCACCACAGCAAGGTAGACACCGATCACGGGGATGAACGAGAACAGGTTCAGCACCAGCGCGGCGAGCGTCGGAGGCAACGTGAAGTTGAGCGCTTCCTTTGATTCCTGGGCCGTAAAGGGGCCTCGATCCTTGAAGCAGAGGTAGACGAGCAGGGAGGGGACGCAGCCGAGAATCCCGCCGAAATGTGCGAGGGTGGCCCACTGACGGTCTTCGCTGGCGGTAAAAGGCTCGCTGCCTCCGACCTTCCCGAGCCTGCCCCCTTGGGGCTCACGGTGATCCTGCCAGTTCTGGGACACAGCACTTCCTTGCGTTCGGGAACAGGGTCTTGGCCCTCAGAATACCGAACTCAGGCGGTCAGGAAGTCGATGACCTCTTCGACTCTGCCGAGGAGTGCGGGCTCGAGATCGGCGTACGTGCGGACGGCGCCGAGGAGGCGCTGCCATCCAAGGCCGAGATCCTCGGACGTTTCGTGAGGCCAGCCGAAAGCACGGAGAATGCCGGTCTTCCAGTCGAGTCCGCGGCGGACGGTCGGCCACGCAGGGATCCCGAGGGTCTGCGGTCGAATGGCCTGCCAGACGTCCACGTAGGGGTGCCCCACGATCAGGACGTTCCCCCTGGCCCCGGGCACCGCAAGTGCCTTCTCGGCGATTCGCGTCTCCTTCGAGCCTTCGACAAGGTGGTCGACGAGGATGCCGAGGCGTCGCTCGGGACCGGGCTGGAAGTCCGCGACGGCGGCGGCGAGGTCGTCTACTCCGTGGAGAGGCTCGACGACGATGCCCTCAAGGCGCAGGTCGTCGCCCCAGACCTTCTCGACGAGTTCTGCGTCGTGCTTGCCCTCGACCCAGATGCGACTCGCCCGCGCCACTCTCGCCCGAGCGCCGTCGACCGCGACTGATCCCGACGCGGTCCGTTTGGGAGCCGCCGCCTTCTGCCGTGGGGCCGGGGGAGCGAGGCGGACGGGTCGCCCCTCGAGCAGGAATCCGTAGCCGAGTTCGAACGAGCGGGTCTTGCCGCGCCGATCCTCGAGGCTGAAGACGTGCATTCCGCCGGACTTCTCGACCCGTGTGACCGCGCCCACCCACCCCGTCTGGCTGTCCTCTAGCACCATGCCCAACTCGATGGGCACATCTGGCAGGACGGTCTTCTTGGGGGCGGCAATGTCAGCCGGCCCCCACTGGTCGTAGTAGGACACCCGGTCCTCGCCTCCTCGCACTGCTGCCCAGATCTGGATCGGCTTCATGCTACTGGCGAGACGGCGTCGGCTCGGGGCCTTCCGGCCGCGTGTCCCGATGCCCTGGGTGGACGTGCGGGGGGCGCATAATAGATTTAGCACTTGGGTAGAGAGAGTGCTAAGGAATTGAGGAACGTCCTGTACGGGAAGCGCGTTGCGCAATGAGTACTGTCCGCAGGACGCAGCGAGCAATGTCCGCAGGGGAGGTGGAATGAACGAGCCGCGCAAACTCGAGGTGCTGAGGGCAATCGTCGAGGACTACGTCCACTACCGGGAGCCAGTTGGATCGAAGGCCCTCGTGGAGCGCCATCGTCTCGGCGTCTCGAGCGCGACGATCCGCAACGACATGGCCGCCCTCGAGGACGATGGCCTCATTGTTGCCCCGCACACGAGTGCGGGCCGGGTCCCGACGGACAAGGGCTATCGCGTCTTTGTCGATCAGCTCGCGGCAGTACGGCCGCTCTCTGCTGCGGAGAAGCACGCGATCCAGTCCCTCCTGGAAGGTGCAGACGATCTGGACGACGTCCTCGAACGCACCGTGCGGCTGCTTTCGCACCTCACGAACCAGGTCGCCGTCGTCCAGTACCCTCAGCTGGGCCGCGCGCGAGTGCGCCACGTCGAAGCGGTGGGCCTCGCCCCCCGTCAGGTCCTGCTCGTGCTCATCGCAGACAGCGGCACCGTCGAACAGAGGGTCGTGACGTTGGGAGAGGACCTCGACCACGACAGGCTCGCGGTGCTGCGCCAAGGCTTTCTTGCGGCAACGGCAGGCAAGCCGGTCGCGCAGGTCGGGGCGAACGTGGCGGGGATCATGGACTCGCTCCTCCCGGAGGACCGTGCCGTCGCGGCAGAGCTCGCCGCAGGGCTTGCTGCCCTTGCCGCCTCAAGCCGCGAAGAGCGGATCGTGACGGCAGGCACGGCCTACCTCGCGCGGTCCAACAGCGACTTCCTCCTGAGCATCTCACCGGTGCTCGAAGCCCTTGAGGAACAGGTTGTGCTCCTGCGCCTCCTGTCCGAGATGGCAAGCGATGCGCGTGGTGTCGCAGTGGCAATCGGCCACGAGACCGCCGCCGACTCGCTCGCCGAGACCTCGGTCGTGGCAACGGGGTACGGACGGGACGACGCCAAGATCGGCGTTCTCGGCCCGACCCGAATGGACTACCCGGCCACGATGGCAGCGGTACGCGCGGTCGCGCGATACCTCTCGAAGATCCTCGCCGGAAGCTAGAGAAAGAAGACAGTGAGCAGCCATTACGAAACCCTCGGCGTGTCACCGGATGCGAGCGGCGAGGAGATCAAGAAGGCCTACCGGAAGCTGGCGCGCCAGTTCCACCCGGACGTCAACCCGGGCGAGGAAGCATCGGAGCGCTTCAAGGCCGTGACCCACGCCTATGAGGTGCTCTCCGACCCCGAAAAGCGCCGCGTCTACGACGCGACAGGCAACGAGAACGGGACGGACAACGGGTTCTCGGGCGCCTACAACGGGGCGGGCTTCGCCTTCCAGGACATCTTCGAGACGTTCTTCGGAGGGGGAGGGGCGCAGACGGGCCCGGCTTCCCGGGTGCGACGCGGCCAAGATGCCCTGATCGCGGTCCGGATCGAACTCAAGGACGCAGTCTTCGGAGTCAACAAGAAGATCGAGGTCGACACAGCGGTCCTCTGCACCCGCTGCGAGGGATCCTGCTGCGAGCCGGGCACACAGCCCGTGCGATGCAGCGTCTGCCACGGCAGCGGGCACGTCCAGCGCGCGGTGCGCTCGATCCTCGGCCAGGTCATGACGACGGCGACATGCCCCTCGTGCGGCGGCTTCGGCACCGAGATCCCGAGCCCCTGCAACGAGTGCGGCGGGGAGGGCCGCGTCCGCAGCCGGCGTTCCCTCACGGTCAAGATCCCAGCCGGCGTTTCCACGGGTACCCGGATCCAGCTCGCCGGCCAAGGCGAGGCAGGTACGGCGGGCGGGCCGACAGGCGATCTCTACGTGGAGATCCGGGTCGCCACGCACACGACGTTCTCGCGTGACGGCGACAACCTGCACGCGACCCTGAGCGTCCCCATGACGGCGGCGGCGCTAGGGACCGAGCTGACGCTCGAGACTTTCGACGGCGAACAGACCATCACGCTCCACCCGGGCACACAGTCCGGCGACGTGATCACGCTCCAGCACCTCGGTGTGGCACGCCTGCGGGGCGCCGGCCGCGGAGATCTGCTGGTGCACGTCAACGTCGAGGTCCCCACCAAGCTCGATGCGGAGCAGGAGGAGCTCCTGAGGCAGCTCGCCAAGCTCCGTGGAGAGCATGTCGCAGAAGGGAAACTCGTCGGCACGGGCGGGGGAATGTTCGCGAAGCTGCGAGACAAGTTCGGGAACCTCTGACGTGTCCAACCCCGTCTTCTTCGTCGACCCGGGCTCGCTCGAGGCGCTGGGGGAGGGCGACGTCGTCACCGTCAGGGGAACCGAGGGCCGCCACGCGGCAACGGTCAAAAGGCTCGCACCCGGGGAACCGGTCGACCTCGTCGACGGGTGCGGCGTGCGTGGCCGGGGCCGGGTGGCCCGTGCGGAAGGCGATCTCCTCGCCGTCGTCCTCAACAGCGTAGAGCGCGAGCCGCGGCCACCATACCGGCTCGTGCTCGTGCAGGCGCTCGCCAAAGGCGACCGCGACGAGCTCGCTGCCGAGGCGGCAACCGAGCTAGGCGCTGACGCTGTCATCCCTTGGCAGGCAGAACGCTCGATTGTGCGGTGGAAGGGTGAGCGGGGCGCCAAATCGCTCGCGAAATGGCGCGCGGTCGTCTCGGCTGCAGCAAAGCAGTCTCGGCGGGCTTGGGTGCCGGAGGTCGAGGAAGCGCACGACGACGCGGCACTCACCGCGCGCATCGCGGCGGCGTCCCTCGCCGTCGTCCTGCATGAGGAGGCAGTGGAGAGTCTCAGCTCCGTGCTTGATCATTTCAGCGCGGGCGAATCGCCGTTCGAGGGGGAAGTGCTCTTCCTCGTCGGCCCCGAAGGCGGGATATCGGCCGCTGAACTCGATCGTTTCGTCTCGGCCGGGGCCAAGCTCGCGCTCCTCGCGCCCCACGTGCTGCGATCGTCGACCGCCGGCCCCGCGGCCCTCGCGATCGCGGGCGACCGCCTCGGGCGCTGGCCAGCAAAGAACTGACGTTCGAGCAGTCACGCCGCCTAACGGGTGACCGTGAAGTCCTTGGAATCCCATGCAAGCGCTGCGGGATCGCCGGCTCCAGGATCGTTCGGGAAGACGCGCAGCACGTACTTGCCCGGGGGCAGGGCAATCGAGAAGCGATACTGCCCTTGATTCTGGCCCGAAGGGGCGGACACTGTGTGGCCGCTCGTGACGACCGGTGCCTTGTCCGTCTTGATATCGGCCCGCGAGACCTGCCAGAAGACCTCGGAGCCGGGCGCCGTCGTCCGTCCGTCCGCGGTGAGCTGTCCGTGCGGTGAGGCCGTGCCTGCCTGGGGGTCGATGATCCACATGGGCGCCACCATCGCCGGGTCGCGCTGCATCAGCTGGCCCAACTGCACGCGGTTGAACGCGAGTTGGTCGGTGCGTCCGTCGACGAGGAGCATGACTTGGACTGGCTGGTTGGCGTCGATGACTCCGGCACTGGCGGCTGCGGCGCTGGCAGTGTAGACGAGCTGCTGCACCGCCAACTGCGCGGTCTGCTCGTCGACCGAACTGTTGAAGGCGTCGGAGGAGACGTCGACCGTGATGACATTGGTGCCGGAGATCGACGCCGCGAGCTTCTTCGGCGACTGCCAGGGGCTGAACAGATTCGGGTCGAGGGGCTTTGCAGACATCATGAGGCGCAACGCCTTGGCGACGGCGTTGTCGCTCCCGGGGGCGTCGCGGAACTCTCGGTAGAGGTAGACCCCATCCCGAGCGCGGCCAAGCCAGTAGACGGGAGACTTGGTCGAGGTCTGGGAGGTCTCGAGGGGGACGTTCGCGGAGGCGGAGATGCCGGGTGAGGCACCTGCGGCCATAGTTGGCTGGGGCTGGCCGCTCGCAGTGCAGGCTGCCAGGAGCACGGCCACGAGCGCGGCACCGACGGCCAGCACCATGCGGCGCGGCGCGGGGCTCGGTCGGCTGGCAGCCATGAAAGTGATCCTCCGGACTGATCGGCAGGGCGCCCCTCCGGCACCCACATCGCAGGGCTGCGCTCGGACCCCAATCGGCGCCTCCCCTGGCACCATCCAGCTTGGCACAGCGAATCTGGGGGAATGTCCGATCACGGGCTTTCGTTGCCCAAGTGATGCCCGATTGATACCTAGCGGTAGCATGGACCGGCAAGCACCCCACGAGGAGAGAGAAGGCATTTGACAGCGGAGTTTCCGCACACAACTCCTACGACCCGGACCGAGGTTCTCCGCTTCGCTTCCGGTGAGGACATGGTGCACATCCTCGGACCGCATGATGAAGCCCTCCGCTACGTCGAAGAGCAATTTCCCTCCGTGTCGTTCCACGTTCGGGGCAACGAGCTGACCATCGTCGGCCCCCCTGCCGAGGCCCCGAATATCCGACGGCTCTTCGAAGAGATCGCATCGCTCGCCGAACGTGGAACCCCTGTGACTCCCGCCTCTCTCGCGCAGCTCGTCACAATGCTGCGGGACCAGACCGTCTCGAGTCCCTCGGACGTGCTCACCCACAACATCCTGACCAGCCGTGGCCGCAGCATTCGCCCGAAGACGGCCAACCAGAAGAGCTACGTGGACGCCATCGATGCGAACACTGTCATCTTCGGCATTGGGCCCGCGGGTACCGGCAAGACGTATCTCGCGATGGCAAAGGCAGTCCAGGCGCTGCAGCACAAGGACGTCAGCCGAATCATCCTGACCCGTCCGGCCGTCGAGGCGGGGGAGCGGCTTGGGTTCCTCCCCGGCACGCTGAATGACAAGATCGATCCCTATCTGCGGCCGCTCTACGACGCGCTGCACGACATGATCGATCCCGAGTCGATCCCGCGGCTCATGGCGGCGGGAACGATCGAGGTTGCGCCGCTCGCCTACATGCGTGGCCGCACGCTCAACGACGCATTCATCATCCTCGACGAGGCGCAGAACACGACCCCCGAACAGATGAAGATGTTCCTCACGCGTCTGGGGTTCGGCTCGAAGATGGTGGTCACGGGCGACATCACCCAGGTCGATCTGCCGTCCGGCTCGTCCTCAGGGCTCCGGGTCGTACAGGACATCCTCGAGGGAATAGAAGACGTGAGCTTCACCGTCCTCGACGCATCCGACGTAGTCCGCCATCGCTTGGTCTCGGACATCGTGGCGGCGTACGGGCGGTGGGACGACCATCAGCGTGCGAGGGCCGAGCGGGCGCGCGTCCGCGCCGATCGGCAGCACGCCGCGGGAGCCGAGCGCGCCTCGGCGTCTAAGCTTGAGCCGTGAGCATCGAAGTAAACAACGAGTCCGGCGTTGCGGTCGACGAAGAGGCCCTCGTTCGCCTCGGTCGTTTCATCTTCGACCGCCTGTGGCTGCATCCGCAGACTGAGCTCTCGATCCTGCTCGTCGACGAGGCCGCGATGGAGCGGCTGCATCTCGAACTCATGGACGAGCCCGGCGCCACGGACGTTCTGTCCGTCCCGATGGACGAGCTGACGCCGGGGACCCCCGGTCGCCCCACCCCCCAGGGGATGCTCGGCGACATCGCAATCTGCCCCCAGGTCGCCGCTGAACAGGCCAGACGAGGGGGCCATTCGCGGGACGACGAGATGCTGCTGCTCGCGACCCATGGCGTCCTCCACCTCCTCGGCTTCGACCACGCGGAACCGGAGGAGCGCCAGGAGATGTTCGGGCTCCAGCGCGAGCTGCTCACCGAGTTCCTGGGCAGGCCGGCCCCGAAGGAGACGATGGCGTGACGATCGCCGTCCTGCTGGCCATGGCGCTGGCGTTCACGGCGCTTGCTGCCCTGCTTACTGCCGCTGACGCGGCCCTCGCCTTCCTTCCGCGGCACGATGCAGAGGAGTACGTCGAGGACGGTCATGGGAGGTCCCTCGAGAGAATCCTCTCCGATCCCGTCCCGTTCGCGCGTGCGCTCCGCTTCTGGCGGATCTGGTTCGAGACGGCGTCCGCGGTCGCGGTCGCCGTTCTCATGACGATCTGGATCGAGAATGTCTGGCTCGCCGGGCTTGCCGCTACCATTGTCATGGCGATCATCGGCTTCCTCCTCGTCGGCGTCTCGCCTCGGCAGCTCGGCCGGCGGCACTCCCTCGCCGTCGCCGCCTGGACCGCGCCCCTGACCGTGGCGCTGCGTGAGGTCCTCGGCCCGATCCCGGGGTGGCTCGTATCGATCGGCAGTGCCGCCACGGGTACGGATCCCCAGCAGGAGGACGCGATCTACTCGACGGACGAACTCCGCGAGTTCGTCGAGCGCGCGAGCGATTCCGAGGACTTCGAAGAGGCGCAGGCCGAACTACTCCAGTCCGTGTTCGAGCTCGGCGAGACGCTCGTTCGGGCTGTGATGGTGCCGCGCACCGACATCATCGGCATCGAAGCCGGCTCGACGCTCCGCCAGGCCATGTCCCTGTTCCTGCGCTCCGGCTGTTCGCGCCTCCCGGTCTTCGTCGAGAACCTCGACGACGTCCGCGGCATCCTGTATCTCAAGGATGTCGCAGCCCGATTGCACCAGGCCCCCGGCGCGGGCACCGAAGCCGTTGAGGATCACGTGCGCGAACCGCGCTTCGTCCCTGAGTCGAAGCCCGTGAACGAGCTCCTCAAGGAACTCCAGCGCGAATCGACCCACCTCGCCATCGTGGTGGACGAATACGGCGGAACGGCGGGACTCGTCACGCTCGAAGACCTCATCGAGGAGCTTGTGGGCGAGATTGCCGACGAGTATGACGAGGACGACGTCGAGGCCATCGAGGTCGAGCCGGGGGTGTACCGCGTCCAGGCCCGCATGAGCTTGGACGACTTGGGAGAGCTCTTCGACGAGGACATCGAGGACGACGAGGTCGACAGCGTCGGAGGCCTCCTTGCCAAGACGATCGGGAGAGTGCCGATCGTCGGAAGCACCGCGGTGGTGGAGGGCATTCGGCTCACGGCCGAACGGCTCGAGGGGCGCCGCAAGCGGGTGAGCCACCTGCTTGCCCAGCGCACCGAGCCCTCGGGCGAGGACCGAGGACGGGTGCGCGAGACAGAGCGGCACGATTCAGAAGCGACAGGGAGACAGCATGGCTGATCAGGACGGCGGCAAGGGCGGACGAGGGCCGCAAGCAGGCGGCTGGCCGCAGGCGGACGACGGCGGATACCGCGCAGGCTTCGCGGTCCTCGTGGGGCGGCCCAATGCGGGGAAGTCGACCCTCACCAATGCGTTGGTCGGGCAGAAGGTGGCGATCACGTCGGCCAAGCCACAGACGACGCGCCACACCATTCGGGGGATAGTCCACCGGTCCGACGCCCAGCTCATCCTCGTGGACACTCCAGGTCTCCACCGGCCCCGCACCCTCCTCGGTCAGCGGCTCAACGACTTGGTGGCCGAGACGCTGTCCGAAGTCGACGCGATCGGCTTCTGCCTTCCTGCCAACGAACGCATCGGGCCCGGCGACCGCTTCATCGCGAGCCAACTGGCCGCCGTCGGCCGCAAGCCCATCGTGGCACTCGTGACCAAGGCAGACCTCGCGGACCGGGCCGCGCTCACCGAGCAGCTCCTCGCTGTGACGGAACTCGGCCGGGAGGTTCTCGGCGGCGAGGGCTTCGCGGACATCGTCCCGGTCTCCGCGAAGGACGGCTATCAGGTCGAGACGGTCGCCGACGTCCTCATTTCGCACATGCCGCCCTCGCCGCCGCTCTACCCGGACGGCGAGCTCACCGACGAGCCCGAGGCGGTCATGGTGGCCGAGCTGGTACGCGAAGCAGCCCTCGAGGGTGTCCGGGACGAGCTCCCGCACTCGCTCGCCGTCGTCGTCGACGAAATCGTCCCCCGTGAGGGGCGCCCAGAGGACAACCCGCTCCTGGACGTCCGCGTCAACCTCTTCGTCGAGCGGCCGTCGCAGAAGGCCATCATCATCGGCCGGGGCGGGGAGCGGCTGCGCGACGTCGGATCGCACGCGCGGAAGGGAATCGAAGCTCTGCTCGGAACGCGCATCTATCTCGATCTGCATGTGAAGGTGGCCAAGGACTGGCAGCGCGATCCCAAACAACTCGGGCGTTTGGGCTTTTAGCACATACAGGCGTCTCACAGAAGCCTCTGTAGACTAGATAGCAGTATCACCTACCGGAGGCTCCATTTGGCAACAACAGGGAACGTCCCGCGTCACGTGCGGATGCGCCGCAAAGTTCCCCTCTGGGTCAAAATCCTCGGCAGCGTCGTGGTGCTCGGAATCGTGGGTGTGGTCGCCTTCGCTGGCTACTGGGCCTGGCGCCTGCAGAGCAATATCCACGAGGCGCCGCTGAGCGCCGGCCACGGGACCGCAGACGCGACGAATGACGCCACGGACCCGCTCCAGATCCTGATCATCGGCACCGACACGCGTGCGGGCGCTGATTCCAACTACGGCACCACAGCGGACAGCTCTGGCTACGGCAACTCCGATGTGATGATCCTCCTGAACATCTCGGCGGACAACAAGGTCGTGTCCATGACGAGCTTCCCCCGCGACCTCATGGTGCCGATCCCCGCCTGCCACGATCCTCAAACCGGCAAGGACTATCCGGCACAGCCCGTCGGCCAGATCAACTCGGCCATGATGGAAGCTGGCCCTGGCTGCGCGGTCGATACGGTCAACCAGCTCACGGGACTCCAGATCGACCACTTCATGGTTGCGGACTTCAACGCGGTCAAGGACCTCTCGAACGAAATCGGCGGCGTGCAGGTCTGCGTCAACGCCCCTATCGACGACCCGTACTCGGGACTCAAGCTCCCCGCCGGCACCTCGACGGTTCAGGGCGAGATGGCCCTCGCCTTCCTGAGGAGCCGCCACGGCGTCGGCGACGGCAGCGACCTCTCGCGTATCAAGTCGCAGCAGGAGTTCCTCGCGTCGCTCGCGCGGAAGGTCAAGTCGGACGGAACTCTCACCAACGTCCCGAAGCTCCTGAGCATCGCCGATACGATCACCCAGAACCTCACCGTCGACTCCGGGCTCGCCAATCCTCAGGCGATGATCACGATCGCCTCTCGACTCCGTTCCGTCGACTTGTCGAAGGTCGCCTTCGTGACTGCACCGTGGGAGCCGTACAGCGGAGACCCGAACCGGGTCCAGCTCAAACAGCCTGACGCGGCCGCGCTGTTCGAAGCGCTCCGGCAGAACCGTGACCTCACGGCGCCAGCCACGAACACGGCCGCGAGTGCCTCGGCATCGCCCAGTGCCGCTCCGACCACACCAGCCGCTCCTGCGTACGACAAGACGATCCAGCCCGTCACAGTCGCAAACGGCACAGGGGTTACCGGCCGAGCAGCAGAACTCGCAACCTTCCTCAAGGGCCAGGGCTTCGCGCAGAGCACGGACTTCAACGCAGCCCCGACCGACACGACCAACGTCTACTACAGCTCCAACTTCGCGGATGTCGCGAAAGACGTTGCTGCAGCGCTCGGCATCCCGTCCTCGCAGGTCCAGCCCGCGAACAACATCAACGGGGTCCAGGTCTACGTCGGGTCGGATTTCACCTCGGGAACCCACTACACGCCTAAACTCCCCGACAACGTGGTGTCCCAGACGGCGGCCCAGGCGACATGCCAGACGGCGTTCGGCCAATAGTCCGGAAGCAAGCCTGAGAGCCCGATGGGGCCCGGAAGAAATTCACATATAGAAGAAGGTCCCGGCATCCTCGAGGATGCCGGGACCTTCTGGCCGTCTGAGTGGGTTTTACCAGATTTCCACGCGCTCGTTCGGCGCGAGCCACATGCCGTCGCCCTCTGCGACCTCGAACGCCTCGTGGAACGCCGTGAGGTTCTTGACGATCGTGTTGGTGCGGAACTCGTTGGGGGAGTGCGGGTCGATCGCGAGCCGGCGGATGGACTCTTCGGGGCGGCACACTTGGCGCCATACGGTTGCCCACGAGATGAAGAAGCGCTGCTCGCCGGTGAGTCCGTCGATGATCGGCGCCTCTTCGCCGTCGAGGTGAAGACGGTACGCCTTGAACGCGATTCCGAGGCCGCCAAGGTCCCCGATGTTCTCGCCGAGCGTCAGCTTGCCGTTCACCGTGTGTCCAGGGGCCTCGCTGGGGGAGAGGACTTCGAACTGCTCGACGAGACGCGCGGTCAGCGCTTCGAAGGCCTTCCTGTCCTCGTCCGTCCACCAGTTTCGCAGAGCACCAGTCCCGTCGAACTGGGAGCCCTGATCATCGAATCCGTGCCCGATCTCATGCCCGATGACCGCCCCGATGCCGCCGTAGTTGACGGCGGCATCGGCACCCGGGTGGTAGAACGGCGGCTGGAGGATCGCGGCCGGGAAGACGATCTCGTTCATGAGCGGGTGGTAGTACGCGTTCACAGTCTGGGGCGTCATGAGCCACTTGATGCGGTCCACAGGCTTGCCGATTTCGTCGAGGAGCCGGTCCAGTTCCCCTGCGTGCGCGCGGCGAACGTTGCCGAGGAGATCCTTCTCATCGATGTCGACGGCGGAGAAGTCGATCCACTCGTCGGGGTAACCGATCTTCGGGCGGAAGGCCTCGAGCTTCTCGAGTGCGCGCTCTCGGGTCTCGGGGCCCATCCAGGAGAGGACCGAGATGCTCTGCCCGTACGCCTCGACGATGTCAGCGACGAGCTTCTGCATGGACTCCTTGTGCTCTGCAGGGAAGTGGCGCTCGACGTACAGCCGCCCAACGGCCATCCCAAGCCCGTTCTCCACAGTCGCCACGCCGCGCTTCCAGCGCTCCTTGTTCTCCGGGGTTCCGCTCAGGACCGTGCCGTAGAAGGCAAAGTGCCGATCAACGAATTCGGGGGAGAGGAACGGCGCGGAGGCGGAGACCACATGGGCTGTGAGCCAGAGCTTCCAGTCCTCAAGGGGAACCTCGGCTAGCATCGGGCCGAGGCCAGAGAGGAAATCGGGATTGCCGACGACGAGCTCTGCCCGCGCGGGCTCCGCGACCCCCGTCGCCTCCGCCCATGTGAGGAAGTGCGGGAAGACGGTCGTCGCCTCCTCCTGGGTGAACAGGTTGTAGGTCTTCTGCGGATCCCGAAGCGTCACGCGGTCCCAGTGCAGCCCGGCGAGTCGCTCTTCGAGCCGGACGACGGCGGCCGCAGCCTCCGCGGCCGGCCCCCTGCCGACCAAGGTGAAGATGTCGGTGAGATAGGAGCGGTAGGCCTCGCGGGCCTCGGCGAAGCGCTCCTCTCGGTAGTACGACTCGTCAGGGAGACCGAGGCCGCCTTGCGACAAATACAGCAGCACGCGGTCCGGGTTCCCAGCGTCCGGAGCGGCGTAGTACCCAAAAAGTCCTTCGCTGCCCCCGCGTCCGAGCCGCGCCGAGGTTCGCACGAAACCTTCGGCATCGGTGACGGCGTCGACCTCGGCGAGCAGGGCTTTGAGCGGCTCGGCTCCGAGTTCTGCAACACGGTCCTCATCCATGAACGAGCGGTACAGCGCCCCGATCTTCTCCTCGTCGGAGCCGGCTGCATGCTCGCTCTCGGCGAGCTCCTCGATGAGGCCTCGCACGTCTTCCTCGGCTCGATCGCGAAGCTGCACGAACGTACCGACGAGGGCGCGGTCCGAGGGGATCTTCGTCTCGCGGAGCCACGCGCCGTTGACGTGCCGGTACAGGTCGTCCTGGGCTCGGACAGTCTCGTCGAAGAACTCACGGTCGACGCCGGACGGCGCGACAGGGCTGTCGGTCATGGTGCCTCCTCAGGCATGCTCGAATGCGTTCATCTTAGGCAGCCACCCTGTCAGGGAAAGGCTTCCATGCCGTGGACGCTCCGCCAGGCCGTGCTATCGTGACAAAGTGCCACACGCGCAGCGCCTTCTCCTTCTTAGCTGCCGTGGCGGGGCCCAGTAGCCAACTGAGGGACACGAGTTCCGAGAATGGCGTAGGCCGGATCCCCGCCGCGGAGTTTTCTGACGCCCGGCCGCAGAGGATCCCAGCTTTTGAGAAAGGCCTACAGTAAAACCATGCGCAACGCACAGAAGCCCTCGGGTATGCCCGTCCACCGCTACCTCCCGTTCCACGAGCAGATCACGGTCGAACTGCCGGATCGGACTTGGCCGGACAAGCGCATCGAGAAGGCGCCCCGCTGGTGCGCCGTGGACCTCCGGGACGGCAACCAGGCGCTCATCGACCCCATGAGCCCAGCCCGCAAGCTCAAGATGTTCAAGCTCCTCGTCCAAATGGGCTACAAGGAGATCGAGGTCGGCTTCCCGTCGGCCTCCCAAACCGACTTCGACTTCGTCCGCCAGCTCATCGAGGGCGGCCACATCCCGGACGACGTGACGATCCAGGTGCTCACGCAGGCGCGCGAGCACCTCATCGAGCGCACCTACGAGTCCCTCGCCGGAGCGAAGAGTGCGATCGTGCATCTCTACAACTCGACGTCTGTTCTGCAGCGTCGAGTCGTGTTCAACTCCGACGAGGAGGGCATCCTCGACATCGCTGTGCAGGGCGCACTTCTGTGCAAGAAGTACGAAGAGACCCTCCCGGACACCCACATCACGTACGAGTACTCGCCGGAGTCCTTCACGGGGACAGAGCTCGAGTACGCAGCCCGCGTCTGCAACAAGGTCGCAGAGATCTTGGAGGCGTCGGCGGACAGCCAAGTGATCATCAATCTTCCCGCCACAGTCGAGATGGCCACACCCAACGTCTACGCGGATTCGATCGAGTGGATGAGCCGGAACCTCAAGCCTCGCGAGGGCATCATCCTCTCCCTCCACCCGCACAATGACCGCGGCACGGGCGTCGCGGCCGCAGAGCTCGGCTATCTGGCCGGCGCTGACCGGATCGAAGGCTGCCTGTTCGGCAACGGTGAGCGCACCGGCAATGTCGATCTCGTGACCCTCGGCCTGAACCTCTTTGTGCAGGGCGTTGACCCGATGATCAACTTCTCGAATATCGACGAAATTCGCCGCACCGTCGAGTACTGCAACCAGCTTCCGGTGCCCGAGCGTTCGCCCTACGGCGGCGATCTGGTCTTCACGGCCTTCTCCGGCTCCCACCAGGACGCCATCAAGAAGGGGTTCGAGGCCCTCGAACGCGACGCCGCGACCGCCGGAGTCCCGGTCGACGAGTTCGTATGGCAGGTTCCTTACCTGCCCATCGATCCGAAGGACGTCGGCCGCTCGTACGAGGCCGTCATCCGGGTCAACTCCCAGTCTGGCAAGGGCGGCGTCGCCTACCTGCTCAAGAACGAGCACAATCTCGACCTTCCGCGCCGGGCCCAGATCGAGTTCTCGCGCGTCATCCAGCAGCACACCGACACGGCGGGCGGTGAGGTGAGCCCGTCCGTCCTCTGGGACATCTTCAGCGACGAGTACCTCCCGGCGTCGTCCGTCGACGGCGGCAAGGCGTGGGGCCGCTATGCCCTCTCCTCGGTGAGCACGGAGACCGCCGACGACGGCACGATGACGCTCGAGGCGGCGCTCCGCATCGACGGCACGCTGGTCCGGCGCACGGGAAGCGGCAACGGTCCGATCGCGGCGCTCCTCGACGTCTTCTCGTCGGAGGGCGTCGACGTCCGCGTCCTGGACTACACGGAGCATGCACTCTCGGAAGGCGGCAGCGCGCGTGCGGCCGCCTACGTCGAGTGCGGGATCGGCGAGCGGATCCTGTGGGGCGTGGGCATCGACGCGAATACGAGCCTCGCCGCCCTCAAGGCCGTGATCTCCGCGGTCAACCGCGCCCTGCGCGACGCGGACGCGGTCGGGGTCTAGGCCGACCCGCGCAGCGCCCCTACCTGTTTGGTCGGGGCGCTGCGCATGTGGGGTGGGACAATATGATCCATGGCTGAATCGACGTTTGCTGCGCGGAGCTACCGCGACGACGGCGTCGTCCTCCGCACCCATCGTCTCGGTGAGGCCGACCGGATCATCGTGCTCCTGACCAAGCATCACGGGCAGGTCCGCGCCGTAGCGCGTGGCGTGCGGCGCACCGGGAGCCGCTTCGGCGCGAGGCTCGAGCCGTTCATGGTCGCGGATGTCCAGTTCGTGCGGGGCCGTTCGCTCGAGGTCGTGGGTCAGGCGGTTGCACGAGGCACGTACGGCCAGGAGATCGCAGCGGACTACTCCCGATACACGGCCGCGGCGGCGATGGCAGAGACCGCTGAACGAATCACAGCGAACGACGGCGAGGCCTCCCTTCCGCACTACCAGCTCCTTGTCGGGGCCCTTGCCGCGCTGAGCCGAGGCGCACACGCCCCGGAGCTGATCCTTGATTCGTACCTCCTCCGGGCGCTTTCGACGGCCGGATGGGCACCGAGCTTCACTGACTGTGCCCGCTGTGGGGAGCCGGGACCGCATTCGGCTTTTTCTGCGGCGCTCGGCGGGATCGTCTGCCACGGATGCCGACCTCCGGGGTCGCCGTCCCCGGCGCCTGAGACGGTACGGCTGCTCACCGCCCTCCTGTCGGGCGACTGGACGGTAGCGGATGTCTCCGCCCCAAGCTCCCGACGGGAGGCCTCGGGACTCGTCGCCGCCTACGTTCAGTGGCACCTCGAACGCGCCGTCCGCTCGCTCAAGCTCGTCGAGCGGGATGCCGAGCCGATTTCGTCCCCGACCCGACAGGAGACCAGCAGCACGTGAGAATGACCCGCCGCGAGTCGCACCCCACGGTAGCCCCTTATCCGCACCCGTCGGGGGCCCAAGCCCCGGCCATTCCCCAAGAGTTCGTCCCCCGCCACGTCGCGATCGTCATGGACGGGAACGGCCGCTGGGCGAACCAACGCGGACTGCCGCGCATCGAGGGCCACAAGGCGGGGGAGCCTGCGCTCCTGGACGTCGTGGCCGGCGCGATCGAGATCGGCATCGAATACGTTTCGGTGTATGCCTTCTCCACCGAGAACTGGCGGCGCTCACCGGAGGAGGTCAAGTTCCTCATGGGCTTCAACCGGGAGGTACTGCACCGGCAGCGCGACACGATGAATTCCTGGGGCGTGCGCGTGCGGTGGGCCGGCCGCCGGCCGAAGCTCTGGGGGTCGGTCATCCGCGAGCTCCAGGAGGCCGAGGAACTCACTCGCAACAACACCAAGTGCCACCTGACCATGTGCGTCAATTACGGGGGCCGAGCGGAGATCGCCGACGCCGCCGCAGCTATTGCGCGCGACGTCGCGGCAGGCACGCTCAACGCTCGCTCGGTCACGGAGAAGACCGTCCAGAGGTACCTCGACGAACCGGATCTGCCTGATGTCGACCTCTTCCTTCGCAGCTCAGGCGAGCAGCGGCTGAGCAATTTCATGCTGTGGCAGTCCGCGTATGCAGAGATGGTCTTCATGGACACCCTGTGGCCGGACGTCGACCGCCGCACGCTGTGGGAGGCCGTCGAGATCTACGCACGGCGGGACCGGCGGTATGGCGGAGCGGTTGACAGAGCTCCTGGCGCCTGAGCGTCAGTCCGGCCCCGCATCGACCACGCCGTCGAACCAGGCGCCCAGCCGCCCCTAGGCGTAGCGGCGGACAGCCGGAGCGGAAAGAAGCACGTCGTGGAGTCCACCCTCCACGAGCACTTCGTCAAGCCTGCGGCACACGGCGTTTGCGGCCCGCCTCATGGGGCCAACCGAGAGGACCGCGTCTCTAGAGCGCATGTGCTCGCGCCACACAAGCCCGGTGTCGCTCCGGGTGGAGGCGAGGAGAACAGCGGGAACCGATACGGCTGGACCGCCGAGCAGTTCTCGCTGGGCCGAGAGGATTCCATGGAGCCAGCCGGCCCGCACCGGGAAGGCAGTCCGCGGGCGCAGGTCCTCGCGCAGGTCCCATTCGCCGCCCGCCTCCCTGGCTATCGCCCGCCAGAAGTAGCCGCGCGAGGGGAGCGGTATGACTTGGTCGGGGCGCGCCGTCACACGCCCCGCCAAAGCAAATTCCAGCATCCTTCCCGCCACCCGGCCGCCGTGGGCCACGAGCCACGGACTGCTCAGGACGAGGGCAGCCAACCGCTCAGGACGGCGTTGGGCCTCGAGCGCTACCGCAAGGCCGCCTGTGGAATGGCCCATGAGAACCACCGGACCGGGCCCATCGGCCTCGAGCGCTTCGAGCGCTGCACCGATGCTCTCGAGGTAGTACTCGGCAGAGGGGAGATAGCCGGGGTTGCCGCCCGGCCTCAGGCTGCGTCCATGTTCAGGAAGGTCAAGGGCATAGAACCGCCAGCCACGCGACGTGACGAAGTCCGCGAGCTCGGTGTTGAAGTAGTAATCGCTCCAGCCATGGACGTACAGAAGCGCCGTGGTTCGGATGGCGGTTTGGGCGCTCCTGTCGACGAAGCGGACAAGCGTGCCCGCCGTCTTGGTGCCAGCGAACAGCTCACGCTGCTCGAAGCCGCTTCCCAGGAAGTCGGCGCTCCAGCCCTCCATCTCTCCTCCTCGATACATCTGAAGAATAGGCCACCGTTTTGTCGGGTGGAGCGCGGCTAGGGGAGACTAGGGGCATGCGCTTCTACCCCCTCTTCTTCCGTGCCGCATTCTCCTGGATGGATGCGGAGCGCGCCCACCGGATCGGGTTCGAAGCCATCCGCGCAATCCACAGGGTGGGGGCCGGACGAGTCATCGAGCGGTTCGCTCGTCCCGCAGAATCGCTGCGGACTCACGCGTTCGGGATCGACTTCCCTTCCCCGTTCGGACTGGCCGCGGGCTTCGACAAGGAGGGAAAGGGCATCCTAGGCCTCGCCGAGCTCGGCTTCGGGCACATCGAGGTAGGGACGATTACGGGACAGGCCCAGCCGGGCAACCCGAAGCCACGCCTCTTCCGTCTCATCCCGGACCGCGCGGTCGTGAACCGCATGGGCTTCAACAACGACGGCGCTGCAGCGGTTGCGCCGCGCATCGCCGCCGCTCGCCGCGCTCTAGAGCAGCGGTACGGGGCCCAGCGCCCGATCATCGGGATCAATATCGGCAAGACCAAGATCGTTCCCCTCGAGGAGGCGGTGGAGGACTACCGCAAAAGTGCGCGCGTCCTCGCGCCACACGCCGACTACCTCGTTGTCAACGTGAGCTCGCCGAACACTCCGGGCCTACGCCTGCTACAGAGTGTCGACACGCTGCGCCCTCTTCTCGAGGCGGTGCGTGAGGAATCCTTGGCCTCGGCGCATCACCGGGTCCCGCTTCTCGTCAAGATCGCCCCCGACCTTGCCGACGGCGACATCGACGACGTTGCTCAGCTCGCGCTCGATCTCGGGCTGGACGGGATCATCGCGACCAACACGACCATCGGCAGAGAGGGCCTCGTCAGCGATCAGGCTGCCGTCCAGGCCTGTGGCGAAGGGGGTCTTTCGGGGGCGCCCCTCAAGGCGCGCTCTCTCGAGGTGCTTCGCCGACTCTCCGCCGTCGTCGGAAATCAGCTGACCCTCGTGTCCGTCGGGGGCGTCGAGACCGCCTCCGACGTAAAGGAAAGGCTCGCCGCAGGGGCGAGCCTTGTCCAGGGCTACACTGCCTTCCTCTACGAAGGACCGTTCTGGGCCGCCTCGGTGAACCGTGAGCTCGCCAAGGCGGGAGCCGTCACGAGGGGTACTGCCCGCGCGTGACCTGAGGCTTCGGCAGCCGGAGCGGCCGGAACTGCAGGGCTCGCATAGAGCCGTACCACACGGTGCCGCGCTCGACTTCGCCGAACTTCACCGTGAGCCGCTTCTTGAGCTGACGGGAGAGCCAGAACGTGTCGAGGATGACGAGGATGAACACGATCCAGAACGCAGCCAGAATGTAGACCTGCGCAGCGCTGGCCTGCGGTACGACAAACGAGATCACAACGAATGCGAGCGCACCGAACATGAGGTACTCGCCGATATTGAACCGCGCGTCGACGATGTCGCGCGCAAAGCGCTTCTGCGGGCCTCGGTCTTTGAGGGGGAGATGGCGTTCGTCGCCGGTCTGGAGGGCGTGTCGCACGCGCATGCGCTCGTCGGCCGCAGCCTGACGCTCAGCCACGCGCGACGCCTTCCGGTCCGCGGGCACTAGGGGACGACGGCGCGCGGCCTCCTGGTCCTTGCGCCGCGGGGTCGGCGCACCCTTGCCGACGAGCGGGGCAGTCGGCATCTCCTCAGGCTGCCCGGCGCTGTCCGCGGCGGGCTCGTTCTTTCGTCCAAACACCTCTCAAGGATAGCCGCCGAGAGGGGTTCGAGCGGCGCGGGGAACCGACGTGGCCGACCGTTGATGCCCGTACCCCCGGCTTGTACTGTGAAGCCATGATTTCAGATTCCCCAGTCCTCGCGCCCGACGTCATCACGGAGCTCCGCGACGCAGTGGAACGCCGCTTCGACGCCACCCTCTCCGAGCTCATGGAACTCGCGTCCATCCCCGGTATTGCGTGGGAGGCCTTCGAGCCCGCAGAGCTCGAGCGGAGCGCTCGGGCCGTCGCCGATCTGGCAGCCGCAGCCGGGCTAGACGGGGTGGAAATCCTTCGGGCCGTACGGCCGAACGGAAAGCCCGGGGGACCGGCCGTCGTCGCCCATCGGGCCGCCGCGCCCGGGAAGCCGACGATCCTGCTCTACGCCCATCACGATGTCCAGCCCCCGGGCGACCTCTCGCTCTGGGACTCCGAGCCCTTCACCCCTGAGATTCGCGAGGGGAGGCTTTTCGGGCGAGGTGCTGCGGACGACAAGGCCGGCGTCATGGTCCATCTCGCGGCCTGGCGCGCCGTCTCGGAAGTCCTCAGCGACGCCGCCGGTGTAGGCGTCACGCTCTTCGTCGAAGGAGAGGAAGAAGCCGGGTCGCCGAGCTTCCGCAATTTCTTGGAGACCTATCGGGAGCGTCTCGCCGCCGACGTCATCGTCGTCGCCGACTCAAGCAACTGGTCCGTAGGGACACCCGCTCTTACGACGAGTCTGCGAGGGCTCGTGGATGGGGTGTTCGAAGTTCGCGTGCTGAGCCATGCCGTCCACTCGGGCGTGTTCGGCGGCCCTGTCCTCGACGCCCCGACCCTCCTCGCGCGCCTCATCGCGACGCTCCATGACGAGGAAGGCAACGTCGCCGTCCCCGGCCTCGTCGTCGCCCCTGACCCGGAGGTCGAGTACCCAGAAGAGCAGTACCGCATTGACGCCGGGGTGCTCGACCATGTTCGGCTGGCAGGGAGCGGGAGCATTGCCGCACGGCTCTGGAGCCGTCCCGCACTCTCCATCATCGGCATCGATGCGCCGGCCGTGGCAGTCTCCTCCAACACGATCCAGGCCACCGCTCGTGCGAAGTTCAGTCTGAGGATTGCGCCCGGGCAGGATCCCGACTCAGCAATGGACGCTATGCGTCGTCATCTGGAGGCACACGTTCCGTTCGGTGCGGAGCTCGAATTCACGGCGGGGGAGCGGGGCAACGCCTACCTTGCGGACACGGACTCGCCCGCAGCGCGGATCGCTCTCGAGGCGCTGCGCAGCGCGTGGGGCGTGGATCCTGTCGAAATGGGAATGGGAGGCTCCATTCCCTTTGTTGCAGATCTAAAGGAGGTGTTCCCTGCGGCCGAGGTCCTCATCACGGGGGTCGAGGATCCTGACAGCAGGGCGCACAGCGCCAACGAGTCGCTGCACGTCGAGGAGTTCAAACGCTGCATCGTCGCAGAGGCGCTGGTTCTGGCGGCACTCGGCGCAGGAAAGGGTTAGCGCCCGCAGCGGAGCCCGCCGTAGCATGGAAGCAAGGCCACAGAGGGAAGGTATGGAATGAGCACTGCAACCAACGAGACCACCGAGGCCATCGGTTCGCATGAAGTGACCCTGACTGAGGTCGCAGCGGGCAAGGTCCGCAGCCTGCTCGAGCAGGAAGGGCGCACGGACCTCCGTCTGCGCGTTGCCGTCCAGCCCGGCGGATGCTCCGGCCTCATCTACCAGCTCTACTTCGACGAGCGCCTCCTCGACGGTGACGCTGTCCGTGACTTCGACGGCGTCGAGGTGGTCGTCGACAAGATGAGCGTGCCCTATCTCGCGGGTGCGACCATCGACTTCGAGGACACCATCTCCAAGCAGGGATTCACCATCGACAACCCCAACGCGCAGGGTTCGTGCGCGTGCGGCGATTCGTTCCACTGACCTATTGCCGCCTGCATTTCGGCCGTGTCTTCCGACAGCTCTTCTCGAGCGTCGAAGGCACGGCCGACGTGCATGTGCAGGATGTGGGCGATTCCTTTGCGATAGCTGTAAGCTCTACACCGAGTAGTAAAACTATGCCGCCGGGGAGCGAGTTTCTGCGGGTATTACCGCGGACGGGAAAGCCCGGCCGAAGCATCAAGAGGAAGGGCCGTCTGTGAGGTCGCAGAACCGAACCAGCAGCCAGCGCACTCGGAATATCACGGTAGCTTCCGTTGCCGTTGCAGGAGCGCTCGCACTGTCTGGATGTACAAGTCAGGTACAGAACGGCTGGTTGCCGGGATCGCGGGACACGACAAGCAACACGGGCATGGTCACGGACCTCTGGGTCAACTCGTGGATCGCTGCCCTCACGGTCGGAGCTATCACTTGGGGCCTGATCCTCTGGTGCATCATCGCCTACCGGCGCCGGAAGGGCACCGTCGGCTTCCCCCGGCAGACGAGCTACAACCTGCCCCTCGAAATCTTCTACACGGCGATCCCCCTCTTCCTCGTGGTCGTGTTCTTCTACTTCACCGACCGTGACCAGCGCGCGATCGACAATCCGAACGCGAACCCGGACGTCACGGTCAACGTCGTGGGCAAGCAGTGGTCCTGGGACTTCAACTACAAGCAGGGCGGCATCGTCAAGGACAACGTCTACGAGGCGGGCACCCAGACCCACCTCAACGGGACGCCGGTTGACCTCAACACCCTGCCGACGCTCTACCTGCCGGTCGGCAAGACCGTCACGCTCGACCTCACCTCGCGTGACGTCATCCACTCGTTCTGGGTTCCCGCGTTCCTCCAGAAGCGCGACGTGGTCCCGGGCCACCCGAACACCATGTACTTCACCCCGGAGAAGGTGGGCACGTACGAGGGCAAGTGTGCCGAGCTCTGCGGCGAGTATCATTCCGAGATGCTGTTCCAGGTGAAGGTCGTCTCGGAGGCCGACTTCCAAGCTCACCTCTCCGGTCTGCCGAAGGGTCTGCTCGACACGACGTACGACCGCAACCCGGATCTGAATCAGAAGTAAGGGAATCATCGTGGCTACCTACACACAGACGCCCTCGGCCGGGGCACTCAATGCGCCGGTCGTGCCGCGGTCCAAGGGACGCATCATCGTCAACTGGATCACGTCGACCGACCACAAGACCATCGGGTACATGTACCTGATCGCCTCGTTCATCTTCTTCTGCCTCGGCGGTGTCATGGCGCTGCTGATCCGCGCAGAGCTCTTCGAGCCCGGTATGCAGATCCTGCAGACGAAGGAACAGTACAACCAGCTGTTCACGATGCACGGCACGGTCATGCTGCTCATGTTCGCGACGCCGCTCTTCGCTGGCTTCGCGAACGTCATCATGCCGCTTCAGATCGGTGCCCCCGACGTTGCATTCCCGCGCCTCAACGCGCTCGCCTTCTGGTTCTTCCTCTTCGGCTCCTCGATCGCCGTGGCAGGCTTCATCACGCCTCAGGGTGCTGCCTCATTCGGCTGGTTCGCCTACGCGCCGCTTTCGAATACAACCTTCACCCCGGGCATCGGCGGCGATCTATGGGTCTTCGGTCTAGCCCTCTCGGGCTTCGGCACGATTCTCGGAGCTGTCAACTTCATCACGACGATCATCTGTATGCGTGCCCCGGGCATGACCATGTGGCGCATGCCGATCTTCACGTGGAACACGCTCATCACCGCGATCCTCGTGCTCATGGCGTTCCCGCCGCTCGCTGCCGCCCTCTTCGGCCTCGGTGCCGACCGTCGCTTCGGTGCCCACATCTTCGACCCGGAAAACGGCGGTGCGATCCTCTGGCAGCACCTGTTCTGGTTCTTCGGACACCCTGAGGTGTACATCATCGCGCTGCCGTTCTTCGGCATCGTCTCGGAGATCTTCCCGGTCTTCAGCCGGAAGCCGATCTTCGGCTACAAGGGCCTCGTGTTCGCAACGATCTCGATCGCTGCCCTCTCCGTAACGGTGTGGGCCCACCACATGTACGTCACTGGCGCGGTGCTGCTGCCGTTCTTCTCCTTTATGACGATGCTCATCGCGGTACCGACCGGCGTGAAGTTCTTCAACTGGATCGGAACGATGTGGCGCGGGTCGATCACGTTCGAGACGCCAATGCTGTGGAGCCTTGGCTTCCTCATCACGTTCCTCTTCGGCGGCCTCACCGGCATCATCCTGGCCTCACCGCCGCTCGACTTCCACGTCTCCGACACGTACTTCGTGGTCGCTCACTTCCACTACGTCGTCTTCGGAACCGTCGTGTTCGCCATGTTTGCAGGCTTCTACTTCTGGTGGCCGAAGTGGACTGGCAAGATGCTCAACGAGCGTCTGGGCAAGATCCACTTCTGGCTCCTGCTCATCGGGTTCCACGGTACGTTCCTGATCCAGCACTGGCTGGGCGTCATGGGCATGCCTCGCCGGTACGCCGACTACCTGCCTCAGGACGGCTTCACCTGGATGAACCAGTTCTCCACGATCTCCTCGTTCGTCCTCGGTGCGTCGCTCATCCCGTTCTTCTGGAACGTCTACATCACGGCCCGCAGCGGGAAGCGCGTGACTGTCGACGATCCGTGGGGCTTCGGCGCCTCCCTCGAGTGGGCCACCTCGTGCCCGCCGCCCCGCCACAACTTCACCTCGCTCCCGCGCATCCGCTCGGAGCGTCCGGCGCTTGACCTCCACCACCCGGAGCTGTCGATGGCCGGTTCGATCCAGCACTCCCAGACGGCCGCGGCCGTGACCGCCGACCGGAAGGAAACGCACTAGTGAAGGTTGAATCCTGGCTCTTCGGAACTGGAATTTTCTTCTTCTTTCCAGTAGCCATCGTCTACGGGTGGCTGACCCACTGGTCCGAGTGGGTAGGCATCATGGGCATCTTCCTCTTGGGCGGACTGGCCGGCATGATCGGCTCATACCTCGGCGTGACCTCTCGCCGTGTCGGTGCTCGTCCTGAGGACCGCGAGGACGCAGAGGTGCACGAGGGTGCTGGCGAGCAGGGGCACTTCAGCCCCTGGAGCTGGTGGCCGATCGTGCTCGGAGCCTCGGCGGCGACCGCGCTTCTCGGTGTTGCTATCGGCTGGTGGATCACTCTCGTCGGCGCCGGCATCGGCATCGTCGCCCTCGTCGGCTGGGTGTTCGAGTACAGCCGCGGGGACCACGCCCACTGAGCACGCTTTGAGCCTCTGAGGGCCCCCTCTGAGGACTTGGTCGAAGGGCCCGGCATCCGGATCAGGATGCCGGGCCCTTCGCCGTCTGCGGGCGCTTTTCGAAGCCCAGGAGCGTGTAGCCTTCTTGGTGGTGCCAGGTCATCAGGAGGAACGGGTGGAAGACGCCGACAGCATCGCCGGAAGGCTCGACAGGTCCTCGAAGACGGCTATGTATGTCCAGCTCCGGGAGCTTCTGCGTGAGCACATACAGACGAAGCTGACTCCCGGTGCGCCGCTTCCCTCAGAGCGCGAGCTCGCGCACCGCTTCGGCCTAGCCCGGATGACGGTACGCCAAGCGATTGACGCCCTCGTCGCTGAGGGCGTCCTCGATCGGATCGTCGGTCTGGGCACCTTCGTCAGCCGCCCCAAACTCGACCTACAGATGAAGCTGACCTCGTACAGCGAAGAAATGCAGCGCCGCGGAATGGTGCCCGACGCGAAGGTTCTGAGCTTCGAAGAGATCGGAGCCTCGGCCCACTTGGCTAGAGAACTCCAAGTCGACGAAGGAACGGCTGTGGTTCGCTTCCGGCGTCTCCTGCTGGCAGACCAAGAGCCCATGAGCGTCGATGAAAACTACATTCTCGCCCATCGGGTGCCGGGCTTCACCGAGGGCCCACCTCCAACGTCCTTGTATCAGGTTCTCAGCGAACGCTACGGCCTTGTCATGGAGTGGGGGGAGGACATGATCGAGGCCACGGCGGCGTCCCCCTCGATCGCGCGACTGCTCAAGGTTGACATGGGCGCACCCCTACTCAAGATCCAACGGCACGCGTACGTCGCGAAGGCCATGGTCGACTACTCCGTCTCGTACTACCGCGCAGACCGCTACAAGCTCTGGGTGCCCCTCCAGCGGCCTGGCGTACGGACACCGCGTTCCTACTCCACCCAGCGCTTCACAGGCTGAGAGCGCCTCAGCAGCAGCCTCTCAGCAGCGTTCCAGTCGACTCGTGTGCGGCTCCCGCCCGGCGGCGTAAGCCAAGCGGTCTGCCCGGACAAGGTGACTGCGTCACAAGCGGAAGGACCCCGCAGCGATTGCTGCGGGGTCCTTCCGTGGTTGGCTGGTTTGCCCTAGGGCCTTTGCTCAGTGGCCAGAGCCCGTAGGAGCCGATTCGATGGCCTCGTGATGGCCGTGCGCGTGCGCTGCCTCAAGCTCGGCCGGCGAGACCGGCGCTACGCGGTCCTCGAAGAACCACTTCGAGAGCTTGGCACGGCGACGCTCGCTCCGATCCACTACGCCCTTCGCGTTCGGCTGGGCCGGAAGCGGAAGTGGCGCCTCGTACGCGACCAGCTTGTAGCGCTTGTACTCGTCGAGCGGAGCGTGTACCTCGATGAACTCGCCGTGGGGGAGACGGACGATTCGTCCAGTCTCGCGGCCATGGAGAGCAATCTCGCGATCCTTCCGCTGGAGACCCAGAGCGATCCGCTTGGTCACCGCGAACGCGATGATCGGGCCAACGAAGAACAGTGTACGGAGCCAGTACGTCACGTCGTTCAGCGACACATGGAAGTGCGTCGCGATGAGGTCGGAGCTCGCGGCCGCCCACATGACGCAGTAGAACGTGAAGCCAGCCATACCGATCGCGGTACGAGTCGGAGCGTTGCGCGGACGGTCGAGAACGTGGTGCTCGCGGTCGTCCTTGGTGATCCAGCGCTCAATCCAGGGGTACGTGAACAGCACCGTGAAGACGATGAGTGCAGGGACAAGGGCTGGCAGCAAGATGTTCAGCGACAGCGTCTGGTTGAAGATCACGAACTCGAAGTGCTGGCGGTAGCCGCCGATATCACCGATCACGCCCGGCATGAGTCGTAGAGCCCCGTCAACCCAGCCGATATACCAGTCCGGCTGGGTGCCAGCCGATACGGGGGAGGGGTCATACGGGCCGTAGTTCCAGATCGGGTTGATCGTGAAGGCTGCAGCCATGGCCGCGAGCACCCCGAAGACGATGAAGAAGAAGCCACCGGCTTTCGCCGCGTAGACAGGACCCAAAGGGTAGCCCACAACGTTGCGATCGTTCCGGCCGGGGCCGGGGTACTGAGTGTGCTTCTGCAGGACCACAAACATGAGGTGGAGGGCCACGAGACCCAGGATCATCGCTGGGATGAGCAGGATGTGGAGCACATACAGGCGTCCGACGATCGCAGTGCCCGGGAACTCCCCGCCGAAGAGGAACATCGAGATCCAGGTGCCGATGACCGGAATTGCCATGACAACGCCGTCGATGATGCGGAGGCCGTTGCCCGAGAGCAGATCATCCGGGAGCGAGTAGCCGGTGAAGCCAGCCGCCATGCCGAGGATGAGCAGCACGCCACCGATGACCCAGTTCATCTCACGCGGCTTGCGGAACGCCCCGGTGAAGAACACGCGGAGCATGTGCACCGACATCGCAGCGACGAACAGGAGCGCAGCCCAGTGGTGAAGCTGGCGCATGAATAGGCCGCCGCGGATCTCGAACGAGATGTGCAGAGACGACTCGTATGCGACAGACATGTCCATGCCGCGGAGCGGGACGTACGCACCCTGGTAGGTGGTTTCCGCCATGGACGGGTTGAAGAAGAAGGTCAGGAACGTACCTGACATCAGCAGGATGACGAAGCTGTAGAGCGCAACCTCGCCGAACATGAACGACCAGTGATCGGGGAAGACCTTCCGGCCGAACTCGCGCGTAACGGTTGAAAGGCCGGTGCGCTGATCGACGAATTCGGCGATTCGGCCAACCTTCGTCGGTGCTTGGTAAGAGGAAGGGGTGCTGCTCACGAGTACTCACGCTCCCAGTAGCTCGGTCCAACGGGTTCGTGGAAGTCCGAAGTGGCCACGAGATACCCGTCAGAATCAACTTCGATCGGCAGCTGCGGGAGCGGACGGCTCGCCGGGCCGAAGATCACCTGGCACTCGTGCGTGAGGTCGAAGGTCGACTGGTGGCACGGGCAGAGGAGGTGGTGGGTCTGCTGCTCGTACAGCGCCACGGGGCAGCCGACGTGCGTGCAGATCTTGGAATACGCAACGATGCCGTTGTAGTTCCAGCTCTCCCGACCGGGCGAGACATGGAGGTCTTCGGGGTTGAGGCGCATAAGCAGGACGACGGCCTTGGCCTTCTCGTTGTTCTTGTTCTCCTTCAGGTCATTCAGGCCTTCGGGAATCACATGGAACGCGGAGCCGATGGTGACGTCAGCAGCCTTGATTGGCGTGCCATCCGGGTCGCGGGTCAGGCGGACCTTCTTGCCCGTCTGCGCGTTGGGGGCCCACATGGTGTGACGGAGCATGTCCGTCGCGTTGGGGCCGAGATCGCCGAAGACGGCGAGGGCGGGCAGGGGAGCCAGCGCCAGAGCACCGATGATGGTGTTCCGGATGAGGGGGCGGCGCTTGATGCCCGTCTCCTCGATGATGTCGTCAACGATCTTGACTGCGGCCTGGCGGTCCTCCTCGCTGCGCAGCTCATGGCGCGCTTCCGAGACCTCGTGATCGGGCATGAGCGACTTCGCCCAATGCACGATGCCCGTACCAATCCCCAGCATCGCGAAAGCGGTGCTGAAACCCAGCAGAATGTTCTGCGTGCGAATCGTGTCAACGGTCGATGTTGGACCGAGATCGATGGCGAAGTACGAGACAAGGAACACCACTGTGCCGATCACCGAGATGATGAACAGTACGGTGACCTGGCGCTCTGCGCGCTTCGCGGCCTTGGGGTCGGTGTCGGACAGACGCAGGCGGTGCGGCGGGATCCCCGGATCCTCGAACACACCCCCGGCCTGACCAGCCGTAGCTACGGTGCCCCCATGCTGTGGGGCTCCGTCACTAGGGTTGCCCATATTTCCCCTCATCCTTCCTGTGCCCCGGGGCCCCGGGGACGATGTTCAGTTCAATCAGCCGCGTCGGCGGCCGAACGTGTTAGCGGTCCCTGATCAGGAGGTCCGGGACGTGAGCCAGATGGTGAAGGCGATGATGACGCCCAGACCAGCGACCCACATGAAGAGACCCTCCGAAACTGGGCCAAGGCCGCCGAGATCGGCGCCGCCGGGCGAACCCTGCCGCTCGATGGTCTGCAGGTACGTGATGATGTCGCGCTTGCCCTCAGGCGAGATGTTCGCGTCGCTGAACACCGGCATGTTCTGGGGGCCGGTCTCCATGGCCTCATAGATGTGCTGGGCCGTCACGCCGGCAAGCGGCGGAGCGAACTTTCCGCGCGTCAGGGCGCCACCGGCAGCGGCAGCGTTGTGGCACATCGCGCAGTTGACGCGGAAGAGCTCGCCACCATGGGTGGCGTCTCCCTGGCCGTCGAGCATGGCGGGATCCGGAAGCGACGGACCGGCACCGAGCGACGCGACGTAGGCAGCGAGCTGACGCGTCTGAGTGTCATTGAACTGAACGGGCTTCTGCTCCGCCTGAGGGCCGTTCGCCTCCATCGGCATACGGCCCGTGCCAACCTGGAAGTCGACGGCGGCAGCACCGACGCCGACCAGAGACGGGGCCGCGGGAGATCCCTGGGCCCCCATCCCATGGCACGTCGCACAGTTGGCCACGAAGAGCTTCTGGCCCGCGGTCACGTCGGCGGCCGAGAATCCAGTATCCGCTTTGGCCTGATTGGCGGAGCTCGCCACCGAGTAGAGGGCACCGGTCAGCAGGAGCCCCATGACCAGCAGTGCCACGACTGCTAGCGGATGCCGCCGCTTCTGCGAGAGTGACTTCACGTAATCGTTCCTATCCGTCTGTACCGCGGCCCCGAGGGCGCGCTGTCAAAGTTGTGCTGCCAGCCGAAGCGGCGTGTGCTACTTGAGGACGTAGATGACCAGGAAGAGCCCGATCCACACGACGTCGACGAAGTGCCAGTAGTACGAGACGACGATGGCCGACGTGGCTTCATAGTGCCCGAAGCGCTTCGCAGCAAACGCCCGCCCAATGATGAACAGGAAGGCGATGAGGCCGCCGATGACGTGAAGGCCGTGGAAGCCCGTCGTGATGTAGAAGGCCGAGCCGTAGGCGTTCGACGAGAGCGTGATGTGCTCGGAGACGAGCGTCGTGTATTCAGTGGCCTGGCCTGCGACGAAGAATGCACCCATGAGGAACGTCAGCACGAACCACTCGACCATGCCCCACTTGGCGAACTGGAACAGTCCCCCCGTGCGCCGCGGCTGGAGGCGCTCGGCGGCGAACACACCCATCTGGCACGTGAACGAGCTGGAGACCAGCACGATCGTGTTCACGAGCGCGTAGGGGAAGTCCAGATGGGACGTCTCCGTGGCCCAGAGGCCGAGGGTCCCAGCCCCACCGGTGGAAATCTGACCGGAGGCGCGGAGGGTGAAGTACATGGCAAAGAGGCCGGCGAAGAACATCAGCTCGCTCGAAAGCCACACCACGGTCCCGACGGAGACCATGTTGGGGCGGTTCAGCGTGGGATGTGCCGGGGTTGTCGGGGCATGAGTCGCTGTCGTCACAAGGACATTATGTCTACAAACAGCGGGTTCGCCCAACGCGAACCGCCTCTTCTGGGAACTTTTTCTACAAACCCTCGAAAATCCGCGGAACGCCAGGCGTCCGTCATCCGTTCGCCCGCGGACAAGTCGGTCGATAGCATCAGGGAGTGACCAGTCAGGACCAAGGAGCCAACTCCGCGCACAGTTGGCGGACCCTCATCGGATCCCTCGTGAGAGGCCAAGACCTCACGCAGGAGCAGACCGGTTGGGCGATGGACACCATCATGTCCGGCAATGCGACCGAGGCCCAGATCGCGGGATTCCTCGTCGGCCTTCGGGCCAAGGGCGAGACGGTCGAGGAGCTCACCGGCCTTGTGGACACGATGGTCGCTCGCGCTACGCCGATCTCCATCGAAGGCGAGAAGCTGGACATTGTCGGCACCGGCGGCGACCAGCAGAACACTGTGAACATCTCCAGCACGGCTGCGCTCGTCTTGGCCGGAGCCGGGGCGAGGGTCGTGAAGCATGGAAACCGGGCGGCGTCGTCGTCGGCGGGTTCCGCCGACGTTCTGGAGGCGCTCGGGGTGCGGCTCGACATGAGCGTGGAGCGAGTTGCTGCCTCAGCCGTCGAATGCGGCATCACGTTCTGCTTCGCCCAGGTATTCCATCCGTCGTTCCGGCACACCGCGGTGCCGCGGCGCGAACTCGCGATCCCGACGGCATTCAACATTCTCGGCCCGCTCACCAATCCGGCTCGTGTCCAGGCCTCGGCCGTAGGCTCAGCTGATCCTCGGATGGCGCCTCTCATTGCGGGCGTCCTGGCCAACCGGGGGAGCAGGGGCCTAGTCTTCCGCGGTGACGACGGACTGGACGAGCTCACGATCACGACGACCTCCCGTGTGTGGGAGGTCCGTGACGGGCGCGTCGAGGAGTCTCTGCTGGATCCTCTCGACCTCGGGATCTCCCGCGCCCCGCTCGACGCTCTCCGTGGCGGCGATGCCCAGCACAACGCAGCCGTTGTCCGCAGCGTTCTGGGCGGCGATAAGGGACCGGTGCGGGACGCCGTCGTCCTCAACGCCGCCGCCGGCCTCGTGGCGTTCGACCTCGCAAGCGAAGGCCCGCTGATCGAACGGCTCTTGGAGGCGAAGCTGCGCGCTGAAGATGCCATCGACTCTGGCGCCGCCGCCCAATCGCTTCAGACCTGGGTGGAATTCAGCCGGGGCTAGGCCCGAAACCCGAGCTATTCGAGGCCGATTGAGAAAGCGGCCTCGAGGTCATGCCGCGAATACGCGCGGAAGGCGATGTGCGTCGTCGTCTCCACGACGCCCTCCACCTTCGAGAGGTGGTCCGCGACGACGTCGGCCAAGTCCTCGTGCTGCTGGACGCGCGCGATGGCGATCAGATCCCACTCGCCCGTGACCGAGTACACCTCGCTAACGCCCGGAATCGCCGAGATCTTCTCCGCTGCCTCCGGGATCTTGTTCGACTCCGTGCGGATGAAGACGAATGCCGTGATCATGGTCCTCCGATCGACTCCTGTAGTGCTGGGAACCACCCTAGTGCCGGAGCGTTCAGCGGCGTCCGGCGACGCGGCCAAGCAACCGGGCGACCGCGCGCCATCCCACAATGAACAGGCCGAGGAAGCACAGCGCGACGACCAGGAACGTCACAGCGAGCCCCTGCCCGGTGACCGCGCGCAGCAGCATGCCGACGATGTAGGCCCCGAGCCACACACTCACCCCGGAAGGCCAGAGGGCCAGCGGACGCCGCCGCACTACCGGAAGCGCCCACCCGAGAGCCGCCCCGGCCAGGAAGGGCCACGCAGTCGAAAGCACGCCCAGAACGGGGTTTGCCTCGCCGTGGAACCCGCGGCCCATCGCGGCGAACACAAGGACGACGACGGCGTCCCCGACGAGGGCAAGCACGGTGGTTCGGACGCGGCTCGGCAGGGCGAGGGCTTCAGGGGTCATGAATAAAGGGTACTGGGGTCAGGTGTGAGAAGTGCCATTGAGGGAAGCGCAGCCTCTTCTCTCGGGACATCGAAAGCGGGAGAATCCGGACTGTCCGGGAGACTTATTGCACCTAACCAGCGAGGAGGCCCGCGTGCCGGAGATCGTCCCTTGCCTCTGGTTCGACACCCAGGCGGAAGAAGCGGCCGAGTTCTACGTCTCGGTGTTCCCGAACTCGAAGGTCACCTCAGTCGACCGGTACGGCGAAGCCGGGCCTCGACCAGCCGGAACCGTGCTGACAGCCGCCTTCGAACTCGACGGCAAGCCCTTCCTCGCTTTGAACGGCGGCCCTGAGTTCACGTTCGACGAAGCCGTGTCCATGCAGGTGTTCTGCGCCGATCAGCAGGAAGTGGACCATTACTGGGCCTCCCTGACGGCCGACGGCGGCCAGGAGAGCCAGTGCGGTTGGCTCAAGGACCGGTTCAGATTCTCGTGGCAGATCGTGCCGACGCGCCTGACGGAACTCCTGCATGACCCGGATCCAGCTCGGGCGCAGCGTGCGATGAGTGCCATGCTTCGAATGCGCAAGATCGTCATTGCCGAGATCGAGGATGCTGCCGACGGCGGCTGAGTCGACGAGAAGATTCTGCTGCTCGAGCGTCGAAATGCCGGGCTCCCACTCGTCTAGAAGGTGAGAGCCAATTTGGCTCCCATACATCAGGAGGCACAACTCAGGAGGCAGCAGGCCATGACTCAGTATCTGATCGCCATGTACCAGCCCGACGGCGTCGTTCCGCCGCCCGAGGTCCTCGGTCCCATCATGGAGAAGCTCGAAGCGTTCAATGCCGATCTCCGGGCGGCCAATGCCCTGGTCTTCGGCAACGGCCTGACAGATGCGGCTTCGGCCACGGTGCTTCGGCACAACGGGCGCGAAGTTGTGGTGACGGACGGGCCGTACGTCGAAGGCAAGGAACATCTCGGCGGCTTCGAGATCATCGATGTCCCGGATCTCGACGCAGCACTGACGTGGTCCCGCCGTCTCGCCGAGATCACGGGCCTTCCGATTGAGGTGAGAGCGTTCGCCGACGTGCGTGGGGTGGTCGAGCGGGCGTGAACCCAGCGGATGCCGTGGCGGCCGTTTTTCGCGAGGAATACGGTCGCGCGGTGTCCGTCGTCCTCCGCACGACGCAAGACCTAGGGCTGGCCGAAGAGGCTGTGCAGGAGGCCTTCACCGCGGCGGCCGAACGATGGCCATCGGAAGGAGTTCCAGAGCGGGCTGGGGCGTGGATCATCACGACGGCGAGGCGCCGCGCCGTCGACCGCTTCCGCAGGGAGACAGCGCGTGGCGGCAAAGAGGCGGAAGCGGCCCTTCTCCGCCAGTACGACGACGACGGCGACCCTGACGTCTTCGGTGACGATCGCCTGAAGCTCCTCTTCGTCTGCTGCCATCCCGCGCTCTCACTGCAGGCGCGGATCGCCTTGGCGCTCAAGGTGCTTGGAGGCCTGACAACGGCACAGATCGCTTCGGCCTTCCTAGTGAGCGAAACGACGATGGCCCAAAGGCTCTCGCGGGCGAAGGCGAAGATCCGGGACAGCCGGATTCCGTATCGGGTGCCCTCAGGGAGTGAGCTGCCGGAGCGGCTCGCCGCGGTCCTCTCGGTCGTCTACCTCATCTACAACGAGGGCTACTCGGCGGACTTGGGCACCCAAGCCGATCGCGCAGGACTCTGCAGGGAGGCCATCCGGCTATGCCGGACCATCTCGCATCTGCTCCCGGACGAGCCCGAAGGCGAGGGGCTGCTTGCACTCATGCTCCTCTCCGAGTCCCGGCTTCAGGCCAGATCCGGGCCACACGGCGCTCTGATCCCGCTTGCAGAACAGGATCGCTCGCTCTGGGACGATGCGCTCATCTCGGAGGGGCTCTCACTCGTAGGGCGATGTCTCCGGCGAGGGCGGTTGGGCCCCTACCAGCTTCAGGCGGCAATTCAAGCCGTGCACAGTACGGCGCCCTCGGCGAGCGCAACGGATTGGCAGCGCGTCGTCCGCCTGTACGACGCCCTGGCGCAGCTTGCGCCTGGCCCCGTCGTGGAGCTGAACAGGGCAGTCGCCCTTGCCGAAGTCACCGGCCCGGAAGCGGCCCTCGCCGTCGTCGACCGGCTCAAGCTCGGGGACTACCACGTCTTCCACGCGGTGCGGGCCGACCTGCTGCGGAGGCTGGGGCGCGCGGACCAAGCCGCGCACGAGTATGCCGACGCTGCGCGCCTAGCGCCGAGCCCGGGGGAGAGGGCCTTTCTTCAGGCCAGGATGAGAGACCTCGGGGCGTCGTGAAAGGGAGGACGAGCGGCCGCCAGCTTCACTGTCATGAGGGCATCGCTACAGCTTCTTCCCTCCCGCATCGACGCCCGGCAGCGCGTTGGGAAGGACGGCCCGCAAGTCTGGACAGAACGTTCTGTCTACCTGTACCGTCCGAAGAGTAGTTGAGGTCAGCACTGGTTCTGCCAGGCCCCGGATCTCCACAAGCGAAGAAGAAATCGGCTCAAGCAGCGGGCCGCGCCACAACCCCAGGAGGTGCCCTCCCAAACTCTGTGCGCTGAACAAGTCAGATTCCGACCCCAGCGAGGAGAAGACTCAGGAAATGGAAAGCGTTCACAGACTGCCCGCTGCAACGATGGCGCCGGTCTTGCCCGATGAATCGCACCGCGAAGAGCCACATCGCGACGATCACGAGAACCAGCAGGATTCCCTAGATCCGTGGCACGAGGACGTTCCGGAGGATCTCGAGACGACAGACTCCGATCGCGCCCCCGCGGACACGTTGGCCCGTGCGAGCGCGGCCGGGGACTTGGCGGTCGAGTACCTTGGCGTCGCGGAC
Source organism: Sinomonas terrae (assembly GCF_022539255.1). Classification (NCBI taxonomy): domain Bacteria; kingdom Bacillati; phylum Actinomycetota; class Actinomycetes; order Micrococcales; family Micrococcaceae; genus Sinomonas; species Sinomonas terrae. The sequence goes on from NZ_JAKZBV010000001.1 coordinate 2,182,197, forward strand.
GCCTTGGCACGCCGTTTCCGCTGCCCTGGCCATGACCCGGAAGACCTTCGGCAAGTCGCGAGGCTCGGCCTCATGAAAGCGGCCAAGCGCTACCGTACGGGCCGCGGCCATGGCTTCGTGCCCTACGCTGTGCCCACGATCACGGGCGAACTCAAGCGCTACCTCCGCGATCAGTCGTGGATCGTGCGGCCGCCGCGGGGGATTCAGGAGCTGCGATTGAAGGTCAACGCGGCGCGCCCACGCCTAGCCCAGACCCTCGGCCACGAGCCCACGACCCTCGAGCTCAGCCGGGAGCTGAGCGTGAACGTCGAGGACGTGGCCGAGGCCCAGATCGCCGACGCCTCGATGGTGCCCGACACAATCGAGCACGCAGACTCTCCTGAGGACCCGCAGGGGCGCAGGCTGAGCGTGGTGGTGGCCACTGAAGATCCCGGCTTCGAGCACGTGGAGTCCTTGCATGCGCTCTCCGGCGCCCTCGAGGACGCCTCCGAGCAGGACCTTGAGCTTCTCAGGCTTCGCTTCGTCCAGGAACTGACTCAGGACGAGATCGCCCAGCACCTCGGCGTGAGCCAGATGCAGGTGTCCCGTCTCCTGCGCCGGCTCCTCGGCCGTCTTCGCCGCCGGATGGCGGCGTAGCCGACCCTAAGCGCGTCGGAATGCAGGGACGGCCTGCCCCAGCTTCGGCTGGGGCAGGCCGTCCCTGTTCTCATAAGCGCTTCTCTCGCTCCGGTGTCGCATCGGACGGTCGCATCGGACGCTCGAGCCTGACGTTCAGGCGGGTCAACGCCGCCACTTGGCACGCGTGTACTGCGGCGGCCAGTAGTCGACCTCCACGCCCAGTTCGTGCGCAGCGCGCAGGGCGAAGTGGGGGTCGCGAAGGAACTCCCGGCCGACCATTACCGCATCAGCCTCCCCGGACTCGACGATCTGCCCTGCATCCTGAGGCGTCGTGATCAGCCCGACGGCGTTCACAGGATGACCGGTGCCTTCCTTGACCTCGGTCGCAAAGCTCACCTGGTACTTCGGGCCTACGGGGATCCGGACGTTGGGCACAAGGCCGCCCGTCGAGATGTCAAACCAGTCGGCGCCTTCTTTTGCAGCCCACTTCGCGACCGTGATGGTGTCCTCAACGTTCCACCCCTCGTCTCCGGCCCAGTCTGTTGCGGAGAAGCGGACGAAGATCGGAATCGCTTCTCCTGCCACGCGCCGAACCTCCCGCACTGTTTCAAGAAGGAAGCGGGCTCGATTCTCGAGGCTCCCGCCATAGCCGTCATTGCGCTGGTTCGATAGCGGTGAGAGAAACTGGTGGAGGAGGTAGCCGTGCGCCGCGTGGAGTTCGATGATGTCGAACCCTGCCTCGACGGCACGCGCCGTCGCTCCTCCGAAGTCAGCGACGATTTCACCAATCTCGGCCTCGGTCAGCTCGCGCGGCACCGCGTATCCGTCGAACGCGACCGCCGACGGGGCCACCGCCTCCCAGCCCCCGTCCTCGACGGGCTGCGTCCCGTGGCCGCTCCATTCCCGGTACGTCGACGCTTTGCGGCCCGCGTGGTTGAGTTGAATGGCTGCCGTTGCACCCTGCGAGTGGATGAACTCGACGATGCCGCGCCAGGCTTCCTGTTGGTCCCCGTTCCACAGCCCTGTGTCCCAAGCCGAAATACGGCCCTCGGCGGAGACAGCCGTGGCTTCGGTCATCACCAGCCCCGCCCCTCCGCGGGCGAAGGAACCCAGATGGGCGAAATGCCAGGGCGTTGGCACACCGTCCACCTTCTCCACCGAATATTGGCACATAGGGGAGACCCAGAGCCGGTTGCGAATGCTGGTTCCTCTGAGAGTGATGGGGGAGAAGAGCGTATCGGCGCACATGCGCCTAGCCTCCCGCTAGGTGATTGCCGAGGTCAACTTGATTCCGCGTTACCTTTTTGAGATCTGCAAGTGCGATCGCCTACCATGGCTCTCCGATGGCGGCTTTTGACGAGAACACAGAGCACTTTCCGACCGCGAAGCAGGGGCCGGTCTTTGTCGACGCATCGGGAAGGCGGCTCCGGCGGATTCGAGCAATCGGTGCCGCCGCCCTGGCCTTGGTAGGTGGGTACGTTGCGCTCTTGGTCGTCGCACTCCTAGGTGGCCCCAATGTTGCGGCACCCTACCTTCCGCAGCCTGCCCTCCCCGCGGCTCCGTCTTCTCAGCCTGCAGCCCCCAACGCGGCTGCAGATTCAGCGCCCCCGCTGGCTCCGTCGTCGTCCGCTGCTGGAGTTCCCTCCACCGGTGTGTTCGCCGGGGCACCGGTCGCACAATATGCGCCCGCGGTCCAAGCCCCGGTGGCAAACGCCCTGCCGATGCAGGCCCAAGCGGCGCCACAAGCGTCCCCGGCGCCCACCCTTGCCGTGCCAGCCCCGGCAGCGCCAGCGCCACAGTCGACCGCGCGAGGGAAATCAGCCTCCGCCCCGGGACAGGCCTCCCGACCGACCTCCCCTTCGCACCCGTGAGCCGCCGACAGCGACCAAGCGCACCAAGCGTGCGCGCTCATTGGCTGGTTCTCTTCGCCGTTCTCGTCGCGGTCGCCGCGGCCCTCTGCGTGCAGGGATACCTGCACCACCTTTCGGGGATCGGAGACGATTCCGTAGCCTCCGGGGGCTCTGCAGGCCAAGTCCCAGCGGGAGTGTCACAGGGCGGGCCGGTCATCGACGCGCGGAGCGGAAGCCTTCGGACTGCGAGCCCGCCCGACAGAAGCATTGCCCTGACTTTCGACGACGGGCCCGATCCGGTCTGGACCCCAAAGATCCTCGACGTCCTCAAGAAGCACAATGTCCACGCCACCTTCTTCGTCGTCGGCTCCGCAGCCGTGGAGAACCCCGACCTCGTCCGACGCATCGTCGCGGAGGGCAACGAGGTCGGAGTCCACACCCTGACCCACGTTGACCTCGGCAGTGCCCCAGCATGGCGGCAGCAGCTCGAGATCCAGGGTGACCAGCAAGTCATTTCCGGCCTGACTGGACGGACCGCCTCACTCCTGCGGCCGCCCTACAGTTCCGAGAACGATGCGGTCACGGACGGCACGTGGAACTCCATACGGACGGCCGCTGGCGAGGGTTACCTCACCGTCCTGACGACCAAGGACAGCGAGGATTGGAAGCGTCCCGGCGTCGCGGCGATCGAACAGAATCTCGCGATGTCCGGTCCCAAGGGACAGGTTGTCCTCATGCACGACGGCGGCGGCGACCGAAGCCAGACCGTCGCGGCTCTCGATGGGCTCCTGTCCCGCTACGAGGAGCAGGGGTATCGGGTAACGACCCTCGGGGCTGCCATGGATATCTCCAGCATGCGCCCCGCAAGCGTGCAGGAACGGGTGAGCGGGGCTGCCTTCGTTGCCGGCATCCGCTTGAGCGACTGGCTCGTCGCCGTGATTTCCTGGGCGCTGGTCGCGAGCGGAATCGTGACCTTCCTCAGAGCGATCCTCGTCATCGCATTCGCCGCCCGGCATCGCCGCGAAACCGTGAGGCTCCAAGCGGCCGGCCGGGGCCGCCGTCGTTCGTCGATACCCGTGAGGCCACCGGTCACCGAACCGGTGACGGTGATCGTCCCGGCCTACAACGAATCAGCTGGAATTGTCGCGGCCGTAGGCTCCATAGCCGCGTCGGACCACCCTGTCGAGATCATCGTTGTGGACGACGGCTCGTCCGACGGGACGGCGGATCTCGTCGAAGCGCTGGCCCTGCCCGGCGTCGTCGTCATACGGAAGGAAAACGGCGGAAAGCCCTCGGCACTGAACGCGGGCCTGCGCGCCGCGAGCCATCAGCTGGTCGTCATGGTCGACGGAGATACCGTGTTCGAGCCGGACACCGTACGCAAGCTCATTCAGCCATTCGCCGACCCGCGCATCGGCGCAGTCTCGGGCAACACCAAAGTCGCCAACCGCGGCGGAATTCTCGGGGCTTGGCAGCACATCGAATACGTGGTCGGGTTCAATCTCGACCGTCGGCTCTTCGATGTAGCCGAGTGCATGCCGACCGTTCCGGGCGCCATCGGTGCGTTCCGGCGTGATGCGCTCGAACGCGTCGGGGGAGTGAGCGACGACACTCTTGCAGAAGACACGGACTTGACAATGGCGCTGTGCCGCGACGGCTGGCGGGTGGTCTATCAAGACGACGCTCGCGCCTGGACTGAGGCGCCAGCCAGTCTGGGTGCACTGTGGCGGCAACGGTATCGGTGGTGCTACGGGACGCTTCAGGCCATGTGGAAGCACCGGGGTGCGGTCGTGCAAGGGGGAGCAGCCGGAAAGCTCGGACGACGGGGCCTTGGCTACCTGCTCGTGCTCCAAGTGCTCCTTCCACTGTTCGCCCCGGTTGTCGATGTCTTCGCAATCTACGGTCTCGTCTTCCTCGATCCCGTCCGGATCGCCGCGCTCTGGCTGGTCTTCCTCGCCGTTCAACTCCTCATGGCGGCGTACGCCTTTCGGATCGACAAGGAATCCCTGCGTCCTCTGTGGACCCTTCCCCTCCAGCAGTTCGTCTACCGCCAGCTCATGTATCTCGTTGTCATCCAATCGGTCGTGACGGCTTTCGCCGGAGTGCATCTCCGCTGGCACCGGATGGAGCGCTATGGGAGCCTCAGCGTGCCGGCCGGAATGAAGGAGAAGGTCTAGAAAAACAGCAGACCCCCACGAAGCGTTCCTCGTGGGGGTCTGGCCATCCCTGCTCTGCAGGCTTCGCTCGGCTCTACTCGTACCGGAGCGCGTCGATGGGATTCTGCCGCGCTGCCCGCCAAGCCGGAAGGGTTCCGGCGACGAACGCGATGACCATTACGAGGATGATCACACCGGCGACCGAAGCCGGGGCGAAGCTGAGGACATGCAAACCTCCCAGGTCGCTGAGCGGCCCCCGGGCAAGGGCACGGCTGACGACCGTCCCGATCCCGATCGCAACCGCCGACCCAATGGCGCTGCCCAAGAAACCGATGAAGGCCGCCTCGGTGCTGAACAGGGCGAATACGGATCCGCTGCCCATTCCCATCGCCTTCATGAGCCCGATCTCGCGTGTACGCTCCTGGACCGACATGAGGAGTGTGTTGACAATCCCGAACCCTGCAGCGACGAGGGCGATCACGGCGAAGGCATCGAGGACTCCGATGATCGCGTTGATCACGGTCTTGACCGTCCCGATCCGATCGTCCAAGGTTTGGGCGGTATAGCCTTCAGCGGACAGCCGGCTCTTCATCGTGTTGATCTGGGCTTGACTCGAGGGGGCGAAGGTTGCGGTTGCGTCGGCAAAGGCATCCTTTGCGGCTGCTGGGGCTCCCGTTCCCTGGGCGTTCGCGAGTGCAGTCGAAAGCGCCTTGTTGATGAACCCTCCGGAAACGCCCAGCAAGGAGCTCTGTTCGATGCCGACGATCTGCGCGCCCACTTCATGCATCTTGCCAGCCGCATCGTCGATGCCGATGACGACACTTTGGCCGACCGCCTGATTGTTGTCGCTGAACCCGAGCGGTCCCACGTAGGTCACCGGCAGCACAATCTGTGCCTGAGCTGAGCTGTCGTCAAGGCTCGAGCCAGCCGCGAGTTCAGGCTGCGCTCCGGCGAGAGGCAGGACCGAGAGCTGGTACTTGTCGTGGCCGTTCCATTCGATATAGGCAGGGCTGACCCTCGTCACGGGAGTCACGGCGGTAATGCCGGGCACCGCGGAGATGGTGTTCAGGTCCGCTTGGCTGAGCGCTAATTCGGTCGCGCCGGGACGCCCGCCTGCGGCGAGGACTCGCGTATTGGGATCGTATTTCTGTGGCCCTGACCCTGGGGCGGTGTTCGTGTTGGTCTTCGAGACAGTGAACGTGTTGCTGGAGCCGACGGCGGCGACTTGGCTGTCGATGTAGTTGGAGATGCCGGTGCCGAGGCCGTTCGTGATGGTCAGGGTGAAGGCGCCCACGAAGATCGCGAGGATGGTCAGGGTGGTCCTGAGCTTGCTGCGAACGCTATTGGCGATTGCTGTCTTCAGGATTTCGAGCGGTTTCATGCCGCGTGCTCCTCGTCGGTGTTGATCAGCAGGCCGTCTCGAATGAAAATGCGGCGTTCGAAACGCTGGGCCAGCTCGTGGTCATGGGTGACGGTGATCAGCGTGATTCCGTCTTTCCGGTTCAGGTCGAAGAGGATGTCCTCGACGATCCGGCCGGTGGCGGTATCCAGATTTCCCGTGGGTTCGTCAGCGAAGAGCACCTGGGGATTGTTGACGAGGGCTCGCGCTATGACCACCCGCTGCTTCTGTCCGCCCGAGAGGTTGGCCGCCTTGTTCTTGGCCTTGTCTCCGAGCTGCAGCTGTTCGAGGACTTCGAGTGCGCGACGCCGCCGTTCGCGTGGCCCGACGCCGGCGATCTTCAAAGGCAGCGCGACATTCTCGAGGACCGAGGAGGCCGGGTTGAGGAAGAATTGCTGGAAGACGAATCCGAAAAGCGAATTCCGCAGCGCATTCAGCCTTCGTCCGCTCAGGTCTTGGGCTTCTGTCCCGTCCACGTGGATCTGGCCAGTGCCAGGGGTATCGAGCAGCGCGAGGAGATGCATGAGCGTCGATTTACCCGAACCGCTCTTGCCTACAATTGCTACAGATTCACCTCGCTGGACCTCGAGGCTCACTCCCTTGAGCGCATCGAAGCGGTCTGGGCCCCTCCCATAGGTTTTGGTCAGGTCGCGAGCGGCCAGAATTGGCACAGGCATGGTGTTCCTATCAATGACGTGGTGTACAAGAAACTCGGGGTGCAAGAGAGAGTCGGGGCGCGCCTGCCGCGTCGATCAAAACTCGGGCGGAAGGAGGCTGGCAGAGATACGAGCCGTGGCTGCAAGGATTTCGTCCTCGTCCGCCTCGATGTCTCTTGAAGCCATTCCGGTCATGTTGATCACAAGCAGCGCGAAGCGGGCGCGGAGTCTGTCCTCAACGCTCGCGTTCGGGGGAGTGAGGACCGCGAACAGGCGCCCCATGGCTGCTGCCATCCCTTCCCGCTGCCCGGAGTCCGATCTGATGTCCCTCACGAGACGGTAATTTGAACTGAGGAAGCGAAACATCCTCAGCCCCTGATGCTGCATGATCGCCGTCCAACGGGCGATCACCTGGCGCCGCAGGTCGGGCCCTGGCTCTTGGCTCCCCGCCCACATAACGAGATCCGCGACCTCGCTGCGCATCGTTTCCAACAGTGCGCGGACGATGTCCTCTTTGCTCTTGAAGTGGTAATAAAGAGCCGCCTTGGTGAAGCCGAGTTCTTCCGCGATCTGCCGCATCGACGTCGACTCATAGCCCTGCTCGCTGAAGAGGCGCAGCGCCACCGCCTGGATCCGCTCACGGGTCCCACTCGGGGGACTGGCCGCGTGATCACCGCCCCTGCTTGTCACCGTCACGTGGCGCCAACCTTCCTTCGAGGCCCGGCAACTAACTAACCGGCCGGTAAGCAAAATACTAACCGCCCGGTAAGGAGGTGGCGAAATCCGCTCCCTACGCCTGAGTCCGAACGCAAGAAGCGGAGCCCAGAGGTGCGCACTCTGAGCTCCGCTTCAGTCACCCCCAGCCGTTCAGCGTCACGGCTGGCCGTGTTTTTAGGGGTGGGTGATGGTGATCTGTCCGTTGATGTCGGTGATCTTGCCGCCTTGGTAGTTCTGGGCGGTGCCGCCGGGGACGGTGTAGACCTCGCTGGTGGGGTAGCCCAGGTAGCCGCGTTCGAACCCGGTGGACTGCCAGGCGGAGCGGATGGGCCCGTAGGACTCGTGGGTCCCGGATGCCGGGGAGGACACGATCGCCCCGCCCTGGTAGTTCTGGTACGAGCCGCCGTTGACCAGGCCGGTGACGACCTCGGTGGTCGGGTAGCCCAGGACCCCGCGCTCGAACCCGGTCGCCTGCCACTCGGCGCGGATCGCCCCGACGGACTCGTGGGTCCCCGACGCCGGGGAGGACACGATCGCCCCGCCCTGGTAGTTCTGGTACGAGCCGCCGTTGACCAGCCCGGTCACGACCCCGGTGCTCGGGTAGCCCAGGACCCCCCGCTCGAACCCGGTCGCCTGCCACTCGGTCCGGATCGGCCCGTAGGAGCCGTGCGTGCCGGCGGCCGGGGAGGACACGATCGCCCCGCCCTGGTAGTTCTGGTACGAGCCGCCGTTGACGAGGCCGGTGACGACCTCGGTGGTCGGGTAGGCCAGGACCCCGGACTCGAAGCCGAGCTGGGCCCACACCGAGCGGATCGCGCCCAGGGACTCGTGCGCCCCGCTGGCCGGGGACCAGATGATCGCCCCGCCGTCGTAGTTCTGGTACACCCCGCCGTTGCGCAGGCCCCCGACCTCGTCCGTGGACGGGTACCCCATCACCCCGTTCTCGAACCCGAGCGCGGCCCACTCCCCGCGGATCGCCCCGTGGGAGACGAACAGGCTCCCGGAGGGCGCGGAGATGATCGCCCCGTACTGGTAGTTGCGGTAGTAGCCCCCGTTGCGGATCGCGGTCACCGCGCTCGTGGCCGCCCCCAGGCCCCACTGGGCCGCCTTGGCGTCCATCTGCTGGGCCAGGGTCGCGGCCGTGACCGTCACCGTCGCGGTGGACTTGGCCGACCCGCCCGCGTTCGAGGCCGTCAGGGTCACCGTGTACGTCCCCGCCGCACTGTACGTGTGGGCCGGGTTCTGCGCGGTGGACGGCGCCGACCCGTCGCCGAAGTCCCACGACCACGACGTCGGCGAACCCGTCGAGGTGTCGTGGAAGGCCACGCTCAACGGCGCCGTGCCCGACGTCGGGGACGCCGTGAACGACGCCACCGGCGCCGCCGGAACACTCGCCGCAACACTCTTGACGATCAGATCGTCAATATACGTGTCCTCCATCTGGCCAACGTGCTCGGCGCCGTTCATCACACTCGTCACCGACGTGGCCGCGGTGTTCACCGTCGAGCTGGAGTAGACAGAGGCGCCGTCGAACCACACCTCAACCGTCGTCGTGGCCCCGTTCGGAATCACATGCATCGCCAATTGATGCCACGAGTTCAGGGCAACAACGGCGGTTCCTAAAGCAGTGTAGGTGTATGTTGTTCCGCCCGGCTGAAGCGAGCGTAGCCAGAGCTTGCCTGTCGTGTTGTCCCGGTAGACGTCGACGAAGCGGGTGGCGCCGGAGAAGAAACGGAAATAGGGCACATTATTGCCTGATGCCCCAGCTTGGGTGATGTTGAACCATCCGTCGGCGTAGACCTCCTTGGTCCCAGCGGGCAAGGGGGTGGAGAAATCGCCAACCGAAGTCGTATCTGAAGGCACGTGTACGTACACGGAGCATGCGCCGTCATGCGCCAGGGCCGACGAAACCGACACCGTCGCCGTACCCGTGGCCTGCACCTGGTACCCCGACAGGCTCCCGGACTCGAAGTTATCCGCTTTCACCACAGTGCCGGGAAAGCTGTCACTGGGGGCGCTCGTCCCCGGCTGGCACGTCACCGCATACGCCGGCACCGCCAGGAACGAGATGCCTCCCATCAAGGGCACCGCCAGAGTCACCGCAGCCCCCAGAACTCCAATTCGCTTCACCACACGCCTCCAACTCGCATTTGATCTACCGCACTCGAAAGGCCGGTCGGAGGCAGTGTGATCTGGAAGCTGCGGCCGCTTGCCGCCCTGACCCGTTCCTGACTGACAACCGCTGGCTCAGACGTTGTCGTCATTCCCCGCACCCCATTCCGCCCCGTGCCGCGAACCAGGCCTTGAGAGCAGGACCGCAGCTGCATTCGTAAGGGCAAATTTGACATAGGGCCGACGTTTCCGATATACGAACCGGTACTCGACTTTTGGGCTCGAGGGTCCCCGGGCTACCTGTGCCACTACTCGATGGGACGGAACAGGTGGGTCACCGATTGCTTGCCCCGCACCTCGGTGCCAAGCGCTTCGCCAGATGCGGGGCGGGTTGGTTTTGCAGATGTGGTCTGACATGCACCCTCACAGAGAGTTCCCAGCCGGCCAAGCCAGACTTTTCCAGCATGGATGGCCACAGTGGTCAAATGGCACGGATGAGAGTCGCCTCGGCGATGGTGTCGGCAGTGCTGGCCACCTGCCTCGTAGCGGCATGCTCGAGCACTGGCGCCGGAGCCCCTGTCACCTCCCCGGGGGGACAGGCCGCTCGGCCGTCGACGAATGCAGTGCAGTCACAAGCTTCTTCAGGACAGTCACAAGCTTCGGGAACTGTGCCTCGACCGGCGCATGTGGTGATCGTCGTCGAGGAGAACCACTCCTTCGGCAATATCATCGGCAACGCATCGGCCCCATACTTTAATTCGCTCGCGACTCAGGGTGCCCTCTTCACGGATTCCGCGGGCATCGCACATCCCAGCGAACCGAACTATCTCGCCCTTTTCTCCGGATCCACACAGGGAGTCAGCGATGATTCCTGCCCGCACACGTTCTCGGGCGACAATCTCGGAGCGCAGGTGGCGGCCGCGGGGGAGACATTCGCCGGATATTCCGAAGGGCTGCCCCAAGCCGGATACTCCGGCTGCACCTCGGGCGACTATGCCCGGAGGCATGCGCCCTGGACCGACTTCCCAAGCGTCCCGGCGTCGGCCAGCCTGCCGTTCAGCGAGTTTCCTCAGGACTACAAAAATCTGCCCACCGTCTCATTCGTGATCCCGAACGTCGCCGATGACATGCACGACGGGAGCATCAGCGCCGCAGACAGTTGGATGCGCGACAACCTTGACGGCTATGCGCAGTGGGCAAAGACGCACAACAGCCTGCTAGTCGTCACCTGGGACGAGGACGAGGATACCGCCAGCAATCACGTCGCGACCATCTTTGAAGGCGCGCAGGTGAACCCTGGACAGTACAGCGAGTCAATCAATCACTACAAGGTCTTGCGCACTATCGAGGCGGCGTACGGTCTGCCTGCACTAGGTCAGGCCGCGGATATGCAGCCCATAACAGACATCTGGAAATAACGAACACTCGGCAGGGGCCCGGCTTCTCCATGAGAGGACGGCGAGGAGCAGGGGAGTGGCGTCTGGCCAGCTACCTTGGCTGCTCTCTTGGCACCAAATCTTGCGGACTCAGATCTCAAACGGGAGGAACGGAAGGCCCATTCCGGCAGAACAAGCTTGCGGCGCTGCTCGGCTGGGATCGCACGAGACTGTCTCATCACTGGTCACGAATGGAAGACCTAGGCCTGCTTGAGCGGCCGCGTCGCAGCCTGCGAGACGACAGGACCATCGGACATCGGGGACCATCAGGCATCGGGGGACACAATCTGCATCCACTACCGCAGCCACCAACCTATTACTGGCACCCCTGCGTATCAGGTTTGGGCGTAATCAACACACATGACAGGGGCTCGCCTTGAGCCTGAACTTCAGGACGCTGCCAGCCGTGAGCGTTTCCGGACGGCGACGAGTCCGACTATCAGAAGCGATACCCCGGCCGCCAGGACCGGCAGCGAAAAGATGGCGAGAACGGTCGGGAGCCCATTCGGTCCGATGAAGTCGAAAGGGTCGTGCTCATCGGGGTGAAGGATCCACTCTGCGGTTGGTCCCAGTTCCGAAGGGTCATTCGAAAGGGCAAAGGCCTGGAACGTCTCGCCGGCCGAATAGGTCTGGTCGCAGGACGTGGAGTAGAACTGCTCTGTTCTTTGCCCATGCCAATCGAAGGCCACGCGCAGACTCTGGCTATTCCGGCACCCGTCGGGCGTGAGGCGATTCAGCGCGGTGACGGTCACGGGCACCGCCGTTCCCTGCGGCTGCATTGAGGAGGCTGTCAAGCCTGCCCCGCCCAAAGCACCGAGCAGGGTCAGGATCGCACCCCAGAGGATCAGGCGGGCTCCTGGCCAAGTACGAGCCGGGGATGGATGGTAGGAAGGCGTTCGACTCATCCTTGCCACCACGATATGACCGCATTCGAAAGGGGATAGTGCAGGGGCGGAAGATCTTGGTTCCCCCCTCTGGCGCCCGACCTCGCTGTCGGGGAGCAGATGTTGTCGCCGACCGGATTGCTGCTCGCTTTGCCCATGCGTCCCCCTCCGCGTTCGTTGAGACCGGAGACTACCTCCTTCTAGGGCCGAGTGACAGGCCGCTTGAGATCCGCGTATCGAGCCCAGTTCTCTCCGGCTGCGTTGGCGTGGAGGAAGGCGACTTGGTAGCTGTAGCCGAGGGCGTCGGCGACCACGGACGGGGGCATCTGGGTGACGAGGTCGTCCAGTGCCCGGTTCCGGGCTCCCTGCAGGTCGATGCCGAGGGAGCGGAGCCTGTCCATGATGGTGTTCGGGTGCAGGTGGTGGCCGGCGCGCGCTCCGGGGAAGAGCCAAGGGCTCTCGGTGACACCGGTCCTCAGGTTGGGCCTGCACTCGAGGTGATCGAGGAGCAGGTCGCCGAACGGTGCCGGGACGGGGACGGGGCGGACTCCGAAGGTGATGTAGGTCTGGCCCGTCGCGGGATCGACGGTGATCGCGTCGGCGCGCAGCGCTGCGACGCGGACGAGGGGCTGGGCATAGAGCAGCAGGAGGATGCCTGCGACGCGGTAGGGGCGGGATTCGCTGGTTCCCGTGAGGAGCTCACGGAGCCAGGCGAGCCGCCGGTCCTGGGCGAGGGTCGGCCGTGATTGGGCCGTGTAGTAACCGATGTCGACGCTGGTGTTGAGCCGGGTCTTGCGGGCGAAGACGAAGAAGGTGCGGATCAGCTTGCGGGTGGTGGGGCCGCTGGCTCTCCACTCGTCCGCGTCCTGCTGGGTGCAGCTCGCGGCGTTGCGGTGGTGGGTCTCCCAGAGCCATTGGAGGAATTTGGCGGTCTCGGTGATCTCCTGCTTGGCGGAGTGGACCGGTCCTCTGGCCGGGCTCTCCGGGGTGGCGGTGGACCGGATGCGCCTGAGGTGGTGCCATCTGGCGAAGTGCTCCACTGGTCTGGCGACTTCGGGTGCCAGGGGGCGGAGCTTGTCCTCGATCCAGGCCTCGAACCGGGCAAGGTACGGGTCCTGGTAGGGGAGCAGGCCATGGTGGACTAGGAGGGCGCGGAGGTGGTCGACGGCGCGCGCCGCGGTCGGGATGTGGGTGTCGAGGCCTCCGTGGGTCAGGGACGTGGTCCCCGCCGCGAGCGAGGCCAGGAGAGTCTGGACCTTGGGGGAGCGCTTCCAGGTGATGATGCTCTCCGGGCGCTCGGCCTGGCAGAGGACGTCGACGAGCCGTCCCATCGCCGCGGGATCCGCCGGTTCGGCGAGGAGCAGGGCGGTGAGGTCGTCTCGGAGGGAGCAGCGGGCGCAGGTGCCGTGCCGGTAGGGCTCGGCCTCGGTCCCGCAGCGGGTGCAGTGGAAGTCGTGGGGGATGCCAGCGCAATGGGCGCAGCGGGGCCCGTCCTCGAGGTGGGGCGGGCCGGGGAGGAGGCGGTGCTGGCCGCAGCCGGGGCAGGTTCCGTGGGTCCGGGTGGCGGTGGTGAAGCAGGGGCCGCAGACCTTCCCCTCCGGCCACCACACCCTGGCCCTGCCGGCGTTGCGGCCGCAGCGAGCACAGAGAGTAGTGCCGGTGGTGCGGGGCCGTCCGCGGGTGGTCGTGCGCGGGTTCAGGCCTGCCGGCTCAGTGGTCATCGTCGATGATGCGGGCGCGGCGTGGGCGGGCGGCGCGGTTGAGGTCGACGACGTTGGGGGATGAGGCGGTTCCGGTCCTTCGGGCCTTCACGTCCGCTGCGGTGACGGTGATGAGGTCCTCGGGGCCGCAGGAGAAGATGTCGCAGATCGCGGCGATCAGCTGCAGGGCGACACGTTCGGGCTTCTGGTTCACGAGCCGGTAGACCTGGGGGCGGGAGAGGACGATCCCGCGCTCGGCGAGCAGCGGGATGAGGTCGGTGGTGTTGTGCAGACCGCGGGCGGCCATCAGCTCCGCGAGCCGCCACCGGTACTCGACCTGCCGCTTCACCACTCGCCCTCCGGATGCCCGAGGGCCTCGTCCAGGGTCCGCTCGAGCCCTTCCCGTAGGGTCTTCGTGCGGAAGTCGTCGCTGACGAACTGGTAGATGCCGGTGGTGGAGGCGTGCTCGTGCCCCATCTGAAACTGCACGAACCTAGGATCCCATCCATCCTCCAGAAGATGGGTCGCATAAGACCTCCGCAGCGAGTGCAGGTCCAGCCCGTCTGCCGGGATTCCGAGCTCGGCGACGTAGCGGCGCAGCCGCCGCAGGAGGGTGGATTCGCTGATCAGCCCTCCGCGTTCGCTGGGGAACAGGTCGAGGGTGTCGAGGGTGCCGCGGCCGTTGGCCAGCCAGTCCTCGAAGATGCCGGGGGTCCAGTCGAAGACGGTCAGGACGCTGCGGGGCTTGGGAGGGGAGGCCCGCCGGGACTTGCCGAAGCGGACCTTGCACACCCCGAACTTCCCGAACCGGCGGGCGTGCGGATTGGTGGCGAAGTCGACCACCTGAAGGTGCCGGACCTCGTTGAACCGCAGCCCGTAGGAGTAGGCGGCCTTGAGCATGACCGCGTCGCGGTAGGCTGCCTGCCAGCCCTTGTTCCCGGAGGCGGCGGCGCGCTCGACCTCGTCGTCCGCGTGGTCGAAGAGCAGCTGCAGCTCCCGACGGGTGAACGGGCGCTTCGCGGGCCGGCCCTCGAACTCCTGAACATGGGCGGCGGTGTTCCACTCGAAGAACACCTGGGCAGGGTGGGTGCCGAAGAGCTTCTCGCAGTGCCGGTCCCAGCCGTAGTCCGGGTTGGCGACGTACGAGGTGAAGGCCCTCAGGGCGGACTGCTGGGCCCGGACCGAGGAGTGGGCGAGGTGCTTGATCGAGCGCAGGTCGCCGAAGTACTCCTCGACGTGGGCCGGCGTCCAGTTCCACGGGAACTCGTTCATGTGCTCGACGAAACGGCTCACGTAGCGGATCCGCTGGGCGATCGTGTCGAACTGGAGGTTGCGCGAGAGCTGCTGGTTGCGCCACCCGTCCAGCATCTCCTTGAAGGTGTGCTGCTCGGGATGCAGCAGCGGGACCGAGCCCGCCACAGACAGCACCCGACCCGACCGGTCCACACCCAATTCCTGCCTCCAGACGCCGCTCAACAAACGAATCAATGATTCATCAGACGCAACATCAGGGCAAATCCCCACGTCAGAGGCCGGTTCTCTGGACAAGCAAGCTCCCGGCCAGTCCTCGTGCGGAAGCCGAGCCCGGCCTGAAATCAGGGCCGGGATCAGCCCCAGATCCGCACAACTCCGGGCACCAGGGGCCGTCCCGCGTCAGTGCTGGGCGAGGAGGCAGTGTGATTCATCAGATGAGATACGCAGAGTACTGCTTGACATAATGCTGATTATCGGCGATTAACTAACGGGAGTTGCACTTGGTGCGTTCCGGGCTCGGTTCCGCGGCTCCTCACCGATCCCGGCGTCGGGCTGTTCCGGGCCGACGAGCGGGTCTTCAGCGAGATGCTGGACCGCTGGCGGGCGCAGATGCTGGCCCGAGGGCTCGCCACAGACACCATCAAGGGCCGCCGACGCATCGAACCGAGACCTGATCCGCCGCTACATCCGCTGGCACCACCAACGCCGGATGAACCAGATGGACGAAGTCGGCCACAGCACCTTCCTGCGCAGCAAGCAGACCGTCACAGTGGCCATCGACTTCCTGAACTGGCTCACCGAACGCCGCATCATCCTCGCAGAACTCCAGCAGGCACACCTCGACGCATGGCAGGCCGAAGGACCCACCACCCGGGGAATCGCCGACAGATTCCTCAAATGGGCCATCAAGACCCACACCGCCCCGCCCGGGCTGAAGATGGTCCCGCACCGCCGAGGGACCAGCCCCAGGCTCAGTGCCTCGGCCCAAGACGCAGCCCTCCAGCAGGTGGTCCACACCGAACAGCTGACCCCGAGGGACCGGGCCGCGGCCATCCTGGTCATCGTCTTCGGCCAGCAGATCGAACGCGTCGCCGCCCTCACTTGGAACGACGTCACGGCCGACCAGGAGCTGGTCACCGTCCAACTCGGCACGATCGAGATCGGCCTCCCCGATCCGCTCGATGCACCATGGCGTCAGCTCGCCTCCGAACTCGGCCACGGCCTCACCGCAGCCCACCCCAACAGCAACTGGGTCTTCCGCGGCACCTCCCCCGGCCGGCACATCAATCCCGGCCACCTTCGCCAAAGACTGCGGACCCTCTTCAGCGCCCGCGCCGCCCGTCTCGGGACACTCCACGAGCTCACCAAGCTCGCACCCGTGCCGATCATCGCGGAGATGCTCGGCTACTCCCCGGCCACCATCGAGCGCCACGCCACCGACTCCGCTGCTGCCTACGCCGAATACATCGCAGCAGTGCGGACATAGCCTCCAAATCCTGGAGGGCTAAGGAGCCACCATCCGACTCCACACCCCCACGACCCCCATCGAACGAACAACTCCCGTCTCATGAACACCCGCGCGTGCCAGTTGAAATCGGCGGGGAGAGGCCCTCAGGCGCTAGCACAGTTCATCCCTCCAGGCGGCAGGACGGCTACTACATCGGGTCGGGCCAGTTGCCGATGGCCAGAACCGCGCTCCCGTGCGGCTCTCCGGAGCCCACCGACGGTGCCGGACTGTGCGTGTTGGACTGCTGCACTGGAGTCGGGATGACTGCGACCAGTAACGCCAGAGCGACCCCTGCTATCGCCTCCCGCAACCGCAGGCGGCCTCTGCGAACGGACGCAGTCGGCACTGTAATGCCCCCTCTCCCGAGACTCCCAGCCGCCTCGCGACCATAATCCGCCCGGACCAGGAAAGTTTCAATGTCCCGTTGAGCGTGGACTCTGTTGCGTTAGCCCAGATGGTGGGAAAACAACCTCTATGGGGCATGCGAATTGGATAGGACGTGCTCTCGGCAGAAAAGCTGCGGAGGCGGCGTTCTTCATGTCTGCGGAGGCGTTGCGAGCATCGCTGCTGGTGTCGTCGCGTCCGGCGGCTCTGCTGATCCGATGGTCATTCCGCAGGGACGGCCGACGGCGAGCCGAGGCGTTTGCCCGACTCGCCTCGCAAGCAACGACCGTGCAACGAGATCTCCGCTACGGGCCGGAATCGGACATGCTGCTAGACCTCATTCGTCCCGAGGAGATCCAAGACCCAACGCCCTTAGTTCTCTGGATCCACGGCGGAGCCTTCGTGGGAGGCTCAAAAGAGGAGTTGACGGGCTACTTCCAAACCATTGCGGCGGAAGGCTACACCGTCGCAGCGCCGCGATATTCGCTTGCACCCAAGCACCACTACCCCACTCCCCTGCGCCAGATTGGACAGGCACTGGCCTTCCTCCAGGGAAACGCGTCGAGGCTAAACCTGGATCCGGAGCGGGTAGTGATCGCGGGTGACTCGGCAGGTGCGCACATCGCCGCACAGATCGCTGCGCTCGTCAGCACTCCGGGCTATGCCCAACGGGTTGGCGTACCGGTTCCCTTGGACCGCGGCCGACTGCTCGGCCTCATCCTCGCATGCGGCCCATATGACCTTTCGCTTGCCGACGACACGAGCACGCCAGCGGTGGCCGTTCTGATCAAGGCATCCCTTTGGGCCTACTCCGGGCGGCGGAGATTCATGGATGACGCATCCCTCGCCCCTTGGTCCATCACAGATTTTGTCACCCCCGAATTCCCGCCCACCCTCATCACAGTCGGGAATTCTGACCCCCTCCGCGCTCACTCTGAGAGGCTCGCAGCAGCCTTGACCGAAGTAGGTCTCAAACCCGAAACAGTATTCTGGCCCGACGCGGATCCCCCGCTCGGACACGAGTACCAGTTCCTGCTGGACACTGAGGCGGCCCAAGTATTCCTCGCCCGAATGCTGGCTTTCCTCGCAGAACAGACCCACAACGCCGACGCGCAGCTCCTTTCAAGAATGGGTGACAGCGAGGAGCAGGAAAAGACTTAGGAGTAAGACACCATAAAGCGATGGCCGCCTCCTTATGAAAAGGGGCGCCCATCGATTCAAGGCGTCCGAAAGCAGGCAAAGGTGGTGGCTCTCGGCCCGGTTAGGGGTGGGTGATGGTGATCTGTCCGTTGATGTCGGTGATCTTGCCGCCTTGGTAGTTCTGGGCGGTGCCGCCGGGGACGGTGTAGACCTCGCTGGTGGGGTAGCCCAGATAGCCGCGTTCGAACCCGGTGGACTGCCAGGCGGCGCGGATGGGGCCGTAGGACTCGTGGGTCCCGGCGGCCGGGGAGGACACGATCGCCCCGCCCTGGTAGTTCTGGTAGGAGCCGCCGTTGACCAGGCCGGTGACGACCTCGGTGCTCGGGTAGCCCAGGACCCCGCGCTCGAACCCGGTCGCCTGCCACTCGGTCCGGATCGCCCCGACGGACTCGTGGGTCCCGGCGGCCGGGGAGGACACGATCGCCCCGCCCTGGTAGTTCTGGTACGAGCCGCCGTTGACCAGCCCGGTCACGACCCCGGTGCTCGGGTAGCCCAGGACCCCGCGCTCGAACCCGGTCGCCTGCCACTCGGTCCGGATCGGCCCGTAGGAGCCGTGCGTGCCGGCGGCCGGGGAGGACACGATCGCCCCGCCCTGGTAGTTCTGGTACGAGCCGCCGTTGACCAGCCCGGTGACGACCTCGGTGGTCGGGTAGGCCAGGACCCCGGACTCGAAGCCGAGCTGGGCCCACACCGAGCGGATCGCGCCCAGGGACTCGTGCGCCCCGCTGGCCGGGGACCAGATGATCGCCCCGCCGTCGTAGTTCTGGTACACCCCGCCGCTGCGCAGGCCCCCGACCTCGTCCGTGGACGGGTACCCCATCACCCCGTTCTCGAACCCGAGCGCGGCCCACTCCCCGCGGATCGCCCCGTGGGAGACGAACAGGGACTTCGACGGGGCGGAGATGATCGCGCCGTACTGGTAGTTGCGGTAGTAGCCCCCGTTGCGGATCGCGGTCACCGCGCTCGTGGCCGCGCCCAGGCCCCACTGGGTCGCCTTGGCGTCCATCTGCTGGGCCAGGGTCGCGGCCGTGACCGTGACCGTCGCGGTGGACTTGGCCGACCCGCCCGCGTTCGAGGCCGTCAGGGTCACCGTGTACGTCCCCGCCGCACTGTACGTGTGGGCCGGGCTCTGCGCGGTGGACGGCGCCGACCCGTCGCCGAAGTCCCACGACCACGACGTCGGCGAACCGGTCGAGGTGTCGTGGAAGGCCACGCTCAACGGCGCCGTGCCCGACGTCGGGGACGCCGTGAACGACGCCACCGGCGCCGCCGGAACACTCGCCGCAACACTCTTGACGATCAGATCGTCAATATACGTGTCCTCCATCTGGGAGTAGTGTTCGGCGCCGTTCATCACACTCGTCACCGAGGTAGCGGTCGTATTCACCTGAGAACTCGAGTACGCCAGGTCATCGTCGAACCACACCTCAACCGTCGTCGTGGCCCCGTTCGGAATCACATGCATCGCCACGTGATGCCAGCTGTTCAAAGCAACAGCCGAATGGACGAGCGTGGACCCATACGATCCGTCAGGCGCTAGAACCCGGAGCCACAGTTGATTGTTGTCGTCGCTCCGGTAGAGGTCGACAAAGCGAGTGGTGCCCGAGAAGAAGCGAAAATAGGGGACGTCCCACCCAGAGGCCCCAGCTTGGGTGATGTCGAACCATCCGTCGGCATAGACCTCCTCCGTGCCCGAAGGCAGTTTGGTCGAGAAATTGGCGAGCGAAGTAGAATCAGTGGTGGCGTGCACGTACACGGAGCACGCGCCGTCGTGCGCCTGCGCCGAGGAGACCGACACCGTTCCCGTCCCATTGGTCTGCACTTGGTACCCAGACAGGCTCCCGGACTCGAAGTTATCCGCCGTCACCACCGTGCCGGGAAAGCTGTCACTGGGTGCGCTCGTCCCCGGCTGGCACGTCACCGCGTACGCCGGCACCGCCAGGAACGAGATGCCTCCCATCAAGGGCACCGCCAGAGTCACCGCAGCCCCCAGAACTCCAATTCGCTTCACCACACGCCTCCAACTCGCATTTGACCTACCGCACTCGAAAGGCCGGCCCGAGACCCAACACCGTCGCTGGCGAAATTCCGCACCAATCTTCTACGTGCCTTTGGACCACCGTGCGATCATTCACCTCACGTTAATGAGAGCCGTGTCCGAGGACACGGGTAATCGGTACGCGAAATGCGCCGGTCAGTGGCGATCCGGGGTCGGCAGGTGTACCTAGTGCGAGCTCCGGTTCACGTTCTTTGACACCGGAAGGCTGCACGCAAAGAACGAGGCCCATCGCCTCCGTGCCAACTGTCGGGCGTTCAGGCACTGTTCTCAATCCAAATGCTGGGTTTCAGGGGGCGCGGCGGGTGCGTAGAGGCGAACCCAATCGATGTTCATCTGGGCGGGAGCAGTGGGCGCGGCGGTGGGGAACCAGTCCAGTTGCAGGGTCAGGTGCATCGACTCGTGGGGGACGTGGGCCGTGTCGCGGAACCATGGAACCCCGTCGATGTACCCCGTAACGGCGGTGGGGGTCCACTCGACGGCGTAGTCGTGCCACTGGGTGGTGTCGAGGGCCTGGGTTGCCAGGGTCTGGAAGGTGGATCCCGTACAGGCATAGTGGAGGAAGAAGCTGATACTCGAGGTGTCTGTGGTGCCCTCTGCGAAGTCGACTTCGGTGCAGGTGGGGGAAGCGTTCGAGTCCGGCCAGAGCAGGACGACGGGGTGGTAGTTCGCATCGTGCGCGGAGGTCTTCATCCGCACTTCCCAGCGCCCGTACTTCTGGCGTCCGAAGTTGGCAGCGAGGCCGCCGGTGTCGCCATTGGCGTTCCCTGCGATGGTGAGCACGCCGTTGGCGATGGTGTCGGCGGCGGGGGTGCGCATGCCTTGGCCAGCGTTGCCGGGTGAGCTGTAGATTTGCCAGCGGGCCGGATCGGGGGTGCTGCCGGTGTTGAACTCATCGCCGTCGATAGCACTCCCCCAGCCCTGGGCGACGGCGGCTTGGGTTCCGTTCGGGGAAGGTGTGGAAGCTGGGGGCGCGGAGGCAGTGCCAGACGGGGCGGAGGCCAAGGTGTGACTGGGACTCGCAGCCGTCGGCGTCGATGCCGGGCTCAGTCCGGCCGCTTGACTCGGTTCCGCGCAGCCTGAGCCGAGCAACGCAACGCCCCCAACGGCCGCCGCAGCGACCCATCTCAAGGGTCTTCGGGAGTGTTCCTTCCCTGATTCCTCCACAGTTCCTCCCCTCTCAGGCACGTTCGACTCCAGTCTGCGGAACGATACGTGCACTCCCCTGCGTGGCTGAACCTCCGATCGCGACGGGTGGATCCCCGTCGTCTACTTCAAAGGTCGTAAGGCACGACCGAGCGGTAAAGCCGCCCGGCCGCAAATGAGTCCTCCAGACTCCAAATTCAAGTGATCGATCTGTCTCAGTCACACTGACGGCAGGTATCCGGGCGTGGACTGGCAAGTGGAACCGTCCGATGGAGTCAAATGAAGGCCCACCTCGATGCTCTGGCCGGACATTAGGTACTCAGACCCATACCTAAGTGGCCCTGTCCCGGCAATCGAGTAGCGATTACTCAAGACTCCCGATCGAGCGCCGCTCACACTGTAGTGACGAAGAATCGACGCCAAGGGGGCCCTGATGTACGCACACCGAGCGATAGTGATCGACGCTCTGGCCGTGCTCCGGAATTGCGGGCTGGCGGAAGGCCACGCGGGGCCCCCACGAGGCGTCGAGTCCCGGGACGAGCAGGCCCAGGCCGAAGCCGTCGGGCAGGCCATAGAGGCCATTGAGCGGCAGAAATGGGACGAATTCACGCACGCTCAGCGCCAGATCCTGCTCGTCGCTCAAGCCACGATCAGACATTATCCCCAGCAGGGGGCGGCGCTGGCACGGCGCGTGCACGAGCGTCACCACTAGAAGCCTGCCCCATCCCCATCTCTCCAGGCCAAGACTGTGGTTGGGGTGCAAGGAGCGTCCGGGAACCAATGAACAGCATCGGCTCCCGGACGCACGCACGCCTCTCAAGCACTTCCATCTTCCCCGCACGCCCGTGCCAAATCCATGACGGGGGGCGTTCGCCGGACAATTCATGCGCTGACATAGGCCGCGAGATGCTCGCCTGTAAGCGTCGACCGAGCCGTCACAAGATCTGTCGGCGTGCCCTCGAAAACGATTCGGCCGCCGTCGTGCCCAGCGCCTGGCCCGAGGTCGATGATCCAGTCTGCGTGGGCCATGACAGCCTGATGGTGCTCGATGACTATGACTGACTTGCCCGAATCCACCAGTCGATCAAGCAATCCGAGCAACTGCTCGACGTCCGCGAGGTGCAGCCCTGTCGTCGGCTCATCGAGGACGTAGACGTCGCCCTTCTCGGCCATCTGGCTGGCGAGCTTGAGGCGCTGCCGCTCGCCGCCCGAGAGCGTGGTGAGCGGCTGGCCGAGAGTCAGGTAGCCAAGGCCGACGTCGGCAAGCCGATCGAGAATCTTGTGAGCAGCCGGCGTCCGAGCATCCCCCTCGCCGAAGAACTCCTTGGCATCGGCCACCGACATGCCGAGTACCTCAGCGATGTTGTTTCCGCCGAGCGCGTACTCGAGGACCGACGCTTGGAATCGCTTCCCTTCGCACTCCTCACACGTCGATTCGACCGTGGCCATCACCCCGAGATCCGTGTAGATCACGCCGGCCCCGTTGCAGGCCGGGCACGCCCCTTCCGAGTTTGAGCTGAAAAGCGCCGGCTTCACGCCATTCGCTTTCGCGAAGGCCTTCCGGATTGGGTCGAGCAATCCCGTGTAGGTTGCCGGGTTACTGCGACGCGACCCACGGATCCCGCTTTGATCAATGACGACGACGCCGTCCCGCCCCGCTACCGACCCGTGGATCAGCGAACTCTTGCCGGAGCCGGCAACACCGGTGACGACGACGAGCACGCCCAGCGGGATGTCGACGTCAACCTCCCGGAGATTGTGCTCCGAGGCCCCACGCACCTCAAGCGCGCCCGACGACGAACGTACCGACTTCTTCAGGGTCGCCCGGTCGTCGAGATGGCGACCGGTGATCGTCTCGCTTCGGCGCAAGCCTTCGACCGTCCCTTCAAAGCAGACAGTTCCGCCGTTGGTACCCGCTCCCGGCCCGAGGTCGACCACGTGGTCGGCGATCGCGATGGCCTCCGGCTTGTGCTCGACCACGAGCACCGTGTTGCCCTTGTCCCGCAACTGCAGCAGAAGCTGATTCATCCGCTGGATGTCGTGGGGATGAAGCCCGATAGTCGGCTCGTCGAAGACGTACGTGATGTCGGTGAGCGACGACCCCAGGTGCCGGATCATCTTCGTGCGCTGGGCCTCTCCCCCAGACAGAGTGCCAGTCGGCCGATCGAGCGAGAGATAACCGAGGCCGATTTCGGCGAACGAGTCCAGGAGGTGCTGCAATCCCTTGAGGAGGGGGGCCACGGAAGGCTCGTCGAGCGCACGTACCCATTCAGCGAGATCGGTGATCTGCATCGAGCAGATATCCGCGATGTTCTTCCCCTTGATCTTCGAGGAGAGCGCTTCCTTGCTGAGGCGCGTACCGCCGCATTCGGGGCAAATCATGAACGTGATGGCCCTGTCTACAAAGGCCCGAATATGAGGCTGCATCGCCTCGGGGTCTTTCGAGAGCATCGACTTCTGGATCTTCGGGATGAGTCCCTCGTACGTCAGGTTGATTCCCTCGACCTTGATCTTGGTTGGCTCCTTGTAGAGCAAATCGTGCAGTTCACGCTTGGTGAATTTGCCGATCGGCTTCTCCATATCGAAGAATCCGCTGCCGCTGAAAATACGGCCGTACCAGCCGTCCATCGAGTAGCCCGGAATGGTGAGCGCGCCGCCGCTGAGAGACTTTTCGGCATCGTACAAGGCTGTCAGATCGAAATCAGTGACGGAGCCGGTGCCCTCGCACCTTGGGCACATGCCGCCAAGACGGTTGAAAGTGGCCTTCTCAGTCTTCGTCTTGCCCTCACCTCTCTCGACCGTGATGGCACCGCTGGCCTTTACCGAGGGGACGTTGAATGAGTAGGCATTGGGCGAACCGATGTGGGGCTCGCCGAGTCGGCTAAAGAGGATACGCAGCATGGCGTTGGCGTCGGTGGCGGTGCCGACGGTCGAACGCGGGTTCGAGCCCATCGGTTCCTGATCCACAATGATCGCCGTCGTCAGGCCTTCGAGCACGTCGACATCGGGCCTGGACAACGACGGCATGAAACCCTGCACGAAGGCGCTGTAGGTCTCATTGATCATCCGCTGCGACTCTGCGGCGATGGTCGCAAACACGAGGGAGCTCTTGCCTGAGCCGGACACCCCCGTGAAGACGGTCATCCGTCGCTTCGGGATTTCGACGCGCACGTCCTTGAGGTTGTTCTCGCGGGCCCCATGAACTCGGATCAAATCGTGGCTGTCGGCGACTGGCAGCCCGGACGGTTGGTCTTGGGTCCTCGAGGCCAAGCTCATTGCGCGTCTCCATTTCCAGAAGGGCTTACGGAGCCAGTCTAGGTGGGCACCATCGGACAGGCTTCTCGATTCCTGATCACTGGTCTGGTGATCACCGGTCTGGCGCGTCTCTTCTCGTGGCAACACTGGCAAGCCCGAGGCATCGTCGGCTGGCCGACGGATAGGGTCACGGGAGGAGATGTGGTCTGAGGCGAGGGGAATAACCATGTCGAAGGTGGACCGGCTTCGGGTCGGTGTCGTGGGCGCCGGTTGGCGTGGGCAGTACTTCGTGAAGCTCATCGCCCACTTCCCAGATCTCCTGGAGTGCGTCGGCGTCGTCGCCCGCCACGAACCTGCTCGAAGTGAGGTCGCCGAACGATGGCAAGTGCCAGTGTTCCCGACAGTACCCGAACTCTTGAGCACCGCACATCCGCACTTCGTCGTCACGAGCGTGAGCTGGGAGGCCAACCCTTCGATCGTCGATGAGCTCGTCGGCCATGGCATACCGGTCCTGTCCGAGACTCCCCCGGCCCCCGATCTGCCGCGGCTACGCGAGCTTTGGGAACGAGTGGGGGCTTCGGAGCTCGTTCAGGTCGCGGAGCAGTACGCGCTCATGCCCACCCACGCGGCGCGACTTGCCGCCATGGGCCAGGGTCTCATCGGGGAGGTTAGTTCGGTGCAGATCTCGTCAACTCACCTGTACCACGCTGCCAGCCTCATCCGTCGCTATTTGGGAGCGGGGTTCGAACGGGCTTCTGTGAGCGCACGTCGATTCACCGGACCCCTCGTCAACCCCAGCGATCGCTCAGGCTGGACTCACGATCCCATCCCCCATCAGGCCACGACGACTATCGCGACGCTCGAGTTCGAGGGCGGGCGCAGCGCCGTCTACGACTTCACTGACAACCAATCCAGGAATCACCTTCGCTCGCGGCGCCTCCTTCTGCGAGGCAGCCTCGGCGAGATCGACGACGACCGCGTGGTCCGGCTCGTCGATCCCGAGACGATCCTCGAATCGCGGATCGTGCGCCACCAGACCGGTTATGAACTCGATCACGAAGGTTTCGACACCGCCCATCTGAGCGTCGACGGGAAGGTCCTCTGGCGCAACCCGTTCCTCGGCCGGCGCTTCAACGACGAAGACGTCGCGATGTCCGCCGCACTCCTGTCCATGGCCGGCTGGGTTCGGGGTTCGGGCCCCGCCCCGTATCCCCTCGCCGAAGCGGCACAGGATCAGCTCGTCGGCCTTGCCATCGAACAGTCTGCAGACGAACAGCGGCTCGTCTGCACGTCACAGGAAGCGTGGGCGGCGTCGCTCCCCCACCGCTGAGCGGCCCGTTGAGAGGCCGCCCAGCAGCGTACGCGGTCGCAGTACTAGGTGTGGGCGACCGATGACGTGGCCAGGACCTTGCCCTGCGCATCCAAAGCCTGGACGGCCAGGTGCGGTGCGGCCGCAACTGCTACTGATGTCTCGAAGCCCGTCTTCTTCACCAGCGCGGCCTCCTTGAGCGACGACGGGTCGCTTCCGGTGAGGAAGCGCCAGCTTGCAATCTCGGTGGCGCCGTTCCAGCTCGCGTAGGCCTGCATCGTCGAGCCGTTGCCCTGGACGGCGACGACGTCGGGCAGGGTCGTGGGCGTGGCGGTCCAGACCGAGCGGTAGACGCGGTACGAGCCTCCACCGATGTTGGTCGCTTCGAAGACGGGGGTCCCGTTGGCGGTGAACTCCGTTGCCGCTGGATCCGACCCCCAGCCGACCATATAGTTGCCGTTCTCGAGGAACTGCACGTTGCCCATGGCGTTGCCCCTGTGGCCACCGCGGGCCAGCTGAAGCTTGACCGAAGCGGTGCGCTTCTGCTCGTCGACGTTGAGGATAAGCCCCCGCGACGTGCCGGTTGTGCCGTCTTTATAGTGGTTGTCGAACATGCTGATGACACCGTTGGCGCGTTGGCGGACGTCATGCTGCCACGCGAAGACCGCGTCAGCGGGAAGCGTGAAGTCGCTCCTCTTGCCGCCCATGCGCCACTGGATCGCGCCGGTCGAGTCGATGTGGTAGATCGTGTGCGTGTGCCGGAAGGAGACGAGGTACCCATCCGTTCGCAGAGAGACCGCGTTGACGTGGTAGGGATCGAAAGCCTTTGCAGCTGTCGAACCATCAGCTGTCGGGTCGTCCGTCGTCTTCAGATAGGACTCATCGAGCCCGACGTAGTCGGAGGCCTTCCAGTCGAAGAGCAGATTCCCGGTAGCGATGTCCACTTCCTGCACGTGGCAGTCGTACATGTAGCCGTTTATCTGCCCACCGGCGGGCGAGAGATCGAACCGAATCGTGGGGTACGAGGTCAAGAGTGCCGTGCCTTTGGGGGTCACGGTGAATTCGTGGAGGTCCGCCTTGAGTCCGTCACCCGCATTGACCTGCGCGATGGTCTGGTAGGAAGTGTCCTTGATGACGCCGAACCCTTCGCCGTGCCCTCCCATGCCTTGGCCACTCCAGTAGGTGAGGACGGGCTTGCCCTGATACGTCTGGACCCGGAGGTCCGTGACGCCTGCACCCGTCGGCTCCATCCAAACGGGACGCCCCTGGTTGTCCATGATGAGGCCATTGGAGCCGTGGCCCATGGGCCCGGCGAAGATGAGACCAGGTGCGGTGGTACCCGACGACCAGACATTGATGTGGGGGGTCGTGAGCTTGGTGCTCACGAAGGTCCGGTCGGATGGCGCGGTGGCCCCTGCCGTCGCCGAAGGAGACGGAGTCGCCGCAGAGGCGCTGGGCGGCAACGGGAAGATGCTCGAGCGGGCGACGGTTGCTCCAGCGGCTGCGCCGAAAACCGCCAATCCCGCGCCTTGAATGAAGTGACGACGACTGACCCTGACCATGCCTGTCATCGTATGAAGGGACCCTGTGGCGGCGGGAGTCTCAACCTGTAGTTTTACTGAGAGAGTACCGGGAGCAGGCCTAGGGCCGGCTCAAAATGTTTCTCCCGCAGAGGTCCTCCGAGGCCCATATGCTGTTGATATGACCGTTCGAGACTGGGAACTCCGGCACTTCCGCCTCATGGCCGCGCTCGCTGCAGGGGGAAGCATCGGCGCCGCCGCAAGGGAAACCGGCATGGCGCAGCCCAACGCCTCGCGATTGCTCGAGCACATGGAACGCTCGGCGGGCTTCGCCCTCGCGCGGCGCACGCCGCGCGGCACCCAGCTCACCGACCGCGGGCGGGTGGTCGCGGGCCTAGCAGCGGAGGTCCTTGAGGCCGCCGAGAGCGTGGTCCGGGCCGTCGAGGCCCTCGAACGAGCCCGTGGTGCCCTGCACGTGTGCGCGAGCATGACGGTCGCCGAACACCTCATGCCGCAATGGCTCGCCTGCGCGCAACAACAGCTCCCCGAGGTGAGTGTCACCCTCGACGTCGGGAACTCCGACGAAGTCTTCGAGCGGCTCCGTTCTGGCGCGGCGGAGCTCGGCTTTGTCGAGGGACCCACCGTCCAGACCGGCTTCCGGTATCTCGATGTGGCGCCGGACGAACTCGTGGTGATCGTGCGCCCAGATCATCCGTGGGCAACGGCGGGCGCTGTGGCACCCGAGGAGGTCGCATCCGCGGGGCTCGTGGTCCGAGAGCCTGGTTCGGGAACTCGCCAAACGGCTGATCGTGCGCTCGCACCCTACTCCGCGGGACCGCGCTTCGAAGTCGGCAGCAACGCAGCGCTGGCTGCGAGCGTCGCGGCAGGGCTCGGCCCCGGCGTGGTGAGCCGCCTCGCCGTCCAGCTTCCACTCCGGAGCGGCCGGCTCGTCGAGGTTCCGACGCCGGCCCTCAGGCTGAGGCGCATGCTGAGGGCCGTGTGGTCGGCGGCCATGCCTTTGCCGCGCTCCGGCGAGGAATTCCTGAGGCTCGTGAGCGCCTAGGCTTGGCATCATGAGCCCCGCACCCGAGAGCCGCTGGACCGCCTCGCGACTGGCAGAGACCGCAGCCGAGATCGTCGCTGGCCCAGAGCTTCCGCCGATCGTCCAGGCCGGCCATCCGGTCCTGCGCACGCAGGCCCTCCCGTTTGATGGTCAACTCGACGACGCCCTGCTTGACGCCCTGATCGAGGTCATGCGGCGCACAATGCATGCGGCCCCGGGCGTGGGGCTCGCCGCCCCGCAGATCGGCCTCCCGCTCAGCCTCGCCGTCCTCGAGGATATGTGGGCTACCGACGAGGACCTGGTGCGAGCCCGCGAACGTGCGCCGCTGCCCTTCTTCGCCATCTTGAATCCTGTTTACGTGCCCTTGGGAGAGGAGCGGGCTGAGTTCTTCGAGGGATGCCTCTCCGTCCGGGGCTACACGGCCGTGGTGAGCCGCCCCAAACGAGTCGAGGCACGCTGGACGAGCCCGCGCGGTGCCACCCGGAGAGCCGAGTTCTCCGGGTGGCAGGCCCGGATTGTGCAGCACGAGACCGACCACCTCTCGGGGACGCTCTACCTCGACAAGGCGGAGGTGAGGTCACTCTGCACCAACGAGGAGTATTCGGCCCGCTGGGCACATCCCACCCCGGAAGCGGCTGCCCGGGAGCTCGGCTTCTAGGCCCCTCGGCTCACCCCGCGATCGCCTCGGATTCCTCGGCAGCTTCCCGCGGGTTCGCTGCCGTTGGCAGGTAGCGGGCCCACCATCGGAGGATGTGCTCGAAACGCTGTCTGCGGTGATGCGGCGTCCCTGAACGGGAGAGCTCGTGGTTTTCTCCGGGGAACACGAGGAGCTCCGCTTCGACGCCGCGAAGCTTGAGCGCAGCGTAATAGCGCTGTGCCTGCTCGATGGGGCACCGCCAGTCCTCCTCGGAGTGCACCACGAGGCACGGCGTTTCGACCTGCCCGACGAACGCCATGGGACTTTGAGCGGCCATGTCCTTCGGGTCCCAGCCTGTGTATTCGCCCGGAAAGAACCAGCCGATGTCGGAGGAGCCGATGAAGCTGACGGGGTCCAGGAATCCTCGCTCGACGATGGCGGCCCGGAAGCGGTGGTCGTGGGCGATCGTCCAGGCCGTGAGGTAGCCACCGTAGGATCCGCCGAGGATCCCGAGGCGATCGGCGTCGAGGGTTGGGAACGAATCGAGTGCGGAGTCAAGGAACCCGAGGACGTCTTGGTAGTCCACTGTGCCCATGCGCCCCTTGATGGCTCGGCCGTGAGCCTCACCGTATCCTGCCGAGCCGCGGGGGTTGCACATGACGACGGCGTAGCCAGCCGAAGCGTAGACCTGTGCCTCGTCGAACCACGCTCCCGTGTATTGGGCAAATGGACCGCCGTGGATCATGAGCAGCACGGGATGGGGTCCCGCACCCTCCGGCTCGAGAACCCAGCCGTGGACGGGCGAGCCGTCGGCGCTTCTGCCGGTGAATTCATGGGGAACGAGTGGGCGCGTTTCCTCCCGGAGCCGGCCCGCGAAGTCGGTGAGCCGCTTGAGCGACCCGTCCCGCACCGCGGCTACCTCCCCCGGTGACGTCGCGTCGGCAAAGGAGACGACGACGGTGTCGCCCGCCGTGTCTACGCCCGTGACCACGGCGTCCCCTTCCTCAAGCACGGTACGCTCGCCGCTCGCACTGAACGCGACGAGCCGCACCGAGCCACGGTGGCGTCCCAGCACGAGCGCCCGTCCGTCAGACCCGACACGGAAGGCGCCCGGTGCCTCCCCGAAGTCGTCCTCCTCGGCATCGCTCAGGCGCACAGTGCTGCCGTCGTCGAAAGAATGCCAGAACAGGTGGGTGCTGCGCCCTACAAAGTCGGTCCCAGAATCGCCGAGCGAGGACGCAAGCACGAACAGTCCGGCGCCGTCGGTGGCTTCGCGCACCGCCTGAACCGAGGCAGCGTGGGGTGAGCCAAGCTCGACGACGGTGCTCTCGCCGCCCCCTGCCGGCGTGCGCACCACATGGGAACCGAGAGTGTCGACGGCGGCCGGGTCGAATTGCGAGACCGTGTAGATGAATTTGCCGTCGGCACTGAACGAGGCAAGTTCGTGGTCGAGCCCGCCCGACGTCAGCTGGCGCGCTTCCGGCACTCCGCTCCGTGCCTCGTCCTCGGCCTCGGATTCTGCCGCCTTGGCACGACCCCGCGAGGGGACGTAAGGCTCTTCCTCGACGTCCGGCGCGTCGACGACGAAGAGCTGGGTGCGCTGGTCACCGGTGTAGCCTCGCCCGTTCAACCGGTAGTTGAGGTCCGTGACGAGGCGGGGATCCTCCGCGCCTGGCCCGACGCCGTCGACGGTTCCGTAGCGGCCTGCCTCCGGTTCCCTCGAGAGAAACGCGATCATTTGAGAGTCCGGCGACCAGGCAAACTGTTCCACGCCGAGCAGGCGATCCGTGAGCGCACGAGGTTCGCCACCCTCGGCCTCCACGACGAAGAGCTGTGGGCGTCCGGCGGGGGCTGCCCGCAGGAAGGCGAGGTAGCGGCCGTCTGGGGAATACTGCGGGGCGGTATCGCAAAATCCCCGAGTGAGTCGACGTGGGGAGCCGCCGTCCAACGGGACCTCCCAGACCTGGCCCACCGAGGAGTCGGCTCTGAAGTCAGAGCGGGTAGCACTGACGGCGCACCGCGTCCCAGAGGGGTCAGCGGTAGGGGCGGACAGGGTCACGATGGCATCGAGCTCGCTGGGCTTCACGCCGTGAAGCCTAGTCCCGACCGCCGCAGCTAGCATGGAAGCCGTGCCCCTCGCCGCCCAAGAGCTCCTTCGCTGTCCCGTGTGTGCTGGCGCCTGGCGACCCGCCGCCGCCACGGACCGCTCGCTCGTGTGCACCTCGGGGCACCGCTTCGATGCGGCCCGGCAGGGCTACGTCAACTTCCTGACTGGCCGAGGGACCCGTTTCCGGCCAGACACCGCGGACATGGTCGCTGCCCGGGAGCGCTTCCTCGCATCGGGACATTACGCACCGATCGCAGAGGCCCTTGCCGATTCAGCGGCCCCAGCGCTTATGGACGACGCCGAGCGGCCCGGCGCAGCGCTCGACGCCGGCGCAGGCACTGGCTACTACCTCGCCGCATTGCTCGCCCGCGTTCCCGGTTCGCGCGCCGTCGCCCTCGACCTCTCCCGCCATGCGCTCGGGCGAGCGGCCAAGCTACCGGGAACGGCGGCAGTCGTGTGGGACCTCTGGCGGCCTCTCCCGCTGCCGGATGGTGTCATGGACGCGATCCTCGACGTCTTTGCACCGCGCAACTTCCCTGAGTTCGCGCGGGTCCTACGGCGGGGCGGCCTCGCATGCGTGGTCACGCCGGAGGCCGACCACCTCGCCGCGCTCCGCGACGTCCTCCCGATGCTCGACGTCCCCGCGGGGAAAGCCGACGACGTCGAGCGCGCGGCGGGCGCCCACTTCGACCGAGTCGGGGTCCGGGATGTGCGCTTCGGCCTCGAACTCGACGCTCAAGCCGCCGTCGACCTCGCTCTCATGGGGCCCGCCGGTCATCACGTGACCCGTGCAGACCTTCTCACCCGCCTCCGAGATGAGCCGCTTCGGGCCGAAGGGGCCGTTCAGGTCACCGTTCTCCGCCGGGTCTGAGGCGGATCTCCAGACGGCCGAAAAGTCCTTGGATTCCCGTGGCGAATATGTTATCCGCGAGGCCGTCTCCGTGGCGTTCTGCTGGGCTAGGGTAGTGGAAGGAGCGGGGGGACGGAGGGTTCGGTGGACTGGATCGCGCACAACGCATGGATGCTCTGGCTCGTCCTCGCCCTCGTTCTGGGCGGGATCGAGATGATCAGCCTGAGCCTCGTCTTCGCGATGCTCGGCGGGGGCGCCCTCGCGGCCTTCGTGGCCGCCGTCCTCGGCGGCCCCACCTGGCTTCAGGGGCTTGTCTTCGCCGCAGTCTCGGTCGGCATGATCGCATTCGTCCGTCCCGTGGCCATGCGTCATATGAAGCCGGGCATCGAAGATATCAGGACCAATGTCGACCGCCTCGTCGGTTCCCGCGCGATGGTGATGGAGGCAGTCGACAGCAGCAAGGGCCTCGTCAAGATCGGCGGCGACGTGTGGACGGCCCGGGCCGAGCGGGGCGAGTTCCTGCCCGGCGACGTTGTCCAAGTCGTAGCAATCGAAGGGGCAACCGCCGTCGTCGCGCCGGGCGGCGAGACCTCACCATACAGAAGCTGACAGCCTCTCCCTGGCCGCAGCCGACCACCGTAAAGGGGACACCATGGATGCCGGAGGAATTCTTCTTCTCGTCGTCGTCATCGCGCTCATCCTGTTCATCGCAACCGTCATCGGCCGCTCGGTTCGGATCATCCCGCAGGCGCGCGCCGGCGTCGTCGAACGCCTCGGCAAGTACCAGCGCACGCTCAATCCCGGGCTCACGCTGCTCATCCCCTTCGTCGATCGGCTGCTCCCGCTGCTCGATCTGCGCGAGCAGGTCGTCTCGTTCCCGCCACAGCCCGTCATCACGTCGGACAATCTGGTCGTCTCGATCGACACCGTGGTCTACTTCCAGGTGACTGACCCTCGGGCTGCCACCTATGAGATCGCCAACTACATCCAGGCAGTCGAGCAGCTCACCATCACGACGCTCCGCAACGTCGTCGGTGGGCTCAACCTCGAAGAGGCGCTGACTTCGCGCGACCAGATCAACGGCCAGCTTCGCGGAGTGCTCGACGAGGCTACCGGCCGGTGGGGCCTCCGGGTCTCACGCGTCGAGCTCAAGGCAATCGAGCCGCCGCACTCGATCCAGGACTCGATGGAGAAGCAGATGCGCGCCGAACGCGATCGGCGCGCTGCGATCCTCACCGCCGAGGGCACCAAGCAATCCGCGATCCTCACGGCCGAAGGCGAACGGCAGTCCCAGATCCTGAAGGCGGAAGGCCAAGCGAAGGCAGCAGTCCTCAAGGCCGACGGCGAATCCCAAGCCATCCAGAAGGTCTTCGAGGCGATCCACCGGGGGAATCCTGACGGCAAGCTCCTCGCTTACCAGTACCTGCAGACCCTGCCGAAGATCGCCGAAGGCGGGTCGAACAAGCTCTGGATCATCCCCAGCGAAGTCGGCGATGCGCTCAAGGGCATCGGAGGAGTCCTCGGCAACATGGGTGGCCAATCCGCGGCGACCGCACCGACCGAGGCGATCGGACGATCTGCGAACGGCGGCAACCAGATGTCTGCGGAATCCGACTCCGCGGGCTCGGGAGAGCAAGAGCCTGACCTGCTCGAGGCGGACGCCCGCGCTTTCGAGGAGGAGGCTGCACGTCCCTCCGAACTCGATGCCGAGGCCCAAGGCATCCTCGAGCACCACTCGCTTCGGCCCACGGACGAGGATCCGCGAGCGTAGATCTGCGCGCATAAGCCTCCCCTGCCTGCCCCGAACGCCCTTCCTTCAAGGCCTCGGCCTATAATGGGAATTCCGCCCGGGAACAGGCGAGAGTCTGCGGGCGTTGAGATATGAGTCGGTTCGACGGTCCGAACCGAAGAACGCGAGGGAGAAGATATGAGCGACCGCAGTCTGCGCGGCATGCGTCTGGGTGCACAGTCCATGGAGAGCGAAGCTGGCGTCGAGCCGGCCCCTCGCCAGCGCGTCGAGTACCGCTGTGAGGACGGCGAGCAGGTCTTCGTCACGTTCTCCTCCGAGGCAGAGATCCCTCCCGTCTGGACGTCCAAGACTGGGAAGGAAGCCTACCTCGTCGACGGCGAGCGCCCCTCCGAGAATTCCGAAAAGGCTGTTCGAACGCACTGGGACATGCTCTTGGAGCGCCGTAGCGTCCCCGAACTCGAGCAGATCCTCCAGGATCGCCTCACGCTGCTCCGCGAGAAGCGCGGCGAGCGGGTCTGAGTCCTAGAGAGCCGCAAAGGGCGGGAACCGTACGGTTCCCGCCCTTTTTTGGCCTCAGTGGGCTTGTGGCCTCAGCCGGGCCGGTGAAGCCCTGCAACTGTCTTAGGTGCCGCTATCGCTGACGACGGTGGGTGAGCTGGTGCCATCGATCTGAGAGACCCCACTTGGTGACGTTGAGCATGGCCTCGACGACGATGTTGCCGCTCATCTTCGATGCGCCCAGCTCACGCTCGACGAAGGTGACGGGTACTTCTGCGACCTTGAGCCCCATCCTCGCCACGCGCCATGCGAGGTCAACCTGAAAGCCGTAGCCGACCGACTCCACCCCGTCGAGATCGAGCTTCTCGAGTGTGGTGCGGCGGAAGGCGCGGTAGCCCGCCGTCATGTCCCTGATCTTGAGGCCGAGCATGAGCCGGGCGTAAGTGCTGCCGGTGCGCGAGATGAGCTGCCGGTAGGCAGGCCAGTTGACGACCGTTCCCCCCTGCACCCACCGCGAGCCGATCACGAGGTCCGCTCCCTGCTCGACTGCCTCGAGGAGGCGGGGCAGCTGCTCGGGCTGGTGCGAACCATCGGCATCCATTTCGACAACCACGTCATAGTCCCGCTCCAGCGCCCATTTGAAGCCCGCGAGGTAGGCGGCGCCGAGGCCTTCCTTGCCCTTGCGGTGCATCACGTGGACCTGCTGATCTTCAGAGGCGATGCGATCTGCGAGCTCACCCGTTCCGTCAGGGCTGTTGTCGTCCGCCACGAGGACGTCCGACGCCGGAACTGCCGAGCGCAAACGACCGAGCGTCTTGGGAAGGGACTCGAGTTCGTTGTACGTCGGGATGATCGTCAGAATACGCACGCAGAAGTCCCTTTCGAGGCTGGTTCATGGGTCCGCACCCCCGCGCGAGGGCACAGTCGCCCATTATATCCAGCTCGTCGGCAGGCCCACGCGCCTTCGGGCCAGTCGCGGGGCCGGCAGCTGGTCAGTCCCCCGACTGTTTTCTACTGACACGTGGGCCTGCCCCGAGGGCAGCGCCACCGCCCACCACGGGCGGCGACTGGGCCTTCCGCAAGCGGCGACCCGATGTCAATCGATCCTACGTGGCCCTTCCAGCGTGTCAACCGTCCTTTCACCTGCGAAGACTCGCGTTTCTCCTGCTCAGGAGCAGTTTCTTCGAACGTGAAATGGGCAGGGACTTTCGAATCTGTGACGCTGTCCCTCGAGGAGAACACGGGCTTGTCCCCTCGTGCTCAGGCTCCGAAGCTGTCGGCGCGGTAGAGTTCCTGCCCTCGGTGAACCGTCTCAAGGCAGCGAGGAGCGTTCTCCGTATCGAGAGCAGGCAGGAGCGGCGTCCTCGCCCTAGGATCGGTGCTCCAGGCCTGAACTCTCTCGTCCGCGACCTGGACCATCAGTTCATCGACCTCCCAGATCGCGAAGCTTGCAGGGGCGCCGGGCACCAGTTGGCCCATGAGCGGGTCGCGGTGGCGGATTGCGCGCCATCCCGCCCTCGTGTGGCCGATGAACGCAGCCCGCGCCGAAATCCGCTCCGACGGATTCGAGTGACGCAGGCACGCCGCGATGCTAGCCCAGGGGTCGAGGTCGCAGACCGGGCTGTCACTCCCGAAGCACAGCGGCACACCAGCTGCAGCGAAGCGAGCGAAGGGGTTCATGCGTGAGCTTCGTTCCCCGAGCCGACGCTCATACAGACCCCCTTCTCCGCCCCATGCAGCGTCGAAGAGCGGCTGGACGCTCACCATCACGGCGTAGGCCGAGAGTGCGGCGATAGCTTCAGGGGACGCCATCTCGACGTGCTCGAACCGATGCCCAGAGGCTCGGACCGCTGACGCGCCGGCAAGATCGCTCGCGAGGGCCAGACCGTCGAGCGCGATCTGCAACGCGCCATCGCCGATCACGTGGAAGCCTCCCTGGATTCCCAGCTCCGAGCACGCGGCGAGGTGCCGGCCCACTTGCTCGGCGCCGAGGTACGCGATTCCGCGCTGGCCGGGGCCGTCGTCGTAGTCGGCGGTCAGGAAGGCGGTGTGGGACCCAAGCGAGCCATCGATATTCAGGTCGCCCGCAAGCCCGAGCACCGGCACACCGAGTGAGTCGAGGATCCCACGCGCTTCGTCCGGAGACTGCGCCAGTTCTCCCCAGTAAGCGAAGATCTCAGGAAGGCCAGGCGCATCGGGCGAGGCTGCGTCGTCGGACGCTGCTCCCAAGAGAAGCTGAAGATCCTCTACCCCGCCGATCTGAGGGGCAGCCTGTTCGACGAGCGCAACGTAGCCGCGGCTTGCAGCGTGCTCGCGAGCCGCACGGTGCAGAGACCGGATCTCGTGCTCGTCGCTCGGCCGTGCCACTGCCCGCGCCGCCACAAGGGCACCGCGGGAGGCAAGCACGCCGTTCCAGCCGTCTGCCCGACCCGAATCAGTCCCATTGGAACCAGCACCATCGAGTCCCGCAGCGGTTGCCAGCGCTGGCGAAACGAGCGCGGAATGAACGTCGACGCGCGTCAGCAGGACTTTCCGGGAGCCGGCAGCCCGCTCGAGTTCTCCCGCCGTGGGCAGCACGGGATCGTCCCACTTGGACTCGTCCCAGCTGTGGCCGTGCAGGGTGCCGTCACACTCCGAGGCAGCCCGTTCGACGGCGCGGAGCAAGTCTGCGGCCGAGCGTACGCCGGAAAGGTCGAGTGAGCGAAGCGCCAGGCCCGTATCGGAAACGTGGACGTGGGAATCGACAAAGCCGGGGGTCACGACGGCTCCGTCAAGGTCGACGATCCGCATGCTCGAATCGGCGATCGAGGTCGCGGCCTGCTCGGAGCCCACCCAGGCGACCGTGCCGTCGTCGACCAACATCGCCGACGCGAGGGGGTCCGCAGTGGAGTACACGGAACCGTTGCGGTACAGGGTGAGCTCGCGCCCAGAGGACATGGGAATCCCTTTCGGTCAGTCTTTGGTGCGGCAGCACCGCGGGAAGGAAGGCTAGTCGGAGACGCCGGAGTACGCGACGACGCCGCGCTTGATGCTGTCGATCGCGGCGTGGCAGATGCGGCGGAGCCGCGGCTCTATGCCCGGTACGTCTGCAAGCTGATCGAGGAGGTCTACGACCTGCTTGACCCAGCGCACGAAATCGCCAGCTGCGAGTTCCGTTCCCGAGAGCACGTTCTGCAGGTCGCGCCCTCGCGCCCATTTGTACAGTGGCCAGACGAGACCGAAATCGGGCTCGCTGGTGCGGGGAAGCCGATGCTGTTCCTCGACGTCCTCGAGGCGCGACCATTCGCGAACCACCACGTCGACGGCGACATCGAGGGAGACGCTGGGCATCTTAGGCGGCAGCCCGGGCTCGTCACGCTTTGCCTGGTACACCAACGTGCTCACGAGGGCTGCGAGCTCGGCCTCGTCCACGTCGTCGAACGCCCCGGCTCGAAGCGCAAGCGCCGTCAGAAGATCCTTGTCGCCGTAGATCCGACGCAGCTTCTGGCCCTCGTCGGTGACCCGTACGTCACCGCCTGCCCGCTCGAGGCAGCCGTAGGATTCGAGCACTTCGCAGACCCTGTCGAAGGTCTTGGCGATCGTGTTCGTCCGTCCTCTGATCTGCTCCGTGATCCGGTCGGTCTCCTTGCGGAGCTTAGTCCAGCGATCCGCCCAGCGGGCGTGCTCTTCCCGCTCGGCGCACCCGTGGCACGGATGGGCCCGGAGCTGCCTGCGGAGTTCGACGATGCGTCGCTCGGTGTCCTCGTAGCCCTGCGCAAAGGCGAAGTCCCGGCGTGAGCGTCGCTTCCTGCCAGTCTCCAGCCCTTCTGAGCGCGACCGGTTGACGGCGTGGCGCATGGACGCCGCGAGGTCCCGCCGGTCCTTGGGGCGCTTCGGGTCGAAATGCTTCGGGATCCGGATCCTGGCGATCGGCTCGATCGGCCCTTCGAGGTCTTGGAAGCCAATGCGTCGCAGGTTGTGGTCGAACGTGAGCACGTGCGGGCGGGGTTCGCGTGCGTTCGTATCCGCTGAAACGACCACCGCGGAGCCGCCGAGGCGGCCGTGTGCGATCTCGACGACGTCGCCCGGCTGGAGGCGCGCGAGGGAGTCCACGACCATGTTTCGCCGCGCCCGGCCAGCCTCGCGCGACGCGTACTTCTCGGCCGCGGCGAGTTCCTCACGGAGCCGCTGGTACTCGCGGAAGTCGCCGAGATGGCACGTCATCGCCTTCTCGTAGCCCGCGAGCGACTCCTCACGCTCCCGCACCTGCCGCGCGAGCCCCACCACGGAGCGGTCCGCTTGGAACTGGGCGAAGGAGCTCTCCAAGATCTCGCGAGTCCGCTTCCGACCGAACTGGGCCACGAGATTGATGCTCATGTTGTAGGTGGGCCGGAAGCTTGAATTGAGCGGGTAGGTCCGCCGTGAGGCGAGGCCCGCGAGGGCGGCCGGGTCCAGCCCGGGACGCCACTGCACGACGGCGTGCCCTTCGACGTCGATCCCACGGCGCCCCGCTCGTCCAGTGAGCTGCGTGTACTCCCCCGCCGTGATATCGACGTGGGCCTCGCCGTTGAACTTCTCGAGCTTCTCGATAAGCACGCTGCGCGCTGGCATGTTGATTCCGAGGGCGAGGGTCTCGGTCGCGAAGACGGCTTTCACGAGTCCCGCTGCGAACAGCTTCTCGACGACCTCCTTGAAGGCTGGGAGAAGTCCGGCATGGTGCGCCGCGAGTCCCCTGAGGAGGCCCTCCCGCCACGACCAGAAGTTGAGGACCCCGAGGTCCGCGGGCGGCAGGTCCTTCGCCGACTCCTCGACGACCGTTGAGATCTCGGCCCTCTCTGCGGGCGTTGTGAGGTCGAGACCCGCGTCCACACACTGCTGCACAGCAGCGTCACAACCCGCGCGCGAGAAGATGAAATCGATACAGGGCAGAAGTCCTTGGCGCTCGAGGGCCTGGATCATCTGCGGCCGGCTAGCCCGAGTGCCTGCCGTCTGCATACCGGGTGCGCCCCGACCAGGGCCAGCCTTGACGCCGCGTTGGCGTTCCTCCCGCCGGTTGGCCCGCCCCCCGTGAGAAAACCGGGAGCGGTGTTGGGCGTGCACCTCTCGACGTGCAATCTCGACCAGCTCGGGGTTGACGGCGGTCAGTTCTCGGGGCTCTTCGGACGAGCCGAGCCCGACGGCCTCGGCGCCTTCCGCTGCGTCTCCCACGTGATCATGAACGTCGGCCAGATCTTCGAAGGACTGCCGGGTCGCGAAGAGGTCGACGAGTCGGCGGCCGACCATGACGTGCTGCCAGAGCGGCACGGGACGGTGCTCCGACACCACGATGTCGGTCTCGCCGCGGACCGTGTCGAGCCAAGCCCCGAACTCCTCGGCGTTCGAAACAGTCGCGCTGAGCGAAACGAGGCGCACGCCCCGCGGAAGGTGGATGATGACCTCTTCCCAGACGGCGCCTCGGAAACGGTCCGCGAGGTAGTGGACCTCGTCCATCACGACGTAGCCCAGCCCTTGCAGGGTCGACGAACCGGCGTACAGCATGTTGCGCAGCACTTCGGTCGTCATGACGACGACGGGTGCCTCGCCGTTGACGGTCACATCGCCGGTCAGCAGCCCGACTCGGTCCTGCCCGTAGGCTTCTGCGAGTTCGGTGTACTTCTGGTTCGAAAGCGCCTTGATCGGAGTCGTATAGAACGCCTTCAGGCCCTTGCGGAGAGCGAGATGGACGGCGAACTCGCCCACGACCGTCTTCCCCGCGCCGGTCGGGGCCGCGACGAGGACTCCCCTGCCAGCTTCAAGTGCTCGGCAGGCCTCCCGTTGAAAGGGATCGAGAGGGAACGGCAGCTCCGCCGAAAACGCCCCTAGCTCCGTCTTGGCGAAGGCCCGGCGCTCTGCATCAAGTGCAAAACGCTCAGCCGGGGTCAGGTTCTCGGGGGCGGTGGACATAGGTCCAGCCTAGAACTTGTCGAGGTCCTCGCGTGACGTCGGCGTATCGGCGATGGCCTCGGTCTCCTGCATGGCCTTGATCTGACGGCGGGCCTTCCTCTTGTCCTGAAGCAGGCAGAGGCCGATCGCCGCGAAGAACAGCGCGAGCAGGGGGACGGCGAGCATGAACATCGAGATGGCGTCAGCCCCGGGGGCAGCCACTGCCGCCAGCACGAAAACGAGCAAGACGGTGATGCGCCACGCTTTGAGAATGACCCGCCCCGGCAGGACGCCCGCCGCGTTGAGGCCCACGAGGACAACCGGCACGAGGAACGCGAGACCCAGGAAGAGGACCATATGGGTCACGAAGTCGATGTACTCACGCCCGTCGATGAGGTTGGAGAATCCCGACGGCGTGAACTGCGTGAGGGCGCGGACCACATTCGGTGTGACAATCCAGCCGATCCAGACACCCGCGAGGAAAAGGGGAACCGCAGCCCCCATGTAGCCGAGCGTGTAGCGGCGCTCCTTGACCGTGAGCCCAGGCATGATGAAGGCCCAGATCTGATAGATCCAGATCGGGCTCGAGATCACCAGCCCGATCTGGATTGCAAGCTGCAGCTTGAAGTCGAACGGTGAACCGACCGTCGAGAAGTTGACCCCAGAGATCCCGCCGGTCCGCTGCGCGATGTCGCGGACCGGCTGCTGAAGCGCTTCGAGAATCGGGTCATACAGGAACCAGCCGATGACAGCGCCGACGAGCACACCTGCTGCTGACTTGATGAGGCGGTTCTTGAGCTCCCGAAGGTGCTCCATGAGGGGCATTCGGCCTTCGGGGTTGGCCTTCCGCCCCTTGGGCGCGGCCACGCTCAGGCGCGCTGGGACGGGCCGGCGGTACCGCCGTCGCCCTCTTCAGCGCCCTTGGGCGGGATGACCTTGCCCTCCACGGGAGGCTCTCCAGCCTCAGGGGATTGGGGCGAAGCCGAGGACGAAGAAGTCGACGACGAGGACTGCGGTTGGTTGCCCTCGCTCCTCATCTCCTTGACCTCGGAGCGGAGGATCCGCATGGATTGGCCAAGGCTCCGGGCCATGGTCGGAAGCTTTGGCCCCGCGAACAGCAACAGCGCCACAACAATGATGATGACGATAGGCCATGGGCTATCGAAGAGTCGTCCCACAAGAAGTCCTTTCCTTCTTAACCAGTCTAGATGAGTCCTAGGTCACGGAGGGACTGCGCTTGCCCTCTCTCTGCGCGCCGCGCGACTCTCCGCGCCCGCCGCGCTTCGCGACGCTCCGCCCTGCCGTGTTCGTAGGCCCTGCGCACTTCGTCGGGTCGGGCAAAAACCCCGTCTCCCGCCACCTGACGGCCACCCTCAGTGCCGAGATCGGTGTGCGAGCGCGACTCGGTTGTTAGGGGCGCGACCACTTCCCCGAAAGCTGAACTGGCGTCACGGAAGACCCGGAGAGCCTTGCGGGCAAGCCAGAAGCCTGCCGCGGCGGCCGCAACAGCACTGAGGAAAAGCAAGGCCGCCCAGAGCAGGACCCAGAACCACCACGGCATGTGAAGAGCCTATCTGCTGAGAGCCGTTTGAAGCGCGCGGGTCAGCCAGGCGCGACTTCCTTCGACCGCCTCCTCTGGCCCCTCCAGGGCAACGGAGCCGCCGAACTGGGCAAGGAACCGCGGAAGCCAGTCGAGACTGGAGACTCGCATCCTCACCCGGCGGCTGCCGTCCTCGAGGTCTAAGCCGTCCTCGGCCGCGTATTCGTGCTCGACCCATAGCGCCTCCGGAGCAAGCCGCAGGGTTGCCTCGATGTCGGTGTCTCGGGGTTCGAACATCGGTTGCTGCGTGGGAGCCTCAAAGTCTGCAGGAAGTGGAATGGGAGCCGAGGGCTCGAGACTCACAATGCGGTCCACCCGGAAGACACGCCGCTCCTCTACCCGGTGGCAATAGGCGTCGACGTACCACCGATCGCCATCGGAACGGAGGCCCAGCGGATTCACGAGGCGCTGGGTGCGTTCGTCCTTCGTGGGGTTCAAGTAGTCGAGCCGTAGGGTGCGTCCTTCGGCAACCGCGGCACGTAGTTCAGGAAGAAGCTCGGCGTTGCGCTGGGGCTCGGTCTTGAGGTCGATTTCAGGAATCGAGCCCATGCCCTTCAGCGTCGCCGCACTCACCTTCTCGGCAAGGGAACGGATGGCTGGCTGCTCGTCCACCGAAGCCATCGGCAGGAGGGTCTGCAGCCCAAG
The DNA here is from genome assembly GCF_022539255.1 of Sinomonas terrae. Taxonomy (NCBI): domain Bacteria; kingdom Bacillati; phylum Actinomycetota; class Actinomycetes; order Micrococcales; family Micrococcaceae; genus Sinomonas; species Sinomonas terrae. The sequence continues at coordinate 2,224,407 of NZ_JAKZBV010000001.1, forward strand.
CTGCAACGAGAGCGCCTCTTCGATGCTGAGCCGGCGGGGGCGCGCAAGCTCGGGAGCGTTTGCCAGGCTGACGACGCCGTCCCGCACCTGAACCTCGATGAAGTCCTGCCATCCCCCGAGGTCGGTGGGGCCCGAGAACTCGAGCGCAGTGAGTTCCTGGAGGAGCACGCGAGGAGTGACGCCATACCGAGCTGCAGCCTCGTCCACCCTAACTGGCCCCTGCATCAGGAACGGCACGAGGTCGACAATGCGGCTGAGGCGTTCGTCGGAGGTCATGGTCCGGCGTGCGGTGGGGGCCGGGGCAACGGGAGACGCTCCCTGCGTCCCCAGCGCCGAAAGGGCCCCCTCGAGGCGGCGTACGACGGCGTCAGCAAGCTCGCGAGGAGCCTCGACGATGAGAGCGTCCCCGAAGCCTGCAAGATAGTCCGCGGCAACGCTCAGGTCCTGATAGGGGTACTCGCCCACGTCCCAGCCCTCGGGGGCGTCTGGCGCAGGAAGCGGAGTCCACGCCATCCTGAGCTCGAGCGCGCGGCCCTCTGCGACGCGGAGACGGGCCCTCTGCACCGGTATCGCCATGAGCTCTTCGAGCTGTTCGTGCACCATCCCCGGGGGAGCTGGCTCGAAGGAACCATCGGCTCCGGCCAGAATCCGCCCCCGGATCCTCGAGAGGCGGAAGACGCGGGCTGCGTTTCGTGCCATATCGAATCCCACGAGATACCACTGTCCATAGCGCTGCCCTAGGCCCCACGGCTGGACGCGCCGCTCCTCCTCCCGCCCGGTGCTGGTCGCGTAGTACTGGAACCTGATCTCGGCCTGTCTGGAGGCGGCGTCGGCGAGGATTGCATAGCGGGGATCGGCGATGCGGACGCGCGGCTGCACGAGCGACGGGGGCGAGTCCGGCAGCGCACCTGCCGCTTCGAGCCGCCGGAGGGCGGCACGGGCTGGCGCGGCGGCGAGGGCGCCCTGACACGCAAGGCCAGCGAGGGCGAGCAGCGACTGCTCCTGCGGCGTGAACTCCAGCTCGGGGAGCCGGAAGAGCCGGGGATCGATCCGATAAAGCGAGGTCGTGGCCGAGCTGTCCTCACGTTCGTAGCCCTGGCGCTCGCTGATCTCCGCGCCGAGCGCCCGCAGATCAGCTTTGTCCCGTTCGAATTGACGTTCGACGGTCTCCCGGTCCCGCCCCGCACCGGGTGCCCACTCGTAGACGTCCCGGAGCAGCCGATCGCGGGAGATCCCACGCTCCGTGTGGAGGAGGGCGATCAGGAGGTTCAGGAGACGTTCGGTCTTCTTCTGGGACACATGTGCAGGCTACCCGGAACACGACACTGGCCGCGGACGGTTGAACGTCCGCGGCCAGTGTCGCCAGCAAGCGTCAGCGGATCCCGACGAGGTCCACGACGAAGATGAGCGCTTCGTTCGGGCCGATCGCTCCGCCCGCGCCGCGCGAGCCGTAGGCCAGATCGGACGGGATCTCGAGCCGGCGTCGGCCGCCGAGCTTCATCCCGAGGAGCCCCTGATCCCACCCCTGGATGACCTGCCCGACGCCAACTCGGAAGTCGAGTGGCGCCCCGCGGTTCCAGCTCGCGTCGAACTCCTCCCCCGTCGACCAGGCTACGCCCACGTAGTGAGCAGAGACCGTGTCGCCGGGTGCGACCTCGCGCCCGTCGCCCTCGACCAGGTCGACAATGTTGAGTTCGCTGGGCGCTGGGCCCTCAGGGAAGTCGATCTCCGGCTTCTGCCGGTCGTACTTGCGCTGTCCAAAGGACATGGCTGTTCCTCTCTCTGGGCGAAATCTCTCGGCGAATCTCTGAGCGGAAGTGGCTCGATGCGGAATCCTACTGGACGCCGAGAATATCGACGACGAAGACGAGGTCACCCTTCGCGCCGCCTTGGCCTTGTTCACCGTAGGCCTGCGCGGCGGGGATGACGAGTAGAACGCGGGATCCGACCGTCTTGCCAGCCAGTCCGTCTGTCCAGCCTTGGATCACCTGGCTCAGCGCGAAGGTCGCCGGCGTGCCGCGGTCATAGCTCGAGTCGAATTTGGTGCCATCCGACAGGTTCACGCCCACGTAATTCGCCACGATGGTGTCGCTCGACTGCACCACGGCCCCCTTGCCCTTAATGAGGTCCTGGGAGATGAGCTTGGTGGGCTTGGCGACGCCCTTGACGTCGATCTGCGGAACGCCCTTGGAATCGGTCGTAACCTTGGGGAGCCCCGGCGGAGGTGTGACGGTGTCGCCCTGCGGCCCCGAGAGCGGCGCCGGGACATCCTTGGCGTCGGTGACCTTGAGGATGAGGAGCGTGGTCGTTCCGTCGCCTCCCTGCTCTGCGCTCACGGGCGGCGTCGCGTACGCGAGGTAGGAGCCGATCTTCGAACCCACGAGCGCGTTGTAGAGCGTCGCATTCTGCTGCTGGAGACTGCTGTCGACAGGCACCTTCTCCGGCTGGCCCGATGAGAACGTGTCGCCGAGGACGCTGCCGTCAGTCCCCTTGAGGGCGAGGACATTCACGACGGCGGACTGGCCCGCCTTCACGGCGGCCCCCGTTCCCTGCTGAACCGTCTTCACGGTGAGGGACGAGACGGTGAGCGGCTTCTTGAAGTCGACCGTGGGAGCCTTGTCCGTGGGCGTGACTTTGAGTGAGCTGAGAGCGCTCACGTCGCCGGCATCCTGACTCGTCGGCTGCGTCGTGGGCTGGCTCGAGGAGCCTCCGGAACTGCACCCGGCAAGGAGCAGGGCGAGGGGCAGCAAGAGCGCAAAGAGTCGGCGCACTGATCAACTTCCTGTGGGGGTGTCCGCCACGTCCGTGGCGGCGGTCGGGGCCCTCTGGCCCCCTCTAGGGTAGCGGCTCTGCCTGTGAGGGGTCGGTGGCCCCTACCCGGCGAAAGGACGAAGCGTGTCGAGGAGCTCGTCGACCCTCGGATCCTCGTTTGCGAACGGGTCCTTGCACAGGATGGTGTGGTGGGCCCGGTCGTTGAGCTTGAGGTGCACCCAGTCCACCGTGTAGTCGGCCCCCGCGGCCTGCGCTGCCTGCACGAATCTTCCCCGAAGCCGCGCGCGCGTAGTCTGGGGCGGGGTGTCCATTGCCTCCTTGATGGCGGCATCGTCGACCAGTCGCGCCGCGCCTCCATGATGCTGCAGAAGGAAGAAGAGTCCGCGCTCCGGGCTGATGTCGTGATACGTCAGGTCAAGCTGGGCCACGCGTGCGGAATCGAGGTCGACGTCGTGGCGGGAGCAGTAGGAGTCGATCAGCTTCTTCTTGATGGCCCAATCCACTTCGGTGTCGATCTTCGACGTGTCACCCGTTTCGATGGCCGTGAGGGTGCGGTCCCAGAGGTCGAGGATGCGAGGCACATGCGGAGTATGCGCGCCGTAGTCCTGCACGAACTGGCTGACCTTCTCGAGATAGATGCGCTGCATGTCGATGGCGGTGACTTCTGAGCCATTGGCGAGACGGACGACGGCGCGTCCCGAGAGATCGTGGGAGATTTCCCGAATGCTGCGGATCGGATTCTCCATCCGCAGGTCCCGCATGATGATCCCGGACTCGATCATCCGCAGAACGAGATCGACCGTTCCCACCTTCATCATCGTCGTCGTCTCAGCCATAGTCGAATCACCGACAATGACGTGGAGCCGCCGGAAGTGCTCTGCGTCGGCATGTGGCTCGTCCCGCGTGTTGATGATGGGCCGCGACCGGGTCGTGGCCGAGGAGAGTCCCTCCCAGATGTGGTCGGCCCGCTGGGAGAAGGCGTAGATGGGCCCATGGGGAGTGCGCAGCACCTTCCCGGCCCCACACAGGAGTTGGCGCGTCACAAGGAACGGAATGAGGATCTCCGCGAGGCGCGAGAACTCGGTGCGTCGCGGGATGAGGTAGTTCTCGTGGCTCCCGTATGAATTGCCGGCCGTGTCCGTGTTGTTCTTGAACAGGTAGACACTGCCGTCGAAGCCTTCCTCGCGGAGACGCTTCTGGGCCTCGTCGATCAGGTCGACGAGGATCCGCTCCCCGGCCCGGTCGTGAGCCACGAGTTGGGCGACGTCATCGCATTCAGCCGTTGCGTACTCGGGGTGGGACCCTACGTCGAGATACAGCCGCGAGCCGTTGCCCAGAAAGACGTTGGACGAGCGTCCCCAGCTCACGACCTTGCGGAACAGATAACGCGCTACCTCTTCAGGAGCGAGCGGACGTCCCTGAGGGCTCGAATACGCGATGCCGAACTCAGTCTCGACACCGAAGATGCGGCGGTCCACGCGGCTCCTTTGAACTAGTTGCTGGTCCGGGTCGAGGCCGGCCTCAGGTCGATACGGCCAGGAGCTCGTCGAGCTCCTCGCCCGCAATCCGCCTGAAGGCTCGGCGAACGCCGCGCTCGGTCTCGGAGTGGCGGTCGAGGACCCCCACTTCAAGGCTCAGGGGTGCCTCGGCACGCTCCTCGCGGAGAGCCTTCGCGGCGAGCTGGATCGCCTCCGTGAACGAAGCGTCCGCGCTCCAGCCGGCGACGACGGATTCGGCAACACGGTCGGCGGCGCCGCCCATGACGACGAATCTCTTCTCATCGGCGATCGAGCCGTCAAAGGTGAGGCGGAAGAGGTGGTCCGTGCCGACGTCGTGCCCCACCTCTGCCACGGTGAGCTCGACCTCGAAGGGCTTCTGTTCGGCAGTGAAGACCGCCCCTAGACTCTGGGCATACACGCTCGCGAGGCCTCGTCCTGTCACGTCGACCCGGTCGTACGAATAGCCCCGAACGTCGGCGTACCGAACGCCCGCCTGCCGAAGGCTCTCGAACTCGTTGTACTTGCCCACGGCGGCGAAGGCGATCTTGTCGTAGATCTCCCCGATCTTGTGGAGCGACGGCGAGGGATTCTCCGCGACGAGGGCAATCCCCTCCCGGCAGCTCAGCACGACGACGGAGCGGCCCCGGCCGATGCCTTTCCGAGCAAAGTCGGCCCGGTCCTTCATCACCTGCTCGGGCGAGACATAGAACGGCTGGGTCATCTCAGGCCTCCCGTCCGGCGATGCTGCGCTGCTCGAAGATGTCGCCGGCGATCTGGCTCAGCTCGTGCTCGGAGGCCCGACGGTGCCCCGCGCGGGTGACGGTGTAGACAACCGGCCACAGCTGACGCAGGGGGTCAGGGCCCCCGGTGGCCGAATCGTCGTCGGCTGCGTCGAAGAGCGACTCGACGGCGATGCGCACCGCGTCCTCCTCTGCAAGGCCCGGCCGCCAGAGCTTCTTGAGCGCGCCACGCGCGAAGACTGATCCGGAGCCCACCGAATGATGCTCCGGCTCCTCGTACCGGCCGCCAGTGACGTCGTACGAGAAGAGCCGGCCCACGCCCTGTTCAAGGTCGAATCCAGCGAACAGCGGGACTACCGCGAGTCCCTGGAGGGCAAGGCCCAGATTCCCACGGATCATCGCACCGAGTCGGGTGGCCTTCCCCTCAAGGCTCAGCCGAGTGCCCTCGATCTTCTCGTAGTGCTCGAGTTCGACCTGGAAGAGCCGGACGATGTCGATCGCGAGGCCTGCCGTTCCCGCGATGCCGAGCACGGAATAGCGATCGGCGGGGAAGACCTTCTCGATGTGACGGCTCGCGATCATGCTCCCCATCGTCGCGCGCCGGTCCCCGGCCATGACGACTCCGCCGGCGAAGGCCATGGCGACGACGGTCGTGCCGTGCGGCGCGAGATGGGACGCGTCGGTGGGAAGGACCCTATTAGAGGGAAGCAAGTCGGGACGGGCTGAGGCAAGGTGCTCGGTGAAGGACGACGTCGACTGAGCGGCGACGCGTTCTGCGAGGAAATCGTTCATCCCGGGCCTACTGGCCGCCCTTCTGGACGAACCCACGCACGAACTCCTCGGCGTTGCTTTCGAGCACGCCGTCGATCTCGTCAAGAAGGTCGTCTACACCCTCCGTCGCTTCGGACGCCTGAGGGGCGGCAGGCGCGGGCGCGGGCGTGCCCGGGTCGACGTCCTCGTTCTCGTCCCGTGACTGGCTGCTCTTCTGCTCCTGACCGGCCATGGCCGCCTCCTTGCGTCGAGCCCGGCGCCCCTGCGACGGGCTGTGGAACCTATACTGTCACTCTTTCATGGCCGCGACCCGGCCGCGGGAACCTTATGTGTGGTGTTCCCCGAGCAGGGCATCGAGAAAGCCCTGGATGTCCTTGTGCCCCTCGAAGAGCGGCTCCGTGAGGGCACGCGTTCCGCGCAGCGGTTCGCGAGTCGGAACCCGTTGGAGCCGGTAGCTGCCGGGAGGTGAGAACACGACCGAATCCCAGCTTGCACTCGCGACGTTGGCCGGGAACCGCTGAATGCTCTTGCCGCGGAACCACGCGCGCGTGTCCGACGGCGGATCGATGGCCGCCCGCGCGATGTCGCGATCGTCGACGAGCCGCTCGAGGCTCCCCTTCGAGATGAGACGATAGGCGAGTCCCCGCTCGGGCCGCACATCAGACCACTGGATGTCGATGAGGCCCAAGCGAGCGTCGTTCCACCCCAGGCCATCACGTGCCCGGTAGCCCTCGAGCACCTTCTGCTTCGCCGCCCACTCGATATAGCCGGCCGCCGCGTCATGATCCGTTTCGAGATCGGTGAGCGCGCGCTCCCAAAGGCGAAGGACGGTGGCAGTGTGCCCGTCCCCACCGTGCTCGGCGGCCACGCCGGCATCCGCCGCGAGCTTCGCCGCAGCCTCGAGATACAGCCACTGAACCTCCAATCCCGTGAGGTGCCTGCCGTCAAGGAGGCGGACCGTCTCGCGGAGGTCGGTGTCGTGGCTCAGACGGTGCATGGCGCCGACGGGCTCGTGGACCTCGATCTCGGGTGCGACGCCCGCCTCGATGACGCTCAGGACCAGAGCTGTCGTGCCGAATTTAAGGTAGTTGGCGACGTGGCTGCAGTTCGCGTCGCCGACGATGACGTGCAGCCGGCGGTACTTGTCGGCCACAGCGTGCGGCTCATCCCGCGTGTTGATGATCGGGCGCCGCATCGTCGTCTCGAGCCCGACTTCGGCCTCGAAGAAGTCCGCCCGCTGGCTTACCTGATAACCGGGGGTCCGGCCGTCCTGACCCAACCCGACGCGGCCCGCCCCGCACACGAGCTGGCGCGTGACGAAGAAGGGGGTCAGCCCTCGGACTAGGTCGATGAACGGCACGGCTCGCGGCACGAGGTAGTTCTCATGTGAGCCGTACGATGCGCCCTTGCCGTCCGTGTTGTTCTTGTACAGGTTGATCGGTCCGCGTTCGGAATCTGCGCTCAGGGCACGGACCGCAGTCAGCACAACGGCATCCCCCGCCGAGTCCCACAGCACCGCGTCGAGGGGATTGGTCACCTCCGGGCTCGAGTACTCCGGATGCGCGTGATCGACGTAGAGCCGGGCTCCGTTGCCGAGCACAAGGTTCATGAGCGCCGGTTCTTGGTCCCCGTCGAGCTCGAGTTCCGCCGGACCGTGTGCGAGAGCAACGCCTTCCGCGGTCAGGACCGGCTCCAGATCCGTCAAGAGGTCCGGGTGGGCCTGGTTTCGCCGCACCGACCAGCCTCGGGCGTCCCGCAACGGAGATTCGTCGGTATAGTCCCAACCGGCCCCCGGCGAAGCGTGGAGCCGCTCCCGCGTGAGCTTCGCGTAGGCGGCAATGACCTGCGACGAGAGATACGTTGCATTGGCGCTGGGCGTCGCCGGCGCGTGGATTCCGTACTCCGTCTCCGAGCCCATGACGCGCAGGGCACCTCCCGCGGGAAGGGCCTCGGGTCCGTGCTCCGTGCTCGGCATGTCATTCCCCTTCGCGGCTGGGGTCACAGGTACTGGCCCGTGCTCTGCGTCGTCTCGATCGTGCGTCCGGGCTCACTTCCACCCTTGCCCTGGATGATCGTGCGGATGTACGTGATCCGCTCGCCCTTCTTGCCCGAAATCCGTGCCCAGTCGTCCGGATTGGTCGTGTTGGGCATGTCCTCGTGCTCGCGGAACTCGTCGGCCACGGCGCGGAGGAGGTGGTCCACTCGGATGCCCTTCGAACCAGTCATCAGGAGGTCCTTGATGGCGGACTTCTTCGCGCGGTCCACCACGTTCTGGATCACGGCCCCCGAGTTGAAGTCCTTGAAGTACAGGATTTCCGTGTCCCCGTTGGCGTAGGTGACCTCGAGGTACTCGTTCGCCTTGTCGGTCGAGTACATCGCCTCGACCGTCCGCTGGATCATCATGTTCACGGTCGCAGCCCGATCGCCGCCGTGCTCTGCAAGGTCAGCGGGATGGATCGGCAGCTCACCGGTGAGGTACTTCGAGAAGATGTCGGCCGCGGCCTCAGCGTCGGGACGCTGGATCTTGATCTTCACGTCGAGGCGCCCAGGACGCAGAATCGCAGGGTCGATCATGTCCTCGCGGTTGGACGCGCCGATCACGATCACGTTGTCGAGGCGCTCCACGCCGTCGATCTCGCTCAGCAGCTGTGGGACGATCGTCGTCTCGACGTCCGACGAGACACCTGTTCCACGCGTCCGGAACAGCGAGTCCATCTCGTCGAAGAACACCACGACCGGACTTCCGTCCGAGGCCTTCTCCCGTGCCCGGGAGAAGATGAGGCGGATATGCCGCTCGGTCTCGCCGACGTACTTGTCGAGGAGCTCGGGACCCTTGATGTTGAGGAAGTAGCTCTTGATGTCCTGGGTTCCTGCGCGCTCCATCGCCCGCGCCGCGAGGGAATTGGCCACAGCCTTGGCGATGAGGGTCTTGCCGCAGCCTGGAGGGCCGTAGAGGAGGATGCCCTTGGGCGCCTTGAGCCCGTGCTCCCGGTAGAGGCCCGGATGCAGGAACGGCAGCTCGACGGCGTCTCGGATCTGCTCGATCTGGGACGCGAGGCCGCCGATGTCGTCGTAGCTAATGTCCGGGACTTCCTCGAGCACGAGGTTCTCAACCTCGGAACGGGGCACCTTCTCAAGAGCGGTCTGTGTCCGGTTGTCCACGGACACGGCGTCGCCGACGCGCAGCTGTTCGAGCTGGAGTGGGCCTGACAGGCGCAGGACCCGCTCTTCGTCACCTCGCCCGATGACGAGGACGCGGTCGGCGCCGAGGAGCTCCTTGATCGTGACGAGTTCACCCGAGCGCTCGTAGCCGAGCCCTGCAACGACCTCGAACGCCTCGTTGAGGAGGACCTCCTGGCCCACACTCAGTTCGGAGAGCGAGACGAGCGGGCTCAGGCCCACCCGGATCTTCCGTCCGGCTGTCACAACGTCTGCACTTTCGTCGGTGACGGCGGCAGCCGACCCACCGGCGGGGCGACGGCGATTGAGTTGGACGATTGTTCCGTAGCTGTAGGGCGGCTGACCCTCGTGCTCGAGCGCCGACTTCAGGCGGACGATCTCGCCCTTGGCGGTCTGAAGCATCTCTGCCATGCGAGTGTTGTTCGACGTGGCCGCCGAGAGCTGCCGGTCCACCGTCCGGAGCTTGTCCCGGAGGACATTCACCTGACGCTCAAGAACGCTCAACTGCTCAGCGTGTGCTCGTGCGGTGGCGTCCTCACGACCCGTTCCGGTGCCGTCACGCTCTTCCATCACTCTCACACCCTCTCGTGCCTCGGAACATTCCGATACTTCGACACTAGCCCTCCTTAGCCGTGCGCAAACCGCTTTGAGCACCAGAGAAGCTAAGCGTTACATTCACGCAATGTTCGGGGCGAGAGAAAGGTTGCGCACGGGTAATTCACCCGCAGCAGTCAGGACTCCTCAGTCCTCCCCGCGCGCGCGTCACGGGCGGCGCGACGCAGCTTGCGATCCGACACCGGGCGTTCCCCCACCGACTCGGGCGTCCAGGCGTTGAGGTCCTCCTGCGCGAACTCGCCTTTGGCCCGCTTCCTGCGCACCAAGGGGGCGACACCGCCTGCAAGACGACGGGTCACCAGCAAGAATCCGGTGTGCCCCACCATGCGGTGCTCGGGGCGCACTGCGAGGCCCTCGAGGTGCCAGCCGCGCACCATGGACTCCCACGCATCGGGCTCGGTGAACCGCCCGTCTGCGCGGATGGCTTCGGCGGTCCGCGATAGCTGGGTTGCAGTGGCCACGTAGTTGATCCAGACGCCGCCAGGGGCCAGCACGGTGGCGACGGCGTCAAGGCATTCCCACGGGGCGAGCATGTCGAGCACGACCCTGTCGACTGTGCCCGGCTCCTCCGCCTTCACGACCTCGTCCTGGAAGTCGCCCAGCGAGATCCGCCAGGCCGGGTGCGGACCGCCGAAGATGGTCTCGACGTTCCCGCGCGCAATGTCCGCGAATTCCTGGCGACGCTCGAACGAGTGGAGGTAGCCGCCGTCGCCCACTGCGCGGAGAAGCGAAATCGAGAGCGCGCCGGAACCGACGCCCGCTTCGACAACGCGCGCCCCGGGAAAGATGTCTGCCATCGTGATGATCTGGCCGGCGTCCTTCGGATACACCACTGCCGCACCGCGCGGCATCGACAGCACGAAGTCCGAGAGGAGCGGGCGAAGAGCCTGATACTGATGTCCCGCCGTATTGGTCACGACAGAACCGTCGGGCTCGCCGATGATCACGTCGTGGTTGAGGAACCCCTTGTGCGTGTGGAACGCCCCGCCTGCCTCGAGGGTGATCGTGTTCATCCGGCCACGCTCGTCGGTGAGCTGGACGCGCTCGCCTACCCGGAAGGGGCCACGACGATTGACTGCGCCGGTCGGCTCGGGCACGAGCTCGGGCGAGATCGGGGTGCTGCTCTCGGTCATGGGTCCCTTCTTAGGTGTGGTGAGGTGAGCTGGGCAGGGCTAGCGTGCCGGGCGGCCCGAGATGGCGGAGACCACCGCGCGCTGGCTGAGCAGGCCGACGACCCGACCCCCCGCGTCGATGACGGCGTACTCAGTGCCCTGAAGCTGGGCGAGGTACTGCACCAGTTCCTGGCCGGCCGCGCTCTCGGGCACGTAGGCGCCCGGGGCGAGCGCGTATCCAACGGCAGTCACGGGCGTGCTCCCCCGGGCCTCGTCCGGCACGCGGGCGATGGCTGCGGGATCGACAACCCCCTGCGGTTTGCCGTCGGGTGCACAGAGGACGACGACGACGCCCTGGCCCGCGCCCGCCTGCACGGCTTCATCGACGGAGGCGAAGTTGGGCACGCCGACTGCGGGGACTGCCAGCCGGCCGGCCACGATGCTGGGAAGGCGGCTCCGGAAACCGGCGTTCCGAATCGAGGCCGAGGCGCCCTGCCACAGGAACGCGGCGACAAGGAGCGTGACCAGCGTGAACGAGATGTCGAGAGATTCGCCTTGGAGCCATGGGAGGACGAGACCGAAGAAGACAATGCCTGCCACGACAATCCGACCCGCCCAGCCTGCGGCGATTGTGCCCTTCTCCTGGGAACCGCTCACCTTCCAGACGACGCTCTCGACGAGGCGTCCGCCGTCGAGAGGGAGCCCCGGAAGCACGTTGAAGAGGCCGATGAGGAAATTGGCCCACATGAACGTATTGAGAAGAATCCCCGGCACCTCCGGCAGCCCCACCGACGTCACGAGAGGCCAAGCTCCCCCCGCAAGAATTAGGTTCGCGGCGGGTCCCGCTAGGGCGACGACGACGGAACGGCCAGGGGAGGCAGTGAAGGCCTCGAACTGTGTGTGGCCGCCCCACAGGTTCAACACGATCTTCTGGCTCGGCCAGCCAAATGCCCGCGCGCTGAGTGCGTGTGCCAGCTCGTGGACGAGCACTGACAGCAGCAGCAGGAAGGCGTAAGCGAGTGCTACAAGATAAGCGGCGTTGCCAAGCTGCGGTAACAGCCTCGGGCCGCCCACCACGACCGTGAACCCGGCGATCAGGAACCAGGAATAGGCAAGGAAGACGGGAACGCCCGCGATGCGACCCAGCCTGATACCGCCGCGCCCGCGGCTTTCGGAAGCATGACTGTGGCCGCCCCCGTCGTGCTGGGGACTTTGGCCGCCGGAGGTCATTCGCGCCCCTGACCGACGAAATCAGCCGAGTTCCGGACGAGGACTCCGGCCAGGTCCGCAGGCGTGTGCCCCACGAGCGTCTCCCACTGCTCCGCACCGAGGTGCGCCGGAACGGCAACGGCGCTCGGGACGACAATCGTGGTGAGGCCGGCGGCCTCGGCCGAAGACGCTCCGGGAGCGGAATCCTCGATGGCGACGCACTCGCTCGGGGCCAAGCCACCGACGTCGCTCGTGAGGCGTGCGAGGCCCTTGAGGTAGGGCTCCGGGTGCGGCTTGCCGTTCGCCACGGCGTCGCCAGTGACGACCGCGCGAAAAGTCCCAATCGGCAGGTGCTCGAGGATCTTCTCCACCATCGGCCGCTCGGACATCGTGACGAGGGCGCAGGCGATGCCCGCCTCGACCAGGGACGCGAGAAGCTCCTGCGCACCCGGCCGCCACGGGACGGCGTGGCCGAACTGTTCGATCACGCGCGCCGTCAGCCGATCGATGATCTCGCGCTTGTCCAGGGCCACCCCCGCTTCCTGGAGGATTCCCGCGGAAGTGGGAAGGGCCTGCCCGACCAAACGCATCGCCTGCTCGTGGCTCCATGTGCCGCCGAAAGCCCCGACCAGCTCCCCCTCGGCGACGATCCAATACGGCTCGGTGTCCACGAGCGTTCCGTCCATATCCCACAGGACGGCACGCAGCGGTGCTGTGTTGGCTTCGGCGTCGGGCTCGGCGTCGGTTTGGGCGGGAAGGCGCATATGGACCAGTCTACGTGGAGCGCAGGCCTGTCCTCCGTGCGCGAAACTTGCCCGCGACTGCCGCCACAGGCCCTGCGAAGCGGCTCGCTTGGTCATAGTCTGGAGCGATGAATGAGTTCGACGCCGACGCTCCGGCTCCCCATCCTGGCCTCTTTCCGGCGCCTGAAGAGGGCGAGCGGGTCACCGTCATGCTCGCGGCCTTCGAGGGTTGGAACGACGCCGGCGAGGCGGCGAGCGAGGCAATCCGGGCCATCAAGCGCCAGTTCGGTGCGCAGAAGGTCGGGGCCATCGACGCCGATGACTACTACGACTTCCAGTTCACGAGGCCCACCGTTCGGCGCTCCGGCTCGGGCCGTCGCCGCATCCGCTGGCCATCGACCCGAGTGTCGACGGCACGGCTCGAGGGCTACCCGATCAACCTCGTGTTCGTGCAGGGCACGGAGCCTTCCTATCGTTGGCGCGGGTTCACGGAAGACCTCATGGAGTATGTCGAGGATCTCGACGTTGACTACCTGATCGTCGTCGGCGCGCTCCTCGCCGATGTCCCGCACAGCCGGCCCATTCCGGTCACCGCCACGAGCGAGGCGGGCGACCTCCGGGAGCGGCTCAATCTCGAAGCCTCGCAGTACGAGGGACCGACAGGCATCGTAGGGGTGTTCGCCGACGCGGCGGACCACCACGGCATTCCGACGGTATCGCTCTGGGCGGCCGTCCCGCACTATGTCGCGCAGGCCCCCTCCCCCAAGGCTCAGCTTGCACTGATGCACCGCATCGAGGAGCTCATCCAGGTACCGCTCGAGACCAACGAGCTCGCCGAAGACGCGGAGGCCTGGGAGCGCGGCGTCAACGAGCTCGCAACTGAGGACCCTGAGATCGCTGCGTACATCCAGCAGCTCGAGGAGGCGAAGGACACCGCCGACCTGCCCGAGGCGACCGGAGAATCGATCGCGCGGGAGTTCGAGCGCTACCTCAAGCGTCGCGGCAAGGACGGTGGCGCGTCCAACTGAGCCAGGCGTCCAGCTGAGGCCTCAGAGGCGCACGCCCAGCAGCGCGTCGACGGCCGCGGCGACCAGCGCGCCGTCGGACGCTTCTCCTTCGCCGCTGGCGAGGGCGTCGTCCGCCCACTTGTCGACCGCTGCAAGGGCTCGAGGAGCGTCGAGATCATCTGCGAGGGCGCCACGGATCTCGGCGACGAGCAAGTCGGCCGAACCGCGTCCCGCGCGGGGAATCGCCTCGCGCCAGCGGCTCAACCGAGTCTTGGCGATTTCGAAGAGCTCCTCAGTCCATTCCCAGTCAGACCGGTAGTGGTTGGCCAGGATGGCCAAGCGAATGGCCTCCGGCGCCTCTCCGGCAGCCCGGAGCTTCGAGACGAGCACGAGATTGCCGAGCGACTTGCTCATCTTCTGCCCGTCGAGACCCACCATCCCTGTGTGGGCGAAGTGGCGCGCGAGTGGCACGCGGTGAAGGGACCAGGCATGGCCCGCGCCCATCTCATGGTGTGGGAACTGGAGATCCGAACCGCCGCCCTGAACGGTGAACGGCGCTGGAAGGAAGCGCTGGGCGATGACGGTGCACTCGATGTGCCAGCCCGGGCGGCCGCGGCCAAGAGTGCCCCCATCCCACCGTGGCTCCCCGAGCCGCGCCTCGCGCCACAGGATCGGATCCAACGGGCTGTGCTTGCCCGGACGCTCAGGATCTCCACCGCGCTCACCGAACACGTCGATCATCTCGGCGACCGTGAGGTGTGAGACCTGGCCGAGGCGCCAAGCCTCAGGCGTATCGGCGCGCCGCGTCGCCTCGGTGACGTCGTAGTAGATGTCGCCGTCCGGCTCGCCTTCCGCACCCGCGAGCTGATAGGCCAGCCCCTCCTCGAGGAGGCGCTCGATCTCAGGCACGATCCAGGGAATCGACTCGACGGCCCCGATGTAATGATCCGGGGGAAGGACGTTGAGGGCTTCCATGTCGCGTTGGAAGAGGGCGATCTGCTCCTTCGCAAGCGTCCGCCAGTCCACGCCCGTCGCATCAGCTCGCTCGAGCAGCGGGTCGTCGACGTCGGTCGTGTTCTGGACGTAGGCGACGGTGCTCCCAGCGTCGCGCCACACGCGGTCGAGGAGGTCGAAGGCAACGTAGGTCGCGGCGTGGCCCAGATGGGTGGCGTCGTAGGGCGTGATACCGCAGACGTACATCGACTGCTCGGCCTCTACCGGGAGCTCCGCCATCTCGTTCCGCGCCGAGTCCCACAGTCGAATCGCCCCGCTCTGGCCGGGGACGGACGGAACGGGAGCCTGACGCCAAGTCTTCACGCCCTCAAGCCTAGTGCCCCTCGCGATGCGGTCGGCACAGGGCGTATGCGCTCCTAGCCTTCGTCCCCGTCGTCGAGAAGGTCCATCGGCAAGTCCTCGCCGTAGGCGTCGTAGAGCGCGTCCGCGTAGGCCTCGAACGCATCGGCAATGGCGAAATAGGCAGCCTCGACGGCCGGATCGTCGTCACCACGCCGGGAGGCCGCGGCCACGAGGTGCTCCTCGAGTGCCGCCGTCAGCGAACCGAGGGCCACGCGTGGGTCGATGCTCATGGCCCCACGGTAATCTGAATGCGGGGGACCTGCCTAGACGGGCATTGCGCCCGGTCTAGGTCTTGGAACGGCACGTCAGAAAGCGAGGGCCATGAAGGAGATCCTCAGCTCGAGCCCGGCCCGCAGCGCCGCGCAAGGGAAGTACGAGTACCTCGTCCTATCGGTCAACCCCGGAGAATCGATCGCGGCCGCACGACAGCGGGTGCGCGAACACTCCGAATACGGCAAATGGGAACTCGAGCGGAGCCGGCTCTATATGGGCGGGGTGCGGCGCTATTGGCTGCGCCGCAAGGTGATGGTCGTCGAAAGGACGGCCTAGCTTCCTGCCGGATCCTCGATGGGACCGAGGAGGGCGGTCGCAACAGTTGCGTGCGCAGATTCGGGATCCGAGGGGTGGTAGAGCCCGGCAAGCACGTCCCTGTAGAGGCGCTGCAGCTCGCTTGACCGAAAGTAGCCGCCTCCGCCTCCCACCCGCATCGCGGCCTCGACCACCTGACGAGCGGTCTCCGTCGCCCGATGCTTGAGTCCGCTGAGGGCCGCGAACCAGGCGCTCCCCCGGTCTACGCATCCGTCTATGTCGTCCGCGATGCGCTCGAGCTGCGGCAGGACGCCGTCGAGCGCAATCGCGGCATCGGCGATCTGCCAGCGGATGTCCGGATCGTGCGAATACGGCCGGCCCCCATTCCTGAGGGATTTTCGCCGATGGGCCGCCTCGACGGCCAACTCGAGCGCGCGCTCTGCGATCCCCGTGTAGACCGCGGCGAGCAATGTCTCGAAGACGGCAAAGATCCCGAAGATGAGCAGGTCCGGATTGGGCCCCACAGGGAGGGTGCGGATGATCCGGTCGGCGGGCGCCAAAGCACCCTCGAGGATTGTGGTGCACGATTGGCTCGCGCGCATGCCCAGCGTGTCCCAGTCGTCCAGATGCCGCCACCCCGGCTGATCCCGCTGGATGAAGCCATAGACGAGCCGAGGCTCCGTCCCTGTCTCGTCCTTGCCGAAAGTGCCCATCCGGGTCCACACGGGGGCGAGGCTCGTGAACACCTTCACACCGGTGAAGGAGTAGGCGCCGTCTGGGAGCGGAGCGGCGGTTGTGACGGAATCGAGGAGCACTGAGTCGTTGCCGGCCTCGGAGATCCCGAACGCGAAGACTTCCCCGGCCGCCGCCTCTTCCAGGACGAAGTCGAGCGACGAATCCCCGCGGGCTTGGAAGACCCGCGCCACGCCCGTCCAGACGAGGTGCATGTTGATGCCGAGAGCTGTGGCAGGAGCTGCGGCAGCGAGGCGTCGCTGGAGGCGGACGACGTCGGCAAGGCTGGCTCCCAGCCCGCCGTCCTCCTTGGCGACGAACGCCCTGAGATATCCCGCGGCAGTCAGCTCCTCGAAGTCCTCGCGGAAGAACTCGTTGCGTTCGTCGTAGCCGGGCGCACGCGACCGGATGCGCTCGAGAAGCTCATCGGGAAGCACAGCGGACGGATCCAGGACCAAGCCAGGCTCCTCTCTGGAAGGGCCGTTCCGTCAGTAGGTGGTGAGCAGCCGCCGCAGGACACGGGCACCGAAGCGCAGCGACTCGGCGGGTACCCGCTCATCGACGCCATGGAACATCCCCGCGAAGTCGAGCCCAGCGGGAAGCTGGAGCGGCGCGAAGCCGTACCCGGTGATGCCGAGGCGGCTCAGCGACTTGTTGTCGGTCCCGCCCGAGAGCGTGTACGGCAGGACCCGAGCCCCCGGATCCTCGGCCTCGAGCGCGCTCACCATGGATTCGACGAGGGCGCCCTCGAAAGGCGTCTCGAGCGAGACGTCGTGGTGAACGAAGGCAAAGTCGATGCCCTCGCCCGCGAGCTCCTTGATCTTCTCAAGCACGAGCTCGTCCTGACCGGGGAGCGTCCGGACATCGATGCGCGCCTCGGCGCTCCCCGGAATGACGTTGTCCTTGTATCCGGCCTTGAGGACGGTGGGGTTCGAGGTGTTCTGGAGGGTGGCTCCCACGAACCGCGCGAACGTCCCGAGTTCCTTGAGGAGGATCTCGGGATTCTCCTGATCGAACTCGACCCCGGTCAGTTCGGTGACCCCTTCCAGGAAGCGGCGGGTGGTATCCGTGAGTTCGATGGGCCACTCGTGGGCCCCGATGCGGCTCACGGCGCGCGCGAGTCGCGTTACGGCGTTGTCCGTGTTCGTCTGGGAGCCGTGCCCTGCCCGTCCGCTCGCTGTGAGCTTGAGCCACGAGAGGCCCTTTTCCGCCGTCTGCAGCATGTAGGTCCGCTGGCCCCCGATCTCGGCAGAGAACCCGCCGACTTCGCTGATGGCCTCCTTGGCGCCCTCGAAGAGCTCCGGGCGGTTGTCCACCGCCCAACGTGCCCCGTAGGCGCCGCCCGCCTCCTCATCGGCAAACATGGCGATCACAAGGTCGCGCTTGGGACGCTCACCGGTCCGCTGCAGCTCCCGGACCACCGAGAGGACCATGGCATCCATGTCCTTCATGTCGACGGCGCCACGTCCCCAGATGAGACCGTCGCGGAGTTCGGCCGCGAAGGGGTCGACGCTCCAGTCCTCCTTCTGTGCAGGGACCACGTCGAGATGCCCGTGGACGACGAGCGCGCTCGCGCTCGGGTCGGTTCCTTCGATGCGGGCCACGACGGACGCGCGGCCGGGCGCCGACTCGAAGATCTCGGCCTCTAGGCCCACTTCCTCGAGAAGCTCGGCCGTGTACTCCGCCGCCGCGCGCTCCCCCGGGCCCGAACCGTCTCCGTAATTGCTGGTGTCATAGCGGATGAGGTTCTGGCAGATGTCGACCACTTCGTCCTCGGCGCGAAGCGACGTCTCAAGCGGGTGGTCAGACATGGGAGTTCCTCCTCGGCTGCGACGGATCGGTGAGGCCAGCCTATCCCTCGCCCTGACGGTCCTCGGGTGCCTCATCCGATTTCTCCAGGGGCAACAGATCGTGTACAGTCTTACTCGCTGCCCGGGAGGGAACCGCAGACGTGGACCTTCCGGTGATCACCTGCGCGGGTGGCGGAATGGCAGACGCGCTAGCTTGAGGTGCTAGTGCCCGATTAGGGCGTGGGGGTTCAAGTCCCCCTCCGCGCACGAAGGGGAAATGGCTCCTGACCTGGGATTACGTCCTTAGGTTGGGGGCCGTTTCCGCGTGAAGTGCTAGAAAAAGTGCTAAGCCCTGTCGAGGTACTGGGCGAAACGGTCTGCCGCGGCCTTCTGCATGGTCGGAGTGACGTGGCTGTAGATGTTCATCGTGGTCGTGATGGTCGAGTGCCCGAGGCGTTCCTGAACCACTTTGGGATGCTCGCCGAGTTCGAGCAGCAGGGTCGCGTGGGTATGACGGAGCCCCTTGATCGTGACGCGGGTGAGCGTGTCGTACTTCGCCGTGGCCCAGTCGAGACGGCGCGCCCAGCGGCTGGTCATCGCGTCCGGCGACCGCAATTTGCCGTCGTCGTCTCCGAAAACGTAGGCGTCGGCTTTCGCCAGTTCGAAGGCGAGTTCAGCGCGAGCGACCTTGTGCGCGGCGAGCACCTTGAGCGTTTCGGCATCGATGTCGATGACGCGGGCATTGCCGGTCTTGGTCGTCTTCGTCTCGGCCCAGTCCTCGGTATTGACGGCACGTCGGATGCTGATCCGCATGGTCTTCGTGTTGATGTCGTTCCATCGGAGCGCGAGGGCTTCGCTGCGTCTCATGCCGGTGTAGGCGATCAGCCGCCACAGTGGGAACAGCTCGTCATTCAGTTCGTCACGGTTCCAGGTGAGGAAGGTGTGAAGCTGTTCGCCGGTCCAGGTGACGATCTCGGGTTTCTGCGCCCGTACCTCGCTCGACGTGGGCGCTTTGACAGTGCGGCGCTTCTTCGTCGGGTTGACGGTCAGATGCCCATCCTCGATCGCGGCGTCGAGGATCGCGCCGAGCACCACGTGGATCTTGTGGACGCTGTTGGCTGAGAGCGGCTGGCCCTTGCCGAGCTTGTCGGCGCGGCCGTGCTTCTCCAGGTCGCGGTAGTGGCGGGCGATCCGTGTCGCAGTGAGCTTGTCGAGCCGAATCGTGCCGAGCTGCGGTTTGATGTGGTTGCGTATGATCTTCTTGTAGCCCTTGACGGTGGAGTCCGCGAGCTTGAGCCCTTCGGCCCACTCTTCCGCGTACACACCGAGGGCGGGAACCTTGCCAGAGAACTTCTCGTTCTGCGCACGCTGCTTGAGCGCGTCTTGCAAGGCGTCATTCGCTTCGGCGGTGTCCTTAAATCCGGAGCGGGTGAGGCGGCGCATCCCCTGCTCGGGGTACTCAGGATCTTTCAAGACGTAGATCTGGAACCGCCACCGCTTGCCCTGTGCCGTCTGGTACTCCTGGATTGAGCCCGGCCGTCGGGAGCGGGAGCGCCGCTGCCTCCTGGCCTCATTTCCGCCCGGATCATCCGGCGGTTCTCGTCGCCGTGATGTCATGGCCTGGCTCCTCCCTTTCGTCGTTGTGCTTCGGCGTTTGTGGGCGGGTCAATCGAGGTTGGGGATCGCCAGCGGGTCGAGTTGCACCAGCCTGCCGGTTGCGAGTTCCAGTCGGGCCCGTTGTGTCGCCAGGCGTTCCTCGTAGACCTCGCGCGGCGTGAGTCCGAGCTGGCCCTGGTCGTACTGGGCCAGTGCGTCTTCGAATCGCTTGACGTATGAGGAGGCGTTGAAGCGCTCTTCCTTCCAGTACCGCAGCAGGTCGTCGGGCGTGAGCTTCACCCGGCCGGCGACCCAGGCCTGGATCTCCTCAGGAAGGAACCTTGAGGAGACCCCCGTCACCTCGACGCCATCGCTTGGCGGGGTGAGGAGTGCCGCCGGGGTGGTGCGGAGCAGGTAGGCGATCGCGGTGAGGTCGTCCACATCCACGCGACGGTCGCCGTTTTCGATCTTGCTGATGCCCGAGGGCGAGATCTTCCGGCCCACCTCAGTGAGCTTCACGGACATGGTGCGCAAGTCCATGCCGATGCTCTGCCGCGCTGCGCGAATATTGGTCGCGACGTGCATGTTCGTGATCCCCGCGGGATTGCCCCGCACCCTCTCGTTCTCCATATTGAGAACATACAACGCGATAATTGACAACACAAGCGGCGAAGCTTACCGTGTTGAGAACACCGCTCCTCGGGGGCTCAGCGGCAGACGAAGGCGAAGGTGGAGTGATGAGACAGGGCACACTCGGCATCGACGACCTCCGTGCACGCCGGAGCCTCGTCATCAGCCGCAAGGAAGCCGCAGAAGCGCTCGGAGTGGATCCCCGTACTATCACGGTCGGAATCCAGGACGGCACGATTCCCTCGGTCAAGCTCGGCCGCAGAATCGTGATTCCGCGCGAGAAGTTCCTCAGCCTCTTCGAATCGGCCGACGGTGCCCCGCGCGATCACGAATAGCTCAACCACCCGCAGGATTCTGGGGCAACGCCGATCTGCACAGGCCCACCGGCGAGCCTGCGTCCGGCTGGCAAACTCGAGGTGTCACCCGCGACCGTTAGCCCTGGAGTGAGAACTCGACGCCGCTGCCCGAACGCCGCTCCCCGGCTCCCCCGACCTCGGCGCTACCGGCATTGCCGGCCCACCGCGTTGCAGTGGTCGCGGGCCGCACGAAGCCTCTGACTTGCGCGCACAGCCATTGGGACGGCACCGGTGGGATCAGAGGCTGCTCAGAGGGCCTTGCCGCTTTGAGGTGCCTCCCTTTCGCATCCGTTCAGCTTCCCGGTGCTGGAAGTCTTCGCGCACCTGCTCGGTGGCCTCTCGACGCTGCGCCTCCCGCACCGCTGCTGCGTCGTGTTGCGCTTGAACCCGGGCGGCAGCCTGATCGGGCGGCAAGGCCCGGAGGGCGGCGATCTGGTCGCGAGCCTGCTCTGCGGTAGTCGTCCACTTTGCGGCTTTGCTGCGGGCATTGGTGAGTTCGTACCGGACCGGGTCGCGACGGACTTGCTCGGGTCCGTAGAGCTTGGCGAGGAGGGTCCGCCGCTCGTCCCGGTGCCGTCTGATCATCTCCTGCTGCTTCCGCGTCGCGACGGCAAGTGCCTGCTCGGACTGGACGACTCGCGGGTCGCTTGCGGTTGCTCGATCCGCCACCTGCGCCGTCCATGCTTCGGTGGCCTGCCCGATGTTCGGTGTTTTGCCCCAGCGTTCGCGTAGCCGTGCCTGTGCCCGCTCTGCTCGGTCAGTTGCCGTGCGGTGTGCGCGGCGGGCCTTCGGCTTCCTTAGCCGGGAAGCGGCACGGAGCTGCGCGCTCGTCTCGGCGACACTGCTCACTGCGTCGTCATGATCGTGCCTGTCAGCTTCCGCGGCGGCAAGGATCGGAGCCTGGACCTCGAATCGCACCTGCTCGACGTGCTCACGCAACGCCTCGACTTCTGACGCTGCCTCATCCGTCTCGGCCCGGTGCACTTCAGCCTGTGCACCGAGGTGCTCTGCGATCATCAGCCACCGTGCCGCGCGCCGTTCGGCGTCCTGGGCTTGCTTCGCGAGCGCAGCGATCTCCGCGTTCACGAGCTTCACAGGCCCGTCATCGACCAGACCGGTGATCTCCTCGGCGGCACGTGTGGTGGCGTCGGTGAGGCCGCGGTCGGCGCGGTCACGCTTCATCGCTTGAGTGAACTGCTCACGCGCATCGGCCACGCTCTCGGCGACGACATGCAGCAGGTTCTCTTTGCGGCCCCTGGTCATGCCGACGTACACCGCTGCGGCGCTGGTCATGTCGGTGAGGACAGTGTGTGACCTCGCGACGGTTGAACCTTGGACACCATAGGCGGTTGTGGCGTAACACAGGTGCACGTGCTCGCTCACGTATTCGGCGGGAAGCCGCACCGACTGCTCGGCTCTGTGTTCATGACTCGCCTCATGCACCCACAGCGCCCCATCTGCCTCGGTGCGCTGGACGATCCAGGTCTGACGGTTCGCAACCCCAAGGCTTGCGTCGTTGCGCCGCGTCTGCACCCTGTCGCCACGCCCGATCGGCAGGCCATCGCTGCCAATGACGGTCACGACGTCGTCGATCAGGCCACGGTTCACTCGTTCCTCCCGGATGCGGGCGTTCAGCGCGCGGGCATCGTCGTTCGAGCTGACCGTGATCGCTTCATCGTCGCGGAAGGCGTCGGCGACATGCACGCGCATGCCGTCGCCGGCGTGGAGGCGTACCAAACCGAGGGCCTGCAACTGGTCGAACACCCGCCCGGGGTCCGCCCCGGCGCGCATGTCGAGAGTCAGGTCCGCGTAGTCGGGGTCAGTGAAGCGGTGCACCTCGGCCATGTCGAAGACCTGGCCCCGGAGTTGTGCGGCGATATCGAGCACGCCGCCGCGCCCGACCGCGGCCAGCTGCGCCCGGTCTCCCACGAGCGCGACCGTCGCCCCGCTCTCGGCACAGACTGTGAGCAGCGCGACGGCGGTGTCCTGGTCGAGCATCCCCGCCTCATCCACCACCACGCGTTCACTGGCCGCGAGTCGCGCCCATTGGGGCGGGCCGGCGTAGGCGTGTCCGGTGTCCGGGTCGAGGTCGCCCAGGCCGAGGCGGGTCCAGACGCCGTCTCGGTTCCACCGCCATCCATGGGCATGCACGAGCGCCGCAACGGACTCGGCAGGCACCCCGAGTTCTTGGTGGGCGACGTCGGCGGCCTTCCTCGTCGGAGCCACCACCAGCACGCCGCGCCCTGCTGCCTGGCTTGCTCGGATCGCGGTGGAGAGCATCGTTGTCTTCCCGGCGCCCGCGGCCCCCTCCACGACAACGAGGGGGTCGGCGGAGGCGACCGCGGCGGCAGCGACGAGTTGTCCGCTATCGAGCTGCAGCTCGAGCGCGGCGGCGTGCGCGGCCACGTCCGGATGCTCCGCCTCGTCATCGGGCACGCGGGCGGTGAGGAGGTCGCGGAGGTTTGTCTCTGCCCGGAGAACGCCTACCGAGGTGAGGTGCGCGACATGCTCCGGTGTGGGGCTGCCGGGCGGGAGGATCGAGAAGCAGTCCTCCATCGCCAGGGCGGTCGCAACCGTGATGAAGTCCCGCAACCTGTCGGGGGTTGCACGGACCCCGTACTCGGTCACGATCCGGGTGACGTGCTCCTGCACCGTGTGTCGGGGCCATGCCGACGCTCCAGCAGCGCACCTGTCCAGGGCACGCGAGGCGACCACCTGCGCCCGCAGATCATCCACCGACACCGGCTCCCGGGGCGCCGGCCGGCGCAGAGTATCGGGGGCGTAGCCGGCGTCGCGGAGTTCGGCTTGCCAGGCGTGTTCTTCGCGGAGCGTTGTCGGCTTCTTCGCCGGACGTCCCAGCGCCCACGCCTGCGCCACCAGTCGAGCTGACACCACCGGCCCCGCCGTTTCGCCCGGATGCACGGCCTCCCACTTCGATTCGAGACGGGCGAGGTTGCGGGCGACCTGCTCCCCGCGCTTGCTCATCACCGAATTGAACGGCTCCAGCTCGACCACCTCCCCCGTCCGTGGGTCGAGCGTCAGCCGGTGACGGTCCAGCGCCTCGGCCAGCTGTGGGTGTGCCGCGATGACGGCCGTGCCGAGAGCGCGGATCGCTCCCTGCTGCCTGAACAGCGCTCCAGTGTCCAAGGCGCGCCACTTCCCGGCCGCCCACACGCGGGTGCCGATCTGGAAATGGATATGTCGGTGCGGGTCACCCGCCCGCGAGGTCCGATGCGTGACGGCGACCGTCTGCAACGACTCGACCGGAACCACCTCCTGAAGGCCGCGGGGGCCCGCCCTGGTCACCGAATGGGTGGCGAGCCAACGTTGGATCTCGGCCGCGGCGTCATGCTGCGCCGCATCGAGCGCGGCCGACACCTCCGGGTGGAGTGCGGCAGCGATCGACAGACTCTTCGGCGCGTTCACGACCATCTCCGCGAACCGGGGGGAACCGCGACGCGCCTCGCCCGGCAGCCGCGGGGTGCCCATGGACTCCCCGGTGAGTGGATGCGTCCAGTCCACCCACTCCGCGTACACCTCCGGTGCCAGGCTCGCCTCGCCAGCCACAGCACCGCTGCCGTCGAGCTGGACGAACTGAGCCACGGCCGAGTCCGCCCCGAGGTAGTAGTCATCAGCGCGGGAACGATCCGCCTCCACATACCGGCGCGCGTCAGCTCCGTTTCCGCGGAACAGGATCACGCCGCCATGCATCACATCACCATGTTTCTTATAGCGAGTATGGTGTATCTACCATGGTAGCATACGTCCATTCAATCGTGAATGGGTACGGCGAGCTGCGAAGGTGGATCCTCCTTGTACCGTCCCAGCTATCCTCCGTCTTCACAGCCCTTGCCCCACATGCCTAGAAAGGACTCCGAGACGAAGTCGCGTTCTCGGACGGGGTCACGCTAAGTAGCCGGAAGTTGAGGTGGCGCGACGTCATCCGAGCGTGCTGCCAGGATCGCGTGCCCTCATCCCTAACCTTGCAGGAGGCCGTTCAGCAATTGGTGCTCGATGTTGCAGACCCGGGGTCGGCCCATACCAGCCGAACGACATCGGGCGCGAGTTCTTTCCGCGTATCCACCGCGGCCACCGCAGACTTCTCGATCAGCTCGTCCACGCCCACGTCGCGGATCCCTCGCCGGGCGAACAGCTCCTAGGCGACCGTGAGAATCCTCTCCCGCGCCCCTGGGCAGGGAGGGGTCGCGCGCTTCGGGCATGTGCTGGATTTCCACGCGCGCACCATAGCCGCCAGCGGCGGCGGACCCGGCGCAGCCGTGCTCTCAGCACTCGCCGTCCTGATGGCCCGATCCTGCGCGGTGACGATGCGTCCAATCGCGGATCCAGGGCTGAATTCCGAAAGAGCCATACTGCCCAATTCCTCACGAGCGCCGCGCGGACGGAGCAAGGGCGGGGTCATGTCTGCTCGGCTGGTGAGGGTTTGATGTTCTGGTTCGATTGGAAGACGTTGTGGGGGTCGTATTTGGCTTTGATTTGGGTGAGGCGGTCGTAGCGGCTGCCGTAGGCTGCGCGGATCCGGGCTTCGCCCTCGTCGTTGTGGAGGAAGTTCACGTAGACCCCGCCGGTGGCATGGGGCTCCATCGCGGCGAAGTAGTCCCTGCACCAGGCGATATCGGGGTGGGTCGGGCCTCCGGCGGGCCAGGCGGCGTTGATGTTCATCGCGTGCGCCGCGTCGCGCCCGCTGGCCGCGGAGCTGTCCTGGGAGCGTGAGGCGATGGCGCCGCCCATGTGGAACAGCAGCGTGTAGGAGGCCGGGGAGCTCTTGGCCCACGAATGCTCGAGCAGGACCTCGATTGCGGCGTCGGTGAGCGGGGGCAGGTAGTGCGATTTCCAGTAGTAGCCCCAGTGATGGGGGACCCCGGCGTCGAACATGGCCTGGTGCTCGACGTACGGTTTGTAGCGGACGAGGTCGGCGGCGGGCGGGCCGAAGGCGCGCAGCGGCCGCAGCAGCTCCTCGCCCTCCCGGGGGTCGCCGACGAAGAAGGGGATCACCAGCAGTATGTCGGTGCCTCGCAGGTGTTCCGGGACCCAGTCGAACGGCGGAGCCGTGCGGAGGTTCAGGTAGACGGAGAGCTCGTCC
Organism: Sinomonas terrae; assembly: GCF_022539255.1. NCBI lineage: Bacteria > Bacillati > Actinomycetota > Actinomycetes > Micrococcales > Micrococcaceae > Sinomonas > Sinomonas terrae. The sequence goes on from NZ_JAKZBV010000001.1 coordinate 2,250,144, forward strand.
AGGGCTTCGGCGATGAATTCGCGGTAGAAGGCGAGGACCTCCGGCGCCTGCTCGGCGCGGAACAGGATGGGGCCTGCCAGGACGTGGGTGCCGAGGCGGTGGGCCTGGAAGCGGAATTCGGTCGCGATACCGAAGTTGCCGCCGCCCCCTTGGACGGCCCAGAAGAGATCGGGGTTCTCGTCCTCGGATGCGTGGACTCGGCTGCCGTCGGCCAGGAGCATCGCGACGGAGAGCAGGTTGTCCGAGGTCAGCCCCCACCGTCGGCTCAGCCAGCCGAAGCCGCCGCCCAGGGTCAGCCCGGCCACCCCGGTATGGGTGACGATCCCGGCCGGCATGGCCAGACCGTGCTTCTGGGTCGCGGCGTCGACGTCGCCCCACAGGGCGCCGGGCTGCACCCGGGCGCTCGTGCTGTCCGGGTCGACGACCACGCCCCTGAGGGCCGAGAAGTCGATGACGACCCCGCCCTCGGCCAGCGCCGAACCGGAGACGTTGTGGCCGCCTCCGCGCACGGAGAGCGGCAGCTTCCGGCTCAGCGCGTATTTCAGCGTGGCGGACGCGTCCTCCTCGTCGAGGCAGCGCGCGATCAGGGCCGGGCGCCGATCGATGGCCCCGTTCCAGATCCGCCGGGATGCCGAATACCCTTCATCCCCGGGCCTTAGCAATTCGCCCTGAAAGCCCGGTACGTCACTGTTCATGTCGGCATGATCAGAGGAAGCACCCATTCTGTCCATACGTGGCCGCCTAGAGTTCGACCCTCCGGCGGTAGCGACAGGGTCCGGGTCAGCCGTTCGGGTCGGGAATCTTCATGCTGGCGCCCAACTGCTGCAGTAGTCCGAACATGTCGATCAGCGCCCAGCCCTCCACTCGGTGGCCGTCGACCACCTTGTCGATGGCGATCCCACCAAAGCTGACTCGGCGGCCGGTGGGGGCGATCCCGCGGAACGCGCCTCGGTGCACACCGGTCGCGGTCCACTGCGTCGTGACGAAATCGCCGTCGGCGAGCATCTGGTCGACGACCATGGTGAAATCCGCGAACGCCTCACGGAATGATGCGATGCGGGCGAGGAACTCGTCCCGGTTCTCCTCGCCGAACGGCGTATGGTTCACGAACTCAGGGGCGAGATGCTCCCGCGCCTGATCGAATCGGCCGTTGTTCCAAGCGTCCTCGATGAAATGCCGGGTGCCGGCCTTGCCGTCTTCGCCCATGATCGCCCCCTCGCTCGGCTCGCTGAAACGATAGCCGGGCGGGAGGAGCCAACGCTACAGCCAAAGTGCCGGCTTGATCGCTACGCAGACTCTGGAGACCGTCAACGCACCATGCGAGTTGGGCCTCGTGGGCCAGTTTGCACTCACGCCCGACCGGCTCAGGCCCGGATGGAGCAGGGCGTCAAAAGGTTGGGCCGAGGGTCTTTCTACTTCGAAGCAAGACGATAGGGTGCGGGCTGCCGGGGCTGAGCGAGGAGCGGCGGCAGTCTTTCAGCCCGCTGCAGCCGTTTCGGCTTCGACCTTCTGCATGGTCATTCCGCAGCAGCAGGTGGGGCTGCGGTCGCCTCCCTTTCCCGGGGCTGCTCCCTTGGTGACGGTCAGCTCGCAGCCGCACTCGGGGTCGGGGCAGCGGTAGATGTCTCCCGCGTGGAATGCCATGGCCGATCCTCTCGTCGTCGCTTGTTCTTGATGCCCTTCCAGACTGGCCCCTGCCCTTGGGTCCGGGTCAAGGGGTCCTGGCCATTGGCCCCCAAGTCTTGAGGCTGCCCTTGGGGCAGGGTTGACACTGGAAGTCGGAGAGGGAGTTCTGGGAGGTGCGCATGCTGGTCGAGGAGGTCGCTGGCTATACGGTCGGGGAGGCGGCGCGGAGGGCCGGGGTGAGCCGGAAGGCGATCCGGGTGTATGAGGCGAGGGGGCTGCTCCTTGAGCCGGCGCGTACCTCGGGGGGCTACAGGCTGTTCACGGACGAGGATGTGGCAGTTCTGCAGTTCATCCGCCGGGCGAAGTCGCTGGGGCTGAGCCTGTCGGAGATCGCCGAGGTCCTGGACCTCCAGCGCGGGGGCGCCCAGCCGTGCGGGCTGGTGATCGGGCTCCTGGATGCTCATCTGGCCCAGATCGAGCGCACCCTGGCCGAGCTCGGGGCGCTGCGCGAGTCGCTGCTGGCAGCCCGCGACACCGCCCAGGCGTCGCTCCAGTCGGGGCAGGAGGCGGTCTTCTGCCGCATCATCGAGGGCCCGTGGGACCGTGAAGGTGGAGGCGCCGGGAACCTGCGGGCAGGTCAGAGGTAGCTGCAGATCTCCCCGGAGTCGCAGCCTTGCGCCCCGGACGCGGATGCCTCGAACTGTTCGGCGAGGGTGCTGCGGAGGTCCTGGAGCTCGGCGATGCGGGCATCGATGGCATCGAGCTGTTCGGCGAGCCGGTCGCGGACATGGGCGCATGGCCTGGCCCCGGCGTCGTGCACGGCCAGCAGCGCACCGGCCTGCTCGAGGCTGAGGCCTGCGGCGCGGGACCGCCGGATGAAGGCTGCCCGCCGCACGGCGCTCTCGGGATAGTCGCGGTAGCCCGCTGGCGTCCTTCCGATGCCGGGCAGGAGTCCGATGTCCTCGTAGAACCGGAGGGTCTTGTCGGTGGTGCCCGCGGCGGCCGCTGCCTCTGAGATGCGCATCGTGGTTCCTTCCCTGTCGGCCGTTCTGGAAGTTCCAACCGTCTGGGCCGCCCGGGTATGCCCGCCTTGACCTTCCAGCGGCTGGAAGGCGGAGAGTCGTGGACGAAGGCAGCATAGCGAAGGGGAGGAGACGAACGTGCCGATTGCCGAGGAGTACGACCTTGTTGTCGTCGGGTCGGGAAGCGCCGGGTTCGCCGCTGCGATCCGGGCCACGACCATGGGGTTGCGGGTGGCGATGGCCGAGAGTGCCACTGTGGGCGGCACCTGCGTGAATACCGGGTGCGTCCCGTCCAAGGCCCTCCTGGCAGCCGCACAGGCCCGCCACGCGGCCGCCGACGCCGGCAGATTCCCGGGCCTGGCACCAGCCCCGGTCGGCCTGGACATGCCGGCTCTGGTGGCGGGCAAGGACGCCCTGGTGGGGTGGATGCGGCAGCAGAAGTACCTGGACCTGGCCGATGACTACGGCTGGGACATCCACCGCGGCCGGGCTGTTTTCTCCGGCGTCGCGGACGATCCGGTCCTTGACGTGGCCGACGGGGACCGGGAGGCGGTGCGACTGCGCGGGCGGCACTACCTGGTCGCCACCGGATCCGCCCCGTGGGTGCCAGAGCTGCCCGGGCTCGCCGAGGCCGGGTACCTGACCTCGCAGACCGCGATGGAGCTGGAGGAGGTGCCCGAGTCACTCCTGATCGTCGGCGGCGGGTACGTCGCGGTCGAGCAGGCCCAGCTGTTCGCCCGGCTCGGCTCCAGGGTCACCGTGCTGGCCCGCTCCCGCCTGCTCTCCGGCGAGGAGCCCGAGGTCTCCATGGCGCTGGCCTCCGTCTTCCATGAGGAGGGCATCACGGTGGCCCGGCGCGCCGTCCCCACCGCGGTCCGAACCGAACCGGACACCGGGGAGGCGGTCGTCACGGCCGCCGTCGCCGGCGGCGCAGCCCAGGACTTCCGGGCACAGCGGGTGCTGATGGCGACCGGACGCCGCCCCGTCACCGAAGGACTGGGCCTTCCCGGGATCGGCGTCGCCACCGGCGACCGGGGCGAGGTCCTGGTCGACCCCGGCCTGCGGACCACGAACCCCCGGGTCTGGGGTGCCGGGGACGTCACCGGGCACCGCGAGTTCGTCAACGTCGCCGCCGCCCACGGCGCCCTGGCCGTGGAGAACGCCTTCGCCGCGGCCGGTCTGGAGGTCGACTATTCGCAGCTGCCGCGGGTGGCGTTCACGAGCCCCGCCGTGGGAGCGGTCGGGCTGACCGACCGGCAGGCCAACGGCGCGGGCCACGCTTGCGAGTGCCGGGTGCTGCCCCTGGAGTTCGTGCCCAGGGCGCTCGTGAACCGGGACACCCGGGGGTTCATCAAGATCGTGGCCGAGGAGGGCACCGGGAGGATCCTGGGCATCACCGCCGTCGCCCAGGACGCCGGCGAGCTTGCCGCGGCCGGCGTGCATCTGATCGCCTCGGGCACCACGGTCCACGAGCTCGCCTCCCGGTGGGCGCCCTACCTGACGATGGCCGAGGGGCTGAAGATCGCCGCCCAGTCCTACACGGCCGACGTCTCCCGCCTCTCCTGCTGCGCCGTGTGAGCCGCAGCGGGGCCGGGTACCGGCCCCTTGGATGTTCTGTGCGCAGGCACACAGAACGCGGCCCCACCGGCCCGTAGCGTTGGAAGACCGCCCGAAGGGCATCGACAAGACAGAGACCGTGCGGCGCGCAGACCGGAACCGACCCTGGCGCCGCCGACGAAGAACGAGAAGAAGGAGCCTCACCATGCCCCGCATCCCCGCCCACACACTCGACACTGTCCCCGACGCTTCCCGCGAGCACGCCGAGCGCCTCGAGAGGAGGATGGGCCGGCTCATGAACATCCACGCCGAGATGGCCCACTCCCCCGTGGTGATCGGCGCCTACCAGGGCATGCAGAAGGCCATCGCGGAGCACGGCACGTTCGACGCCCGAACCCGCGAGGCGATCGCCCTGGCCGTGGGCAACCAGAACGGCTGCGACTACTGCCAGGCCGCCCACACGCTCTCGGCACGCAAGGCCGGGCTCGCCGACGAGCAGATCCTGGCCCTGCGCGCCGGGGAGGTCGGCTTCGATGCCCGGCTCGCGGCCCTGACCGAGGTCGCCCGCGCCGCCGCCGCGGATACCGGCAACGTCCCCGAGCCGGTATGGCAGGCGGCGCTGGATGCCGGGTGGACGGACACCGAGCTGGCCGAGGCCTTCGCCCACATCGCAGTCAACCTGTTCACGAACTACTTCAACCACTACGCCCACACCGAGCTCGACGTCCCAGCCGCCGAGCCCCTCACGGCCTGAACGGCAGACCCGGCCCCACCACGAGGAGGAACAGCCATGGCACGAGCACCCGAAGTGATCGTCTTCGACGTCAACGAGACCCTCTCCGACATGTCCCCGATGGGGGGCCGGTTCGCCGAGGCCGGAGCCCCGGCCGATCTGGCCAGGCTCTGGTTCGCGACCCTGCTCAGGGACGGGTTCGCCCTGGCCGCTGCCGGAGACGCGGCCCCCTTCGGCGAGATCGGGGCCGAGGTCCTCACCGGCCTACTGGATTCGTCAGGGGTGCCCGACCCGGAGGGCACCGCCCGGCGACTGGCCACCTCGGTGGCGGAGCTTCCCCTGCACCCGGACGTCACCGACGGGATCCGCGCGCTGCGGGCGGCCGGGAACCGGCTCGTGACCCTGACCAACGGATCCGCCCAGGTCGCCCAGAAGCTCTTCGACGCCGCCGGGATCCGGGACGAGTTCGAGGCGCTGCTCTCCGTCGAGGACGCCCCCGCGTGGAAGCCCCACCCCTCCTCCTACCGGTACGCCGCCCAGCGGTGCGGGACCCGGGAGGAGGACATGCTCCTGGTCGCGGTGCACCCCTGGGACATCCACGGAGCCGCACGGGCGGGCCTGCGCACCGCCTGGGTCAACCGCATCGGGGGCGCCTACCCTTCCTACCTCGCCCGCCCCGAGCTCACCGTGGCCTCGCTGACCCACCTCGCCACGGAGCTCGCTGCAGGCTGACCGGGACTTGACTTGGCCCCGAGGGCCAGGTCCTAACGTACTGGGGTCCGGGGAAACGTCCCGGACGGAGGGAGGCGAAATGCGCACGGGCAAGACCTGCAGCATCGGACAGCAGGACAGAGAGATCCCGGGCTGCGGCAGCGGACCCCTGCAGCGGTGGGGCTTTGCGCTCCGCGAGCTGCGCCGTGCCCTCCTTGCTCGCAGCGGAGAAAGGGAGCAGCGCTGATGGCGTTCTTGGACACGGCCTGGCGGAGCGTGCTGGAGGGATTCTTCATGTTCTGGGGGACGCTGTGGGCGCTCGTGCTGGGCTTCACGCTCTCCGGGGCGGTGCAGGCCTTCGTCTCCCGCCGGGAGATGCAGAAGGCGATGGGCGACCACCGCCCCGCCACGGTGGTGCGCACGGGCCTGCTGGGCGCGGCGTCCTCGAGCTGCTCCTACGCCGCCGCTGCACTGGCGAAGTCGCTGTTCCAGCGCGGGGCCGACTTCACCACCTCGATGGTGTTCATGCTCGCCTCGACGAACCTGGTCGTCGAGCTCGGTCTCGTGCTGTGGCTGCTTGCCGGGTGGCAGTTCGCCCTCGCCGAGTTCGTCGGAGGGGCGATCATGATCGCCCTTTTCGTCCTGATCGCCCCCCGCGTCTTCCCCGCCTCCGAGCTGGAGGCGGCACGGGCCCGCCTCGCGGAGCGCGCCGCCGCCCAGGGCAGCCCCGATGAGGCCGACGAGGCCGAGCGGCACGGCAAGGGGCTGTGGGCGAGGATGCGGTCAGTGTCCGGGTGGGCGGACGCCGCCGGGTACGCGGTCTCGGACGCGACCATGCTCCGCCGCGAGCTGCTCATCGGCTACCTCGTCGCCGGGATCCTGGCCGTCGCCGTACCGCCTGCTGTCTACTCGGCGCTGTTCTTCCCCGGCCATGGGCTCCTCACCGACGCCTGGGACGCCCTCGTCGGCCCGCTCGTGGCGTTCGCCAGCTTCGTCTGCTCGATCGGCAACGTCCCGTTGGCTGCGGCCCTGTACAGGGGCGGGCTCGGCTTCGGCGGCACGGTCGCCTTCGTTTTCGCCGACCTGATCGCCTTCCCGCTGGTCGCCGTCTACGCCAAGCTCTATGGCCGGCGCATCGCCGTGCGAGTCTTCCTGTCCTTCTGGGCGGTGATGAGCGCCGCGGGCCTGGCCACCGACCTGCTCTTCCGCGGCCTCGGCATCGCTGCCCCGGCCCGCCCCGCCGAGATCGTCCCGGCCCGGTTCGAGTGGAACTACACGGCCTGGCTGAACCTGGCCGCGATCGCCGCAGCAGTGGTGCTCTACTGGCTCTACCGCGGGCGGGACCGTTTCGGCACCGCCGGGCGGTACGCGAAGGACCCCGTGTGCGGGATGCAGGTCGAGAAGGCCCACGCCCCCGCCACCCACACCCATGCCGGGCACATGTACTGGTTCTGTTCGGACCGCTGCCACGAGAAGTTCACCGCAGACCCGGACCACTACGCCGCAGAACCCGGCAGCGAGCCCATGGGCACCGAGGACGCCTCGCCGCCGATCGCGGTGGACCCGGTGTGCGGGATGCGTGTGGACCCCGGGAACCCCGGCGGGGGAACCCTCGCCCACGACGGCACTGAATACGCCTTTTGCTCGCCCGGGTGCAGGGAGGCCTTCGCCAGGGACCCCCAGGCCTACCTCGGTGCCGACGGCGGCAGCCCCAGCCATGGGGGCCCGGCCGTCCGCGATCCGGTGTGCGGGATGGAAGTCGACTCCGAGCACGCAGCGGCCCGTTGCCAGCACGAGGGACGGGAGCATCTCTTCTGCTCCACCGGCTGCCGTGACGCCTTCGCCGCTCGGCCGCACGAATTCTCCCAAGGGCACAGGGGCTGAATCCGGGGCGGCGTCCGCAGGGCACTGCTCAGGGCGGGGAGCCCTGCCCAGGGCGTCCGCCGCGCGCGGCCGTGTGCATTGGGGCCCTCCGGCGCCGGATGACGGCGGCGCTTCCCCGCGACGGGACCAAGACCGTGCCCAGGAGTCTCGCCGTCTCGACGCAGGGCGAGGCCGGCGAGAGGGTGACTGCGCTGACCACCTCGGTGAGCACGGCCTCCATCTGCACTGCCGCGAGCTCTGCGCCGAGGCAGTGGCGGCGCCCGCCGCCGAAGGGGACCCAGTTCCGTCCTCCCCGGTGGCGGGCGCCGAGGAAGCGGTCTGGCCGGAAGGCGTCTGGGGCGTCCACCCGCCCGTCGTTGTCGTGGACCAGCAGGGGCGCGACCACGACCAGCGTCCCGGCGGGGACGCGGAAGCCTGCGAGCTCCATCGGCGTGGTGAGCTCTCGGACCGCATCTAGGACGGGCGGACGCCAGCGCAGCACCTCCCGCACGAACGCGTCGAGGTGACGGGAGTCCTGCCCGTCAACGGAGCCGGCGAGGAGCCGGGCGGCTCCCGGGTGGCGGGCGAGGCGCTCGAGCGCCCAGCCCAGTGCTGCGGCTGTGGTCTCGTAGCCTGCCAGCAGCAGGGCGGTCAGTTCGTCGTTCATCGCCTCCTGGCCGATGCGGGACCCGCTGTCCCGCTCGTGCCCGATGAGCAGCGAAAGCACGTCGCTGCCTCCAAGGGGCTCCGCCGAACGGCGGGCATCGATGATCGGTGCGAGGATGGCGTCCACCCGGGACTGGCGGCGCCGCGAGCGGCGCGAGAGCCAGGAGCGCACTGCGCCGTCGCCCACCGGCGACATCCAGGTCCGTGCCAGGGCGGATGGGCCGTTCATGCCGGTAATCGCACGATGCAGCCTCTGGACCGTCTCGGAGTCATCGATGCCCAGGACGGCGGTGGCCATCGTGGCGAAGACCACCTCCTGCATGCGGGGAAGCAGCGCAATCGGCCTTCCCTCTGCCCAGGTCCGGATCTCCCGCCTGGCGTTCTCGGCGGCGAGGGTCCGGAGCCGCTCCAGGCTCTCTCCGTGGAATGCCGGTCCCAGGAGGCGCCGGCGGTCCTGATGGGCGCTGCCGTCCTGCCGCAGGACGCAGGCGGGTCCGAGTACGGGCAGCACCCGCCCGGTCGCGGTGCCGGCCTCAGCCGCGCGCGGGTCGCTGAGGAGGGCCTGCCGCGCCGTCGAAGGATCGCCGAGGACCAGGATCGGCCCGACGGCCGGGAGCCTGACCGTGAAGGCGTCCCCGTGCCGCCTGGCCCACCTCCGCAGCTGCCCGACGGGGTCGTACCAGAGCAGCACGTCCTGAATGAGCGCCGGCAGCCGGACGGCCGGGACCCTGCCGATGGATTGCGGTCGGCCCATGGGGAGGTGTCTCCGGACTCCGTTCAGGGCGCCGGCGCCCGCGCGCAGGCAGGGCACCCTAGGGTTCCAGTGCGCGCAGGACGGCGTCGGCGGCGATCGCGTAGCCCAGGTGCGGAAGGATGTCGCTGGCCCAGTCGGCCGCGGACCAGGTCCTGGGATCGGTGACCTTCAGCACGGTCATCGGCGCGTTGGCCGCGAGCAGGACCACACCGGTGGTTGCCGCGATCCCCACTGCCCTTCCGGGCCTCCAGCCGAGGGCACGGGCGCCGGCGGCCAGGACGCCGGTGCCGACGCCCGCCGCGAGGCCCAGGAGCGGCCCGATCCCGGCGGCCCTGTTCTGCTGCTGCTCTTCGTCGCCGGGGATGTGCATGCCCACTGCACGGGCGAGGCGCCGGGCGGACTCCTCCGGGGTGCTGCTGGCGGGCCTGGCCCTGACGGCCATGTCCAGGTAGGTGATCGCGTTCAACACGGTGGTGCCGGCCGCCCCGGCCGCGGCCCCTGCAGCGACGGTCCGCAGGATGGCGTTCATCGTCTTCTCCTCTCGCCTGAAGGCCCACACAGCCGCGCCCCCGCGGTGATCGGGCCCGTCTCCCCAGGACCCAAATGGCTGCCCCGGACTCCTCAGCCGGCGAGCCCCTTCTCCTTCAGCCACGCGTCCGCGGCAGCCTTCGGGTCCTGCTTGGCGCTGCCCGAGACCTCCTCGTTGAGCTTGACGAGGTCCGCCGTGGTCAGCGTCGCCTGGACCTTGTCCAGCACGCCCTTCGCCTTGTCGTTGACCCGGTCGGTGCGCACGAGGGGCACGACCTGCTGGGCGGCGAAGTCGTTCTGCGGATCCTCGAGCGTCACGAGGTGGTTCTGGGAGGTGAGCGGCGAGGTCGTGAACACGTCCGCGGCCTGGATCTGGTTGTCCAAAAGCGCCTTGATGGTCACGGGGCCGCCGCCATCGCTGAGAGGGACGAACTGCTTCGGCGTGCAGCCGTACTTGGCCTTGAGCCCGGGCAGGCCCTGCGGGCGGTCCTTCGCCTCGGGCGGCATGCCGAGGGCGATCTGGTCGCAGACCTTCCCGAGGTCGGCCAGCGTCTTGAGGCTGTACTTGTCCGCAGTGGCCTGGGTGACCACGATGGAGTCCTTGTCCTCCGCGTTGGCGGCATCCAGGACGGCGAGCCCCTTGGGGGTCACGGCGGGGAGCGCCTGCATGACGTCCGCCGCGCTCACGGCGGTGGCGTTCTTGTCGAAGTAGCGCAGGAGGTTGCCCGAGTAGTCCGGGACGAGGTCGATGGAGCCGTCCTGGAGCGCCTTGACGTACACCTCGCGGGAGCCGATCCCGGTCTTCGTGGTCGCCTGCACGCCGGCGCCGTTGAGCGCCCCGGCGTAGACGTCGGCGAGGATCTCGCTCTCGGTGAAGTTGGCCGAGCCCACCACGATCGGGCCGCCCGCGACGGCCTGGCCGGAGGCGGGGGCCGTGGAGAGGGGGCTGCTCGACCCGCCGCACGCGGACAGGACGAGGGCTGCAACGGGCACGGCCGCGAGGGCGGCTAGGCGTGTAGAGATGGTCACGGGCGGGTTCCTCCTGCGGTCGGGCGGCTGGGCTGGGTCGTGCTCGTCTGGGGTTTGCGGGCGGTGATGAGGCTGTAGCCGATCGTGCCGGAGCTGATCTCGGCCCGCACTGTGCGGGCGTACGGGCGCACGGCCGCGGGTTCGATGCCGGCCGAGGCGAGTGCGTCCGGGGCCGCCATGGCCAGGACGGCGAGGCGGGCCTCGATCTGGTCGAGCATCCGGGCGATGGCGGGGCTCTGGTCCTCTGGGCGGTCGGCGGCGAGCCCTGCCGCTTCGAGCAGCCCGGCGTAGCCTTCGGGGCTTCGGGCGTCGGCGATGCAGGCGACCCATGCGGCCATCCCGGTCAGGGGCTCGGGGAGGCGGCCCCCGCGGACGGTGACGTCGGTGATCCCGGCTTTGCCTCCGGGGACGAGGACGCGGGCGAATTCGGCTGCGGCGCGGGACTTGTCCGGGAAGGTGCAGAGGGCGCACTCGCATACGAGCGCGTCGAACGATCCGTCCTCGAACGGGAGGTCCTCGGCGTCCGCGACCGAGAAGGTCGCCAGATGGCCCAGGCCTTCCCGGGCTGCTGCCGACCTCGCCTGCTCGACCTGCCGGGCACCGAGGTCGATCCCGGCCACGGTGCAGCCGAACTCCCTGGCGAGCAGCAGCGCCGTCGTTCCCTGCCCGGAGGCGACGTCCAGCACCCGGGTCCCGGGTCCGAGGCCCAGGGCGCGGGCGAGGCGGCGGGTGAGCGCCGCGCCGCCGGGGTGGTAGCTCGGCCCCAGCAGCAGCGCGACCGCGTCGGCGCCGTACCCGGCGGCGCAGCAGGCCTTCGCGGCCTCCGGGTCGGCGGCGGGCAGCTGCCCGCCGGGGGTCGTCATCGGCGCACCGCCGGCATCCCCAGGTTCGTCTGGGACGGGTGGCTCCCTGTCCCCGCTCCGTCGGCTGAGGGCCGTCCGCCGTCGGCGGCGGTCTTGGACCCGTACGGTGTCGGGGCGAGGAGGTGCTGGATGCCGGCGGCGTTGGGGGCGACGTCGGCGACCGCGACACCGGACATCTGGGAGCGGACCTGTTCGCGGTAGCCGACCGAGTTGTAGGCGCAGAACGGGATGAGCCTCCCGTCGGGGGTGATCTCCTCGACGCAGCACTTCATGAGCTGCTTGACGTTGAGGGTGTAGGGGTCCTGAAAGTCCTGGACGACGATCATGAACGCCTTCTCTCCCAGGTCCTGGGCGGCGGCGGGGAGGTCGATGCCGCAGCTGGCGCATTCGAGCTCCGCGGCCGTGGTCGCCAGGCTCCGGGCGGTGGTGTCGGAGCCCATGCCGGCCGACGCGCTCCAGAGGGCCTCGAGCGCGGCGCGGACATCGGGGTCGGGCAGGACCCGGTTGGTGACGTAGTCCATGTACTCGTCGAGGTCGATCAGCCGCGGGATCGGCACCACGTTGGTCCCCTCCTCGGTCCTGTCCACCAGGAGGTAGGTGATGGAGCGGCAGGTCGGGAAGCAGCACGGGACGGGGAAGAAGTCCTCGGGGACGAACCAGTCCGAGCACTGCTCGGCCACGAGCCGGATCACGTCCGGGTTGGTGAGCCGGTTCAGCGGGTCGAACTCGTGGTGGCGCCCGGAGTGGGTGACCGGCTGGAAGGCGACCGAGCGGACCGCGGGGTGCTCGATGCCGAACCGGACGATGTCCCCGACCTCGTGCTCGTTCAGCCCCCGTTCGACGGCCGCGACCAGGGTGACCGGGAGTCCTGCCTCGGCGCAGTTGTCCAGGGCGCGGCGCTTGCGCTCTAGGAGGTTCTTCCCCCGCAGGGCGAGATGGGTCTGCTCGTCGAATCCGTCGAACTGCAGGTAGACGCTCACGGTCTTCCCGGGCCTGCGGTTGCGCTCCCCGAGCGCGGCGACGAAAGCCTTGTCTGTGGCGAGGCGGATCCCGTTGGTGTTCAGGGTGACGGTGCGGATGGGACGCTCCTGGGCGAGGTCGATGAAGGCCAGGATGTCCCTGTGGATGGTCGGCTCCCCGCCGGAGAGCATGACGACCTCGGGCTCGCCCTCGGCGGCGACGAACGCGTCCAGCATGGTGGCGCACTGCTCCCGGGTGATCGAGTAGCCGTCGGGCTGGTGGCCGGAGTCCGCGAAGCAGATGGGGCAGTCGAGGTTGCAGCCGGTGTTGACCTCGATGATGCCCAGGCAGGCGTGCTGCTTGTGCGCCGGGCACAGGCCGCAGTCGCTGGGGCAGCCCTCGGCGACCTCGGTCTGCGTGGTCAGGGGCAGGGTGCCGGGCTTGTTGTACTTGCCCGAGGAGAGGTAGGCCTCGGCGTCGCTGTAGACGAGCGCCTCGAACTCGCCGTGCTCCCGGCAGCGCTTGCGGAGGTAGACCTTCCCCTCGCGGATGTTGACCTCGGCGTCCAGAACGGTCTTGCAGACCGGGCAGATGCTCTTGGTGTACTCGACGAAGACTTCGCTGCGGGTCGTGCGTTCGATGCTCATGAGGCGAGGTTTCCTAACCAGGTCGTGATCCAGTACAGGGCGGTGTAGGTGGCCAGGCCCGCGGCGAGGGCGGCGGCGATGCCCTTCCATGCGGCGCGGACCCCCGTTCGGGTGCAGGCCCGGCGGCGGCGGAGGATCCACCAGACCAGGCCCGCGGTCACGGCGAGGCCGGCGATGCGGAAGGCCCAGCTCCAGCTGTCATAGAGGTCCGTAGCGAGCGCGAAGGCCGTGGCTGCGCTCATCGCGCCGGCCAGGGCCAGGACCGTGGGACCGACGCAGCACAGGATCGCGGCCACGCCGCCGGCTACCCCTGCCCACCACAGCCCCTTCCCCGGCGAGGGGGCGCGGGCGACGACGCGCTCGGCGGCGTCCGCCGCTCGGGGCCCGCTCACCTGGCGTCTTCCCGGACGGTGATCCCGGTGCCCTGCTCGAAGGCGACCATGCCCTTGATCCGGCGGGCCAGCGGGGAGGGCTTCGGGTAGGACCACGCGGCGTTGGGCAGGCGGATGCCGTCGACGGTGGCGTGGTGGTAGCGGGCGATGCCCTTCCAGAAGCACAGGGTCCGCAGTCGGCTGTCCGAGAGGACGCCGGACCGGAGGGAGTCGGGAGGGAAGTAGAAGTTGCCCTCCAGGAACACAGTGTGCCCGGAACGGGCGATGCAGGTCTCCCCGTACCAGGCGGTGACCGTGGGCTGCGCTTCGGGTGCCACGGGGTCTCCTCTCATGCGGTGCCGCGGGCGATGGCCCGCAGCCTGACGGGGTCGATGAGGGTGATCCGTCCCCGGCCCTGGCGGATGAGGCCTCGGGAGGCGAAGTCGGAGAGGATCTTGCTCGTTGCCTCGCGGGTGGCGCCCAGGAGTCCTGCGACCTGCTCGTGGGTGAGCCGGATGGTGGGGGCGCGCCCGAACCGGGCCGAGGAGGGCCATTGGGCCATGCCGAGCAGGGTCGAGGCGACCCGGGCGGGCAGGGGGCGCAGGGCCAGGTCGGAGAGGCGGCCTTCGAGCTCGGCGACGCGTTCGCCCAGCAGCCGGGAGATCCGCACGGCGATGCGGGGGTCGGAGAGCAGGAACCGCTCGACGTCCTCCACGCCGAGGTGGCAGACCATGGAGTCCTCGATGGCCTCGGCATAGCTGTCGTACATGCGCTGGCCGACCAGGACCATCTCCCCGAACACCGCGCCGGGTTCGAGGATTGCCATGGTCAGGGCCTTGCCGTCCTCGGCCACGCGGAACACCCGCACTCGCCCGGTCTTGAGGATGAACAGGGCCTTGACCGGCTGGGCCTGGCTGTAGAGGAGCTCGCCGCGGCGGAAGAGCTTCGCGGGGGCCATCATGTCCATCTCGCGGATCTCTGCCGCGGACAGGTCGGCGAAGAGGTCCACTTCGTTCAGGCACGCGAACGTTCCGCCGTCGGCCAGGAGGGCCTCCAGCGGGTCGGTCTCGCGCGCCTCCGGGGACCAGGGCTTGGCCTTGGCGGCCCCGGAGGCGAGCTCGTCACGGCACTCGTCGTTCACGAGTGCGCCTTCCGGATCATCGCCGTGGCGACCAGGGCGAGGATGAGCCCGTAGACCAGGTGTCCCATGAGGGACATCATGACAGTCGCGTTCAGGGCGAACACGGGCATTCCGAGCATCATCGGCATGGCCAGGAGCGGGCCGATGATCCACAGCACGACCCCGTAGACGAGCCCGGTGATGGTGCCCTTGCCCCAGGAGCGCAGGTAGATGCTGAAGAACAGGGACAGGATCAGGCCGTAGACGACCGAGATGACCAGGTGGATCCCGAAGCCGACCCATGCGGAGTGGGAGCCGACCATGGAGGCGATGGTGGGGAGCATGCCCATCATGGCCATGAGCATCCCGAACACCAGGCCGCCGGCGAGGCCGCCGACGGCCCCGGCTGCCGCCCTGCGTCCCAGGGAGGTGTAGTCGGAGGAGGCTGCGCGGAAGATGGGGTGCGATGCGGACATTGTGTGGGCCGCCTTTCCGTTGGCTTGATTCGTTCTGACAGTGCCGACGCTACGCACCCGGGGGCGGGGCGTTCTGTGAACGAGTGCACACAGCGGACAGAGATCATCGGGTCCGGGCGATGGCCCGCCGCAGGGCGAGGAGAAGGCGGGCCGCTGCCCGCGCGGGCGGGGCGTCGAGGCCGGCCAGGCGGGCCTGGATCGCCGCTGACCAGAGGCCGTCGCTGTGTGTGGGGTAGGCGTGCACGGCCCCCGCCACGTGCTGGGCCTTCAGGCCCGCGTGCACGGCCAGGGAAAGCTCGCCGAGGGTTGATCCGCACCGGGTTTGATGGAGAGATCGATGACCCGGAAGGATTTCTCTCATGTCAGCACCGCGGAAGTACCCGGCCGAACTGAAGGAGCGCGCGACGCGCATGGCCTTGGAGGCCCGCGCCGATCCCGCGACCAGGGTCGGGGCGTACAAGCGGATCGGGGAACAGCTGGGGATCCATCCCGAGGCGCTGCGGACGTGGGTGCGCGAGACGGAGGTCGACGAGGGGCTGCGACCGGGGACGACCAGCACTGACGCTGCCCGGATCGCCGAGCTCGAGCGGGAGAACCGCGAGCTGCGCCGGGCGAACACGATCCTGAAGCAGGCCTCGGCTTTCTTCGCGGCGGAGCTCGACCGCCCGTCGAGGTGATGTGCGCCTTCGTCGAGGAGCACCGCGACGAGCACGGGGTCGAGCCGATCTGCCGCGTCCTGCAGATCGCCCCGAGCACCTACTACGCCCACCGCACCCGCCAGCCCTCCGCGAGGGCGCTGAGGGATGCCGGGCTGGCCGAGAAGATCCGCACCGTGCATGAGGAGAACTACGGCGTCTACGGGGTCCGCAAGGTCCATGCTGCCCTGAACCGTGAGGGCATCCCGGTGGCGCGCTGCACCGTCGAGCGGCTCATGCGCGCCGAGGGCCTGCGCGGGATCAGCCGCGCCAAGGGCCCGCGCACGACACGTCCGGCCCCCGAGACGGCCCGCCCCGCCGACCTGGTCGAGCGCCGGTTCACCGCGGAGGCGCCGAACCGGCTCTGGGTCGCGGACATAACGTATGTGCGCACCTTCGCCGGCTGGGTCTACGCGGCGTTCGTCCTGGACGTCTTCGCCCGCCGGATCGTGGGCTGGCAGGTCTCCACCAGCCTCTACACCGAACTAGCCCTCGACGCCCTGCAGATGGGCATCTGGGCCCGCACCAGGGACGGGGCCGACCTGGCCGGTCTGGTCCACCACTCCGACCGCGGGGTCCAGTACCGGGCCATCCGCTACACCGAGCGCCTCGCCGAGGCCGACGCGGTCGCCTCCGTCGGCTCGCGTGGGGACAGCTACGACAATGCCATGGCCGAGGCCCTGAACTCCCTGTTCAAGGCCGAGCTGGTCCGCAACAGAGGCCCCTGGCGCGACATCAACCACCTCGAGATCGCCGTGGCCGAATGGGTCGACTGGTACAACCACCGGCGCCTCCACGGCGAGCTCGGCCACGTCCCCCCCGCCGAATACGAAGCGGCCCATGCCGCACCAGCCCAACAGCCAGAACCCACGAAAACCAACTAAAAAGTACTCCATCAAACACGGGGCTTGACAGGTCTCCCCGGCGCGCGGGCCCACGATCGTTCCCCCGAGGATGCGTCCCGAGCGGTCCAGGGCGATCCGGGTGAACCCCCTCGGGTCGGCGTCGGCGACAGCGCGGTCCACGCGGGTGTGCGGGACCGTCAGGGTGCGCGGAGCACCTGCCGCTGTGGGCTGGCCGACTGCGGCGACCTCGGGGGCGGTGAATGCCACCCTCGGCTCGGGGATGGACCCGGCCTTCCGGCGGGTGCCCAGGACGGCGTTGGCCGCCGCGGCTGCCGCGTGCACCCCTGCCGTGTGCGTGTGCCGGCTCCTGGCGGTGACGTCTCCGGCCGCCCACACCCGGGGGTTGGTGGTCCGCAGTGTCTCGTCGGTGACCGCGTGGCCGCGCCCGTCGAGGCGGATCCCGGCCTCGACGAGCCCGATCCCGTGGGTCCGCGGGGCCTTCCCGGTCGCGGCGAGGAGATGTGTGTAGGGCACCTTGGTGCCTCCCGCGGTGCGCAGCGCCCAGCCTGCCCCGTCCTGGGAGACGGCGACGGCGCGGTCTCCGGCGAGCACCCGCACGCCGTCCGCTTCGAGGGCGTCCCGCACGAGGGCGGAGGCGTCCGGGTCCTCCCCCGGCAGCAGCCGGGGTGCCGAGGCGACGACCGTGACCTCGGACCCGAGGCGGGCGAAGGCCTGGGCGAGCTCGCAGCCCACGGGGCCGCCGCCGACCACCGCGAGGCGCTCCGGGAGCCCGGCAAGGGACCAGAGCGTCTCGCTCGTGAGGGCTCCGCAAGGGCCCAGACCCTCGAGGGAGGGGAGGGCGGGTGCTGCGCCGGTGGCCAGCAGGACCGTCAGGGAGGGCAGCCGCCGCCCCTCGAGGCAGACGGTCCCGTCCGGGTCCAGGACGGCGAGTCCGTGCAGGACGCGCACGCCCGCCTCCTCGAGGGCCTCGGGCGAATCGTGTGGCTCGATCGCGGCGATGGCGGCCCTCGCCCTTGCCATCGCGACGTCGAAGCCGAGCCCGTCGCGGGCTGCGGCGATGAGGGCCTTGGACGGCACGCACCCCGTGTAGAGGCACTCCCCGCCGGTCCTGGCCGCCTCCACCAGCGCCACCCTGGCACCGAGCCGGGCTGCGGTCTGAGCCCCGATCAGCCCCGCGGTCCCGCCGCCGACCACCACCAGGTCGAATCCCGCCATCAGTGCCGTCCCTTCATGCTCTCGCGATCCGTGCCCTGCCCCACCATGGCACGGGCGTGCAACGATGGCCTGTGACCGCCGCGGACCGCTACCAGTCCTTCGCCCGCCTGTACGACGTTCTCGCCGGCGAGCCCGTCTACCGGACTGGCCGCCTGCGCGGCATCGCCGGACTGCGCCTGCGCCCCGGCCAGGCCGTGGTCGACGCCGGCTGCGGGACCGGGCTGAACTTCGCCCACCTCGAGGCGGCCCTGGGCCCGGGCGGGCGCATCGTCGGCATCGACGCCAGCTGCGCGATGCTCGACCAGGCACGCAAGCGGATCCGGCGCGCGGGCTGGGCGAACATCGACCTCGTCCACGCAGACCTCACCGCCATCGCCCCGACCAACCTCGCCGACCTCGTCCACGAGGCCGCCCCGCAGGTCGACGCAGTGCTGGCCACCTACTCCCTCTCCGTGACGGGGGACGCCGCGGCCGCATGGGAGCGGATCCTGGCACTGTGCGCGCCCGGCACCAGGGTCGCCGTCGTGGACATGCAGCTGCCCACCGGGCCGGCCGCGGCCCTCGCACCCATCGCGGCCCTGGCCTGCCGCCTCGGCGGCTCCGATCCCTCCGCACACCCCTGGACCCTCCTCGAACACGACACCCCGGACACGGAGGCCTCCTCCCTGCGCGGAGGCCACATCCAGATCCGGGCGGGAACCCCCAGCCGGTCACCCCAGCCCTGAGCCGCCCAGCATCCGGCATCAGCGCACCACGGGCAAGGATCCTGTCTCTGCAATGCAGGACACAGACCACCCGCGCACGTTCAAGTACGGTCGCCGGGGAACAGAGCGCCGGCAGAGGAGAAGGAGCGAGACGATGAGCACCACCAACCGGACGTACCAGGCGGTCTGGAACGGGAAAGTGCTGGCCGAATCCGACCGCACGGTCCAAGTCGAAGGGAACCAGTACTTCCCGCCCGAGTCGATCAACGCCGAGTACCTCCGCCCCAGCACCCACACCACCGTCTGCCCCTGGAAGGGCACCGCGAGCTACTACACCATCGAGGCCGACGGGCGGAGGAACCGCGACGCCGCCTGGTACTACCCCTCTCCGAGCCCGGCGGCCCGGCAGATCAAGGACCACGTCGCCTTCTGGAAGGGCGTGCGCGTCATCGAAGCAGGGACGCGCCAGCCCGAGAAGGCGGCCTCTGGCAGCGGCCTCCTCTCCCGGCTGTTCGGCCACGGCGAGGACTGAGGCGGGGCGGGGAAATGACAGTTGAAGGCACGAGGGAGGAACTGAGCATGGCAGAGCAGGCAGACGTCATCGTCATCGGCATGGGACCCGGCGGGGAAGCCGCCGCGGCCCGACTGGCCCGGTCCGGGGCCTCCGTGGTCGGGATCGAGAAGAACCTGGTCGGAGGAGAATGCCCCTACTACGGGTGCATCCCATCGAAGATGATGATCCGCGCGGCCGACTCCCTCGCCGAGGCCCGCCGGGTCCCGGAGCTGGCCGGGACGTCCCAGGCAGTCCCCGACTTCGCCACCGTCGCCCAGCGCATCCGCGACGAGGCCACCGACGACTGGGACGACACCGTCGCCGTCGAGCGCTTCGAGAAGGCCGGCGGACGCTTCGTCCGAGGCACTGCACGGATCACCGGCCCGAAGACGGTCAGCGTCGACGGGCAGGACTTCGAAGCCTCCCGGGCGATCCTGCTCAACACCGGCACCGACCCCGCCGTCCCACCCATCCCCGGCCTGGCCGGCACCCCGTACTGGACCAACCGCGAGGTCATCGCCGCCAAGGACGCCCCCGAATCCCTGATCGTCCTGGGCGGTGGGCCCATCGGCCTCGAACTCGCCCAGGCCTTCGCGCGCTTCGGCACCCGCATCGAGGTCCTCGAAGCCCTCGACACCCTCCTTCCCCTCGAGGAGCCCGAAGCCAGCCGGCTCGTCGAAGACGTGCTCCCCGCCGAAGGTATCGGCATCCACACCGGAACCCGGGCCGAATCCATCGAGCACGACGGGACCGCGTTCACCGTCCGGGCCGGCGGCCGGACGTACACCGCCGAGCGGCTCCTCGTCGCCACGGGCCGCAGGGTCGACTTCGATGCCCTAGGGCTCGCCTCCATCGGGGTCGACACCGGCGCCCGCTCCGTCCCCACGGACGAGCACCTGCGCATCATCGACGGCGTCTACGCCATCGGCGACATCACCGGGCATGGCGCCTTCACCCACGTCTCCATGTACCAGGCCGGGATCGCCGCCAGCCACATCCTGGGCGAGGAGACCGCCGGGGCGGAATACCATGCCGTGCCCCGGGTGACCTTCACCGACCCGGAGGTCGGCGCCGTCGGCCTCACCGAACGTCAGGCGCGCGAGAAGGACCTCGAAGTCGCGACAGCGACCGCCCAGATCCCCTCCTCCGCCCGGGGGTGGATCCATAAGGCTGGCAACCAGGGCCTGATCAAGCTCGTCGCCGATGCGGAGCGCGGCATCCTCGTCGGCGCGACTTCCGCCGGCCCCACCGGCGGAGAGGTCCTGTCCATGCTCACCCTCGCCGTCCACGAACGCACCCCGATCCGGCGGCTGCGGGAGATGATCTACGCCTACCCCACCTTCCACAGGGCGGTCGAAGACGCCCTCGGGAGGCTGCCATGATGAGCCACCAACAAGCCCGGCCAGCAGGACCGGCTGAGAACACCCGGGTTCCCCGATGATGTCCATGTCGGTTCCCACGTACATCCCGTCGCCGAACGTCAACGCGGTCAAGATCGGCCCGCTCTCGATCCACTTCTATGCGCTGTGCATCCTCGCGGGCATCGCCGTGGCGCTCTGGCTCACGAGCCGCCGCTGGGTGAACCGCGGAGGCAGACCGGGCCAGGTCCTCGACATCGCGCTCTGGGCGGTGCCGTTCGGCATCGTCGGCGGGCGCATCTACCACGTCATCACCGACCCCGAGATCTACTTCCTGCCCGGCAGGAACCCGTGGAACGCGTTCGCCATCTGGGACGGCGGCCTCGGGATCTGGGGCGCCATCGCCCTCGGCGGCCTGGGGGCTTGGATCGGCTGCCGGCGAGCCAAGGCGAGCCTTCCCGCCTTCGCCGACGCGCTCGCCCCGGGACTCCTGTTCGCCCAGGCGCTCGGGCGCCTCGGCAACTGGTTCAACAATGAGCTCTACGGGGACCCGACCACGCTGCCCTGGGGCCTCCAGATCCATCAGATGGACCCAGCCACCGGCGCCGCCGCCCTGGGCTCGGACGGAACCCCGATCGTCCTCGGCTACTTCCAGCCCACGTTCCTCTACGAAGCCGTGTGGTGCACGCTCGGCGGATTCGCGATCATCTTCGCGTCCCGCCGGTTCCGCCTGCCGCGCGGGGCCGAGTTCTCGCTCTACGTCATGCTGTACACGGCTGGCCGCTTCGTCATCGAGCTCATGCGCTCGGACTACGCCAATCTGATCCTCGGGCTGCGGGTCAACACCTGGGTCGCCGGGCTCGTCTTCCTCGGCGGCGCGGCATTCGCCCGAGTGATGCTCAGGTCGCGGACGGCGCCGCGGGCCGAGACCGACGTGGCCGCGCAACCCGAGGAGCAGGGGGCTGGCCTTGCCTAGGGCCACCGCCCGAAGCCGGACGCAGACCCCATCCCACATGAGACGGGACGGACAGGAACCACCGACAGCGGAAAGGACCACCGGCCATGGCCGTTCAGATGCAGGAAGAGATGCGCAGGCTCCAGGGGCAGCTGCGCTACGAGCCGACGGCGAAGCGTATCCGCGCTGAGGCAGCGGGCCGAACCCTGGTCGACTCCCGCCGGGCAATCCTGGTCTGGGAAGCCCACCGGGTCATCCCTGGCTACGCTGTGCCCGAAGAGGACATTGCGGCCGAGGCGGCACCTGCCGCCGGCGCGGGGCCTGTCTCGGCATTCGGCCGGAGCCACGGCCCCGGGCAGGAACTGACCCTGTGGGGCTCCGGATTCGCCCTGCCTGCCGCCGCGTTCAGGCCCGACGACCCGGACCTCTCCCAGTTCCTGCTGCTGGATTTCGGGGCCTTCGACCGGTGGAGGGAAGACGGGCAGGACATCGAGGGCCACCCGCGCGACCCCTTCCACCGCGTCGACGCCCGACCGGGCTCCCAACGGGTTCGAGTCGAGTTCAACGGCATGGTCCTCGCCGAGAGCACCAGCCCGGTGCTGGTCTACGAGACAATGCTCCCCGTGCGGACCTACCTTGCGCGAAGCGACGTGGACTTCGCTCTCCTGGAGCCGTCTGAGCGCACCAGCCTCTGCCCGTACAAGGGACGCGCGTCCTACTGGTCCGTCCGCGGCGCCGACCCCCGGGGTCGGAACATCGCCTGGAGCTACGAGCAGACACTGCCCGACGCGGGACACCTCAAGGACCTGATCGCCTTCTACAACGAGCGCGCCGAGATCCGCTCCGAGGACGCGACGAGCCCAGAACAGGCCCCGGCCCGCAATACCGTTGCCTGAGCACCCACCCGCAGCGCCCGGCCGCCCCGCCATCGGCGGGGAGGTCACGGCTCCTTCCAGCCGCTCCGCCACCAACCGGCTCCTCCAAGGACTCAAAGACGAAGGCTGGGGCCCTGCCGCATGGGTGCGCTTCCTGGGCAGGGCCGCCCTGCGCTCCGGCCGGGAAGCAATCAACCATTCCCCGGCCCTGGCCGAGGCAACGATCCTGCACACCGCATTCGGCGCTTTCCGCCCCTCCGCGCGGCAGGCACTGGGTCGCCGCAAGCTGGCTCCTGTCCGTCACCCACCTCGGCATGCTCGAAGAACGCAGCAGCCTAGGAGTCGCGGGTTGTGCGCAACGTCTCGCGATCGGGACGGATGGACCAGAACCCTGCCCCGGCCCCAAGCAGTCGGCCGAAGACGGCGGGGCTGTCGAAATGGGGGAAGCACAGCCAGTCAATGGATCCGTCCGAGCTGACCAGGGCAGCGGACCGGCAGTCCGAGATCAGGGCGTAATCCGAGATGGGGCAAGGTTCCATCTATTCCGCCTTCCTTAGGGATCTCGGAGCTGACCAGGGCAGCGGACCGGCAGTCCGAGATCAGGGCGTAATCCGAGATGGGGCAAGGTTCCATCTATTCCGCCTTCCTTAGGGATCTCGGAGCTGACCAGGGCAGCGGACCGGCAGTCCGAGATCAGGGCGTAATCCGAGATGGGGCAAGGTTCCATCTATTCCGCCTTAGGGATCTCGCTCGCGGCAGATCTGTGGCCCAAGCCCGCTGCACCGCGCCCGGAATGCCAGACTGCACCCGCAGGTGTCGTCCGCCGCGTAATTCCTCACTCGTAGGTCGGTTCTCGCCACGGATTTCCCCACCTTGAGCGGTGGTTCGCCACGGAATTCCCATGGGGATGACGTCACGCGCCGCCGGTGCCTTGTCCGAGAGCCTTGCCTCGGGTCCGATGGTCGGGCCGGAGGCGGGGTTCGTGGTTTGGCGCGTAGGAGTGTGGCAGCGATGGATCTGATCGAACTGTTCATGCACTGGGACGCGGGCCGCTCGAAGAGCGAGCTGGCAGTGTCGTTGGGCATGGACCGCAAGACTGTGGCGAAGTACCTTGCCCCGGCCGAGGCCGAGGGCCTGTCCCCGGGGCTCGGGCTGAACGCCGAGGAGTGGCGGGACATGGTCGCGGGCTGGTTCCCGACGGTGGTGGACGGGAGGCTGCGGCAGGTCTCCTGGCCGGAGTTCGACGCCCGCATCGAGTGGGTCAGGGAGCAGCTGGAGGCCGGGGTCGCCGGGGCCGTGGTCCACCAGCGCCTCGTGGACGAGCACGGGGTGAACGCCTCGCAGCGCTCGTTCTACCGCTGGCTGGCCGCGACCCTGCCCGATGCCGGGCGGGCGGGGCGGAAGCCCACGGTGCTCAAGCCCCCGTCCGCGCCGGGAGAGCTCGGCGAGGTCGACTATGGCATGCTCGGGCACTGGCGCGACCCGGAGACCGGCAGGGGCCACCGGGTGTGGGCGTTCGTGCTCACGCTGCCGTTCTCGAAGCTGCCCTTCGTCTATCCCACGACCCGGATGGACCAGACGGTGTGGACGAACGCGCACGTGGCCGCGTTCGAGCTCTTCGAGGGCGTCCCGCGCCGGATCACCTCGGACAACCTCAAGGCCGGGGTCATCAGGCCCGACCTCTACGACCCCAAGCTCAACCGGGCCTACGCCGAGCTGGCCGAGCACTACGGGACCCTGCTGGACCCGGCCAGGGGGAACAGGCCCAAGGACAAGCCGCACGTGGAGCGGATGGTCCAGTACGTGCGCGGCTCGTTCTGGGCCGGCAGGTCCTTCACCTCGATGGCGCAGATGCGCGCCGAGGCCGTGCGGTGGTGCCGCGACGTCGCCGGGGCCCACAAGCCCAGGGCCCTGGCCGGGCAGACGTCCTGGGAGGTCCTGGCCGCGGTGGAGCGCCCGGCCCTGGTCCCGCTGCCGCCCCGCAGGCTCGAGCCCGCCGAGTGGCGCACCGCCATGGTCGGATCGGACTGCCACGCCTCGGTCAAGGGGGTGCTCTACTCGGTGCCCTACCAGCTCGTCGGGACCCGCCTGGACGTGCGGCTGAGCGGCACGACGGTCGAGTTCCACCTCGACGGGGCGATCGCGAAGGTCCACCCCAGGATCGCCAAGGGACGCCAGACCGACCTGTCCGACTACCCGCCCGCGGCCGCAGGGTTCTTCACCCGGGACGCGGCATGGTGCCGGGAGAATTCTTCCCTGATCGGCCCTGCCGCCGCGGCCCTGGTCGAGGGGCTGCTGGAGGAGCCGGCGGTGCACCGGATCCGCGCCGCGCAGGGCATCATCCGCCTCGCCGGCACCCACCGCCCCGAGGCGGTGGAGACCGCCTGCGCCGCGGCGATCGCGGCCGGGGACCCGACCCTGAAGACCGTCCGGGGCCTCCTGACCGCAGGCGTGACCGTCCTGCCCGTGCGCTCCAACGGCGACAACGGCGCCGGCGCCTACCTCCGCGGCCCCGGCGCCTTCACCGCCAGCTGAACCCCGCAGACGCGAACGCATGCCCCCGGCCGGCGTGCCGGCCGGGGGCGCGCGCCCATCACGACGAAGAGGAGAACCACCATGACCACCACGCCCAGCACCGCCCCGGCCCTTCCAAGCCCCGCGGGAGCCGACCGCACCCAGCTCGCCGCCTCCCTGCGCACCCTGCGCCTCTCCGGGATGCTCGACTCCCTCGAGAACCGGCTCGCCCAAGCCGCCGAGGGCCAGCTCGGGTTCCTGGACTTCCTCCAGGCCCTGTGCCTGGACGAGATCAACCGCCGCGACTCCGCGGCATTGGAGCGGCGCACCAGGGCCGCGAAGTTCGAATCCGACGGCAGGATCGAGAACTTCGACTTCACCGCCGACCCCGGCATCCCCGCCGCCCGGATCCGCGACCTCGCCAACGCCGAATGGGTCCGCACCGGCCAGCACGTGATCATCAGCGGCGCCGTCGGCTCCGGCAAGACCCACATCGCCACCGCGTTCGGGCACCAGGCCATCCGGGCCGGGCACACCGTCCGGTTCGCCGCCACCTCCCGGGTCCTGGCCGACCTCGCCGGCGGGCACGCGGACGGGAGCTGGGCCCATCGCCTGCGCGCCTACACCAAGCCCGACCTGCTGATCCTGGACGACTTCGCGATGCGCGAGTTCACCCCGGCCCAGGGCGACGACCTCTACGAGATCGTCAACGAGCGCCCCGCCCGCTCCATCGTCGTCACCACCAACCGGGCACCCCAGGAGTGGTACCCCCTGTTCCCGAACCAGGTCGTCGCCGAGTCCCTCCTGGACCGGCTCGTCAACAACGCCTACCAGATCACCATCCAGGCCGGCTCCTACCGGGCGCGGCGACGACCCGCCACGCACTGACCCAGAACAGGACAGAAACGCCTGCCCTAAACAGGCGCCGCCAAAGCCGTCAGCGAGGCACTCTCAGGGCTCCCTGCTCACGCCGTCGTCCGGCTACCATCGCATCAGGCACTGGGGAATTCCGTGGCGAAAGCCCTGGGGAATTCCGTGGCGGTCGACACGCAGGAGGACCGCGGCCGCCCCCATGCGGGCTGGTTCTCGGAGCCTACCGATCGGGACCGCCTAGCGCAGGTACTCGGCGAATTCCCGCTCGAGGTGCTCCTTGGGACGAGCGCCGACCACAGAGACCCTCTGCACCCCGCCCTCGAACAGAAGGACGGAGGGAATGGATGTGATTCCGTACCGGGCGGACGTCTCAGGGCTCTCGTCAACATTCACCTTCACCACCTCCACCTTTTCGCCGTGATCGGCCGCCAGCTGCTCCAGAACTGGGGAGAGCATGCGGCAGGGGCCGCACCACTCTGCCCAGAAATCCACGATCACCGGCTTGGCCGAGCCGAGCACCTCGGTGTCGAAGGACGCATCGGTCACTGATCTCGTTGCCATGACTGTCTTCCCTTCCTCGGCGAGCTGTGCGCTTTGCCCTGCGGGGGGCAGCTTTCACGGTATGCCGCAAGGAGAGTCGAATCTGTGTCCACGCGTACACAAGGGAGATCCGCAAGCGGTGGGCTCGGGCTGCGAGCGGGTAGCCAATGGCCCTGAGCGCTGCTAAAAGTGCTAACTCAGGTGCTAAAGGTCGTGTACGTTGAGGTATCCGAACGTAATTATCCACAGGTTACATGGCGTGGATCGTTGATTTTCTGCGGCAGAACGCGCACCAGTGGTTTCGGGCGCGAGAGGGCGCGGAGGAGTTCAAGTCCCCCTCCGCGCACAGTGGAATGCCCCGGTCTTTCGACCGGGGCATTCGCGTTTTTCAGACGGTTCCGGTCGCCTCGCCGCGGAGCCGGATGGCGGAAGAAGACACCGGAATGGTGTAGAGTATTTACTCGTTGCCCCGGAGAAACACCGAGTGCGTGATGACTCCGGCGACCACCTGCGCGGGTGGCGGAATGGCAGACGCGCTAGCTTGAGGTGCTAGTGCCCGATTAGGGCGTGGGGGTTCAAGTCCCCCTCCGCGCACAGTCGAATGCCCCCGGTTCTGAGACCGGGGGCATTCGTTTTTTCCCAGAGAGGGAACGGTGCCCGCCGGCATCAGAGCCGGGCGACAGTCCCGCTGAAGTGTCGCCGCCCCGACGACGGGCTCCACCCCACGAATTCCGACCGTTCCCACACGCCGTCGTCGTCGGCGAGGTCCTTGATGTTGAGGCACACTCGTGTTGGAAGGAAAACGGGCGCCTCGAACGTCACAGCCCACTCGAAGGTGTCGCCCTTCTGCGGCCCCACCTCGGCCAGAGCACGCGAGGCCGTGTACATTCCGTGCGCGATTGAACGCCGCATGCCGAGGGCACGAGCCGAAATGGAGCTCAGGTGGATCGGGTTGAAGTCGCCCGAGACGGCGGCGTACTCGCGGCCGGTCTCGGAGCCAAGACGCCACAGGGCCGTCGGAAGAGGCGCGCGGAACTCACCGCGCTCGCCGTTCAGTCCGGGCTTGTCGAGGCCCGGCAGGTAGACGCCTTTGGCGAGATAGGTCGATATGCCGCGCCACGCGACGTCGTCGTTCCCTGCGTGGTGCACCTCGACGACGAGCTCGACCTGGGTCCCTGAGCGATGGCCCGTAAGGTTCTCGGCCCAGGCCGTGACTTCGAGGAGGTCGCCGTAGAAGATCGGGACACGGTATTCGACGTGATTGCTCAAATGCACCATGCCGAGCAGAGGGAGCGGGAAGTCGTCCCGGCCCATGACTGACATCGCCGCCGGAAATGCGAGCGTATGGATGTAGCCCGCGGGTGCCATATCGCGCTTCGTCTCGCCTAGGAGCGCCTGATACTCGGTCATCCTGTTCAGGTCAGGCCGTACGCCGGAGATGTGATGCCGTGCCTTGGGAAGGGACGCTCTCGCGGTCGCCTTGCCCACGAGCTTCTTCGCTGCGTCGCGGGCTGCAGCGACATACAGCCTCGACAGCGAGGGCATCTCGGGGAGCTCGACAGTCTCGAGACCACGAGCTGGCGCGCTCACTGGCCCATCCAGTTCTGACCGCAGACGCGCAGCACGTTTCCGGAGATGCCGGCAGCGCCGTCCGAGGCGAGGAAGGCAATGGCCTCGGCGACGTCCTGGGGGCGGCCGCCCTGCTGGAGCGAGTTGAGACGGCGGGCCACCTCGCGCATAGCGAAGGGAATCCTGGCTGTCATCTCAGTCTCGATGAACCCCGGGGCGACGGCGTTGGCCGTCCCGCCGCGCGCTGCCAGCCGTGCCGCCGTCGAACGCACCATGCCGATCACGCCCGCCTTGGACGCAGCGTAGTTCGTCTGGCCGCGGTTCCCGGCGATCCCGCTTGTCGACGAGACAGAGACGATGTGCGCACCGTCGCCGAAACCCTCGGAGGCCAAGAGCGAGTCGTTGATCCGCAGCTGGGCGGCAATATTGACCTCGATCACCGAGTCCCATTTCGCCGCATCCATGTTGGCGAGCAGCTTGTCGCGCGTGATCCCCGCGTTGTGGACCACGATGTCCAAGCGCCCGTGGCGGCTGAGGGAGTGCTGGAGAATCTGCTCCCCGGCGTCCGGCCGGGTGATGTCGAGCTGGAGCGCCGTGCCGTGAACCTCATTGGCCACCTGGACCAGGGACTCCCCGGCTGCCGGAACATCCACCGCCACGACCTTCGCACCGTCCCGTGCGAGCGTCTTGGCGATCGCCGCCCCGATGTTGCGCGCGGCACCCGTCACGACCGCGACCTTCCCGTCAAGCGGGCGCTCGGGGTCGGCGGGCAGCTCACCCGCGGACGTACCCACAGTGAGGAACTGGCCGTCGACGAACGCCGAGCGACCCGAGAGCAGGAAGCGCAGCGACCCGAGCACGCTCGGGGCGTCGGCGCGGACATCCTCGGCGAGCAGAATGCCGTTGCCTGTGGCTCCTGCACGGAGTTCCCTCGCGAGCGAGCGGAGGGCGCCCTCGACTCCTTGACGCGCAGCTCCCAGCGCCGGCTCATCCTGGGTCGATGCCCGCCGGGACAGCGTTATGACGCGACCGGAGGGGGCAAGGGACCGAAGCGCATGCCCCGCCGCGAGCAAGGGAGCGCTCAGGTCTTCGGGGCGCTCGATCCCGTCCAGCACGAGCACGATCGCGCCGATCTTTGGCGAGCGCGCGCCGTCGTCCGCTGCTCGGGGCGCGGCCACGTTCGGGGCCCCCTCGCGCCGAACCTCGACTCCCCAGCTTGAAAGGGCAGCTTCAAGCATCCCGGCCGAGGGACCCGAGCCGATCAGGAGTGCCGGTCCGGGCAGAAGGGGGTCGCCAGAACTGTAGCGGCGCAGCTCGACGGGCTGCGGCAGGCCGAGCCGCTTTGCCACGTCGCGGCCCCATCCGCGGCTCACCAGGGCTGTGTACTTGTCAGTCACTCTGCCCCCTCAGCGAGCCTCGAGCACGGCGGCCACGCCGAGCCCCCCGGCAGCACACACGGAGATGAGGCCACGGGCAGGACGCCCGCCGACGGACCCGCGCTCGTGAAGCTGCTTCGCAAGCGCAGCGACGATTCGTCCGCCGGTCGCGGCGAACGGGTGCCCAGCCGCGAGCGACGAACCGTTCACGTTGAGCTTGGCGCGGTCGACCTTTCCGAAAGCCCCGTCGAGGCCGAGCCGCTCACGGCAGAATTCCTCGTCCTCCCAAGCGGCGAGATGGCACAGCACGGTGGAGGCGAATGCCTCATGGATCTCGAAATAGTCGATGTCCTCGAACGTCAGGCCCAGCCGGCCGAGCAGGCGCGGCACTGCAAAGACCGGCGCCATGAGGAGCCCGTCCTTGCCGTGCACGAAGTCGACCGCGGCTGCTTCTCCGTCGACGAGATCTGCCAATATGGGCAAATCGCGCGATTGGGCCCACTCCTCCGAGGCAAGCAGGACGCTCGACGCGCCGTCGCTCAGCGGCGTGGAGTTGCCCGCCGTCATCGTGGCCCGATCCCCGAGCTGCCGCCCGAACACCGTCTTGAGGGATCCCAGCCTTTCCATCGATGTATCGGGTCGCAGGTTCGCGTCGCGGGTGAGACCGCGATACGGCGTGATGAGGTCGTCGAAGAACCCGCGCTCATACGCCTCGGCGAGGTTCCGGTGGCTCGCGAGGGCCAGCTCGTCCTGCGCCTCCCGGCTGATATCCCATTGCGCCGTTGTGAGCGCCTGGTGTTCGCCCATGGAAAGGCCGGTACGCGGCTCATTCGTGCCCGGGGCGACGGGCGCGACGTCCTTCGGACGAACCTTGGAAAGGGCCCTGAGCTTCTGCTGGGCGGTCTTCGCGCGACTGAGCTCGAGCAGGGCATGGCGGAGCCCCTCGCTCACCACGATCGGCGCGTCCGAAGCGCTGTCGACTCCGGCCGCCACCGCGGAATCGATGCGGCCGAGCTTGATCTTGTCCGAGAGGCCGAGCACCGTTTCGAGGCCCGTTGCACAGGCCTGCTGGACGTCATAGGCCGGCGTTTCGGACGAGAGCGCGGAGCCGAGGACAGCCTCACGCGTGAGATTGAAGTCGCGTGAATGCTTGAGGACGGCGCCCGCCGCCACCTCGCCGATCCGCTCGTCCTGCAGGCCATAGCGCGCCACCAGCCCGTCGAGGGCGGCCGTGAGCATGTCTTGGTTCGAGGTCATGGCATAGGCGCCGTTCGCTCGGGCGAAGGGGATACGGTTGCCGCCGACGACGACGGCCTTGCGCAGCGTGGACATCATGCCTCCCTGAAATAGACCGCACGCACGGGCGGCCAGAGGTGTGAGCTGAGTTACCGATACCAAGCGTACCTGATACGCTGGGTATCGTGAACCTCCCCCCTGCGGACCAGAGTTTCGAACGTGCCGTCATCGCCCCACCCGCGCACGACGACGAGCCCCGGCCCGCCGTCGACGGGCGTGCTGCGCGCTGGGCGAACCACCGGGAGGAACGACGCAGGGACCTCATCCGAGCCGCGCGCCACGCCGTCCACCGCCTCGGCCCGGAAGCCCCGATGGACGACATCGCGGCCGATGCGGGGACCTCGAAGTCGGTCTTCTACCGCTACTTCGGAGACAAGGCAGGTCTTCAGGCCGCGATGGGCGAGGTGGTCCTGACGCGCATGCAGGAGCGCATTGCCGAGGCAGCTCGCGCCGCCGAGTCTCCATACGAAGGCCTCCGTGCGATGGTGACTGCCTATCTCGGCATGGCGGCGAGTTCTCCTCACGTGTACGAATTCGTCACGCGTGTGCCTCCGGGAAGCCAGGCGGACGCCGAAGCCGGGGCAGCCTTCGGCAACTTCTTCGGCGCCGTCGGCGGCATGATCGAGGAGCCCATGCGCCGCCTCCTCTCCCCCGGGCGCCAAGACACCATCACCTTCTGGCCGACCGCCGCGATGGGGCTCGTCCGCGCCGCGGGCGAACGCTGGCTGGAAGCCCCCGACGATCAAACCAAGCCAACCCTCGACGCCATGGCCGGGCTCATCGCCGACTGGCTCTACGCCGGCATAGCCACAGAGGCAGAGGAATCGAAGGCAGGTCCGCTCGCGGGCACCGCCTCTCCATCAAACGCCCCCCTGCATAACGGTGAGAAGAAGGGAAAACCATGACAGAACTTGCCTCCGAAGCCCCCGACGCTGCGGCATCCGCAGACCTTGGCGACGACGCCGACGACGCCGCACGCGTCGACGTCGCCGCGCTCGCCGAACAGCTCCTCGGCACGTGGGCCAGCACCCGGCGCGAGGCCCGCGAGCTCGCCGGCCACCCTGAACTCCACAAGATCGAGGGACTCACTCATCACGAACACCGCGAGCGGGTCTTCAGCCAGCTCAAGTACCTCGTGGACCACAAGGCCGTGCACCGGGCCTACCCGAGGGAACACGGAGGCTACGAGGACCACGGTGCGAATATCGCCGGCTTCGAGGAACTCGTTGCTGCCGACCCCTCACTCCAGATCAAGGCCGGCGTCCAGTGGGGCCTCTTCGGCGCCGCTGTGCTTCACCTCGGTACAGAGGAGCACCACGCGAAATGGCTCCCCGGAATCATGTCCCTCGACATTCCGGGCTGCTTCGCGATGACCGAGATCGGGCACGGATCCGACGTCGCGAGCATCGCCACCAGTGCCACGTACGACCCGAAGGCGGAAGAGTTCATCATCCACACTCCCTTCAGGGCGGCCTGGAAGGACTACATCGGGAACGCGGCGAAAGACGGACTGGCCGCCGTCGTGTTCGCCCAACTCATCACGAAGGGCGTCAACCATGGCGTCCACGCGTTCTTCGTTCCACTCCGTGACCGTGAGACGCACGAGTTCCTTCCCGGCATCGGCGGTGAGGACGACGGCATCAAGGGCGGGCTCAACGGCATCGACAACGGACGCCTCCACTTCGACCACGTCCGTGTGCCCCGCACCAACCTCCTCAACCGCTATGGGGACGTCGCGCCTGACGGCACGTACTCATCACCGATCGCAAGCCCGGGGCGACGCTTCTTCACTATGCTTGGCACGCTTGTCCAAGGCAGAGTCTCCTTGGACGGTGCTGCGACCGCCGCGTCGAAGCTCGCGCTCACGGTGGCCATCCGCTATGCCGAAGAGCGGAGACAGTTCAACGCGTCGTCCGACGCCGCCGAAGAGGTTCTCCTCGACTACCAGCGGCACCAGCGCCGACTCCTCCCCCGCCTCGCGACCACCTACGCGATGAGCTTCGCCCACGAACAGCTCCTCGAGAAGTTCGACGGCGTCTTCTCGGGCCGAAGCGACACCGACCAGGACCGGCAGGACCTCGAGACCCTGGCAGCGGCCCTCAAACCGCTCTCCACGTGGAACTCGCTCGACATCCTCCAAGAGTGCCGCGAGGCCTGTGGCGGTTCGGGCTTCCTCATCGAGAACCGCTTCGCCTCGCTTCGCGCGGACCTCGACGTCTACGCGACTTTCGAGGGGGACAACAATGTGCTCCTACAGCTCGTCGCCAAGCGGCTCCTCAACGACTACGCGAAGGAGTTCCGTGGCGTCAGCGTCGGGGCGCTCGCCAAGTTCGCGCTCGGCCAGGCAGCCGGGGTCGCCTACAAGACCGGGCTGGGCGCCGTCGCCCAATTCGTCCGCGACAGCGGCCGCGCTCAGCGCGCGGCGCTCGCGCTCCGCGACGAGGACACCCAGCGCCTCCTGCTCGCCGATCGCGTCCAGACAATGGTGGCCCAAGTGGCCCAAGCCCTCCACGGGGCCAGCCGACTCCCCCAAGCCGAGGCTGCCGCACGCTTCAACGCGCACCAGAACGAACTCATCGAGGCCGCACGCGCCCACGGCGAGCTTCTGCAGTGGGAAGCGTTCACCGAATCACTAGCCGGGATCACCGACCCCGCGACACGGAAGGTCCTCACGTGGCTCCGGGATCTCTTCGGCCTCTCACTCATCGAGAAGCATCTCGCGTGGTACCTCATGAACGGCCGGCTCAGCATGCAGCGCGGACGCACCGTCGGGGAGTACATCAATCGGCTCCTTGCCAAGCTCCGCCCTCACGCCCTCGACCTCGTCGCAGCGTTCGGATACGGGTCTGAGCACTTGCGAGCGAGCATCGCGACAGGCGCAGAAGCAGAGCGCCAGGCCGAAGCGGCGGCGTACCTCGAGGCCCAGCGCGCCTCCGGTGAAGCCCCCAGGCTCGAGAAGCACACCAAGAACTCCGGGCCAAAGTCCTGAGACCCTTGTGCGTGTTCGCTCTGAGCCGGTTTCCGGCACCTTCCCCGCCGCGATTCGTGAGGTCTAGCCTGAGGGCAAGACCCGGCCAAAGGACCGGGCAAGACCCACGAGGAGGTTGCCATGGGTGATGGATGGTCCCGTCGCGGGAACTGGGACATGCCCGTCCCGCCGCCGTTCCGCCGTTTCGGGTTTCCCGAGCAAGTCCGGCGCTTCATGGAAGGCGATTGGGACACGGGATGGCTGCGCGTTGAAGAGTACCGAGAGGGCGAGACGCTCGTCGTGCGCGCGGAGCTGCCTGGCATAGACCCCGAGAGGGACGTCGACGTCAGCGTCCACAACGGAGAACTCAACATCCGCGCCGAGCGACAGGAGAGCACGGAGAACAGCGGCAAGGAAGGCTACCGCTCCGAGTTCCGGTATGGCTCGTTCGCACGTACCGTGCAACTGCCCCGGGGGGCCCGCCAGGAGGACATCAGGGCGAGCTACAAGGACGGCGTGCTCGAGATCCGTGTGCCGGCGGCCACCGAGGGTGGGCCGGGTCCCACGAAGATCAACGTCAGCCGGGACTGACGCCCTTCACCGTCCGGCTGCCCAAGTCGATCCGGCTGCCCAAGTCCAATCCGGCTGCCCAAGTCCAATAACGACGACGGCGAGCGGCCCACGCGGGTCGCTCGCCGTCGTCGTCCGCTCCCTGAAATAAGGAGTGCCGCAGCGTAGGAGCGCTGAAGGGAAGAGCTAGGCGAGCACAGAGCGGTAGACCTCGAGGGTCTCCTTGCCGATGCTGTCCCACGAGAAGTTCCGTTCCGCGCGAAGACGGCCGGCCTCGCCCATCTCCCGGGCCCGCGCGGGGTCGGAGACGACTTGGGTGAGCGCCGCCGCGAAGTCGGCGATGAACTTCTCCGGGTCGAGCGGGGTCCCGGTGCCGTCGGTGACCTGCTCAATCGGAACGAGCAGTCCGGTCGTTCCGTGGTCGACGACCTCAGGAATGCCTCCGGTCGCTGTCGCGACCACTGCGGCACCGCACGCCATGGCCTCGAGGTTCACGATACCGAGGGGCTCGTAGATGCTCGGACACGCGAACGCGGTCGCGTGGCTCAGGACCTGAATCAGCTCGGCTCGGGGCAGCATGCGCTCGATCACGATCACGCCTTCGCGCTCCGCCTTCAGGCTGTCGATGAGCGCTCCAGTCTCCTTGGCGAGCTCCGGGGTGTCCGCGGCCCCGAGGCATAGCACGAGCTGGACGTCCGCGGGCAGCTTGGCCGCCGCTCGGAGCAGGTAAGGCACGCCCTTCTGCCGAGTGTTGCGGCCGACGAACGCGACCGATGGCTTCGCGGGATCGACGCCGAGCGCCTCAAGGTAGTTGGTGCCTTCGTCCCTGCCCCAGAGCGAGACGTCGATACCGTTGTGCACGACTCGCACGTTGCTTGGATCGACATCTGGGTAGCAGCGGAGGATGTCATCGCGCATGCCGTGGGACACAGCGATGATCGCTGACGCCGCCTCGTACGCCGTCTTTTCCACCCAGGACGAGAGACGATAGCCCCCGCCCAGCTGCTCCGTCTTCCACGGCCGCAGCGGCTCGAGGCTGTGCGCGCTGAGAACGTGCGGGATGCCGTACAGGATCGATGCGATGTGTCCCGCCATGTTGGCGTACCACGTGTGCGAATGCACGATGTCCGCTCCGGAAACCGCGGGAACGATGTCGACGTCGATGCCGAGCGTCTGCAGCGCCGCGTTCGCCCCCGCGAGCTGAGGCGGAACCTGGTGTGACGTGACAGCTGCCCCGCCGACTTCAGGATCGCGAGGCGCGCCGAAAGCATGAACACGCAGATCAACCTCCCGTGCGAGCACTTTGCTCAGCTCGGAGACGTGCACCCCTGCCCCGCCGTAGATCTCTGGGGGAAACTCTTTGGTCACAATGTCAATTCGCACGGCACCAACGTAGTCGCTGCTGGGTACGTGTTCTAGTGTGAACCGGGAGGCCTCCTCCAGCGCCGGAGGGGCACAACGGGCCGATGATGAGAGACGGGGGTGCGCCATGGCGCCGAAACGAGTATTGGCAATCGTCTTGGCCGGTGGAGAGGGAAAGCGGCTCATGCCGCTCACGGCGGACCGGGCAAAGCCCGCCGTTCCGTTCGGCGGGGCATACCGGCTGATCGACTTTGCCCTGTCCAATCTGGTGAACTCCGGCTACCGCCGGATCGTGGTCTTGACGCAGTACAAGTCCCACAGCTTGGACCGGCACATCTCGGAGACGTGGCGACTGACGCCGCTCCTCCAGAACTACGTCGCATCCGTTCCCGCGCAGCAGCGCGTCGGCAAGAGTTGGTTCCTCGGCAGCGCGAATGCCATCTACCAGTCGCTCAATCTCATCCACGACGACCAGCCCGACATCGTCGTCGTCGTCGGCGCGGACCATGTGTACCGCATGGACTTCGACCAGATGGTCCAGTCGCATATTGAATCCGGCGCGAAGGCGACCGTCGCAGCCGTGCGTCAGCCGCTGAACATGGCGAACCAATTCGGCGTGATCGAGACGGACGCCTCAAACCCGGGCCACATCTCGGCCTTCGTCGAGAAGCCCCCCACGACCCCAGGGCTTCCCGACGATCCCGATCAGTTCCTCGCCTCGATGGGGAACTACGTCTTCGACTCAGACGCCCTCGTCGAGGCACTCAAGCGCGACGCGGAACGCCTCGATACCAAGCACGACATGGGCGGGGACATCGTGCCCTACTTCGTGGAACGCGGCGAGGCTGGAGTCTATGACTTCACAAGGAACGAGATTCCGGGCTCAACCGAACGTGACCGCACCTACTGGCGCGACGTAGGCACGATCGATTCCTTCTATGAGGCTCACATGGACCTCATCTCGCCGTTGCCTGTCTTCAACCTCTACAACGCGAAGTGGCCTATCTACACCCGGCAGTTCGTCTCGCCGCCCGCCAAGTTCGTGCGCGGCATAGGCGGCAGCGTGGGCTCGGCGCTCGACTCCATCGTCGCAAGCGGTGTGGTGGTGACGGGCGGGTCGGTCGAGGGTTCCGTCCTCTCGCACGATGTGCGTGTGAACGCGGGCGCGCGCGTTCTCGACTCGGTCGTGATGGACGGTTGCGTCATCGGCGAGGGCGCGGTCCTCAACAGGGTGATTCTCGACAAGAACGTGGTCGTTCCGCCCGGGGCAACGATTGGCCTCGACGTCCGACTCGACAAGAGGCGGGGTTTCCAGGTCACGGATTCAGGGATCACCGTCCTCTCCAAAGGCCAGGTGGTGCCGGAGCCGGACGAGGACGAGCGGAAGCTCGCCTCGGCGTGGGTCTCGAAGCATCCGGCCGACTACCAGGACCGGATGGACGATCCCGACCTGTCTGATCGAGGCAGCGACAATGGCAGCCCCGTGACCGCCGGCACGTCGTCGTCGGAATCTGCGGAGGCCGCACCCCGGTAGACTAGGAGGTCATGAGCTCCACCGATTCCGCGAGCCCCGGGGCCCTGAGCCCTGAGGATATCCAAGCTTGCCTCAAGGTACTCGAAACGATCCACGAGTACGACGAGGAGCACCCGGACTTCGTCGCCGTCCGCCGGGCCACCGGCAAAATGTTTAAGGCTCACCGTCGGTACACCCGCAACCAGAAGCGGGACGCCGTCGCTGCCGCCGACAAGGCGGTCATCGCCCAGACGGCGACGGCGGCTCCTGACCGGATCGACGACGAGACAAAGGGCAACAAGCTCTCGCCATCGGCGACCGGAGACGTAGCGGGTCACCTCATCAGGCCAAGAGCCTGCTACATCTGCAAACAGCCGTACACCCAAGTCGACGCCTTCTATCACCAGCTCTGCCCCGAGTGCGCGGCGTTCAGCCATGCCAAGCGGGACGCTCGCACCGACCTGACTGGACGCCGAGCGCTCTTGACCGGGGGCAGGGCCAAGATCGGGATGTACATCGCGCTGCGCCTCCTTCGCGACGGGGCTCACACCACCATCACGACCCGCTTCCCCAAGGATGCCGCTCGGCGCTTCGCCGCCATGGAGGACAGCGGCGAGTGGCTTCATCGGCTTCGGATCGTCGGGATTGATCTCCGCGACCCGTCTCAGGTCATCTCCCTCGCCGACTCGGTCGACTCCGAGGGGCCTCTCGACATCATCATCAACAATGCTGCTCAGACGGTGCGCAGGTCCCCCACTGCCTACCGCCCCCTCGCAGAGGCCGAAGACGAGCCCCTGCCCGCCGAACTCTTGGCCTCGA
Source organism: Sinomonas terrae (assembly GCF_022539255.1). NCBI lineage: Bacteria > Bacillati > Actinomycetota > Actinomycetes > Micrococcales > Micrococcaceae > Sinomonas > Sinomonas terrae. The sequence goes on from NZ_JAKZBV010000001.1 coordinate 2,287,691, forward strand.
ATGGAGGCCCGGAGCTGCTCACGTTCGGGCACGCGCACGATCGGCACCCGCTCTCGATCGCGGGCAGCGTGACGGGGCATCCCGTCCTCGCTTCGGACGCGGTCACCGCCCTAGCCCTGTCCACCGGTTCAGCGTCGCTCGAGCGGATCGAGGCGGGGACTGCGATCGACGCCGGAGGGCTCGTGCCAGATCTCGCGAGCATCAACTCGTGGACGCAGGTCGTGGACCAGGTGGATCCCCTTGAGCTGCTCGAGGTTCAGCTCTGCAACGTGACCGCCCCGTTCCTGCTCATCAGCCGCCTCCGGGACGCGATGCGGCGTTCGACGGCGCGCCGGAAGTACATCGTGAACGTGTCCGCCATGGAGGGTCAGTTCGGGCGCAAGTACAAGGGTCCCGGCCATCCGCACACGAACATGGCCAAGGCCTCGCTCAATATGCTCACCCGTACAAGCGCGGGTGAGATGTTCACGGCGGACCGGATCCTCATGACGGCCGTGGACACCGGGTGGATCACCGATGAGCGGCCGCACTACACGAAGGTGAGGCTCGCAGACGAAGGATTCCATGCCCCGCTCGATCTTGTGGACGGCGCGGCGCGCGTTTACGATCCGGTCGTGATGGGAGAGGAAGGCACGGACTTGTACGGGGTGTTCCTCAAGGACTACAAGCCCTCCCCCTGGTGACGAGTGGGCACTTCTCGCCCGACGAGTGGGCACTTCTCGCCCGACGAGTGGGCACTTCTCGCCCGACGAGTGGGCACTTCTCGCCCGACGAGTGGGCACTTCTCGCCCGCGGGAGCTATAGATCAGGCGGCTCGCTTCGCCCATAGGGCGCGCAGTTCAGCTCGCGCACGGGCGAAGTCGTTGCGAAGGTCGTCAGCAGTGACAATGACCACGACCCATCCGGCGCTTCGAAAAGCGGCATCTCGTCTCAGGTCGCGGAGCCGCTGTTCCTCCGAAAGGTGATGGGCGCCGTCGTACTGCAGAACGACCTGGATCACCCGATAGCCGAGATCCCCGCTCGGCGAGAGCGGGTCGAAGGGTCGGAGCCGTATCTGTAGCTCCGGCTCCGGGAAATGGTACGCCAGCAGGCTCAGCCGAAGGAGCGTTTCAGGCACGGAGTCGGCACCGACTCGCATGCTCTGCAAGGCAGCTCGGGCCTTAACTATTCCGCGCATGTTGGGATGTGCCTTGAGCAGTTCAACCAGTTCCCCTTTCGTAGCGAATGGGTATTCCCGACCTTCGAACTCCGGCCGTGGGCTCCGGATCAGCTGATCGCCGAGGGCGACAAGCGAAGCCGGGCCGAGCTCATGGGCCAGATCGAGCCACGTTCTGGAAGGCGAACTAACTCGCAACCCATCCTGAAGAACCTCCACCTCGCCATCCTCTACCCGCACTCGGTGGCCTACCACCCCAGTGCGCCTCACACGAGGAGCATCCATGGGTCTGCTGAGATGAAGAAGGCTGTGGTCGGACGACGACTCAGGGAGCCAAAGCCCCTGGACTGCTGCGGCGCTACGGTGGGAGGCCCATGCATCCGCGCTAACCGCCAGATGCGCCCTCAGTCGGTCCCTGACGCTGGGTTCTCCATCGCCGGGGACGTACAGACCCCGACTCACACGAGCGACGTTCTCGCGAAGCAGGGTCCGGTAGTCAAGGCCCAAAGACGTAGCCTCGTCAGACGTAAAAGGGCGGCTCAACAATGAGCTGACAGGATCGGGCGCGGTGATCATGGCTCATGCTTACATGCACCCAGCGGCGCGCAAGGAGTTATCCACAGGGATTTGGAGGCTAATCACCGTTCGCAGCTGTGAGTGGCCACTCGTCGGGTGGGAAGTGGCCACTCGTCGGGTGGGAAGTGGCCACTCGTCGGGTTAGGCGAGGCGCGTGATCTCGACCCCCACGTCCAAGTGGGAGCCGCCGCCACCCGAGAGGATGCCCTTGAGCGGCGGCACATCGCGGTAGTCGCGGCCGCGTGCAACAGTCACATGAAAGTCGCCGGCTGGCTTGTGGTTGGTCGGATCCCAGCTGCGCCAATCGCCGTCCCACCACTCGAGCCACGCATGCGACTGGCCGGCGACGACCTCCCCCACGTCCGCCGTCGCCCGTGGATGCAGATAGCCGGAGATGTAGCGGGCCGGAATGCCCAAGCTGCGCAGGGAGCCGATGGCGAGATGAGCGAGATCCTGACAGACGCCCTCCCGCTGGTTCCAAGCCTGCTCGGCATCGGTGGTCACGCCGGTAGAACCCGGCCTGTAGCGCATCTCGCCGCGCAGCCAGTCGAACACGGCGTGGGCGGCGGCGTTCGGGTCCAACCCTTCGGCGACCTCGGGAACGCGAGCAAGCACCTCGGTGCCTGGGTCCGATAGGCGCGACTGCGGGAGCCAGTCGCTGAACTGGTCCTGGATTTCATCGCGCCGGAGCCGTTCCCAAGGGACAATCGATCCCTCCGCAGGCACCCTCTCGACGCGATGCACTTCGACCGTCGTCGTCGAGGTTACCTCGAGGTATTCGTGCGGCAACTGCATGTCGAACGCCGTGACCCGCGTTCCCCAGTAGTCGCGGTACGTGCTCACCGCTGCCTGGGACGGCAGGACACGGACCTGCGATTCGAGCACGACCTGCTGAGGTTCCGTGAGCGGCGTCATGCGCGCCTCGTTATAGCTCAGCGTGACCCGCTGGTTGTAGCGATAGGCCGTGCTGTGGACGATCCTCAGCCTGGTCATGAAACCTCTCCCACCCAGGCCAGCTCGTCAGCCCGATTGAAGTACTTGCGTGAGATCGCATCCGACGCCTGCGCCACGGCACGCTGGACACGCTCCATGTGCTCCGGCAACTCGACCATGAGGTCGTCCGTGCGATGGAACTCAAGGAACGTCCTGGCCTGCCCCACGATCCGCCGCGCGTCGTTGATGTGCCCGAGGCGGGTGTCGGACGGATCGAGCTTGGCGAGGGCTTCGTCGGCGTCACGCAACGCATAGACGATCGAGCGCGGGAACAGCCGATCCATCAAGAGGAACTCCGCCGCATGCCGGTCATCGAACGCCGCGCGTCTCGTTCGGAGGAACGACTCGTAAGCACCCGCACACCGCAGCATATTGACCCACGACATCCCCGCGGTGTGGACCTCCCGCGTCGAGAGCATCCGCGCCGTCATGTCGGCCCGTTCGAGGGACCGGCCTAGCACCAGGAAGAGCCAGCTTTCGTCGTGGCTCATCGTCGTGTCGGTCAGGCCGCCGACCATTGCGGTCCGTTCGAGCACCCAGTGGCAGAAACGGTAGGTCCCGACCACGTCCTTGCGATGCTGGCTCAGGCCGTAATAGGTCGTGTTGAGGCATTCCCACAGGCTCGAAGAAACCGTCTCGCGGGCCCGACGTGCGTTTTCGCGGGCAGCGCCGAGGGAGCCTGCGATCGACGTCGCGTGGGTGCGGTCATAGGCGATGGCATGGAGAAGTTCGGGGAGCCCAAAATCGTCGTGGTCGGGGCGGGAGCCCATGACGCCGAGCAGTTCCTGGGCCACGCTGCGCTGGTCCTCGGGAGGTAGGTGGTTGAGCCGCTCGAGGTGGACGTCGAGAATGCGTGCCGTACCGTCGGCGCGCTCGACGTAGCGCCCGATCCAGAACAGGGATTCAGCAATGCGGCTGAGCATGGAAACCTCCTCGGGGGTGGGGTGCGATCACTGCTGCTGTTCCGCCTGCCGGTCCCGCCAGCTGCTCTCAACCGGCCAGACGCTCGTGCGCTCCCGGATGCTGATCGAGTGGCGCGGTTCAGCCTCGATCGGCACGTTCCGCGATTGGGCGAGCACCCACGTGTCCTTGGACCCGCCGCCCTGACTCGAGTTGACGATGAGGCTGCCCTCCTTGAGCGCGACGCGGGTGAGGCCGCCGGGGAGAACCCACACGTCGTCGCCGTCATTCACTGCGAAGGGACGCAGGTCGACGTGGCGCGGCCCGAACTTGTCGCCGCTCAGGGTCGGCACCGTACTGAGTTGAAGCACCGGCTGCGCGATCCAGCCGCGGGGGTCTTCGATGAGTCGGCGGCGGAGCGTCTCGAGCTCCTCACCGCTCGCATCCGGGCCGATGACGAGGCCTTTCCCACCGGACCCGTCGACCGGCTTCACGACAAGTTCGTCGAGCCGGTCGAGGACCTCCTCGCGCGCCTCGTGCTCCTCGAGCCGAAAGGTGTCGACATTCGCGATCATCGGCTCCTCTCCGAGGTAGTACCGGATGAGATCGGGAACGTAGGAGTACACGAGCTTGTCGTCCGCCACGCCGTTGCCGACGGCGTTCGCTATGGTTACGCCGCCGGCTCGAGCCGCGTTGACGAGGCCCGGGCAGCCGAGCATCGAGTCGGAGCGGAATTGGAGCGGATCGAGGAAATCATCGTCGATCCGCTTGTAGATGACGTCGACGCGCTGCTCGCCCGCCGTCGTCCGCATGTACACGCGGTTCCCCCGGCAGATGAGGTCGCGTCCTTCGACGAGTTCGACGCCCATGAGTCCGGCCAGCAGCGTGTGCTCGAAGTAGGCCGAGTTGAACACGCCGGGCGTCAGCACGACGACGGTCGGCTCGTCGACGCCCGCGGGCGCGGTCCGGCGCAGCGCCGAGAGGAGGCGCCGGGGGTACTCCTCGACCGGCCGGATGCGCTGCTGGCTGAACGCCTCGGGAAGGCCCTTCGCCATGGCTCGTCGGTTCTCGAGCACATAGCTCACCCCCGACGGCACGCGGACGTTGTCCTCGAGAACCCGGAATGTGCCAGCGCCGTCGCGCACTACGTCGATGCCCGAGATGTGCACCCGCACGCCGCCCGCCGGCTCGAAACCGTGGACCTGACGATGGAAGTGCTTGCTGGAGGTGATGATGCGCCGCGGCACCACGCCGTCCGATGCCACAGACATCTTGCCGTAGACGTCGTTGAGGAACGCCTCAAGCGCCCGCACTCGCTGGGCCACCCCGCGTTCGAGGACGTTCCATTCGCCTGCCGAGATCACCCGCGGCACGATGTCAAGCGGGAAAGGCCGCTCCTCCCCCGCGTAATCGAACGTGACGCCCCGGTCCAGGAACGTTCGAGCCATCGAATCGGCACGGGAACTGACGTCTGCGAGATCGAGGCTAGCGAGCGCTCCCTCAAGCTGGCGGTACGTGGGGCGTGCCACCTGATCGGGGTCGAACATCTCGTCGTATGCGCCCGTCCGGGCGGCAGCGACAGCGTAGTCCTCGAAGAGATCAGACATAGGGGACAGCTTTTCACCAATTGGCGGCCCATGCATATTCGGCTTGTCTCCGCCTTCCCGCACCCTTGGCTTGTCGGAGGGGCGTGGTTGAATGGCCGCGTGTCGAACGAGAACCTGAGTCGTGACGAGGCAGCCGAGCGTGCTCGGCTGCTCAACGTTGAGTCGTACCACGTGACCCTTGATCTCCGCGCTGCCGAGGATCCGGGCAGCGCGACGTTCGAAACCACCAGTGTGATTGACTTCAGCGCTGTCCCCGGATCATCCACGTTCGCCGACTTCGTGGGCGAGAGGGTCTCGACCGTCGTCCTCAATGGTCGGCTGCTTGAGGAGTCGGACGTATACGACGGAGCGCGGATCCGGCTGGATGGACTCGAGGACCGAAATCGTCTCGAGGTGACGGCACACGCCCGGTACAGCCGGAGCGGCGAAGGGCTGCACCGCTTCGTCGACCCCGCTGACGGACTGACTTATCTCTACACCCAGTGTGAACCCGCCGACGCTCGGCGCTACTTCGCGAACTTCGAGCAGCCGGACCTCAAAGCGTCGATCGCCTTCACGATCCTGGCCCCGGCGCAGTGGGTTGTCACTGCCAACGGTCCTGCTGTCACGCAAGCGAAGCTGCACGCCGAAGGTGAGGATCCCGCCGTCGGCCGCTGGGATTTCGCACCGACCCCGCCGATTTCCACCTATGTAGCCGCCGTCGTCGCCGGCCCCTATCATCGGGCCCAAGACGTGTGGGTTGGTAGCGCGGACGACGGCGCCCCGCTCACCGTGCCGCTCGCCGCCTACTGCCGCGCTTCGCTCGCCGAGCATTTCGACGCCGAGCGCATCTTTGGGCTCACGAAGCGCGGTCTCGACTTCTACCACTCGGTTTTCTCTCCGGCCTATCCCTGGGGCAAGTACGAGCAGGCGTTCGTACCGGAGTACAACCTCGGCGCGATGGAGAACCCTGGGATCGTGACCTTCACCGAGCAGTATGTCTTTGCGTCGCGAGCGGCTGACTCGCAATACGAGGGCCGGGCCAACACGCTCCTTCACGAGATGGCCCACATGTGGTTCGGTGACCTCGTCACGATGCGGTGGTGGGACGACCTGTGGCTCAAGGAGTCTTTCGCCGAATTCATGGGGACTCTCGCCGTGGAAAGGGCGACAGATTGGGATACCTCGTGGGTGAATTTCGCGAATCGTCGCAAGGCGTGGGCCTATGTGCAGGACCAGCTCCCGACGACCCACCCAATCGTGGCTGACGTTCCGGATCTCGAAGCTGCGGAGCAGAACTTCGACGGCATCACCTACGCGAAGGGGGCTTCAGTCCTCAAGCAGCTCGTCGCCTACGTCGGCGAGGAAGCGTTCTTCGTCGCGGCCCGAGAGTACTTCGGGAAGCACGCCTACGGGAACACCACGCTCACGGACCTCCTCGACGCGTTGGGCCGCGCGTCCGGCAAACCGATGGAAGCATGGGCGGCTGCTTGGCTCCAGACGGCGGGGCTACCGCTGCTCGCGCCCGAGGTTGAGTACGACGGCGCCCGCCTCGCCCGGGTGGCGGTGCGGCAGACGGCAGTCGACCCTGCGACCGGCACATCCGTGCCGCGCCCGCACCGGCTCCGCGTCGGTCTCTACTCGCGGAACTCTGACGGCAAGATCGTCCGCACGCACTCGGTCGACGTCGAGGTCGCTGCCGGCCAGGCGGGCGAGCTTACGGAAGTCCCCGACCTCTCCGGGCTCACCTTTCCTGACCTGATCCTGGTCAATGACGAGGACCTCACGTACGCCAAGGTCCGTCTCGATCCGGAGTCAGAGCAGACTGTCCGCAATTCCCTTGGAGACATCGCGGACCCGCTCGCACGCGCCTTGTGCTGGACGGCCCTGTGGCATGAGGTGCGCGACGGTGAATCGCCAGCTCGCCACTACGTCCGCTCAGTTGCACGATTCGGGCCGTCCGAGTCGACCATCGGAGTCCTCCTCACAGTGCTCGACAATGCCCGGACCGCAATCGAACGCTATGCATCCTTGGCGGAGCGGGAGGCACTGCGGGGAGAGTACCTCGCTGCCGTTGGCGAGCATCTCAAACGGGCCGCTCCGGGATCCGACGAGCAGCTTGCGTGGGCCCGTGCCCTCGCGCGCGGCAGCCGGTACGGGGGTGGGGAGCTCGAGCTCGTGCGTTCCCTCCTCGAGGACGACGGCGGCATTCCAGGCATTGCGGCCGACGCTGACCTGCGCTGGTCTCTGTGGCAGGCCATGGCCGCTCAGGGCGCGGCCGACGAGTCGGATCTGGAAGCCGAACTCGCGCGGGACGCGACGGCTCGCGGACGAGTGGGCTATTGCCTCGCCCTCGCTGCGCGCCCCACACCAGAGGCCAAGGCGGAAGCGTGGAGAGCCGTCGTTGAGCGCGACGACCTCTCCAATGAGCTCCTCAAAGCGACGATCGAGGGCTTCGGGCTCGGTCCGAAGGAGCTGAGGCGGCGGTACCTCGACGCCTACTTCTCCTCTCTGGAGGAGGTATGGGCCGAGAAGTCCAATGAACTAGCCAGCAGGATTGTGACAGGCTTCTTCCCGGACAGCGACCTCGGGCCGGACGGCAGCCCGGGTGACGACGGCGTGCTGAAGCTCGCCGATTCATGGCTCGCCCAACATGTCGATGCTCCGCAGGCGCTGCGGCGCATCCTCGTCGAACAACGCGACCACCTGCGCCGTGCCCTTGTGGCCCAGTCCCGCTCCCAGAGGACGTGAAGCGGCTCCCGCGAACGGTATGCTCCTAGGGCACTCGGTAAAGCCACGCCTCTGTGCCGAACTTGGACGCGGCGAGGCGTCGGGCAGCCTCTCGCGAATCGGGCGAAAGCTCAGTGCGCAGGGCCCCATAGCGCTGCTCGAAAGTTCTGATCATGGCTTCGAGAAGGTCCTTGCGATCCAATCCGGTCTGACGCTTGAGCGGATCAACTCGCTTCTTGGCGCTCGCGATTCCCTTGTCCGAGATCTTCTCGCGGCCTATACGCAGGACCTCGGTCATCTTGGCGGCGTCGATGTCATAGCTCATGGTCACGTGGTGGAGCATCGCGGCATTGCCGAACCTCTTCTGGGCCGCACCGCCGATCTTGCCCTCCTCGGTAGCGATGTCGTTGAGGGGCTTGTAAAAGGCTTTGACGCCTACGGAGGCCAGAGCCTCCATCACCCACGCGTCGAGGAATGGATAGGAATCGGCGAATGAGAGGCCGTCGACGAGCGACGTGGGCAGGTAGAGCGAATAGGTGATGCAGTTTCCGGCCTCCATGAACATCGCTCCACCGCCGCTGACCCTCCGCACGACCGTGATGCCGTGCCGGGCCACCCCCTCCGGATCCACCTCATTCCGGTAGGACTGGAACGTGCCGATGACTACGGAGGGCTCGTCCCACTCCCAGAAGCGGAGGGTGGGCCTGCGCCGTCCCTCCCCCACCTCGCGGGTGAGCACCTCGTCCAAGGCGACCTGCTCAGTGATCGGCAGGGCCGTCGGAGGGATCACTTCCCACTCGTGGTCCGACCACGTCGTTGCATGGCCGAGGGCGCGGCGAACCGCGACCGCGACAGCGGCGGGGTCAAAGCCGAACATGACCGCGGATCCGTCCACGGCTTCATGCACAGCCGCAGTGATCGCCACGTTCGGTGCCTCAGCCGAAAGACCCAGGAGCGCCTCGTTGATGTCGGCGAGCGCCTCGTCCGGCTCGAGGAAGAAATCCCCGTTGATACTCGCCCGGGTGATCACGCCGTCGTCGGTCTCCAGGTCAGCGACGACGAGCTTGCCGCCCGGCACTTTGTACTCGCCGTGATGTTCAGCCACCCGACAAGCCTAGTCCAGTCATGGAGACGGACTGGGCACGACAACTCGGGGAGAAACAGCCCAGGAAAGACTGAAGGCGCCGCCCTTCTGGGCGACGCCTTCCCTACAGCAAGGGCTTGATCAGGCCTTCTTGCCGAAATTCTTGAAGCGCGCGTTGAAGCGCTCGACGCGGCCCGCGGAGTCCATGATGCGCTGCTTCCCCGTGTAGAAGGGGTGCGACTCAGAGGAGATCTCGACGTCGATGACCGGGTAGGTGTTGCCGTCCTCCCACTCGATCGTCTTGTCCGAGGTCGCCGTGGAGCGGGTCAGGAACTTGGTGCCGGACGCGAGATCGTTGAAGACGATCGGCGCGTACTTGGGGTGGATATCAGACTTCACAATGGGACCTTTGCTAGGGCTCTGGATTTTGCCAGAGGCCAGGTGTGAACGCCCACCGATTGGAGGGCCAGCCATGAATTTTAGCATGTCCGGTACGGCTCGCGGCTCGCCCAGATGTTCGGGTACGTCGCGTCCGAGGACCGCAGCCTCCGGGAGCAGCAGGGCTAAGAATCCGTGGCGATCAGAGTGGCTGGGCTAGGCTCAGACGCTGATGACAGGCTCTCATGAGGGCCTCATCGTGGGTGGCAACGACGACGGTAGCACCATGTGCTGCTTCTTCGAGCAGGAAGTTGGTCACGAGGTTCCGGTTCTCAAGGTCCAGGGAGGCGGTCGGCTCGTCGGCGAATATGACGTCGGCGGAGCGGAACATCGCCCGCGCCAGGCCGACTCGCTGCTTCTCGCCCCCGCTAAGGGTTGAGACTTTGTGGGCTGACCGACCCTCCAGGCCGACTGTTCAAGGATTTCTTCGACCGCTGCCCGTTGAGTGGGCGGAAGACGGAACAGGGGAAGCTTCGAAAGCGCCACATTGTAGGCGATGGACTCCTCGTCGATGAGTCCATAGTCCTGGAAGACGAAGGCTGCGTGCTGCTGCCAGAACTTCCGACGATGGCGGTCGTCCCATTGGGTAGCGTCCTGGCTGCCGACGAAGACCTTCCCACCGTCCACTCGCCGAAGGAGGCCGAGCACGTTGAGCAGCGTGGTCTTGCCGGATCCGCTGGGGCCGATGAGGGCAAGTGCGATTCCCGGCGTGGCGGTGATGCTCTGCTGGTCGAGGACCTCGTGGCCGGCGATCGTGACGGTGATGTTCTCTGCCGTGATTTTCAACGGAATCTCCTTTCAGGAAGTCGCAGCGTCAGGCCCTGCGGGCCAGTGTCTTCGAGAAGACGCTTTTGGCGAAGACGACGTGCAGGGCTGCTGAGATTGCCAGATAGAGCGGTATGCCGGTCAGGGTCCACAGGACTTCCGGCCTCTTCGCTCCACCTAGGGCGAAGAACATGCCCACGGCCACCGTCGCAGCGAGCGCGGCCTCCCATGCGAGTCGGCGTGCGAGGGATTTGAGCCGGGGCCATCCGACCGTGCGCTGGACGAAGAGCCGCTTGTTCCTCGAGATGGCGTAGACCATGGCCGACACTGCGATGCTCATCGTGAGTGCTAGCAGCACCAGGACGAACGAGAGCGTCTTGAGCCCGGCCGACTGATTCTGTAGTTGGCTGTTGTAGAGCGCCGCGTCGGCGATTCGGTCGACGGAGAGAACTGCAACAGAGAGCGGCGATGACTGGAGATAGTCTCTGACCCACGCGGAATCGGTGAACGTGATGTTCCCGGATGAGAGGAACGCGTCGATGTTGCCATCCGTGAAGGCCTCGGCCGGCTGGTCTGCCACGATGATCAGCGGATTCCGGAACTGTGCAATTTCTCCGGGCACAGGGATCTGGGCGGGGAAATCCTCTTGGCCGGTGTAGCGGTAGTATCGGAGGCCTTCAGTCAGCCCTTCCAGGCTTCGCCCTGCCCGGTTCATCACGCGGAACTGCTCGCTCCAGCTTTCCTGGACAGATTGGGGAAGCGTCTCGTAGCCGAGTCTTTCCCCCACGGTGCCAAGCAGTTGGGCATCGGATGCATCGGATCCGATCAACGGCGAAATCCTACGAAGGTAATCCGGGTTGACCAGGACGACACCGTCGAATTCCCCGAGATCCTTACGGTCCACTCGTTCGGGCCGGTCGTTGTCCCGGGGTGCAAAGGCGTACGAGAAGGTTAGCTTCCCGGCCCCTGAAGCCGAGGCGACCATGTCGCGCAGAGGTCTCTCGTAGCGGGCGAACTCTTCCTCGCTTCCAGCCCCCGAAAGTCGCAGCGCCACGTTGTCCTTGAGCACCTGCCACTTGGCCTGCTGATTCGAAAGATTCCCCGCCTGAGCAATAGATGCGCCCAAGACGGGAAGTATCACGGCAACCAGCACTAGCGTCGCCGCCTTCAGGGCCTCGCCTCCTGAACGGAATTGCCTTTCGGGAGGCTCACGCGAGGCGATGCCGTCGACGCTCGGCCACGTCATGGAGCCGACGCCAAGCGCCGACATCATCATCCCGGCAACGGCTGTCGTAAGGAGCGCGCCGAGCGTGAGGAGGAACTCCGGCAGATGGGACGCCTTGCCCTGGATCACGATCACAGCCACGGAAACCGCAACGCCTAGAAGCGCAGGTGGCGCGAAAGACATGACAAGAGATGCCAGGTCTGCCAGGACGATCCTCGGGATAGGTGCCCCGTTCAGGACTTTGAGCGCTCGCGCTCTCGCCCGGAGCACATACCAAGTGATCACGGTCGCCGCGAGCAGAAGGACGCATGTGAGGAAGGTCAGCCAAGCGCCCGTCTCCGCAAGTGCCTGCCCGAGGATCTCCACCTGGTCCTTGGCGATGACGTTTCGGCCGACACCGTGCGCATCCAACTACGCGACGAACTCGGTTACCGCCTCATGACTCCCTGAGTAGACATAGGGCCCGTTGAGGGAGGCGGATCCGAAATCGCGTGCCGGCCGAAACTGGCCGTGCATGCCTGGCTTGAACCAATCGATGTCCTGCGGTTCAGAGGGGCCGCCATGCCCGAAGACGTAGAGGGAGCGGGAATTGAAGAAGTCATTTGGATCGGCCACTACTTTTGCGATCCGCAGACCTGACGTGTCGGCGTGCGAGTCGAGTTCCGAGATAACCGCGTCTTTTGACACCTGACTGTGGGTGAAGTCGAGGCTGGCAATGAAATCTGTGCGCCATGGAAACGCACTTTCAGAGGTTGAGATAACGATTCCGGACAGGATCGAAAGAAATATGGCGATCCCAAAGGACGTGAGCCTCACAAGAGCTTTGAGCATTCGATGTCGTCCCCCGTAGCCGTAATTCCAGGTACCGCCTTCATTCGGGTACTGGGTCCAAGCATTGGCAGCCGCGGCCCCAGTCGTCGCAAGTACACCGGTCAGTCAAGCCCGGTCATCACCTTCTTCGTTTTCATCATTCCCCTTTTCCATTTTAAATGTGAATGTCGCACGTCCCTTGACAAGAAGATCAAGCCCTCCTCTGACACCGCGACTATCTGCCAACCGCAGTGCCCCGACCCTCTCCCACAGGGGTGGTCCTGTCAACATGTGACCGGGAAACTATTCTGGATTTACATGAAGATTGCCGGGAACCATACGACTGAATGTGCGGACCGTGGACTGCATTCAGAACCTAAGTGCCGTTCGCAAACACCTGAGTTCTGCTTATTTCAATTGTTGAAACACGGAGTTTTCGAGCCCAGTGTCAGGATTAACACGTATTTTGCCAACATCTTCCACTGAGACGCGGCGGCATGGTCCCCGGTGACTACGGGTGCCGATAATGTGGCGTCCGTGTCTCCTGGAGAGGCTGACTCACTGTCGGGGCGGATGCCGATCGTCGGAGAGGACCATGATTCAGGTCACGATCGTGCTCTTGAAGTCTGTGACTTTGTATCAGTCTGCATCGGCCGGCGATCCGGAATTAGAAGAGAAGCAGCCGGCACCAGGGGAGCTTCTGACTACCTCGCCGCGTAGAAGGCCACAGCAGACGCGGCAGCGACGTTAAGCGAGTCCACGCCGTTCATCATCGGAATGGTCACCCTCGCGTCGAGCAGCCGATCGGTCTCGGGCTTGAGCCCGTCTCCCTCGGTCCCGAAGACCAGCACCAGGTTCTGATGATCCTGGGCCACCAGCTCATCAAGGGTGATGGCCCCCGCCCCCAGGGACATGCCTGCCACGAAATAGCCCGCTTCCTTCAGCTGCTGGATCCCCTGCGGCCACGGGTCGATCCGCGACCACGGCACTTGGAAGACTGTGCCCATCGAGACCCGGATGGAGCGGCGGTACAGCGGGTCCGCACACTGCGGCGTCACCAGCATGGCATCGACTCCGATCGCCGCAGCTGATCTGAAGACGGCCCCGACGTTTGTATGATCGGTCAAGTCCTCGAGCACTCCGATTCTCGAACGCCCCGGCCGACGAGGGCGATCAGGCTCTTGTGCTTTGTAACCATCGACGTTCGTGTGGTCCTCGGTGTCTTCGAGAACGGGGACGCGGTGGGCTTTGGCAAGCAAATCCTCGACCGGAACCGGCGCGGGACGGTGCATCGCTGCCATCGCACCCCGGTGGAGATGGAAGCCGGTGATCTCCTCTAATAGCTCGGGCGCCCCGACGAAGGCCGGCACGTCCGGAAACCTGTCCAGCACGTCTGCGAGGCCATCGAGCCACTTCTCTGCGAGAAAGAACGAACGCGGCTTATGGCCAGCCTCCAACGCGCGCCGGAGCACGCGCGACGATTCGGCGATGTACAGACCCTCGGCTGGCTCCCGGACCTTCCGGAGGTGCACGTCCGTCAGACTCGTGTAGTCGGCTACCCGCGGATCATCCGCCCCCTCAATGCGGACGACGCTCACGCCACAAGCTTCCCGAGGAGGTTGATGAGCGCGACGACGCCGAGAACCACGATCACAACGCGAAGGACGGTCGGCGACATCCGCCGACCGATACCGGCCCCCAGGAACCCGCCAAGAAGCGAACCAACCGCGATCAGCAGCACGACTAGCCAGTTGATCCTGTCGAACGCCAGCAGCAGGTACGAAACCGCTGCGATGAGGTTCACGACGAGGCTCAGGATCACCTTCACCGCGTTCGCCTGCTGGAGAGTGCCATGGAAGAAGATCCCGAGCACCGCCATCAGCAGGACTCCCTGGGCGGCCGTGAAGTACCCGCCGTACACCCCGATGACGAACACCAGCACGTAAAGGATCAGCGGCAGCTTCTGGTGGTCAGCCTCTTCGGGGGTCACGTTGGTGAGCGCCTGACGCCGCTTCGCCCATGCCGCAAGACGCGGCTGGAAGATGACAAGCAGGATCGCAACGACCACCAGCACGGGCGCAACGAAGCCGAAGACGCTCTCCGGCAGGTGGAGCAAGAGGATCGCGCCCAGAAGGCCGCCCACGAAGGAGACTGGCAGGAGCCGCACCAAAGTGCGCCACGAGCTGGCGGCCTCGCGCCGGTAGCCCCAAGCCCCGGAGAAGCCGCCAGCCACGAGGCCCATCGCGTTCGAGATGATCGCGTTGACGGGCGGGTAGCCCAGCGCGACAAGGACGGGGAAGGTCACGAGTGAACCCGAACCGACGATGGTGTTGATCGTTCCAGCCCAAAGACCAGCGACGAAGACGAGCAGGTCTCCCCAGATATTCACGATCAGACGGCAGCGCCGGCGGTTGCCCGCCGGACAGCGGTGTAACGACCGCCATTCGCCGCGACGTCGAGCGGCAACCCGAACGTCTCGCTCAGGTTTTCCTCGGTCAAGACACCGTCGATCTCCCCTTCGGCAACTACTCGCCCATCGCGCAGAAGCAGGGCGTGGGTGAAGCCGGGTGGCACCTCTTCGAGGTGGTGCGTCACGAGCACCAACGCGGGAGCGAACTCGTCCTGGGCAAGCTCACTGAGCTTGTAGACAAGCTCCTCACGGCCGCCGAGATCGAGCCCTGCCCCGGGCTCGTCCAACAGGAGCAGTTCAGGGTCCGTCATGAGGGCGCGGGCGATCTGGACGCGCTTGCGCTCACCCTCGCTCAGCGTGGAGAAGACCCTGCCCAGAAGAGGGCCCATGCCCCACTCGTTGAGGAGCCGGAAGGCTCGGCGCTCGTCGTCCTTCTCGTAGGCCTCCCGCCACCGGCCCGTCACGCCATAGGCAGCGGTCACCACGACGTTGAGCACCTTCTCATGCTCCGGGATCTGGTTTGCGAGGGCGGCCGAGGCGAGGCCGATCCGCGGGCGCAGATCGAACACGTCCACCCGGCCGAGGGTCTCTTCGAGGATCTGGACCGTGCCCCGGGTGGGGTGCATCCGCGCCGCAGCAAGCTGCAGAAGGGTGGTCTTGCCCGCACCGTTCGGCCCCAGAACTACCCAGCGCTCCCCCTCGCGGACCTTCCAGTCGACGCCGTCGAGCAGCGATTTGGCGCCGCGGACCACGCTCACGCCGGATAGCTGGAGTACATCGTTCATGGAAGTAGACACTATTGCAGACTTCCGCCGTGGGCGAACCGCGCTTGGGGTCGATAGAATCTGGCCTATGCCATCCCGCTTCGCCTTGGTCCTGTCTGCCCGCACGCTGTTGCCGCAGGCCGGAGCCGCGGCCGCCGAGCTCCTTGCCCCGTTCGGCGCGTCCGTAGGGGAATTCGTGGCGTCGGGCGACAGTCGCTACCAGGTCCTGACCGCCGTCGTCGAGCTCGACGACGCCCACCTCCCTGAGGCCCGTGAGGCCCTCGCGGCACTCGCCGAGGCGGAAGCAGCGCTCGTCCCGGCGGAAGTCCGCGAAGCCGATCGAAAATTCCTCATCATGGACGTGGATTCCACGCTCATCCAGCAGGAGGTCATCGAACTCCTCGCCGAACATGCGGGCAAACGCGCCGAGGTGGCAGCTGTGACTGAGGCCGCGATGCGCGGCGAACTCGACTTCGCGCAAAGCCTCCACGCTCGCGTGCGGACCCTTGAAGGCCTGCCGGTCGAGGTCATCGACAGGGTTCGGGAGGCGGTCCTGCTGACGCCGGGCGCGACCGAGCTTGTTGCCGCCTATCATTCCGCGGGACATGCCGTGGCGGTCGTCTCCGGCGGCTTCAACCAGATCCTCGCGCCCCTGGCCGAGCGGCTTTCGCTCGACTTCTGGCGGGCGAACGAGCTCGAGATCGTGGATGGCCGGCTCACCGGCAGGGTTGTCGGAGAGGTCGTTGACCGGGCTGTGAAGGAGCAGAGCCTCCGCGTCTGGGCTTCCAAGCGGGACGTCCCGCTCGAGGCATGCATCGCAGTGGGCGACGGCGCGAACGACCTCGACATGCTCGGAGCTGCTGGTCTTGGGGTGGCATTCCATGCGAAGCCCGCGGTGCGCGCGGCGGCCGACGCCGCCATCGACCTCCCCTACCTCGATGTTGTGCGGCACTTCGCCGCGGTGTGACGAGAACTGGCCACTCGTCGGGAAAGAAGTGGCTACTCGTCGGGAAAGAACTGGCCACTCGTCGGGAAAGAACTGGCCACTCGTCGGGAAAGAAGTGCCCACTCGTCGGGAAAGAAGTGGCCACTCGTCGAGGAGTCAGATCTTCCTCGACGAGGGGGCAGGTCTCGGGTGACGAGTGGCCAGATCTCGCCTGACGAGCGGCCACTTCTGATATGGAGTGGCCTGCTGTCAAGTGGGCATGGTGAGGCGCCGTCGGGAGGTTTCCCGGCGGCGCCTCGCTGCTTCGCGAGCGGGGGGTGTTGGTCGAGCGTGTCATTGGGCGACGCGCGGTCACACTGATATGCGCGGGTTGGCTACCGCAGGACGGTGGTTCGGCTGGAGCCGGTCCGCGTGTCTAAGAACGAGCGTGAGGCCTTCGGCCCTGCTCATAGAACTCTCGCGGGTGGCTCCACGCGCTGCCGCCAACACCCAACCCCGGGCGAAGCAGTCAGCGGGGGCTCAGTCGTCGTCCATGACGGCCAGGGACCAGCACCAGCCGGCGAGCTCGCGAGCGATCGCGACGTTCGCGACGGTGGGGCGCTTGCGGCGCTCGAGGAACTTCACCCATCGGGCGTGCAGGCGACGGTTGCCCTCATCGCCCCGGACCCGCGCGGCGGCGGGGGCCAGATCCCACCGGTCGAGCATGGTCTTCCCGACGGTGTAGCGGGCCCTGTGGTGCCAAGCCGCTTCGACCAGGAGCCGGCGGACGTGGGAGTTGCCGGTCTTGGCGATCGGTCCTTGGGCGCGGGAGGAGCCCGAGGAGTGCTCGGACGGGGTGAGTCCGACGAAGGAGCCGATCGTAGCCCCGGTGAACCGGTGCCAGTCCCCGATCTCCACTGCGAGGGCAAAACCGGTCAGGGTGCTCACACCGCGCAGGCAGCCCAGGCGGCGCACGACGGGTGCGAACTCGCTCTCGGCGGCCAGCTCTTCGATCGCGGAGTCGAGCCGGCCACGACGGGACTTCGTGGCGAGGGCGGCCTCGTAGCCGGAGTCGAAGGCCGTCCGGGTAGCCGTGGACCCCAGCTGCAGAGCGGCCTCTTTCCGCAGCCAGGCATCGTGGGCGCCGGTCCAGGCGTCCCCACCCTCGTAGACGATCCCGTGGCGCAGCAGCAGCTTCGAGAGCCGGTGCCGAGCGCGCATCAGGTCCCCACGGCAGTCCTCCCTGGCCCGCACCAGATCACGCGCGGACTCCTGGGATATGGTCGGGACCGCCACGGGAGTGATCTCGTCCAGGCGCAGCAGCCTGGCCAGGTGCACCGCGTCTCTGGCGTCGGTCTTGACACGGTCTCCCGATGGCCGCTGGAGCTTCGACGGTGCGGCGACCACGCACCTGACTCCCTGTGAGGTCAAGGCCCTCGCAAGTCCGAACCCCGTCGGGCCGGCTTCGTAGACTACGGCGATCGGGCTGTCAACGGCCAGTTGGTTTTCCCCGTGGACGGCCAGTTGTTCTCCCCGGTGGCGGCCATCTTTCCTCCCCACGTATGGCCAGTTGATTCCCCGGTTCGGGTTTGGACTGTCTGTCGGGTCAGCGGAAGGGCGTCACCCCCTTGCCGGAGGCGGCTTGGGCGAGGCGGTAGGACTCGCCCTTGGTCTCGACCCGGTGGGCGTGGTGCATGAACCTGTCCACCGTCGCGGTCGCGATGGTCTTGGGCATGATCTCGTCGAATCCGGCCGGGGCGAGGTTCGAGCTGACCGCCATCGCCCGGCGCTCGTAGGCGGCGTCCACGAGGCGGTAGAACCCCTCGGCGGCGTCTGGGGAGACCGGGAGCAGGCCTATGTCGTCCACGATGATCAGATCGCTGCGCACGACCCTGGTCAGGGCCCGGGCGATGGAGTCGTCGGCGCGGTGCTTGCGCACCAGGGCGCCGAGATCCTCGATCCCGAACCAGGACACGATCATGCCGGCCTCGACTGCCGCGTGGCCGAGCGCCTCGCAGAAGTGCGACTTCCCAGTCCCCGACGGCCCGTAGATCGCGAGATTCTCCCGCCGGCGGACCCATTCGAGGGACTTGAGTGCTTCCTGGGTCGGGCGCGGGATCGGGGAGAGCTCCTCGTCCCAGTCGCCGAAGGTCTTCCCTGCCGGGAAGCCGGCGGATTTGCGGCGGGTGATCAGGTTGGCGCGGTCGCGGCCGGCGACTTCCTCCGCGAGCAGGACCCGCACGAGCTCGGCCGGGTCCCAGCGCTGGGCCTTCGCGGTGGGGATCAGGTCCGTGAGCGCCTTGCGCATGTGGGGCAGCTTCAGCCGGCGGGTCAGCTCCAGGGCCTCGGCCAGCGGGTCGCCGTGGGCGCGGGCGACCACGGTCTGCATCGTTGTGATCGTCACCGGCCCTCCTCCTCGCCCGTCATGTCGGCGGCGGCGGGCTCTGAGCCATCGAGGCGGCCCCAGCCGCCCGTGCCCGGCTGGAGGGAATGGGCCTCGGAGGCCCGGGAGGGCTCCACGTGGGCGAGCCCGGCCTGGTAGCCCAGGATCGAGACCAGGTCCCTGTCGGCGAACCTGCCCGTCGTCGCGGCCGTGCCCAGGGCCCGGTCGACCTGGTCGGTGCCGTAGAGCTTGGCGAACGCGACGGCCTCGGCCATCTTCGCGCGGATCCGCCTGGCTCCCGCGGCGGCGGCCTCGACCAGCCACGCCTTGGCACCCGCGCCGAGCATCAGGAACGCTGCCTCCTCCGGGGTGGTCGCCCTGGGCTGCCGGTCCGCGGCCTCATCCGCCCGGGGCGGGTAGTGCGCGTCGTCCAGGACTGGGGTCCCGGGACGCCCGGTCGCATGCCGGGCCACCTCGCGGGCCTCCCCGCGCTCGGCCACGGAGGTGACGATGACCTCCTCGCCCGCCTCGCGCACCCAGACCCTGGTGTTGGCCAGCTCGTGCGGGACCGAGTACCGGACCCCGTTCATCGACACGGTCGCGTCCCAGTTCACCCGGCGGGTGGTCCCGAACACCACCGTGAACGGCGCCTTCGGAAGCAGATGCAGCCGCTCCCGCTCCGCAGCGAGCATCGCCGCCGGCGCCTGCCGTGTCTCCCGGTGCGGGCGGGCGTTGACCTCGTCGCAGAAATCGTGGCACGCCTTCTCCAACTGCCCGAAGGTGCGGTACTCCTCGAGCAGGTTCGCCGCCGTGGGCACCAGATCCGCCTTCGAGATCCGCACCGTGGACTCCGAGCCGCCCTTGGACTGCGGGTCGGCGGGAACGCAGGTGCGCACGGTCATCCCGTAGTGGCGGCCCATCTCCACGATCTGCGGGTTGCGCACCGCGACCCTGGCGATGTGGTCGGCGGTCACGGTGCGCTCGTTGTCGGTCAGCGCGAACGCCGGGACCCCGCCCATCCTGCGCAGCGTGGCATCCATGCACGCCACGACCGTCGGCAGGCTCTTGTCCCAGATCGGGATCACGACGCGGAACCGCGACCACGCCAGCCACGCGCACCACAGCAGCGTCGCCCGGCCCCCGATCCTCGGCCCCCATCCGTAGTCCCACTGCAGCCACAGCCCAGGCTCGACGATCCAGGGGCGGAACACGCGCCGCCGCCCCGCCGCGAACTGCGCCTTGGCCTCCGCGACCGTGCGCCTCGTGGTCCTCTCCGCGCCGGCGAACCCCATCGCGACCAGCCGCTCATGGACCACATCCGCCCGGACCCGGCCTCCCGAGCGCTCGACGAGTTCTTCGATCTTCGGCAGGAACCCGTCGATCGGCCTGGCCCGCTGCCCCTTCTCGCGATCCGGCCCTCCGGCAGCCCGCAGCTTCACATACCTGGCCACCGTGTGATGGTCACACCCCGCGAGCTCCGCCGCGGCACGGTAGCTGCCGGTGAGGTCATACGCCTCAAGAATCTCCATGATCTCCTCGTTGCTCTTCATCCGCGATCATCACCACGACCGGCGGAAGGAATCCCGCACCCGGGGAGAACAACTGGCCGTGGACGGGGAGAAAGAACTGGCCGTCAGCGGGGAACTATCTGGCCGCCAATGGGGAGAATCTCATGGCCGCTGACATCGGGCCCGGCAGGCCGGCGAGCCATGACTTCACCGCCTCGTAGGACGGGGAAAGCCGGGCCTGGACCAGCTCGCCTGTGTCGCCGTCGATCGCTGCCGCCGCGAACGACCGGGCGTGCACATCCAGCCCAACACTCGTACGCTCAATGAACACCTGTGAGTCTTGGAGCGGCTGGTCCGGGACCGGCTGGCAGGGTAGGTGCTGGACGCCTTCTCCTCGGCTGTGACTCGAATGAACACTGGCCCCTTCATAGGCCTTCGCCCCGAATTGTCCAGCCATGGGGTTGGTGCCCGGCGCCCGCCCGGCCCACACCGATGGCTTGATCAGAAGACTGCCCGACCCCTGCGGGGCCGTGGCCCATCACAGGAATGCCTCGGAGTGACCTTCACCCGGGCCGACGCCGGCCGCGCCGCGGCCAGAAGCATCTGCCCCTACTCGAGGAAGGAACCCCGTGGCCGCGAAGACTACTGTCGCACAGACGCGCCCGTTCGTCATCGGCGTGGACACCCACGCCCGCACCCACACCCTTGCCATGGTCCGCGCGGCGACCGGTGAACAGCTCGGCTGCCAGCAATTCCCGGCCACCGCGGCGGGCATGCGGAGGGCCCTCGACTGGGCGGCCCGCCGCACGGGAGGAGACGCAGACGCACTCTGGGTCATCGAGGGAATCGGCAGCTATGGAGCCCAGCTCGCAGCGGCAGTCGTGAAGGCCGGCTTCGAGGCTGTGGAAGCCCCCAGGGGCTACGTTCGCTCACGAACCACCACAGGGAAATCCGATCCGCTGGACGCGGCCGCGATCGCGGCCGCAGCCCTCCCGCTCGAGGGCACCCGCCTGCGTATCCCACGCCAGGATGAGGGCGTGCGCGCTGCCCTGCGAGTGCTCATCGCGGCAAGGGAGCAGATGACGCTCGAGCGCACGGCCAAGGTCAACGCACTCACTGCCCTGGCCCGGACCGTCGACCTCGGGATCGACGCCCGCCGGCCCCTCTCAGCCACCCAGGTCACGGAGATGGCGCGATGGCGGGCACGGGAAGAGGGCGTCGCGGCTGCCACCGCCCGGACGGAGGCGGTCCGCCTTGCCAAACGAATCCGCGTTCTGGACGAGGAGCTCGCGGACAACCAGCACTGCACATCCGAGCTCGTCAAGGCTAGCCCCGCCGCGCCCCTGCTGGAGATGACCGGCATAGGACCGGTCACCGCCGCCGTGGTCTACACCGCCTGGTCACACCTCGGGAGGGTCCGCTCCGAGGCCGCTTTCGCCACTCTTGCCGGGGTCAGCCCCGTCCCGGCTTCTTCCGGGAACATCGTCCGATACCGGCTCAACCGAGGAGGCGACAGACGCCTCAACCGGGCCCTGCACATGGCCACCATCACCCGAATGGTCCACGATCCCGACAGCCGTGCCTACGCCGAACGACGCACAGCCGAAGGCAGAACCACACGCGAGATCCGTCGCTGCCTCAAGAGATACCTCGCCCGCCACCTCTACCGCACCCTCAACGCACTCCACCGCGACGCACTCGCAGCAGCTTGACGCGACATAGAAGATTCGGGACCTCCCACGCATGTCGGATAGGCCGAGCAGGGGACTCTGCTCGGTAACCCACGAATCTGCGTGAGCGAGGCCCCGGCCCGCAACCACCCACGAAAGGCGGTTACTCCATACCGTCTAAGCTGGCGCCAAGGGACCGGGATCTCAGTGGGGGCGGGATCAGCCGGTGAAGTGCTCGGCCCCTCCGACCAACTCCGTGTGACCGCTGGGCACATCGGCGGTGACCATCTTGGCGACCTCCGCGGCGAACTCGTCGACGGAGTACAGCTTGCCCGCAGCCTCCCGTCGGGACTCAATGGCACCCGGAGCCGCGCGCTCGAGGAGCGTCGCGGTGATCGTGCCCTCGATCATGTCGCCCGAGACCACGACGAACGTGATGCCCTTCTCCTCGAGCCACGGGAGAAGCTCCCGCAGCGCGAGTTCCCCCGCGTGCTTTGAGCGCGCGACAGGCTCGTACGCGTCCATCGTGGGAACCGAGTCGATGAAGTGGGCTTGGTGGCTTGTGACGAAGACCACGCGTGAACCCGGCTGCATGCGCTCCACCGCCGCCTTGAGCATCGCGACCTGCGCGTCGCGGTTGAGGCGCAAGGCGTAGTCCTCGCCGAGTCCGCTCTCCATGCCGCCGGAGGCGTTCAGAACGAGGATGTCGAGCGAGCCGAACCCGTCGATCGCGGCCTGGGCGAGCTTCTCGACGTCGTCCGCGTTCGTGAGGTCGCCGCCCACTGCGAGCGCGCGCCCCCCTGCGGCCTCGATCTCCGCAACGATCTTGTTCGCTCGCGGCGCCTTCTGGCGATAGTTGATGACGACGGCGGCTCCCTCGCCTGCGAGGATCTTTGCCGTCGATGCCCCGATGCCCCGTGATGACCCCGTGACGATCGCCGTCTTCCCCGCGAGCGGCGCGCCCTGCGCCGTGCCCTGCTCTGTCATGTCGTTCCTTCCTTGCGTCGAGTTCTCAGTCAGTCAGCCGGTCAGTGGCCCATGCCCAGGCCGCCGTCGACCGGAATGACGGCACCCGAGATGTAGGCGGCCTCGCTGCTCGCGATCCAGCGGACCACGTTCGCAACCTCGTCCGCGTCGGCGAACCGCCCCGCGGGGACACGTGAGAGGTACTCCTTCTGCGTCTCGTCTGGGAGCTCGGCAGTCATGTCGGTCTTGATGAAGCCGGGCGCCACGACATTAGCCGTGATGCCCCGCGAGCCTAGCTCGCGGGTGAACGAGCGCGCGAGGCCCACAAGGCCCGCCTTCGAGGCCGAGTAGTTGATCTGACCGGGGGCGCCGTACAGGCCCGAGACGGACGAGATCAGGATCACCCGGCCGCGGCGCAGCCGGATCATGCCTTTCGAAGCCCGCTTGATGACCCGGAACGCGCCCGTGAGATTCGTGTCGAGGACCGAAGTGAAATCATCCTCGCTCATGCGCAGGAGAAGGGTGTCCTTCGTGATTCCGGCATTCGCAACAAGCACCTCGACGGGTCCGTGCGCGGCCTCGACTTCGGTGAACGCCCTGTCGATCGACGCCTCGTCCGTCACGTCGGCCTGAACACCGAGGATGCCCTCGGGGAGCTCGGTCGGCGTGCGGCAGGTGACCGCTACCTTGTCGCCTATGGCGGCGAACGCCTTCGCGATGGCGAGTCCGATGCCGCGGTTTCCTCCGGTGACGAGGACGCTGCGCGGGGTGTGGGCTTCCGTGCTCACGGTGCTCCTTCGAGGGGTCGGTGATCCGGCAGCGTGTGGGACGGAAGCGACGGGGCGCGCCGGCGTCCGACTGCCGTTGTCTGTGTAGGATCCTAGCCGCCACACGACCGCCGCGCCGCTTACGGTGCGTCATCCGCCCTCGGCAAGCGCGAACGGATTAGCCCCGGTCGGTTGCCCAGTGGGACAATGGATCGACTGGGAGAATGATGAAGCCATTGACTGACGGGACCGGTGACGGCCCGCGGGACGAGCGATCCTCCGAGGATCCAGAGGTCCACAGCATCACGACGGCGGCCGAGGCCCACAGCGTTGACATGCACAAACGCATGGTCCGCTACGCCACCGCCATGGGTATCCGTGTGGTCTGTATCGTTGCGCTCTTCTTCCTCGACGGCTGGCTCAAGCTCGTGGCAGTCGCGGGCGCGGTCTTCCTCCCGTGGGTCGCGGTCGTCATCGCGAACGCGCAGGACAAGGCGGATACGACGAGCGAGGGTCTCCTCGACGCCCCTCCCCTGGCCGAACTCGAAGGTGGCTATGGCAGGGTAACCGAGGACGGCGTCGTCCTTACGGGAGAAGTAGTGAACGGAACGGACGAGGACGCCCGGACAGACGACGGCGGAACGGCCCACGAGGCGCCGAGCGCTCAGGACGAGAGCGTTGGCAAGGAGGAGAAGAACGGGTGAACCTGCTGGGAATGCTGCCAGGCGGTGAGCAGGAATTCGCGATCTGCTCGCGCAAGGGATGCCGCGCCCCCGCCAGCTGGGAGCTGCTCTGGAACAATCCCCGCATCCACACCCCAGAACGACGGAAGGTCTGGCTCGCGTGCGGCGAGCATCGGGACTGGCTCGAGGACTACCTCAAGACGCGATCCCTGTGGATCGAGACGGTGCCGCATGCGGAACCCGTGACGAGCCAGGATGAGGGCCACTGACGTGTACCGCTTCCTCTTCTCACGTCAATGGCTCACCTATCTCGGCCTTGCAATCCTGTTCGCCGTCGCGTGCGTCTTCCTGAGCCGCTGGCAGATGTCGCGCCTCGCCGAGACGCAGGCAGTCATCGACCTCGTCAACCGGAACTACAACGCGACGCCCGTGCCGTTCAATCAGGTCGCGGACCAGTTCAAGCAGCTCTCCTCCGACCACGAATGGCAGCAGGTCAGCCTGCATGGCACCTACGACGTGGCAGATACGCGGGTGGTCCGGAACCGCCCGCTCAACGGCCAGCCCGGGTACGAGGTCGTCGTGCCGCTGCGCCTCGATTCAGGCCAGACCGTCATCGTGGACCGCGGTTGGCTGCCGATCGGCAACAAGGAGCAGGGCAAGCCGGACTCGGTGCCGGCTCCCGCGTCAGGCGAGCTGACCGTCGTCGTGCGCCTGCTGCCGAGCGAGGCGAGCCTCAACCGGGGGGCGCCTGCCGGGCAGCTCGCCGAGATCAACCTGCCCACCTATGCGGGCCAGCTTCACTACCCCGTTGAGACCGGGGCGTACGGCCTCATGGCGAGCGAATCGCCTGCGGCTGCAACGACGCCAGCCGCCCTGCCCATGCCACAGCCCGACGACGGGACCCACCTCTCGTATGCGCTCCAGTGGCTCGCGTTCGGCGTCCTCATGTTCATCGGATTCGGCTATGCCGCTCGGCAGCACGCGCGGAACAAGGCGATCGATGCGGCCGCCGAGGCGGCCGAGGCTGCCGCGACCGCCAACGAGGAGGGGCGGGACCACGCCGAAGCCCAGCGCGTGGCGGACCAGGCTGCCGCGAGAGCGGCGCGGTTCACTCCCAAGAAGCGCCGACGCCCCACCGCCGAGGAGGAAGAGGACGCGATCCTCGACGCGCAGGGTTATCGATGACCTCTGGCGTGCCGGTGACCACTGAGCCGGGTCGGGACCGGGCCGCCGTCGACCGCGTCCGGCGAGCCCTGCTCTCCGCAGGCCTGACCGAGACGGTCCGCACGCTCGACGCCGAGGTCCCGACGGCCGCCGCGGCCGCCCGAGCCTTGGGCTGCGAGCTCGGCGCGATCGCGAACAGCCTCGTCTTCGAATTCGACGGCGAGCCGCTGCTCATCCTCGCGAGCGGAGCAGCCCGGGTCGACACGGGGCTCGTCGGCGATCATCTCGGCGGCGGGAAGATCCGCCGGGCCTCGCCGGACTTCGTCCTCGCGCACACAGGGCAGCGCGTGGGCGGCGTAGCGCCGGTCGGTCACCCCAAGAAGCTACGGACCGTCATCGATCTGCACCTGCGGCGGTACCCCCTCGTCTGGGCGGGCGCCGGCGATCATCGGTCGATGCTCTCGATCACCTACAGCGATCTCGCGCGGGTCACCGACGCACAGCCCCTCGAGGTCCGCTAGCTGGCCAGGGCTGCTAGCAGGCCAAGTCTGCTGCACGCGCGGCGACGTCGCTCGGCACCGGGCCTTGGGAGTCCTCATCCCCCACGGGAAGCCCCGCATTCCGAAGCAGAGGAATGTGGCCGCCCCACACTCCCGCCGCGATGTCCTCCGGTTCGTCGACCGGACCCCCGGACCGCTGCTTCATGGATGCCTCGGCAAGCGGAACCGCAAGGACCGCAGTAGCCGCGAGTTCCTTGCGAGTGCTCGGCCGCAGTGTCGCCCACCGTCCGGGAATCATGTGGTCCACGACCGCGGCGAGGGCCTGCTCGCGCTCCCCTGCGTCGTCCACCAGACGGGCACGCCCTATGACGACGGCGCTTCGGTAGTTCATGGAATGGTGAAAGGCGCTTCGGCCGGCGACGAGCCCGTCCAGTTCGGTGATCGTGACGCACACGTCGCGCTCAAGGGCCTTCGCGAGCCACCCCGCGGCGACTGAACCGTGGAGGTACAGACTGCCGCTGGCATCGGGCCCCTCCAGGTCGACGCCGAAGGCGGTTGGGAGGACTACGGGGTGGTCGCGGGCTACAACGCCGAGGTGGGCGAGCAGTGCATCTTCGAGGAAGGCGTGGAGGATGGCGCGGTCCTCCACAGCTCGGTTGCGGCCGCGGCCGATGGTGGTCCGCGGGGTAGGTGAAAGTGAATCCATGCAACTATCCTCGAATGAAAGTGGTCCGGAAACACGAGCCACTTTCTGACAGGTCTTGCAGGCCACTTTGAGAGGATTCTTCGTGCGCGCGCTTCCCATCTCCCTCGACCGCACGGCCCAGACCCCGCTTCCGTCGCAGATTGCGGGCCAAGTCCGCGACCTCATCCTGGGCGGAACGCTCCATCGGGGCGACCGGCTGCCGTCCAGCCGCTCGCTGGCCTCAGACCTCGGTGTCTCCAGATCTGTGGCCGACAGAGCCTATGAGCAGCTCATGGCGGAGGGCTGGACCGAGTCCCGTCACGGAGCAGGGACGTTCATCTCAGCGGCGAAGAGAAATCCGCCCTCGGAAGGGAGGGCCCGACGGCCAACAACACCAGAAGCTCAACTCATCCGGCTCGACGCCGGAACGCCGTGGGGATTCCCGCGGCGGGACGCGGGCTGGAGGCGGGCGTGGCGCGAGGTCTCCGCCGCCGAGCCGCCGCGGAGCTATGACGATCCCAGGGGCTTGGCCGAGTTGCGCATCATGCTGGCCGAGCGCCTTGCGCGAACGCGCGGTCTCACCGTCGATCCCGACGAGATCATCGTCACCGCGGGGACCACCGACGCCTTACGGCAGCTGCTCCCGGAGCTGCGAGCCGGCGCGGTCGCCATCGAGGACCCGGGCTATCGCGCAGCCGTCGAGACCGTGCGTTCCTTCGGTCGGGAGGTGCTTGACCTCCCTGCCGCGCAGCCGATCGTCGACCTCAGGGGAGCCGCAGCGGCCTATGTGACCCCCGCCCACCAACACCCTCTGGGGCACGTCATGCCGGCCGCAGACCGACTCACGCTGCTCGAGACAGCGCGGCGCGAGCTCGCGATCGTGATCGAGGACGATTACGACTCGGAGTTCCGCTACGACGTAGCGCCCGTGCCCGCCCTCGGAGCGCTTGACCGGGACCGCGTCGCCTACATCGGAACGGCAGCAAAGTCAGTCGTCCCGACCCTCCGAGTCGGCTGGCTCGTCCCGCCCCCGAGCCTGCTCGACGGCGTCGTACGGCGGCGGGACGTCACCCACAGCGGCGCGGCGTGGCCCTCCCAGCGCGCCCTGCTCACCCTCCTGCGCGACGGTTGGATCGACCGGACGGTCAGAGCCGGGAGGCGCATCTACGCCGAGCGCGCGGCTCGAGTGGTCGCGGCCCTCTCGCCGCATGCCGAACTCGCGGCCCCGATCGCGGGAATGTACTCGGCGTGGCTCCTGCCCGAGCCGGAGGCTGTGCGAGTCCGCGACGCCGCGCGGGCGGAGGGCTTCGAGCTCAACCTGCTCAGCCAGTACACGAGAACCAGCGAGGTGTCCGGGCTGGTCATCGGGTTCGGCGGGGCGACGGACGGCGAGCTGGATCGGGCGCTCAGCGTCCTCAGCGCAGCACTCAGGCGAGCGTGATCAGGTCAAGGTAGTCGGCGTTCCAGAGATCCTCGACGCCGTCGGGGAGGAGCACGACTCGCTCCGGGTTGAGGGCCTCGACGGCCCCCTCGTCGTGGCTGACCATGACGACGGCGCCCTTGTAGGTCTTGAGGGCACCGAGGATCTCGCGCCGGCTGGCCGGATCGAGGTTGTTGGTCGGCTCGTCAAGGAGCAGGACGTTGGCGCTCGAGGCGACGATCGTGGCGAGCGCAAGGCGGGTCTTCTCCCCGCCGGAGAGGACGCCGGCTGGCTTGTCGACGTCGTCGCCCGTGAAGAGGAATGAGCCGAGGATGCCTCGCACATCGGCGTCCCCGAGGTGGTCCGGAGCGGCGCGACGCATGTTTTCGAGCACCGTGCGATCTTGGTCCAGCGTCTCGTGCTCCTGGGCGTAGTACCCGACCTTGAGGCCGTGGCCCTCGCGGATTTCGCCCGTGTCCGGCGAGTCGACGCCCGCGAGCATCCGCAGGAGCGTGGTCTTTCCGGCGCCGTTGAGCCCAAGGATGACGACGCGCGAGCCGCGGTCCACCGCGAGGTCGACGTCGGTGAAGATCTCGAGCGAGCCGTACGACTTGGAGAGCCCCTCTGCCTGAAGCGGGGTCTTCCCGCACGGCGCCGGCTCGGGGAACCGGAGCGCGGCCACGCGATCCGCGACGCGCTCCTCCGACACTCCCGCGAGCAAGCGCTCGGCCCGCTTGGCCATGTTCTGCGCGGCGACGGCCTTCGTCGCCTTGGCACGCATCTTGTTCGCCTGGTCGAGAAGGACCTGAGCCTTCTTCTCTGCGTTGGCCCGTTCGCGCCGTCGTGCGCGCTCATCGGTCTCGCGCTGGGTGAGGTAGCGCTTCCAGCCCATGTTGTAGATGTCGATCACGGCGCGGTTCGCGTCGAGGTGGAAGACCTTGTTGACAGTCGCCTCGAGGAGATCGACGTCGTGCGAGATGACGATGAGACCGCCTTGGTGCGCCTTGAGGAAGTCACGGAGCCACGCGATCGAGTCGGCGTCGAGGTGGTTCGTCGGCTCGTCAAGGAGGAGCGTGTCAGCCGCCGAGTACAGGATCCGCGCGAGTTCGACGCGGCGCCTCTGGCCGCCCGAGAGCGTGCGGAGTGGCTGGTTGAGGATACGGTCCGGGAGTGCGAGGTTGGCCGAGATGGCGGCCGCCTCCGCCTCGGCTGCATAGCCGCCCCCGGCAAGGAACTCGGCCTCGAGTCGGTCATAGCGCGCCATGGCCTTCCGCTGGACGTCGGCGTCTCCGCTCGCCATCGCAGTCTGCGCCTCGCGCAGTTTGCGGACGACGACGTCGAGTCCGCGCGCCGAGAGGATGCGGTCGCGCGCGAGCTGCTCCATATCGGGAGTCCGCGGGTCCTGCGGGAGGTAGCCGATCTCTCCGCTGCGCGCCACTGTGCCTGCGGCGGGGAGGCCCTCTCCCGCGAGGACGCGCGTGAGCGTGGTCTTGCCCGCGCCGTTCCGCCCGACGAGACCGATCTTGTCTCCCTTGTCGATCCGGAAGGTCACCCCGTCCATGAGCAGGCGCGCGCCGGCGCGGAGTTCGAGGTCTTGGACAGTGATCACGTGGGAGAGGCCTTTCGCATGGTCGGCCCGAATTGGGCCACGTCCCATGCTAGTGATCCCGGGCGGCTGAGACACATCCGCCCCAGGATCATCGCCCTTGCGGCCTGCGGTTCAGACCGTCCGGGCCTCGCCTGCCGTGCTTGGCGCCGTCGTCGTTCCCGTCGCTTCGCCCCCTCCCGCCTCGACTGCCACGCGCTTGCCAGCTCCCGTCCCGGGCTGCCAGCTAGCGGGCCGACCGGCGTCGAGCCGCTCGCGTTGCGGCACCACGACGTATTTGGGGTCCCTCGTCGATGCGCGCCCGGCCTCGAAGACTCCGAAGCGGAGGAGCGCGGAGCCGGCTGCGACCGCGATGCCGCCGAGGGCACTCACCAAACGGGAGGAACGCCCTCCCAGGGCGAGCCCAACCGCTCCCCCGACGGTGCATGCCTTCGAGAGCTGCAGGAGCTTCCCCGCCCGTCCTTGATGGAAGGTCTCCGCCGAGAGATGCCCGCTTCGCTCCATGGCGACGCTCAAGGCCGTCTCGACGGCAGCCCCGACTACGGCCATGCGTCGCGCTGGTCCGCTCTCGGCGCGCGGAGCCAGCGCCGCCGCCACGCCGCCCGCCGACGCGGCGGCCGAGCTCGCGAACACAAACGGGAGCCGGCTGTGGGCGTCATGCCATGTCGGGACCGCCGTGTCCGCGATCAGGACGGCGGTGTACGTTGCCACCGCCGAACCGGTGATCCCCGCGCCGATTCCTGCGGCCTTCCCCGCGCGGGGGAAGATGCCGAGGACGTTGGCCGCTGCACTCGCCCCCGCGAGAGGCCCGTAGGCAGACAGGATCCACGACCCCACGCTCATGGGCGACGTGGGCTTCGCGACGCGGAGCATGTTCACGAACCTCTCCGGGCGCCCCAGGTCGTGAACAAGGGCGACGACGGAGGCCGAGATAGCGGTCAAGGCCGTCAGCTTTGCGGTGCGCTCCAGCCCGGGACGCCCGCTGTGCTGAGCGCCTGCCGCGAGGATCGATGAGGCGCCCGCGAGACCGCCGGCGAAGATGTACCCGGCGATGTCGAGCGCCTCCCACGTCGGCTCCTTCAGGATGGGCCTGCCGTAGTACGAGGTGAAGTCCTCCCGACGTTCGCGGCGCGGGCTCACTTCTTGGCTCCCCAGAAGGCGAGCGCTGCCCCGGCGAGCAGGCCGGCCGCGGCTCCGGCCGCGCGCTTCCACATCGCGGGAAGGTCGCGCGTCGTCACGACCGGGTCCGGCGGAAGGCCGTACGTCTCGGGTTCGTCCAGCAGGAGGAAGAAGGCGCCGTCCCCGCCTACGCCGTTGTCCGGATCCCTCCCGTAGAGCTGCGCACCCTCCTCGCCGCGCTCGTGCAGCTCGGCGAGGCGAGCGTCGGCGCGTTCGCGGAGCTCGTCAAGCTCGCCGTACTGGATCGACTTCGTGGGGCATGCCTTGGCACACGCCGGCTCCTCGCCGGCCTCGAGCCGGTCGTAGCACATCGTGCACTTGAAGACCCGGCCGTCCCCCTTGCGCTGGTCGATGACACCGTAGGGGCAAGCTGACACGCAGTAGCCGCAGCCGTTGCAGATGTCCTGCTGGACGACGACGGTTCCATGCTCGGTGCGGAACAAGGCTCCCGTGGGGCAGACGTCGAGGCACGCCGCATGGGTGCAGTGCTTGCACACATCTGAGGACATGAGCCACTTGACGCCGTCGTGGGCCGAAGGGTCTTCAGCCGGGACCTGCTTCTCGATGAAGGCCACGTGGCGCCAGGTGTTGGCCCCGAGCGCCGAGGTGTTGTCGAACGATTCGCCCGTCAGTTCGAGGCTCGTGTCAGCCGGGACTGAGTTCCACTCCTTGCACGCGACCTCACAGGCCTTGCAGCCGATGCACAGGCTCGTGTCAGTGAAGAATCCCTTGCGGGGGACGCCCAAGCTGGGCATGCCGAGTTGGGTGACGCTCATGCCGTGATTCCCTCCATGCCGGTGTGCTCGTCGATGCCGGCACGCCGGCGGTACTCCTCGACGAAGGAAACGAGGTCTGCGCCCCTCGGCCGTCGGCCCGGGCGGATGTCTACTGTCAGCGCCTTGACCTCCTGGATGTGGACGTTCGGGTCCATGGAGATCGACGACAGCTCGTTCATCGCGTCTCCGCGGCTGAGGCCGTTGGGACCCCAGTGGTAGGGCATGCCGATCTGATGGACGATTCGGCCGTGCACGCTGAGCGGCTTCATCCGGTCCGTCACGATGACGCGTGCCTCGATGGCCCCGCGCGCGGAAACCAGCGTGGCCCACCCGCGATGGGTGAGTCCGCGTTCGGCGGCCAGCTGAGGCGAGACCTCGCAGAAGGACTCGGGCTGGAGCTCCGCCAAGTACGGGAGCCAACGCGTCATCGCTCCAGCCGTGAAGTGCTCGGTGAGACGGTACGTCGTGAGGACGTACGGGTAGGTATCGGCGCCGCGTTGTTTCCCGCTGGGGTGGTATCGATTTCCCTCGCGCGGCAGGAGCTTGCGCGCCGGGTTGCGGTCCTGCCCGTAGAGGGCATTCTCGAACGGCGACTCCTGCGGTTCGTAGTGCGTCGGCATCGGTCCATCCACGAGCCCGGCGGGAGCGTAGAGCCAGCCCTTGCCATCTGCCTGCATGATGAAGGGGTCGGTGCCCGCGAGTGCCGCCGCGCCTCGCGCGTCCTCGTCGGGCCGATACGACGGCGGCTTCGTGGGCTCGAAGTCCGGGACGTCGTCGCCCGTCCATTTGCCCTCTTCCTCATCCCACCAGACGAGCTTCTTGCGCTCGCTCCACGGCCGCCCCTCCGGATCCGCCGACGCGCGGTTGTAGAGGGCGCGTCGATTCGCGGGCCAGGCCCAGCCCCACTCGCGACTGGAGACGGTCTGCTCAGTGTGGGGCTTGCGGCGCGCCGCCTGGTTGACGCCGTCGGCTTGGCACCCGCAGTAGATCCAGCAGCCGCACGACGTCGACCCGTCGTCCTTGAGTTCGGTGTAGGCGGAAAGCGGGGAGCCGTCGGCGGCCTTCCCGTTGATCTCGGCGAACACAGCCTCGGCGTCGGGCTCGTCCTGGGTGCCGATCGTCGGGTAGTCCCATGTGAGGTCGAGGACGGGACGGTCTGCGAGGTCTTGCGACTCGGCGAGGATCTTCCGGACCCTGTTGCCGAGGTGCCAGACGAACCAGAGATCGCTCCGACGGTCGGCTTCTGGCTCGACGGCCTGGTCTCGCCACTGAAGCAGCCGGTTGGTGTTGGTGAAGCTGCCGGCCTTCTCGGTATGCGCCGCGGCGGGGAAGAAGAACACCTCGGTCGGGATGTCCTCGGTCCGCAGCTCGCCCGTCGCGATCTCCGGGCCGTCCTTCCACCACGTCGCGCTCTCGATGAGCGAGAAGTCGCGGACCACGAGCCAGTCGAGCTTCGCCATGCCTGCCCGTTGGAGGTGGGCGTTGGCCGAGCCGACCGCGGGATTCTCCCCCATGAGGAAGTAGCCCTTGCACGTGCCCTCGAGCTGGGCGTTCACCGTGTCGTACGTGCTGTGGCTTCCTGTGATGCGTGGAAGGTAGTCGAAGCAGAAGTCGTTCTCCGCCGTGGCCGCATCGCCCCACCAGGCCTTGAGGAGGCTGATGGTGTAGGCCCGCATGTTGGCCCAGAAGCCGCCCTTCGCCGAGTCGGCCTCGATGTACGTGTCGAGGTCGAGGTGGTGCTCGGCGTGGGGGCTCGGCAGATAGCCCGGCAGCAGATCGTAGAGGGTCGGAATGTCGCTCGAGCCCTGGATGCTCGCGTGGCCTCGGAGGGCCATGATGCCGCCGCCCGGGCGCCCGATGTTCCCCAGAAGAAGCTGGAGTACCGACGCCGTCCGGATGTACTGCGTGCCGGTCGTGTGCTGGGTCCAGCCGACGGCGTAGGCGAAGGCGGTTGTGCGTTCGCGCCCGGAGTTCTGGGTGAGGGCTTCGGCGACCTCGGCGAACAAGGCCTGCGGGACCCCGCAGACTCGCTCGACCATCTCCGGGGTGTAGCGCGCATAGTGTCGCTTCAGCACTTGGAACACGCAGTGCGGGTCCTGCAGTGTCTCGTCCCGCTCCCACGTGCCGTGGACGCCGGGACCGCCCGAACCGTGGGACTGCGGATGTGATGCGCCGCCAAGGGTGCTGCCGGATTCCTGGAGATGCGAATCCCGCTCCCCCGACGAGGCTGCCGCGTAGCCCCCTCTGTACTGCCACGTCTCCGAATCGTACGACTGCTTCTTCGGGTCGAATCCGGAGAAGAGGCCGTCGAGGTCCTCGGTGTCCTGGAAGTCTTCGCGCAGGATCGTCGCCGCGTTCGTGTAGTTGAGCACGTACTCGCGGAAGTATGCGTCGTGACCGATGACCCAGTTGATCAAGCCGCCGAGGAACGCAATGTCGGTTCCTGCCCGAATGGGGACGAAGGTGTCGGCAAGCGCACTCGTTCGCGAGAATCGCGGGTCGACGTGGATGATCTTCGCGCCGCGTTCCTTCGCTTCCATGACCCACTGGAAGCCGACGGGGTGGGCCTCGGCGAAGTTCGATCCTTGGATGAGGATGCAGTCGGCCCGCTGGAGGTCTTGGAGGTAGGTCGTGGAGCCGCCGCGGCCGAAGCTCGTGCCGAGGCCCGAGACGGTCGAACTGTGGCACACGCGGGCCTGGTTCTCGACCTGCACGATCCCCAAGGACGTGAAGAGCTTCTTGATGAGGTAGTTCTCTTCGTTGTCCAGCGTCGCGCCGCCGAGGCTCGCGATGCCCAGCGTGCGGCGAGTGCGGACCCCGTCGATGTCCCATTCCCAGGTATCGCGGCGGGTGTCGACGATGCGACGGGCCACCATGTCCATCGCGGTCTCGAGGTCAAGGCGTTCCCAATCCGTGCCATGCGGGCGCCGGTACAGGACATACTTCTCGCGCGAGTCCCCTGTTGTGAGCTGAAGGGACGCGGACCCTTTGGGGCAGAGCCTTCCTCGGCTGATGGGCGAGTCCGGATTGCCTTCGATCTGGATGACCTTCTCGTCCTTGACGTAGACCCTCTGCGCGCAGCCCACCGCACAAAAGGGGCAGACCGAGTGCACTACTCGGTCTGCCGTCTCGATGCGCGCTCTGTGTTCCTCCGTAGCGCGCGATTTCGCCGCGTGGTGTCGGCCTGTCGGATCGTGCTCTAGAAACTGCCGCAGAACCGGCCACTGCAGCGGACTTGCCATGGGACACTCCTCCCCGCCTCGGACCGCGACCACGTGATCTGCGTCACGGGCGCACGGGAGCCATCCTAGCCCTGACCTCTTGGTGCCCCGCCAGCCCTGGACTCAATCAGACGGGGGTCAATCAGAACGAGATCAACCGGAGCGGAGTCGGTCAGACCTGCTCACTCAGGCCGGTCCTCCCGGACGAGGAGGTCCTCGTTCTCATCGATGACCGCGAGCGCGAGCTCCTTGTAGCCGACCGATTCGAAGAGAACTGTGATGCGATCCGGTTCCACGGACATCACGAGCCCGGGTCCCCACTCCCGGTGGCGGACCGGCGTCTGGAGAGACCATTCGTCCGGCGTCGCCGCCTCGCGCTCCTCGGCTTTCTCCGCGCTCCCTTCTTGGAGGCAGTTGTCGCAGTTGCCGCACCACGCGTCCGCTTCCTCGCCGAAGTAGTTCAGGAGCCAGTGCCGGCGGCACGCACCTGTCTCGGCATAGCCCCGGGCCATTTCCACGCGGGACTCGTCGATTCGCTGGCGCGACTCATCCTCGGCCTGGGCGAGTTCCACCGCCCTCTCCGAGGACATAACGGGGGCAGCCCGATAGCCCCGACTCGCCCCGAGGACTCCGCCGCTGTGCTCTAGCAGGTTGAGCGCCCGGGACAGTGCACGAGGACCGAGCTCGGTTTCACGTCTGAGGGCGGCAGCGCGAAGGGGCCCGCGGTCGCGGACTGCGCGGAACACCGCTTCCACGTCCTCCTGTTTGAAGGAACGCCCTGCGAAGAAGCGCTGGAGCCCGAGGTCCTCGGACCGGTAGTGGAGGATGCCGATCGCTGACCCCCCGTCCCGCCCTGCGCGGCCGATCTCCTGGTAATAGCTGTCGAGCGAATCGGGGATGTCGGCGTGGACAACGAAACGGACATCGGGCTTGTCGATGCCCATCCCGAAGGCCGTGGTCGCGACGACGACATCGAGTTGGTTGTCGAGGAAGCGTTCGTGCACTGCGGTGCGGTCTGCCGCACGCCGGCCCGCGTGGTAGGCCTCCGCGCGGAGGCCTCGCTGCGAAAGCTCGTCGGCGTACTCCTCCGCGACCCGGCGCGTCGCGACGTACAGGAGCCCTGGGCCCCGTAGCTCAGTGACTTCATCGAGGACAGCCTGCCGCTTGTCGAGGTCGCCCGCGTGGCGGATGACCCGGAGCTCGACATTGGGGCGATCGAAGCTCTGCACGAGCTCGAGCGGGTCACGGAGCCGGAGGCGCTCGACGATCTCTGAGCGGGTGTGCGGCGAGGCGGTCGCGGTG
The DNA here is from genome assembly GCF_022539255.1 of Sinomonas terrae. Classification (NCBI taxonomy): domain Bacteria; kingdom Bacillati; phylum Actinomycetota; class Actinomycetes; order Micrococcales; family Micrococcaceae; genus Sinomonas; species Sinomonas terrae. The sequence goes on from NZ_JAKZBV010000001.1 coordinate 2,323,883, forward strand.
AGCGCGATGACGGGCGGGGCGCCGAGACGCTGGGCGACGTCCCCGAGGAAGAGGTAGTCGGGGCGGAAATCGTGGCCCCACGAGGAAATGCAGTGAGCCTCGTCTACGACGAAGAGTCTGATGTCGAGCGCCGCAAGGCGCTCGATGGTCTCCTCGCGGGCCAGCTGTTCGGGTGCCAAGAACACGAAGTGCGAGCCGCCGTCGTCGAGCGCTGCCCACGCCTCCCGCACCGCACGCGCCCCGACTGCTGAATTGAGGGCGACGGCGCGGCCGTCGCCAAGGCGCTCGTTGATCGCCTCGGCCTGATCGCGCTGAAGGGCGATGAGGGGGCTCACGACGACGGTCACTCCGGGGAGCGCTGCTCCGGGGATCTGGTAGATCAGGGACTTTCCATGCCCAGTGGGCATGACCGCGAGAACGTCGCGTCCTTCGACGGCCGCCACCAACGCCTCGAACTGGCCTTCCCGCCATGCGTCGATCCCGAACTGCTCGGTGGCGATGCGTCCGAGTGCCTGCGCTGACGGCGTGGCCGAGCCAGTCTCCGATGCGGAGCCGTCGGTCGGGGGCGAGGCCTCCGAGTCCGACGGCGCTGCTTCGGGCTTGGCCTGCTGATGCGGTCCAGTAGTTGTCATCCAGGAAGGCCGGTCTCAGAAGGAGATGAGCTTGACGAGCTCGCCGACCTGGTCCTCAGGCAGGCTCCTGGCGATGTCGGCTTGCGCGACCATGCCGATGAGGTCGTGACCGTCGATCACGGGCAGGCGGCGGACCTTGTGCGCCTGCATCGTCTGGATCGCTTCCTCGACACTATCGTCGGCACCGATCGTCACGGGCTTGCCCTCGGCGAGGCTGCCCGCCTTGGTGTTGCGCGGGTCCCCTCCTTCGGCGAGGCATTTAACCACGATGTCGCGGTCGGTGATGACGCCTTTGAGACGATTGTCCTCGCCGCAGATCGGGAGCACGCCGACGTCGAGGTCCCGCATCTTCTGGGCAGCGACCTGGAGGGTATCGTTCTCGCCGACGCACTCGGCTCCTGCAGTCATGATTTCGCGCGCGGTAGTCATCCGATTCCTCCTGTGGATTGTCGGGGCCGCAGTACCGCGGCCCGATTGGTTGCGGTAGCGATAGCGAGGTCCCAGCCCCGTTGGGCCGGGACCACTCTCGGGTTACCCGCGCACTGGGGCGAAAAACGCGGCGCCCGGGGCGCGGACGGCCGCCCTTGTAGACCACCGCCAACAGTTGGCAGCGGGGCATCGTTGGCTTCTCACAAAATGGGCCCCGACGATGGTGCGTAGCCTTCTGAATCAGAGTTCCGGCGAGGTGCCGGCTGATCTAGGAGGATCCATGAGCCAGAAGACCGAGCCCACGGCTCCGGGAACGTCTCGGTACCGCCGGACATGGGACGCGCAGTCCCTCGCGCTCGTCGCCGTTTTCGCCGCTCTCATCGCGGCGTCGGCTCTGGCTCCGGCGATCCCCGTGGGGAGCTTCGGCGTCCCAATCACGATCCAGACGCTCGCTGTGGCGCTCACCGCGCTCGTCCTCGGCGCATCGAGGGCCGCGGCCGCCGTCGGACTCTACCTGCTGCTGGGTTTCGCCGGGCTGCCGATCTTCTCCGGAGGCCGCGCGGGCCTGCAGATCCTCGCTGGCGGATCGGCCGGGTACATCGTCGCGTTCCTCGTCGGGGCCATCATCCTCGGGGCGCTCGCAGAGCTCATTGTGCGCCGCGCCTCTGCACGACGACGCGCCCTCTGGTTCTTCCTGGCCGCGACGGTCGTCTCCATCATCGTCGTCCACGCGCTCGGCGTCCTCGGCATGATGGTCAACCTCAAGCTCTCGTGGCAGGCGGCCTTCGTCGCGGATCTCGTCTACTACCCGGGTGACATCCTCAAGAACCTGATCGCTGCCCTCGCAGCGACTGCCGTCCACCGCGCTTTCCCCGACGTGCTGGTCCGGCGGGTCCGGCGCGCGTGAGCCGCATCGAACTCGCCGGAGTCCGCGTCGCGGTCCCTGTGGACGCGGACTCCGGTCCACGCGAGAAAGTGGTGCTCGAAGGCATCGACGCGGTGCTCACCGAGCGCCGCGTCGCCGTCATCGGCGCCAACGGTTCGGGGAAATCCACGCTCCTCCGGCTCCTCAACGGGCTGGTCGAGCCGAGCTCGGGGGCCGTCCGCGTCGACGGGCTGGACGCCTCGCGGGAGACGCGAGCCGTCCGCCAGCGCGTCGGATTCGTCTTCACGGACCCGTTGTCCCAGCTCGTCATGCCGACAGGGCGCGAGGACGTCGAGCTCTCTCTGCGCCGCCGTCATCGGGACCGGAGCGAACGAGCAGCGGCCGCGCAAGAGGTGCTGGCTCGATTCGGGCTTGAACGGCTCGCCGATCAGAGTGTCTACGAGCTCTCGGGCGGTGAGCGGCAGCTCATGGCACTCGCCGCAGTGCTCGCCGTCGATCCCGCCGTCCTCGTCCTCGACGAGCCGTCAACGCTGCTCGACCTCCGCAACCGCGAACTCCTGCGGCGGACCCTTGCGACTCTCCCCCAACAGGTGATCCTCTCGACCCACGATCTCGAACTCGCGCTCGACGCCGAGCGGGTACTCGTCGTCGAGGCCGGCCGCATTGCGTTCGACGGCGAGCCGACGGAAGCGATTGGGTTCTACCGCAACTTGTGTGGCGCAGGGTCGGAGGCGCTCTGATGCCCCGCCGAAGGACCTGGGGGATTCTCGGCGGCTACGTAATCGGCGATTCGTGGCTTCATGCGACGCCGCTGTGGGTCAAGTTCCTCGCCGGCCTGACCGCCAGCGCGGCGAGCTTCTTCCTGCTCGACTGGCGCGTCTCCGCGGTGGCTCTTGCCACCGTCGTCGTTGCTTGGCTCTCGTCCGGGCTCGGCCTGCGGCGGCTCGCGGCCTCCTCGCGCGTCGTCGTGCCGCTCTTAGCGGTCCTCTTCGCGTTCCAGTGGTGGCAGCAGGGGCCTGCCACAGCGGCGCGCATTGTCTTGAATCTGCTGCTGTGCTTCGTGGCCGCAGGGCTCCTGACGGCGACCGTCCCGTTGCAGGACCTGCTCGACGCCGTTACGCGCCTCGCGTCTCCCTTCCGGCGATTCGGCGCCGATCCGGAGCGCTTCGCCCTCGCGATCGCGATCATGGTCCGCAGCATCCCTGTGCTCGCCGGCGCCTTTGATGAGGTGGGCGAGGCCGCGCGGGCGCGAGGCCTCGAGCGAAGCGTCCGGGCGCGCACACTGCCCGTCGTACTTTCGGCGGTGGCCTACGCGCGAAGGACCGGCGACGCCCTCGCTGCGAGGGGTCTAGGCGAGGCCGACGACGCGTTCCCTGACGAGAACTGACCACTCGTCCCACCAGAAGTGACCACTCGTCGCGTGAGAAGTGACCACTCGTCTCAGGGGAGGCGACGGCTTTCGAACAGTGCGGCGGTGCCGAGGCCCCCCGCCGAGCTGATCATTGCCAGGCACAATGAGCCCTCCGGCAGTGACTGTGCACGGGCGAGGAGCCGCACGACTGAGACAGCTCCCGAGGCCGCATAGGCGTGGCCGAGGGCGAGCGAACCGCCGTCGGTGTTCAGGACCTTGTCGATGTGGGCGTCGTCGAGGCCGAGCCGGTCCATGCACGCGAGCACCTGCCCTGCAAAGGCCTCGTTGAACTCGATGGCCGCGAGGTCGGTGGGCGCAATCCCGTGCCGTTCGAGCAGGGTTTCGGCCGCCACGGCTCCGCCGAGCCCCAACCTCCGGGGATCGACGCCGGCCGTCACGGCGTCGACGAACGCGAGCGCCCTTGAGCGCGGGCTAGCGAGCGCTGGGGCATCTCCAGTCCCGACCACGAGGACCGCCGCTGCCCCGTCGGCGTCGGTGCACGAGTTGCCGGCCGTCACGGTTCCCCCCCGAATGAAGGCAGCCGGGAAACGGCTCAAGAGCGACGCGTCGAGGCGTGTCCGCGGGCCATTGTCCGCGGTGACGGTCGTGCCGGCGGCAGGGATCGTCACCAGCTCGGCCTCGTAGCTTCCTGCCGAAGCCGCGGCCAACGCACGACGGTGGCTCCGCAGCGCGAACCAGTCCTGCCGACCCCGCGAGACGCCCGCTTCGCGCGCCACCGTCTCAGCCGCCACTCCCATCTCCGGGTCGCCGTCGCCGTCGTCCCCGCTCGGCGCGTGCTGGGCCCGCGAGAAGAGCTCGATCGCGCCGTCGGCCGCGCGGCGTCCCCGAACAGGAGCCGTGCTGATCGACTCAGCACCCCCGGCGAGGAACACCCCGCCTCCCTGGGCGAGCCGGCACGCGAGGACTACCGCGTCGAGACCCGAGCCGCACTGGCGGTCAATGGTGAGCCCGGGAACGGACTCGGGCAGGCCTGCCTCGAGCGCTGCGAGCCGGGCGAGGTTTCCGCCTCCGCCTGCCGCATTGCCGACGACGACCTCCTCCACGGCCATTGCCGGAACCCCCGTGCGCTTGACGAGTTCCCGCAGGACCGGCGCGAGGAGGTGTTGGACTTCGACTCCCGCGAGCGAAGTGCGGGCCCGGGCGAGCGGAGTTCGCAGGCCCGCCACGATGAGCGGTGCCGTCCGCGGGTCAGGCAAGGCGCCGGGCACGGCTGTCCCCTTCGAGGATCCAACGCTGGAACTCCGCACGGCTGAGCTTTCCGCGCTCCGTCACGGGCAGCTCATCGAGTTCGAGGTATTGGAGCGGCCTCTTGGCCGGTGCGAGCCGTCCCTCGAGGCCGGCTCGGAGCTGGAGCTGGCAGAGTCCGGCGTGGGCGGGCACGACGCCGGCCACTACGCGTTGCCCGCGCACGTCGTCGGGCACGCCGGCGACGACGACCTCCGCGACGCCCGGCAGCATAGCCAGCGCCGCCTCCACCTCGTGCGGGTACACGTTGTGGCCGCCGGTATTGATCATGTCCTGGGTGCGGCCGAGAACGTGAAGCTCGCCGTCCCGCAAGAAGCCCTGGTCACGAACAGTGCACCAGTCACCCAGTCCGGTGAAGGCGCGCCCGTCGTCGCCCCACACGTACCCGTCGCTCACCATGGCGCTGCGAACTGCGATATTGCCGGTCTGCTCGGACGGAAGGGGCGTCCCCTCGTCATCGAGGATCCCGAGTTCGACGCCGGGGAACGCACGCCCGACGCCGGTTCCCACCTCGGCGGGGGCCGCGCTGGTGCGATGAGCAGTAGCAGCCACGAAGCTCAGTTCGGAGGCACCGTAGTACTCCCAGACGACCGCGTGCGGCGCCCATCGCCGAGTGGCCTCCAACGTGCGCCGGTCGAGCTTCTGGCCCGAGCAGACCATGGCCGTGACGCCGCTTGCGTCGACGTCCCCGACGAGGCCGCGCTCGGCGATCACGCGAAGCATGGTCGGGACGAGGACCAACCTCGTGATCCCGCGGGCCAGGATTTCGCGGTGGGAGTCTGCAACGTCGAAGTGCGGGAGGGTGTGGAAGGTCGCGCCCGAGTAGAGGCACTCCGAGAGCGTGTAGAGGTTGAGGCTGGCCGAGAGCGGGCCCGGGGCCAGAACGCGGTCCTCGGGGGTGAGCTCGAACAGACGAGTAGATGCTTCGAAGGACTGCCGCCATGAGGTCCTCGTCCGGGAGAAGGCCTTGGGCACTGACGTCGTACCGGAAGTCAGTCCCACGAGGAAGCTCGCGCCGTCGTCGCCGTCCTCGAGCGACGCCGGCTCGAACGGCCGCCCGTGCCAACGGAGATGGAGCAGATCGCCGACTCGTTCCGTGAGGGCTGCGGGCCAGGCCGGGTCGAGCACTGCGCACTCTCGATCCGCGGCGACCCCCGCCGCCCACCGGACTGCGAAGCCCACGCCGTTCGGTTCCTGGAGCACACGCACGTCCTCGCCCGAGCCGGCGAGACGGCGCGCTTGGTCCGCAAGTTCAGCCCACGAAAGGTGCTCGCGCCCGCAGACGACGGCGGGCTCGTCCGGCTTCTCGGCCGCCCACGCGGCGAGACGGTCGAGGAAGGGCATCTCACAATTCTATGCGGCGCAACGGGAGTGCGGCTGCTCGATGACGGCGCTTGACGGCTGGCATGCCCTCCCCGGCACCTCCGGCGAGCCGAGGACGACGACGGCCGCCGGCCCCTCTCCTGGAAGAGGGACCGCCGGCCGTCGGGCAACCTAGGGGCGGGTTCGCCTGTGGGCAGGGGTCAGATGTTGAAGCCGAGCGCCCTCATCTGATCGCGCCCGTCCTCGGTGATGCGTTCGGGACCCCACGGGGGCATCCACACCCAGTTCAGGCGCCACTCGTCGACGACGCCGTCGAGGACCTGGCCCACCTGCTCCTCGAGCATGTCGGTGAGCGGGCAGGCTGCGGTGGTCAGGGTCATGCTGATGAGCAACGTCCCGTCCTCACCGTATTCGAGCCCGTAGACCAGTCCCAGATCCACGACGTTGACGCCCAGTTCGGGGTCGATCACGTCCTTGAGCCGCTCCTCGACATCTTCGAGGGCGGTCGGAGCTGGCTGGATTCCAGCAGCTTGGGGATCAGACATGGCTCTCCTTTTTCGGACTAGGAGTTTGTGGACTTACGCCTGCAGTGCGGAGCCGGCGCCGGCGAGGTAGCGGTCGTAGCCCTCTTCCTCGAGGCGGTCGGCGAGCTCGGGGCCACCCTGCTCTGCGATCTTCCCGTCCACGAAGACGTGGACGAACTCGGGCTTGATGTAGCGCAGGATGCGCGTGTAGTGCGTGATGAGCAGGGTGCCCATGTTGCCGGCCGCGTGTGCGCGGTTCACGCCCTCGGAGACGACCTTGAGCGCGTCGACGTCGAGTCCGGAGTCCGTCTCGTCGAGGATGGCGAACTTGGGCTTGAAGAGCTCGAGCTGGAGGATCTCGACGCGCTTCTTCTCACCGCCCGAGAAGCCCTCGTTCACGTTGCGCTGGGCGAAGTCGGCGTCGATGCGCAGCTGCGCCATCGCTTCCTTGACTTCCTTGGTCCACGTGCGGATTGCCGGGGCCTTGCCGTCGATCGCGGTCTTCGCGGTCCGGAGGAAGTTGGTCATCGTGACGCCGGGAACCTCGACCGGGTACTGCATCGCGAGGAACAGGCCAGCGCGGGCGCGCTCGTCGACGCTCATGGCAAGGACGTCCTCGCCGTCGAGCGTGATGGAGCCCGACGTGACGGTGTAGCGCGGGTGGCCCGCGATGGTGGAGGCGAGCGTGGACTTGCCCGAGCCGTTGGGGCCCATGATGGCGTGCGTCTCGCCCGTCCTCACGGTGAGCGTCACGCCCTTGAGGATCTGCTTGACGCCCTGCTCGGTCTCGATCGAGACATGCAGGTCCTTGATCTCCAGAGTCGACATGTAGTTTCTCCTTGCGCCCGGCGCCGCCGGGCTGTGCTCAAACGGTCCCCGGCTCTCGCCGGGACCAATCCTGTTGGTCAGTTGTCTCCGGCTTCGAGCTCACGCTCGACGGCCTCGGTGAGGTGCTCCTCGATGGAGGCCACGCCGATCTTCTGGATGATCTCGTGCAGGAAGCCGCGCACGACGAGGCGCCGCGCGACATCCTCCGGGATGCCCCGGGCCATGAGGTAGAAGAGGTGCTCGTCGTCGAAGCGACCGGTCGCACTCGCGTGCCCGGCGCCCTTGATGAGGCCCGTCTCGATTTCGAGGTTGGGCACCGAATCCGCGCGGCCGCCGTCCGTGAGCACGAGGTTCTGGTTCTTCTCGTAGCTGTCCGTGCCCTCGGCCTGCTTCTGGATCAGCACATCGCCGACCCACACCGTGTGCGCGTCCTTGCCCTGGAGGGCCCCCTTGTAGAGGACGTTGGAGACACAGTTGGGCTGGGCATGGTCCACGAAGGTGCGGTGCTCGAGGTGCTGGCCCGCATCGGCGAAGTACAGGCCAAAGAGCTCGGCTTCACCGCCCGGCTGGGCGAAGCGCACGGTAGGCGTGATGCGCACGAGCGAGCCGCCGAGCGAGACAGCGACGTGCTTGATCTTCGCGTCCTGGCCCACCTTGACCTGCTGAGACGAGGCGTGCACCGAGTCGTCGTGCCATTCCTGGAGCGAGACGAGGGTGAGCTCGGCGCGGTCGCCGACGACGACCTCGACGTTCTCCGCGACGACCGCCTGGCCGTTGTGGTTGAGGACGACGACGGCGCGCGCGCCCTCCTCGGCGACGATCACCACATGCTGGGCTGCTGCCGCAAGCCCAGCGCCGGTCAGCGTCACCAGGACGCGGTCCTCGAGCTGAGCGCCGGCGGGGATGGTGACGACTGTCGCCTCAGCGAAGTGCTCCCAGGCGTTCGCCGACACGCGGTCCTCGGGAACGCCGGCCGAGCCGATGCGCGCGTCCTCGCGGCCGACGGTCTCGACGCGCACGGGTTCCGGCGCCTCGACAGCGACAGCCGGCGCCGCGCCGTCGAGCGCGTTCTTGTGCAGCCCGCCAAGGCGACGCAGCGGGGTGAACCGCCATTCCTCTTCCGTCCCCTTGAGTTCGGGGAAGTCGGCCAGTCGATAGGAAGTGAGGCGCCCTGCACGCGAGCTGTCCGGAATGCCGTAGCCGCCCCCGTGCGAGTGGCTCTTGGCTGCGTCCCCACCCAGCGGCCCGGTGGCCACGGGTGCCGGCGAGAGGCTTTCGCCCTCTTCGGTGAACCCGGCGATCGAAGGCGCTCCGATACGCGCCTTCTCCTGCGCTGCGTCCTGCAGAGCTTTCTCAGTAACTTCAGTCATTAACCGACGGACCCTTCCATCTGCAGTTCAATGAGGCGGTTCAGCTCGAGGGCGTACTCCATGGGAAGTTCGCGGGCGATCGGCTCGATGAAGCCGCGCACGATCATCGCCATGGCCTCGTCCTCCGGGAGGCCGCGGGACATGAGGTAGAACAGCTGCTCCTCGCTCACGCGCGACACCGTAGCCTCGTGTCCGAGCACGACGTCATCTTCACGAATGTCGATGTACGGGTACGTGTCGGAGCGGGAGATCGTGTCCACGAGGAGGGCATCGCAGCGAACCGTGTTCGCCGAGTGCTTCGCGCCTTCGCGCACCTGGACGAGGCCGCGATAGGCAGCGCGCCCGCCGCCGCGCGCAACCGACTTTGAGACGATCGAGGACTTCGTGTTCGGCGCGATGTGGACCATCTTGGAACCCGTGTCCTGATGCTGGCCCTCGCCCGCGAACGCGATCGACAGGGTCTCGCCCTTGGCGTGCTCGCCCACGAGGTACACGGCCGGGTACTTCATGGTGACCTTCGAACCGATGTTGCCGTCGATCCACTCCATCGTGCCGCCCTCATGGCAGATCGCACGCTTGGTCACGAGGTTGTACACGTTGTTCGACCAGTTCTGGATCGTCGTGTAGCGCACGCGGGCGCCCTTCTTCACGACGATCTCGACGACCGCAGAGTGCAGCGAATCCGAAGTGTAGATCGGGGCCGTGCAGCCCTCGATGTAGTGGACGTAGGAATCCTCGTCCGCGATGATGAGCGTCCGCTCGAACTGGCCCATGTTCTCAGTGTTGATGCGGAAGTAGGCCTGAAGCGGGATCTCGACGTGGACGCCCTTCGGGACGTAGACGAACGAACCGCCGGACCACACAGCGGTGTTGAGGGACGCGAACTTATTGTCGCCGACTGGGATGATCGTGCCGAAGTACTCCTTGAAGAACTCCGGGTGCTCCTTGAGCGCGGTATCCGTGTCGAGGAAGATCACGCCCTGCTTCTCGAGGTCCTCGCGGATCTGGTGGTAGACGACCTCGGACTCGTACTGGGCAGCGACGCCCGCGACGAGGCGGCTGCGCTCGGCTTCCGGGATGCCGAGCTTCTCGTACGTGTTTCGGATGTCCTCGGGCAGATCTTCCCAGGACCCCGCCTGCTTCTCCGTCGAGCGCACGAAGTACTTGATGTTGTCGAAGTCGATGCCGGAGAGATCAGCTCCCCACAGCGGCATGGGCTTGCGGTCGAAGTACTTGAGGCCCTTGAGCCGCAGGTCGAGCATCCACTCGGGCTCGCCCTTCTTGCTGGAAATGTCGCGCACCACGTCCTCGTTGAGTCCGCGGCGGGCGTTCGCCCCTGCGACGTCCGCGTCGGCCCAGCCGTACTCGTACGTGCCGATCCCGTGGAGCTCAGGGTTCTTCTCCAGAATCTCCGAGATCACAGTGGGCTCGACGTCCACGTTGTGCTTCTCGGCCAATTGATCCGTCATCACGGCCTCTCGTTGGTAGGGACAGGGATTACGTCAGAGTGGGGGCTCGAGGCGCCAGAGTCTGTCAGTCTGGCCCCCCGTCCCGTGGGAATGTGCGTCGTGCAGACGTGGCCGCCGGAGGCAAGGGTCGAGAGACGGCGCACGTCGACTCCGAGCAGGCGTGAGAACACGGCGGTCTCCGTGTCGCAGAAGACGGGGAACTCGGCGGCAAGCTCCTGCACTGGGCAGTGACCTTGGCAGAGCTGGACACTCGCGAGATGGTCTGGGATTCGTCTTCCTGCACGGCTCGCGACTTCCGCCGCAGAAGCCACGAACCCGTCGTCCGTGAGGGCTTCGGCGAGAGCGCGCGAACGCGCGGCCACATCGTCGCCGGCCGCGTCGACGAGCGGCTGGTACCGCTGCTCCATTGCGGCGAAGCGCTCCTCGGCGAAATCCTCGACGGCGCCCGGGCCGGCAACGTCGGAAAGCCGGTGGAGTGCCGTGCGAGCGATGTCGAGGTAGTCATCACCGATGGACGACTGCCCACGCGAGGTCAGGACGTAACGGCGAGCGGGTCGGCCGGCGCCGGTGCCCGAGGTAGCGACGCGCTTGACCTCGACGACCCCTGACTTCGTGAGGGCGTCAAGGTGGCGGCGGACCGCTGCCGGGGTGACATTGAGCAGTTCGCCCAACTCGGCGGCGCTCACGGGACCATGCTCGAGCACCGCGCTGAGGACACGGTCACGCGTGCGGTCCTCGGCGTCGCGGGGCACACCTCGGCCGCGCGTCTGAGCGGGCACAGGTGTCATCGTCATGGAATACACAACACAATCTTCACCTAATCTCTTCCCCACCTCCAGTAAGGAGGGACTTAGTTGGACGATAGGTGCGTCACATCCACCATTCCTTGCGCTCGCCACAGCCCATGTGAAGCACTTTCGGCGCACCTCGCGGCGGCCTTGCACCCGCCCTGCGCTGGCAGTCGGGCGCCGTTACTACGTTGCGTAGAATGGAATGGTGCTCAGAACCGGTTCCCCCTGCCTCGAGATCGAGGGGCTGATCCACGACGTCGGGCCCATCGCTGCCGAAGGCGGCCGTATGAAGCGGGTGCTTGCCGGCGTCGACCTCACAGCCTACGCAGGCCAGGTCACCGTCCTCCTCGGCGTCAACGGCGCGGGCAAGACGACGACCCTCGAGTGCGCTCAGGGCCTCCGGCGCCGCACCGGTGGATTCATCAGACTCCTCGGCGAGGACCCGCAGACCGCGGGGGCTGATCTCCGGGCGCGAGTCGGCGTCATGCTTCAGGACGGCGGGCTCCCCCCCTCCGCGCGGCCCATCGCGCTTCTCAAGCACGTGGCGGGCATGTACCGCAACCCGCTCCCGGTGGACGAACTCGCCGAGCGCCTCGGACTCGATCAGTTCTCCGGCACGAACATCCGCAGGCTCTCCGGGGGGCAGAAGCAGCGCGTCGCCCTCGCCGCTGCCCTCGTGGGGCGCCCTGAAGTCGTCTTCCTCGACGAACCGAGCGCGGGCCTCGACCCGCAGTCTCGCCAGGTCGTCTTCGACCTCATCCATGAGCTGCGGGCCCAAGGGCTGGGCATCATCCTGACGACCCACCTCCTCGACGACGCCGAGCGGCTGGCAGATTGGGTCGCGATCCTGGACAGAGGTCACATCGTCGCAGAGGGCACGGTCGCAGAGCTCCTCGGAGGTGCGACCCAGGCCGCCCGCCGCATGACAGTCCGAGCGCCTTCAGGTCTCGACCTGGCCGCGGCCTTCGCCGGGGCACGCCCCGCCATCGAGGTCCGCGAATCCCCCGCCGGCCACTACACGATCGAGGGCGAGCTGACCACGGCTCACCTCGCCGCCTTGGCCCAGTGGCTCGACGCGCGGGGCATCATGCCCAGTTCTCTCGAGCTCGGAAGCCGGAGCCTCGAAGACGTGTTCCTCGGCATCGCCGAGGCATCGGCCGCGCAGGATTCCCTTCCGACCAACAGAGCGCACGAGGCCGAAGGCCGGAAAGTCGAGACAGCATGAGCACCGCCACCTCCCTCTCGGGACGCGTTTGGCAGCAGGGCCGCTACGAGACGCTCACGATGCTGCGCAACGGCGAGCAGCTCGTACTCTTGGTCGTCCTGCCCCTCATGGCCCTCATCGGGCTCACTGTCACACCGTTCCTCGACGGCCTCGGCCCGAACCGTGTCGACGTGGCCGCCCCGGGGGTGCTTGCTCTCTGCACGCTGTCGACCGGCTTCACGGGCCAGGGAATCGCCACGGGCTTCGACCGCCGCTATGGCGTGCTTCGCTTCCTCTCGACGACACCGCTCGGCCGGGCCGGACTCATCGCGGGCAAGACGGTGGCCGTTCTCGTCGTCCTGGCCATCCAGGTCGTCGTGATCGGGGGCATCGCATGGCTCCTCGGGTGGCGCCCGTCGTTCCCCGGAGCCATCCTCGGACTCGTGTTGCTCGCCGTCGGCGCCGCCGTGTTCACCGCGCTCGGGCTGCTCGTCGCAGGAACCGCACGCCCTGAGGCCACGCTCGCCGTGACGAACCTCGTCTGGATACTGTTCGGCGTGTTCGGGGGAATCGTGATGCCGAGCAGCAAGCTCCCGTCCCAGATTTCCGGCATCGTCGGCTTCCTGCCGTCAGGCGCCCTTGGCGACGCCTCCCGAGCGGCGTTCCTGCACGGCACGCTCGACCTTCAAGCGGCAGTCGTCCTGATCGTGTGGGGCGCCGCGGCTGGCCTCGCCGCAGTCCGCTGGTTCAAGTGGAACTGACCACCACCTCTCATCCCACCCCCGATCCCGGAGAAGATCACATGTCCCAGACCGCCGTCCGCCGCTTCGTCGGTTGGCTGCCCACCGCCGTCGACATGCGCGTACGCGTTCTCGCCGTCGCTTCGCTCATCGGGCAGATAGTGCTCATTGTCACGGGCGGCGCCGTGCGCCTCTCGTCATCCGGCCTCGGCTGCCCGACCTGGCCCCGCTGTACCGCCAGCTCACTCACCACCACGCCGGCGATGGGCTATCACGGCATCATCGAGTTCGGGAACCGTCTGCTCACGTTCGCGCTCAGTGCCGTCGCAGTCGCGATGCTTGTCGCGGTCTGGAACCTCCGCAAGGAGCGCAAGGACCTCTTCTGGCTCTCCGTCACGCTTCTGGCCAGCATCCCCGCGCAGGCCGTCATAGGCGGCATCTCCGTGCTGACGCAGCTGAATCCGTGGGTCGTCGCCCTGCACTTCCTGGTGTCGATGGCACTCGTCGTCTTCGCGACGATCCTCGTGAACCGGGCCTACGGTCGCTCCGGGCGCATCATGACCCGTACCCTGCCCGCTCTCCCGGGCTCGATGCGACCGGTCACGATCGCGACCGCCGGCGCGGTGGCGCTCGCCGTCGTCCTCGGCGTCGTCGTCACCGGTGCCGGTCCGCACGCCGGTGACGCCAACGCTCCCCGCAACGGCCTCGACTGGGACCTCCTCGCGCATCTCCACGCGGTCCCGGCGTACCTCGTCACGTTCGGTGCACTGTTCGCCGTCATCGTCGTCCTGACGCGTCGCGTTGGCGGCCCGTTCCGCTCGGCCGTCCTGGGCCTCCTCGGGCTCACCGTGCTGCAGGCAGCCATCGGCATCACGCAGTACTACACGGGCATTCCGGCGCTGCTCGTCGGACTCCACATGTTCGTGGGAGCGCTGCTCATGGCCGAGGCAACCAATGCCGCCGACCTTGCGAGCTGGAGCCCGCGCCTCTAGGCAGACTGTGGGCGAGCCCACCAAGAGTGAGCCCGCCAAGAAAGGGGGCGGCGGCGTCGTGGTCATCACGACGCCGCCGCCCCCTTTTCTTTGGTGGGGGGAAAGTTCGTTGGTGGGGAAAGCTGTTCAGCGATGCATTTCAACGGACCAGCGGCAGCCCGACGAACGGGTCGATAGCGAGGGCGAGGAAGAGGATCGTGAGGTAGCTGATCGATCCGTGGAAGACCTTCATGGCCTTCTTGTCCTCGATCTCCTCACGCTGGGCGCGCGAGTAGAGCGCGTGCGATTCCCACAGGAACCAGCCGCCGACGGCGACGGCCGCGAGGGTGTAGACCCAGCCGGCGTGACCGAGCGGGACGAGCAGCAAGGAGCAGATCACCATCGCCCACGCGTAGAGAACCACCTGCACCGAGACGACCTTCGCCCCTGCGACAGCGCCGAGCATCGGAACGTGGGCGTTGCGGTAGTCCTCGCCGTAGCGCATGGAAAGCGGCCAGTAGTGGGGCGGCGTCCAGAGGAAGATCACCATGAAGAGGACGACGGCGGGCCAGCTCACCGTGCCCGTCACGGCAGCCCAGGCGATGAGCACCGGGAAGCAGCCCGCGGCGCCGCCCCACACGATGTTCTGGGCCGTGCGTCGCTTGAGGACGAGCGTGTAGATGACGACATAGAAGAAGATGGCCCCAGCACCCAGCACCGAAGAGAGCGGGTTCGCACCGAACCACAGGATCGCGAGCGACGCGATACCGAGGATCCACGCGAACGCGAGCGCTTCGCGCGGGGTCACCTCGCCGGTGACGAGGGGCCGATTGACGGTGCGCCGCATCAGACGGTCGATGTCGCGGTCGATGTAGCAGTTGAAAGCCCCCGCGCTGCCTGCAGCAAACGCACCGCCGATGAGGGTCGCGGCGATGAGGCCGATCGACGGGAATCCGCGCTGGGCGTAGATCATCGTCGGGAGCGTGCTGACCAGGAGCAGTTCGATGATGCGAGGCTTCGTGAGGGCAACGTAGGCCTTGAGCTTGCGGGCCACCCTCGAGCTCTGTGGGCGGGCGGGTGCATGGGCATCAGTACTCACGGGTGCGCGACTCTTTTCTTCTTCTCTCGGAGCCTCCATCATACCCGCGCGCGTATCACCGGGATTTCCGTCGGATCACCCTCGGAAGGTCACATGCGTGATTCACAATCGGCGCAATTTCGGGCAAACCGCTGACCTCAGACGAGCCTCGTGCGTAGTATGTGAGCTGGTTGTCCCGATACCGCAATGCGCGGATTACGTGCCGGGATGGACGAAAAGACGTTTCAATGGTGAACGGCCGGCTGGCTGCCGAGGGCCCACCATGACGGGTTCTGACGCAGCGGTCCGCCGTCAGCGATGGAGAGGGGCTCGTTTACGTGCCTGCTGTGGATGTTGAAGAACTGACGTGGACTGACGTTGACCGCAAGGCGGTGGACACGATCCGCGTGCTGGCGGCCGATGCGGTGC
The DNA here is from genome assembly GCF_022539255.1 of Sinomonas terrae. Classification (NCBI taxonomy): domain Bacteria; kingdom Bacillati; phylum Actinomycetota; class Actinomycetes; order Micrococcales; family Micrococcaceae; genus Sinomonas; species Sinomonas terrae. The sequence continues at coordinate 2,339,234 of NZ_JAKZBV010000001.1, forward strand.
AGAAGGTCGGCAACGGCCACCCGGGCACGGCGATGAGCCTGGCGCCGGCGGCGTACCTGCTGTTCCAGAAGCTCATGCGCCACGACCCGGCGGACCCCCAGTGGATCGGCCGGGACCGGTTCATCCTCTCCCCCGGGCACTCCTCCCTGACCCTCTACATCCAGCTGTTCCTGGCCGGGTACGGGCTCGAGGTCGAGGACCTGGCCGCGCTGCGCACGTGGGGCTCGCTCACCCCGGGCCACCCCGAGTACGGGCACACCAAGGGCGTGGAGATCACGACGGGCCCGCTCGGGCAGGGCCTCGCCTCCTCGGTCGGCTTCGCCTACTCGCAGCGCCGCGAGCGGGGCCTGTACGACCCGAAGGCTCCCGAGGGCCAGTCGCCGTTCGACCACACCGTGTGGGTCATCGCCTCCGACGGCGACCTGCAGGAGGGCGTGACCTCCGAGGCCTCCTCGCTCGCCGGGCACCAGGAGCTCGGCAACCTCGTGGTGATCTACGACGAGAACCACATCTCCATCGAGGACGACACCGACGTCGCGTTCACCGAGGACGTCCTCAAGCGCTACGAGGCGTACGGCTGGCACACCCAGCGCGTGGACTGGACCGCCGGCGGCGAATACAAGGAAGACGTCCAGGGCCTCTACCGGGCGCTGCTGGCTGCCAAGGCCGAGACCGGCCGCCCCTCGATCATCTCGCTGCGGACCATCATCGGCTGGCCCTCCCCGACGAGGCAGAACACGGGCAAGATCCACGGCTCGGCCCTGGGCGCGGACGAGGTCGCGGCCCTGAAGCAGGTCCTGGGCTTCGACCCCGAGAAGTCGTTCGACGTCGACCCGGAGGTCCTTGAGCACACCCGCGGCGCCATCGAGCGCGGCCGCGAGGAGCATGCCGCGTGGCAGGAGTCCTTCGACGCCTGGGCCGCCGCCAACCCCGAGGCCGCGAAGCTGCACGAGCGCATCGAGGCCCGCCGCCTGCCCGAGGGCTGGGAGGAGTCCCTCCCCGAGTTCCCCGCGGGCAAGGACGTCTCCACCCGCGCCGCCTCCGGCAAGGTCCTCAACGCCATCGGCCCGGTCCTGCCCGAGCTGTGGGGCGGCTCGGCCGACCTCGCGGAGTCGAACAACACCACGATCGAGGGCTCTCCCTCGTTCATCCCGGCCTCCCGCTCGACCGCCGCCTGGAAGGGCAACCCCTACGGCCGGGTGCTGCACTTCGGGATCCGCGAGCATGCCGCGGCCTCGATCGTCAACGGCATCACGCTCGGCGGGAAGACGCGCGCCTTCTCGGGCACGTTCCTGATCTTCTCCGACTACCAGCGCCCCGCGATCCGCCTCTCGGCGCTCATGGGCATCCCCTCGACCTACGTGTGGACGCACGACTCGATCGGCCTCGGCGAGGACGGCCCGACCCACCAGCCGGTCGAGCAGCTCGCCTCGCTGCGCGCGATCCCGAACCTCGACGTCGTCCGCCCGGGCGACGCGAACGAGGTCGCCGTAGCCTGGAAGACCATCCTCGAGCGCACCTCGAACCCGGCCGGGATCGTCCTGACCCGGCAGAACCTCCCGACCTGGGACCGCGGCGAGGGCGGCTTCGGCTCCGCGGCAGGGGTCGCGAAGGGCGGCTACATCCTCGCCGAGGCCCAGCGCGACGGGGCCGACGTCACCCCGGACGTGATCCTCATCGGCACCGGCTCCGAGGTCCAGCTCGCCGTCGCCGCCCGCGAGGCGCTCGCCGCGGAGGGCATCGCCGCCCGCGTCGTGTCGATGCCCTGCGTCGAGTGGTTCAGGGCGCAGGACCCCGAATACCGCGAGTCCGTCCTGCCCGCGTCCGTGAAGGCCCGCGTCTCCGTCGAGGCCGGCCTCGCCCTCGGCTGGGCCGAGTTCGTCGGCGACGCCGGCCGAAGCATCAGCCTCGAGCACTACGGCGCCTCCGCGGACTACAAGACCCTCTTCACCGAGTTCGGCATCACCTCGGAGGCAGTCACCCTCGCCGCCAAGGATTCAATCGCCGCCGCCCAGCGTTAACAGAAGAGAGAGTGCGGCTACCCCGCCATTCGGGGCACTGACCATCCCCTCAAAAGGAGGAACCGAAATGACTACCCCCACACAGGCCCTCTCGGACGCCGGCGTTTCGATCTGGCTCGATGACCTCTCCCGCCAGCGCCTCCAGGACGGCTCCCTCAAGGCCCTCATCGACGAGAAGAACGTCGTGGGCGTGACCACGAACCCGACGATCTTCCAGGGCGCGATCACCAAGGGCCACGGCTACGACGCGCAGCTGCGCGAGCTCGTCGCGGAGGGCGCCGACGTCGAGCGGACGGTGTTCGAGCTCACCACCCGCGATGTCGCCGACGCGTGCGACCTCTTCGCCCCGGTCGCCGAGGCGACCAAGGGCGTCGACGGGCGCGTCTCCATCGAGGTCGACCCGCGCCTGGCCTGGGATACGGCAGGCACCATCGCCGAGGCGAAGAAGCTGCGCGACAAGGTCAACAAGGGCAACGTCTACATCAAGATCCCGGCCACCCTCGAAGGGCTCGAGGCGATCGCCGAGACCCTCGCGAACGGGATCAGCGTCAACGTGACCCTGATCTTCTCCCTCGAGCGCTACCGCGCGGTGATCAACGCGTTCCTGACCGGGCTCGAGAAGGCCAAGGAGAACGGGCACGACCTGTCCAAGATCCACTCGGTCGCCTCGTTCTTCGTCTCCCGCGTGGACACCGAGGTCGACAAGCGGCTCGACGCCATCGGCACCGACGAGGCCAAGGCCCTCAAGAGCAAGGCCGGTCTGGCCAACGCCCGCCTCGCGTACCAGGTGTTCGAGGAGGAGTTCAGCACCGAGCGCTGGAACCTGCTCGCCGACGCCGGGGCCCTCCCGCAGCGCCCGCTGTGGGCCTCGACCGGGGTCAAGGACCCTAACCTGCCCGACACCCTCTACGTCGCCGGCCTCGTCGCCCCCGGCGTGGTGAACACCATGCCGGAGAAGACCCTCGACGCGACCTTCGACCACGCCGAGATCACCGGCGACACGGTCCGCGGCACCTATGAGGAGTCCAACGCCCACCTCGACGCGCTCGAGAAGATCGGGGTCTCCTACAACGACGTCGTCGCCGTCCTCGAATCAGAGGGCCTCGACAAGTTCGTCGCCTCCTGGAACGACCTCCTCGCCGACGTCGAGCGCACCCTCTCGGAGACCGCACAGGGAGCCCGCGCGTGAGCGCCCTGACGTTTGACGCGACTGGCGCCGCACGCGAGGCTGTCGAGTCTCGCGTGCCGCAGCTCGCTGCTGACAACGTCGCGAGCCGCATCTTCGCGAAGGACCACACGCTGTGGGGCAAGGATGCTGAAGAGGAATCGGCCAAGCGCCTCGGCTGGATCGAGGCCGCGTCCGTCTCGCAGCCGCTCGTTGCCGACATTGTGAGGCTGCGCGACGAGCTCCGCGCAGAAGGCGTCGACCGCATCGTGCTGTGCGGCATGGGCGGCTCCTCGCTGGCCCCCGAAGTCATCACCGCGACCGTCGGCGTCCCGCTCGTAGTCCTCGACTCGACTGACCCCGAGCAGGTGTCTGCCGCGCTCTCAGAGCGGATTGAGGCCACGGCGATCGTCGTGTCCTCGAAGTCCGGTTCGACGGTCGAGACCGATTCGCAGCGGCGGGCGTTCGAGGCCGCCTTCGAAGCGGCGGGCATCGAGGCGAAGCAGCGCATCGTCGTCGTCACCGACCCGGGCTCGCCGCTCGAGGCAGCGAGCCGCGAGGCGGGGTACCGTGCAGTGTTCAACGCGGACCCGAATGTCGGCGGTCGCTACTCGGCGCTCACGGCCTTCGGACTGGTGCCCTCGGGGCTCGCGGGTGTTGATATCCAGGCCCTGCTCGATGAGGCTGAGGAAGCAGCCGAGCTTCTGCGGGAGGACTCCGAGGACAACATCGGGCTGCAGCTCGGTGCGGCCCTCGGCGGCACGTCACCGCTCCGCGACAAGATCGTGATCGTCGAGGACGGCTCCGGCATCAACGGCTTCGCCGATTGGGCCGAGCAGCTCATCGCCGAGTCGACCGGAAAGCTCGGCAAGGGAATCCTGCCCGTCGTCGCTTCCGTTACTTCGCCTGAGGTAACGGAGGACGCCGACGACGTCCTGGTCGTCCGGCTTGTCTCGGCAGACGCCGAGCCCGTCCTCGGGCCCAACCAGGCCGCCGTGGGCGGGACGCTCGCAACGCAGATGCTGGTGTGGGAGTTCGCGACCGCCGTCGCCGGGCGCCTGCTCGGCATCAATCCCTTCGACCAGCCCGACGTCGAGGCCGCCAAGGCCGCCGCTCGTGGCCTGCTCGATGCCCGCCCCGAGCCGACGCCGGCAAACTTCACGGAAGGCGCGATCGAGGTCCGCGGCGGAGATTGGCTCGGCGGCGCGGCCACGGTCGAGGAAGCCGTCAAGGCGCTGCTCTCCCAGCTCACTCCCACGGGCTACCTGAGCGTGCAGGCGTACCTCGACAGGCTCGCCTACCCGCAGCTCGAGGGCGTCCGCGACCTCTTCGCGAAGGCGACGGGACGCCCGACGACGTTCGGCTGGGGGCCCCGCTTCCTCCACTCGACGGGGCAGTACCACAAGGGCGGTCCGGCCGTCGGGGTGTTCCTTCAGGTGACGGCTTCGGCGTCGAAGGACGTCGAGATTCCCGGCCGGCCCTTCACGTTCGCTCAGCTCATCGAGGCTCAGGCCGCGGGAGACGCCCAGGTGCTCGCCGAGCACGGTCGGCCGGTACTCCGCCTGCACCTCACGGATCGCGACGCCGGCGTCCAGCAGCTGACCGATCTGGTCTCGGCTCTGGCCCGCTGAGGCTGCGAGCCGCCGGCCCGGCCCTTGCGGCCGGGCCGGCGGCTTTTGCTTGGTTCCGCTTTGACGGACCGCACGGAAGGAATAGAAAGGCATCATGCCAGAGAACGACAACGGCGCTGCCGGGTCGAAGCGGGGCGGAAATCCGCTCCGCGACCCGAGGGACCGGCGCCTGAACCGGATCGCGGGGCCGTCGTCGCTCGTGCTCTTCGGAGTCACAGGCGACCTCGCGCGCAAGAAGCTCATGCCAGCCGTGTACGACCTCGCGAACCGGGGCCTCCTGCCGCCCAGTTTCGCACTCGTCGGCTTCGCCCGGCGCGAATGGGAGAAGGAGGACTTCGCCGAAGAGGTGAAGGCCTCTGTCAAGAAGTACGCGCGGACCCCCTTCGACGAGGCGGTGTGGGCGCAGCTTAATGAGGGCGTGCGCTTCGTCCAGGGTTCGTTCGACGACGACGAGGCGTTCGAGCGCCTCAAGGCGACGCTCGAGGAACTCGACGAGCAGCGGGGCACGCGGGGCAACCACGCGTTCTACCTCTCGATCCCCCCGAAGGCCTTCGAACAGGTCTGCCGCCAGCTCTCTGCCCACGGACTTGCCCAGGCGGAAGAGGGCAAATGGCGCCGCGTGGTCATCGAGAAGCCGTTCGGCCACAATCTCGAATCCGCGCGCCAGCTCAACGACATCGTCGAGTCCGTCTTCCCGCCAGACGCCGTGTTCCGCATTGACCACTATCTCGGCAAGGAGACGGTCCAGAACATCTTGGCGCTCCGCTTCGCGAACCAGCTCTTCGAGCCCATCTGGAACGGCAATTATGTCGACCACGTCCAGATCACGATGGCCGAGGACATCGGCACGGGCGGCCGTGCAGGCTATTACGACGGCGTGGGCGCGGCGCGCGACGTCATCCAGAACCACCTGCTCCAACTCCTCGCGCTCACCGCGATGGAGGAGCCCATCTCCTTCGACGCTGAGGACCTGCGCGCCGAGAAGGAGAAGGTTCTCGCCGCGGTGCGGCTCCCGGAGGATCTCTCCCAGCACTCGGCGCGTGGCCAGTTCACGGGTGGCTGGCAGGGTGGCGAGCTCGTCAAGGGCTATCTCGAAGAGGAAGGCATTCCCGCCGACTCCACGACCGAGACGTATGCCGCGATCCGAGTGGACATCAACACGCGCCGCTGGGCCAGCGTGCCGTTCTACCTCCGTGCAGGCAAGCGCCTCGGGCGCCGCGTGACGGAGATCGCCGTCGTCTTCAAGAAGGCCCCGAATCTCCTGTTCCGCGATCAGGGCACGGCCGAGTTCGGCCAGAACGCCGTCGTGATCCGCGTCCAGCCCGACGAAGGCGCGACCATCCGATTCGGCTCCAAGGTGCCGGGCACGCAGATGGAAGTCCGCGACGTCAGCATGGACTTCGGCTACGGCAACTCGTTCACCGAGTCGTCCCCCGAGGCCTACGAACGGCTCATCCTCGACGTGCTGCTCGGGGAGCCGCCGCTCTTCCCGCGCCACGAGGAAGTCGAGCTCTCGTGGAAGATCCTCGACCCGTTCGAAGAGTACTGGGCCAAGACGGGGGACAAGCCCGAGCCCTACGCACCTGGCAGCTGGGGGCCCGCGTCGGCTGACGCACTCATGGCCCGCGACGGACGCTCTTGGAGGCGGCCTTGATCATCGATCTCCCCCACACGACGACTTCGAAGATCTCGAAGGAGCTCATGAACCTCCGCCATCAGGGCGGGGTCGTGGCCCTCGGCCGGGTCCTCACGCTCGTCGTCATCACGAAGCACGGCTTCGAGGAAGAGGCCATCGAGGCGGCCAACCAGGCGAGCCGCGAGCACCCCTGCCGAATCATCGTGCTCGTCGACTCCGGCCGCGACTCGGCCGACAGGATCGACGGCCAGATTCGGGTGGGCGGGGACGCCGGCGCCTCGGAGGTCGTCGTCCTCCGCGGCTACGGACGGCTCGCCGAGGAGAGCGAATCGCTCGTGGCGGCGCTGCTCCTCCCGGATGCACCCATCGTCGCGTGGTGGCCTCATGGTGCCCCGAGCGACGCCGCAGCGACCTCGGTGGGCTGCATCGCCCACCGCCGCATCACCGACTCAGGCAATGAGCCGGACCCCACCGAAGCGCTCTACCGCATCCGTGACACCTACCGCGCAGGCGACACCGACCTCGCATGGACCCGGGTGACGAACTGGCGAATCCAGCTCGCGGCGGCCTTGGATCAGGCTGACGGCTCCCCCATCACCGGAGTCACCGTCGAAGGGGCATCGGACTCACCGAGCACGGTCCTGCTCGCCGCATGGCTCACGCTCGAACTCGACGTGCCCGTGACCATCGTCGCGGACCCTGCGGGCACGGGCATCCGGCGCGTCCGGATGAACCGCCCCGCCGGCGACATCCAGCTCTACCGGCCCGGACTCACCGTCGCCGAGCTGACCCAGCCGGGCCAGCCGTCGCAGCGCATCGCGCTCCCGCGCCGCACCCTCGAGGATTGCCTCGCGGAGGAGCTCCGCCGGCTCGATCCCGATCAGGTGTTCGGCGAGGTCCTCGCCGAGGGCCTTCCCCGGACCAACCTGAGGAGTGTGACGCCCAGTGAGCGCTGATCCACGCGTCAGCATCCATCCCGATTCGTCGGTGCTGCTCGCCGCCATCGCTGCGCGCCTCATCACAAAGCTCGTGGACACCCAGGATCGCTATGGCGACGCCACGATTGTCCTCACGGGCGGCACGATGGGGATCGGCACGCTCCGTGCTGTTGCCGATTCCGCGGCCTGCCGGGCCGTCGACTGGTCCAAGGTCAACGTCTGGTGGGGAGACGAGCGCTTCGTGCCGGCCGATTCGCCGGACCGCAACGTCGTCCAGGCCCGTGCAGCGCTCCTGGACCAGCTCCCGCTCGACCCTACCCGCGTGCACATCCCAGGTGACTCGGACAGGTTCAAGAACCCGGACGACGCCGCAGCAGACTACGCGCGCCAGCTCGAGGAAGCCGCGGCGCGGGAACACGAGGCCGACTTCTCGGACAACCGACCCGAGGAGCCGGGGCTCCTCCCACGCTTCGATGTCCTCCTGCTGGGCGTGGGCCCCGACGCGCACGTGGCGTCGCTCTTCCCGGAGATGGCCGGCATCCGCGAGACGAAGCTGACGGTCGTCGGCGTCACGAACTCGCCGAAGCCGCCTCCGGAGCGGATCTCCCTGACCCTCCCTGCGCTCAAGTCAGCCGGTGAGGTCTGGATGCTCGTGGCGGGCGAGGACAAGGCGGGGGCAGTCGGGCTCGCGCTTGCCGGCGCGGGACCCGTGCAGGTCCCCGCTGCCGGGGCCCGGGGGCGCAATCGCACGCTGTGGCTCATCGACGCCGACGCAGCCGCGCAGGTGCCGGAGAACCTCCTCCGCAAGGAGCCGGCTTCGGCCTAGGGGATCGTCGCCGTCGTCGTTCGAGGAAATCACGACCGTTCGAAGAATCACGACAAAAATGGGCGGGAACAGCATTCGCTGTTCCCGCCCCTTTTGTCGCTAGCGAGCCCCGGTCAGGAGCTGCTGGTGCCAGAAAAACGCATGATGAGGCCAAGAGCGACAATCACGACGCCCCAAGTGAGGCCGAGGATGATCGTGAAGCGGTTGAGGTTCCGCTCTGCCACCCCCGAAGACGCCAGGCCGGAGGACATTCCGCCGCCGAACATGTCCGACAGTCCGCCGCCACGGCCCTTGTGCATAAGGATGAGCAGGGTCAGCAGCAGGCTCGTGATGCCGAGCAGGATCTGCAGGATGATCTGGAGTACTTGCACGGTGGTGCGTGGCCTTCCTCGAGTGGTGATGCGGGTCGAACGGGACAGAGACCCTACGCGCCCGCGTGGCTCTCGAACCTGACAATGCTAGCAAACTCGGCTGGATCCAAGCTCGCGCCGCCGACGAGGACGCCGTCGACGTCTGGCTGGCCGAGGATCGCCGCCGCGTTCGCGGCCTTGACCGAGCCGCCGTACAGGAGCCGGGTGGCGCGGGCGGCTTCGTCCCCGAAGATCGAGGAGAGCTCGGCGCGGATGGCCGCGCACATCTCCTGAGCGTCCTCCGGGCCGGCCACCTCGCCGGTGCCGATGGCCCACACGGGCTCGTACGCCACGACAAGCGTCGATGCCTGCTCTGCGGTGAGGCCCTCCACGTCCGCGCGGAGCTGCGCGAGAGTGTGCTCAACGTGCTGGCCCGCCTGACGGACCTCGAGGCCTTCGCCCACGCAGAGGACGGGAACGAGCCCGTGCTTGTACGCCGCCTTCGTCTTGGCGTTGAGCTCCTCGTCAGACTCCCCGTGCAAGGTGCGCCGCTCGCTGTGGCCGACGAGGGCGTAGGTGCACCCGAGCTTCGCGAGGAATGCACCGCTGATGTCGCCGGTGTACGCGCCCGAGTCGAACGGCGAGAGGTCCTGGCCCCCGTAGACGACCTTGAGGTCGTCGCCCTGCACGAGCGTCTGCACCCCGCGGAGGTCTGTGAAGGGCGGGAAGATTGCCACCTCGACGCGGCCGAAGTCATGGCGCTTGTCCTCGAGGGTCCAGGCCAGCTTTTGGAGGAGGGTGATGGCCTGGACATGGTCCATGTTCATCTTCCAGTTGCCGGCGATGAGCGGGATGCGAGCGAACGAGCCGTTCGAGGACGTGGTCACGGTGTCTCCTGTGGGATGTTCCTGCAAGCGAAGAGAACGCCAGGTGCGCCTCCCCTCCGGGGTAGGCGCACCCGGCGTCATGGGGAATGCTAGGCGCCGAGGGCGGTGAGGCCAGGCAGCTCCTTGCCCTCAAGGTATTCGAGGCTCGCGCCGCCGCCCGTCGAGATGTGCCCGAACTGGGAATCAGCGAACCCGAGCGTCCGTACGGCCGCGGCTGAATCGCCGCCGCCGACGACGGTGAGCGCACCGGCGGTGGTCGCATCGGCGAGGGCCTGGGCAACGGCCTTCGTGCCAGCCGCGAAGGCCGGGAACTCGAAGACGCCCATGGGACCGTTCCAGAACACCGTCTTGGCGCCCTCGATCTCCTTTGCGAACGCCTTTGCGGTGTCCGGGCCGATGTCGAGGCCGATCCCAGCTTCGCCGAAGGCAGTGTCCTCGATGGCGCTGGCCGCCGCGACCTCGTGCTCGGCGTCGGCCGCGAACTTCGAGGCGACCACAACGTCGGTGGGCAGCACGAACTCGGTGCCAGCCGCCGTCGCCCGCTCGAGGTAGGCCTGGACTGTGGGGATCTGGTCGCGCTCGAGGAGGCTCGAGCCGACCTTGTGACCCTGCGCCGCGAGGAACGTGAACAGCATGCCGCCGCCGACGAGAAGCCTGTCGGCCTTGCCGATCAGGTTGTCGATCACTGCCAGCTTGTCCGAAACCTTCGAGCCGCCGAGGACCACGACGTACGGACGCTCAGCGCCCTCGGTGAGGCGCTTGAGCACCTCTACCTCGGCGCGGACGAGCTCGCCGAGGTACGCGGGCAGGATCGAGGCGATGTCGTAGACGCTCGCATGCCTGCGGTGGACCGCACCGAACGCGTCATCAACGTAGGCTCCGTCTTCCCCTGTGAGGGAAGACAGCTCCTTCGCGAACTCCTCGCGCTCGGCGTCGATCTTGCTCGTCTCACGCGCGTCGAAACGCACGTTCTCCAGCACGAGGACTTCGCCGTCGGCGAGGCCAGCAGAGAGCTCCTGGGCACTCGGGCCGACTACGTCGCCCGCGAGCCGCACCGGGAACGAGGCGAGCTCGGCAAGACGGTCTGCTGCGGGCCGCAGCGAGTACTTCTCCTCCGGCATCCCCTTGGGGCGGCCGAGGTGGGCCATGACGATGACCCGGGCGCCGGCTTCGGCCAGCTTCGAAATGACGGGGAGGGACGCGCGGACACGGCCGTCGTCGGTCACGGTGGAACCGTCGAGCGGCACGTTCAGGTCCGACCGGACCAGAACGTGCCGCCCACGGACACCATCGGCGAGCAGCTCGTCGAGAGTGTGTGCAGTCATGGACTCAGGCTATCCGAGTTCCGAGAACGTTACGGCGTTCTCAGAGCTTGGACGCGACGAGCTCCGTGAGGTCGACGAGGCGGTTCGAGTAGCCCCACTCGTTGTCGTACCAGGAGACGACCTTGACCTGGTTCCCGATGACCTTGGTGAGGCCCGCGTCGAAGATCGACGAGGCCGGATCCGTCACGATGTCCGAGGACACGATCGGGTCCTCGGTGTAGGAGAGGTAGCCGGCAAGCGGGCCGGACTCGGAGGCGGCCTTGACCGCCGCGTTGACCTCGTCCTTCGTGACCTCGCGGGAGAGCGTGACCGTGAGGTCTGTGGCCGATCCGGTGGGGACCGGGACGCGGATCGCGTAGCCGTCGAGCTTGCCCTTGAGCTCGGGGAGCACGAGGCCGATGGCCTTCGCCGCACCCGTCGAAGTGGGGACCATGTTGATCGCGGCGGCACGCGCACGGCGGAGGTCGCGGTGCGGGCCATCCTGCAGGTTCTGGTCCGCGGTGTAGGCGTGGATCGTCGTCATGAGGCCGCGCTCGATCCCGAATGCGTCGTTGATCGCCTTGGCCAGAGGGCCGAGGCAGTTCGTGGTGCACGACGCGTTGGAGATGATGTTGTGGTTCTCCGGGTCGTAGACCTCGTCGTTGACGCCCATGACGATTGTGACGTCCTCATCGGTGGCCGGGGCCGAGATGATGACCTTGCGGGCGCCGGCCGCGAGGTGCTTCTTGGCATCCGCGGCCTTCGTGAAGAAGCCCGTTGACTCGATGACGATGTCCACGCCGAGATCACTCCAAGGGAGGTTCGCGGGGTCGCGTTCTGCGAGGACCTTGATCTCCTTGCCGCCGACGACGATGTTGCCGTCGCGAGCCTCGACCTTCTCGGTGAGGCGGCCCGTGATCGAGTCGTACTTAAGCAGGTGGGCCAGAGTCTCTGGGCTCGTGAGGTCATTGACGGCGACGATCTCGAGATCGGCCCCCTGGGCGAGTGCCGCGCGGAAGAAGTTGCGGCCGATCCGGCCGAAGCCGTTGATGCCAATGCGGGTAGTCACTCTGGTTGCTCTCCTTGATGCTCAGCCGAGCATCCCACCTGAGGTGACTGCTCGGACTGTCTGAACGGTCTCGCACATCGTTGGGCAGAGAATTTGCACAAGGAAAGGCCTGCAGCCCGAGTCTCCATTGTCATGGCTGAAAGGCTGGTGGCCTTTCCGCACCCCATCCTACGGAAAAAGGGCCCGTCCGTGAACAGACGAGCCCTCTTTCCGGGGATAGCCGGTGAATTCTCCGCTATGTGACAGAAATCTCAGGTCAGTGAGACCTGGCCGGCAGGGTTTGCTTCACGCTCAGACCGGCGTGACGAGGCTCTTCGCACCGGAGCGGGCAGCCTCGAAACGCTGCGCCACGTCCGCCCAGTTGACGATGTTCCAGAACGCCTTGACGTAGTCCGCCTTGACGTTCACGTAGTCGAGGTAGAACGCGTGCTCCCACATGTCCAGCATGAGCAGCGGGACCGTCGCGACCGGGATGTTGCCCTGCTGGTCGTAGAGCTGCTCGATGACGATGTTCCCGCCGAGGGGCTCGTACGCGAGGATCGCCCAGCCCGAGCCCTGGAGGCTCGTAGCGGCGGCGCTGAAATGCGCGACGAACTTGTCGAAGGAGCCGAAAGCATCGTCGATCGCCGCTGCGAGCTCGCCCTCGGGCCGGCCGCCGCCCTCGGGGGAGAGGTTCTTCCAGAAGATCGAGTGGTTGGTGTGGCCGCCGAGGTGGAACGCCAGGTCCTTGCTGAGGCGCGGGATGTCGGTGAAGTTCCCGGACTCGCGGGCCTCGGCGAGCTTTTCGAGCGCGGTGTTCGCGCCGGCCACGTAGCTCGCGTGGTGCTTGTCGTGGTGGAGTTCCATGATCCGTGCCGAGATATGCGGCTCGAGTGCCGCGTAGTCGTACGGAAGATCAGGCAGTACGTAGGTCACAACATCCTCCATCGGTCGGTTTCCCGCCGCACCGTGTGTCGCGCGACGAGCTGGTGACGGCTCCATCCTATGCAGATGGCCCGATCCTATGCGGAACGCCCTTCGGCGGTCAGCCGTCGAGCATGTCCGGCGTAACGTTCGCTTCTGTACCCGGAATCCCGGTTTCGACCGCCTTCTTGTCTGCCATGGCGAGCAGGCGGCGGATCCGGCCGGCGATCGCATCCTTCGTCAGGGGCGGGTCGGCGAGGCGTCCGAGCTCGTCGAGGCTGGCCTGCTTGTGCGCCACGCGCAGCTCGCCCGCATAGCGAAGGTGGTCCGGGACGTCGTCGCCGAGGATCTCAAGCGCTCGCTCGACGCGCGCGCCCGCCGCGACCGCGGCCTGAGCCGAGCGACGAAGATTGGCATCGTCGAAGTTGGCGAGCCTATTCGCGGTAGCGCGGACCTCCTTCCGCATCCGGCGCTCCTCCCAGGCCATGAGCGCATCATGGGCGCCCATCCGGGTCAGAAGCGCGGCGATCGTATCGCCGTCCCGCACGACGACGCGATCGACCCCCCGGACTTCGCGCGCCTTCGCGGCGATCCCCAGGCGGCGTGCAGCGCCGACGAGCGCGAGAGCGGCCTCCGGACCCGGGCAGGTGACCTCGAGCGACGAGGAGCGGCCGGGCTCGGTGAGCGACCCGTGGGCAAGGAAGGCCCCCCGCCAGACGGCCTCCGCATCCGCGGCCGACCCGTTGACGACGGCGGAGGGCAGGCCCCGCACGGGGCGGCCACGGTTGTCGAGGAGGCCGGTCTGCCGCGCGAGCGCCTCGCCCTCGCGGACGACTCGGATCACGTAGCGGCTCCCCCGCCGCAGCCCCCCGCCTGAGACGACGATGATCTCGGCTGCGTGCCCGTAGACTTCCGCGATCGCGGTCTTCAGGCGGCGCGCGGTCGAGGCCAGATCGACCTCGGCTTCGATCACGATCCGGCCGGAGATGATGTGCAGGCCGCCCGCGAACCGCAGCATCGCCGAGACCTCTGCCTTGCGCTCCGACGACTTCTTCACAGCCAGATGCGAGAGCTCTTCCTTGACACTCTGGGTCAGAGCCATGCCGCCGCCTTCCCGCGCCCCGCCGCAGATTGCGATGCCATCGCCACACTCCTCATTTCGTGTCCGGGCGTCATGCCGTGCCGCCGGAGAACACCTCGTGATAGGCCGCCGCAAGTCGGAGCGGATCGTGCACCGCCCGGTGGCCCGAAGCACCCACTCTACCGAAGTGGACCTCCGCACCGAGTTCCGCCGCAGCCCGTTCGAACTCGGCGGCGTCGCCGACCGACCCAGCCTGCGCAATGACGGCGTCGATGGTGAACTCGGGGGCTGCACGCTGGATGACCCGCAGGTGATCCGCGCCCGACATTCCGCTCGTCTCCTTCGTGTCCGTCGTGAGGTTCATCGCAAGGCATCGACGCGCGGGCGTATCGGAGAGGGCCTGCCGCAATTCGGGCAGCAGGAGATGGGGCAGGACCGACGTGTACCACGAGCCTGGCCCGAGGACCACCCAGTCGGCGAACTCGATGGCGCTCAACGCCTCGGGGCACGCGGGCGCGTCGTCGGGCAGCAGCCGTACGCCATCGAGCCGGCCGGCGATTGCGCAGGCGGCCTGGCCGCGGATGAGCTCGCCGGGGCTGCCGTCGGAGGAGGCGAGCGTCCCCTCGATCATGAGCGGCACCTGGGACATGGGCAGGACCTGGCCACGCGCGCCGAGAAGCGCGCCTGCCCAGCGGAGTCCGTCGACGACGTCGCCGAGGAGCTCGCAGAGCGTCATGATGAGCAGATTGCCCATGGCGTGGTTCTCGAGCCCGCTCGTGCCTGCGGGCGACTGGAAGCGGTGCTGCATGACGTCTCGCCATGTCCGTCCCCAGTCCGTGTCGTCGCACAGCGCGGCAAGAGCCATCCGCAGGTCGCCCGGGGGGATGACGCCGAAGTCGCGTCGCAGGCGGCCGGAGGAGCCGCCGTCGTCCGCCACAGTGACGACGGCGGTGAGGTCCGCCGTGAGGAGGCGGAGCGCTGACAGCGAAGCCGAGAGGCCATGGCCGCCGCCCAAGGCCACGACGGAAGGCCCCTTGGGGACCCCGCCCGACGTTCCCGTCCCCGGCGGAATGAGGGGAAGCTGTCCGGTGAACATGCTCATCACTCGCGTCCGAGGTCGCGGTGCGAGGTCGTCACCGTGACGCGCGGCTGCTGCGAGAGACGCTTGGCGAGCTCCTCGACGATCGCGACCGAGCGGTGCTTTCCCCCCGTGCAGCCGACGGCGATCGTCGCGTAATGCTTGTTCTCCTTGCGGTAGCCCCTCAGGACGGGCTCGAGGGCGTGGACATAGCGCGTCACGAACTCCTCCGCCCCGTTGGCGACGAGGACGTAGTCGCGAACGTCCGGATCGAGCCCGGTGTGAGGGCGGAGCTGCGGGATCCAGTGGGGATTCGGCAGGAAGCGGACGTCGGCCACGTAGTTGGCGTCGGCCGGGAGACCGTACTTGAACCCGAAGCTCATGACGTTGATCCGCAGCGTCACAGGCCCCTTCTCCGAGAAGAGCTCGGTGATCGCCGTGGCGAGGCCGTGGACGTTGTAGTCGGACGTATCGAGCACGAGGGTGGACTGCTCGCGCAGCTCCGCGAGGATCTGTCGCTCGGCCGTGATCCCGTCGAGGATGCGACCTCCGCCTTGGAGCGGATGGGGGCGCCTACCCTGCTCGAAGCGCCGGATCAGGACGTCGTCGGTCGCGTCGAGGAAGAGGACCCGGTACTCGACTCCGCGGGAATCGAGGGCGTGGAGCGCTTCGCGGATGTCCGCGAACAGGGCTTTGCTCCGGACGTCCATGACGACGGCGAGCTTCGGGATGCGGTCAGACGCGTGCGCGACGAGTTCTGACAGGGTCCCGAGCAACTGGGGCGGAAGGTTCTCCACGACGTACCAGCCGTGGTCCTCCAGCGCATTCGCGGCGGTGCTCCGGCCAGCACCCGACATGCCGGTCACGATGAGCAGCTCGGCGCCTTGAGGCTTCACAGGGGTCAGCTCAGTGGGCTCGTGCGGGTCCGCCGCGCTGGTCTGGGTCATGAGGCCCAGCCTAGCTAAGACTCCAGGATTTCGCCGGTCGCGTAGTTCACCGCAGGGGCGGCCTGTTCTGCCTCCGATCCGTGGAACGCCGCGTACACGGAAGCCGCGAGGGACGGCCCGACGCCGGCCACGCCAGCGAGCTCGTCCGGCGTCGCCGCCCGAAGCTTCTTCACTGAGCCGAAGTGGGCCAGGAGCGCCTTCTGGCGCGCTGGGCCGAGGCCAGGAACGTCGTCGAGCAGCGAAGCGGTCATGGCCTTGCCGCGCTTCTGCCGATGGAAGGTGATGGCGAAGCGGTGCGCCTCGTCCCGGATCCGCTGGAGAAGGTACAGCCCCTGCGAGGCACGCGGGAGGATCACCGGGAAGTCCCCCTCCGGGAGCCACACCTCCTCGAGCCGCTTGGCGAGGCCGACGACGCGGATCTCGTCCTCGCCGATGCCGAGCTCGGCGAGGGCCTTCATGGCCGCAGCGACCTGCGGCTGGCCGCCGTCCACCACGACAAGATTGGGCGGGTAGGCGAACTTGCTGTGCAGGTCTCGCTCCGCAACCGGCAGCTCCTTGTCCGCGAGGTAGCTCCGGAAGCGCCGCGTCAGCACGTCGTGCATCGCGGTCGTGTCATCGCGGGCCGCATCGCCTGTCACTGAGAACTTGCGGTATTCGGACTTCTTCACGAGCCCGTCCTCGACGACGACCATCGAGCCCACAACGTTCGTACCCTGGACGTGCGAGATGTCGAAGCTCTCGATCCGCAGCGGCGGCTCGGGGAGCTCGAGCGCCTCCTGCAGTTCTTGGAGGGCAAGGGAGCGCGTTGTGATGTCGCCGGCTCGGCGGACCTTGTGGAGCTTGAGCGCCTGTACCGCGTTCTCGTGCACCGTCTTGGCGAGGGCAGCCTTGTCGCCCCGCCGGGGCACGCGCAGGTCCACCTTGGCCCCTCGAAGGCCGGAGAGCCAGACCGTGAGCTGCTCGGCGTCGTCGGGCAGGACCGGCACGAGCACCTCCCGCGGAATCCTAGTGTCGGTCTCTGCCTGTGCGCCGTAGACCTGCTGCAGGAGGTGCTCGACGAGGGCTGCCCCGGTCGTCTCCTCGACCTTCTCAACGACCCAACCCCGCTGGCCGCGAATTCGCCCCCCGCGCACGTGGAAAACCTGGACCGCCGCCTCGAGCTCGTCCTCCTCGACGGCGAAAATGTCGGCGTCCGTGTCTTCGGAGAGCACGACCGCGTTGCGTTCGAACACCTTCCGCATCGCGATGATGTCGTCCCGCAGCGACGCGGCGGTCTCGTAGTCGAGCTCCGCCACCGCGGCCGCCATCCTCTTCTCGAGCTGCGAGATGAAGCGCTTGGCCTCCCCGCCCATGAAGGCGCAGAAGTCTTCGGCCAGCGCCCGATGCTCCTCGGCGCTCACCCTGCCCACACACGGGGCGGAGCACTTGTCGATGTACCCGAGGAGGCAAGGACGACCGCTCTGCTCCGCGCGCTTGAAGACGCCAGCGCTGCAGCTCCGCACAGGGAACACCTTGAGCAGGGTGTCCATCGTCTCCCGGATGGCGCCCGCAGTGTACGGCCCGAAGTAGCGCGTGCCCTTTCGGCGATCGCCTCGCATGACCTGGACTCGCGGGAACTTCTCCCCCAGCGTCACCGCGAGGTACGGATACGTCTTGTCGTCTCGGAAGGCCAGGTTGTACCGCGGAGCGAATTCCTTGATCCACGTGTACTCGAGCTGGAGGGCCTCGAGTTCGCTTCCTACGACCGTCCACTCGACGCTCGCGGCCGCGTGGACCATGGCGTACGTCTTGGGCAGGAGGGTTGCGGGGTTCGCGAAATACGAGGTCAGCCGCTGGCGGAGATTCTTCGCCTTCCCGACGTAGATGACTCTGCCGTGGGGATCGCGGAAGCGGTAGACGCCCGGGTCGTTCGGGATCTCACCGGTCTTGGGCCGGTAGCTCGCTGGATCTGCCACTGCTCTAGTTTAAGGTTCCCTATTCCTGGGTGGGGGGCTTGTTGTAGCCGGTCGCGCGGCCTTGGCCGCTCAGGGCTGCGATCGCGTCCATGATCCGGTCCGTCGCCTCGCGGCGGACCGGGAGCGAATGGTCAGGCCCGAGCTTGTCGAAATAGAGCGGCTCACCGACTCGCATGCTGAAGTGCTGGGGCCTGACGGCGTTCGTCCCGGCCGGCTGGAGCCGGTCCGTGTCGGCGAGGCCGACCGGGACCACGGGAGCGCCGGTAGTCAGAGTGAGCCAGCCGACACCCGTGCGGCCGCGGTACAGGAGGCCGTCGCGGGAACGGGTGCCCTCGGGGTAGATCCCCACCCCTTCGCCGCGTTCGAGGACATCGAGGAGGGTCTTGAGCGCGGCGACGCTCGCGGCCTGCTCCCCCCGCTCCACGGGTATGGAGCCCACACCCTCGAAGAACGACTTCATGATCTTGCCCTTGATACCCCTGCCGGTGAAGTACTCGGCCTTGGCGAAGAAGCCGACCGTGCGAGGCATGAGGGCCTGGATGATGACCGAATCCAGGAACGAGAGGTGGTTCGAGGCGACGATGAAGGGCCCGTCGTCGGGCACATTCTCGAATCCGGTCAGGGTCGGCCTGCAGAGGGTAGCGATGAGGCCGCGGATGCTCGTGCGGGTGGCCTGGTACATCAACGGCACTGGCTGGCCTCCGCTTCAGTCGGTTCGACGTGGGCGGTGGACCCCGGTCGCCCATGGACCGGGACCAGGCGTTCGACGGCGTCGCCCGCCTCGCGCGCGTCGGTCGCGTAGGCCGGAAGGTCCTGCGCCTCGAGCTCACCCGGCTCCGCGAAGCCCCACCTCACGCCAATGCACGGGATGCCGTTGGCCGCGGCCCCGGCCGCATCATGCCGGCGGTCGCCGATCATCACCGCGCGGTTCCGCGAGGCGTGGTTCGTCTCGAGGGCCGCCGCCACGATGCTCACCTTGCCGTCAGGGAGCGGCGGCAGAGTCTCGTCGTCCGGCGCGCCATGGATGCTGTGGAAATAGGCGTCGAGCCCTTGGAGCCTGAGGAGCTTCTTCGCGAGGCCTTCCGGCTTCTGGGTCGCGACCGCGAGGTGGTATCCGCCTGCCCGCAGCCGGCTCAAGAGCTCAGGAACGCCCGGGTAAGGCCGGCTCTTCGCCATGCCCTCCGAGATATACCGCTCTCGGTACGACTGGACTACCAAAGTCATCGACCCCTCGGGCACCGAAGCGAAGCGACGCAGCGACTCGATGAGCGGCGGGCCGACCATGGCGTCGAGGGCAGCCTGCTCCGGGACCGGCAGGCCATGGACTTCGAGGGCCGCGGCGATACCGCCTGTGATGCTCCCGGCAGGGTCGACGAGGGTGCCGTCCAGATCGAAGATCACGAGGGCCGGGCTGTCTGTCACCGGGCCAGTCTCCCATATGGGAGTCAGTAGCCGAAACTCGTATGCCTCCAAGGGAATACTGGCCCGGGGGGTGGCGCCTTGCGGCATTTCGAGACGTTCAGGGCCCCCTTCCACGGCGTCAGCCGTGGCTGCGATCGAAGATCTCCGCAAGAAACTGCCCCGTGTGACTCTGTTCGGCCTTCGCCACGTCCTCAGGAGTCCCGGTGGCGATCACCTGACCGCCCCCCGAGCCTCCGTCGGGGCCCAGGTCGATGATCCAGTCCGCGCTCTTGATGACGTCGAGATTGTGCTCGATCGTGATGACGCTGTTGCCCTTCTCGACGAGGCCCTGGAGCACGAGCAGCAGCTTTCGAATGTCCTCGAAATGAAGGCCGGTGGTCGGCTCGTCCAGCACATAGACGCTGCGCCCGTTGGACCGGCGCTGCAGTTCGGAGGCGAGCTTGACCCTCTGCGCCTCGCCACCCGAAAGCGTAGTGGCCGGCTGTCCGAGCCGCACATATCCGAGCCCGACGTCCACCAGCGTGTTCAGGTGCCGTGCGATGGGGGCGAACGCCGAGAAGAACTCGGCGGCCTCGTCAATCGGCATGTCGAGAACGTCCGCGATCGTCTTGCCCTTGTAATGCACCTCGAGGGTCTCGCGGTTGTACCGAGCGCCGTGGCACACCTCGCACGGGACATAGACGTCGGGGAGGAAGTTCATCTCGATCTTGATCGTGCCGTCGCCCGAGCATGCCTCGCAACGGCCGCCCTTCACGTTGAAGGAGAACCTGCCGGGCTGGTAGCCGCGGACCTTGGCCTCGGTCGTCTCAGCGAAGAGCCTGCGGATGTGGTCGAAGACGCCTGTGTATGTTGCCGGGTTCGATCGAGGCGTCCGGCCGATCGGACTCTGATCCACATGGATGACCTTGTCGAGGTGCTCGAGTCCCTCGATCCGGGTGTGACGGCCTGCCACCTGCTTGGCGCCGTTCAAGCGGTTGGCGAGCACCTTGTAGAGGATCTCGTTGACGAGCGTCGACTTCCCGGACCCGCTCACTCCCGTCACGGCCGTGAGGACTCCGAGCGGGAACGTCACGTCCACGTTCTGGAGGTTGTGCTCCCGTGCACCGATGACCTTGAGCTGGCGCTTGCGGTCGATAGGCCGGCGCTTCTTGGGCACTTCGATGGCGCGACGCCCTGAGAGATAGTCGCCCGTGAGCGAGTCGCGGTTCTCCAGGAGACCAGCGAGCGGGCCGGAGTGGACCACGTTGCCGCCGTGCTCGCCTGCGCCTGGGCCGATGTCGACGATCCAATCGGCCTCGTGGATCGTGTCCTCGTCGTGCTCGACGACGATGAGCGTGTTGCCGAGGTCGCGAAGACGGGTGAGCGTCTCGATGAGCCGGCGGTTGTCGCGCTGGTGAAGGCCGATGCTCGGTTCATCGAGAACGTACAGGACCCCGACGAGACCCGAGCCGATCTGAGTCGCGAGGCGGATGCGCTGCGCCTCACCGCCGGAGAGCGTTCCCGCAGCGCGCTCGAGGTTGAGGTACTCGAGGCCCACGTCGAGGAGGAACGTGAGCCGGGCGTCGATCTCCTTGAGGACCTGATGGGCGATCTGGCGTTCGCGGTTGCTCAGCTCGAGGCCGCCGAGGAACTCGCTCGCTTCCCGCAGCGGGAGGGCACACACGGCCGCAATCGACTTGCCGCCCACGAGGACGGACAGCGATGCCGGATTGAGGCGCGCACCGCCGCACTCCGGGCACGGGATCTCCCGCATGTACTCGGCGTACCTGTCTCGGGCGGAGTCGGACTCGGTCTCGACGTGCTTCCGCTGAATGTAGGAGACAGCGCCCTCGAAGCCCGTGCTGTACTTGCGCTCCCTGCCGAATCGGTTCCGGTACTGCACGACGACTTTGTGGTCCTTGCCGTACAGGACAGCATCTCGAGCGTACCGGGGAAGGCTGTGCCACGGGGTACTCATCGAGAACCCCAACTCGTCGGAGAGTCCCTCGAGCAAGCGCGTCCAGTACTCCTGCGTGGCCTGCCCGAGCGACCATGGCGCAATTGCACCCTCGGAGAGGCTCAGCTCGGGGTCGGGGACCACGAGATCCTCGTCTACCTCGAGCTTGGTGCCGATCCCTGTACAAGCTGGGCACGCGCCGAACGGGTTGTTGAACGAGAACGAGCGCGGCTCGATTTCATCGATCGCGAGCGGATGCTCGTTGGGGCACGCGAGGTGC
The DNA here is from genome assembly GCF_022539255.1 of Sinomonas terrae. Classification (NCBI taxonomy): domain Bacteria; kingdom Bacillati; phylum Actinomycetota; class Actinomycetes; order Micrococcales; family Micrococcaceae; genus Sinomonas; species Sinomonas terrae. The sequence goes on from NZ_JAKZBV010000001.1 coordinate 2,360,663, forward strand.
TCGGAGAACGCACGGATGCGGTGATCGTCGTCGGGCGCAAGGTCGACGAAGTCCGCGAGCACCCTTCCTTCGGCAAGCCCGAGCGCGGTCTCGACTGAGTCGGCGAGGCGCTGGCGGATGCCTTCCTTGACCACGAGGCGGTCGACGACGACTTCGATGGTGTGCTTGAACTGCTTGCCGAGCTTGGGCGCCTCGGCGAGCTGGACGAGTTCCCCGTCCACCCGGGCGCGGGCGTAGCCCTTGGCCGCGAGATCCTTGAAGAGGTCCACGAACTCGCCCTTGCGACCGCGCACGACGGGCGCGAGCACTTGGAACCGCGTGCCGTCGGAAAGGTCGAGAAGCTGGTCGACGATCTGCTGGGGGGTCTGGCGCGTGACCGGCTCATGGCAGATCGGGCAGTGTGGACGGCCGACTCGCGCCCAGAGAAGACGCATGTAGTCGTAGATCTCTGTAATGGTGCCGACCGTCGACCGGGGGTTCTTGCTGGTCGACTTCTGGTCTATCGACACGGCAGGCGAAAGGCCCTCGATGAAGTCGACGTCGGGCTTGTCCACCTGGCCGAGGAACTGGCGGGCATAGGCCGAAAGGGACTCGACATAGCGTCGCTGGCCCTCGGCGAAGATCGTGTCGAACGCGAGCGAGGACTTCCCTGAACCCGACAGCCCTGTGAAGACGATCATGGCGTCGCGCGGGAGGTCGAGGTCGATGTTGCGCAGATTGTGCTCCCGCGCACCCTTCACGACGAGACGCGACAGATCGGCCCGGAGCGAGCTGACAGGCCTGTCGATCACGTCGTCACGTCCGCCATCGGAGAGCGCGGCCGCTATGTCGTCCGATACCGGAGACTCCGACACCGGAGACAGAGAAGGGGGAGTTTGCACCCGATCATGGTAGTCGAAGACGTCTTCGAACTTCCAACCGCTCCGCTCAGGGCTGACACCCTGCCGTCTTCTACCACCTCCAGCGCTTCGCTCAGGCATCAGAGCCGCGAATAGGCCTGCTCGAGCAGCTTGACGGCCTCTTCGAAGCCGCATCCGCGGACGCTCGCTGCAGCCGCGAAGGCGGCCGCCGCCGTCGTCAGTTCCTCCTCACGTTCGTCGCGGGGCGCGACGACGGTCCCCGCGCGGCCGCGGGTGACGACGACCTTGGCCTCCTCGAGTTCCCGATAAGCCCGCGCAACAGTGTGGGGGGCGAGGCCGAGATCGGCGGCGAGGGAGCGGACGGGCGGAAGGCGGCGCCCCGCGGGCAGCGAGCCATCCGCGACGAGGTCGGCGACCCGGCGCCGGAGCTGTTCGAAGAGGGGCGTCGCATGGTCCTGGTCCGGGCGCCATGCACCCGGAAAGTCCGCTTCTTCCATGACCACCAGAGTAAGGCGCGAAGGCCCGGTCCACACGATGCCGAGCCAGCCTAGACTGGCGCCATGACGAGCCTCATCCACGACCTTGACCGCGTCACTGTCCGGAGCGTCTCAGTCGGCGACATGGACAACAACGTCTACCTGATCACAGCGAAGGAATCAGGGCAGCAGGTGCTCATCGATGCGGCCGACGACCTCCCCGCGATCCGGCGGCTCCTGCAGGAAGGAGCGGGTGATGCCGCCGCGCCCGCGCATCTCGAGCTCATCGCCACGACGCATCAGCATTGGGACCATGTGCGCGCGCTCGAAGGACTGGTCGCTGAGACTGGCGCCCGCACTGCTGCCGGGCGACAGGATGTGGGAGGCATCCCTGTTCCCGTCGACGTCGTCCTCGACCACGGCGACGTCGGCAACTTCGGAGGCTTCGACCTGACCGCCGTGCATCTCCGGGGCCACACGCCGGGGTCCATCGCATATGTCCTCAAGGACGGCGACGCGCCGCACCTCATCTTCTCGGGCGACTCCCTGTTCCCCGGCGGCGTCGGAAACACCCAGAAGGATCCGGACCGCTTCGCCCTCCTGTTCGCCGACGTCGTGGGGCGACTCTTCGAGACCTATCCGGATGACGCGATTGTGCTCCCGGGGCATGGCCGCCCCACGACGCTCGGAATCGAGCGCCCGCGGCTTGGCGAGTGGCAGGCGCGCGGCTGGTAGCGGCTAGAAGATGTCTGTGCCGTCCATCGGAGCTGGCTTCCGGCCGACGCAGAACAAGCGGCGGAAGGGGTAGACCGTGCCGTATTCGCGGGCCGGGTAGACGTCGAGCAGAAGCTGGTTGTACTGCTCCTCGAACTGCGCGCTCTCCTCGGGGCTGAGAGCGTCGAGCACGGGGCGCAGGGCTGCGCCCCGGACCCAATTGAGCACGGGGTCCTCCCCCGTGAGGACCTGGCAGTACGTGGTCTCCCACACGTCCGCCTCCCAACCCGCGGCACGCATGACGTCGAGATAGTCCGTGGGTTCGCCCACGACGTCGATGTGGCGCAGGACGCCGCGGAGCCGCCGCTCCCACTGCGGAGATTCGGCAAGTTCGCGCAGCAGCGCGTGCGACGGCGCGCTGAAGTTTCCCGGGATCTGGACCGCGAGCCACGCACCCGGGGCGAGCTGTTCGAGCCAGCGCCCTATGAGCGCCTGATGGCCCGGCACCCATTGGAGGACGGCGTTCGAGACGACGACATCGACGTCATCGTCGGGTGTCCAGGTCACCACATCGCCGAGTCGGAAGCTCAGGCCGGGCCTGCCCGGCGTCGTCCGTTCCGCGGCGTCGATCATCTCCGGCGAGCTGTCGACCCCCTCGACAACGGCGTCCGGCCACCGGTCGGCGAGCGCAGCGGTCAGCGTTCCCGGTCCGCAGCCGAGGTCGACGACGTGCCGCGGCGCCTCAGCGCCGATACGCGAGGTCAGGTCGAAGAACGGCCGGCCGCGGTGGTCGCCGAAGCGTACGTAGAGGGCCGGATCCCACGTGGGCGAAGCGCTCATGGCTCCACGCTAGTGCGGATAGGCTGGAGGCGCCATGAGACTCGACAAGCTCCTCCCACAGCCCGGACACCGCGCTGATTCCGCCGCTCTCTCCGACGGGCTGCCCGATGCCGTCTACGAGCGATTCGTCGAGTGGGCCGAGGGCCGGGGCCTCTCGCTCTACCCTGCTCAGGACGAGGCCGTCATGGAGCTCGTTCAGGGCAACAATGTGATCCTCGCGACCCCTACGGGGTCCGGGAAGTCGCTCGTCGCGATTGCCGCGCACTTCTATGGCCTCGCCACGGGACAGCGCAGCTACTACACGGCGCCGATCAAGGCCCTCGTCTCGGAGAAGTTCTTCGCCCTGTGCGAGATCTTCGGCGCGGAGAACGTGGGAATGGTCACGGGCGACTCGTCGGTCAACGGGCAGGCGCCGATCATCTGCTGCACTGCGGAGATCCTCGCGAACCACGCACTGCGTGAGGGGGCAGCGGCGGAGCTGGGTCCCGTCGTCATGGACGAGTTCCACTTCTACTCGGACCCCCAGCGAGGCTGGGCCTGGCAGGTTCCCCTCCTCGAACTCCCTCAGGCGCAATTCCTCCTCATGAGCGCGACCCTCGGCGATGTGAGCCGCTTCGAGCGCGAGCTCACCGAGCGCACGGGGCGGACGACGACGACGGTCGCCGGGGCGGAACGCCCCATCCCCTTGCATTACTACTACGAGGAGAAGCCCGTCCACGAGACGCTTGAGGAGCTCCTCGCGACCAAGCAGGCGCCCGTCTACGTCGTGCACTTCAGCCAGCTCGAGGCGATCGAACGGGCGCAGCAGCTCATGAGCGTGAACGTGTGCACGCGCGAGGAGAAGGAGCGCATCGCCGAACTCATCGCGCACTTCCGCTTCGCGGCAGGCTTCGGCAAGACTCTCAACCGGCTCGTCCGGCACGGTATCGGCGTCCATCACGCTGGCATGCTGCCCAAGTATCGGCGCCTGGTCGAGCAGCTTGCCCAGGCGGGGCTCCTCAAAGTCATCTGCGGGACCGACACGTTGGGGGTCGGAATCAACGTCCCGATCCGCACGGTGCTGCTCACTGCGCTCAGCAAGTTCGATGGCCAGCGCACGCGACACCTCAACGCACGTGAATTCCACCAGATCTCCGGACGTGCAGGCCGGGCGGGGTTCGACACGGCCGGAACCGTCGTCGTCCAGGCCCCGGAGCATGTCGTCGAGAACAACCGCGCCCTCGAGAAGGCGCGTGCGAAGTTCGGCGACGACGCGCGTAAACTGCGGCAAGTCGTCAAGAAGAAGCCGCCGGAAGGCTTCGTCTCGTGGGGGCGCCCCACGTACGAACGACTCGTCGAGGCCTCGCCCGAACCGCTCAGCTCGAGCTTCACGGTGACGCATGCGATGCTCTTGAACCTCGTGGCGCGCCCCGGGAACCCGGTGGCAGCAACGCGCCGCCTCCTCGAGGAGAACCATGAACCGCGCATCGTCCAGCTGCGCCTCATGCGCCGTGCGCTCGGCATCCTGCGTGAGCTCCTTGCGGCCGGCGTGGTAGAGCGGATCCCGGCCGAGGAGCGGAGCGCGTCCGACCTCGAGACCGGGCGGACTCTCCGCCTGACCGTCGACCTCCAGGAGAACTTCGCCCTCAACCAGCCGCTCTCCCCGTTCGCCCTGGCGGCCCTCGACCTCCTGGATCCGGAGTCGCCCTCGTACGCACTCGACGTCGTCTCCGTGATCGAAGCGACCCTCGAGAAGCCACGGCAGATCCTCTCCGCACAGCTCAAACGGGCTCGCGCGGACGCCGTGGCCGCCATGAAGGCAGAAGGGCTCGAGTACAGCGAGCGGATGGCCATCCTCGATACTGTGACGTACCCCGAACCGCTCAAAGAGCTCCTCGAGGCTGCCTTCGAGGAATACCGGAAGCACGCGCCGTGGGTCGGCGATTTCGAGCTCGCGCCGAAGTCCGTGGTGCGTGACATGTACGAGCGAGCTATGGACTTCGGGGAGTTTGTGCAGTTCTACTCGCTCGCGCGCAGCGAAGGCATCGTCCTGCGCTACCTGACAGACGCGTACAAGGCGCTCAACCAGACCGTGCCGCAGGATTCCCTCCGAGACGACCTCGAAGATCTCATCGAATGGCTTGGCGAGCTTGTACGGCAGGTGGACTCGAGCCTGCTCGACGAATGGGAGGAGCTCACGAGCGGGCATGAGCTGCACCCGCACGATGCGCCGCCTCCCCCACCCCCTGCCCTCACCTCGAACCGCCGAGCCTTCCGGGTCATGGTCCGGAACGAGCTCTTCCGGCGAGTCGAGCTCTTCGCTGACGAGGATTCGGCCGGCCTCGCGGAGCTGGACCGGAACTTCGCCTCCGATGCGGGGGCCGGCTTCGGCGCCGACGCGTGGGAGGACGCCCTCGACGCGTACTTCGACGAACACGAGGACATCGGAACGGGGCCGAACGCCCGCGGCCCGCAGCTCCTCATCATCGATGAGCAGCCCCGCGTGTGGCACGTTCGGCAGATCTTCGATGATCCAGCTGGGAACCACGACTGGGGCTTCTCGGCCGACGTCGACCTTGAGGCCAGCGACGAGGCGGGCTCCGCCGTCATCCGTGTGACCCAGATCGGGCGACTCGGCGGATAGGTTAGAAGGCATGACTCTTTCGCCGGTGACCACCTTGAGGCGCGCTACCCCTGACGACGTGCCCGCGATTCTCGAGCTGATCCACGACCTCGCCGTGTATGAGCGCGAGCCGGACGCAGTGAAGAACACCGTGCCCGTGCTGACCGAGCAGCTTTTCGGGGAAACCCCCGCAATCTTCGCGCACGTGGTCGAAGAGGACGGCGACGTGATGGGCTTCGCTCTCTGGTTCCTCAACTACTCCACATGGGAAGGCACTCACGGCATCTACCTCGAGGACCTGTACGTGCGGCCCGAGGCACGCGGACGCGGGTACGGGAAGGCCCTGCTCCGGGAACTGGCCCGCACGGCGGTGGAGCGGGGATATGCACGGGTTGAGTGGAGTGTTCTCAAGTGGAACGAACCCTCGATCGGGTTCTACCAAAGCATCGGCGCGCAGCCGATGGACGAATGGGACACGTTCAGGCTGACCGGCTCCAACCTCGCCTTGTTCGGGACGTCCCAGTGAGGCGAACGCGCGGCGCACGGCATCGGGTCCTCGGCAGCCATGCATTCCGTGGCCTCCGGACCACTGAGCACGTCTTCGATGTGCCGCTCGACCATGGCAACCCGGAAGGCGAGCACCTCGAGGTCTTCGCCCGCGAGTACGTCTCGGCGGCGCATCCTGCAGAATCGATCGACGGCCTTCCGTGGCTCGTGTTCCTCCAAGGAGGCCCGGGCGGGCGGGGGAACCGCGTCACCTCGTTGTCCGGCTGGATGAAGGAGGCGGCGAAAGACTTTCGCATCCTCATGCTCGACCAGCGAGGCACGGGGCTCTCAACCCCAGCGGATCGGCTCACGCTCCCCCTCCGGGGCAAGCCGAGGCAGCAGGCCGAATACCTGGCCCATTTCCGTGCGGACTCGATCGTCTTGGACTGCGAAGCGATCCGGCGTGCGCTCGGCACGGGTCCCTGGACTGTCTACGGGCAGAGCTACGGCGGCTTCTGCACCCTCACGTACCTCTCAATCGCCCCTCAGGGGCTCCGAGAGGCACTCATCACCGGCGGCCTCGCACCCTTGGACGGTCCTGCCGAACGGGTCTACCGGGCGACATACGCTCGCCTCGCTGCCCGAAACGCCCAGTTTTTCTCCTGGTACCCGGATGACCGCCGGCGGGTGACGGAGATCGTCGAGCACCTGCGCAGCGTGCGCGAGCACCTCCCCGACGGGAGTCGGCTCACCCCCGAACGCTTTCAGCTCGTCGGCAACCTGCTCGGCGGCAACACGCGCGTCGACAGCCTCCACTACCTTCTCGAGGACGCCTTCACACGATCCGCGGACGGCCGGCGCCTTACTGATGCGTTCCTCCAGCAGGTTCACGCCATCGTCACGCGCGCTCCGAACCCGCTCTACGCCGTCCTGCACGAATCGATCTACGCGCAAGGCGAGCCCACCGGCTGGGCGGCCTGGCGCGTCCTCGCCGAGTACCCGGGGTTCCGGGCGGACAGCGAGGAACCGCTCCTCCTTGGGGAGATGGTGTGCCCTTGGCTGTTCGAGCAGGATCCGGCGCTCGTACCACTCGCCGAGACGGCCGCCCTTCTGGCCGAGAAGTCCGACTGGGGCGCTCTCTATGACGCAGCCAGGCTCGCCGAGAACGAGGTTCCAGTTGCGGCCGCCGTGTACCGCGACGACATCTATGTGGATCGTTCCCTGTCCCTCGAGACCGCCCACCGGATCCGTGGACTGAACGTCTGGGAGACGGCGGACTTCCACCACGATGGCATTGCCGACGACGGCGAAGGCATCTTTGCGCGGCTCCTCGGCCTTGTTCGTGGAGGCTGATCCCGCCTAGCTCCGGCGTGGCCGGCTCACGCGTGCCCGGCCGCCTGCATCTGCCGAAGCTCCTTCTTGAGATCGGCTACCTCGTCGCGCAGCCTCGCGGCCAGCTCGAACTGCAGCTCGGCGGCCGCGCCGTGCATCTGCTCGGTGAGCTGCTCGATCAGTCCTACGAGATCCTCGGCCGGGGCTGCGGCCACCCCGTCGCGCCGCAGCTCCGCCTCGGCCTTCTCGGCGACGGCGGGTGTCCCCTTGCGCTTTCCGCCCTTCCCGAGGCGTTGGCTCTCGAGCAGGGCGCGCGTGTCCTGATCCTCCCGGAGGAGCTGGTCCGTGATGTCCGCAATCCGCTTGCGCAGGGGCTGGGGATCGATTCCGTGGTCGCGGTTGAACGCGAGCTGGATGTCACGCCGCCGGTTCGTCTCGTCGATGGCCTGGGCCATCGAGTCCGTGATCTTGTCCGCGTACATATGAACCTGACCGGAGACGTTGCGGGCCGCGCGCCCGATTGTCTGGATGAGCGAGGTGGACGAGCGCAGGAAGCCCTCCTTGTCAGCGTCAAGGATGCTCACAAGCGATACCTCAGGAAGGTCGAGACCCTCGCGGAGGAGGTTGATGCCAACCAGGACGTCGAAGACCCCAAGGCGCAGCTCGCGGAGCAGTTCGACGCGGCGCAGCGTGTCAACATCGGAGTGCAGGTACTGGACCTTCACGCCGTGGCCCATGAGGTAGTCCGTGAGGTCCTCCGCCATGCGCTTCGTGAGGGTCGTGACGAGGACGCGCTCGTCGCGCTCCACGCGGTCGCGGATCTCGCCCAGGAGATCGTCGATCTGGCCCTTCGTCGGCTTGACGACGACCTCGGGGTCGACGAGGCCCGTCGGGCGGATGATCTGCTGCACGACGCCGTCGGACTTGCCGAGCTCGTACTTCCCGGGGGTAGCCGAGAGATAGACGGTCTGGCCGATGCGCTCGAGGAACTCGTCCCACTTGAGTGGCCGGTTGTCCATAGCCGAGGGCAGCCGGAAGCCGTGGTCCACGAGGGTGCGCTTCCGCGACATGTCGCCTTCGTACATCGAACCGATCTGCGGCACTGTCACATGGGACTCATCGATGACCAGCAGGAAGTCTTCCGGGAAATAGTCGAGGAGGCAGTGCGGGGCGGAGCCCGCTTCGCGCCCGTCGATGTGGCGCGAGTAGTTCTCGATGCCCGAACAGAAGCCCATCTGCTGCATCATCTCGAGGTCGTACGTCGTGCGCATGCGGAGCCGCTGTGCCTCTACGAGCTTGTTCTGCGACTCGAGCGTCTTGAGACGCTGCGCGAGCTCGTCCTCGATTGCAGTGATGGCACGGTTCATGCGCTCCGGTCCGGCCACATAGTGCGAAGCCGGGAACACGTACATCTCCTGTTCCTCGCGGATGACCTCGCCGGTAACGGGGTGGAGCGTGTGGATGCTCTCGACCTCGTCCCCGAAGAACTCGATGCGGAGGGCGAGCTCCTCGTACATCGGAATGATCTCGACCGTGTCCCCGCGAACCCGGAACGTACCGCGGTGGAAGTCGATGTCGTTGCGCACGTACTGCATCGAGACGAACTTCCGCAAAAGGGCGTCACGGTCGAGCTCCATGCCCTGCCGCAGGGTCACCATCCCTGCGACGTACTCTTCAGGCGTGCCGAGGCCGTAAATGCAGGACACGGTCGCCACGACGATGACGTCGCGCCGCGTGAGCAGCGAATTCGTCGCCGAGTGCCTCAGCCGCTCGACCTCCTCGTTGACCGAGGAATCCTTCTCGATGTAGGTGTCCGTCTGGGGGACGTACGCCTCAGGCTGGTAGTAGTCGTAGTAGGAGACGAAGTACTCGACCGCGTTGTTGGGCAGGAGCTCGCGGAACTCGTTGGCAAGCTGCGCGGCGAGCGTCTTGTTCTGCACCATGACGAGCGTGGGGCGCTGGAGCTTCTCGATCACCCACGCGGTCGTGGCGCTCTTGCCGGTGCCGGTTGCGCCAAGCAGCACGACGTCCTTCTCGCCGTTCTGAATCCGCTCGGCTATCTCTGCGATCGCCGTCGGCTGGTCGCCAGCTGGCTGGTATTCGCTGACGACCTCGAAGGGGGCGACGACCCGGTTGATGTCCTGGGCAAGGCTCATGCATCAAATCTACGCCGGGCTGCGGACAGGGAATGTCCGCATTCGCCCCCGGCTGACTCGCCCGAGAGGGCTGACGCGTTCGCGCTCACCCGCATCAGCTTGCTGAGACGGTACCCGTTCCAGCGGAAGGCACGAGGACGTCGTGCCAGAGCCTGTCGACGGCATCATGGAGCTCCACGAGGGTCCCCGTGTTCTCGATGACATAGTCGGCCGCCGCGAGGCGCTCCTCCCTCGAGGCCTGCGCCGACATGCGCGCGCGCGACTGCTCTTCAGTGAGTCCGTTGCGCTCGCCGAGCCGGCGGATGCGCACCTCATCCGGCGCGTCGACGACGACGACGGTATCGAAATTCCCCGCCTGCCCCGTCTCCACGAGCAGCGGGATGTCCTGGACGACGACGGCGTCCGCGGGCGCCTGAGCGATGATCTCCGCCGCCCGGGCCCGGACCCGGGGGTGCACGATCGAGTTGAGGACCTCGCGGCGCCCGGGGTCCGCGAAGACCAAGGCCCCGAGCGCTGCCCGGTCCAAAGCGCCGTCGTCCGTCAGCATCTCCGGGCCGAACGCCTCAACGATCTCGGCGAGGCCGTCCGTGCCCGGCTCAACGACCTCCCGTGCGATCAGGTCGGCGTCGACCAGGACGGCGCCCAACTCGACGAGACGCCGCGCGACCTCCGACTTCCCCGAGGCGATCCCGCCCGTCAGCCCTACTCTCAGCACCCGACCAGCCTAGCCCTACACTTGTGCGGTGACTTCGACCGCTAGCCATGCCTTCCGCTACAGCACGGTCGACGGCGAGCACCGCCACGAGCTCGAGATCAAGCGCTCCCGATTCATCACAGTCCTGCGGAGGGCCGAGACCGAAGAAGCCGCGCGATCCCTCGTCGCCGAGCTGCGCCGCGAGTTCCACGACGCTCGCCACCATTGCAGCGCGTTCGTCCTCGGCCCGGATCGCATGACCCAGCGGAGCAACGACGACGGCGAGCCCTCGGGGACTGCGGGCGCACCGATGCTCGAGGCGCTCCTCAAAGGCAGCGCGGTCGACGGCGAAGCGGACCTGAGCGACGTGGCCGCCGTGGTCGTGCGGTACTTCGGCGGAATCCTGCTCGGCGCCGGCGGCCTCGTCCGGGCCTACTCGGAGTCGGTGTCCCGGGCCTTGGCCACCGCACCGCTCATATGGCGCGAGCGGCTGCGGCTCATGTCGGTCGAGGCCCCGCACGGCTCTGCGGGGCGTCTCGAAAATGACCTCCGCGCCTTCGGGATCTCCGTCGTTGGGACGGACGACGGCCCGACGGCGACGTCTCTCCGCCTCGCAATCGAGGACGCCGAGCGTGCCGGTGCAGCCTTCCAGGAGCGGCTGGCGACCCTCACGGGCGGCGGGTGCGTCGCCGTCGACCTCGAAACGTCCTGGGTGGACGTCCCGTAACGTACGAAGGGCGGGCCCTGCGTGTGCAGGGCCCGCCCTTCGTACGGAGCCTTTCCGGGCGGCTGGATTCAGCCGCGACGGATCAGTTGCCGGTCAGCTTCTCGCGAAGCGCGGCAAGAGCCTCGTCCGAGGCGAGCGTGCCGCTCTCCGGGGCCGGAGCCTCCGAGGAGTAGCTCGTCGGGATGGACTCGCGGCCGGATGCCGCAGCAGCGTCGTCGGCGAGGTGCTGAGCGACCTGCTTCTTGTGGGCCTCCCAGCGGGCCTGCGCGTCGGCGTACTGCTGCTCCCACGCGGCGCGCTGCGCCTCGTAGCCCTCGAGCCACTCGTTTGAGATCGGGTCGAACCCCTCGGGGTACTTGTAGTTGCCCTCTTCGTCGTACTCGGCGGCCATGCCGTAGAGCGCCGGGTCGAACTCGGTCGAGTCCGGGTCCACACCCTCGTTGGCCTGCTTGAGCGACAGCGAGATGCGGCGACGCTCGAGGTCGATGTCGATGACCTTGACAAAGATCTCGTCGCCCACCGAGACAACCTGCTCGGCGAGGTCGACGTGACGCTCGGCGAGCTCGGAGATGTGGACGAGACCCTCGATGCCGTCCTCGACGCGAACGAACGCACCGAACGGAACGAGCTTCGTGACCTTGCCGGGAACGACCTGGCCGAGCGCGTGGGTACGCGCGAAGGTCTGCCACGGATCTTCCTGAGTCGCCTTGAGCGAGAGCGAGACGCGCTCGCGCTCGAGGTCCACCTCGAGAACCTCGACCGTGACCTCCTGGCCGACCTCGACAACCTCGGACGGGTGGTCGATGTGCTTCCACGAGAGCTCGGAGACGTGCACGAGGCCGTCGACGCCGCCGAGATCCACGAACGCACCGAAGTTGACGATCGAGGAGACGACGCCCGTGCGGACCTGGCCCTTCTCGAGCTTGTTGAGGAACGTCGAGCGGACCTCGGACTGGGTCTGCTCGAGCCAAGCACGGCGGGAAAGGACCACGTTATTGCGGTTCTTGTCGAGCTCGATGATCTTCGCCTCGAGCTTCTGGCCGATGTACGGCGCGAGGTCGCGCACGCGGCGCATCTCGACGAGCGAGGCCGGGAGGAAGCCGCGAAGGCCGATGTCGAGGATGAGGCCACCCTTGACCACCTCGATGACGGTGCCGGTGACGACGCCGTCCTCTTCCTTGATCTTCTCGATGTCGCCCCACGCACGCTCGTACTGCGCGCGCTTCTTCGACAGGATCAGGCGGCCTTCCTTGTCCTCCTTCGTGAGGACGAGGGCCTCCACCTGGTCGCCGACCGCCACGACCTCACCGGGGTCGACGTCGTGCTTGATGGAAAGCTCACGGGAGGGGATGACACCCTCGGTCTTGTACCCGATGTCGAGGAGGACCTCGTCACGGTCGACCTTGACGACAGTGCCCTCGACGAGGTCGCCGTCGTTGAAGTACTTGATGGTGGCATCGACGGCGGCGAGGAAGTCATCGGCAGAGCCAATGTCGTTGATCGCGACCTGCGGGGTGCCGGACTTCTCGGTGGAGGTGATGGTCATGTAGTAGGGGCTCCGATGTGGATCGTTAGTCGGTCAGGCAGCCGAGTCCCATGCCACACAGCACAGGCCAGACATCCTGAAAATTGGATTGGAACAGCTGCGCACTACGCGCCCACCCAGTTTAGTCGGCGCTCTCAAGCCGGGTCAAAGCGAGGCGAGGGCGCAGCAACAACATTGGTCGTCTTGCTGGCAGCGTCCGGCTACGCCGTATGTCCTGGCACGGCAAGACCCGACTGGGAGAGTGTGGTGAACCTGATCCCGCGGCCCAGAAGGGCTGGAAGACCGGCGGCATACCCTGCGGCAGTTCCCGACCCCGGCTGGTTCATGTGGCTGATGACGATGTCGCCCCGTTCGACGGTCCGCAGCTGGGCGGCCACCTTCCACCCCGGGAAGGTCGCACCTGCGTCGGCGTTGACGGAGAAGTTGAGCGGGACGAGCCCTGCGGCGGAGGTCGCTGCGGCGGTGACGTCGTCATAGAACGCCGTTCCGGGGCGGAACCAGGGAACTGCCGCGCCTGCCAGGGCCGAAACCCGCTGCTCGTTGCCCAGCAGTTCGTCGAGGGCTGCGGCGAGCGAGGCAGTGCCGGGGATTCCGTACGCGCTACGCCCTGACACCGAGAGCGGGACGTGGGCCGTTCCGTGGTTGCCGATCTCGAAGAGCGGGTCTGCCGCAAGCTCCGCGCTGAGCGACGGGTTCGCCTCGATCCAGCGCGCGTTGAGGAAGAGCGTCGCGGGGACCTTGAGGCGCCGAAGCGTCTGGATGAGGGCCGAGTCGTACCGCGAGCCGCCGGGGCCGCCGCACGCGTCGAAGGTGAGGGCAACCGCCGTCGTCGCCGTGCGGGTGACAACGCCTGTCACCGCGAGGCCCCACTGCGTCGGCTTCCGGCCGCGGAACCGTTCCTCGATCGCGAGCCGTTCGGCCGCGCTGAGCACGTGCGGCCGCAGCGGCGCGGAGGCGGCCGACGGGGCAGCCGCTGAACGCGGAGCTGCCGGCGGCTCGGGCGTAGCGGCCCCGGGCTCAGCCATCGTCGTCTCGGCCGCTTGGGATGACCCGCACGCAGTCAGGAGAGCGCCCAAGGACGCCGAGCCCAGTGTGGACAGCACAGCGCGCCGTGAGGCGTGCGCCATCAAGGAGGGCACGTGCGGCATCAAGGAGGGCATGGGCACTCCACGGTCCGGTGAGCAGTCCGCTCAGAAATGGGTAAGGCAGTGCGCAGGGCGCTCTACTGCGAACAGCCTCTCCGCCGCGAGGGCGGCGCCGGGGTTCTCCTCGCTGATGCGCCCTGCCTCCCTCAGGGTAGTCGCCCTGACGCCGCCTACGAACAATGACGCGAGCTCGGCGGCGTCGAGTACGAGATCAGGAGTCTCCCCGTCCGCGCGCGAGACGTTCGCCACCCCTTCGGCGACCGTGAGGCGGTACCGGCCAGCGGCCATGCCGAGCCCGTCGACGACGTCGAGAACGAGCGCCCCGTCGACCCCGTAGCGTCGCGCCTCAAGCGCCGCCGGCACGTCCAGGATCCTCAGCCACAGCATGTCCTGCGCAGCTTCGGCACGAAGTGCGCGCGCGTCGTCGAGCGCCCAGGCAAGGGGATCATCCGCCGGAGCCTCGCTCCATACGATCCGCCGCACGAGGTCAAGGGAGCCTAGGAAATCCCACAGCGCGAGGTACGCCTCGGGACTGGCAGCGACGAGGTCCCGGACCTCCATCGTGTGCGGTTCGTGCTCCCAGCCCTGGAACGCATACGTGACGTAGCCATCTGGCACGCCGTCCACATCGAAGTGCAGCGCGGCCCGGAGCGCCCGGTCCTCGCCGCCGCCGTCCCGGTCCCACAGCCCCGCCGCAGTGTGGCGGTAGCGATCCTGACGATCGATCGATCCCGGGGTCACGCGGTGGGCTCGCTCGAAAACCACAGGCGCGAGGTTCAGGAGGACGCCGGGATCCGCGGCCTCGACCCGGCCGTCCGTGGGAACGGCGAGCTTGAAGCGCGGGCCCGTGGCGACTGTGACGCGACGTTCCGCCGTGGCCACCCCGAAGCCGAATCGACGGTAGATGGATGCTTCGGATGCTGTGAGGGCGGCGATCGGAGCGCCGTCGGCCTTCGCCCGTGCGAGATCCTCGGTCATGAGTCTCCGCAGGATCCCCCTTCGGCGGTGGCTTGTGCGGACGGTGACCGCGGTGACGAGGTGTGCGGGAACGAGCGCCCCATAGCCGGCATTGAGCGTCTTGCGGAAGGTCGCGAAAGTCGCGACGGGGACCTCTGGGCCGAACGTGCCGACGGGCACGGGGCCGGGCTGATAGACCCCGGTGAGCTCGCGTCCGTCGGCGACAAACGCAGCCGCCGTCCTGGCAATCAAGTCCTCCGGACGGCGCTTTTCGTAGAAGCCGGCGCCGACTGCCCTGATCCATTCCCGGGTCTGGCCGTAGCCTTCCTCGCCCTGCCGCGACGGTCGGAACCGCCGCAGCTCATAGTCGCCGGCGATTGCCATCAGTGCCCGGCTTCGTTCCAGGTCCGCCCCACGCCGACCTGCACGTCGAGGGGCACCGAGAGCTCGGCCGCCGAGCCCATGCGTTCCACCACGACCTCGCGGACCGCGGCCTCTTCCCCGGGCGCGACCTCCACCACGAGCTCGTCGTGGATCTGGAGCAGGAGCCGCGAACCCAGTCCGCGCGCCTCGAGCTCGTGCTCGACGCCCAGCATCGCGAGCTTGATGATGTCGGCCGCAGAGCCCTGGATCGGCGAGTTGAGCGCGACGCGCTCCGCAACCTCGCGACGTGCCCGGTCCGTGCTGTTGAGGTCCGGGAGGTACCGGCGGCGCCCGAAGATCGTCGACGTGTAGCCGTCCTTGCGAGCCTGCTCGACGACGCCCCGGAGGTAGTCGCGCACCCCGCCGAACCGGTCGAAGTAGTCCTTCATGAGGGTCCGCGCCTCGTCGACGGAGATGTCGAGCTGCTTCGAGAGCCCGAACGAGGTGAGCCCGTAGGCGAGGCCGTAGGACATCGCCTTGACCTTCGCGCGCATCTCGGAGCTCACCTCGGCAGGCGCTACGTGGAAGATCCGCGAGCCCACGAAGCGGTGAAGGTCCTCGCCCTCCCGGTATGCCTGGATGAGGCCCGCGTCATTCGAGAGGTGCGCCATGATGCGCATCTCGATCTGCGAGTAGTCAGCCGAGAGGAGCGATTCATAGCCCTCGCCGACCACGAATACGTCGCGGACGCGACGCCCTTCCTCCGAACGGATCGGGATGTTCTGAAGGTTCGGGTTGTTCGAGGAGAGGCGGCCGGTCGCGGCGATGTTCTGCGCGTAGGTGGTGTGGATTCGCGCATCGGACGTCACGGACTTCTTGAGCGTCTCGACCATCTGCCGGAGCTTGCTCGACTCGCGGTGCGCCATGAGCCCCTCGAGGAACGGGTGCCCCGTCTTGTCGAGCAGGTCCTTGAGCGAGGCAGCGTCCGTCGTGTAGCCGGTCTTGATCTTCTTCGTCTTGGGCAGCTCGAGCTCGTCGAAGAGGACCGTCTGGAGCTGCTTGGGCGAACCCAGGTTCACCTCGTGGCCGATCGCTGCGTAAGCCCGCCCGGCCGCCTCTTCGCTCGCGCGGCCTAGATCGTCCATGAGGGCGTCGATCTGCTCCTTCGAAACGGCGATCCCGGCCCACTCCATGTCGAGCAGCACTCTGGCGAGTGGGAGCTCCATCTCCGCGAGCAGCGAGGCCGCGCCCACCTCGGTGAGCCGCGGGGCGAAGTCCGCACTGAGGGCCCGAACGACGGCCGCCTCCCGCACGAGCGACGCCGCCGCCTCGTCGTCCCCGCCGAGGGAGAGGGCGAGCTGACCGCTCGCGGGGGCCGGCCCGAGCTGGATGTCGAGGTGGTGCTGAGCCAGATCGCCCAGGGCGTAGCTCCGCCGGTCCGGTTCAATGAGATACCCCGAGATCGAGACGTCGTCGACGACCCCCTCGAGCTCGACCCCAAGCGCTCGGAGCGCCTTCGCGGACTCCTTGTACTCATGGATCGCCTTCGGAACCCCCGAATCGGCGAGCCATTCCGCGAGCGGTGCGGGGAACACGCCGTCGACCGCCACGTAGACGGCCTCGCCATGCGAGGCGAGGGCGAGGGCGGTCGCCTCCTGCCGCTCCCCCGCCTGCTCCGCGCGGATCGCTACGGCGACGGGCACCTCGCCCGCGGCGCTTGCGAGGCGTGCGAGCGCTGCGGGGAGCGCGGCCTCGTCAGGCCGCGTGAACTCCGGTACCTCGAAGACCTCGGTACCAGTGGCCTCGGGCTCGGTAGCGAAGATCTCGTACACGCGGGCACGGAGGTTCTTGAACTCGAGTTCGTCGAAGAGCGACTCGACCGCGGCGGGATCGGGCTCGGGCGAGGCCAGCTCGTCGAGTGCGAGTGGGAGTTCGAGGTCCGTGATGAGCCGGTTGAGGCGCCGGTTCCGCTCGACGGACTCGACGTGCTCGCGGAGGCTCTCCCCCGCCTTGCCCTTGATCTCGCCAGCATGCGCGAGAACGCCCTCGAGACCGTCGTACTGCGCGATCCACTTCGCGGCGGTCTTCGGGCCGACGCCGGGAACCCCAGGAAGGTTGTCCGCGGACTCCCCCACGAGCGCGGCGAGATCCGGGTAGCGCGCCGGCGGGACGAGGTACTTCTCCTCGATGGCCGTCGCGTCCATGCGCGGAATGTCGCTCACGCCCTTGCGCGGGTAGAGGACGGAGACACGGTCGTTGACGAGCTGGAACGTGTCGCGATCACCTGAGACGAGGTAGACCTCCATCCCCGCTTCGGCTCCCTGCGAGGCCAGGGTGGCGAGGATGTCGTCAGCCTCGTAGCCGGGGAGCTCGAGCGTCCGGATGCCGAGCGCCTGCATGACGCGCTTGATGAGGTCGATCTGGCCGCGGAACTCGGACGGCGTCTCGTTCCGGCCGCCCTTGTACTCGCTGTATTCGGCCTTGCGGTGAGTCGTCTCGTCGCTCACGTCGAACGCGACCGCAACGTGCGTCGGCTTCTGGTCGCGCATGAGGTTGATGAGCATCGAGGTGAAACCGTGGACGGCGTTCGTGTGCTGCCCCTCGGAGTTCCGGAAGCTCTCTGCCGGCAGGGCGAAGAAGGCACGGAAGGCCATGGAATGCCCGTCGACGACGAGGAGCCGGTGCGGCTCCCCCTGGGGATCGAGGACGACGGTCTCGGCTTTGCTCGTTTGACTCACGGGTGCCAGCCTAGTGGGCATGCACGCGAAAGACACTCGCAGCGGCTCGCCCCTGACAGGCTCCCCGATCCGCGCACTCCCGGGCAACTACGAGCAGGAGCTGGCGGACGCGCACGTCCCTGACCACATCCGCCCCTGGCTCGCCGAAAGCGGGGTCGGGGCCCTCGTCGTGAAGCTCGGGATCGTGTTCGAGGAGCTCAGCGCTGAGCGCTCGGTCGCGACCATGCCGGTCGAGGGGAACACCCAGATCGCCGGGATCCTGCACGGCGGAGCGAGCGCAGCCCTCGCGGAAACCCTCGGCTCGTTCTCCGCGACCCTGCATGCGGGTCCCGGGAAGATCGCGATGGGGATCGACCTCAACGCGACACACCACCGCCCGGCGTCCACTGGTGTGGTGCGCGGCGTGTGCACCGCGATTCACCTTGGCCGCACGACGACGTCCCACGAGATCGTCATCAAGGACGAGTCGGGGCGCAGGCTCTGCACGGCGAGGATCACGAATCTCCTTCGCAATCTGCCGCAGGAGGTCGCTCAGGCGGCCCGGTAGTCGAGCTCGACCGTCCCGTCCCGCTGGGTGATGCCCTCGAGCCGGAAGTCCTTGGGGGTGGCGAGCGCCCGAGAGCCGAAGAGGGGCACCCCACCGCCGAGCGCCACGGGCACGAGGGTCACGACGACGCGATCCACGAGGCCCGCGGCCAGGAACTGCCCAGCGAGGTTTCCGCCGCCTACGATGTAGACGTCCTTCTCCCCCGCGTCCCGACGGAGTTCCGCGGCGAACTCCGTCACGGCCCCGCGCACGACGACGACGTCGGCGCCGTCGTCGGCTGTGTGCTCATGGTGGCTGAAGACCCAGCAGGGTGTCTTGTAGGACCACTCGCCGGGATGGTGCTCCCGGATCCACTCGTAGGTCTCGCCGCCCATGGCGACGCAGCCCACGCCGCGCTCGAACGTGCGATACGACTCGCCGAGCCCCTCGACGTCGTCGAACTTCTCAAGCCACGCCAGCCCTCCGCCGTCCTGCGCGATATAGCCGTCCAGGCTGGCCCCCACGTAGTACACGAACTCCGCCATGCGCCTCAGCTTAGACCGATCGGGCCCGCGGAGGTCAGCATCAGTGGAAGTACGGCACGATGAGGTACACACCGAACAGGACCGCAACCCCGGACAGCACGTAGCAGGCGCGGCTTGCCGCAGCGAGAACGCCGCGCGCCGACCGCCGCGGGTCCTCGCTCTCGGCTCGCAGCCGGATGCCGAGTGCAAAGAACAGCACGATGCACCCCGCGCCGAGCACGGTGGCAATGGCGACGACGGCGAACGCTCCCCAGGCGATCAACGGGCGCCTCCCTTCTGAGTGCGCTTGCGGGGCGGGAAGCTCACTGCCTCGCCAGCTTCCTCCACCTCGACGACATCATTGTGGCCGACACGCTGGCGCCTGCTGATCGCGAACATCCACACGATGGACGCGACGCCGACGACCGCGATGATGATCACGCCAACGGGCCCGACGCCGATCACGAGGGCCGCAAGGCCGCCGACGACGGCGGCGGCGGGCAGGGTGAGGATCCAGCCCACGGCGATGCGCCCGGCCGTTCCCCACCGGATCGACGTGCCCCGGCGGCCGAGCCCGGAGCCGATCACCGAGCCGCTCGTCACCTGGGTCGTCGAGAGCGCGAAGCCGAGGTGGGAGGAGGCGAGGATGGCAGCTGCCGTGCTCGATTCGGAGGAGAAGCCCTGCGCCGGTCGGACTTCGGTGAGTCCGGTTCCGACGGTGCGGATGATCCGCCAGCCGCCCGCGTAGGTGCCGAGCCCAATGGCGGTCGCGCAGGCGAGGATCACCCACCACTGCGGCGAACTGCCCGGCGTCTGGGCACCCGCGGCGATGAGGACGAGGGTGATGACGCCCATGGTCTTCTGGGCGTCGTTCGTGCCGTGGGACAGCGCGACGAGGCTCGATGTGAAGATCTGTCCGATGCGGAAGCCGCCGCGGCCCTGATGGAGCTTCTCGCCGGAGCCCGGATCCCGTCTGGCCGTCACGAGATACGCGATGCGGGTGCAGATCCAGGCGGAGAGCCCTGCGATGATCGGCGCCGCGACGGCTGGGATGATGACCTTCGACACGATGCTCGGGAAGTTCACCGACGAGACGCCGATGCCGACGATCGCCGCGCCGATGAGGCCACCGAACAAGGCGTGCGAGGAGCTTGAGGGCAGGCCCCGCAGCCAGGTGAACATATTCCACACGATGGCGCCGATGAGGCCTGCGAAGATGATTTCCGGAGTGATATGCACCCCCGGCGAGCCCTCACGGATGATGCCGCTCGAGATGGTCTTGGCCACCTCCGTCGAGAGGAACGCGCCGACCAGATTGAGCACCGCGGCGAGGGCGACGGCCGGCCGAGGCTTGATCGCGCCCGTAGCGATGGGCGTCGCCATGGCATTGGCGGTGTCGTGGAAGCCGTTCGTGAAGTCGAAGAAGAGCGCCAGTGCGATGACAAGCGCGATCATGGCGGTGATATCCACCCAGATTCCCATCGGAGATCGACGTTGTTGGAGCGCTGTACTCCCCGCCCCAAGCGTTCATCCACAGTTCACTACCCGGATGCCGCGGGTTTACCCTGCGCCGAGGATCCATCCTATACCTGTGCCCGAGGAGGGACTCGAACCCTCACACCTTTCGATACCGCATTTTGAGTGCGGCGCGTCTGCCGATTCCGCCACTCGGGCCTGCCACGCACTCTCGCCACTGGGAGTGCGCGGGACTACTCTACAGGGCTAGCAGGCGTCACGTCGTCCCAGACCCAGCCCCGCCGGACCGGCAAGTCTGCGGGCAAGTGCGCGAGCGACTGCGCAGAGGCAATGCGCCCCGGTAGGATCGTGGTAAGTCCACCCCGAATCTGCAGCAAGGAGCCCGAGTGTCCGAGAAGACGTCGGAGAAGACAGCCAAGCCCACGCCGTCGCCCAAGAGCGCGGCGCCGTCGGACAAGGCACATGCCGCGCGTCGCGTGGTAGTCGCGGAGGACGAGACCCTCATCCGCCTCGACATCATCGAGATCCTGCGGGGCGAGGGCTTCGATGTGGTCGGCGAGGCCGACAACGGCGAGAAGGCCGTCGAGCTAGCGGAGGAACTGCGGCCCGACCTCGTGCTCATGGACGTCAAGATGCCGGTCATGGATGGCATCACGGCTGCCGAGAAGATCGTGAAGGCACGGATCGCACCCGTCGTCCTCCTCACTGCGTTCAGCCAGAAGGAGCTTGTCGAGCGTGCACGCGATGCGGGCGCCATGGCCTACGTCGTCAAGCCCTTCACCCCGAACGACCTGGTCCCGGCCATTGAGATCGCGCTCTCGCGCCACGAGGAGATCCGTGCCCTTGAGTCCGAGGTCACCGATCTCCAGGAGCAGTTCGCCACGCGGAAGCTCGTCGAGCGGGCCAAGAGCCTGCTCATGACCAAGATGGGCCTCAGCGAACCGGAGGCGTTCCGCTGGATCCAGAAGACGTCGATGGATCGGCGCCTCAGCATGCGCGAAGTCGCCGAAACGATCATCAGCCAGGTGAGCTGAAGACTCGCCCGCGCGCCGTTGCGGTTGCACGTGGGCGAGGCGAAGCACGACGACGAGGGGCGGCACCCAGCGGGTGCCGCCCCTCGTCGCTGACTTGGGCTGTCAGGCAGCGATCCGGTGGCGAGGATCAGACCTCAGGCCACGGTCCCACGTGCTCACGCGCAGGCTTGACTGCGCCGTCGAGCAGCTGCCCCGCGTCGGCGAGATCGCCGACCTTGTGCACACGCAGCGCGTTCGTGGATCCCGCAACCCCGGGAGGCGAGCCTGCAGCGACCACCACGAGGTCGTTCGGCTGCGCCATTCCGGCGCGCAGGAGGTACTCGTCCACTTGGGCGATCATCTGGTCCGTGTGCTCCGCGAACTCCACCATGCGCGGCTGGATGCCCCAGCACAGGCTCAGGATGTTCAGCGTCGACGTCAGCGGCGTGAACGCGAAGATCGGCTTCTGGGGCCGCAGGCG
This sequence comes from Sinomonas terrae, assembly GCF_022539255.1. Taxonomy (NCBI): domain Bacteria; kingdom Bacillati; phylum Actinomycetota; class Actinomycetes; order Micrococcales; family Micrococcaceae; genus Sinomonas; species Sinomonas terrae. The sequence goes on from NZ_JAKZBV010000001.1 coordinate 2,382,319, forward strand.
GCTCAGGCGGCGTGCCGAGTCGCCCGACTGCGTGAAGGTGCAGATGTACTTCGCGTCGAGCTGGTCAGCGATCGTCACCGCAGCACGGGTGATCGCGCCGCCACGGGTCTTGGGCTGGGAACCGAGCGGCGGAACCCGCTCGAGGCCGTGGTCCTCGGTGGACTCGATGATCTTCGCCATCGTCTTGACCGTCTCGATCGGGTACGCCCCGACGCTCGTCTCTCCGGAGAGCATGACCGCGTCGGCGCCGTCGAGCACGGCGTTCGCACAGTCGGAGGCCTCAGCACGGGTCGGGCGGGGGTTCTCGATCATCGACTCGAGCACCTGGGTGGCGACGATGACGGGCTTCGCCCAGCGGCGCGCCAGCTCGATCGCCCGCTTCTGCACGAGCGGAACCTCTTCGAGCGGGAGCTCCACGCCGAGGTCACCGCGGGCGACCATGATCGCGTCGAACGCATCGATGATCTCGTGGAGCTGATCGACCGCCTGAGGCTTCTCGATCTTCGCGATGACCGGGACGCGCCGCCCCTCTTCGTCCATGATGGCGTGGACGCGCTCGACGTCCTTGGCGTCGCGGACGAACGAGAGCGCCACAAAGTCCACACCGCGCTTGAGCGCCCAGCGGAGGTCGCTCTCGTCCTTGCCGCTCAGCGCTGGCACGTTGACGGCCACGCCGGGAAGGTTGATGCCCTTGTTGTTCGACACCATTCCGCCCACGACGACCTCTGCCACGACCTTGACGTCGTCGACGGCCGTCGCGCGCAGGGCGACCTTGCCGTCGTCGATCAGGAGCGTGTCGCCCACCTCGACGTCCTCGGTCAGGCTCTTGAGCGTCGTCGAGCAGATCTCCTTCGTGCCCGGAACGTCCTCGGTCGTGATGGTGAAGACATCCCCGGGAGCCAGCTCGTAGGGGCCGTCGACAAAGCGGCCGAGGCGGATCTTCGGACCCTGGAGGTCGGCCATGATCCCGACCGCCTTGTGGAGCTCGGCCGATGCCTTCCGCACGTTCTCGTAGGTCGCGTCATGCACCGAGTAGTCACCATGGCTCATATTGAGCCGGGCCACATCGACGCCGGCCTCGATCACTGCGAGGGTCTTCTCGTAGCTCGAGATGGCCGGCCCAAACGTGGCAACGATTTTCGCTCGTCTCATATACCTCACCCTAGGGGTTGTGTGGTGAACGTGGATGTCTGGGGGATGAACTTCACGGATTCCGCAGGCGCGGAGCGTACACGGACCGAGCTCGGGGCCCCCGGCTTGTCCGCGGACCCCTGGGCACTCATCAGAGGACAGAGATCGCGCGATCGGTCGGAGCCACCGGCGCCGGCAGAATCGTGCTGCCCATGAGGAACTTGTCGACCTCCGCGGCGCACGCACGCCCTTCAGCAATCGCCCACACGATGAGCGACTGCCCGCGGCCCGCGTCGCCGGCGACGAAGACGCCGGGTGTTGCAGTCATGTACTCGCCGTCGCGCGCGACGTTGCCGCGCTCGTCGAGCGGGGCGTTGATCTGCTCGGGCAGACCTGACTCCTCCGCCCCTGTGAAGCCGAGGGACAACAGAACGAGGTCCGCAGGAATGACCCGCTCGGTCCCCGTCTTCGGGAGGCGCTTGCCGTCCACGTACTCCGTCTCGGCGACCTTGAGGCCAGTGACCTTGCCGTCCTCGCCAATGTACTCGACCGTGGACGCGAGGTAGGTGCGCTCGCCACCTTCCTCGTGGGCGCTCGCGACCTCGAAGAGCGTCGGGAACATCGGCCACGGCTGATGGCCCGGCCGCTCGGACGGCGGCTGCTTTCCGATCGCGAGGGTAGTGACCGACGCCGCCTGCTGGCGGTGAGCGGTGCCCAGGCAGTCGGCGCCGGTGTCGCCGCCACCGAGGATCACGACATGCTTGCCGCGGGCGTCGATCTGGTTCTCGACTACGTCGCCGGCAACAGCATGGTTGGACTGGACGAGGTACTCCATCGCGAAGTGGACGCCGTCCAGCTCCCGGCCGGGGATCCTGAGGTCGCGCGGCACGGTGGCGCCCGTCGCGACGACGACGGCGTCATACCGGCGCCGCAGCTGGTCCCAGCTCACGTCACGGCCGACCTCGACTCCAGCGCGGAAGCGAGTGCCCTCAGCCTTCATCTGCTCGAGACGGCGGTCGAGAATCTCCTTCTCCATCTTGAAGTCGGGGATTCCGTAGCGCAGGAGGCCGCCCACGCGGTCGTCACGCTCGTACACGGCAACCGTGTGGCCGATCCGGGTGAGCTGCTGGGCGGCAGCCAGACCTGCTGGACCGGAGCCGACGACAGCAACCGTCTTGCCCGTGAGGCGGGCCGGAGGCAGAGGCTCGACGTAGCCGGCTTCGAAAGCCTGCTCCGCAATCGAGACCTCGATCTGCTTGATCGTGACGGCGGGTTGGTTGATGCCCAGCACGCACGCCGTCTCGCACGGAGCCGGGCACAGGCGGCCGGTGAACTCCGGGAAGTTGTTCGTGGCGTGGAGGCGCTCGCTCGCATCCTGCTCCTTGCCGCGCCATGTGAGGTCGTTCCACTCGGGGATGAGGTTCCCGAGGGGGCAGCCGTGGTGGCAGAACGGGACGCCGCAATCCATGCAGCGCCCGGCCTGGCGCTTGAGGACGCCGTTCTCCTGGGCCTCGTAGACCTCTTTCCAGTCCATGATGCGGACAGGGACGGGACGGCGCGGCTGCGTCTCACGCTGCCGAACCTTCAGGAATCCGCGTGGATCAGCCACCGGTCACCTCCAGAATGCGAGACCAAACTTCTTCCCCGTCCGGGTCGAGGCCCTCCTCGAGGGCACCCAGACGGGTCTGCTGCACCGCCGCGTAGTCGCGAGGCAGCACCTTCGTCATGCGGGCCGCTGTGTCGTCGAAATTGTCGAGCAGGCGCTGGCCCAGCTGCGAACCCGTCTCCTCCACGTGCTTGGCAATGAGGTTTCGCACGATGTCGCGGTCCTCGTCGTCGAGTTCGAGGAGCGTGAGTTCCCCAGAGTCGAGGGCCTGCGTGTTGACCCTCGTCGCCGCGAGGTCGAGCACGAACGCGGTTCCGCCGGACATGCCAGCGCCGAAGTTGCGCCCGGTGCGGCCGAGGATGACAGCCTGGCCGCCCGTCATGTACTCGCAGCCGTGGTCGCCGATGCCTTCGACAACAGCCGTCGCGCCCGAGTTCCGAACGAGGAACCGCTCGCCGACCATGCCCCGGAGGAAGATCTCACCGCTCGTGGCGCCGTAGCCGATCACGTTGCCGGCAATGACGTTGTCCTCGGCCGGGAAGACGTTCGTGCGGTCTGGGCGGACGATGACCCGGCCGCCCGAGAGCCCCTTGGCGACGTAGTCGTTCGAGTCGCCGAACAGCCGCAGCGTGATACCGGCCGGCAGGAACGCTGCGAGCGACTGACCCGCGGTCCCCGTGAGTGTGACGTCAATCGTGTCGGTCGCGAGGGAATCCGTCCCGAACGTGCGAGTGACCTCGTGCCCGAGCATCGTGCCCACGGACCGGTCGGTGTTGACGACCGGGAGGCTGATCTTCACGGGGCTGCGGTCGCTGAGCGCTTCCTGGGCCATCTCGATGAGCTGGACGTCGAAGTGCTTGTCGAGCTCGTGGTTCTGGCCCGTCGTGTTGCGCAGCGGCGCGTCCTCGTCGAAGTCCAATCCGGCCAGGATCGGCGTGAGGTCGAGCCCTTCCGCCTTCCAGTGGTCGATCGCGTCCTTCGTGTCGAGGAACTCCGAGCGTCCGATCGCCTCTTCGAGCGAGCGGAAGCCGAGCTTGGCGAGGATCTCGCGGATCTCCTCGGCGATGAACTCGAAGAAGTTCACCACGAACTCCGGCTTGCCGCTGAACCGCGCGCGAAGTTCGGGATTCTGGGTCGCGACGCCCACAGGACACGTGTCAAGGTGGCATACGCGCATCATGATGCAGCCGGAGACCACGAGCGGTGCGGTTGCGAAGCCGTATTCCTCCGCCCCGAGAAGCGCCGCGATGACGACGTCGCGCCCCGTCTTGAGCTGGCCGTCAACTTGGACCACCACGCGGTCGCGCAGTCCGTTGAGCATGAGCGTCTGCTGGGTCTCGGCCAGGCCGAGCTCCCACGGGACGCCGGCATGCTTGAGGGAATTGAGCGGCGAGGCTCCGGTTCCGCCGTCGTGCCCCGACACGAGGACGACGTCGGCCTTCGCCTTCGTGACGCCAGCGGCGACCGTGCCGATGCCCACCTCGGAGACGAGCTTGACGTGGACTCGGGCGCTCGGGTTGGACCGCTTGCAGTCGTAGATGAGCTGCGCGAGATCCTCGATCGAGTAGATGTCGTGGTGCGGCGGCGGCGAGATCAAGGTGACGCCCGGCGTCGAGTGCCGGGTTCGCGCGACCCACGGGTAGACCTTCTGGGCCATGAGCTGGCCGCCCTCACCGGGCTTCGCGCCTTGGGCCATCTTGATCTGGATGTCCGTCGCGTTGGTGAGGTACAGGCTCGTGACGCCGAAGCGCCCGGAAGCGACCTGCTTGATGGCCGAGCGCCGCTCGGGGTCGAGGAGACGGTCGGTGTCCTCGCCGCCCTCGCCGGTGTTCGAGCGCGCACCCAGACGGTTCATCGCGATCGCGAGCGTCTCGTGGGCTTCCTTCGAGATCGACCCGTAGCTCATGGCACCGGTCGAGAACCGCTTCACGATGCTCGCGACGGATTCAACCTCGTCGATCGGGATCGCCGGGCGCAGACCCTCGCGGAACGCGAGGAGACCGCGGAGGGTCATGAGGTTCTTCGACTGGTCATCGACGCCGTTCGTGTACGCCTTGAACACGTCGTACCGACGCTCGCGCGTCGCGTGCTGAAGGCGGAACACGGTCTCGGGATTGAAGAGGTGCGGCTCGCCATCACGACGCCACTGGTACTCGCCGCCGTTCATGAGCGCCCGATGCGGTTGCTCGATCCCCGAGGCGGGGTACGCCATTTCATGCCGCGCAGCGACCTCGGCCGCGACGACGTCGAGCCCAACGCCGCCGAGTTGGCTGTGCGTGCCCGCGAAGAACTCGTCGACGAGGTCCTGGGACAGGCCAAGCGCCTCGAAGGTCTGGGCGCCACAGTACGACGCGACGGTCGAGATGCCCATCTTGGACATGATCTTGAGGACGCCCTTGCCAAGGCCCTTGATGAGGTTGTACACGCCGTCCTCCGGCGTGACGCCGGGAAGATCACCCGAGCGGATGAGCTCTTCGACAGACTCCATCGCGAGATACGGGTTCACTGCGGACGCTCCGTAGCCGACGAGCACCGCCACGTGGTGGACCTCGCGCACGTCGCCGGCCTCGACGACGAGCGCCGTCTTCGTGCGGTTCGCGCTGCGGAGGAGGTGGTGGTGAACGGCGGAGACGAGGAGCAACGAAGGGATCGGAGCCCATTGCGCGTTCGAGTCGCGATCAGAGAGCACGACGTACTGCACGCCCCGGTTGATGGCCCCGGAAACCTGCTCGCAGATCTCGGTCAGCCGGGCCCGCAGGGCCGCCTCTCCGCCTTCGGGGCGGTACAGGCCTCGAACCTTGATCGCGATCCGATCGCCCTGGGCGTTCTCGATGTTCGCGATCTTCGCCAGCTGATCGTTGTTGATCACGGGGAACGGCAGGATGACCTGCTTCTCCTTGACCTGCCCCATGCTCAGGAGATTCCCGTTGGGACCGATCGCTCCGTTGAGGCTCGTGACGAGTTCCTCGCGGATCGCGTCGAGTGGCGGGTTCGTGACCTGCGCGAAGGACTGGACGAAGTAGTCGAAGAGCAGCCGAGGCCGCTTGGACAGCACAGCCACGGGTGTGTCTGAACCCATGGCGCCGATTGGCTCGGCGCCTGTCCGAGCCATCGGGCCGACGAGGATGCGGAGCTCCTCCTGCGTGTAGCCGAAGGTGCGCTGCCGCACGTTGACTGACTGCGGCGTGTGGATGACGTGCTCGCGCTCGGGCAGCTCGGCGAGGCGGATGACGTTCTGGTCCACCCATTCCTGCCAGGGGTTCGCCCCTGCGACCTCTGCCTTGACCTCGGCGTCTTCGATGATGCGCCCGGCCTCGGTATCGACCACGAACATCTTGCCGGGCGCGACGCGCCCCTTCTTGACGATCTTCGCGGGCTCGACGTCGACGACGCCGACCTCGGACGCGAAGACGACGAGGCCGTCCTCGGTGACCCAGTAGCGGCACGGGCGCAGACCGTTGCGGTCAAGGGTCGCCCCGACGAGCGAGCCATCCGTGAACGAGACAGCTGCCGGGCCGTCCCACGGCTCCATGAGGAGCGAGTGGTACTCGTAGAAGGCACGACGCGCGGGATCCATCGTCGCGTGGTTCTCCCACGCTTCGGGGATCATCATCATGATCGCGTGGGTGATCGGTCGCCCGGAGAGCCACAGGAGCTCAGCGACCTCGTCGAACGAGGCGGAGTCGGAGGCACCGGGAGTGCAGATCGGGAAGAGCTCTTCGGGGACCTCGCCGAGCAGGGGGCTCGAGAGCTGCGACTGGCGGGCCCGCATCCAGTTGCGGTTGCCCTTGACCGTGTTGATCTCGCCATTGTGCGCGATCGTGCGGAACGGCTGGGCAAGGGGCCAGGACGGGAAGGTGTTCGTCGAGAAGCGCGAGTGGACGATCGCGAGCTTGGTCGTGAACCGGTCGTCTGAGAGATCCGGGTAGAACGGCTCGAGCTGTGCGGTCGTCAGCATGCCCTTGTAGACGATGGTGCGCGACGAAAGCGACGGGAAGTAGACGCCGTGCTTGTTCTGTGCGCGCTTGCGGATCCGCCACGCCCTTGCGTCGAGGTCGTTGCGGTCAAGCTGCTCCCCCGTGAGCGAGACGAAGAACGGCTGCGCGAAGCGCGGCATGCAGGCCCGCGCCATGGCGCCGACGAGCTCGGCCACAACGGGAACCTCGCGCCACCCGAGGACCTTGAGGCCCTCGGCCTCTGCGAGAGCCTCGATGCCCGAGCGCGCAGCGGAGTCCTCGCGGTCCTCCGCAGGGAGGAACGCGATGCCCACGGCGTACTGGCCGAGCGCGGGCAGCTCGAAGTCGACTGTTGCCCGGAAGAACTCGTCCGGAAGCTGCAGGAGGATCCCCGCGCCGTCGCCTGTTCCCTCGTCGGCACCGACGGCACCGCGGTGCTCGAGAGCGCGGAGCGCGTGGAGCGCGGCGTCGACGATGTCATGCCCGCCTTCGCCTCGGAGCGTCGCGACGATCGCGAGACCGCATGCGTCCTTCTCCTGTTCCGCGCGGTAGAGCCCGGCGGACGCGGGAAGGGCCGAGAACCGCTCGAACGGCGAGACTGCCTCTCGGGGCTGGTACTCGACGGCGGTGCCGTGTGTCGGGTGAGTCATGACGAAACGTCCTTCCTCCTGATCGATTCGCGACAGGGGACAACGTTGGCCCCGCGTTGCTTGGCCACGAGGGGACCCAGCACGGCGCTGATTACTGGAAATTGTAGGGGCGGCTCCGCGCCGCCGAACAGCGTCAGGTGCCTCCTACGTCGGTCCGGCGGAACTGCTCCGGCGGCCGATTGGTCCACGTCCTTGTGGTGCGAGCATCGCCTGCGGGCGGTGGCCCGGAGCGTGGCGAGCGAGGAACAGCCTCATTCGCGGTCGTGCTCCTCGGAAGACATCGCGTCCTGAGTGCGGGACGCGACTCGTTGGAGACGGCTCGGTGTGTCGCAAGATTACCACGGCACCCGTATAGCGAGACGGACATGTCCGCATGCTGGATCGGCATGGCCTTTCCTGCGTCCTGTGTTACGCTGCCGGGCTTTCGCCCCATCGAAGGAGGGAGGCGAAAGCGGTTGTCACGCTCGATCGGAGCGCTTCAGGCCGCCGCTCAGCTCGGCCGTGAGCCGGCCAACGGCCTCGGGGCCGCCCTCGCGGAGGGCACTGACGATGGCGGTGCCCACAATCACCCCGTCCGCATAGGCGCCAATCTCGCGCACGTGCTCGGCGTTCGAGACGCCGAGGCCGACGCACACGCGTTCAGCACCTGCTGCGCGAGCCTCGGCGACGACGCGCTGGGCGCTCTCGTCGACGGCGGCGCGGGCGCCGGTCACGCCCATGAGCGAAACCGCGTACGTGAAGCCCCTAGTCGCAGCGACGGTCATCGCCATGCGTTCCGCGGTGGTCGACGGCGCGACGAGGAAGACGCGATCCAGTCCGTACTTGTCGGAAGCCTCGAACCACTCGGCTGCCTCGTCAGGAATGAGGTCCGGAGTGATCAGCCCCGCTCCCCCAGCCTCCGCCAGACGCCGCGCAAACTCGTCGACGCCCATCCTCATCACGGGGTTCCAGTACGTCATGACGAGAACGGCGGCCTCGGTCGCCTCCGTCACAGCTTTGACGACCTCGAACACGCTCGCCACGTGGAAGCCGTTCGCGAGAGCCTCGGTCGTCGCCGCCTGGATGACGCTGCCGTCCATGACAGGGTCGGAGTAGGGAATCCCTACCTCGATGACGTCAGCCCCGTTGCGCGCGAGCGCGATGGCTGCGTCGATGCTCTCCTGGACCGTAGGGAAGCCGGCAGGCAGATAGCCAACGAGGGCCGCTCGACCCTCCGCCTTCGCGCGGTCGATCGCAGCGGCCGCCTTGCTCGCCGTCGTCCCTCCGACGCCCTGTGCGCCTGTTTCCTTTGCTTGCTGCCCTACTGCGCTCATGCCAACTCCTCCACCGCACCGGTGCCCTCGCCCGGCACGAAGCCCTTCGGCCGGCGCGTCGAGAGCGTCGTGCCCTTCACTTGGCCGTTCTCGTCGAGCATGCCGAACCACTCGGCCGCCGTCTGGACGTCCTTGTCACCGCGCCCGGAGAGGTTCACGATCACGATCCGCTCTGCGGGTTCTCCGCCTTCAGCCGACAGACGCTGGCCGACCTTGATCGCTCCGGCCAGTGCGTGGGCGGACTCTATCGCGGGGATGATGCCCTCGGTCCTGCACAGGAGGCTGAACGCCTCCATCGCTTCGGTGTCCGTGATCGGCTCATACGTGGCGCGTCCGATGTCATGGAGGTACGAGTGCTCCGGCCCGACCCCGGGGTAGTCAAGGCCCGCCGAGATCGAGTGCGACTCGACCGTCTGCCCGTCGTCGTCCTGCATGAGGTACGACCGCGCCCCGTGGAGCACGCCGGGCCGGCCCAGCGTGATGGTCGCGGCGTGATGCCCGGTCTCGACGCCCTCGCCGCCGGCCTCGAAGCCATAGAGCCGAACCGACGGGTCGTCCAGGAAGCCGTGGAAGATGCCGATGGCGTTCGATCCGCCGCCGATGCAGGCGCAGACCGCGTCAGGAAGCCGTCCAGCCTGGGCCAGGATCTGCTCGCGTGCCTCGTCGCCGATGACCTCGTGGAAGAAGCGGACCATCGCCGGGAAGGGGTGCGCCCCGGCGGCAGTGCCAAGGAGGTAATGGGTCGTGCGGACGTTCGCGACCCAGTCGCGAAGTGCGTCGTTGATCGCGTCCTTGAGCGTCTGCGACCCATTGGTCACGGGGACGACTGTCGCACCGAGCAGCTGCATGCGCGCCACGTTGAGGGCCTGGCGGCGGCAGTCCTCCGCTCCCATGTACACGACGCACTCGAGCCCGAGCAACGCGGCCGCGGTCGCGCTCGCGACGCCGTGCTGCCCCGCCCCGGTCTCGGCGATGACCCGGGTCTTCCCCATCCGCTTGGCAAGGAGAGCCTGCCCGAGCACGTTGTTGATCTTGTGCGAGCCCGTGTGGTTGAGGTCCTCACGCTTGAGGAAGACCCGGACCCCACCAGCGTGCTGGGAGAATCGCTTGGCCTCGGTCAGGAGTGACGGGCGCCCGGAGTAGTTCCGGTTGAGCTCGGCGATCTCCCCGAGGAAGTCGGGATCCTGCTTCGCCTTCTCGAACGTCTCCTCGAGTTCGTCGAGGGCAGCGATGAGCGACTCGGGCATCCATCGGCCGCCATAGGCCCCGAAGTAAGGGCCCGGAGCGTGTCGCAGACTCCCCGAGAGGAAGGCGTCCGCCGGGTGGGCCCCCGCCTCATTCGTCGCAGCGCCGAGGGCGTTCACGCCCGGCACAGATGCTTCTGGTGCGTTGTGGGCCACCAGTCTCTCCGTCCTTGTTGAAGTCCACCGGAACAGGGCGTCCGAGAGCGGGCGCCCCTCCGGCTCAGTTCGCGCCGAGGCGCTCGGCGATAGCCGCCGCGCCGCTGCGCTGGAATGCTGCGATCCGCTCGAGCGGGGATCCGTGAGTCACGAGGGCCTCGCCGACTAGCACGGCGTTGGCTCCGAGGGCCGCGTACTCCGCGACGTCCTCGGGGCTCCGAACCCCCGACTCTGCCACCACCACGGGTCCCGCTGAGATCCGGCCGGCGAGGCGGCCGAACACGCCGCGGTCGACGTCGAGCGTCTTGAGATTGCGCACGTTGACCCCGAGAATCCGAGCGCCCGCCGCGAGGCCGCGGTCGATCTCCTCTTCCGTGTGGGTCTCCACGAGAGCGTTCATGCCCAGTTCGTGCGTGAGGTCGAGGAAGCCTTTGAGTTCGGCGTCGTCGAGTGCCGCGACGATGAGCAGCACGAGGTCCGCGCCATGGGCCCGCGCCTCGTGGATCTGGTACTCGTCGACCGTGAAGTCCTTGCGGAGGAGCGGAGTCCTCACCGCCGAGCGCACAGCATCGAAGTCATCGAGGCTGCCGCTGAACCGGCGCTGCTCGGTCAGCACGCTGATGACGGCGGCCCCGCCGTCGGCGTACTGCTGGGCTAGCGCGGCCGGATCTGCGATGTCGGCGAGATCCCCCTTGGACGGGCTGCGTCGCTTGACCTCTGCAATGACCTTGAGCTGGCGGCGCGGTTCCTCGTTGCCGCCGAGGGCGTCGAACGCATCGAGGGCCGGCGGCCGGGCCGCCGCCGCCTCACGAACCTCGCTCAGCGGGAATGCGCGGCGGCGCTCCTCAAGGTCCTCACGGACGCCGACGATGATGTCGTCGAGGACGGTCGCCATCAGTGGGTGTTGTTGAGCTTGCTGCCGCCGACCCCATAGCCAGCACGGCGCATGACCCAGCCCACGATCAGACCGATCGCGATGATCACGACGCCGGCCCAGAAGATCGGGGAGTTCGCGATGACGAACGCGATGCACGAGACGAGCGCGCCGATCAGCATGATGAAGACGCAAGTCCAGGCGGCCGGGCTGTTCCCGTGGCCGAGATCCTCGCCATGGAGGACCACCTTGGTGCTGTCCTGGGAACCGCTCGCGTTGCTCATGTCGTTTTCTCCTCGATTGGGTGTCTTACGGCCATTCTGCCATCTTCGATGCCGCCTTCGGCGCCTCGTGACGGGTCAGGCCGCTTCAGTTGGTCGGGTCTTCGCCGCGGGTCAGGCGGTCCCATCCGTCGATCTCGTCCACTTGGGCGCCACGGGCCTCGCCGCCGTCTTCGGGCGCCTTCCCCGAGACGCCACTCCCACGTCGACGGGAGGCCGATCCGGCGTCGTACTTCGTCCGCGTCGGCCAGCGGCGCGAGGCGACCATCGCGAGGATGCCGCACAGCGCGAGCAGGGTTCCCGCCACCGCGGCAGCGACCGGGAACCAGGTGAGCACCGTCGTCGCCGGTCCGCCTGCCACACCCGTCGCCTTGGCGATCGAGCTGTCCGCGGCAGCGCGCGGGTCCACGATCACCGCGATGCAGGAGGCAGCGACGCCGAAGCCCGCCAGGACGACGACGGTGCTCGCGACGAAGCGCCCGATGCGGCCCGCGACTGCGGCTGCCAAGACTCCCGCCAGACCGACCAGCGCGAGCGCGGTAACGGCAGTCGCCGCGTTGCTTCCTTGGACCATGACATGCGCCGTCCGTACGGCCGCGCCCTGGACGTCGGCATCGATCCACGTCTGGGTGGTCGAGGCGAACGCGAGGATCGCAACGAGGACACTGAGCCCGACGACAGTCGACTTCCGGGCCCACGCCGGTACGCGCGGAGGCTCGTGGCCCGAGGAAGGAACGATTTGGGAAGATTCGCTCACGCTAGATCCCATCCCCGATGCCCGGCAGCGTCGCAGCAGATCGCAACGCCGACGCGGTGTGGACCGCGCGCAGCGGCGCTGCCGCCTTGTTGACCGATTCGAGCGCCTCGGCGACCGGGTCCGAGTCGGCGACGATGCCGCCGCCCGACTGCACGTAGGCACGCCCCTCCCGGAGCAGCGCGGTGCGGATCGCGATCGCCATGTCCATGTCCCCGGCGAAGTCGAAGTAGCCGACGACGCCGCCGTACACCCCGCGGCGCCTCGGCTCGACCTCGTCCAGGAGCCGCAGCGCGCGCGGTTTCGGCGCGCCCGAGAGCGTTCCGGCAGGGAACGTCGCGGCGAGGACGTCGTAGGCCGTAGCGTCCGGACGGAGGCGGCCATCGACGGTCGAGACAAGGTGCATGATGTGGCTGAACCGCTCTACCGCCATGAATTCGCTGACCTCGACCGTCCCGGGACGGCACACCTTCGAGAGGTCGTTGCGAGCCAGGTCGACCAGCATGAGGTGCTCCGCGCGCTCCTTCTCGTCCGCGAGGAGCTCCTCGGCGAGAGCCCTGTCCGCCTCGACCGTCGCGCCCCGCGGGCGGGACCCGGCGATCGGGTGGGTGACGACCTGTTCTCCCGTCACGGTGACGAGCGCCTCGGGAGAAGACCCGACGATCGAGTACTCGCGTCCATGCGCGTCGGCCAGGCTCAGGAGATACATGTAGGGGCTCGGGTTCAGGGCCCGGAGGATCCGGTAGACGTCGAGCGGCGCGGCGTCGAAATCGAGCTCGAAGCGGCGCGAGATGACGACCTGGAAGACCTCGCCGTCGACGATTGCCTCCTTGCCGCGGGCGATCGCCGCCAGATACCCGGACTCCTCCCAGTTCTCGATCACTTTGTCCCGGTAGTCGACCACAGGGCCGAGGACGGACACCGCAGCCGCGGAGGGCTCGAGCACGCGCTCCACCATGCGGGTCAGACGCACCACGGCGTCGTGCCAGGCTTCGTCGACGCGCTCGTTGCTGTTGTCGAAGTTGATCGCGTTCGCCACGAGGGTGACGGTGCCGTCGACGTTGTCATGCACCACTAGGTCCGTGACGAGGTTCATCGCGAGTTCGGGAAGCTCGAGGTCGTCCTCGGGCGGCGAGAGGAGCTTCTCCCAGCGCCGCACTGCTTCCCAGCCGACGAAGCCGACCATGCCTGAAGTGAGCGGGGGCAGCGAGTCGAATCGCTCGGTCCGCAGCGCGGCCACGGTATCGCGGAGCGCCTCGAGCGGGTTCCCGCCCGTTGGGACCCCAACCGGTGGCTGGCCGGTCCAATGCGCCTCGCCGTCGCGGCTGGTGAGGGTCGCGCGAGACTCGGACCCGATGAACGAATAGCGAGACCACGAACCGCCCACCGCCGCGGATTCGAAAAGGAACGTGCCGGGGTGCCCGTCGGCGAGCTTGCGGTAAAGGCTGATCGGGGTTTCAGCGTCCGCCAGCAGCTTCACGCGGACAGGGATGACGCGCCGGTCCGCGGCGAGCTTCCGGAACTCCCCGAGCGTGGGTTCGATGACTCCTAGGTCCAGCATGGTGTGGGTGGCGGGCCTTCCATAGGCGGGTGGGCGAGGGATGAGCGGTGCGACAGAGGCATTCAGGCTTGGCCGACGACGGCGGGAAGGCCCCGGCCGTCGAAGCAGGTTCTCGTCCCGGTGTGGCAGGCTGCGCCGACTTGGTCAACTTGGACGAGCAGCGCGTCGCCGTCACAGTCGAGGGACACGGACTTGACCCACTGGACATGACCCGATGTGTCGCCCTTGCGCCAGTATTCCTGCCTTGAACGCGACCAGAACGTTACGCGGCCGCTCGTGAGCGTCCGTCGCAGCGCCTCGTCGTCCATCCACCCCACCATGAGCACCTCGAGGGTGTCGTGCTGCTGCACGACTGCAGCGACGAGTCCCGCCGGATCCCGCTTGAGACGCTCGGCGACATCGGCCGCGAGCGCTGGGGAGCCGTCGTCGGCCGCCGCGGGTTCCGCGACGACCTGGGCTTGCTCGGAGGAGGGCATATTCTGCTCAGACATCCCTTCAAGTCTAGTGGCCGCAATGGCTTGGGCTGACCGTGCGCGCGGCCACGCCCGCGCGTGCTAGTTTCGCTACTGATGCACTTCGTTCCGCCGTCCCGGGAAGTCCTGGCCGAGACCCTGCTCGCGGCCGGGCCGAACGCGCCCACTTTGTGCGAAGGGTGGACCACCAAGGAGCTTGCGGCGCACCTCTATCTTCGCGAACGGAACGCGCGCGTCGGCTTTGGCCTCGCGATCCGCAGGCTGCGCGCCGTCTCCGATGCCGCGACCGCCCGCCTGGCCGGCAAGACGGCAACGCCGGCGGCGTACGCGCAGCTCGTGTCGTCCTTCCGGGCAGGGCCCCCCAAGGCCTCGCCGCTCCGGATTCCCCGCCTCGACGAGGCCGCGAACCTCGCGGAGTTCTTCGTCCACACAGAGGACGTGCGCCGCGCTACCGAACGGTGGGCTCCACGTGCCCTCGACGATGATTACGCGGATGCACTGTGGGAGCACCTTGTGCGGCAGGCGGCGATCCTGTACCGGGGCGTCGACCTCGGCGTCGTGCTTGTCAGTTCCCGGGGGCCACGGCATGTGGCCAAACGGTCAGCGGTCTCGGTCGCGATCGTCGGCGAACCCGGCGAGCTCCTCCTGCACGCTACAGGCCGCGGCTCGCACGCACTTGTGACGTTCGAGGGCCAGCCCGATGCCGTGGCACTCCTGACCACAGCCGACGTCGGCCCCTGAGCCCCCGCGGGCGGCGACGCCTTCGCGCTGGCCTTGCCGGCCCTTGCCTCCGCGTCCACGGTCGAAGTGGCAGGATGGGGGCATGCCGACGTTTGACGAGACCTGGAAGTCCATCGGCCCGCTGTGGGCCGCAGTCAACGATTCCGAGGGTGCCGAAGCATCCGGCCTCGCCCCGTCATCCAACGACGGGGAGGCGACCGTCTTCGCAGTCAGGACCGGCGACGTCGAGCAGCCGCCGCAACTGCCTGAGGGAGGCGACGTGGTCGGAGCACCGCTCGGACCCTACGACGCCGTCGAAGTGACCTTGTTCGGCCGGGCCGCGGCGAGGGGCCGCATCGCCTTCGGCGACAGTGTCGCCGTCGTGGGCCGCTTCGATTTCGAGCACGGGACCGATCCCGACAAACTGGGTCCGGCAGTCCTCTCAGCGCTCGCGGAGGAGGCCTTCCTCGAGGGGGCAGACGTCATCTACACCGTCGTCGAGGGTCATCAAGCGCCGTCGTATCTCGGCTCCGGGTGGACCGAGGCCGGGCGCCTCGCCCGCTCGTAGCTGTCCCGCCCCTTCCCGACGTCGCCTCGCGCCGCTGGCCTCAGCGGACTTCGTGACCGGCCGCGCGGATTGCTTCCTTGACCTGGCGGATCATGTCGTCGGGGCCGAAGTGGAACATCGACGCCGCGAGCACGGCATCCGCTCCCGCCTCGATCGCCGGCGGGAAGTGCTCGGGCGCGCCAGCTCCCCCCGATGCGATGAGCGGGACCGCGACGGCCGCACGGATCAGCCGGATGAGTTCGAGGTCGAAGCCTTCCTTCGTGCCGTCGGCATCGATTGAATTCAGGAGGATCTCGCCGACGCCGCGGTCCGCGGCTTCCTTCGCCCATTGGACTGCGTCGATGCCGGTCCCGCGCCGTCCGCCGTGCGTCGTCACTTCGAATCCCGAAGGAGTCCTGACGTCGTCCTGGACCCGACGGGCGTCGACGGAGAGGACCAAGACCTGCGAACCGAAGTGCCGGGTGATCTCGTCGATCACATCGGGTCGGGCGATGGCAGCCGTGTTGATCGAGGCCTTGTCCGCGCCTTCCCGCAGGAGGCGGTCGACCTCTGCTACCCCGCGCACGCCTCCCCCGACCGTGAGCGGGATGAAGACTTCCTCAGCGGTGCGGCGGACGACGTCGAACGTCGTCTCCCGCTCGGACGAGGACGCCGTGACGTCGAGGAACGTGAGCTCGTCGGCGCCCGCTCGGTCGTAGCGATGGGCGAGTTCGACTGGGTCGCCGGCGTCCCGGAGACCCTTGAAATTGACGCCTTTCACGACGCGACCGGCGTCGACATCGAGGCACGGGATGACGCGGACAGCAACGCCCATGGTTCGCCCTCCCCTAGATCCGGCAGGCGTGGATGCTGCTCACGAGGATCGCCCTCGCACCCAACTCGTACAGCTCGTCCATGACCCGGTTCGTCTCCCGCTTCGGGACCATGGAGCGAACCGCAACCCACTCGGAATCCCGCAGCGGCGAGACCGTAGGCGATTCGAGGCCCGGGGTGAGGGCCGAGGCCCGCTCGACGAGTTCCTTGCGGACGTCGTAGTCCATGAGCACGTATTTGCGTGCGACCAGTACGCCCGTGAGGCGGCGGATGAGCACCTCGATCGCAGGCATCACATGCCCCTTGCGGCCGATGAGCACTGCCTCCGACTGGAGGATCGGCTCGCCGAAGACCTCCATTCCTGCGGCTTTGAGCGTGTTCCCCGTCTCCACGACATCCGCGATGGCGTCGGCGACGCCTAGCCGGACGGATGACTCGACCGCACCGTCGAGGCGGACGATGCGCGAGGGCTTCACGCCCTGGTCCGCGAGGTACGTACGGACCAGCCCGTCGTAGCTCGTCGCGACCCGGCGGCCCTCGAGCTGGTCCACGGACGCGAACTCGCCCATGGGACCGGCGAAACGGAACGTCGATGCCGCGAAGCCCAGCGGCAGGAGCTCTTCGGCCTCCACTTCGGCGTCGATGAGGAGGTCGCGGCCAGTGATGCCGACGTCGAGCGTGCCCTGGCCGACGTAGACCGCGATGTCGCGGGGGCGCAGGAAGAAGAACTCGACATCGTTCTCGGGATCGAGCATGACGAGCTCACGGCCCTCGCGGCGCTGGCGGTAGCCGGCTTCGGAGAGCATCGACGAAGCGGCCTCTGACAGGGAGCCCTTGTTGGGGACTGCTACACGGAGCATGGTGGTCTTTCTGGTTTCGAAGGGGAGGTGTACGCGGCTTCTCGCCACGGGGTTCCCCATCCGGCGTGGGATAGGGAAACGCACCGTGGCTAGAGATGCGTGTACACGTCCTTGAGCGTGAGACCCTTCGCGATCATGAGCACCTGGACGTGGTAGAGAAGCTGGGAGATCTCCTCGGCCGCCGCCGTATCCGACTCGTACTCGGCCGCCATCCAGACTTCAGCGGCCTCCTCCACGATTTTCTTCCCGATGCCGTGGACCCCTGAGTCCAGTTCGACGACGGTGCGCGAGCCCTCCGGGCGGCGTTTGGCCTTCTCGCTGAGCTCGGCGAACAGCGACTCGAAATCTTTCACGGAGTCAAGACTATCCGAGCGCATCAGCCGTCCTGATCCCGTGGCACGCGTGTGACTTGGGCCGTGTGACGAAGCCGACAAGGGGCGACCCGAGTCGGGTCACAGCGCCCGCAGGGTGGCCGCCGTGAGGAGCGCCGCCGTCGTCGCCTCGTAGCCTTTGTCCTCGCTCGAGCCGGGAAGCCCTGCTCGAGCGAGGCCCTGCTGCTCGTCGTCGCAGGTGAGGACGCCGAAGCCTACGGGAACCCCTGTGCGGACACTTACGTCGGTCAGCCCGACCGTCGCGGCTTCACACACATACTCGAAGTGGGGCGTCCCACCCCGGATCACGACCCCCAGGGCAACCACGGCGTCATGCGTCTCCGCAAGCTT